>OY969615.1:2065000-3481158 GCA_963701615.1 uncultured Alphaproteobacteria bacterium | reverse complement strand
GACCTCAAGGACGGCAAGGGCGACATCGACGACATCGACAATCTCGGCAACCGCCGGGTGCGCTCGGTCGGCGAGCTCCTGGAGAACCAGTATCGCGTCGGCCTGCTCCGCATGGAGCGCGCGGTGAAGGAGCGGATGAGCTCGGTCGACGTCTCGACCGTCATGCCCAACGACCTGATCAACGCCAAGCCGGCGGTCGCCGCGGTGCGCGAGTTCTTCGGCTCCTCGCAGCTGTCGCAGTTCATGGACCAGACCAACCCGCTCTCGGAAGTGACCCACAAGCGCCGCGTCTCGGCGCTCGGGCCGGGCGGCCTCACCCGCGAGCGCGCGGGCTTCGAGGTCCGCGACGTCCACCCGACCCATTACGGCCGGATCTGCCCGATCGAGACCCCGGAAGGCCCGAACATCGGCCTGATCAACAGCCTCGCCTCGTTCAGCCGGGTCAACAAATATGGCTTCATCGAGACGCCCTACCGCAAGGTGATCGACAACAAGGTCACCAAGGACGTCGTCTACCTGTCGGCGATGGAGGAGGCCAAGCACACCATCGCCCAGGCCAATGCCGAGATCGAGAAGGACGGCAGCTTCGGCGAGGAGATCGTCTCCTCGCGCCGGGCCGGCGACTTCCTGATGGCGCCGCGCGAGCAGATCACCCTGATGGACGTCAGCCCCAAGCAGCTGGTGTCGGTCGCCGCCTCGCTGATTCCGTTCCTCGAGAATGACGACGCCAACCGGGCGCTGATGGGCTCGAACATGCAGCGCCAGGCGGTCCCCCTCGTGCGCGCCGAGGCGCCGTTCGTCGGCACCGGCATGGAGGAGACGGTCGCCCGCGATTCCGGCGCCGCCATCGCCGCCCGGCGCACCGGCGTGGTCGACCAGGTCGACGCCGCCCGCATCGTCGTGCGCGCCACCGACGCGGTCGAGGCCGGCAAGTCGGGCGTCGACATCTACACGCTGATGAAGTTCCAGCGCTCCAACCAGAACACCTGCATCAACCAGCGCCCGCTGGTGAAGAAGGGCGACCTGGTCCGCGCCGGCGACGTCATCGCCGACGGCCCGTCGACCGATTTGGGCGAGCTGGCGCTGGGCCGCAACGTGCTGGTCGCGTTCATGCCCTGGAACGGCTATAATTTCGAGGATTCGATCCTCATCTCCGAGCGGATCGTCAAGGACGACGTCTTCACCTCGATCCACATCGAGGAGTTCGAGGTGATGGCCCGCGACACCAAGCTGGGACCCGAGGACATCACCCGCGACATCCCCAATGTCGGCGAGGAGGCGCTGAGGAACCTCGACGAGGCCGGCATCGTCTATATCGGCGCCGAAGTGGAGCCGGGCGACATATTGGTCGGCAAGATCACGCCCAAGGGCGAGAGCCCGATGACGCCGGAGGAGAAATTGCTCCGCGCCATCTTCGGCGAGAAGGCGTCGGACGTGCGCGACACCTCGCTGCGCCTGCCGCCGGGCGTCCAGGGCACGGTGGTCGAGGTGCGGGTGTTCAACCGCCACGGCATCGACATCGACGACCGCACCCGCGCCATCCAGACCGAGGAGAAGGATCGCCTCAGGAAGGACGCCGAGGACGAGCGCGCCATTTTGAAGCGCTCTTCCTATGCGCGCCTTCGGGAGATGCTGCTCGGCCAGGCCGCCACCGCCGTGCCGAAGGGCGTCAAGAAGGGCGCGGTGATCGACGCCGAGACGATGGATTCGGTCGAGCCGCACGAATGGTGGAAGTTCGCGGTCAAGGACGACAAGCGCCAGGCCGACCTGGAAGCGGTCCGCGCCCAGTATGACGAAGCCGAAGCGGTGGTCCGCCGCCGCCTCGAGGACCGGATCGAGAAGCTCGAGCGCGGCGACGAGCTGCCCCCGGGCGTCCTGAAGATGGTCAAGGTGTTCGTCGCGGTGAAGCGCAAGCTGCAGCCGGGCGACAAGATGGCCGGCCGCCACGGCAACAAGGGCGTCATCAGCCGGATCCTGCCGGAGGAGGACATGCCGTTCCTCGAGGACGGCACCCCCGCCGACATCGTGCTCAATCCTTTGGGCGTGCCGTCGCGGATGAACGTCGGCCAGATTTTCGAGACCCATCTCGGCTGGGCAGCGCGCGGCCTGGGCCGGCAGGTCGCGGCCTTGCTCGACGACATCCATGCCCGCGGCAAGGCGTTCGACGCGTCGGACGCCAAGCAGGTCCGCACCAAGCTGAAGGACATTTACGGCAAGCAATATCATGCCGAGATCGACGCGCGGGACGAGGACCAGGTGATGGAGCTCGCCTCCAACCTCACCGGCGGCATCCCGATGGGCACGCCGGTGTTCGACGGCGCCAAGGAAGCCGACGTCACCGCCATGCTGGTCAAGGCCGGGCTCGACCCGTCGGGCCAGGTCACCCTGTTCGACGGCCGCACCGGCGACACGTTCGACCGCAAGGTGACGGTGGGCTACATCTACATGCTGAAGCTGCACCATCTGGTGGACGACAAGATCCACGCCCGCTCGATCGGCCCCTACAGCCTGGTCACCCAGCAGCCCTTGGGCGGCAAGGCCCAGTTTGGCGGCCAGAGGTTCGGCGAGATGGAGGTGTGGGCGCTCCAGGCCTATGGCGCCGCCTACACGCTGCAGGAGATGCTGACGGTGAAGTCGGACGACGTGATCGGCCGCACCAAGGTCTACGAGGCGATCGTCAAGGGCGACGATACGTTCGAGGCCGGCATTCCGGAGAGCTTCAACGTGCTCGTCAAGGAGATGCGCTCACTGGGCCTCAACGTCGAGCTGAACAGCATCATCGAGGCCGAGGACGGCCTCGCCGAGGCGGCGGAGTAGGCACTCCTCCCCTCCCCTTCAGGGGAGGGGATCGAGGGGTGGGGACGAGGTGGATGAAGGGCAGAAGCCCGCGAATTCGTCCCCCGGCTCCCCCACCCCAACCCCTCCCCTGAAGGGAAGGGGCTTAGGAATTTAAAAGAGGGTTTGAACCCATGAACGAACTGACCAACTTCGCCAATCCGGTCGCCAAGCCGGAGACGTTCGACCAGATCAAGATCGGCATCGCCAGCCCCGAGCGCATCCGGTCCTGGTCGTTCGGCGAGATCAAGAAGCCCGAGACGATCAACTATAGGACGTTCAAGCCCGAGCGCGACGGCCTGTTCTGCGCCCGCATCTTCGGGCCGATCAAAGATTATGAGTGCCTGTGCGGCAAGTACAAGCGCATGAAGTACAAGGGCATCGTCTGCGAGAAGTGCGGCGTCGAGGTCACCGTCTCCAAGGTCCGCCGCGAGCGGATGGGCCATATCGAGCTGGCCGCGCCGGTCGCCCATATCTGGTTCCTGAAGTCGCTGCCGAGCCGCATCGGCCTGCTCCTCGACATGCAGCTGAAGCAGCTCGAGCGCGTCCTCTATTTCGAGAGCTACATCGTCACCGAGCCGGGCCTGACCCCGCTGGAGAAATACACCCTCCTCACCGAGGACGAATTGCTCGACGCCCAGGACGAGCATGGCGAGGACGCGTTCACCGCCGGCATCGGCGCCGAGGCGGTCAAGCAGATGCTGATCGACCTCGACCTCGAGGGCGAGCGCGAGGCGCTGTTGAAGGAGCTGGCCGAGACCAAGTCGGAGCTGAAGCCCAAGAAGATCATCAAGCGGCTGAAGGTTGTCGAATCCTTCCTCGAATCCGGCAACCGGCCGGAATGGATGATCCTCGACGTGGTGCCGGTGATCCCGCCCGAGCTGCGCCCGCTGGTGCCGCTCGACGGCGGCCGCTTCGCGACGTCGGACCTCAACGACCTCTACCGCCGCGTCATCAACAGGAACAACCGCCTGAAGCGGCTGATGGAGCTGCGCGCGCCGGACATCATCGTCCGCAACGAGAAGCGCATGCTGCAGGAGGCGGTCGACGCCTTGTTCGACAACGGCCGGCGCGGCCGCACCATCACCGGCGCCAACAAGCGGCCGCTGAAGTCCCTGAGCGACATGCTGAAGGGCAAGCAGGGCCGCTTCCGCCAGAACCTGCTCGGCAAGCGCGTCGACTATTCGGGCCGTTCGGTGATCGTCACCGGCCCGGAGCTGAAGCTCCACCAGTGCGGCCTGCCCAAGAAGATGGCGCTCGAGCTGTTCAAGCCGTTCATCTACTCGCGGCTTGACGCCAAGGGCCTCAGCATGACGCTGAAGCAGGCCAAGAAGTGGGTCGAGAAGGAGCGCAAGGAAGTCTGGGACATCCTCGACGAGGTGATCCGCGAGCATCCGGTGCTCCTCAACCGCGCGCCGACGCTCCACCGGCTCGGCATCCAGGCATTCGAGCCGGTGCTGATCGAGGGCAAGGCGATCCAGCTCCATCCCCTGGTCTGCGCCGCGTTCAACGCCGATTTCGACGGCGACCAGATGGCCGTGCACGTGCCGCTGAGCCTCGAGGCGCAGCTGGAAGCGCGCGTGCTGATGATGTCGACCAACAACATCCTCTCGCCCGCCAACGGCAAGCCGATCATCGTGCCGAGCCAGGACATGGTGCTGGGCCTCTATTATCTGTCGCTGGAGCGCGAAGGCGAGCCGGGCGAGGGCGCGATGATCTCCGACATGTCGGAGGTCCACCAGGCGCTCGAGGTCGGCGCGGTGACCCTGCATACCAAGATCGTCAGCCGGGTGCCGCAGACCGACGAGAGCGGCAAGACCTTCATGAAGCGGGTCGAGACCACGCCCGGGCGGATGCTGCTCGGCGAGACCCTGCCGAAGAGCCACAAGGTGCCGTTCGAGACCGTCAACCGCCTCCTCACCAAGAAGGAGATCGCCGACGTCATCGACATCGTCTACCGCCACACCGGCCAGAAGGAGACCGTGCTGTTCGCCGACGCGATCATGGGGCTCGGCTTCCGCCACGCCTTCAAGGCCGGCATCAGCTTCGGCAAGGACGACATGATCATCCCGCACGAGAAGCCGGGCCTGGTCGACGACACCCGCGCGTTGGTGAAGGATTATGAGCAGCAATACCAGGACGGCCTGATCACCCAGCAGGAGAAGTACAACAAGGTGATCGACGCCTGGAGCCGCTGCGGCGACCAGGTCGCCAACGCGATGATGGAGAAGATCAAGGCGCAGCCGAAGGACGAGAACGGCCGGATGGCGCCGATCAACTCGATCTACATGATGGCCCATTCCGGCGCCCGCGGCAGCCAGGCGCAGATGAAGCAGCTCGCCGGCATGCGTGGCCTGATGGCCAAGCCGTCGGGCGAGATCATCGAGACGCCGATCATCTCCAACTTCAAGGAGGGGCTGACCGTCCTCGAATATTTCAACTCCACCCACGGCGCCCGCAAGGGCCTCGCCGACACCGCGCTGAAGACGGCCAATTCGGGCTACCTGACCCGCCGGCTGGTCGACGTCAGCCAGGATTGCGTCGTCGTCGAGGAGGATTGCGGCACCGAGAACAGCCTCGACATGCGCGCGATCGTCCAGGGCGGCGCCGTCATCGCCTCGCTGGGCGAGCGCATCCTCGGCCGCACTCCGGCCGAGGACGTGGTCGATTCCAAGACCGGCGACATCCTGGTCAAGGAAGGCATGCTGATCGACGAGGCGGCGGCGCTGACCATCGACGAGCTCGGCGTCCAGTCCGTCCATATCCGCTCGCCGCTGGTCTGCGAGAGCGAGCATGGCGTCTGCGGCAAATGCTACGGGCGCGACCTCGCCCGCGGCACGCCGGTCAATATCGGCGAGGCGGTCGGCGTCATCGCCGCCCAGTCGATCGGCGAGCCGGGCACCCAGCTCACCATGCGGACCTTCCACATCGGCGGCGCGGCGCAATTGAACGAAACGTCGAGCCTCGACGCGGTGGCGGACGGCACGGTCGAGTTCCGCGACCTGCCGACGATCATCGACGCCCGCGGCCGGCGCGTGGCCATGGCCCGCAACGGCGAGCTCGCCATCGTCGACATGGACGGCCGCGAGCGCTCCTCGCACCGCATCCCCTACGGCGCCCACCTGATGTGCGACAACGGCCATATCGTCACTAAGGGCGACCGCATCGCCGAGTGGGACCCGTTCATGATGCCGGTGATCACCGAAAAGGGCGGCGTCGTGAAGTTCCAGGACCTGATCGAGGGCAAGACGCTCACCGAGCAGACCGACGAAGCGACCGGCATCGCCCAGCGCGTCGTCACCGAATATCGCGGCTCGGCCCGGACCAAGGAGGATCTGCGCCCGCGCATCACCCTCCTCGACGAGGAGAGCGGCGAGGCGGCGCGCTACATGCTGTCGCCCGGCGCGATGCTGTCGGTCGAGGACGGCCAAAGGGTCGAGGCCGGCGAGGTGCTCGCCCGCGTCACCCGCGAGGCGGCCAAGACCCGCGACATCACCGGCGGCCTGCCGCGGGTGGCGGAGCTGTTCGAGGCGCGCAAGCCCAAGGAGAATGCGATCATCGCCAAGGTCTCCGGCCGGATCGCCTTCGGCAAGGACTATAAGGCCAAGCGCAAGATCGCGATCATCCCCGAGGAGGGCGGCGAGCCGGTCGAGTATCTGGTGCCCAAGTCCAAGGTGATCGACGTCCAGGAGGGCGATTTCGTCAAGCGCGGCGACAATTTGATCGGCGGCTCGCCCGATCCGCACGACATATTGGAGGTGCTGGGCGTCAAGGCGCTGGCCGAATATCTCGTCAGCGAGATCCAGGAGGTCTACCGGCTGCAGGGCGTGAAGATCAACGACAAGCATATCGAGGTGATCGTCCGCCAGATGCTGCAGAAGGTCGAGATCATCGAGAGCGGCGATTCCACCTTCCTGGTCGGCGAGCAGATCGACCGCCAGGAGATGAACGAGGCCAACGTCAAGCTGAAGGCGGCCAAGAAGAAGCTCGCCGAAGGCAAGCCGGTGCTGCTCGGCATCACCAAGGCGAGCCTGCAGACGCGCAGCTTCATTTCCGCCGCCTCGTTCCAGGAGACGACCCGCGTCCTCACCGAAGCCTCGGTGCAGGGCAAGATCGACGATCTGGAAGGGCTCAAGGAGAACGTCATCGTCGGCCGCCTCATTCCGGCGGGCACGGGCGCGGGCATGAAGCGGATGCGGATCGCGGCGTCGTCGCGCGACGCGGCGCTGCGCGCCCAGCACCGGGCGATCCAGGAATCGCTGATCGCCGCCAACAGCGCGGCCGAGGAGCATGAGGCCGAGCTCGCCCAGGGCCCGGAGGCGGCGATCGAGGCCGATCCGCTGGCCGCGGTGACGGCGAGCGGCCACGGCACCGACGCCGATGCCGGCGAATATCTGCAGGAGGCCGGCGCCGAGGCCGCCAAGCAGGGCTGAGGCCCCGCGAGCGGCTGAAACGAAGCGCCCCGCCGCACCCGCGACGGGGCGTCTTCGCGAGGAGGAGTGGATGAGGCAAGCGATCGTGCTGCTGCTCGCCGCCCTGCTGGTGGCCCCGGTGCTGCTCGCGGTGCCGGCGCTGATCGCCCTGCGCCGCGCGCGCCGGGCGGCGGCTGGGCGCGATAGCGATCAGAGCCCCGGCTAGACTGTCATGCCAGCGAACATTCCGTCGTCATTCCAGCGAAAGCTGGAATCCCACCTTTCTTGCCGCCGCCGCGCCCGCAGCACGAAGAGAGTTTCCAGCTTTCGCTGGAATGACGGATGATTTCCGCCGTTTTGCCTTCGCCGGCCAAATTGCCTATCCGCCCGCCAATGGACGTTACCGGCCTTCGCGTCGCCATCTTCAGCGGCAATTACAATTATGTCCGCGACGGAGCGAACCAGGCGCTCAATCGCCTGGCCGACTATCTGCTGCGCAAGGGCGCGGCGGTGCGGGTCTATTCGCCGACGGTGAAGAACCCGGCCTTCCCGGCCAAGGGCGACCTCGTCCACATTCCCGCTCTGCCGATCCCCGGGCGCGCCGAATATAAGATCGGCCTGGCGATCCCGCCGCGGGTGCGCAGCGACTTGCGGGCCTTCCAGCCCAACATCTTTCACGTCGCCAGCCCCGACATCCTCGGCCACCGGGCGGTGACGCGGGCGCGCAAATGGGACCTGCCGGTGATCGCCTCGGTCCACACCCGGTTCGAAACCTATCCGCGCTATTACGGCATGGCCTTCCTCGAGCCGGTGCTGCTGGCGATTCTCCGCCGCTTCTACCGGCGCTGCGACGCCATCTTCGCGCCGTCGGATTCGATGGCCCAGCTGCTGCGCGACCAAAGGATGAACTATGACGTCGGCATCTGGTCGCGCGGCATCGACCGCGAGATCTTCAACCCCGCCCGCCGCGACATGGGCTGGCGGCGCTCATTGGGCATCGAGGACGACGTGCCGGCGATCGGCTTCGTCGGCCGGCTGGTGATGGAAAAGGGGCTCGACGTCTTCTCCGACACGATCGACCGGCTCGCCCGCCGCCAGGTCCGCCACAAGGTGCTGGTGGTCGGCGACGGCCCGGCACGCGACTGGTTCGAGAAAAGGCTGCCGGACGCGGTGTTCGCCGGCTTCCAGGCCGGAGCCGACCTCGGCCGGGCGGTCGCCTCGATGGACATGCTGTTCAATCCGTCGGTCACCGAGACCTTCGGCAACGTGACGCTGGAGGCGATGGCGGCGGGCCTGCCGGTGATCGCGGCACGCGCGACCGGCAGCGAGAGCCTGGTCACCGACGGCGTCACCGGCCGCCTCGTCCGCCCCGGGGCGTGCGACCGATTCTGCGGCGCGCTCGCCGATTATTGCACCGATCCGTCCGTTCGCCGCGCCGCCGGCCATGCCGGCTTCCAGGCCAGCCAGCGCTACGGCTGGGACGAGGTCAACCAGGAGCTGGTCGACGCCTATGTCCGCATCATCCGCCAGCATGGCCAGGGCGGCCGCCAGCGGCCGAGCCCGGTGCCCTGACCGGCGCGCGCCAGACGAGGCCGGCAAGGCCGCGGCCGAGCGCCTTGAGCGCGAAGCCGAGCCGGTAGGCGCCGCCGGCGAGCGGAGCCGGCAGGCCCGCCAGCAGGGCGATCAGGCGGTCGCCGGGCCCGGGCGAGCGCCGGTAAAGCCGCCGCAAGGCGCGAATCCGGCCGAGGTCGCCGGCTTTGGCCGCCCGCCGCAGGCTCCACGACAGCCGGCGGTCGATGTAGCGCTCGACGCCGCGCCGCGTCCGCCCGCAGCCGATGCCGGGATAATGATCGGCCAGCAGCGCGACCGAGGGGCCGACGTCGCGCAGCGCGAGCGCCCCCTCCCCCGGGCCGGCGCGGCCGAGCGTGTCGGTGATGCCGCCAGTGCCGTGCCGGTAGACCCCGGTCGCGCGGTTCGACGCCGCGACCGGCAGGGCGAGGGCGATCCGCGCCCAATATTCGCTGTCCTGGCTGCGCGGGACGGTGCCGAACCCGCCCAGCAGGCCGTGGGTGGTCCGCGCGATCGCGGCGGTGCTGGCGCAGAACGGCACGCGGCCGCGCCCGATCGTGTCGAAATAGTCGATTCCGGCGATCCGCCGCTGCCGTTCCGGCGGCGGATCGAAGGCGCCGGAGCGGCCGCTGTGGAGGAAGGCGGTGCCGATCAGGCCGGCACCGGGATGGCGGGCGCGGATGCGATCGAGCTCGGCGAGATGGTCGGGCAGCCAGAGGTCGTCGGCGTCGATGAACGCGATCCAGTCGTGGCGCGCCGCCGCGATGCCGCGGTTACGGGCCGCGCCGGGGCCGGCATTGGCCTGCTCGACGATCCTGATCCGGGGATCGCCGAACGACCGGACCACCGCCATGCCGCCGTCGGTCGAGCCGTCGTCGACCGCGATCAGCTCGAAGCCGGCATAGGTCTGCGCCAGCACGCTGGCGACCGCCGGCCCCAGATAGTCGCGCTTGTTCCACACCGGCATGACGACGCTGAACATGGGCGCTTGCTATCACAGCGCCCTCGCGCGGTCATCGGCCGCCGCATCGGGCGCTATTTCAGGCGCTCGATCTTCTGCGCGGCCTCGTCGAGGATGGCGGCGATCTTGTGCAGCGTGCCTTCGTCGGAATCCTCCCGGGTGACCCGGTGCCACAAGGCGGACAGGAGGTTGCCGACCGCCCGCTTGATCGGCGCGCCGCCGGCCTTGCGCTGGTCGCTGCCGAGGTCCTTGAGGCGCTCGAGCAGCGCCTCGACCTCCTCGGCCTTCTCCTTGAGATGGGCCGCACCCTCGTCGGTGGCGGCGAAGGCCTTGCGCGCCCCTTCCGCCTTGACCTCGTCGATCAGGCCCATGTCCTGAAGCATGGTCAAGGACGGATAGACGACGCCCGGGCTCGGCGCATAGACGCCGTGGCTCATCTCCTCGACCGCGCGGATCAGGTCGTAGCCATGGCGCGGCTGGTCGGCGATCAGCTTCAAAAGGACGAGCCGAAGCTCGCCGGCATCGAGCACGCGCCGCCGGCCGCGGCCGCCGCCATGCGCGCCGCCCCAATCGGAGCCCCAGCCCTCGCCCCATCCGCCGCCCCAGCCGCGGCCGCGGCCGCCGAAGCCCATGGCGAGGATCGCCTCGGGGAAACCGAAGCCGCGCTGCCCGCACTCGCCGCCCATCCTGAATCGCCTGCCCATGTCCAACCTCCATCGAAGAAAGGCTGAGATATATCTTGATGCTAAACTCTGTCAAGATATATCTTGGATGGTGCGACAGCAGGCGGCAAAAAAAAAGCGGCCGCCGAAGCGACCGCCCTTTTGCCGTCATCCCGGCGAAGGCCGGGATCTCGTCGAGACTGCGACTCCTTGTCCTGGGATCCCGGCCTGCGCCGGGATGACGGGAGCGGCTCAGCCGTCGGCGGTTTCCTTTTTCGCCGCAGCCCTGGCCGCAGCGGCCTTCGCCGCTTCGGTCGGGCGCATGTCGCGGCGCTCGGCGATGCGGGCGGCCTTGCCGGTGCGGCCGCGCAGATAATAGAGCTTGGCGCGGCGGACGGCGCCGCGGCGGACCACCTCGATCGATTCGACGTTGGGCGAATAAAGCGGGAAGACGCGCTCCACCCCCTCGCCGAAGCTGATCTTGCGGACGGTGAAGGAGCTGCCGAGGCCGCGATTGGCCCGCGCGATGCAGACGCCTTCGAAATTCTGGATGCGGGTGCGCTCGCCCTCGACGACCTTGACGCCGACCCGGAGCGTGTCGCCCGGGCGGAATTCGGGGATGGCCTTCGATTGGCTGAACTGCTCGATGGCCTCGGCCTCGAGCTGCTGGATGAGGTTCATGTCTCTTCGCCTTCGATGTCGTGCCGCGCGCCAGAGGGCGATGGCCTTCGCGCGTCCCCGTGACGCTCGATCAGGTCCGGCCGCCTTAGCCGTGTTTCGTCTTCCGCCCTTCGCTTTCGCCAGGCGGCGATCTTCGCATGATCCCCCGATCGCAGCACTTCGGGAATCCTGCGCCCTTCCCATTCGACAGGCCGGGTATAATGAGGGTATTCGAGAAGGCCGCCGTCAAAGCTTTCCTCCTCACCGCTCGTCGCCGCGCCCATTACCCCGGGAAGCAGCCGAACGCAAGCGTCGAGGAGGACGAGCGCGGCCGGCTCGCCGCCCGAAAGCACATAGTCGCCGACCGACACCGGGACGACCGGCCGCGCCTCGAACAGCCGCTCGTCGATGCCCTCGAACCGGCCGCACAGGATCGACACGCCCGGCCCGGCGGCGAGCGCGCGGACCAGGTCCTGGGTCAGCGGCGCGCCGCGCGGGCTCATCGCCAGCATCGGCGCGTCCGGCCGCCGCGCCAGCACATGGTCGACCGCCCGCGCCAGCACGTCGGCGCGCATCACCATCCCCGCCCCGCCCCCGGCCGGCCTGTCGTCGACCGAACGATGCCTGTCGGTCGCGAAGTCGCGGATCTCGACGGTATCGAGCGACCAGAGCCCCTCCGCCAGCGCGCGGCCGGCTAGGCTGTGGCCAAGCGGGCCGGGGAACATCTCCGGATAGAGGGTGAGGATGGTGGCGGGCCAGGTCATGGGCTGGTCCAGTTTTCGACCTTGAGGCCGGGGACCGAGCCGAAATCACGTTCATTGTTCGTCACGAAGGTGAGCCCAAGCGACAAAGCGTGGGCCGCGATCAATCGATCGTAGCTCGTCCGCTTGAAGGGGATCGCGACATAAGTCTCCGCCGCCCGGCGATCGAAGGGCAGGATTTCGACAATTCGGAACAGAGCCTCGGCCTTGGCGATAGCGTCGGCATCGCCAGGGTCGAGACCGCGCATGACCTCGGCATAGGCGACGGCGGAGGTCACGATCTCTCCCGGGTCGTAGGTCTCGATCCTTCGGCGTGTCGATTCCGACAAACCCTCCAGCAGGTAGATGCAAATGTTGGAATCGAGCAAAAAGACAGGGTCAGCCACCTTTGAGCAGCTTTCCGTCCCAGTCGAGTTCGCGTTCCTCGAACAATCGGTCCTCCGGCCTCAGGGGCTTCAGTCCCGGGCATGATCCGTAGATTCCCGTGAGGTCGATCTTGCCCGACTTCTCCACCGGCTCGAGCACATATTTGCCCTGCTCCTCGCGGACGCGCATCTCGGTGCCGGCCGCGATGCCGAGCGCCTTGGGCAGCCGCACCGCCACCGAATTGCCCGATTTGAACGTCCTGGTCGTCACCATGGCGGCCTCCGTATATACGTGATGTATATACATGGTTGGCGCGCAATTTCAATCGCCGGAACCGAACGGCGCGGGGTACGCTGTGCCCCGATATGACCGAACCCGAATATGATTGCCTGGTTGTCGGCGGCGGGCCGGCGGGGCTGACGGCGGCGATCTATCTCGCCCGCTTTCATTTGTCGCTGAAGCTGGTCGACGCCGGCCGAAGCCGCGCGTCGCTGATCCCCTGCACGCGCAACCATGCCGGCTTCCCCGACGGCATATCGGGCGAGGAGCTGATCGCGCGGATGAAGGCGCAGGCGTGCAAATATGGCGCGTCGATCGCGACGGCGCGGGTGACGCGGCTCGACCGCATCGAGGGCGGATTCGAGGCGGAATGGGGCGAAGGACCGGTGACGGCGCGGACCGTTCTGCTCGCCACCGGGGTGGAGAACCGCCGCCCGCCGATGGACGAGGCGCTGCACGACGAGGCGCTGGCCCGCGGCCTGATCCGCTATTGCCCGATCTGCGACGGCTATGAGGTGACCGACCGCAAGGTCGGCGTGATCGGCAGCGGCGCGCGCGGTGTCGCCGAGGCGGCGTTCCTGCGCTCCTATACCGCCGACATCACCCTGATCGCGCCCGACCGCGCCCACGGCCTCGCCGCCGAGGACCGCAGGACGCTCGGCGAGCTCGGCATAAGGACGGTCGACGGGCCCTGCCACGCGGTCGCGGCGCTCGAAAACGCGATCGTGGTCGAGACGCCGCACGGCCACCATACGTTCGACAGCGTCTACCCGGCCTTGGGCTCCGACGTGCACAGCGACCTCGCGGCCCAGATCGGCGTCGCGCTCAGCACCGAAACCGGCTGCATCATCGTCGACGCCCATCAGCGGACCAACGTGCCGGGCGTCTATGCGGCCGGCGACGTCGTGCTCGGCCTCGACCAGATCAGCCATGCCATGGGCGGGGGCGGGGTCGCGGCGACGACGATCCGCAACGACCTCACGCGGGAGCGCCCGCTGAAGCGCTGACAAGGAAATCCTAACCCGATTCCGCTATCCTTGGGGAATGAGCGGATGGGCATTCGCATGGGACAATCCCGCCGGCGAGGACGGTGCGTCGTCGCGCACGACCCGCCTCGGCGCCTGGGGCCTGCTGGTCGTCGGCGTCAGCTTCGCGCTCTGGCTGTTCGCCTACGGCACCGGCCTCTACACCACGCTCGGCGCGGTCGACGGCTCGGAGCGGCACGACCGCAACGTGATCCGCCTCGCCGACGAATCCTCGTTCGGCCTTTCGACCATGTACGTCCTGGCCGGCCAGCGCCTGTGGTGGGATTATGACGTGGCGGTCGAGGGACGCGGCGGCGTCAGGCTGCGCGTCGCCAAGTCCATCCCCAGCGCGGCGTTCATCGTCCGCTTCCACGACGTCGCGGCGACGGCACGCGGCCGTTTCGAGGTCGTCGCGCCGGAATCCGGGCTCTACAGCTTCTCGCAGGAACCGATCCCGCAGGGCGTGCTGCTGGGCGGGGGCGAGGCCGGCGCGACCCGCTACGACCTCAGCTGGGGCGTCGACTAGGCGAGGAAGAGGGGGTCGGCGACGACCCGGCCCGCCTCCAAATCCGCGATGCCCGGGCGGAACGGGATCATCGCCCGCTTGCCGTCGGGCTTCTCGATCTCGAGGATGTCGCCGGCGCCGAAATTCTCGACCGCGACCACCGTCCCGAGCCTCCCCCCGTCCGCGTCCTCGCAGGGGAGCCCGACCAGATCGGCGTGATAATATTCGCCGTCGCCGAGCGGCGGCAGCTCCGAGCGCGGCACCGACAGGAGCTGGCCGCGCAGGGCTTCGGCCGCGTCGCGGTCGGCGACCCCGGCGAAGCGGGCGATCGCGCCGGCGCCCCCGGTCCTCACCGACAGCAGCGTCAGCGGCCGATCCCCGGCGAACAGCCGCCGGTGCCGCTCGAGGCTGGCGAGCCCTTGCGCGAACAATTTCAGGCGCACCTCGCCGCCGATGCCGTGCGCGCCGGCGACGGCGGCGAGGGTGACCTGCGGTTCGTCCAAGGCCTATTGGGCCTTCTCGGCGCCCTCGGCCGGAGCGGCTTCGTCCGAACCTTCGGCCGGAGCCTCGGCGGATTCGCCTTCGTTCGAGGGCTCCTCGGCGGGCGTTTCCTCGGCGGGAGCCTCTTCCGCGGCGGCTTCCTCGGCCGGGGCTTCCTCGGCCACGGGCTCCTCGACCGGGGCTTCCTCAGCGGGGGCTTCCTCGGCAGCGGGAGCTTCCTCCGCGGCAGCCTCCTCGGCCGGAGCTTCCTCGGCCACGGGCTCCTCGACCGGGGCCTCTTCCGCGGCGACTTCCTCAACGGCCGGCGCTTCCTCGGCGGCAGCTTCCTCGGCCGGTGCCTCTTCCGCGGCTTCCTCGACAGCGGGAGCCTCCCCGGCGGCGGCTTCCTCGGCCGGCGCCTCCTCGGCAGCCTCCGGAGTCGCTTCCTCGACCGCCTCGACCACCTCGACGGCCTCCTCCTCGGCGGGCGCCTCGACGGCTTCCTCGGCCGGCGCAGCGGCGGCTTCGGCCTCCTTCTTGGCGCGCTCCTCGACGCGCTCCTTCGCCTTCTCGCCGGGCTCGCCCTTGTTCGGGTTCGAGCGCGCCGGCCGCTCGAGGATGCCGGCGGCGTCGAGGAAGCGATGGACGCGGTCGGACGGCTGGGCGCCGACCGACAGCCAGTGGCGGACGCGGTCGGCGTCGATCTTCACCCGCTCGTCGCTGTCCTTGGGGAGCAGCGGATTGTAGCTGCCGACCCGCTCGATGAACTTGCCGTCGCGCGAATTGCGCGCATCGGCGACCACGATCTTGTAATAAGGCCGCTTCTTCGCGCCGCCCCGGCTGAGCCTGATTGCAACTGCCATTTTACTCTATCCTTTCTTCTTATTCGTCACCCCGGCGAAGGCCGGAATCTGGTCTAATGAATGGGTCCGGATCCCGGCCTTCGGGGTCCCCGCAAAGTGGTACTTTGCGGGGTGCCCCTTCGCCGGGATGACGCGATGATGGTCGCGTCATTTCTTGAAATTCTTGGGGAGGTTGAACGGCGCCCCGCCGCCCGGGCCGGGAAGCCCCGGAAGCCCCTTCGAAAGATCGGGCAGGCCGCCGCCGGGTCCACCGCCCATCATGCCGCCCATCCCGCCGCCGCCGAACAGGGCGCCAAGCTTGCCGAGGCCGCCCATCTTGCGGATCTTCTTCATCGCGGTCGCCATCTCCTGGTGCATCTTGAGGAGCTTGTTGACCTCCTGCACCGTCGTCCCCGAGCCGTTGGCGACGCGGATCTTGCGCTTGGCGTTCATCAGCTCGGGCTTGCCCCGCTCCCGCGGCGTCATCGAGCCGATGATCGCATCGAGGCGGCCGAGCACATTGCCTTCCAGCACGCCGCTCTCGTTGATCTGGTTCTTCATCCGGCCAAGGCCCGGCATCATGCCGGCGAGCGCGCCGAGGCCGCCCATCCGCTGCATCTGGCGGAGCTGGGCGCGCAGGTCGTTGAGGTCGAACTGGCCCTTGGCCATCTTCCGGGCCATCGCCTCGGCTTCCTCGACCTGGATCGTCTCCTGCGCCCGCTCGACCAGGCTGACGACGTCGCCCATGCCGAGGATGCGCCCGGCGACCCGCTCGGGGTGGAAGGGCTCGAGCTTGTCGATGCCCTCGCCGACGCCGGCATATTTGATCGGCTTGCCGGTGACCGCGCGCATCGACAAGGCGGCGCCGCCGCGGGCGTCGCCGTCCATCCGGGTGAGGACGATTCCGGTCAGCGCGATCTGGTCGACGAAGCTCTTGGCGACGTTGACCGCGTCCTGGCCGGTCATCGCGTCGGCGACGAGCAGGACCTCCTGCGGCTGCGCGGCCTCGGCCACCGCCTTCATCTCGTCCATCAGCCCCTGGTCGACATGGAGCCGGCCGGCGGTGTCGAGCATCAGGACGTCATAGCCCTGAAGCGTCGCCGCGTTGAGCGCGCGCCGGGCGATCTCGACCGGCGCCTGGCCGGGAACGATCGGCAGCGTCGCGACCTCGGCCTGGCGGCCGAGGATCGCGAGCTGCTCCTGCGCGGCCGGGCGGGCGACGTCCAGCGATGCCATCAGCACCTTCTTGCGGTCCTTCTCGGTCAGGCGCTTGGCGAGCTTGGCGGTGGTGGTGGTCTTGCCCGAGCCCTGCAGGCCGACCATCATGATCACGGCGGGCGGCGTGACCGCGATGTCGAGCTCGGCCTGCTCGGCGCCGAGCATCTCGACCAAAGCGTCATGGACGATCTTGACCACCTGCTGGCCGGGGGTGACCGAGCGCAGCACCTGCTGGCCCACCGCCTGCTCGGTCGCCTTGTCGACGAATTCGCGGACCACCGGCAGCGCCACGTCGGCCTCGAGAAGGGCGATCCGCACCTCGCGCATCGCCCCGCGCACGTCGGCTTCGCTGAGCGCGCCGCGGCCGCGCAGGCGGTCGAAGACGCCGCTCAGGCGGTCGCTCAGACTCTCGAACATGCTCTTCTCCAAACGCGCCGAACGAAAAACGCCGGCGGGCGAAACCTCGCCGGCCAGCGCGCGTCCGCGGACGCTCCTGTTCCCCGTCACCGGGATGTGGGGCGCATAGCGGCGGAGGCAAGGAAAGGCAAGGTCGCGGAAAGGAGGGCGCGAGCTCTTCACGGGAAAAGGGCGCCCGGCAAGCCGGACGCCCTTCCTTACGCTCACTCAAGCCCGGCGGAAGCCGGGGATGCTCAGCTCGGAATGTCGATCATCTGCAGGATGAGGCCGGTGACGCGGTCGACCTGATAGATCCGGTCCTCGTCGTAGCGGTAATAAGAGGCGCTGCTGTCCCGATAGCGGGCACGATACTCCATCGGCAGCGCGACCTGGCGGTCGGAGACATGCTGGCCGACCCGAAGGTCGCCGGCGAAGCGGTCGCCGCGATGCCAACGGTCGGATCGGTCGTTCTCGGCGAAGCCGTCCTTGCCGTTGGACCGGTTGGACCGGTCATTGTCGCTGAAGCGGTCGTTGCGATCGTTCCAATCGGCGCGGCGGTCGCGGTCGAAACGGCCATTGTCGCTTTGCTCCGCGAAGGCGATCTGACCGCGCAACGTGGCGCTGCGCCGCTGGAGGGCGTTGCGCTCGCGGACGCTGAAGCCGCGCGGGCTATATTGACGCTCCATGCCGATCAGCTGACGCAGGCTGTTGCGCAGCGGCGTCGCCTCGCGCCGCGAGATCGTGCCGTGCTCGATGCCCGCGTCGATCTGCATCTGCAGTTGCGCGACATTGGACCGGTTGCCGTTCCAGGACTGGGCCGCGACGGGCGCCGCGACGGACAAAGCCGAAACGGCGGCCATGGTCAGGTAAATCGTCTTCATCATATGCTCCTTGATTCCCCGGCGCTGGGGGATGGCTTGCGCCTCGTCCTGTAAGATAATGGCCGCACGCCGGAAATCGGGCTCAGCCCTCGGTCGTCGGATCACCATTAAAAAGGCACCGCAACGGCAAGGAGATCGGAATAGTCTCCCGCTCCTTCAAAGTGCTCTTCTGAGTCGTGTGGGTTTATATTTTGAAGCTATTTAACTTCATTCAATGATACAACGTAGGTTTATTATATTTGTTCCTGCCCGCTGAACAAATATTATAGATTCCGCGATGTTTTCACGCGTGAACGATCGATATAACGGTTCCCGGATCACCATCCGAGATCTGCACCGAGGCGCCCAATTGGCGGGCCAGCGCCTCGACGATGCCCGTGCCCAGGCCCGGCTTGACGCCGGCACGGTCCGCCGGAATGCCGATGCCCGTGTCGCGCACGGACAAGGTCCAGGCCGGCCCGTCCGACCGGTAGTCGACGCATATCTTGCCTTTGCGATGACGCGGAAATGCGTGCTTCAGCGCGTTGATCACCAGCTCGGTGACGATCAGGCCGAGGCTTACCGAGACATCCGCCTTGATCATGGTTTCGTCGACGCTCACCTCGAGCGACAGCTGGTCATGGTCGCTGATCATCGACGCGCCGATGCTGGCGCAAAGGTCGGTGAAATAGGTCCGCAGGACGACGTCGCCGAGCCGGGAGGCCGCGAGCTGCCGCTGCATGGTGGCGATCGACATCACCCGGTTGCGGGCGTCGCGGAGGTGGCCCCGCGCCTGTTCGGAGCGCACCCTCCGCGCGCCCTGCATCAGCACGCTGGCGATGATCTGGAGGCTGTTGGCGACCCGATGCTGGAGCTCCTGAAGCAGGATTCCCTTCTCGCGCAGCAGATCGTCCTTGAGCTTGTCGCTGACCCGGACGTCGGTGACGTCGGATACCGACACCACAAGCCGGACATTGTCGGCGTCGAAATAATCGAGCTTGCGGGCGTTGACGATCAGGCAGCGGCTGACCTGGCCCGGGCGATCGAGGTCCATCTCATAGGCGTCGATTTCGGCAAGACCGGCCGCGGTGGCCTTGAGCAGCGATCCGAGCTGGGGAACGTTCCATTCGCCGGCACCCAGTTGGGAGAGCGGGCGGCCTGCCGCGTGCGCCGGATCGATCTGGAACATGTCGCAGAACGAGGCGCTCGCGGCGACGATGTCGAGCCCGCCGTCGAGCAGCAGGACCGGGGCGTTGGAGGAGGCGATCACCGCCAAAGCCAGACTGTCGGCGGCTTCGGCAAGAATCGGCGTGGCGGTGTCCATATGTGGATCCCCGACCGAGACTCGCGGGGCGAAAGTCGATCGGCGACGGCGACCATAACATAGATCGTTTCTTGAGCTTAACTTATTTTGGGTCCGGGACGGGTTCGAGCGGGCGGTTCCACCGGGCCGAGGTGGACTTGGGCCGATGCACCACCTAGATCGCGCCTCGATGGGACGCCGCTTTCACAAGATGCATGGCCTCGGCAACGACTTCGTCATCCTCGACGCCCGCGAGGGCGCGGTGGCTATGGACGCGGCGCGGGCCCGCGCCATTGCCGATCGGCGCACCGGGGTGGGCTGCGACCAGGTGATCGTGCTGGAGCCGTCTGACGTGGCCGACGTCCGCATGCGGATCTGGAACGCCGACGGCGGCGAGGTCGAGGCCTGCGGCAACGCGACGCGCTGCGTGGTGCTGCTCGAGGGGCGGCCGATCCGGATCGAGACCCAAGGCGGCATTCTCTCCGGAGAGGCCGGCGGCGTCGACATGGGCGAACCGCGCTTCGGCTGGGAGGAGATTCCACTCGCTTACGCGATGGACACCGCCGCGATGCCGGTCGGCTGGGAGGAGCTGCAGGAGCCCGCCGCCGTCAATGTCGGCAATCCGCACGTGGTGTTCTTCGTCCGCGACGCCGACGCCGTCGATCTGGCGCGGCTCGGGCCGGTGATCGAGCACGATCCGCTGTTCCCCGAGCGGGTCAACGTCAACGTCGCCTCGCTCGAGGACGGCGCCATCCGCCTCAACGTCTGGGAGCGGGGCGCGGGGCTGACCCAGGCGTGCGGCACCGGCGCCTGCGCCACCGCGGTGGCGGCGATCCGGCGCGGGCTGGCGCAAAGTCCGGTCGAGGTGCGGCTGCCGGGCGGCGCGCTCACCATCGACTGGGCGCCGGGCGGGACGATCCGGATGCGCGGACCCGCCACCCACGTCTTCAGCGGCGAGCTTGCGGCATGAGCGTCGAAATCGTCACCCTGGGCTGCCGCCTCAACGCCGCCGAGAGCGAGGCGATGCGAATGCTGGCGCGCGACGAGGACGACCTCGTCATCGTCAACAGCTGCGCCGTCACCAACGAGGCGGTGCGCCAGACCCGCCAGGCGATCCGCAAGGCGAAGCGGGCCCGGCCCGGGGCGCGGGTGATCGTCACCGGCTGCGCGGCGCAGGTCGAGCCGGAGCGCTTCGCGGCGATGCCTGAGGTGAGCCGGGTGCTGGGGAACCGGGAGAAGTTCGAACCCTCGTCATTTCAGGTTGCTCCACCGTCATCCCGGCGAAGGCCGGGATCCCGTGGAGACGAAGCCGAGACCTACGTCCCCGGGATCCCGGCCTTCGCCGGGATGACGGAAAGGGTCCGCGTCTCCGATATCATGGCCGTCAGGGAGACGGCGCCG
Organism: uncultured Alphaproteobacteria bacterium; assembly: GCA_963701615.1. Classification (GTDB taxonomy): domain Bacteria; phylum Pseudomonadota; class Alphaproteobacteria; order Sphingomonadales; family Sphingomonadaceae; genus Allosphingosinicella. The sequence continues at coordinate 3,460,623 of OY969615.1, read as the reverse complement.
CACCTGGCCGCGGGCTTCGCCGAGCGCTCCCGCGCGTTCGTCGAGGTGCAGAATGGCTGCGACCATCGCTGCACCTTCTGCATCATCCCCTACGGGCGCGGCAACAGCCGCTCGGTGCCGGCCGGGCTGGTCGTCGACCGGATCAAGGCGCTGGTCGACCAGGGCTTCCGCGAGGTGGTGCTGACCGGCGTCGACGTCACCAGCTACGGCCCCGACCTGCCCGGCACGCCGACGCTCGGGCAATTGATCGAGCGCGTCCTCCGGCACGTGCCGGACCTGCCGCGGCTGCGCCTGTCCTCGCTCGACTGCATCGAGATGGACGAGAGGCTGTTCGCGCTGGCGACCGGCGAGCCCCGGTTCATGCCGCACCTCCATATGAGCTTCCAGGCCGGCGACGATCTGGTGCTGAAGCGGATGAAGCGCCGCCACAGCCGCGCCGACGCGGTCGAGACGGTGGCGCGGCTGAAGGCGAGGCGGCCCGGCATCGCGATCGGCGCCGACCTCATCGCCGGCTTCCCGACCGAGAGCGACGAAATGGCCGAGAACAGCCTGCGCCTGATCGACCAATGCGACATCGTCATGGGCCATATCTTCCCCTTCTCGCCGAAGAAGGGCACCCCGGCGGCGCGCATGCCGCAAGTGCCGCCGGCGGTCGCCAAAGAGCGGGCGCGGCGCCTCCGCGAGGCGACGGCGCGGCGCAGGGCGCTCTGGCTGCAGGGCCTGGTGGGGACCCGCCAGAAGGTGCTGGTGGAGCGCGACGGCAAGGGACATGCGGAAAATTTCGCCCCGGTCCAAATCCGTCATTCCAGCGAAAGCTGGAATGACGGTGACATTGTGCGCGTCCAGATCGATGCGGTCGAGAACGGCTCTCTGGTCGGGGAGGCCCTGTGAGCGATTCCCCCTGGTACGAGCGCATGCGTCTCGGCTTCCGCAAGACCTCCGACCGGCTGGGCGACAATCTCACCGGCCTGTTCACCAAGGCGGCGCTCGACGAGGACATGCTCGACGACATCGAGGAGGCCCTGGTCGCCTCCGACCTCGGCCCGGCTACCGCCGCCAAGGTCCGCGCCCGGCTCGCCGCCGAGAAGTTCGAGCGCGGCCTCGATGAAGCGGCCGTGCGCGAGATCGTCGCCGAGGAGCTGGAGAAGATCCTGGCCCCCGTCGCCGAACCGCTCGAGATCATCGCCTTCCCGCGCCCGCAGGTGATCCTGGTCGTCGGCGTCAACGGCTCGGGCAAGACCACCACCATCGCCAAGCTCGCCCACCTCTTCCAGGAGCAGGATTATTCGGTGCTGCTGGCGGCCGGCGACACGTTCCGCGCGGCGGCGATCGAGCAGCTGCAGATCTGGGCCGACCGCGCCGGCGTGCCGATCATCGCCGGGCCGGAGGGCTCCGACAGCTCGGCGATCGTGTTCGACGGCGTCAGGCGGGCGACCGCCGAGGGCATCGACGTGCTGATCGTCGACACCGCCGGACGGCTGCAGAACAAGAAGGATCTGATGGACGAGCTCGCCAAGATCCGCCGCGTGCTCGGGCGTCTCAACCCGGCGGCGCCGCACGACGTCGTGCTCGTCCTCGACGCCACCACCGGCCAGAACGCCCTTTCCCAGATCGAGGTGTTCCGCGAGGTCGCCGGCGTCACCGGCCTGGTCATGACCAAGCTCGACGGCACCGCCCGCGGCGGCGTGCTGGTCGCCGCGGCCGACGCCTACGGCCTCCCCATCCACGCCATCGGCGTCGGCGAGGGGATGGACGATTTGAGGCCGTTCGACCCGGCCGAGGCGGCGCGGGCGATCGCGGGCGCCGGCGCATGAACGAGATTCGCGCCGAAAGCGAGCAGCGCACCGCCTCGCCCTGGCTGAAGCTGGCGATCGACCTCGGGCCGCTGCTCGTCTTCTTCCTGGTCAACGCGCTCGCGCCGGTGCCGTCGCTGTTCCGCATCTTCTACGCGACCGGCGCCTTCATGATCGCGATGGTGATCGCGATGCTGTTCTCCTATGTCCGATTCCACCACATCTCGCCGATGCTGTGGTTCTCGGGGATCGCCGTGCTGGTGCTCGGCGGCATCACCTTGTGGCTGCATGACGAGACCTTCATCAAGGTGAAGCCGACCATCTATTATCTGGTGGTGGCCGGCCTCCTGGCGTTCGGGCTGGCCACCGGCCGCAACCTCCTGGAAATGGTGCTCGGCTCCGCTTATCCCGGCCTGTCGGATCGCGGATGGCGGCTGCTGACGCGCAACTGGGCCTTGTTCTTCGTCGGCATGGCGATCGCCAACGAGGCGGTCTGGCGCAACAGCAGCACCGACTTCTGGGTCGGCTTCAAGCTGTGGGGCGCGCTGCCGGCGACCTTCCTGTTCGCGCTCGCCAACATCCCGATGCTGATGCGGCACGGCATGGAGCTCGAAAAGGGAGCAGGCGAGCCGCCGATTCCGCCGGTCCCGCCGAGCCAGTAGAAGGAAAAGCATGGAAAGAGTCATCTCGATATCGGGGCTGAGCAAGACCTATGCGTCGGGCCTGCAGGCGCTGAGGACGGTCGATCTCGACATACGCCGGGGCGAGATCTTCGCCCTGCTCGGCCCCAACGGCGCCGGCAAGACCACCCTGATCAGCATCGTCTGCGGCATCGTCACGCCGACCACGGGCACGGTCAGCGTCGACGGCTGCGACATCGTCCGCGACTATCGCGAGGCGCGCGCCAAGATCGGGCTGGTGCCGCAGGAGCTGCACACCGACGCGTTCGAGAGCGTGATCGCGACGGTGACGTTCAGCCGCGGCCTGTTCGGCTGTCCGCCCAACCCCGGCCATGTCGAGAAGATCCTGCGCGAGCTGTCGCTGTGGGACAAGCGCAAGTCGAAGATCATGGAGCTGTCGGGCGGCATGAAGCGGCGGGTGATGATCGCCAAGGCGCTGTCCCACGAGCCCGAGATATTGTTCCTCGACGAGCCGACCGCCGGGGTCGACGTCGAACTGAGGCGCGACATGTGGAACCTGGTGCGCCAGCTTCGCGAGAGCGGCGTCACCATCATCCTCACCACCCATTATATCGAGGAGGCCGAGGAGATGGCCGACCGCGTCGGCGTGATCAGCAAGGGCGAGCTGATCCTGGTCGAGGACAAAAGGGTGCTGATGACCAAGCTCGGCAAGAAGGAGCTGACCCTGAACCTGACCGAGGTCATGGCGGCGGTCCCGCCCGAGCTGGCCGAATGGAACCTGACGCTGAAGGGCGAGGGCCACGAGCTCGAATATGTGTTCGACGCCAATGCCGAGCGGACCGGCGTGCCCTCGCTGCTCAGGGCGATGAGCGACCTCGGCATCGGCTTCAAGGACCTCCACACCCGCCAAAGCTCGCTCGAGGACATCTTCGTCAGCCTGGTCAGCGACCGGAGGGCGGCGTGATGGCAAGCGTTCCCGCCTTCAACCTTTACGGCGTCTGGGCGATCTACCGGTTCGAGATGGCGCGGGCGCTGCGCACGCTGTGGCAGAGCCTGGTGACGCCGGTGATCACCACCTCGCTCTATTTCGTCGTGTTCGGCTCGGCGATCGGCTCGCATATGACCGAGGTCGACGGCGTCCCCTATGGCGCGTTCATCGTGCCGGGCCTGATCATGCTGTCCCTGTTCACCCAGAGCATCTTCAACGCCAGCTTCGGCATCTACTTCCCCAAGTTCACCGGCACGATCTACGAGCTCCTCTCCGCGCCGGTGTCGCCGCTGGAGATCACCCTCGCCTATGTCGGCGCGGCGGCGACCAAGTCGGTCGCATTGGGGCTGGTCATCCTCGCCACCGCCGCCTTGTTCGTGCCGCTCCAGATCCTCCACCCGTTCTGGATGATCGCCTTCCTCGTCCTCACCGCGACCACCTTCAGCCTGTTCGGCTTCATCATCGGGATATGGGCGAACGGCTTCGAGCAGCTCCAGATCATCCCGCTGCTGATCGTGACGCCGCTCACCTTCCTCGGCGGCGCCTTCTACTCGATCGACATGCTGCCGGGGATCTGGCCGACGATCAGCCTGTTCAACCCGGTCGTCTATCTGATCAGCGGCTTTCGCTGGAGCTTCTTCGAGGCCGCCGACGTCGACGTCGCGATCAGCCTGGGCGCCACCTTCGCCTTCTTCCTGATCTGCCTCGCCGTCGTCGGGTGGATCTTCCGTACCGGGTACCGGCTGAAGACCTAGCCGCGGTTCCTCCCCACGATTTCGTGGGGAGGGGGAGGAACTGGCGCTAGCCTTCCTGATCCGCGCGGCTGACGCCGTCGCCGTCGAGGTTGTTCGCGACGAAGTCCCAATTCACGATGTTGCCGAGCACGCTTTCGGCGAATTTGGGGCGCTCGTTGCGATAGTCGATATAATAAGCATGCTCCCAGACATCGAGCGTCAGCAGGGGCTTCATGCCGTCGTGAACGACCGGCGTGTCGGCATCGTGGAGCGAGGTGACGGCGAGCCTGCCGCCGTCGAGCACCAGCCACGCCCAGCCGCTGCCGAAATGGCCGACCGCCTCCTCCTTCAGCGCGGCGAGCAGGGCGTCGACCCCGCCGAACGCCTCTTCGATCAGGGCGGCGAGCCTTCCTTCCGGCCGCTGCCCCTCGGGCGGAGCGAGGCATAGCCAGAAGAAATTATGGTTCCAGAGCTGGGCGCTGTTGTTGAACAGGCCGTTATTCCCTTTCTGCTTCGCGGCGCGGATCACGCTGGCCAGCGACGCCCCTTCGAGCCCGCTTTCGCCGAGCATCCCGTTGGTCTTGTCGACATAGGCCTTGTGGTGCTTGCCGTGGTGATAATCGAGCGTTTCGGCGGACATATGGCGGCCGAGCGCGTCCCTGGCGAAGGGCAGATCGGGAAGCGTGAAGGGCATGGATCATGTCTCCTGGCGGGCGCGTGGCGCCCGTGCAGGGATAATGACCGGCGCCGCCGGGCGTTCCCGCCCGGCGGCGTTCGATTGCCTCAGCGCTCCACCACCCGGAAGCGGCGGAGGTCGGCGCGCGGATCGGCCCAGTCCGGATCGAGCTCGCTCGCCCGCTGATAGTCGGAATAGGCCGCGCGCAGGTTGCCGAGCTGCTCGTTGGCAACCGCGCGCCCGTAATGGGCGATCGCCGGCCGCGACGTGTTGCGCTCGAGCGCGACGGTGAACAGCCCCACCGCCTCGCCGGGATTCTCCCGCCGGATCAGCGCCGCGCCCTTGTTGAGATAGGCTTCGGGCTGCTCCGGATCGATCCGCACCGCCGCGTCGAAATCGGCGATGGCCACCTCCACCCGGCCGCGGCGAAGGTGGAGGATGCCGCGGTTGACGTGGGTGGCGACGGTCTCGTAGCGGGTCAAATTCTCGCGCAGCAGCGCCTCGTCGCAGCGCCGGAAGTCCCGGGCCTGCGGCTGCAGCGGCGAATCAGCCGCCTCGAAGCAGAGCCGGGCGTCGGTGTTGCCGATCACGATCACGCTGGCCGCAACGGGGGCGGCGGACGCCGCCAGCAGGGCGGCAAGCATCAGCTTAGGAATAGCCATAGTCGATCTCCCTCAACCACAGCCCACCGCCACCCTTATAGCACCGGACGGCGCCCGGCGCCAAGCGGGCGCTAGCGGGGCATCACGCGGAAGCGCGCCAGTTCGGTCCGCGGCTCGGCCCAGTCGGGCTCCAGCTCGGTCGCCCGGCGATAGTCGTGATAGGCGGCGGCGACGTTGCCGAGCGTCTCGTTGGCGATCGCGCGGCCGAAATGGGCCATGGCCGGCCGGTTGGTGTGCCGCTCCAGCGCCACCGTGAACAAGGGCAGCGCGTCGCGCGCATTGTCCTGCCGGATGAGGGCCGCACCCTTGTTCAAATAGGCTTCGGGCTGGCGCGGATCCATCCCCAGCGCGGTGTCGAAATCGGCAATCGATTCCTCGACCTGGCCGCGGCGCAGCTTGAGGATGCCGCGATTGACGTAGCTGGCGACCATGTCGTGGTGCGACAGGCCGGCTTCGTCGACCGCCTCGTTGCAGCGGACCATGTCCTGCTGGGTGGGCAGCTGCAGCAACTCCGCCGCCTCGTAGCACAGGCGCGCCGAGCTCGAGCCGATGATGGCGACGGCCGCGATCGCCGGAATGGAGGAAGTCGCCAGCACTGCGGCGATCAGTATTTTGCCCGTGGTCATTTGCCGTCTCCGAAAAAACAGCCCACCGCCGGGCCTTATAGCAGATGCCGGAAGTATCCGCCATCACTTGATGCGCATGCCCCGCTCGCGCATAGGCCGGCGGGGACACAGACGGGGAAAGGGCGCGATTTTGCCGGACCAGGCGCGGATTTCGGGGCTCGACGTCGACCCGGCCCTCCGAACCTTCATCGACGACGAGGTGCTGCCGGGGACCGGCGTCGAGCCCGGCCTTTTCTGGCCCGGCCTCGAGGCGCTGGTCCGCGCCTTCACGCCGGAGAACCGGCGGCTGCTCGACCGGCGCGACGCGCTCCAGGCGCGGATCGACGCGCGCAACGAGGCGCAGGGCGGGCGACTCCCCGAACCGGCCGAGGAAGAGGCCTTCCTGCGCGAGATCGGCTATCTGGTCGACGCCCCGCCCGCCTTCACCATCGGCACCGCCGGCGTCGACCCGGAGATCGCCGCCGTCGCCGGGCCGCAGCTCGTCGTCCCGGTCAGCAACGCCCGCTATGCGCTGAACGCGCTGAACGCCCGCTGGGGCAGCCTCTATGACGCGCTTTACGGTACCGACGCGCTCGGCGACCCGCCGGCGGGCGGCGGCTACGATCCGGAGCGCGGCAGGCGGGTGATCGCCTGGGGGCGCGATTTCCTCGATGCGATCGCGCCGCTCGAGCGCGGCAGCCACGCCGAGGCAAGCTCTTACCGGGTCGAGGACGGCCGGCTGGTCACCGACCGGGGCGGGCTCGCCGATCCGTCCCTGCTCGCGGGTTGGCGCGAGGGCTGCGTCCTCCTCCGCCACCACGACCTCCATGTCGAGATCATCCTCGACCCGCTCCACCCGATCGGGCGGACGGACAGGGCCGGCGTCGCCGACATCGTCCTGGAAAGCGCGATCACGACGATCATGGATTGCGAGGATTCGGTCGCGGCGGTCGACGCCCCCGACAAAATCCAGGTCTATCGCAACTGGCTCGGGCTGATGAAGGGGACGCTCGGCGCGACGCTGGAGAAAGGCGGCCGGACCGTCGAGCGCAGGGCCGCGTCCGATCGCGTCTACGAGTCTCCGGGCGGCGCGCTGGTTCTCAAGGGGCGGGCGCTGATGTTCGTCCGCAATGTCGGCCACCTGATGACCAATCCGATGATGCGCCTCGACGGCGCGGAGGTGTTCGAGGGCATCGCCGACGCCGTCTTCACCGCGCTGATCGCGCTCCACGACGTCCGGGGCGGGCGCGCCAACAGCGGCGCCGGGTCGGTCTACATCGTCAAGCCCAAGATGCACGGGCCCGAGGAGGCGGCGTTCGCCGACCGGCTGTTCGACGCGGTCGAGGATCTGCTCGGCCTCCCCCGCCACAGCGTCAAGATCGGGGTGATGGACGAGGAACGGCGGACCAGCGTCAACCTCGCCGCCGTCATCCACGCGGTCAGGGACCGGATCGTCTTCATCAACACCGGCTTCCTCGACCGCACCGGCGACGAGATCCACAGCGCGATGAAGCTGGGGCCGATGATCCGCAAGGGGGAAATGAAAGGGGCGGCGTGGCTCAGGGCCTATGAGGACAACAATGTCGACACCGGCCTCGCCTGCGGCTTTGCCGGACGCGCCCAGATCGGCAAGGGGATGTGGGCGATGCCCGATCTGATGGCCGCCATGCTCGCCCAGAAGATCGCCCATCCCGAGGCCGGCGCCGCCACCGCCTGGGTCCCCTCCCCCACCGCCGCCACCCTTCACGCCACCCATTATCACCGGGTCGACGTCGCCGCCCGCCAGCGCGAGATCGCCGGCCGTCCGCCGGCGGCGCCGGCCGGCATGCTCGCCATCCCGGTGGCGGCCGGGCGGAGCTGGCCGGCGGACGCGGTGCGCGAGGAGGTCGACAACAACGTCCAGTCCATCCTGGGCTATGTCGTGCGCTGGATCGACCAGGGCGTCGGCTGCTCGAAGGTGCCCGACGTCCACGACGTCGGCCTGATGGAGGACCGGGCGACGTGCCGCATCTCCAGCCAGCATGTCGCCAACTGGCTGCGCCACGAAATCGTGTCGGCGGCGGAGGTCGAGGCGGCGTTCCGGCGGATGGCGGCGGTGGTCGACCGGCAGAATGCGGGCGATCCGGCCTACCGGCCGATGGCGCCGGACCCCGGGGCGAGCCTGGCGTTCCAGGCCGCGCGGGCGCTGGTCTTCGAGGGCGAGGCCCAGCCCTCGGGCTATACCGAGCCCCTGCTCCATGCGTTCAGGCTGAAGCTGAAGGCTTCCTAATCCTCCCCTGCATTTGCGGGGGAGGATCTTACGCCGCGACTTCCCTCAGCGGCGCACCGTCGATCCAGGCGCGGCCGGCTTCGATCTTCCGCGCCTCGCGCGACGCCATCGCGCTGACCAGCAGGTTGTCGGTGCGCGCGCCCTCCGCGTAGATCGCGATCCGCTCGTCGAGCGTCGGCGCGGCGCTGGCGCGGGAGCGCAGCGCGCACCAGCGGATGCGGTCGCTGGGATGGCTGGCGGCGAAGGTGTCGAGAAGGTCGAGGCCGTCGGCGCCGCCGAAATGGGCGGCCAGCGCCAGCATCGGCTCCAGCGACATCCGGGTCAGGATGCCGTCGACCTTCGAATTTTCGAGGTCGAAGCGATACTGGTCGCGGAACGCCGACGAATGCGATGGTCTCGACGATGTTCAGCGACACCGACATCGCGTCGGCGGGAAGCTGGAGGTGGATGTCCCGATGGGCGCGGTAGAGCATCACCTTGCCCTCGTCGAGCTTGGCCTTTTCGACGAAGCGCAGGTTCACGTCCTCGCCCGGAATGCCGACCACCTCGTCATATTCATATTCGTAATAGTCGCTCCAATAGCCGGGTCCGAGATAGCCGACCGTCAGGAACGAGAAATTATGGTCGTGCGGCACCCCGTAGAAGAACGGATTGGTGCCGCTGTGGCGGACCACGCTGTCCTTCAGCGCCGGCCACAAATTGGCGCGGATAATGAACTTGTTCGAGCGGCCGTGCAGCATCACCACCTGGGCGCCATATTGGTTGTCGCGGACCTGGCCGTCGCAGCGCTGCTTCAATTCGGCGATCATCATGTCGGCGAGGAAATTGCGATCGTTGGCGAGCTTGCGGAGCTGGATGCCCCAGGAAGCGAAATTTTCCTCGTCCTCGCCGTCGAAGTCGCCGGTCTCCAGCATGTCCACCAGCTCGGCGAGCTCGAGCTTCTCCTCGGTATGGGCGTCGATCAGGCGCGGCACGTAAGGCCTCCTTGCGGCGCCGGCGCCGCTTCGTCCTCGAAGAACAGGTCGAGCGTCTGCTGGGCGGCGGCGCGGACCTCGGGATGGGGGTCGCTCGCCGCCATCCGGCGGAGCGGCGGCAGCGCCGCTTCCGCGTCCATCGCCAGGAGCTCGCGCATGATGTGCCAGCGCGCGTAGAAATGCGGCGTGGCGAGCGATTCCTCGATCAGCGGCAGCGCGTCTTCGCGGTCCATCGTGCGAAGCAGCGACACCATCATCTGCACCCGGGAGCTCGCCTCGTCGGTGCTGCTGGCGCCGATGAAGGCCAGCGACCTGCTGTCATATTCCACCGCCAGCGGCGCCGCGCCGGCGCGAATCGTGGCCTGGAAAAAGACGATGTCGGTTTCGGCATGCTCGATGACGAAGCTCTGGTGGCGTCCGTCGATGACCATCTCCTCGCCGTCGTCGATCCGGCGGCGTTCGGCGAAGCGGCAATTGCCGGCCTCGGACGCGACGAAACGATCGGTGATCGCCGGCATCTCCCAGAAGGACAAGGTGGCGTTGCCGGCCTTCACGAACCGCATCACCGTGACCAGGCCGGTAAAGTTGATCGACGTCGCCCCCCGTTTCCCCGATTTCTTGGCGGCGAGCATGTCGACGCCGGTCACGCCAAGACCGATCGAAAGATCCGGATGGTGGTAGAGGAGCAGGCTGTTGTGGATGTCGCTGGACAGGGGATGGAAGGGCGGGCGGAAGAAGGGCTCGGCGCGGCTGCCGGCGATCATCTCGTCCATCATCGCCGAAATCTCGTCGGTCCGGTCGAGGAACCGCCGGGCCGCCGCGAGCACATTGACGGAATTTCTTTCGGGAAGCTCGGTGAGCTCGCGCTCCAGCTGGGTCATCAGCGGCTGGACGCTCCATCGTTGCGCGCAGGCGTCCACCGCCTGGTAGGATCGTCTCTGCGCGTCGCGGTCAGCAAGCCATTTGGCCAGAGCCGGACCAGCAATCATGGAAGCACTCCCCCGTCACGCGTGAAATAGGGCGGAGGCGCGTACGCGCCCCCGCCCCTCTGCCAAGCAGACATCTAGATCCTGATCAAGTGACCCCGATCCAGATGGCAACGGCCAAGCCGAGGCAGAGAGGTCCACCGACCTCCTTCTGCTTCACCGATCCGTGCATGCCGACGCTGGTGCGCAGCTCTGGAATGGCGGCGATGTCGATCTTCTTCTTCATCGATATTCCCCTCTGAATGCCGGTTTCCCGACAAGGCGGAAAGGCCTGGGCGATTGCGGCTCGGCCAAAAGCCGCCGGTGGTTTTTTTCGCTGCCGTCCGGTCCGAGAAAAAGTAACTTCGGATCGTCTGGCTGCCCGCCGGGTCACCACCCACATCTTTCCGGTGATCTTAGTCTCCGGCCGTTTCGGAATATGTCGCGTGGTAAAGAAAAAATTTACCAGGGACGTAAAAGTTTCTTTAAGATTAAGGACTTGGCTCCGAAAAAAATTTTCGGCGGCGGCCGGACCGCTTGAGCGGACGGGCCGGCTGAGGCACGAAGGCGCCGGAAAGGTCGGCCGGCATGGACAGAAGCGCGCAAAACAGCGGCACGGGCGCCGTCCGCGACGCCCACCGCTTCGACGTCGCCCGCCTCGAGGCGTGGCTGGCGCGCGAGGTGGAGGGCTTCGCCGGCCCGCTTCGCGTCGAGCAGTTCAAGGGCGGCCAGTCCAACCCGACCTACAAGCTGATCACGCCGGCGCGGAGCTACGTGCTGCGCCGCAAGCCGCCGGGCAGGCTGCTTCCCGGCGCGCATGCGGTCGACCGCGAATATCGGGTGATCACCGCCTTGGGCGCCGAAGGCTTCCCGGTGGCGCGGACCTACGGCCTGTGCCTCGACGAGGAGGTCGTCGGCACGCCCTTCTACGTGATGGAGATGGTCGAGGGCCGGATCTTCTGGGACCCGGCCTTCCGCGAGGTGGGCAAGGCCGAGCGCCCCGCTTATTTCGATGCGATGAATGCGGCCATCGCCGCGCTCCACCAGATCGACCCCGAGGCGGCCGGGCTTGGCGACTATGGCAAGCCGGGCAATTATTTCGCCCGCCAGATCGGCCGCTGGTCGAAGCAATATGCCGAGGACGTCGACGCCGGGCGGGTCGCGGCGATGGACCGGCTGTCCGAATGGCTGCCCGCCAACATTCCTCCCGACGAGCCCCGGCCCCGGATCATCCACGGCGACTTCCGCTGCGACAACATGATCTTCGACGCGAGCGAGCCGCGGGTGCTGGCGGTGCTCGACTGGGAATTGTCGACGCTGGGCCACCCGCTCGCCGACTTTTCCTATCATCTGATGATGTACCTCATGCCCGATGCGCTCGCCGGGCGCGACCTCGCCGCCCTCAACATACCCGGCGAGGCCGACTATGTAGCCGCCTATTGCCGCCGGACCGGCCGCGACGCCATCCCGGACCTTGATTTCTACATGGCGTTCAACCTGTTCCGCCTCGCCGGCATCGTCCACGGCATCAAGGGCCGGATGGTCCGCGGCACCGCCTCCTCCGCCCATGCCGGAGAGATGGCGGCGCGGCTCGAGCCGCTCGCCGAGCTGGCCTGGGCGCAGGCGGTCAAGGCGGGCGCACGCTGACTGTTCACGAACGCGCTTTCCTCCTACCCTGCCGGCGCACGAGACGGGGGTGGGATGGCTGAGGCGGAAGCGACGCGCGGCTGGACCGAGAGGCTGAGGCGGTCGGTGAAGCAGATCGGCGCGGTCCGGCTGCTCGCCACCCTCGCCTTCCTCGTCGCCGGCCTCTACGTCGCCCGCTTCAACTGGGAGGTGCCGCTGTCGAGCGACGCCGAGCGGGCGCTCTACGATTTGCGCTTCTACCGGACCGCGGAGCGGACGCTGGAGCAGGACAGCCGGATCGTCCTCGTCACCTACAATGACGAGACGCTGCAGCAGCTCGGCAAGCGCTCGCCGCTCGACCGCCGCATGCTCGCCCGGGCGCTGCGCGCGATCGACGCCATGGGCGCGCGCGCGATCGGCATCGACATATTGATCGACCAGGCCCAGCCCGAGGATGCCGAGCTGATCGAGACCTTCCGCGGGCTCCGGACGCCGACCTATCTCGCCTTCGCCAGCAACCGCGCCAATCCCGACCAGATGGAATATTGGCAGGAGGAATTCCTCCGCAACTTCCTGCGGCAGGCCGCTTCGGGGCCGGTGCGGCCGACCAGCATCAAGATGGAGCCGGACCGGTCCGACGGCGTCATCCGCCGCTGGCCGCGCCAGAACCAGGGCCTGCCGCCGCTGATGTCGAACCAGCTCTCGCCGGTCCACCCCGAGTTCCGGAGCTACACCAGGAGCATCGACTTCCGCCTCCCCGGCACCGCCGAGAATGACGAGGTGCCGGTCTTCACCAACCTGCCGATCCAGTTCGTGACCGAGGTCGGCGAGGGCCTGCGCTCGGTGTTCGAGGGCCGCTACGTGCTGATCGGCGGCGATATCCGCGACCTCGACGATTACGAAACGCCGATGTCGCGCTTCACCGGCCGCTGGATGAAGGGGCTGGAAGTCCACGCCCACATGCTGGCGCAGCAGCTCGACGGCCGGATGCTCGCGCCAATTCCGGCCTGGGCGCTGTGGATCGCCGCCTTCGTAATGGTCGCGGCGGGGGCGCTGACCGGCGCCCTGGAGCTGCGCGGCTGGCGCCTCGCCCTGGCGCTCGCGGTCGAGCTGGCGCTTCTTGCCTTCCTTCCGTTCCAGCTCCAGGCGATGGACGTCGACACGCTCGACCTGCCCGCCTTCGGCTGGGGCGCGGGCTGGCTGCTCGCCTTCATCGGCGCCGGCGCGGCGGCGCGGGCGGTGGGCTCGGAGCAGCGGCGCTTCGCCCAGTCGGCGCTCGGCAAATATCTTCCCGCCGACGTCGCCAAGGAGATCATGCGCGACCCCGAGCGGATCGCGCTCCGCGGCGAGAAGACCCAGATCTACGCCCTGTTCACCGACCTCGAAGGCTTCACCAAGCTCTCCCACGCGATCACGCCCGAAACGCTTTCGCGCCTGCTCAACCGCTATCTCGACCTGATGAGCGACATCGTCCTCAAGCATGGCGGCACGATCGACAAGTTCGTCGGCGACGCCGTCGTCGCCTTCTGGGGGGCGCCGATCGCCCGGCCCGACGATGCCGACCGCGCGGTCAGGGCGGGCCGGGCGATGTACGAATGCGGCGAGGAATTCCGCCGCACCGCCGGCGACGACGTGCCGGCGATCGGGGTCACCCGCGTCGGCCTCCACCGCGGCGAGGCGGTGGTCGGCAATTTCGGCGGCGAGGACCGCATCCAGTACACCGCCCTGGGCGACGGCATGAACACCGCCGCGCGGCTGGAATCGGCGAACAAGGCGCTGAAGACGACGATGCTGGTCAGCGACGAGGCGAAGCGCGAAGCCACGCTCGACATCTTCCGGCCGATGGGCCGGGTCGTGCTCTCCGGCCGGGCCACGCCGGTCGAGGTGTGGGAGCCGGCGCCGGACATGGACGAGACACTGCGCGGGCGGCTCAACGCCCTCTGGCGCGCGTTCGACGGCGGCGAGGCGGCGGCGCTGGTTCAGCTCGAGGCAATCGCCGCGGACCACAAGGAAGATGCGGCGCTGCAATATTTCGTCTATAGAATCCGCGAAGTCGGTCCGGGAGGTCATTTTGTCTTGGGGTCAAAGTAGCTTCACGCCGCGGCGCATGGCGCTCGCCGCCCTGCTCGCCGCCAGCGCCGCCTCGGCCGCCGCCAACGTCCTCGTCGTGCGCTCGTCCGGGCCGTCGGCCAAGGCCTATCCGGCCGGCCGCTCGCTGCCCGACAATGCCCGGATCACGCTGCGCGGCGGCGACACCCTGGTCGTGCTCGGCGGCGGCGGCACCCGCACGTTCCGCGGACCCGGCACCTTCTCGCCCGGCGCGGCGGTCCGCGCGGGGACGCGCACCGTCGCCGCCAATGACGGCCGCCGCGCCCGCATCGGCGCCGTCCGCGCCGCCGGCCTGGTGCCGAGCAGCCCGACCATCTGGCATGTCGACGTGACCCAGAGCGGCACCTTCTGCCTCGCCAATACCGAAAGCGTGATGCTGTGGCGGCCGGACGCCACCCTCGCTACCCGCATCACCATCGTCGCCCCCGGCGGCGGCGCCCAGTCGGCCGACTGGCCGGCCGGGCAGGCCACCCTGGCCTGGCCCGCGGGCGCGCAGATCGCCGGCGGCGGCGCCTACAGCTTCCGTCAGTCCGGCGTCGCGGTGCCGACCGAGATCACGTTCCGGGCGCTGAGGACGCAGCCCATCGACATGCAGGCGGTGGCCGCCGCCCTGATCGAGAATGGCTGCCAGGAGCAGCTCGACCTCCTGGTCGAGACCGCGCCCGGCCAGCCCACCGGCGGCTGAGGCCAGCGAGCCGGATCGTCATTCCGGCGTAAGCTGGAATCTCGCTTCTTTGCACGCGGCCGCCTCCTGAAGGAAAGAGATTCCAGCTTTCGCTGGAATGACGGCCTGTTGCCCCAGCCCTATTGCCCGCCGGTCGGAAAGCCGCGCTTCCTGAGGAGCGCGTTGACGTCGGGGTCGCGGCCGCGGAACCGGCGGTAGGCCTCGGCCCGGTCGGTCTCGTTGCCGGTCGACAGCAAGGTGCTGGCGAAGCGCTGCGCCGTCGCCGGGTCCCAGACGTTGCCGCTCTCCTCGAACGCCGCCCAGGTGTCGGCGTCCATCGTCTCCGACCAGAGGTAGGAATAATAGCCGGCCGAATAGGCGTCGGACGAGAACAGATGATTGAACTGCGGCAGGCGGTGCCGCATCACGATCTCGCGCGGCATGCCGATCCGGGCCAGCGTCTCGCGCTCGAACGCGTCGGGATCGACGACGCCGTCGGGCCGGGTGTGAAGCGCCATGTCGACCAGCGCCGACGACAGATATTCCACCGTCGCGAAGCCCTGGTTGAACTGGTTCGCCGCCTGGATGCGCTCGACCAGAGCCTGCGGCATCGGCTGGCCGGTCCGGTGGTGCAGGGCGAAGCGGTTCAGTATCTCCGGCGTCAGCACCCAATTTTCATGCACCTGGCTCGGATATTCGACGAAGTCGCGCGGCGTTCCGCCAAGGCTCGGATAGCGCACGTTCGACAGGAAATAATGGATGGCGTGGCCGAATTCGTGGAACAGGGTCTCGGCGTCGTCGAGGCTGATCAGCACCGGCTCGCCCGGCCCCGGACGGGTGAAATTGTTGTTGTTGGAGCCAAGCACGATGCGGTCGCCCAAGAGGGCCGAGCGGCTGCGATAGGTGGTCGCCCAGGCGCCCGAGCGCTTGCCGGTGCGGGCGAACATGTCGCCGTAGAACAGGCCGACGTCGCTCCCGGCGCGGTCGGTGACATGCCAGGTGCGGATGTCGGGATGCCAGACCGGGACCTGGCCGGTGACCTCGCGGAACCGGAGCCCGTAAAGCTGCCCGGCCATGTGGAACATGCCGTTGATCATGTTCGACAGCTCGAAATAGGGCTTGATCTCGTCCTGCGAGAGGTTGAACCGCTCGCGCCGGACCTTCTCCATATAATAGCGATAGTCCCACGGCTCGATGGTGATGTCCTGGCCGAGGCGGCGGGCCAGCGCCTGCTGGTCATTGACCTCCTCGCGCACCCGCGCGACCGCCGCCGGCCACACCCGCATCATCAGCTCCTGCGCCCGGTCGGGCGTGCGCGCCATCGTGTCCTGCATCCGCCAGTGGGCGTGGCTCTGATAGCCCAGCAGCCGCGCGCGGTCGGCGCGGACCCGCACGATCTGGGCGATCGTCGCGTTGGTGTCGCTGGCGCCGCCATTGTCGCCGCGCCCGACGAAGGCGCGCCAGACGCGCTCGCGAAGCGCCCTATTGTCGGCGAAGGTCAGCACCGGATCGACCGCCGACCGGGTGTTGACGATGGCGAACTGGCCGGCGGGAAGATTGCGCTCGCGCGCCGCGGCGGCGGCGGCGTTGCGCACGTCGGCGGGCACGCCGGCGAGATCGGCCTCGGTCGCGGCGATGAAGGTCTCCTCGTCGGCCAGCACCTTCTCGCTGAACTGGGCGAACAGCCGCGCCAGCTCCTGGTTGTAGGCGGAAAGCTGCTGCTTCTGCTCGGCGCTCAGGTTGGCGCCGCGCCGGACGAAGCTTTCGTAGCGACGGGTCGCCAGGCGCTGCTGCTGGGCGTCGAGGCCGGTGGTCTCGCGCGCCTCGTAGACCGCCCGGACGCGCCGGAACAAGGCCGGGTTGAGCACGATCTCGTCCGCGGCGGCGGCGAGGCGCGGCCCCCATTCGCGCTGCAGCGCCTGATAAGCGGGCGTGGACATGTTGCCGGTCATCACCCCGAAGATCGCATTGACCCGGTCCAGCCGGCGGCCGGCCCGGTCGAGCGCCTCGATCGTGTTGGCGAAGGTCGGCGGCTCGGCATTGTCGGCGATGGCGAGGATCTCGCGGCGCTGCTCGTCAATCGCGGCCTGGAAGGCCTCGGGGAACAGGCCGGGCTCGACCCGGTCCCAGGGCGGCACGCCGCCATAGGGGCCGGTCCAGTCGGCGAGCAATATGTTGGCGGTCGCGGCCGGGGCGGGCGCGGGCGCGGGGTTCGTCTGCGCCGGGGCCGCGGCGGCGATGCCGAGCGCGGCCGCGGCCGCGCCTGCCAGGAAATATGCTTTCACGTCTGTCGTCTCCAAGCTCTTGGGGGCCGGCGGCGAGCCCGGGCGCCGGACCTGGGGACTGTGCTATAGGGGCAGGACACCGGCGCGCGCAACCTGCAGGAGCCCCCTTTTCGCGCGACCGCGATTGACGCATGGTGAATTGGGGAGGGACGCAATGCTCACGCCCGAGGCGCTGGTCCTGCAGCTCGGCTTCGTCCTGCTGATCGCGGCGGCGGTGGCGCCGCGCATCCGCGCCGTCCGCCTGCTCCTCGGCGCCGCCGCCCTGCTCTGGCTCGGCCGGGCGCTGTGGCAAGGCGATTTCGTCACCGCCGCGTGGGCGGGCGCGCTGCTCGGCCTGTGCCTGATCCTGGTCGGCCGCTCGCTCTGGGACAACAGCAACGTCCGCTTCACCGCCGACGAAAGGACGATGCTCGACACGCTGTTCGCCGGCCTGCCGAAGAGCCGCGCCCGCCACCTGATCGACCAGGGCATGTGGCTCCACGGCAAGGAGGGGGACATGCTCACCCGCGAGGGCGAGCCGGTCGACCATCTCTATTATCTGGCCGAAGGCGAGGCGCGGGTGCTCAGCCTCGGCCGCCTGGTTGGCGTCTGCCGCCCCGGCGACCTGATCGGCGAGCTCACCGTATTGTCCGGGGAAACCGCGAGCGCGACGGTGATCCTGAACAGCGCCGCCCGCTTCTGGTGCGCGCCGGCCGACGACCTCAGGCCCTATGTCGAAGCCCATGAGGACGTCCGGCGCGCGATCGAGCACGGCTTCGCCACCGTCCTCAAGGCCAAGCTGCGCGCCAGCAACCGCACCATCGCCGAAGCCGGCGGCGCCGCGCCGGCCTGACGCCCGGGCATCAGTCGACGATGCGGATCTGGTCGGCGTCGCCCACCGCGACGTGGGTCTGGTAATAATAAAGGCCGGTCGGCCGGCGCTGGTCGTTCAGGAAGTCGATCCGGGTCCGCCGCGCCCGGCCCCGCACCTCGATCGCCCTGCCCGCGGAAGAAGACGTCCGGCTCGGCGCCGTGGCGGCGGGCGAGGTCGCGGGCGGCGGCGGGCGCGATCGCGATCGACAGGTTGCGCTGGTCGCGATAGTCGGCCTCGGAATTGAGATAGACCCGGCCGCCGACCCGGCCGGTCGCGGCGACCCGCATCGCGAAGATGCCGGGCACGCTCCGCGGCGCGGCGTCGGCCGCCGCCAGGATCGCTTCCCGCGGCTCGATCCGGTTCTCCTGCCCCAACGTCGGCGTGGTGGCGCAGGCGGCAAGCGCGAAGAGCGCGAACATGATCACAAAGGATGGCCTGCGGCCCATGAAACCCCCAAGAATCTTCGACCGGCCTCCGTGCCGGCGGTCGGGCCATTGCCAGAATAATACATTCCGTGCAATGACTTGGAAGCGTTGATCGGGATTGCGGATTTTGCCGCATGGTCTTTCAATGGAGCGGCGGGAGCGGTAAAAGCGCCGCGTTGAATGGGGAGAGCTTCATGCGTGGCGTCATATTCCTAGCGCTGATGGCGGCGGCGGCCTCGCCCGCGCTCGCGCAGCAGGACGAGGATCAGCAGACCATCGTCGTCACCGGCCAGCGGATCCGGGATTTCCGCGACGCGCTCGCCGCCTGCCTGGCCCGCAACTGCCCGACCAACGAGGATGCGGATGCGACGCTGGCGCTGGCCGAGGCGCTGTTCCTCAACGGCGAATATGCCGACGCCCGCACCGCCGTGCGCGCCTCGATCGACCGCAACCGCCGCCAGGCCCGCGCTTTCCCCGAGCCGGTCTCGGACCTCTACCGCGCCAACACCAGGCTGGCGCGCCATATCGGCCTCGACCGCGAGGCGCGCAACTCGGCCTTCGAGATCCTGAACGCGCTCGAGGCCGGCATTCCGCAGCCGGACCATCGCCACTTCACCGCCCATTTCGAGATCGCCGAGGTCCAGATGATGTCGGGCAATTTCGCCGGGGCGCGCCGCGAGCTCCAGCGGCTGGTCCGCGCCGCCCGCGCCGCCGGCCGCGAGGACGTGGTCGTCATCGCCGAGCTGAGGGGCCTGTGGTACGAATTGGTCGCCTTCCCGCAGAGCGACGCCATGTCCCGCCTGATCGCCTGGTCGCGCCGCACCGAGCCGGCGCAGCGGATGCGCGCGGTCGGCGCCCGCATCCTGCTCGCCCGCGTCTACCGCAGCGAAGGCCAGACCGCACGCGCCGACGCCCTGCTCACCGAGATCGGCCGCGCCAGCGCCGCGACCGAGCGCCGGCGCCTGCTCCACGCGCCCCGCTACCAGCTCTTCCAGCAGGAGAGCCGGCCGGGCGGCGACATCAGCCTCGACGAGGCGATCAACTTCGGCAACACGCTCAACCGCGTCACCGAGAATTACGAGGACAAGTGGATCGACGTCGGCTTCTGGATCCTGCCCAACGGCCGCGTCTCGGGCCTGGAAATCCTGCGCCAGGGAGCCACGTCCGACTGGTCGACGCCGCTGATGACGTCGATCCGCGGCCGCCTCTACAGCGAGGGCGCGGAGCCGACCTACCGGCTGGAGCGCTACACGATGACCGCCGGCTTCGAATCCGCCACCGGCACCCGCATCCGCCGCCGCAGCCCCGGCGCCCGCGTCGAATATCTCGACCTCACCGCCAACGCGCCGGAGGTGCCGCCGCCGAGCTCGCCCAACTGAGGCGCCGGGCCGCCCGGCCGCCTGCTTGACAGCCTGCGTGCATCGCCTAGGCTCGGCGGTCTGCACCCGTCGGTGCGGAAGACCGGGGGGTCGCCATGCGCATCTATTTGACCAGCATCGTGATCGCCCTTGCCGCGGCGCCCGCCGCCGCGCTCGACCTGCCGCAGGCGCCCGCCCCGGCGACGAACGGCGCCCAGGTCCCCGAGGGCTCGCCGCCGATCGTGGTGACCGGGATCCGCGTCCAGAGCTATCGCGACCGGCTCGCGGCCTGCCTCGCCCGCAATTGTCCGGCCAACGAGGATGCGGACGCCACCCTGGCGCTGGCCGAGGCCCTGTTCCTCAACGGCGACTATAGCGAAGCGCGCCAGGCGGTGCGCGCCTCGATCGGCCGCAACCGGCGCCAGGTTTCCAGCTATCCGGAACCGGTTTCCGATCTCTACCGCGCCCACGCGCGGGTTTCGCGCCATCTCGGCTACGACGATCAGGCGGCGCGCTCCACCAACGAGATATTGCGCGCGCTGCAGGCGGGCATTCAGCAGGAAGATTATCGCCATTTCACCGCCCGGCTGGAAATCGCCGACCTGCAGATGGCGATGGGCAATGCGACGCGCGCGCGGCGCGAGCTCGCCGAGCTCGCCAGGGTCGCCCGCGCTTCCGGCCGGGAGGACGTCGCCATCATGGCCGGCCTGCGCACCATCTGGTTCGACTATATCGTCGACCGTTACGGCGACGCGCAGTCGCGCCTGATCGAAATGTCGCGCTCGACCGATCCCGGCCGGCGGCTGCAGGCGACGGGCGCGAAGGTTCTGCTCGCGCGCATCTATCGCGCGGAAGGCGATACGCGGCGCGCGGACGCCCTGCTCGCCGAGATCGGACGGGGCTCTTCGGCGCAGCGGCGGCTGATCTCCTCGCCGCCCTACGTCCTCCAGGCGCAGGAAGTCGCCAACGCCATGGAAATGGTGGCGAGCGCGGGCGGCCCGATCGGGCAGGCGTCGGTCATCGGGCTCGGCAACACGCTCCATCGCATGCCCGACAATTTCCGGGACAAGTGGATCGACGTCGGCTTCTGGGTGATGCCCGACGGCCGGGTTTCCAGCCTCGAGGTGGTGCGGCGGAGCAACGAGGACCGCTGGGCCGATCCGCTGCTCGAATCGATCCGCGGGCGGCTCTATTCGACCGCGCCGGAGCCGACCTACCGGCTCGAGCGCTACACCTATACGTCGAGCTACGAGCCGGCCAGCGTCAGCCGCATGCAGCAGCATTCGCCCCGCGCCCGCGTGGAATATCTGGACCTCACCGCCAACGCGCCGCCGGCGCCGCCGACCAGCAGCAACTAGCCCGGACGTCCCGCAAGCGATCCGGGCCATAGGTCGGCAATCGTACGAAGGGAGACTTCCATGCGCTTCCCTCTCGCCAGCCTGACCATCCTCCTTGCCGCCGCGCCCGCCGCCGCGCTCGACTTGCCGCAAGCTCCCGCCCCGGCGACCAGCGTCGCCCAGCCGTCCGATGCCTCACCCCCGATCGTCGTCACCGGCATACGCGTCGACGGCTATCGCGAGCGGCTCGCCCGGTGCCTCGCGCGCAATTGCCCGGTGAACGAGGACGTCGACGCGACGATGGCGCTCGCCGAGGCCCTCTTCCTCAACGGCGATTTCGAGAGCGCGCGCCGGGCGGTGCGGGCCTCGCTCGGCCGCAACCGCCACCAGGCGGCCGCCTTCCCCGAACCGGTTTCGGATCTGTTCCGGGTCAATGCGCTGCTGTCGCGGCAGCTCGGCTTCGACCGGGTCGCGATCCAGTCGACGCACGGCATCCTCAATTCCCTGCAGGCGGGCCTGCCGCGGGAAGACCATCGGCATTTCACCGCCCGTTTCGAGGTCGCCGAGATGCAGATGGCGATGGGACGAACCCAGGGCGCCCGCCGCGGCCTCGCCGAGCTGGCGCGCGTCGCGCGCGCCGCGGGCCGCGAGGACGTTGCCGCGCTGGCCGAGCTGCGCGGCCTTTGGTTCGAGTACAGCGCCTATCCCTATGGCGAGACGCGGCGCCGTCTCGCCGGGATGGCGCAGTCGACCGATCCGGGGCAGGCGGTGCGGACGACCGGCGCCAGGATCCTGCTTTCGCGCATCTACCGGCTCGAAGGCGATGAGGCGCGGGCCAATGCGATGCTCGCCGAGATCGGGCAGGGAATGTCCGGGCGGAGGCGGCTGCTCCACGCGCCCAGCTACACGCTGCAGAGGCAGGAGGTTGCGCAAGGCTTCGAGCTCACCGCCAGCCCGTTCATCACCAGCAATCCCCGGAGCAACACCAACAACCGCTTCACCGGCGGGGGGCCGTCGCTCAACGCCGGCACCGGGCTGGCGCGGCTGCCCGAAAATGTGCGCGGCATGTGGATCGACATCGGCTTCTGGGTGATGCCCGACGGCCGCATATCCGGCCTCGAAATCCTGCGCCAGGGCGCCGATCCCGGCTGGGCCGACCCCCTGCTCGATTCGGTGCGGGGGCGGCGTTACTCGGCCGCGGAGGAAGCCAGCTACCGGCTCGAGCGCTATATCTACACCGCCCGGCTGGAAACCGCATCGGGAACGCGGGGGCTGCAGCGCTCGCCGCGCGTGCGCGCCGAATATTTCGACTTGACCGAGCCTAACCCGGCGCCGCCGCCGACACCTGACGGCGGCGGATGACGAGATTGCGGATCTCGGTCATGTCCTCCATCGCGAAGCGCACGCCCTCGCGGCCCAGCCCTGAATCCTTGACCCCGCCATAAGGCATGTTGTCGACGCGGTAGGAAGGGACGTCGTTGATCACGACGCCGCCGACCTCGAGCCGGTCCCAGGCCTCGAACATCTTGAACAGGTCGCGGGTGAAGATGCCGGCCTGAAGGCCGAACTTCGAATCGTTGACCTCGTCGAGCGCATCGCCGAAATCGCTGAACTTCGACAGGATGGCCACGGGCCCGAACGCCTCCTCGCGATAGACGGTCGCCGCGCGGTCGACATCCTCCAGCAGGGTCGCTTCGAGCATCGCGCCCTCGCGCTTGCCGCCGCACAACAGCTTCGCGCCGCCCTCCACCGCCTCGCGGATCCAGTTGTCGAGCCGCTGCGCCTCCCTGACGTCGATCATCGGGCCGATGAAGGTCTTGCGGTCGTGCGGGTCGCCGGCGACCAGCGCCTTCGTCCTCGCCACGAGGCGCTTCCTCAGCTCGTCATATACGTCCGCGTGGATGATTATGCGCTGCACGCCGATGCAGCTCTGCCCCGATTGGTAGAAAGCGCCGAATATTATGCGTTCGACTGCATCGTCGAGGTCGGCGTCGGCGTCGACGACCACTGCGGCGTTGCCGCCCAGTTCCAGCACCACCTTCTTCTTGCCGGCCTTGGCCTTGAGGTCCCAGCCGACGCCGGGCGAACCGGTGAAGCTCAGGAGCTTTAGCCGGTCGTCCTCGGTGAACAGGTCCGCGCCCTCGCGGTGGGCGGGGAGGATCGAGAAGGCACCCTTCGGCAAATCGGTCTCGGCCAGCACCTCGCCCATGATGATCGCGCCCAGCGGCGTCCGGCTGGCCGGCTTCATCACGAACGGGCAGCCGACGGCGATCGCCGGCGCGATCTTGTGGGCGGCGAGATTGAGCGGGAAGTTGAACGGCGAGATGAAGCTGCATGGCCCGATCGGCACCCGCTTCCAGATGCCCTGATAGCCGCGCGCGCGGGGGGAGATGTCGAGCGGCTGGACCTCGCCGGTCATCCGCACCGATTCCTCGGCGGCGATGCGGAAGGTGTCGATCAGGCGGGTGACCTCGCCCTCCGAATCCCTGATCGGCTTTCCGGCTTCGACGCAGAGCGCGTAGGCGAGCTCGTCGTAGCGCTCCTTGAAGCGGTCGACGCAATGCTGAAGCACCGCCTGGCGCTCGTAGCTGGCGAGCCGCGCCATCGGCTCGGCCGCCTCGACCGCGCCCTGGATGCCGGCATCGATCGTCGCCGCGTCGGCCTGGGCGCAGCGGAAGGCGACCTTGCCGGTATATTTGTCGGTGACCTCGAGGTCGGCGTTCGGCTGCTCGGCCTTGTTGTTGAGGTAGAGCGGGTAGACGTCCCTAAGCTTCACCATCATCCGCCTCCCCTGGCCACGTAGTCGTCATATCCCGGCGGTCTCGAACTCCTGGCGGAGGATTTCCATCCAGCGCTTCAGCTCGAGCTCGCGGCCGCGGTCCGGCGCGAAGCGGACATGCCATTCGGGGAAGTCGACATCTCTGACCGCGATGAACAGCCCGGTCTGCGCCTCATTCCGCTTGCTCTGCATGTAGTTGGCGACGCCGACGCCGATCGCGGCATTGACACCCACATTGCCGAAGGTCTGAGTCATTCCGCCCGAGATGATGTTGAAGTCCCAGCTGCGCACATCCGCATAGGGATAGTCCTTCTCCACCGTCTGGTTGCCGAACTGGCCGCGAAGCCGGATCGTCCTCTCGGCCGGATTGATGGCGATCGCCGTGCCCTTGTGCTGATGCCGGTATTTCCACTTCGCCTCTTCTTCCGGCTCTGCGGCCGGGGCGACGATCGCCGCCGCGCGCACCGCCGCTTCCGCCTTTTGCCCCGGGGACTTGTGGATGAAGAAAAACCAAATACCGCCGCCGATAATCAGCAGGAACAAGAGCGTTTCCATCTTTGCCTCCCGAGCGTCTAGAGGGCCTTGCTGAGCTCCCGGATCTCCTTGTTCAGGATGCGGTCGTTCTCGCTATAGTCGATCGGGCAGTCGATCAGGTGGACGCCGGGCGTGTCGAGGCAGTGCCTGAGCAGGTCGGGCAGCGCCTCCGCGTTGTCGACGCGGTGGCCGGCGGCGCCGTAGCTTTCGGCATATTTGACGAAATCCGGATTGCCGTAGGTGAGGCCGAAATCGGCGAAGCCCATGTTCGCCTGCTTCCAGCGGATCATGCCGTAGGCGTCGTCGCGCAGGATGAGCACGGTGATGTTGAGCTTCAGCCGGACCGCGGTCTCCATCTCCTGGCTGTTCATCATGAAACCGCCGTCGCCGCAGATCGCCATCACCTTGCGGTCCGGATAGACCATCGCCGACGCCATCGCCGAGGGCAGCCCCGCGCCCATCGTCGCCAGCGCGTTGTCGAGGAGGACGGTGTTTGGCTGGCGCGCCGGATAGTTGCGCGCGAACCAGATCTTGTAGACGCCGTTGTCGAGGCAGATGATGCCGTCGGCCGGCATCGCATCGCGGATGCGCTGGACCAGGCAGGGCGGGAAGATCGGGAAGCGCTCGTCGCCGCACATCGCCGCGCTATGGGCGACCTCGGCGGCGCGGGCCCTGAGCATGCGCTCGCAATTCCAGGTGCCCTGGGGGACGATGTCCTCCTTGATCTGCCAGATGGCGTTGGCGATGTCGCCGATCACCTCGATCTGCGGGAAGTAGACCGGATCGACCGAGGCCGTGTTGGTGCTGACGTGGATCACCTCGGTGCCGCCCTGCTGCATGAAGAAAGGCGGCTTCTCGATCACGTCGTGGCCGACGTTGATGATGAGGTCGGCGGCACCGATCGAGCGGTGGACGAAATCGCCCGACGACAAAGCCGCGCAGCCGAGGAACTTTGCATGGGTCTCGTCGATCACGCCCTTGCCCAATTGGGTGGTGATGAACGGGATGCCGGTCTTCTCGACCAGTTGGAGCAGCATTCGGCTGGTCATCGTGCGGTTGGCGCCGGCGCCGATCACCAGCACCGGCGATTTCGCCGCCTCGATCCGTTTCACCGCCGCGCGGATCGATTTCTCGTCGGCGTGCGGGCGGCGGACGTGGCTGCGCTTCAGCGGCACGGATTCGGTCTTCTCCTCGGCGATGTCCTCGGGGAATTCGAGGTGGGTCGCGCCCGGCTTCTCCTCCTCGGCGAGGCGGAAGGCCTCGCGCACGCGGCTCGGGATGTTGTCGGCGGAGGCGAGCTGGTGGGTATATTTGGTGATCGGCCCCATCATGTCGACGACGTCGAGGATCTGGAAACGCCCCTGCTTCGACTTCTTGATCGGCTTCTGGCCGGTGATCATCAGGATCGGCATGCCGCCCAATTGGGCATAAGCGGCGGCGGTGACGAAGTTGGTCGCGCCCGGCCCCAAAGTGGCGACGCAGACACCGGTATGGCCGGTGTGGCGGCCGTAGGTCGCGGCCATGAAGCCGGCGCCCTGCTCGTGGCGGGTGAGGATCAGCCTGATCTTGTCGGACCGCGACAGGCTGTCGAGGAAGTCCAGATTCTCCTCCCCGGGCACGCCGAATATATATTCGACGCCTTCCTCTTCCAGGCACTGGATGAACAGGTCCGAGGCTTTGGTCATGCGGCGGCCCCCCTTGGGAAGCCCCTGCTGTACCGGGCTTTGTTTCGCCTGTCATCGCGCCTTGCGCGCAGGGGGCGTTCGTCCCATAGTCGGAGGCACTTCTTGGCCGGCCCGCGGGCGCTACGGAGGACGGAGTGGGGGTCAGCCGCAACATCGGGATCGGCCTTGGCGCGGCGGGCCTGCCCACCGTTCTTGCCCTCCTCCTGCTGGCCGGCCCGCGCGCGACGGCGCAGGACTCGCCGGCCGGCGGCGCGACCTATGTCGGCGTCGCCACCTGCGGCGGCACCACCTGCCACGGCCGCAGCGAGGCCGACGGCCCGGTCGTGCGCCAGGACGAGATCATGCTGTGGCAGGACCCGGCGACCGCCGCCGGCGCCCACAGCCGCGCCTGGGCGGTGCTGCGCGAGCCCCGCGCCCGGACCATCGCCCAGCGGCTCGGCATCGGCGAGGCTTCGGGCGCGCCGATCTGCCTCGGCTGCCACGCCACCCCGGCCGGCCGCCGCGGCGCCCGCTTCCAGACCTCGGACGGGGTCGGCTGCGAAAGCTGCCACGGCCCCGCCTCCACCTGGCTCGCCAGCCATTATGCGGTCGGCGGCACTCACGCCGCCAACGTCGCCCGCGGCCTCGTCCCGCTCGAGAGCCCGACGGCCCGCGCCGCCCGCTGCCTCGACTGCCATTTCGGCAGCGCCGGCGAGGGCCAGTTCGTCACCCACCGGATCATGGCCGCCGGCCACCCCCGGATCAGCTTCGAGCTCGACCTGTTCTCGACCCTCCAGCAGCATCACCAGGACGATGCCGATTACCGGGCCCGCAAGGGCCGCGGCGATCCGACGCGGATGTGGGCGATCGGCCAGGCGATGGCGCTCGACCGCGCGCTGTCGCTGTTCACCACCGCGCGCGGCACCGAGGGGATGTTCCCCGAATTCTATTTCTTCGACTGCCACTCCTGCCACCGCCAGATTTCGGACGATCCGCGCTTCCGCCCCGGCGCGGTCGCCAATCCGGGCCGGCCGATCCCGTCGGGCATGCCGCCGTTCAACGACGAGAACATGATCATGCTGGCCGCCGCGGCGCGGGTGGTGGCGCCGCCGCTCGCCCAGAGGTTCGAGCGCGACAGCCGCGCTTTCCACGCCGCGATCGCGCGGGACCGCGGCGCCGCGATCGCCGCCGCCCAGAGCGCTGCAGGCAAAGCGCGCAGGCGCTGGCCGGCGCCTTCTCCTCGGCGCCGATGGGCCCGGCCCAGACCTTCGCGATCATCGACGCCATCACCGGCGCGGCGCTGCGCGACGCGCTTCACCGATTATGCCGGCAGCGTCCAGGCGGTGATGGCGACCG
Organism: uncultured Alphaproteobacteria bacterium; assembly: GCA_963701615.1. Classification (GTDB taxonomy): domain Bacteria; phylum Pseudomonadota; class Alphaproteobacteria; order Sphingomonadales; family Sphingomonadaceae; genus Allosphingosinicella. Next base: position 3,433,326 of record OY969615.1, on the reverse strand, counting down.
ACACCTTGCTCTCCGCCCTGGTCGCCCAGGGCCAGGTCTCGAGCGCGGCGGCCAACGACATCAGGGTCGACATCAACAGCGCCTATCGCGCGGTTCACGATCCCAATGCCTACGATCCGGGCGGCTTCCGGGCGAGCCTCGGCCGCGCGGCGGCGGCGATCAGAAGGCTGAGATGAAGCGCGCCGCGTCCACCATCGCCATTGCCGCCTTGGTTCTCGCCTCGTGCGGCGGCGGAGGAGGAGGAGGCGGCGGCACGCCGGCGCCCGGCCCGCCGACGCCGGGCCAGCCGGCCCTGTTCCAGCCGTACCGGCGCCCGAGGCGCTGACCTCGGCCGACGTCCAGCGGATCATCGCCCAGGGCGTCGCCGAAGCGCAGGCGCGCGGCCTGCCGGGCACGTTCGCGGTGGTCGACCGGGTCGGCAACGTCCTCGCCGTGTTCACGATGACCGGCGCCAACCAGACGCTCGCGCGTGCCGCAACGGCCCCAATGGCAGCGCCCACGATCTGCAGGGGGTCAACGTCCCGGGCGCGGTCGCCGGCGCGATCGCCAAGGCGATCACCGGCGCCTATCTCTCCTCGGGCGGCAACGCCTTCTCGACCCGCACCGCGAGCATGATCGTGCAGGAGCATTTCCCGCCGTCGGCCGCCGCCCGCGGCCTGGAGAGCGGCCCCCTGTTCGGCGTCCAGTTCAGCCAGCTCCCCTGCTCCGACCTCTCAGCCCGCTTCAACGGCATTCGGCGCCGACCGACTTCATCGGCCCGAAGCGCTCGCCGCTCGGCCTCGCCGCCGATCCGGGCGGCTTCCCGCTCTACAAGAACGGCGTGGTGGTCGGCGGCATCGGGGTGATGGCCGACGGCGTCTACGGCTTCGACCCCGAGATCCAGGACGTCGACGCGACGCCGAGGAGGCGATCGCGCTCGCCGCCTCGACCGGCTTCACCGCGCCCGACGACATCCGCGCCGAGCGGGTCAGCGTCGACGGCACCACCCTGCGCTACAGCGACGCCACCGCCGGCCGACTTCCGCAGCAACCCCGCCGCCGCCCCGGCCTTCGCCACGCTCGGCGGCGTCGGCGCGCTGACCACGGTGCGCGGCTATTACGATGCGCTGAACGGCGTCCTCGCCGGCCGCGCCTACGGCACCGAGGCCTCGGGCATCCGCGCCGCTACCGCGCGCCGAGTTCGCCAATCCCGACGCCTTCGTGCTCAGCGACGGCGCGGGCGCGAACCGCTACCCGATCCGCGCCGGCACCGACGCCGCGGCGCTGACCGCGGCCGAGGTCCGCGCCCTGCTCGAGGAGGCGTTCAAGGTGATGAGCGCGGCGCGCGCCCAGATCCGCCGCCCGCTCGACAGCCGCGCCCAGGTCACCATCTCGGTGGTCGACACCAACGGCGTCGTCCTCGGCCTCGTCCGCTCGCCCGACGCGCCGATCTTCGGCATCGACGTCTCGCTGCAGAAGGCGCGCACCGCCGCCTTCTTCTCGGCCGCCTTCGCCGGCGCCGAGCTGGCCGGCCAATCCCGACCCCGACGTCTCCAACTATCGTCGCCGCGGCGCGCGCCTTCTTCGCCGATCCCGGCGGCGCTGACCGGCCGCTTCGCCTTCTCCGACCGCGCCAATCGGCAACATCTCGCGGCCCTATTTCCCCGACGGCGAGCTGGGCCGGCCGCCGGGCGCCTTCTCGCGGCCGGTCGCCGAGTTCAATCCCTTCTCGACCGGCCTCCAGTCGGCGCTGATCGAGCAGGCCGTCCGCACCCATATCGGCTTCATCCTCGGCGCCCCCGGCGACGTCGGCGCGACCTGCACCCAGAATCCCAATCCCGGCCGGATCGCCAACGGCATCCAGATCTTCCCCGGCTCGGTGCCGATCTATCGCGGCGGCACCTTGGTCGGCGGCATCGGCGTCTCCGGCGACGGCATCGACCAGGACGACATGATCAGCTTCCTCGGCCTGCACAATGCCGGCGTCCGCCTCGGCACGATCGGCAATGCCGCGACCGGCGATCCGCGCCGACCAGATCGTCGTCCCGGTCGCCGGCAGCAGCGGCGTCAGGCTGCGCTGGGTCAACTGCCCGTTCAATCCGTTCCTCGGCACGAACGAGCAGAATGTCTGCCAGGGAAAATGACGGTCGCCGCCGTCCTCCTGTCGCTGATGGCGGGCACGGCGCCGCTAAGTTCGCTGCGTCATCCCGGGCTTGACCCGGGACCCATGAACACGGACTTCGAGATCTCGACCCGATCGACATTCATGGATCCCGGCCTTCGCCGGGATGACGCGTGGGCGAGTCATCCCGGACTTGATCCGGGATCCACGAACGCCGCATTTGGAATGCTCGCGCAGTCCGTGTTCATGGATCCCGGCCTTCGCCGGGATGACGCTCTGGTTGTGCTCGCCTTCCAGCAACCGGCCGGCGATCCCCCGCCCGCACCTCCCCCGGAACCGGAAGAGGATTATACCCAGCCCCCCACTCCGCCCTCCGAGGAGGCGCTGATCGAGGGGCGGCGGCGGCCGGGCGTGCCGCAGCACGAGCTTCCGGACCCGGTCAACCAGGTCAATCCCGGCGCGATCCGCTCGCCGCCGCCCGAGGCCTTCCCGGCCGAGCATGTGGCGGTGCCGGACCGCTGGCGGCTGATCCAGACGCTCGGCCTGGTGCGCGAGCGCTGGTGGGACCCCTATAACCAGAACACCTACAAGGGCGACCGCCCGATCTGCATCCCCACCGAGGAGGAGCAGGAACGGCGCCGGCGGCTGCGCGAGGAAGCGGCGGCGGCCGGCCGCCCCGCGCCCTATGGCAGCGCGCCCTGCCGGACGCCGCGCTTCCTCGGCCTCGCCGGCCACGACTGGTTCTTCGTCGTCGGCGCCGTCTCCGACACGGTGGTGGAGCCGCGCACCTTCCCGATCCCGGTCGGCGTCCAGACCACCGACCGGCCCGGCTAGCAACGACGTGTTCGGCCGCAACCACAGCCTGGTCCTCTCCCAGACCTTCATCGCCAGCCTCGCTTTGATCAAGGGCAACACCGCCTTCGTGCCGCCCCATATCGAATATCGCCTGACCCTCGCGCTCAACGTCAATTATGTCGACGTCGGCGAGCGCCGGATACTGTTCGTCGAGCCGTCGCGCGGCACCGACCGGGTCGATTATGCGCTCGGCGTCCAGGAGCTGTTCGTCGACTATCATATCAGGAACGTCTCCGACCGCTTCGACTTCGACAGCGTCCGGGTCGGCATCCAGCCCTTCCAGTTCGACTTTCCGCGGCTTCCTGTTCCAGGACCAGCAGCTCGGCATCCGCCTGTTCGGCAACCGCGACAACAACCGCTTCCAGTATAACCTGATCGCCGCCTGGCGGCTGGAGAAGGACACCAATTCGGGCCTTAACAACCTGTTCCAGAGCCCGCGCGACGACTGGATCCTGCACGCCAACCTTTTCCGCCAGGATTTCCCGTTCGTCGGCCTGACCAGCCAGGCGAGCCTCACCTGGAACATCAACCGCGAGCGCGGCGAGATCGAGGTCGATGACAACGGCTTTCCGGTGCGCCCGGCCCTGTTCGGCGACCTGCGCGCCCGCAATTACGACGTCGTCTATCTGGGCTACAATGCCGACGGGCGGATCGGCCGCGTCAACCTCACCGCCTCCGTCTACGGCCTGTTCGGATCGGACCGCAACAACGTCTTCACCGGAGAATCCGCGCGCATCCAGAGCTTCTTCGCCGCCGCCGAGCCGTCGATCGACTTCGACTGGATCCGACTGCGCGGCGCGGCGCTGTTCGCCAGCGGCGACGGCGATCCCTATGACGATGTCGAGCGCGGCTTCGACGCCATTTTCGAGAATCCGATCTTCGCCGGCGCCGACACCAGCTATTGGATCCGCCAGACCATCCCCTTCGCCGGCGGCGGCCGCGCGGTCTCGGTCAACGGCCGCAACGGCATCTTGAACTCGCTGCGCTCGTCCAAGGAGCAGGGCCAGTCGAACTTCGCCAATCCCGGCACGATGCTGCTCGGCGTCGGCGCCGATTTCGACATCACCCCGCGCTTCCGCCTGTCGGGCAACGTCAACCATCTCTGGTTCCACCGCACCGCGGTGATCGAGGCGCTGAGGATGCAGGGCAACGTCCGGCGCGACATCGGCTGGGACGTTTCGGCGGCGGCGATCTGGCGGCCGCGCATGACCCAGAACATCGTCTTCCGCGCCTCGGCGGCGATGCTCCAGGCCGGGACCGGCTTTCGCGACCTGTTCGAGAATCTCGAATCGCGACCGGCGCTATTATTCGGTCCTCCTCAACGCGATCGTGACCTATTGAGATGGCGCGGCCGGCCGATCTCGGGCGCGCAGCGACGGTCGGGGCGGGGCTGGTCGCCGCGGCCCTGTTCGGCGTCGCGCAGCTCGGTGCGTCAGAGAAGGAGCCGGCGGTGGTCCGCGACTACAGCCTGGTCCGCGCAGCGCCGGCGCCGCGCACCCAGGAATGGGCCGAGGCCGAAGCGAAGAGCGCCGGCTGCCAATCGTGCCACACCGAAAGCGACGCCCACACCATGCACCGCTCGCCGGCGGTCGTGCTGGGCTGCACCGACTGCCACGGCGGCAATCCGGCGATCGCCCGGCCCGAGGGCACCGAGCAGGGCGGATCGGCCTATGTGCTGGCGCAGAATCAGGCGCACGTGCTGCCGCGTTTCCCCGCCGCCTGGCACTTCCCGTCGAGCGCCAACCCGCAGCGCAGCTACAGCTTGCTCAACGCCGAGGCGCCCGAATTCGTCCGCTTCACCAACCCCGGCGACTACCGCGTCGTCCGCGACAGCTGCGGCGCCTGCCACATCGAGATCATCGAGGCGGCCGAGCGCTCGATCATGTCTTCAGGCGCGATGCTGTTCGGCGGGGCCGCCTACAATAACGGCATCGTCCCCTATAAGAATTATCTGTTCGGCGAGGCCTATACCCGCGAGGGCGAGCCGGCCCGCATCCGCTCGCCGCTCGGCCCCGGCGGGATGACGGCGGAGCAGAGGGCGCGCGGCGTGCTCGCCGAGCTCTACCCGCTGCCGACCTGGCACGTCACCCCGCCCGGCGACGTCTTCCGGGTGTTCGAGCGCGGCGGGCGCAACATCAGCACCCAGTTCCCCGAGATCGGCCTGCCCAATCCGTCGGGCTCGATCCAGCGGCTCGAGGAGCCGGGCCGGCCGGACCTCCGGCAGTCGAACCGCGGCCCCGCCACCGGCCTGCGCGTCGCAATCCCGATCCTCAACATCCACAAGACCCGTCTAAACGACCCGTACATGTGGTTCATGGGCACCAACGACCAGCCCGGCGACTATCGCCATTCGGGCTGCTCGGGCTGCCACGTCGTCTACGCCAACGACCGCGAGCCCCGGCACAGCCTGACCTATGCCCGCCACGGCCGCGACGGGCAGACGGCGACCGTCGATCCGACCATCGCCGCGCTGCGACAGGGCCGCGGCCACGAGGCCCCGGCGGACGCCAACCATGAATCGGTCGGCGAGCGCGGCCACCCGATCCGCCACGTCTTCACCCGCGCCATCCCGACCTCGCAATGCATGACCTGCCACATGCACCAGCCCAACATCTTCCTGAACTCCTATCTCGGCTACACGATGTGGGACTATGAAGCCGACGCCGATCTGATGTGGCCGGGGCCGGAGAACCGCCTCCCCGCCCGCAACGCGGAAGAAGAAGCCCGCTTCCGCACCCAGCGTTACCCGACCGCCGCCGAGGTCCATGCGGTGCTCGACCGCAACCCCGAGGGCGCGGCGCCGCGCGGCCTGTGGGCCGACGTCGAGTTCCTGCGCGAGGTCTACGACCGGGTGAACCCGCTCGCCCGCCACACCCAGTTCGCCGACTATCACGGCCATGGCTGGAACTTCCGCGGCATCTTCCGCCGCGACCGCGAGGGCAACCTGCTCGACGCCGAGGGCGCGATCATCCCGCCCGGCGATCCCGACACCTTCCGCCGCCCCGGCGAGGGCCTGTTCGTGCCGGCGGGGACCAATCCGGGCAGGTCGGTCCACATGATGGACATCCACGCCGAGCACGGCCTGCAATGCGCCGACTGCCACTTCGCCCAGGACAGCCCACGGCAACGGCTTCATCTACGGCGAGGTCGCCAACGCGATCGAGATCGGCTGCCGCGACTGCCACGGCACCGCGCGCGACTATGCCAATCTGCGCACCTCCGGCCCGGCGGCGCCGCCGCGCGGCACCAACCTGGAGCTGCTGCGCAACGAGGACGGCCGCCGCCGCTTCGAATGGATGGAGCGCGAGGACGGCCGCCGCGTCCTGGTCCAGCGCTCGATCGTCGATCCGGCCCTCGAATGGGAGGTGAGCCTGGTCCGCGACAGCACCGACGCCAGCCTGCCGGCCTGCGGCGCGCCCGGCGACCGGCCCACCGAAGGCCCCTGCTTCAACCTCCGCTCGGCGCGCGCCAAGCTGATGTCGCGCAGCGGCGCCGAAACCGGCCGCTTCCTGTTCGGCGGCGGCGTGCCCGACGGCGAGCTCGCCCACCCGGACGGCGAGATGGCCTGCTTCACCTGCCACCTCTCCTGGACGACGAGCTGCGGCGGCTGCCACCTGCCGATCGAGGCGAACTGGCGCACCACCGCCCACCATTATCGAGGCGGAGGAGACGCGCAACTTCGCCACCTACAACCCGCAGGTCGCGCGCGACGACATGTTCCAGCTCGGCCGCCACCAGACCAGCAAGGGCAACATCATCGCGCCGATCCGCTCGACCTCGGCGCTGATCCTGTCCTCGACCAACATCAACCGCGAGCGGATCTACGTCCAGCAGCCGCCGATCTCGGCCGCCGGCTTCTCCAGCCAGGCCTTCGCCCCGCATTTCCCGCACACGGTGCGGCGGACCGAGACCAAGAAGTGCACCGACTGCCACTTTCGAGCGAGGCCAACGACAACAATGCGATCATGGCGCAGCTGCTGCTCCACGGCACCAATTTCGTGAACTTCGTCGGCCTGCACGCCTGGGTCGGGCTGCAAGGCGGGTTCGAGGCGGTGCGGGTCACCGAATGGGACGAGCCGCAGGCGGTGATCGGCTCCTACCTCCACCGCTACGCCTATCCCGATTTCTGGCGCCTCCACGTCGAGCGCAACGAGCGCGAGCTGATCGACTGGACGCGCGGGCGGACCTTCGACCGCAATGCCAGCGGCGAGACCAGGGCGCTCGAGGAATTCGCCAACATCGTCCAGGGCACGCGCGGCGAGGTCCGCTGCCTGCAGAATCGCGGCGAATATATGTTCGTCGCGGAAGGGCGCGGCGGCTTCCGCGTCTACGACATCGCCAGCATCGGCAACAAGGGCTTCTCCGAGCGGATCGTCACCGCGCCCTTCTCGCCGCTCGGCCAGGACACGCGCGTCGCCTCGCGCAACGCGACCTGCATGGCGCTGCCGACCAACCAGCCGATCGCGCCGGCGCGCAACCGGGCGATGGCGGCGACGGTGCGGCCGGGGCCCGACGGCACCAGCATCAGCCTGCGCGACGAGAACCAGGAGCAGGCCTTCCACCCGATCTACGATTATGCGGTGGTCACCGACGCCGAGGAGGGCCTCTACCTCGTCGACGTCAACACGCTGGCCGACGGCGACCCGCGCAACAACTTCCTCAGGCGCGCCGTCACCTGGAACGAGAACGGCGTGCTCACCGGCGCCCGGCACATCACTCTGGCCGGCCATTATGCCTATGTCGCCGCGGCGGCGGGGCTGGTGGTGGTCGACCTCGACGACCCGCTTCATCCGCGCCACGTCGTCACCATCCCGCTCACCGACGCGCGCGCCTCGGCGATCCAGTTCCGCTATCTGTGGGTGACCGACGCCGAAGGGCTGAAGCTGTTCGACGTCACCCGGATGAGCGACCCGCGGCCGGTGCCGTCGGCGACATTGCGGCTTGCCGAACGCCCGGCGCATCTACCTCGCGCGCACCTACGCCTATGTCGCGGCCAAGCAGCAGGGCCTGGCGATCGTCGACGTCACCAACCCCGAGCGCCCCGGCGCGCCGAGTTTCGTCACCTTCGACGGGCGGATGAACGACGTCGAGGACGTCATCGTCGGCTCGACCAACGCCTCGCTGTTCGCCTATGTCGCCGACGGGCGGAACGGGATGAAGGTGATCCAGCTCACCTCGCCGGACAGCCAGCCCAATTTCTACGGCTTCTCGCCGCGGCCGGTGCCCGAGCTGATCGCCTGGGCGCGGACGCCGTCGCCGGCGCTGGCGCTGGCCAAGGGCCTCGACCGCGACCGCGGCGTCGACGAGACCGGCGGCCAGATCGCCGTCTTCGGCCGCCTCGGCTCGCGCCCGTTCACCCGCGCCGAGATGGAGCGGCTGTTCCTCAACGGCCGGCGCTTCCCCTACCGGGTCAGCGACACCGGCACGATGCAGGACTGGGTCGGCCCGCGATAGCACGAAGGGGCTCTATCCCTTCGCCCGCTCCTTCTTGAGCATGCGGATCAGGCCCTGGCGCTTGGAGTCGAAGCGGGCGAGGACCTCGTGGTCCTCGGCCGTGTCGAAATGGCTGATCAGCTCGCGGCCGTTCCAGCAGGTGGAGCGCGAAATAGGGGCGGTCGGCGACGATCATCGGCCGGTCGTCGGGCGCCTCGGCGTCCATCGGCTCGAGGTCGAGCGCGACCTGCGGCGCGGTCGCCGGGCAGACGGCGAGCGTCGTGCCCGCCCAGCGGGTCACCAGCGGGCGGTGGAGATGGCCGGCGACCATGGCGACGATATTGGTCTGGCCGCGACGATCGCGTGCAGCCGGTGCACCCAGTCGGCTTCGGGATTCTCGGTCATCCAGCTCAGGCCGGTCTCGATCGGCGGGTGGTGGAGGACGATCAGGGTCGGCCGCTCCGGCGCTTCGGCCAGCCGCGCGCGCAGCCAGGCGGCGCGGGTCTCGCAGAAGCCGCCGCCGTGCCGCCCGACCTCGAGCGTGTCGAGGACGAGGATGCGCACCGGAAAGTCCTCGATCGCATATTGGAGGAAGCCGTCCGGCGCCGGCGACGTCGGGGAAAGGTCGCAGGAACGGCAGCGCGGCTGTCGTGATTGCCCATCGCGGGATAGACCGGGAAAGGCAGGCCGGCGATCGCGTCGCGGTAGCGGCGATAGGATTCGGCGTCGTCGCCATTGTCGGCGAGGTCGCCGGTGGCGAGCAGGATGTCGGGGCGCGGCATCATCTCGCTGAGGACGCGCAGCGTCCGGTCGAGCCGCTGGCGGTTGAGCTCGTCGGGATTGCCCGGCTCGAAGCCCAGATGGATGTCGGTGATCTGCGCGATCAGCATGCTCATCGCCTCCCGGCAGCGACCGGCTGCGGCTCAGGGTGCACCGGGATCACGGTCGTCTCCCAGCGCCGGCCGCGCACGCGCTGCCGGAGCAGCATCGCGGGCGTGCCCTCGTCCATGTGGTAATCGTGGCACATCGCGCAGGACGACGGCACCGGGTGCGCGGCGCCTGCTCGCCGCCATGGCAGGTGCGGCAGCTGGCGAGATCCGGCAGCAGCAGGTCGGCCGCGTCGGACGAGGCGCCGGCGCGGTGGCAGCTGGCGCAGGCCGCGGACCCCTCGAGCCGCGCTCGCCGGGGCGCTGCAGATCCGGTGCGCGCGATGATCGAACCAGCCGTGGAGCAGGTAGCGGGTCGGGAAGGCGACCGGTCGGATCCGGAAGTCGAGCGTGCCGGGCGGCGGCGGCTCGACCTCGTGGCAGTCGAAGCAGGCGCCGCCCCGGCGAGAAGACGCCGCGGATCGCCCGCTCGGCGCTGGCGCCGGTGCCGCCCGCGCGCGCGCAACTGGATGGCGGTGCGCGATCCGGGCGACGTCGCCGGGCCGGCTGCGCGCGCCGGCGCCGAGCTCCGCTGGGCGCTGCGGCGCCGCCGGCCGCGATAGAAGTCGCGCAGGTCGCCGACCACCTGCGTCGGGCGAGCCGTGGCGCAGCGTGCGGACGGTGCCGCCGAGCCGGTCGAAGGCGAGGCTGTGGCACATGCCGCAATCCTCCTCCATGTCGACCGGCTGGAAGCGCACGCCGTCGGGCGTCGGCATCGTGGCAGTCGCGTGCATTGCAGGGATCTGCCGAAGCCGTAGCGCGGCGCCAGCCGCCGCGCCATCTGCGCCGCGCCGCCGCTGCGGATCGAGGTGCAGGGCATGGGGGAATTTGAGGTTGCTCTGCTCGCGCGGCCGCTGCGGCCGAGCGCGGCGCGCTGCATCCGCGGCTGCTCGCCGTTCCAGCCGGGATCAGCACCGACGGCTGGAACTCGGGATGGGCGCGCCCGAAATCGCACGGCATTGGCGAGCCGCGTGTCGGGCAGCCGCGCTGCAGGTCGGTGTGGCAGTCGGCGCAGAAGCGCTGCGGCGTCGGCGGCATCTCCTGCGGGCCCTCATGCTCGGTATGGCAGTCGACGCAGCGGCCCGGCCGGCAGGTCGAAGAAATTGCCTTGACGGCGAGCTCGATCCGGCCCCAGCGTGCCGAGGTCCGGCCGCGCCCGCGCCAGCCGGACGAGGTCGGCATGGTCGTGGATGCCGGTGTGGCAGGACTTGCAGGCATCGTCGCGCACCGCCACGAACGGCTTGACGTGGCAGGCCTGGCAATTGTCGCCGAGCGCGGCATGGCCCCGCGACAGGCTGCCGCTCGAGCCACATCTCGTCGGCGTGGAACGCCCGTGCGTAGCGCGCCTGCTCGCTCCGGCTCTGGTAGTAGGACCAGATCGGCCAGGCGAGGAAGATGCCGAGCACGAGGAGGACGAGCAGCCCAGGCCATCGGCCGCTTGCCGGGCATCACCGAGGCCAGTGCGAAGCGGCGCACGTCGCCCTTCTCGGCCTCGGCATCGCCTTCGGTCGCGCTCGACGTCGATCGACGACCTCGTCGGTGCCCGCCGGCGTCGGCAGGATGCGCAGCAGGAACGGCTGCCGATCAGGATGTCGCCGCCGGCGGCGATGTTCGACCTGGCCGGAGCCGGCGGCTTGCGGCCGTCGAGCTCGACCGCCAGGCCCGTCTCGGCCGAGATGTCGATGCGGGCTGCCGAAGACCCGCTCCATCGTCGCATGGCGGAGCGCGACGGCGAGGTCGTTGAGGCGGATGTCGCAGCCCGGATCGCGGCCGATCCTGAGGCGTCGCCTCGATCCGCCGCGTGCGGACGATCTCCCGCCCCTCGGCGCTGTGGCTGATATGGCGGAGGAGGAAAGCCATCGCCCCGCCTACCAGTAGAAGAAGACGCTGACGATGTGGGCGGCCAGGCGGCGATCAGGGCGAAGGTCAGCGGCACGTGGACGTAGAGCCAGACTTCGAGCATCGCCCGGATCCGCACGTGCCGCCGCATCCGGCTCAGCGCCGCCGCCTTGCGCTGGAGCAGCGCCGCCACCTGCTCGAGCGCCTGCTGCCTCCTCGCCGGAGGCTTGCGCCAGCCCGCGCGCGGATGAGGCGCAGCGCCAGCGCATTGCCGCCGGCGCGCTCGGTCCCGGTCAGCCGCCGGTAGAGGCCGCCGCCGAACGGATCCTCGCCGAGCGAGGCGAGCACGATCTCGGTGTCGTCGTCGGACAAGCGGCTGGGCGGCGACCTGGAGCTGGCTTGTCGATGCTTGGCGACCGCGTCGATCATCTGCGCGCGCGGTCATCTCCGCGCGGTTGTCGCTCAGCTGCTTCGGCAGGAACGCGTAGGTCGAGATGCCGTAAATGCCGGAGAGGATGACCAGCATCATCAGCGCATAAGCGAGGGTGTGGACGTTCCAGCCGAACTGGAAGCCGGTGTGGAGCGTCGCGATCACGACCAGCGACAGGCCGAGATAGACATGGGCCGAGGTCCAGGCCTTGAGCGACCAGCAGCGGCGCGTCATCGCCCGCTTGCGGATGCCCAGCAGCGGTCAGCCACAGGATCAGGGCGGCGCCGATCGTGCCGAGGAGATAGCCGTACCAGCTGCCGCCATTGTGGCGCGGCTGGACGTCGATCACCAAGTAGCCGAGCAAAGCGCGGTCAGCGACAGGATGAAGGCGATCTTGAGCCAGTGATAGCGGCGATGGCGCAGGAAGCTCTCATGGCTGGCCGCATCCCCCAGGTTTGTTCGCTCGATCCCCCTGCTCGCCACCCCCTGCTCAGCCCCCTCGTCCCATCCTGGCCACGGTCAGGAACTCCTCGGGGGCGACGCGGATCGCGGCGCCGGTCGGGCAGGCGCGGACGCAGGCCGGGCCGCCCTCGATCCCGGAGCACATGTCGCACTTGATCGCCTTCTTGGGGGTTTCCGGAGCTGACCCGCGCCTCGGTCCATTGCTTCGGCGGCTCGCCGGGCCCGGGGCCGAGGCCGGCCAGCATCCAGGCCAGCAGCGACGGCTTCTTCGGCGGCACCTTGTCCATCCGGATCACGCCATAGGGGCAGTTGCGCTGGCAATTGCCGCAGCCGATGCAGGTCTCGTCGATATAGACCTCGCCGTCGGCGCCGCGGTGGATGGCGTTGGGCGGGCAGTCGGCCATGCAGTGCGGATGCTCGCAATGGCGGCAGCTAGGTCGGCACGTGGAGGTGGGCGAAGGTCTTGCCCGCCTCGCGGTTGAGCCGGCTCAGCCCCTCGTGGGTGTCGGCGCAGGCCTTCTCGCAATTGTCGCAGCCGACGCATAATTTCTCGTCGATCAGCAGCACGTCGGTGGCCTCGCCGATGCCGTTGTCGACGAGGAAGCTGGCGACCGACGAATAGATGTCGATGACGCCGCCGAAGCCGTCCTTCCTGTCCTCGATGAAGCTGGTCAGCTCGTGGCGGGCGGCCATGTCGCGCTTGAAGCGGTCGAGCAGTTCGGGCTTGCGCGTCGAGCAGGCGGCGGAAGGCCTCGCCGTCGATCCGGATCACTTCCGACTTGATCGCCGCGCGCACCGTCGCGGTGCGGCGGCCGCCGTCGATCAGCGCCATCTCGCCGACATAGGAACCGGCGGGAAGGTAGGAGAGGAAGACCGGCTTGCCGCCGATATCCTTCTCGACCACCATCGAGCCCTGGCGGATGACGAAGATGTCGTAATCCTCCTCGCCCTCGTTGATGATCGCCTCGCCGGCCTTGACGCTGACGATCTTCGCGGCGGTCGAGGACCTCGACCAGGTCCTCCTCGGTGACGCCCGGAGCCGAAGCATCTGGAGGAGCTGGCGCTCGGTCGAGATGCGGGTGATCTCGCGCTTCGCGGCGGGCACGGTCGACATCAGCTTCAGGGCGGCGTTGCGCGGGATCTCGATGACGATCGCGCCGGTGGCGGCGCGGACGGTGGCGCCGCGCTTGCGGCCCGGAGATCAGGCCGACCTCGCCGACAGATCGAGCCCTGGCGCGATCGGGACGGTGACCGACGGGTCGGCCGGGGGTCGATCTCGACCGCCACCGAGCCGTCGGCGATGGCGAACAGCGACGAGCCGGGCTCGTTGCGCTCGAAGATGATGTCGCCGGCCCGATAGGAGACCGGGTCGGAATCGAGCATGAACTCGCGCATCTGCAGCATCGACATCTCGTTGAGGATCGACACCCGGCCGCGGAGGAAATCGAGCCATTCGTCGACGCTGCGGCTCCCCGGCAGCAGTGCGAACTTCTCCTCGAGGATCGGCTCGTCGGCCGGCTTCAGCTCGGCGTTGCCGTTGATGAACTCGATGACGTCATAGCCCTGGTTCATGCAATGCTTGATCAGCGGATAGCCGGCCAGCGCGCCGATCACGTAGATGCCCGGCACGGTGGATTCGAAGGTCGGCGAGAGCCTGGGATAGGAGACGCGGTCGGGGCTCGAAAATTCGATGCCGGTCCCGGCCTTGATCGCTTTCTTCCCATCCTTCTCCTCGAAGGTCGCGCAGCAGCCCTCGACGAAGGCGCGCGGCGGCGCCGAGCCCATGCGGGCGATGACGCGGTCGCAGGGCACCTTCAGTTCGCCGTCGCGGGTGTCGAAGGTGATCCAGCCTTGCTCGATCGAGGCGGCGGTGGTCTCGCGCAGGATGGTCAGCCGCCCTTCCGTCTCGGCGGCGAGCATTGCCTTGATGTTGGCGTCCTTGGCGGTGGCGAAATCGGCCGAGCGGTTGACGATGGTGACGGTGTTGCGCTGCTCGGGGTCGGCGGCGAGGCCGAGCGCGTTCTCGATGCCGGCGTCGCCGGCGCCGATCACGACGATATGCTCGTCGATATATTCGCCGGGATCGTCGAGCTGGTACTGGACGGTCGCGCCCTCGCCGACCGGGCAGCGCACCAGGTTGGGATTGCCCTGGGTGCCGATCGCCAGGATCACGGTGTCGGCGCCGATCTCCTCGCCCGCCGTCGTCTTCAGCCGGAAATTGCCCATTTCGCCGGTGATCGAGGCGACCTCCGCATTCAACTTGACGTTGACCCTGTGGCCGGCGGTCTGCTCGTCCCAGGTACCGAGCACCTTCTCGCGCTTGCCGGCCTCGAACTCGATGTCCGAGCGCAGCACGAGCTGGCTCGGCGTCGCCATGACGTGCTTGCCCTTCTGATATTTGTAGATCGTGTCGGAGAGGTGGTCGGTCTTCTCGAGGAGGACATGGCTGAGCCCGAGCTGCGCCGCCCGTGCCGCCGCGCTCAGCCCCGCCGGACCCGATCCCACAATGGCGATCCTGAAATCAGACGGCACTTGAATGCGATCCCCAAAAGGCAGCCGGTCCGAGCCGCGCCGCGCCGCAAGCCCCAGGCGCACGCGCATTAGGCGAACAATCTAGCAGCTTCTCTGAGAGACACCAGACTTGACCTCCGGTTTTTTGCCGCGATGATCGGGCCAATGGCAGTCGCTTCACCCCCCGGCCGCCGGGTTTCCCCGGCCACGATCGCCCTCGTCCTCGCGGCGCTTTTGGCGGCCGCGGCGGTGACGATCGCGGTCTTCCGCTCGGGGGCGGAAGCGGACCCGCCGGGCAACCGCACGGCCGGCACCGCGGCCGACGGCAAGGCCGGCAGCATCGACGACATGATCGCCTCGCTGCGCGAGCGGCTGCGCCAGGATCCCGACAATCACGAGGGCTGGTTCCTCATCGCCATGGCCTATCGCAACAGCGGGCGCTTCCCCGAGGCCGAGCAGGCCTTCCGCCGCGCCAGCGAGCTCGCGCCGCGCAACGCCGATTATGCCGCCTATCTGGGCGAGGCGCTGCTGCTCACCGCCCGCGACGCGCCTCCGCCCGAGGCGACGGCGCTGTTTCGCCGCGTGCTCGAGCTCGAGCCCGGCAACCCCCAGGCGCGCTATTACCTGGCGACGATCCGCGACATGGGGGGCGACCATCGCGGCGCCGTCGACGACCTCGTCGCCCTCGTCCGCGAGGCGCCGGCCGGCGCGCCCTGGGAAGCGCAGGTCCGCGACGCGGTGACGGCGATCGCGCGCGAGAACGACATCGACATCGCCGGCCGCCTTCCCCCGCCCCGCGCGCCCGCCGCCTCGACCGCGACCGCCGCCATTCCCGGCCCGACCCGCGAGCAGCTCGAGGCGGCGCGTGCGATCCCGCCGAGCCAGCAGGACGAGATGGTCGAGGCGATGGTCGAGCGGCTCGCCGCCCGCCTGCGCCGGAACCCGCGCGACGCCGACGGCTGGATTCGGCTGATGCGCTCGCGAATGGTGCTGAACGAGCCCGCCGCCGCCGGCGAGGCGCTGCGCTCCGGCCTCGCCGCCTTCGGCGGCGACGCGGCGACCCAGGCGCGCCTCAGGACTGCCGCCCGCGAGCTCGGCGTGCCCGGCGCGTCGTGATGGCGACCGGGTGGCGCCCCGACGGCTGGCGCGGCTGCGAGGCGCAGCAGCAGCCGCCCTATCCCGATCCGGCCGCGCTCGCCGCCGCCGAGCGCGAGCTTGCCGCCTATCCGCCTCTGGTCCGGACCGGCGACGTCGACGCGCTGAAAGCCGCCATCGCCGAGGCGCAGGCGGGCCGCGCCTTCCTGCTCCAGGGGGGCGACTGCGCCGAGAGCTTCGCCGAATTCTCGCCGGAGAATATCGACGGCAATTTCCGCCTGATCGAGGCGATGGCGTCGCTTCTGGCCGCGGCCTCCGGCCTGACGGTGATCCGGCTCGGCCGGATGGCCGGCCAGTTCGCCAAGCCGCGCTCGGCGGCGATGGAGGTCAAGGACGGCGTCGCCCTCCCCGCCTATCGCGGCGACATCGTCAACGGCATCGCCTTCGATCCCGCCGCCCGCCGGCCCGATCCGGAACGGATGTTCCGCGCCTACGCCCAGGCCGCCGCGACGCTGAGCCGCCTCGGCGATCTCGCCGCGCAGGCCGGCACCGCCTTCCACACCAGCCACGAGGCGCTGCTCCTGCCGTTCGAGCAGGCGCTCGCCCGCGCCGACCCCCACACCGGCCGCATGTACGGCACGTCGGCCCATTTCCTGTGGATCGGCGACCGCACCCGCTTCCCGGGCTCCGCCCATGTCGAGTTCGCGCGCGGCCTCGCCAATCCGCTGGGCGTCAAATGCGGGCCGTCGCTGTCGCCCGACACGCTGCTGAAGCTGCTCGCCATCCTCAATCCGGCGCGCGAGCCGGGCCGCGTCACCCTGATCGGCCGCATGGGCCACGACCGCGTCGCCGACGCGCTGCCGCCCTTGCTCCGCGCGGTGCGCCGCGAGGGCCATCCGGTGCTGTGGGCGTGCGACCCGATGCACGGCAATACGGTGCGCGCCGCCGGCGGCTACAAGACCCGCCCGGTGTCGCGGATCCTCGCCGAGACCCGCCTGTTCTTCGCCGCGGCGGCGGCCGAAGGCGCAGCCTGCGGCGGGCTTCATTTCGAGATGACGGGCCGGGATGTCGCCGAATGCACCGGCGGCCCGGCGCCGCTCACCGAGCAGGACATGGCGGACCGCTATCACACCCATTGCGACCCGCGGCTCAACCCCGCCCAGGCGATGGAGCTCGCCGCGCTGGTCGCGGACGAGCTCGCCGGCGTCGGCGACGCGCCGGCCCGCGGAGCGCCGGCGCGCGCCGGCCTATGACGCGGCCGGCACCGCGCGAACGGCGATCCCGGTGACATTGTCGGGGGCGCCGTTCGCCAGCGTCAGCGCGATCAGGTCGTCCAGCGCCCGCTCCGGCGGGCCGCGGCCGAGCAGTCGTGCGATCTCGCTTTCCGCGACATGATTGTGCAGCCCGTCGCTGCACAGCAGGAAGACGTCGCCGGCGCGCACCTCGCCGGCGTTCCGCTCGACCGCCACGCCGCCGGGCACGCCCACCGCGCGCGACAGGATATGGCCCATCGGATGGCCGATCGCCTGCTCGGGCGCGATCAGCCCGCGGTCGACCATCTCCTGGACGTGGCTGTGGTCGCGGGTGAGCCGGCGAATGGCGCCGTCGCGCAGCAGATAGGCGCGGCTGTCGCCGACCCAGAGGAGGCGACAGGCCCGGTCCCGGACGATGAGGGCGACAATGGTCGATCCCATTTGCCGGCCGCCGCGCCGCTCGCCCTCGGCGACGATCGCCCGATTGGCGGCGCAGATCGCCTCCTCGACGGCGGCGGCGGCAGCGTCGGGAGCGTCGGCGACGTCGACCCGGCCCAATTCCTCGACCAGCTTGGCCGACGCCCATTCGCCGCCCTCATGGCCGCCCATGCCGTCGGCGACAGCCCACAGGCCGTCCGCCTCGCGGATCAGATAGCTGTCCTGGTTCTGATCGCGCACCCGCCCCTGGTGGGTCAGCCCCCGGCTCTCGATCCGGAGCGGCCCGGCGTTCACCGCGGCGCCCTCGCCCCGCCGGTCGGCCAGCGATGGATCGATGACGGCATGAACCTTCCCCGCGCCGCTTGGCGCGCTCCCTGTTAAGCACAGCTCCCCGCCCCGATAAAGGCGCCGGCGGGCGGCGACCCGCGCGGGCCGCGCGCCGAACCGGCCTTAAAGGCGCCGCAACGTCTTCCCTCGCTTGTTCCCCTCGGCTAGACAATCGCGTCTTTTCCACGCGGGGATTCACCATGAAGCTCTTGATCGCCACCCTCGCCGGCACCGCTCTCGTCGCGCTTGCCGGCTGCAACCGGGCCGATGCCGGCAACAACAGCGCCGACAATGCGGCCGCCAACGTCACCGAAAACGCCGCCGACAACGTCGCCGCGCCCGAGGGCAATTCCGCCGCCGACAGCGCCAAGCCGCCGGCAGCCGGCGACGCTCCGCCGCCGACCGACGGCGCGGCGCCCGCGGGCGGCGACAAGCCCGCCGCCGACGACGGCGCCACCGAGACGTCCGCCGACACGCCGGCCGAGCCCGAAGGCGACAAATAGGGAGCGATCGGGGCGGTCCACATGGCCGCCCTGCCGCCGCGGCCGGCACGCGCGCCCCGCTTTTCTTGACAGCGGGGCGCCCTCCCCCATATGCGCCGTCTTCGCTTTCACGGCCCCTTCGTCTAGCGGTCTAGGACGTCGCCCTCTCACGGCGAAAACACGGGTTCGAGTCCCGTAGGGGTCACCAGCGATTTCAAAGACTTAGTAGCTGACGACTGCCGCCAAGTCGGCGTCTCACTGCAAATTCACTGCAAAACCGTGGCAGGATTCGCGTGGACTGGGGTGGATGGCTTGTGGCGAGCGCACCCCAAAATTCCTTCGACCGCGACCGACTTTCACCTCCACACGGCTCAATTCTCCACCCTTGATCTGCTAACCTCCCGAAAGCAGACCTAGGCAGTGAACCCGTCTAAGGCCGGTCAATGACTTTGCCCCGGATCATCTATCTGGACCAGAATAAGTGGATCGATCTGGCGGCCTGCTTGGACAGGCCTGATCGATTCCCGGAACGTCGCGCCGTCGCCGAGCGCCTGATTGAAATGATCGCGGAGCAGCGTGTGGTCATCCCGCTGACTTTCGGAAATATGTTCGAGACCCAGAAAATAAATGATGTCCGCCGCAGAAAGCTCTTGGCGGAGGTCCAATCCGACTTCAGCCGGGGACTCGTGTTTAGAGGGCGCGTTTCGCTGTTGCGCGCCCAACTTGAGGAAGCTCTTGCTAACACTTATTCCCTTGCGCCGCAGTCTCGGCCATCCCTTTGGTTCCTGTCTAACCTGTTCTTCGAGAGCGTTGCCGACTTCGATTCCGGCATGCTCGGTCCGAAGTTCACCATCGCGATATGCGATGCGGTCCGTGAGAACCCCTCCCGCGCTATGTTCAACTTTCTGATGGCGCCGGCCGACGCCACACGAAGGGAAACGGTCCGGCAGCACAGCGAGGGTTCGCGGCAATTGATTGCGAAGATCGAAGCAAGAAGAGCTTCTGTACGGGACAAACCGCAAAGCGCGCGCAGGCGAACCTATGGCGAATTGCTGCTGCGGGGCGACTCGGACTTGACGCTGGAGGTCGCCCGCAAAATGAACCTGCCCGTTGGCAAGCTCGAAGATCTCGGGAGCGAGCACGTCCAAGATCTCATCGAAGCCGTGCCCCTCTTCGTCATCGAGCGAGAACTGGTCGTGAAGACGGAGGGCGAGGAGCGGCCCGTCGACGAGAACGACCTCCGCGATCTCGCGGCGTTCGACATCGTGCTGCCCTATGCGGACACCGTGGTCGGCGAAAAGGCATTCCTGAGTCGTGCGCGCCAGGCGCGGCTCGGCGAGCGGTACCGAACTCGGTTGCTGACTGACTTTGACGACCTTCTACCGCTTCTCTCGGCCGACGTTCCGGAGCCCATCTAGGGTCGCTGAAGAGATACTGTCCCAAGGGAGGGGAAGGTCCGAATGCCTTGCGTAGTCTGCGGATCAACGGAAACGGTGAAATCCCATATCATCCCGCGAAGCCTTTTTCGGCTGGAGATGCGGCCCGGACGGCAGGTAATCGGAAATCGACGGGACGGCCCCGGCTATACCTATCTTCAATCCGGTTTCTGGGACCGGGGGATCCTGTGCGCCGACCATGAGCACCGATTGCACGGTCCGGACGACTATGCCTCCCGCTTCTGCCGGCGGTTCCTCGAAGCGATGGGATCCGAGAGCTCGGTCACGGTCACGGTCCCGAACCCCAAACCCGGGAAACTCGTCGCCTTCGCCGCAGCATGCGTTTGGCGGATGGCGGCGTCGCGTTCAGGCGGCCAACCGGCAGCCATATTGGGACCATATGCGGCCCGCATTGCGGCCATGCTCTTCGACGGCGTAGGCTTCGACCCGGTGCTGTTGGTGTCGAGAGGCGCCTACGTCAGGGGCTCCGAACAGATCAAGCTCGGAACGCTGCCGCACCTCTACCATGAACTGGGAATCCGCTTCTGGAGGTTCATCGCGTGCGGAATCATATTCGATCTGAAACTCGACAACCGCGCCGCCCCGCCGGCGATGGCGACCCTCGCGGTCAACGCGGCCCTGGAAATCACGCTGTTTCCGGATTTCCCGCAGGAAATACGCAGAGACCGCGCGATCTCCACCAGCCTGCTCCTGATGAATGCCGCCCCGAAGCGCCCCGGCAGCTGACTCGCGTATGGCTCGGGCAGCGCCACAAAGTCGACCGAACGCAAAAGGCCGATGGCGGCGTCCGAGCGGCCGCCGGCGCGATCCAAGAGTCGCTAGAGCGAACGACGGTCAACCGTCTCGACGTTGCCCATCCCCGTAACCAGATGAAGCTCCGCAGATCGGCGACCCTTTTCGTCCCCCTCGATTGACGCCAGCCAGAACCACGGCAATCGGCATCCGCATTGATGGCCGATGTCGCTCTCGTCGTCCTCGGGCACGTAGAGTATGCGATCGCACGTCTCGCACAGAACGTGAAACTTTCCGCAGCGATCGCACTTTCCGACGCTGTGAACGAACGCCTCGCGGACGGGCGACGTGCCGCTCGACCCGTCGATAGCCTTCAGGTCCAGCCAAACTTCCGGGTAACCGTCCCAGAAGACGCGCCCATGTTCGCATCCCGATCGACGACAGCGCGGCCATGTCCCCGGATCGAAATCCGCGATATGGTCGAGAGGTACCAGGCAGATGCCGACGGCGGATTGGGCACGGCGTTCGGCCGCCTTGGTGTGGCCTGCGGGACAAACCAGGAAACCATGCGTGGCATCCACGTCCTCCATCATACCCCGGAACGCCTCGACGTCCTTCACGTCGATCTTTCGCTTCTTACTTTTCGCGTCGACGATGATGCGCCGACTGTTGTCGGTGTCGTGGCGCGCGTCGATGAGGACGTCGACCTGTCTTTGACGACCGCTAATACGGCCCTCGACCCGCGCGTTAGGGGTAACGCACAATCCGATCGACAGCTGGTCGGCTATCAGCCGTGCGATCATTCTCTCGTAGACTTCCCAGCCGGGGCGCGATCCGCCCATCGCCGGCTACGCCATTCTCACGAACTGGGGATAGAAACGGAAATGCTCTCGATATTGCGACAATTTGGCGAGCGTCGATGTCGAATCCTCCCCGAGCTCGAACCCGAGCTGATCCGCGATCTGCCCGTCCCCTAGGACGTTGATATGGCGATCGATGAGTATCTTCTCCTTAATGGACAGGTCTGGCACGTCGATCCTCGTCACGTCTCCCCAGCCGTGCGCACGATGATTCCAGTCCGCGATCCACGGCTTGGCCATGAACCCGTCCGCGTCGTCGGTTGGCAGCAGGATCGCCGTGACGGACAGCATCTGGTGTCCGTCCGAATAGGTGGTCACCGCGAGCGGCCGCACGACGAAGTGCTTTCGCTTCGCGCCCTCCATGGCCGCGACCCCTATCGCGCGGGCCAGCACGACGGGAAAACCGACCGAGGTCATCCCGTCGGCGGTCGCGTCGCACGGGAATTTGCTCATCTGGCTCTCGAAGATCGAAAGCCTCCAATCCCTGATCGTCTTGAAGTGATCCGGCTTCTTCGCATCCGAACCTTTCAGGGTTTCCGCATTCGCGTTCACGGTGATGCGAAAGACGTCGAACGGCTTGCCGAAGCCGACGAGAGTGGAAAATTCCTCGAGCTGTATCAGTCGTTCCGCAGGGTTCACGAAGTCCAGCCAGACGATGAAATTCGCGTCCTCGGCGTAGCCCGCGCGGAACTCCGAAAATCCGCTGACGAAGTCCTTCGACTCGCGCTGAAGGCATTCGACGTCCTCGAAGGGTTTGTTGAAGTTCTGCCGGGGAACGACCCGGGCGAACCTTTCGAGCGAAACCGATCCCGCGAGATCGAAAGCGAACCGTATCACTCTGTGATCGTCGAGGAACTTCCCTCCCATGGAAACATATACGCTGCGCGAAAGCGGACGCACGCGATCGAGGCGATGCAGCAGATCGATGAAGATCTGCCGGTCTACGTACTTGTTCGGTCGCAGATGGTAGGGGACGTCGATGCCGCTCATGCTCGCGCATCCTTGAGCACGTAGGAGAAGCATTCGTTTCCGACGTCTCCCGGCTTCTTCGTTCGGTCGTCGAAGAGATATTCCGCCGCTTCGGCGATCTCCGCGGAAGTTCTCGTGAACGAGACGCGGCGCGTCGGTTTCTCCGCGGAAGGCAGCGGAAGTTTGGGATTGTGCCGTTTGGCGGACACCTCGCGCACGTCGCGAAGCTCGGCGACGACGGTCTGCTCGAAACTGGCGACCGTCATCGGCTTCGCGCTCTGGAAGTATGTATCGGTCTCTTCTTCCATCCCCTTCCATTTGTTCGTGAAGGAGGTCGCACCTTTCAGCCCCTCCATCGCGTAGTTTCGGGCGGTGAGGTAGATTTCGGTCGCGGCATCCACGCCTCGCTTCGTGGTCGTAAGGGGCAATTTGTCGGCGTTGTTGCTGGTGAAGATTATTACGCCGCTGATGGCGATGAACTGATTATGGTATTTCGGAACGTTGTTGTCGCCCCACCCCGTCAGCCGACTCTTGTCGTTGAGGGTGACGACGCGGTCGTTGCAGATGATCGTGATACCCGCTTCGTCGCTGGTGCGCGACGCATCCTGTTCTTCCTCGATTTCCGTCTCGGTCGCGAGCGGGCGCCTGAAGCCGACCGCCACCGCGTATCGCACTTCGTCGAGTTCGCCCTTCAAATAATAGGGCGTCAGACCCTCCTGACTGAAGTTGTCGATCGCGAACAGCGATAGGATGCGAGGCTCAACGGGTTTTCCGTTCAGTTCGACCGCGAAGCCCTTCGAAATGATATATCCGTAATAGGTGGAGATGGCGTCGCGCAGTTCGTCAAGGAACGACGAGTTAGCGGAGAAATCCTCCTTCACCGACGGAAGAAGCTCCTTCACGGTGATCGTCGTTCCGATGCCCTCGGAGCGCTCCCCGATGTTCCAGTCGATCGGCAAGTTCCATGTCTCATTCGTTTCGTCCATCCACGCGTTGTCGTAGTGAACCTGGAACGCGCCTTCGGCGGGCTGCGAATGCACCTTCGCATCGCGGCCAAGCTTGAAGATCGCCCGCTTCATGCCGATGCCGTACATCCCGATCGTCGGCAGCGCCCGGTCCCGCTCCACGTCCGGCCGACCCAAGCGAAATGCGCTCCCCCGCGCGATGTCGCGGGGAATCCCGCCGCAATTGTCCACCATCTCGAAGCGCTCGGGATCGGCTTTAATCCTGGCCCAGTACCCCTCGTAGGGTGCAGCGGCGTTCAGATCGCGGCCGGAATGCCGCATTGCTCCGTCGACGCAATTGTCGAGCATGTCGAGAATGGCATCCTTCAGCTCGATGTCCCGAGTGAACATGGAGATGAAGAATTGTTTCGTAGGACCCGCGAAGATCTCGGGCGGCGTTGCGGTATCGTCAGTCGAGTTCGTCATGCATCCTCCGCCCGTCGATCGATCGCACCGATTCGAGCTTCTCTTGGAGAAGTGAAGAATCCTGCGTTTCGCATTCCCAGATCGTCAACACCCGCCACCCGGATTTCGCCAATTCTAATGCGTTTCTGCGATCCCGCTCGACGTTCGCCCGGAACTTCGCTTCCCAATAATCGATTCTCGACTTGGGCGAAGAGCATTTCCTACAACCTTCGTGGCGATGCCAGAAGCAGCCGTGAACGAACAACACCGTGCGATAGCGCGGAAAGGCCAAATCCGGACGACCAGGCAGAGCGGATTTGTGAAGCCGGAACCTGAGCCCCATGGCATGCGCCAGTCTGCGCACGATCATCTCGGGACGCGTGCCCTTGCCGCGGACTTGCGACATGAGCCAGGATCTTCGTTCGGGCGTTAGGCGGTCAACCATCCACCAAAACGTTCGCCGAGACGCCGCGCGGGTCGGGACCTTGAGCCGACGTCGCGAGCCGGTCGCGAACTGCGGAAAGGACGACCTCGCCGATGATCGGGGAGACGCTGTTTCCGATCATCCGAAAGCTGTGCCAGATCGTCGCGTGGAAAAGATGGCGGTCCGGAAAGCCCTGGAGTCTAGCCGCCTCCCGCACGGTGATCACGCGATGCTCCTCGGGATGGATCGGCCTAACCGACTGGAAGCTGCCGCGATCCGCGCCGGTGCCTGCGCGCAGGGTCGGACACTGCCCGGCCCACGACAATCGCGAATGACGACCGACCTTGTCGAAGCCGCCCTGAGGCACCGTTGCGAACCGCCGCTTCACTTCATCGGTGTGAACCGTCGGCTGGTGGCCGGTGAACAACCCGCCCGACCGCAGGCCCGACGCATAGGCCGACGGACGGCACGGCCGAGTCGTCTTCCAATGGTCGAATCCCTCCGCATCGACTTCAAGGGCGCGTGCGCATTCGATGTCGGCGATGGCGTCCTCGACCGTCGCCGGCTTTCGCATCCTCGCCTCGACGTCACTCTGCGCGAGCGGCCTCTTCAAATCCTTTCGAATGCCGATCACGAATAGCCGTGGCCTCGTCGTCGCGGCCCCGAACGAGGCCGCGTCCCATACTAGGGGTCCGAGCAGATCGTAGCGGGCCCGAACCAGATCCAGCGCAGCATCAAGCGTCGGCCGAGCCGCAGGAAAGCCGAGGCCCCTGACGTTCTCCATAACGAAGAATTTCGGATCCACCGCAGCCACCAGCCGAAAGAAGTGGCGCAGCAAGCGACGACGGGGGTCGTCCTTCGATCGCAGCCCCATCTCGCTGAAGCCCTGGCAGGGCGGTCCGCCGATGATGCCATCGATGTCTCCCCGCGCATCTCGTCGAAGCCGTTCTCCCGAAGTCCAGGCGAGGTTTCGCAAATGCAGGTTCGTCGACGGGAAATTCGTCTCGAACGAAGAAGTGAGGATCGGATCCCGGTCGTAAGCGGTAACCACGTCGAATCCGGCTGCATGCGCACCAAGCGAAAAGCCTCCGGCGCCGCAAAACAAATCTATGATTCGTAATGGCTTAGAGACGTACTCTGAAGCTGAATCTCTGGGGTCGTGTAACGCCATGGTCGACGATCGTCGATCACGAACGCTCGCGCAAGAAAAATGCTGTTCGCGCCCGGCATACCGGGCCTCGCTACGATGAGCCCCTTCGTCTGCTGGGTCAACAATCGCGGCTGGGAAAGCCGCTTTGGGTCGTCATCGGCTACGGAGCCAAGGCGGTCTGTCGCGCCCGTGAGGGGTGGCCGCTTCCGCTCTGAGCCATCCCCTCTTCACTCCCAGTGCGTTTCGGTCGCGAGGTAATTCCAGATAACCGTCCGCACGGTCACGCCTTGGGACCAGCTGACGGCGTAGCGGTATCGGTCCTGCTCCACCTCGATCCAGCCTCCAGCCAAGCCATGGCCTTCGACGACACGCAACAACATCCGGCTGCCGACTTCCGGCCAGAGATCGACCCCTGTCTCGATCGACTCGAACCCGTTGCGGCTCTCCCGACTCAAGCTCTCGATAGGCAGAAAGCTCACATGCGCGGGCGCCTCCAGAAGCGGTTCTCCTATCTCGTGATATGCATGGCCGCGCGCGTTCTTGACTACGATTCTTTCGATCCGTCGCCGATCTGGATAGACCGCGAAAGGCTGCGCATCGTCGAGCAGGGGAAGCTGACCGTCGGGCCCGGCTTTCAAAGCGCGAACGACATGCCGATTGCTGCGAAGGACTGCGGCGGCCTCCGGATGCTTGGCGCTGTCCGGATAAAGGCTGCCGGCCATCACCGCGTGCAGGACGCATAGGAGATAGTTCTCGTCCTCCGAGAAGCCGGAATTGCACCTTCTGCAGACCAGGACCTGCGGCAGGTATCCGAACTCGTCAGGGGCACCGCGATCGTACTTAACGCCGCGCATCCGCAATGCTTTCGACAGCAGGGATTTCGTTGGAACGTGATCTCTATTGCTAGGAACGTCGGCGATCAACGCCCCGCAGTGGATGCACCAGGCCTTCTGGCGGTCGTCGCTGTAGTCCTCAACGTATCGCAAGGCCGTGGCTCCCGATTGAGACTCGCCCCCGCAGGTCGAATTGGCTCCTACGGCGCCTCCGATTGGATCATGATCGCAGTTCTTGATCCCCAGATCGAGAGATAGCGGCCAGCGCTAGAATTACATGGGCCTAGGACCGATGGGGGTAGCAGCTCCAACCCTGCGGTTGTCGAATGGGAGATGAAGCGGATGGACCGAAATCGATCTACATGGAACCCGATGGAAGGCTAGGCCCTGGGTACGACAAGGATCGTCTTCGCCCAATGCGGTTGGAGCGCCGAAAACTAGAATTCAGGCGGCCAGGGTCGGAGATTCTCTGCAGGCTCGTCAACCGGGGCGGGATGGAGAAGTGGGCCCGCGACCGGGTCCCGCATACTTGGCTCGGTTCCGGTCCCGAGAAACGCCTCCAGGCTGCGCATCGGAATCAGCGTCATCGAGCCAACCTTGATCGTCTCAATATGCCCCTCAGCGATCAGCATGTAGAGCTTGGAGCGTCCGATCCCAGTGAGCCGACAGGCTTCCCTGACGCGAACGGTGATCGGCTTCAGCGGCGGCATCAGATCATCCATCCTGCGCCTCTCCGATCGCGGTCAGGCGCACGCCCTCCTCATCACCGGCGAGCCGCCGGCCGACTTGGTCGATGAAGGCGCGGTAGCGCTTGAGGCCGAGCATTCCCGTCTCGCGGTCAGCGGGCGGCTGATGCGCGACCAAAGTGAGTTGGAACTGGATGAACAGGCCGAGCGCCTCCGACAGGATGGCCAGCTGGCGCTCGTGCCGTTCCTGCCCGCGGCTCAGCCGGTCGAGCCGCACCCCGAACCTCTGGTCCAGCTCGTGGCCGGCCCGGCGGTCGAGCCAGGCCGTCAACGCATCGGTCAGGATTGCGGTCTTCGACGCGCCAGGCTTCGCGCCCCACGCCTCGAGCTGCTCCGAAAGCGCATCGGGAAGATAGAATTGATGGCGGGTCTTGAACGTCTTCACGGCCCGAACATTCGCATCGCACAGGCCCGGCCGTAACCGCGCCTGCGACGCACGAGCGCATCCTCCGACGCATCCCGCGCATCACATGCCGATCTGCGGGCCTCCCCTTTCCCGACCGAAGGTCCAACTGATCCCGCCACCACGCACGATTCCGGAGACCTCCCGCCCGATCCGCTGCTCAAGCACCGGCCTCCACGGCACCAGCGTGAACTCTTTCGACTTCTCGATCATCGCGAAGTCACGGTCGCCGACCCGCACCCGGCCGCGGCAGGTTCCTTCCACCAGCTCCCCGGCTTTGTGCTCGACGAACGACAGGCCTGAGTCGCGGGCAAGCAGCGTCGCCGCATTCCTGAGATCGCGCCGCTCGAGGGCCGCGATCATGTCGGAGCGGCAGCGATACCCGCCCTCCTCGACCTCGGCGAGCTGCCGGGCTGCCAACCACTGCAGCCGAAGCGTCCGCGCCTGTCGAACCTCGGCCCCGAACCCGCCTTCCACTGCCAGCGGCTCCGCTGCGACCAGCTCACGGTCGAGCCAGGTCACACCGTCATGGTGCGGCAGCCTGTCCAGGCTGCGCTCGCTCAGGATCGCGACATGGACCGGCCGGCGCAGAGCCAGCCTTCGCTCATGCGCCTCGACGCGGTCGAGATGATCCTGCGGGATCGTCCAGGTTCCGTCTACTTCGCGGGCTGGGCCGACGCCGGCACGGCGCAGCGCCTCCAGCCGCCGCTCGTGCGCCTGCGCGAACGGCTCGGTCGCGCCGGGGTCATTCGCCAGATGGAGATCGACGCTGTAGCGCCCGCCATTTGCGGCCGCGATCGCCGACACGGTTCGGTCGACTTCGCGAACTTCCGGCCGGCGCGACGCCACCGACAGGATCGCCCCGCGCCGGGCGTCGACCTCCGCAGCGCCGATGTCGACATAGTGGGTGCGGCCGTCCACCGTGTCGAGGATCAGATAGCGCCGATCGGCATGTTCGTCCGACAATCCCGTCGCCACGAGGCGCCCGACGATCGGACCGTCATCGTCCCTGCCGGGATCGTAGATCGCCTGAGCCGTCGGCAACCGGGCCTCACCAGCGGCTTCAAGCTCGCGATGCATGGTGCGGATGATGTCGCCGCGGATCCCCATCATCCGCAAGGTCGGCTCGAGCTGGGGATCGAGCGACCAGCGTCCGCCGGCCTGCTCGCTTGCCAGCTCCATGCCCGCAAGATGTCGCAGGCGCGCTATGCGCAGGTCCCGCTCTAGCCGGTCGCTATGGCGTGGATCGATAAGCCCGTCCGGTCCCACCGAAGCGACAAGCCGCCGATCGATTCCGGTGAACCGCTCCTGCTCCACCTCGCGCAGTTGGGCGCGCCGCATTTCCAGCTCGGTGCGAGGACCGAGGTCGAGGTTGACCAGCTCGATCGCGCGCTCGCGCAAGCCGCGGGTGAGATAGTCGCGGGCGATGACCAGATCCTTGCCCGTCTCGTCCTTGCCGCGCACCAAAACATGGCTGTGCGGATGGCCCGTGTTGAAATGGTCGACCGCGACCCAGTCGAGCTTCGTCCCCAGATCCCGCTCAGCCTGCTCCAGCAGCCGGCGGACCAAGGGCTTGAGATCGTCATACTCGCTGCCGTCCTCGGGCGCGACGATGATGCGGAACTGGTGGCGGTCCCCTGCCCCGCGTTCGACGAACGCCTTGCCGTCCGCTTCATCGTCGCGGCCAGAATAGAGCCCGCCCCGCTCGCCATCACGGGTGGTCCCGTCGCGCTGCAGATAGCGCAGGTGCGCGGTGGCCCGCGACAGGCCCTTCGTCCCCAGCCGCACGATACTGGCCTTGACGACGACACGGCGACCGTATCGGCCGGCGCCAAGGCCGCCGCCGGACAGCACTCGTCCGACGCCCGCGCCACGTCCGATGCGGCTGCCATGGAAACTACGCTTGGCAAAGGACATGCCCAGCCGGATCCCACCCGCAAGGTTCGCGGCGCGAATGACGCGGCTGGCGAAGCGGTCGCCCTTTCCGCGCTTTCGGGTGCGCCCCAGCCTGGGTTCGAAGTCTTCATCCTGAGCCATCCGCATAATCAGGCGTGGCGAAGTGGGGAATTCAAGGGCCTCCAAAGAACGGCCCGGAAATCCGCGCTTGCAGCGCTAGATGGAGGCAGGGCCCAGCCCATGCCTCCACAAAAAACGATGTGCAGACGCCACTTTCAGGGCCCCAGGGAGGCACTGCTTTAATCTTGCCATCACTGCCTCCTTTCTACCTCCCATCCAGCCAGGTCCCAGGACATCCCAGCACCTCGGGTCCAAACAGCGCCGGAATCCAAGCGCAACGAGTAAAAAGAAAGCGGAAGCGACGCCATCGCGCCGCTCCCGCTGGGTCAAACTGTATGCCTCATCGCGCCCGATCGAATGCCGATCCGGCCTCGCCAAGGCTCTCAAACGCACGCTTCCAGAGTAGATCGACCGCCACACCCTCGCCGTTCACAAGGCCGATTCCGGCGTACCAAGCGCCATCGAAAAGGCTGAGATACGCGATGCGCGAGATGTCCTGGGACGCATCCTCTTCGTCGCCGATGGCACCGAAATACTGCCCCAGATAGCGCTCGCGAACCCGCGCGTCCCACAGAAAGTCAGCGGCTTCCGCCTCCAGAATCCGCTCCGCAATAATCGCTCCGAACTCTGCCCGGATCGCGTCCATCTGAACGTCACCGCGCCTCTGCCCGATCCTCGTCATCATGTTCATTGCCGCCTCCTTTGCGTCGTCTTCCAATCGAAGACGGAGCAAATCGCGCGGGCGGCGCGGCGGCTGTCAGGGACGCCGAAGGCGCCGCGAAGCGGGGCGCGGGGGAGCCGATTTGCGAAGCAAATTGGGGGGACCGCGCATCCTTGATAGCCGTTGCGCCGCCCGCCACACTGGGCCTGTCACGAGAAAAGTCCCTCCCCCCGCCCCCTCTTCTCTTCCGCCCCAAACATAACAAAAGCCCCGGCGACCGAAGCCGCCGGGGCATCCGAGCGAGGCTCAGAAGGGGATTTCGTCATCGTCGGCGGACCGATTGTCGGCGCCGTCGCCGGCGGCCTGGCGCGGCCGGCTGAGAAACTGGACGTCGTCGGCGATGATTTCGCAGCCGTAGCGCTCGACACCCTCGCGATCGGTCCACTTGCTGTAGTGGATGCGGCCCTTCACCGAGACCTGCATGCCCTTGACGGCGTGCTGCGCGATCACCCGGCCGAGACCGTTGAAGCAGGTGATCCGATGCCATTCGGTGTCCTTGGCGGTGAAGCCGCTCGCATCCTTGTAGGTCTTGCCCTCGCCGTCGCGCTTGGGCCGGCTGGTGCCGAGGTTGAAAATGGCGATGTCGGTGCCGCCGTTGGTGGAGCGGAGCTCCGGGTCGGCGCCCAGATTGCCGACGAGAAGGACGATGTTGGTCATGTTGCGTCTCCTGAATTCGTCGCCGGGACCACCCCGATCGACAGCCCCAGGAAAGTCGCGGCGAAGCGGCGGCGCGCACCGAAGGCGAAGCCGAAGGGGAACCCCGGACCAAGGCTGGCGCGGGCAGCCCGAAGGGCAACACGGGCCGCAGGTCCGCGGGTTGCGGGCCGAAGCTGCCGAGACAAAGAGGGGCTGGAAGGAGGAATCGGGGAGGTCCGGCGGACAAGGGCAAGGACGCTCAATGACCCTGAAATCGATCCGAGACGCGCCTGCGCGCCGTTCCGCTTAGGTCGCTTCGGCGGACCCCGCCGCGATCCGAAGCTCGTCCAGGCGCTCGCGCGAAACCGCCTCGACAAGATCACGGAGCCGGCGAACGCCGCCGGTCAAGGCATCGAGATCGTCGCGGCTGATCTCGTAATTGGCGGAATAGCGCGCCTCGACATAAGCCCGTTTCAGCAGCTCGAAACGGCGCCTATCGAGCTTGGTGGCACGCTGCCAGGCGTCGATCAGACGGGGCTCACTGTCCTCCGCGAGGGACCGCAGGAACTTGATGTTGTGGGATCGCGGAAAGTAGAACGTCCGCACGAGCAGGAAGCAGGCGTATGCTCTCTCGGTTGCCTGGTGGAGCGAAAAGGCAGCGTCTTTGCGCCATCCCAGCTGCTCGCTCCCACGTGATAATTGGTCCTCTGCGGTCGTCATAGAGCGATCGATCGCGGGCAGCCACTCGGCCAAATAGCCGGTGGCCATTTCCAGCGCGTCCGATGGCGAAGCGGGCATCGGGAGCGCCAGCTCATGCTGCGGCAGCTCGTAGATCGCGATCCCGTCCCGCACGATATCGACCCAGAAATATTCCCCGCGCTTGAGCGCCTGGTTCACCTCATCGATCGAATGGACGATGATGTTAACCGGCCGGCTGACCGCCGGGTCGCGCAGAATCCTGTCCTCGGCGACGTACCAATAATCAGCGATCTCGGTCAGATCCCGGTGACTGACGACGATCAGCAGGTCGAAATCGGACTGATAGCCATTGTCCGGTTCGTCGACCCAATCGTCGCGGGCGTAGCTCCCGAACAGGATGATCTTGTAGATTTTCCCGTTCCGCCGCCACGGCTGCGTGGCCCGCCCGGTGACCTGCTCGAACTCCTCCATCAGGATGCCCACAACGCGCGCGAGTTCGTCTTGCTGGATCTGCGGGAGATGGTCGATGCCTGTTCGCATGGAGATGTCGTTCCCCTTTCTGACTAGGGATGCAACCGCCTTTCGGCCTAGTGGATGCTATCTCCACTCTGATGACGACAGGTGGTGACAGGCGCACTGGGCAGGGTTTCGAGGAACGGGATGCCATCCCATATTAGACACAACTCGGGCGGGGAGAGACTTTGAGCGACCGGCAATTGCAAGAGCAGCGGGAGCGTGAGGTCACCGAGGCGCTGGCTCGGGCCCTGGGCATCTCAGCGCACGATCTCGACCAGCTGGATTACAGCATTGATCCGCAGACCGGCGACGACGGGACACTCTGTGGCTTGAACATATATTTCGGTGATGGGGCCGACCCGGAAATCCTCGGCCGCATTTCCGGGTTAGTGAACGGGCGCTGGGTTCGGATCGGCCCAATTCTTTGACATGGGCAGAAGGCTGGACCGGCGGTCGCCGGTCCAGCCGAAGCGGCTTCACGCCGCAGCTGCGATGCGCTTCGGATGTGTGCCGAGAGGCCCGCGCCGGTCGACGACAGCGAGGCGCTTCTCCTTGGCGTCAATGACAAGGCGCTCGAGAACACCGCTGCCGGGGAACGCCACCACGTAGCGCGGATTGAGCGACAGCATCTGTTCGTTGCGCCGGAAGCCGGCCCGTTGGCCCAAGCGACTGTCGAGGCTGAACGCGACCTGCGGCAACTTGCGCTGCTCCGCCCAGGAAGCGGCCAGGCGATCCACGCCCTTGCTGTCGCCACCGTGGACCAGGATCATGTCAGCGACGCGTTCCCGTACCTTGTCGAGCGTATTCCAGACATTGGCGGCGAACGTCTTCGCGTCCGCATCGGACGAGAAGGAAAGGCGCCCTCCGGCGAACACTACGGGGGTGCCAGAAGGCATTAGTGCCTTCCGCCGGCTCTCGGCGCGGGCCTTCAGGAAGTCGCGACCGTCAACGACCGCCGAGGTCAAAGCCGCGGAATGGTTGGCCCGCGAGCTTCCTGCCGGGCGCCAGGACGAGCCTGTTTCATGAAGGTAGAGGCAAGCTGCGGTCTCGCGAAGAGCTTCCAGCCCGAGCATCGCGGCCTCGGCGCCTCGCGCGCGATCGATCTGGTTCTCAAGCTCGCTGGAGTGGACCTCGGAGCCGTCCGCCGAGGCGAGCAGACAGCGAATCTCGTCGGTGGCACGGTCGATCTGGGCCGAGCGCTTCGCCGCCGCCCGGTGGAACAGGTTCACGAACGCCCAGGCGATTTCATCGGCGTCGTCCTCGAGCGCGGTCTCGGGGAACAACGCGAAGAGGTCGGACCAGACGGCTGCGAGCGTCTGCGCGACAGCATCCTCAGCGGGAAGTTCGGTGGTGCTTTCAGCGGCGCTCCGTTGGACGGAGAGGTGGCCGAGCTCGAGCCGGGCGAGCTGGGCGGCGAGGGTGGTGCGCATGCGGTGTCTCCTTCGGAATGAGCGCCGGCCGACCCGGCGCCGGCTGCCCGAAGACCCGCCCGGGCCGCTTCTCGCGCACCGCGCAAAGGCGCGGGGAACCCCCGGCCGAGGCTGGCGCGGGCAGCTCCGCGAAGCGGAGCAACACGGGCCGAGAGCCGGTGGGTTGCGCTTGAGCGGCGGCGGGTCAGGGCGCCCTCTGGCGCCGGGTCCGACGCTGATCTGCACGGTGACATGCGCCGCGCCCCGCGCCGAACCGACCGGTGCCGCTCGCTGCGGGCGCTAAGCCACTCCCCCAAATGGGGGAATTGCACGATCGAGCCATCTGCTGTCATAGTCGCGTGTTAATGACGGCGGCCATGTCTCGGAGTGAGGCCCGGGGCATGACCTCAAGGGGCGGCACGTGAACCAGGCGCACTTGGAAACGCCTCACGTGATCGTGCGGAATTTCGCGGTTCAGCATGTTCGAGAGGATTGGTGCATTCGTCGAGGACGTCAGGGCGGTCGACACTGACGCGGATCTCAGAACGATACTTGCGCAGATTTCCCGAGAGCTAGGCTTCGCCTACTTCGCTCTCGCCCATCACGTCGACATGCGGCACGCGCCGCAGTCCGCGATCCGGATTCACAACTACCCCGAGGACTGGGAGCATTATTTCGACGAGCAGCAACTCGGCCGAACCGACCCGGTGCGTCGGGCATGCCAGCTGACGGCCGTCGGCTTCGCCTGGTCGCAGCTTCCAGGGATGATCCAGCTCACCAAGCGGGATCACCAAGTCCTTGATGCCGCCGCGGAGCAGGGCATCGGCGACGGCTTTACCGTTCCCGCGCACGTGCCCGGCGAAGTCAACGGCTCCTGCACGTTCGCGACTCCGCGGGGCTGTTTCATCGAGGCGGAACATCTAGCGATGGCGCAACTGGTCGGGGCTTTCGCTTTCGAGGCAGCTCGACGACTGGCCAGGTTACGAATCCAGGAGCTCAGCAACCCACCGCACTTATCCAACCGCCAGCGCGACTGCCTGATATGGGTTGCTCGCGGCAAGTCAGACTCGGAGATCGCCATGATCTTGGGGATCAGCCCGGAAACCGTGCATCAGTACGTGAAAGAGACCCGTGCCACATATGACGTGGTGAGCCGTTCCCAACTGGTCGCCCAAGCACTTTTCAGCGGGACGATCACCTTTCAGGACATTCTCATGAGGTAGGCGTCGGCTAGGCTGTGCGCGAAGATCAGAGGACTCGGCTGAATCGGGGCGAGTGGACCGAGGCGAGGATCGCCGCATCCTGTCCGGTGTGCGGCTTCGTCAGCGATCCTTCGGGAAGATATTGTCGATCGTGAGTGTTGCTCCCTGCCGGGTCGTCGCCCATTCGAGAGCTTCCTCGGCTGACCTGGCGAAGATGCGCCTCATGCCGCACCGCGCGTCATAGTCCTCGCCCCAGTGGATCGACGAGGGATAGAAAAATTCGTGCAGCTCCGAGCGGTCCGTGACGCTGCTCCAGCGGTCGGCGTCCTCGCGGCTCTCGAAGCCGCGCCGGACGAGCATGCCGTCGGAAAGGTCGCGGACGGCCCAGGCCGGGCCCCAAGGCTCTATGGCCGCGAACATTAGAAGCCTCCGACCCGGTCGAGGTTGACGGGCGCGAGATTGAGGACCGCGAGCCCGGCCCGATTGCCAACGATTCCGCCTTCGACGGGCTCCATGCGATCGCCGAAGCAGACCTGCATTTCGCGGCGGTAGGCGTCCTCGGCAACAAGCGCCTGAAGCGCCTCGATCAGCGCACTGACGGTCATATCCGGTCTCTCCTTTCATGCCAATTGCGGCGTGCGGTTCGTTCACCAGAGCCGCCACCAGGGCCGCTCCTGCCGCGTGAGCGCCCGGTCGAGCCTGAGCAGAGCCTTCGCGAGAAGGCGCTGGGCCTCCTGCGGCTCGATCCCTAGGCGCAGTGCGATCTCGTCGTTCGAGAGACGCTCGCGAGCGCTGAGGATCAGCACCTCGCGCTCGATCGGCCGAAGGCACTTCGCGGCTTGTTCGACCCGGTCGGGAGTCACCGCTGGGCGGTCGCTCGTCATCGAAAGTCTCCTCTTATTCTCGGCACGGGTTGGAGGCGGCGGGGAAACCGGGAGGCAACCCGTTCCGACCGGTGCGCCATGGTCGCCAATCTCCTGTGAGGCGCCGGCCGCCCGCCCGGACGGGTGCTGGCTGGCTGATCAGTGAGGCCCTCAGCTAGGCGCGTTGGTCGGGGTCGATTGCGTCGGATAGTAGGAAGCTGCCCGCATAACCCTTTGGACAGTTCCTCTGGCCAGTTTTGACTAGGTCCGGTTCGGACTTGGTCCCGTTCGCCGCCCCCAGCCGGTGGCGAGGGGGGACCGGGCGACCCGTGAACGGGCCGCCCGGGAGGAAGCGCTGGGAGACGTCAGGCCGCTTCCTCAATCTCCTCGGGCGGCGCCTTGGGAGGGGCGCCTTCCTCCGCCGGTTCGATGCCTTCCGCGACCTCGCCATCCGTCGAAGGCCCGACCTCTGCTTCGCCGGTGGCTTCCCGGCTCGGCGCGGCGGCGAACCGCATCGCCTGCGGCACCCAGGCGAGCGCCGCCTCCTTCACCTCGACCTCGGCGATGAAGTCGCCCGAGAACATCCGCTCGCAGGACTGGGCGAGCTCGGCCTTCTTCGCCTTGGCGTAGCGGCCGGCCAGCGCGGAGCCGCCGATCTCCTCGAGCGCAGCGAGCGTGACGCTTTTCGGCACCCGATCGAAATAATTGGCGCCGGTCGGACGCCACCAGGGCGCGACATCGATCCCGAGCAGCTGCCCCAGATGGTCGTGGAACGCGCAGGCCCGCTCACCCGGAAGATGGAGGCTCGCCTCCAGTGTCTTCGCGACGGCATGGCCGAGCCAAGCGGCCCGATCCTCGTCGGCAAGCGCGCGGAAGGCGTCGAACCGCTCCGCCCGGGTCGCGCCCTCGGTCCAGCTTCGGTCGAGCGCTTCCTTCGCCTGCTCGCGGGCAATCGTTGCCGCCGCATCCGGCGTCTTGAAATCGAACGCCGGGTTGGAGGGCGGCATGGCGGTCAGCGAGGATCCGCTCTTCTCACCCGAATAGCCGGCCTCGCGGTCGATCATCAGGAAGATGGCAAGGTCGAGCGCGAGCCCGGGATCGGCCGCAACATGCACGGCGAGGATGTCGCGGCGCTGCATGGAGAGCTCGTCGACCAGCCGCTGGGAAAGACCGGCCGCCTTCCCCGGCTTCGCGACCGGGCCAGCGGCCCCGCCGACGCCCGGATCATCGGCGTCCGCCTCCTCGCCATCGGCCGGAATCTCGGCATAGAAGCCAGGACCCAGCCGCGGCCGGCCATGCTCGTCGAGCATCAGGAAGGCGCCGATGCGCGGCTTCAGCTCGTCGTCGATGACCGGCGGCTTATTGACGATCGCGTCGATCCGATCACTAAGGCCGCGGATCTTCGCCTCGGCTTCGTCCCGGGCTTCTTCGCTCATCTCCTCATCCTCGAAGCCAAGCGCGAGCTCCTCGATCTGAGCCTCCAGCTCGTCGACCGACGCCGATTCCTCGTCGGTCAG
Source organism: uncultured Alphaproteobacteria bacterium (assembly GCA_963701615.1). Lineage (GTDB taxonomy): Bacteria > Pseudomonadota > Alphaproteobacteria > Sphingomonadales > Sphingomonadaceae > Allosphingosinicella. Next base: position 3,396,613 of record OY969615.1, on the reverse strand, counting down.
CGGCGGCGTCTCGATGGGCACGCGCCGCAATCCGGCCGTCTGGGCGCCGCCCAGCCAATGGTCGAGCGTCGGCCGCACCCAGCCGAGCCCGGCTGCTGCGGCCGTCTCGGCGGCGAGAGTCTCCATCTTCTCGCAGGCGAGCCGCTCCAGGATCGCGATGTCGAGCCAGCGGGTTGCGGAATCATCGGCGAACAGGTCGCGTTCGATCCGGCCGCCGGCCGCGACATAGGCCTCCTCGCCGACGAGACGAGCGCGCCGGTCGGTGGCACTCGCGGTCGCCTGGGTCATCATCCGGCGGATGCTGTCGGGATGAGCAGCGCCATAGCCGTTGCTCATCTGCTCGAACACGAGAGCCTGCCGCTCCTGGTCCGGAGTCGCCGCATAGGCCTTGGCGACGTCGAGACTGATCTCGCCGGCGCCGAGCGCCTCGAACACGACCGGCGCGAGACCGGCAAGCCGCAGGCGCCCCTCGACAAAGCGGACGGTGAGCCCGAAGCGCCGCGCGACGCCCTCGACGTCGGAGCCCTGCTCGATCAGCTGCCGGAAGGCGAGGCATTCGTCGGCCGGGTTCATCGACAGGCGTTGGAAATTCTCGGCGAGGCTGGCCTCGCGGCCGGCCGAGGCGCCTTCAACGACGAGGCAGCAGACCTCGAAGTCCTTCGCGAGCTTGCCTTCCTCGGCGAGGCTTTGCAGCGCCCGCCGCCGCCGCTCGCCGGCCTCGACCGCGAAGCAGCTCTTGGGCTTGCCGGCGCTGGTCACGACGAGATTCTGGAGAAGGCCGCGCGCTTCGATGTCGGCCTTGAGCTCGAGGTCGGCCTGTTCGTCGATCCTCCGCCGCACGTTGCGGGGAGAAGGGACGAGCTTGTTCAATGCGATTGTCCTGATCATGGACTGTCTCCGGATGAGAGCCGGTGCGGCCTTTCCGCACCCTCGCTCACCCGGCCTTCCGCCCCCTCTCCTCCAAGTGTGGCGAAGACAGTCACGCGCTGATCCTGGCCATTTGAGACGCGATCATTAGAGCTAGCCAATAGAGCGGCGAACGGTCGAGCTCATCCAGGAAATAGTCTGTCCGCATCCGTGTCCGCAGGAATAGCCAATGCGGATCGTAGGCTTGTGCTTGACGGTGGCGGTGACCCGCCAAGAATGATAGCCTGTCTTGATGCGCACAACCTACACGCTGGTCGGTCGGTTCGTGCGACATATCATCCGCTCTATCTGGCCTATTCCCCGCTCGCCGGTCTACGGTCCCGAGGTCGATATCTGCTCAGTCAGGCTGGTTCCCGAGGCGCGCTTTGCCGAAGCGATAAGACGAGCCATCAGAGAAACCTCCTCGTCGGATACAGGCGCCACCAGCGCCTATGTCGAGTTTGGCGTTTTCAACGGGACGAGTTTGGCCGCAGCAATGGCTGCCGCGCGCGAAGAAGGCGAAAGCGCCTTGCGGTTGATCGGCTTCGACTCGTTCGAAGGCCTGCCCGCGACTGTCGTGAATGACGATGGCGGGGTCTGGAGGCCCGGACAATTTGCCTGCTCGCGCGCCGACGCGACGCGTTGTCTCGCGGTGCGCGGTCTGTCGGAGGAGTCATTCACGCTGGTGGACGGTTGGTATGAGGACCTCGATCCCGCGCGCATGAGGGAGGTGCTCGTCGGACGCCGGATCAGAATATTGATGATCGATTGCGACGCTTATTCCTCCGCACGAAGAGCGCTGACCCTTTCGACCCCCTATCTGGCAAAAAAAGCCATCATTTTCTTCGATGATTGGAAGCTGAACGACGTCGATCTCGCGAATGGCGGCGAGTATCGCGCGTTTGCTGAGTGGCAGAGACAAAATCCTGGCTTCAGGATCAGGAATTTCAAGAGTTATAGCCGGAAATCCATGGCCTTCATCGTTACCCGCTGAGTCGTCCGCAACGACACAGAGTCGAGGCTTGATTCGATTTCTTCCCGAGGTTACGTCCTTGACTGGGAGAGTCGGAAGAGGGGGCTTCTCGACAATGAGCCAGCGCAAAGGCCCTATGACGAATATGGGGGCCTTCGATTGGGCTGACTACATCCTGTATCTGCTGGCGATCCTGGGGTTCGTGGTTCCGTTCTTCTCCATCATCAATACGGGCAAGTTCCCGGAGATGTTCTATTTCCAAGGTGGAATTGTCACATTGCCCTCCTTGCACGAAGGCGACCTACAACTGGCCCAGCAGGCGCAGTATAATTTCACAGCCTATGTAATCTTAGTTTTCCTATTCTATGTATACGTTAGAAACTATATTGTCATGCATCGTATAGATAGGCGAAGCGAAGGCAGATATCATCTACTTTATTTTGTGAGTTATAATAATGTTGGGTGGTTCCACGCGGAGCGCTTTATCAGAGCCCTGATCGTTCTATGGGTTATTACGTCCACCATAGGTGTCATCTCATTTGTTACGAATTTTATATTCTGGCTCTTGAACATGGCGGTGTCGGAGACGGAGAGTTATACACACTTCCTGGAGCTAACCCCTCTTCAGTTGTTTTTCTCCTATTACGGTATCGTCATTACAGTATTATTTATCCTATTTTTCATTTGGGATTTATTGAATATATTTTCCATCTCCCGCCAGATCAAAGCAGGTAAGTTCGTTGGGAAAACTCTTGGGCCAGCCAACGGGTTCAATAATATCGTCGCCGCGCACGGCTATGATTTCGCCGTTCCATCGGACATGCAGCAGGTCATCCCTGTCTATAGCCTCATAGCCTATATCCAGCCGGTAAAGAAGGAGATCGGCACAATTGGGGCGGCAGCCGCGCACCGAAGGCAAACGAGGATCCAAGAACAGGTTCGGACTGGAAAGATCGCCCGGATTTATTTCTTCCAGAGCGGGAAGTTTCGGGAGAGGATGGGCGGCTTCCTGATCGGCCTTTTGTTACTTTCCACACCTTGGCTCGATGAAGATACGTTGATCTTTCAGCCGATTGGTATCTTGGTAGCCCTCGCTCTATACCTGCCTGTTGTGCGTAGGGATCTATGGGATACCATCAGGAGCTTGTTTATTTTCATTGGGCATTACTTGTTGTACTGGCCGCCCAATTGGGAAACCGATCAGTGCAGGCGTGGTGATTTTCATTTGGCCGAAGAAGGTGATGACGAGGACGCCGTCACAGCTGAGCCGTCGGCCGGAAGGGATATGACATGAACTGGCACATTTCAGGTAAGCTCGCTGCTCTTGCTGCGGTCCTGTCGCTCGCGGTTCTGGGGAGCTGTAGCGGCAACAACGGAGAGCAGCGCACGGACCGGCTTGTCGTCTGGACCACCGAGTCCGACCCGAAGGCAGGTCAGGTGATGGCTCGGATCGAAACTCAATTCGAGCAGCAGCACCCCGGGGTAGATCTCGTAGTGGAAACGGTGAGCTGGGGAGACGTCTCCGAACGGCTTATCAACGCAAGCCGCAGTGGGGAATGGCCAGATGTCTCTCATATTCAGCCATTCATGGCCTACTCCCTTTTCAGCCGAAACGAGTTGTTGCCGATTACAGATGTTCGCGATGCCATTGAGCGGGAGAACGGCCCGATCTTTCCTGCTGTCCGCGACCTTCAGGTCTTCGGCGACGGTGGCGGCCAAGTGTATGGAATCGCCTATGCAGTAGGGACGACCTTCTGGTCGGTGCTGGCCGAGCGGCTCCCCCCTGGCGAGAACCTATCCAATGTCAGGACATGGAACGACTATCTCGCCTTGGCTCAACGCGTCCATGCGGCGGATCCAGACCGCAATCGCATCACAGTGCCCGGCGGCGCACCCTTCTTCATGGATCAGCTGTTCGGGGAGATGGTCGCCAATGCGGGGGGGCGGCTGTTCGGAGAGGATCGCTGCCCGGTCCTGAACTCTCGAGAAGTGATCGCCACGCTGGACTTCTTCCGGCAGTTGAAGGCGGCCGGTCTCCTCGCCGACGACTGGTCGAGCCAAGCCTATACCGATCAATTTGCCAGGCTTGCGGACGGCAGGGTTTTTAGCGTTCTAGTGACCTATGCCCGCGCCGCGCAGTCGGTACGGGAAGCCTATCGCACCAGCGGTCGCAACCCCGCCGACGCCAACGAGCGAACCCTGCTCTGGCTCAATCAGCCCACGCTGAGTCCCGGTCTCCCGTCCGTGGCGACGATCGACGCCGAACCGTGGGTGGTGTTCGCGGCTGCGGCCCGGCGGCAGCAAGCGAACGGGATGCGAAACGACGCGCTCGCGAAGGCCTTTCTGCGCCTATTCTATTCTCGTGAGAATTATGCGGCATATACGCGCCAGGTTCCGATTCACCTCACGCCGATCTTCGAGCGCATGGCCAATGACCCCGCCTATGTCGCAGCAACACGGCCATTTGAGAGTTGGCATAGGCAGACGCTGCGACGGCTGAGCGATGGTACGACGCGGCCAATTCTGATGCCCGATCTTTCGCCGTCCGGCCGAAGCCTCCCGTTCCTGCTGGAGTTTCAGCGAGCCGGTATCCTGTCCGGCGCGATCAACGACGTGCTGCAGGGCAATTACACACCGCAGGCCGCCGCCGCGCGGGCCCAGGAGCGGGCTTTGCAGCTCGCCAACAGAAGCGAGGGCATCTCCTGCAGACGTTAGGTGCGCCCCACATCGTCCGCCTGGTCGCCTCAGGGGGCGTTATCCTTGGGGCGATCCTCGTCGCGATCCCGGTGATTTCGCTTGCCCTCCTGCTCGCGACACATGCTACCTATGGCAACTTGTCGGACTTCGGCACCGATTGCTCCCCTCCGACATGGTTGCTGACGACGCTTTATGTTGTCGTCACGGTCTCCCTCCAGATGCTGATCGGCATCGTTGCTGCACTGTCCGTTTTCTTTTGGGCCGAACGGAATATCAGGAAACTGATGGTCGCGATCGCCATCCTGACGATGCCCTATGCCATACCATCGACCATCGGCTTCACCATGTTCGAGTTCCTGTTGGCGGAAGGGAGCAGCTTTCAGCAGCTAGTCTCCCCGGACGGATCACCCCTTATAGGCAGGTGGAGCAGATTCGGCCTGATGTGCGCGCTAGCGATCTGGCAGTTCTTTCCGTTCACCTTTCTGATGCTGCTGGCCGCGTTTCTCGCCATACCGCGCGAAACCCTGGCCTCGGCCCGCAGCGATGGGGCTAGCCGAGCGCAGATCGCACGACATTTCCTGATTCCGCTCTCCATGCCGGTCTTCGTCGCCGCCGCAACGATCAGGACCGTCCTTATGCTGACCAAGTTGGACGCCCCTCTAGCGTTCAGGGAGACCAGCTCAAGCGATTTCGCGTGCCTTTTGTCGGTGCGCATTTACACCGGCTTGGGTCTGAGCGGGATCCCACTTGGCCTGATTCTCCTGCTTTGCGCCATCGTCGCAGCGACCCTTGTCATAGGCGGGCACCTTGCCCGGCGGGCCGCACTATGAATGGGAGCCGACAGTCGCTCGCGGTTCGCGGCGCCGTCCTCTCCTTGTTCATTCTCGTCCTGCTTCCGGTCGGCGTGACCGTCGCTGCCTTGTTCATCGAGAGCAGCCGGCTCACCCAGGGCTTCGACCTCACGGCTTGGCCCGATTATTCCATTGCCAACGCCGCCGCCAAGCTTCGGGCGCTTGCGTCGCAGGGGGAGCTACTCTCCGCACTCGGACGTTCTCTCGGGGTTGCCATTTTGGTAGGTCTGCTGACAGCCTGGGCCGCGATAACCTGCGCTTTCCATCTTTCGAGGCTGAGCCTGGGTCGGCTCGCGCGGCTGAATCTCCTGGGCTACGCGGCCTATTTGACGCCACCAGTCGTCCTGGTGATATCGCTCAGCTGGCTCGCCCAGTTCGCTACCGGCTTAGCATCTCCTCTGATCGTGGTCGCGCTGGGACAGGGGAGCTTCTTGTTTCCCCTAAACTACGCGCTTGCACTCGGGCACTGGGCGCAGGTGCCCTATGCGATCGACCGGACGGCCGCGAGCGACGGCGCCAATCTGTCCCAGCGCTTTGCGGCCCATATAAGTTCAGGCACGCCTTCATTGGGATTCTTCGGTGGGCTGGCGCTGCTGACTTTCATGCTTTCCTGGAGCGATGTGCTTTTCTCCAGATATCTGCTCCTTGGCGAACCCGAACAGCGGCTGCTCACCGACCTGGTGATCGAAAGCCTGAAGGCGAACGATATCGTGGCGGCTAGAGGAGAGCTCGCGGCGGTGGCAATTCTGAGCGCGATAGTGGCCGCGTTCGCTGCGGGCCTCTACGCCGTGTTCTTCAACCGCGCCAATGAGGTCGGCTAGTGCTGAGGGTCTCCAACCTTACGGTTGCCGTGGATGGTCGCGATCCTATTATCAGCGACGTCAGCTTTTCCTTGAGCAAAGGGGAAATTCTCGCCATTTTCGGCCCGTCCGGAAGCGGCAAATCTACGCTCCTCAACGCCATCGCGGGCTTCATCGACGTCCGCGCTTCCGACGCCCCTGGAATGCCCCGCAACCGGCTTTTTCGCCCACGATGGTTTGCGGGAAATCAGGGCCGCTTGATCGGGCACGGCAGTATCTGCATCGACGGAGAGGACATGGAGTCGTTTGATGCGCAAAGCCGACCGGTTGGTCTCGTACTCCAGAAATTCGGCGTCTATCCGCACATGACGGCCTTCGCAAACATCGCCTTCCCGTTGCGCTGCCGCGGCATCGACAAGACGGAAATTGAGGCACGTGTCTCCAAGGCGGCCGAGATGGCGGGCCTCGATCCGCAGGATTTCCCACGGAGGGTGAAGTCCCTGTCCGGCGGCGAGGCTCAGCGGGTCGCGATCGCCAAGATGCTCGCGAAAGGTGCCAGTGTCGCGCTCATGGATGAGCCCTTTTCCCACCTCGACCAATTGCGGCGCTCGGATCTGATCCAGCTGATCCGTCGGCTTGTCGACAATGCAGAGCAGGGAATGGACTGCGCAGTCATCATCTCGCACGATTGGCGAGAGTTGCGATATGCGGACCAGGCCATATTGCTCAATGCACGCGGCGACGCGCAGAAGGTGGTTCGGCTTTTCAAGCGCAAGTCAGAGGGGTGGCATGGATTCGAGGAGGAAGCGCTCTCAATCCCGTTTGATCAGCAAGAACGAAAGTGGATTGACGGCCTTCGAGGCGTTGTCGCGCAGTGACTATTGAGGCTTGAGCCGAGCAAGCACGTCGGCGGCCCGATCGACCGACACGAACAGCCGGGTCTGATAACGGATGATCTCAGTGAAGCAGCCCTGCGCCTTGTACCAGGACAGCCGCGCGGCGCTGAACCCGGCAAGCTCCAGGCGCTGGCTGCCATTGACCAGCGAGCGCTTCAGCGTGAGCGGCTCCGGACCGGCGAACGACTGCGGCCTTCCCGTCCGAAGCACGGTTCCGGCAAGCTCGTCCGGCGGCAGGACGAGACCAAGCTCGAGGCCCAATTTGCTGCCCAGCTCGCCAAGCTCGCCGGTTGGGATCTCCCGCCCAAGCAGCGAGCGGCCGTCGCCGGCCGCGATCCGCATCACCTGGACATGGTCGGCCGGCAGCTTGTCCCAGACCGGCAGCAGCAGCCCCGTCGCGAGGTGCAGGGTCTCGCGCCGGAGAGTCGCCTCCGCTTCGCACACCTCGGCCCGCCAGGCCTCGGCGAATACCGCCTCCGACGCCTCCTTCCAGCTCGTCTCCATGAGCATGTCGCAGGGCAGATGTTCGTGCTTGAGCGGGCGGATCAGCTCGAAGCGGGGGATGGGCAGTCCCTCGTCGGACATGAGGCTGCGGGCGCGCACCCGCAGCGCCGCCTTGCCCGAGCGGCCGTTCAGCATCGGCACGGCGTCGCGGCGAGCCCCGCGAAGGTCGAGCATCCTCTCGAAGCGAAGGGGTCGCAGCCGGCGCGCGAGCTCGATCCGCAAAAGATGCGTCGTCGCCCCGGAGCGCGGGTCGGTGCGGACGATCCGGTCGTGGAGGATCTCGAACTCCTCGACCAAGTCAGTCTCGACGCCAAGGTCCAGCGTCCCGGCCTCGCGCGCCGCCGCGACGCGGGTCTCGATCAGGCCCAGAAACTCGTCGAAGATTGCATTCTGAAGCGCGATCCTGAGCGCGAGCAGCCGATTGAGCCAGCGCTGGATCGGCGGCAGATCGTCGCGCAGCCCGCCGCCCTCGCCTTCCAGCTTGAGCCCGCTCAGCTCCTGGAAGCGGTCGAACGTGACCGACTGAAGCTTCCCCGCGAACAGCAGATGATACCAGCCGACCAAAGCGTCCTTGGCATAAGCGCTCTCCAGATTGTCGGCCGGGTCGAACAGATTCTGGCCGCCGGTCTGCCGCTGGCCCCGGGTCAGCGCCCCAAGCGAGTCGAGCCGCCGCGCGATCGTCGAGATGAACCGACGCTCGCCACGGACGTCGGTCGTCACCGGCCGGAACAGGGGCGCCGAGGCCTGCCGGGTACGATGGGTGCGCCCGAGTCCCTGGATCGCGGCGTCGGCTCGCCAGCCGGGCTCGAGCAGATAGTGGATGCGCCGCGCCTGGTTCGCGGCGCCAAGGCAGGCATGGTAGGAGCGGCCGGTGCCGCCGGCGTCCGAGAAGACCAGGATGCGTTTCTCGCCGCGCATGAACGCGTTGGTCTCGACGAGATTGGAGCGCGCCGTTCGCGATTCGAGCTTCTGACGCCCGTCCCGGCCGACGACGAGCCGCCGGCTGCGTCCGGTCACTTCGGCGACGGCCTCGGTCCCGAACCGCTCGAGCAATGTATCCAGCGCCGTCCCGATCGGCGGCAGCGCGCAGAGCTGCTCGATGAGCGCATCGCGGACGCGGAGTGCGGCCTGCGAGTGGACCGGGCGGCCCTCCTCGTCCGACATCGGTTCGGAGCGGACATTTCCCTCGGCGTCGGTGAAGACTTTCATCTGCCGGGTCGGAAAGGCGGCGGAGAGATAGTCGACCACATATTCGCGCGGAGAGAGGTCGATCTCGAGCGCTTCGCGCTCGTCCGGGCTCAGATCGGCGAGCCGCCGGCCCAGCATCGCCTCGGCGGTCGAGACGAGCTGGACCACCACCGCCTGGCCGGCCTCGATATCCGCCTCGACCGAGGGAATGAGGCTCGGCAGCTTCATCGAGAGCAGGAGCTGGCCGAAGAAGCGCTGCTTCGTTCCCTCGAAGCGCGACAGGGCGGCGGATTTCGCATTGGCGTTCAAGGTGGTGCCCGTCGCGCCGTCGATCACGCGGGTCGATTCGAGCGCCGCTTCGAGATTGGCGTGGATGATCGACCAGGCGTCGGCATAAGCGTCGTAGACCGCGACCTGCTCGGGCGTCAGCGCATGCTCGAGCACCTCATATTCGACGCCCGCGAAGGAGAGCGCGCGGGCGGTGTAGAGGCCGAGCGCCTTCAGGTCCCGCGCGACCAACTCCATCGCGGCGATGCCGCCAGCGCGGATCGCGCCGACGAACTGCTCCCGGTCCGCGAATGCGGTTTCCGGGCCCCAGAGACCGAGCCGCATCGCATAAGCCAGATTGTTGACGTCCGAGGCGCCGGTCGCCGACGCGTAGAGCACCCGGGCCCGCGGCAGCAGGTTCTGGAGGCGGACGCCGGCAATGCCCTGCTCCGAGCCCTTGACCTTGCCGCGGCTGCCTTCGCCGCCGGCGGCATTGGCCATGGCATGGGCCTCGTCGAAAGCGATGACGCCCTCGAAGTCGCTCGCCGCCCAGTCGAGGATCTGGCGTAGCCGCGTCGCGTCGGCGCGGCCTGAGCGCAAGGTCGGATAGGTCACGAACAGGATGCCATGATCGAGGCCGAGCGGAGCGCCGAGCTTCCATTGCGACAGCGGCTGGATGTCGAGCGGCAGCCCGCCGAGCGCCGCCCAGTCGCGCCGCGCGTCCTCGAGCAGCACCTCGTTCTTGCTTAGCCAGATGTGGCGCCGATTGCCCCGCAGCCACTGGTCGAGGATGATCCCTGCGACCTGGCGGCCCTTGCCCGCGCCGGTGCCGTCGCCGAGGAAATAGCCGCAGCGATAGGCGCCGCCGGCTTCGTCCTCGGCCGGCCGAAGGGCGCAGCCCTCATCCGCCGCCACGAAGCGGCCCGGAAGGTCGCGCTCGAAGGCGGAGCCCGCATAGATCAGGGTCTCGAGCTGCGCGTCGGAGAGCCAGCCCTGCGCCACGAGCTCCGCCGGAAGCAGCGGAGTACGGTCCGGCTTCGGCGCTGCGATCGAGCCCATTGCGAGCGATTCGACCAGCGGCGTAGGGTGCTCCGAAGCACCGGGAATCAAAATGCGGCTCGGCCGGTAAGGCAGGTAGATGCCGACCGGTTCGGATGTCAGGGCCGGCGCGTCGAGGATGTCGAAGGCGAGCGGCATCGGAGCGGCAGTGCGCGGCGCCTTGGCCGGCGAAGGCGCTCGAACGCCGATAAGCCGGCCTTGCCGGAGGAACAGTGACGGAGCTCCCGCCGCGACGGCGCGCGCTCCGGGACGCTCCGTGCCCCGGGGCGCGACCGCCTCCACCAGAACCAGGGCTTCGTCGAGCCGTTCGACCTTGCCGCGAACCGCAGCGCCGCCTGGCTCGATCTTGTCGAAGGCGACAAGCCGGACCGCGACGCCCGTCCCATGTTTGGCATATGCGCCGGGCGCGACCAGCACATCCAGGCGCAGGCACGCACGGGCCTCGATCTTCGAACGCAGCTCGCGTCCCGAGCCGCTCGCGCTGAAGCTTTCCGGCATGATCGCGACTAGCCGCCCGCCCAGCGCGAGGCGCGCGAACGCGGCGTCGAGATGCCTCGCCCCGGCATAACGGTCGTCGCCCCGACCGACGCTGCGCGCGAAGGGCGGGTTCATCAGCACGAGCGAGGGACGGCAGGCTCCGCAAAGAAGATCGTCGATCACCTCGCCATCGTGCGCGGAGAGCGCGGCCTGCGGGAACGCCGCGGCAAGGCTCGCGAGGCGGCCAGGATCGATCTCGTTGAGAAAGAGCCGGCCACCGGCCCGGCCCGTCGGCCAGGCGAGCAGGCCGTTGCCGGCCGATGGCTCAAGCACCACCTCGCCATCGCGCGGACGCGCAGCCAGCCCGACGAGATAGGCAAGCGGCAGCGGCGTCGAGAATTGCTGCAGCGCGACCTGGTCTTCGGACCGGACGCTCTGGACCGGGAGGGCCCCCGCAAGGTCCTCAAGCGCCGCCAACACCTCGCGCGGCGCGCCCGCGAACAGCGGGCAGTCGCCTTCAAGCAGGAACAAGGTTTGGGCGAGCTCGAGTGCGTCATAGGACTGGCGCATCGACCAGGCGCCCGCCGCATCTGAGGCGCCGGTCTCGTGCTCAAACAGGCCACGCAACTCCGACCGGTCGACAGACTCGCCGGCACGAAAGCGGGCAAAGAGAATGCGCGCGACGGCGATATGGGGCGGCTGCGCGGCTTCGCGCTCGTGGGGCAGGGTGGCCATTGAGTGTCTCCGGCCCGGAACCGCTCGATCGCTGCTCCGGGGCGCCCCTCGCCCGCCACCTCTCCTCTAGGGCGCTTGCCGCCGTCGCGGCCTGGCCCGCAGCACATCGTTCCAGTCCGCCCCAGCCGACCTCGGATAATGGGCTTCGATCGGCAAATGGGCGAAGGCGTCGCGAGCGAGCCTCTCGGCGCGCCGGCCGCCCGCGTCATTGTCGAGGAACAAGGCGAGCTCCCTCACCTCCGACGGCAGCGCGACGAGCCGGAACCGCTCGGTCCCGAGCGTCGCCCAGCAGGGAAGGCCGAACAGGACCGCGACGGACATGGCGGTCTCGATCCCTTCGGCCAGGCCGAGCTTCGGGCCGACGCCGCCGAGACGGACGGCGCCGCGGCCGAAGCGCCCGAGCCCGCAGCGCGGCTCCTCGATCGAAGCGAGACGAGAGCGGCGGGGGTCGAGGAACGTCCTGTGCACGGCGACAAGTCCGCTCTCGTCGCGCACCGCTGCGATCAGCGCCGGCCGGAAGCGGGTCATGGGGAAAGGACCGTGCGGCGTTCGCGCATGATAGCGCAGCTCAAGCGAGCCCACGTCGAGCCCGCGGCTTTCGAGATAGCGGTCCGCAGGCGTGCCGGCGATCGGCCGGGCGCCGCCCCATACCCGGAGCGCTGCGCCGCGGGACCTGGCCTCCCCGGTTCGCTCGCGTTGCGACCCGTCCCGGGGAGAAGCCGGTCCAAGGGGCTCCCGGAGTGGCTGCCCTGCGGCGCGCAGCGCCCTCAATATGTCCCCTGCGGCGCAGCCGGCAAAGCAGTGCAAAAGGAGGCTCGTGCGCCCGACGCGCACACTCAGCGAGGGGCGGCGGTCGTCATGGGCGGGGCAGCGGCAGAGGCCGGCGGCGCCGGTCCAGCGGCCGCCGAGGCGCTCCACCAGCATCCGGCCTTCATCATCCAGGCTGTTCGCGCTGCGATACGCCATCAAGCGCCTCCTCCAGTCGCCACCCGGCGCGCCGCCTTCCCTCTCGGGGTGCGACCGGTCAGCGAGGCACTGTTCCGCTCAGCGGCACGAATGATTGCAGCGATCGCCACTGTCGTCGCGGCCGCCGCCCACAGCAGGCTTAATCGCCCCTCACCCGCTGCCGCCCGCATTGCCGTCTTCCGCGGCCCAACGACATCCAATGACGCTGATCAGGAGATTCTCGGGCTTGAGAGTGACGCGTGGCGTCGCTCCTAACAAATTGCTAGGTCTTGTATCCTGCCGAGTTCAACGCCTGCTAGTCGACTCGGTCGGGGCTCGCGGATAGAAACCGTCCGAGATGCACGGGCCCGACATCCTCGTTCGAACCTTGAGCAAGGTCAGTCGGCGCGACCGCTTCGACAATGCCTGGCAATATCACTCGCGAAGCGACCATCATTCCAAGGTGGCTTGCTGGGGCGTCATCTTCGACCTCCTCGCCTCAAGCGCATTGTTGCGGCGGCAGGCGGAGGCCGGACTGGTCTGCTTCGGCATCAACCACGAGATGCGTGACTTCGTCCACGATCGGAAGAAGAACCTCGACCTGGTGCTCTGCACGCCGGGCGGCGCCGTGACCCACCATACGATCTCGAGCATGGCCGACGAATATGGCATCGAGCTCACCGAACTGCAGCGCGCGGAGATGGAGGCCCTACCCCCGCTTCGTCGCGCCCCGGTGGGATCGGTGGCGATGGCGCTCGAAGCCAAAGCCTGCATGACCGCGCATCAACGGGCACTGCCGCGACTCTACGACGAACTCAACTCTTCGCACCTCACGGTCCACGGGGCGAGCGAGCAGGCGATCGCCGTGGGGTTCACTATGGTGAACGTCGCGGAGCGATATCTCAGTCCCGACCTCAACAAGCGCAACCGGGCAGCCGATCCGGAATGGAGCACGCATCGGCAGCCGCGCGATGCGAGCCTCGCCATCGAAAAGATCAGACAGCTGCCACGTCGCGGCAAGACGGGCGACGTCGGCTACGACGCGCTCGCCATCGTCGTGGTGGATTTCCCGAACGATGGCTCTCCGGTCCGCCTGGTCGAAACGTCACCCGCGCCGCAGCCCGGCGACATCTACCATTACGATTCGATGATCTCCAGGCTGTCAGCTGCCTACGCGACGCGATTCCAAGATTTGGGCTAGAACGTCGGAGGCCCGCGTCGTTTCGCATTCCCAGACGATCATAACCCGAAACCCTCGCCGCCGAGGCTCCCTGACCGCTCGCGCTTCGCGGCGGCGATTGGCGGCGAACTTGTCGATCCAAAGTCACGATTCGCCTTCGGCACGGTCGCACGCCGACAACCCGTGTGATGATGCCAATAGCAACCGTTGACGAACACAGTCCAACCTGCGCGCCGGTTGGCGAAATCGGGAGAACCGGGAAGAGCGCGCACGTCCTTGCGGTAGCGCAATCCCATGGCGCGCAGAGCGGACCCCACCGTCGCCTCAGGCTTGGTTCCAGATCGGCGGATCCCGGTCATTCGGGCCGAGGTCCGGGCATCCGGCTTCTCGGGCCTCACTCGGCCGCAACCGCATACTCCGGCTCGTACGGCGACCCGACACCGCCCTCCATCCGCGCGAGATGTGCCCGGAGCGCATCCTGGAAACCCGGCGCGAACCGCAAGGTGCCGCGCTCGGTGCGCGACAGGAAGCCGCGGGTGGCGCGGGCCGAAAGCGGCTTTCCGGGGTATCGAAGGAACTGGTGAAGGGGCTCGCGCTGGTCCCAGCGGGGATAAGCATTGATCGCGACCGCGCGGCGGGCCTCGCCATCGAATTGCGCGGCCTTCGGCCAGCGGCCGTCCGTCGCGAGCGGCCGGTCCCGATCGTAAGCGTAGCGCCCAGGCCCCGCGAGTCGCTCGCCGAGCCATCTCGCGACGGGCACCGACACTGCATTGCCGACCAGCGACCAGCGCAGGGACGCCCGGCCGACGCTGCCGGCCGCGACGGTCCAGTCCTCCTCGAAGCCCTGCAGGCGCTCGGCGTCCCTGATGTCGGGCATGACGACGAGCCCGTCGGGAAGCAGGATGGCAGGCGGCGACGCGATGCCGACCGTCGACCCATTCTTCAGCGTCGGGATTGCATCGGGAGCCCAGCCGAGACCCCTGACGCCTTCGGTCCAGTAGAACCCGTGCGCCCGGCGCCCGAGATCGGTCGCCGGAATGCGAGGCTCGACTTCGTCCGAAAGAAGCACGTCCGCCGGATCGAGGCCCGTCGTGGTCGCGACGAATAGCACGCGTTCGCGCCGTTGGGGCAGGAACGACAGGCTGTTGACCACGCGATAGGCCCAGCGATAGCCGCGCTCCTCGAAGGCCTCGACCAGGGTGCGCAGGCCCCTTCCCTGATCGAGATGCAGCATGAACGAGACGTTCTCGAGCACGACCCAAGGCACCCGTCGTTCGTCCAACAACCTGAACACGTTCCCTACCAGCCCAGACCGGCGGCCCCCGATACCCGCGGTCAGGCCGGCCTGGCTGAGGTCCTGACAAGGGAAGCCGCCGACCAAGAGGTCGACGTCCTCAGGGAGGCTACCGAGCAGGCGAACGTCCTCCACGCATGGGATTCCCGGCAACCGGTGGGCCAGCACGGCACGCGCCGGCTCCCAAATCTCGCACAGGAGAGAGGATTCGTGCCCGGCCGCGGACAAGCCCGATTCGAGGCCCCCGATTCCCGCGAAAAGCCCAGCTACCTTCACTTCAGACCCTTCGAAACGCGCTGCCAAGAAAGGCTGCTCGGAACGTGGTTAGCCGTATTTTCGCCGGCTGCAAAGTTCCGACTCTGTTCCTCGTCCGGAACGGCTTCCCTTTCGCCCTTAATCGAGCCTCACGGCAAGGAAGGTGCCTGCCTCGCCGTTGCTGACCAGGAATGGGGACGAGGCCGCCGCGAGCTGCTCGAGCTGCGGAGCCAGCTTGTCGAAATCTCCCTCGGCGTTCCACGACCCCACGCCCTGGTCGAAGAATATCGTGCCGGAACCCTCGTGCGTCCGAAAGTCGAGTCGGCGGCGATGCGGCAGATCGCCTTGGCTCGTGTCGAGTCGCGCCCCGCCCGCGGTTCGCTCTAGAAGGTGCCGAAGCACGAAGTCGCGGTACGACATGTCCGGCCAGTCGTCGCGCAGCCTGCGGCCGTTCTTGGCTTTCCCCTGCTTTCGGGCGGCGAGCGTCGCCACCTCGACGTCGGTGATCGACCCGGCGAAGCCCGCGATCATCTCGGCCAAGAGGCGTACCGTGAGGGGGCTGAACAGGTAGCGATCGGAGTAGCGCAGCTCGAGGCACGGCGCAGCGAGAACCCGCGCGAGCGTCGGATTGCGAGCCATGAGCAGTGATTTAAGCCTGGTGCCGAAGCCTTCCACCGGCCCGTCCAGCTCGGCTTCGATCTCGAAGATCGTCTCGCGAACTCGCTCCGTGACCAGGTCGTGCGGATCGATGGGAGCGCCATCGGCGAGTCGGCCGTCGAACCTCCCGAGCACGACCGGAGCGGCGGAGGTCGCGGCCCAGCTAGGTCCGATCTCGGCTGCGGCCGGGTCGGCGGATCCCCACAACATAAACCCTCCATCGTCGGTCAACGCCGCGAGGTGAGCGTGCGTCCCTGGCGCCCCATCCGCCACTTCGGTCAGAGTCACGCGCGCCCGTTCCGACCACAAGGCGACCGCTCGGCGCGTGATCGGGTCGGCCTCTGCCAGCGCGGTGCGATCGACTTCGACCCGTGCGCTCCGCCCCCGACCGCCCCAACGTTCCAGCAAGGACGTGGCCGGCCAATGCTCCAAGTCCCACGCTTGCGGATCGCCGCCGAGACGGATGACGAGCTGTGCTCCGGGCGCCGACGTCATCCGCTCGTTCAGCGCCTCGGGAAGCGGTGCCGCCTCGTAGGTCGTCCCTTGGCCGAACAAGCGATGCTCCTCGGGCAGGCGAAGCCGTTCGAGTATGGCGCTCAACAGTTCGTAGGCGGTCCGTCGGTCGGTGAGGTCGCCGGCATGCTGCGCATCCGAGCCCAATACGCAACGGGGACAGGCGCGCACGGCGGTGGGATCGCCGCACCGTCCGGGCCGCTCACAGTCGAGTAGATTCCGCGCCGCAGCCAGCATCTCGAGCGGGTCGCGAGCGAGGTTTGCGGCAAAGCCGGCGCCGCCGCTGGCGCGGTCGAAAACGACCGCACTCCAGTTTGGTCGTCCCGAGGGATGGCGAGCTTCGGGTGCGGCGAAGCCCATTTCATCCGCATCGATGCCGAGCTGCCGCGCGATCGCTTCCCGCAGAGCGAGTGCGATCGCCAGCGCCGTCTCACGAGAGGCACAATCGTAGAGCTGAACCTCGGTCACGTCCGTCCGAATCTCGTGCCCCAGCTGAAGCCGGCGGGCGATGGCGTAAGGTGCGAGATCGGGCGAGCCGGTGCACGTCTCTCCATCGATGGCCAGCGGCAGTCCGCGCAGCGGTCGGTGGCCGTGAAGCCTGGTACCGCCTTCGGCGGTTTCCTCCGCCTCGGCCCGGCCGCAGTGTAGGCACACGGCGTATCCGTGGCCGTGGGGACCGGGATTAAACCAGAAGACCATGCCGTCGGCATTGGTTCGGACGCGACCCACAGCGGGGTCCGGCAGGGAGCGCCACGCGATCGTCGAGGCGGAGACCCAAGGATCGACGATCGGGCTCCCGCCCAGGTCGGAAGCGTCGTCATGCACGCGGTAGCGGACATCGACCGCGAATCCAGCAGGAGGCAGGAAACGCAAGGCTCGTGCATCGGTGCTTCCACATTCGGTA
This sequence comes from uncultured Alphaproteobacteria bacterium, assembly GCA_963701615.1. Lineage (GTDB taxonomy): Bacteria > Pseudomonadota > Alphaproteobacteria > Sphingomonadales > Sphingomonadaceae > Allosphingosinicella. Next base: position 3,379,512 of record OY969615.1, on the reverse strand, counting down.
CACGGTCCGGATTGCGCGGCCGACGGCTTGGAGGTCAGCGCGCCGCATCTGTTGCACGACCACATGGTCCGGAGGCTCTGGACCTCGCGAACGCCGGCATCCGACGCCGGGCGCTGCCAGTTGAGGGTGACTCCGGCGGACTCTGCGGACGACACCGTCCACGACGATTCCGCGGCCCGGCGCATATTCGTAGATCGCGACGTCCCGTGATCGCGAGGGGTAGCCTCGGGCGTTGAAGCCGGTGCTCGCCCCTTCGTCGCCATCGCGATCCTCGCGCTGTCGCCGCTCGGCCGAAGTCTCGGTCACGAATTGCACGACGTGGGTAGGGAAGCCGTAGGAGGGAAGGAAACCCCGGTTCGCAAGCTCCGCCAGCAGATACCCCTTTTCCAGCCGGCGACGCTGACGGTCACGTGCGCGGTTCGCCGCGGCACGCACCACTTCCACTCCGGAGTCCGAGTTCGTCGCCAGCGAGTCCCACTCCGCGGTCAGACCCTCGGCGATGGCCTGGAGTTGGTCTCGCAGCGCCTCGACGAGGTCGGGGCCCGGGCGGACCGGAGTCCCCTCCAACAGGGTCTGGAGATCCGCCTGCAATGCATCGTTCTCCAGCACTCCGTCGAGCCAAGCGAGGAAGGCCACGGAAGGCGTCGACCCCGGAGGAGCGTCGGCCGGTCTGCCGAGCCCGAAGAATGTGGAATTGGTGAGTTTGTGGAGTTCGGCGCCACGCGTGCTCAGAAACCGGGCAAGGAGAAGCGCCGCGGCATGCCGCGATGCTATGGTCGGGCTCTCGAGGCTCACCTTGGGGGGGCGGACGTCGCGACGAAGATAGACCAGCGGGTCGGCGAGCGCGAGCCGGTCCAATGGGCGGTCCCTGCACAAGGTGAGCCCGACCGCGATCGGCTGGCGCGCACGTCCCGCTCGGCCGACGCGCTGGCGATAGTTGGCGATCTCGGGTGGAACGTTCGTGTTGAGCACGGCCTCGACGCTGCCGATGTCGACACCCATTTCCATGGTGGTCGAGCAACCGAGCACGTTGATGCGCCCCTCCTTGAAGAGGGCCTCATACTCCCTGAGCACGAAACCGGGCTGCTGCGCCGAATGCTCCGCGGCGCGAAGCCAGGGCCCGAGCTTCGCCGCCTTGTCCTGCTGATCGCCCCACATGCCGGCGCGGCGGAGCCGTCGAACGTCGGAATCGTCCGCCAGCCAGCGGTCGAGGTCGCGCTCCGGCACCGGCCGCCCCGCATCGTCCCTGCACCATGGATGCGGCAGAACGGGCATGACGACAGGCTCCGCCCGTGGATGGACTCCGTCGACGTCGTAGGGACTGAAGCCACGGAGCGTGGTGTCGAGCACGCGGCGGGTCGTCGGACACCAGAAGGCCTCGCGGATCGGCGCGACGTGAAGCTCGGAAAGCCTGAAGCGGAAGCCGTTCGGCGAAGCCGTCATCAGAGGAAGGAGTGCCCGCCAAGCCGCTTCGAGCACGTCGGCGACCCGGTCGCGGTCGACCGGGTCGGTCTGGTCGAGACCCAACACCTGGAACAGGAGTCGCACGATCCGCGTCGGCCGTGCGCCGTAGGGGTGGGGCCAAAGACGGACGTAGCGCCCGGACCTTGCTCCTGGAGACCAAGGCGCCACCTCCACGTGGCTTTGACGGCGATCGATCCAATCGAGCCACCAGCGGTCGAGATGAAGAATGACGTTGGTACGGAGGAAGTGCGTGACGAGCAGGCGCACCAGGTCACGCCAATCCGCGTCGCCGAGGCCCAGGGCCGCGGCCGCGGGCGGAGCCGGCACCTGCGATCCGTCGACGCTCGGCACTACGAACTTGAAGAGGCCGAGCGTCTCCGCCGAGTTCGAGCGCACCGGTCGGCGCATCGCTTCGCGGTAGAGCAGGAATTCGGCCAGCATGCGCTGGTCCTCGAACCGGTCGTCTCGGCCGCGCCAGAGATCGCGCAGGAAGAATTCGACCGTTCGGTCGCGCGCGAGGCGGTCGACCAGTTCGTTCCAGGGCTTGGATGGCCCGCCTGATGTGAGGATGGCCCGCTGGCGCTCCAGATCGTCCGCCATCGCGGCGAAGGTCGCATCCTGTGGAAATCTGCGCAGCCCTGCGATGCGCTCGTCGAGTCCGGCGACCTCTTGGGGGTCTACCGCCGGACGCTCCTGGACGTGATGATAGAGAAACCCGCGAACGAAGTTGCGCTCCGAAGCGATCTGGACGTTCGCGGCGTGCCGCGCCGTTCCTTGCCGCGCATCGGTGAACGAAATCAACTTGCGGCCGTCGAACGGACGCGGCGTGTCGGCTCCGGGGTCGGGGGACAGGTCGGCGAGGAAACCCGGCGTCACTTGCGCCATCAGGAACGGGGCGCCGGCGGCAGCAGATCGCAGAGCCCCGCGCCGCGGATCGAGTCGCTGCGGCGAGACGCGACAATTCGGGCATTCGAGAACGTCCCGGCTGGCCGAGAAGGTCGCCACGCCGTCGCCCGCCTGATCGATCACCGCGCCGGTCCGAAGATCGATCCTCAATTGGGCCGCATTCGGCCGGCCCGGAGGCGTCAGATATCGCCGCGAGACGATCGTGGCCATCGGGACGGCGATCGTCTCCTCTTCGTCGAGATCTTCCACGTCCTGCGCGCTCGCGTCGTCGCGCTCCAGCGTCTGGTCGAAATCTTCGTCGCCACCCGTATCCGTCCACGCCGCGATCCGCTCGCCATGATCGAACTCCTCCGCTTTCAGCGCTCCGTCGCCGCAGGCCGAGCAGAACGCCCATTCCAGCACCACCGATGTGCAATGTGAGCAATGGTCACGCGTCTCCTGAAACACCGCGCCGAACGGCCAATCCGTATCGCCTTCCACGGGCATGGGACGGCCAGGACAGGTCGCGTTGGTGCAGGCCCAAAGGCCGGTGAGCGTCCGATGAAAGAGGTGGATGCGTGAAGGCAGGATCGAATCGGCCCCGCTCCGAGCTAGGGCCGGATCGGCGGCTGGATCTCGTGCACGGGCGGCTTCCACCAACAGGCGGGTCGCCGTCGATCCGTTGGAAGGGCTCTCGCCGGCACGGAGACTCCAATCTCGCCAGGACAGGATGGCGCCGTCCCGCAATTCTTCCCGAGTCCGGCGGAGCCATTCCGAGCCCGCCAGAATGGCGCCGCTCTCATGGTCTTCGAGCCCTGCCACGGAGGCGGGATCGATCGGGCCGCGCCGGAACTGGGCCGGCGCGACGGGAAGCGGCGCACGACGGCCTTCCACTATCGTGATCGCCTCTTCCGGGGCACCCGACAGGTCGCGTAGAAAAGCGGTGAGGTCGCGAACTCCATCCCCCCCGATCGTCGCCGAAGTCGCGACGTAGCGAAGCTGCTCGGGCCTGCGACCGAAGGCCAACGTCACCCTGCGGAGGAGGAGGGCGATCTCGGCAGCTTGGGCGCCGACGTAGGAGTGGGCCTCGTCGAGCACGACGAACTCGAGCGTACCCTGCGACCGGCCGAGGATCGGCGCGTCGATCTGCCTTATCAGCATGTATTCGAGCATCGTCGCGTTGGTGACCAGAACAGGCGGCGGCGAAGCGCGCAGGGATCGGCGGTCGGCGACCCGCCATGGAGTGTCGTTGCCAGTGCCCGCGCGCGTTACGTTCGGCGTTTCGCCATTGTAGAGGCAGTATCGGATGGCTCCACCGAAGGGGCTCAACCAGCGCGAGAGGCGCTCCTCCTGGCTGTTGATCAGCGCGTTCAACGGATAGAGCATCAAAGCCCGCACGCCGACGAGCGAGCGTTCGCCGGCCCCGGACGACCGGACGAGACTGTCGAGGATGGGAGCGAGGAAGCATTCGGTCTTCCCCGACCCGGTTCCGCTGGTGACGATGACCGAGCGAGGGTGCTCGTCGCCGAGGGCGCGCCAGGCCTCGAGCTGGTGCAGATACGGCGCAAATGGCGAAACCTCCCGCAGAACCGCCAAGGTGCGAGGGTCGAACAACCCGGGATCGACACCATCCCAGCCACACTCCACCGGCAGCCACGGGAAGGCACCCTCGAGAAAGGGCTCCGAGAGCATCGATCCCGGCGTCCCTGGGGCTGCGCCGAGGCTGGAGCGAAGATGCTGCGCGAGCGTGGTCGAGCGGAGCCGCATCATCCCGACGATCGCATCTGCGGCCTGAGTGGGAAGCCGCTGCAGCATGCTGTTCAAATCGATCATCTCTTCACGTCTCCCTCAGGCAGTTCTGCCGCGCGCGATCGCGTCGAGCGCGAACGGCACCGTCTTCTCGAAATAGAACGGGTCGTAGACCCAGGCGTCGCGGCAGCGACGCAAAGCCTCGGCTCCCAGCTCGAGGCGTCCCGCCGCATGTTCCGCGGCAAGATGAGGGGCGGCCAGCACCGTGGCGAAACCATCGTCGAACGAACGCCAGGCACCCTCCACGCGACTGAGCAACTCCGGCGTGAACAGATCGCGCGGCACCGTCGCACAGTCCGCGTGTCGATCTATGAAGTCGTTCAAGAGGACGTCATGATCTTCAGAAGCGTGCGCTGCCATCCTGGCCAGCCTACCGCCGATTTCCTCGCCGCGACCGCGACCGTCGACTCCGGCGAGCCGGAACAGGTACACCGCGCGCAGGTGCATGACGAGTTCCGGCCGAAGGTCCAGGATCTCCTCGAGTGCACGGAACATGAAGTCGGCGGCCATGTCGGATGGGAGCCCGGCAGCTTCGAGACGGAAGCGAAGGCCGTTCAGGCGATCGTCGACCGCGTCCTGCCACGCCTCGATCGGGGTGGAGCACCACAAGAAGGGCAGTTCGCGTTGCAGGTCGAGGACTGCTGCACGCTCCTCGATCGTCTCGCACGACCAGAGAAGGGATACGGGCGTCCCCGGGTGATGCCCCAGTGCCTTCAGGGCGTCCAACGAACAGAAAGGAAGTGCTTCCGCGCGCATTTGCACGAGGAGCTCGATGAGCAAGCGGCGGTCGGACGGGAGAAGGCTCGCCGTATCACGATAGGCGGCCTCGAGCTCGTCCGTGCGAAGGTGCGCGCACGGCTCGGCGATGGCCGCACGGAGTCGGCTCCTGTCGCCTCCGGGTGTGTCGGGAACCGGAGACAGGATGCGCGGGCGGATCGTCCCTCCGCCGGGACGACGTCCATAGACGAGCCAGGGCCCCGGCCCAATCTCGTCCGAAAGGCGAGCGCTCATCTCCCGAGGCGCGGAACGACTTAACCCTTCGGCTATTCCGGCTGCCGGCTCCATTAGCGAAAACGCCTTGAGCGCCGGCCCGAGCCTCTGCGCCAGCACCGCGAAGGCACTGGCGCCGGGCGCGTCGAAGGGATCCACGTCCTCCGAATACCATTTGATGACTGCGGCGCGATCCGCCGAACCCAGCCAGGACAAACGAACCTCCGCGTCGAGCAGCTCGGAACCTCCGATCAAGCGTAGGAGATCCTCCGCATGTGCACTCAGCGGAACCTCGCCCTTGACGGATCGAATGAGGTGGATGCTACGCGTGTCGGGCGCGGCCAGCTCGAAGCTAATCCGCTCTCCGGCCGCCGACATGAGCCTGTAACCGTGGAGGCCGTCGATCGGCAGAACCGCACGAGGCGGGACAGGGCGCGCGTCGGGGTCGAGGAGCGCCTTGTCGAGGAGCGGATCGGTCATCGTCACACCGATTTCCGATTGCCAGCGAAGCGACAGCCGCAAAGTGGCTCCCGTTGCCAGTCTGGCCAGGTCGACCAGGACCGTTTCCGCCGATGCTTGGGTCGGCAGCGGCGCCGGCGCCGCGGCGCCCACCGTCGCCCCGAGCAGGCCCCGAACCAGGAGCGTGCGGGCACGAGCATCGGGCACGAGCGTGAATGCGGCGGGAACGATCATGGTGGTCGCCTGCTGGAGCATGTCCTCGCCATCGAAGATCGCCAACTGCACTCGCCCATACGGCGGCGCTTCCCCGAAAGGCCGCCAAGCCCCCCCACCTAACCTGCCTGGGCGGCATCGCAATCGGTTCGGCGCGATCGCCGATATCGCCCCGTCACGCTCGAGGAAGATTTGCGGGAAGCCGCGGAAGACCGGCTCCCGGATGCCGCGCAAAAGGTCGCCGACGAGCACCAACCTGCCGAGATCCTCCCGATCCGCACCGGTCCGCCACGACATTCTGGCCCCGTCCGAATGGAAAGTCGCAAAGCCGGAGAAAGCGATCACCCTCTTGCCCGAGCAGCGGCCCAGCTCCTCGAATCCGTCGGAGAAGGAGACGGCGTCGAAAGCTGCTTCGTCGATCGCGAGGCCCAGCCGCGGTTGCGTAGTGCGAACCGGAGATGGCCCGACCACCCGAAGTCGTCGAACATCGCCGTTAGCGTCCAGCTCCTCGATTTCGAGGGCGAGCACGGGGTCAGGAAGTGGCTCGCCGGCGAAGGCCACGAATTCGGTCACGATCCGATCGCCCGTGACCAGCATCACCCGGACGGCTTCCTCCAGTGGTGCCACAACCTCGAAGCGCGAGACGTAGCGGCGTAGCGTCCAGCTTTCCTCACCCTCTTCGTCGATGACTCGTTCGACCGCCGCGATTGGCAGGCCCTCCCCCAGCGGAGGTTTGGGAACGATCCGCATGCGGGTGAGCGACGCGATTTCGGCCGACACGGCAGGTGGAAGTCGGCGCGGGTGAAGATCGCCTTCGAGCTCGATCTCGGCGGTGGCGGAGAAGACACCTCCCGACCCGACGAGCCGGCGCGTGACCGCGAGCCCCTCGTTGCGATCCGCTCGAGCGCGAACGATGGTTTCCACCATCTCGCGTACGTCTTCGAGCTCGACGTCGAATGGTAGTCGCTCGCGCCATCCGGTCTGCGTCCGATCGAGAATGACGATCGGGTCTTCGCGGACCAGGAGAGCCTCTTGCGGAAGCAGCCGTCTCAGTTCGACCACCGCCTCGCACAGCTCCTCGGCTGCCTGGAAGAGCGTCGCCGCAATGGTGTCGGCGACCCGCCAAGCTTCGGCGCGCACGGCGTCGCGGGCCGAAAAGCCGCGCTCGGCGGCAAGCACGGACTTCTTGAGCCACGTTGCGATGCGCGGGTTCTCGCGGACCGACGCGGAAGGAAAGCCGGCTTCCCTGACTACGGAGAACAGCCGGTCCGATCCAGGCGGCTCAGGCCTGCCCCAGATCGCGAAGCCCCGGCTGACGATCGCGACGATGTCGCCATATTGGATAGGGGACCCGTATCCCTCGCCGTAATGTAGTCCGATGCTCCGAAGCGGACGCTTCCAGTCCCAGTAGCCACCGCCGCGGTCCCTTCGAAACCACTCGGCAACATTCGCGACGACGAGGGCCGCGCCATGAGAGGTGAGGAGCGCCCCAACGCTCTGCCCGCGAAGAACGGCGCTCAGAGCTTCATATTCTTCCCGGGTAAATCGATAGCGGTAGAGCGGGCGCCCATCGGGTCGCTGTAGACCCCGCGGGGCAAGCAAGGCTTCCAGCATCTCCCGCGGGCTCGTGAAAGTCGCCATAGATGCTCCCCGTATCGACGACACTCTCGCGATTCCCGCTATCAGATTAGGACGCGTTGGCAGGGATAAGAAACAAATTCGGTCTCGCCCACGCGGGCTCAATTCCGGATAGATCAAGAACCGAAAACGTTCGCCTCAACTGTTGGACATTTGGGCCTGGAGCAATAGCAACCACGGTCGATCGGAAACCGGGAATTCAGATGACTAGATGCATCTACTGCCACCGTCCCGGCCCGTTCGCGGACGAACACGTGTTCACTCGCGCGCTGTCCGGAGATGGCGAGGACTGGGTGCTCAAAGATATCGTCTGCGAGAAATGCAACGGCCTCTTCTCTCGATGGGAACGGGCATGGACGAGCGAGCCAATGAACGCCTCGGCTCGCATCTTCCAAGGGCCCGTCGGAAGGACTCGCCGAGGTCAGGCATTCACCGCGCATCCGTCGGAGCAGATCTTCCTCGAGGCCCCAGGGGAGCCTACCTCTCTCGAAACCGACATCCTTCCGGGCTTCGCCCCCAGATTGAGAGTCCAAATCATTGATCTCGGCACCAGGCTGCTCTCCGAGGCCGGAGCCGTCGAGGACTTCGACCGCTTCAAACGGGCGTACGCGACCTTCTTGGCCACGCCCGAGATTACGATCGCCAAGAGGCCCGAGCCCGGCCCGCGGCAATACACCGTCGCGATTCTGTCACTCGACACCCCCGTCAAGTTCGAACGAGTAGAACGTCGAGCGAAGCCCGGCGCCGCCTGGCGCGACAAGTTCCCTTCGACCATGAAGACAGGCCGACATCCCCGGATGTCGGTCGATGCCTTTGGCCGGCTCAGATTTCGCACCCTTCGTCTTGCCGAGATTCCCCAGCTCTTGGAGCGCGCATTCGAGGCAGGGCCGATCCGAAGCGGATCTCGGGACTTTCAACCTGGGAAATATCAACTCGGCATTCACTCCGTTTACGAACTGCCGAAAGTCCACCGGGCTGTTGCTAAGACCCTCGTGAACTACATGATCGACTGGCTCGGACGAGAGTGGGCCGAACATCTCAATTTCCGCCCGCTCCTCGACTATTGCATCGGACGTGCGGATGACGCGGCAGATGGACCGTTCGTTCAATTGATACGGGGGCCGCTCGGGATTGCCACGATCGACGCCTTGCCGATCAATCGCCACGCTCTCGCGCTCTACTGCGATGGTCGCCACGTCGCTGGGGCGGTCAAGACCTACGGCCACTTTCTTCACGTCGTCCGTCTTGGCGACGCTCCTGCTGCGTTGGGTCCGTTTTCCTTTGGAACATGGATCGACTTCGGAGGAGTGGGACGAGTGCCGGTAGGCGGTTGATTGCCCAGCCGGAGCGTCGGCGGCGAGGATAGCCGCCTGTGCAGCACAGATTGAAGTCTGGGGCACAAAAAACGATCGGCGGGGGGGCGACAGATGCCATCGTTCAGTCTGAAACCTGCTGCGACGGCTGAGCGGCGGTGCGAGGTCAGGGAGGCTCGCTGGTGCTCGGCAGGACAGCATCGATCATCTGCACGATACAAGCGAGGGCATCGCGCATTCCCAGGAGCTCGGCTCCCACCATGTGATGATTGCGTCCCGCTAGGGCGAGAACCGTTGCGAGGACGATGTCCGACTCCCTCGCAAGCTGGATGAGATGGTATCCGCTTGGGCCGCAACGGGCGCTCAGCCAGTTCTTGGCGGTGCGCTCGCTGGCTCCGGTCCACCGCATCAGGGTCTTCGTCGCCCGATGCGTTGCGCCTAGCTCGGTCCGAAGGGCCTCCGCGATAGCATCGGCATAGGCATCGCCCGATCGCGCCCTGTGCGGAAGTTTCTTGCCCGCCTTCGGAAACATCTTTCCCGCTCCAATGATCTAGGGCTGCCGCACAACTCGCCAGGCTGGCGCGGAGGGGAGCGGTTATGATCGATTGGGATAAGACGACTGACGCGGGCCCTACCCTAGTTCCGGCTGCACAATATGTGCGGATGTCGACCGAGCATCAGAGATATTCGACCGACAATCAGCAGGCGGCGATAAGCCGCTACGCGGAGAAACGCGGCTACGAAATCGTCAGAACCTACGCCGACGAGGGGAAAAGCGGCCTGCGTCTGGACGGCCGGGACGCCCTGAAGCAGCTGCTTTCCGACGTTGAGGCCGGGACGGCAGAGTTCAAGGTGATACTCGTCTATGACGTGAGCCGATGGGGTCGGTTTCAGGATCCGGACGAGGCCGCGTCCTTCGAACTCACGTGCAAAAGGGCAGGTATCGCGGTTCACTATTGCGCCGAGCAGTTCGAGAATGACGGCAGCATCGGCTCGTCGATCATCAAGACCGTCAAACGCGCGATGGCGGGTGAGTACAGCCGGGAACTCTCGGTGAAGGTGTTCGCCGGCCAGTCAAATCTCATCCGCCTGGGGTTTCGTCAGGGCGGCCCCGCCGGCTTCGGATTGAGACGTCTCCTCGTCGATCAGAACGGGGAGCCGAAAGGCGAGCTGGGAAAAGGAGAGCATAAGAGCATCACGACGGACCGGGTCGTGCTGGTGCCAGGGCCTCCCCACGAAGTGGCGATGGTCAGAGAAGTCTATCGCCTATTCATCGAGGATCGGAAGTCGGAAGGAGAGATTGCCGGAATCCTGAATCACCGCGGCGTGCTGACGGATCTTTCACGACCGTGGACGCGAGGGACCGTGCACCAGCTGCTGATCAATGAGAAATATATCGGCAACAATGTGTGGGGGCGGACCTCGTTCAAGCTGAAGCAGGCGCGGCAGGAGAATCCGCCTTCGGACTGGATCAGAAGCGATGGTGTCTTTGAGGCGATCATCGAGCCCGGGCTCTTCGCCGAGGCCCAGAAAATGATCGCCGCCCGTTCGGCCCGCTTGACGAATGACGAAATGCTTCACCGGCTTGCCGGCCTGCTCAAACGGCACGGCGGCCTGTCTGGGCTCATCATAGACGAATGCGAGGATTGCCCATCCAGCAGCGCGTTTCGCACCCGTTTTGGCAGCCTACTTCGCGCCTACACGCTCGTCGGCTTCTCGCCGGCGCACGATTACCGCTATCTCGAGATCAACAGGGCCCTGCGCCAGATGCATCCGGAAGTCGTGAATGCGGTCATCGACGGCATCCGAAACGCCGGCGGGCGGGTCCTCCAGGACAGCGATACGGACCTACTCTGGGTGAACGGCGAGTTCACGGCCTCGCTGGTGGTGGTCCGATCCCGGCAGACGGGCGCGGGATCGCTGCGCTGGCGGGTACGTCTCGACCGCAGTCTCCGTCCCGATCTGACGATCGCCGTGCGCATGGACCGCGACAACGTCCACCCGCTCGACTTCTACCTGCTGCCTAGGCTGGACATGACCGAGGCCATCATCCGGCTCTGCGAGCATAACGGACTGTGGCTCGACGCCTACCGCTTCACGTCCCTCGAGAAGCTCTACGAGATGGCGCGGCGCGAATTCCTCCGGAGGGCGGCGTGACGGAGGCCACGCCCGCGCAACGGGTCGAGATGATTCCGATCGACCGGGTGATGGTGATCAACCCGCGCGTGAGGAACCGCCGGGTATTCAACGAGATTATCGAAAGCATCGCGCTCGTCGGGCTGAAGCGCCCGATCACCGTGACCCGTCGCGTCGAGGGCGAAGAGGCGTTCTACGATCTGGTCTGCGGGCAGGGCCGTCTCGAGGCCTGCAAGAGTCTCGGTTATGATGAGGTCCCGGCCCTCGTCGTCAGTGCCGACCAGGAGGACTGTCTCGTCTCGAGCCTCGTCGAGAATTGCGCGCGGCGGCAGCACCGCGCGCTGGACCTGCTGCAGGATATCGGCGCGATGAGCGGACGCGGCTACTCAATTGCCGAAGTCGCGCGAAAGACCGGTCTTTCCGTCGAATATGTGAGCGGCGTGATACGCCTCCTCCGCAAAGGCGAGGAGCGGCTGCTCCGAGCGGTCGAGTCCGGCGCGATTCCCATCACCGTCGCCGTAGATATCGCTGACGCCGACGACACTGAAGTCCAGGGGGCGCTGCAAAACGCCTACGAGCAGAACCTTCTCAAGGGGCGCAAGCTCGTGGCGGCCCGGCGCCTCGTCGAGCTCAGGCGCCGCCGCGGCAAGGGCCTTCGGGTCGAGCACAGACAGAAGCGCCCGCTGTCGACGCAGGCGCTGGTCAAGGCCTATGAGGAGGACGCGCAGCGTAAGCAGGACCTGATCAGGAGATCGGAGCTCGCGAAGGCGCGGCTCAGCTTCATCACCGAGGCCCTGAGGAGCCTGATCGACGACGATGCCTTTTTCGCGATCCTCGAGGAGGAGGATCTGATCACCGTTCCCGCCAATCTGGCGGCCCGCATCCCCGAGCTTGTCGGAGCTGGCGAGTGAGTGGCAAGCTCAAGCTCGCCTTCGAACCGGCGAGTCTTCGCATTCCGATCGCGCAGATTCTTCCGCTCAGGCCGGTCGGCGAGAACGTCAAGAAGTCGGTCAAATATGCCCAGATCGCTGCCTCGATAAAGGAAGTCGGCATAATCGAGCCTCCGGTCGTGATCCGCGACGCCGGCGAACCGGACACCTACCACCTCCTCGACGGGCACCTTCGGATCGAAGTCCTCAAGGACGACGGCATAAGCGCGGTCGTCTGCCTGATCTCGACCGAGGACGAGGCCTACACCTACAACAAGCGGGTCAACCGGCTGGCCATCATCCAGGAGCATCGGATGATCATGACGGCGATCGAGCGCGGCGTCTCCGAGGAGCGGCTGGCTCGGGCCCTCAACGTCAACATCGGCTCGATCCGCAGCCGCCGACGCCTTCTCGAGGGCATAAGGCCCGAGGTCGCGGAGATCCTCCGGGACAAGCACGTCGCGATCAACACGTTTCGCGAACTGCGCCGGCTCTGCCCGGAACGCCAGATCGAGGCGGCCCAGCTCATGGTGGCGATGAACCGATACACGATCAGCTACGCGAGGTCGCTGGTCGCTGCGACCCCGGAAGCGCTCCTGACGAAGCAGAAGAAGCCCAAGGAGCTAAAAGGCCTCACCGCGGAGCAGCTCGCTCTGATGGAGCAGGAAGCCGCCAGGCTCCAGCGGCACTTCAAGGTGATCGAAAAGGATTATGGAGCCGACCATCTCGATCTTGTGCTTGCGGCCGGATACGTGTCGCGCCTCCTCGCGAACGCAAGGGTCGTGGGCTATCTTGCCCAGTGTCACCCCGAGATTCTGGCAGAGTTCCAGAAGCTGCGTGAGCTGCAAAAGGGGCCTTAAGGTGGATCACCCCGGCGGTGGGCTCGGCTCCTGCACACTCGGGTAGGCGTGCAAGGCGAAAATTCAGCCCTTCACCAATCGGAGTCCCGGACGGGCCTCGACGATCCCAAGGCTGCCCAGCCCGTTGCGCACCGTGTCGCGAACATACGATGGCGCGAGATGCGCGTAGTGCTTGCGAGTAATCCGTTCGTCCGCGTGCCCCAGTGCCTCGGCGATCACCGCCACCGGTACGCCCGCCATCGCGAGCCTCGACCCATAGGTGTGCCGAAGGATGTGGAACCCAGCATGCTCGACGCCGGCCGCGCGGCAGGTCTCGGCCATTGGCCGGATCTGGTGAGAGGTACCGAGCGGTCGCCCATGCTGATTCATGAACACCAGCTGGTCGCCCGAGCGTCGGTCGCAAAGCTGGCGGAACAGCTCCACGCCTTCGTCCGTCAGATAGACGTGGCGGGGCTTGCCGCTCTTCGTTTCCGGGAACAGCACCACTCCAGCCGCCAGATCGACGTCCCTCACCCGCATCCGGAACAGCTCGGACCAGCGGGCACCGGTCAGCAAGGCAGCCTGGATGAGGGGCCGGAACCAGCCGGGAGCCGCCGCGATCAGCCGCGAGATTTCGGGGGGCGTGAAGTAGCGGATCCTTGGAGCATCCACCTTCGCGAAGGGCTTGACCCGCCGCCAGGCGGTGTCGTCCCGGACCTTGCCCATCATGAAGGCTCGGTTGAGAGCGGCGCGAAGCGGCGTGAAAACCCTGTTCGCGTTCGACTTCTGGATGCGCGCGGAGTCAGGTCCGTTCGGCCGAGCCTTCCTCACGCCCTTCTTGTTGGCGCGATAGACGGACGGCGTACTCGCGATCCTGTTGACGAAACCGGTCAAACGCTCCGTCGTGAGTTCCGCGACCTGTATGGCGCCAAACTCCGGCCTCAGGTGACGCTCGATCGTGTATCTGGTGGCCTCCAGCGACTTGCCCGTGAAGTTGCCGAGGTAATCGTCGAGTGCCTGACTGACGGTGTATGGATCGGGCCGGCGGCCCGCATTCCTGTCCAGCAAGGCAAACCATTCGCGAGCCGCGGCCTGGGCTGTGGCGAACGACAGCACGTCGCCGGTCTCGCCGTCGATGGCGTCGTCTGCCGCGCCGAGAAGGACCTGGGCGCGCTCCCCCGATGGGGCGCGATATTTGGCAAGCCACGATCCGCCGTTGGCGCCCTTGCGGTAACCGAGCGCCCTGCCCTTTGCGATCGGCTGCCAGTAGGGAGCGTTCCTCGCGCGTAACTGCGCGCGGGCGGTGCGGCTGTCGAGTTTCGCGTATCGAACGGTTCTGGCCATGACGCCCCTCCGGTGGTTCACTGCAATTTCACTGCAAAACCGTAGCAGAAACGGGGTGGACGCGGAAGGACCGGAAGCGCAAAAAATGGCGGAAATCCGCCATTCCATACGGGTCCACGCGGGTCCATACCCCCCTCGCGACCTCTGCTCTCACGGCGAAAACACGGGTTCGAGTCCCGTAGGGGTCACCAGCGATGCGACCGCGCGCGCCGGATCATGCGCCCCATCGTCGCGCCACCGGCCGCGACGGCTGCAGCCGGGCGTCGACCAGCACGGCCTCGTCGAATTCCGACTCGCCCACCCGCACCCGCACGTCGAGCGCGAACCAGGCCGTCCTCAATTGCGGCTGGAGCTGGACGTCGAGCGGCACGCTGAGCCCGCGCATCGCATCGATCCGCCAGAATTCGATCGGGCTCGCCCAGCCCGCCGCCGGCCGCGACGCCAGCACCCGCCGGGCGCGGTCGAGCCCGAGCTGCCCGGGCGCCAGCATCGCCAGCAGCGGCGCCTGGCCGGGAAGGAGCGTGTTGATGTTGATCGGCGACAGGTCGCTGACCGGCAGCGCGCACAGCCACGGCCTCAGCCGCCGGTAAAGGCCCGGCGTCATCCCGGCGAGCGCGCGCAGCTCGCCCGGATCGGCGAACAGGGTGTTGCCGGTCCGGTAGGGGGCGGGCCCGGACGCATAGGCCGCGTCCTCGGCCGCCGCCGGCCCCGGCAAGGCGTCGCTGTCGGCCCAGTCGGCCGCGGCCTCGGCGATCCGCCGCGCGTCCGCCTCCGGCACGTCGAGCGCCGTCATCAGGCCGACGAACTGGGCGACGCCCGAGGGCCGGCGGACCAGCCCGGTGCGCGGATCGCCGTCGACGACGCTGTTGACGTTGAAGCAATTGCCGCCGTCGCGCACCCGCACCTCGGCCAGGCCGCCGCCCGGCAGCGGCAGCCGCCGCACCGCGCCGTTCCAGCCGCCCGCCAGCGTGATCCGGTCCGGATTCTCGGCGATCATGTCGTCGATCGTCAGCACCGCGAGCTGCTCCACCCCGTCGGCGAACGCCCGCGCCTGGTCGAGCGCGGCATTGTTGGCGGCCAGCGCCCGCGACAGCCGCAGCCCCTCCATCGCCGCCGCCGCGATCGCGCCGGTGACCGCGACCAGCAGCAGCACCGCCAGCAGCGCCGCGCCGGTCTCGCGGGCCGAAACGGGCCGCTTCACCGCCCGCCCCCGACCAGGAAGAGCTGGCGCACCACCCCGTGGCTCTCCGTGTCGCTGACCAGCTCGACCGCATGCGGCAGCCGGCTCCGGTCGGTCGGGTCCCAGGCCGCCCGCCAATGGCCCTCGCGGTCCCGGTAGCGCAGCCGGACCTGGCGCACCCCGCCGAGCAAAGGCACCGCCACCGCCTGCGCCTCGCCGTCGACCTGGGCGAAGGCGAGCCGCTCCAGCCGACCGTTCTCGAGCCGGTACTCGACCCGCTGCAGCGAATTGTGCGGCGCGCCGACATCGTCCTCCCAGCCGCGCCGGACCAGCGCCAGCAGCAGCGCCTCCTCCCCGCCCGCGCCGAGGAAGGCCGGGCGCGGCCGGCCATCGCCGTCGCGGCGGACGCGCGGGGCCGCCTGGCCGAGGTCGGCGGCGAGGAGCGCCCCCAGGCGGCGGACCTCGCCCAGCTCGCCGAGCAGCCGCGCCGACGTCGCCTGCGTCCTCACCGTCAGGGTCAGCAGCGCCACCCCGGCCGCGGTCAGCATGCCGAAGATCGCCAGCGCGATCAGCATCTCGACGAGGGTGAAGCCGTTCGGCTTCACAGCGGCGCCCTCCGGAACACGATCAGGCTCGCCCGCCCGGGGCCTCCGGCCTCGGCCTCCACCCTGATCTCGATCTGCTGGATGCGCGCTTCGGGCGAACGGGCGGTATTGCGCGTCCAGCGCCAGCGCCGCCCGGCATTGACCGCCTCGCCGGCCGCCATGCCGAATGCCGGCGGCTCGGGGTCGGTCAGCGTTTCGACGGCGAGGTTGCGCGCCACCATCTGCGCCACCGCCTGGCTTTCCAGCCGCGCGCTGTTGGCCGCGGTCGCCCCGCCCAGCCGCAGCAGCGCCAGGGCGGCGAGGCTGAAGATGGCGAGGGCCACCAGCATCTCGATCAACGTGAAGCCCGCCTCGCGCGCCGGACATGAGGGACTGAGCCTATCGAACATGAATGCCGCCGTCATTGCCGATCTCGATCGCGACGCGGCGCCCGCCGCGCCTCAGAACGACGCGGGCGGGATCGGCGAGGCCGGTGGCGTCGAAGCGGATGCTGCCGCCGGCGCCGCCGGCCAGCTCGGGCTCGGTCCCCTCCGCCCAGTCGTAATGGGCCTCGCCGCGCCACGCGCCGCCGGACCGGCGGACGACCTCATAGCCGTCCCCGCCGACCCGCACCGCCGCCGCGCGGGCCTCGAGGATGGCGCCGTCGCGCGCCGCCTTGGCCCGGGCCGCGAACCGCTCGGCCTCGCCGCGCAGGCTGCCGCCGCGCTCGGGCATGGCCAGCATCACCGCGCCCGCCGCCAGCCCGATGATGACGATCACCACCATCAGCTCGATGAGGGTGAAGCCGCTCTCGCGCTTGCTGGTCGGACGTCCGGCACGATCCATTGCTCCATTCCACCCCAAAGCCGGCCGGATGCAACCGCCGAATTAGGGGGAAGAGGCGGCGATTGGATGACAAGAATATTTCTACATTTCTGGAAATGTGGTTGACATGGGCCGCCGGGCCAAATATTTCGACGATCCTCGAAAGGAAGAATTGCTTATGCAGGCGTCCCAGGCCGTCACCGCGCTCTCCGCCCTTGCCCAGGAGCATCGGCTCGCCCTGTTCCGCCTGCTCGTCCAGGCCGGCGAGGATGGCATGGCGGCCGGCGCGATCGCCGAGGCGCTCGGCGTCCCCAACAGCTCGCTGTCCTTCCATCTCGCGGGATTGAGCCGGGCCGGCCTGATCCGCCAGGAACGCCGAAGCCGCTCGCTCATCTACCGCGCCGATTATGGCCGGATGAACGCGCTCGTCTCCTATTTGCTCGAAAATTGCTGCGCCGGGACGGCATGCGCGCCGGCGGCGCCCAACCATGAAAGGAGCCGCGCATGAAGCGCCTGCACGTCCATGTCGGGGTGGACGACCTCGACCGCTCTGTCCGTTTCTATTCGACCCTGTTCGCCGCCGGGCCGACAGTGCGCAAAAGCGATTATGCCAAGTGGATGCTCGACGATCCGCGGGTCAACTTCGCCATCTCCGCCGGCCGGCACGGCGGCAAGGGCATCGAGCATCTCGGCATCCAGGTCGAGAGCGGCGAGGAGCTGCGCGACGTCTACGGCCGACTCGAGGCCGCCGACCGGCCGGTGCTGGCGGAAGGCCGCACCACCTGCTGCTACGCGAAGAGCGAGAAGAGCTGGATCGCCGATCCCGACGGCGTGGTCTGGGAGGCCTTCCTCACCGACGGCGAGGCGGTGATCTACGGCGACAGCCCGGCCTTGGCCGCCATTTCGGCCGGCGCCACCGACGCGTGCTGCGACGCCGAAACGCCCCAGGGCGAATGCTGCGATCCCAAGCCGGAGCGCGCCGCGGACGCGCCCTGCTGCGGCCCGGCCGCGCCGGCGCAAGGGAACCGCTGAACACCCCCTCTCCCACAGGGAGAGGGATGGGGTGAGGGGTAACAGCGTTCCCGAATCAGCCCCGCAGCCCCGTCCCCTCACCCAACCCTCTCCCCTGGGAGAGGGCCTGCCCCCTCCGGAACCACCCGATATGGAAACACACCCTCTCCCCCAACGCCTCGCCGCGGAAGGGGTCGGCGCCTTCTTTCTGTTTTCGGCGGTGATCGGGTCGGGGATCATGGCCGAGCGGCTGGCGGGCGGGAACGTAGCGCTCGCCCTCATCGCCAACACGCTCGCCACCGGCGCGATCCTGTTCGTCCTGATCACCATCCTGGGTCCGATCTCCGGCGCACACATGAATCCCGCCGTCACCCTGGTCGCCGCGCTGCGGCGCGGCCTCGGCCGGGGCGAGGCGGCGGCCTATGTCGCCGCCCAGCTCGGCTTCGGGATCCTCGGCGGCTGGGCGGCGCATCTGATGTTCGGCCTGCCGGTTATCCAGGTCGCGACCAACGCGCGCGCCGGTCCGGGCCAGTGGCTGGGCGAGGGCATCGCCACCTTCGGCCTCATCCTCACCATTATCGGCACGGTGCGCTTCCGCCCCGAATGGGTGCCGGCGACGGTCGCGCTTTACATCGTCTCGGCTTATTGGTTCACTTCGTCGACCAGCTTCGCCAACCCGGCGATCACGGTCGCGCGCAGCCTGTCGGACAGCTTCGCGGGCATTGCCCCCGCTCATGTCCCGGCGTTCATCCTCGCCCAGCTCGGCGGCGCCTGCCTCGCCGCCCTTGTCGCTCCTGCGCTGTTCGGCCCGACATCTAGCGGGCGGCCCTGATCCCTGCCCGCGTCCGGTAGAACAAGGCCAGCAGCCGCTCCGCCATCGCGTCCGCCTCGCCGGCGTCGAGGTCGGCCATTTCCGGCGTTCGCAGCGACGACGCGCCGGCGGTGTCGACCAGCAGGGTCGCGAGCCTCAGGCGGCGCTGGAGCGGCGAGCGGAAGACGCTGATCGTCTGCGCCTTCTCGAACGGGACGATCCACAGCCGGCGCCGGAACAGGCCGCCCGAGACGAACAAGGCGCGGTCGCCGAGCGCGTGGGCGTGCTTGCGCCAGCGCAGCAAGGCGAAGATGCCGAGCACGAGCAGGACCGCCGCGGCGATCCCCGCCCTCGGCTCGAACGCCAGCGCCACCGCAGTGCCCACCGCCGCCAGCGCAAGCCAGGGCGCGGCCTGGCGGACCAGCGCGCGGCGCGGCACGCCGGCGAATTCGTGCCGCGGCGGCGGCGCCGGGAAGCCGGCCTCGGCGAGGATCGGCAATATCTCCTCCATCCGCGCGAACGGGGCGGCGACCTGGACGCCGCCCTCTTTCTGGTCGGCGCCCAGCGTCTGGAACGACAGCCGATACCAGCCGAGCCGGCGCGCGATCGGGCCGCTGTCGATCACCGCCACCTGGGTGCGCCGGATCGGGATCACTACTTCGGACAGGGTGAACAGCCCCCGCTTGCGCCTCAGGCCCGCCTCCGCCCGCGTCAGCCGGTAGCCGAAATCCTTCGCCACCGTCCGCGCCACGCCGGCGACCATGCCGAGCAGGAGGAGGAGGCCGGCGAGGCCGAGCGCGAGCCGGATGGTGACCAGGCCCCGCGCCTGGTCGGCATTGGCGCCCGCCAGCCAGTCCATCGGGTCGAACAGCCCGAAATCGTCGAGATATTGCATCGCCGCGAAGATCGCCGCCAGGAAGATCAGCGAGAAGTTGAACAGGCCGGACAGGAGCAGCCGCCCGAGGTTCATGGCGAACAGCACCGGCTCCGCCCCGGCCGCCCGGCTCTCCGCCTCGGCCGGCGCCGCGCCCGCGTGCCAGCGCCTGATATGGTCGCGCAGCGCATGGGCGTCGGCGAGCGCGATCATGTCGAGATTGCCCTCGTCCTTGGCCGCGCCGCCGGTCTCGATCTTGACCTTGGCGGTGCCGAACAGGCGGGCGAGCAGCTTCTGCTCGATGGCGATGTCCTGGACCCGGTCGAACGGGATCACCCGGCGCTGGCGCTGGAGCAGGCCCTGCTCGATCACGATCTCGCGCGCGCCGACCGTGTAGCGGAACCGCAGCCAGACCAGCAAAGCGACGACGGCGCCGATCGCGGCGGCGATTCCCGCGAACACCAGCACCTTGCCGAAGCCCTCGCGGGCGACGACCGCGGCATAGCCGGCGCCGCCGGCGAGCATCTGCGGCGCGATCTGCAGCGTCCGGGTGACCAGGGTCGCCGGGTGGAGCCGCCGCGGCACCGGGGCGGCGGAGCCCGCCTCCTCGCTCACACCAGGTCCTGCCGGATCTTGGCGCGGATGCGGTCGCGCATCGCCTCGGCGTCGCCGTGGAGGATGCCGGGCAGGGGCACCGCCGCGCCGTGGGTGCCGGCGGTGTGGAGGATCAGGGTGGCGAGGCCGAATCGGCGCTGGACCGGCCCCTGCGCGACGTCGATATGCTGGACCCGCCCGAACGGGACGACGGTGCGCACCCGCGTCCACAGGCCGCGGCGGATGAAGAGCTCGTCCTCGCCCTCGGCATAGCCCCAGGCGCGGTAGCGGCGCGCCGGCAGGACGAAGGCGGCCAGCAGCCCGAGCAGCAGCACCGCGCCGGTGACGGCAAAGGGCGGCACCGCCGTTTCCCGCATCGGTCCGATGTCGAGCGCGACCGCCGCCACCGCGGCCACCGCCGCGGCGATGCCGGCGCGGATCCTCAGCACCCAGATCTGGCTGGGGTGGAGCGGCGTCATCGCCGCCGGCGCGGCGCTCGTTTCGTCCTCAAAATCGTCCGGCTGCACGCCCCGCCTCCCCTTTTCGCTCAGCAGGTGGTGACATTCCTTGAAGGAGAGGGAAAGAGAGGATCGCCAAAAGGGGAGCCCGCCATGCCGTCACGTTCGTTTCTGCGCGCGATTCTGATCGGCGCGGGGGTGATGCTGGCCCTTCTCCTCGCTCTCGCCTGGCTGCGCCGGCCGGAGGCGCCGCTGCCGGCGCCGCCGCCCGATTTCGACCCGGCCGAGTTCGTCCGCGGCCGGCCCAGGCTCGACGTCCCCTATGTCGCCACCGACCTGCGGGTGGTCGATGCGATGCTCGGGCTCGCCGGGGTCAGGCCCGACGATTATGTCATCGACCTCGGCTCGGGCGACGGCCGCATCCTGATCGCCGCCGCGCGCAGCCTCGGCGCCCGCGGTCTCGGCGTCGACATCGACCCGGCCCGGATCCGCGAATCGAACGAGAATGCCCGCGCCGCCGGGGTCACCGGCCGCGTCGCCTTCCGCCGCCAGGACCTGTTCGACACGCCCCTGGACGAGGCCGACGTCCTCACCCTCTATCTGCTCCCCGAGATCAACCGGCGGCTGCGCTCGCGCATCCTTTCGCAGATGCGCCCGGGGACACGCGTGGTCAGCCACGATTTCGACATGGGCGAATGGCGCGCCGACCAGCGGGAGCGGATCGGCAGCGCCACCGTCTATTTGTGGATCGTTCCCGCCCGCGTCGAGGGCCGCTGGACGCTGACCGGCCGCGGCGGCCGCACCGCCACCCTGGATATCCGGCAAAAATATCAGGAGGTCGGCGGCACCGCCACCGCCGGCGACCGCGCCGCCCGGATCGAGCAGGGACGCGTCGCCGGCGACCGGATCCGCTTCCTGATCGACTTCGGCGCCGGCCGCCGCGAATATGAGGGCCGGGTCGAGGGCGACACGATCGTGCCGGTCCGGGGCGAGGCCGCCTGGCGCGCGGTCCGCACCCGCTGATGCCGTTCGTCCTCGCCGCCCTCCTCCTCGCCTGGGCGGTGATGCTGCTGTTCGGGGGCATGGAGCTGGACCGCGGCCTCCTCCTCATCCTGTACGCCGGCGACCGTCCGGCGCTCGCCGACGCCGCCCGCATCGTCACCGAATTCGGTGGCGGCGCCATCGTCCTCCCCGCCGCCGCGACCGGCGCCGTCCTGCTCATGCTCCGCCGCGACTGGCGCGGCGCCGCCCTCATCCTCGGCATCACCCTTTCCGGCCGCCTCCTCGTCGAGCTGCAGAAGGGCTGGACCCACCGCCTCCGCCCCGAGGACCACCAGCATCTGGTCGCCGCCCAGTCCTACGCCTTCCCCAGCGGCCACGCCGCCAACGCCACCCTGGTCTGGCTCACCCTCGCGCTTCTCCTCCCCCGCACCGCCGGGGCGCGGGCGGCCGCAATGTGGGGCGCGGTCTGGCTGGCGCTCGCGGTCGGCGCCAGCCGGGTCGTGCTCGGCGTCCACTGGCCGAGCGACGTCATCGCCGGCTGGGCGCTGGGCCTCTTCTGGGCGCTCCTCCTGCTCCGCCTGGCCGGCCACCCGCTCCACGAGGGGACGCCCGCCCCGTCCGCGTCATTCTCTCCGCGAAGGAGAGCGACCATGACCGACAGGACGAGGCCCGACGACAGCGCAATCCTCGACGAAGCCGCGGCCGGACCGGGCCAAAGCGGCGTCTCCGGGGGCAACCTCCAGCGCGAAATCGGTGCGCGCGCCGAGGAGGCGCACGAGCTCGGCGAGGCTGGGGACGAAGGTGACGCCGTCACGCGCGTCCATGGCGAGGACAAGCCGCGCGACGGCGACCGGCCCAATCTGCCGAACCGGAACTAGGCCTTTCTGAGCACCAAAGAGAGGTTGTTGGCCGGCATCGGCGTCACCGCCTCGAGGCGGAATCCCTGCGCCTCCGCCTCGGCGACGACCTCGTCGAGGTGACGCAGGCCCCATGCCGGGTCGCGCGCCTTCAGGCTCTCGTCGAACGCGAGGTTGCTCGGCGCGGTCTCGACCCCGTCCTGCCGATAGGCGCCGTAGAGATAGAGCGGCGCGCCTTCGCCGAGCAGCCGTCCCGCCCCGCGCATCAGTCCGACGGTCGCCGCCCACGGGCTGATATGGACCATGTTGATGCAAATCACGGCATCGGCCTCGATCACCGCCCAGTCCGTCGCCCGCGCGTCGAGCGACAGCGGCGGCATGAGGTTGAACAGGCCGCTCTCCGCCCGCCACGCCTCGATCGACCTGAGCGCCGCCGGCTCGGGATCGCTCGGCTGCCACAGCAGTTTCGGGAAGGAGCGGGCGAAATGAAGGATATGCTCGCCGGTCCCGCTCGCCACTTCGAGCACCAGCCCGCGCGCGGGCAGAACGTCGCGCAGCACCTCGGCGATGGGCGCGGCGTTGCGCGCCACGTGCGGCGCCGAGCGGCGCGGATCGCCCTCCCCGACCGCAATCTCGAACGGCGCCGGTCCGGTCATTCCTCGGCCGGGGCCTTGCGCCCCTCCCAGTCGTAGCGCCAGACGAACAGGCCGATGCTGATCGGCAGCGTCGCATAGGCCATGGGCGCGATCGGCGCGGTCGCTTCGAACGCCGTCAGCAGGATCGACACCAAGCCGGTCGCGGTCAGGATCAGCCAGATCAGCATCTCGCCCCGCGCCGCGAACCGGAGCTCGGGGGTGAGGTCGAGATTGCGCCGCGCCTCGCGGAACAGGGCCGCGGTCGTCGCCGCCATCGCTACGAAGCCGGCGCCGTAGACGAAAAAGAGATCGCCGACATCGCCCAGGAACGGCGTCCCGCCCCCGCCGAGGAAGGTGCTGAGCGACCGCGCCATCGCCCGCAACGGCTGCACGTAGATCAGCACCAGAAAGACCAGCAGCACGCTCAACAGCGCCGACAGCCAGTCGCCGTCGCCGCGAACGGCGCGCCAGCGGACATGGGCGAACCAGAACATGGCGATGATCGCGAAGCCGATGGCGAAGGCCGGCACCTCCGCGACCGCGGCGGCGAGCATCGCATAATCGGTCGGCGCATCGCTGCCGCCGATCACCAGCAAGGTCACCGCGAAGGCGAAAGCCGCATCGGTGAAATTGTCGAGGCGGTTGGTCATAACCTCCTCATCCCGCCCATCAGCGTCATCCCGGCGAAGGCCGGGATCTCAGGAGGGATTGTCTCTGCCATGATGCCGCGCCCCCTCTCTCCGAGACCCCGGCCTTCGCCGGGGTGACGATCACCTTGGTTATTCCGCCGCTTCCGCCGCTTCCGGCTCCTTATAGACCAGAACCGGCTTCCTTGCCGCCAGCGTCTCGTCGAGCCGGCGCCGCGGCGCGTGCACGGGCGCGGCCTTGAGGCTCTGGTCGCCCGCTTTGGCGCGCTCGGCCACGCTCCGCATCGCACCGATGAACTGGTCCAGCGCCGCCTTGCTCTCGGTCTCGGTCGGCTCGACCAGCATCGCTCCGTGCACCACCAGGGGAAAGTACATGGTCATCGGGTGGTAGCCCTCGTCGATCAGCGCCTTGGCGAGGTCGATCGTACTCAGCCCGCCGGCGAAGCCTTTGTCGCTGAACAGGGCCTCGTGCATGCACGGCCCGCTCGCCCCGAACGGCGCGTCGAGCACGTCGTCGAGGCTCCGCAGCACGTAATTGGCGTTGAGGACCGCATCCTCGGCCACCTGCCTGAGGCCGTCGGCGCCGTGGCTCAATATGTAGCTCAGGGCGCGGGTGAACATGCCCATCTGGCCGTGAAAGGCGGTCATCCGCCCGAAGCTCTTTCCGTGATGCTCCCCGGCCGTCTCCTCCTCGATCAGCTCGTAGCCTTGGTCGCTTTTCCCGACGAAGGGCAAGGGCGCGAACGGGGTCAGCGCCTCGGAGAAGACCACCGGCCCCGAGCCCGGCCCGCCGCCGCCATGCGGGGTCGAGAAGGTCTTGTGGAGGTTGATGTGCATCGCGTCGATGCCGAGGTCGCCCGGCCGCACCCGCCCGACGATGGCGTTGAAATTGGCGCCGTCGCAATAGACCAGACCGCCCGCCTCGTGCACCGCCCTGGAGATTTCGGTCATCTCCGGCTCGAACAGGCCGCAGGTATTGGGGTTGGTGATCATCACCCCGGCGACGTCCGGCCCCAGCCGCGCCTTCAGCGCCTCGAGATCGACCCGGCCGCGCGCGTTGGCGGGAATGTTCTCGACGCGGTAGCCGGCGAAGGCGGCGGTCGCCGGGTTGGTGCCGTGCGCGCTTTCCGGCACGAGGATCACCTGGCGCGCGTCGCCCCGCGCCTCCAGCGCGGAGCGGATCGCGAGCAGGCCGCACAATTCGCCATGCGCGCCCGCCTTGGGGCTCATCGCCACGCTGTGCATGCCGGTGAGCCCGATCAGCCACTCGCCGAGCCGGTGGATGAGCGCATAGGCGCCCTGCACCGTGTCGGCCGGCTGCAGCGGGTGAATGTCGGCGAAGCCCGGCATCCGCGCCACCTTCTCGTTCAGCCGCGGATTGTGCTTCATCGTGCAGCTTCCCAGCGGGAACAGGCCGAGGTCGATGGCGTAATTCTGGCGGCTGAGCCGGGTGTAGTGGCGGACCGTCTCCGGCTCCGACAGGCCGGCCAGCCCGATCGGGCGCGTGCGTTGCAGCCCGCCGAGGCGGTCCTTGTAGAAATCCTCGTCATGCTCGTAGGCGCGGTGGCCGATCGTCACCTCCTGGGGCACCGTCTCGAAATCGACGCCGGTGGTTTGGGTGTCCCCGATCTCGAACAGCAACGGCTCCTCGAGCATCAGCGCGCGGTTGCCGGTGAAGGTGGCAGGCGCGCCGACCCCGGCGTCCTCGGGCCGCGTCGGGCGCCCTTCGCGGTTCATCGTCATCGGGTGAACTCCAGGGTTTCCCCTCCCGCTTGCGGGAGGGGATCAAGGGGTGGGGTTGACGTGCGGGCAGTGTGCGGACTCCCGAACCCCACCGCCGGCCCCTCCGGCAAGCGGGAGGGGAGCTGTTGCATCGCGCCTCTCACGCCAGCACCTCCTTCAGCGCCTTGGCCAGCGCGGCGATGTCGCCATTGCTGGTCGTTTCGGTCACCGCCACCACCAGCCCGTTGGCGAGCGCCTCGACGTCCGGATAGAGCCGCCCCAGCGAGACGCCGCCGAGCACGCCCCGCTCCGCCATCGCCCGCACCGCCGGCCGCGCCTCTTTGGGCAGCTTCAGGGTGAATTCGTTGAAGAAGGTGTCGTTGACCAGGCTGACGCCGGGCACCTTGACCAGCCGCTCGGCCGCTTCGACCGCCAGATAATGGTTCCGCTCCGCAAGCTGCCTGAGGCCCTTTTCGCCGAGCAGGGTCATGTGGATGGTGAAGGCGAGCGCGCACAGGCCGCTGTTGGTGCAGATGTTCGACGTCGCCTTCTCGCGCCTTATATGCTGCTCGCGGGTCGACAGGGTCAGCACGAAGCCGCGCTTGCCCTCGGCGTCCACCGTCTCGCCGGCCAGCCGCCCCGGCGTCTGCCGGACATATTTCTCGCGGGTGGCGAACAGGCCGACATAGGGCCCGCCGAAATTGAGCCCGACGCCGATCGACTGGCCTTCGCCGACGACGATGTCCGCGCCCATCTCCCCCGGGCTTTTGATCGCGCCCAGCGCCACCGGCTCGGTCACCACCGCGATCAGCAGCGCGCCCTCGGCCTGCGCGCGCGCGGCCAGCTCGGAGAGATCGCCGATCCGGCCGAGAATGTCGGGATATTGGACGACGACGCAGCTGGTCTCGCCGTCGATCGCGGCGAGGAGACGGGCGGTGTCGGGCTCGGCAATCAGCTCCGGCGGCGCCGTGTCCAGCCTGTCGCCGGTGAACCGCGCCATCGTCTTCGCCACCGACACATAATGGGGGTGCAGGCCGGAGGAGAGGATCGCCTTGCCCCGGCGCGTGATCCGCCGCGCCATCACGATCGCCTCCCAGCAGGCCGTCGAGCCGTCGTACATCGAGGCGTTGGCGACCTCGCAGCCGTAGAGCCGCGCGACCTGGGTCTGGAACTCGAACAGGGCCTGCAGCGTGCCCTGCGCGATCTCTGGCTGGTAGGGCGTGTAGCTGGTCAGGAACTCGCCGCGCTGGATGAGATGGTCCACGCTGGCCGGGATATGGTGCCGGTAGGCGCCGCAGCCGAGGAAGAAGGGCACCTCCCCCGCCACCAGGTTGCGGCCGGCGAGCGCCCCCAATTGCCGCTCGACGCTCAGTTCGCTGGCATGGTCGGGCAGGCCCGCGATCTTGCCCGCGAGCCGCGCCGCCCCGGGCACGTCGACGAACAGATCGTCGATCGAGGCGGCCCCGATCGCCCCGAGCATCTCGCGCCGGTCGCTATCGGAAAGAGGCAAATAACGCATTCAAGTCTCCAACTCGGTTCCTCCCCGGCATTTGCCGGGGAGGGGGACCACCCGAAGGGTGGTGGAGGGGTAGCTTTCAAGGCCACCCTGGAACTACCCTTCCACCGCGCTTCGCGCGGTCCCCCTCCCCAGGAAATCGTGGGGAGGAATTTGTTATCCCGGCTTCCTCATCGAAAACCGCAACCGCACATAATCGGCGCACCAGCTGCCGTCGGCCTGCCGCAGCGCGGGCGCGACCCGCGCCTCCACCCCCGCGGCGACGTCGTCCCGCTCCCATTCGGGCACCATCGCGACGTCGAGCAGGCCGGACCGGAAGGTCTTCACCCAGCCGGCGATTCCGCCGGGCAGCGGCGTCGGGCGATCAATCAGCTCGGCGCGCACCTGGCCGAAGCCGGCGATGCAATAGAGGCGGGTGAACGCTTCGACGCCCGGATACCAGGCCGGGTCCTGCTCGGGCACCGCGTAGCCGCGCGCCGTCAGCTCGTCCCTGAGGCCCTGGCGCAGCCGGGCGAGATTGCCCTCGCCGCCCATCTCGCCGGCGAAGCGCCCGCCCTGCTTCAGCGCCCCGAAAATGCCGGACGCGACCGCGTCGGGATCGAGCATCCAGTGCAGCGCCGCGTTGGAGAAGACCGCGTCGAATTGCCCGAACCGCTCGAGGTCGAGCGCCTCGGCATCGGCGACGAACGCGTCGATCCCCCGCGCCCGCGCCGCCTCGACCATCTCCGCCGAGGCGTCGAGGCCGATCACATTGGCCCCCGCCATCGCGATCCGCTGGGTCAGCGCCCCGTCGCCGCAGCCGACGTCGAGGATCAGCTCGCCGGGCTTGGGATCGAGCAATGCCAGCGCCGCCGCGCCCAGCGCCGGCACGAACGCGGCGTGCTGCGCATAGTCGCTTGGCGACCAGCGGGAAGCAATGTTCACCATCAACGCGCGCTCTTCCCGACGACCGTCACTACAGGCTCTCGCAATAGGTCTTGTACTGGTCGGCGTTCATCAGGCCGTCGAGCTGGCCGGAGTCGCTCAGGGTCAGCTTGAAGAACCAGCCTTCGCCTTCCGGGTCGCTGTTGACCAGCGCCGGATCGTCGACCAGGGCCTGGTTGCCTTCGGTCACCGTGCCGCTGACCGGCGCGTAGACGTCCGAAGCCGCTTTCACCGACTCCACCACCGCCGCCTCGCCGCCCTGGCTGACCTCGCGGCCCGCATCGGGCACCTCGACGAACACGACGTCGCCCAATTGCCCCTGCGCGAAATCGGTGATGCCGACGGTTGCGCTGTCGCCTTCCACGCTCACCCACTCATGCTCCTTGGTGTAATAGACGCTCATGCGGCGGCTCCCTTGCGCTGATAGCGATGCGGAACGAAGGGCATCGGCGTAACGATCCCGGTGAAGATCTTGCCGCGCGACACGAGCGAGACCTGCGTCCCGGCCGCGGCATAAGCGAGCGGGACATAGGCCATGGCGATCGGCGCCTCGAGGCTGGGCGAAAAGCCTCCGGACGTGACCTTGCCGACCTCGCTGCCCTCCGGATCGACCATCATCGCGCCCTCGCGGACCGGCTGGCGGCCCTCGATCCGCAGGCCCACCCGCTTGCGGATCGGCCCGTCGGCCAGCTCCCTGGCGATCCGGTGCCAGCCGGGGAAGCCGCCGGTCTCGCGGCGGCGCTTGGAGAGCGCGAAGGTGAGGCCGGCCTCGACCGGCGTGGTCCCATGGTCGAGGTCGTGGCCGTAGAGCGGCAGCCCCGCCTCGAGCCGCAGCGAATCGCGCGCGCCGAGCCCGATCGGCTTCACCTCGGGCTGTTCGGCGAGCAAATTGGCGACCGTTTCGGCGTCGCGCGCCTGGATCGAGATCTCGTAGCCGTCCTCGCCGGTATAGCCCGAGCGGCTGATCCACGCCTTGGCGCCGCCGATGTCGAACGCGGCGCCGGTCATGAAGCCCAAGGCGTCGACGCCGGGGACGAGGCGGGACAGCGCGTCGACCGCCTTGGGCCCCTGCAGCGCCAGCAGCGCCTGCTCCCTCATATGGTCGACGACGACGGTGCGCGGCAGCCGCCGTCTCGAGATGGGCGATGTCGCCATGCTTGGTGGCGCCGTTGACGACCAGGTAGAAATGCTCGCCGCGGCGGGTCACCATCAGGTCGTCGATGATCCCGCCCTCCGCGTTCAGCAGCAGCGAATATTTGAGGCGCCCGTCCTTCAGGATGGCGAGGTCGGCCGGTAGCAGGCCTTCGAGGCCCTTCTCGACATCGCGGCCGGCCACGATCAGCTGGCCCATATGGCTGACGTCGAACAGGCCGGCGGAGTCGCGGGTCCAGCGATGCTCGGCGATGATGCCCTCATATTGGATCGGCATCTCATAGCCGGCGAACGGGACCATGCGCGCGCCCCGGCCCCGGTGCCAGCCGTCCAGCGGAAGATTGCTTGTCGCGTCGCTCATGGCCACTCTCCAGCATATCGGGTCCGTTCGCGCATCCTGTGCGCCAACATCCGGCACCCCCTCTGTCGCTGGACCTGAGAGCTTTCGCCGCCTCCCGGGCGGAGGCCGCTTACCCCTTCGGTGGGACGCTGCGCGGCACTTTCGCCAACATCCGCTTTCCAGAGTGTCCTGAACGCGCGGTCCTTTGGCCTGAGAGATTCCGGGGCGGTTGCTCCTTCGGCGGCATCGGGCCGGGGCCCTTTGCACTCTCCCGCGCGCCCACAGCGGCAAGCCGCCGAGACCGGCCCGCTCTGGCCAGTCGAACCTGCTAAGTCAACGCCTATCGCGTGGCGTTGTAGCGCAGCTGGTCCTGGTCGAGCTCGAAGCCGACCAGCAGCTCGAACCGGGCGCGCTCGACCGCGGCGCGGACCGCCGGATCGGCCATCGGGTCGATCGCGGCGTCGGGATCGCCGGCGCGGCGCTCGCGGGTGATCTGGCGGCGGACGTCCTCCGGCAAGGTGGCGGCCGAGCGCAGCACGCGCGAGCTCGCCGTGCCGCTGGTGCTGGCCCGGATCTGGCCGTCCTCGAAGCGCAGCCCGGCGCGGCTCACCCGCTTGGCGACGACGTTGCCCGCCCC
Organism: uncultured Alphaproteobacteria bacterium; assembly: GCA_963701615.1. GTDB lineage: Bacteria > Pseudomonadota > Alphaproteobacteria > Sphingomonadales > Sphingomonadaceae > Allosphingosinicella. The sequence continues at coordinate 3,349,724 of OY969615.1, read as the reverse complement.
CTGCACGACGGTCGCGAAATAGGGCACCACCACATCCCGGGCGCCGCGGCCGTCGCGGCGCTGGGCCTGGATGTCGAAGCTCGCCTGGGTGACGATATACTCGCCGCTCTCGTCGCAGGTGCTCCTGAGGTTGGTGATGTGCGCGACCACGTCGATCGCGTTGGCGTCGCGGCTGCTGGCGGGATTGAACAGGGTGATGTCGCCGGTCGGCGCGGCGATCGCAACCGGCGGGCAGGCGGTATAGGAGGTCAGGATCCCGGTCGGGAGAACGTCGCCCTCGCGGGCGCATCCCAGAAGTCCGAGAGAAAGCAGGGCGGCGACGGCCGCTTTGGATGTGAACAGGCGCAAGGCGGAATCCTCGAAAATGCTGGTAACGCTTCCTAGCGCCCTAAGACTTCCGTGCAAACTAGCAATGACCAAGTGCGATCTGCCGTGTCGGTGGACGCGGCGCCTTGTCCATCGTAGAGCGCGCCCCAAGTGAATAAGACATGACCGCCAAGCCGCCCCTCACCCTGCTGATCGCCGCGCCGCGCGGCTTCTGCGCGGGCGTCGACCGCGCGATCCGCATCGTCGAGCTGGCGCTCGAGCGCTACGGCGCGCCGGTCTATGTCCGCCACGAAATCGTCCACAACAAGTTCGTCGTCGACAGCCTGAAGGCCAAGGGCGCGGTGTTCGTGCCGGAGCTCGACCAGGTCCCGGACGGTGTGCCGGTGGTGTTCTCGGCCCATGGCGTACCCAAGGCGGTGCCGGCCAAGGCCGAGGCGCGCGGCCTCAACTATCTCGACGCCACCTGCCCGCTCGTCTCCAAGGTCCATCGCCAGGCCGAGCGGCTGATCGAGCGCGGCCGGCACATCCTGTTCGTCGGCCATGCCGGCCATCCCGAAGTGATCGGCACGTTCGGCCAGGTGCCCGAAGGACGGATGACGTTGATCGAGACCGCGGCGGACGCGGAGGCGATCGCGCCGGCGGACCCGGAAAGCATCGCCTTCCTCACCCAGACCACCCTCTCCGTCGACGACACGGCCGAGATCGTCGCCATCCTCCGCCGCCGCTTTCCCGCCATCCAGGGGCCGCGCAGCGAGGACATCTGCTACGCGACGTCGAACCGCCAGGCGGCGGTCAAGGCAGATCGCCGGCCGCTGCGACGCGATGCTGGTGATCGGATCGCCGAACAGCTCCAACTCGCTGCGCCTGGTCGAGGTCGCCGAGCGGGAGGGCACCCCGGCCCGGCTGGTCGGCCGCGGCGCCGACATCGACTTCGACTGGCTTGCCGGCGTCCGCACGCTCGGCATCACCGCCGGCGCGTCGGCGCCGGAGGTGCTCGTGCGCGAAGTCGTTGCCAAGCTCGCACGAGCGGTTCGAGGTGACCGAGGAGCCGGTCGAGGGCGTGGAGGAGCGGATGATCTTCAAGCTGCCGGCCGGGCTGGAGACGGCGTGACCGCCGACCTGCCCGAGGTCGAGATGTTCACCGACGGCGCGTGCAAGGGCAATCCGGGGCCGGGCGGCTGGGCCGTCATCGTCCGCGCGTCCGGCCGCGAGAAGGAGCTGTCCGGCGGCGAGCCGCTGACCACCAACAACCGGATGGAGCTGATGGCCGCGATCCGCGGCCTGGAGGCGCTGACCAGGCCGTGCCGGGTGCAGCTCTACACCGACAGCGTCTACGTCCGCGACGGCATCACCAAATGGATCCATGGCTGGCGCCGGAACGGCTGGCGGACCGCCGACAAAAAGCCGGTCAAGAATGCCGAGCTGTGGCAGGAGCTGGTCGAGGCCGCCGCGCCGCACCGCGTCGAATGGCATTGGGTGAAGGGCCATAGCGGCCATCCCGAGAACGACCGCGCCGACGCCCTCGCCTGCGCCGCCGCCGCTGCTCAGGTCGCGAACCGCGTCGCCAGATAAGGCGCGGGGTCGATCTCCCCGGGCGCGTTGCCGAGCAGCAAGGCCGCGGCGAGCCTGGCGGCGGCGGGCGCGGTCTGGATGCCGAAGCCGCCCTGGCCGGCGCACCAGAAGAAGCTCCGGCCGCTGTCGCTGAAGCCGTAGACGGGCAGCCGGTCGGGCGCGAAGCTCCGCAGGCCCGCCCAGACGTGCTCGACGCGTTCGACCCGCCAGTCGACCACCCGCTCGAGCCGGTCGATGGCGAGCGCGACGTCCAGCTCCTCGGGCGCGCAATCGCACGGCTCGCACGGCGTCTCGTCGTGCGGGCTCAGCCACAGCCGCCCGCCCGCCTCGGGCTTGAAGTAGAAGCCGCCCGCGGCATCGACCACGAGCGGCAGATCGGCCGGCGCCGGCGGATCGATCCGCAGCTGCGCCATCGTCCGCCGGTAGGGCTGGATGCCGAGCGGCCGCTCGCCGGCCAGGGTGGCGACCCGGTCGGCCCAGGCTCCCGCGGCATTGACGACGATACCGGCCTCGATCTCGCCGTCGATCAGCCAGGCCGAGCCGGACCGCTCGATCCGCGACACCCGCGCGTCGGTGACCAGGGCGGCGCCGCGCGCACGCGCGCGCTTGAGACAGGCCGCGTGGAGCCCGGCGACGTCGATGTCGGCGCAGCTCGGCTCGAACAGCCCTTCGTCCCAGCCGGCCCGCAATCCCGGAATGGCCGCCTCCAGCGCCGCCCGGTCGAGCGGCTGCAGCATTGCGGACGGAAACTGCCCGGCCAGGGCGTCGAGCGCTCCCGCGCCCGGCCGCGTCCGCGACATGGATCGCGCCTCGCGGCTTGACGAATTCCGGCGAGGAGGGGCCCGGACGCGCTGGTCAGCGGCTGGATGAGCGGCCCGCCATAGCTTTCCGACCAGAAGGCGGCCGAACGGCCGGTGGCGTGATAGCCGGGCTGGCTCTCCGCTTCGAGGATCAGGACCGACGCCGCGCCGGCAAGCTCGGCGGCGAGGCTGGCGCCGGCCATGCCCGCGCCGATCACAACGATGTCGGCGCGGCGGGTCACCGCGCATGCTCGTCGAGGAAGGCGTCGATCCGCGCCAGCGCCCTGAGGCGGACGGGATCGGCCTCGCGCAGGATTTCGTGGCCGGACTCCGCGAACATCTCCAGCTCGGCATGCGGCAGCTGCCCGGCGACCCGGCGGATCGCGGCGGGGCTGACCAGCCGGTCGCGCTCGGCTGCCGAGCAGCAGCAGCGGGACGTCGACCCCGGCCAGCCGCTGGGGCGTGAACGCCGCCGCGGCGGAACGGAAGGCGGCGCGCATCCAGCCCCAGCTCGGCGCGCCGAGATTGAAGCCGGGCTCGCGCTCCCACCACCACAATTCGTCCTCGTAGCGCTCGCGCGACCCGGTCAGGAGGTGCTGGCGCTGCGAGCCCGGGCGGCTGAGCGCGGTCGGCGTCTTCCACATCGGCTGCGCGCCAAGGCCGAGGCCATACATCGCCTCGGCGACGCCCGGCGCCAGCCAGGCCGGGATCGGGGCGCTGTTGACCAGGATCATCGGCGCGACCAGCACGGCGGCGTCGAGCGCCGGCTCGCTGCTCGACGAGCGTCCGCAGCAGCACGTGCCCGCCCATCGAATGGGCGACGGCGACGTGCGGGCCGGGCGTCTCCCCCCGCCAGGCGTCGAGCAATGCCGCCAGATCCGCCACCATCATGTCGAAGCTGTCGGCGCCCGCGCTGCCGCGGCGCGACCGGCCCTGGCCGCGCCAGTCGAACGCGGTGACGTTCCAGCCGGCGGCGTGCCACCAGGCGAAGGCCTCGAGATATTTCTCGATGAAGTCGCCGCGGCCGCCGGCGAAGAGCAGGCTGCCGCGCGGCGCGGCCTTCGCCGCCGCCGGCTGCCGCCAGTCCATCCGGCGATGCACCCAGCCGTCCGGCGCCCGCCATTCGCCGAACCGGACGCCCGGCGGATGGGCCCGCCTTGAGATCGCGCCATTTTCCACGGCCTACGGTTACGGTTTGGAAAGCAAGGCCGTCTAGAGGCATCAGCCATGGGACCGCTTCTCTCCTGGATCTTGCTCGGCGTGCTGGCGGCGATGCTGCTCGCCGCCTGCTGGTACGACCTGAAGTCGCGGACCATCCCCAACCGCCTCAACCTCGCCATCGCGCTGCTCGCCATCCCCTTCTGGTGGTCGATCGGCCTGCCGCTCTGGCCCGACGCCGCGATCCAGCTCGGCGTCGCCGCCGCGGTGTTCGCCTTGTTCGCGCTTGCCTTCGCGCTCGGCGCGATGGGCGGCGGCGACGTCAAGCTGGTCGGCCGCCCTGGCGCTGTGGCTGCCCGTGCAGGCGGTGCTCGCCCTGCTCGTCATCATGTCGCTCGCAGGCGGCGCGCTGACCCTGGCGATGTTCATCCGCCACCGGCTCGCCCGCAAGCCCGGGCAGCTCGAAATTCCCTATGGGGTCGCGATCGCATTCGGCGGTTTGTGGCTGATTAGCGAACGGTTTCTTAACCAGTTTGGCTGATGAGTAGGGCCTGAACTTTTCCTCAGTCCCGCAGGGGGAGGCGACAGTCGCCATGGACGTCAAGAAAATCGTGCTGCTGGTCGGCGCGCTCATCATTGCCGCGGTCACCGCGGTCATGGCCAAGAACATGTTCTCCGGCGCCGCCGCGCCGCAGGCGCAGGCGGGACCGGTGGTCCCGGCCGGGCCGGAAGTGCTGGTCGCGACCCGCACCCTGCCGGTCGGCACGATCATCGATGCCGAGGCTTTCCGCTACCAGCCCTGGCCGGAAGGCCTGGTCCAGCAGGCTTATTATGTCCGCGGCCAAGGCGGCGTCGATCCCAGCACGCTGATCGGCACCGTCGTCCGCAACGAGATCACCGCCGGCCAGCCGGTCACCCAGGGCGCCATCGTCCGCCCCGGCGAGCGCGGCTTCCTCGCCGCCGCGCTGGGCCCGGGCATGCGCGCCGTGACGGTCGCGGTGTCCGCGACCAGCGGGCGTCGCCGGCTTCGTCTTCCCGGGCGACCGCGTCGACCTGGTCCTCACCCAGGAAGTCGAAGGCGGCGGCGACGGATCGCCCCTGCGCGCCTCCGAGACGATCATCCGCAACATCCGCGTCCTCGCCGTCGACCAGCGCATCGACGCCCGCAACGACGAAGGCAAGCAGGTCGCCCAGGCCGTCGCCACGGTGACGTTCGAGGCCACCCCCAAGATCGCCGAGAAGATCGCGGTCGCGCAGACCATCGGCCAGCTGTCGCTGTCGCTGCGCTCGCTCGCCGACAACAATGCCGAGCTGGAGCGCGCGATCGCGTCCGGCGAGGTTACGGTGCCGGAAAATGCCGATCCGCGGGCCGAGCGGCAGATGCTGCTCGCCATCGCCAGCCGGCCGATCGACACCAACCCGACCTACACGGTCGGATCCGACGTCTCCCGCTTCCAGCGCAGCAGCGTACCTGGAAGGCCGCGCTCAGAGCAGAACAATGCGCCGGCCGGCAGCGGGGCCCGCACCGCAAATGAACGCAGACGGCAGGCCGGCTGGCCCCGTCGTCCGCGTCGCCCGCGGCAACAATGTCACGCTCGTTCCGGTGGGAGCCAGATAATGATGAAGATCAGCAGGATGAAGCGGGCCACGCTCGGCACTGCCCTCGCGGCCGCGCTGGCCGCAGGCCTCGCGGCGACCGCGCCGAGCCGGGCGATCGCCCAGCCTTCCGGCGCCGTCGCCCCGGCCAACGACGTCACCCTTTCGGTCGGAACCGGCCGCATGGTCCGCCTCAACGGAACGATGACCGACCTGTTCGTCGCCAACGAGCAGATCGCCGACGTCCAGGTCCGCTCGCCCAACCAGATCTACATCTTCGGCAAGGCGGCCGGGCGACACCACCGTCTACGCGACCGACCGGTCGGGCCGGGTGGTCTATTCGGCCAACGTCCGGGTCGGCCAGAATCTCGGCTCGGTCGACCAGCTGCTCGACCTCGCCATGCCCGAGGCCAACATCCAGTCGACGCCGATGAACGGCATGGTCCTCCTCACCGGCACGGTCGCCCAGCCGGCCGACGCGGCGGAAGCCGAGCGGCTGGTCCAGGCGTTCGTCGGCGAAGGCACGCAGGTGGTCAGCCGCCTGCGCACCGCCACCCCGCAGCAGGTGATGCTCCAGGTCAGGATCGCCGAGGTCAACCGCACCTTCGTCCGCGAGATCGGCATCAACCTGATGTCGCAGGACCGCACCGGCGGGTTCAATTTCGGCGTCTTCCGCGGCACCCGCGGCAATGCCGTCGATCCGGTCACCGAGCTGCCGATCAACGCCTTCTCGCGCATCGCCACCGGCGCCTGGACGATCGAGGCGGCCGGCCGCCTGCTCGGCCTCGACGTCGCCGGAGCGCTCGACCTCGCCGAGAATAACGGCCTCGTCACCACCCTTGCCGAGCCCACCCTGACCGCCCTTTCGGGCGAGACCGCCAGCTTCCTCGCCGGCGGCGAGTTCCCGATCCCGATCTCCCAGTCGCTGGGGACGGTGACGATCGAATATAAGCAATATGGCGTCGGCCTTGCGTTCACCCCGACCGTGCTCGAGGACGGCCGCATCTCGATGCGCGTCCGCCCGGAAGTGTCGGAGCTGTCGACCGAGGGCGCGATCCGCCTCAACGGCTTCGACGTGCCGGCGCTGACCACGCGGCGCGCCGAGACGACGGTCGAGCTCGGCTCCGGCCAGAGCTTCATGATCGGCGGCCTGCTGCGCAACGCCCATACCAACTCGATCGACCGCGCGCCGGGCCTCGGCAACCTGCCGATCCTCGGCGCCCTGTTCCGCTCCAACAGCTTCCGCCGGGCGGAGACCGAGCTGGTGATCATCGTCACGCCCTATCTGGTCCAGCCGGTCTCGGCGAACCAGATCGCGCTGCCGACCGACGGCTTCCGCACCGCCAATGACGGGCAGCGCGTGCTGCTCGGCCAGGAGCAGGACGGACGCACCGGCGAGCAGCGGCCGGTGCCGCAGGTCGCGGAGCCGCGGACGGTATCGCCCGGCATCGGCCCGGTCGGAAGCGCGGCGCCGGTCCCGGCCGCCCCCGCCCCCGTCCAGCAGGCGCGGCGCCAGGCCGCCCTGCCGCCGCAACCGGGAAGCTCGGCCCAGCCCGGCTTCGACTTCAGATGACCGCCCGAGCCCGAAAGGACACCAGGTTCATGTCTCGCATCAAGACTTTCGCCGCTCTCGCCGCCCTCGGCCTTGGCGCCGGCGCCTGCTCGACGGCGGGCCCCAACCAGCTCACCGCCGGCAACAATCCGAGCCTCTATTCGGTCCACCAGCCGGTCGTGCAGCGCACCGACTTCGTCCTCGACCTCGCCACCGACCGCGACGGCGTCCCGACCGCCGAGCTCGAGCGGCTCAACGCCTGGTTCGTGTCGATCGGCCTCGGCTATGGCGACACCATCTCGGTCGACGACGGCGAGGGCGCCTCGGGCGCGCGCGGCGACGTCGCCCGCGTCGCCGCCGACTATGGCCTGCTGCTCGCCGACGGCGCGCCGGTCACCGCCGGCCGAGTCCCGCCCGGATCGATCCGGGTCGTCGCCAGCCGCTCGACCGCGAGCGTGCCGGGCTGCCCGGACTGGACCGCCAACACCAACGGCATCACGCCGCCGCAGGCGACATCGTCCAATTTCGGCTGCGCGACCAACTCCAACCTGGCGGCGATGATCGCCAACCCGGACGACCTGATCCACGGCCGCGACGGCTCGGGCAGCGGCTCGGCGACCACCGCCGGCCGCGCGATCCGGACGTACCGCGAGGGCGTGCCGACCGGCCGCAACGGCCTTCCGCAAACAACCACGACGGGTAGGTAAGACAATGAACGCGCCCTTCCACGCCTCGCGCGCCGGATCCGCTCCGCGATCCCTTCACCGCCTTCGTCTGCGACGAGGCGACCGCCGAGCTGCTGCGGCCGATCGCCGTCGAGCATGGCTGGTCGCCGGAGAAGGTCAACAAGGGCGGGCTGCGCAACGCGGTCCAGTCGCTGTCGGTCGCGGCCAGCCCGAACGATCCTGTTCGTCGACCTCAGCGAATCGGGCGACCCGCTCAACGACATCAACGCGCTCGCCGAAGTCTGCGAGCCGGGCACGGTGGTGATCGCCGCCGGCCAGGTCAACGACGTCCGCCTCTATCGCGACCTCGTCGCCAGCGGCATCCAGGACTATCTGCTGAAGCCGTTCACCGCCGACCAGCTGCGCGACGCCTTCGCCAATGCGCAGATGACCATTTCCGGCCCGCGGATGATCGAGACGGCGAGCGAGAAGCCCAACGTCATGGCGGCGGTGATCGGCGTCCGCGGCGGCGTCGGCGCCTCGACCATCGCCACCTCGCTGGCCTGGCTGATGGGCGACAAGGGCGGCCGCTCGACCGCCCTGCTCGACCTCGACGTCCATTTCGGCACCGGCGCGCTCGCGCTCGACCTCGAGCCCGGCCGCGGCCTCACCGACGCGATCGAGAATCCGAGCCGCATCGACGGCCTGTTCATCGAGCGCGCGATGGTGCGGGCGAACGAGAAGCTTTGCGTCCTCTCCGCCGAGGCGCCGATCAACCAGTCGATGCTGACCGACGGCTCGGCCTTCTATCAGCTGCAGGAGGAGATCCGCCACGCCTTCGAGGGCACGGTGATCGACCTGCCGCGCAACATGATGGTGCAGTTCCCGCATCTCCTCAACGACGTCCATGTCGTCGTCATCGTCGTCGAGTTCACCCTCGCCGGCACCCGCGACGCGATCCGCATCCTGTCCTGGCTCAAGGCCAACGCGCCGCAGTCGCGGGTGATGGTCGTCGCCAATCGCATGCAGGTCGGCGGCCAGGAGGTCAGCCGCAAGGATTTCGAGCATTCGATCGAGCGCAAGGTCGACATCGTCCTGCCGTTCGACGCCAAGGCCGCCGGCCAGGCCGCCAAGCTCGGCCAGCCGCTCGCCAAGGTGGCCAAGTCGGCCAAGCTGTCGCAGCCGCTCAACCAGCTGCTCGGCCTGACGGTCGACGCCGGCGGAGCCGAGGGCGCGGGCGACGCCGCGCCGGCCGCCAGCTCGCTGCTCGGCAAGCTCGGGAATTTCAAGTCGCTCGTCGGACGAAGCCCAAGGAGGCGACATCCGCGGCGGCCTGACGGCCGCGCCGCGGCCGTGACGAGACGAGGGAGGCGAAATGCCGAGTTTTACGTTGCTCCTGATGGTGGCCGGGCTGGTGGGCTCGCTGCTGCTCGCGGCCGCCGCCTTCGCGGGGCCGTCGGCCACCAAGCTGCAGGCGCGGCGGCTCGAAAACGTGCGCGAGCGGCACAGCCAGTCGTCGGAGGTCGCCGCCCAGGCGCAGCTGAAGCGGATCTTCGCCCTGCGGCAGAACAAGGGCGACGGCTTCGCCAAGCGCTTCATCCCCAATCCCGCTTTGCTCCAGCTCCGGCTGAACCAGACCGGGCGGACCTGGACGCTGGCGCAATATGTGCTGGCGTCGCTCGGCCTCGCCGCCGCGGCGATCACCCTGTTCTCGTTCAAGAGCGTGCCGCTGCTGCTCGCCATTCCGCTCGGGCTGCTCGTCGGCATCGGCCTGCCGCACTTCGTGGTCGGCAAGCTGATCAAGCGCCGGGTCAACAAGTTCACCGCCCGCTTCCCCGACGCGATCGAGCTGATGGTCCGCGGCCTGCGCTCCGGCCTGCCGATCTCCGAGACGATCGGCATCGTCGCCGACGAACTGCCCGATCCCGTCGGCAGCGAGTTCCGCACCGTCGCCGACAAGATGAAGATCGGCCGGACGATGGACGCGGCGCTGCAGGAGACCGCCGACCGGCTCGGCACGCCCGAATTCCAGTTCTTCGTCATCTCGCTCGCCATCCAGCGCGAGACCGGCGGCAACCTCGCCGAGACGCTGTCCAACCTCGCCGAGGTGCTGCGCAAGCGCGCGGCGATGAAGCTCAAGATCCGGGCGATGTCGTCCGAATCCAAGGCCTCGGCCTATATCGTCGGCGCGCTGCCGTTCATCGTCTTCGGGCTCATCTGGTTCATCAACGGCAGCTACATGCAGAATTTCTTCGTCGACCAGCGGCTGATGATCGCCGGCGGCGTCGGCCTGGTCTGGATGGGGATCGGCGTCTTCATCATGGCCAAGATGATCAATTTCGAGATTTGAGCAGGAGGGTTTGAACCAACATGTCTCCTTCGACCGGCCCGACGATCATGGGGATCGACGTCGTGATGGTGGCGAGCGCGCTCTCCGCCGTGGCGACGTTCGCCGTGCTGGTCGCCATCTACGCCGCGACCACGGTGCGCGACCCGATGGCCAAGCGGGTCAAGGCGCTGAACGAGCGCCGCGAGCAATTGAAGGCCGGCATCGTCGCCTCGACCTCGAAGCGCCGCAAGAACATCACCAACAGGAACGAGATGGCCGACAAGGTCCGCGGCCTGCTCGCCTCGCTGAAGATGCTCCAGGACGAGCAGGTCGAGAAGGCCCAGGCCAAGCTGATGCAGGCCGGCATCCGCTCCAAGGACCTCGCCTTCGTCGTCATCTTCGCGCGCCTGCGTGCTGCCGATCGTGCTCGGCGCGGTCGCGATCGTCGTGGTCTACGTCGTCGACTATTTCCCGGACTGGGGCGCGTTCAAGAAATACGGCCTCGTCGCCGGCACCCTGCTCCTCGCCTACAAGGCGCCGGACCTGTGGCTGAAGAACAAGGTCGACAAGCGCACCAAGGCGATCCGCAAGGGCCTGCCCGACGCGCTCGACCTGCTCGGTCATCTGCGCCGAGGCCGGCCTCACCGTCGACGCCGCCTTCGGCCGCGTCGCCCGCGAGCTCGGCAAGGCCTATCCCGAGCTCGGCGACGAATTCGCCCTGACCTCGATCGAGCTCGGCTTCCTCACCGACCGCCGCTCGGCGTTCGAGAACCTCGCCAAGCGCATCGACCTCGATTCGGTCCGCGGCGTGGTCACGACCATGATCCAGACCGAGAAATACGGCACCCCGCTGGCCAGCGCGCTGCGCGTCCTCTCGGCCGAGTTCCGCAACGAGCGGATGATGCGCGCCGAGGAGAAGGCGGCGCGGCTGCCGGCGATCATGACCGTGCCGCTGATCCTGTTCATCCTGCCGGTGCTGTTCATCGTCATCCTCGGCCCGGCGGCCTGCTCGATCAACGACGCCCTGATCTCGCCCTCTTGACGCGATCGCGACGGCGGCGGAACAATCGCGCCGCCGGCGCGGTTGACCCGGCGAACGATCGACGGAGAGTGCGGCATGGCAGCCCTTCACCCCCGACCAGTGGATGATCCTGCTCCTGGCCTTCCTGCTCGGCCTGTTCCTCGGCATGGCCTTCCTCGCCAGCCCGAAATGGAAGCGCCGCTACCGCGACGAAGCCCGCCGCCGCGAGGCGCTGGAGGCCGAGAACGAGCAGCTCCGCCGCGACGCCCGCGAGATGGATTCGCTGCGCCAGGCCGCCGTCCGCGACGAGGCACGCCGGCGCGACGACGTGGAGACCCTTTCCCCGCCCTCCTTCTGAATGGCGGCCGGCTAATTTCACTTTAGCGCCGCCTGCGCCGCGGCCAGCCGCGCGATCGGCACGCGGTAGGGCGAGGCGCTGACATAATCGAGGCCGACCGCCTCGCAGAAGGCGATGCTGGCCGGATCGCCGCCATGCTCGCCGCAAATGCCGAGCTTGAGGCCGGGCGCGCGCCGCCCGCCCCCGCTCGGCGGCGATCGCGATCAGCTCGCCGACGCCCTCGACGTCGAGGCTGACGAACGGGTCGCGGGCGATAGATGCCCTTCTCGACATATTGGGTGAGGAAGCGGCCGGCATCGTCGCGGCTGACGCCCAGAGCGGTCTGGGTGAGATCGTTGGTGCCGAAGCTGAAGAATTCGGCCTCCTCGGCGATGCTCGGCGGCGGCCAAGGCGGCGCGGGGCAGCTCGATCATCGTGCCGACCAGATAGTCGACCGCCCGCCCCTGCTCGGCGAACACCGCCGCGGCGGTGCGGTCGATCAGCTCGCGGATGATCCTCAGCTCGGCGCTGGTGCGCGACCAGCGGGACCATCACCTCGGGCATCGGCGGCGCTCGCCGGCCTCGCCGGCGACCGCGACCGCCGCCTCGAAGATGGCGCGGGCCTGCATCTCGTAGATTTCGGGATAGGTGATGCCGAGCCGGCAGCCGCGATGGCCGAGCATCGGGTTGAACTCGTGCAGCTCGGCGACGCGGCGCTTCAGCGCGTCGACCGAGACGCCGGCGGCGGCGGCGACCTCGGCGATCTCCTCCTCGCCATGGGGCAGGAATTCGTGCAGCGGCGGATCGAGCAGGCGGATGGTGACCGGCAGGCCCGCCATGATCCGGAAGATCTCGGCGAAGTCGCCGCGCTGGGCGGGGAGCAGCTTGGCGAGCGCGGCGCGGCGGCCGGCCTCGTCCTCGGCGAGGATCATCTGGCGGACGTTCGCGATCCGCTCGGCGTCGAAGAACATATGCTCGGTGCGGCACAGGCCGATCCCCTCGGCGCCGAACTCGCGGGCGGTGCGGCAGTCGTGCGGCGTCTCGGCATTGGCGCGGACCTTGAGCCGGCGCTTGCCTGTCGGCCCAGCGCCATCAGGGTGCCGAAATCGCCGACCAGCTCGGGCTGGACGGTCGGCACCGCGCCGAGCATCACCTCGCCGCGTCGAGCCGTCGAGGGTGATGATCTCGCCCTCGGCGATCTCGTGGCCGCCGACCCGCATCCGCTTCGCCTTATAGTCGATCGCGATCGCGCCGGCGCCGCTGACGCAGGGCCGGCCCATGCCGCGCGCGACGACGGCGGCGTGGCTGGTCATGCCGCCGCGCGCGGTGAGGATGCCCTTCGGCGGCGTGCATGCCGTGAATGTCCTCGGGGCTGGTCTCGATGCGGACCAGGATCACCTTCTCGCCGGCGCCGGCCCATTTCTCGGCGGTGTCGGCGTCGAACACCGCCTTGCCGCAGGCCGCGCCGGGCGAGGCGGGCAGGCCCTTGGCGATCACCTTGCGCTCGGCGGTCGGATCGAGGGTCGGGTGGAGCAGCTGGTCGAGCGCCGCGGGATCGATGCGCAGCACCGCTTCCTCCTCGCTGATCAGGCCGCCCTCCGCCATGTCGACGGCGATGCGCAGCGCCGCCTTGGCGGTGCGCTTGCCGGTGCGGGTCTGCAGCATCCAGAGCGTGCCGCGCTCGACGGTGAACTCGATGTCCTGCATGTCGCGATAATGGCGCTCGAGCAGGTCGAAGACGCGGGCCAGCTCGGCGAACACCTCGGGCATCGTCTCTTCCATCGACGGCGCCTTCGCGCCCGCCGCGCTCGCGCGCGGCGCGGGTCAGATATTGCGGGGTGCGGATGCCGGCGACGACGTCCTCGCCCTGGGCGTTGATCAGATATTCGCCGTAATAAGCGCGCTCGCCGGTCGAGGGATCGCGGGTGAAGGCGACGCCGGTGGCGCTGGTCTCGCCCATGTTGCCGAACACCATCGCCTGGACGTTGACCGCGGTGCCCCAGTCGCCGGGGATGTCGTGGAGGCGGCGATAGGTCTTGGCGCGCTCGGACTGCCACGAGCCGAACACCGCGCCGATCGCGCCCCAGAGCTGGCTCGTGGACGTCCTGCGGGAAGGGCTTGCCCCACAGCTCCTCGACCATCTCCTGGTAGCGGGCGGTGAGCCGCTGCCAGTCCTCCGCCTCCAGCTCGGTGTCGAGATGGACGCCCTTGTCCTCCTTGGCGATCTCCAGCGCCTCCTCGAACGCGCCGTGATCGAGGCCGAGGACGACGTCGGCATACATCTGGATGAAGCGGCGATAGCTGTCCCAGGCGAAGCGCGGCGTCGCCCGAGGCGGCGGCGAGGCCCTTCGACCGTCTCGTCGTTGAGGCCGAGGTTGAGGACGGTGTCCATCATCCCCGGCATCGAGACGCGGGCGCCCGAGCGGACCGAGACCAGCAACGGATCGGCGGCGTCGCCGAAGCTCTTGCCGGTGACCCGCTCGATATGGGCGAGCCCCTCGGCGACCTCGGCCGCCAGGGCGTCCCGGAAGCCGCCGCCTTCGTCGTAATAAAGCGCGCAGACCGCGGTGGCGATGGTGAAGCCGGGCGGCACCGGCAGGCCGATCGAGGCCATTTCGGCGAGGTTGGCGCCCTTGCCGCCGAGCAGCTCCTTGTTGCCGGCCTCGCCGTCCGAGACGCCGCCGCCGAAGCGGTAGACCTAGCGCGTCATCTCCGAGCCCCCGGACGGAAGGTCACGAAAGTCCCGGGGTGCGCCGCCTTTTTCGTGACGTTCCGGCACATTGTCCTTCGTTCTCTGATACCTGGCTTGTTTTCTGCGCGCCTCATCCTTCGATCCGCGAGAAATCCGCGACCCGGTGCACGGCGTCGCGCATGCGGGCGAGGAGGTCGAGGCGGGCTTCGCGCTTGGCGGGATCGGGGTCATTCACGGTCACCTTGTCGAAAAATGCGTCCACCGGCGCGCGCAGGACGGCCAGCGCCGCCATCGCGCCTTCGAAATCCTCGGCCTCGACCGCGGCGCGCCGCCTTGGGCTCGGCCGAATCGAGGGCCGCGATCAGTCGCAGCTTCCTCCTTTTCGGGCGTGTAGGAAAGTATTTTGTTCTGTTTGTGTTCCGTTTTCCCCTCTCCCTCAGGGAGAGGGTGGGGTGAGGGTGTTCGATCGCCGAGATTGTTCTCGGGCGTCCGAGCCCCCTCACCCCAACCCTCTCCCCCCTGGGGAGAGGGAGAGCCGGCCCAGCCCTCCTTCTTCAGGATGTTGGCGGCGCGCTTGTAGCCGGCGAGGAGGTCGGCGCCCTCGCGCGTCTCGACGAACGCCTGCAGCGCCTTCACCCGGGCGAGCAGCCGGACGAGATCGTCCTCGCCGCCCAGCGCGAAGACGGCGTCGATCAGATCGTGGCGGACGCCGGCCTCGCGCTGCTGGACCTTGAGGCGGTCGATGAAGGAAGTTTTCGACCGCCATCTTGACCTTCTCGAGAGGCACCAGCCCGAGAAAAGGCTGTTTGTCCACATTTCCAGCAAGGATCAGAATCCGACCGTCGGCTCGCACGTCGTAATTAGTGCTGTTGAGAAAATCGAAAACGATTTCGCGGGCACCCAGAAGCTGACAGAGTATGTCATCGCGTTCCTGCTTTGTAAGCTCAATCTGCCGGAGGCAAATCAACCACCTCAGCGGGACGAACGCTCTCTCGATCAAATCGAGGATGGAGGCGCGGCTCCGATTCATGCTGATCAAGCTCGCAGATGCGATGGCCGCTCGACGGAGAGCGAAAGGATCGCGACTTCCGCTTGGTCGTTCGTCGATCGAGAAGAAACCGACGATCGTATCCAGCTTGTCCGCCAGGCTCACCGCCACCGTGACCGGGGCGGTCGGGACCTCGTCCCCCTGCCCGACCGGCTTGTAATGGTCGCGGATGGCGTCGGCCACTTCCGGCGGCTGGCCCTGGGCGCGGGCGAGGTGGCCGCCGATCACGCCCTGCAATTCGGGGAACTCGCCGACCAGGCCGGTGACGAGATCGGCCTTGCAAAGGCGGGCGGCGGTTTCGGCGAGGGCGGCAATTCTCTCCCTCTCCCCAGTGGGGAGAGGGTCGGGGTGAGGGGGCTCGGCGACTGAAGACAAACCCTGACTCGGAACCCCCTCACCCTGCCCTCTCCCCCTTGGGGAGAGGGATTTTGGTGTGGCTCCCCGGGACGGAATCGACCTATCCGCCGCCGCGCCCACGATCCCCTCCTCGACCAGCCACCTTGCCAGCTTCGCCACGCGCTCGACCTTGTCGGCGACGGTGCCGAGCTTTTCGTGGAAGACGATCTGGTCGAGCTTCGCCGCCTGCTCCTCCAGCGGGATCTTCAAATCCTGCTCCCAGAAGAATTTGGCGTCGGTGAGGCGGGCGGAGAGGACGCGCTCGTTGCCGGCGACGATCGCGGCGCCGCCGTCGGCGGCCTCGATATTGGCGACGCAGATGAAATTGGGGGCGAGGTCGGAAGAGGCCCCTCCACCATGCTGTGCATGGTCCCCCTCCCCCGCAAAGGCAGGGGAGGAATTAAGCGCGAAATATTTCTGGTTGGTGCGCATGGTGAGCTGGATCACCTCGCGCGGCACATCGAGGAAGGCGGGGTCGAAGCCGCCGAGCAGCGCCACCGGCCATTCGGTGAGGCCGGCATTCTCGGCGAGCAGGCCCTCGTCCTCGACCAGGGCGAGGCCGGCCGCGGCGGCGGCCTTCGCCGCGCCCTCGGCGATCAGGCGGCGGCGCTCGGCCGGGTCGAGGACGACGTGGCAGGCGCGTAATTTCTCGGCATAATCGTGGGCGCCGCCGAGGGTGATGATGCCGGGATGGTGGAAGCGGTGGCCGATTGTGGCGGCGCCGGAGCGGACGCCGGCGATCTCGAAGTCGACGATCTCCTCGCCGAGCAGGGCGACGATGCCCTGCAAGGGGCGGACCCAGCGGAGGCTTTCGGTCGAGACCGAGGCCGCGCCCCAGCGCATCGACTTGGGCCAGGGGAAGTCTTCGGATGCTCAAGCAGGGACTGCTTCGCAGGACATTCGCGAGCGGCTGGCCGGGAACGTCTCGAACGGCGAACAAGACCTTGTTGCCCTTATTGTCTTCCCGCTCCTCGAGCTGATCCCGGGTCAGACCTGTCATTCGCAGAAAGCCGGCAATTGCGCCTCAGCGAGCGTCGGCGCGAGGTCCCTTTCTTTCCTCTCGCTTCGGTTCCGTCGTCTCGGGCAAGCCGCGAGCGATGAGGGCGAGGCGGCGGGGGGTAGCGTAGGTCTCGACGACTTCCGCGACGACGCCGTAATTGCTCAACAGATCCTCGAAAATGCGGGCGAGGTCGGCCGAGGCCCTGGCCTGCATCCGGGCGGGGATTTCCTCGGAGAGGAGCTCGAGCAGGAAATCAGCCATGGAGGAAGACCCTCACCCTGCCCTCTCCCGCGAGCGGGAGAGGGTGAAGGAAGCGGGCTCCCGCGCTTGCGGGCCCCTTCTCCCGCCTGCGGGAGAAGGTTGGGATGAGGGTCTTGTGCTCCCTCACCCTTCCCATCCGTTCTTCGCCATCCAGGCCGCGCAGGCGCCCTTGGCGAGGTCGCGGACGCGGCCGATATAGGCGGCGCGCTCGGCGACCGAGATCACGCCGCGGGCCTGCAGGCGTGTTGAAGATGTGGCTGGCCTTGATCGCCTGGTCGTAGGCGGGGAGCGGCAGATCGGCCTCGATGCAGCGGCGGCATTCGTCGGCAGCGTCGCGGAAGCGGCGCAGCAGGCTGTCGGTGTCGGCGACCTCGAAATTATAGGCGCTGAACTCGACCTCGTTCTCGTGGAAGACGTCGCCATAAGTGACGCCTTCGTCGTTGAAGGCGAGGTCGTAGACGCTGTCGACGCCCTGGATGTACATGGCGAGGCGCTCGAGGCCGTAGGTGAGCTCGCCCGAGACCGGCTTGCAATCGTAGCCGCCGACCTGCTGGAAATAGGTGAACTGGGTCACTTCCATGCCGTCGCACCATACCTCCCAGCCGAGGCCCCAGGCGCCCAGCGTCGGCGATTCCCAATCGTCCTCGACGAAGCGGATGTCGTGGCGGGTGAAGTCGACGCCGATCGCCGCCAGGCTGCCGAGGTAGAGCTGCTGCAGGTCGGGCGGGCTGGGCTTCAGGATCACCTGATATTGGTAATAATGCTGGAGCCGGTTGGGATTGTCGCCGTAGCGGCCGTCGGTCGGGCGGCGCGACGGCTGGACGAAAGCCGCCTTCCACGGCTCCGGCCCGAGCGCGCGCAAGGCGGTGGCCGGGTGGAAGGTGCCGGCGCCCATTTCGAGGTCGTAGGGCTGGAGGACGACGCAGCCCTGCCGGCTCCAATATTCATGGAGGGTCAGGATCAGCGTCTGGAACGAGAGCGGCCTGGACGCCAAGATTTCGCCTTCGCAGCTGCAACAAAGAGGGTCGCATCGCTTTGGCCCATGGGGCATTATGGGTCAAGGAACGGAGAATCGCGGGGGCATAGGGTGCGGACGGGAATGAGATCGCGCGGGCCGGGATGGCTGGCCCTGATCGGCGCGCTCGCCATGGCGGCGCCCGCCGCGGCGTCGGTTCCGGCCGTCCCCGCCGCCCCGCCGGCCGCGCCGACCGCGCCGGCCGCGCCGGAACCGCGCCCGGCGCTGTGGCTGCTCGCCGACGAGGACACCAAAATCTACCTGTTCGGCACGTTCCACATCTTGCCGCCGGGCTTCCGCTGGCGCTCGCCGGCGATCGACGCTGTCGATCCGCGACGCCGACGAGCTGGTGCTGGAAGTGTCCGACCGCGAGTCGGCGGAAACCGGCGAGGCGATGATGGCGCGGATGCGGCTCGGCAAGGAGGCGCCGGTGCTGTGGCGGGTGTCCGCGGACCGGCGCGAGGCGCTCAGCGAGATGATCGCGGCGACCGGCCTGCCGATCGAGACGTTCGACGGCATGCAGTCCTGGGCGGTGGTGATGACGATGGCGGCGATGGCGATCATCCAGGGCTATTCGGCCGAGGAAGGCGCGCCGCTGACCATGGCCGACCTGCCGGGCGTCGAGGACGTGCTCGAAGGCCTGTTCCGGACCTCCGAGCGGCCGGTTTCCGGGGTCGAGACGGCGGCCCAGCAGATGAGCTTCTTCGGCGGCCTGAGCTTCGCCGACCAGCGCGCCTTGCTCGAATTGATGGTCGACGATTATCGCGGCGGGGCCGATGCCCGCGGCCTGGACGAGCGGGAATGGGCGCGCGGCAATGTCGAGGCGATCGCGATCGAGGCGGAGGAGATGCCGGCGGCGCTGTACGACGCGCTGATCACCCGCCGCAACATCGCCTGGACCGACTGGCTGGCGGCGCGGCTGGAGCGCCCGGGCATTGTCCTGTTCGCGGTCGGCGCCGGCCATTTGGCGGGGCGCGATTCGGTCCAGGTCCTGCTCGCCCGGCGCGGCCTGGTGGCGACGCGGGTCAACTGAGAAGTCAGGCCTTCCTTCCTCTTTGTAAGGTTATATTGACACGCCTCCGCGAATCGCGTAGTCAGGTCTTGCTGACATATGGTCAGTGAAGCATGACAGGCGGAACCAGCGGGCGTGAAGAATCGGTTGCGGGTGCTGAGGGCGGAACGGGGATGGAGCCAGGCCGAGCTTGGCGGCCAGCTCGGCGTCTCGCGCCAGGCGGTCAACGCGATCGAGACCGGCAAGCACGACCCGTCGCTGCCGCTGGCGTTCAGGCTGGCGCGCCTGTTCGGCAGCAGCATCGAGGAGATTTTCGAAGATGGCGAAGGTGGCGAGAGCTGGCGTGTCTGAGCCGCTCAGCGAAGGCGAAAGGCTGGAGCGATGGCGGCTTCCCTTTTCTATCGTTTTCGCTAAGTCACGGATCAACAAGGAGAATCAATCGATGAACAAGCTGCTTCTTGCGGCGGCCCTGGCCTTCGCGCCGGCCCCCGCCTTCGCCCAGGACGCGCCGGCCGCCCCGGCCGCCAACCCGGCGCCGCCCGCCGCGGCCCCGGCCGCCGCGTTGCCCGACGCCGATCCGGCGCTGTGGGTGGTGCGCGACGACGACACCGTCGTCTATCTGTTCGGCACCTTCCACCTGCTCGACGGCCGGCCCTGGTTCAACGACGAGGTCCGGACCGCGTTCGACGCCTCGAACGAGCTGGTGATGGAGGCGATCGTCCCGGAGGATTTGTCGAGCCTGCAGCCGATGGTGCTGCGCTATGCGATCGATCCCAGCGGCCGCACCCTCTCCTCGCGGCTGACCCCCGCGCAGAACGAGGCGCTCAACGCCGCGATCGCGCCGCTGGGGGCGCCGCCGGGCACGTTCGACCGGTTCGAGCCCTGGTTCATGGCGATGACGCTCGCCACCGTCGCCAGCCAGCGCCTCGGCATCAACGCCGCCAACGGGCCCGAGACGATCCTGTCGGCCGCCGCCCGCGCGCGCGGCATGCCGATCGCCGAGCTCGAGGGCTTCGAATGGCAGTTCCGCCTGTTCGACGAGATGCCGGAGGCGCAGCAGATCGCCCAGCTCACCACTACGCTCGACAAGATCGACGAGCTCGACGAAGTGCTCGCGCCGATGCTCGCCGCCTGGTCGACCGGCGACGTCGACGGGCTGGTCGAGATCCAGAACCGCGGCAGCGACGAGGATCCGGCGCTGCACCGGCTGCTGTTCACCACCCGCAACGCCGCCTGGGCGGACTGGATCCGGCAGCGCATGGCGCGGCCGGGCACGGTGTTCATGGCGGTCGGCGCCGGCCACCTCGCCGGCAATGACAGCGTCCAGGTCGCGCTCCGCACCCACGGCCTGCGCGCCGAGCGGGTGCCCCACGTCGAGTGACCTGAAGTCCTCCCCAGCTTTTGCCGGGGAGGAACTCTGCTTGCCTCCGCGAGGACCTTCCCCTATAGGCCGCGCCTTCCTTCGCTCATGGTCATCCCTGGAGGCGTGAGCGGGGCATTTTTATGAACCCGCATTTTGGAGACATGCAATGAGCGAACAGCTTACGCTGTCGGCCGAGACGCGCGAACGGGCTGGCAAGGGAGCCTCCCGCGTGCTGCGTCGCGAAGGCCGCGTCCCCGCCGTCGTCTACGGCAACAAGGAAGAGCCCCTCGCCATCCACCTCGAGGAGAAGGCGCTGGTGAAGATGCTGCTCGACCGGCCACTTCATGAACTCGGTGGTGATGATCGACGCCGCCGGCGCGACCACCCGCACCCTGCCCAAGGACGTCCAGTTCCACCCGGTCACCGACCGGCCGCTGCATGTCGATTTCCTGCGCATCTCCGAGCACGCCAAGGTCACACGTCGCGGTGCCGATCCGCTTCGTCGACGAGGAAGCATCGAAGGGCCTGAAGCGCGGCGGCGTGCTGAACGCGGTCCGCCACGAGCTCGAGCTGGTCTGCGACGCCGCCGAGATACCGGAGGAGATCGAGATCAGCCTCGCCGGCCTCGACATCGGCGATTCGCTGCACATCTCGGCGGTCACCCTGCCCGAGGGCGACGGAAAGCGCGATCACCGACCGCGACTTCACCATCGCCACCATCGTCGCCCCGTCGGGCCTCAAGATGGAGGCCGAGGACGCCGCGGCCGAAGCCGCCGCGCCGGAAGCGGCCGAAGTGCCGCTGGTCGGCGAGGAGGAAGGCGAAGAAGGCGGCGAATCCAAGGCCGGCGACGAGTAAGGCCTTGTCGCTGCTCCGCCGGCTCGGCATCCTCTTCGGCGCCAAGCCCGTCGAGGTGCCGGGCCAGCCGCTCGCCGCCGAGGCGGTCGAGGACTGGGGGGATTTCGCGCCCGTGCAGATCTGGGTCGGCCTCGGCAATCCCGGCGCGCACTACGCGATGCAGCGGCACAATGTCGGCTTCATGGCGGTCGACGCGATCGCCGCGACCCACGGCTTCGATCCGCCGAAGAAGGCCTTTTCACGGCTGGGCGCAGCAGGGCCGGATCGGCGGGCGAGCGCATCCTCCTGCTCAAGCCCGCCACCTTCATGAACGACAGCGGCCGCGCGGTCCGCGCGGCGATGGATTTCTTCAAGAAGGCGGCGGGCGACGTCACCGCCTTCCACGACGAGCTCGACCTCGCCCCGTTCAAGGTCAAGGTGAAGGTCGGCGGCGGCACCGCCGGCCATAACGGCCTGCGCTCGACCGAGGCCCATATCGGCAACGACTTCCGCCGGGTGCGGATCGGCATCGGCCATCCCGGCCACAAGGACAGGGTCACCCGCCACG
Source organism: uncultured Alphaproteobacteria bacterium (assembly GCA_963701615.1). Classification (GTDB taxonomy): domain Bacteria; phylum Pseudomonadota; class Alphaproteobacteria; order Sphingomonadales; family Sphingomonadaceae; genus Allosphingosinicella. Next base: position 3,328,177 of record OY969615.1, on the reverse strand, counting down.
TGCTCGGCAATTACGCCAAGGCCGAGACCGACCGGCTCGCCGACATGCTCGGCGCGATCGCCGCCGAGGCGGAATGGCTGGCCAAAGGCGACGACGCGCGGTTCATGAACGACGTGGCGCTGCGGCTGCAGCAGGACTAGTCGTCGTCCGGGGCGGCAGGCGCAAGCCCGGTCCGCTCGTCGATCACCCGGTCCCGCTGATAGGCGAGCACACCCGGCATCGGCGCATGTCGATCGATCTCCACCCCGAGATAGTTGGGGATCTTGTCCGCAGCATGGAATTCTGCCGGGGCGCGCGGCAGCCCGGCCAGCCTCGCCGGCAACCTCATCGTCGGGGCGTAGGGTGTGACGGTAATCCCCCACGGGCCGCGACCGGGCGTTGGATCGCGCCGATATTCGATCTCGCCGAGGTCGACGATCTGGCCGGCCCGCGCCTCGAACCGCAGGCTCCCCATGCACAGGCACACGCCCATCGAGCCGCCGGAGCCGACCATCACATTGCCGTAGAGAATGTACGACCCCGGCGGGACCGCCCTGAAATAGCTGTTGCCTTCGTCGCCCGCGGTGAAGCGTGGCTGCCACCAGATGTCGACATATCGGTCCCTTTCCGGCGGGGGGTCGGGAAAGGCTTCGAACCTGATCTCCTGCGGCCGCGCCGGGCAGTCGGGCGCGGGCGTGGCCTGGCAACGGGAACGGCTGCGTTCCCATTGCACCAGCCGGCGCTCATAGTCGGGGCGGGCGCGGTTGAATGCCGCCTGGCGCGCCGCTTCGCGCTCTTCCCGGCTGGCTTCGCGCAACAGCACCAAGGCGCCGCGCACGTTCGTTCGATAGAAGACATAGGACTTGGCCGAATCGATGACGACCGGATCGCGCGGATCGAATTGATCGCGCGGCTGCGCCAGCGCCGCCGCGGCGCCCGCGAGCAACGCGAAGGCGAAGGGAACCTTGCTCTTCATCGGGGGACCTCCCCGACAGTCGGCCGCGGACCGGAGGCGATCCTCGCCTGGATTTGCAACAGACGCTGCCGCTCGCTTTCGGCGATCCGCTGATTGCCCTCCTCGGAGTTGAATCGCTCCCAAAGGGCTTCGGGCAGGCCGTAGATCCGGTATTCCTTAAAGCGCATGCAGACCCGCATGTTCACGCGGCGGATGCGGCGGCGCTCCGCCGAGCCGAAAATCGCATCCACGGCGATGCCGGTCAACGCCCCCGTGAACGGGCTCCCGTCCACGTAGAAGCCGACCCCACGGGCATAGGCATCGCATTCCCGAAGATCGGCGTAAGCCGTGGCGAAGTCGGTATCGACGCGGTGGAAGTAGACATATTTGTCATAGTTGCGGATCGTGCCCGCGTCGGGCGTGAAGCGGAGATCCGGAACCTCTATGGTGGTCGGATCGATCGCTGCGGCGCCCGCGCCCTCCTGTGCCTGCGCTGCCGGGGTGGTGCCGATGGCGATTGCGAGGACGATGCCGCGCGGCGAGGCCAGCGATCTGGGCACTACGGATCCCCCCTGTTCCTCCGCATGATAATCCAATGCCGGGCGCCGCGAAAGCGCCGTGGTCCCGCCTCGAGGGCGTAGCGCTTCGCCTCGCGAGCCTCTAGAAAAGCGCATGCGCATCGTTCTCCTGATCCCGCTCGCTGCCACTTTGACCACCGCGGCCATGGCTGCGCCGCAGAGCGAGCGCCGCTGCGGCTGGCTGCAGAATCCGACGCCGGCCAATTACTGGCTGGTCGACCGCGACGGCGAATGGACGGTCAGCGCGCAGGGCGGCTATCATGCCGAAGGCTGGGACGAGATGCCGAACATGAGCGCGCGCGGCTGGGTGCGGACCAACGGCTATTACGGCTATGGCTGCGCCTGCATGACCGTCACCACCGACCGAGCCGAGATGCGGATCACGCGCATCCATTCGGCCGAGCCGGTGCCGCTCCGCCAGTGCCGGCGCGACCGGCGGTTACCGCGGCTCTAGCGCGCGGGCGGCGAAACCGCTAACCGCCCGTTCGGGCTGAGCCTGTCGAAGCCCTCTCCTTCTCTCAGACTGGAAAAAGGAAAGCCCTTCGACAGGCTCAGGGCGAACGGAGTGTGTAGGATTTTATGGGCTTTCGTTGCGGAATCGTCGGGCTGCCCAATGTCGGCAAGTCGACCCTGTTCAACGCGCTGACCGAGACGGCGGCGGCGCAGGCGGCCAATTACCCGTTCTGCACGATCGAGCCCAATGTCGGCCGGGTCGCGGTGCCCGACCCGCGGCTGGACCGGATCCGCGAGATCGCCAAATCGGCGCGGGAGATCGAGACGCAATTGGAGTTCGTCGACATTGCCGGGCTGGTGCGCGGCGCCTCGCTGGGCGAGGGGCTCGGCAACCAGTTCCTCGGCAACATCCGCGAGGTCGACGCGATCGTCCACGTCCTGCGCTGCTTCGAGGGCGGCGACGTCACCCATGTCGAAGGGCGGATCGATCCGGTCGCCGACGCCGAGACCGTCGAGACCGAGTTGATGCTGGCCGACCTCGAAAGCCTGGAGAAGCGGGTCCCTGCCCTCGCCAAGAAAGCGCAGCAGGGCGACAAGGAGGCCAAGGTCCAGGCGCGCGTGCTGGGGGAAGCGCTGGCGCTGCTGCGCGATTCCAAGCCGGCGCGGCTGGCCGAGCCGAAGGACCATGAGGAGAAACTGGCGCTCGACCGGGCGCAGCTGCTCACCGCCAAGCCGGTCCTCTACGTCTGCAACGTCGACGAGGGCGACGCCGCCGCCGGCAATGCGATGAGCGCGCGGGTGTTCGGCAAGGCGGCGGCGGAAGACGCGCGGGCGGTGATCATCTCGGCGGCGATCGAGGCCGAGATCGCGACCATGGCGGCCGCCGACCGCGCCGAGTTCCTCGCCGACCTCGGCCTTGCCGAGACCGGCCTCGCCCGGATCATCCGCGCCGGCTACGACCTCCTCCACCTGATCACCTTCTTCACCGCCGGGCCGAAGGAGGCGCGCGCCTGGACGGTCGAGAAGGGCGCCAGGGCGCCGCAGGCGGCGGGCGTCATCCACACCGACTTCGAGCGCGGCTTCATCCGCGCCGAGACCATCGCCTATGAGGATTTCGTCGCCTGCGGCGGCGAGGCGGGCGCGAAGGAGGCGGGCAGGATGCGCGCCGAGGGCAAGGACTATGTCGTCCAGGACGGCGACGTCCTCCTGTTCCGCTTCAACGTTTGATTTTTTCCGTCACCCCAGCGAAGGCTGGGGTCCATGCCGAGTCCGCTTGGATGCCAGCTTCCGCTGGCATGACGAACTGGACTCCGAAACGCATGTGAGGGGAATAGATGTCCGGCATGTTCACTCGCCGCCAGTTCGTCGCCGGCGCCGCCGCGACCCTGTTCGCCGCGCCGGCCGTCCTGCGCGCGCAATCGAGCTTCGTCCGCTATCCGTTCAGCCTCGGCATCGCCTCGGGAGACCCGTCGCCCGACGGCTTCGTGATCTGGACGCGGCTCGCGCCCGAGCCGCTCGAGCCCCATGGCGGCATGGCGATGGCGCCGATGCCGGTGACCTGGGAAGTGGCGTCCGATGAAAGGTTCGCCGCCAAGGTGGCCGAGGGCGAGGCGGTGGCGCGGCCCGAGCTCGGCCACGCCGTCCATGTCGAGGTCGCCGGGCTCCAGCCCGACCGGCCCTATTGGTACCGCTTCCGTGCCGGCGGCGACCGCAGCGTCACCGGCCGGGCGCGGACGCTGCCGCCGGCGGGGGCCAGCCCCGAGGCGCTGCGCTTCGGCGTCGCCGGCTGCCAGAGCTGGGACGACGGCTATTATACCGCCTATCGTCACCTGGCCGGCGAGGAGCTCGCCTTCGTCTACCATTATGGCGATTATATCTACGAGTATCGCGGCGGCGCGACCCGGGTCGGGCGCAGCGGCGAGCTGATCGTCGCCGTGCGCCAGAGCGTCGGCCAGACGCTCTACGACGTCGCCGATTATCGGCGGCGCTACGCCCAGTATAAAAGCGACCCGGACCTCCAGCGCGCTCACGCCGCCCACCCCTTCTTCCACAGCTTCGACGACCATGAGATCGCCGACAATTGGGTCGGCGACAGCGATTCTCCCGGGACGCCGCCGGAAATCTTCCGCACCCGCCGGGCCGCCGCGATGCAGGCCTGGTACGAGCATATGCCGGTGCGCCGCGCGTCGATGCCGCAGGGCGGCGCGGTCGCCCTCCACCGCAGCGCCCGGTTCGGCAATCTGGTCGAGATGGACTTCCTCGACACCCGCCAGTTCCGCTCCAACCAGCCGTGCAACGACGGCTTCACCCCGGTCTGCGACGGCGTCCGCGATCCCGGTGCGGCGGTGCTCGGCGCCGAGCAGGAGGCGTGGCTGGCGCGCAACCTCGCCCGCAACCCGGCGCGCTGGAACTGCCTCGCCCAGCAGATCATGATGATGTCGATCGACCGCCGCATCCGCGGCGAGCCCGCGCGGATTCTCAACATGGACAGCTGGGGCGCCTACGAGGTGCCGCGGCGGCGGCTGCTGGCGCGGATGCGGGGCCTCGACAATGTCGTCGTGCTGACCGGCGACGAGCACCAGAATTTCGCCGGAATCCTCACCGACGGCGACCGGCCGGTGGCGGCCGAGTTCGTCGCCACCTCGATCTCGAGCGGCGGCGACGGCTCGGACCTGCGGCCGGGCTCGGACCGGATCCTCGCCGCCAATCCCGAGATCAAGTTCATCAACGACCAGCGCGGCTACCTCACCTGCGAGGTGACGCCCGACGAATGGCGGACCAATTTCATGGTGATCGACCGGGTCTCGACCCCGGGCGGCGCGCTGAGCAGGCGGGCGACGCTGGCGCTGGCGCGCGGCGAGGTCGCGCTGCGCCCGGTCGGCTGACGTGGTGAACCTCTTTTCCTACGGCTCGCTGCGCCAGCCCGAGGTCCAGCGCGCGACCTTCGGCCGGCTGCTCGACGGGGCGCCCGACGCCGCTTTGGGGTTCGCGCTGTCGCGGGTCACGGTCACCGACGCCGAGGTGATCCGCATCAGCGGCACGGCGGAGCACACCATCCTGCGCACGACCGGCGACCCCGCCGACCGGGTGGCCGGAACCCGGTTCGCGATCACCGAGGCCGAGCTCGCCGCCGCCGACGCCTATGAGCCCGAAGGCTATGCGCGCTTCGCGGTGCGGCTGGAATTGGGGGCCGAGGCCTTCCTTTATGCGAAGCCCTGAGCGCGGGCCCGAGGCTGGAATGTCGGCGCGATTGGTTGCAAAGGCGAACCCAAGATTCGGCAGCCGGAGGTGCGCGGATGATCTATTTCGAGGATTTGGAGGTCGGCGGGCGCACCTATTTCGGCCGCTATGAGGTGACGCGCGAGGAAGTGCTCGAATTCGCGCGCAAATATGATCCGCAGCCGTTCCACCTTTCCGACGAAGCCGCCGCCCAGACCTATTTCGGCCGGCTGTCGGCGAGCGGCTGGCATACCTGCGCGATGACCATGGCGGTGATCGCCCGCTATGTGGTGAAGGACGAGCAGGCCGGCCTCGGCGCGCCCGGCATCGACGAACTGCGCTGGCTGAAGCCGGTCTATCCCGGCGACACGCTCCACGTGAACGGCACCATCGTCGACAAGACGCCGTCGCGCAGCAAGCCCGACATCGGCTCGTTCCGGACGCAGACGATCGTCACCAACCAGGACGACGTCCCGGTGCTGCGCTTCACCTCGATCGTGCTGATGCGGAGAAGGCCGACGGAATAATTCCTCCCCGCGAAAACGCGGGGAGGAACGCTCAGTCGCCTTCGAATTCCACCAAGCTGTGGACCGGGAACCCCTCCCCGGCCAGCCGCACCGCGCCGCCGAGAGCGGGCAGATCGACGATGAAGCTGGCGCCGGTCACCTGCGCGCCGGCGCGGCGGACCAGGCGGGTGGCGGCGAGCGCGCTGCCGCCGGTGGCGATGAGGTCGTCGGCGAGGTGGACGCGGGCGCCGGGCGCGCAGGCGTCGACATGCATGGTGAGCCGGCCCTCGCCATATTCGAGCGCATAGTCCTCGGCGATGGTGGCGCCGGGCAGCTTGCCGTCCTTGCGGACGAGGAGCAGGCCGGCGCCGAGCCGCTGCGCGAGCGCGGCGGCGACGACGAAGCCGCGCGCCTCGATGCCGGCGACAAGGTCGGGCTTGTCCTCGATCCGGAAGGCGAGCCGCTCGACCGCCGCCGCGAAGCCGGCGGCGTCGAGCAGGAGGGTGGTGATGTCGCGGAACTGGATGCCGGGCTTCGGGAAGTCCGGGATGGTGCGGATCAGCGCCCGAAGGTCGTCATGCTCGCCGATCATGAGAACGGCTCCGCGATCGCCCCTAATGCTTCCGGCCGGCCCAGACGTTCTGATAGGCCATGTAGGCGAGGACCGTGCCGAACAGCAGGAAGATCAGGGTGGCGACGCCGGCGCGGTGGCGCGATTCGAGGTTCGGCTCGGCCGCCCAGGTCAGGAAGGCGGCGACGTCGTGCGCCATCTGCTGCCGGGTCGCGGGCGGATTGCCGGGCGCATAGGTGACCTGGCCGTCGGCGGTCAGCGGCGGCGGCATGGCGATGTTGAGGTTGGCGAAATAGGGGTTGTAGTGCAGCCCCGTCCCCGGCCGGTTCTCGCGCGGCAGATTGGCGGGCGGATCCTGATAGCCGGTGAGCAGCGATTCGACATATTCGGTGCCGTCCTCGCGCGCCTTGACGATCAGCGACAGGTCGGGCGGCAGCGCGTTGTTGTTGGCGGCGCGGGCCGCGGTCTCGTTGGCATAGGGGCTGGGGAAGCGGTCGGCCGGGATCGGCTTGCGGGTCGCCGGCTCGCCGGTGTCGGGATTGATCGACGGCACCTGGATCGGCCACTGGTCGGCGATCGCGCGGACCTCCGCCTCGGTATAGCCGAGGTCGTGGAGGTTGCGGAAGGCGACGAAGTTGAGGCCGTGGCAGGCCGCGCACACCTCCTTGTAGACCTGGAAGCCGCGCTGCAGCTGCTGGCGATCGTAGCGGCCGAACGGCCCGTCGAACGAATAGGAGGCGTTGCGCGGATGCTGGTGGAAGCGGTGCTCGACGCTCTCGTGCGGCGGATCGCCGACATAGGCGACCGCGCCCCACAGCAGCGACCATGCGGCGACGGCGACGAAGCCGAGGCCGACCAAGATGCCCAATATGCGAACCATGACCGCGTCGTCCCCTTAAACCGCTTCGGCGGGCCTGGCCCCGCCCAGATCCGCCGGCGCCGCCTCCTCCGCCTCGCCGTGCAGCACGCTCTCCGAGATCGAAACGGGCAGCGGCAGCGTCCGCTCGACCATCGACAGGATCGGAAGGATGATCAGGAAATGGGCGAAATAGTACATCGTCGCGACCTGGCTGATCATCACGAACGGCTCCTCGGCCGGCGCGCCGCCGCAATAGCCGAGCACGGCGATGTCGATGAGCAGGATCCAGAAGAACTGCCGGAAGCGCGGCCGGTAGGCGCCCGAGCGGACCGGCGACTTGTCGAGCCAGGGCAGGAAGAAGAGTAACAGGATCGAGGAGAACATCGCCAGCACGCCCCACAATTTGGCCGGCAGGATGAAGTCGACGGTGAACGCCCTCAGGATCGCGTAGAATGGCCAGAAATACCATTCGGGCACGATATGCGCGGGCGTCGAGAGCGGGTTGGCCGGGATGTAATTGTCGGCATGGCCGAGGAAGTTCGGGTAGAAGAAGACCAGGATGGCGAGGAAGATCAGCGCCAGCCCCGCGCCGAACCCGTCCTTGGCGGTGTAATAGGGATGGAAGGGCACGGTGTCCTGCGGGCTCTTGACGTCGACGCCGGTCGGGTTGCCCGAGCCCGGTATGTGCAGCGCCCAGATGTGGAGGATGACCACCCCGGCGATCACGAACGGCAGCAGATAATGGAGCGAGAAGAAGCGGGTCAAGGTCGGCTGGTCGGGCGCGTAGCCGCCGAGCAGCCAGATCTGGATCGGCTCGCCGACCAGCGGAATGGCGCCGAACAGGCCGGTGATCACCTTGGCGGCCCAGAAGCTCATCTGCCCCCAGGGCAGCACATAGCCCATGAAGGCGGTCGCCATCATCAACAGGAAGATGACCAGGCCGAGCATCCACACCATCTCCCTGGGCGCCTTGTACGAGCCGTAATAGAGGCCGCGGAAAATGTGGATGTAGGTGACGAGGAAGAAGAAGCTGGCGCCGTTGGCATGGAGGTAGCGCAGGAACCAGCCGGAATTGACGTTGCGCATGATATGCTCGGTCGAGGCGAAGGCGCCCGCGCCCGAGGCCTCGAAATGCATGGCCAGCACGATGCCGGTGACGATCTGGATGACCAGGGCGAGGCCGGCGAGGACGCCGAAATTCCAGAAATGGTTGAGGTTGCGCGGCACCGGATAGCCGCCCCCGACCGAGCCCCAGACCAGCCGCGGCAGCGGCAGCCGCTCGTCCATCCAGCGCATGAACGGCGACGCGGGTTTATATTCTTCAGCCCAGGGAAAGCTCATATTCGGGAACCTCAGCCGATGCGGACGGTGGTGGCGGACGTGAATTCATAGTCCGGCACCTCCAGGTTGCGCGGCGCCGGCCCTTTGCGGATGCGGGCGGCGGTATCGTAGTGCGAGCCGTGGCAGGGGCAGAAATAACCGCCATATTCGCCGCGATTCTCGCCTTCCGCCGCGCCCAGCGGCACGCAGCCGAGATGGGTGCAGACGCCCAATGTGATCAGCCAGTTGGGCCTGCCCTCCTTGGTCCGCTCGGCCAGGGTCTGGGGATCGCGCAGCGACGCGACGTCGACCGCATTGGCCGCCTGCATCTCGGCCGGAGTGAGGTTGCGGATGAAGATGGGCTGCTTGCGCCAGATCGTCTTGACCGCCTGGCCCGGCTCGATCGCGGCGATGTCGACGTCGATCTGGGCGAGCGCGAGCACGTCCGCCGACGGGTTCATCTGGATCACCAAAGGATAGAGCAGGGCGGCGGCGCCGACGCCGGCGAAGCTCACCGCGGCGATGTTGATGAAGTCGCGGCGGCGGACGCCGCCGTCATCGGCCGCCGGGGCCGTTCCCTCGTGCAATTCAACCGCAGCCATGTTGTCCTTCGAACGTTTGCGAGACGGGACGACCGAAACCCGCCGCCCGAAGGCCGTGGGCGGCTTGGCGGGCCTGATAGCCGCGCGAAGCGCCCTTTGCCAACAGCCATTTTGCCACCGGCCGTGAGCACGTACTTTTGGGGACACGTACCGGTACGTGTCCCCTGCTCGGTGTACTTTTGGGGACACGTACCGGTACGTGTCCCCTGCTCGGTGGGTTGGGGACACGTACCGGTACGTGTCCCCTGCTCGGTCCGCCGGCCGGACGGCGCCGGGAAATCTGTCGCGGCGGGGCGGTTTCTGGCATGGACGGGCGATGCGGCGCGGCCCCGACCCGGCAGATGCGATCGTCCTTCCCGGCGTCCGGCAGGCGATCGACGGCACCAAGACGCTGATCGCCAAATCGGTGCGAACGCTGAGCCCGGCCGACCCCGGCTATTTCGGGCCGGGCAGCGTGAGCTGGCGGATCTTCTCCCATGCCAGCTACGGCGTCTCCGGCGTCGCCGCGGTGCTCGTCCAGGCGCTCCACCCGATCGCGATGGCGGCGGTCGACCAGCACAGCGCCTTTCGAAGCGACGCCTGGCGGCGGGCGCAGATGACCGCGGATTATGTCTTCACCATCACCTTCAGCGGCCGGCCGGCGGCCGCCGCCGCGGCGGAGAAGGTCCGCCACATCCATCGCCATGTCGGCGGGGTCGATCCCGCCACCGGCCGCATCCACCGGGCCGACGATCCCGATCTGCTGCTGTGGGTCCACGCCGTCCATGCCGAATATGCGTTGCGCGGATATGAGGCGTTCGTGGCGCGCCTCGCGCCGCACGAAGGCGACCGGTTCATCGCCGAGCAGGTCGCCGCGGCCGAGCTGGTCGGGCTGGATCGGACGAAGGTGCCGGCGACGCGGGCCGCGCTTCGCGCCTACCTCGCCTCGGTCGAGGGCCTCGCCGTCACCGAGCCGGCGCGGCGTTTCGCCGGGATGCTGGTGAACGCCCGCATGCCGCTGACGATGCGGCCGTTCTGGGCGCTTCACGTCGCCGGGGCCGTCTCGCTGCTGCCCGAGACGGCGCGCCGCGCTTACGGCCTGGAGCGCTGGCTGCCCGGGGGCCGGCTCGGCCGCGCGGCGATCGCGGCCGCTCTTTGGGCGATCAATTCCGGCTTCCTGCTGTTCCGCCCGGTCAGGGAGGCGCGGGCCCGGCTCCGCCAGGTCGCACGCGCCGTCCTTGAGCCGGCGCGACCGGGCTGATGCGGCTCGCCCTCCACCAGCCCGACCAGGCCGGCAATGTCGGCACGATCCTGCGGCTCGCCGCCTGCCTCGGCGTGGGGGTCGACGTGATCGAGCCCTGCGGGTTCCCGTGGGGCGACCGGGCGCTGAAGCGCGCCGGCATGGACTATGCGGAGATCGCCAACGTGACGCGGCATGCGAGCTGGGAGGCGTTCGAGGCGCGTCTGGCGGGCCGGCTGGTCCTGTTCACCACCGCCGGCGCGGTCCGCCTTCCCGAGACGCGCTTCGAACCGGGTGACACGTTGCTCTTCGGCTCCGAAAGCCGCGGCGCGCCGGAGGCGGTGCATGCGCGGGCGGATTTGCGGGTGCGAATCCCGCAGGTGGAGGGGACGCGGTCGCTGAACCTCGCGGTGGCGGCGGGGATCGGGCTGGCGGAGGCGCTCAGGCAGACGGGGTTGTGGGCGGGAGCCTGAGCCGAGGGTAACGCCGCCGCTCTCCCAAGGTCCGCGACTCCTTCGATTTCACGCAAAGACGCAAAGACGCGAAGGACGGCCTACTTTTGGGGACACGTACCGGTACGTGTCCCCTGCTCCGCTCTACTTTTGGGGACACGTACCGGTACGTGTCCCCTGCTCCGCTATCCAATCAAGTCCGGCATGACGAAAGGCGGCGCGGAAGCAGACGGGGCTGTGGGAGTGATCGCCGGCGTGCTACGCCCTCGCGGCAGCGGGAGAGGGGGTGGCCATGCCATATCGCCATGCGCATTATTACGTCCTGGTCGTGATCGCGGTCATCGTCGCGGGCTTCTGGCCGAGCTATTTCGCCGCCTGGGGCAGCGTTCCCTGGCAGTTTCACGCCCATGGCATCGCGGCCAGCATCTGGGTGGCGATGGTCGCGGCGCAAAGCTGGACCGCGCATCACCGGCGGCTGCCGCTGCACCGCGCGGTCGGCAAGTCCAGCCTGCTGCTCTTCCCGTTCCTGATCGGCGGGCTCGCCGCGATCATCGACGTGACCGCCAAGGCCTATGTCGCGGGCGACGGCCCGGTGCGGATGATGTTCGGCGGCTCCTTCCTGATCGGCCTCGCGCTCGCCATCGCCGCCTATGTCACCGTCTATTACCGGGCGCTCAAATACCGGCGGAAGGTGTGGATTCACTCCGGCTACATGCTGACGACCCCGCTCATCCTGTTCGAATCGCCGTTCAGCCGGCTGCTCAACGCGTTCATGCCGGGCCTCGCCATAAGAGGGCCGGGCGACCTGCACCTGATCATGCCGTCGATCCTTTGGGCGATGGCGATCGAGCTGGCCGTCGTCGCGGCGATCTGGCTCAAATATCAGGGAGAAGGCGAACCCCTTCCTCGTCGCGGGCGGCTTCATTGTCGCCCAGATGCTGACCATGGGTCTGATGGCGGACTCGGCGCTGCTGAGATCGCTGCTGGTCGCCATCGGCCAGTTGCCGAGCGCGGCCGTCGTGCTGGCGGGCTTCGCCCTCGGCGCGCTGACCAGCTGGGCCGGATGGCAGGCGGGCAAGCGCCCCGCGGTCCCGGTCTCGGAAGCGGTGCAGCCGGCCTGAAGCGGATCACACGGTTGCAAGGCGCGGCGTCCCGAGGCATCGGCGACCGGAGAGGAGAGGCATGATCGAGCTCGACGACCAGCAGCACGCGGCCCGCGCGTGGTTCGAAGCGCTGCGCGACCGCATCTGCGCCGAATTCGAGGCGATCGAGCGCGAGGCGGGCAGCGACGCTGCGTTCGACTACATGCCGTGGGACCGGGAGGACCCGGACGGGTCGCCGGGCGGCGGCGGCGTGCGCGCGCTGATGAAGGGCAAGGTGTTCGAGAAGGTCGGCGTCAACGTCTCGACCGTCGGCGGCCGCTTCAGCCCGGAGTTCGCCGCCACCGTGCTCGGCGCCGAGGACGATCCCGCATTTCTTCGCCACCGGCATCAGCCTGGTCGCCCATATGGCCAATCCGCACGTGCCGGCGGTGCACATGAACACCCGCTTCCTCGCCACCACAAGACGCTGGTTCGGCGGCGGCGCCGACCTCAATCCGCCGATCCCCTATGACGAGGACACCGCCGATTTCCACGCCCGGCTGCGCGCCGCCTGCGCCGCCCACGACCAGACCTATTACACCCGCTTCTCGAAATGGGCGGAGGACTATTTCTTCATCCCCCACCGCGGCGTCCACCGCGGCGTCGGCGGCATCTTCTACGACCATCTCGAATGCGCCGCGCCCGGCGAGGGGGTGACGTTCGACGCCAATTTCGCCTTCACCCGCGACGTCGGCGAGGCCTTTCTCGACGTCTTCCCGAAGCTGGTGCGGCGGCGGATGGCGACGCCCTTCACCGAGGCGGACCGCGCCCGCCAGCTCGAATATCGCGGCCGCTACGCCGAGTTCAACCTGATCTACGACCGCGGCACCCTGTTCGGCCTAAAGACCGGCGGCAATGTCGACGCCATCCTGATGAGCCTGCCGCCGCTGGCGACCTGGGCGTGATCTTGCTAGTTCCTCCCCGCGAAATCGCGGGGAGGAACAGAATGACCGCCGGGCTGATCGATATCCCGCCCGGCCATGTCGGGGCGGTGGTGACCTTCCTCGAGATGAACGAGCGGCCGGCGCCCGCGCCGATCCCCGCATCGACGCTGCGGCTGGTCCGCTGGGAGGCGGTCGATCCGGGCCGCTACCGGGCGCTGTTCCGGCGCGTCGGCGCGCGCTGGCTGTGGTTCTCGCGGCTGGCGATGGACGACGGGCAGCTGATCGACAAAGCCGGCGAGGTCCATGTCGTGCTCGACGCGGCCGGCGGGGAAGCCGGCATGGTCGAGCTCGATTTCCGGATCGAGGGCGAATGCCTGATCCGCTTCCTCGGCCTGGTTCCGGAGCTGGCCGGCCGCGGCCACGGCCGCTGGCTGTTCGCCGAGACGCTGAGGCTGGCGTGGGCGCCGGGCGTGCGGCGGATCGCCGTGCACACCTGCTCGCTCGACCATCCGGCCGCCTTGCCGGCCTATCTCGCCGCCGGGTTCACCGCCTGCGGCCGCGCCTTCGAGAGCTTCCCGGACCCGCGCCTCAACGGCCTGCTGCCGCGCGACGCGGCGCCCCAGCTGCCGCTGCTCGGCTAGGGTCCGTACTCAATACCGGAGGTGGCCGTGATCGGCCGGGGAAGCCGGCTGGGTAGGAGAGCGCCGAAGGGCGGGCCAGGCAGCCCGTCCAAGGCGTTCGACGCCCCCAGCCGGCTTCCCCGGCCGACCGCGAAGCGGCGGGCTGTCCTTTGCCGCCCGGACGGCGTCGCTCGATCGGTCACGATGTATTCAACATCGCTCCCTCCTCGCTCCTTGCCGGACAACAAATGCCAACCCGTCACGACCGCCTCCGGTATCGAGTACGGACCCTAGGCGTCGCCGGCCAGCTGGGCGTAGATGCGGGCGATCAGCGAGGCCATGAGCGGGGCGACCAGCGTGTTCACCGCCGCCATCAGCAGGATGATGAGGAAGGCGCTGGCGCTGCCCGGGCGCAGCGGGCCGGCGACCAGGATGGCGATGCTGCCGCCGACGGCGGTGATCGCGAAGCTGACGATCCAGAAGAGGATCCCGACCAGGAGGATGAAGCCGAGCAGCTTCCAGAAATGGCCCGACGTCAGCCGCCAGGAGCGGCGGATGATCGCCAGCGGCCCGATATCCTCGGCCGCCGCCGCCGGCGTCATCAGCATCAGCCGGACGGCGATGAAGAGGATGGCGGGGACGAGGATCACGGCCATGATCAGCGTCGCCCGCACCATCGCGGGATCGGGCGGCGCGCCGGGCGCGGCCGAGGCGGCCGCGGCGACCACGCCGGGCACGGCGAGGGCGACGAGGATCGACACGACGAAGAACAGCGCCAGGCAGGCGAGGAGGACGAGCATAGCGGCGCCGAGCATCGGCAGCAGCCGGCGCAGGCCGCGGACCAGCGCTTCCGCCACCGAGGTGCCGGGCCTCAAGGCGAGATAGCTGATCGCGAGGTTGCCGACGATCGCCGCCACCGCCACCACCGGCACCAGCACCAGCCACAGCCCGGCCGCGGGCACCTCGCCCGGCCGCGCCGCCGGGGCGACCGCCTCGATCACCGCGACCGGGAGCGCGATCAGCATGAACGCCAGCGGGAACAGCAAGGCGGCCTCGCGCTTCACGAACGTTGCGGTTTCGTTCCAGGCCGTGGTGATCGACAGACTCGCCATTGGATTTCCTTCGCTTCCGCGGCGCGTTATGCGCGAGCGCCATGGCCGGCGCAACGCACCCATTGCCCGACAGGGCCGATCCCGCCGCGGCGGCGGGCGTCGAATGGCGGGTGTCGCCCGGCCTCACCCCCTATCCCGAGGCGCTGCGGACGATGACCGAGCGCGCCGAATCGATTCGCGCGGACGGCGCGCCGGAGCTGGTCTGGCTGCTCGAGCACCCGCCGCTCTACACCGCCGGCACCAGCGCCGATCCGGCCGAATTGTTCAACCCGCGGGGCTTTCCGGTCTACGCCGCCGGGCGCGGCGGCCGCTACACCTATCACGGCCCCGGCCAGCGGGTCGGCTATGTCCTCATCGACCTCGACCGGCGCGGGCGCGACGTCCGCCGCTTCGTCCATGCGCTCGAAGGGTGGGTGATCGGCGCGCTCGCCGACCTCGGCGTCGAGGCGCGGCGGGCGCCGGGACGAATCGGCATCTGGGTCGACAAGGGCGGCACCGAGGCCAAGATCGGCGCGCTCGGCCTTCGCGTCCGGCGCTGGGTCACGATGCACGGCTTTTCGGTCAACCTGGCGCCCGAACTTTCGCACTTTTCAGGTATCGTGCCGTGCGGTATTGCGGACTTTCCGGTGACCAGCCTCGACGAGATGGGAATTGCGGACGTGCAGCCCCGTTTCGATCTGGCACTGCGGCACAGGCTGGGAGACTTTCTGTTCTCGCTCGAGGGGGGAATAGGCGAAGGGGAATAGGGAAGGCTTGAGGGCCGGTTCCTTTCCGTCTAATGTGCAACACTGATTTGGGCAAAAAGGGGCCTACCCGACCAAATCGCAAATCTAGGGAGACCTTTTAATGCGTAAGATCCTCACTGCTACGATGGTTGCCGGCGCGGCTCTGCTCGTCGCGGCCTGCGGCGGCGGCGACACCGCCGCCAACAACACCGCGGCCAACGACATGGGCATGGACGCCACCTACGACGCCAATGCCACCGACATGGGCATGGACACCAACATGACCATGGACGCCAACGCGACCGACATGAACCTGACGAACGACATGAACGCGTCGACCGAGGCGGACAACACGATGACCAACGCCCAGTAATCGGGTCCACGATACTGGAAAGAAGAGGGCCGCCGGGCGACCGGCGGCCCTCTTTTTTGGGCGGCTGGCGGAGCCGCCGGCGCTTCACCGCTTGAACGCGCGCGGCTTCGCGACGATAAGCCGGCCGACAACCAAGCGGAGGATCCTGAAATGTATCACCTTCTTTCAAGGGCGGCCCAGGCGGCCGTGATCGCCGGCGCGGCGCTCGCCGTCGCCGCCTGCGGCGACAGCGACAGCGCGGCCAACAATGCCGCGGTCAACGATCTCGAGGCCAATATGAGCTTCGAGGAGCCGGCCAACGACGCCAGCGCGATGGAAGCGGCCGGCAACGCCGCCGATACCGTCCCGGCCGAGGCGGACGACAATGCCAGCGCCGACGATGCGCTCGGCGACACCAGCGGCGGCGACACCGGCGGCAACACGGTCGAAAGCAACGTCAGCGGCATGTGAGCCGGAAATCGGCCGTCCGGCGGTCCGGGCGGCCTTTTCGGGCGGTTGGCGGACGAAGCGTGGCGCCCGCGCGACGGACGATGGCGCGAAGGATAGGGCGCGGCGCTGCCTGTCGTTACGGATGGGGCCTGGCGCGCCGGCGAAAAGGGGTGGAATGACCAAGTCACGAACGAAGGGCCGCAGGGCCGCGGCGATCGCCGCTCTTGCCGGCCTCGCTTTGGCCGCACCGGCGGCCGCGCCCGCCCAGCTCTTCCTCAACGATCCCGGCTTCCAGTCCGGCCCGATCGACGGCAGCGACCCGCTGGTCGGCATCGCCATCCCCGGCGCCACCGCGAACGAATATCGCGCCCACCTGGTCTGGAACCTGCGCGCCGGCCTCAACGTCGCCGCGCTGCAATGCCAGTTCTCGCCCTATTTGCGGACGGTCGGCAATTACAACGCGATCCTCGCCCACCATTCGCGCGAGCTGGCCAGCGCCTATCAGGCGCTCGAAGGCTATTTCGGGCGGGTGAACGGCCGCACCGGCCCGCGCCGGTTCGACGAATATTCGACCCAGACCTACAACAATTTCTCGACCTTGCAGGCCCAGCTCGGCTTCTGCCAGACCGCTTCCAGGATCGGCAAGGACGCGCTGGCGCGGCGCAAGGGCGAGCTCCACCAGGTCGCCGCGGCGCGGATGCGCGAATTGCGCAGCAGCCTGGTGCCCGCGTTCGACGCCTTCGCCTTCACCCGCCAGCCGATCCGGCTCGCCCCGATCAGCGTCGCGGTGCGCGACTGCTCGCGGCTGCCGCGCCGCGAACGGCGGGCGTGCGAGGAAAGCTAGGCGGAGCCGGGCAGCCCGGCCACCCTCCCCGCTCCGCTCGATGCCTAGGGCAGGCCCAGCAATTTGTGGGTCTGGAGGCTGAGCCGCCAGCGCGGATGCGCCATCACGAAATCGATCGCCGCCGCCGTGGCGGCCTCGGCGTCGGCGCAGTCCATCGGCTGGATCAGGAAATGGCGGAAGTCCCAGCCGGCCAGCGCCGCCGGGTCGATCCCCGCCTGCGGCCAGACCAGCTTCAGCTCGTCGCCCGAGCGCTGGACGATGTCGGTGCCGGCCTTGGGGCTGACGCAGATCCAGTCGATGCCGGCGGGCGCGGGCAAGGTGCCGTTGGTCTCGACCGCGATCTCCAAACCGCGCGCGTGCAAGGCGGCGACGAGGGCGTCGTCGAGCTGGAGCATCGGCTCGCCGCCGGTGACGACGACCAGCGGCCGCTCGGCTTCGCCCCACAGGGCGGCGACGCGCGCCGCCAGCGCCCCGGCTTGGTAGCGGCCGCCATTCTCGCCATCCAAGCCGACGAAATCGGTGTCGCAGAAGCGGCACGCGGCGTCGGCCCGGTCCTCCTCGCGGCCGGTCCACAAATTGCAGCCGGCGAAGCGCAGGAAGACGGCGCGGCGCCCCGCCTGCATCCCCTCGCCCTGAAGGGTGAGGAAGATCTCCTTGACCGCGTAGCTCACGCTCCCTCTCCCCGCGGGGGAGAGGGCTTTTCGGCATAAAGCGTGGGATCGGCGAGCCCCGCCTCGGCGAACCCGCGGGCGCGAAGGCGGCAGGAATCGCACAGTCCGCAATGCCTGAAGTCCGGCGTCGGATCGTAGCACGACCAGCTCATGCCGGCATCGAGGCCGAGCCGCGCCGCTTCGCGGGCGATGTCGGCCTTGGACAAAGCGATCAACGGGGTATGGACGGTGAAGCCCTCCCCTTCGACCCCGGCCTTGGTGGCGACGCGGGCGAGCGCCTCGAACGCGGCGACGAAGTCGGGCCGGCAGTCGGGATAACCCGAATAATCGAGCGCGTTGACGCCGATGAACAGGTCGCGCGCGCCCGCCGCCTCCGCCCATCCCAGGCAGAGCGAGAGGAAGATGGTGTTGCGTGCGGGCACGTAGGTGACCGGAATGTCGTTGCCGACGCCGCTCTTGGGCACGGCGATGTCGGCGGTGAGCGCCGAGCCGCCGAAACGGCCGAGGTCGAGCGGCAGGACGATATGCCGCGCGGCGCCGAGGTGGCGGGCGATCGCCGCCGCGGCCTGCAGCTCGATCCGGTGGCGCTGGCCATAGTCGATGGTCAGCGCGAGCAGGCGGAAGCCCGCCTCCCGGGCAAGCCCGGCGGCGACCATGGAATCGAGGCCTCCCGAGAGGAGCACGACCGCATCTTTGCTCATCCGCGCGGATATAGCGGCCCCGAGCCAAAAAAGAACGGGCCGCCCCGGTGAGGGGGCGGCCCAGTTCAGGCTCGAAGCCTGCTAGGGAGGAAAGCGTGCCGCTCGCGGCACAACGCCCTGATAGCGCCGCGATGGTAAACAGGCCGTTAACCAGGGGACAATTACTTTCAGGGACCAAGGGGACAGTTACTTTCAGGCGCCGTGCCTGAGATTACCCCGCGGCGGGGAAAAGTAACTGTCCCCGCGCCCGCGCGGCGCCTGTCCCCGCGCAGCGCCTTAGCAGGGGCCGGTCCGGCGGGCTTCGAGGCGGACTCCGAACGGGGCGCCGTAATGGAGGCCCTGGCTGTCGATCCGGATCAGCCGCGGGGTTTCGACGCGAAGCAGGGTGCGGCCGCGGCCCATGCCGGGGCAGACATAGTTCACCGTCACCGACCGCTCGTCGGAGGCGAGGATCTCGCGGCTGCACGGCTGGGGGCCGTGCTGCGGCTGGGCGAGCAGCAGCGGGTCGCCGAGGCAGAGCGAGGCGATCACATTGCCCCCCGCCCCGCGCAGCTGCCACTGGCCGAGCTCGACCCGCGCCAGCGGCCCGGGCTGCTGAGTCGCGGCCGGCCAGGCGGGGACGAGAAGCGCCGACAGCAAGGCCGCGCGATGGAAGCTACGAAGTCGCATCACCAAACCACTCCCGCCCGCATTTCGGCGAGAATTGCAGCACAATTGCGGCGACGCAACGACGTCGCCGTGTCAGCCGTCCAAGTCGCTGAGCCTGATCGGAAAAACCCGCGAGCAGAACTCGCAGTCGACGCTGATGAAGCCGTCGTCGTCGGCCATCTCGGCCTGCTCTTCGGCCCCGAATCGCGCGATCACGCCGCGGACATGGTCGTAGCTGCAGCGGCAGCCCTTGCCGAGCGCGACGGTGGCGAGGATGCGGACCTCCTCCTCTTCGTGGAACAGCCGCCACAACAGGGTCTCGAGCGGCAGCGCCGCGTCGACCAGCTCGGCCGGGCGGATCGTCTCGCCGAGCAGGCGGACATGCTCCCATTCGGGATGGTCGAGCCGGGTGTGCAGCCGGTCGCGCCCCTCTTCGCCCTCGGGAAGATGCTGGATCAGGACGCCGCCGGCGACATGGCCCCGGTCGTCGACGGCCAGCCGCACCAGGCTGGGAATCTGCTCGGACTGGACGAAGAAATGCTGCGCCGCCTCGCCCAGGCTGCCGCCTTCCAGCGGCACGATCCCCTGGTAGCGCTCGTTCGACAATTCCTGGTCGAAGGTGATGGCGAGATAGCCCTTGCCGAACAAGGCGAACAGCGAGGGAAGGACGGCGGCCTCGGCCAGCCGCTCGGCATCGAAGCGGACGTAGCCGCGCAGCTCGCCGGCGCGATAATCGGCGACGAGCAGGTCGATCACGCCCGATTCGGTCTGCGCCTGCAGGGTCAGCTGCCCGCCCGCATGCTTCAGCGTCGTGCCGAGCAAGGCGGCGAGCACCAGCGCCTCGGCGAGGATGCGGGCGACCGGCGCGGGATAATCGTGCGCCGACAGGATATCGCCCAGCACCGGCCCCAGCCGCACCAGCCGCCCGCGGGCATGGCGCATCGGCAGGGTGAAGCCGACCGCCGCATCGATGGCCGCGGCCGCCTCCGGAAGATCGTTGTCGGACGCCATCGCCGCCATGTGGCGAGCCGCCCGCGCCCGGTCAATGTCGGAGCGCGCCCGCCCGTGGCGCTTCGGGGACGCCGCGCGACGCGCGCCGGGGCCCGCGCGTAATAGGGATTCCCGCCGGGGCCGGGTTGTGCTTCAAGGCCTGGGGACAGGAGGCCCGCCTTGCCCGCCGATCGGCCGGACGAGCCGGATGGCGGGCTTCGGGCAAGACCGGTTCGACACGAAGATCGAAGGATGGACCGATGAGCAAAGCCGTCGCTGCCGAAGATTCTCCCTCCCGGCTGATCGATGCGAGAATCGAGGAGCTGGGCGATTGGCGGGGCGAGACGCTCGCCCGGGTGCGGATGCTCATCCGGCAGGCCGACCCCGAAGCGGTCGAGGAGTGGAAGTGGCGAGGGGTTCCGGTGTGGTCGCACGCCGGCATCATCTGCACCGGCGAGACCTACAGGAACGTCGTGAAGACGACCTTCGCCAGGGGCGCCGCGCTGGAGGACCCTTCGGGCCTGTTCAATTCCAGCCTCGAAGGCAATACCCGGCGCGCCATCGATTTCCATGAGGGCGAGGAGATCGATGAAGAGGCGCTGAAGGCGCTCATTCGCGCCGCCGTGGCGCTGAACCTGTCGGTGCGCCCCGTTCGCCCCGCCCGCTCGCGGAAGTGACCGAAGAGCGCTGGAGGAGCGTCCCGGGAGACGCTCCCGGCGGGTTGATTCCCGATTTCGGCGAGCGGATTCCTAGTCGGGCACGGACCCGGCGGCGCCCTCACGCCGCCTGCGGCACCTCGTAACGGCGCGCCGCTTCCGACAGCTTCTCGACGAACTCGGCGATATGCGCTTCCTCGATCACCAGCGGCGGCAGGACGCGCATCACATTGTCGCCGGCGGCGACGGTGAGGAGGCCGTGCCCGCGCAGGTAGGCGACGAAGGCGCGGCTGTCGGTCTTCATCCGGACGCCGAGCATCAGGCCGAGGCCGCGGACGCTGTCGAACAGATGGTCGTGATTGGGGATCATCTGCTCGAGCGCGCCCCTGAGCCGCTCGCCCATCCGGGTCACGCGCTCGAGGAACGCCTCGTTGGCGACGACGTCGAGCACCGCCTGTCCCGCCGCCATGGCGAGCGGATTGCCGCCGAAGGTCGAGCCGTGGGTGCCGATCGCCATGCCGGCGGCCGCCTTTTCGGTGGCGAGGCAGGCGCCCATCGGGAAGCCGCCGCCAATGCCCTTGGCGGTGGCGAGGATGTCGGGGGTGATGCCGTAATGCTCGTAGGCGTAGAGCCTGCCGGTGCGGGCGACGCCGCACTGGACCTCGTCGAGGACCAGCATCAGGTCGTTGTCGTCGGCCAGCTCCCGCAGGCCGCGCATGAAGCTCTGGCTGGCCGGGCGGATGCCGCCCTCGCCCTGGACCGGCTCGACCAGGAAGCCGCCCGTATGCTCGGTCATCGCCGCCCTGGCGGCGTCGAGATCGTCGAACGGAACGACGGTGAAGCCGGGCAGCAGCGGCTCGAAGCCGCCGCGCATCTTCTCCTGGTCGGTCGCGCTGATCGTGCCGAGCGTGCGGCCGTGGAAGGCGTTGGAAAAGGTGATCAGCGCGTGCTTCTCGGGACGGCCGCGATGATATTGGTAGCGGCGCGCGGTCTTGATCGCGCATTCGACCGCCTCGGCGCCCGAATTGGTGAAGAACACCGTGTCGGCGAAGGTGAGGTCGACGAGGCGCCCGGCCAGCGCCTCGCCCTGCGGGCTGCCGTAGAGGTTGGAGACGTGGATCAGGGTGGCGGCCTGGTCCTGGATCGCCCTGGTCAGGACGGGGTGGCCGTGGCCGAGCAGGTTGACCGCGATGCCGCTGGCGAAATCGAGATATTTCTCGCCTTTCTCGCCGTAGAGATAGACGCCCTCGCCGCGCACCGGCCGCACCGGCGAGCGCGGATAGACGGGCATGAGCGGGGTGATGGCCATGACGGGCTCCTCGAGGATCGGCAGAACTGTGAAAAAGGCGGCCTCATCGAGGCCGCCTCCCACGCCCGTCTATAGGGATTTGGGGGGCGCCGCGTCAATTCGCGGCGCCCCCGATTTTCGCCTTAGTAGCGGCGGCCGTCGCGGTCGCGACGCTCGTGCCTCAGGCGCTGCTCGAGCCGGTTGACCTGGACCCGCAGCGAGGCGAACTCGCGGCCGTTGATGCCGTTGCGGAGCGCGCGGTTCAGCTGGTTGCGGATCTGGTTGGCCTCGCGGCGCAGGCCGAGCGCCTCGCGGCGCGAGATGATCCCGCGCTGCACCGAGCGCTGGATGCCGGCCTCGGCCCGGTTGAGGTCCCGAAGCAGCTCGTTGATCGCCTGGCGAGACGGTCCGCCCCGGTTCCATTCGTGGCGACCGCGATCGTCACGGCCACGGTCGTCGCCGCGGTGCTGGGCAAGCGCCGGCACCGCGGTCAAGGCGGTCGAAACCAACGCGACGGAAATCAGAAACTTACGCATGTCATTCACTCCTTCGCTGCACATTTGCGAGGGCCGCTCTACGCCGGATCCGATGTGACCGCGCTGAACGGACTCGACAGCGCTTGTTCATCTTCGGGCCGACTTTTATGAACGAGATCAGGCCTTCAACTTCCAGCCGCTCCTCAGCAGCCCGAAGCACAATGCTCCGAGCGCGACATTGATCCCCAGCAACAGCACGGCGCCGAACGCGACCGGCGAATCGGCGACGCCGAGGAAGCCGTAGCGAAAGCCGGAGATGATGTAGAAGAAGGGGTTGGCGTGGCTGACCGCGCGGAACAGCGGCGACAGCGAGTCGATCGAGTAGAAGGTGCCGGACAGCAGGGAGAGCGGCGCGACGACGAAATTGCTGACCGCGGCGGCATGGTCGAACTTCTCCGCCCAGATCGAGGTGATGAGGCCGAGGAAGCCGAGCATCATGCTGCCCATCAGCCCGAACCACAGGACCGCACAGAGGTGAAGCGGCATGACGTGGACGCCGGGCCAGGCCAGCATCGCCAGCCAGACCGCGAAGCCGACCAGGAAGGCGCGGGTCACCGACGCCCCGACCAGGCCGCAGATCAGCTCGCCGTTCGACAGAGGCGGCATCAGATAATCGACGATCGTCCCCTGGATCTTGCCGACCAGGAGCGAGAAGCTGGCATTGGCGAAGGCGTTCTGGATCATGCCCATGACGATCAGGCCCGGGGCGAGGAAATCGGCGAAGGGCACGGCCATCACCGTCCGCCCCGACCGCCCCAAAGCGACCGTGAAGATGACCAGGAAAAGGAGGGTGGTGACGGCCGGCGCCCAGATCGTCTGCAGCTGGACCTTGAAGAAACGCCGCACCTCCTTCACATAGAGGGTCGCAAGGCCGCCCCAATTGACGTTCCGGATAACCGGGACGCCCGGAGCGGTTCGGACCCAATTCGAAGGCTGGTCGTTCACAGGCGCCGTCGCTAGTCGCAGACGCTGTGGCCCGCAAGCCATGAGAGCATTTGAGGACAGAGCCATGTCGTGGACCGACGAACGGATCGATCGCCTGAAGGAGCTGTGGACCCAGGGCATGACGGCGAGCCACATCGCCGACGAGCTCGGCGGAGTCTCGCGCAACGCCGTGATCGGCAAGGCGCACCGGCTCGGCCTGCAGTCGCGGCCGTCGCCGGTCAAGCCGAACGAGCCCGCCCCCAAGCCCAAGGCGAAGGCGAAGGACAAGCCCGAGGCCGCGCCGCCGGAGCCGGCGCCGGCCGCCGAAGCGCCCGCGCCGAAGGCCGCGAGGGCCGAGCCCCGGCCCGCCGCGCCGCCCGCCGAGGAGCCGGCCGCCGGTGCCGACGCCGATGGCGCCGCCGCCCCCGAGCCGCCGCAGCCTCTGGTCCGCTCGATCGGTCCCGGCGGCTTCGTCCGCCAGGGGCCGAGCGACCAGCAGGCGCCGATCCCGCCGGCGCCGCCGCGGCGGCTGGTGCCGGCCAAGCCGAGCCCGGAGATCGCCGACAAGACCGGCCTGCTCGACCTCAACGAGAAGATCTGCAAATGGCCGATCGGCCATCCCGGCGAGCCCGACTTCCACTTTTGCGGGCGTAACGCCAATCCCGGCTTCCCTTATTGCGTCGAGCATTGCGGCGTCGCCTACCAGGCCCAGCTCCCCCGCCGCGACCGCAAGCCGCCGCCGCCGCTGCCGTTCGGCGGGCCGCGGGTGCGCTGAGCGGGGACACGTACTGGTACGTGTCCCCATTTCCGAATCGGACCGGGTTCGACTCGACTCCCCGCGTCCCTGGGCGCAGCCTTCGTCCTTCGCCGAAGGGGAGGACCGGACATGGCATGGAGGATGATCGCCGCCGCGACGATGACGCTGGCAGCGGGCTGCTCGACCGAGCATGTCGCGCCGGCCCACAATGAGCACAACGAAACCGCGGCCGCCGCGCCAGCGCCTGCGCCCGCGGATCCGGTCCAGACGCGCTACGACCGGACGATGAGCGACCAGCCCTTGACTCGCCCGCCGACGCCGTTCCAGCTTCTCGTGACCCAGGCGACCTTCCCGCCGGGCCATCTGATCACCTGCCACAAGCACACCTGGCCGCGTTACGTCTATCTGCAGGCGGGCAATCTGCGCGTCACCAACTACGCCACGCGCGCCGTGTACAATTTCTCGGCCGGACAGATCCTGGTGGAGTCGATCGACCAGTGGCACGAAGGCCGGGTGATGGGCCCGGACGCGGTGACCCTGGTCGCCCTCGAGCAGGTGCCCCCGGGCGGAACCAACTCGACCCCCTGGCCCCCGCCCCCGCCGCAAGAGTCGCCTTGCCGGCCGTGGACGGCACGATAGGCGTTGGCGGGGACAGTTACTCGTAACTGTCCCCATTCCTGCTGCGTGACTACCACCATTTGGCCGCCAAATTGTGCGGATCAGTCTAGCAGACGGGGTAACTCGGGGACAGGTACGTACCTGTCACCACATGGCTCGCGCGCATCCTGAGCCTGTCGAAGGGGACTGTGGATAGAACAGGCCAAGAACCTTGCCCCCCGGATTCCTGCGCGCCTATAGCTGATCCATGTCCGACCTGTTCGCTTCCGCCGCCCGCACCACCGCCGATTACGACGCCCATTCGATCGAGGTGCTCGAGGGGCTGGAGCCGGTGCGGCGGCGGCCGGGCATGTATATCGGCGGCATCGACGAGCGGGCGCTCCACCATCTCGCCGCCGAGGTGCTCGACAACAGCATGGACGAGGCGGTGGCCGGCCATGCGACGCGGATCGAGGTGACGCTCGAGGCGGGCAACCGGCTGACCATCGCCGACAACGGCCGCGGCATCCCGGTCGACGAGCATCCCAAATATCCCGGCAAGTCGGCGCTGGAGGTGATCCTCACCACGCTCCATTCGGGCGGGAAATTCTCCGACAAGGCCTATGCGACGTCGGGCGGCCTGCACGGCGTCGGCGTCAGCGTGGTCAACGCGCTGTCGAGCGACACGATGGTCGAGGTGGCGCGGGGCAAGATCCTCTACCGCCAGAGCTTCGCCCGCGGCCTGCCGACGTCCGCGCTGGCCGAGATCGGCGCCACCCAGAACCGGCGCGGCACCACCCTCGCCTTCACCCCCGATGCCCAGATTTTCGGCGAGGAGGCGAAGTTCAAGCCGGCGCGGCTCTACCGGCTGGCGCGGTCCAAGGCCTATCTGTTCGCCGGCGTCGAGATACGCTGGCGCTGCGACCCCGCGCTGATCGGCGACGATGCCCTAGGAGAGGGCATCCAGGCCGAGGCGGTGTTCCAGTTCCCCGGCGGCCTCTCCGACCATCTCCGCGAGCAGATCGGCGAGCGCGAGACCGCGACCAACGCGCCGTTCGTCGGCAGGCACGACGTTCCCGGCGGCCAGGGCTCGGTCGAATGGGCGGTGGCCTGGCCGGTGTGGGGCGACGGCAATGCCTCTTATTATTGCAACACCATCCCGACGCCCGACGGCGGCACCCACGAGCAGGGGCTGCGCACCGCCTTGACCCGAGGCCTGCGCGCGTTCGGCGAGCTCATCGGCCAGAAGAAGGCGAGGGACATCCAGGCCGAGGACGTCGTCACCGGGGCGGAGATCATGCTGTCGGTGTTCATCCGCGACCCGCAATTCCAGAGCCAGACCAAGGACCGGCTGACCTCGCCCGACGCGGCGCGGCTGGTCGAGAATGCGGTCCGCGACCATTTCGACCATTTCCTCGCCGACCATATGGAGCGCGGCCGCGCCCTGCTGGGCTTCGTGCTCGACCGGATGGACGAAAGGCTGAAGCGCCGGGCCGAGCGCGACATCAAGCGCAAGACCGCGACCTCGGGGCGCAAGCTGCGCCTGCCCGGCAAGCTCACCGACTGCGCCAACGACGATCCCAAGGGGACCGAGCTGTTCATCGTCGAGGGCGATTCGGCCGGCGGCTCGGCCAAGCAGGCGCGCGACAGGAAGACCCAGGCGATCCTCCCGATCCGCGGCAAGATCCTCAACGTCGCCTCCGCCACCGCCGACAAGATCCGCGCCAACCTCGAGATCGCCGATCTTGTCCAGGCGCTCGGCTGCGGCACGCGCGACCGCTGCAACCCCGACGATTTGCGCTACGAGCGGATCGTGATCATGACCGACGCCGACGTCGACGGCGCCCATATCGCGACCCTCTTGATGACCTTCTTCTTCCAGGAGATGCAGGAGCTGGTGAAGCGGGATTGCCTCTATCTCGCCCAGCCGCCGCTCTACCGGCTGTCGGCGGGCGGGACGGTCGCCTATGCCAGGGACGACGCCCACCGCGCGGCGCTCGAGGCGACGACGTTCAAGGGCAAGAAGGTCGAAGTGTCGCGCTTCAAGGGGCTGGGCGAGATGAACCCGATGCAGCTGCGCGAGACCACCATGGACCCCAGGACGCGCAGCCTGATCCGGATCAAGCTGCCCCAGGACTATCAGGATCGCGACGGCGTGCGCGACCTGGTCGAGCGGCTGATGGGCCGCAACCCCGAGCATCGCTTCCACTTCATCCAGAGCCATGCGGCGGAGCTGGACGAGGAAGCGATCGACGTCTGACTTGTCATTAGCCACTCATTCTGTCATTTATGCCAGAGGTGACATAAGAACGAGTTCACGTCAGAAGAGGAAAATATGGCAGTCCATGTCAAGCTTGCCGCTAACGGCCGGATCTGCA
Source organism: uncultured Alphaproteobacteria bacterium (assembly GCA_963701615.1). Lineage (GTDB taxonomy): Bacteria > Pseudomonadota > Alphaproteobacteria > Sphingomonadales > Sphingomonadaceae > Allosphingosinicella. Next base: position 3,301,189 of record OY969615.1, on the reverse strand, counting down.
TACCTGCGGATGTGCGTGCGCGATTGGGCCTGAAAGACGGGGATTCGCTCACCTTGGACGAAACCGAGGAAGGCATGGTCCTGCGGACAATGGAACAGTCCGTCCGCAGAGCACAGGCGATCTATCAGGAAATGATGAAAGGGAAGTCGGGCGCGACCGTCGAGGATTTCCTCCGCGAGAAGAGAGAAGAGGTGCGGCGGCAGGAGGAACGCGATCGCAAGCTTCATGGCGAATGAGTTCGTCCTCGATTCGTCGGCGGTGATTGCGCTTCTCGCCGGAGAGTCGGGCAAGGAGATGGTGAAGGCGCGCACCAAAGGCGCTGCAATCTCCACGGTAAACATCGCGGAGATTGCGGACCACGCCTTTCGCCATGGCGGCACACGAAGCGGCCTGGAACGCTCTGTGCGGGAACTCCCTCTGCTTGTCGTCGAGCCCGATTTCGACTTGGCGCTTGATGCGGCCGCACTTCTGCTCCTCACGCGCGCCGCGGGCTTGTCTCTCGCCGACCGGTTCTGCCTCGCCCTCGCCAAGCGCCTCGACCGCACAGCGCTCACCGGCGACCGCGCCTGGAGCCAGGTAGCCGAGAGGATCGGCGTCCGCGTCGAGCTGATCCGCTGACATGCTGAAAGCCTGGACGATCCAGCGCGCGACCGTCGCCGGGGTGATCGCGGGGCTGGGCGCCCTTCTGGTTTCGGCGGCGCTCGGCGGCCTGCCCGAAGCGCTTCTCTACGTCTATGCGGCGCTGCTCGCCTTCACCGCCTTTTGCGGCGCCTCGATCCTGTGGATCACGGCCAGGGACATCAAGACGCGGGGCCGCGGCGGGCGGATGCGCCCGATCCGCACGTTCGACGTCGCCGCCGGGGCGACCCTGCTCCTGCTCGCGCTGTACGGATTGTGGCTGGTCTGGCCCGACCTCGGGCTATGAGCCGACGCCCTCGCCCGCTTCGGCGAGCGCGGCCTCGACCATCCGCTCCCACATTTCGGCATTGCCGGCCTCCGCCATCGCCGGATCCGGCTCGCGCAGCGTCCGGATGACCGACAGCGCGTCCTCGCGACAGTCGCGCCAGATCGCGTCGACCTTGTCGGCCGCCGACGGATCGTCGCCTTCCGCATTGGCGCTGACCATGCGGGCGGCGAGGATCCGCGCGATCCGCTCGACGAGGCTGGTGTTCGATACCGGCATGAAGCGTCTCCCTATAGTCGAGCGTGTAACGGTGGAGGGGCGCACAGGTTTCGCCTAGCATCGCCGCAAAGGAGCCAGCGATGACGAGACGATGGTTTTTGATCTTGCTGATGTTCGCCGGGCTGGCGTCGGCGGGGCCCGCGGCGGCGCAGGAGGCGAGCCCCGAGCTGCGCAGCCGGGCCGCTCAGGTGGTCGAGCTGCTGCGCGGGCGGGGCGCGCCCGCCGAGACGTTCACGCCCGCTTTCCTCGCCGCGATTCCCGAAGCGCAGGTGCGCGGCATCGCCCAGCAGCTCACCGCCCAATATGGCGCGGTCCAGCGGCTCGCGCGGATCGAGCCGCAATCGGCGACCGGCGGAATCATCCACGTCGATTTCGAGCGGGCGGTGCTGCGCATGAACATCACGCTCGAGCCGCAGCCGCCGCACCGCATCAGCGGCCTGCTCGTCACCGGCGCCGACCTGCGCGGCGACAGTCTCGCGGCGGTGATGGACGAGATACGGGCCCTGCCCGGCGCGACCTCGGTGGCGGTGGCGCGGCTCGGCGGCGGCGCGCCGGAAGTGCTGGCCTCGCACGAGCCCGGCCGCGCGCTGGCGATCGGCTCGGCGTTCAAATTGTGGATCCTCGCCGAGCTCAGCCGGCAGGTCCAGGCCGGCGAGCGGCGCTGGAGCGACGTCGTCACCCTCGACCGGCGCTCGTCTCCGTCGGGAACGCTCCAGGCGTGGCCGCAGGGCTCGCCGGTGACCCTGCACACGCTCGCCTCGCTGATGATCTCGGTGAGCGACAACACCGCCACCGACATGCTGCTCCACACGATCGGGCGCGAAAATGTCGAGCGGATGATGACGACCATCGGCATCGAGGCCGCGGCCCGCAACCGGCCCTTGCTGTCGACGCTCGAATTGTTCGCGATCAAGACCCTGCCCGCGCCGGGCCTCAACGCCTGGCAGCAGGCCGACGAGGCCGGCCGGCGCCGGATGCTGGCCGGCGACCAGGGCAATAGGGACGCGTCCCGCCTCGACAGCGGCCGCTTCACCGGCAGCCCGCTCCACATCGACAGCATCGAATGGTTCGCCTCGGCCACCGACATGGTGCGGACGATGGACTGGCTGCGGCGCCACGGCGACGATTCCGCCCGGGCGATCCTGGCGATCAACCCGGCCTTGGGGCCGGCCCAGCGGAACGGCTTCGCCTTCGTCGGCTACAAGGGCGGCTCGGAGCCCGGCGTGCTCAACCTCACCTGGCTGGTGCGGACGCCGGCCGGCGTCTGGCACGTCGTCACCGGCAGCTGGAACAATCCCGCCGCCCCGCTCGAGGAGCCGCGCTTCGTCGGGTTGATGGCGCGGGCGGTGCAGCTGGTGCGCTAGACATGGGTCCTTAACCATATTTTTGCCGGTTGGCCCTAGTCTCGTCTCGCTGCAGGAGCGCAAGGATGACGGGACGAACCTTCGGGCGACGGGGCATCAACGACGGCGGCGCGGCCGTGCCGCGGGCCTTTGCCGGCGAACCGCGGGCGCGCACCTTCCATCCCGCGCGCGAGGCGGCCGTCGACCCGCGCGACGATATAGCGGCGCGGCGCGCGGCCTTCCTCGCCGGGGAGCGGGCGCGGGCGGCCCAGCCCGCCCAGGCCGAGGACTTCACCCCCCGGCCCGAGGCGGCGCCCGCCCGCCCGATCTTCGTCCGCGAGAAGTCGCTCGCCGCCGCCTATGTGCTGTGGTTCTTCCTGGGCGGGCTCAGCGTCCACCGCTTCTATCTCGGCTATCCGGTTTCCGGCGCGCTTCAGCTGGGCCTGCTGGTCGTCAGCTGGTCGATGGCCGCGGCCGGGCAATATGCCGCCTTCTTCGGCTTCATCGTCTGCGGGCTGTGGCTCCTCGTCGACGGCTTCATGATTGCGGGCCTGCACCGAAAGGCGAATGCGCGGGCCCGGGAAGCCGCCGCCTGCGCCTTCGCCTGATCCGGAAAGCTCAGCTCGCCACCGCCGGCGCGATCAGCGGGAAGCGGGGGATGTCGATCGGGAAGTTCGAGCCGTCGGCGGCGACCATGAAATAGCGGCCCTCCATCGTGCCGGTAGGCGTGGTCAGCGGGCACCCCGAGACATAGTCGAACGAGGCGCCCGGCTCGAGCACCGGCTGCTCGCCGACCACGCCCTCGCCGCGCACCTCGTGGCGGGCGCCGCGGCCGTCGCTGATCACCCATTCCCGGCTGACCAGCTGGACCGCCTGCCGGCCGCCATTCTCGACGCGGATATGATAGGCCCAGAACCAGCGGCCCTTGCCGGGCTCCGACTGCTCGGGGAGGAAGCTGACCGAAACCCGGACGGTGATGTCGCGGGTGGTGGCGGCGTGGGGGAATAGCTCTTTCACAGGCGCTTACTCTTACGCCAGCGCGCCGCGGTCAACCGGCCATCCGCTTCAATCGCTCGACCAGCCGCTCGCGGGCGGCGAGGATCTCGGCCTGGCGGTCGATCAACAGGTCGCGGGCGAGGAAATGGCCGGTGAGGCGGAGGCCGCCCTCTATCTCCTCCCAAGCGGGCGTGCCGCCGTTCTTCAGGAATGGCGGCAGCGGGAGGAGACGGTCGCGATAGGCCCCGGCGGCGGCGGCGCTGACCGCCCGGCCGCTCTTCGGGCTGACGAAGGCGAGGTCCGCGGTCGCGCCGGTGGCGGCGCATGTCCCGAGGTCGAGGCCGAAGCCGAGCTCGCCGAGGACGAGCAATTCGTAGCTGACCAGGGCGGCGCTCCAGCCCCGTGCGCTCGGCGCCGCCTCGATCGCCGAGAGCAGGCCGTCGAGCCCCTGATAGACGCGCGGATAGGGCTGCGCCTCGGGCAAGGCGGCGGCGGTGAGCGCGGTCGCCCATTCGAGGCCGGCGGCGGCGAGGGGCTCGCTCAGGAGAAAGGCGCGGCTGTGGACGATCTCGAGGGTGAGATGGGCGAGCTGCGCGTCGGTGCGGGCGCGATATTCGGTCTGGACGAGGTTGCCGGGGACGAGCACGGGCCTGAGCCGCCGCGAACGCCCGCCGCGCACATAGCCGGCCTGAACCCCGTCCGCGGGCGTCAGCGCCCGCACGATCGCGCCATGCTCGCCATGGGCGCGGACGGCGACGATTATGGCTTCGCTGGTCAGGTGCAAGAGGCTCGCTCCTATCGGCTCAGGCCGGGCCGCCGCTCATATCCGACGACGCGGCACTTTTTTTCAAGCCCATGCCGATTGTTGGATACTTGTTGGATTTTCCATGCTTCGCCTTTTGTTCCCATCGAACAAAAGGAGTACATCCCATGTATGCCAGCAAGATCCTCGCCAGCGATTTCGGCGTGAAAGCCAACAGCACCGACGGCACCGACGGCTGTGACGATTCGGCGGCGCTCAATGCCGCCATCGCCTTCGCCGACGGGCGCGAAGTGATCCTTCCGCAGGGCGGCATCCGGCTCGCCGCCCCGCTCGTGCGCCATACGACCGGCGACAAAGGCGGCCTCTGGCTGTCGGGGTCGGGACGCGAAACGACCATCCTGTGGTGCGATTTCAACGGCGACGCCGGCATCGACGTGGATGGATCGACCGCGGACCCGTTCGAGTTCCAGTTCGGCGGCGGCCTCCGCGACATGGCGATCAAGGCCTCGCCGGGCCGCACGATCGAGGCGGGCGTCTCGACCATCGGCTGGTTCAAGGCGGCGCTCAACTCGGTCTACATCCAGGGATTCGACTACGGCATCTACGTCCCGGTCGTGGAGGGCGAGGGGCTCGGCAACCCCGACAGCTACCAATCGACCGACTGGCTGCTCGAATTGGTCGAGATCCGCGGCTGCGGCACCGGCATCTTCGCGGCCAACGGCCAGGGCTCCGCGATCTGGCGCCTGCAGAAATGCCGGATCGAGGGCAATAGCGAGCACGGCGTCCGCTTCCACGGCTCCAACTGGAGCTTCATCGACAGCTCGGTGTCGTTCAACGGCTCCGAGGAGGGCGTCGGCTACGGCATCTATGTTGAGGCGGACATCGAGACGGGCTCGTGCACCAATCTCGACGTCCATTCCTGCGAGCTGGACGGGAACCGGACCGCCGCCTGCTACCTCAGCTACATCCTCTTTTTCCGCGTGGTGCAGAACCGGTGCATCTCGCGCCGTTCCGAATTCCTGGGGGCGGAGGATCCGACCGACAATTCCCTGATCCATTTCGAGATCAATCCCGACCTTCCGACGAGCGGGCTGTTCCAGGGCAATTACCATCGCATCGACACGTTCGGCCTCGATCCGGAGCAGAACAGCTTCGGCCCGGTGGAGGGCGCGGTCACTTATTATGACGGCGGCAGCGGCGGTCCGAACGTCGCCGGCGTGGTGATCGATTCCTATCGCGAGGTCGCCTCGACCCAGATCACCGGCGACCTCACCGCCAGCAGCACCACGGTGAGCAACCTCAGCGAGACCGATGGCCTTCAGGTGGGCCAGGCGATCCGTGGCACCGGCATCCCCGCCGGCGCCACGATCACCGCCGTCAACACCGGAGCCGGCACGCTCACCCTCAGCAGCGCCGCGACCAGCAGCGGCACCGGCGTGACGCTCACGATCACCGCGGAACGGACCGTCGCCTCCGCCGGCCTGCTCCAGTCGCGCTACCGCAACTTCATCGTCCAGACCGGGGGGCAGGCGATCAACGCCGACCGCCGCCAATTCTCGTTCCGGGGCGAGGTCAGCGGCAACTGGCCGACCAGCCTCACCGCGGTCAGCCAGTCGGTGGCGGCCACCGGATGGCAGGACAGCTATTCCGGCGGCGCGGTAACCCTGCCGTTCGAAGGCGAGGTGGAGGTGCGCATGTCGGCCGTGCTCGAGAATGTCACCGCGTCCGACCTCTTCATCTTCTACATCTACAAGAACGGATCGATCGTGAGCGACTATCAGCTCAATCCGGCCGGCAACCAGCTTCGCCTGCCGCTGAACTGGAGCGCGCGCATCCCCTGCGCCCAAGGCGATGTCCTCACCTTCGAGCGGGGCGGCGCCGCCGGCGCGCGCACCGTCCGCACGATGTCGATCGCGATGAAGGCGGTGTGACGCGCGGACCCGAGGGGTGGCCGGGGCGGCCCGGTCACCCCGCCGGGTGGAAATAATCGTAGACCTTGCGCGCCACGGCGGCGGAGATGCCGGGCGCTTGCTCAAGATCCTGCAGCGCGGCGTTGCGGACGGCGCGGGCGGTCCCGAAATGCATCAGCAGCGCCCGCTTTCGCCCCGGCCCGATGCCGGGGACCTCGTCGAGCGGGCTGGCGGTGAAGCTCTTCGCCCGCTTCGCCCGGTGGGCGCCGATGGCGAAACGATGCGCCTCGTCGCGCAGCCGCTGAAGGTAGAACAGCAAGGGCGCATTGTGCGGCAGGCCGATCTCGCGCCCGCCGGGGAGATGAAAGACCTCGCGGCCGGCATTGCGGTCGGGGCCCTTGGAGACCGCGACCACCGGCACGTCGTGGACGCCGGCATCCTCGAGCGTCTCGCACACCGCCGAGAGCTGGCCCTTGCCGCCGTCGATCAGGAGCAGATCCGGCCATTCGCCCCTGGAGCGGTCCGGATCCTCCTTCTCGAGCCGGGCGAAGCGGCGGCCGAGCACCTCGCGCATCATCGCGAAATCGTCGCCGGGCGTGGTCTCCGGCCGCTTGATGTTGAACTTGCGATACTGGTTCTTGCGGAAGCCTTCCGGCCCGGCGACGATCATCGCGCCGACCGCATTGGTGCCCATGACGTGGCTGTTGTCGTAGACCTCGATCCGCTGCGGCGGCTCGGGCAGCTCGAACAGCTCGGCGATCTCGCGCAGGTTCCTCGCCTGGGTCGAGGTTTCGGCGAGGAGGCGGTCGATCTCCTCCTCGGCGTTGCGGGCGGCCTGGCGGATCATCCGCACCTGGTCGCCGCGCTGGGGCGTCCTGATCGAGACCTTGCGCTCGGCGCGCTCGGAGAAGGCCTCGCAGAGCAGGTCCGCTTCGGGCAGCGGCCGGTCGGTCAGGATCAGCCGCGGCGACGGCACCTCCTCGTAGAACTGGACGAGGAAGCTCTGCAGCACCTCGGCCTCGGGCACGTCGGCGGTGTGGGCCGGGAAGAAGCTGCGATGGCCCCAATTCTGGCCGCCGCGGATGAAGAAGGCCTGGATGCACATCGTCCCGCCCTTGCAGGCGAGCGCGAACAGGTCGGCGTCGCCCAGCTTCTCGGCGTGGATCGCCTGGCTGCCCTGGACATAGGTGAGCGCCCGCAGCCGGTCGCGGTAGACCGCGGCCAGCTCGAAGTTCATCGCGTCCGAAGCCTCGATCATCAGCGCCTGAAGCTTCTGCTGGATCTTGGTCGAACGGCCGCCGAGGAAGTCCTTGGCGTCGCGGACCAGCTCGGCATAGCCCGCCTCGTCGATCCGGCCGACGCAGGGCGCGCTGCAGCGGCGGATCTGGTGGAGCAGGCACGGCCGCGTGCGGTTGGCGAAGAAGCTGTCGGTGCAGCTCCGCAGCAGGAACAGCTTCTGCAGCGAGTTCAACGTGTTGCGCACGGAGCCGGCGCTCGCGAACGGGCCGTAATATTGGCCCTTGTGCCGGCGGGCGCCGCGATGGAGCTGGACGCGCGGGAAATCGTGATCCTCGCGCAGCAGGATGAAAGGGAAGCTTTTGTCGTCGCGCAGCAGCACGTTGTAGGGCGGCCGGTAGCGCTTGATCAGCTGCGCCTCGAGCAGCAGCGCCTCGGCCTCGCTGCCGGTGGTGACGATCTGCATCGAGCGGGTCTGGGAGACCATGCGCAGCAGCCTCTTGGTCTGCCGCGCGACCTGGGTGTAGGCGTTGACCCGGTTCCGCAGCGCGCGCGCCTTGCCGACATAGAGGACGTCGCCGCGGGCATCGAGCATCCGGTAGACGCCCGGCCGCACCGGCAGCGTCTTCACCACGGAGCGGATCGCGGCGATCCCCGCCTCCAGGTCCGGCGCGCCGGTGCCGCGCACCGTATAGGTCGCTTTCTCCTCGTTGAAGCGGTCGGGGGAGTCGGGCGGCTGGGTCACGAAGAGGATTTAGGGAATTGGTCGCCGAACTGCCACCAATTGAAATGGCCGCCCGTGCGCTTATCCTGCCACCCATGGCCAGCGCAGAGGACTTCAGGCGGATCGCCCTCTCCTTCCCGGGTGCGGAAGAGAAGGCGCATATGGGCCATCCCGACTTCCGCGTCGGCGGCAGGATCTTCGCGACCTTGCACGCGCCGGAGAAAGGGACCGGTGCGGTGATGCTGCTGCCCGAGCAGCAGGAGCTGGCCATGGCGGCGGAGCCGGAGGCCTTCAAGCCGGCGGCCGGCGCCTGGGGGCGCGGCGGATCGACTCTGGTGGCGCTGAGCCGGGTGAGCGACGAATGGCTTGAGCGGGCGATCGAATGGGCCTGGCGGAAGCGCGCGCCGGCGAAGCTCCAAAGATAGCCCCTCCCTTGAAAGGGAGGGGAGATCAGGTCAGCGCTTCCCCAGCCCGGCGATGGTCGCGTCGACCATCGGCTTGTCGGCGGCGGCGTCGAGCTTGTCGCGGATCAGGGCTTCGGCGGCGGCCGTCGCCGCCGTCGCGGCCCGGGCGCGGACCTCGTCCAGCGCGGCGCGCTCGGCGGCGGCGATCTTGTCCTCGGCCATGCGGGTGCGGCGCTCGACCAGGGCGTCGGCGTCGGCCTGGGCGCGGGCGAGGATGCCGTCGGCCTCCGCCCGCGCGCGCTCGATCATGGTCGCGGCCTCGGCGCCGGCGGCGGCGGCCCGCGCCTCATATTCGGCTTTCAGCGCGTCGGCGTCGGCGCGCAGCCGCGCGGCTTCGTCGAGCTGGGCGCGGATGCCGGCGATCTTGCGGTCGAGCGCGGCGGCGATCAGGGCCGGCACCCGCTTCCAGATCAGGATCGCGAACACCGCGACCATCGCCAGCGAGACCCAGCCGGTGGCGTCGAGGAACAAAGCGGTGGGCTCGGCGTGTGGCGCGCCGCCATGATCCTCGGTGGTCGCGCTGGCCGCGGGGGGATGGGCGGGCTCAGCCATGGGCCATCGCCGCCTTCACGGCCAGATCCGCCTCCTTGGCGGTCACGCTGAGACCGGCGAGCCGGGCCACCATGTCCCGCGCCGCCCCGGCGGCGACGTTTTCGATCTCGCCCAAAGCGGCGTCCGCGGCGGCGCGGATCCGGGTCTCGGCCGCCGCCACCGTCGCGCCCACCTCGGCGTCGGTCGCCCGGATCCGCTCCTCGGTCGCCCTGGCGCTGGCCGCCTTGGCCGCCTGGGCGACCTTCAGCGCCTCGGCGCGGGTCTCGTCGATCCGCGCCCGGTACGCAGCCTCGATCGCATCGGCCTCGCTGCGCGCGGCCTGGGCGGCGGCGAGGTCGTCGGCGATGCGGCTGTCGCGGGCGTCGACCGTCGACTGGATCCTGGGCAGCATCGCCCGGCCGATCCCGAAATAGATCAGGCCGAGCACCAGCAGCAGCCAGAAGAACTGCGACAGGGCGACGTCGGCGAGCTGGTTGATCTGGGGCATTGGCGAATGGGGACACGTACTTTTACGTGTCCCCCCTTTCCGGTCAGACGGCGTAGAGGATGATCATCGCGACGGCGAAGGCGATCAGGCCGAGCAGCTCGGCGGCGGCGAAGCCGATGAACAGCCGGCCCTGCTGGCCGTCGGCGGCCGCGGGGTTGCGGATCGCGCTTTCGAGGAACGAGCCGAAGACGATGCCGACGCCGATGGCGGCGGTGCCGACGCCGATCGCGGCGAGGCCCGCGCCGATCACTTTTGCTGCTTCGAGGTCCATGATTTAGCTCCTTTGTGAATTCTATGATGGGTCTAATGAAGGTTGACGGCGTCGTTGATGTAGAGCGAGGTCAGGAGGGCGAAAACATAGGCCTGGATGGCGCAGACCAGAAGCTCGAGCGCGCTCACCCCGACGATGAAGACGAAGGAGAGAAGGCTGATCGCCGGCCCCATCGCGCCGTCCGCGTTGAGGCCGCCGACGATGAAGCTGCCGAACACCTTCATCAATATGTGGCCCGCGATCATCGCCACGAACAGCCGCAGCGCGAGGCTGAACGGGCGGACCATGAACGACAGCAGTTCGATCAGAAAGATGAGCGGCAGCAGCGGCTTGGGCGTGCCGTGCGGGATGAACAAGGTGAAGAAACGGAAGCCGTGCTTCCAGAAGCCGACGACGAGGACGATCGAGAAGCTGATGATCGCCATCACCCCCGTCACGGTGAACTGGCTGGTGACGGTGAACGGATGGACGCCCGGAATCACCCCGAACGGCATCATCCCCATCAGGTTCGCGACCAGGATGAACATGAAGACGGTGAACACCCAGGGGACATATTTGCGCCCCTCGGGCCCGACATTGGCCGACAGCATCGAGGTGACGAAGCCGGTGACGCCCTCGACCGCGATTTGCCAGCGGCCGGGGACCAGCTCGCGCTTCAGCCCGCCGATCATGAACAGCCAGATGGTGGCGAGGACGATCAGCATCCACAACGCGCTGTTGGTGAACGCGAACGGGCTGCCCTCGGCCAGCGACCCGACGATCGGGTCGATCTGGAACTGGTGCATCGGATCGATTCTGGATTCGGCCGCCACTCTTGAACCTCTAAGACTTCTATCCGCGCGAACGGCCGGCGATCATTCCGGCCGCTGCTTCGACATCCGCACCACGTTCCTGACCGCGATCGCGAACCCAATGAACAACATCGTCAGCGTGACCGCCGGCAGGGTGCCCAGCCAGCGATCGACCAGCCAGCCGATCAGCGCGCAGCCGAACGGAATGCCGATCAGGTCGTTCAGGACCCGCATTCCCTGCGCCTGGCCCTTTCGCGACGTCACGCGCGCCTTGCCGGTCCGCGCCGCCTCGTCCGCCTGCGCCTGCCGGAGCCGCTCGTCGAGCGAGGCCAGCCGCGCATCCTGGGGAGACTTCGGGTCCTGCCGGGGCTCGCTTTCCGCCATGCCGTCCTTCCCGTGTGCGGCCGCGCCTTGGGAAACGCGGTGCGACAAGGCGTGGGACATGCCGGCGAACGATCCCGCCAAGGCGCGGTTCCTTTAGGAAGCGGCTCGGGCCAAGTCAACAGCGCCATTGCTGCACTGCGGCATGACCGCGTTCCCGTTTCTGGCGCTGGCGCGCGCGGGCGGCAGGCGATAGCGTGCGGGCATGCTCAGAGCCCTTTCCGCATTTGCCGCCGCGCTTTTTCTCGCCGCCCCGCTCGCGGCGCAGGAGGCGGCCGATCCGCCGCCCGACCCGGCCTGCCCGCAGGGCGATCTCGCCGCGCCGCGCGGCCCCGGCACGATCTGCGTCGGCCAGCTGACCGGCGCTTACGCCTTCTCGATCGTCTATCCGGCCGAGGCGGCGGCGATTCCCGCGCTCGCCGCCTTGCTGCACTACGAGGTCTTGCGGGCGGAAAGGTGGCTGCGCGAGCAGAAGGGCGAAGCGCCGGGCCGGATCAGCTACGAAGCGGAATGGCGGGTCGACGCGATGACGCCGGAGCTGATCGCGCTGTCCGGCACCGTCGCCACCTATGCCGGCGGCGCCCATGGCGGGATCGAATATCGGACGATCCTGTTCGACCGGGGGCGGGACCGGGCGATGCGGTTTGGCGACCTGTTCCGGGTCGGCCCGTTCGAGCACGATTTGCTCGGCGAGCGCCCGCGCGGGCTCGGGGCGGTGCAGCACGCCTTTTGCGGCGCCCTGGCCGCGGAGGTCCGCGCCCGGCGCGACGAGGCCAAGCCGGAAATCCGCTGTCCCGACGTCGATGCCCAGCCGGTCACCCTGCTGTGCGGCCCGCGCGGCCGGATCGAGGCGATGCGGGCGCTGATCGCCCCCTATGTGGTCGGATCGTGGGCGGAGGGGCCCTATGAGGTCGACATTCCCGTCGACGCGCGCATGATCTCGGCGATGGAGCGGCGCTTCCGCCTCGCCTTCGGCCTCCCCCAGGAGGCAGGCATACGCACGCCCGCCCGCGCCTGCCGATGATCGTGCTGCTCGCTTTGCTCGCCGCCGCCCCGCCGCCGGCCGATTTCGAGCGCCTCGAGGAGAACGGCATGCTCGCCTTCCGCTATGCCTGGCCGGCGGCGGTCGAGGCGGAGCCGGCGCTCAAGGCGGCGATGCGGACGCGGATGGCCTCCGAGCGCGCCCGCGCCGCCGCATTCGCAAGCCAGATGCGCGGCATCGCGCGGCGCGGACGATTCCCGTTCAACCGCCACGCCCTCGACACGAGCTGGCGGGTCGAGGGCCGCACCGCGCGGCTGATCAGCCTGTCCGCGGAGATCGCCGCTTATACCGGCGGCGGCCATGGCGACGACCGCTTCGCCGTGCTGCTCTGGGACTTGGCGGGCGCAAGGCCGGCCCACCTCAGCGCTTTCTCCGATCCGGCCGCCTTGCGCGCCCTCGCCCCGCGCTTTTGCGCCGCTTATGCGGCGGCGGCCCAGGGGGAAAGCGGCAGGCGGGCCTGCCCGGCGCTCGCCGACCGGCCGGCGGCGCCCGCCGACAGCGACGGCAACGGCCGGTTCGACACCCTGCGCATATTCGTCGCGACCGGATATTTCGACGCCGGCGGCCTCATTGTCGACGTGCCGTTCGAGCCCGATGACCTCGCCCGGTTGAGCGACGGCTACCGCCCCGCCTTCGAAGTGCCCGGCGAGCGGCCGCGCCCGCTGACGGGCGATTGAGCCCCTAGCCGCCGCAATGGCTGGGGCGCGGCACCGGCTCGCTGCCGTTGCGGCGGCGCCAGACGCCGTCGAGCAGGCGATAGAATTGGTTGGGCAGGATGCGGCTCGCGAAAATCTGGCAGGCGGTGGCGGCGGCGACCTCCTCGATCGTCGCGCCGCGCTGCGCGGCGAGCTGGGTGTAGGCGGCGCGGCGCTGGATGTTGATCGACTCCATCTGCGCGCGGACGTCGCCCGGGGCGGCGCCGACGAGGCCGAGATAGCCGTCGGCCTGCTCGCCGACCAGGCCGGTGGCGCGCAGCTGGCCCGCCGCGTCGCCCTGCATGGCATAGGCGGTCGTCCCGGCCACCATAAAGATGCCGAGGCCGGCGGCGATCAGCAATTTCATATGGCGGGTCATCTAAAATACTCCTGGATTGTTCTGGATCAGCTCCTGCGCGTCCCGCTGGAGCCGGACCACCACTTCCTGGCGGATGGTGATGTTGAGGTTGATCTCGATCGGCCGCTCCGGCGCCGCGACGTTGACGCAGCCGGAAAGCCCGGCGGCGGCGACGGCGGCAAGCAAAGCGGGGCCGATCTTCTCCATTCCTTTCCGGCTCGCACTGCGAACCTCGTTCGTCAAGTCGGTCAGGGTCATGGCACAGGCTCGCTTTCTTGAGGCTGAACGGTCGAATCGGCGGCGTCGCGTTCCTCCAGCAGCTGCGGCAGCGACGCCCGGATGAGGTCGGCCGGGTCCTCGAACGAGCGCGCGGTGGCGACCAGCGCGCGGAACGGTCCGGCGATGCGGATGTTGAAGTTGAACGGGATGCGGGCGAGCTGGCCGAGCACGCGGCCGACCACCATCCCCGAAATGCCGCCGCCGGGCTCGCGCGTCCCGGCGGGATTGCGGGCGATGCCGTCGAGATCGATCCGGGTCAGGAACTCGCCGTCGAGCGAGCCGTCGAGCGTGATGTCGAAGCGGCTGTAGCGCAGCGACTTCAGGGCGTCGAAGGCAAGCACGCCATAAGCGCCGAGGTCGCGATCGCTCAATTCGCCGATATAGGAGAGCGTGCCGCCGCCCTCGCGCGCGGTCAGCCGCCCGTTGGCGACCCGCCCGCCGGCCTGGGTGAACTGCATCGGGATGGTGCCGTCGAACGTGCCGGTCGCGTCGAGATTGCTGAACTCCATCAGCTGGATGAAGCGCGCCGCGTCGAGCCCGGTCACGCGGAAGGTGAGATATTTGGTCGATTCCTGGCTGAAATCGAGGATCGTCGGCTCCAGCGCCAGGGTGCCGCCGGCGAGCGGCCAGGCCGCGCTTTCGATCGCGATATGGGAATTGGGCTGAAGCTGGTAGCGGACCTCGCCGTCATAGACGTCGATGCCGGTGCGGATCAGGCCGATCCGCGCCGTCTGTCCGGGCGCGCTGGTGAGGCCGAGCAGGTCGGTGAAGCGGATCGTCGTGGCGATCCCCTCGACCGGGCCGAACGGCACCGCAAGGTCCATGTCGGCGGTCGAGAAGGTGCCGCTGCTGCGGGTGCCGGCGCCGTCCCATTCGATCCGCCCCTGGCCGCTGAGGCTGCCGTCGACGAGCGCGACCACGCCGACGGTCGCCGGGGTGAGCGCGTCCGGCTGGAAACCCGGCGCGAAGCGCAGATCGTCGACGTCGAGCACGGCATTGCCGGCGCCGGTGCCAAGGTCGTGCTCGATCGTCGCCAGGGCGACGCGGGTGCCGCTCGCCGGATGGTTCAGCCAGCCGGTGGCGCGGATCCGGTCGCTGGCGAGGGTGAGGCGGAAATCGTCGCTGACGACCGGGTGGAAGCGGCCGGGCCGCTCCCTGTCGGCGATCGCGACATGGCCCTCCATCGCGAGATTCCCATCGCTGAACTGCCAGCTTCCCGTGCCTTCGCTGAGCAGCAGCGGCACGCTGGCGAGATCGCCGACGAGGCCGTCGAAGCGCCCGGCCGCGCCGCCGGCGACGAACCGGCCGCTGAAGCCGGCGGCGTCGAGCCGGTTGATGCCGTCGCCGGCGCCGAGCCGGGCGGCGACCGCGGTGGCGGCGAACCCCGCCAGGTCGACCCGCAGCCGGCCGGAGGTCAAAGCGATCGGCGAGTCGCCGAGCCGCCCCGCCAGGCGCAGCGCCCGCAATTCGGCGCCGCCCATCAGCCCGCCCCCCTCGCTCCACAGCAAGGCGCGGCCGACCGGGCAAAGCGGCAGGCGCGACGGCCCGAGCCGGAGGTTCTGGAGGTGGAGCGCGCGGAACCCCGCGCTCACGCAGCCTTCGCCGAGCGAAAAGCCGCCGCGCCCGAAGCGGCCGCTGAGCGGCAGCGACAGGCCGGTGACGCGGCCGCCGCCGAGCGGGCCGTCGAGCGTGGCGACGGTGCGGAAGCTGGTCCGCCCGTCGGCGGTGGCGGTGAAGCCGATGTCGCCGAGCGCGAGCCGGGCATTGCCGGCCGCCATCGGCGCGATCCGGCCGGTTCCCCTGAGCGGCGCGCCGGCCCCGGCCTGGACGAGGGTGAAGCGGGCATCGGGAAAGCCCCCGCCCGAGAGGGCGAAGGCGCCGTCGAGCCGGACGGCGCCGCCCGGCCATTGATAGGTGAAGCCGTCGCCGCCGGCGGCGACCAGATGCGCGCCGCTGCGGCTGTCGAGGCGCAGGTCGCCGACGCGGAAGGCACCCCGCCCGTCGCCGCCGGCGAGCCGGATGACGGCGCGGCCGTCGGCGCCGCCGCGGCCGGCGCGAAGCATCGCGGCGGCCAGCGCGTCGGCGATCGGGCCGACCGGCGTCCCCGCCGCGCCGCGCAGCGCACCGGCGATCGAGGCCAGCGCATCGTCGCGGACGACGAGGCCGTCCACCGCCACCTCGCCGAGCAGCGACAGGTCGCCGCGGCGCGGCGAGACGGCGTAACGCCCGGCCAGGCGGGTCCGCGCCGACCGCATCATGCCGGCGGCGGCCGCCGCCGATGCGAGCTCGAGCGTGCCGTGCGTGTCATCGGCATTGCCGTCGAAGGTGAGGCGGCCCTGGAGGCCGGCGAAGCCGCTCGATCCCGATTGCAGGCGCGCCGCGCGCAGCACGGTCGCGCCGCGCCAGCCGTCGATCCCCGCCGCGAGCATCGCACGGACGTCGAACAGCGGGCGATCGACGGCAAGGGCGTCGCCGCAGCGGACGCTTTGCATCGCCAGCGGCCCGTGGATCCGGGGCCGCAAGTCGACCACGCGGACGGTGAAGCGGGCGATCGGCCGGGCGATGCGGCATTCGCCGAGCCGGAGCTCGCGCGACACGATCGCCAGCCCGCCGCGGAAGCCGTCGGCAAGGTTGCCGCGGCCGCTCACCGCCAGCGCGAGTTGGCCCGCCGGCGTGTCCAGCGCGATCGCGGCATCGTCGACGTCGACCCGCTGGTCGGGCAGGCGGAACGGCAGGCCGGAGGGCGGCGGCAGCAGCCGGTCGACCTGGCCGAGGCGCAGCCTGCCGCCCTCGATCCGGCCGTTGAGGCGGACGCCGCGGGCGGTGATCAGGCCGACCCGGGGCCCGCTCAGGCCGAGCCGGATCTGCACCTCGACCCGGCGGGCGACGAGATCGGGGCGGCGGCGGTCGCCGATGACGAGATTTTCGAAGATCTGGGCGCCGAAGCCGATCCGCTTGACGTCGTAGCTGGCCTCGACGCCGCGGCGGGCGAACTCGCGGTCGATGAAGTCGGTGGCGATGCGGACCCGCATCGTCCAGACGATGGCGACGGCCAGGACGAGGGCGAGGAGCAGCACCCCGGCGCCGATGCGCAGCCGCCGCGGCCAGCGCCGGCGCCTCACCTCGTTTCCGTCCTCGTCCACGCTTCGTCCAACCCGTCCGATCGCGCCACCGTTCCGCGGCGTCCCGATTCCGTCTGTTTGCGTAACCGCATGTCCGGGCTTAATCCATGGTTATGGCCGAGGCCTCGTCCGACGGCAGCGGGCACCGCGCCCGCCTGCGCCGGCGCCTGTTCGAGGGCGGGCCGGACGCATTGCTCGATCACGAGCTGGTCGAATATCTGCTCGCGCTGGCGATGCCGCGCCGCGACACCAAGAAGCTGGCCAAGGCGCTGATCAAGGATTTCGGCGGCTTCGGCGGCCTGCTCGCCGCCGACGCCGAGGCGATCGCCCGGGTCGGCGGGATCAGCGAGGGCGCGGTCGCGGCGCTGAAGATCGCCCAGGCCTCGGCGCTCCGGCTGCTCAAGGAAGGGATCAGGGAGCGGCCGGTGCTCGCCTCGTGGCAGTCGCTGCTCGACTATCTCACCGCCGACATGGCCCATGAGGCGATCGAGCGGGTGCGCGTCCTGTTCCTCAACTCGAAGAACGTGCTGATCCGCGACGAGCCGATGTGGGAGGGCTCGGTCGACGAATCGGCGGTCTATATCCGCGAGATCATGCGCCGCGCGCTCGATCTCCACGCCACCGCGATCATCGTCGTCCACAACCATCCGAGCGGCGACCCGAGCCCGAGCCAGCAGGACATCCGCCTGACCCGCGACCTTGCCGAAGCCGGCCGGCACCTCAAGGTTACTTTGCACGACCACATCATCATCGGCGCGCATGGCTATAAGAGCTTGCGCGCGGAGGGGCTTATCTAGGGTTCAATCAGCCATTTCTGATTTACGTGCAATTTCGGAGTCATCCCGGCGAAAGCCGGGATCCATGGACGCAGGTGAGCGAGGGGCGACGATGCCTCGGGGATGACTCCCTGGTTACCCGAGCCAAATCCGTCTTCCAATCGGGTCCCGACCCTAGCCGGCCGGCGCCGCCGATACGCGCTCGAACCGCATCCGCCACAGCTCGCGCCAGCCCGCACCGTCTCGCGCCTCGCTGAGCGCGACATAGGCGTCGGCCCCGTCCCGTATCCACGCGCTGCGGATCGTCATTTCCCTGCCCTCGGGCGACCGGTGGATCTCCTCGGGGAAGCGAAGGCCGTCCGGGGCCGCGCCGGCGGTCCCGCCGCTGTGCGACCCGTCCGAGGCATAATAATCGTAGCGGATATGGCGGGCCGCCATATCCCAGCGGTAGATGGTCTCGCCGGAATAGGGCTGGGGAGCGCCTTCGACCACGTGCCGGTCGCGCACGAACCGGCCGCCGAGCATCGGCGCGAAGCAGTGGGTGTCGGTCTGCCGGCCATCGGGGAACGTCCCCCGCCAGCAGGCGCCGACCAGGAAGCCGAGCGGCTCGAGCTCCGGCGCCAGCGCCGGCGCGGGGCGGGCCGCGCCGGCCACCGGGTCCGCCGGCCCTGGACTGGCGATCGCGACAGCACCGGCCCCATCCCCGGCCGCCGGCGCGGCCCGGACGATCCGGTGTTCCGCCGTCACCGCCTGCGCCGCCATCGCCAGCAGGATCGAACCGACCGTCATCATCGCCGCCTCCCCTTGTCCGCCGGCGAGTTGAACGATCAATCAAGTGAAAGTCAAGCCGATTTGATCGGTCGTTCAACTGGCCGGCACGTTGCGCGCCGCCGCCGCCGTTGCTAGGCGGCCGCATGATCGCCCGCTACGCCCGCGCGCCGATGGCCGCCCTCTGGGAGCCGGAAGCCAGATACAGGATCTGGTTCGAGGTCGAGGCGCACGCGCTCGACGCGATGGCGGCGCTCGGCACGGTGCCGGCGGAGGCGGCCAAGGCGGTCCGCGACTGGTGGGCGGCCGGGCCCGCGATCGACGTCGCCGCGATCGACGCGATCGAGGCGGTGGTGAAGCACGACGTGATCGCCTTCCTCACCTGGGTCGCCGAGCAAATCGGGCCGGAGGCGCGCTTCCTCCATCTGGGCATGACCAGCTCGGACGTGCTCGACACCTGCCTCGCCGTCCAGCTGAAGCGCGCGGCCGACCTGCTGATCGAGGATCTCGACGCGCTGCTGGCGGTGCTCAAGCGCCGCGCCTTCGAGCACAAGCTGACGCCGACCATCGGCCGCAGCCACGGCATCCATGCCGAGCCGGTCACCTTCGGCCTCAAGCTGGCGCAGGCCTATGCCGAGTTCGACCGGGCGCGCGCCCGCCTCGCCGCCGCCCGCGACGACGTCGCCACCTGCGCGATCTCGGGCGCGGTCGGCACCTTCGCCAATGTCGATCCCCGGGTCGAGGCCCATGTCGCCGCCAGCATGGGGCTCGGCGTCGAGCCCGTCTCCACCCAGGTCATCCCGCGCGACCGCCACGCTTTCTATTTCGCAACCCTGGGGGTGATCGCCTCGTCGGTCGAGCGGCTGGCCACCGAGATCCGCCATTTGCAGCGCACCGAGGTGCTCGAGGCGGAGGAGTTTTTCTCGGCCGGCCAGAAGGGCAGCTCGGCGATGCCGCACAAGCGCAACCCGGTGCTGAGCGAGAATCTGACCGGCCTCGCCCGCATGGTCCGTGCCTGCGTGACGCCGGCGCTGGAGAATGTCGCCTTGTGGCACGAGCGCGACATCAGCCATAGCTCGGTCGAGCGCTATATCGGCCCCGACGCGACGATCACCCTCGATTTCGCCCTCGCCCGCCTCACCCAGGTGATGGACAAGCTGCTCGTCTATCCCGAGCGGATGCGGAAGAATCTCGACCGCATGGGCGGCCTCGTCCATTCCCAGCGTGTGCTCCTCGCCCTCACCCAGGCCGGCGCCAGCCGCGAGGAGGCGTACCGGCTCGTCCAGGCGAACGCGATGAAGGTCTGGGAATCGGACGGCGCGCTCAGCCTGCTGGCGCTGCTCAAGGAGGACGCGGAGGTGACCGCCTTGCTGCCGCCGGCCGCGATCGAGGCGGAGTTCGACCTCGATTATCACTTCAAGCATGTCGACACGATCTTCGCGCGGGTGTTCGGCGATGACTGACCTGTCGGCTTTTCCGATCACCCGCCGCTGGCCCGCCGCGCATCCCGACCGGCTGCAGCTCTATTCGGTGCCGACGCCCAACGGGGTGAAGGTCTCGATCATGCTCGAGGAAATGGGCCTCCCCTACGAGCCGCATTTCATTCCGTTTGGCGAGGATGGAACGCAGACGCCGGAATTCCGGTCGCTCAACCCCAACGGCAAGATCCCCGCGATCATCGATCCAGACGGGCCGGGCGGCACGCCGCTCGGCCTGTTCGAATCGGGGGCGATCCTGATCTACCTCGCCGACAAGACCGGCATGCTCCTCCCGGCCGAGCCGGCGCGGCGCTATCAGACGATCCAGTGGCTGATGTTCCAGATGGGCGGGATCGGGCCGATGTTCGGCCAGGTCGGCTTCTTCAACAAGTTCGCCGGGCGCGAATGGGAGGACAAAAGGCCGCTCGACCGCTACGTCGCCGAGGCGAAGCGCCTGCTCGGCGTGCTCGAGGCGCGGTTGGCGGGGCGCGACTGGATCATGGACGATTATAGCATCGCCGACGTCGCGACCCTGGGCTGGGTGCGCAACTTGATCACCTTCTACGAGGCGCGCGATCTGGTCGAGTTCGACAACCTGACCAATGTCCCGGCCTGGCTGGAACGCGGCCTGGCCCGGCCGGCGGTGCAGCGCGGGCTGGAGATACCGGCACGGCCCGCGGCCTAGCCGCCGATCGCCGCCTTCAGCTTCTGGAAGAAGCCCTTGGAGGCCGGGCATTCCTCGCCGGTCTCGGTCTCGCGGAACTGCTCCAATATCTCGCGCTGCCTGGCGGAGAGCCTGGTCGGGGTCTCGACCTCGATCTGGATCACCATGTCGCCATAGCCGCGGCCGCCCATCGCCGGCATGCCGGCGCCGCGCTGGCGGAGCTGCTTGCCGGACTGGATGCCGGCGGGGATGCGGATCTCGTGCTTCTCGTGGTCGAGGCCGGGCACCTCGATCGTCCCGCCCAAAGCGGCGGTGGTGAAGCTGACCGGGCAGCGGGCGAACAAGGTGGTGCCCTCGCGCTGGAAGATCGCGTGCCGGGCGAGGTGGACGAAGATGTAGAGGTCGCCGGGCGGGCCGCCGCGCACGCCGGCCTCGCCCTCGCCGGCGAGGCGGATGCGGGTGCCCTCGTCGACGCCGGCGGGGATGTTGACCGAGAGCGACTTGCGCTTCTCGACCCGGCCCTCGCCGCGGCAGGACGGGCAGGGATCGGCGATCGTCTCGCCGACGCCGCGGCAGCTGGGGCAGGTCTGCTCGACGACGAAGAAGCCCTGGCGGGCGCGGACCTGGCCGCGGCCGCCGCACGCCGCGCAGGGCCGCGCCGACGTCCCCGCCTTGGCGCCCGAGCCGGCGCAGGGCTCGCACGCCGCGGTGGTGTCGACCTGGAGCTCGACCGGGCGGCCGTCATAGGCGTCCTCGAGCTTGATCTCGAGGTCGTAGCGCAGGTCCGAGCCGCGCCGGACGTTGCCGCGCCGGCCGCCCTGCTGCGCCGCCCATGAACTCGCCGAAGATATTGTCGAAAATGTCGGCGAAGGAGCCGAAATCCTGGGCGCCGCCGCCATTGCCGCCCATGCCGCAGTTGCGGAAGGCGGCGTGGCCGAAGCGGTCATAGGCGGCGCGCTTCTGCGGGTCCTTCAGGCACTCATAGGCTTCGCTCAGCGCCTTGAACTTCGCTTCGGCATTGGTGCAGCCGCCGTTGCGGTCCGGATGGCATTCCATGGCGAGCTTGCGATAGGCGGCCCTGATCGTCGCCGGATCGGCCGTCCGCTCCACCTGCAGCAGCGAATAATAGTCGGTCTCAGTCATGATCCCTCGCCCCTTGGGAGACGGAGAGCCGCGACCCGGCGAAGGGAGAGGGGCAGTGGTGGGGTAATCGACCATGCTGCTCATCTCCTGCGACTCCCCTTTCGCCGGCCCTCTCCCCGGAGGGGAGCGGCACGAGATCAGCCCTTATTGTCTTCGTCGACCTCGGAGATATTCGGCGTCGACGACCTCCTCGTCGCCGCCGGCGGCGGCTTCCGCGCCCTCGCGGCGCCTCGGCGCCCGGCGAAGCGGCGGCGGCCTGCTCCTTCTCGTAGATCGCCTGGCCGAGCTTCATCGCGACCTGGGCGAGCGCTTCCGCCTTGGCCTTGATCGCCTCGGTTTCGCCGCCCTCGACCGCGGTCTTGGCCTCGGCGACGGCGGCCTCGATCTCGGACTTCAGCGACTCGTCGACCTTGTCGCCATGCTCCTTCAGCTGCTGCTCGGTCGAATGGATCAGGCTCTCGGCGCTGTTCTTCGCCTCGGCCGCCTCGCGGCGCTGTCTTGTCCTCCTCGGCGAACTGCTCGGCCTCCTGGACCATCTTGTCGATGTCGGCGTCGGAAAGCCCGCCCGAGGCCTGGATGCGGATCTGCTGCTCCTTGCCGGTGCCCTTGTCCTTGGCGTGGACGTTGACGATGCCGTTGGCGTCGATGTCGAAGGTGACCTCGATCTGCGGCACGCCGCGCGGCGCCGGCGGGATGCCGACCAGGTCGAACTGGCCGAGCAATTTGTTGTCCGCCGCCATCTCGCGCTCGCCCTGGAAGACGCGGATGGTGACCGCATTCTGATTGTCCTCGGCGGTCGAATAGGTCTGCGTCTTCTTGGTCGGGATGGTGGTGTTGCGGTCGATCATCCGGGTGAAGACGCCGCCCAAGGTCTCGATGCCGAGCGACAGCGGGGTCACGTCGAGCAGCAGCACGTCCTTGACCTCGCCCTGCAGCACGCCGGCCTGGATCGCCGCGCCCATGGCGACGACCTCGTCCGGGTTGACGCCGGTGTGCGGCTCCTTGCCGAAGAACTCCTTCACCGTGTCGCGGACCTTGGGCATGCGGGTCATGCCGCCGACCAGGACGACCTCGTCGATGTCCGCCGCCTTGACGCCGGCATCGGCCAGCGCCTTCTTGCACGGCTCGAGCGTCCGCTTGATCAGGTCCTGCGACGAGCTTCTCGAGGTCGGCGCGGCTGATCGCCTTGACGAGGTGCTTGGGCGCCGTTCTGCGTCGGCGGTGATGAAGGGCAGGTTGACCTCGGTGGTCTGCGCCGAGCTAAGCTCGATCTTGGCCTGCTCGGCGCGCTTCCTTGAGGCGCTGCAGCGCGAGCCGGTCGGATCGGAGGTCGATCCCTTCCTGCTTCTTGAACTCGTCGGCCAGATAGTCGACGATCTTGGCGTCGAAATCCTCGCCGCCGAGGAAGGTGTCGCCGTTGGTCGACTTCACCTCGAACACGCCGTCGCCGATCTCGAGGATCGAGATGTCGAACGTGCCGCCGCCGAGATCGTAGACCGCGATCGTCTTGCCGTCCTGCTTCTCCATGCCCGTAGGCCAGCGCCGCCGCGGTCGGCTCGTTGATGATGCGCAGCACTTCGAGGCCGGCGATCTGGCCGGCGTCCTTGGTCGCCTGGCGCTGGGCGTCGTTGAAATAAGCGGGGACGGTGATCACCGCCTGGGTGACGGTCTCGCCGAGATAGGCCTCGGCGGTTTCCTTCATCTTCTGGAGGATGAAGGCCGAGATCTGCGACGGGCTGTAATCCTTGCCGCCGGCCTGGACCCAGGCGTCGCCATTGGCGCCCTTGACGATCTTGATAGGGGACGAGCTCGGTGTCCTTCTTGGTGACCGGATCGTCGAAGCGGCGGCCGATCAGGCGCTTCACCGCGAACACGGTATTGTCGGGATTGGTCACCGCCTGGCGCTTGGCCGGCTGGCCGATCAGCCGCTCGCCGTCCTTGGTGAAGGCGACGATCGACGGCGTCGTGCGCGCGCCTTCCGCATTTTCGATGACCTTGGGCTTTCCGCCCTCCATGACGGCGACCGCGCTGTTGGTGGTGCCGAGATCGATGCCGATCACTCTTGCCATATTGCTACCTCTTGGCCCCTCGAAAAAAATAGCCTGCCCGCGCGGCCGTTTTGAAGCGGCGCGCAGGCGTCTTGCAGGCGATATAGGAGGCGATTTCGTTGCGACAAGAAGCCCGCCTGCCTAAGGCGCGCGCATGCGAACGACCGTCCCGATCCTGGCCGCCTTGCTTGCCCTCTGCCGCATGCGGCGACTCCGGGCCGACGCCGGCGGCACCGGCGGCGGCGACCGTCCGCCTCGCCGCCGTCCCCGGACGCCCGGCGGCCGGCTATTTCGACCTCAGGATAGCGGGCGACCGGGGCGCCCTCATTTCGGTCACCGCGCGCCAGGCGGGACGGATCGAGATGCACGAGACGATGCGTGCGGGCAGCATGACCTCGATGCGGCCGCTTCAGCGGGTTGCGGTCGCGCGACGGCGAGACGTTGAGCTTCCGTCCGGGCGGACGGCATCTGATGCTGTTCGACCTCGACCCCGCTCTCGCCGCCGGCGGCCGGATCGACCTCGTCCTCCATTTCGAGCGCGGCCCGGACGAAACCCTCGCCGCCGCGATCGTGCCGGCCGGCGGCGACCCCGGCCATTGAGCCCGCGCTGCCGCCCCCGGCCAGGTAATCGGCCGGGACGGGCTCGGGGCTCGCCCAAAATCCGGGGGCGGTTTCACCCGGTTCGCCGCCGTGCTAGCGGTGCGGGGGACGAACGGGGGAGGACAGGATGGACGAACGGCTCGACACTTTCCGGTCATCGACTTTGGGCTGGCTGATCGGCACCGCGGCGGGCCTGGGCACGGTCCTCATCGGCCTCGCCGGCGTGGTTCTCGCCGCCATCGAACGTGGCCGATCTCGGCCTCTACTGGCTGGCGCTGACCGCGATCGCCCTTCTCGTCGTGCTGGTGAAGTGGGTCCAGAACCTCGCCGCCACCTACGAGATCACCGAGGAGCGGCTGATCATCCGCCGCGGCATCATCTTCAAGAGCGTCGACGAGATCGAGCTCTACCGGATCAAGGACGTCCGCATCGATTTCAGCCTGCTCAACCAGATGGCCGGCATCGGCCGGATCACCGTCGCCTCGAGCGACGAGACCACGCGGACCGGCGACCTCGTCATCCCCGAGATCCAGAAGGCGCAGGAGCGGCGCGAGCATCTCCGCCGCCTCGTCGACACGGCCCGCCAGAAGCGCCGCGTCCGCGAGATCGACATGGTCCACGAGGACATCTAGTTCCTCCCCACGATTTCGTGGGGAGGGGAGCATGCGAAGCCTGGTGGAGGGGTAGAAGGCACAGGCCTGGGCCATTTACCCCTCCACCACCCTTCGGGTGGTCCCCCTCCCCGGCAAAAGCCGGGGAGGAATTAGGGCTCAAGGTCCGGCGTGCTCGCCAATTGCCCGTAGAGCCCGGCCAAATCCGCCTCGTGCATCAGCCGCAGCAGCTCGGCGAAGCTGTCGATGACGAAATAGGCTTCTGGAAGGCGTCTGGAGCAATAGCGGGTGCGGAGCACGCGGGCGAGGTCGAAGCGCGACCGGCCGGGGACGGCGCTGTCGAGCGCGTAGCGGCTCTCGCCGAAGCTCGACAGCAGGCCGGCGCCGTAGATGCGGGTCTCGCCCTCCTCCCGCGCCAGGCCGAACTCGACGCTGTACCAGTAGAGCCGCGCCAGCCGGTGGAGCGCGCCCGCCTCGAGCGCCGCCAGCCCCGCCGCGCCCATTTCCTGCATGAAATCGGCGACCGCCGGCTGGGCGAGCAGCGGCACATGGCCGAACACGTCGTGGAACATGTCGGGCTCTTCCAGATAATCGAGCGAGTCGGCGGAGCGGATGAAGTTGCCGGCGGGGAAGCGGCGCCGGCTCAGATGATCGAAGAAGATGTCGTCGGGCACCAGCCCGGGCACCGACACGATCGTCCAGCCGGTGCGGGCGAACAGCCGCTCGTTCAGCTCGTCCAGGTCGGGGATGCCCGGCCTCGACAGACGCAGCACGTCGAGGCCGCGGAAGAAGTCGCTCACCGCGCGGCCCCTCAGCGCCTCCTGCTGGCGGGCGAACAGCAGGTCCCAGACGGCGTGCTCGGCCGGCGTGAATCGCTCCCAATGCTGCGGGATCGTCCAGTCCGCGTTCTTCGCTTCGATGATGGTTTCGGTCAGCATGGGTTTCTCCTGAAAAGAAAAACCCCGCCCGGAAGTCCGGACGGGGTGCGATTCTGAGCTTCGAGGCTGGTTAAGCGCGCGTCAGATCGGTCCCGCCCGGGCGAGCCGATAATAATAGGTCGAGGCGATTGCGCTGCGCATTGCGTTCCTGATCGGTCGGGATTTCCTCTGTGTCAAGGCGTCAACGCCCCAAAGGGACGGCCGGTTGCCGCCGCCGCCGGCGAACGAGGATGACGATGCCGCCGACGACGAGCAGCGCAGCGGTGGCGCCGGTGGCCGCGGCGAACACGTAGCGCCAGGGCTGGGCCGAAGCATAATCCCGCATCGGCTGCGCGCACTCGCGCCGGATCGCCTCGGGCACCGACGGCGCGGCGACGAGGCCGATGCCGTGGCGCGAATAGCAGACGTCCGTGGTCACTTCGGCGAGCCTCAGGCTCCGCTCGTTCAGCAGGCCGAGCGTATAGGCCCCCGCGCCGAGGAAGATCGCGGCGGCCAGAGCCGCCAGCAGGATACGGTTGATCATGGCGATCCTTCCGCCCGGAGATCGGGCTCCCGGGATAGGCCCGGCGGCGGAGATTGCAATCGCGGCGTCGGGCGCTGGCCGTATCGGCATTCGTTCGAGGCGCCGGCAGCAGCCCCTCTCCCCGGCGGGAAGAGGGCTTTTCCGTCCGACGAACCTGAATGCCGATACACCCTAGCGGCCGAGCCGCCCGGCCAGCCTCTCCTCGATCGCGCGATAGGCCGAGCGGCCGCGCGGCGGATCCTCGCCATTGCCGGTGGCGAAATAGGCGATGCCGACGCCGCGCCCGGCGTCGATCCAGAGGCCCGAGCGGACGCCGTAGGCGTCGCCGGCATGGCCGGACACCGCCCGGCCGTCGCCGAACAAATCGTCGCGGCAGCCCGGCGCGGCGACCGGCAGGCTCTGCACGGCGAGGCCGTAGGCGCAGTAGAAGCCGCTGTCGGTCTCGCCATTGCCGCCGCCAAACCGCCAGGCCGCGGTGACGATTTCGCGGATGCTGTCCGCGCTGAGGAAGCGGGCACCCCGATGGCGTCCCTCGTTGAGCAGCAACCGGCCCACCGCCGCGAGGTCGCGCGCGGAAATGCGCAATCCGCCCTGCGGCGAGAAGAGCGCGCCGTTGCTGCCCAGCTCGTAGGATGCGAGATCGCAGGCGACGCCCTCCGGCGCCAGCACCGGGCAGGCGGGCGGCCGCCCGCCGAGATCGTCGCGGATGGCGCGGCCTTCGCCATCGTAGAGCACCACCGCCCGCGCCAGATCGTCCTGGCTGCAGGTGGTCCAGTTGAAGCAGGCGTCGAGCCCCAGCGGCTGCAGCACAAGCCGTTCCATCAGCCGGTCGAAGCGCTCGCCCGAAGCGCGCTCCATCACCGCGGCGACGACCGGGAAGCCGAGATTGGCATAGCGGAACCAGGCGCCGGGCGGATGGGCCGGGTCGAACGCCCGCGGATCGGCGAGCGCGGCGCGCAGGGTCGTGCCGAGCGGGATCGCATAGTCGATATCGTCCTTCAGCGACGACCGGTGCGACAGCAGCAGCCGCAAGGTGATCGGCCGGTCGGGAAAGGCCGGGTTGCGCAGGCTCCAGCCGAGAGCGTCGGAGACATCGCGGTCGAGATCGAGCTTCCCCTCTTCCACCAGCCGCATCACGCCGAGCGCCACCACCAGCTTGGTGATCGACGCGATCCGCACCGGGTCGTCGATCGTCAGCCGGCGACCGCGCGCGCGGTCGGCAAGGCCCGATGAACCGGCTGCGGTGATGCCCGTGCGGTCGAACGTCGCCCAGGCATAAGCGGGCGCCGCCTGCCGCCCGGCGCCGGTCGCGCAGCCGGTGAGCAGCAGGCAGAGGAGGAGAAAGCGGGCCATTGCCCATCGTCATGCCCGCGAAGGCGGGAATCCAGCTTTTTCTTTTCCCCCGCCCGCGGTCAAACCGGCCCGAAATGGCCCTCGAGCGCCCGGATCTGGCGGTCGTTCCGCCCTTTCACGTTCTCGGCGAACAGGGATCGCTCCTGGCTGCCGGGCCACACGATCTCCAGGAATCTCGGCCCGACCTGCAGGTAGGTCGCCCCCGCCCGCCGGCCCATCCAGTAGAGCCACAGATCGTCGCCATGGGGGCACAGCTTCGTAAACAGCGTGCGGTCCGTCACCTCGTCCGCCAGCAGCCCCGGCGGATAGAGCACGCCGCCGACGCCGGTCGGGAAAATCTCGGTCGCCGAAGGCGCGCCGGCCGATCCGGCGCAGCGCCGCCAGCTATGATAGGGCAGCATGGCGCCGCGCGCGTCGCGGCGCGGCCGGTAGGCGCGGCGGCAGACGATCGCCGGCCGCCCCGGATCGAATCCCCGCACCAACGTCTCGAGCCAGCTCGGCCCGTAATAGACGTCGTCGTCCGCCGTGACGATGAAGGCGCGGGGCCAGTGCTCCAGCGCGTGGATGATCTTGTCGTAGCTGCCGTGGTCGGCGCAGCCGCGGATCTCCAGCCCGTGCGCGCGCAGGGCGAGGACGCCGGCGGGGAGCGCCGCCATGTCGGCCTCGGCGATCCACAGCACGACGCGGTCCGGCGCCACATTCTGGTCGAGGAGGCTTTTGAGCGTCAGCGCCAGCGTCGGATAGCGCGGCGGGAAGGAGGTCAGCGAGACGACCAGCTCCGCCGGCAGATCGTGGCGCGCGCCGCGGTGGCGCGGAAAGGAGGCGATCGCCCGATAGGCGCGGCGCAGGGCCGCGCGCGCCCGCACGGCGCCGACCGCCGTCCTCGCCCAGGAACCTGCCCGCTTCAGCCCGAAATCCATCAACCGGCGTTGTTGCGGAAGATGTAGAAATCCGCAAACGAGCTGTGGTCGGGATCGGCGGCGTCGTAGGGGAAACGGTTGGGCACCGTTTCGGCCAGCGCCCAATCCGGCCGGAACCGGGCCACCCAGTCGGTGAAGCGGCGGTGCCGCACATGACGCGCGCCCGGGCCGCGGAACTCCGCCTGCGTCATGTTGCTGGCATAGACCACCACCCAGGCCGAAGCGCTGTCGAACAGCCGCTCCATATAAGCGTGGAAGACCTCGTCCTCGACCAGATGGTAGACGACGTCGAGCGACAGGGCGAGGTCGAACCGCTTTCCGCCGGGCGGAGCGACGGCGAAGCGCCTGGTCGGATCGCCGCCGAACCGGTCCCGGCACAAGGCGATTGCCGCGGGCGACACGTCGACGCCGAGATAAGAGGGATAATGCGCGAGGGCGAGCTGGGCGCCATCGCCGCAGCCGAGCTCGATGACGGTGCGGATGCCCCGCTCCTCGACGAAGCGGTTGAGGATCTCGGCCTTGAACGCGGCCAGCCGGCCATAAGAGCCGGCGCCCGAATTGCCGCCGGCGCGGTAGCGGCGCTCCCAGTAGCGGGACGAGCGGAAGGCCCGGACGCGGTCGAGCAGCCGCCTGGCGAGATTCCTCCACATGCTCGCGCCCGCTGGCCTCTTCGGGTCTGGCCGAGCCGCCGCTCAGCCCTTTTTCGCCACCCCCACCAAGGCCGGCCGCAGCAGCCGGTCCTTGATCGTGTAGCCGGACTGCATCTCCTGGACGATGGTGCCCGCTTCGGCCTCGGCGCTGGGGACTTCGAGCATCGCCTGGTGGCGGTTCGGGTCGAGCTTCTCGCCCATCGCCTCGATCCGGACGATGCCGTGGCGCTGGAAGGCGCTGTCGAGCTCGCGCCCGGTCGCTTCGATGCCGGCGACCAGGCCCTTCATCCGTTCGTCCTCGCGCAGGTCCTCGGGGACCGCCGCCAGGGCGCGTTCGAGATTGTCCTTCACCGACAGCATGTCGCGGGCGAAGGCGGTGGCGGCATATTGGGCCGCGTTGACCTTCTCCTGCTCGAGCCGGCGGCGGACGTTCTGGGTCTCGGCCTGGGCGTAGAGGACGTGCTGGCGCACCTCCTCCAGCTCCTTCTCGAGCTCGCCCAGCCGGTCGAGGTTGAGCTCGCCATCGAGGTCGATCTCGCCCTCGTCGATCTTCTGTTCGTCTTCGTTCATCTGAGCAATCTCGATAATGCCTTCGCGGTGAAATCAACCATGGGCACCACCCGCGCATAGTTCAACCGGGTGGGGCCGATGACGCCGACGACGCCGACCACCTTGCCGTCGCCGCCGCGATAGGGGGCGGCAATAACCGACGAGCCGGACAACGCAAACAAGGCGTTCTCCGATCCGATGAAAATCTTCATCGCCGCGCCGGCCCGCGCCTGATCGAGCAGGCGGGCGATCTCTTCCTTGCCTTCGAGCTCGTCGAGCAGCTGGCGGACGCGCTCGAGGTCGGCGGCCGCATTCTCGTCGATGAGGTTGGCCTGGCCGCGCACGATCAGCACCGGCCGGCGCGTCCCGTCCTCCGACCAGATGGCGAGGCCCCGCGCGACCAGCTCCTGCGCGGCCCGGCCGAGCGCCGCCTGGCCGGCATTGATCTCCTCGCCGAGCCGCGCCTGCGCCTCCCTGAGGGTCAGGCCGGACAGCCGGGCGCTGACGTAATTGCCGACCTCGGCGAGGGTCGAGGCGGTGACGCCGGCGGGAAGGTCGACGACGCGGTTCTCGACGCTGCCGTCGCTGCCGACCACCACCGCCACCGCCTGGCCCGCCGACAGGGGCACGAAGGCGAGCTGGCGCAGCGCCGGCTCCTCCTTGGGCACCAGCACGATGCCGGCGCAGGCGGAGAGGCCCGACAGAGCGGCGGTGGCGGCGCTGATCGCCTCCTCGATCGGCCCGCTCCGGTCGATCAGCGCCTCGATCGCCGCCCGGTCCTCGGCGCGCGGCTCGGCGACCTGCATGATCCCGTCGACGAACAGCCTGAGGCCGGTGTCGGTCGGCACCCGCCCGGCGGAGGTGTGCGGCGCCGCGAGCAGGCCCGATTCCTCGAGATCCTGCATGACGTTGCGGATCGACGCCGGCGACAGGTTGAGGCCCGAAATGCGCGAGATGGTGCGCGAGCCGATCGGATGGCCGCTCTCCAGATAGGCCTCGACCACCATCCGGAACACGTCCCGGGCACGGTCGCTCATCTCGCCGATGCTGGTCGTCATGCACCCGGATGTAGGCGCGCCGGGAGGCCCGCTCAACCGCGGTCTGGAGCGCTCACGGCCGGCGGCGGCGGCCGAGCCAGATCAGCGCCAGGCCGACGAGGGCGAGGAGGGCGCCGCGCAGCGTCCAGTCGGAAAGGCCGATCATGAAGCTCTCGGCCGGCCAGCGGACCAGGCCCGTCCCCTGCCCCACCCAGAGCAGCCCGACCAGCACGGCGAGGATGCCGGCGAGCGTCAGCAGCAGCCTGATGATGGTCATATGCACCCCCTTGCGAACGCGATGCGGGTCCCGGCGGCAAGAGGCTGGCATGGCCGCACCGCATTGGCTAAAGCCCGCCCCCGACATCCAGGAGTTTCTATGCGTCCTTCAGGCCGTGCGCCAGACCAGATGCGCACCATCGACATGGAGCCCGGCTTCACCCGCCACGCCGAAGGCAGCTGCCTGGTCGGCTTCGGCGACACGCGGGTGCTGTGCACCGCCTCGGTCGAGACCAATCTCCCCGCCTGGCTGCGCGGCAAGGGACGCGGCTGGGTGACCGCCGAATATGGCATGCTGCCGCGCGCGAC
This sequence comes from uncultured Alphaproteobacteria bacterium, assembly GCA_963701615.1. Taxonomy (GTDB): domain Bacteria; phylum Pseudomonadota; class Alphaproteobacteria; order Sphingomonadales; family Sphingomonadaceae; genus Allosphingosinicella. The sequence goes on along the minus strand of OY969615.1, from coordinate 3,269,949 downwards.
CCATACGCGCGGGCGGCGCGAGGCGGCGGGCGGCAAGCAATCGGGCCGGACCCAGGAGATCCAGCGGCTGATCGGGCGGTCGCTGCGCGCCGTGGTCGACATGGAAAAGCTCGGCGAGCGCCAGGTCACTCTGGACTGCGACGTCATCCAGGCCGACGGCGGCACCCGCACCGCGGCCATATCCGGCGCCTGGGTCGCCTTGCGGCTGGCGGTCGACGGCCTGATCAAGAAGAAGGCGATCGAGGCCGACCCGATCCGGCAGCGGGTCGCGGCGGTGAGCTGCGGCATCCATGCCGGCGATGCCGTGCTCGACCTCGATTATGCCGAGGACAGCTCGGCCGGCTGCGACGGCAATTTCGTGCTGACCGACGACGGCAAGCTGGTCGAGGCGCAGATCACCGCCGAGGGCGAGTGCTTCGACGAGGAAGGCCTCTTGAGGCTGCTCCGCCTCGCCCGCATCGGCTGCGCGGAGATTTTCGCGGCGCAGGACAAAGCGACCGGCCGGTGAGGAAGCTCGAGGCGGGAAGGCTGGTCCTCGCCAGCCACAATGCGGGCAAGGTGCGCGAGATCCGGGAGCTGCTCGGGCCCTACGGCATCGACCCGGTGTCCGCGGCCGAGCTCGGCCTGCCCGAGCCCGACGAGATCGGCACGACCTTCATCGACAATGCCGACCTCAAGGCGCGGGCGGCGGCGGACCTTTCCGGCCTCCCTGCCCTCGCCGACGACAGCGGGCTTTGCGTCGAGGCGCTCGGCGACCGGCCCGGCATCTTCTCGGCGCGCTGGGCGCTCGCCGACCCGCACGTGCCGCCCGACGCCGGCCCCGGCGAGCTGCAGGGCGCCCGCGACTTCGGCCTCGCCATGGCCAGGGTCGAGGACGAGCTGGCGGCGCTCGGCCCCGAGGCGAGCCGCAACGCCCATTTCGTCTGCGCGCTCGCGCTGTGCTGGCCCGACGGCCACAGCGAATGGTTCGAGGGCCGGGTCGACGGCATTCTCGTCTGGCCGCCGCGCGGGGACAAAGGCTTCGGCTACGATCCGATCTTCGTCCCCGCCGGCCGCGAGCTCACCTTCGGCGAGATGGACCCGGCCGAAAAGCACGCCATCAGCCACCGCGCCGACGCGTTCCGCAAGCTGGTGGCGGCGTTGATCCAGTGACTAAGCCCCTCCCCTTCAGGGGAGGGGTTTGGGGTGGGGCCGAGCAGGCCTCCCACGACTCCCCCACCCCCGGCCCAGTTCGGGAGCAGCCCTGTCCCCCGGACAGGGCAAAGGGCTCCCGAACTCCTGAAGGGGAGGGGGGACTGGCCCTGTATATCCACTGGCCGTTCTGCGTCTCGAAATGCCCCTATTGCGACTTCAACAGCCATGTCCGCGAGACCGTCGACCAGGAAAGGTGGCGCGCGGCGCTGCTCGCCGATCTCGCGCACGAGGCGCGGGAAACGCCCGGCCGGCGGCTGGGCTCGATCTTCTTCGGCGGCGGCACGCCCTCGCTGATGCCGGCGGCGACGGTCGCGGCCTTGATCGAGGCGGCCGAGGCGCATTGGGGCTTCGCGCCGGGCATCGAGATCACGCTGGAAGCGAACCCGTCCTCGGTCGAGGCGGCCCGCTTCGCCGACCTCGCCGCCGCCGGCGTCAACCGGGTGTCGCTCGGCCTCCAGGCGCTCGACGACGAGGCATTGCGTTTCCTCGGCCGCGCCCACGATGTCGACGAGGGCCTGATGGCCCTGGGCACCGCCCAGTCGGTGTTCCGCCGGGTCAGCTTCGACCTCATCTACGCGCTGCCCGGCCAGAGCCGGGACGAATGGCAGGCCGAATTGCGGCAGGCGCTTTCGTTCGGCACGACCCACATGTCGCTCTACCAGCTCACCATCGAGCCCGGCACGCGCTTCGCCGCGATGGCGGCCAGGGGCGATCTCGTCCCCGCCGACCCCGAGGACAGCGCGGCGCTGTGGGAGACGACGCAGGAGATCACCGCCATGCGCGGGCTCCCCGCCTACGAAATCTCCAACCACGCCTTTCCCGGCGAGGAGAGCCGCCACAATCTCGCTTACTGGCGCTACGCGCCTTATGCCGGCATCGGCCCCGGCGCCCACGGCCGGCGGAACGGCCGCGCCACCCGGCGCCACAAGAAGCCGGAGAACTGGCTGGCGGCGCTCGGCCGCAACCGCCACGGCATCGCCGAGGAGATCGAGATCGCGCCCGCCGACCGCGGCGTCGAGGCGCTGCTGATGGGCCTCCGGCTGGCCGAAGGCGTCGACCTTTCCCGCATCGCGACGCTCGCCGGGCGCGACGCCGCGGCGCTGATCGACTGGCAGGCGTTCGGCCGGCTCTCCGCTCTCGGCCTGGTCGAGCGAAGCGGCGAGCGCCTCCACGTCACCGCCGGCGGCCGGCTCCTCCTCGATGCGATCCTCGCCGAGATCGTGAACAGCTGATCGTCATCCGGACTGGACCCCGGCCTGCGCCGGGGTGACGAAGGCGCGGTTGCGCCTTCGTCAGTTGAAGCCGCGCGGCGCGGGCGAAACCACGCTCGTTCCGGTCGCGGTCACTTCGCGCACCTCGAGCGCGCGGTCGGCGAGGCCGTCGCGGCCGAAGCGGAAAGCGCCGTCGACGCCGCTGAAGCCGGTCGCGTCGAGCAGCGCCCGTTCCGGGAACGGCCGACCGACCGGCCAGTTGGCCGCGACCCGCACGGCGAGCAGCACCGCATCGTAGCCGAGGCTCGCCAACCGGAACGGATTGTTGTTGTATCGGGCGCGGTAGCGGGTGCGGAACTGGTTGAACAGGCCGTCCGACGGCGCCGCGAACCAGGCGCCGCGCAAGCCGACATTGGCGCCGATATTGGCCTCGGTCGCCCACAATTCGGTGGCGAGGATGCGCGGCTGCGGCGACGCCTGGCGCACCACCGGCGCCGCCTGCAGCGCGATCCGGGACCCATCCGCGATCAGCACCGCGTCATACGGGCCCTGGCCGTTCAGGCGCGCGGCGGCGGCCGCCGGATTCCCCGGGCCGCGGTCGAACGCCTGGACGGCGACCAGCCGCCCGCCGGCGCCTTCGACGGCGGCGGTCATCGCCTGGCCGGCGCGCTGGCCGTAGACGTTCATCGGCACCAGAGCGCCGAAGCGGGCGGCGCCGCGCGACCGGGCGAAGGCGACCACCCGGCCGATCGACTGGCGGGGGGTGATGCCCATCACATAGACGCCCTCGCCGGCGACGCTGACATCGTTGGAGAAAGCGACCACCGGCACGTCGGCCCGGCGCGCAACCGCGGCCACCGCGCGGACGTCCTCGGCGAGCAGCGGCCCGAGGATCAGGCCGTTGCCCTCGGCAAGCGCCTCGTTGACCGCCGGCACCGCGCCGGGGGCGGTGTCGTAGGCGGTGATCCGGATGCGCTGGCCGCCGGTGTCGAGCAAAGCGAGGTTGGCGGCGTTCAGGATCGACTGGCCCAAAGCGGCGTTGCCGCCGGTGAGCGGCACCAGCACCGCCACCCGGTTGCGGGTCTCGTCGGCCGGAAGCCGGCTCGGCGGCGGCGGGCGCTCGGGCTCGACGACCGGCTCCACCGGCGGCGGCGGCGGCGCGGGCCGCGAGCGCGGGACGCAGCCGGCGATCGCAACCGCGAGCATGGCCAGCGCGGCGAGCCGCGGCAGCGCGCGGCCGGCCCCCCGGCCGCGCCCGGGACATGCTTGCGGGCGATGGGGCTCAGATGCCATGACGATGCTCCCGATGGACGATGCTCTCGAACCCGGCCTCTATATCGTCGCCACCCCGATCGGCAATCTTTCCGATCTGAGCCCCCGCGCGGCGGAAATCTTGGCCAAAGCCGGCCTGATCGCGGTCGAGGACAGCCGGGTCACCGCCAAGCTGCTCAACCATATCGGCGCCCGGCGGCCGATGATCGCCTATCACGACCACAATGCCGACCGCGTCCGGCCCGGCCTGATCGAGCGGATGCGCGGCGAGGCGGTGGCGCTGGTTTCCGACGCCGGCACGCCGCTCATCTCCGACCCGGGCTACAAGCTCGTCCGCGACGCCCGCGCGGCCGGCGTCAAAGTGGTCACCGTCCCCGGCCCGAGCGCGGTGATCGCGGCGCTGACCCTGGCGGGGCTGCCGACCGACCGTTTCGCCTTCTTCGGCTTCCTGCCCCCAAAGGCCTCGGCCAAGAAGGCGGCGATCGCCGAGGCGGGCGCGTTCAGGGGCACGCTCGCTTTCTACGAAAGCGGGCCGCGGCTCGCCGCGACCCTCGCCGCCCTCCGCGACGGCCTGGGCGACCGCGACGCCGCGGTCGCGCGCGAGATCAGCAAGAGGTTCGAGGAAACCGTCACCGGCACCCTCGCCGCGCTCGCCCAACGCTATCGCGACGCGCCGCCCAAAGGCGAGATCGTCATCGTCGTCGGCCCGCCCGGGGAGGCGGAGCCCGCCGGCGACGAGGAGGTCGACGCCGCCCTGCGCGACGCCATGGCCCGCCTCTCCCCGTCGCGCGCCGCCGCCGAGGTGGCGCAACGGCTCGGCCTGCCCCGCCGCGCGGTCTACGAGCGGGCGCAGCGGCTCAAATGAGGCGCCGGCGCGCGGAACGCGGCGGACGCCGGGCCGAAGCCCTCGCCGCCTGGTGGCTCAGGCTGAAAGGCTGGACGATCCTCGCGCGCCGCGTGCGCACCCCGGTCGGCGAGATCGACCTGGTCGCCCGGCGGGGCCGCACCGTCGCCTTCGTCGAGGTCAAGGCCCGCGCCAGCGCGGCGCAAGCGGACCTCGCGCTCGACGATTACCGGCTGCGCCGGGTGGCCGCGGCCGCCGAAGCGCTCGCCCACCGTTACGCACGGCCCGGGAACGACGTTCGGATCGACGCGATGCTCATCATCCCCTGGCGATGGCCGCGCCACCTCGCCGATGTCTGGCGGGGATGAACGGCGACTTCATACCGTAATCGCACTGCCTCCATTTTGGAGTGGTAACGCCTTCTTACCCGTCCATTTTGGTGGCATGATCGGCAGAGCCCGGGGGATTCGCGCGCGGGGCGCGGGACGGGTCATCGGGGAATTTGCACATGGTCGCTTCCATTCTCGCTGCCGGCGACGTCGCCGTCGTTTCCTACGCCACCGATGCGGTCGGCGGCACCGACGACGACGATATCATCCGCTTCGTCCTCTTGAGGCCGATCGGAATGGGAACCCAGATCTTCTTCACCGACCGGGCGTGGAACGGCAGCGCGTTCACCAACGCGGCCGGGGACGGCACCTTCGCCTACACCGCCGGCGCCGACCTTCCGGCCGGCACCGTGATCACCATCACCTCCGCCGAGCTCGCCGCCGCTGGCATGAACCTCTCCGACCTCACCGGCGACACGGTCTACGTCTACCAGGGCAGCGACGCCGACAGCCCGAGCACTTTCCTCCATGCGGCCGACATCGCCGACGGCAACGCGACCTTCGACGGCTCACTGGCCAATACCGGCCTCACCGTCGGCACCAACGCCGTCGCAATCGGCTTCGACCAGGCCTCCTATGCCGGCCCGAGCACCGAGATCCCGCAGACCCAGACCGTCAATATCAGCACCGCCGCGCAGTGGCACGGCAGCGACACCAACGACAATCTCGGCACGATCTACGACGACCGCGCCGACGTCTCGCTGAGCGGCCCGCTCGACAACCCCGACATGCAATTGTTCGCGGTCATGGCCGGCGGCGGCCAGTCCGACGCCGTGCTGCGCATGGACAATGACGAGGCGGTGAACACCGCCACCAACCTCGCCCGCCTGTTCCGCGACAACCCGGCGTTCAACCGCCTCACCGACCTCACCTTCGACATCGAGGACGGCGTCTTCTTCGTCGTCGATTCCGACGGGACCAACACCCGCATCCTCAAGGGCAATATCGCCGACCTGGCCAGCGGCACCAGCAGCCCGACGCTGACGGTGATCTTCAGCGACGCGACGCCCGACCAGTTCATCGGCGGCATCGAGATCGATACCGCGGGCAACCGCGTCTACTTTACCGAGGGCGACATTTTCGCCGGCCACAGCCTGAAGTCGGTCGGCTATGGCGGCGGCGCCGTCACCGATTACGGCCCGGTCGCCCTGGCGGTGGATTCGTCGTTCGGCTTCCTCGCCGGCGGCGTCTTCGACTTCACCCTCGATGTCGCCCACGACACCGCCTATTTGACCTACACCCTGGTCGACACCTTCTTCGGGCCGCCCAACGCGGCGATCAACTATATCGTCAGGGTCAACAGCCTCGCCGATCCCGGCGGCGGCTATTCGGTGGTGGCGATCGCCGGCAGCGACGATCCCGACGGGCCCGGCGGCAACCCCGACAACCATTTCCCGGACTCCGAGGGCTCGCTTGCCGGCATCGACATCGATATCGCCAACCAGACGCTCTATTTCGTCACCCAGCGGCTCGGCGCCGACGGCACCGGCGGCATCTTCAAGCTCGACCTCACGACCGGCATCTACACCGAGATCTGGCAGCAGCCGTCCAACAATTCCTTCAACACGCTGCAGCCGTTCCCGACCACCCAGATGCAATATATCGAGGTCGACACGATCGGCGGCCGCTATTACGTCACCACCCTCAACAGCACCGACACCGCCATCGGCCATGACGGCACCGCCACCGACGAGGGCGGATCGCGGATCTTCTCGGGCAGCCTGACCGCCGCGCCCGGCACCGCCCCGACCGTCTTCGCCACCGCCTTCGAGCCGACCGCCAACGGCGCCCCGTTCGGCATGGAGATCGACTATGCGCCGGTGCTGACGCTGAGCAGCGCCGGAATGGGCTATAGCGAAACGGCGGGCTCGCCGTCCGGCGCCGGCCCGCCCGCGGACGTCGCCAGCACCGTCACCGTGAGCGACGCCGACCAGGCGGTGATCCAGGGCGCGACGGTGGCGATCACCGGCGGCTTCGCCGCCGGCGACACGCTGACCTTCACCCCCGGCGGCGGCATCAGCGGCAGCTACAATGCGGCGACCGGCGTGCTCACCCTCACCGGCAATGCCAGCTTCGCGCAATATCAGACGGTGCTCGATTCGGTCGGCTTCACCACCCCCGGCGACACTCCCAGCACCGCCACCCGCACCATCGCCTTCACCGTCACCGACGGCCTGATCAACAGCGATCCGGCCTATGCCACCGTCGCGGTCACCGCCACCAACGACGCGCCGGTCAACACCACCGGCGGCGCCGTCGCCACCAGCGAGGACGCGGCGGCGGTCGCCGTCACCGGCCTGTCGGTCAGCGACGTCGATTCGGGCGCGCTCACCGTCACCCTGGCGGTCGGGCGCGGCACCCTCGCCGTCGCCACCGTCCCGGGGGGAGCCGCGGTCAGCAACAGCGGCACCGCCTCGGTGCAGCTCACCGGCACCCAGGCGGAGATCAACACCACCCTCGCGGCCGTGAACGGCGTCACCTACACGCCGACCGCCAACGTCAACGGCCCCGATACGCTGACCATGACCAGCGACGACGGCACCGACCAGGATGTGGACATGGTCGCGATCGGCGTCGCCGCGGTCAACGACGCGCCCACCGTCGCCGGCGACGGCACCGAGGACGCCGACCCGATCGAGGAGGACATGCCGAGCGCGACCGGCCAGACCGTGGCCGACCTGTTCGGCGGCCAATATTCCGACGCGACCGACCAGGTCGCCGGGGGATCCTCCGCCGACGCCTTCGCCGGCGTCGCGGTGACCGCCAACGGCTCGAGCGGCGCGACCGGCCAGTGGCAATATCATAACGGCGTCACCTGGGTGAACATCGGCGCGGCCTCGACCGGCGCGGCCGTCCTGCTCGACGCCGGCACCTCGGTCCGCTTCAACCCGGCGCCCGGCTTCACCGGCGGCGCGCCGACGCTGACCGTGCACCTGGTCGACGCGTCCGCGGGCGCGATCGTCTCGGGCGCGCTGGCCGACCTGACGGCGACCGGCGGCACCACCCGGTACAGCACCGATACGGTCACGCTCGGCCAGCAGGTCGACGCCGTCAACGACGCTCCGACCGGCGTCACCGGAACGCTCGCCGCGCCGGAGGACGCGACCAACGGCAGCGCGGCCGGCACGCTGACCGCGCAGGATCCGGACGGCGGCACGCACAGCTTCATCCTGCTCGACGATGCCGGCGGCCGGTTCGACATGGACAGCAGCGGCAACGTCACCGTCGCCGACGGCCTGCTGCTCGATTACGAGCAGGCCGCGAGCCACACCATCACGGTGCGGGTCACCGACGATCAGGGCGCGTTCGCCGACTTCGACGTCGACGTCGACGTCGTCGACGTGCTCGGCGAGAACGTGCTCGGCGACGGCCGCGACAACGTGTTCTGGGGCGGCGCGGAGTCCGACGTGCTGAACGGCGCCGGGGGCAATGACAGCCTCAAGGGCGGCGGCGGCGCCGACACGCTGATCGGCGGCACCGGCAGCGACACGCTCGACGGCGGCGCCGGCGCCGACACGATGACCGGCGGCGACGGCAACGACGTGTTCGTGCTGCGCAAGGGCGAAGCGAACGGCGACGTGATCACCGACTTCTTCGGCCGGGGCAATGCGGACGGCGATTCGATCGTGCTGGTCGGCTATGGCGCCGGCACGACCTTCACCCGTGTCGGCGGCGGCGGCAGCAACCTCTATCAGATCAACGACAACGGCTCGATCGAGTTCGTCACCATCTATGCGACCGGCCAGGTCCACGGGTCCGATTTCGAGATCGTCACCACCTATGATTTCAGCTTCATAGGCTGAGACGGCGGCCGGGGATTCGTCCCCGGCCGGAGCTTTTGGCCGGGGTGACAAGGCTGTGCTACTCGCCTAAGACAGCGGCATGAGCCTCAACGTCGCCGTCCAGATGGATCCGCTGGAGAGCATCAGCATCTCCGGCGATTCGACCTTCGCCATCATGCTTGGCGCGCAGGCGCGGGGGCACCGGCTCCATCATTATGCCGCCGAGGCGCTGAGCTGGGCGGAGGGGCGGCTTTGGACCATGGCCTATCCGGTCACCGTCCGGCCGGTCGCGGGCGATCATTACACGCTGGGCGAGCCGGCGATCCTCGACCTCGGCCGCGACGTCGACGTCGTGCTGATGCGCCAGGACCCGCCGTTCGACCTCGGCTATATCACCGCCACCCATTTGCTCGAGCGCATCCAGGGAGAGACGCTGGTGGTCAACGACCCGGCCAGCGTCCGCAACGCGCCGGAGAAGGTCTGGGTGCTCGATTATGCCCGCTTCATGCCGCCGACCGCGATCACCCGCTCGCTCGGCCTGGCGCGCAAGTTCCTCGCCGAGCACAAGGAGATCGTGGTCAAGCCGCTCCACGGCAATGGCGGCAAGGCGGTGTTCAAGGTCGGCCGCGACGGCGCCAACCTCGCCTCCCTGATCGAGCTGTTCAACACCGCCTATCGCGAGCCGCACATGCTGCAGGCCTTCCTCCCCGGCGTGGCGGAGGGCGACAAGCGCATCGTCCTGGTCGACGGCGAGGTGGTCGGGGCGGTCAACCGCATCCCCGGCGAAGGCGAGATCCGCTCGAACCTCGCGGTCGGCGGCAAGGCCGCGAAGACCGGGCTGACCGCGCGCGAAGAGGAGATCTGCGCCGCGATCGGCCCCGAGCTCAAGGCCCGCGGCCTGCTGTTCGTCGGCATCGACGTGATCGGCGGCGAATGGCTGACCGAGATCAACGTCACCTCGCCCACCGGCATCGTCGCCATCGACCGGTTCAACGGCACCGACACGCCGGCGCGCATCTGGGATGCGATCGAAGCGAAGCTCCAATAGCCATGCGCGACCCTGCCCGGGCGGGAAACGGACGATCATGAGCGACTGGGTGATCCGCCTGATCGACTGGGGAGGCTATGCCGGCGTCTTCCTGCTGATGCTGCTGGAGACGGTGTTCCCGCCGATCCCGTCGGAAGTCGTGCTGCCGCTCGCCGGCATGCGCGCCGCCAACGGGCCGCTCGGCCTGCCCGGCGTGATCCTGGCCTCGACCCTGGGGACGATGGTCGGCAACACGCTGTGGTACCTCGCCGCGCGCTCGATCGGGCTCAAGCGCTTCCACGCCTTCATCGACCGCTACGGGCGCTGGCTGACCCTCGACTGGTACGACGTCGACAGGATGCAGGCCCTGTTCGACCGGTACGGCACCGGCATGGTCTTTTTCGGCCGGATGCTGCCGACCATCCGCACCTTCATCTCGATCCCCGCCGGAATCGTCCGCATGGGCCTGCCCCGCTACCTGATCTGGTCGACGATCGGCACTGGCGGTTTCGCGGCGGCCCTCGCCGGCGCGGGCTATGCCGCCGGCAGCCGGTTCCACCGGATCGAGGAGATTGCCGGGCCGATCTCGTCGGCGGTGATCTTCGGAATCGTCCTCTGGTACCTGTGGCGCCAGCTCACCTGGAACCGCCGCCACCCCAGCCGGCGGGCAGGCCGTCCGCAAGCCGGTCCCGAACCGGATTGAGCTCGATGCCATGGTCGAGCGGGACCGGCATCGTCACGCCCTCGGATGGGCGTTGCGGTAGACGTCCATCAAATGGGCGGCGTCGACGGCGGTGTAGATCTGGGTCGAGCTGAGGCTGGCATGGCCGAGCAGCTCCTGCAGCGACCTCAAGTCCGCGCCGCGGCCGAGCAGGTGGGTGGCGAAGCTGTGGCGCAAAGCGTGCGGCGTCGCCCGCTCGGAAAGGCCCAGGGCCCGCCGCGCCCTGGCCATTGCGCGCCGGACGATCTCGCCCCGCAAGGGCCCGCCGCGCGCGCCGCGGAACAGGGGCTCGTCCTTTCCCGCCGGCCAGGGGCAAAGCGCGAGGTAGCGCTCGATCGCCTCCCTGACCGGCGCGAGCAGCGGCACGATCCGGGTCTTGTTGCGCTTGCCGGTGACGCTCAGCGTTTCGCCGAGCGGCAGCGCGGCGCCGGTCAGGCCGAGCGCCTCGGCGACCCGCAGGCCCGAGCCGTAGAGCAGCACCAGCACCGCATAGTCGCGCGCCGCGATCCACGGCGCCGCCGCCTCCCCGCCCGCCTCCTCGGCCAGCGCCACCGCCTCGTCGGGCGAGACCGGCCGCGGCACGCTGCGCGGCCTTTTCGGCCCCTTGAGGCGCGGGGGCGGGGCGTTGCTTCCCGCTTCCGCGGCGGCGAAGGCGAGGAAGCCGCGGACCGCCGACAGCTCGCGCGCCGCCGAAGCGTTGCCGAGCCCCTCGGCGCGCCGCACGGTGAGGAAGGCGCGCAGGTCCGCCGGCTGGAGCGCGGCCAGGGCGGCGCCGTCGACGGCGTCGCCGAGATGGCGCGCGAGGAAGTCGATCAGCCGGTGCGCGGTGGCGGCATAAGCGCGGACCGTATGCCCGGACCGGCGGCGCTCGCGGGCGAGATGGTCGTGCCAGCGCGCGGCGAGAGCCCGCGCAGGATGGTCGCTCAGGGGATCAGCCACCGGCCCATGCTGCGGGTCAGCACCCGCCCGAGGAAGATGAGAAGCTCGGAGCCGTGGCGGGTGTCGAAGCTCTGGCGGTTGCGCTGGCCGAGCGCGAGCAGGCCGCTCGGCAGCGGCGGCTCGCTGACGAGGCGGATCAGCGCCTCGGCGCGGATCAGGTCGCAGGCGGGGCCGAACAAAGGATGGCCGCGGTCGACGCCGCGCAGCAGCACGCCGTCAAAGTCCCGGACCGAGCGCTCGATCAGCCGCGGGTCGACGAACTGGAGGCCCGAGGCGTCGGCGCGCACGCCCATCTCGCCCGCCCACAAGGCGACCGCGACCGCATCGAGGCCGAGGATCTGCGGCCATTCCTGGGTGACGACGTGGATCAGGTGGTCGAGCCCTTCCGCCTCGATCGCGGCGAGCACGGCGGCGTGGATCGAGGCGACCGCGCCCGAATGGCCGCGGGCGAAGGCGATGAGGTCCTGGTTGGCCTCCTCCGCCGCCGCCACCCGCGCCCGCAGGGTGGCCACCGCCCGGTCCTCGAAATTGATCACCCGTCCCATGGCGGCGAGACTAACCCGGATATGGTTAAGAAGCGATGGCATTTTCCCATTCCTCCCCGGCATTTGCCGGGGAGGGGGACCAGCCGAAGGCTGGTGGAGGGGCAATTTTCGGTTCGCGGGTCGAAAGGCTGCCCCTCCACCGCGTTTCACGGTCCCCCTCCCCTCGAAATCGAGGGGAGGAATGGATCAGCCGATGCTCTGCCCGATCTTCTCCCAGTCGGCGAGGAAGGCGGCGATGCCCTGTCGGTCAAGGGACGCTTGAAGAGCTGGCCGATCGAAGCGCGAACCGATCGCGCCTCGGCGCCCCGGAAACGCGGGCCCAAGCCGAGCAAGTCATTGGTGATCAGTTACCTGGCACCGTAATTCGGCGCATGCGCCACTGGCCCCGGTCCCCGCTCGATGGTAAATACGTCGCGGAGAGTTGAGCCCAGCTTGGGCCGCGTGGTATCATTTGAGATCGTAGGTATTGAGCGGCGCCGCACCTTTCGGCATTGGTCTACCGGGGAGGCAGTGATGAAACTACACCATCGATTGATTGCGTTTTTGCTTCTGACGGCATCCGCGTTCTCACCGCCGGCATTGGCTCAATCCTCCGCCGAATATCAGCTTATGCAGCGGACTTTTACGATGCTGTTCCCACGTCACAGGCCAGGCAGCAGGCTGCTGCCGGAAGGTTTCAGGATTGTGCAGCGCATGGGAGAGGGGTACCTCACCCTGTCGTCGGGGAGAGAGGTGCACGCGAAGGCATTCAAAGTCTATCACGACTACACAAACGAGCCGCTCGGAGCGCCAGTCAACAGGAGCAATGAAATTTTTGACCCTACCAGGGGGGCACTGTCGCGCCGACAATATGCGGACATTTATTTTTACTGGGACGACCCGAACCGCATATTGTGTATCCATTGGACCAATCGCGCGGACGACACGGCTTGCCGCGATCCCGTCACCTACCGGATCATCTCGGGCGACCCAAACCAAATTAACGGGTAAGGCGGTTAGCCGGCGACGCGCGCACCCAGGGCAATAGCTTCCCGGCGCCCCACCCATTATCCCGCCGTAACTACGGCGACGCGGCTTATTGAGGCAGCCATCCTCCTGCTACGGAAGGCGTCGAGGCGGCCGGGTCACCCGATCTTCTGTCCGGTCTTTTCCCAGTCGGCGAGGAACGCGGCGACGCCCTTGTCGGTCAGCGGATGGCTGAACAATTGCCGGATCACCGCGGGCGGGGCGGTCATCACGTCGGCGCCCAATTTGGCGGCGTCGTGGACGTGGATCGGGCTCCTGACGCTGGCGACCAGGATCTCGGTGCGGAAATCGTAATTGTCGTAGATCAGCCGGATGTCGGCGATCAGCTCCATGCCGGGATAGCCGACATCGTCGTGGCGGCCGACGAACGGCGAGACGAAGGTCGCCCCGGCCTTGGCGGCGAGCAGGGCCTGGTTGGCCGAGAAGCAGAGCGTGACGTTGACCATCGTGCCGTCGGAGGTGAGCTTCCTGCAGGTCTTCAGCCCGTCGACCGTCAGCGGCACCTTGACCGCGATATTGTCGGCGATCCTGCGCAATATCTCGGCCTCGCGCATCATCCCGTCATGGTCGAGCGCGACCACCTCGGCCGAGACCGGCCCGTCGACGAGCCCGCAAATCTCCTTCACCACCTCGAGGAAGTCGCGGCCCGACTTGTGGACCAGCGAGGGATTGGTGGTGACGCCGTCCAGGAGGCCGGTTTCGGCCAGGTCGCTTATCTCGGCGGTGTCGGCGGTGTCGACGAAGAATTTCATGGGTGCGGGTCCTGCGGCGTTTGGGCGAATCGCCCTCCCCTATAGCGGCTCGGACGGCGTTTGCACCGGCCGGCCGCAGTCATCCCGGCGAAAGCCGGGACCCATGCACACCCGCCTCGGAAATACATCGAAGACGCCGTCACCCCTTTCTCCGACTCTCATGTTCATGGGTCCCGGCTTTCGCCGGGATGACTCCTTATTGCACATCCTTTGCACACCCTTATTGCACATCCTTATGGCCCATCCCTATGGCGCACCCTTCGGCCGCCGCGGCCTTTGTCTGGCGGAAACGGACTTGATGATCAGGCGCTGCGGCGAGGTCGGATCGATTGGAACCCCGGCCTTCTCCAGCGCCTCCCCGACCAGCGCGTCGATGCGCGGGTCGTCGAGCGCCTCGGGCGTGTGCAGCCGGACGTGGCGGACGCGGCTGCCGTCGCCCTTCAACAGCTTGTGCGGGTCGGGCAGATGCACGCCCCACAGGAAGCACAAGGTCACCCAGCGCGGCATCACCGCCAGCGACAATATCGCCTCGCCGGCCTTGTCGCCCGGTCCGAAGCCGATCGCGAGCGCATTGTAATTGTCGTAGACGAGGATCGTCGCGCCCGGGATGCGCGCCTTCATCCGGTCGAACAGCGCGCGGGTCAGCGCCGCCACTTCGGGCGTGAACTTGTCGATAAAGCCGTCGAGCTCGGCCTGGGCGTCCATCCCGTCTCCCGGTCGGTATCCTAGCACAATTTCCCGCCGCTGTTGCGTTTCGCCCCGGGAGACTCGATCTAGGCGGTGCATGTCCCGCGCCCGCGTCATCCTCCTCAACGCCGCTCTGGGCCCGCTCGACTATCGGGTGCCGCACGGCATGCAGGTCGAGCCGGGCTCGATCGTGGTCGCGCCTTTGGGGCCGCGGCAGCTGGCCGGCGTGGTGTGGGAGCCGGAGCGGCTGCCCGCCGAGGAGGTCGGCGACAACCGGTTGCGGCCCCTGCTCCATGCCTATGATGTGCCGCCGCTCGGCGCCCCCCTGCGCCGGCTGATCGAATGGACGGCGGATTATTATCTCGCCCCCCTGGGCGCGGTGCTGCGCATGGCCTTGCCGTCGTCGAGCGCGCTCGACGGGGCGCGCACCGTGATCGAATATCGCGCCACCGCGATGGTGCCCGACCGGCTGACCCCGCAGCGCGCCCAGGCGCTCGAGCGGATCGGCGAGCGAATGGGCCTGATCCGCGAGCTGGCGATCATCGGCGGCGTCTCCGACGGGGTGATCCGCGGCCTGGTCAAGGCCGGCGCGATCGAGGCGGTCGAGATCAGGATCGACGACCCCTTCCCCGCCCCCGATCCGGACCACGACCCGCCCGCTTTGGAGCCGGCCCAGGCCGAGGCGGCGGCCGGATTGCGGAGCGCGGTCGATGCCGGCGCCTTCGCCCCCGTCCTCCTCGACGGCGTCACCGGCTCGGGCAAGACCGAGGTCTATTTCGAGGCGATCGCCGAAGCGCTGCGCCAGGGCAGGCAGATTCTCGTCCTCCTCCCCGAGATCGCGCTCACCGAGCCGTTCCTCAAGCGCTTCGCCGCCCGCTTCGGCTGCGAGCCCGTCGCCTGGCATTCGGGCCTCCGGCAGTCGCAGCGCCGCCGCGCCTGGCGCGCGATCGCCGGCGGCGAGGCGCGGGTCACGGTGGGCGCGCGCTCGGCTTTGTTCCTGCCCTATCCGAAGCTCGGCCTGATCGTCGTCGACGAGGCCCATGAGGCGAGCTTCAAGCAGGAGGACGGCGTCCAATATCATGCCCGCGACGTCGCGGTGATGCGGGCCAAGCTGGAGGAGGTGCCGGTGATCCTCGCCTCCGCCACCCCCGCCATCGAGAGCCGCCACATGGCCGAGATCGGCACCTACAAGGAGGTCCGCCTGCCCGACCGCTTCGGCGGCGCGCGGCTGCCCGACATGGCGGCATTGGACCTCATCCGGGACCCGCCCCCGCGCGGCCGCTGGCTGGCGCCCGAGCTGGTCCGCGCGCTCGAGGAGAATCTCGAGGCCGGCGAGCAGTCCTTGCTCTTCCTCAACCGCCGCGGCTACGCCCCGCTCACCTTGTGCCGCCATTGCGGCTACCGCTTCCAATGCCCCAATTGCACCGCCTGGATGGTCGAGCACCGCTTCACCCGCCGGCTCGCCTGCCACCATTGCGGCCACGTCATGCCGGCGCCCCGCGCCTGCCCCGAATGCAAGGAGGAGGACAGCCTGGTCGCCTGCGGCCCGGGCGTCGAGCGGATCGCCGACGAGGTCGCCGCCCTGTTCCCGGAGGCCAGCACAGCGATCGTCACCTCCGACACGATCTGGTCGCCAGCCAAGGCCGCCGAGTTCGTCGCCCGGATGGACGCCGGCGAGATCGACATCGTCATCGGCACGCAATTGGTGACCAAGGGCTATCATTTCCCCAATCTGACCCTGGTCGGCGTGGTCGACGCCGATCTCGGCCTGGCGGGCGGCGATTTGCGCGCCGCCGAGCGCAGCTTCCAGCAGATCCGCCAGGTCTCCGGCCGCGCCGGCCGCGGCGACAAGCATGGCCGCGTCCTCGTCCAGACCCACGACCCCAAGGCGCGGGTGATCGAGGCGCTGGTGGCGGGCGACGCCGAGGGCTTCTACGCCGCCGAGACCGACGCCCGGCGCGAGGCGGCGATGCCGCCCTTCGGCCGGCTCGCCGCGATCATAATCTCCTCGGAGGACCAGGCCGAGGCGACCGCCGCCGCCCGGATGATCGGCCGCGCCGCGCCGCGGGTCGACAATATGGCGGTGTTCGGCCCCGCCCCCGCCCCGCTGGCGATGCTGCGCGGTCGCCACCGGCTGCGCCTGCTGGTCCACGCCGCCCGCGCGGTGCCGGTGCAGGACATCATCCGGGAATGGCTGGGGGGGCTCAAATGGAAGAGCAACGTCCGGGTCAGCGTCGACGTCGATCCCTATTCGTTTCTGTAGCGGGCACGGGGACAGTATTATTTATCGGGCACGCACGAGCGAGCCCCAACCGGCCCCGAACCGATAAGTAGTAACTGTCCCCATGTCAGCTTATCCGCGACAACCTCTCACCACCGCCCGGCAGGCTCTCGCCGTTCTTCCCATCTAGCGAAGCTCAGACCTTGTCTCGCCGGGGCTCAGGGTTCTCATCTCGCTCAGGGAAACGGCGCCGGTGCGAAGATCCATGGTGACGTTCTGGATATCCATAACGATCTCACCCCGCTCGTCCGCTCGAACAACCAACGCCCGCAACTGGAGTCTTCGCCCATCGCAGGCAAGTCCCGCAGCATTCAGACTGTGCTGAAGGAGTTGCCCGTTGACGAATGCCGGCGGCACTTCCCGGGCCCACCGCCCCGAGCGAAGCACCAATCGGCCCGTCCGGCCGCGATAAGCCTTGGTGATCGTCGCCGATGCTGGCCGCCCGTCACAGGTTCCCCGAATGACGTCCTCCCTGTCGCGGAGCCCGATCATCTCCCGCCCGTGAACCCTGATCGAGACGGTCGCCGAGGGCTGAGACAACAAAGACAGGGCAACAGCAATAATTCCAATCACAGGTCACATCCCTTGGTGACGGCATCCCGGTTCGACTTATCATACACGAAAGTCGAATAAGCATCGGAATAACCTAAGTCTTTGTCCTTTGTCGTGACGTAAGCAAGCAGGTTGGTGTCGGCTGTGACGCTGCCCGTTCTACCCACCAGGTCATTGATGAAGTCGCGGTCCTCCTCGGATAGCATTCTTTGGTCGGCCTCGTCGTTGATCGGATGGGTGTGGATATACCCTACGATATGCGCGCCGGGCGGGAGATGGATAGAGGCTCCGATCAAATCGTCATGATGTTGGGCCGTAAAGGGATCCGATTGATAGAGCTGACCATTAGCCGCCCGATAGATGAATGCGCCCCATTCCCAGCCAGTGGCGTCCTGAAAGCCGCCGAGCTTCGTACCCATGAATTTGGCCAGGTCGTTGATCTCGTCGAGATCGGCACCGGCGGGCACTTGATCCACGCAGGGCGTGTCGTCCGCGTCCTCCTTCTGCTGGTTGGACGCACCGCCGCCGCTCGGGCCTCCCACCGCTCCGCTAGGGCCGTTGTCGGGTTCGCCGCTGGGGATGCCCCAGCTGGAATCATCATCCATGCTCCTCGGCCGCCAGCCGTTGACCGGGATGGGCTCGTCTTCCACGCCGTCGTTGTCCACGTCGTCGAAGATCGTGCCCGGTGTCGCTGGTTTCGCGCCCTGCGCAGTCGCACCGGCTTCGGGCCCGAGCTTCCAGCCCGCGCCGTCCTCCGGCTCGATCAGCCAGCCGCCTCCGACCCAGCGCGCCTGCTCCGCTTCGTCGAACGCGCGCAGATTACCGCCGCTCGGCTCGATCCACAAAATCGAGGACCAAGGCCTCCGCCCGCGCCGCGCGGCGGCCCGGCACATCATCCGCGCCCGGAGCCGGAAGCTCCGCCCCGCGCCCGGCCTCGCCGGCCTGGCGCAGCGCGGCCTCAAGCGTCCCGGCCCCGGGCGCGTCGCCCTCCGGCATCGTGCCCGCCCCGAGCAGCGTCGCCGGAAAGCTCTCGCACGGCACGAGCAAAACGGTGTCGAACGTTTCGAAAGTCATGTCATTCCCCCTCTTCGCTTTGCCCCCGCACAGAAGGCGCCGACTCGTTGCAAAGCGTGCAACAGGCGAGGGCAATTCATCATTGGATGTGAAACCGAGTCAATTCGTGATTTTACGGTATTTGGACATTGATACGGCGACGAACGATTTCGCGGGACTCGGGCGAGACTTTCACCGGGCGAAGAAAATGTAAGTTGCATTGCGGAACTATTTGCCGGCTTGTCCCCTCGCCCTGCCGGCCCCGCCCCGCCATCGCCCGCTTGCCGCCGCTCCCGCCCGCCCATAGAAAGGCGGCGACGATGCTGGGACCATGATGGGCCGATTTTTCCTTCTCCTCCTGCTGATGCTGGCCGCGCTCGCGGCGCCGGCGCGGGCCGACGACATCTCGGTCGCCGGGCGCTCGGTGGTGCGGGTGGTGGTGGTCGCGTTCGGCGAGGACGGCGAGATCGCCGGCTTCGGCCACGGCTCGGGCTTCGCGGTCGCGCCCAACCGGGTGGTCACCAACGCCCATGTCGTCGCCATGGCCGCCGACGGCTCGAAGACCGTCGCCGTCGGCGTGGTGCCGTCGGAAGGGGCGCGCGAATCGGGCGCCCGCATCCTCGCCGTCGATCCGGCGCGCGACCTCGCTTTGCTCGAAGTGCCGCAGGGCGGGCTGATCCCGATCCCGCTCTATGTCGGCCCGATCGAGGACGGCATGCCGGTCGCGGCCCTGGGCTATCCCGGCAATGTCGACCTCGCCACCGCCCGCTCGGCCGGCGACTATATCACCCCGCTGCCGCCGACCCGCTCGATCGGCATCTTCTCCAACGTCCGGCCGATCAACGGCATCACCACCCTGCTCCACACCGCCAACATCGCCCGCGGCCATAGCGGCGGGCCCTTGCTCGACCAGTGCGGCCGGGTGCTCGGGGTCAACACCCTCATCACCCGCAACGAGAATGGCGACGCGCCGTTCGCCTTCGCCGTCGCCAACCGCGAGCTCACCGCCTTCCTCCGCCAGGCGCGCCAGCCCTTCCAGGCGGTCGCCACCGAATGCGTCGGCATGGCCGACCGCCTGCGCCAGGACCGCGACCGCACCGCCGCCGAGGAAAGCGCCCGCCAGGCGGCCGAGGCGGCAAGGGCGCGCGAGACGCGCGAGCGCGCGCTGGCGCAGATCCAGGAGCGCCGCGAGGCCCGGCTCGCGCTCGCCGTGCTGCTGCTGGCGCTCGCTTTGGTCGGCGGCGGCGGCGCCGGCATCATGCTGGTCAAGGACCGCCACAGGCCGGCGATGATCCTCGGCGGCGGCGGCCTGGTGCTGCTGGGGTGCGCGGTCGCCGCCTTCCTGTCGCGGCCGAGCTTCGCCGACGCCGAGGCCGCGCGCCCCGCCGCCGGCGATGCCGCCGCCCCGGCCGCGCCCGCCCGCTTCGCCGGCCGCAACAATTGCCGGCTGGTGCCCGAGCGCAGCCGGGTCACGGTATCGTCCGCGGCCGACGTCCCGCTCGACTGGACCGAGACCGGCTGCGTCAACGCGCGCACCCAATATGCGCAGAATGGCGAGGTCTGGACCCGCATCCTCGTCCCCAGCGACGAGCAGGCGGTCGCCGTCCTCCAGTTCCGGCCGGCGAGCGGCGAATATGTCGTCACCCGCTACCTGCTCGACGCCCAGGCGATGGCGCGGGTGCGGGCGCTCAGGCGCGGCGTCGACGTCAAGGCGTGCACCGCCGACCAGGAGGCGCGCACCGTCCTCGCCCACCAGCAGCGCGAGATCGGGGCGGTGCTGCCGAGCCTGCCCAACGAAAGGCTGGTCTATGCCTGCGAGAACCAGGATATGGCGCCGGCCGCGGCGCGATGATCGGCCGGTTGCGCGCGGCCCCGCTTTTGGTTATGGGGCGGCGCTTGGATAGGGGGAAATAATCCATGATTCGCAAGCTCTTGTTCGCCCTTGCCTTGCTGCTGCCGACGGCCGCGCAGGCCGAGTGGTACGAGGCCACGTCGACCAATTTCGTGGTCTACAGCCAGGGGAGCGAGCAGGACGCCCGCGACTTCGCCGCCAAGCTCGAGCGATTCCATTTCGTGCTCCGCACCTTCCATCGGGTCACCACCACCCAGATGCCCAACCGGCTGCGGGTCTTCCTCCTGTCCAGCGCCGGCGCGGTCGGCGACATGATCGACAGCAGCAGCGTCGCGGGCTATTACATCTCCGACGCGCGCGGGCTGATGATGGTGGGCACGCGCGCCCGCGCCTCGCGCGGCAATGGCGACCCGCGGTCGGCGCGCGGCGAGGTCAACCTCGATTCCGAGGGCATCCTGCTCCACGAATATACCCACCATTTCATGTATCAATATTTCCCCGCGACCTACCCCACCTGGTACAGCGAGGGCTTCGCCGAATTCTGGGGCGCGGTCCGCTTCCAGCCCGGCGACGTCGTCGAGGTCGGCCTTCCCGCCGAGCATCGCTTCTCGACCTTCGACGCGCTCGGCTGGCTGCCGCTGCAGCGGCTGCTCACCGCGCACAATTACCGCGAGGTCGGCGGCGCCAACGTCTTCCTGCTCTACGCCGAAGGCTGGCTGCTCGTGCGCTACGCGTTCGAGCATCCCGCGCGCCAGCGGCAGCTCCAGCAATATCTGACCCTGATCAACGCCGGCACCACCTACGAGGAGGCGATGCGCCAGGCCTTCCCCGACATCGAGCGCTTCAATTCGGAGCTGTTCAGCTATGCCGGGACGGGACGGTTCAACGTCGTCCGGCTGCCGTTCCGGACGATCGACGTCGGCCAGGTCGCGGTGCGGACGCTGCGCCCCGCCGAGGAGGCGCTGATCGAGCATGAGATCAAGCTCAGCCAGGGCTATCCCCAGCGCGAGGCGGCGGAGTTCGCGCAAAGCGTGCGGTCGATCGCCGGGCGCTTCCCCGACGATCCGTTCGCCCTGCGCGTGCTGATGGAGGCCGAGTGGCTGGCCGGCAACAATGCCGCGGCGCTGGCGGCGGCGGACCGGCTGCTGCAGATCGAGCCGAACAACGCGCGGGCGATGGTGACGAGGGGGCGGGTCCAGGTCGCCGCCTTGCGCGCCGCCAACTCGACCGACCAGGCGGCGTGGAACGCGGCGCGGCAGATCTTCGTCCGCGCCCACCGCGTCGCCGAAAGCGACCCGCTGGTGCTGGAGGCCTTTTACGACAGCTATGTGGCGCAGGGCGTGACGCCGCCGTCGGGGGCGCAGAACGCCCTCTATACGGCGATGGAGCTGGCGCCGAGCGATTCGGAGCTGCGCTACAAGCTGGCGCGCGACTTCGAGCAGCGCAACATGATCCGCGAGGCGATCGCCATCATCCGGCCCGACGCCTTTTCGACCCCGCACCGCGGCAACGAATCGGACGGCGAGCGCCGGCGCCGCGAGCAGCGCGAGGATCGCGAGCGGCGGGCGGGCCGGGAGCGGCACGAGACTCCGCGCGAGATGTTCGCCCGGCTCGAGACCAAGCTGCGCGAGCAGCCGGCGGCCCCGGCCGCCACCACCCCCGCGGCGCGGGAGCCGGCGCCGAGCAACTAGGCGAGCGTCCGTCCCTGGCGGCGCGGCTCCCAGCCTTCCTTTTCGAGCAGCCGCGCCTTGCGATCGAGGCCGTAGGCGTAGCCGCCGGGCGTGCCGTCGCCGCGCCGGGCCCGGTGGCAGGGGATCAGCACCGCGACATTGTTGGCGCCGCAGGCGGTGCCCGCCGCGCGCACCGCATGGGGACGCCCCGCCCGGGCGGCGAGCGCGGCATAGCTCAGCGTCTCGCCCGGCGGGATGCGGGAGAGCTCGCGCCACACCGCTTCCTGGAAGGCGGTGCCCTGGACGTCGAGCGGCAAATCGTGCGGCCGTTCCGGCGCGTTCACCGCCGCCGCCGTCCGCCGCACCAGCTCGGCCATGTCGTCGCCGCCGCGCTCGACCGCCGCGTTGGGGAAGCGCCGCCTGAGCTCGGCATCGTCCTCGTCGAACGACAGCCGGCAAATGCCCCTGGCGGTCGCCGCCACCAGCATCGTGCCGAGGTCGGTCTCGGCCGTGGCCCAGCGGATCGTCTCGCCGCGGCCGCCGTCGCGCCAGGCGGAAGGGGTCATCCCCAGCCGCCCCCTGGCGTCGGCGTAGAAGCGCGCCGGCCCGGAATAGCCGGCATCGTAAATGGCATCGGTGATCCGCTCATTCTCGGCGAGCGCGGTTTCCGCCCGCCGTGCCCTGAGGCTGCGGTAATAAGCGGCCGGCGTCACCCCGGTCGCGCGCTTGAACAGGCGGTGGAAATGGTGCGGCGAATAGCCCACCGCCGCGGCGACCGCGTCGAGCGACGGCGCCTCCTCGGCCGCGGCGAGCAAGGCGAACGCCCGGTCGAGCGCGGCCGCGTCCCGCCCGACCTCGTCGGGCTTGCACCGCAGGCAGGCCCTGAGGCCCGCCGCCCGAGCCTCGGCGCCGGTGGCGAAGAAGCGGACATTCTCCCGCTTCGGATGCCGGGCCGCGCAGGACGGCCGGCAATAGATGCCGGTGGTCAGCACGCCGGTGACGAAGCGCCCGTCATGGGCCTTGTCGCGCGCCGTCACGGCCGCCCAGGCGGCTTCGTCCGAAATCGGGCTGCGGTCGTTCACGGCCGCCTGTCTATCGCGGTCAAGGTCGGTTGCAAGGCTTGCCATGGTCAATTCCTTTCGATTCGCGCCAGGAAGCAGCCATGGGCCGCATTGTGCGCGTGGATGGTGGCGATGTCGGGCCGTGCGAACAGCTCGCGGATGCGGGCGTCGGCCTCGCCCGGCAAGGCGAGCAGGGCGCCGCGCAGCATGCCCCGGGCGTCGAACCCGCGCAGGCCGAGCGTCCGCGAGTTCGAGCAGCGGCGGCGCCTCGTCCACATAGCGCGCCGCCGCGTCCGCGCCTTTGCGGACATAGATGCCGTAGGCGGTGCGGAACGGCCCCGCCACATCGTGCGAGACGTAGTTGAGGAGCACCAGCTCCTCGCCCGGCGCGGCATCCTCCAGCGTGACGCGGCACGGAAAGCCCGACGGCGAATCCGCCGTCACCCGCAAGGCATTGCGGGCGGCGAGCGCCGCGCCGTCCATTGCGAACAAGCCGGCGAATTCGTCCGGCGCCAGTCCCTCGATCCTGTAGGCCATCGTCTTTTCTCCTCGAACAGGCGGCCCTTTTGCCGCCTTCGAGGAAAGCTTGCGTCCCGGTCCTTGCTTTCAAAGCGGGCCGGTCGTTCCCGGGACCAGGGCGTTACCGCGCGGCCGGGCGGCCGCGGGGACAGGGTGCGGCGGAATAGCGAAAGAGCAATCCGTCGACGCCGGCCGCGGAGATGAAGAAGGTGCCGGCTTCCTGGGGCTCCATGGTGAAGACGGCGCCGGGATCGACGAAGCCGAGCTGCGCGCTCGCGTCGCTCTCCGCCGGCGTATCGATCAGCCCCACTCGCTGCGATGAGACGTTGGCGATCCGAAGCGGGTCGCCGAAGCAAACCGATGTCGTGACGGCCTCGGCCTGAAGATCCTCATAGCTGGGCGGGTCCGCCAGCAAGCGGTCCGTGATCAGAAAATCAGCGCTCATCGCCCTGGGTCCGGCGGCGGCGTCCTTGTTCGCTTCCTGCATTTGATCCGTCGACGATTCGGCCGGGCCTCCGCCTGCGACGCCTTGCGCCGTCGCGCCAGGCGGCCCGCCTGTCGCACGCTCCTCGATGCCATTCCCCTCGGCCCCGGGCGCAGTCGTCCGGCCCACGACAAACGCAAGGCCGATCGCGACGATCATCGCGATAACGGCGACCGGAATTGGCCAGGCCGGACGGACCGGAGGCCTTCCGTCGCGCGGTCCGCCCGGCAGCTCGTCATGCTCTTGCGCCATCAACTTTACCCCGCTTTCGAAAGCGCAGGGCGCTCTCCCGCGAGACTTGCGGTCGGCTCCTCATAGCCAGTGCGCCGGTCGGACTTCAAGCCGGGCCCCGCCATTGCGCGGAAATTTGCCACGGCGCGCTCAGCGCCCTTCGAACAGGCTCCTCAGGGGCGTCATCCGGCCCGGCGACCAATGCTCGGGCATCAGCATCACCATCCGCCCCGGATCGAGATGCCAGGTCAGTGCCTGCGCCATCGCGTCGACCGGCGCGTCGGGCGGGAATTCGCTGCGCCTGCGCCCGATCACCAGGCTGCGATGCGGGCGCATCCTGAGGTCGGCGATCAGCTGCACGGTCGGTTCCACCATGCCCCAGCCCTGGGTCAGGTGCACGTAGAGCGAATGGGCGAGGTGCGGGGGCAGATAGTCGGCCGAGGGGGTGCCGACCAGCACCTCATGGTCCTCCTCGACCGTCATCGCCCGCCCGCCGCCGCGGCGCTCGATCGAAAAAGCGCCTTCGTCCGGCGGCAGCGCCGCTTCCTCGGCGTCGACCGGGTCGCCGTCCGGCGAATCGTAGCGCACCAGGCTGTCGATCAGCCCCAGCGAGAGGACGTGCCGGGCGGCGTCCGGCGGATCGTCGGGGCCGGCGAAGAAAGCCGCGCCGACGCCGTGGCCGAGGCAATTGGCGGCGAGATTGGCGAGGCATTGCGAGTCGAACGCGCTGTCGGGGCGCGGGATGTCGAGGCGCAGATAGGGGAATCCGTCCGGCCCGAGGAACGTCTGCGGCTCGGCCATCTCCACGGACGCTACCCAGGCGGCATCGAAAAAGCGATCGGCCCAGCCCGAATCCCGTTGCTCGCGCGGCACCTCGAACAAAGCGGCGAGCGCCGCCGTCTCGCCGATGTCGAACATCCGGTCGCGGTCCTGGTGAAAGCGCTGCCCGGACGCCGCCGGCGCGGACGGCGCGTCCGCCGGCCCGCTTCGGCTGAACCAGTCGCGAATGGCCATCGCCCGCTCCCTTCCCCGCCACGCTAGGCAAAGTCGCGCGCGGCGACAATGATTGCGTGCCCGGTCCCGGGCCGCCCACCTTGCATCGCAGCAAAGCCCCTGCTAGGGCGCCCGCGAAGCCAATGGGAGCGCCCCGTGCGCACCCCCTCACGGCTCCATTATCCGATCCAGGAGTTCAAAGGCGCGTGGATATTTCCGGCGGCATTCAGGCAAGCCTGGCGGGGCGCTACGCGATCGCCCTGTTCGAGCTCGCCCGCGACCAGGGAGAGCTCGAGACGGTCGCGGCCGGCCTCGCCGCGCTCCGCCAGGCGCTCGCCGAATCGGAGGATTTCCGCGCCCTGACCACCAGCCCGCTGGTCGGCCGCGACCTCGCCATGCGGACGATCGCCGCGGCCGCCGAGGCGATGAAGCTCGACCCGATCACGACGAGCTTCCTCGGCGTGCTCGCGCGCAACCGCCGTCTTTCGCAGCTCGGCAACGTCATCCGCGCCTTCACCCTCCTCACCGCCCGCCACCGCGGCGAGATCAATGCCGAAATCACCTCCGCCCACCCGCTCGACGACGGCCAGGTGGACGCAATCAAGAAGAACCTCCGCACCCGCATGGGCCGCGACATCGCCGTCGACATGGACGTCGATCCCGCCATCCTGGGCGGCCTCGTCGTCAAGATCGGCAGCCAGATGATCGACGGCTCGATCCGGACCAAGTTGAACACCCTCGCGCAGGCGATGAAAGGCTGAAAATGGACATCCGCGCCGCTGAAATCTCCAAGATCATCAAGGACCAGATCGCCGGCTTCGGCACCGACGCCCAGGTCAGCGAGGTCGGCACCGTGCTGTCGGTCGGCGACGGCATCGCCCGCATCCACGGCCTCGACAACGTCCAGGCCGGCGAGATGGTCGAGTTCGACGGCGGCATCAAGGGCATGGCCCTGAACCTCGAGGCCGACAATGTCGGCGTCGTCATCTTCGGCTCCGACGCCGCGATCAAGGAGGGCTCGACCGTCCGCCGCACCGAGACGATCGTCGACGTGCCGGTCGGCAAGGGCCTGCTCGGCCGCGTCGTCGACGGCCTCGGCAACCCGATCGACGGCAAGGGCCCGATCGTCGCCGAGAAGCGCATGCGCGTCGAGGTCAAGGCGCCCGGCGTCATCCCGCGCAAATCGGTGCACGAGCCGGTCCAGACCGGCCTGAAGGCGCTCGACGCGATCCTTCCCATCGGCCGCGGCCAGCGCGAGCTGATCATCGGCGACCGCCAGACCGGCAAGACCGCCGTCGCGCTCGATACCTTCATCAACCAGCGCGCCGCCAACCAGGGCGACGACGAGAACCAGAAGCTCTACTGCATCTATGTCGCGATCGGCCAGAAACGCTCGACGGTCGCCCAGATCGTCCGCGCGCTCGAGGAGAATGGCGCGATGGACTATACGATCGTCGTCGCCGCGACCGCGTCGGAGCCGGCCCCGCTCCAGTTCCTGGCGCCCTATACCGGCTGCACGATGGGCGAATATTTCCGCGACAACGGCATGCACGCGGTGATCGTCTATGACGACCTTTCCAAGCAGGCCGTCGCCTACCGCCAGATGTCGCTGCTGCTGCGGCGCCCGCCGGGGCGCGAGGCCTATCCGGGCGACGTCTTCTACCTCCACAGCCGCCTCCTGGAGCGCGCCGCCAAGATGAACGAGGACAATGGCGCCGGCTCGCTGACCGCCTTGCCGATCATCGAGACCCAGGCCGGCGACGTCTCCGCCTACATCCCGACCAACGTCATCTCGATCACCGACGGCCAGATCTTCCTCGAGACGGAATTGTTCTTCCAGGGCATCCGCCCGGCGATCAACGTCGGCCTCTCGGTCAGCCGCGTCGGCTCGGCCGCGCAGACCAAGGCGATGAAGAAGGTCGCCGGCTCGATCAAGCTGGAGCTCGCCCAATATCGCGAGATGGCCGCCTTCGCCCAGTTCGGCTCGGACCTCGACGCCTCGACCCAGCGCCTGCTCGCCCGCGGCGCGCGCCTGACCGAGCTCCTGAAGCAGCCGCAATATGCGCCGATGCCGGTCGAGGAGCAGGTCGTCTCGATCTTCGCCGGCGTCAACGGCTTCCTCGACACCGTCCCGGTCGACGCCGTCACCCGCTTCGAGAGCGCTTTGCTGAGCTTCATGCGCTCCGAGCATGAAGCCGTGCTCGGCAAGATCCGCGAGACCAAGACCCTCGACGACGACACCGCCGCCGAACTGAAGGCGATCATCGGCGAGTTCGTGAAGACGTTTGCATAACTAGCATGCGCTCCCGCGGAGGCGGGAGCTCGATCTGGGTCCCGCCTCCGCGGGGACGCGAGAAGGAACAAGATGGCCAGCCTCAAGGCGCTCAAGATGCGGATCTCCTCGGTCAAGTCGACCCAGAAGATCACCAAGGCGATGAAGATGGTCGCCGCGGCGAAATTGCGCCGCGCGCAGCAGGCCGCCGAGGCCGCGCGCCCCTATGCCGAGCGCATGGCGGGCGTGGTCGCCAGCATCGTCTCCAAGGTTACGATCGGCCCGGAGAGCCCCAAGCTGCTCGCCGGCACCGGCACGGACCAGTGCCACCTGCTGATCGTCTGCACCTCGGACCGCGGCCTGGCCGGCGGCTTCAACTCGAACATCGTCCGCGCCGCCCGCCGCAAGGCGGAATCGCTGATCGCCGAAGGCAAGCAGGTCTATTTCTATCTGGTCGGCCGCAAGGGCCGCGCGGTGATCGGCCGGCTCTATCCGAAGCAGATCATCCACCAGCACGACACCAGCGCGATCAAGCAGGTGAGCTTCGCCGACGCCCAGGCGATCGCCGCCGACATCGTCGACCGCTTCATCACCGACGGCATCGACGTCGTCCACCTCTTCTACGCCCGCTTCCGCTCCGCTTTGGTGCAGGAACCGGTCGGCCAGCAGATCATCCCGGTGCCGTCGGTCGACGCGTCGGACGTGCCGGCCTCCTTGGCGGCGGTCGAATATGAGCCCGACCAGGACGAGATACTCGCCGCCTTGCTGCCGCGCAACGTCGCCGTCCAGATTTTCCGCGCGCTCCTGGAGAATGCCGCCTCGGAGCAGGGCAGCCGGATGACCGCGATGGACAATGCCACCCGCAATGCGGGCGACATGATCAACCGCCTGACCATCCAGTACAACCGCACCCGCCAGGCCGCGATCACCAAGGAACTTATCGAAATCATCTCGGGCGCCGAAGCGCTCTGATTTGGTTGTGCTCCTGCGAAAGCAGGAGCCCAGAAAACGAAGGACTGGACCCCTGCTTTCGCAGGGGAACAAGAAGGAAGAAGCAGAAATGGCCACCGCCACCACCAACAATGTCGGCCGCATCAGCCAGGTGATCGGCGCCGTCGTCGACGTCACCTTCGAGAGCGACCTGCCGGCGATCCTGTCCGCGCTCGAGACCGACAATGGCGGCAACCGCCTGGTCCTCGAGGTCGCCCAGCATCTCGGCGAATCGACCGTCCGCACGATCGCGATGGACGCGACCGAGGGCCTGACCCGCGGCCAGGAAGTGCGCGACACCGGCTCGCAGATCCGCATGCCGGTCGGCCCGATGACGCTCGGGCGGATCATGAACGTGATCGGCGAGCCGATCGACGAGCGCGGCCCGATCGGCCACAGCGAAACCGCCCCGATCCACGCCGACGCGCCGCTCTTCACCGAGCAGTCGACCGAGACCTCGATCCTGGTCACCGGCATCAAGGTGATCGACCTCCTCGCCCCCTATGCCAAGGGCGGCAAGATCGGTCTGTTCGGCGGCGCCGGCGTCGGCAAGACCGTGCTGATCCAGGAGCTGATCAACAACATCGCCAAGGGCCATGGCGGCACCAGCGTGTTCGCCGGCGTCGGCGAGCGCACCCGCGAGGGCAACGACCTCTATCACGAATTCCTCGACGCCGGCGTCATCGCCAAGGACGCCGACGGCAACCCGACGCCGGAAGGCTCCAAGGTCGCTTTGGTCTTCGGCCAGATGAACGAGCCGCCGGGCGCGCGGGCGCGGGTGGCGCTCTCCGGCCTCACCATCGCCGAATATTTCCGCGATGCGGAAGGGCAGGACGTGCTGTTCTTCGTCGACAACATCTTCCGCTTCACCCAGGCCGGCTCGGAAGTGTCGGCGCTGCTCGGCCGCATCCCTTCGGCCGTCGGCTACCAGCCGACGCTCGCCACCGACATGGGCGCGCTGCAGGAGCGGATCACCTCGACCAACAAGGGCTCGATCACCTCGGTGCAGGCGATCTACGTTCCCGCCGACGACCTCACCGACCCGGCGCCGGCGACCAGCTTCGCCCATCTCGACGCGACCACCGTGCTGTCGCGGGCAATCTCGGAGCTCGGCATCTACCCGGCGGTCGACCCGCTCGATTCCACCTCGCGCGTGCTCACCGCCCGCACCGTCGGCCAGGAGCATTACGACACCGCCCGCCGCGTCCAGGAGACGCTGCAGCGCTACAAGTCGCTCCAGGACATCATCGCCATCCTGGGCATGGACGAGCTCAGCGAAGAGGATAAGCTCACCGTCAGCCGCGCCCGCAAGCTCCAGCGCTTCCTCTCCCAGCCGTTCCACGTCGCCGAGGTGTTCACCGGCATCCCCGGCAAGTTCGTCCAGATCGAGGACACGGTGAAGAGCTTCAAGGCGGTCGTCGACGGCGAGTACGACCACCTTCCCGAAGCGGCCTTCTACATGGTCGGCGGCATCGAGGAAGCGGTCGCCAAGGCCGAGAAGCTGGCCGAGGACGCCTGATGGCCGGCCTCCATTTCGAGCTGGTCACGCCGGAGAAGCTGCTCCGCTCCGAGGAGGTCCACATGGTGGTCGTCCCCGGCACCGAGGGCGATTTCGGCGTCATGGCCGGCCACGCGCCCTACATGTCGACGATGCGCGACGGCGAGCTCGCCATTTACCGCAGCGGCGGCGGCGAGCCCGAGCGGATCGCCGTCCAGGGCGGCTTCGCGGAGGTCAGCGAGCGCGGCCTTACCGTGCTGGCGGAAACCGCCGAGGCCTAATCCGGGGTCTCCGCGACGACCGCCGCGGCCGGCTTCTGCGAGCGCCACAGCCACAGCCCGCCGGCGATGATCAGGGCCGCGCCGCCGAGCATCGCCGCGTCGGGCGCGTTGCCGAACCAGGCCCAGCCCAGGATCAGCGCCAGGATCAGCTGGAAATAGGTCATCGGCGCGACCAGCGCGGCGCTCGCCCGCACCGTCGCCGAATAGATCAGCAAATGGCCGATCGTCGCGAACAACGCGACCGCGAGGCATTT
This sequence comes from uncultured Alphaproteobacteria bacterium, assembly GCA_963701615.1. GTDB lineage: Bacteria > Pseudomonadota > Alphaproteobacteria > Sphingomonadales > Sphingomonadaceae > Allosphingosinicella. The sequence continues at coordinate 3,239,569 of OY969615.1, read as the reverse complement.
GAGCACGACCTCCAGGCTGGGCGCCGGGATGTGGAATTCCGGCGCGCCGGAGAGGTGCAGCAAGGCCGCCGTGGCCACCAGCAGCGGCGCGGCGACGATCGCCAGCAGGAACTGCATCGCCAGCGCCGGCGCGAGGCCGGCCGCCTTGCGGTTGAAGATCATCAGCCAGGCCATGCCGAATGCCGCTCCCAGCGGCCAGAACGCCGCCGGGCCGAGCGCCAGCAGGTTCGGCCTCAGCACGATCAGCACCCCGGCGAAGGCCAGAGCGGTCGCCCCCCAAACCGCCCTGGGCGCCCGCTCGCCGAGCACGACCGCGGACAGGATCCCGGTCAGCATCGGGCTGGTGAACTGGATGGCGGTGGCGTCGGCCAGCGGCATCGCCATCACGCCCATGAAGAAGCAGATGGTGGCGAGCGCCACCGCCGCCCCGCGCCCGAGCTGGAGCCCCGGCCGCGGCACCCCGAACCCGCGCCGCCCGTGGTGGAGCGCGACCACCGCCGCCAGCCCCAGCGCGCCGAAGCTGTAGCGCAACGCCGCCACCCCCGTCCCCGGCCAGGCGCCGGCCATCGACTTCACCACCGCATCACCGACGGAGAGCGAGGCGAAGCCGCAAATGGCGAGGACAAGGGCGGATCGGACGGTGTGGCTCGGCACGTCGCTGGGGTCCATCGTCCGGGGTTAGGCAATTGTCAAAGTTTCCCGCTTATTCACCACTTCGACGGGGAATTCACATTGAGACGACAGGCGAGGTCCGCGAAGTCATGAGTGCATTTGGACGACGCAACGGCGCGAACGGAACCGGCGGCGGCCGCCCCAGCTTCGGCGTCGCCAAGCCGATGAAGGGGCCCGGGCCAGTCGCCCCCAACGAAGGCGGCAGCCAGTTCCCGCCGATCGAGCCCGACGCGCTCGGGGTCGACGAGGGCGGCATCGAATCCAGCGGAATGATCGATCGCGGCGACGCGATGGCGCGGCTCGCCGACCGTCAGGCGCAGTCGGGCGAGCAAAGCTCGTCGAAGAATGAGGGTTTCGAGGCCTCGATCCATCGCATCAAGGAGCAGGTGCTGCCGCGCCTGCTCGAGCGGGTCGATCCCGAGGCCGCCGCGACGCTTTCCAAGGACGAGCTCGCCGAGGAGTTCCGTCCGATCATCGGCGAGGTGCTCGCCGAGCTGAAGATCAACTTGAACCGCCGCGAGCAGTTCGCGCTCGAGAAGGTGCTGGTCGACGAGCTGCTCGGCCTCGGCCCGCTCGAGGAATTGCTCGGCGACCCCGACGTCAGCGACATCATGGTCAACGGCCCCAACCAGACCTACATCGAGAAGAAGGGCAAGCTCGAGATCGCCCAGATCCAGTTCCGCGACGAGGAGCATCTGCTCCAGATCGCCCAGCGGATCGTCAACAAGGTCGGCCGCCGCGTCGACCAGACCACGCCTCTGGCCGACGCCCGCCTGCCCGACGGCAGCCGCGTCAACGTCATCATCCCGCCGCTCTCCCTGCGCGGCACCGCCATCTCGATCCGCAAATTCTCCGAAAAGCCGATCACCGTCGACATGATGCGCGGCTGGGGCTCGCTCTCCGAGAAGATGGCGACCGTGCTCAAGATCGCCGGCGCCAGCCGGATGAACATCATCATCTCGGGCGGCACCGGCTCGGGCAAGACGACCATGCTCAACGCCCTTTCCAAGCTGATCGACCCGGGCGAGCGCGTGCTCACCATCGAGGACGCGGCCGAATTGAGGCTGCAGCAGCCGCACTGGCTGCCGCTCGAAACCCGCCCGCCCAACCTCGAGGGCCAGGGCGCGATCTCGATCCGCGACCTCGTCGTCAACGCGCTGCGCATGCGCCCCGACCGCATCATCCTCGGCGAGATTCGCGGCGCGGAATGTTTCGACCTGCTCGCCGCGATGAACACCGGCCATGACGGCTCGATGGCGACGCTGCACTCCAACTCCCCGCGCGAATGCCTGGCGCGTATGGAGAACATGGTGATGATGTCGGATATCAAGGTGCCCAAGGAGGCGATCTCGCGCCAGATCGCCGATTCGGTCGACCTCATCGTCCAGGTCAAGCGCCTCCGCGACGGCTCGCGCCGCTGCACCAACATCACCGAGGTGATCGGCATGGAAGGCGACGTCATCGTCACCCAGGAATTGTTCAAATTCGAATATCTGGACGAGACCCCCGACGGCAAGATCATCGGCGAATATCGCTCCATGGGCCTTCGGCCCTATACCCTGGAAAAGGCGAAGATGTTCGGCTTCGACCAGCCCTATCTCGAGGCCTGCCTCTAGCCCGTCCGGACGGCGCCCAAGCACCTGTCAGAGCCGCGATGACGCGGGCAACCGCATGGTTGGCCCGCTCGATCGGTCACTATGTTGCGTAGATGGTTGCGACGACACGCCCCCTCATCTAAATTCAGAATAATCCGAGTCGGCAGCCAGCGCTTCAGCTTGGCAGCATCAACCCAATAAGCCGGATGGGGGAGTTGATGACTATGACAAGCGGTGTCAGCATATTGCCTGCCCTAGCTGTGATTTATGCAGGCATCCCCACTCCCGACACGCACATTCGTTCATCTGCTGCTGTTTATAATCAGAACAGCAATATTATTTTTGCCAATATGCAAAATTGCCAGGCGCAAAGCAATAATTACTTTATAGCCGTCCTTGAAAACGACGCCCAATATTGGGTTGATGCCTATATTTACGTTCAAAATTCATTAGTCGGACTGATAGTAACAAACGGAAACGTGTGCTCGGGCTATTATGAAGTTCGTGGAACATACCGTTATTATTCGCGCAATACGGAGAGGTATTGGTCAGGCCCGGTTATCTTCCGGGTGTCGAACCATCGGGTGCGCTGTATCGAGTTTCCCGATTTTCCCGGCGGCTGCAGGCCGCCCCGAGGTGGAGCCTACTGACCTTCGGAACGATCGCACCGTTGCGGCGTCATCACCTTCGAAAACCTGAAGCCCGCGCCACGGCATCCAGCCGGCGACGCGATGCTCAGTGCGCCTTCACCGCGATCATCGTGAACGCCAGCAGGCCGAAGAATCCCGCCACCTGAAGCCCTCGCCACGGCACCCACCCCGCCGAGTTGAGGCTGCGTCGGCGGTTGCGGCGCGATTCGGCAAGCCCGGCGACGAGCACCAGCGCCGGCGCGGCACCGCCATCTCGATCCGCAAATTCTCCGAAAAGCCGATCACCGTCGACATGATGCGCGGCTGGGGCTCGCTCTCCGAGAAGATGGCGACCGTGCTCAAGATCGCCGGTGCGTCGCGGATGAACATCATCATCTCGGGCGGCACCGGCTCGGGCAAGACGACCATGCTCAACGCCCTTTCCAAGCTGATCGACCCGGGCGAGCGCGTGCTCACCATCGAGGACGCGGCCGAATTGAGGCTGCAGCAGCCGCACTGGCTGCCGCTCGAAACCCGCCCGCCCAACCTCGAGGGCCAGGGCGCGATCTCGATCCGCGACCTCGTCGTCAACGCGCTGCGCATGCGCCCCGACCGCATCATCCTCGGCGAGATTCGCGGCGCGGAATGTTTCGACCTGCTCGCCGCGATGAACACCGGCCATGACGGCTCGATGGCGACGCTGCACTCCAACTCCCCGCGCGAATGCCTGGCGCGTATGGAGAACATGGTGATGATGTCGGATATCAAGGTGCCCAAGGAGGCGATCTCGCGCCAGATCGCCGATTCGGTCGACCTCATCGTCCAGGTCAAGCGCCTCCGCGACGGCTCGCGCCGCTGCACCAACATCACCGAGGTGATCGGCATGGAAGGCGACGTCATCGTCACCCAGGAATTGTTCAAATTCGAATATCTGGACGAGACCCCCGACGGCAAGATCATCGGCGAATATCGCTCCATGGGCCTTCGGCCCTATACCCTGGAAAAGGCGAAGATGTTCGGCTTCGACCAGCCCTCTCTCGAGGCCTGCCTCTGATCGCCGTCCTCGCCGATAGTTGACTCCCCAGCGGAGGAGCCCCACCTTTGCGCCAGAATTTGCGGAGGGAAGCATGGCCGGCAAATCCGTCATCCTGATCGCCCTCACGGCGACCTTGTCGGCTGTCGGCGCCCTCGCCGCCGACCCGCCCGCCCAATCCCGGAACGATCGCCCGATATGCCGGGGCGCGACGAAGAGCCTGGGAAGCCATATCCGCACGCCGCGGCGCTGCCGCACCGCGGAGCAGTGGCGGGAAGAGGATCAGGCGAAGAGCGGGCTGCCGATCTCGGCCCAGATCACCGAGGGCCAGAACACCGGCCAGGCGGTCCGCCCGCAGCGTTAGCCTGCCGGTAGCCTGCCGGTGCGCCCTAGGTCTTGAGCGCCAGCACCGCGAACAGCAGCACCGCGAAGAAGGCGGCGACCTGGATGCCGCGCCAGGGCACCCAGCCGGGCGCGTCGAGCGCGCGCCGCCGCGACCGGCGCCGGTCCGCGACGCCGGCCAGCACCGCCAGCGCCAGCGCGGCGCCGCCCGCAGCCTCCAGCCATCCTGTCACGACGCCGTTCGGACCCCTCAGAGCGCGGGTGGTTCGGCGGCGCGCTGGAAAGCGGTGGAGGCGGCGAAGCTCTCCGTCACCACCTGCGGGCAGCGGAGGCAGGCGGCGCGGCCTTCCTGCTTCCACCAGCGGCAGCTCGGTCTGATGCTGCATGGCGGCGGCCGCTCCACGACCACCGGAAGCATGTCGACGAGCCGGCCGACAAGCGTGCACGAACTGCCATCGAAATGACGACACCGGCCCTCGGCACAAGGTGCGGCAACCCGCAGCACCTCGTGGGGCGAAGCCGGCGCCGTCCGATCCAACAGCTCCCGCGCTGCCGCCACCGGCTCGGTCAGATAGGCCACACGGGGGCCCTCGTCCGCGCCGAGCACCACGCCGAAGACGACGTGGTCGTCCCCGCGCGTGGGCGCGCTTGGACAGAGCGGACCCGCGCTCCATCCTTCGCCGGCTAACGGTGCTGCAGAGATCCCGCGCCGCCGGCGCCCGCGCATTGCCTAACCGGACTTCTGCTGCCCACCGGGCGGGGTGCCGGGCGGACCCGGCGGAGCGATCATGCCGTCGCCGATCCAGCCGCCGAACAGGACCCAGTGGCGAGGCGTGGCCGGGCCGCCCTCCCGTTCGCGCGCGTCGAGGGCGCGAAGTATGCCACTTGAAATCGCTTCGCTGAAATCAGCCAGGCTGACGCTCGCCGCGCGGCTCGGCGCCGCCGATTCCCTGGCTCTTGCATCCATCCCCTCATCGTCCATGACTGGTCCTCTCTCTCCCGCCGACTCATCCACTGAAGCACAGCCTCTTCCTGCCTGCGACTGTCGCGACGCCCCTCTCCAGCTCGCGCCCAGCAGACGGGTTCGCCAAGTTACGTGAAGCAGAATGTCGGACAAGAATAATACGGCTTTCTTTTCTGCGGCTCAATACGAAATCGCCTCTGAGTCAGGACTGAAACACGATTCTGTTGGAGCGATGCTATGTCAAGCATGTTCTGGACTGATACTTGCGCATGCTTCCTCGACCGGTTCGAAAAACCGAAAGCCGGTCTGATTCATGCCGCCTTGAGCGCCAGCACCGCGAACAGCAGCACCGCGAAGAAGGCGGCGACCTGGATGCCGCGCCAGGGGACCCAGCCGGGCGCGTCGAGCGCGCGGCGGCGCGACCGCCGCCGGTCCGCGACGCCGGCCAGCACCGCCAGCGCCAGCGCCGCGCCGGCGGCGGCCCACATCCATCCTTGCGTCGTCATGCCCGCTCCGTCATGGCCCATTCCAAGCCTATCTAGGGAGAAGAAGATGATCCGCCAGACTCTCGCCATGCTCGCGGCGCTCGCTTTCGGCGCCGCCTGCTCGATGGACCAGGACCAGGGCCTCGCCGCCGCCCATCACGACGCGCTCAGGGCCGCCATCGCCGCGCCGAGCCGCACGCCCGCCAACATCGCCCGCGACCGCTACCGCCACCCTTATGAGACGCTCGCCTTCTTCGGCGTCCGCCCGTCCGACACCGTGGTCGAGATCTGGCCCGGCGGCGGCTGGTACACCGAGATCCTGGCGCCCTACGTGCTCCGGGGCGGCGGCACCTATTATGCCGCGGCCCTGCCCGGCATGCAGGAGGGGATCGGCCGCATCCGCGCGCGCGACGCGGCGCTGTACGGCGCCATCCGCCCCGCCATCTTCCCCGCCTTCGAGCCGGGCGAAACCCGCGTGCCCGACGGCAGCGCCGACATCGTCCTCACCTTCCGCAACGTCCATAACTGGCGGATGGGCTATCAGCGGCAGAGCCAGGACTATAGCGAAGAGGCGTTCCGCCAGATCTACGCCATGCTGCGGCCCGGCGGCACGCTGGGCGTGGTCGACCACCGCCTGCCCGAAAGCGCCGATGCGGAGCGCGAGCGGACCAGCGGCTACGTCAAGGTCTCCACCGTCCGCCGGCTCGCCGAGGCGGCCGGCTTCCGCTTCGCCGGCGCGTCGGAGGTCAACGCCAATCCCAACGACAGCGCCGACTGGCCGCGCGGCGTGTGGACGCTGCCGCCGACGCTCCGCCTCGGCGAGGCGGACCGCGCCCGCTACCTCGCCATCGGCGAAAGCGACCGCATGACCTTGAGGTTCGTGAAGCCCCGATAAGCGTCGTCCCGGCGGAGGCCCGTCGTGACTTCTGGTCCCGGGACCCCGGCCTTCGCCGGGGTGACGAAAGGAACTTAGCCGCCCAGGCTGTCGAGCTTCTTCTGGAGGTCCGACAGCTGCGCGCGGAGCGCGGCGAGCTCGGCCTTGTTGTCCTCGGCGGCGGGCTTCGCGGCGCCCGCGGCGCTGAACGCCTCCAGGTTGCGGCGGGCGATCTCGGCGAACGGGTTGGCGGCGATCGCGCCCGCCACCGCGTCGCGGAACTGGCTCTGGTTGCGCTGCAGCGCCTCCAGCGACGCCTCGAGATATTGCGGCACCACCGACTGCATCTGGTCGCCGTACATCGAGATGAGCTGGCGCAGGAAGTTGACCGGCAGCATCGTCGTCGACCCGCGCGATTCCTCGTCCATGATGATCTGCGTCAGCACGCCGCGGGTGAGGTCCTCGCCGGACTTGGCGTCGACCACCTTGAACTGCCTTTTCTGGCGGACCATCTCGGCCAGCCGCTCCAATGTGATGTAGCTCGAGCTTTCGGTATCGTAGAGCCGCCGGTTCGCATATTTCTTGATGATGACCACATCATCGCCGGACCCGGATGCCGCCATGGAAAACTCCCCGAACGCTGAGGCGACGGCTCTAGCACCAAAGTTTGCCGCACCGCAACAACGGCCGCGGCCGCTCCCTCTGTTCCTCGAATTGCTGCGCAGCGAAACCGCAGCAAATCCGGAACGGATGCAGGCCGCGCTCGCCGGCCTCAGAAAGTATCAGGACGCCGAGCGGCCGGCCCCGGACGCGCCGATGCCGGTGCTCGCCGGCGCGCACGGCGCCGCGATCCGGGACTATGGCGGCGAGGGCCCGCCGGTGCTGTTCGTGCCCTCGCTGATCAACCCGCCCAACGTGCTCGACATGGGCGAAGGCCGGTCGCTGCTGCGCTGGCTCGCCGGCCGGGGCCGGCGGGTGCTGCTGCTCGACTGGGGCTGGCCGGGCGCGGACCGGCGGGAGATGTCGGTCGCCGGCCATGTCGAGCGGATCCTGCTGCCGCTGATGGCCGAGATCGGCGAGCGCCTCGACCTGGTCGGCTATTGCCTCGGCGGCACGATGGCGCTCGCCGCCGCCCGGCCCGGAGCGGCGCGGAGCGTCGCCACCCTCGCCGCCCCCTGGCATTTCGACGGCTTCCCCGACGCGGCGCGTGCCGGGCTCGGCCGGCTCTGGGACGGCGCCCTGCCGACGGTCCACGCTTTGGGCGTGCTGCCGATGGAGGTGCTGCAATGCGCGTTCTGGAACCTCGATCCGGCCCGCACGATCGCCAAGTTCGAAGCCTTTGCCGCCATGGAAGGCGCCGAGGCGCGGACCTTCGTCATGCTCGAGGACTGGGCCAATGACGGCCCGCCCCTCTCCGAGGCCGCCGCCCGGGAGATGTTCGAGGGCCTGTTCCGCGACGACCTGCCCGGCTCGGGCCGGTGGACCGTGGCCGGCGCGGCGATCGACCCGGATTCGCTTGCCGTCCCGCTCCTCAACATCGTCTCCACCACCGACCGGATCGTGCCGGCCGAGACCTCGGTCCGGGCCGGCGAGCGGATCGATCTCGCTCTCGGCCATGTCGGCATGGTGGTCGGCTCGCGCGCTCCCGCCCTGCTGTGGGCGCCGCTCGCGGGCTGGCTTTCCCGCAGTGCAGCAAGCTGCTAGGGGCGACCCCCTCTCCCGCAAGCGGGAGAGGGAGATTTTTTCAAGGAGCCCTTTGCCCATGATCGACGTCGTCATCACCGCTGCCAAGCGCACACCCGTCGGCGCCTTTCTCGGCGCGTTCGCCGCCACCCCCGCCCACGAGCTCGGCCGCGTCGCCATCGAGGCCGCGCTCGCCCAGTCCGGCGTCGCCGCGGACGAGGTGTCGGAAGTGATCCTCGGCCAGGTGCTGACCGCCGCCCAGGGCCAGAACCCGGCCCGCCAGGCGTCGATGGCCGCCGGCATCCCCAAAGAGGTCCCCGCCTGGGGCGTCAACCAGGTCTGCGGCTCGGGCCTGCGCGCCGTGGCCCTCGCCACCCAGGCGATCCAGACCGGCGACGCCAATATCGTCGTCGCCGGCGGCCAGGAGAATATGAGCCTCTCCACCCACGCCCAGCAGCTGCGCGGCGGCACCAAGATGGGCCCGGTCGAGCTCGTCGACACGATGATCAAGGACGGGCTCACCGACGTCTTCAACAATTACCACATGGGCATCACCGCCGAGAATCTGGCCGAGCAGTACCAGGTCACCCGCGACGACCAGGACGCCTTCGCCACCGCGTCGCAGAACAAGGCGTCGGCCGCCCGCGCCGCCGGCCGCTTCAAGGACGAGATCGCCGCCGTCACCGTCAAGACCCGCAAGGGCGAGACCGTGGTCGACACCGACGAATATATCCGCGACGGCGTCGAGCAATCGGGCCTGTCGGCCCTGCGCCCGGCCTTCAAGAAGGACGGCACCGTCACCGCCGCCAACGCCTCCGGCCTCAACGACGGCGCCGCCGCTTTGGTGCTGATGAGCCGCGAGGAAGCCGAGCGCCGCGGCGCCCCGATCCTCGCCCGGGTCGCCAGCTGGGCCTCGGCCGGCGTCGACCCGTCGATCATGGGCATCGGCCCGGTCCCGGCCAGCCGCCGCGCGCTCGAGAAAGCCGGTTGGACGATCCAGGACCTCGACCTGATCGAGGCCAACGAGGCGTTCGCCGCCCAGGCGCTGGCGGTCGGCAAGGAGCTGGGCTGGGATGCCGACAAGGTCAACGTCAACGGCGGCGCCATCGCCATCGGCCACCCGATCGGCGCCTCGGGCGCCCGCGTCCTCACCACCCTGATCTACGAGATGCAGAAGCGCGACGCCAAGAAGGGCCTCGCCACCTTGTGCATCGGCGGCGGCATGGGCATCGCGCTCTGCATCGAGCGCGACTGAGCCGAAGGCGGCGGGCAGCCCGGGTCGTTCCCGCCTCGGAACGGTTCCCCCTCCGCGAGGGTTCTCGGACCCGAAGGGAGCCGGCGATGGATGGGGCCGCGACGTTTCGATGGGTAACGCGGCTCGGCTTCGGGGCACGCGGCCTCCTGTACGCGCTGATCGGCTATCTCGCGCTGCGCAGCGGCCGCACCGAGGACCCGGGCGGCATCCTCGCCTATCTCGCCGGCACGACCGGCCGGCTCGTCGTCGCGGCGATGGCGGCGGGCTTCCTTGCCTATGGCGTCTGGCGCCTGCTCGAGGCGTGGATCGACACGCAAGATCATGGCGGCGACGCGAAGGGCGTGACGGTGCGGCTGGCGGGCGCAACCTCCGGGCTCGTCCATCTCGGCCTCGGCGTCCTCGCTGCCCGGCTCGCGCTGGGCGGCGGCGGCGGGGGCGGCGATTCCTCCCGGACCGCCGCCGCGACGGCGCTGGATCTTCCGGGCGGGGCGCTCCTCCTCTATCTGGCCGCTCTCGTGCTCCTCATCACCGGCCTTGCGCAGTTCCGGAAGGCCTGGACCGGCAGGTTCCTGCGCCATTTCGAGCATTGCGCCGCAAGCCGGGACTGGATCGGCTGGCTCGGCCGGCTGGGCTTCGCCGCGCGGGGCATCCTGTTCTGCCTCACCGCATCCTTCTTCCTCTTCGCGGCGCAAGCGCACAGCTCCGCTCAGGCCGGCGGGATCGACGAGGCCCTTGCTTCGCTTCCCCGTCCCCTGCAGATCGCCGTCGCCGCCGGCCTGCTGCTGTTCGGCCTGTTCAGCCTGGTCGAGGCGCGCTTCCGCCGCATCGCCGCGCCCGAGGCCCTGGCACGATAGGCAGGCGCCGCCCCAATCCGGGACGGTGACCGGCGCGGACGGCTTGGACGCAGGCCGCCCGCTCCCGTAAAAGCAGGCGCATGATCGCTTTGATCTGGCGCTATGAGGTTCTCGAAGAGGCGCGGGCCGCGTTCGAGGCGGCTTATGGCCCGACCGGCGCCTGGGCGCAGCTCTTCGCCCGCGCCGAGGGCTATCGCGGCACCGAATTGTTCAAGGCCGAGGACGGCTCCTATCTGACGCTCGACGTGTGGCGCTCGAAGGACGATTTCGACGCCTTCCTCGCCGAGCATGGGGCCGATTACGAGGCGCTCGACCGCAGCACCGAAAGCTGGACCAGCTGCGAGCACCGCCTCGGCCAGTATGAGGTGATCGGCTGAGCTCCGTGCTCAATTGGAGTCATCCCGGCGAAGGGGCACCCCGCAAAGTACTACTTTGCGGGGACCCCGGAGGCCGGGATGATTCTATCTTCGCCGGATGACGTTTCAGGCCACGGCTGCCGGCCGCGGCTGCCAATTCTCGCCGTCGAACGCATAGCCGGCGCGGCTGCCGGCTCGGAAGGCGGTCCCGTCCCAGCCGATCACCTGAACGTCCACCGCGTCGTTGCGGTGGGCGTGGATGAGGTTGAAGCTCTGCCGCTCGCCGGCGCGGAGGCGGACCGACGTCGCGGTGCCGGCCTGGATGACCAGCGCCGGGCCGGCATTCTTGACCATCTCGCGCGCCGAGGCGGTGAAGCTGCGGTGGAAATGGCCGGCGAGCAGCAGGTGGACGCCTGCATCCGTCACCGCCAGCAATGCATCCTCATCCCGCCCGACAGCCTCCGTCGCCTCGCCTTCATCGCCGATCGGCATGGCGAAGAGCGGGTGGTGGGTGACGAGGATCCGGGTCCTGGTGTCGTCGACGCCGCGGAAGCGCTCGCGGATCAGGTCCATCTGGTCGTGGCTGATCCGGCCGTCCTTGAAGGTCAGGGAGCGGGCGGTGTTGATCCCCAGCACGGCGAGCTTCCCGGTCTCGAACCAGGGGCAGAGGTCGTCGTCGATATGGCGGCGGTAGCGCCGGAGCGGCCGGGTGAAGCGCCGAAACAGGTCGTAGAACGGCACGTCGTGATTGCCGGGCACGCTCAGGGTGGCCAGCCCCGCCGCCTCGAGCCGGTCGAGGAACGCGCCGGCTTCGCGATATTGGCCGGTCCGCGCCCTTTGCGTGAAGTCGCCGCTGATCGCGACCAGGTCGGGCCGCTCGGCGGTCAGCCAGGCCTCGGCGCCCGCCACGACCGCCGGGTCGTGGGCGCCGAAATGAAGGTCGGAGAGATGGGCGATGCGGGCCATGCGGCATCCAACGAGCGCCGCGCCGATGGGTTCAGCGCCAGCTGCGCTTGAAGCGCGATCCCAATGTGGTGAGCAGCTCGTACTGGCTGAGGCCGGATTGCGCGGCTGCGCCCGGCAGGTCGTAATCGAGCTCGATCCAGTCGCCTTCCCTGAGGTCCGGCGCGGCGTCGACGCAGATCGCCGTCAGATCCATCGACACCCGGCCGACCACCGGCGCGAACGCCGTGCCGATCCGCGCCCGTCCGCTGCCCGAAAAGCCGCGCAGATAGCCGTCGGCATAGCCGATGTTGAGGATCGCCAGCTCGCGCGGCCGATCGGCGGTGAAGGTGGCGCCATAGCCGACGCTGTCGCCGGCCGCGACGCGGCGGCGCTGGACGATCTCGGCCTCGACATGAGCGACCTGGCGGATATGGCCCAGCGCCTCGCGCCGCGGCACGCCGCCATAAAGGGCAAGGCCCGGCCGCGTAAGGCCGAACGCATAATCCCGACCCAGGCAGATGCCTGCGCTGTTGGCCAGGCTCAGCCGCTTCGCCTTCACCGTGCCGGCGATCGCGGTGAAGGCGCGAAGCTGCCGCTCGTTGTCCGGCCCGTCCTCGTCGGCGCAGGCGAGGTGGCTCATCAGCGTCTCGATCCGGAGCCCGTCGAGCAGCCCGCCGGCGACGTCGGCCGGCGCCAGGCCGAGCCGGTTGATGCCGGTGTCGACCATCACGTCGCAGGGCCGGCCCGTGTCGCGCCAGCGGGCGACCTGCTCGGGGCTGTTCAGCACCGGCCGCGCGGCGGTCTTGCGGGCGGTGAACATGTCGCGCGCCTGGACGCCGTGCAGCACCGACAGTTCGAGGTCGCTCGGCCACGGCATCAGCGCCTTGGCTTCGGCCCAGGTGGCGACGAAGAAGTGGCGGCAGCCGGCAGCCTGGAGCCGTTTCACCGCCTGGCGCGCCCCAAGCCCGTAGCCGTCCGCCTTCACCGCCGCGCCGCAATCCGCGGCGCCGCCGCGGTGGGCGAGCCAATGCCAGTTGGAGACCAGCGCCTCGCCGTCGAGGCTCAGGCGGAGGGGGATGTGGACCATGCGCCCGCGTAGCGCGGCACTCCCCCCAAGTCACCCCGGCGGAAGCCGGGGCCCATGAACAGGGAATAGCGCGAAAAGGACCGAGCGTCTCCGCCCCGGCGGCTGTTCATGGGTCCCGGCCTCCGGGGTCCCCGCAAAGTAGTGCTTTGCGGGGTGCCCCTTCGCCGGGATGACTCCCATTGATGACGCCCTGGTCTCAGTCCAACCGCTTTCCGGCCGTCTCCGGCAGCCAGAACAAGGTGACGATCAATGCCATCGTCACCACCCCGATCGTGTACCACAGGCCGGAGAAGGGATCGCCGGTGCGGGCCACGATATACTGGCTGATGAAGGGGAGAAACCCGCCGAAATAGCCGGTGCCGATATGGTAGGGCACCGACAGCGAGGTGTAGCGGACCCGGGCCGGGAACATCTCCACCAAGAGGGCCGCGACCGGGCCGTAGGTCATCCCCGACAGGAAGCCGATGACGATGATCGCCAGCACGACCTGGGCGGCGCGGCCGAACGGCGGCGCGGTCTTTTCGAGCCGGTAGCCCGCCCCCGCCAGCGCCGGCTCGAGCGCCGCCGGATTCTCGGCGTTCACCACCTGCGATCCGATCCGAACCTGATAGGAATCGCCGCGCCAGCCGGGCGCCGGCACCAAAGTGTAGGCGATGCCCCGGCGCGTCAGCGTGTCGAGCGCGCGCGCGCAGGGGCTGGTCTGCGGGCCCTGGGCGAACGGGTTGTAGGTGCAGTTCGTCCCCTGCACGGTCACCGGGTTCCGCCGCATCGCCGTCGCCAGCTCCGGATTGGCCGCCGACGCCATCCAGTGGAACAAGGGAAACATCAGGAGGATGGTCAGCACATAGCCGGTGACGATCGGCGCCTTGCGGCCGATCTTGTCGGACAGCCAGCCGAACAGCACGAACCAGAACATGCTGAACATCGCGGCGATGCCGATCATCAGCCGCGCCGCGGTGTCGTCGATCCGCAAGGCGTTCTGGAGGAAGTAGAGCGCCTGGAACTGCGCGGTGTACCAGATCACGGTGAGCCCGGCGGCGATGCCGAACAAGGCGACCAGGATCATCTTCACCTGCTGCCGGCTGCCGAAGCTCTCCTTCAGCGGATTGCGCGCGGTCCGCCCGGCCGCCTTCATCGCCTGGAAGACCGGGCTCTCCTTCAGCTTCAGCCGGACCCACAAGGAGACCGCGAGCAGCAGCAGCGACACGAGGAACGGGATGCGCCACGCCCATTCGTCCCGCGCCTCGACGCTGACCAAGGCGTTGGTGGCGAGCACCATCACCACGCTCAGCAGGAACCCGCCGATCACGCTCGCCTGGATGAAGCTGGTGTAGAGGCCCCGTTTGTTGGCCGGCGCATGCTCGGCGACGTAGATCGCCGCGCCGCCATATTCGCCGCCGAGCGCCAGCCCCTGCAGCAGCCGGCAGATGACGAGCAGCACCGGCGCCGCGATGCCGATCTGGGCATAGGTCGGCAGCACGCCGACGGCGGCGGTGGCGAAGCCCATCAGGGTGATGGTGATGAGGAAGGTATATTTGCGCCCGAGCTTGTCGCCGAGAATGCCGAACAGGATCGCCCCGATCGGCCGCACGCCGAAGCCGGCGCCGAAGGTGGCCAAGGTGAGCAGGAGCGCGGCGGTGGGATTGGCGGTCGGGAAGAAATGGCCGGCGATGACCGGCGCCAGCGTGCCGTAGATGAAGAAATCATACCATTCGAACACGGTGCCGAGCGACGAAGCGACGATCACCAGCCGATCGCGCTTGGGATCGACGACATAATCGTCCGCCACCGGCTGCACCGCTTCGCTCATCCGCGCCTCCCCCATCCTGAGCGGCCAGACTAAGCCGGGACCCACGCAGCGGCAAGCTGCGCCACAGCCAGGCGGCGCTCAGCCGAGCCTCGCCGCCGCCTGCTCCCAGTTGCGGCCGTCGAACGGAGCGGCCGCGATGGCGAGGCCCGAGACGTCGTCGAGCGCGTTCAGGTTCACGCTCCACGCCTGCGGGTGCGAGCGCGGCTGGTAGAAGCTCTTGACGCCGCAGACGCCGCAGAAGAGGTGGTCGGCGGCGCCGGTCCCGAACCGGTAGCTGGTCAATGCCTCGGCGCCGGACAGGAGCCGGAAATCCTGGTGGGCGACGATCAGGTGGCGAAAGCCCGTCATCGCGCAGATCGAGCAATTGCAGTCGAGGACCTCGACCGCCGGCGGAACCGCCGCCTCGAACCGCACCGCGCCACAGTGACATCCGCCTTCGATCTTCATAAGCGCGCTTCATGCACCATTGCTTCCCGCCCGTCATCCGGCCCGACACGCGGCTGCTCGTCCTCGGCAGCCTGCCGGGGGCGGTGTCGCTGGCGCAGGGGCGCTATTATGCCCATCCGCAGAACCAGTTCTGGCGGCTGATCGGCGCGGCGATCGAATGCGACCTGGTTCCGCTCGCTTACGAGGCGCGCCTGCAGGCGCTGCTCGATGCGGGCGTCGGCCTGTGGGACACGGTCGCCGCCGCCACCCGCAACGGCAGCCTCGACGCCGACATCCGCCTCCATTTGGCGAGCGACCTCGCCGCGCTCGCCGCCGCGCTGCCCGAGCTGAAAGCGGTCGCCTTCAACGGCGGCACGTCGGCGCGCATCGGCCGCCGGCAGCTCCAGGGCGTCCCCGGCCTCGCCCTTGTCGACCTGCCGTCGAGCAGCCCCGCTTATGCCAGCCTCTCCTTCGACAGGAAGCGCGAAGCCTGGCTCGGCCTGCGCGCCTATCTCTGAGCGCAGGCATCGAGGATCCGCGCCGCGAATTCCGGCCGGGCGATGACCAGATCGGGCATGCGCGTGTCGGCGCGGTTGTAGACGAGCGGCGCCCCGCTGAGGCGGCTGGCGTGCAGGCCCGCCGCCAGCGCGATCACGGCCGGCGCGCAATTGTCCCATTCGTGCTGGCCGCCGGCATGGTAATAGATGTCCGCCTCGCCGGCCACGATCGCCATCGCCTTGGCGCCGGCCGAGCCCATCGCGATCAGCTCCGCGCCCAGCAAAGCGGCGATCTCCTCCACCTCCGCGGGCGGCCGGGTCCGGCTGACCAGCATGATCGGGCGCTTGCGCCGGGCCGGCGGCGATGCGACCCGGTCCGAGCGGAACAGCCGGCCCAAAGCGGGCACGGCGACCGCGCCGAGCCGCGGCACCCCGTCCACCGCCAGCGCGACATGCACCGCCCAGTCGGGCCGCCGTTCCGAATATTCGCGGGTGCCGTCGAGCGGGTCGATGATCCACACCCGGCTGGCGCCGAGCCGCGCCGGATCGTCGGGGCTCTCCTCCGAAAGCACCGCGTCGCCCGGCCGCCATTCGGCGAGGCCGGTGAGGATGAAGGCATTGGCGACCTGATCGGCGACGTGGCCGAGCGCCGCGCCCTCGAGCAGGGCGCTGCCGCGCTGCTCCAGCAGCAGGCGCCCGGCTTCCTCCGCCAGGTGAGCGGCCAGATCCTCGTCGGTCACGCCCTCGTCCTTCCTCACCCGCCGGTAATCTCGGTTAACGCGTTCTTTACCATCAATGTATACCCCTCCTGTCCACGGGTAATTTTCCCGGGGGGACGAAACATGGTCATCATCCTGACGGCGGCGCTTCTGGCGGGCTCCAAGGTCCTGCCGCTGATCGACCGCGACACGCTCGAGCTCCAGGCCCGCGCCGAGGCGCTCCAGCCCCGTGCGAGCGTCACGCGGCCCGCCCGCCGGCCGGCGCCGCGCCGCGCCTCGGGCGGCAACGCGCTCGACTTCGCCCAGATCACGACCATCTGCCGCGCGGCGGGCAACCAGGCGGATCCGGCGGGCTTCATCGGCCGGCTCAGCACCGCTTATTCGCTGAGCGCCGACGACAGCGCCTCGCTGCGCTCGAGCTGCGCCGCCTATCTGGCGGGCCGGGCCGACGCACGGCGGTCTTCGGGCGGAACTTATTAAGTCCGTCCATATTCGGGCTATACGAATTAAAGGGCCTGTGCTTATCTGCGCATGAAGCGCAGGGAGCATGGCATGAAACTGCTGTTCGTTTTTGGTACGCGTCCCGAAGCTGTCAAGTTGGCCCCCATCCTCAGGACCCTAAAAAGCGAGCCCGCTATTGAAGTGCGGGTGTGCGTAACGGGCCAGCACCGCGATTTGCTTGACCGGGTCCTCGATTTCTTCGCGATCGAGCCGGATTTCGATCTCGACCTGATGGCCGCGGACCAGGCGCTCAACCCGCTGGTGGCGCGCCTCGTCGAGCGCCTCGATCCGGTCCTCGCCGAAGCCGCGCCCGACCGGGTGATCGTCCAGGGCGACACCAGCTCGGCGCTGGCCGCCGCGCTCGCCGCCTTCCATCGCGGCATCCCCGTCGCCCATGTCGAGGCCGGCCTCAGGACCTATTGCGCCGACCGGCCCTTCCCGGAGGAGTATAACCGGCGCGCGATCGGCCTGATCGCCGACCTCCATTTCGCGCCGACCCGCGCCGCGCGCGACAATCTCGTCGCCGAGCAGCTGCGCGGCGACGTGTTCGTCACCGGCAATAGCGGCATGGACGCGCTCGACATGGTGCTCGCCCGGCTCGAGGCCGATGCGGCTTTGTGGTGGCGCGTCGACGCCGCGCTGCCGATAATTCCCGAAGGCCGGAAGCTGATCGCCGTCACCGCCCATCGCCGCGAGAGCTTCGGCGCCCCGTTCGGCGCGATTTGCGGTGCGCTGGCGCGGCTGGCGGAGCGCCCCGACGTCGAAATCCTGTTCCCGCTCCACCCCAATCCCGAGCTTCGCCCGCCGGCCGAAGCGGCGCTCGGCGGCCTCGACCACGTCCACCTGCTGCCGCCGCTCGACCTGCCATGCTTCGTCGGCCTGATGCAGCGCGCGCACCTGATCCTCACCGATTCGGGCGGGGTCCAGGAGGAGGCGGCCGCGCTCGGCAAGCCGGTGCTGGTGATGCGCGACGTCACCGAGCGGCCCGAGGGGGTCGCCGCCGGCGCGGCGATCCTCGTCGGCACCGATGCCGAGCGCATCCTGGGCGCCGCCGAAGCGCAGCTCGACGCGCCGGCGTCGAACCGGCCGTCCCAGATCTACGGCGACGGCCGCGCCAGCGAGCGAATCGTCGCCGCCTTGCTCGGCCGCCCGGTGGAGGAGTTCGCGCGCGACTGGCCGCGGATTGAGCGGCTGCAGCGAATGGGCTAGCGCGCAGGGCCTGCCCTCGGTCCCGGAGGCGGCCGAGACGGGTTGGCATTTGTTGTCCAGACAGGAGAGAGGAGGGAGCGATGATGATTCATCGTGACCGATCGAACGACGACGCTGGGCGGCAAATGCCAACCCGCCGCTTCGCGGTCGGCCGGGGAACGATCACGGCTGCCTCCGGGGCCGAGGGCAGGCCCTAGTCGTGGACGGCGCGGACTTCCTGATCATCGGCGGCGGCATTGCCGGGCTTTCGGCGGCCGCCCGGCTGGCGCGGCACGGGCGCGTGATCGTGCTCGAGGCCGAGGACGCGCTCGGCTACCATTCGTCCGGCCGCAGCGTCTCGTTCAGCCATTACGGCATCGGCAACGCCGCCGTCCGCGCCCTCACCGCCCACAGCCGGCCGTTCTTCGAAAGCCAGCCCGAGGGCTTCTGCGCCACCCCGATCGCGCGGACCGTGCCTTCGCTCTACTTCGCCGCCGAGGACGCGTTGCCGGCGCTGGCCGCGCTCGAGGCCGCGATGGCGGCGTTCACCGACGCCATCCGCCCGGTCGGCCCGGCGGAAATGGCATCGCTCTGCCCGGTCCTCACCGGCGCCGTGCGCGGGCTGCTCGACCCGACCGGCCTCAAGCTCGACGCCGACGCCCTGCTCCACTCCTTCGCCCGCGCGGTCCGTGACGCCGATGGCCGCATCCTCACCGGCCGCCGCATCGCCTCACTGGAGCGGAAGGAGGAGAAATGGATCGCGCGCGGCGGCTCGGGCGAAGCCTTTTCCGCGCCGATCCTCGTCAATGCCGCGGGCGCCTGGGCGGATGCGATCGCGGCGCTCGCCGGCGTGACGCCGCTCGGCCTCGAGCCGAAGCGCCGCACCATCATCGTCGTCGATCCGCCCGCCGGCATCGACCCCCGCGGCTGGCCCTTCACCCACAGCGCGGCGGGCGATTTCTACATGCTGCCGGAGGCGGGCCAGATCCTGGCTTCGCCGGTCGACGAGGTCGGAGCCGACCCCTGCGACGCCGCGCCGGACGAATATGACGTCGCCCTCGCCGCCGACCGGCTGGAACATTATACCAGCCTCAAGGTCGCCCGTATCGCCCATCGCTGGGCCGGGCTTCGCACCTTCGCCGCCGACCGCGTTCCGACCGCGGGCTTCGCGCCCGGCGCGCCCGGCTTCTTCTGGCTCGCCGGTCAGGGCGGCTACGGCCTCCAGACCGCGCCGGCCATGGCCGAGATCGCCGAGGCGCTGATCCTCGGCAAGGCCTGGCCGGTGGCGGGCGTGAACCCGGCGCAAATTCGCCCGGAACGGCTGCTCGGCGCTTGATCATGGCGAACCAACATGCTGGTAGGGTCTGCACTCACAACTGGAGGCGGTCGTGACGGGTTGGCATTTGTTGTCCGGCAAGGAGTGAGGAGGGAGCGATGAAGATTCATCGTGACCGATCGAGCGACGCCGTCCGGGCGGCAAAGGACAATCCGCCGCTTCGCGGTCGGCCGGGGAAGCCGGCTGGGGGCGTCGAACGCCTTGGACGGGCTGCCCGGCCCGCCCGGCGGCGCTCTCCTGCCCAGCCGCCTTCCCCGGCCGATCACGGCCACCTCCAGTTGTGAGTGCAGACCCTAGAGGCGCCATGACCGCCGACGCGACCGCCGCAGCCCCGGCCCCCGACCAGCCGCCCCTGTCCCGCGTCCGGATGGTCAGGCGCGCGCTCAAGATCGCCGCCTTGCTGTTCGTGCTCGCGGTGCTGTGGCTGACGATCACCGCGCCCTTGTCGCGCTCGCTGGGGCCGGTGGCGGCGCCCAGCCTCACCATCCTTTCCGCCGAGGGCGAGCCGATCGCCCGGCGCGGCGCGATCATCGGCGAGCCGGTCGACGTCATGGCCCTGCCGCCCCATGTCGGCCAGGCCTTCCTCGCCATCGAAGACCGGCGCTTCTTCCGCCATGTCGGCATCGACCCCTGGGGCATCGGCCGGGCGATGTGGCGCAACCTGCGCGCCGGCCGGGTCCGCGAGGGCGGCAGCACGATCAGCCAGCAGCTCGCCAAGACCAGCTTTTTGAGCCCCGACCGAACCGCCATCCGCAAGGCGCAGGAGGCGCTGATCGCCCTCTGGCTGGAAGCGTGGCTGACCAAGGAGGAGATCCTCAGCCGTTATTTGTCGAACGTCTATTTCGGCGACAATGTCTACGGCCTGCGCGCCGCCGCCCGCCATTATTTCAACGTCGATCCCGAGGATCTGACGCTGGCCCAGTCGGCGATGCTGGCGGGCGTCGTCAACGCCCCCAGCCGGCTCGCGCCGACCACCAATCTCGACGGCGCGCGGGCGCGGGCGCGGCTGGTGCTGCGGGCGATGGCCGAGATCGGCTATATCAGCGAGGAGGAGCGGGCCGAGGCGCGGCCGGCCCGGGTCCGCCGCGGCCCGGGCGACGACGTGCCCACGGGCACCTATTTCGCCGACTGGGTGCTGCCCCAGGCCAGCGAGCTCGCCGAGGACGGCTACGGCCAGCGCCTCGTCCAGACCACGCTGGAAGGCGACCTCCAGCGCCTCGCCGTCCGCACCATCCGCCGCGCCGGTTTGGGGCGCGCCCAGGCGGCGCTGGTGGCGATGCGGCTCGACGGCCGGGTGGTGGCGATGGTCGGCGGCAAGGATTATGCGACGAGCCCGTTCAACCGCGCCGTCCAGGCCCGCCGCCAGCCCGGCTCGGCGTTCAAATTGTTCGTCTATCTCGCCGCCTTCCGCGCCGGCCTGACGCCGGAGACGCCGGTCAGCGACACGCCGATCCGGCTCGGCAACTGGCAGCCGCGCAATTACGGCGATTCCTATCACGGCCGGATGACGCTAAGGGAAGCGGTCGCCCGGTCGAGCAATTCGGTGGCGGTGCAGATTTCCGAGCGGGTCGGCCGCGACAACGTCATCCGCGCCGCCCGCGACCTGGGCATCACGACGAGGCTGCGCCCCGATCCGAGCCTGCCGCTGGGGGTCAACAACACCACCCTCCTGGAGCTGACCGCGGCTTATGCGGCGGTCGCTTCCGGCCGCTACCCGATCCGCCCGCACGGCCTGCCGGCGGAGCGGGGCGGCTGGTTCGGCTGGGGCGGAAGCGATCATCCGGTCAACCGCGACCGCGCCTTCCCGATGCTGCGCGACGTCCTCTATGCGGTGGTCAACAGCGGCACCGGCCGCGCCGCCGCCCTGCCGGTGCCGACCTTCGGCAAGACCGGCACCACCTCCGACTATCGCGACGCCCTGTTCGTCGGCTTCGCCGGCGACCTCGTCGTCGGGGTGTGGATCGGCAATGACGACAACAGCCCGCTGCCCGGCACCGCCGGCGGCGGCCTGCCCGCCCGGGTCTGGCACCGTTTCATGGCCGAGGCGCTCGGCACCACCGCCGCCCAGCCGGTTGCCGCCGTGCCGCTCTACCAGGCCGACCGCGAGCCGGAGCCCGCCAACGTTATCGACAACGCCCAGGCGGCCGAGCCGCCGCCCCCGGCCGAGCCGCCGCCCGGCGCGCCGGAAAATCCCGATATACCGGAGGTCGTGCTGCCGCCGCCGACCGCGCCCAAGGAGGAGCCGCAACCGGAAACCTAGGCAGCGCCAATTCCGTCATTCCGGCGGCACCATTCGCCGTCATTCCAGCGAAAGCCGGAAGCCCGTTTTTCCCGAACAGCCGCCGCCAAAGAAGCGAGATTCCGGCTTTCGCCGGAATGACGGCGCGACGCTTCAGATCTGGGCAGCCGGCTCCGGCGCCGCGCGCCGGGCGCGGCGGCGGTCCCACAACTTCTTGGCGCCGTAGGCGCCGAGCGCGGCGACGCCCAGCGGGGTGAAGGCGCGGCGCAGCAGCCAGGGCGCGGCGGCGCCGAGCAGCATCCCCTTCATTCCCTCCTGGCGTCCGGCGATCCGCCGTCCGATGCCTGCGCCGATCAGCTTGCCGATCATGTCCGTCTCCGCTCCTGCGTTCTTGGTCCCTGGAACAGCGCGGCAACCCGGCGATTGTTCCGGCAAGGAGAGCGCGATGAGCGGCGAGACCGCCCGCCACCGGATCTTCATCGCCGGCTGCTGATCACCTCCCTTTTTTGGCTATCGTGGCCGCTAAGCAATTGTTACCACGACCTGTCTTTCGTCTGCGGGGGGATTCGTGGCGGCATTCGTCTATCTTGCCAGCCTGGGCAGCCGGGGGGTCGCCTATCGCGGCACCTTTCCTTATGCCAATCTCGGCATGGACGTGTCGCTGGCCGGCGACGTCAACGGCGACGGCATCGGCGATTTCCTGATCGGCGCGGCCTGGACCGACGCCGTCCACGACACAAGCGGCGCGACCTATCTGCTTTTCGGCCAGGCGGGCAATGCCTTCGGCGCCGTCGACCTCGCCAACCTGACCGCCGAGCAGGGCTTCGTCATCCCGGGGCCTGACACCGGGGCGATGGCCGGCGAGTTGGTCTCGTCGGCCGGCGACGTCAATGGCGACGGTTTCGACGATTTCCTCATCGGCTCGCCGCGCGAGCATTTTTTCGCCGGGCAGGTCTATGTGCTGTTCGGCCGGACCGACGGCTACGGCGCGGTCGACCTCGCCCATCTGGCGCCGGGCGACGGTTTCGCGATCCGCGGCAACTTTGCCGACGACGTCGCCGGGCTCGGCATTGCCGCGGCCGGCGACATCAACCGCGACGGATATGACGATATCCTGGTCGGCGCGCACCGCGACGACACGACCGGCAAGGATGCCGGCGCGGCCTATGTGATCTTCGGCAAGGCCGGCGGGTTCGGCACGATCAACGTCGAGACCATGGCCCCCGCCGACGGCTTCGCCATCCTCGGCGCCAATCCGGACGATCATGTCGGCGAGGCGGTGTCCGGGCTCGAGGATATCAATGGCGACGGCTATGACGACCTCATCCTCGGCGCCTTCGTCAACGGCGAGGACGGCAACGAATCCGGCAGGGCCTATGTCATCTTCGGCAAGGCGGGTGGCTTCGGTACGATCGACCTCGGCGCGCTGGGCGCGTCGGACGGGTTCGTGATCCGGGGAGCGACGGCATTCAGCCTGCTCGGCTACAGCGTCTCGGCCGCCGGCGACGTCAATGCCGACGGCTTCTCGGATATCCTGGTCGGCGCCGCGGGCGGGGGCGGCAACGCTTATGTGGTGTTCGGCAAGTCGGGCGGCTTCGGGACGGTCGACCTCGCCTCGCTGACCGGCGTCCACGGCTTCAGGATCCAGGCCGCCGTGGGCGATGCGAACCTCGGTTACGACGTGTCGTCCGCCGGCGACGTCAACGGCGACGGCTATGACGACCTTCTCCTGGGGGCGCCGTTCGGCGGCCCGGCGGGGGCGGGACGGGCCTATGTGATCTACGGCAAGTCGGGCGGGTTCGGCACCATCACCCTCACCACCTTCTCCGAGACCGACGGCTATATTATCGAGGGCGAATCGGACGACGACCTGACCGGTCTGCAGGTATCCTCGGCCGGGGACGTGAATTTCGACGGCGTGGACGAGATCCTGGTCGCCGCGCGCGGCGACAATCAGGCCGGCTTCGCGGCAGGCGCCGCCTATCTCATCTACGGCCTCACCCCGGCCGGCACCGTCAGCCTGACCGGAACCCTGGCCGGCCAGAACCTGGCGGGCGGCGACGGCGACGATTTCCTCGACGGCCTCGGCGGCGACGACCGCTTGTTCGGCAATGGCGGCACCGACCAGCTGTTCGGCGGCGCGGGCGACGATGTGCTTGCGGGCGGCGCCGGCGCCGACCTGATGGACGGGGGCCTCGGCGACGACACCTATTTCGTCGACGATGCGGGCGACGTCGTCACCGAGCATGCCGATGCCGGCACCGACTGGGTGCGGACCGGCCTCGCCGGCTTCAGCCTGGCCGGCCTCCCCGACATCGAGAATCTGAGCGGCGATTCCGGGGCCCAGATGCTGACCGGCAACGATCTCGACAACCGGATCGACGGCGGCGGCGGGGCCGACGTCATGGCCGGCGGGGCGGGCGACGACCTCTATCTCGTCGACGATGCCGGCGACGTCGTCGTCGAGGCGGTCGGCGGCGGCTACGACATCGTCCGGGCGTCGGCCAGCCACGGGCTCGGCAATGCCGAAGTGGAGCTGCTGGAAACGCTGAACCGCTACGGCACCGCCGCCATCAGCCTCGTCGGCAACGGCTTCGCGCAGGAAATCCGGGGCAATGACGGCAACAACGTCATCCGCGGCGGCGGCGGCGTCGACATCCTGACCGGCTTCGGCGGCGACGATATCTATTATGTCGACGATCTCGCGGCCCTGATCGTCGAGGCCGCCAATGGCGGGCGCGACACCGTCTATGCCAGCATCAGCTACGTGCTCACCGCCGGCCTCGAAACGCTGTCGGCCGCGTCGCTGGGCGCGACCGATCCGCTGCAGCTGACCGGCAACGAGCTCGACAACGACCTCTACGGCAATGCCGGCGCCAACATCCTGAGAGGGGGCGGCGGCGTGGACCGCCTGTTCGGCGGCGGCGGCGACGACGTCTATTACGTCACCGACGGCCGCGAAGTCGTGTTCGAACAGGCGGGCGGCGGCCGCGACCTCGTCTATGCCAGCGTCAACCACGGCCTGGCCGCGGGCAGCCATGTCGAAATCCTCTCGGCGATCTCGCTCTCCGCGACCGACCCGCTCCAGCTTTCGGGGAACGCGCTCAACAACGAGATTTACGGCAATGCCGGCGCCAACGTCCTGAGGGGCGGCGGCGGCGTCGACCTGCTGCTCGGCGGGGGCGGCAACGACATCTATTACATCGCCGGCGGCGGGGAGACCGTCCTCGAATATGCCGATGAGGGCCGCGACATCGTCTATGCCAGCGTCAGCCACGGCCTGACCCCGGGCTCCCATGTCGAGATTCTCTCCGCCATCTCATTGAGCGGCACCGGTGCGCTGCAGCTTTCGGGGAATGCGCTCGACCAGGAGATTTACGGCAATGCCGGCGCCAACGTCCTGAGGGGCGGCGGCGGCACCGACCTGCTGCTCGGCGGCGGCGGCAACGACATTTATTATGTCACCGACGGCCGCGAGATCATCTTCGAAAATGCCGGCCAGGGCCGCGACATCATCTATACCAGCCTCAGCCACGGCCTGGCAGCCGGCAGCCATGTCGAGATCCTCTCCGCCATCTCGCTGACCGGCACCGAAGCGCTCAACTTCGGCGGCAACGAGCTCAACAACTTCATCTACGGCAATGCCGGCGCCAACATCCTCTATGGCGGCGGCGGGATCGACACTTTGGTCGGCGGGCTGGGCAACGACATTTACTACATAATCGGCGGCGGCGAGATCCTGTCCGAGGCCGCGGGCGGCGGCAACGACACCGCTTATGCGAGCGTCAGCTATGCGCTTACCGCCGGGGCCCAGGTCGAAACCCTGTCGGTGGCATCGCTCGGCGGCACCGATCCGATCAACCTCACCGGCAACGCCTTCGCCAACATTTTGTGGGGCAATGCCGGCGCGAACGTCCTCAACGGCGGCGGCGGGGCCGACAGCCTGATCGGCGGCGGCGGCGACGACAGCTATCATATCGTGAGCGGCGGCGAGATCCTGTCCGAGGAGGCCGGGCAAGGCCGCGACAGCGCCTATACCAATGTGAGCTACACCCTCGCGCCGGACACCGACGTGGAGATCCTGTCGGCGGCCGCGCTCGGCGGCACCGGCGCGATCGACCTCACCGGCAATTCCATCGCCAACGGCATCTTCGGCAATGCCGGCGCCAATACCCTCGATGGCAAAGGCGGCGCCGATTATCTCGACGGCGGCGGCGGGGCGGACAGCTTCGCCTTCACCACCGCGCTCGGTGCGGGCAATGTCGATACCATCGCCCATTTCCTGTCGGGCACCGACCGGATCGTGCTCGCCGCCGCGACGTTCGCCGACCTTCCCCCCGGCGCGCTCGCCGCCGGCGCGTTCGCTTTGGGTTCCGTCCAGGAAACCGACGACCGGATCGTCTACGACCAGGCCTCGGGCGCGCTTTATTATGACGGCGACGGCAGCGGCGGCGGGGCCGCGGTGCAGTTCGCCAGCCTCGGCGCCGGCACCGTCCTCACGGCGAATGACTTCACCGTGATCTGACGGCCGGTCCCACGCCGGCGTCGAAACCGAATTGACGCTTATTCTCAACAGTCTAAGTTCCGCTCGAACAAAAATAGCGATTCCGTCGATTTCCGCTGAAAGGGCAGCAGCGGAAGACGGATTTCCCGGAATTTCGCGATGGGCGATGCCGCCGATGCGTGGCAGGAATTGGGGATAGGCAATGGTGCAGCTTTACCGGCGCAAGGGCGCGGAGACCCTGGTCAACACCGAAACCAGCGGCGCGCAGGGCTCGAACTCTGTCGCGGCGCTGAGCACCGGCGGCTTCATCGTCACCTGGGTCGACGATAGCATGCTGAGCGCCGACAACAGCGAAGGGGCGATCAAGGCGCAGCGCTTCGACGCCGACGGCAACAAGGTGGGCGGCGAATTCCTGGTCAACACCGCGGTGGTCGGGTTCCAGGGGCAGCCGAAGGCCGCGGCGCTCGACGGCGGGCGTTTCGTCGTCACCTGGACCAACCTCAACGGCGATGACGCCGACGGCCCCGATTCCGGTATCAAGGGGCAGGTCTTCAACGCCGACGGCAGCAAATCGGGCGGCGAGTTCCTGATCAACAGCGCGACCTTCGAGATCCAGCTGGCGCCGGCCGTCACGGCGCTCGCCGGCGGCGGCTTCGTCGTCAGCTGGAGCGATTTCAGCGGGATGGGGGGCGACCCCGGTCTCGGCGTCAAGCTGCAGATTTTCGACCAGGCCGGCGCCAAGGTGGGCGGCGAGCTGCTGGCCAACACGGTCACCGCCGGAAGCCAGACCTCCTCAACCGTCACTGCCTTGGCTTCGGGCGGCTTCGCGGTCGCCTGGGTTGGGCCCAATGTGGTGAAATGCCAGGTCTTCGATGCCCTGGGCGCAAAGGTCGGGGCCGAGCAGCAGGTGAACATGACGGCCATATCCGCGCCGTTGACGCCAAGCATGACCGCGCTCGGCTCCGGCTTCGTCGTCGTCTGGTCGCATGGCGGCGATGCCGGCGATGCCGACGGCTTCGACGTCACGGCGCAATTGTTCGACGCCGCCGGCGCGAAGATCGGCGGCGAATTCAGCGTCAACACCAGCACCGCCGGCGACCAAAGGGTCCCCGAGGTCCGCACCCTGCCGGACGGCCACTTCCTCGTCACCTGGCAGGGACCCGGGGCGACCGGACCGGGTATCGACCTTTACGGCCAGTTCTTCACCGCCGCCGGCGCCAAGGCGGGCGGCGAGTTCGTCATCAACGGCGTGACGTCCGCCGACCAGGTCGGGGCGCGGATCGCAATCCTCCCCTCGGGCGACATCGTCATCACCTGGGCGGACAATAGCGGCGCCGGCGACGGCGACAGCTACGGGATCAAGATGGTGATCCTGACGCCGACCACCAACGGGCCGACCGACATCGCTTTGTCGAACGCGGCGCTGAGCGAGACCATTTTCAACAACATTTCGGTCGGGACGCTCACCACGAACGGCGCGCTCAACGCGGGGATCGTCTACGCGATCGTCTCCGATTCGACCGGCGGCGCCTTCCGCATCGACGGCGACCGGCTGGTCGTCGACGACAATGAGCGGCTCGACTTCGAAACCGATCCGACCGCCGAGGTGCGCATCCGGGCGACCGACTCGAACGGCAATTCCTACGAGGAGACGATGACCCTCGCCATCGCCGACGCGGCGATCGAGGCGCGCTATTCCGCCGGCGACGAATTCCGGGTGAACGTCGATACGGAGGGGTACAACAATCCCAAGAGCGTGACGGCGCTCGCGGGCGGCGGCTTCGTCGTCGTCACCCGCGCTGTCGGAAATGCCGGCGACGTGCTTCGCGGCCACATCTTCGACGCCGCCGGCGAGCCGGTCGGCACCGAGTTCGACTTCGATCTCTCCGGTCCTCCCAGCCCCGTCCTGGCCCTGGCCGCGCTTCCATCGGGCGGGTTCGTGGTCGCCTTCGAAGGCCCCGCCATCGACCTCGGCGGCGGCTCGCACGCCTTCCCGATCCACGCCCAGATGTTCGACGCGGCCGGCAACGAGGTCGGCCCGGAGTTCGAGGTCAGCACCGACCATGTCGACATCCATCCCCGCGAGCCCGGCATCGCCACGCTCGAATTGGGCGGCTTCGTCGTCACCTGGCTCCTTCCGACGGATGAGCCGGGCGGCAGCGGCGGCCTGTTCGTGAGCCAGATCACCGCCCAGATTTTCGACGCGGACGGCGACAGGATCGGCGGCGAGTTCCGGGTCAATACCGGCGTGGAGGGCGCCCAGGAGCTGTCCCAGGTCGTGGCGCTGCCCGGCGGCGGATTCGCCGTCACCTGGCGCGAGTTCGTGTCCGGCATGGACAGGATCGAAGGCCAGATCTTCGACGCCGCCGGCGCCAAGGTGGGCGGCGAGTTCACCGTCCATTCGCTCCCCACCGGCGGCGATTTCTCGGTGGCCGGATACGAGCTGACGGCGCTCGAATCGGGCAATCTCGTCGTCAGCTGGGTCACGCTGTTCGCGGACAATCCCCCGGTCTACGACATTTCCGCGCGGATGGTGGATCCGAACGGCGGTGTCGGCAATACCATCACGCTCATCGCGGCCACGCTCGGCTCGGAATATGAGATCGCGGCGCTGCCGGGCGGCGGCTTCGTCCTCGCCGCGTCCTCGCTCGACCATGTCGATCCGGCCCTGGACGACATCCAGACCTTCGGCCTGATTTTCGACGGCGCCGGGGCGCGCGTCGGCGACGGCTTCATGGTCCCGCAATCGACCCTCGACCAGGAGGCCGAACCGCACGTCGCCGCGCTCGGCAATGGCGACATCGTCTTCACCTGGACCCGGACCTTCGTCTCGGGCAGCGGCGACGCCAGCGACGGCTATGCCCGGATCCTGACCTTCCTGAGCGCCGGGGGCAATTCGGAACAGCAGCTGGGCGGGCCGGGCGACGACGTCTTTTTCGTCAACCATCCCGGCGATCTCGTCATCGAGGCCCCGAACCAGGGCCGCGACGTCGTTTATGCGACCGTCAATTATGGCCTGCAGGCCGGAACCCATGTCGAAATCCTGTCGGCGGCGTCGCTGGGCGGGACCGATCCGCTGCAATTGAGCGGCAACGAATTGAACAACGAGGTTTACGGCAATGCCGGCGCCAACATCCTGCGCGGCGGCGGCGGCGTGGACCTTCTGCTCGGCGGCTTCGGCGACGACATTTACTACCTCACCAGCGGCGGCGAGATCATCTTCGAATATGCCGGCCAGGGCCGCGACCTCATCTATACCGGCCTCAGCCACGGCCTCGCGGCGGGCTCCCATGTCGAGGTGCTGTCCGCCATCTCCCTCGGCAGCACCGATCCGCTGCAATTGAGCGGCAACGAGCTGAACCAGGAGATATACGGCAATGCCGGCGCCAACGTCCTGCGCGGCGGCGGGGGGACCGACCTTTTGCTCGGCGGCTTCGGCGACGACGAATATTATATCACCAGCGGCGGCGAGACGATCTTCGAATATGCGGGGCAAGGCCGCGACATCATCTATTCCGACCTCAGCCACGGCCTCGCCGCCGGCAGCCACGTCGAGATCCTGTCGGCGATCTCATTGAGCAGCACCGCCGCGCTCAATTTCGGCGGCAACGAGCTCGACAATTACATTTACGGCAATGCCGGCATGAACATCCTCTACGGCGGCGGCGGCCTCGACACGCTGGTCGGCGGCGGCGGCGACGACACTTATTACATCCTCGGCGGCAGCGAGGTCCTCTACGAGGATGCCGGCGGCGGTCGGGACACCGTCTATACCAACCTCAGCTACACCCTGACCGCCGGCGCCGAGGTGGAGATCCTGTCGGCCGCCTCGCTCGGAAGCGCCGATGCGATCGGCCTCACCGGCAATTCCATCGCCAACGGCATCTTCGGCAATGCAGGGGCGAACACGATCGACGGCAAAGGCGGCGCCGACTATCTTGCCGGCGGCGGCGGCGTCGACAGCTTCGCCTTCACCACCGCTCTGGGCGGAGGCAATGTCGACACCATCGCCGACTTCCTGTCGGGCACCGACCGCATCCATCTCGACGACGCGCTATTCGCCGGCCTGGGCCTCGGCGCCCTGCCATCCGGCGCCTTCGCCACAGGCGCGGCGGCAACCGAGCTCGACGACCGGATCGTCTACAACAGCGCCACCGGCCAGCTCCTCTTCGACGCCGACGGCAGCGGCGGCATGGCGGCGGTGCAATTCGCCTCGGTCAATCCCGGCACCATCCTCGCCGCCAGCGACTTCACCGTGATCTAGGGACCTAGCGCAACGACAGCAGCCTGAGCGGGTTCTCGAGCAGCTTCTTCAGCGCCTGGATGAAGCTCGCCGCGTCCCAGCCGTCGACGACGCGGTGATCGCAGGACAAAGACAGGTTCATCATCTTCCTGATCTCGAGCTCGCCGTCGACCACGACCGGCATCTCCTTGACCTTGTTGACCGCGATGATCGCCACCTCCGGCCGGTTGATCACCGGGGTGGAGACGATCCCGCCCATCGGCCCCAGGCTGGAGATGGTGATGGTCGAGCCCGACAATTCCTCGCGGCTCGCCTTGCCGGCGCGGGTCGCCTCGGCGAGGCGGGCGATCTCGCCGGCGAGGTCCCAGACGTCGCGCCCTTCCGCGTCGCGGATCACCGCCACCGCGAGGCCGCTGTCGGTCTGCGTCGCCATCCCCATATGGACCGCGCCGGAGCGGTGGATGACATTGGCCTCGTCGTCGTAGCGGGCGTTGAGCATGGGGAAATCGGGCAGGGTGCGGCACATGCCGGTGATCAGGAACGGGAGCAGGGTCAGCTTGGGGTGGGACCCGCGGTCGGCGTTCATCATCGCCCGGGTCGCCTCGAGCGCGGTCACGTCGACCTCGTCGACATAGGTGAAATGCGGGATGCGGCGCTTCGCCTCGGCCATGTTCTCGGCGATCTTGCGGCGGAGGCCGACGACCTTGACGTCCTCGTCCTGCGCCTTGCGCCCCGGCCCGCGCGAGACGGCGCCGCCGCTGTAGAGGAGGTAGGCGTCGAGATCGGCGTGGCGGACGCGGTCGCCTGCGGTCCTCACCTCGGCGAGGTCAATGCCGAGGTCGCGCGCGCGCTGCCGCACCGCCGGCGAGGCGAGGACCTTGGGCGCGTCGCTGGCGGGCGCGGGTTCGGCGCGCCATTCGCCCTGGCGCCGGTCGGGCTCGCCCCTGTCCTCGTCGCGGCGGTCCTCCCCGGTGCGCCGCTCGGGCGTGCCGCGGCGTTCTACCGGCGCGACGTCGGTGGTCGGCACCACCTCCTCCAGCGCCTCCGGGATCTCGGCCATGCCGTCCGCGATCGGCTCCTCCCCGGCGGGCGTCTCGGCAGGTGCCTCCCCTTCGGTCTCGATCACCACCAGCACCGACCCGATCGGGATCATGTCGCCGACCTCTCCGGCAACTTCCAGCACCGTTCCTGCCACCGGCGATTCCATCTCGACCGTCGCCTTGTCGGTCATCATATCGGCGAGCTGCTGGTCTTCCGCGACACTTTCGCCAACTTTGACGTGCCAGGCGACGATCTCGGCCTCGGCAATGCCTTCGCCGATGTCGGGCAGCTTGAATTCGTAGCGCGCCATGGCCTTGTCAGTCCTCCAGAGCTTTCCTGAGCGCCGGGCCAAGCCGCGCCGGGCCCGGGAAATAGGTCCATTCCATCGAGTGCGGATAGGGGGTGTCGTAGCCGGTCACCCGCTGCACCGGTGCTTCGAGATGGTAGAAGCAGCGCTCCTGCACCAGGGCCGCCAGCTCCGCGCCGAAGCCGGCGGTCCGCGTCGCCTCGTGGATGACGACGCAGCGGCCGGTCTTCTTCACCGATTCCTCGATGGCGGCGATGTCGACGGGGACGATGGTGCGAAGGTCGATCACCTCGGCGTCGATCCCTTCCGCCTCCGCCGTCGCCAGCGCGACGTGGACCATGGTGCCGTAGGCGAGGACGGTCACCGCCTCGCCCGCGCGGACCACCGCCGCCTTGCCGAGCGGGACGGTATAATGGCCTTCGGGCACCTCGGCCCGGGGGTGCTTCGCCCAAGGCGTCACCGGCCGCTCGTAAAAGCCGTCGAACGGACCGTTATAGATGCGCTTGGGCTCGAAGAAGACGACCGGGTCATTGTCCTCGATCGCGGCGATCAGCAGGCCCTTGGCGTCGTAGGGGTTGGACGGGATCACCGTCTTCACCCCCGGCATGTGGGCGAAGAAGGCCTCGGGCGACTGGCTGTGGGTCTGGCCGCCGAAAATGCCGCCGCCATAAGGCGAGCGGATCACCAGCGGCACCGTCCATTCGCCGGCGGTGCGGTAGCGGATGCGGCCCGCCTCGGAGAAGATCTGGTCGAAGCCGGGGTAGATATAGTCGGCGAACTGGATTTCGGCCACCGGCCTGAGGCCGTAGAGCGCCATGCCGATGGCGGTACCGACGATGCCGCCCTCGGCGATCGGCGCGTCGAACACGCGGGAGCGGCCATAGTTCTTCTGCAGGCCGGCGGTGACCCGGAAGACGCCGCCGAAATAGCCGACATCCTCACCCAGCACGACGATATTGTCGTCGCGCGCCATCATCACGTCATGGGCGCTGTTGAGCGCCTCGATCATGTTCATGACGGTCATTTGCGGCGCGCCTCGGTCTCGGCGGCGGCCTGGTCCTTTTGCTCGGCGAGGTGCCAGGGCGGCGCCTCGAACACATCCGCGAACATCGACGGCACGTCCTCATAATGGCCGTTGCCGAGCGTGCCCTTCTTCTCGGCTTCCTTCTGCGCGGCGCGGACCTCGGCGGAAAGCGCCTCCTCGAGCGCCTTGTGCCGGTCCTCGTCCCACTCGCCGAGCCCGATCAGATGCGCCTTCAGCCGCGCGATCGGGTCGCCCAGCGGCCATTTGGCGCCGGCGTCCTGCGGCCGGTAGACGGTGGGATCGTCCGAGGTCGAATGGCCTTCGACCCGGTAGGTGAACAATTCGATCAGGGTCGGCCCCAGATTGGAGCGCGCCCGGTCCGCCGCCCAGCGGGTCGCGGCGTAGACAGCGAGCGCGTCGTTGCCGTCGACGCGCAGGCCGGCGATGCCGTAGCCCACCGCCCGCGCCGCGAAGGTGGTGAGCTCGCCGCCGGCGATGCCGGCGAAGGTCGAGATCGCCCATTGGTTGTTGACGACGTTGAGGATCACCGGCGCGCGGTAGACGCCGGCGAAGGTGACGGCGTTGTGGAAGTCGCCCTCGGCGGTGGCGCCGTCGCCGATCCAGCCGGCCGCGATCCGGCTGTCGCCCTTGATCGCACTGCCCATCGCCCAGCCAACCGCCTGCGGATATTGGGTGGCGAGGTTGCCGGAGATCGAGAAGAAGCCCTTGTCGCGGTCCGAATACATGATCGGCAGCTGGCGGCCCTTCAGCTTGTCGCCCTTGTTCGAGTAGATCTGGCACATCATCTCGGTCAGCGGATAATCGCGCGCGATCAGAAGGCCCTGCTGGCGATAGGTCGGGAAGCACATGTCCTCGCGGTCGAGCGCGTGCGCCGCCGCCACCGCCACCGCCTCCTCGCCGGTCGATTTCATGTAGAAGCTGGTCTTGCCCTGGCGCTGGGCGCGGTACATGCGATCGTCGAAGATCCGCACCATCGCCATGTCGCGCAGCATCCGCCGGAGCGTGTCCGGATCGAGCCGCGGATCCCAGGGGCCGACCGCCTTCCCCGCCTCGTCGAGCACGCGCACCAGGGTGAAGCACAGCGGATGCGTCTCGCCGGGGGCGACATGGATGTCCGGCCGGGCGACGCTGCCGGCCGCCGGAATCGCAATCGCGCTGAAATCGACCGGGTCGCCGGGACGGGCGTCGGGCTCGGGAACGTGGAGGGACAGGCAGGTTCGGTTCGCCCCGCGATCCGAAGCCATGTCCGGGGGACATGGCGACCTGCCTGTCGCCGGCCGGTTGCGGCGCTCGGGCTTTTTGGTCATCCTCTACCCTGCTGTCCTTGTCTCAGCGCTGCCCCGTAATGGATTTTTCCTCGGCATG
Source organism: uncultured Alphaproteobacteria bacterium (assembly GCA_963701615.1). Taxonomy (GTDB): domain Bacteria; phylum Pseudomonadota; class Alphaproteobacteria; order Sphingomonadales; family Sphingomonadaceae; genus Allosphingosinicella. The sequence continues at coordinate 3,205,574 of OY969615.1, read as the reverse complement.
CACCCCTTGTCGGGATGCATTGCCAGCGGCTTCGTTCCGCGCGAGGAAGGGCCGGAAAAGGAGTCCGCCGATGCCGCTGTTGCGCCTCGCCGCTTTCGCCCTGCTCGCCCTCGCGGCGGGATGCGCCTCGGCGGCGCCGCCCTCCCCGCCCAACGTCTACGTCATGCGCCATCTCGACACGCCGGAGGGCGAGCGCGACCCCGACCTGCTCCCGCAGGGGCGGCGCCGGGCGGTTTTGCTGGCGGGCTGGTTCCGCGGCGAGCGGCCGGCGGCGATCTACGTCAGCGACTATAGAAGGACCCGCCAGACCGCCGCGCCGCTGGCGGAGCGGCTCGGCCTGACGCCGATCGTCTACGACCCGGCCGACACGCCGGGGCTGGTCGCCCGCGTCCGCGCGGCCGGCCGGCCGGTGCTGATCGTCGGCCACAGCAACACCGTGCCCGACATCGTCGAGCAGCTCGGCGGCACCCGGCCGGGGCCGCTGGTCCATGAGGATTTCGGGGATATCTGGCGGATCGCCCCGGACGGCGCGACCCAAAGGATGCGGATCGAGGGATAGAGCCCTTCGGCTCGCTCTCCGTCATTCCGGCGAAAGCCGGAATCTCGCTGCCTTGGCGGGTCGGAGAAGGGAGATTCCAGCTTCCGCTGGAATGACGGGAGGGGTGGAATGACGGGAGGGGTGGAATGCCGGGAAGGCGCGCGCCCCTCCCTACAGGTCGATGCAGGCGGCGATCGATTCGAGCTTGCGGATCCGCTCCTTCAGGTCCGCCATCTCGATCATGTCGCCGGCCGGGCTGCGGCTCTGCTGGCGGGCGGTGCCGGCCAGTTCGAGCCTCTTGACCTCGAGCCAGCCCTGCCAGCCCTTGAGCCCCGCGAACGTCGCGATGCTGAGCGCGACCAGGCCGAAGCTCGCCATGGTGACCATCGTCAAAGCTTCACTCATCTCATCCTCCCTGACTTTCGCCTCGTGCCGGGCGTTACCGAAGTTCCTCGATCTCGCGGGCGAGCTTGCTGTTCGAGCTGGTGACGTAGGTTTCGATCGCCTGCATCCTGAGGTCGAGGTTGCGCATCCGCTCGCGCGATTCCTCGCGGGTGGCCGCGGACCGCGACAAGGCGTATCCGGCCTGCTGCCGCGGCCTGCCGACCAGGGCGGCGACGCCGTAGAGGATCAACGTCCACGGGAAGGCGCCCAGGACGGTCACCACCACCAGCGCCACCCTGATGATGGTCGCATCGATGCCGGTGTGGTTGGCGAGCCCGGCGCAGACGCCCAGCAGCTTGCCTTCGGCCTTGTCGGTCTCGAACCTCTTGCCGCGCATGTTCATTCCTTCCTCCCTGAATCCCGGCCGTCCCCGGCCGGCGTCAAAATCCGTTCTCTCCCGTCGGCGCCGATCGCGGGGCGCCCGGTCTCGTCGGCGAGGGCCCGTTCGAGCACCTCCAGCCGGCTCTCCATCCGGTCGACCAGCCGCCACAATTCCTCGGCCTCGATCGGCTCCATTTCCCTCTTCGGCGGCGCCTTGCGGCCGTCGCGGACCTGGCGCGGCGCGCGGACCATCAGATAGACGAGGAGGCCCACCAGCAGCATCGCCACCAGGACGCCGACGCCGACAGCGGTCTCGACGATCCGGGCGATGTCGTTGCCATCGATCTGGACGGTCATGCCGCGATCCTCCGTGCCGCCTTCATCGCCTCGAGCTCGGCGTCGACCCGTTCGGCGACCCTCAGCTCGGCAATCTCTTCCTCGAGCGTCTTCGGCGGCGCGGCGAGCATCAGCGCCTCGGCATGGCCTTCGGCGAGGTCGGCCTCACGCTCGAGCAGGTCGAAACTGGAGAAGGCGTTCTCGACCCGGCTGCCGGCGTACATTTCGCGCATCCGGACCTGGTTCTGCGCGCTCTCGAAGCGGGTCGCGACCGCATTCTGGCGGACCCGCGCCTCGCGCAGCTTGGCCTGGAGCTTGGCGATGTCGCCCTCCAGGGCGCGCAGCGACTGGTCGATGCCGGCGATTTCCGCGCGAAGCTCCTCGGCGAGGTCGGTCAGCTTCTCCTTCTCGATCAGCGCGAGGCGGGCGAGATCGTCGCGGCCCTTGCTCAGCGCCAGCCCGGCGCGCTCGGTCCAGCTGTCCTGCATGCCGCCCAATTGGGCGACCTGGCGCCTTTTCTCCTTCTGGTCCGCGATGCACCGCGCCGCCGAGGCGCGCACCTCGACCAACGTCTCCTCCATCTCCATGATGATCACCCGGATCGTCTTGGCGGGGTCGTCCGACCGGTTGACCAGGTCGATGACGTTGGCGGCGATGATGTCGCGGGTCCGTGAGAAGATGCTCATGCTTCAAGCTCCGAAGTCGGGGATCAGGCGGCGGCCGGGAAAGCGAGCCAGGGGGCGGGCTGCTTCCCGGCCGACCGCCGCGGATCAGGCGTGGGCCTGAGCCGGAGACTGGACCGAAGCCGCGGCGCTCGGCGCGGCCTGGACCGGCCCGACCGCTGCGCTGACGAACATCGTCGAGATGAAGAGGGCGCCGACGGCGGCGGTGATGGTGTGGGGAATGCTGTTGAAGCTGATCATTGTAGGTCTCCTTGAACCGATGTGAAACTGATGCCACAACGATTGCAGGAGCCGTGCCAACTCAACTTTTCGGCGGAAATCCGCCATTTCTCGCGCGGAGACGCATGGAAAGCGATTTACGCCCGCGCCGCTAGTTGGGAATATTCGCCAATCTTTGGGGAGGGTCGGGAAAATAGTCCGACTTGCGCCGCCTCAGGCGGTTGTCCTTGCGGGTCAGCTCGAGCAGGCGGGCGCCGGCCATGAACACGGCGCCGGTGCAGGCGGCGAACAACAGCCAGCCGCCGGTGCCCGGATAGAGCTCCAGATAGCCCACCCCCCGGTCGACGGCGCCCATGCCGAGCGTGTAGATGACCGCCAGCGCCTCCCAGCGGGTCTTGATGATGAAGAGCCTGCCGATGCGTTTCAACATGCCCGGCAGGCAGCAAGAAGCGGGCCAGTGGCGGAAAAGCGCCGGTCGCGACGGTTAACCGGTAAGGATTTGTAAACCATGCCGACAGGCCCTCGCCGCCGGCGAGGACCTGTCGGCATGCCCCGGCGAAGGCCGGGGCCCAGAACGAAGGCAAGGCTGGACCCCGGCCTTCGCCGGGGAACAGCTGGGATTTTCCTATTCGAGCGCCAGCAAGGCGAAGGTGGCCAGCCAATGCTCGCCCATATAGTCGCCGGCGACGTGCGGCAGGCTGGCGTCGAGATGGGTGTCGGCGGTTTCCAGCGCCAGCGCCGCGAGGCCCGGGTCGAGCGCATCGGCGAGGCCGCGCCAGCACCAGGCGCGGGTGAGGTTGACGCCGTCGAGATGGGCGATCTTGGGGTCCGAGCGGTCCGAGACGAAAGCGGGGGTGAACAGGCTCTCCGGCTCGCCGGCTGGCGAGACGCGGCAGGAACCCGGCGAACCAGCCGCGGAACTGGCCGTCGCCGTGCGTGCGGCGCATGACCAGGGCTTCGGTCAGCGCGGAAGAGAGGAAGTCGTCGCCGCCGGGCTCCCAGGCCTGGCAGTCCCGGTCGTGGCCGAACCAGGTGCCCGCCCGCTCGCGAATGCGGCCGGCGAGCGAGGAATCGTTCGCCTCCGCCCATTCGAGCGCCAGGATCATCGCGAAGGCGGTGTTGTAATGGGTGCCGGTGCGGATCGGATAGGTGAGCTTGGGAAGGTAGATCGCGAAGCGTTCGGCGAAGGCCCTGGCGAGCGGCGCCAGCGCGTCCGCCCAGCCGGCCTCGTGGCGCTGCGCCTCGGCGTGGAGCGCGAGCAGCCAGGCCCAGCCATAAGGCCGCTCGAACCCGCCGGTATAGGCCCGGTCGAGATAGGCGAGCTCGCGCTGCGACCTTCGCCGGGGTCAGCATCTCGTCGAGCAGGGCCTCGACGCGCGCCGCGACCGGCAGCGCCGGGAACAGCCGCCGCGTCCTCAGCAGCAGCCAGTAGCCGTGGACGCAGCTGTGCCAGTCGAAGCTGCCGAAGAAGATCGGGTGGAGCTGCGCGCGGCCCGAGCACGTCCTCCGGCCCGTCCATGACATGGTCGAGCTTGTGCGGATATTCGCGGGTGACGTGGCCGAGCGCGATCCCGGCGAAGCGATTGGCGGTCTCGGCGGTGAGATGGTGCTTCATCGTCCCCTCTTCGTCATCCTGACGAAAGTCAGGAGGACGAAAAGGGTCAGAAAGCCAGGAAATAAATGAGCAGGATGTTGACGGCGAGCAGCGGCAGCGCGGTGCCGATCTGCGCCTTGATGACGCCGTTCCTGTCCTTGAGCTCGAGCAGGGCCGCCGGCACGATGTTGAAGTTGGCGGCCATCGGCGTCATCAACGTCCCGCAAAAGCCCGCCAGCATGCCGATCGCGCCGACCACCGCGGGATTGCCGCCGATAGGCCTGGATCAGCAGCGGCACGCCGATCGCCGCCGCCATCACCGGGAAGGCGGCGAAGGCGTTGCCCATGATCATCGTGAACAGCGCCATGCCGAGGCCGAAGACCAGGACGGTGAGGAACACGCTGCCCTCCGGGATGACGAAGCGGGTGGCGTCGCCGATCACCGTCCCCACCCCCGCGGCGGCGAAGACCACGCCCAGCGCGGCGAGCATCTGCGGCAGCACCGCCGCCCAGCCGATCGCGTCGATCAGGCGCCGGCCCTCCTGCAGCGGCGCGATCGCCGGCGGCCTCAGCCAGGCGTAGAGGACGAGCGAGGGCGAGGAGCGCGCCGAGGCAGAGGAAGATGTAGGTCTCGCGCTTGGCCTCGATCAGGCCCCAGCCGCCGAGCGGCGTGTAATTGTAGACGAGGGTGCCGATCAAGGCGGTCGCCGGGATGATCAGCGCCGGCAGGAACAGGCTGTTGCCGAGCCGGTCGGACCAGGCGCGGCGCTCCGCCTCGCTGGTCGTCGGCGGGGCGCTGCGCCCGATCAGCGCCGAAGCCGGCGAGCCCGGCCAGGCCGAGGACGAGCAGGCCGTTGACGAAGTCGCCGAGCCGGCTGCCGGCGAGCAGGCTCAGCGCCATCAGCCCCCAGAAGGCGGCATTGCCGAAGCGCTTGCGGTTGCGACGGTCGAGCGCGCTGAGCAGGGCGAAGGCGGCGAACATCAGCCCGGCCAGGCTGTACGCCCATTGGAGCGTGATCATCCTTGTCCCTCCCCACCCGTTCGCCCTGAGCTTGTCGAAGGGCTTTCTTTTTCCTTCCGAGCGGAGGGAGCGGAGGAGAGGGCTTCGACAGGCTCAGCCCGAACGGAACGGCCTGCGGAAGCGGCAAGCCGCCGATCCAGCAGGAGCAGCCGGGCGCCGTGGATCAGGAAGGCGGCGATCGCGGTCGGGATCGCCCAGATGGCGAGCTCGAGCGGCGCCAGATTGTAGCCGTAGGTCGCCAGCGTCTGCTGGATGAGGATGATCGAGCCGATGGCGATGAAGATGTCCTCGCCGAAGAACAGGCCGACATTGTCGGTCGCGGCGGAATAGGCCTTCACCGTCTCCTCGGTCGTCCTCGTCGAGCGCGCCATGCTGCTTCTCGGCCGCGGCGAGCGCCATCGGCGCGACCAGCGGCCGCACCGTCTGCGGATGGCCGGCGATCGAGGTGAGGCCGAGAGCGGCCGCGCCCTGGCGGAACAGCAGATAGACGATCAGCAGGCGGCCGACGGTGGCCGCCTTCATCGTCCGGATCACCGCCGCCGCGCGCTGCTGCAGGCCGTAGCGTTCGAGCAGGCCGATCACCGGCAGCACGATCCAGACGATGGCGATGATCCGGTTGTCGTTGAACGCCTTGCCGAACGGTGGAGACGACCTCGACCGGGCCCATGCCGGCGATCAGCCCGGTGGCGAGCGCCGCGGCGGTGACGACCAGCATCGGATTGAGCTTCAGCGCGAAGCCGGCGACGACGATCAGGATGCCGGCAAGGACGAGATAATTGGTCATCGCAAAATCCTCCCCAGTACGGGGAGGGGGACGGCCCGGCGCAGCCGGGTGGTGGAGGGGGCCCCCTCCATCACGCGCTTCGCGCGCGCCACCTCCCCGTACCGGGGAGGATTTTTCCGCCCTCACCGCTGACCATATCCCCCTCCCCCCGGCGTCTCGATCACGAACATGTCGCCCGCCGCCATCTCGGCCGAGGCGGTGGCGGTCAGGATCTCCTCGCGCCCGTCCGCCCGCACCACCTTGTTCACCCCCGCCGCGGCGTCGCCGCCGCCCTCGATCCCCCGCGGCGCCACCCGGCGGCGGTTGGAGAGGATGGCGGCCTGCATCGCCTCGCGGAAGCGGATATGGCGCTCGACCCCGTCGCCGCCCCGGTGCGCGCCCGGCCCGCCCGAGCCGCGCCGGATCGCGAAGCGCTCGAGCAGCACCGGGAAGCGCGTCTCCAGTATCTCGGGATCGGTGAGGCGGCTGTTGGTCATGTGGGTCTGGACCGCGCTCGCGCCGTCGAAATCCGGGGCCGGCGCCGGCGCCGCCGGCGATCGTCTCATAATATTGGTGAGCGCGCATTGCCGAAGGTGAAATTGTTCATCGTCCCCTGGCTCGGCGCCAGCGCGCGGCGGCGGCGAGCAGGCAGTCGGTGATCACCTGGCTGGTCTCGACATTGCCCGCCACCACCGCGGCGGGATAGATGGGGGTTGAGCATCGAGCCTTCCGGCACCTTGAGGGTGATCGGCCGCATGCAGCCGTCGTTCAGCGGGATGGCGTCGTCGACCAGGGTGCGGAAGACGTAGAGCGTCGCCGCCCGGCAGATCGAATAAGGCGCGTTGAAATTGTTCGGCTGCTGGCCGCTGGTGCCGGTGAAGTCGACGATCGCGGAGCGGGCCGCGCGATCGACCCGGATCGCGACCGAGACCTGGGCGCCATTGTCCATCTCGTAGCGGAACGCGCCGTCCCTGAGGCCGCCCGATCAGCCGCCGCACCGCCTCCTCGGCATAGGCCATGACGTGGCCCATATAGGCGTCGATCGCCGCGCGCCCATAGTCGCCGGCGACGCGCTTCAGCTCGCCCGCGCCGCGCGCGCAGGCGGCGACCTGGGCCTTCAGATCGGCGATGTTGCGGTCCGGGTTGCGCGCCGGCCAGTCGCCCGACGCCGAGCACGGCCCGTATCTCCGCCTCGAGGAAGCGGCCGGCATCGACGAGCAGGACATTGTCGATCAGCACGCCCTCCTCGTGGACCGTCCGGCTGTCGGGCGGCATCGAGCCCGGCGCGATGCCGCCGATATCGGCATGGTGGCCGCGCGCGGCGACGTACCAGGCGGGCGCGGCGTCGCCCTCGTCCGGCGAACACCGGCATGATGACGGTGATGTCGGGCAGATGGGTGCCGCCGCGATAGGGGGCGTTCAGCACATAGACGTCGCCCGGCTTCATCCCGCGGCCGTCGCCCGGCACCCCTAGTCGTCCGGGCCGCGCGCGTCGATGATCGGTGCGGATCGAATCGCCCATCGAGCCGAGATGGACCGGGATGTGCGGCGCGTTGGCGATCAGGCTGCCCGCGCGGTCGAAGATCGCGCAGGAGAAATCGAGCCGCTCCTTGATGTTGACCGACGAGGCGGTGCTCTGCAGCGCCACCCCCATCTCCTCGGCGATCGCCATGAAGAGGTTGCCCATCACTTCGAGCATCACCGGATCGACGGCCGCGGCGTCGACCGGCGGCGACGCGGCGCGGCGCGGCGCGGGTGAGGATGAGGTTGCCGAGGTCATCGACCTCGGCCCGCCAGCCGGGCTCGACCACCGTGGTGGCGGAGGGGTCGATGATCAGCGCGGGGCCGGTGACGACGTCGCCAGGCTTCAGATCGGAGCGGTCATAAAGATCCTCCCCCGGATTTCCGGGGGAGGGGGACCGCAGGAAGTGCGGCGGAGGGGCCCCTCCACCAGCCTGCGGCTGGTCCCCCTCCCCTGCAAAGGCAGGGGAGGAATTTCTTCCGACCGCCTCGACGATCGCCGTCTCGATCACCACCGCCGTCTCCGGCGCGATGAAGCCGAAGCGCATCCTGTGCGCCGCCTCGAAATCCTCCCGCATCCGATCCGAAACCGCCACTTCGAGGCTCGAATCGCTGCCCTCGTAGCGCAGCGCCGCCCGCCGCCGGATTTCCGGCGCCTCGACGCCCTGCGCCTCGAGCGCGGCCGTCGCTTCGGCCGCCAGCTCGGCGAGCACCGCCTCCAGGTCCGCCCCGGCCAGGCTGCGCTGGCGCAGCTCGACCATGTCGGCGAGCCCCATGCCATAGGCGCTGAGCACGCCGGCGAGCGGGTGGATCATCACCCGCTCGATGCCGAGCGCGTCGGCGACCAGGCAGGCGTGCTGGCCGCCGGCGCCGCCGAAGCATTGCAGCGTGTAGCGGGTGACGTCGTGGCCGCGGGCGATCGAGATCTGCTTGATCGCGTTGGCCATATTGTCGACCGCGATGCGGACGAACCCCTCCGCCGCCTCGCGCGCGGTCATCCCCGCCCGCGCCGCGACCGCTTCGCACAGCGCCAGCGAAGCCGCCGCGTCGATCGGCTGGTCGCCGCTCGGCGCCGAAGACGCGCGGGAAATGGTCGGGCCGGATCTTGCCGAGCACGACGTTGCAGTCGGTGATGGTGAGCGGCCCGCCGCGCCGGTAGCAGGCCGGGCCCGGCACCGCGCCGGCGCTGTCCGGGCCGACCCGGAAGCGCTGGCCGTCGAAGCCGCAGATCGAGCCGCCGCCGGCCGCGACGGTGTGGATCTCCAGCATCGGCGCGCGCACCCGGACGCCCGCCACCGCCCGCTCGCTGGTCCGCTCGTAGGCGCCGGCGAAATGGGAGACGTCGGTCGAGGTGCCGCCCATGTCGAAGCCGATCACCCGGTCGAAGCCCGCTTCCGCCGCCGTCTTCGCCATGCCGACGATGCCGCCGGCCGGCCCGGACAGGATCGCATCCTTGCCGCGGAAGGCGGCAGCGTCGGTGAGGCCGCCGTTCGACTGCATGAAGAGGAGGCGCACATCGCTGCCCAGGCCGGCGACGACCTTGTCGACGTAGCGCCGCAGCACCGGCGAGAGATAGGCGTCGACCACCGCGGTGTCGCCGCGCCCGATCAGCTTGATCAGCGGCTCGACCTCGATGGCTGGCCGAGACCTGGGTGAAGCCGATCTCGCGCGCCATCGCCGGCCAGCGCGGCCTCGTGCGCGGTCCAGCGCCAGCCGTGCATCAGGACGATGGCGAGCGCGCGATAGCCCCGGTCGAACGCATCCTGCAGGCCCGGCCCGGGCCGCGTCGCGGTCGAGCGGGCGCAGCACCTCGCCTTCCGCGGTCACCCGCTCGTCCACCTCGACGACATGGCCGTAGAGCGGCTCGGGCAGCACGATCCGCCGCGCGAAGATGTCGGGCCGGGCCTGGTAGCCGATGCGAAGCGCGTCGCCGAGGCCGGCGGTGATCGCCAGCGCCACCCGCTCGCCCTTGCGCTCGAGCAAGGCGTTGGTGGCGACCGTCGTCCCCATCTTGACCGAGGCGATGCCGCCGCCCCCCGCTTCCGCCAGGATCGCCCGGATGCCGGCGACGGCTGCGTCCTCGTAGCGCTCGGGATTGTCCGACAGCAGCTTGCGGACGACGAGCCGCCCGTCGGGGGCGCGGGCGACGATGTCGGTGAAGGTGCCGCCCCGGTCGATCGAGAAGGTCCAGGCCGCGCTCATGGCAGGGTCAGGCGTAGCAAAGGCCGCTTGACCCGGCCAGCCGCTTGGGACAGCCAGTCCGCCATGGACGAGAAAGACGAGCTGCCCGAGGCCGACGACGAAGCCGACGATTCGTTCGAGCCGATCGACGACGACGCGCCGCTGACCGCCGCCGATTTCCACAACATCGCCCAGAAGCAGATCCTCAACGCGGTGTTCGCGGTGATGGCCGAGAACAAGTTGGAATGGGCGCTGGTGGCACCGTTCCTCGAGGCGGCGCGCGAGGTCTGCATCGGCGACTTCCAGGAAGGCGCGCGCATCCGCCTCCACACCATGCGCGCCGAAGGCGACACCTGGGTCGAGGCCGAGGAGGCTTTCCTCGGCATCTCGGTCGGCGACCGCGACGGCGGCGAGGAATGGCTGTCCGAAACCTACTGGCTGTCCGACATCGCCACCGCCGACGGCGGCCGTGAGCAGGTCAGGGCGATCGTCGCCGCGCTCGAGCGGACGATCGCCAAGCTCAACCTGTGGCTCGAACAGGAAGCGGGAGGCGCCGCCGCGGCGGCGCCTCCCGCAGACGATAGCTAGGCTCTAGTTGCCGGCGCCGGTGACGCCCGGCTCGTAGAGCTGGATGCAGCGGTCGTCGCCCGGCCCCGGAGAGCAGGGCGGATAGCCGGTTTCGGCGATCGGGCCGCCGACGCCGGCATAGGTGCCGCTCCCGGCAAGCTCGACGTCGGCGGTCTCGCCGGCCGCGCTGTCGACCAGGCCGTCGCCGTTCATCGCCGGCTCGCCCGATTCGGCGCCGACCGGCTCGTAGGGGCCGCCCATCGCGGTCGCCGTCTCGCCGGCCAGGCCGCCGGTCGGCTGGCTCCAGGCCGCCAGCGCCGTCCGGACGCCGGGCTCGTAGAGCTGGATGCAGCTGTCGTCGCCCGGTCCCGGAGAAGCAGGGCGGATAGTTGGTCGTCGCCGGACGCGTGCTGAGATCGAGCGCGGTCGAGGCGTCGGCCGTCTCGAGCGGGCCGCCCATCGCCGGCTGGCTGGCCTCGACGCCGTCGGCCGTGTCCGCCGCGCCGACCGTATCGGCCGTGTCGGCGGTCGGTTCGGCAAGGTCGAGGTCGGGATCGGGCTCGACCGTCTGGTCTTCCCACGTCGCCGCCGAGGCCGGGACCAGCTTGGCCTCCGTGTCGGTCCAGGCCGCGCCGGCCAGCTTGGCCTCCTCGGCCTCGGCCTTCACCGCCTGGTCGGCGTCGGCGGCCCTGACGATCTCGACCGCGTCCTTGCTGCCGTCGGCGACCGGCTCGGACGACGGCGCCCACGCGAAAGCGGACGTGCCGACGAGCAGCGCGGTCGCTGCGATATAATAGCGCTTCATGTTGATCTCCGTACCTTTCCGGCCACGCCAAGGCGCCGGCCGGCGGGAAGCCCCCGTTGCTCGCACTGGATAAGTGCTGTGTGCCGCAAGAACGGCCCAGCTCGGCTTTTTATCCGTCGAAGTTCCTCAGCCGGTCAGAAGGAGCCGTCGAGTCGCCGCACATAACCGCTTTGGGTGAGCGCGAAGCCGGCGGCGGCGAGCCGGCCGCCGAGGGCGGGGTCGCTGGGCCGGCACGACCAGGTCGATCCGGTAGCGGCCGTCGGCGCGGAGGCGAAGGTTGAGCTGCTCCATGCCCGACTGGCTGGCAAGCGCGACGAGCAGCGCGCCCTCGGCGCAGCGCGCATTGCCGCGCAGGCCCGCCGGAAGGGCGATGCCGGCGATCTCGCCCGACAGGCCGGCGCGGACCCGGCCCCCGGCGCTCTCGCACTGCCCGCCGGAGAAATGCGCGCTGACGTCGTCGAGGTCGAGCGACGCGATCGGCAACGGCGCGAACAGCGCCGCCGACGCGGAGCTGGCCGGTGAGATCGTCGAGGCCGAAGCTGTGGCGCGACACGCTGACCGCGCCGTCGAGGCGGCCGTCCGCCTCCGCCCGCGCCAGCGACAGCCGGGCGCGGCCGAGGAGCAGCGGCAGGACGTTGAGGCGCGCCCTGACGTCGCCGAGCGGCAACCGGCCCGAACTGCGCTTCCTTGAGCACGCCGAGCCAGAGGCTTCCGCTCGCCTCGCGCGCCGCCAGGCCGCGGCCGTCCGCGCCGAACCAGCCGATCGCGACGCGCAGCGGGACCAGCGCCACCAGCGCAAAGAAGAAGACGGCAAGGAAGAAGACCGTGCGCCGCAGCGGCAGGCGGATGCGCATCAGCGTCCCCCCGCCCGCACGGCGAGCTCGGCCGACAAGCGTGCGGTCGGCATTGGCCTGCGCCCGCAGCCGCTCGACCACCAGGCCGCTCCTGCTCGAGCCGGACGATCCAGCCGAACAGCGCCTGCGGGCGGGCGGCGTCGATGGCGACGCCGGCGCGGGCCGGCCCCTGGCTCGCGATCCGGGCGCCGGCGAAGCCGGCCTCGGCGGCGGACCGGGCGACCAGGCCGTCGACCGGCAGCGTCAGCGGCGCCCGGCGCGCGAGCCGCCGGCCGGCCTCGTCGCGCGCCCGCGCCTCGCGCAAGCGCGACCACCGCCGCGCCGTGGCGGGCCTTTGGCGCATCGAGCGCGTCGGCCAGCGGCCGCACCACGGCGAGCCAGCCCAGCACCAGCGCCGCCAGCGCCAGCATGACCAGCAGCAGCCTTCGCTCGCGCGCGCTCCGCGCGCCCCACCAGAGGGCAAGGCTCTCGCTCATGCCGGCCTCAGCACCAGCTCGGCGGTCGGCCGGCCGCCGCCGCTCTCCAGGGCGCCGCCCTCGACGGCAAGCCCGCTCGCCTCGACCCGCTGGCGAAACGCCGCCAGGGTGGCGGGGCTGTCGACCTGCGCCGTCGCCGCCAGGCTGCCGTCGGGCCGATAGTCGATCCGGGTCAGCTCGACATTGGGCGTGGCGCGCACCGCTTCGAACAGCAGGCCGGCGACGGCGGCGAAGCCGGGCCGCACCGCCTGGCGCCCCGCCGGCGCCGAGCGCAGCCGCCTCGGCCTCCAGCCGGTCGGCGGCGAAGGCATAGCGCAGGATCGTCGCCACCTGGACGATCAGGGTCAGCGCGATCAGCGCCAGCCCGAGCAGGGCGGCGCGGCGGACGCCGCCTTTGTCCACCCGCCACTGCCGCCGCTTGGCGAAGGCGCCCTGGCGCAGGTTGAGGACGGGGGCGGCGAGCGCCTCGCCGAGCCCGGCCTCGAACGTCGCGTCGTCGACAAGCGCCACCGGCGCATCGCCGACGAGCAGGGCGCCGAGCTCCGGCTCGACGCTGAACGCGGCCGCCCGGCCCCGATAGTCGGGCACCACGCCGCCATCGTACCGCACGAACCCTTCGGCCGGCGGCAGCAGAAGCAGCGGCGAGGGGATGATCATGTCGGGCTCCGACCGCGTCCATTCCGCCATCAGCGCCGCCGGCGCCAGCGCCACCGGGGTCAGGCCCTGCTCGGGCCGCCCGACGGCAACATGCATGTCGGCGAGCGGGCCGGCGCTGGCATCGGCGAGCATCAGCCGCGCCGCCGCCGCCGCCTGCGCCGGCGCCAGCCCCTGCGCCAGGTCGAGCCAGTGGATCGCCACCTTGTCGCCCGGCACGACCAGCACCGTCCGCACCCCTTCGATCACCGGCTCCGCGGACAGGTCGTATTGGTCGTCGACGACGCCGCCGCGCAGCAGCCGCCGGCCGCCGCCGTCATATTCGACGAACAGCGCGCCGGGCGCGTCAGTTGGCGATGTCTTCATTCTCTCCGGTTCCGCCTTCGCGCCCGTCGGCGCCGAGGCTCGCGACCGTGAACGGCTGGCCGCCGCGGCCCGGCGCGCTGTAGCGATAGGGATTGTTCCACGGATCGTTGCGGCTGCGCCGCAGATACTGGCCGGCGACGAGCGCCTCGATCCCCTCCTCGCTGGTCGGGTAGCGGCGGTTGTCGAGATAGTACATCTCGACCGCCTGCTCGATCTGCGAGATGTCGGCGCGCGCCTTGGTCACCGACGCGCGGTCGATCGCCGGCCGGACGCTGACCAGGACGATGGTCGCGAGCAGGCCGATGATGACGATCACCACCATCAATTCGACCAGGGTGAACCCGTCCTCACGCTCGCGTTTCGAGCGGGAAGGCGCCCCCGCGCAGGCGGGGGCCCAGCGGAAACGCCGTGGCACCTGGGCTCCCGCCTTGGGTCCCATCAAAGTACTACTTTGATGGGGGCCCTGCGCGGGAGCACGTCTCAAGTTCGACAGCGACATCAATATCCTCCGGCGAGCGTATCGAGTTGCAGGATCGGGAGCAGGATCGACAGCACGATCAGCGCGACGATCACGCCCATGACGATGATGATGGCGGGCTCGAGCAGCGACAAGGTGGTGGTGGTGACGGCGTCGAACTCGCGGTCGAGATAGTCGGCGGCGCGCTCCAGCATGACGTCGAGCTTGCCCGAGGCTTCGCCCGACGCGGCGAGATAGACCAGCAGGGGCGGGAAGATGCCGGCGCGCCGCAACGCCCCCGACAGGCTGCCGCCGGTGCGGATGGCCTCGGCGATGTCGGCGGAGGCGGCGCGCAGCACGCGGTTGTGGACGGTGCCGGTGGTCAGCCGCAGACCCTCCAGCAGCGGCAGCCGGGAGGCGACCATGGTGGAGAGCGTGCGCGCCATCCGCGCCGCGTGGAGGTCGCGGATCAGCCGGCCGATCAGGGGCAGGCGAAGCAGCAGGCGGTCGAACTTCATGCGGACGCCTTCCTCCTTCAGCGCCCGGCCCGCGGCCAGCACGGCGACCGCGATCAGGATGAGGAGCGCCCACCACCAGGCGGCAAGGAACTCGGAAAGGCCGATGACGATGCGGGTGAGGAGCGGCAGCGACTGGCCGACATCCTCGAACTGCTCGACCACCTTGGGCACGACGAAGATCATCAGCGCGAACACGACGAACGCGGCGACGATGGCGAGGATGACCGGATAGGCCAAAGTGGAGAGCACCTTGCCGCGCACCTGCGCCTGCCGCTCCATCAGGTTGGCGAGCCGCTCGAGGATCGGCGGCAGCGTGCCCGACCCCTCGCCGGCCGCGACCATCGCCCGGTAGAGCGGCGGGAAGCTGGCCGGCTCCCGGCCCATCGCCTCGGAAAGGCGCCGGCCCTCGACCACGCCGGCATGGACCGAGGCGAGGACGCGCCGCACCTCGTCGCGCTCGGCCTGGTGCGAGACGGTGCGCAGCGCTTCCTCGAGCGGGCTGACCTGGATCAGGGTCGCCAGCTGGCGGGTGAAGAGGGTGAGCTGCCTGGCGCTCAACTTCCTGCGGGCGAACAGGCCGCGCGACAGCAGGGGCGGCGCCGCGCTTTCGGCCGCCGGCTCGATCCGCACGACGTAGAGCCGGCGCGAGACGAGCTGGTCGCGCGCCGCCTCGCTGGTTTCGGCGCGCACCGAGCCGCGCCGCTCGCGGCCGGCGGTGTCGAGCCCGACATAGGCGAAATCAGGCATCGGCCGCCTCGTGGCGCGACACCCGCACCGCTTCCTCGGGGCTGGTGACGCCGGCGCGGACCAAAGCGCGGGCGGCCGTGGACAGCGTGTCGCTGCCGCGGAAGGCATGAAAGGTGATCGCCACTTCGTCCGCCCCGGCGTTGATCAGCTTGCGAATCTCGTCATCGACCCTTGCCGCTTCGAACAGGCCGATCCGGCCCTTGTAGCCGGTTCGTCCGCACGCGGCGCATCCCGCCGGCTCGTAGACGATCGTCTCCGCATCGACGCCCAGCAGGGCGGCCAGGCTTGCGGTCGCCTGCGCCGGCCGGCGGCAGTCCGGGCACAGCCGCCGCACCAGCCGCTGCGCGATCACCGCGCGCACCGTCGACGCGATCAGGAACGGCTCGACCTTCATGTCGCGCAAGCGGGTGATCGCGCCGACCGCGTCGTTGGTATGGACGGTCGACAGGACGAGATGGCCGGTCAGCGCCGCCTGGACGGCGACGTCGGCGGTTTCGCGGTCCCGGATCTCGCCGACCATCACCACGTCCGGGTCCTGGCGCAGGATCGCGCGCAGGCCGGCGGCGAAGCTGAGGCCGACCTGCGGGTTGATCTGGGTCTGGCCGACCCCGTCGACCGCATATTCGACCGGGTCCTCGACGGTGAGGATGTTGCGGGTGCCGTCGTTCAACAGCTTCAGCCCCGCATAGAGCGTCGTCGTCTTGCCCGAGCCGGTGGGGCCGGTGACGAGGACGATGCCGTTGGGCTCGGCGAGGGCGTCGCGGTAGAGCCGCTCCACCGCCTCGGTCATGCCCAGCCTTTCGAGGTCGATGCCGGCATTCTCCTTGTCGAGGATGCGCAGCACCACCCGCTCGCCGGCCCGGCTCGGCAGGGTCGAGACGCGGACGTCGATCAGCTTGCCGCCGAGGGTCAGCCCGATCCGGCCGTCCTGGGGCAGCCGCCGCTCGGCGATGTCGAGCCGCGCCATCACCTTGACCCGGCTCACCACCACCGGCGCGACATGGGCCGGCATCCGCAGGGTCTCGCGCAGGACCCCGTCCATCCGCATCCGGATCACCAGGCCGGTCTCGTAGGGCTCGATGTGGATGTCGGAGACGCCCTGCCGCGCGGCGTCGGCGATGATGCCGTTGATCAGGCGGATGGCCGGCGCGTCGTCCGAGGTGTCGAGCAAATCCTCCGCGCTCGGCAAGGCCGCGGCGAGATGGCCGAGATCGCCCTCCAGGCCGAGCGAGCCGGCGGCGTCGGCCGCAGCCTCGGTGCCGGACGGATAAAGGTCGGAGAGCAGGCGGTCGAAGGCGGGGGCGTCGACTTCGTGCACCGCGAACGGCCGCGCGAGGAAGCGGCGCAATTCGATCAGCGCCTTCGGGTCGGCGCCTTCGCGCATCGCCACGTCGAGCCGCCCTTCCGCCTCGCCGGTGGGCAGCAAGCCGTGGCGCCGCGCGAACGAATAGGGAATCCGAACCGGCGGGGTCTCGGCCGCCTGCTCCTCTCCCCGCCCGATCCTCATTGCGGCGGCGCCGCGCTCGGCGGCAGCGCGGTCGGAGTCACCACCTGGTCCTGCGGCTGCGGGCCCGGCGGCACGGTCGGCGGAACGGTGCCCAGATAGTCGCGGACCAGCTCGTCGAGGCTCGGCTCGCGATTGGGGTTTGAGATGAGCTGCCGGCCGCGGACATAATCGTAGCGGCGCGCGCTCATCGCCCGCGCATCCTCGGCTGACCGCAGGATGGTCGGCCGGATGAACACCATCAGGTTCGTCCGTCCCCGCGCCCGCCCGCGCGAGCGGAACAGATTGCCGATGATCGGGATGTCGCCGAGCACCGGCACGCGCTCCAGCGTGCGGCGGTCGTTGTCGTCGAGGAGGCCGCCGATGCCGACGATCTCGCCGTCGTCGACGGTGATCGTGGTCTCGATCTCGCGCTTGTTGAGGATGATCTCGGGATTGCTGCTCGACACCGTGCCGGAGATCGAGCTCACCTCCTGGCGCAGGTCGAGCTTGATCGTGCCGCCGGCGTTGATCTGCGGCCGGACCTCGAGCGTGATGCCGACATTCTGGCGCTGGACGGTGCGGAACGCATTGTCGAAATTGGACGACAAGGCCTCGCCGGTGGTGATCGGGATCTCCTGCCCGACCAGGATCCGCGCCTCCTGATTGTCCAGGGTCATGATCGAGGGGGTGGAGAGGATGTTCGACTGGTTGTCGGAGCGGACCGCGCTGATGATCGCGCCGAATATCTCGTTGCCGCTGCGGATCGCGAAGCCGCCCAGCCCGCCGGTCGCCCCGGCCACCGAGGCGATGGCGGCGTCGCGCAATTCCTGGGCGAGGTCGTCGGACGCGCCCAGCTGGTCGGCCGCCACCGCGCCGGCGATGAGGTTCGCGTTGGGCGCGATGTTGGAATAATTGGTGACCGCGAACGGGATGTTCGAGCCCTGCAGGCCGGAGAGGAAGAGCTGGACGCCGAGCTGGCGGGCGGCATTGTCGGAAATCTCGACGATGATCGCCTCGACCAGCACCTGCTGGCGGCGGACGTCGAGCTGGCGGATCACCTCGCCCAAAGTCCGCTGCACGTCCGGCGTCGCCGAGATGACGATCGCATTGGCGCCCTCGAACCGGGTCACCACCGCGCCCCGCACGCCGACCGGCGCCGCGGCGCCGGCCGCCGGTGCCGGCGCGACCACGGGCGGAGGCGCGCCCGCCGCCGGGCCGTCCGCGTTTGCGCCCGACGTCGCGCTGCTCCGCCGCGTCCGCTGCGGCGCCGCCGGCTGGGTCGGCGCCTGGCCGAGCACCGATTGCAGCACCGGCAGCAATTGCTCGGCGTCGGCATGCTGGAGGAAGACCACCCTGATCTCGCTGCCGCTCGCCGCCCGCCGGTCGAGCTCGCCCGCCACCTCGATCAGCCGCGCCACCGATCCGGCGTCGCCGCGCAGCGCGATCGCGTTGGAGCTGTCGACCGGCACCACCGATACGCCTTCCGGCGCCAGCTCGGCGAGCGCCGCGCCGATCTCGCGCGCGCCGGCATTTTCGAGGCCGACGATGCGGGTGACGCCGCCGTCGACGTCGATCCGCGCCAGCACCTGGCGAATGCGGGCGATATTGTCGGCGAAGTCGGAGACGACGATCGAGCTGCGGCTCGCGCTGATCGCGCCGTCGCGGCTGACCAGAGGGCGCAGCGTCTCGACCGCCGCCGCCGGATCGATGTGGCGCACGCGCAGGATCTCGGTGATGAAGCCGCTCGGGCTCGACCGCCTTCCCCCCACCGGCGCCGTCGCCGCCGCGCCGGCCACCGGCTGGATGCGGAGCGCGCCGCCGGCCACCGGCACGGCGACGAAGCCGTTGGCGCGCATCGTCGACAGGAACAGTTCGAAATATTCGGACCGCGACAAGGGCCGCTCGGTCACCACCGACACCCGGCCCTGGACCCCCGGATCGACGATGAAGGTGCGGCCCGTCACCCGCGACGCGTCCTGGATGAAGGCGCGGATGTCCGCGTCCCTCAGGTTGAGGACGTGCTGCGCGGCAAGCGGGGAAAGCGGGGCGCAGAGCAGCGCCAGGGCAAGCAACATGCGTTTCACGGATTCAGCCTCACCCGCATCGGCACCGCGCGCCCGCCGCGGTCGACCACGACGTTCACCTCGCCGCCGGTCCGGCCGATCAGCGCCCGCGCCTGCTCCATCGAGGAGACGCGCTGGCCGTTGACCGCGACGATCACGTCGCCCTGGACGAAGCCGGCGGCGCGAAACGCGTCGGCGCTGGCGCCCGGGCTGACGATCACCCCGGTCACCCGGCCGCCCGCCAGCCGGGGCTGGAAGTTGATCGGCTCGCCCGGCTGCGCCGGCGCGGGCGCCGATCCGGCCTGGCCGGGCGGGCCCGGCGGTGCGCCGGTCTCGGGCCCGCCGACATTCTGCGCGGGCGGCGACTGGTCGAGGAAGATTTGCTCGGGCGCGCCGCCCCGGCTGATCGTGACATTGTCGAAGCCGACCGCGGTCAGGACCACGCCGGGCACGACCTCCTCGCCGACCGCGAAGCTCATCTGGCGGCCGTCCGGCAGCGCGATGATCGCCGAGCCGCGCCCGGTCGCCCGGTCCTCGCGGACGCCGTGGAGCTTGAGGTTCAGCGACGTCACCACCGCCGGCCCGGCGCCTCCCGCCAGGCGGAAGAAGGGATCGAAACCGGCGAGCGCGGCGCCGTCGGCCGGCATCGCCAGCGCGCTCACCGCCTTCCAGTCGCCGACCGGCCCGACCGGCGTCGCCACGATCCAGAACAGGCGCGCCGCCTGGATCGCGATCAGCGTCAGCAGGGCGAGCTCCGCCGCCGAATAGACGGTCGGCCGGGGCAGTCGCGCCAGCAGCCGCTCGGTGCGCGGGGTCAAGGCCAGAGGCGTCGCGATGTTCGAATCCTTCCCCAACCCGATTATGTCCGCCCCGTGACTCAATGAAGACAGGGCCCGGCCCGAATCCGACGGCTCATCGTCTTGAACTGGTTGGCGAAAACGCCTCCCCTTCCCCGGAAGAGTTGTACCGCGGCGACGTTCACAGCTTTTCGGGCGGCGTGCAAGCCGAGAATGGGGACAGGTGCGTCGGGAAAGGGGACAGTCGCTGGTGACTGTCCCCATCGGGCGATCGGGGGGAGAAACGGGTCGGGCGGCGCTCCTAGGGAAAAGCGCCGCCCTTGCGATCCTCCCCTAGCAGGCTGAATCTGGACGGCGGCTGAATGGCTTAGGCCGGCAATCGGGCGGCGATGACCAGCCAGGCCGGCCAGGCGGCCAGCGCCATCAGGCTGCCCAGCGGCAGCCGGGTGGCCGCCGTCACCGCCTCGCCGCGCAACCGCATCAACAGCATTGCGGCAAGCCCGAGCGCCCCGGCCGCGAGCAGGATGACCGGAAGCTGCCACGCCCCGACCCAGGCGCCGATCGCGGCGAACAGCTTGGGGTCGCCGCCGCCCATCCCGTCGCGGCCGCGCAGCCGGCGGTAGAGCCAGGCGATCAGCACCAGGGCGGCCCAGCCGATCGCCGCGCCGGCGAGCCGTTCGGGGAGCGGCGGCCCGAACCCGCCCCAGGCCGCGGCGAGGCCGAGCGGGATCAGCGGCAGGGTCAGCCGGTCCGGCAGCCACTGGCGTTCGAGGTCGAGCAAGGCGATCAGCAGCAGCCACCAGCCGAGCAAGGCGGTGACCAGCCCGAGCGGGAGCGGATGGGCGAGGAGCGCCACCAGCCCGACCATCCCCGCCGCCAGCTCGACCGCGAGGTGGCGCCGGTCGATCGCGGCGCCGCAGCGGCGGCAGCGCCCGCTTTGGGCGAGGAAGGACAGGACCGGAACCAGCTCATGGGCGCGAAGCGGCGCGGCGCAGGAATCGCAGTGCGACCGGCCGCGGACCAGGCTTCGCCCCTCAGACCAGCGGATCAGGGCGGCGGCGAGGAAGCTGCCCGCGAGCAGGCCGAGCAGCAGCCCGGCCGCGGCGCGGACCAGGAGCGGATCGAACGCGCTCAACCCCCCGCCATGGCGAGGACGCGCTGCGCCTGGACGAGGTGCGGGCGGTCGATCATCCGGCCGTCGAGCGACAGCGCGCCCGCCTCGGGGCTCGCCTCGAACGCCGCCACCACCTTGCGGGCATAGGCGATCTCGGCCGCGCTCGGCGTGAAGGCGGCGTTGATCACCGCCACCTGGTCGGGGTGGATCGCCAGCATGCCGGTGAAGCCGTCGCGGCGGGCGCGGGCGGCATAAGCGGCGAGGCCTTCGAGGTCGCGGAAGGCGGGATAGACGGTCTCGATCGGGGCGACGCCGGCGGCGGCCGCACCGAACAGGCAGAGCGAGCGGGCGAGCTCGTAGGGCGGGGTGTAGCGCCCGTCCTCCTCGCGGCTGGTGGCGGCGCCGACCGCGGCGGGCAAATCCTCGGCGCCCCAGGTCAGGCCGGCGAGGCGCTTGGCGCCGCCATAGCTGCCGAGCGCGAAGATCGCCGCCGGCGTCTCGGTGGCGATGGCGAGGATCTGGGCGGTGACGTTGCCGCGCTCGGTCAATCGCCGGCCGAGCTCCGCCACCGAGGCGCCGCCCTCGGCCTTGGGGAGGACGATGCCGTCGGGGTGCGCGGCCAGGATCGCGACCAGGTCGCGCTCGTTCTCCGGGCTGTCGAGCGGGTTGACCCTGACCCAGATCCGGGCGTGGCTGTTGGCGTTGAGGAAGGCCGCCACCGCCTTGCGCGCCTCCGGCCTGGCGGCCGGCGCGACCGCATCCTCGAGGTCGAGGATGAGCGCGTCCGCGCCTGCGGCCAGCGCCTTCTCCATCCGGTCGGGCCGGTCGCCGGGCACGAACAGAAGCGAGCGCGTCTTCTTCATGGCCTAGATCCTCGCGGTCCCGGGGGTGATTGATGCGCGCCTCTTCATGTGCCCCGCCTCTGCATCAGGGCGGTGCGCTCCATCACGCAGACCAGCTCATCCGCCTGGTTGAACATCCGGTGCTCGAAGGTGACGATGCCCGCTTCGGGCCGCGACGCGCTGTCCTTGAGGCCGATCACCTCGGTCTCGGCGCGCAGCGTGTCGCCGATGAACACCGGCTTGGGCATGCGGACCTTGTCGTAGCCGAGATTGGCGACGAGCGTGCCCAAAGTGGTGTCTCCGACCGAGAGCCCGACCAACAGGGCGAAGGTGAAGGTGCCGTTGACGACGATCCGGCCGAACTCGGTGCGGGCGGCATATTCGGCGTCGAGGTGGAGCGGCTGCGGATTGTGGGTCAGCGCCGAGACGAGGAGGTTGTCGGCCTCGGTCACCGTCCGGTGCGGCTGGTGCCGGATCCGGTCGCCCAGCGTCCATTGCTCGTAATAGCGGCCGGGCACGACGGCTACGCCGTCGCCCCGGCGAAGGGGCACCCCGCAAAGTAGTACTTTGCGGGGACCCCGAAGGCCGGGATTGGGCAGGTCGCCATGCCCCCGGCATAGCTGCGGACTGCGGGGCAGTCCGCACCTGCCCAATCGTGGAGAAGGTCCGCGACCTCCTGTCCTGAGATCCAGGCCTTCGCCGGGATGACGATGAAGCTCATTCCTCCTGCCCTTTCTCGATCCTGGCCAGCAGGCTCCCTTCGCTCACCTGCGCGCCCTCCTTGGCTTCCAGCTCGGCGACAATGCCATCGAACGGGGCGACAAGGCTATGCTCCATCTTCATCGCCTCCAGCGTGAGCAGCTTCTGGCCCCGGGTCACCGCGTCGCCCTGCCGCACCTCGACCGCGATGATCCGGCCCGGCATCGGCGACAGCAGCATGCCGTCCGACGCCGCGCCGCCGGCGCCGCCGCCGGCGACGCCCGGCGGCGCGAAGGCGAAGGCCTGCCCTTCGGAGAAGACCAGGATGGTGTCGCCGGCGGCGGTGGCGACTCCTTCCAGCGCCTGGCCGTCGGCGACCGCGACCGTGCGCGTCTCGCCGCCGTGGCGGAGCGCGACCTTGAGGTCGCCGTCGGCATTGGCGCGGAAACCCTGGAGGGCGCGCCAGGGGCCGGCCGCGCCCGCGCCGTCGCCGAAACCGGAGGCCAGCGCCGCTTCGGCGGCGAGGTTCCACACCCCCTCGGACGGCGAGGCGTCGGGCACCAGGCCGGCGAGCTTGGCCGGGATGAAACCGGTGTCGACGTCGCCGGCGCGGAAGCCCGCATCCGCCGCCGCGCGGGCGAGGAAGGCGGCGTTGGTCCTGACCGGCCACACCTCGACCTGGTCGAGCGCGTCGACCAGCCGGTCGATCGCCTCGTCGCGGGTGGCGCCGCTCGCGATCAGCTTGGCGATCATCGGGTCGTAATGAGGCCCGATCCGGTCGCCCTCCTCGACCCCGGTGTCGATCCGCAGGCTGTCGCCGAGGTCGAAATGGTCGAGCCGCCCGGTCGAAGGCAGGAATTCGTGAATCGGGTCCTCGGCGTAGAGCCGCGCCTCCATCGCCCAGCCGTGGATCGCGAGCTCGTCCTGGCGCTTCGGCAGCGTCTCGCCGCTCGCCACCCGCAGCTGCCACTCGACCAGGTCCTCGCCGGTGATCTCCTCGGTCACCGGATGCTCGACCTGGAGGCGCGTGTTCATCTCCATGAACCAGATGCGGTCGGCGCTGAGGCCCTGCGACGCGTCGGCGATGAACTCGACGGTGCCGGTGCCGACATAGTCGACCGCTTTGGCCGCCTTGACCGCCGCCTCGCACACCGCGGCCCGGGTCGCTTCGTCCATGCCCGGCGCCGGCGCTTCCTCGATCACCTTCTGGTGGCGGCGCTGGAGCGAGCAGTCGCGCTCGAACAGGTGGACGACGTTGCCGTGGGAATCGCCGAATATCTGCACCTCGATATGGCGCGGGCGCAGGACATATTTCTCGATGAGGACGCGGTCGTCGCCGAACGAAGCGGCGGCCTCGCGCTTGCACGAAGCGAGCATGTCGGCGAATTCGTCGGCGGCGTTGACCCGCCGCATCCCCTTGCCGCCGCCGCCCGCCACCGCCTTGATCAGCACCGGATAGCCGATCGCGTCGGCCTCCGCCTGGAGCCGCGCCGGCGCCTGGTCGTCGCCGAGATAGCCGGGCGTGGTCGGCACCCCGGCTTCGTCCATCAATCTCTTGGCGGCGTCCTTCAGCCCCATCGCCCGGATCGCGGCCGGCGGCGGCCCGACCCAGACCAGCCCGGCGTCGATCACGTCCTGCGCGAAATCGGCATTCTCCGAGAGGAAGCCGTAGCCGGGGTGGATCGCCTCGGCTCCCGTCGCCTTCGCCGCGGCGATGATCTTCTCCCCGACCAGATAGGATTCCCGTGCCGGCGACGGCCCGATATGGACGCCCTCGTCGGCCTGCCGCACGTGCAGCGCATCGGCGTCGGCGTCCGAGTAAACGGCGATCGTGCGGATCCCCATCGCCCGCGCAGTGCGGATGACCCGGCACGCAATCTCCCCGCGATTGGCGATGAGCAGCGACCGGATCATGGCCGCCCCACCGCGTCGAAGAAGTCGAGGATGGCGTCGGTGGCGCTGAACTCGGTCGCGGTCCTCCCGACCAGCCGCGCGCGCAGGGGGCGGCGTGTGCCGGCGCGGCCGGGCCAGGTGTGGCCGCCGCCCTCCACCGTCCAGCGCTGGACGACGGCGCCGCCGCGGCAGCCCTCGTAGCGGGTGATCGCCACCGCGGTTTCGTCGCGAACCGGGTCGCGCCGCTCGGTCCGCGGCGCCGCGCGGCAGGCCATCGCCGTCCGCATATGGTCGAGCGTGCGGTCCGCCGACACGACGATGCCGCGGTCGCCGAAGCCGGAGGCGACGCCGCCGCCTTCATAAGGCATCAGCCGGTCGGCGCTGCCCGGGATCATGAACACCGAGACGCTGCCGGTTGGGCGGCAGCGCTCGACCAAAGCCGCGCCGATATTGGCGATGACCGGCGCGATCGCGCGGACCGGGAAGCCCTCGCACGCCAGCCGGTAGCTCATCAGCCCGCCGTTCGAGGCGCCGGCGGCGAAGACGCGCGTCGGATCGACGCCAAGCCGGCCGCGCGCGTCGGCCAGCATCGCCCGGAGGAAGCCGACATCGTCGATCCCCGCCGCGATCTCCGGCCGGCCGTCGTTCCAGTTGGCGCCGAGCGCGTCCGGGGCGAGGACGACATAGTTCCGCGCTGCCCCCGCTTGGGCGAGGCCGGTGCCGCCGGCGAATTGCGCGCCGTTCGAGGTCCCGCCGCCGCCGTGCAGCGCGATCAGCACCGGGCAGCGCGCCCTTCGGTCCGCGCAGGCCGGCGGCACGATCTCCTGCCAGGTCCGGGTGGCGCCGTCATGGGCGATCGCCCGCGGCTGCCACGCCGGCGTCTGCGCGGCGGCCGCGCTCGCCGCAAGCAGCGCCGCGATGGGCAGGGTCGTCTTCGCGAACATGATTGCCGCCCGTAACGCAGGTTGCGGTTGAAAGGACAGCCTGATCGCACCGCGACCACCTCGATCACAAATCCTCCCCGTTCCGGGGAGGATTTCCAGGCCGGCCACTTGCATCACATCCTGAAAATGCCGAACTGCGCACGCTCGGGGATCGGCGCGTTCAGCGCCGCCGAGAAGGCAAGCCCCAGCACATCCCGCGTCTGCACCGGATCGACGATGCCGTCGTCCCACAGGCGGGCGGTGGCGTGGTAGGGGTTGCCTTCGTCCTCGTAGCGCTGGCGGATCGGGGCCTTGAACGCTTCGGCCTCCTCGGGCGTCCAGGCCTCGGCGTCCTTGTGGACCGTGGCCAGCACGCTCGCCGCCTGCTCGCCCCCCATCACGCTGATCCGCGCATTGGGCCAGGTGAACAGGAAGCGCGGCGAATAAGCGCGGCCGCACATGCCGTAATTGCCGGCGCCGAAGCTGCCGCCGATGAGGATTGTGACCTTGGGCACCTGCGCGGTCGCCACCGCGGTCACAAGCTTGGCGCCGTGCTTGGCGATCCCCTCCGCCTCATATTTGCCGCCGACCATGAAGCCTGAAATGTTCTGGAGGAAGAGCAAAGGCGTGCGCCGCTGGCAGGCCAGCTCGATGAAATGGGCGCCCTTCACCGCGCTTTCGGAAAAGAGGATGCCGTTATTGGCGAGGATCGCCACCGGCATCCCCCAGATGCGGGCGAAGCCGCAGACCAAGGTGGGCCCGTAGAGCGATTTGAACTCGTGGAACTCGGAACCATCGACGATCCGGCCGATCACTTCGTGGACGTCGTAGGGCGTGCGGACGTCGTCGGGGATGATGCCGTACAGCTCGCGCGGGTCGAGCCTCGGCGGCGCCGGCTCGGCGAGGTCGACGTCGACCTCTTTCACCGTGTTGAGCCGGGCGACGATGTCGCGGACGATGCTGAGCGCATGCTCGTCATCGTCGGCGAGATGGTCGACCACGCCGGACCTGCGCGCGTGGAGATCGCCGCCGCCCAGCTCCTCGGCCGAGATCACCTCGCCGGTCGCCGCCTTCACCAAAGGCGGCCCGGCGAGGAAGATCGTGCCCTGGCCCCTGACGATCACGCTTTCGTCCGACATTGCCGGCACATAGGCGCCGCCGGCGGTGCAGCTCCCCATCACGCAGGCGATCTGGGCGAGGCCCTGCGACGACATTTGCGCCTGGTTGTAGAAGATCCGGCCGAAATGGTCGCGGTCGGGGAAGACCTCGGCCTGGTGCGGCAAATTGGCCCCGCCCGAATCGACCAGGTAGACGCAAGGGAGCCGGTTCTGCAGCGCGATCTCCTGCGCGCGCAGATGCTTCTTCACCGTGATCGGAAAATAGGCGCCGCCCTTCACCGTCGGGTCGTTGGCGACGATCATCGTCTCGCGGCCGGAGACGCGGCCGATGCCGGCGATCATGCCCGCGCCCGGCGCCTCGCCTTTGTACATGTCGCAGGCGGCGAGCTGGCCGATCTCGAGGAAGGGCGAACCGGGATCGAGCAGCCGCCCGACCCGGTCGCGGGGAAGCAGCTTGCCGCGCGCGACGTGGCGCTCGCGATGCTTTTCCGGCCCGCCCAAAGCGGCCTGCGCGACCCTCTCGCGCAGCTCGGCGGCAAGGGCGCGGTTGTGCGCGGAATAGCGGCGGAAATCCTCGGACCCCTCGTCCACCTTGCTGGTGAGCATGCTCATGTCTTCGCCCCCCCGGGCGGTTTCTTGCGGATCAGGTAGCGGTAGACGCCGAACAGGTTGATGAAGAACAGGACCACGTTGAGGCTGGCGATCGCCTCTTCGGGCCGGGGGTCGAGGAAGCCGTAGAGGATGAACGCCACCGACGAGGTGGTGAACAGGACGAACGCCCAGCCGGTCGGCCGCCGGCCGAGGTCGAGCGCGACGGTGAACGCCGCCACCGCCGCGGCGGCCGCGCCGTACCATTGCAGGACGAAGAGCATGTCGGCGCTCATGCTTCGTCCCCCGCCCGCGGATAACTCCGTTGGTGCGACGCGCCCGTCATGCCCCGATCAGTTCGCGGCCGATCAGCATGCGGCGGATCTCGTTGGTGCCGGCGCCGATGTCGAGCAATTTGGCGTCGCGCATGTAGCGCTCGACCGGCCAGTCCTTGGTGTAGCCGGCGCCGCCCAGCGCCTGGATCGCTTCCAGCGACACTTTCACCGCATTCTCGCTCGCCAGCAGGATCGCGCCGGCGGCGTCGAAGCGGGTGGTCCGGCCCGCATCGCAGGCGCGGGCGACCTGGTAGACATAGGCGCGCGCCGAATTCAATGCGACATACATGTCGGCGACCTTGGCCTGGATCAGCTGGAAGCTGCCGATCGGCTGGCCGAACTGCTTGCGCTCGCGGACATAGGGAAGGACGACGTCGAGGCAGGCCTGCATGATGCCCAATTGGATGCCGGCGAGCACGGTCCGCTCATAATCGAGCCCCGACATGAGGACGCCGACGCCGCCGTTGACCGGCCCCATCACATTCTCTTGCGGAACCTCGCATTCGTCGAAGATCAATTCGGCGGTCGGCGATCCCCGCATCCCCATCTTGTCGAGCTTCTGGCCGATGCTGAAGCCCGGCATGCCCTTCTCGATCAGGAAGGTGGTGATGCCGCGCGAGCCCTCGCCGGTCTTGGCGTAGACGACCAATGTGTCGGCATAAGCGGCGTTGGTGATCCAGAATTTGGTGCCGTTGAGGACGTAGCCGCCCTGCACCTTCTCGGCCTTCATCTTCATGCCGACGACGTCGGAGCCGGCGCCGGCCTCCGACATGGCGAGCGAGCCGACATGCTCGCCCGAGATCAATTTTGGGAGGTATTTCGCCTTCTGCTCGGGGCTCGCCCAGCGGCGGATCTGGTTGACGCAGAGGTTGGAATGGGCGCCGTAGGAGAGGCCGACCGAGGCCGAGGCGCGGGCCACCTCCTCCTGGGCGACGACATGCTCGAGATAGCCGAGGCCGAGCCCGCCATCCTCCTCGGCGACGGTGATGCCGTGGAGGCCGAGCGCGCCCATTTCCGGCCACAGCTCTTTGGGGAACCAGTCCTCCGCATCGATCTTCGCGGCCAGCGGCGCGATCCTGTCGGCGGCGAAGCGGCGGGTGGTGTCGCGGATCATGTCGGGCATTTCGCCCAAAGCGAAATCGAGGCCCAGTTCGGACATGCGTGGCTCTCCTGTCGGGGATGGCCCTAGCAGAGGCCCGAGGATTTGAACAAGCGCGCGCCCGCGCCTATGTGGCTGGCCTCGATTGCAACTCTAGCCGTCACCCCGGCGAAAGCTGGGGTCCATGCAGAGTCCGTGCCCCGCACAGACGCCGTAGGGATTCCAGCCTTCCTGGAATGACGAGGGAAAATGAAAATGACCGCCACCACCGACCCTATCGTCATCCTCTCCTACGCCCGCACCCCGATGGGCTCGTTCCAGGGCGCGCTCGCCGGCGCCAGCGCGACCGAATTGGGCGCGGCGGCGGTCGGCGCGGCGGTCGCGCGCTCGGGCGTCGCCCACGAGGCGATCGAGAAGATCTACATGGGCTGCGTCCTCCCCGCCGGCTTGGGCCAGGCGCCGGCGCGCCAGGCGGCGATCAAGGCGGGCCTGGGTACCCATATCGAGGCGACCACGGTCAACAAGATGTGCGGATCGGGCATGCAGGCGGCGATCATGGCCGCCGACACGATCTCCGCCGGCTCGGCCGACATCGTCGTCGCCGGCGGCATGGAGAGCATGACCAACGCGCCCTACCTCAGCGCCAAGCATCGCGGCGGCGCCCGCATCGGCCACGACCGGCTGATCGACCATATGTTCTTCGACGGCCTCGAGGACGCCTATGAGCAGGGCCGGCTGATGGGCAGCTTCGCCGAGGATTCGGCGCGCGACTATCAGTTCACCCGCGAGGCGCAGGACGATTACGCCATCGCCTCCCTGGAGCGGGCGCAGAAGGCGCAGGCCGAGGGCTGGTTCACCCGCGAGATCGTCGCCGTCGAGATTGCCGGCCGCAAGGGCCCGACGACGGTCGCCGAGGACGAGCAACCGGCCAAGGGCGACGCCTCGAAAATCCCGTCGCTGAAGCCCGCTTTCGCCAAGGACGGCACGATCACCGCCGCCAATGCCTCGTCGATCTCGGACGGCGCCGCGGCGCTCGTCATCACGCGGCAAAGCGTCGCCGACCGGCTCGGCCTCAAGCCGGTCGCCCGCATCATGGGCCACGCCGCGCACGCCCACGAACCGGCCAGGTTCACCACCGCCCCGGTCGGCGCGATGACCAAGGCGCTGGCGAAAGCCGGCTGGACCGCCGCCGACGTCGACCTCTTCGAGGTCAACGAGGCCTTCGCCTGCGTCGCCATGATCGCGATGCGCGACCTCGGCATCCCGCACGACAAGATCAACGTCCACGGCGGCGCCACCGCCTTGGGCCATCCGATCGGCGCCTCGGGCGCGCGGGTGCTGGCCACCCTCCTCAGCGCCCTGGAAACCCACGGCGGCAAGAAAGGCGTGGCGAGCCTCTGCATCGGTGGAGGAGAGGCGACGGCGATGGCGGTGGAACTGGTCGACTGAAAATCCTCCCGGTAGGGGGAGGGGGACCATGCGCAGCATGGTGGAGGGGCCGGCACGGTCCGATTCAGGAAGAAGGCGTCGCAGAATCCTCGAAGAGGCGACCATAGGAAGAAGCACCTCGAGCGCTTGGAACACATTCCCCGCTCACGGTTGTTCTTCCTCCTCTCGCGCCCCATGCCGGATACGGAGGATAACGACGGTGTCGCTCTCCACGCGATAGCGCAGGATGTAGGGCCAGACGGTCGTCATCTCGCGTTTTCCATCCCCGGCTTCGCGACCACGATGGGGGAACTCGGCGAGGCTGTCGGCGAGGGCGACAAGCCGTTCGCCGAGCCGTGCTGCAGCGGCGGGATTGAGGACCGAGATGTAGGTGACGATCGCTTCGAGCTGCCCGACGGCCTCGTCGGTCCAGACGATCCGGTGCAATTCAATCGCCGACGCGCGGGCGCGGCATCGGTTTCGCGCTGCCCCAGGATTGCAGCCAGCGCCGCACCGCCGAATGGCTGATCAGCCGTCCGGCCCGAACATCGGCTTCGGCACGCGCCTCGGACTTGGCTTCGGCGTCCGCGTCGGGGGAATCGAACAGGCTCTTTTCCGATTTCATGCCGGCCTCATAGCATTCCCGCCCGGCCGGGCAAAGCGGCAGCGGAGCAGCAAGAGCCGCGAGCCGGCCCGCGGAGCCGAGTTGCCATGTGAACTCGTGCCACTCGACGCGCCCGACATTCCGCGTGACCGGCCGCATCGGCCGTGACACAAAGCGAGGGTGCGGGTTGTCCTGTTTCGAGTCCGTCCTGGCCTGCTCGCCTTCGCCGCGGTCGTCGCTGCCATTGGCGGCCAGCTCGCCGCCCAGTCGGTCGCCGGGCTGGCGGCGGCGCCGATCGTCGAGGATCGCGATTGCGACCGGGGGTCCGGCGATGAGGACATCATCGTCTGCGGCCGCCGGGTCCCGAGCGATCGCTACCGCATCCCGCCCGAGCTTCGCGACGATCGCACCAATCCGGTCAACCCCTCCTGGTCGGCGCGGGCGCGGGACGGCCGGGAGCTCGGCCGGTTCGACGGCCAGACAATCGGCCCGGGGGGCGCGCTCAAGCATTCGCTCGAAGTGGAATGCCGCTGGCGCGCCGAGCGGCAGCAGATCGCCGGGCATCCGCCGGACTGCACGCGCAAGGTCCGGCGGCCCGGCAACTAGCGGACGGTCTCAGGCCGGCGCCGCCATCGCCTCGAGCGACGCGATCTTGTCCCTTACCTCGCGGCCGCGGTTGCGGTTGAGGGCGGCGATGCACAAAGCCAGGAGGAGGAACGACGCCGCGCCGGCGGCCGCCCGCAGCGGCTGGTCGCGGGCGAGGCCGAAGAGGACGAGGTTGGCCACCAGCCCGGCGAACAGGGGCACGAACCAGAACCACCACATCGCCCGCCTCAGCCGGTGCTGGCGGGCCAGCTCCCGCCGGTAGAGCGCGCTGAGCGGCGCGAGGCCCCCCGCCGGCGGCACCGGCCGCGCCGCGCCGCGGGCGGCGAGGTAGAGGAGCAGGCACAGGAACAGGGCCTGGCAGCCCCAGGCGAACCTCTCCATCGGCGGGTCGAAGCGCAGCAGGAACAGGATCGAGAAAGCGACGATCAGGCCGAGCGCGGCCATTTCGGCGCGGTTCCTGAGGCGCACCCGGCGCTCGAAGCGCGCATAATCCCGGGCGACCGCCTCGGCCGGGCCGGGCGCGGCCGGGCCGGCGCGGGCGCTTTCGTCCCGCCCCTCGGCGGCGCCGAGGATGCAGATCACCGGCAGCGCGAAGAAGCCGATCATGTAGAGCCGCCTCGGCAGCATCAGGGCGGGATCGGCCAGGCCCGCCTCGGCCAGCCCGGCCAAGGCCGCCTGCGACAGCAGCATCGCCGCCGCCGCGGCCAGCGCGTCGATGAGGCCCCGCCTCAGCGGCGCCTCCTCGCGGCGGTAGACGTTGCGCAGGATGAGCGCGGCTAGGGCCGCCAGCGCCGGGATGCCGCCCTGCGCCCAGGCCGGCGCCGCCTGGCCCGGCAAATCGGGCAGGGTCACGCCCAGGCAGGCGATCAGGGCGAAGGCCTGCAGGCCGATTATGGGCAGGCTCGAGGACCGCCGCGCGCGGCTGGCGATCAGATAGGGGACGGTCCGCATCCCCTCGGCCGCATATTGGCCCGGCGAGCGGTAGCGCTCCTCCAGATCGCCCATCACCGCCTCGCGCGCCGGCGGCGGGATCAGCATCCGCAGGAGCCGGCCGATCCAGGCCGGCGGGCGGCCGCGCCTGGTCACGAAATCGGGTTCCATATGCCACCTCCCCAGCTCGCCTCGATCGCCTCGCAGACCCGCTTCGCGGTCAGCGCCGATTCGCGCAGCGCCCGCTTGCCGGCCTCTTCCAGCCGATAATGCCGCTTCGCGCGCCCGCCGCGCTCGGGCGTCGGATTCGATAGCCACGACGCGACCAGCCCCTTGTCCTCGAGCCGGTCGAGCGTCGCATAGACCGCGCCCAGCGCCGCAATCCTCGGCGCGCTCAGCGCGTCGACCTTGGCATGAATGGTGACGCCATAGGCATTGTCGCCCAGCGCCAGGATGGCGGTTAGGACCAGCTGCTCGAACTGGCCGAGGGAGGATTGCGGCGCCATTTGTCCTACATTGTATTAGAAATGGCGCGGCGTCAAGCGGCACGTGGGCCCCACCCGCGGCAGGAGGCGGGAGGCGGGAGGCGGGAGGCGGGAGGCGGCCGCGGCAGGGGCCTGGAGCCGGACCGTTTGGATGGAACCGTCACCCGGCGGAGGCCGGGGTCCAGCCCCGTTCCAGGAAAACGGCGGCCGCGGTCTGGATGCCGGCCTTCGCCGGTATGACGGATGGTGCGGCTGAACGGGACGCAGTCTAGAAAAGGAAATCCACCGCCTGGATCTGGGTGCCGCCGGCGACGATGTGGAGGTCGGTGCCGCCGTCGCCGTCGACGTCGCCGTAGATGTGGACCTGCCCGTTCAGCACCTCGTAGCGGAGCTGGCCGGCCTGGCCGGTGAAGGCATTGGCGCCGATGAAGGTGAAGGCGTC
Organism: uncultured Alphaproteobacteria bacterium; assembly: GCA_963701615.1. Classification (GTDB taxonomy): domain Bacteria; phylum Pseudomonadota; class Alphaproteobacteria; order Sphingomonadales; family Sphingomonadaceae; genus Allosphingosinicella. The sequence continues at coordinate 3,173,057 of OY969615.1, read as the reverse complement.
GTCGCCCGGCGTCGCCCGCACCGCGTCGATCGCGCCGAGGTCGATCTTGTCGGTGCCGGAGAGGAAGTCGGAGAGGATGTCCGGCATGAACTTCTTGCCGTCGGAGCGCAGCGCATAATCGCGGCTGTGGCCCAAGGCGGTGAAGACGAAGATGTCGGCGCCGGCGCCGCCTTGCTGCCAGTCGCTGCCGGCGCCGCCGTTCAGGCTGTCATTGCCCGCGCCGCCGCGCAGGGCGTTGGCGCTCGCATTGCCGTTCATCACGTCGTTGCCGCCGCCGCCGACGGCATTCTCGATGATCGTGCCGAAGGCGATCTGGACGTTGGTGGTCTGCCCGCCGCCGTCGCTCGACGCGCCCGGCGCGAGGTCGATCCGCGCATTGGTGCTCCATCCGGAAAAGTCGAGCGTGTCCCTGCCGCCGGCGTCCCAGATGGCGATCACCGGCTGGACGTTGAGCGCGAAATCGTAGGCGGCGCGCCCGGCATTGCTGTTGAAGCCGTAGATCGTGTCGCCGGTGCGGGTGGTCATATTGACGCCGTAGAGGCTCTGGATCGCGGCGATGTCGTGCGCCATCGGCGTCGCCGCGAACGAGGTCCTGACCGCGCCGGTCGAGCTCGACGGGAAATAGGACATGATCGTGTACTGGAGCGAATCCTGGAAATATTCGGCATTGGCCGCATAGGTCAGGTCGACGTCCGGGGCGGCGTTGTAATTGCCCGGATGGGAGATGCCGAGCGCATGGGCCATCTCGTGCAGGAGGGTCCGGAAGCCGACCTCGGCCAGCCCGACCTGCTGGTTGGTCGCCGCGTTGAGGCTGATCCAGATGTCGCCGCCCTCGCGCGAATTGCTCGGATATTGGGCATAGGCCGAGAAATAATCCTCGCTGGTGGCGAGGTTGCCGAGGTTGATGTCGGCGGTGGCGACCGGGGCTTCGGCGAAGGTCACGGCGACATATTCGCCCCACAAGGCGAAGGCGTCGCGGACCGCGTCGCGCTGCAGCACGCTCAGCGGCTGGAACTGGCTGCGCTCCGACGAATAGACCTGCGAGGCGAGGTCGAAGAAGCCGTAGGTGATCGTGCCCAGCCCGGCGCTCGGCACGGGGTTGGCGCCGACCCCGTTCCAGGCAAGGCCGGTGCGGGTCAGCTGCTGGACGATCTGCTCGAGGGTGAAGACCGGCTTGCCGTTCTGCATCTCGACGGCCCAGCCGCCGATCCCCGGATCCTGCTCGGGCGCCGCCGCGAGCGGACGGAATCTGGCGTTTCGGCCGGCGTGACGCATCGATATTCCCACTCGAACCCGGCGGCCCCCGACAAGCGCCGCCCGCAACCCCCTCCGCTTGGTCTCGCGCAGTTGGGGCTTGGCGTCAAATCTTTTCAAACAAACGAGAATCCGGCCGGCGTCGATCGCCGCGGGATCAGCGAGGCCTGCGCATGGCGACGATCTCCATGCACGGCCACGGCATCCTAACGCCGGCTGCCTGGCGAGACGCATTCCGGATGTTGCAATGTTGGATTTCGTTTGACAGGCTTCGTCCAACTCGGCCCGACGGGCCGGCGCAGGCTCTTTCTTTTCGTTCATTTGCCCGAACGGCGGCGCGATCGGTTGATCGACGCAGGCGATCAATGGCGCCGCATTGATCGAAGGGATTTTTCCCGCAGCACTGAACTTGCTGAACTTCCGCGCCGCCGGGCCATTCCTCGCCGTCAGGCCGGGGCTAGGCCGAGGTCACCCCGTCCCAGATGACCACCCGGTCGCCCACCCTGACCGCGCCGAACAGCAGTTCGGCGAACGCGACGGGAAGGCCGACGCAGCCGCGCGTCGCCAGCGCGTCTTCGAGCGTCGGCGAGCCGTGGAGGGCGACGCCGTCCCAGGTGAGACGCAGCATGTGCGGCATCGGCGCGTCGTAGAGGTTGGACATATGGTCGGCGTCCTTCTCCAGGATCGGGAAGGTGCCCAGGGGTGTCGGCTTGTTGTCGGCGCCGTAGATCAGGCTCGACCGGCCGATCTCGACCCCGGCGCGGTAGACCGAGAGCACCCGCGCGCGGATGTTGACGACGACGATGGTCGGCCCGGCGGCGGGCGCGCCTTCGTCGTTCCAGACATATTGGCCGGGCTCGAGCCAATGGGGAATGGCGAGCTCGCGGGTGACGCGGATGGTCGACAGGGTCGCCGTCGCCGTCGCCACCGAAGCCTGCGCCCGGGTCGGCGCGGCAGGCGGCGCCGGCGCGGCGGGAGCGCCGCCGTCCGCCTCCTGCGCGGAGAGGAGCGCCGGCGCGGTCTGGAGCAAGGCCAGCGCGGCGGCGGCGCCGACGATCAGCCTGGCCGCATTCCCGATTCGGAGCATCCCTGCCATCGCCCGCATTCCTTCCGCCTGTCCGAGCCTGCTCTCGCGCCACGAATCGGCCGCGCGCAAGCGCTCCAAATCGGCTGTGCCGGATGGAGACAGGCGGCGCCCAATGTCTTTCCCGGCCCCGAGGCGGCGCGCCGCCGCGGCGCCTTGCTGCCCGCGAAAGGCCGTGTTAGCCCTTGCCGCACCTGTCATGACAGACCGGAGGCTGTCCATGCTCGTGCGCCTCGCTTTCGCCTCGCTCGCCGTCGTCGCCGTTCCGATCGCCGTCTTCGGCGCCGAGCCGGCCCCGACCAGGGGCTCCGATTACGCCACCAAGAAGGTCTGCGAGGCCAACGTGCCGACCGGCAGCCGGCTCGGCGGGGTCAGGGCCTGCCGCACCAAGGCCGAACGCGACCAGATGCGGGCCGAGGCGAGGCAGGTGGTGGAGCGCGTGCAGGCGCTGAAGCCGGTCATGTGCGGCCCCGGCACGGCGACCAAGGTCTGCTGAGCCGGTTCTCCGCCGCCTAAGGCTCGGCCGCCGGGGCGGGCGCCGCGAATAGCGATTGCGCCACCGGCCCCGTCTCCACCGTCTCGACATGGAGCACGACCTCGTGCGCCGGGTCGCCGTCGCCCTGGCGGCCCGTGGTCGCGGTGCAGATTCCGGCGAAGCTGCGATAGTCGCTGAGCTCGGCATATTCGCTCCCGGCGGCGATGCGGGCGACGCGATGGGTCGCGCGGTCGACCCAGAGGTCGAAGCTGTCGGCGCCTTCCGGCGTGATCCGAAGCACGTCGAACGTCCGGCCGCCGCGCGTCTCGGCGCCCGCCAGCGCGAACGTGGCGGGCATGCGGCGGGGCAGGAACCAGCCGAAGCTGCTGAGATAGGCGTCGCGGCGCATCCTTCGCAGCGCCGCCGGGTCGCGCTCGATCTGCGCCGCGCCGTCGGGCCCGGCGCGCCAGCCGACATGGCCGTCATAGCCGCTCTGGCGGACGATCCGCCCCTCGATCCGGTTGCGGGTCACCATCGTCGGCGCGCGCATCGAGTGGAAGGCCTCGTAGGGGATGCCGGGCCGGCCGGGCAGGTCGACGCGCCCGGTCTCGGACCAGCCTTCCACCCGGTCCCAGGCGTCGCCGCCGCATGCCGCGCGCATCTGTGCCAGCAAGGCGGCCGGCGCGTCGCGCCCCGCCCCGGCCGGAAGCGGAGCGCAGGCGGCAACGGCGATCAATGCGCCCGATAATGCTACCCGCGCCCGCATCACCGCACCTTGTGCATGACGGCAGCCGGCCCGGCAAGCCGGGCGAAAGCCCCTAGGCCGCGACCGGGCTGGCGGGGGCGGGCGTCTCGGCCTTTTCACCCTCGAGCGCGGCGACGAATGCCTTGCGCCAGGCGACCACGTCCTCGCGCCGGACATTGCCGATCATCTTTTCCCAGCGCTGCACCCGCTCCGCCTTGGGCATGTCGAGCGCCTTGCGGATCGCGTCCGATATCTCGTCCTTGCTGTAGGGATTGACCAGCAGCGCGTCCTTGAGCTGGTGGGCGGCGCCCGCGAAGCGCGACAGGATCAGCACCCCCGGGTCGGCCGGGTCCTGGGCGGCGACATATTCCTTGGCGACCAGGTTCATGCCGTCGCGCAGCGGCGTCACCAAGGCGATGTCCGACGCCCGGTAGAAGCCGGCCAGCCCCTCGCGCGGATAGCCCTGGTTGACGTAGCGGATCGGCACCCAGTCGACATGGGCGAACTCGCCGTTGATCCGGCCCGAAAGCTCGTCGAGATGCTCGCGGATATGCTCGTAGGTGTGGACCTCGCCGCGCGACGGCGGCGCGATCTGCAGCAGGGAGACGTGCCCGCGCCAGTCGTCATGCTCCTCGAGGAAGCGGCGATAGCCCCAGAAGCGCTCGGCGATCCCCTTCGAATAATCGAGCCGGTCGACGCCGATGATCACCTTCTTGCCCTCGGCGCTGCGCTGCAGCGTCTCGAACGCGTTGCGGGCGTCGGCGGTCTCCATCATGGTCTCGAACTCGGCATAGTCGATGCCGATCGGGAAGGCCGCGGTCCGGACCGTGCGGTCCCCGACCCGGATGGTGCCGTCCGCCGCCACCGTGCCGCCCAGCTCGCGCTCGACATAATGGTGGAAGCTTTCGAGCCATTCCGCGGTCTGGAAGCCGATCAGGTCGTAGGCCAGCATCGAGCGGACCAGCCGCTGGTGATAGGGCATCGACACCATCAGCCGGTGCGGCGGCCAGGGGATGTGGAGGAAGAAGCCGATCCGGTTCCTGACCTTGTGCTCGCGCAGCTGCTGGCCGAGCGGCACGAGATGGTAATCGTGGACCCAGACGAGGTCGTCCGGCTCGATCAGCGGCGCCACGGTCTCGGCGAAGCGCTGGTTGACCCGCTCGTAGCCGCTGCCGAAGCTGCGGTCATATTCGGCGAGGTCGATCCGGTAATGGAACAGCGGCCACAGCGTGCGGTTGGCGTAGCCGTTATAATATTCGTCGACGTCCTGCTCCTCGAGGTCGATGGTCGCGGTGGTGACGCCCTCGTTCCGCTGGAGGTTGATCTGGCCGTTGAACGCCTCGGTCTTCTCGCCCGACCAGCCGAACCAGAGGCCGCGCGATTCCCTGAGCGCCGCCGCCAGCGCCACCGACAGCCCGCCCTGCGCGCCATGCTCGCTGCGCGGCTTGGGCGCGGACACGCGGTTGGAAATGACGATCAGGCGGCTCATCGGACGGAACTCCACGGCCTCGACAACAGCCCCGCGCAATTGATCAGTCCGACAAGCGAATAAGTCTGCGGATAGTTGCCCCAAAGCTCGCCCGTTTCGAAGTCCGTATCCTCGGAAAGCAGCCCCGCCGGCGTCAGGCGTTCCAGCATCCGCTGATAAAGCGCGCGCGCTTCCCCCTGCCGCCCGACCAGGTGGAGCGCCTCGATCAGCCAGAAGGTGCAGAAGTTGAACGCGGTCTCGGGCCGGCCGAAATCGTCCTCGGCGGCGTAGCGCAGCATATGCTCGCCGCGCCGGAGGCCCTTCTCGACCGCGTTGAAGGTGGCGACGAAGCGCGGATCGTCGGCGTCGAGGAAGCGCATGTCGAGGAGCTGGAGCAGGCTGGCGTCGAGCTCGTCGCCGCCGAAGGTGGCGGCGAAGCGCCGATGCTTCGCGTCCCAGGCCGCCTTCTCGATGGTGGCGCGGATCTTGTCGGCGCGCCGGCGCCAGATCCGGGCGCGGCCGGCAAGGCCCAATTCCTCGGCGATGTTGCCGAGCCGGTCGCAGGCCGCCCAGCTCATCACCGCGCTGTAGGTGTGGACCGAGGCGCGGGTGCGGAACTCCCACAGGCCCGCGTCGGGCTGGTCGTGCATCTTCCAGGCGCGGTCGCCGACCTTTTCGAGCGCGGCGAAATCCTCCGCCGTCGCCTTGCGGAACAGCCGCTCGTCGAAAAAGGCCTGGGCGTTGGAAAGGATGATCTGGCCGTAGGCGTCGTGCTGGACCTGGGTGTAGGCGGCGTTGCCGACCCGCACCGGCCCCATGCCGCGATAGCCGGCGAGCGCCTCGGCCGCCTTTTCCTCCAGCTTGGGCTCGCCCGTCACGGCGTAGAGCGGCTGGATGTGGCCGCCCTTCGACTGGTCGACGATGTTCCTGAGGTAACCGAGATATTTTTCGAGCACGTCGAGCGCGCCCAGCCGGTTCAGCGCCTGGACGGTGTAATAGGCGTCGCGGATCCAGCAATAGCGATAGTCCCAATTGCGCCCCGAATGGGGCGCCTCGGGGATCGAGGTGGTGAGCGCGGCGACGATCGCACCGGTCTCCTCGTGCTGGCAGAGCTTGAGGGCGATCGCGGCGCGGATCACGGTTTGCTGCCATTCGAGCGGGATGGCGAGGCCGCGGACCCAGTCGCGCCAGTGGCCGGCGGTCTCGTGCAGCATCGTCGCCAGGGTATGGCCGACATGGCCGACGAACGGCTCGTCCGGCCCGAGGAAGAAGTGCAGCGATTCCTCCAGCCGGAAGCTGCGGCCGTCGAGCAGATGGGTGACCGGCGCGTCGGTGGTGAGCCGCAGCGGCTGGGGCTCGGTGAGGAAGCGGATATGGTTGGTGCCGCTGGTCCGCGCCGCGTCGCGCTCGCCCCAGCCGGCCGAGGGGTTCAACGCCACCTTCAGCCGCGGCGCGCCGGCGATCGGCCGGACGATGCGGATGAAGGCGACCGGCCGGTACATCCGGCCCAGCCGCTCGAAGCGCGGGCAGAAATCGAAGACCTGGGCGGCCGCGCCGTCGGCGTCGGTCAGCCGGGTGACGAGGATCGGCGTGTTCTTGAGATAGAGCTGCTTCGCGGACACCTGGTTGTCGAGCGAGATCCGCCACTCGCCCCGGGGCTGCGGGCTTTCGCCTTCGGGCTCGAGCAGGGCGCAGAACAAGGGATCGCCGTCGACGCGCGGCTGGCAGCCCCAGACGAGGCCCGCCGCCTCGTCGACCAGCGCGCTCACCTGGCAATTGCCGATCGGCCAGAGGTTGAGGCTGCTCATGCCGCCGCCCCCAGCCAGTCGGCGACCGCGGCGACCGAATCGAGGCGGAAGCGCGCCGCGGTGTCGCGCGACGGGCCCACCAGGATGCCGGCGCCGCCCAGCTCGGCGGCGGCGGCAAAGCCATGCTCGTCCGTCAGATCGTCGCCCACGAAGAGAGGACGCGCATCGGCGAACTCCGGTTCCGTCATGAACGCCATCAGCGCGTCGCCCTTGGTGGCGCCGGCGGCGCGCAGCTCGGCCACCATCGCGCCGTGCTGGACGGAAAAGCCGCGCTCGCGGGCGAGACCCTCCATGAAGTCGGCGACCCGGGCCGCCTCGGCCGGGGCGCGGCGGAAATGGAGCGCGATCCCGGCCGGCTTCTCCTCGGCGATCAGGCCGTCCGCGCCCGCCGCGAACCGGCGGACACGGTCGTGGACGTCGTCGAGGCCGATCGGCACGCTGAGCGGCAAAGCGGTGCCGTCGGCGAGCCGCAGCTCCAGCCCGTGCGAGCCCGAAAAGGCGATGCCCGACGAGGGAAGGTGGCGCTCGAGGTCGGCGAGCGAGCGGCCGCTGACGATCGCCAGCCGGCCGTCGAGCCGCCGGCGCAGGCGGTCGAGCAGCGGCCCCAGCGCCGGCGAGACCCGGATCGAATCGGGCGTCTCGGCGAGCTCGACCAGGGTCCCGTCGAAATCGAGGAACAAGGCGGCCTTCTCCAGCAGCGAAGGCGGCGGCGGGGACAGGTCGGCCATGCCCCCCGTTGGCAAGGCGCGCGGCAAAGCTCAAGCGGGCGTTTCATTCCGGGAGGCGCAAGGGCGCCGCAGGGCGCAAAATCGCTGTTCCCCCGCCTCGGCGTTGATGTATATCCGGGCCACGGGATGGCGCCATCGACGACGGCCAACGCCGACAACGCGGTCCGGGGGGACGAATCATGGAAAATGCGGGCAGGACTCTATCCAGGCGCAATCTGCTTCTGGCCGGGGGCGGCGCCGTCGCCGCCGCCGGCGCGCTCGCCGCCGCGCCGTTTCGCGACCTCGTCGGGGAGGAGGCGCGCGCGCTGATCGCCAGCCAGCCCTGGGCGCGCGGCATGCTGTCGCTCGCCGACGGCAGCTACGAGGAATGGCTGGCCCAGGTCGGCTCGGTGTTCGCCGCCGGCGGCGGCTACGGCCTGCGCCTCGCCGGCGTGCAGCCGCTCGCCTCGACCGGCGTGCGGCCGCGCGCCGTGTCGCGCGAACGCGCCTTCCTCGCGGTGTTCGACGTCACCGGCGGCGGGTCGATGGCGGGGGACCTCATCTACACGATCAGCCACCCGCAATATGGCCCGCTGCCGATCTTCCTGTCGGCCTCGACCAACCCCAATATGCGGGGACGGATGCTGGCGGTGTTCAACTAGCCGATGCCGCCTCCCCTGAGGGCGGCGGCCGCTTTCGGGCTTGCCTACCGGCCGATGACCGACCGCGACCTGCCATTCGTGGCGGCGCTCTACGCGACGACCCGCGCCGACGAGATGGCCGGGAGCGGCTGGCCGGCCGAGATGCAGCGCGCGTTCCTCGATCAGCAGCATCGCGCGCAGCATCACCATTACCGCACCTTCCATCCCGACGCGGAATGGCTGATCGTCGAGCGAGAGGGCGCCGACCTCGGCCGCCTCTACGTCGAGGAAAGCGCGGACAGGTTCCTGCTGATCGACATCTCGCTCCTGCCCGAAAGCCGCGGCACCGGGATCGGCGGCGCCATCCTCGCCGACCTCCTCGATCTCGCCCGCGCCCGCGCCAAGCCGGTTTCGCTCCATGTCGAGCGGTCCAATCGGGCGCGGCGCCTCTACGTCCGGCTCGGCTTCCGGCTGGTCGAGGACAATGGGCTCTATTTGCGGATGGAGTGGCGGCCCGAGGCTGGCGGAGCCTAGACGAAGATCGCTTCGTAGCGCGTGCCGCGCGGGTCGCGGGCGACGGGGACGATGAAGATGTCGAACCGGTCGCCGCCGTTCTGGAACGGGAAGATACCCTGCGTCAGCATCGGGTCGAGCGGGCCGAGGAATTCGAGGCGGAAGGATCCGCCCTGGCGCGCCGACGCCGGCAGCTCCTGGACCGCGTCGAGCACCAGCGCCAGCCGGTGGCCGGTCAGGTGGACGTCGAACCTCTTGCCGACACGCCCGGCAAAGTCGCCGATGGTCGGCCCCTGCATCGCTATATTCATCTGATCGTCTCCCCCGGTTCCACGCCCCATATCCGGTCGACGCGGATGAAGCCGCCGCGCCCGCGCACATCGAAATTGCACCAGCCGCCGGCGCAGCGCGAGACCCGCCCGACCACGCCGGGCTCGGCGCGGAAGCGGATCGGCGAGGTCGCGTCCGGCGCTTCGCGCAGCGGCTGCGGCTCGTCGCCGCGGACGATCGCGGTGCGCTGGTCGGAAAGGAGGTTGACCAGCATCCAGCCGGTCGTCCCGTCCGGGTCCTGGATCTGGCGCCAGTTCTGGTGGACCCGCACCACGCGGATCGGCAAATCGGCGCGGACGTAGAGCCAGGTGCCGGGATAATTCCGGCCCGGCCCGGTCCGCATCATCGCCCGCCCGGCCGAGATCGAGGCCATATAGGGCGCCGCGCGCGTCCGCTGCGCCTCGGCGGCGCCGAGCGGCAGCGTTCCGGCGAGCATGATCAGGCAGGCGGCGGCGCGCTTCATCCCTCTCTCCCTTCTGCCGGTCAGCCGCCGGTCCGGATGCGCTCGACGAGCTGCTTCACGGTAGGCACGAAACCGTTGGAATAAAAGGGATCGCTCTTGAAGCGGAAGGCGGAATGGCCGGCGAACATCAGATTGTTCTCGGTCGGCCCGCCATGGGCGATGTCCTGCAGCGTCTTCTGGATGCAGAAGCTCCTCGGGTCCGCGAGGCGTCCGGTGGTGTTCTTCTCATTGTCGGCCCAGGACGAGAAGCCGCACTGGCTGAGACAGCCCATGCAGTCCGACTGGTCCTTGCGGATATGATGCTTCTCCTCGGGGGTGACGAAGATCAGCGTCTCGTCGGGGGTCTTCAGCGCGTCGGTGAAGCCCTGGGCATACCATTGGCGCGCATGGAGGAGGTCGCCCTTGGTCACCCAATAATTCTTCTTGCCCATCACCCCGACGTCGAGCTGGAAGGCATGATCGCCCAGCGCCTCCTTGGTGAAGGCGATCTGGCGGTGCGAGCGCGCCTCGAGGTTGCGCAGGAACGGGTTGTGCACGGCCGAGCTGTAGAAGCCGGTCGGGGAGAAGCGGTGGAGCAGGATGTCGCCTTCCTCCAGCGTCATCAGCCGCTGCTTCCAGGCCTCCGGGATCGGGCTCTCCTTGGTGAGCAGGGGCCGGGTGCCGAACTGGAAGGCGATCTGGCCGAGCTCGGGATTGTCGATCCAATGCTCCCATTCGCGCAGGTTCCAGACGCCGCCGGCCATCACGATCGGCACGTCGTCGGAGATGCCGCCGGCGCGCATCGTCTCGCGCAACGCCTTGACCCGCGGATAGGGATCCTGCGGCGCCAGCGGGTCCTCGGCATTGGAGAGGCCGTTATGGCCGCCCGCCAGCCAGGGGTCCTCGTAGACCACCGCCGCCAGCCACTCGGCCGCCTTGGAATAGGCCCGCTTCCACAAGGCGCTGAACGCGCGGGCGGAGCTGATGATGGGGAGATAGGACACGCCGTAGGAGGCGGCAATCTCGGAGAGCTTGTAGGGCATGCCCGCGCCGCAGGTGACGCCGGAGACAAGCCCCTTGGTTCGCTCGAGCACGCCGTGGAGGACGCGCTGGGCGCCGCCCATCTCCCACAGGACGTTGATGTTGATCGCGCCTTGGCCGCTGGCGATGTCGTAGGCGCGCTCGACCTGGGCGACGGCGCCGTCGACCGCATAGCGGATCAGCTCCTCGTGCCGCTCGCGCCGGGTCAGCGCATGGTAGACCTGGGGAACGATCCGCCCTTCGGGATCGTAGCTGTCGGCGTTGACCGCGGAGACGGTGCCGATGCCGCCGGCGGCGGCCCAGGCGCCCGAGCTCCTATGGTTGGTCGCCGACACGCCCTTGCCGCCCTCGATCAGCGGCAGCACCTCGCGCCCCGCATAAAGGATCGGCCTGATACCCTTGAACATCATTCCTCCACGCCGGCGACGCTCCGGGTCATAACATAAATGTCAGTATGCCACACTAGGCGGCGGAACTGAACGCGTCCGGGCGGCCGATGGCTTCTCCGTAAAGCCGCCCATAGCGCGCGATCATATGCTTTTCATCATATTCCGCCGCGGCGCGCTCGCGGTTGGCCCGTCCGATCGCCCGGCGCAGGTCGGGGCGCTCGGATAGACTATCGAGGGCGGCCGCGAAAGCCGCCTCGTCGCCGGGCTCGACGATCAGCGGCCGATTGTCGCCGGAAACGATCGAGGGCACGTCGCCGACCGCGGTCGCCACCGCCGGCAGCCCCGCCGCCATCGCCTCGACGAGCGAGATCGGGAATTGCTCGCTGTCGGACGACAAGGCGAAGATGTCGAAATGGCCGATCCAGCGCGCCGGATCGGCGAGAAAGCCGGGCATCAGCAGCCGCGCCGCCACCCCGCGGGCGCGCGCCTCGGCGGCGATCCGCTCGCTTTCCGGCCCCTCGCCGACGATCACCAGCCGGGCGGTGCGGTCGGCCATGGCGGCGAGCGCGCGCACGAGGCGGGGCAGGTTCTTGACCGCGCGCAGGCCGGCGACGGTGCCGATCACGATCTCGCCCGGCCTGCGCTCGAAGCCGGGGATCGCGCCGGGCTCGGGCGGCCCGGCGAAGCGCGCGACGGCGACGCCGTTGGGAATGCGGACGATGCGGGCCGGCGTCTGGCCCCAGGCGTTGCGCGCGATCTTCTCCAGCCGGGCCGAGGGCACGACCAGCCGGAACGCGCCGGGAAGCCCGAGGCGCCGGTAGAGGTTGCGCCGGGTCTTCAGCCGCTCCGCCTCGTCCTCGTTGAAGCCGTCCTCGTGGTGGATCAGCGGCGCCCCGCCGAACGCCTGGTTGGCCATCACCGCATCGAACGCCCCCCAATTATAGGTGAGGACGAGGTCGAAGCGCCGCATGTAGCGCGACAGCCGCCACAGCCGCAGCGGGCCGGGCGCGCCGGTCAGCGGCGGCGCGTCGGCGGGAAACGCCGCCCGGATCCCCGGCGCGATCGCGGCCCGGGCGCCGAGCGCGTCCGGCACCGCGCTGAGGATGGCGTGCTCGGCGGCGTCGCCGAAGGCGTTCATCAGCCGCACCGCCCGCGCCTCCTTGCCGCCGAGCGAGAAGGTCGAATGGCAATGGAGGATGCGCACCGGCCGGTCCATGCGCCCTTATGGCGCAGTGCAGCCGCGAGGGAAACGCGCTTCGCCCGGCCAGCGCACGATGCTAGGACAGATATCTTTTTCGTCGCGGTCGAGGAATTTCTCGCGGGACGCTGAGCCGGCCGGGGCCGGATGGCGGAAACCGTCTTGCCAGCCGCCGGAAACCATATCATCTGGCTACTGACAGGGATGAATATAGACCCGGGGAGGGGAATAAGATGAAGATTTGCAAGGGATTGCTGTGCGCCGCTTTGTCGATGGCGGCGCTCGCCGCGGCGACTCCGGCGTCGGCGCAGCGGGTCAGCCGGATCGTCGCGTTCGGCGATTCCTACGCCGATGACGGCAATTTGTTCGAGCTGCTCGGCATTCCGCGGCCGATCATATACGGCAATGGCCGCTTTTCGGACGGGACCAATTTCGTCGACACCATGGCGCTGCTGCTCGGCAGGCCGGTCGACAATTTCGCCATCGGCGGCGCCTTCACCGGCAACGGCAACATCAACGGCCCCGGCATTCCGGGCTTCGTCACCGAATGGCAGTCCTACCTCGCCGGCGGCGGCCCGGCCGCCTTCCCGCGGGTCAGCGGCACGTTCGGCCCCAACGACCTGGTGGTGGTTTCGATCGGCGGCAACGACGCGCGCGCCTACGAGCGCAGCCTCGGCCTCAATCCGAGCGCCGCCCAGATCGCCGGCCTGATCGCCGGCGTGCCGGCCCAGGCGGCGCAGCGCGTCACCGAGGCGACGGCCGGACTCAATGCGCTGGTCAATGCCGGCGCGCGCAACATCACCTTCCTCGCCGGCGACGTCGGCCGCCTGCCGGAGGTCGCCGGCCTGCCGGTCGCCGCGGTCGGCTCGGCTTATGCCACCGCGTTCAACGGCGGCATGCAGGCCCCGCTCGCGGCCCTCGCCAGCCAGGGGGTGATCGTCAATTATCTCGATCTCAACCTGATCGGCGACCGGGTCCAGGCCAACCTCGCCGCCTTCGGCCTGGACAGCGCCGGCGCCTGCCCGATCGCCTGCGTCACCACCAATCCCGAGCTGCTCGGCCGCTATCTCTTCTATGTCGACCAGGTCCACCTGACCTCGGCGGGCTTCGCCATCGTCGGCCGCTATGCGGTGCGGCAGCTCGAGGCGCCGCTGCACCTCCAGGCGCAGGCCGAGGTCGGGCTGCAGGCGGCGAGCGCGTTCGGCACCACCCTGCTCGGCCGGCTCGACCTTTCGGCCGCCCGCAACGGCACCGCGTCGAGCGGCGGGCTCAACTTCTTCGTCAGCGGCAACACAGCCAGCGCCGACCGTCCCGACACCCTGCAGAGCCTCGGCTACGACATCGACACGTTCGGCGCCACCGCCGGCGCCGAATATGACATGGGCGGCGGCGCCATCCTCGGCGCCGCGCTCAATTATTCGCGCGGCGAGGCCGACATGGTGACCGGGACCGGCCGGGCCAAGGCCCGCAGCTGGCAGGCCGGCATCTATGGCGGCTGGACCGGCGGCGGCGCCTTCGTCGAAGGCTATGCCGGCTATGGCTGGCTCGATTACGACATCCAGCGCACGGCGGTGATCGACGATATCCACGGCGAGACGGACGGCACCGCGCTCATTGCCGGCGGCCAGGCCGGCTATCTGTTCGAGATGGGCGGCATGCGCCTGGGCCCGGTGATCGGCCTGCGCTACGCCGAGGTCGACGTCGACGGCTTCACCGAGACCGGCGATCCGGTGCTCACCCTCAACGTCGAGGACCAGGAGACCGACAGCCTGATCGGCAGCGCCGGCCTCGAGCTGCGCGGCGACCTCGAGGCCGGCGGCATGACCGTCCAGCCCTACGCGCAGGCCGCGCTCGAGCGGGAGTTCGCCGGCGACGGCCGCACCGTCCGCTACGCGCTCACCGCCGCGCCCACCATCGTCAACCAGTGGGTGCTGCCCGGCCGCTCCGACGATCTCTACGGCCGGGTTACCGGCGGCGTGAACCTCGGCCTCGGCAGCGGGATCAGCCTCCAGCTCAACGCGGCGACGACGCTCAGCAACGAGCAAGGCGACGACGTCAGCGGCTTCCTCGCTTTGCGCGTGCGGATGTAGCTATTTCCGCCGCGCGCCGACGCGCTTGAGGAGGCGGTCGATCGCTGCGGCCGCCTCCGGCTCGTCGAGCGTCGGCGCATGGCCGACGCGGGGGACGGTGGCGCTTTCCAGCGTCGGCACCTCGGCCTTCATCCGTTCGACCGTCTCGGCGCCGAGCAGGTCGGACAATTCGCCATGGACGACCAGCGAAGGCACGCCGGCCAGCGCGCGGAAGGCCGGCCACAGGTCGAAGCCGCTCTCGCCGCCGGGCAGCTTGAACGGCTCGGCGATGCGCATGTCATAGTCGAACATGATCCGCCCGTTCGGGGTCAGCTTGCAAAGCCTCTTGGCGTAGACCAGCCACTGGTCGAGCGCCCAGTCGGGATAGCGGTCGCGCTGCGCCTCGGCGAGGTGGCGGGCGGCGTGGAGCCAGGTCGGCCAGTTCTGGGAGCGGCCGACATAGGAGCGGATATGTTCGAGCCCGCGCGTCTCCATGTCGGGGCCGATGTCGTTCAGCAGCGCGCCGGCGATCCGCTCCTTTCCCGCGGCGGCGAGCAGCATGGTGATGATGCCGCCCAGCGAGGTGCCGAACAGGACGAAGCGGTCGAGCTTGAGCTCCGCGATCAGCGCCTCCATGTCCTGCAAATAGGCCAGCGGCACATAGGACATCGGATCCTTGGCATGGGCGCTGTCGCCGCGCCCGCGCAGCTCGACGCAGATCAGCCGCCAGTCGCCGGCCAGGCGCTGCGCAACGCCTTCGAAGTCCCGCGCGTTGCGGGTCAGGCCCGGAATGCAAAGGATCGGCGGACGGCTCGCGGACCCGGCATAATCGCGGTAGTGGAGCCTCAGGCCATCGTTCGACCACCAATAGCCATCGGACCACTCGACCATGCTCGACCCCCTGACGCTCGCGCTCCCTATCGACTGATGGCGCGGCTTCCGCAACCCGGTCCGTATCGCGCCGAAACGGCGATTCTGTCGCTCGGCGACGCCTTTTACGATCCCGTCGCCGCCGCCGATTTCCCGCAGACGATCCTCCGCTTCCGGAACGAACGCTGGGCGGCCGCGATCGGGCTGGAGGGGCTGGGCGACGAGGCCTGGATCGCCCATTTCGGCCGCTTCGCGCCGCTGCCCGGCAACCTCGCGACGCCGCTGGCGCTGCGCTATCACGGCCACCAGTTCCGGGTGTACAATCCCGACATCGGCGACGGCCGCGGCTTCCTGTTCGCGCAGGTGCGCGACGCGCAAGGCCGCCTGCTCGACCTCGGCACCAAGGGCTCGGGCCAGACCCCCTACAGCCGCTTCGGCGACGGCCGGCTGACGCTGAAGGGCGGGGTGCGCGAGATCCTCGCCACCGAGATGCTCGAAGCGCTCGGCGTCGAAACGTCGAAGACCTTCTCGCTGATCGAAACCGGCGAGCCGCTGGAGCGGAGCGACGAGCCCTCCCCCACCCGGTCGGCGGTGCTGGTCCGGCTCCAGCACAGCCATATCCGCATCGGCACCTTCCAGCGCCTCGCCACGCTCGATTTGCCGGACGATATCCGCGCCCTCACCGCCTATTGCCTGCGCCATTATTACGCCGACGACAGCGGCGATCCGGCGCGGCTCCTCGGCCATGTTGCCGCCCGGACGGCGCGGCTCGCCGCCTCGTACATCGCCGCCGGCTTCGTCCACGGCGTCCTCAATTCCGACAATATCGCGATCACCGCCGAGAGCTTCGACTACGGCCCGTGGCGCTGGACGCCCTTCTGGGACGGCCATTTCACCGCCGCCTATTTCGACCATGGCGGCCTCTATTCCTTCGGCCGCCAGCCCGAGGCGATCCACTGGGACCTGGTCCAGCTCGCTGTGTCGCTGCGCAAGGTCGCCGAGGCGGAGCCGCTGACCGCGGCGCTCGAGGCCTTCCCGGACCGTTTCCGCGAGGCGCTGCGCGACGCCCTGTTCGCTCGCCTCGGCATCCGGGCCGGCGACCTTGCCGAGGACTTCAAGCTGGTCGCCGCCATCGAGGAGGCGCTGGCCAAGCAGACGGTCACGATCGACCGCTTCTTCTTCGACTGGCGCGGCGGCCGCCTCCGCCGCGACAGCGAGGCCTATGACGGGTTTGACGACGTGCGCGCCCTGATCGGGCGCCATCATCCAGTCCGGGGCGCGCTCGACCATGATTACTGGTCGGACGCCGAACCCTGCTCGATGCATATCGAGGAGGTCGAATCGATCTGGTCGGCGATCGACGAAGCGGACGACTGGGCGCCGCTCCACGCCAAGATCGCGGCGGCCCGCCGGATGGGCGAGGCGCTCCACGCAAATGCTTGAAAAATCCCCGACTCTCGCCATGAGTGCGCCGATGGCCGCGACCCTGACCTCGACCGAACCCGCCACCGGCGCCGATCTGTGGACCGGCGAGGCCGGCGACGTCGACGCCGAGGTCGCCGCCGCCCGCGCCGCCTGGTCGGGCTGGGCGTCGCGGCCGTTCGCCTTCCGGGTCGAGACGCTGCGCCGCTTCGCCAACCTAGGCCGTTCCCGTCTGGAGCCGTTCGCCGACCTGATCGCGCGCGAAACCGGCAAGCCCTTGTGGGAAGCGCGCACCGAGGTCGAGGCGGTGATCAACAAGGTCGACATCTCGGTATCGGCCTATGCCGACCGCACTGCCCAGCGCCGGCTCGAGGGCGCGCTCGGCGCCCGCGTCGCCGTCCGCCACAAGCCGCACGGCGTGCTCGCCGTATTCGGCCCCTATAATTTCCCGGCGCACCTGCCCAACGGCCACATCGTCCCCGCCTTGCTCGCCGGCAATGCATTGGTGTTCAAGCCGAGCGAGAAGACGCCCGCGGTCGGCGAATATCTGACCCGGCTCTATCACGAGGCGGGCGTGCCCGAGGGCGTCGTCCGCTGCGTCCAGGGCGGGCCGGAAACCGGCAGGGCGCTGGCCGCCCATCCCGGCCTCGACGGCCTCCTCTTCACCGGCTCGGCGCGGGCGGGGCTGGCCCTCAACCAGCAGTTCGCCGAGACGCCGCACAAGATCCTCGCGCTCGAAATGGGCGGCAACAACCCGCTCATCGTGTGGAACGCGAAGGACATCCACGCCGCCGCCGCGATCGCCGTCCAGTCGGCCTATATGAGCGCCGGCCAGCGCTGCACGGCGGCGCGCCGGCTGATCGTCGAGGACGGCGCCCACCAGCCGCTCATCGACGCCATCGTCAAGCTCGTCGACCGGCTGATCGTCGACCATCCCCATGCCAGCCCGGCGCCGTTCATGGGCCCGGTGATCGACAATGGGTCGGCCGACCAGCTTCAGGAGGCGTTCCTCGATCTCATGGGCAAGGGCGGCCGGGCGATCCGCCGCCTCGACCGCAAGTCGGACGACCGGCCGTTCCTGACCCCGGCCCTGATCGACGTCACCGAGGTCGCGCGGCGGCCGGACGCGGAGATGTTCGGGCCGGTGCTGCAGGTGATTCGCGTCGCCGATTTCGACGCCGCCTTGGCCGAGGCCAACGCCACCCGCTACGGCCTCGCCGCCTCGTTGGTCGGCGGCAGCCCGGAGCTGTACGACCGCTTCTGGGCCAGTGTCCGCGCCGGCGTGGTCAACTGGAACAAGCCGACCAACGGCGCCCCCTCGACCGCCCCGTTCGGCGGCATCGGCCTTTCCGGCAACCACCGCCCGAGCGCCTATTACGCCGCCGATTATTGCGCCTATCCGGTGACCAGCTCGGAAGCCGAAAGCCCCCGCGCGACGATCGGCATCGGCCTGGCGGACCCGGCAGCGGCGGCGAAGGAGCTGGAAGGCTGATCCTCAATTCCTCCCCGGCATTTGCCGGCGAGGATGTCAGTCCACCAGCCTTCGGGTCGCGTAGGTATATTCGAGCGCGACCCGCCGCGCGGTCTCGGCCAGGTTCGCCGCCGCCGAATGGCCGCCGTCGATATTCTCGTAATAATAATAAGGCTGGCCGAGCTCGGCGAGGCGCGCCGCCGCCTTGCGGCCGTGGCCGGGATGGACGCGGTCGTCCTTGGTCGAGGTGAGGATGAACGGCATCGGATAGGTCCGCCCGGCGGTCAGCCGCTGGTAGGGCGAATAGCCGGCGATCCACGCCCTTTGCTCGGGGATGGCGGGATCGCCATATTCGCCGATCCACGACGCCCCGGCGCCGAGCAGCTGGTAGCGGAGCATGTCGAACAACGGCACCTGGATGATCGCGGCGTTGAACAGCTCGGGCCGCTGGGTGATGGCGGTGCCGACCAGCAGCCCGCCCTGGCTGCCGCCGACCACGCCCAGCCGGCGCGGGCTGGTGACGTTGCGCCGGATCAGATCCTCGGCGACGGCGATATAATCGTCCCAGGTGCGCTGCTTGTGGCCGCGCTGGGCGCTCTGGTGCCAGTCCGGCCCGAACTCGCCGCCGCCGCGCAGGTTGGCGACGACATAGGCGTTGCCCTGCTCCAGCCACAGCCGCCCCATCGTGCCCGAATAGGCCGGCACCTGGCTGACCTGGAAGCCGCCATAGCCGTAGAGCAGGGTCGGCGTGGAGCCGTCGCGGCGCATCTCGCGCGGGCGGATCAGGAAATAGGGCACGCGGGTGCCGTCGCGCGACACCGCCTCCAATTGCTCGACGACGTGGCGCGACGCGTCGAAGCGCGGCGGCGAGCGCTTGATCGTCTCCAGCGCGCCGGTCGCGCCGTCGTAGAGCCACAGCGTCGACGGCGTCAGATAGTCGGTGACGTTGAACATCGCCATGTCGTTATCGTCGGACGCGGTGGTGAGCCCGATGCTGGCGTTCTGCGGCAGCGCGATCGGCGTCGTGCGCCAGCCGCCGTCCTGGTAATCGAGCGCGAAGGCGCGGCCGCGGACATTGTCGAGGATTGTGAGGAGGAGCTGGTTGCGCGACGTGCCCCACCCGCCCAGGGTCTGCCGCGGGCCGGGCGCCCAGACCAGGCTCGGCCGGGCGCCGCCCGGATCGCTTTTCCACTGCTCGAGGTCGTAGGAGATCATCGAATCGGTGGCGAAATCGAGCCCGGGCGCCGCCTGCCACGGCTCGCGCAGCACCACCAGCAGGCGGCCGTCGACCACGCCGGCCGGCTGCGCCCGGCGCGGCAGGTTCCACCGCACCGGGCCATTGTCGGTCAGCAGACTATATTCGCGCTCGAAGAAGTCGAGGCCGCGGACCGCGCCGACGGCATGGACGCGGCCCTCGGCGTCGCGCAGCACGAACGGGTCGGCGCGCACGTCCTCGGGCCGGCCGCGGAACACCTCCACGGCCTGGCCGAGCCGCTGGCCGCGGCGCAGCCGCTTGACCACGAACGGATAGCCGGACGCGGTCATCGTGCCCGCGCCCCAGTCGCGCGCGACCAGGACGGTGTCGCGGTCGAGCCAGAGCAGGCTCTGCTTGCCCTGCGGCAGGTTGAAGCCGTCCTCGACGAACCGCCGCTCGCCGAGGTCGAACTCGCGCACGACATTGGCGTCGCGGCCGCCGTCGGAAAGGACGACCAGGCAGCGCAGCTCCTCGGGCGGCAGGCAGGACATGCCCTGATAGACCCAATTGGCGTTCTCGGCCCGGGCCAGAGCATCGATATCGAGCACCGTCTCCCATTCGGGCGCGTCGGTGCGGTAGCTGGCCAGCGTCGTCCGGCGGAGGATGCCGCGGACGTGGGTGCCGTCCTGCCAGAAATTGTAGAGGCCGTGGGGCCGCATGGTGACGTTGGGGATGCGGTCGCGCGCCTGCAAGATCTCGAGCGCGCGGTCGTGATTGGCCTGGTAGCGCGGGTCGCCCTGCAGGTCGCCCAGGGTGCGCTCGTTCTCGCTGCGCGCCCAGGCCAGCGCCCGCTCGCCCTCGATCTCCTCGAGCCAGACATAGGGATCCTCGCCCCCCGCCGCGCCGCGCGTCTGGGCGATGCCGACCGAGGCCGCGCCGGTCACCGCCAGCAGCCCGGCCACAAGCGCCGTCCGAAAAGCCATTTTCCCCTCCGCATGATCTGGCGAAACGCTAAGCGGCGGCGCGGGGAGTGGCAACCCGTTCCTCCCCGGCAAATGCCGGGGAGGAGCTCTACCCCCGTATCTCCGGCAGATATTCGGTGTCCGCATGGTCGGAGAAGCGGGTGATCTTGGCATCGAATTTCAGCCTGACCTTCCCGGTCGCGCCATGGCGCTGCTTTCCAACGATCACTTCCGCCAAGCCAGAGACGCGTTCCATGTCGCGCATCCACTTCGCATGATCGTCCCAGATCTTGGTGTCGTCGCCCTCGACCGGCCGCTTGGGCTCGCGCGAGGCGACGTAATATTCCTCGCGATAGACGAACAGGACGATGTCGGCGTCCTGCTCGATCGAGCCCGATTCGCGAAGGTCGGAGAGCTGCGGGCGCTTGTCCTCGCGCTGCTCGACCGCGCGCGAGAGCTGGGAGAGCGCCAGCACCGGCACGCCCAGTTCCTTGGCCAGAGTCTTGAGGCCGCGCGAAATCTCCGAAATCTCCTGGACGCGGTTGTCGTTCGAGTTCCTGCCCGTGCCCTGGAGCAATTGGAGATAGTCGACCACGACCAGGCCGATCCCCTTCTGCCGCTTCATCCGCCGCGCGCGGGTGCGCAGGGCGGCGATGGTGAGGCCGGGCGTGTCGTCGATATAGAGCGGCAGCGTCTCCAGGTCGGCGGCGGCGCGGGCGAGGTTGCGGAAATCCTGCTGGCTGATCTTGCCCATGCGCAGCAGCTCCGAGCTGATCCCGGACTGCTCGGCGAGGATGCGGGTGGCGAGCTGGTCGGCCGACATTTCGAGGCTGAAGAAGGCGACGCCGGCGCCGGCCGACTTCTCCGGCGCGATTCCGTCCTCCATGTCCTGGAGCCAGCGCCGGGCGGTGTTGAAGGCGATGTTGGTGGCGAGCGCGGTCTTGCCCATGCCGGGGCGGCCGGCGAGGATGACGAGGTCGCTGTT
Organism: uncultured Alphaproteobacteria bacterium; assembly: GCA_963701615.1. Taxonomy (GTDB): domain Bacteria; phylum Pseudomonadota; class Alphaproteobacteria; order Sphingomonadales; family Sphingomonadaceae; genus Allosphingosinicella. The sequence continues at coordinate 3,151,988 of OY969615.1, read as the reverse complement.
GTGGAGGCCGCCGGTGCGCGCGTTGACGGTGTCGAGGCCGGTGGTGATGCCGGAAAGGCCGCCGCCGGTGTTGAGCGCCTTCTCCGCCATCTGGACGGCGAGCCGGGTGGCGACGGCGAAGCTCTTCACCGAGCCCTCGCCGCTGCCCTCCTCGGCGACGCGGTAGAGCGCGGCCTCGGCATTCTCGATCTGGCCCTTGGGGTCGACCTCGTCCGAGGTGTCGAGCGCCTGCTCGACCATCTCCCGGCCGACGCCGACCAGGGCGCGCAGCAGCGCCAGATCGTAGATCTGCTCGGCGAAGTCGCGGGCGCCGATGATCGCCGCGCCGCTGCCGGTCAGCTGGGCGAGATAGGCCGGGCCGCCCAGCTCCTTCATCTCCTCGTCGGCCTCGAACAGGGGCCGCAGCGTCACCGGGCTGGCGATCATGTTCCGGTCGAGCAGGCGCAATATCTGCTCGTAGATCCGGCCGTGCAGCGGTTCGTGGAAATGCTCGGGGCGCAATTTGAGCTGGATATCCTCGGCCAGCCGGTTGTCGATCATCAGGGCGCCGAGCAAGGCGGCCTCGGCCTCGACATTGTGGGGCAGCGCCTGAACGGGCGGCGCGGCATCGTTGACGGCGAGGGAAAGCGGGTTGGCCATGGCGATTGCCTACTCCCGCTTGCCCCCCAGGGTAAGAGGCCCGTCAAAAACTACCGTGGGCCGAACTGTGGATTTCCTCTTAAGTCATTCCAGCGAAAGCTGGAATCCATGAACACTGTGACGTCGTACTGGGAAATGCGGTGTTCATGGATCCCGGATCAAGTCCGGGATGACGAATAGCGGCGCACCCGCTAACACGCCGCCATGGCCGACCCGCGGATCATCGACATCCAGCTCGACGAGCGCTCGATCCTCAGGCGCAACGCCGACATCGAGCAGGAGCGGCGAATCGCCATTTTCGACCTGCTCGAGAAGAACCGTTTCGACGCGCTCGGCCATGACGGGCCGTTCCGCGTCGCGCTGCGCGTCGAGGAGGGGCGGCTGGCGATCGGGCTGATGGACGCGGCGGGCGCGGCGCTCGCCACCATCCGCATGGGCCTCGGCCGCTTCCGCCGTCCGATCCGCGACTATTTCGCCGTCTGCGACGCCTATTTCAAGGCGGTCCGCAGCGACGGCGCCCGCGGCATCGAGGCGATCGACATGGCCCGCCGCGGCATGCACAACGAAGCGGCCGAGCTCCTGATCGAATGCCTCAAGGGCAAGGTCGAGATGGACTTCGACACCGCCCGGCGGCTGTTCACCTTGATTTGCGTGCTCCACATCAAGCAGCCGACGACCGCGGTTGACTCGCCCCTGCCCGGCCCCGCATCGAGAGCGGGATGACTCGAATCCTCCTGCCCCTGCTGCTGCTCGCCGGCTGCGCGACCCACTCGCAGCCCCCCCACGCGCCGGTGCGGAGCGTCTCGTATCAGGCGATCGGCAGCCAGCCATTCTGGGTGCTGACCATCGGCGACGACAGGATCGTGTTCTGGCCGGTCAACGGCAACGAGCAGCGGATCTGGCCGCGCACCCTGCCGCGGACCGAGGACGGGCGGCGCATCTGGCAATCGGGCGAGGGCGCGGACGGCATCACGGTCGAGGCGCGCCCCGGCCCGTGCAGCAGCGACGAGGAGCGGCTTTACGAGGATTTCGTCCAGGTACGGACCGGCGACGAAGGCGCGACGCTCGAAGGCTGCGGCGGCCGCCTGGTCCGTCGCGGCGGGCGCCGCTAGATGCCGATCCTCTCCGACCGCTGGATCCGCGAGCACGCGCTGGCCGACGGCATGATCGAGCCGTTCGTCGAATCGCAGCGCCGCGACGGCTGCATCAGCTACGGCCTCTCCTCCTACGGCTACGACGCCCGCGTCGCCGACGAGTTCAAGATCTTCACCAATGTCGACAGCGCGATCGTCGATCCCAAGGATTTCGCCGCCAACAGCTTCGTCGACCGCAAGACCGACGTCTGCATCATCCCGCCCAACAGCTTCGCGCTGGCGCGGACGGTGGAATATTTCCGCGTGCCCCGCGACGTCCTCGTCATCTGCCTCGGCAAGTCGACCTATGCGCGCTGCGGGATCATCGTCAACGTCACCCCGCTCGAGCCGGGCTGGGAAGGCCATGTCACGCTGGAATTCTCCAACACCACCCCGCTCCCCGCCAGGGTCTACGCCAACGAAGGCGCCTGCCAGTTCCTGTTCCTGCAAGGCAACGAGCCGTGCGAGACCAGCTATGCCGACCGCGCCGGCAAATATATGGGCCAGAAGGGCGTCACCCTGCCCAAGCTGTAGCCGGCAGCTCCTCACGACAGGGTGCGGGCACGGCCGGCCAGCCGCCGCTTCCCTCCTCCTACATCCCCGCCGGCTCGGGCTCCTCGTCCGGATCGGGCGCGGGCGCGTCGTCGTGCCTGCGGGGCTCCTCGCGCGGCGGCTCGTGCCGCGCCGGCGGCTCGTAGCGCGCCGGCGCCGCGCCCGGCCCGCGCTCGCGCAGCCGGGCGGCATGGGGCGCCGCGGCGCCGGCCGGCAGCCGGACCATGTCGCCGATCTCGATCTTGTGGGGGTTGATGCCGGGATTGGCGCCCAGCAGCGCCGGAACGCTGACCCGCGCCCAGCGCGCCAGCGAATAGAGCGTGTCGCCGCGCGCGAAGCGATAGCCGGATTGCGCCGCGGCGGGCCAGCGGCGCGCCTGCCCCGGCGCGGCCGCCATCCGCTCGCGGTGCGGGATGACCAGGCTTTGGCCGATCTCGATGCGGTTGGGATTGGCGACCCCGCTCGCCCGGGCGATCGCCGTCACGCTGCTGCGGCAACGCCGGGCGATGTGGGAGAGGGTGTCGCCCCGCACCACGACATAGGTGTCGCCGCAGCGGCCGCGCGGCGGCGCCAGGGCGACAAGGCAAATTCCGGCGGCGACCAGCCCCAAAGCGGCGGCAAGCGAGCGACTCATGGCCTTCTCCTCACGAAGAATTAACCATGTTGCGGCGATCGCCGCCGCTTTGCAATCCGGCCGCTTTTCGTGGCGATCAGGCGAGCTCGCCGGGCCCGCGCAGGATTTTCTCCACCCAGTCGGCGAAAGCCGACATGAACGCGGCGAGGAACTTCCCGGTCTTCTCGTCGATCAGCCCGCCTTTGTCGTCGAACAAGGCGCCGGCATTGCTGAGATAGGCCTCGGGCTGCGGCATCATCGGCATGTCGAGGAACACCGCCGACTGGCGCAAATGGTGGTTGGCGCCGAACGCGCCGAGCGCCCCGGGCGTCACGCTGACCACCGCGGCGGGCTTCTTCGCCCAGGCCGAGCGCCCATAGGGACGCGAGCCGACGTCGATCGCGTTCTTGAGCACGCCCGGCACCGACCTATTATATTCGGGCGTCACGAACAGGACGGCGTCGGCGGCGCGGACCTCATCGCGGAAGGCGACCCATTCGGCCGGCGGCTGGGCCGGGTCCAGATCCTGGTTGTAGAGCGGCAGGCTGCCGATCTCGACGATGTCGAAGGCGAGATGGGCGGGCGCGAGCGCGATCAGCGCCTCGGCGGTCCGCCGGCTATAGGCGCCGCGGCGGAGGCTGCCGACGATGACGGCGATGTCGCGGGTCTCGGGCACGCCTTCCCTACGAACTAGCGCGCCGCCCGTTCCGCCCGCGCCCGCAAATAGCCGTGGAGCTGCGCGACCTCCTCGTCGGTATAGGCGGCGAAATCCTTCTCGGCGACCTCGCGCATCAGGCCGAGATCGCGCCCGCCCGGCGGCCGGCCGGTGCGCATCAGCGTGCGGAACTGGGCGAGATCGTAGGCCCCGGCGGCGGCGAGGTCGGGCGGCGGGCTGCCGCCCTCGGCCGCCCCGCCGGTGAGGTCGGGGCCGTGGCAGGCGGCGCAGGCGGTGGCGGCGAGGCGGCGTCCGGCTTCGTGCTCCGGCCCGACGTCGAACGGCCGGCGGACGCGGAAGTCCTCGATCGTGGAACGCGCGGACGGGACGTCGCCCTTGGCCAGCGCGAAGCGGCCGATCGGTCCCCACTGGATGCCGGAGACGCGCCCGCCCGTCCGCGGCAGGCTGCGGATATAGGCGATCAAAGCGGCGACCTCGCCGTCGGACAGGCGCGAATAGAGGCCGGACGGCATCACGAACAAGGCCCGCCCGTCATGGCCGATGCCCTGGCGGATTCCCTGGGCGAGCTGCTGGTCGCTGGCCCGCGCCGCGAGCTCGGTGAGATTGGGCGTCCACACCGTCGCGAACGGCTGGGCGTCGAACATCATCCGTCCCTCGAGCCGCGCGCCGTGGCAGTTGGAGCAGCCCAGGATCCGCGCCTGCCGTCCGGCGTCCGCCAGCTGCGCCGCGCTCGGCGGCGCCAGCCGCTCGGGCGCCGCTTCATGGCTGCGGCCGAGCACCCGGTTCGAGGCGAACCAAACCCAGGCCGCGAAGACCAAGAGCAGCACGACGATCGCCGCAACGATATAGCCGAGCCAGCGCAGAACCTTCCTCATCGATCCCCTCCCCCGTGGCGCTCCCTTCGATAATCAGGACGGCGGCGGAAGGGCAAGCAAGTTGGTGCAATGAAGCGTCATCCGGCGCGCGCCATTGTCCCACACCAGCCGGCTGCACTGGGACAGGCGGTCCATGCCGACATGGACGACGAAGGCGGCGCGCTGCCGGCTGCCGCCGGTGACGACGACCTCGTCCGGGTCGGCGTCGGGCTCGGGCGGCAGGGTGAGGTTGCCGCGATGGTCGCCGGTCCGGACCAGGAAGGCGCCGACCCGGAAGCCGCCAAGCTCGACCGGCCGCTGCAGCGCCAGCGGGCGGACCGGCCGGACCACGCCGAACTCGATCACCTGGTCGCGCGCCTCGCCGGTCCAGCCGCCGCCATAGAGCGCGGCGAGCTCGGCGCCGGCGCCGGCGGTCGCCAGGGTGGCGGGCTTGGTCAGCGAGAATTGGAAGCGGAACGCCCGCTCGCCCAGGGTCAGCGGGACGAACAGGCCGAAGCTGCGCTCATATTCCATCGGCAGCACGAACATTGCCTCGCCGGCGCGCGCGGCGCCGAGGCTGAAGGTCACCCGCTCGAACGGCATGTCGGCCGGCCCGATCAGCCCGTCGGCGCCCTCGATCGCCGGCCGGTCGATCCACACCACCCGCCGGTCGCCGGTGACGCCGCCGATCGACACTTCGGCGACCTTGGACGAGCCGGTCAGCCGCACCGGCCCGATCTGGGTCCGCGAGCCGAGCATCGACCGGCGGAGCCCGATCCGCGCCACCGTGGCGGGGTTGAGGATGACGTAGCCCGACGTTTCGGGATCGACCCGCAGCCGCACCGGCTGGCCGTTGATCGTCGCGTCGATCAGGAAGTTCGAGGCGGCGTCGACGACCAGGTCCGCCGCCTGCGCACCGGCGGAAAGGCAGGCCGCGGCCAGGCCGAGGGACCGGAAGACGGCTCTCACCGGCGTCCCTGGTGGCGGATGTTCGCCGGCCGGCCGCGCTTGCCCTGCGTCCGCTGGCCGCCGCGCCCGTCGCGCTCGCGCGGCGTGCGGCCCGCCCCGCCGCCCCGCGCCTCCGGCAATTCGAATCTGAGGCCGCCCGAAACCGGGTTGGCCTCGGCGAGGCGCAGGGTCAGGCGCTGGCCGAGCGTGTAGCGCTCGCCGGTGTCGTCGCCGACCAGGCTCTGGCTCGCTTCGTCGTAGCGGAAATAATCCTGGCCGAGCGTCGACACCGGCACCAGCCCGTCGCCGCCCAGCTCCTCGACGGTGGCGAAGAAGCCGAACGGCTGAACGCCGGTGATCCGGCACCGGACCAGCGCCCCGACCTGCTCGGAGAGATAGGCGGCGACGTAGCGGTCCATCGTCTCGCGCTCGGCGACCATCGCCCGCCGCTCGAGGTTGGAGATGAGCTCGCCGGTCACCTCCATCGCCCCGGCTTCCTGGTCGGTCAGCCCGGTGCGGTCCGCTTGCGGGCCGAGTCCGCAGGCGCGGACCAGCGCCCGGTGGACGACGAGGTCGGCATAGCGGCGGATCGGCGAGGTGAAATGGGCGTAGGAGCCCAAAGCGAGCCCGAAATGGCCGTGATTCTGCGGCCCGTAATAGGCCTGGGTCTGGGTGCGCAGGATCTGCTCCATGATCTGCGGCAATATTGCGGATTCCTCTTCTTCGGTTCCCCGGCGAAGGCCGGGGTCCAGCCTCTTCTGCTTATCTGGGCCCCGGCCTTGGGTCCCATCAAAGTAATACTTTGATGGGGTCCCTTCGCCGGGGCGCATCATCGAACGCGCGCGTTCGATGATGCGGTTGAACGTCTCCGGCCGCACCACCTGGCCGAGGGCGAATTCGACCCCGAACGTCTTCAGATAGTCCTTCAAGGCGACCAGCTTCTCGCGGCCGGGGGGCTCGTGGACGCGGTACATGACCGGCGCCTTCCTCGCCTCCAGCGCCTTGGCGGCGGCGACGTTGGCGGCGATCATATAATCCTCGATCAGCTTGTGGGCGTCGAGCCGCTCGCGCGGCGCCACCGACAGGATCCGCCCCTTCTCGTCGAGCATCACCCGCCGCTCGGGAAGGTCCAGCTCGAGCGGCCCGCGCTTCGCCCGCGCCGCATAGAGCGCCCGCCAGCACGCCCATAGCGGCTTGAGCGTCGATTTCGACCAAAGCGGGATCGACCGGCGGGATGTCCGGCATCGAGCAGGGCGACGAGGCGACCTCGACCCGGTCCTCGCCATCGATCGCCGCCTGGGCGTCCTCATAGGCGATGTTGGCGGCGATGCGGACGCGGGCGCGGGTGAAGCGCCACGATTTCAACTGCCCGCTTCTGGTCACCTGCAGATGGCAGACCAGGGCCGCCCGGTCCTCGCCCTGCTTGAGCGAGCAGATGTCGGCCGACAGATTCTCCGGCAGCATCGGCACCACCCGGTCGGGGAAATAGACGCTGTTGCCGCGCTTGCGCGCCTCCTTGTCGAGCGCCGAGCCGGGGCGGACGTAATAGCTGACGTCGGCGATGGCGACGATCGCCTTCCAGCCGCCCGGATTGGCCGGATCGTCGTCGCCCGCCGCCCACACCGCATCGTCATGGTCGCGCGCGTCGGCCGGATCGATCGCCACGATCGGGATATGGGTCAGATCTTCCCTCAATCCTCCCCGGTACGGGGAGGCGGACGGTGGAGGGGTCCCCTCCGACGCGGAGCCCACCCCTCCACCACGGCGCTTTGCGCCGCGGTCCCCCTCCCCGTTCCGGGGAGGATCTAAGGGAAGCACCGCCACCCGCTCCGCTTCCTCGATCACGCCGTCCGGAAATTCGTGCGGAATCCCCAGCTTGTGGATCGCGATCAGGCTGAAGCTGCGCGGCGCGAACGGGTCGCCGAGGATCGAATCGACCCGCGCCGCCAGCCGCGGCGGCCGCCCCGTCTTCTCCGCCAATACGAGGTCGCCGGGCTGCGCCTCGCCGAGATCGGCGATCGGAAGCTCGCGCCGCTCCTTCTTCTCCACCGGCCGCAGCCAATAGGCCGTGCCCTCCTGGTGGACGACGCCGAGCACCAGCTCGCTGCCCTTCATGAGCTTCTTCATCGGGTGCGCGATCAGGCCGTCGCGGCCCTCCTCGGTGCGCGCCAGGATGCGGTCGCCGACGCCGAGCGCCGAATCCCGGCCCCGCCGCTCCATCACCCTCAGGCGCGGCGGCGGCCCCTCCGCCTCCCACTTTTCCGGCACCGCCCAGGCGCGGCCGCCATCGTCGACGTCGGCGACGCGCAGCACCGTCACCCTGGGCACGCCGCCCATCTTGTGGAACGCCCGGCCGGGCGCCGAATTGATCAGCCCCTCGTCGGCCATGTCGCGCAGCAGGGTCTTCAGCGCGATCTTGTCATTGCCCTTGAGGCCGAAGGCGCGCGCAATCTCCCGCTTCCCCGCCGGTTCGTCCGACGACTGGATGAAGTCGAGCACCTGCTCGCGGCTGGGGAGGCCGGCCTTGACGATTTTCCTGGGCATGCGTTCCTATTGCTGCGCCGCGGGCGGCGGTGTGTAGGGCCGGAACGCGCCACCGGGGACGGCGGACGCAACCGGGCTCTCCCAGCCGTCGCGCGACACCGACGACACGCCGAACACCCAGTCGTCGACCCGGATGCCGGTAAGCCTAGCGACGAATTGCGGCGCGGCCTGGTCCGGGCAGTCGCGGCACTGGACCAGGCTGTCCCCGCTTATCCGCCGGCTCGCGGTCCAGCTCGCCGCGTCGGTCCGGCGCCAGCGGACGACATAATGGGTGGCGCCGGGCACCGGCACCCAGCTCAACGTCGTGTCGGTCGAGACCGCCCCCTCGACCGCCGGCTCGGGCGGCATCGGCGCGCGCGCGAGCGCGGCCAGGGCGGCGACGTTCAGCTGGGTCACCCGGTGCAGATAGGGGAAGTCCATCCGCTCGATCGTGTCGCCATATTCGACGCCGCTTTCGGTCCTCAAATCCTGGTGCTGCCAGTTGTAATTCTCGATCGCGACCGAGAAGCGCACCGCCGGGAAGCCGGCGTTGAGGAACTCGGTATGGTCGCCGCCGCGGCCGAAGCGGTCGTTGCGCCAGATCGGGCGGACGTCGAGGCCGAGGCTGAGGTCGTCGGCGAGGCCGTCGAGGAAACGCGACAGGTTGCGCGAGGGCGAATCGTTCTCCCCGCCCTGGCTGCGCACCGGCGCCCTCAGCGCGTCGCCGCCCTGCCAGCGCAATCCTTCGGAGAAGATGCGGACATGGGCGTCGTCGCAGACGCCGTCCGAGCCGCAGCTGTTGCCGACAATGTCGTTGTTGAGGTTGGCGACGACCTGCCAGCCCTGGGCGCGGGCGTAATCGGCCAGGATGCGCCCGCCGTGCAGCCCCTGCTCCTCGCCCGACAAGGCCGCATAGACGATCGTCGCCGGGAAACGGAAACGCGACAGCACCCGCGCCGCCTCGATCACCGCGGCGGTGCCGGAGCCGTCGTCATTGGCGCCGGGCGCGTCGGCGGTGGCGTTCATCGGGTCGGTGACGCGGCTGTCGATATGGCCGGTGATGATCACCACCCGGTTCGGCTCGGTCGCGCCGCGCTGGATGGCGACCACGTTCTCGACCAGGGTCGGGCTGGGGATCCGCCGCCCGGTGACGGTGTCGCCGGTCCGCACCACCTGCAGGCAGCCGCCGCATTCGCGCGAGAGGCGGCGGAACTCCGCCTCGGTCCAATTGAGCGCCGCGCCGATCCCCCGCGTCGGATGGTCCCGCGCCGACAAGGTGTGCCGCGTCCCGAAGCCGACCAGCCGCTCCACCGTCGCCCGAAGCCGCGCTTCCGAAACCGCGTCGGCGATGCTGATGAGGTCTGCGTTCGGCGCCAGCGGCGGCCTGCGCGACTCGGGGCGTTGCGCGGCGGCGGTTGCGGAAAGCGCGGCGAGCAGGAGCAGGAGCTTTTTCATGCCTACGGATTGGACCGGGGCGCGCGTCGGTTCAAGCCTGGACCACCACCTGCTCGATCGCGCCGAAGATGGAATGGCCGTGCGTGTCCTCCATCCAGATGCGGACCGTGTCGCCGGCCTTGAGGAAGGGCGTCGCCGGCTGGCCGTCGAGGATGGTCTCGACGGTGCGCAGCTCGGCCAGACAGGAATAGCCGCGCCCGCCGCGGTCGACCGGCCTGCCGGGGCCGCCGTCCGCGTCCCGGTTCGACACCGTGCCCGAGCCGACGATCGTGCCGGCGCCGAGGTTGCGGGTCTTCGCCAGATGGGCGATCAAGGTGCCGAAGTCGAAAGTCATGTCCTCGCCGGCGTCGGCGCGGCCGAACGGCCGGCCGTTGAGGTCGACGTTGAGCACGCCGTGGAGCTTGCCGTCCCGCCACGCCTCGTCCAGCTCGTCCGGGGTCACGAAGACCGGCGAGAGGGCCGAGGCCGGCTTGGACTGGACGAAGCCGAAGCCCTTGCCGAGCTCGGCCGGGATGAGGTTGCGCAGGCTGACGTCGTTGACCAGCCCGACCAGCCTGACCTGGTCCAGCGCCTCGTCGCGCGAGGCGCCGCGCGGCACGTCGCCGGTCACCACCACGATCTCGGCTTCGAGGTCGCAGCCCCAGGCCTCGTCGGCGAGCGGGATCGGGTCGCGGGCGGCAAGCATCTCGTCGGACCCGCCCTGGTACATCAGGGGGTCGGTCCAGAAGCTTTCCGGCATCTCCGCCCCCCGCGCCCTCCGCACCAGCTCGACATGGTTCACATAGGCCGAGCCGTCGGCCCATTGATAGGCGCGCGGCAGCGGCGCGGCGGCCTGCCGTTCGTGGAAGCGCTCCTTGGGAATCGTGCTGTGGGCGAGATCGGTGGCGAGCAGCTGCAATTGCGGCTCCACCTTCGCCCAATCGTCGAGCGCGGCCTGCAGGGTCGGCGCGATATGGGCCGCATCCGCGCACCAGGCGAGATCGTGGCTGACCACCACCAGCCGTCCGTCGCGGCCCCCTTTTAGCGATCCGAGCTTCATCTCTGCCTGTGTTCCTTTTTTCGTCATGCCAGCGAAAGCTGGAATCCCCTGCCTTGAAACCAAATGAGATTCCAGCCTGCGCTGGAATGACGGGAGGATGCGCGCCCGACTGGCATTTCGGTGGCGGCTTGGCTAGTGGCGCCCTACATATGGCGCAAGCAAGGCGCCGGGAGTTCAAGATGGGCAAGCAGGAACGAATCTTCGCCAGCGACGAAGCGGCCGAGGCCGCCGCCGAGATCGCCGGCCTGGTCGCGCGGGCGCGCGCGGCGCAGGAGCAGATCGAGCATTACAGCCAGGAGCAGGTCGACGCGCTGATCCGCGCCATGGTCTGGTCGGTCGCGCGCCCCGGCGTCGCCGAGGAGATCGCCCGCTTCGCCGTCGACGAGACCCGGCTCGGCAATTACGAGGGCAAATATCTCAAGATCTTCCGCAAGACCCGCGCCGCCCTGATGGACATATTGGGCGACAAGTCGGTCGGCGTGCTCGAGGAATATCCCGAGCGCGAGATCGTCGTCATCGCCAAGCCGGTCGGCGTGATCGGCGCGCTGTCGCCGTCCACCAACCCCGAGGCGACGCCGGTGATCAAGGCGATCAACGCGGTCAAGGGCAGGAACGCGATCGTCATCGCCCCGCACCCGCGCGCCAAGCTCACCAACAAGCTCGTCTGCGACAAGATGCGCGAGGCGCTGGTCGCCATGGGCGCGCCGGCCGACCTCGTCATCGGCATCGACACGCCGACGCTCGACAAGACCAACGAGCTGATGAAGCAGTGCGACCGCATCCTCGCCACCGGCGGCGGGGCGATGGTCCACGCCGCTTATTCGAGCGGCACGCCGGCGCTGGGCGTCGGCGTCGGCAATGCGGTGATCACCGTCGACGAGACCGCCGACCTCGACGACGCCGCCGAGAAGATCCGCATGTCGAAGACGCTCGACATGGCCGCCTCCTGCTCGGCCGACAACAGCGTCCTTCTGGTCGACGCGATCTACGACGAGATGCTCGCCAGGCTGAAGGCGCAGGGCGGCCTCGTCCTCGACGAGGCGCAGAAGGCGAAGCTCCAGAACGTGCTCTGGGTCGACGGCGCGCTCAATCCCAAGATCGTCGCCCAGCCGCCCGAGACGATCGCCGGCATGGCCGGTTTCGACATCCCCGAGGGCACCGGATTCTTCATCGTCCCCGAAACCGGCGCCGGGCCGGACTTCCCCTTCTCCGGCGAGAAATTGACCGTCACCATGGCGCTCTACCGGGTGAAGGACATCGACGAGGCGATCGCGCGGACCAACGAGATCCAGTCCTACCAGGGCCAGGGCCACAGCTGCGGCATCTATTCGACCTCGGACGCCAACATCATGAAGCTGGCGGAAGCGACCAAGACCTCGCGGGTGATGGTCAACCAGCCCCAGGCGGCGTCCAACAGCGGCAATTTGTGGAACGGCATGCGCCAGACCTTCTCGCTGGGCTGCGGCTCGTGGGGCGGCAACGGCACCAACAACAACATCACCTGGCGCGACCTGATCAACGAGACCTGGGTGTCGAAGCCGCTGAAGACGCCCAAGACGCTGCCCCCGGATCGAGGAATTGTTCGGCGACGTGATGGAGAAGCTGGGCTAGGTGATCCGCGCGATGCGGCATCTCGTTGTCGCCCTTGCCGCGCTCCTCGCGCTGGCCGCTCCCGCCTCAGCCCAGAAGCGGATCGCGCTCAGCTTCGACGACGTGCCGCGCCAGACGGGTGCCTATTTCACCGTCGAGGAGCGCACCGAGCGGCTGATCGCGGCCTTGCGGCGGACGCGGGTGCGGCAGGCGGCGTTCTTCGTCACGACCGGCCATTTCGACGCGCCCTGGGGCGTCGGCGGCGAAGCGCGGATCGCCGCCTATGTCGCCGCCGGCCACGTCCTCGCCAATCACAGCCACGGCCATTTCGCGCTGTCGCGGGTCGGGCCGGACGCCTATCTCGCCGATCTCGACCGCGCCGCCGCCTGGCTCCACGGGCGGCGCGGCGCGCGGCCCTGGTTCCGTTTCCCCTATCTGGACGAAGGCGGGCGCATCCCCGCCTGGCGCGACGCGGTGCGCGCCGGGCTCGCCCAGCGCGGCCTCGCCAACGGCTATGTCACGGTCGACAGCTACGACTGGTATCTCGATTCGCTGCTCACCCAGGCGGTCCGGACCGGGCTGGCGATCGATCGCGACGCGCTGCGCGCCCTCTACATCGAGATCATCCTCGACGCGGCGAACTTCCAGGACGCGCTGGCCCGCGCCACGCTCGGCCGCTCGCCGGCGCATGTGATCCTGCTCCACGAGACCGATCTCGCCGCCTTGTTCATCGCCGATGCGGTCGCCGCCCTGCGCGCCGACGGCTGGCGGATCGTCCCCGTCGACCGCGCCTATCGCGACCCGATCGCCCGCGAGGCGCCCGACACCTCCTATCTCGGCGGCGGCCGCATCGCCGCCATCGCCGCCGCCCGCGGCCGCCCCCCGCGCGAGCTCGTCCCGCCGCTGAACGAGGAAGCGACGATCGCGCGGCTTTTCAACGAGCGCGTTTTGCACCAGAGGGTCACGCCATGAACCGGGAGACGGACCGATGAAAGCCTTGGTCAAGCGGGAAAAGGCGCGGGGCCTGTGGCTCGAGGACGTTCCCGAGCCGGTGCCGGGCGTCAACGACGTCAAGATCCAGGTGAAGCGCACCGCGATCTGCGGCACCGACCTTCACATCTACAAATGGGACGAGTGGGCGCAGAAGACGATTCCGGTGCCGATGGTGGTCGGCCACGAATTCGTCGGCGAGATCGTCGAGGTCGGCGACAACGTCAACGATTATTCCCCGGGCATGATCGTCTCGGGCGAGGGCCATATCGTCTGCGGGCGCTGCCGCAACTGCATGGCCGGCCGGCGCCATCTGTGCCCCTATACGAGCGGCGTCGGCGTCAACCGGCCCGGCGCCTTCGCCGAATATATCGTCATCCCCAACGCCAATGTCTGGCATCATGTCGACGGCATCGACCTCGACGTCGCCTCGATCTTCGACCCGTTCGGCAACGCCGTCCACACCGCCTTGCAATGGGACATGGTCGGCGAGGACGTGCTGATCACCGGCGCCGGGCCGATCGGGGCGATGGCGGCGGCGGTCGCGCGCCATGCCGGCGCCCGCCACGTCGTCATCACCGACGTCAACGACTACCGGCTGTCGCTCGCCAAGCAGCTCGGCGCCACCCGGACGGTGAACGTCGGGCGCGAGAAGCTCAAGGACGTGCAGAAGGAGCTCGGCATGACCGAGGGCTTCGACGTCGCGCTGGAAATGTCCGGCAGCCCCGCCGCCCTCAACGACCTGCTCGACAACATGGCCCATGGCGGCAAGGTGTCGATGCTCGGCATCCCCGAGGGCGAGGTCGCGATCGACTGGAACAAGGTCATCTTCAACATGCTGACCCTGAAGGGCATTTACGGCCGCGAGATTTTCGAGACCTGGTACAAGATGACGGTGATGATCCAGTCCGGGCTCGACCTGAGCCCGATCATCACCCACCGCCTGCCCTACCAGGAGTTCGAGCGGGGCTTCGAGGCGATGCTGCAAGGCGGCACCGGCAAGGTCGTGCTCCGCTGGGACTGAGCGAATGGGGACACGTACTAGTACGTGTCCCCTCCCCCCTGAATCCGGGGTCGCAACGACGGCGTGGATTAGAAGCGAGGGTCAAATGTACGGCAAGTTCCAGCAGCATCTCGAGGCCGAGCTCGACGCCATCCGCGAGGCCGGCTTCTACAAGAAAGAGCGGGTGATCACCACGCCCCAAGGCGCCCATGTCGGCGTCGACACCGGCCAGGACCTGATCAACCTGTGCGCCAACAATTATCTCGGCCTCGCCCAGGACGAGCGCGTCCAGGCCGCTGCCCGGGCCGGGCTCGATCGCTGGGGCTACGGCATGGCCTCGGTCCGCTTCATCTGCGGCACCCAACAGGTCCACAAGGAGCTCGAGGGCCAGCTGTCCGAGTGGCTCAAGATGGAGGACACGATCCTCTATCCCTCCTGCTTCGACGCCAATGGCGGCCTTTACGAGACTTTGCTCGGGCCCGAGGACGCGGTCATCTCCGACGAGCTCAACCACGCCTCGATCATCGACGGCGTCCGCCTGTGCAAGGCGCAGCGCTACCGCTACCGGAACGCCGACATGGCCGATCTCGAAGCGCAGCTCCAGGCCGCCGACGCCGCCGGCGCGCGTTTCAAGCTGATCGCGACCGACGGCGTCTTCTCGATGGACGGCTATATCGCCCCGCTCGCGGCGATTTGCGACCTCGCCGGGCGCTACGGCGCGCTCGTCCATGTCGACGACAGCCACGCTACCGGCGTGGTCGGCGCGGGCGGCCGCGGCACGCCCGAACATACAGGCGTGATCGAGCGCGTCGACATCGTCACCGGCACGCTCGGCAAGGCGCTGGGCGGCGCCAGCGGCGGCTTCACCAGCGCCAGGAAGGAGATCGTCGAATTGCTCCGCCAGCGCTCGCGTCCCTATCTCTTCTCCAACACCGTCGCCCCGGCGATGGTCGCCGGCGCCCGGAAAGCGGTCGAGCTCGCCGCCGCGGGCGACGACCTCAGGGCGCGGCTGCGGGAGAATATGGCGTTCTTCCGCGACGGCCTGACCGAAGCCGGCTTCGAGCTGCTCCCCGGCGAGCATCCGATCATCCCGGTCATGCTCCACGACGCCCGCCGCGCCGCCGCGCTGGCCGAGGCGCTGCTCGCCAGGGGCGTCTACGTCATCGCCTTCTCCTACCCGGTCGTCCCCAAGGGCCGCGCCCGCATCCGCACCCAGATCTCGGCCACCCACACGCGCGAAGAGCTGGAGCGCGCCGTCGCCGCCTTCGCGGAAGCGGGGAAGGCGCTTTCGTAAAGCGATTATCTATATTGCATGGTTCGTCGGAAACCGATTAATGGACGGATATGATGGCCCAGCTTGGTTTCGACACGCTCGCCTTCGTCAAGCGGCTCGCGGCCGCAGGCATGAATTCGCGTCACGCCGAGGCTTTGGCTGAGGCGCTCACCGACCATGCATTCACCGAGCTTGCCACCAAGTCGGACCTGAAAGACCTGGAGCTGCGCTTGACCATGCGTATGGATGCAATTTCCGTTGCCTCCACGGCGCTCACCGTCGCGACCCTGGGCGCGCTGATCACCCTTTCCTGAAACGCCTCCGTTGCGATTTTCCTTGCGTGCGCTAGAGCGCGCGCATGAGCCAGTTCGACCGCAATGACGAGCAGCGCCAGATCCCGGAGACGGCGCCGCAATTCCCCGCCGGCGCGATCGCGCCGGGGGCCGCTGTCGCCGCCTTCGCGGAAGCCGGGAAGGCGCTTTCGTAAACGATGACCATCGAAAACGATGAATGATATTGCCCGATCTATCGAAAACCTGTTAATAGAAATATGTGATGGCTCAGCCGATCTTCGACACGCTCGGGTTCGTAAAGCGGCTCTCCGCAGCCGGCATGGACTCGGCTCAGGCGGAGGCGCTGGCAGAGGCGCTCACCGATCATGGCTTCGATCAACTCGCGGCCAAAGCCGATCTGCGCGAGCTCGAATTGGGGCTGCGGGGCGAGATCAAGGATCTGGAGCTGCGGCTGACCAACACCCTGACCGGTCGAATGGGAATGATGACCGCCGCCTCCACGGCGCTCACCGTCGCGATCCTGGGGGCGCTGATCACCCTTTCCTGAAACGCCTCCGTTGCGATTTTCCTTGCGTGCGCTAGAGCGCGCGCATGAGCCAGCTCGACCTCAATGACGAGCAGCGCCAGATCCCGGAGACGGCGCCGCAATTCCCCGCCGGCGCGATCGCGCCCGGGGCCGCTGTCGCCGCCTTCGCCGGAGCGGGAGCGGAGAGATGAGCGCGTTCGAGCTGGCGACAGCCCTCCTGTTCGCCGCCCAATCTGCTGCCCCGCCCGGCTCGCCCGCCACGCCCGAGCCGCCTCGCGGCGTGAACTCGTCGATCCTCGGGACCGCCGAGGAATTCGCCGTCCCCGGGCCCGCCCGGGTCTGCCTGATGCGCACCAGCGTCGAGGTGGCGGCAGGCGAAACCGCCTATCTCGATTATCTCGGCATCCATTTCGGCGGCATCCGGATCGCCGGACCGCGCGGCACGTTCCATGTGACGGAAGGCGACGCCTGGGCGGAGCCGCGCGGCGGCCGGGTCGTGCCCGACCTGCTCGGCCGCACCGTCGAGCGCCACCGGCGGGAGGGGCGAGCGCGCTATCTGATTTACGGTCCATCGGGCTATGGGCCGACCCGCGAAAGGCCGGCGGTCTGGGTCGAAGGCGACGCGCTCGGCCGATCGCGCGATCTCGCCATCCTCGCCCGGATCGACGTCGACCAGGATGACGTGGCTTCCTGCCGAAGGCGTTTCGTCTATGGCTGGGACACGATCCTGGGAGCCCCGGAAGAGGAATGATGACCAGCCAGTTCGACCTCAATGACGAGCAGCGCCAGATCCAGGAGATGGCGCGGCAATTCACCGCCGATGCGATCACGCCCCATGCCGCCCGCTGGGACGAGCAGCATATCTTCCCGCGCGACACCATCCGCCAGGCCGCGGAGCTCGGCTTCGGCTCGATCTACGTCTCCGAGGAAGCCGGCGGCATCGGCCTCGGCCGGCTGGAGGCGGCTCTGATCATGGAGGCGATGGCCTATGGCTGTCCTTCGACCAGTGCCTTCATCTCGATCCACAACATGGCGAGCTGGATGATCGACCGGTTCGGCTCGGCGGCGGTCAAGGCCAAATATCTCCCCTCGATGGTGACGATGGAACGGATCGGCTCCTATTGCCTGACCGAGCCCGGCTCGGGCTCCGACGCCGCCGCGCTCAAGACCCGCGCGGTCAGGGACGGCGATTTCTATGTCGTCTCCGGCTCCAAGGCGTTCATCTCCGGCGGCGGCGAGAACGAAATCTATGTCACCATGACCCGCACCGGCGTCGACGGCCCCAGGGGCATTTCCTGCTTCGTCATCGAGAAGGACATGAAGGGCGTCAGCTTCGGCGCCCAGGAGAAGAAGCTGGGCTGGCACTCGCAGCCGACCGCCCAGGTCAATTTCGACGAGGTAAGGGTGCCGGCGGAGAATCTGGTCGGCGGCGAGGGCGAGGGCTTCCGCATCGCGATGATGGGGCTGGACGGCGGCCGGCTCAACATCGGCGCGTGCAGCCTCGGCGGCGCCCAGCGCTGCCTCGACGAGGCGGTCTCCTACACCAGGGAGCGCAAGCAGTTCGGCCAGCCGATCGCCGACTTCCAGAATACCCAGTTCATGCTCGCCGACATGGAGACCGAATTGCAGGCCGCCCGCATGCTGCTCTACGCGGCGGCGGTGAAGGTGACCGAGAATGCGCCCGACAAGACCAAGTTCGCGGCGATGGCCAAGCGGCTGGCCACCGACACCGGCTCGTCGGTGGTCGACCGCGCGCTCCAGCTCCACGGCGGCTACGGCTACCTCCAGGACTATCCGATCGAGCGCTTCTGGCGCGACCTTCGCGTCCATTCGATCCTCGAGGGCACCAACCAGGTGATGCGGATGATCGTCGGGCGGGAGCTTTCGCGGCAGTGACGAACTCGAGATTGAGTAACCCGTTCGTGTCGCTCGGGGCGAACGGATTTGTAGGCATCCGATGACCCACACCATCCTCTCCCGCATCGAAGGCTGCGCGGGCCGCATCAGCCTCAATCGCCCAAAGGCGATCCACGCACTGGACCTCGACATGGTGCTCGCGATGACCGCGGCGCTCGTCGGATGGCGGGGCGACCGCCAGGTCGAGGCGATCCTGATCGACCACGAAGACGGCCGCGGCTTCTGCGCCGGCGGCGACGTGGTGACGATCGCGCGGAGCGCGCAGGGCACCGGCGCGGCGGCGCGCGCCTTCTTCTTCAACGAATATCGGCTGAACCACCTGCTGTTCACCTATCCCAAGCCGACCGCGGTGTTCATGGACGGCGTCACCATGGGCGGCGGCGTCGGCATCTCGCGCCCGTGCAAGTACCGGATCGCGACCGACCGCACCCTGTTCGCCATGCCCGAGACGTCGATCGGCCTGTTCCCCGACGTCGGCGGCGGCTGGCACCTCTCGCGCCTGCTCGGCCGGCTGCCGCAATATCTGGCGCTGACCGGGGCCCGGCTCGACGGCGCCGACTGCTTCGCCTTGGGCCTCGCCACCCATTATATCGCGCACGCCGACCTCGACCAGCTCAAGCACGACATCGCCCGCGACCCGGAGCGGATCGACGCCCATCTCGCCCATGCCCAGGCGCCGCCGCCGCCGGCGCGGATCAAGGAGGACCGCGACAAGATCTGCCGCCTGTTCGAGGCCGGCACGCTGGAGGGGATCATGGCCGCCCTCGCCGCCGACGGCTCCGACTGGGCGCTGAAGACGCTGGCCGGGCTCGAGGCCAAGTCGCCGACCGCCTGCAAGGTGTCGCTGCGCCTGTTGGAGGAGGGCGGAAGGATGCGCGATTTCGCCGGAGAGATGGGGATGGAATATGCGTTGATGGCGCATGTCTCGGCCCATCCCGACTTTGCCGAGGGCGTGCGCGCGCTCCTCGTCGACAAGGACAATGCGCCCAGGTGGCAGCCCGCCACGCCTGAGGAAGTGACCGAGGAAATGATCGACCGGATGTTCGCGCCGCTCCCGCCCGGCGAGGCCTGGACGCCCTTGGAGGTCAAGTGATGGGCGCCGCTCCTTTCCGTTCGTGTCGAGCGGGACGAACGGATTAGATAAGGTGACAGGATGACCGACAATCGCGTCTGGAAGCTCCCCGAGAGCGCCCCCGACCCGGCCGAGCTCGCCGCGGCCTGGACGCGGGTGATCGAAAATGGCGTCGCCGCGATCCAGGCCGGCGCCCGCCCTTCGCACACGCTCGCCTTCGATCCCATGGCGCCCGCCCGCGCCATGGCCGATTTCACCGTCCAGCTCTGGTCGAACCCGATGGCGGTGCTCCAGGCGAGCCAGGCGGCGGCGTCGGAATGGGCGGAATTGTGGACCGCCGCCGCCCGCCGCGCGTCCGGCGCCGACCCGGAGCCGGTGATCGCGCCCGAGCGCGGCGACCGCCGCTTCGGCGATCCCGCCTGGTCCGAGGATCCGGTGTTCGACTATCTGAAGCAGGCCTATCTGCTCGCCAGCCGCCAGGCGACCGAGCTGGTCGAGGGCGCCGAGGGGATCGACGAGGCCACCCGCACCCGCGCCTCGTTCTATACCCAGGCCTATCTGAACGCCTTGTCACCGGCCAATTTCGCCTTCACCAACCCCGAGGCGATCCGCCGCGCGATCGACACCGGCTCGATCAGCCTGTTGTCCGGCCTCGCCAATTTGCTCGCCGACGCCGCCTCGGAGGCGAAGCTGCCCCGGCGCCGCGCCGCCGCCGGATTCGAGCTCGGCCGGGACATCGCCGCCACCCCCGGCAGCGTCGTCTACCAGAACGAATTGATGCAGCTCATCCAGTACGCGCCGTCGACCGAGACGGTCCACAAGCGCCCGTTGCTCTACATCCCGCCGCTGGTGAACAAATATTACCTGCTCGACCTTCAGCCCAAATCCTCTTTGATCCGCTGGCTGGTCGAGCAAGGGCACAGCGTCTTCGTCGTCTCCTGGGTGAATCCCGGCCCCGAGCTCGCCGACAAGGGCCTCGCCGACTATCTGGAGCTGGGGCCGGTTGCGGCATTGGACGCGATCGAGAAGGCGACCGGCGAGGCCGAGGCCGACCTGTTCGGCTTCTGCATGGGCGGCACGCTTGCCGCCCTGGCCGCCGCCCGGCTCGAGGCCCGCGGGCAAAGCGGACGCATCGCCTCGCTCAGCACGATCGGCTCGATGTTCGATTTCGGCCGCATGGGCCAGTGGGCGACCTTCACCGAGCCGGCCCAGCTCGCCGCGATGGAGAAGCATGTCGAGGCCAGGGGCGTGCTCGCCGCCCACGAGCTCCAGGCGCTGTTCAGCCTCGTTCGCGCCAACGATCTGATCTGGTCGTCGGTGGTCAGCCATTATCTGCTCGACCGGGAAGCGCCGCCCTCGGACATCCTCCACTGGTTCGCCGACGGCGCCAACATCCCCAGGGCGTTCCTCATCGACTGGACCGGGGAGATATTGAGGGACAATTCGCTCGCCAGGCCCGGCGCGCTCGACATCGCGGCGCCCGCCATGGTGATCTCGCTGAAGGACGACCATGTCTCGGCCTGGCAGGCGACCTATGACGGCGCCAGATTGCTCGGCGGCGACACCCGCTTCCTCCTGGGCGGCTCGGGCCACAATGCCGGCGTGATCAACCCGCCGGCGGCGAACAAGCACGGCTATTGGACCAACCCCGAAATGCCCCACGCCGCCGAGCAATGGATGGACGGCGCCACCCGCCACGAGGGCTCGTGGTGGCCCGAATGGCAGGCCTGGCTCACCCGCGACGGCGGCGAACGCGTCCCCGCGCGGGTGCCCGGCAAGGGCAGGCTCAAGGCGATCGAGCCGGCGCCGGGCAGCTATGTGAAGATGCGTTAGCTTGTGCTCCCGCGAAGGCGGGAGCCCAGTGAGGAAGACAGTCTGGGTTCCCGCCTTCGCGGGAAAACATGAAGGGATTGCAATGCTCCGTTACGAAACGATCCTGGTCGAGCCGCGCGGCGCGGTCACGCTGATCATCCTCAACCGCCCCAA
This sequence comes from uncultured Alphaproteobacteria bacterium, assembly GCA_963701615.1. GTDB lineage: Bacteria > Pseudomonadota > Alphaproteobacteria > Sphingomonadales > Sphingomonadaceae > Allosphingosinicella. The sequence goes on along the minus strand of OY969615.1, from coordinate 3,130,906 downwards.
GGCGCTGAACGCGCTCAACAGCCAGGTGCTGGCCGAGCTGATCCATGCCTTCGCCGCTTATGATGCCGACGACAGCCAGCGCTGCGCCGTCCTTACCGGCTCGGACAAGGCGTTCGCCGCCGGCGCCGACATCAAGGAGATGCAGGACCAGGGCTTCGCCTCGATGTACGCCACCAACTTCTTCCAGGGCTGGGAGAAGGTCACCGCCACCAGGAAGCCGTGGATCGCCGCGGTCGCCGGCTATGCTTTGGGCGGCGGCTGCGAGGTGGCGATGATGGCCGACTTCATCATCGCCGCCGATACGGCCCGGTTCGGCCAGCCGGAGATCAAATTGGGCGTCACCCCCGGCATGGGCGGGTCGCAGCGCCTCACCCGCGCGATCGGCAAGGCCAAGGCGATGGAGATGTGCCTGACCGGCCGGACGATGGACGCCGGCGAGGCCGAGCGCGCCGGCCTGGTCGCCCGGGTGGTCCCCGCCGCCGAGCTGGTCGGCGAGGCGCTGAAGGCGGCCGAGGCGATCGCCGGTCTGGCCCCGCTCGCCGCCATCGCCGCCAAGGAGATGGTCAACGCCGCCTACGAGACCGGCCTCGCCCAGGGCATTGTCTTCGAGCGCCGCCTGTTCCACGGCCTGTTCGGCACCGAGGACCAGAAGGAAGGCATGGCCGCCTTCGTCGAGAAAAGGCCGCCGGAATGGAAGGGAAGATGAGCAAGGCGGAGAGAGGATTGGGGAGATGACCCGCATCGCATTCATCGGGCTCGGCAATATGGGCGGCGGCATGGCCGCGAACCTCGCCAAAGGCGGCCATGACGTGCGCGCCTTCGACCTTTCCGCCGAGGCGCTGAAGCGGGCCGAGGCGAACGGCTGCCTCCCCGCCGCCTCCGCCGGGGAAGCGGTCGCGGAGGCCGAGGCGGTGATCACCATGCTCCCGGCCGGCAAGCACGTCCGCGAGGTCTACGAAACCGCGGTGATCGGCCAGGCCCCGGCCAGCGCGATCCTGATCGACTGCTCGACCATCGACGTCGCCACCGCCCGCGAGGAGATCGAGAAGGCGCGCGCCGCCGGCTATCAGATGGTCGACGCGCCGGTCTCGGGCGGCATCGCCGCGGCCGAGGCGGGCACGCTCACCTTCATGGTCGGCGGCACCGACGAGGCGTTCGCCCGCGCCCGGCCCTCTCTCGACGTCATGGGCAAGGCGGTGATCCACGCCGGCGCGCCGGGCGCGGGCCAGGCCGCCAAGATCTGCAACAACATGCTGCTGGGCGCGTCGATGGTCGCGACCTGCGAGGCGTTCGTGCTGGCGGGGAAGCTCGGGCTCGACCTGCAGACCTTCTTCGACATCTCGTCCAGGGCCTCGGGCCAGTGCTGGTCGATGACCAGCTATTGCCCGGTCCCCGGCGTTGGCCCGGAGACGCCGGCCGACCGCGACTATGAGGGCGGCTTCGCCGCCGCCTTGATGCTGAAGGACCTGCGCCTCGCCATGGAGGCGGCGACAAGCGTCGACGCCTACACGCCGATGGGCGCGCACGCCGAGGAGCTCTACGCCCGCTTCGCCGACCTCGGCGGCGCGGGCAAGGACTTCTCCGCGATCATCAAGATGATCGACGACAGCTGGCCCGCCCCGACGGCGGATGCGGCACAGCGCGATTAGTTTCGCTGCGTCTGGAATTTCGTCAGGATGACGCGGCGAACCTAATTGCTTGGCGCCGCTTCGGCCGGCGCCGGCCGCGCCGAGCCGATCTGCCCCTCGACGCCGATCAGGCTGGCGTCGTGGACGCTGCGGTTGAGGACGATGCAGGGCTCGCGGAAGCGCGACCGCGCGCAAATCTGCCAGCGGTCGCCGGGATGGATCGAAAGGCTGCGGATGTTCCAGTCGGTGCGCACCGTCCCGCTCGACGAATCGATCACCCAGGAATCGCCGTTATAATTGGTCAGCTCGTAGAGCGTCAGCTCGCCGCGCACGGTGTGCGGAAGCCCCTTGGGCGCGGGCGCGGCGCCCGGCTGGGCGGCCGGCTGCTGCAGCGCCAGCGCCGGCGCGCCGGCAAGCCCGGCCAATATCAAAATGGTGACGATCCTGTTCATGCTCGAGCTCCCCAAAAGCTGGCCATTTGCCTGATTTTTCTGAGCGCTAAGCCGCGCTTTTGCAAGCCCTTAGGGCGCCGCTGCCAGCACCGCGCCGACCGCCTGGCGCCAGCCGTCGAGCCGCGCCTCGCGCCGGCCGGCCGCCATCGCCGGCGCGAACCGCTCGACCGCGCCGCGCATCGCCGCCGCCTCGCCGAGCGAGCCGAACAGGCCGGCGCCGACGCCGGCCAGCATCGCCGCGCCCAGAGCGGTGGTCTCGACGAAGCCGGGCCGCTCGACCTCGAGGCCGAGCATGTCGGCCAGATCCTGCGCCAGCCAGTCGTTGGCGGCCATGCCGCCGTCGACCTTGAGCCGCTCCCACGCCGCGCCGTCGGCGGCGAAGGCGGTCATCAGATCGTGGGTCTGGTAGGCCATCGCCTCCAGTCCGGCGCGGACGATATGGGCGCGGCCGGTGGCGAAGCTCAGCCCCGAAAGGCTGGCGCGCGCGCCGGGCCGCCAGTGCGGCGCGCCGAGCCCGGCCAGCGCCGGCACCAGATAGACGCCGCCGGTGTCGGCGACCGAGCGGGCGAGCGCCTCGCTCTCGGCCGAGGCGGCGATCAGCCCGAGCGCGTCGCGCAGCCACTGGATCAGGCTGCCGGCGACGAACACCGAGCCTTCGAGCGCGTAGCGGCGCTCGCCGCCCAATTGCCAGGCGATCGTGGTCAGCAGCCGGTGGCGCGACAGCGGCGCCTCGGCGCCGGTATGGGTGAGCACGAACGCGCCGGTGCCGTAGGTCGACTTGGTGTCGCCGGGCGCGAGGCAGGCCTGGCCGATCGCCGCCGCCTGCTGGTCGCCGGCCATGCCGGTGACCGGGATCGGCCCGCCGAGCAAATCGGGGTCGGCCGCGCCGAACGCGCCGGCGCAGTCGACGATCTCGGGGAGCGCGCCGGCGGGCACGCCGAACAGGGCGACCAGCCCCGCGTCCCAGCCGCCCTTGCGGATGTCCATCAACGCGGTGCGCGAGGCGTTGGTCGCGTCCGAGACGTGGAGGCCGCCGGTCAGCCGGAACACCAGCCAGCTCTCGACCGTGCCGACGCAAAGGTCCGCGCCGGCCTCCTTCAGCGCCGGCAGATGGTCCATCGCCCAGGCGATCTTGCTGGCGCTGAAATAGGGGTCGAGCAGCAGCCCGGTGGCCGCCTGCAGCGCCGCTTCATGGCCGTCGGCCTTCAGCGCCGCGCACAGGTCGGCGGTGCGCCGGTCCTGCCAGACGATGGCGGGAGCGAGCGCCCGGCCCGTCCGCCGGCTCCAGAAGACGATCGTCTCGCGCTGGTTGGTGATGCCGATGCCGGCGATCGCGCCGGCGCCGCCGGCCTTCGCCACCATCGCCCGCGCGCAGGCCAGGGAGGATTGCCAGATCTCCTCCGGGTCGTGCTCGACCCAGCCGGGGAGCGGATAGGATTGCGCCAGCTCCCGCTGCTCGCTGCCGAGGCACGCCCCGTTCGCGCCGAACAGCATCGCCCGGGTGCTGGTCGTGCCGGCATCGATGACCAGGATGGTGTCGCCCGCCATCGCTCTCCCCTCTCGTCATCCTGACGAAAGTCAGGATCCATGAACACGGACAATGCGATCCCCACAATCCGTGTTCATGGACGCTGAATCAAGTTCAGCATGACCAGCCCCCTCGTCATTCCGGCGCCACCTCACCCGTCATTCCGGCGAAAGCCGGAATCCCGCTTCTGCACGCCCCTCTCCGTCATTCCGGCGAAAGCCGGAATCCTGCTTCTGCACGCCCCTCTCCGTCATTCCGGCGAAAGCCGGAATCCCGCTTCTGCAAGGCAGGGAGATTCCAGCTTTCGCTGGAATGACGTAGGTGAGAGCCATGGACTCCTTCGACCTCCTCGTCGTCGGCGGCGGCATCAACGGCGCGGCGATCGCCCGCGACGCCGCCGGCCGCGGCCTCGACGTGCTGCTGGTCGAGAAGGACGACCTCGCCGCCCATACTTCCTCGGCCTCGTCCAAGCTGATCCACGGCGGCCTGCGCTATCTCGAACAATATGATTTCTCCCTGGTCCGCGCCTCGCTCCGCGAGCGCGAGGTGCTGCTCAGGACCGCGCCCCACATCGTCCGCCCGCTCCGCTTCGTCCTCCCCGATCCGCCCGGCGGCCGGCCGTGGTGGATGATCCGGCTCGGCCTGTGGACCTACGACATCCTCGCCGGCCGCTCCGGCCTGCCGCGCTCGCGCGGGCTCGGGCCCGGCGATCCGGCGCGCGCGCCGCTGCGGCCGGGCCTGCGCCTCGCCGCTTATTGGGACGCCTGGGCGGACGATGCCCGCCTGGTCGCCCTGAACGCCGTCGACGCGGCCGAGCGCGGCGCCGAGATCGCGACCCGCACCGAGCTCCTCTCCGCCCGCCGCGACGGGCCGCGCTGGGCCGCCGACCTGTCGGGCGGCCGCATTGTCTCGGCGGGGATGATCGTCAACGCCGCCGGCCCCTGGGTCGCCGAGGTCCTCGCCCGCCGCCTGGGCGCGGCCGGCCGCAGCGCCGTCCGGCTGGTCAAGGGCAGCCACATCCTCGTGCCGCGCCTCTGGGAGGGCGACCACGCCTACATCCTCCAGCAGGCCGACGGCCGCGTCGTCTTCGCTTTGCCCTATGGCGAAGCGAGCCTGATCGGCACCACCGACGTCCCCGTCGCCGGCCCCGAGGAGGCGGTGGCCGCGCCCGCGGAGATCGAATATCTCTGCGCGGCGGTGAACGCCTATTTCGAGCGCCGGACAATGCCCGCGGACGTGGTCTGGTCCTATGCCGGCGTGCGCTCGCTCCACGACGACGGCGCCGCCCGCGCCAAGGACGTCACCCGCGACTATCATCTCGAGCTGGACCCGTCGCCCGGGGCGAAATTGCTTTCGGTGTTCGGCGGCAAGCTCACCACCGCCCGTGCGCTGGCGGCCGAGGCGCTCGCCGCATTGGGCGTCGGCGGCTTCAAGTTCACCGCCACCTCGCCGCTTCCCGGCGGCAATATCGACGCCGCCTTCAACGCCCGCCTCGCCGCCCTCGCCGGGTGGCTGCCCGAGCCTCTGGTCCGCCGCCTCGCCGCCGCCTACGGCACCCGCCTCGAGGCGCTGCTCGGCGACGCCGACTCGCTCGCCGATCTCGGCCGCCATTTCGGCGCCGGCCTCTACGAGGCCGAGGTCCGCTACCTGATCGGCACCGAGTTCGCCCGCACCGCCGACGACATCCTCTGGCGCCGCACCAAGCTCGGCCTGGCGATGAGCGGCGAGGAGCAGGCCGGGCTCGACCTCTGGCTGAGCGCGCATGCTTCCCGCTAGCGGCCCGGCGATCGCGGCCGGCCGGCGGGCTCAGCCCCCGGCGTTGCCGGCGACCAGCGTCCGCAGCTGCCGGCGGGTGAGGGCGCCGGCCAGCGCGCGCAGCGGCAGGCCGTTTTCGAACAGGATGACGGTCGGCACGTTCGCCACGTTGTAGCTTCCCATCAGGTCCGGATCCTCGTCGACGTCGACCCTGAAGACCGGCGTCCCGCCGTCGGCGCGCGCCCATTGCTCGAGCAGATGGGTGAGGAGCTTGCAGGGGCCGCACCAGCTCGCCCAGAAATAGACCAGCGAGCGGCCGTCGCGCGCGAGCACGTCGCTGGCGAACGCACCGCCTTTCACCGGAACGATGGCCGCCCCCTGGGGGCTCATTGCAGGGCCGGGCCGGAGGCGCCTGCGAGGGGGTTGGCCCGCGGCGCGTGATCTCCGGCGAGGATCACCTCGAATTCCGGAAAGCCGGCGAGCACGTCCTCGCGAAGATTATATTGCTCGCAGACCAGGCTGATCCTGCTGTCCCCGCCCTCGACCGCATCGACCGAATGAACCAGGCGCCCGGGAAAATGGAGGAGGTCGTTGGTGCGCGGCGACACTGCCACCTCGCCCCGGTCCTCGGTCCGCAGGTGGAGGGCGCCGCCCTTGTCCGGGTCGGCGCGGACGTAGAAGATGCTGACCAGGGTCGGGATGATCCGCATGTTTTGCGCTTCCACGAGCCGGCAGTCGATATGGGCGTCGACCCGCGATCCCCCGGTCATCACCAGCGGGTTGACGTAGAAGGCGTTGGAATGCGGGAAGGCGGCCGCCGCGATGAAAGGCCCGAGATAGGGAAATTCCTCGACCAGGGCGGCAAAGGCGAGCCGCTTGAAGATGATCGAAAAGCCGCGGGTGGCGACGAATTCGGGGCCGAGCGGGCTGGGCCCGAGATGGGGCGAGCTCAGGATCGAATGCTCGACCAGGGCGCGATAGTCGGCCGGGAAGGCGTCATGCGTGAGATGGTACATTTCCGCTCCCCGACGCCGCCAGCTCCTCGAGGTCCACGGCAGCGAAGGATTCGACCTGCGCCTCCAGCTCTTCGAGGGTGACTTCGTTCACCATCGCCTGGAAATCGCCCATGGCTTCCATCGCCTGCTCGCCATGTCCGTGGGCGACGGCCTGCTGGATGAACGCGGCGGAATAGCGGATATGCTCGATTTCGTCCGCGATCAGCCGGTCCATCAGCCGGCGGAGCCGGGGGCGCTGGTGATCGGGCGCATAAGCGAGCACCGCCGGCACCAGCATATGCTCGAGGACCAGCGCCTTGGTCTCGTGGATGTTGATCAGCACGGCCGAGTTCAGGATTTCCTCGAACGGATGACCGCCGGCCGGGCCCTCGGCTTCGCCCGGCTCGGCCAGCGGGGGGGACATGGCGCGCAGCTTCGCCCGCATCTCCTCGGTCGCGAGCCTGGGGAAGAGCGAGAAAACGAGGTTGGCGAACATGCGCGAATGGCGCACCTCGTCCTGCGCATGCCGGCGCAGGCCGCGCGCGAACCATTGGTCGGGAAGGCGGTTGGCATAGGCCCAGAGCTGGCCGCCGCTATAGCCCTCCATGTCGACGTTCGAGACCAATATGCTCGCGAACCACGAAGGATCGGTGGACAGGCGATGGAATATCCCCTTGAACCACTGGTCGGCATAAGGGGGAGGCGCCGCCGCGCAGCTATGCCGCAAGGCCTTCCCATAATCGGCCAAGTGGGGCGCGGGGCCAAGCGACTCCAGGACAAAATCGGCTAAGAAAATTCCCACCGCGTCATCCGTAAATGCTTATCGGCCGCAATCGCTTCAGCGCGGCCTGTCGAGCCTCACCTTCATTTGCACGGTTACCGTCTTCTCGACACCGATCGAATCTCGGATGCTTTTCGGTATCGGCGCATTCTCGATCGTAAACGACGTCTTTCCGTAGAAGCTGACATTGGGGACGACATCGCTTCCTGCCGCCGAGATCGTTTCCAGGTCGCCCTTTGACATGCTAAAGTCGACACTCCGGTCGTCCGAGTCTTTTGCCATCCGAGTCGCCTCCAAGTTCAGGAGCGAGATACATGGCAGAATTGGCAATCGGCATCCATATGTTTATTTGCTGGAAGTTCGCGGGGACTCCCTGAAACAATATCTTATCGGGCCGGGGGGCGCCCCGGTTCGAGGCGCCGCCGCCGGGAACGACCGGCCCGCGCGCGGGTTAGGCTGCCGTCATCGCCGCCTTGGGCTGGACGGCGCTCGACCATCCCATCCCCGTGACCCTCCGCCCGGCACGCTGGCCCTGACGCCGATGGCGCGGCAGCTCTATCTCGACTGCGACGGCGTCCTTGCCGATTTCGACCAGGGCGCGACCGCCATCGTTCGAGGCGGCGGACCGGCGTGACGAGGATCACGGACGGGGCCGGCCGGCGGCGATAGCATCGCGCCGACTCGAACGCGGTCGGCGCGGCGCGGGCGGGTCCCTGCCCTGCCGGTGCCCGGAGCTTCGACGGGGCGGGTCGTTTCCATGCAGGAGGAAATGCCATGGCCGACGCACCCGACACGGGAGGAATTCTCCAGCGGCTGAACTCGTCGCTCGGCGGGGTGACGGCGATCGTCGCCGCCGTGGTCGCGTTCAACACCGCGGTGACGACCTGCTCGGATCAAAGCATCGCCCGGCACACCACCTTCCGGGAGGCCGTCAAGGGCGAGGAAACGTTCTGGAAGGGCCTGTACGACCAATATCTGGACACGTTCGAAAAGGCGATCGTCGACGATCGGCCGCGCCGCCGGGCGAAGCTCTACGCCATCTCCAACCTCGCCAATCACGGCATTCCCGACTTCAGCGAATATACCGTCAACCAGGGGGCGAAATCGGAAGCGACCCAGCGGCTGCTGGCGATGCGCCGGGGGTTGATCGACGCCCTTCAGGATCCGCAGGCGAGCGGCGCCGATGTCGCCGCGGCGTCGCGGATCGCCTCCTACCTCGCCGACCAGCAGGCCCCGCCGCAGCGGCAGGAAGGCGCCGAGGCGAGCGAGGAGCGGGCCGAAGTGGCGCTGGCCGCGGCCGGCGCCGCGCCCGGAAGCCTCAGCTACCAGACCCTCGTGCTGGCGACCGGCGCGTCGTCGGGATGGGACGTCGACGTCTTCTGGTGCCAGGGCCGCGACGAGCTCAACGACTTCGCCCGGGCGCAGACGGTGGGCGACATCCTCGCCGCCAGGTCGACGGAAGGCGAGGAGATCGGTCCCGGCATCCGGCTCGGCCGCATCCGGCTGCGGTCGCTGCCGGCTGCCGCCCAGGGGCGGGCGGGGACCGCCCGCCGCGGCAACGCGATCCTGTTCGATTCGGGCGCCGGGGAACGCGAGGCGGCGGCGGCGATCCGCGCGCTGATCAATCCCGGCCGGCCCGGCGGCTTCCGCCTCGTCCGCGGCCCGCAGCGCACCAGCTGGTATCTCAGCACCTATTTGTGCCCGCGGGCGTGAACCGCCAGTGCCTAATTATTAGCCTAGGCTAATAATTAGCGGCCGTTCATAATGGCCTGAGGCCCGCCCGACACGGACTCCACATTGGAGGCGGTTGCGGTTGAGCGGGGGGAGATCGGCTCGCACAAGCGGTCATGACCTTCGTCATCCTGCTCGTGGGGCTCGCCGCGATTCTCTTCGTCGCGTTCCGCATGATGCCCGACGCACCGAGCAAGTTTCATCCCAGCGCGGTTTCGCTGCAGGCGCTGATCACGGTCATCGCCGTCGTCGTCGCGGGCTATTGGTATCTGATCGAGCGGCGGGGCACGGCCCACGCCAATGTCGAGATCAGCGCGATCGGCGTCAGGCTGAACGAGAATGCGGTCCTGGTTCAGGCACGCGTGGAAATCGAGAATAGCGGCCAGATCCTGCTCGAGCCGCAGGAATGGGAGGTCCGTCTGCTGTCGGTGGTGCCGTCCAGGAGCTTTCCGCTCGACGCGGCGATCCAGGACGCAAGGGATCATTATGACCAATGGCCCGAGCGGATCGCCGGCGCGCCCGCTTATTTCGACAATGAGCTGCAGTGGAGCGCGCTGCGCCGCTTCAACGGCCCGGCGGAGCACGAGATCGAGCCGGGCGAGCGCGACATCCGGATCTTCGACATGCTGGTCCCGTGCACGGTCGCGACGGCCAATCTCACGATCGCGCTGCGCAAGCCGCGGCCGCAATGGTGGCGGCCCGCCGAGCCTCCCGAGGGCTGGTGGTGGAAGGACAGGCTGCTGATCGGGCTGAGCGGCTTATGCGCGGGCGAGGCGGGCGTGGTGCGGGCGCTCGGGCCCGAGGACGACGGGGACGAAGCGGAAGGAGAGGAATGATGCGGACTTTCGGGACCGCGCGGGCCGCCGCGCTGCTGCTGGCGGGGGCGGGGCTGAGCGCCTGTGGCCTGGCGGCGGGCGCGCCCGACAATGCCGCCGAGGCGATGGACGCGAATAACGTCGTGGTGGACGCGAACGACGTCGAGGCGATCGTCGTGAACGATGCCTGGGCACCGCAGATGGACAATGCGGTGGCGATGCCGGACATGTCCATGGACGCGATGAACGAAGCGGGCTTTGCCTACGACCGGCCCATGCCCGACCTCCAGGCGCAGCCCGAGCCGTCCGAACCGTTTGACCCGCCCGGCGCCCAGCGCGGGGAAGGGCCGATCGTGCCCCCACCCCCGCCGCCGCCCCCGCCGCGGTAGCGCGCGACAGGGATGCGACGGCCCAGGCGGCCTTTTCTCCCTCCGGAGCCCGGATCGAAGCCTGCTTCGATCCGAAGCCCTCAGGCGGCTTCCGCCTCGGGCTCCTCCTCGCCCATCACCGGGCCCGAATCCTGGCCCTTGGCGGCGGGGTCGCGGTCGACCAGCTCGATGATCCCCAGCGGCGCCGCGTCGCTGGCGCGGATGCCGGCCTTGATCACCCGCGTATAGCCGCCGGCGCGCTCCTGGTAGCGCTTGGCGAGCACGTCGAACAATTTCTGCAGCTGGGCGTCGTCGAGCAGCCGCGCATGGGCGAGGCGGCGGTTGGAGAGGCCGCCTTTCTTGGCCAGCGTGATCAGCTTCTCGACATAGGGGCGCAGCTCCTTGGCCTTGGGGAGCGTGGTGGTGATCTGCTCGTGCTTGATGAGCGCGGCCGCCATGTTGCGGAACAAAGCGGCGCGGTGGCTGGAGGTGCGGCCCAGTTTGCGGCCGCCGACGCGATGGCGCATGTCTTCTTCCTTCGTTCGTCCCGGAACCGTGCAAGGCATTCCGGGCCAGGCGGTCGTGATGGGGGACCGCCCAGACCCCAAAAGCAAAAGCGGACCAACGGCCCGCCTCGTGCGAGCGCCTAGAGCCGATCGCCACCGCCAAGTCAAGCAAAAGGGCCGCGCCGCCGCGGCCCGGCATCATCCTGCCTGGGGAGAGTCGCGGGTGACCGTCCCCATCGTTTCAGGGCAGGCGCTCCTCGCACATCGCCCGGTTGCCCTCGAAATCGTGCCAGCAGAGGAGGCCTTCGCGCAGGTCGCGATCGCCGGGCATGGCGAGCGCCGGCCCGGCGCCGGCGCCGCGGTGGAACACCGCCTGGAAGACGAGGTCGCCGGGCGCCGGCGTGCCTTCGCCGCTCCAGAAGGCGGCATTGTCGGCGCCGTCGGCCTGCTGGACCAGCAGCCGGCGGAACGGGCGCAGGGCGCCGGCCGGCAGGCTGCCGTCGGCGCACATCGCGCCGGCGACCCGGCGGACCGCCCGCGCGGCCTCCCCGCGCAGCGCCGCCAGCGCGGGCTGCGCCGGCATGGCCCCCGGCACGGCGAACGAGGCCGCGTCGATCTCGGCCTCGAGCCGGTCGGCGCAGCCCGCCGGGGCCGCCGCCGGCGCCGGCGCCGGCGGCGGCGCCTCGGGCGCGGTGGACGCAGCGGCGCGGGCGCCGCCGCTTTCACCGCAGGCGGCGAGGGCGAGCAAGGCCGCCAGGCCGGCCGCGATCCGCATATATGTCTCCCGCTGCGATCGGCGCGACCATGCGACCGGGGCCGGCGAAAGGAAAGCCTTGAACCATCGCCGCCCCCGCTCGTTATGGCCAAGTCCCTCAAAAACAAGGAAACCGCTTCATGACCAACGACCATGACATCCAGATCCTCAATTCCCTCATCACCACCACGATCGACAGCGCCCACGGCTTCGAGCGCTCCGCCGAGGATGCCGATGCCGGCCGCTTCGTCCAGCTGTTCCGCGACTTCGCGGCCGAGCGGCGGCGGGTCGTCGCCCGCCTGCAGGAGGCGGTGCGCGCGCTCGGCGGCACGGCCGAGGACGACGGCTCGCTGAAGGGCGACCTCCACCGCCGCTGGGTCGACCTGCGCGAGGTCCTGTCCGGCGGCGGCGGCGACAAGGCGATCATCCAGGAGGTCGAGCGCGGCGAGGATTATCTCAAGGCCAAATATGACGCGGCGCTGAAGGACGAGGCGCTGTCGCCGGCCGCGCTGGCGGCGATCCGCGAGGCCTATCAGTCGGTCCGCGCCGGCCACGACACGGCGAGCCGGCTCAAGCACGAAATGGAGGGCGCCTCGGCCTGACCGCGGGCGGGGACGGTCGCCGGACCGTCCCCGCTGTCCCGCCCGCGCCGCTCCTGGACGGGTCCCGTCAGGTATCACTTTGAATGGGGCCTACGCGCCCGCCCAGCGCGGGCGGGACCGCCTAGGCGATCCCGCCTACCGCCCCGGGCCGCTCAAACGTCGAACGGCGGAAAAAAGGGCCGCCTCGCGGCGGCCCTCGGGAGCTGGGGTGAACCTCGGGCTCACCCCATCAATTCTTGCTCCAATTTCTTCGCCATTTCCTCGATATTCTCGGGGGGCCACCCAGGAATATCCATGCCCAGCCGCAGGCCCATGCTCGCCAGAACTTCCTTGATCTCGTTCAAGGACTTGCGGCCGAAATTGGGTGTGCGCAGCATCTCGGCCTCGGTCTTCTGGACCAGGTCGCCGATATAGATGATGTTGTCGTTCTTGAGGCAGTTCGCCGAGCGCACGCTGAGCTCCAGCTCGTCCACCTTCTTGAGCAGATAGCGGTTGAGCTGGTTGGCGTCGGCCTCGCTCTCCGCCGCGCTGGGGATGGCGACGCCGGCCATGGTCGGCACGCTCACCATGCCCTCGTCGAAATGGACGAACAGCTGGAGCTGGTCCTGGAGGATCCGCGCCGCATAGGCGATGGCGTCGTCGGGGCTGATCGTGCCGTCGGTGTCGACGGTCAGGGTCAGCTTGTCATAGTCCAGCTCCTGGCCGACGCGGGTGTTCTCGACCTTGTAGCTGACCTGGCGCACCGGGCTGTAGAGCGCGTCGACCGGAATGAGGCCGATCGGGGCGTCGACCGGGCGGTTGGACGCGGCCGGGACATAGCCCTTGCCGGTCTCCGCGGTCAGCTCCATGTTGAGGGTCGCGCCCTCGTCCAGATGGCAGATGACGAGGTCCGGGTTCATCACCTCGATGTCGCCGGTGGTGGCGATCTGGCCGGCGGTGATCTCGCCGGGGCCGGTGGCGGAGAGCTGGAGGCGCTTGGGCCCCTCGCCCTCCATGCGCAGCGCGACCTGCTTGACGTTCAAGACGATGTCGGTGACGTCCTCGCGGACGCCGGCCAGCGACGAGAATTCGTGCAAGACGCCCTCGATCTTGATCGCGGTGACGGCGGCGCCCTGGAGCGAGGAGAGGAGGACGCGCCTCAAGGAGTTGCCGAGCGTCAGGCCGAAGCCGCGCTCGAGCGGCTCGGCGACGAAGGTCGCCTTGCGGCGCGAATCGCCGGTCGCCTTCTTCTCGAGGGCATTGGGCTTCTTCATTTCCTGCCAGTTCTTTGCGTTGACGGCCATGGATTTTCCCTTGGTTCGGGGACACCCGTATACGGGTGTCCCCATCATTCTACTTGCGCGGGGACACCCGTATACGGGTGTCCCCTAACTCAGACGCGGCGCCGCTTGGACGGGCGGACGCCGTTGTGCGGGATCGGGGTGACGTCGCGGATCGAGGTGATCTGGAAGCCGACCGCCTGGAGCGCGCGCAGCGCCGATTCGCGGCCCGAGCCGGGGCCCTTGACCTCGACCTCCAATGTCCTGACGCCATGCTCGGCGGCCTTCTTGCCGGCATCCTCGGCGGCGACCTGGGCGGCGTAGGGCGTCGACTTGCGGCTGCCCTTGAAGCCCATCATCCCCGCCGACGACCAGGCGATGGCGTTGCCCTGCGCGTCGGTGATGGTGATCATGGTGTTGTTGAAGCTGGCGTTCACATGGGCGACGCCGGCGGAGATGTTCTTGCGCTCGCGCCGCCGGAGGCGCTGAGGTTCGCGTGCCATATCTTCTGTCCTACCTAAATCCTGAACCGCTCACCCTGAGGAGCGGCTGAGCTTGTGGAAGCCGCGTCTCGAAGGACTTACTTCTTCTTCCCCGCGATCGGCTTGGCCTTGCCCTTGCGGGTGCGCGCATTGGTGTGGGTGCGCTGGCCGCGGACGGGGAGGCCCTTGCGGTGGCGGAGGCCGCGATAGCAGGCGAGGTCCATCAGCCGCTTGATGTTCATCGCCGTCTCGCGCCGCAAATCGCCCTCGACCTGGTGGTCGGCGTCGATCGTCTCGCGCAAATGGAGGACTTCCTGGTCGGTCAGGTCCTGGACGCGGCGCTCGGCCGGGATGCCGAGCTTGGTGGTGATCTGCCTGGCCTTGGTGCGGCCGATGCCGTGAATGTAGGTAAGGGCGATCTCGACCCTCTTATTCGTAGGGATATTCACCCCAGCGATACGTGCCATGGTCTAAGCTTCTCCTGCTCCACGGGCCGCCCGTGGCGAACGGCCCATCTCAGCGCTTCTGATGCCCCGGAAACAGGCAAAGCCGACAGGCGCACGAAGGCGCCGCCGGGGGACCGGTTAACGGGATGACGCGCATGTAGGATTTGGGGTGCGCGGTGTCAACAGGGCGTGGCGCTCAATCTTCGAGCCTTCTCCGATAGGTTTCGGGGAGAAAGACGAGGCCGATCACCACCGTCAGGCCGGCAACCGCGATCGGGTACCACAGCCCGTAATAGATGTCCCCGGTCGCGGCCACCATGGCGAAGGCGGTGGTGGGGAGGAAGCCGCCGAACCAGCCATTGCCGATATGGTAGGGCAGCGACATCGACGAATAGCGGATCCGGGTCGGGAAGAGCTCGACCAAGAGGGCCGCGATCGGGCCGTAGACCATGGTCACGTAGAGGACGAGGATGAAGAGGATGAGCACGACCAGCGGCTTGTCGATGCGGGCGGGGTCGGCGCGCTCGGGATAGCCGGCGGCGGTCAGGGCGTTCCGCGCCTCGGCCTGGAAGGCCGTGATCGGCCCGGCACCGCGTTCGGGCGCGGCGATCACGACGCCGCCGACCTCGAGCCGGGCGGGCGTCCCCGGCGGCGCGGCGACGTTGGCGTAGGAGACGCCCGAGCGCGCCAGGAAGGATTTGACGATGTCGCACGAGCGCGCGTCGAACCTGTTGCGCCCGATCGGGTCGAACTGGACCGAGCAGTTCCCGGGGTCCGCGACGACGCGGACCGGCGCGGACGCGGTGGCGGCGTGGAGCGCCGGGTTGGCGGCCTTCGACAGCGCCTCGAACAGCGGAAAATAGGTGAGCGCCGCCAGCGCGCAGCCGGCGAGGATGATCTTCTTCCGCCCGATCCTGTCGGAGAGCCAGCCGAACAGGATGAAGAAGGGCGTGGCGAGCGCCAGCGCGACGGCGATGAGGATGTTGGCGGTGGCGCCGTCGACCCGCAGCGTCCGCTCGAGGAAGAAGAGCGCGTAGAACTGGCCCGCATACCAGACCACCGCCTGGCCGGCGACCGCGCCGAACAGGGCGATCAGCACGAACTTGAGGTTGGCCCAGCGCGCGAACGCCTCGGTCAGCGGTGCCTTCGAGCCCTTCCCCTCCTCCTTCATGCGGGCGAAGACCGGGCTTTCCTCGAGCTTCATCCGGATCCACAGCGAGACGGCGAGGAGCAGGATCGACAGGAGGAAGGGGAGCCGCCAGCCCCAGGAAGCGAACGCCGCCTCGCCGAGCCACGAGCGGATGCCGATCACCACCAGCAAGGCGGCGAACAGGCCGAGCGTCGCGGTGGTCTGGATGAAGCTGGTGTAGAGGCCGCGGCGGCGGGGCGGTGCGTGCTCGGCGACGTAGGTCGCGGCGCCGCCATATTCGCCGCCCAGAGCGAGGCCCTGAAGGAGCCTCAGCGCGACCAGCATCACTGGCGCGGCGACTCCGGCCGCGCCATAAGAGGGCAAGAGGCCGACCGCGAAGGTGGAAAGCCCCATGATGCCCATGGTGACGAGGAAGGTGTTCTTGCGGCCGACCAGGTCGCCGATCCGACCGAACAGGATCGCGCCGAACGGCCGCACCGCGAAGCCGGCGGCGAAGGCGGCGAGCGCGAAGATGAAGCCGGTCGTCTCGTTGACGCCGGAGAAGAACTGCGCGGAGATGATCGTGGCGAGCAGGCCGTAAAGGTAGAAATCATACCATTCGAAGACGGTGCCGAGCGACGAGGCGGCGATCACCAGCCGGTCGCTCTGCCCCGCGCGCGGGGGCGGCGGAAGCCCGTCCCGACCGTCCTCTGCCGCCACCTTGTTCCTCCCGCCGTTCGCGCGGCCGCAAGAGTGGCGGCTTAGCGCCGCCCGAGGCAAGCCAAAACGAAGCGCTAGAAGGCGACGCGGGTGGCCGCGACCAGCTCGCCGTTCTTGAAGCCCTTCAGCGACAGCGTGCCGTGGGCGAGCGCGGTCGTCAGGTCGACCGAGCTGCTGCCGTCGGCGACGTCGTCCGAGCGCTGCGGCCGGCCGTTCAGCTCGAAGTCGAGCCGCTGGATGTTGGCGGTAACGAGGTTGACGCGGAGCTTGCCGCCGACTTTCGCGGCGGTCGCCTCGAGTCTGAAGCGCGGCATCGCGGCGAGCAGCGAGGCGGCTTTGTCGATCAGGTCGGGATTGCCTTCGAGCACGTCGCGGCGCGTCATCCGGTGCTCGTGGTCGGGCACTACGCCGAGATCCTCGAGCTCCGTCCCGGCCTGCCGGCCGACGCGAAGCGTGCGGCGGATGGCGACGCGCATGCCGCTGTTCTTCGGCAGCGGCTTCAGCGGCGATCCCGGTATCGGCGAGGTGGGATTGCCGCCCTGGCCGAGCAGCTGAAGCAGCAGCGCATGGGTCCAGACGTTGGCGCCGCCGGCGCCGGTATTGTTGTCGACCCCCAGCACCGGCCCGATGCCGTGGTCCTGGAAGCCGGCGGCGAAGATGTCGGTGGTGCTGTAGCAGCGCGCGCTGGTGACCAGCACCACGGGGCCCTGGTAGCGCTGGCCGATATTGTTGCAGCGCACCGGATCGGTGATCGGGAAGCTGCAGGAGAAGGACGCGCCGGTTTCCACCGCGCGGGCGATCGACGGGCCCCAGGCGGCGAGGTTGACGGGCGAGGCGCTGCCATGGGCACCCGAGAGCAATTGGGTCAGCGGCGTGTTGATGAACTGCACGCGCTCCGGTTCGATCGTCCTTGGCGTCAGCGTCTGGAGCAGGCGCTCGCCGGCATAGATGAGGCCGCCGCCATTGTCGCGGACGTCGATGATCAGGCCTTCCTTCGGCATCAGCCCGGCAAGGCGGATGAACTCCTGGACGAAGGCCTCGTCGTCGTTGACCGAGAAGGTGCGGATCCGGATGTAGCCGAAAGCGCCGCTGGGGGTGGTGACCGGCCGGGCGGTGAACACCTCCGGCATGGTCGAATTGGTGCCCTGGACGAAATCGGCCGCATCGCCGCCGGCGACGGCGATCGCCCGCTGCGCCTCGGCGACGTGGGGCGCGAACAGGTCCTGGCGCGCGCGCTGGACCGCCATCGTCTCCAGATCGAAGCCGAGCGCGGCCGCCTGCTCGGAGACGGCGTCGGGATCGGCGCCGGTGATCACCGCCGGCAGGCCGCGGGTGCGCCAGGCGAAGCGGGCCTCGCGCGCCTGGTTGTCGAGGCCGACATAGCTCACCGTCACCCATTCCTCGTCGGGCGGGGGCACGATCATCAGCGGCCGCTGGGTGAGGCCAGCGACGCCGCGGCTGTGGCGGGCGGCGGGGTTGCTGCCGGCATGGCGGTCGGCGGCCCCGGCGACCGCCCGCGCGATCGGCACGCCGTTCCAGTGGGTGAGGACGACGCCGTCCCTGAACGCCGGATCGGGCATCGTCTCGGTGAGCGAGGTGACGGCGATGTAGCGCCGTTCGCTGCCTTCGAAGCAGGCTTCGACCCGGAACGGCAGCGTCGCCACCACGTCGCTATAGGGCGAGGGCAGCATATAATTGGTGTGGAGGTCGCGCACGCTGGTGAAGATCGAGGTCATCTCGGCGTGGAAGCGCGTCTCCCCGCCGAGCTGGTCGAGCCGGTGGCGGAGCAGCCGCAGCCGCTGCAGCGGATCGACCGCGTGCATCGCCCGCTTGAGCGGCAGGTGCACGTAGAAGCCCTCGAGCAGCAGGATCGCCTGGTTGACGATCGTCAGCCGCTCCTCCCGGCTGAGCGAGCCGGCGCTCTTGAGGAAGGTTTCGAGCGGCGTCGAGCCGTCGGCCGCGCCGCCCGCGGGCGGCGCCGGCGCCGGGGCCGACTTTGGCTTGGCGCCCGCGCCGCCGCCCGTGCCTGCGCGCGATCCCTTGGGCTTGCCCTGCTTCGCCATCGCCTTTCCCTCCTCGGATCCCGCCTCATCCTACCGCAAGGCGGCAGCATCGCGCGGCGGAGTTGGCTCCGCTTCGGATCAATTCCCCCGCGGCCGCGATCTCCCTTCCGGGCCGCGGCGGCCAGACCGCGCGTGAGGGCGGCGACGCCCGGTCCGGCGTGCGGCCGGCCTCAGACGACTCCGAACGCCAGCATCGCGTCGGCGACCTTCTTGAAGCCGGCGATGTTGGCGCCCTTCACATAATCGATATAGCCGTCGTCCTGCCGCCCATATTCGAGGCAGCGCTCGTGGATGCCGTCCATGATGTCCCTGAGCAGGCGCTGCAGCTCTTCCTCCTTCCAGCTGATCCGCGCCGAATTCTGGCTCATCTCGAGCCCGGAGACGGCGACGCCGCCGGCATTGGAGGCCTTGCCGGGCGCGTAGAGCAATCTCGCGTCCCTGAAGACGTGCACGCCCTCGAGGTCGGTCGGCATGTTGGCGCCTTCCGAGACGGCGATGCAGCCGTTGGCGACCAGGGTGCGCGCGTCCTCGCCGAGCAGCTCGTTCTGGGTCGCGCACGGCAAGGCGACGTCGCATGCGACGCCCCAGGGCCGCTCGCCAGCGTGGAAGGTCGCGCCCTTGAACTCGGCGGCATATTCGGAGATGCGGCCGCGGCGGCGGGTCTTGTGCGCCTTCACCCAGTCGATCTTCTCCTGGGTGATGCCCTCGGGATCGTGGATGAAGCCTTCGCTGTCCGACAGGGTCAGCACCTTGCCGCCCAATTGCACGATCTTCTCCGCGGCGTGGGTGGCGACGTTGCCCGAGCCGGAGATGATTGCGCGCTTGCCGACCAGGTCGAGCCCGCGCGTCTTCAGCATGTTCTCGAGGAAATAGACGGCGCCGTAGCCGGTCGCCTCGGGCCGGATCAGCGAGCCGCCATATTCGCGGCCCTTGCCGGTCAGCACGCCTTCCCAGGTGCCGGTGATGCGCTTGTACTGGCCGAACATATAGCCGATCTCGCGCCCGCCGACGCCGATGTCGCCCGCGGGCACGTCGACGTTCGCGCCGATATGGCGGTAGAGCTCGGTCATGAAGCTCTGGCAGAAGCGCATGATCTCGCCGTCGCTCTTGCCCTTGGGGTTGAAGTTGGCGCCGCCCTTGCCGCCGCCCATGGGCAGGCCGGTCAGCGCGTTCTTGAAGGTCTGCTCGAAGGCGAGGAACTTGAGGATCGAACTCGTTGACGCTGGGGTGGAAGCGGATGCCGCCTTTATAGGGGCCGATCGCATTGTTGTTCTGGATGCGGTAGCCGCGCTGGACGCGGATATTGTGGTTGTCGTCCTCCCAGGAGACGCGGAACGAGACCACCCGGTCGGGCTCGGCGATGCGGCGGAGAATCTGCCAGCGGTGATAATCCTCCTTGTCGGCGATGAAGTCGAAAATGTCCTCGGCCACCTCGCGGACCGCCTGGATGAACTCGCTCTGCCCGGGGTTTCGGCGCTCCACCCCGGCCATGAAGCCTTCCAGATCGACATGCTCGGACTCGCGCGTGACGCCATCACCCCTGCTCATGCAACCGCCTCCCTAGATGCTCGGGCGCGCTCCGCTGCCGGAGTTGCGAAGGCGGGAGAATAACAGGGCCGGGGACAGTTACTAGGGTCCGGAACCTAGTCTGTCTGACCCACACGCATTTGCTTGATAAGTTCAAACTGGTCCCAATTATATCTTGACGGCCGCCCGCCGTCGCACGATGTTATTCGATGACTCGTTGGGGGGATTCGATGAAAACCGCAAGCCTGCGCCGTGTGCTCATCTGCAGTACCTGCTCATTGCTCATATGGGCAACGCCTTCGCAGGCTCGCTTCCTGCAGGTCGATCCTGTGGGATATGAGGACCAGGTCAACCTCTATGCTTATGTGGGCAACGATCCGATAAACTCGATCGACCCGACCGGTAGAATATGTATCAACGCCAGCAATGGCACCACCAACTGCTTCACGCAGAATTATAATGTGACATTCCGAACACCTGCGGGGTTTCAAAATACGAACCCCCGAAGAAGCGACTATCACCAATATACTGTACCGGCAGTTTCACGAATGGACGCACGGAGCACACGAGAATGGGTCCGTGAAAACCCGACACCAGGATTTCCCAACCCAGCGACTCCGCAGGGAACAAGGAACAATGCAACGCCCTTCGGCGGACTGGGCCTGATTGATAGCCCGGTTATGTCCTATACCACGACAAATACGGTAACTGGAAACCAGGTCGTCGTTAATGCGACGCTGCCGGATCATCCGCTTGGGAATGGCATTGTCGTCCGGGACACGGTGCCGAATGCGGACGGGAGGTCAACCATCATGAACTTTGGTGAAGGAAATGGTAGAGCCCAGGCGCCAGGCTCTCCGGTCGCCGGCATGATCAATAATGTTTGGGCCTCGCAAAAGCCGCCGCCGGGCCCGTTCCCTCCGCGTCAAGGCCGCGATGCCTTTTGCCAGAGCCATCCGGGAGCGAACTGCTGAGCCGCATGGACGAGCGAACCAAACGCACGCTCCTCGGATTGCTTATCGCCCCAGCCGCGCCTGGCACATTGTTCCTTATCTTGTCCGTTTTCTTGGGGAACCTGAACGAGGGCGTATGGGCATTTAAGTTTGCGTCTTTTGTCGCTTACCCCTTGGCATTCTTCTTGGGAGTGCCTTTAGTAATAATACTAAATAGATTTAATATCAGTCGGCTGCTTGTATACATCATAGTCGGTCAGATTTTGACGTTCATACCGTCTTGCTATCTGGTTATATACCCTTTTTTACCGAATCCTGGCACAGAGTTTAATCTGAGCACGCTACCATCATCTGCTTATTTTCTAATAGCAATGATGGGTTTACTTGGTCTAATTACGACGCTCACATATTGGTTTATTGCCAGGCCAGACAGGGCCTAGCCAAATGAAGCCTGTGAGCGTTGCGTTTTTATTCATTCTCGTAGCGGCAAGTTCTGCGTCCCGCGCGCAGGACGCGCCTCGCCCATCGCAGATCGTGGCAGCGGTGCTATCGGTCCCGGATGACCACCTCGACTACGGCCGCGCCAAGCTCGCGTTCGACCGGCTTGTCGATCCGTCCTTGAATGTCGACGCCACTCTGGCCGAGGTCAACCGACTAGCGGTTGCCGCCAATGCCCTTGCGGGCGCCGACGCGTCCCCGGTGGCGAAGCTTTCCGCTCTGCGCCGGGTAATCTACGAGAGCGGCGACTGGAACGGCGGCCGCCCGTTCGCTTACGATCATGCCGACCCGCTCGGCCGGAATATCCGCAACAAGCTGATCTCCACCTATCTGGCGACGCGGTGCGGCAATTGCGTTTCGATGCCGATCCTGTTCCTGATCGTGGGCCAGCGGCTGGGCCTCGACCTGGCCCTTTCGACCGCGCCGCTCCACATCTTCCTCCGCTTCACCGAGGAAAGCGGGCGCGAGATCTACCTGGAGGCGACCAGCGGCGCGCATCCGGCGCGGAGCGAATGGTATCGCCGGGCTCTGCCGATGACGGATCGCGCCATCGCGAGCGGCCTCTACATGCGAACGCTGAGCCGCAGGGAGGCCGTCGCGCATATGGCGAGCACAATCGTCGATTTCCTGATCGGCGAGGGCCGCTTTCAGGAGGCAGTCGAGGTCGCCGCGGTCATTCTCCGGCATTACCCGCGCGACGGCTACACACTGGTCAAGCTGGGCACCGCCTACGCGGAACTCATGCGCGTCGAGTATCTGGAGAGGTTCCCCACCCCTGCCATGATGCCACCCGATCTGCGTCAACGCTACGTGCTGTTCGCGCAGCGAAACCAGCTCGCATTCCAGCGGGCCGAGGCGCTGGGGTGGGAACCTCCTCGCTGACTCGGCAGGGGCCTGGACGCCGGCAGGCGCGGAGGCATTGCGATCGACGTCAAGCTGCTGCTGTTGCTCGGCGGCGATTTGCTCGGCTGATCCCCCTCGTTGCGTGAGGGGGTATGATGATGGCGGCGGGATTAGTAGCTGTCTCCATTCAGCGCATCGGCACCGGATCGGCGGCCGGCCAGGCGGTGTCGCCGACCCGCCTCAGGCTCATCTCGAATATCTGCACGGGCGGCGCGTCGCCGGCGATGCGCTCGCCGATCTCGCGCCAGGCGCCGTCGCGGATCGTCGCCGTATAGCGGATCACCGCGCCGGGCCCGGCCGGCACCTCCCAGACAAAGCCGTCCGCGGTCGGCCGGATCGGGAACGCGCCCGAATAACCCTGCGCCCACGAGTTCATCCGGTAGGACCCCGTCGCTGGGTCGAAGGAGACGATGCCGAGCGCGTTGAAGCCGACCCTGCCGTCCGGCTCGTAGCCCCTGCCCTCGATCACCCGGACCGAACCGTCGAGGAAGGGGCCGATGCGCTCGGTCTGGGTGAGCTCGCGGCGGCCGGCGGGCGTGATCGTCCAGGCCGGGCCGCGCCAGACGCCGTCCATGAAGGCGAGCCGCGCCATCGCGTCGCGCTGGGCGGCGATTCGCGCGGCCGGATCGGGCGGAGTCTGGGCCGCGAGCGGAACCGAAAGCAGCAGCCCGAGGGCCGCGAAGGTGGAAATGCGCATCCTGCTCTCCTTACTTTGAAAAGCAGAGTACACTGTAATTAGGGTCGGGTCAATGGCCGTCGAGGATCGCGTCGATACCCGCGCTGACCGTCTCGATCGCGGTCATGCCGTCGACACGGCGGACGATGTCCTGGGCCTCGTAATGCGGCAGGATCGGCGCGGTCTTGGCGCGATATTCGGCCATGCGGGTGCGCACCGCCTCCTCATTGTCGTCGGCGCGGCGCCGGAAGTCGGTCGAGCCGCAGACGTCGCAGACGCCCGGCACGACCGGCTGCTTGTAGCGGTCGTGATAGGGGGTGTTGCAGCAGGCGCAGGTGAAGCGGCCGGTGATGCGGTCGACCAAGGCGTCCTCGTCGACCTCGAGCTCGATGACATGGTCGAGCTTCATCCCCTTGTCGGCGAGCAGCCGGTCGAGCGAGCGCGCCTGGACCGCGGTCCGCGGATAGCCGTCGAGGATGAAGCCGCGGGCGATGTCGGGCTGGTCGAGGCGGGCGGAGAGGATGCCGTCGACGATCTCGTCGGAAACGAGGGCGCCGGCCTCCATCACCGCCTTGGCCACCAGGCCGATCTCGGTGCCGGCGGCGACCGCGGCGCGGAGCATGTCGCCGGTCGAGAGCTGGACCATGTCGCGCTTCTCGACCAGCCGGCTCGCCTGGGTGCCCTTGCCGGCGCCCGGGGGTCCGAGCAGGATGATGTTCATCAGCGCCTCGGGCCGCCCTTCAGCTTCGCCTTCTTGATGAGGTCGCCATATTGGTGGGCGATGAGGTGGCTCTGGATCTGGGTGACCGTGTCCATGGTGACGTTGACGACGATGAGGAGGCTGGTGCCGCCGAGATAGAAGGGGATGCCGGCCCGGGCGATCAGGAATTCGGGCACCAGGCAGATGACGGTGAGGTAGGCGGCGCCGACCACGGTGATCCGGGTGAGGACGTAATCGAGATATTCCTCGGTGCGCTTGCCCGGGCGGATGCCGGGGATGAAGCCGCCATATTTCTTGAGGTTCTCGGCCGTCTCCTCGGGATTGAACACGACCGCGGTGTAGAAGAAGCAGAAGAAGACGATGCCGGCGCCGTAGAGGAACATGTAGAGCGGCGCGCCGTGCTGGAGCGCGGTGGTGATGGTGATGATGAAGTCGCCCCACGCGCTTTCGCCGGCGGTGCGGTTGCCGGCGAACTGGGCGATGGTGAGCGGCATCAGCAGCAGCGACGAGGCGAAGATCGGCGGGATCACGCCCGCGGTGTTGACCTTCAGCGGCAGGTGCGAGCGCTCCTGCTGGATCTGGCCGCGGGCGGTCTGGCGCTTGGGATATTGGATCAGCACCCGGCGCTGCGCCCGCTCCATGAAGCAGATGAACAGGACCAGCGCCCCGGCCAGCGCCATGATCACCATGATCACGAACGGATCGAGGCTGCCGGTGCGGCCGCCTTCGAACATCTGCGCGAGCGCGGTCGGCAGCTGGGCGACGATGCCGGCCATGATGATGAGGGAAATGCCGTTGCCGATGCCGCGGCTGGTGATCTGCTCGCCCAGCCACATCAGGAACATGGTGCCGCCGACCAGGCTGATCACGGTGGTGATGCGGAACATCATCCCCGGATCGAGCACCGCCGACTGGCCCTCGGCCGCGCCCCAGCTCTCCAGGCCGACGGCCATGAAATAGCCCTGGATGGCGCACAGGAAGACGGTGCCGTAGCGCGTATATTGGTTGATCTTCTTGCGGCCGCTCTCGCCCTCCTTCTTGAGGGCGCCGAGAGTCGGCGACATCGAGGTCGCGAGCTGCATGACGATCGAGGCGGTGATGTAGGGCATCACGCCGAGCGCGATCAGGCTCATCCGCTCGAGGCCGCCGCCGGAGAACATGTTGAAGAAGTCGAGCACGCCGCCCTGGGTCTGCGCGAACAACGTGCCGAGCGCGCGCGGGTCGATGCCGGGCAGCGGCACGAAGCTCAACAGCCGGAAGACGACGAGCGCGCCAAGCGTGAACCACAGCCGTTTCTTGAGGTCGGTGGCCTTGGCGAAGCTCGCCAGGCTCATATTGGATGCCATTTGTTCGGCGGAGGATGCCATGGAATGTTCGACCTTCGAACTTGAGTGGATCGGGCTCCCCCAGGACCCCGACCCCGCTCATCCTGAGTAGCCGGTAAGCCTGTCGAACCGGCGTATCGAAGGGCGCACGGAGCAAGTCCTTCGATACGGGCCTTCGCCAGGCTCAGTCCCTACTCAGGATGAGCGGGTCTGGTGAAGGCTCGTATATAGTGCGCCTTTCGAGCTTGTCAGCCTTCCGCCGAGCCCTTGCGCTTCTTGACGCTGTTCTTCTTGGCGGCCGCCTTCTCCGACGCCGGCACGACCTCGATCAGCTCGACCGTGCCGCCGGCGCCTTCGATCGCCTTGCGGGCGCCGGCGGAGATGCCGGCGACCTTGAGGCTCAATTTGGCCTTCAGCTCGCCCTTGCCGAGGATGCGCACGCCGTTCTTGCCGCCGCGCGCCAGGCCCGCCGCCTTCAGCGCCGCATGGTCGAGCGCGTTCTTGGCGTCGAGCTTGCCGGCATCGATCGCCTGCTGGATCGCGCCGACATTCACCTCGGCATAATCCTTGGCGAAGATGTTGTTGAAGCCGCGCTTCGGGATTCGCATGTGAAGCGGCATCTGGCCGCCCTCGAAGCCGAAGACGGAGACGCCGGAGCGGCTCTTCTGGCCCTTCTGGCCGCGGCCCGCGGTCTTGCCGAGGCCGGAGCCGATGCCGCGGCCGACGCGGACGCGGGACTTGCGGGCCCCTTTATTGTCGCGGATTTCGTTCAGTTTCATCATGCACTCGCTTTCGCTTCTGTCGCGCCTCCTCCCCCTCCCCTTCAGGGGAGGGGGTCGGGGGGTGGGGCCGAGCCAGGCTCGCACCACTCCCCCACCCCAACCCCTCCCCTGAAGGGGAGGGGCGAGGAATATCTAGCCCTCCACGCTCACCATATGCTGTACCCGGCGGATCATGCCGCGGACCTCGGGGGTGTCCTCGAGCTCGACCGACCGGTGCATCTTGTTGAGGCCGAGGCCGATCAGCGTCTGGCGCTGGTCGTCGGTGCGCCGGATCGGCGATCCGGTCTGGGTCACTTTGATCTTGGCCACCTGTCCTACTCCACCAGGGCTTCGGCTTCGGCCGAGGCTTCCGCCGCGCCGATGACGCCGTCGCGGCGCCCCATCAGGTCGGCGATCTTGCGGCCGCGGCGCTGGGCGACCGATTTCGGGCTGGTCTGATCGCGCAGCGCCTCGAAGGTCGCCCGGACCATGTTGTACGGGTTGGAGGTGCCGATCGACTTGGTCACCACGTCGGCGACGCCGAGGCTCTCGAACACCGCGCGCATCGGCCCGCCGGCGATGATGCCGGTGCCCTGCGGGGCCGAGCGGACATAGACGCGGCCGGCGCCGAAATGGCCGAGCGCGTCATGGTGGAGCGTGCGGCCGTCGCGCAGCGGCACCCGGACCATCGCCTTCTTGGCCGCCGCGGTCGCCTTGGAGATCGCCTCGGGCACCTCGCGGGCCTTGCCGTGGCCGAAGCCCGCACGGCCCTTGCCGTCGCCGACCACGACCAGCGCCGCGAAGCCGAAGCGCTTGCCGCCCTTCACCGTCTTGGAGACGCGGTTGATGTGGACGAGCTTCTCGATCAGCTCCTCGCCGCCGTCGTCGTCGCGCGGCGCGCCGCGGCCGCGGTCGTCGCGGCGGCCGCGATTGCCGCCGCGATTGTCACGGCCGCCGCCGCCGCGGCCGCCGCGGGCGCCGCGCTCGCGGCGGCCCTCGGGACGCGCGTCCGGCGCGGGCGCGCTTTCGGCGACAGGCGCCGCCTCGACGGCTTCCGGCGCCGCTTCCACCGCCGGCTCGGCCGGCGGGGCAGCGTCCGGGGCACTGCCCTCGGGGGTCGGGTTGGTTTCGTCAGCCATCATCAAAACTCCAATCCGCCCTCGCGGGCGGCGTCGGCGAGCGCCTTCACGCGGCCATGGAACAGGAAGCCGCCGCGGTCGAACACCACCTTGGTGACGCCGGCGGCCTTGGCGCGCTCGGCGAGGCGGCGGCCGACGTCCTGCGCGGAAGCGACGGTCGCGCCGGTCTTTTCCCGGGCGTCCTTCTCCAGCGTCGAGGCGGCCGCCAGGGTGCGGCCCTCGCCGTCGAGGATGATCTGCGCGTAGATGTGCCGGCCCGAACGGTGGACCGACAGGCGCGGCCGGTTGCCGGCGCGCTGCCGGAGCGACGTGCGGACGCGCTGGCGCCTCTTATCGAATGGGTTGAATCTCGCCATGGCCTATTTCTTCTTGCCTTCTTTGCGGAAGATATACTCGCCGCGATATTTGATGCCCTTGCCCTTATAGGGCTCGGGCTTGCGCCAGCGGCGGATCTCGGCGGCGACCTGGCCGACCTGCTGGCGGTCGATGCCGGAAATCTCCACCGTGGTGGCGTCCGGCGTCTTGATCTCGATGCCCTCGGGCACGGCGACGTTGACGTCGTGGCTGTAGCCGAGCTGGAGCCGCAGATTCTTGCCCTGGGCCGCGGCGCGATAGCCGACGCCGGTGATCTCGAGGACCTTGGTGAAGCCCTCGCTCACCCCGGTGACCAGGTTCTGCACCAGGGTCCGCTGCATGCCCCAGAAGGCGCGCGCCTGCTTGGTGTCGTTGCCCGGCTTCACGGTGATGCCGTCGTCGGCGATGTCGTAGACGATCTCGTCGCGCATCTGCAGCGTCAGGATCCCCTTCGGACCCTTCACCGACAGGATCTGGCCTTCGGTGGTCGCCGTCACGCCCGAAGGCAGCGGCACCGGCCTCTTACCGATGCGGGACATCAGAACACCTCCGCGAGCACTTCGCCGCCGACATTCTGCGTGCGCGCTTCCGCGTCCGACAGAACGCCCTTCGGCGTCGAAACGATGGTGATGCCGAGCCCGTTGCGGACCCGGGGCAGCTCCTGCGCGCCCGAATAGACGCGGCGGCCGGGCTTGGAGACGCGGCTGACGTGCTGGATCGCGGGCTGGCCCTCGAAATATTTCAGCTCGATGCGCAGCCCCGGATGGGCGCCGAGCAGCTCTTCGCGATAACCGCGAATATAGCCTTCGCGCTGAAGCACGTCGAGCACGCGGGCGCGCAGCTTGGACGCGGGCGTAACCACGCTGTCCTTGCGCGCCTGCTGGCCGTTGCGGATGCGGGTGAGCATATCACCCAAGGGATCGGTCAATGGCATAGCTCTACCTTACCAGCTCGACTTGGTCAGGCCGGGGATCAGGCCCTTGTTGCCCAGTTCCCGCAGCATGATGCGCGACAGTCGGAATTTGCGGTAGACGGCGCGCGAACGCCCCGTCAGCTCGCAGCGGTTGCGGACGCGCGTCGGATTGCCGTTGCGCGGGATCTCGGCCATCTTCAGCCGCGCGATCAGGCGCTCGGTGTCGTCCTTCGACTTGTCGTTCGCGATCGCCTTCAGCTTCGCATATTGGCCGGCATATTTCTTCGCCAGCTTCTTGCGACGCTCGTTCTTGTTGATCGAACTCAGTTTCGCCATGACTTAAGTTCTCTTTCCTTGCCTCTTGTTGTGTCCCCGCGAAGGCGGGGACCCAGCCTGGGCTCCCGCCTTCGCAGGAGCACAGTGATTGTTTATGCCGCCTGCTTTTCCTGCTCCTCCGCCGGGAAGGGGAAGTTGAAGAGGCGCAGCAGCTCGCGCGCCTCGTCGTCCGACTTCGCGGTGGTGGTGATGATGATGTCCATGCCGCGCACCTTCTCGATGCGGTCATAGTTGATCTCGGGGAACACCAATTGCTCCTTGAGGCCCATCGCGTAATTGCCGCGGCCGTCGAACGAGCGCGGGTTCAACCCGCGAAAGTCGCGGACGCGCGGCAGCGCGATCGTGACCAGCCGGTCGAGAAACTCGTACATCCGCTCGCGCCTGAGCGTGACCTTGACGCCGATCGGCATGCCCTCGCGCAGCTTGAACTGGGCGATCGACTTCTTGGCCTTGGTGATCACCGGCTTCTGGCCGGCGATCAGCTCCATCTCGGACGCCGCGGTCTCGACCTTCTTCTTGTCCTGGGTGGCCTCGCCGACGCCCATGTTGAGGACGATCTTGTCGAGGCGCGGGACCTCCATCCGGTTCTTGTAACCGAACTTCTCGATCATCGCCGGAACGATGCGGTCGTTATAATCGGCGCGCAGGCGCGCGACATATTTGGCTTCAGCCATTGATCAGCTCCCCGGACCGCACCGCGATGCGGACCTTCTTTCCGTCCCGATCCTCGAAGCGGACGCGCGTCGGCTTGCCCGTCTTGGGATCCTCGATCGCCACCTTCGACACGTGCAGCGGCGCCTCGCGGCGCTCGATGCCGCCCTGCGGGCTCGCCTGGGTGGGCTTGCGGTGGCGCGCGGCGACGTTGATGCCGCTGACGATCACCTTGCCCTCCTTGGGCATCGACTTCACCACCTCGCCGTGGCGGCCCTTGTCCTTGCCCGACAGGATGACGACCTTGTCGCCCTTCTTGATCTTGGCGGCGCCCATCACAGCACCTCCGGCGCGAGGCTGATGATCTTCATATGCTTCTTGGCGCGCAATTCGCGGACGACCGGACCGAAGATGCGGGTGCCGATCGGCTCCTGGTTGGCATTGACCAGCACCGCCGCATTCGAATCGAAGCGGATGGTCGAGCCGTCGGGGCGGTGGATGTCCTTGGCGGTCCGCACGATCACGGCCTTGTGGACGTCGCCCTTCTTGACGCGGCCGCGCGGCGCCGCTTCCTTGACGGAGACGACGATGATGTCGCCGACGCCGGCGAAGCGCCGCTTGGAGCCGCCCAGCACCTTGATGCACTGGACGCGCTTGGCGCCGCTATTGTCGGCGACCTCAAGGTTGGACTGCATCTGGATCATCGATCCAATTCCTTCTCTTCACTCGTTCGTGCGTTCCTGCGAAAGCAGGAACCCAGTTCTGGACCCCTGCTTTCGCAGGGGAACGTCACGCTTCCGCCGTCTCGGGCTCCGGCGCGGCTTCCGGCTCCGGGGCCTCGGCCTTCTTCGCCCTCGCCTTCTTCGCCGGCTTGTCCTCGGACGCCTCCGGCGCGGCGTGGCTGTCGACGCGGCCGAGCACCGTCCACGTCTTCAGCTTCGAGATCGGCCGCGTCTCCTCGATGCGGACGATCTCGCCCTCTTTGAACGCGTTGCCCTCGTCATGGGCGTGGTACTTCTTCGACCGCTTGATGATCTTGCCGTAGAGCGGGTGCTTCACCCGCCGCTCGACGCGGACCACCACCGTCTTGTCGGTCTTGTCGGACACGATGGTGCCGCTCAGGACGCGTTTGGGCATGTCTAACTCCTTAAGCCTTGGCCGCGGCGTTACGGGTCCGCTCGCCCTGAAGCGTCCGGATCCGGGCGATGGTGCGGCGCACCTCGCGGATCCGGGCCGGCTTCTCGATCTGGTTGGTCGCGGCCTGGAAGCGCAGGTTGAACTGCTCGCGCTTCAGCTCGGCCAGCGCCTCGCCGAGCTGGTCGTCGCTCCGGGTCCTGAGATCGTCGATCTGCGGCATGTCTATGCGTCCTCAAGCAGCGATTCGCCAAGGCGGGCAATCACCTTGGTCTTGATCGGCAGTTTCTCGGCCGCGCGCTCGAACGCGGTCTTGGCGATGTGGCCGGGAACTCCGTCCAGCTCGAACAGGATGCGGCCGGGCTTCACCCGGGCTACCCAGAATTCCGGCGAGCCCTTGCCCGAGCCCATGCGGACCTCGGCGGGCTTGGACGATACCGGCACGTCCGGGAAGATGCGGATCCACAACCGGCCCTGGCGCTTGATGTGGCGGGTGATCGCGCGCCGCGCCGCCTCGATCTGGCGCGCGGTGATCCGCTCCGGGGCCATGGCTTTGAGGCCATAGGCGCCGAAATTGAGCGACGTGCCGCCCTTGGCGTCGCCGTGGATGCGGCCCTTATGGGCCTTGCGGAACTTGGTGCGTTTGGGTTGCAGCATTTTCTCTTATCCCAATCCTGTCAGACGACCACTCAGCGGGCCGGCCGGACGCCGGAAGTCTGCGCTTCCATCATCAGCCGGTCCTGCGCGAGCGGGTCGTGGCCCAAAATCTCGCCCTTGAAGATCCACACCTTGACGCCGCAGACGCCATAGGCGGTGTGCGCGGTGGCCTCGGCATAATCGACGTTGCCGCGCAGCGTGTGCAGCGGCACCCGGCCCTCGCGATACCATTCGGTGCGCGCGATCTCGGCGCCGCCGAGACGGCCGGCGCAGGTGATGCGAATGCCCTCGGCGCCGAGGCGCAGCGCCGACTGGACGGCGCGCTTCATCGCCCGGCGGAACGCGATCCGGCGCTCGAGCTGGTCGGCGACGCCCTGGGCGACGAGCTTGGAATCGATCTCGGGCTTGCGGATCTCGACGATGTTGAGGCTGACGTCCGAGGTCGTCATCTCGCCGAGCTGCTTCCTCAGTTTCTCGATGTCGGCGCCCTTCTTGCCGATGATCACGCCGGGGCGCGCGGCATAGATGGAGACCCGGCACAATTTGGCCGGACGCTCGATCACCACCTTGGAGATCGCCGCCTGCGGCAGCGTCTTCATGATGTACTTGCGGATCTTCAGGTCCTCGAGGAGGAGCCGGCCATAGTCCGCGCCGTCGGCATACCAGCGGCTGTCCCAGGTCCGGTTGATCTGCAGCCGAAGCCCGATCGGATTGCTCTTCTGGCCCATATTATGCTTCCTGCTGCTCGCGGACGACGATGCGCACGCGGCTGAACGGTTTGACGATGCGGCTCGCCCGGCCGCGGGCGCGCGGCGA
This sequence comes from uncultured Alphaproteobacteria bacterium, assembly GCA_963701615.1. Taxonomy (GTDB): domain Bacteria; phylum Pseudomonadota; class Alphaproteobacteria; order Sphingomonadales; family Sphingomonadaceae; genus Allosphingosinicella. Next base: position 3,099,528 of record OY969615.1, on the reverse strand, counting down.
GAAGCGCTTCATCGAGATCGACTTGCCGACGCTGGCCTCGGCGACGACCAGGGCGTCGACGTCGAGATTGTGGTTGTTCTCGGCATTGGCGATCGCCGAGGCGAGCACCTTCCTGACGTCGCGCGCCATCGCCTTGGGCGAGAAGCTCAATATGTTGAGCGCATCGCCGGCCTTCTTGCCGCGGATCAGGCCGGCGACAAGGTTGAGCTTCTGCGCCGAGCCGCGGATCTGGCCGCCGACCGACAAAGCCTCGTTCTCGGCGACCCGGCGGGGAGCCTTCTGCTTGCCCATTACCTCTTGCCCTTCTTGTCGGACGCGTGGCCGGGGAAGAAGCGGGTCGGCGCGAACTCGCCGAGCTTCATGCCGACCATGTCCTCGTTCACCGACACGGGAACGAACTTGCGGCCGTTATAGACGTTGAAGGTCAGCCCGACGAACTGCGGCAGGATGGTGGAGCGGCGCGACCAGGTCTTGATCGGCGCGCGGCCACCGGCTTCCTGCGCCGTCTCCGCCTTCTTCAGCAGCGACAGCTCGACGAACGGACCTTTCCAGATGGAGCGGGCCATGCCTTACCTCTTCTTCTTCGCGTGACGCGAACGGATGATCATCTTGTCCGAAGACTTGTTCGAGCGGGTGCGGGCGCCCTTGGTCGGCTTGCCCCACGGCGTGACCGGGTGGCGGCCGCCCGAGGTGCGGCCCTCGCCGCCGCCGTGCGGGTGGTCGACCGGGTTCTTGGCGACGCCGCGGGTCAGCGGGCGGCGGCCCATCCAGCGGGTGCGGCCGGCCTTGCCGAAATTCTGGTTCTGGTTGTCGGGGTTCGAGACCGCGCCGACCGAGCCCATGCAGTCCGAGCGGATGTAGCGCTGCTCGCCCGAGTTCAGCCGGACGATCACCATGCCGCGGTCGCGGCCGACGACCTGGACGTAGGTGCCGGCGGCGCGGGCGATCTGGCCGCCCTTGCCCGGCTTCATCTCGACATTGTGGACGATGGTGCCGACCGGCATCTGGCCCAGCTCCATCGCATTGCCCGGCTTGACGTCGACCTTCTTGCCGGCGACGACGCTGTCGCCGACGGCGAGCCGCTGCGGCGCCAGGATATAGGCGAGCTCGCCGTCCTCATATTTCACCAGGGCGATGAAGGCGGTCCGGTTGGGATCATATTCGAGCCGCTCGACGACGGCCGGCTGGTCCCACTTGCGACGCTTGAAGTCGATATAGCGGTACTTCTGCTTGTGGCCGCCGGCGATGCCGCGCGAGGTGACATGGCCCTTGTTGTTGCGGCCGCCGGTCTTGCGCTTGCCCTCGACCAGCGCCTTGAGGGGTTTGCCCTTCCACAGCGCCGACTTGTCGACCAGGATCAGGCCGCGCTGCGACGGCGTGGTCGGATTATATTGCTTGAGTGCCATCGCGTGTCGCCTCAGATACCGGTGGTGATGTCGATCGACTGGCCGTCGGCCAGCGTCACGACAGCCTTCTTGACGTCCGAGCGCGAGTAGGGCCTGCCCTTCCAGCGCTTGGTCTTGCCCTTCATGTTCATCGTGTTGACGCCGGTCACGCTGACGCCGAACAGGGCCTCCACGGCCGCCTTGATCTGCGGCTTGGTGGCGGTGTTGGCGACCTTGAACACGACCGCATTATGCTCGGAGAGCAGGGTCGACTTCTCGGTGATGTGCGGCGCGACGATGACATCGTAATGGCTGATGTCGACCTTGGCGGCCTGCGGCTTCTTGGCCTTAGCCATTGAACCGGCCCTCCAGCTTCTCGACCGCGGCGCGGGTCAGCACCAGGGTCTCGTGATTGAGGATGTCGTAGACGTTCGCGCCGACGGCGGGCAGCAGGTCGATCTCGGCGAGGTTCGACGACGCCTTGGCGAAGCCGACGTTGAGCGCGTCGCCGTCGATCACGAGCGCGTTCCTGCCGAAGCCCAATTTGGCGAGCTGGTCCTTCAGCGCGGCGGTCTTGGCTTCCTTGAGGTCGAGATTGTCGAGCACGATCAAATTGCCGTCCCTGGCCTTGGCCGAGAGCGCCATCTTGAGCCCCAGGGCGCGGACCTTCTTGTTCAGCGACGGATCGAAGTCGCGGACGCGGGGCCCGTGCGCCTTGCCGCCGCCGACGAAGATCGGGGCGCGGCGGTCGCCGTGGCGGGCGGTGCCGCCGCCCTTCTGGCGGCCGAACTTCTTGCCGGTGCGGTTGACGTCGGAGCGCTCGCGGGCGGCGCGGGCGGTGCCGCGGCGCTTCTCGAGCTGCCAGGTGACGACGCGGTGCAGGATGTCGGCGCGCGGCTCCACGCCGAACACCTCGTCGCTGAGCTCGATGTCCGAGCCCTTGCCCTTGCCGTCGAGGGTCTGAACCTTGACCTTCATGTCAGCCTTCCTTGCTTTCCTCGGCGGCCGGAGCCTCCGGCTGAGCTTCCTCAGCGGCATTTTCTTCAGCGGCGGCCGCGGCGGCGGCGCCGGCTTCCTGCTCGGCGGCGATGGCGGCGACTTCGGCGTCGCTCGGCAGCGCCGGAATCTCGTGCACCGCGGCTTCCTCGACCAGGCCGGCCGGAGCCTCCTCGATGACGATGTCCTTCGATCCCTTGAGCCCGGCGGGGTAGGGCGCGTTGTCGGCGCGCGCGACCTTCACCGCATCCTGGACCAGCAGCCAGCTGCCCTTCGAGCCGGGCACCGAGCCCTTGACGAAGAGGAGGCCGCGATCGACGTCGGTGCGGACGATTTCGAGATTCTGCTGGGTGCGGTTGCGCGCGCCCATATGGCCGGCCATCTTCTTGTTCTTGAAGACGCGGCCCGGATCCTGGCGCTGGCCGGTCGAGCCGTGCGAGCGGTGCGAGACCGAGACGCCGTGGGTGGCCCTGAGGCCCTTGAAGCCCCAGCGCTTCATCGCCCCGGCAAAGCCCTTGCCCTGGGTCACGCCCTGGACGTCGACCAGCTGGCCGGCGACGAAATGGGCGGCGGAAAGCTCCGCGCCGACGTCGAGCAGGCCGTCCGCGTCGACCCGGAACTCGACCAGCTTCGCCTTCGGCTCGACCTCGGCCTTGCCGAAATGGCCGCGCTGCGGCTTGGTGAGGTTCTTCGCCTTGGCCGAGCCGGCGCCGAGCTGGACGGCGTCATAGCCGTCGCGCTCCGTCTCGCGGCGGGCGACGACCTGCAGATTGTCGAGCGCCAGGACGGTGACGGGCACATGGCGCCCATCGTCCTGGAACAAGCGGGTCATCCCCATTTTCTTCGCGATCACGCCGGTGCGCATGACCAAACTCCTTACGACAGAGGCCCCCGAGCGTGCCCGGGGGCGTGATGGGCACCCATCAAAGCATTGCTTTGATGGGACCCTGTTAGCCCGAAAACGATGCGTGCCCCGTCTGGGCTAGTTCCCCGCCCGGAGGCGGAGAGGACGGGGGACGCAGACCACGGCAGTCGCCGTGCGGTATCCCTTGTCTTCGCGGAGCCTTCCGGCCCCTTTCGTCACCCCGGCGAAGGCCGGGGTCCAGTCTGGATACCGGCCTTCGCCGGTATGACGGCTGGCGCGTTACGCCAGCTTAATCTCCACATCAACGCCCGCCGCGAGGTCGAGCTTCATCAGCGCGTCGACCGTCTGCGGCGTCGGCTGCACGATGTCGAGCAGCCTTTTGTAGGTCCGGACCTCGAACTGCTCGCGCGACTTCTTGTCGATGTGCGGCGAGCGGTTGACGGTGAACTTCTCGATGCGCGTCGGCAGCGGAATAGGACCGCGAATAAGGGCGCCGGTGCGCCGTGCCGTGTCGGCGATGTCACCCGTGGCCTGATCGAGCACACGATGATCGAACGCCTTCAGGCGAATCCGGATATTCTGCGTTTCCATGTCCACTACCGATGCGAAAGAGCCACCCCGAAGGGCAAACCACCAAATTCATTCACGTCACCCCGCCCCCCTTCACCGTCACCCCGGCGAAGGCCGGGGTCTCGGTAAGGAATGGCCCGGAGCTCCATGCCTGCGAGATCCCGGCCTTCGCCGGGATGACGCTAAAAACCAAAGCCGCCCGAATCTCTCCCGAGCCGGGCGGCCGCGGGTCCCCTACTACTTCGTGATCGATCCGACAACCCCCGCGCCGACGGTGCGGCCGCCTTCGCGGATCGCGAACCTGAGGCCCTGGTCCATGGCGATCGGGGCGATCAGCTTGACGTCGAGGCTGACATTGTCGCCGGGCATGACCATCTCGGTCCCCGCCGGCAGCACCACCTCGCCCGTCACGTCGGTCGTGCGGAAGTAGAATTGCGGCCGGTAATTGGCGAAGAACGGCGTGTGGCGGCCGCCCTCGTCCTTGGAGAGGACGTAGACCTCGGCCGAGAAGTCGGTGTGCGGCGTGATCGAGCCGGGCTTGGCCAGGACCTGGCCGCGCTCGACGCCGTCGCGCGGCACGCCGCGGATCAGGGCGCCGATATTGTCGCCGGCCTGGCCCTGGTCGAGCAGCTTGCGGAACATCTCGACGCCGGTGACCACCGTCTTGGTGGTGTCGCGGATGCCGACGATCTCGACTTCCTCGCCGACCTTGATGACGCCGGTCTCGACGCGGCCGGTGACGACCGTGCCGCGGCCCGAGATCGAGAACACGTCCTCGATCGGCATCAGGAACGGCTTGTCGAGCGGACGCTCGGGCTGCGGGATCCAGTCGTCGACCGCCTTCATCAGCCTGAGGATCGACTGCTTGCCGGTCTCGTCATCGCCGTCCTCGAGCGCGGCGAGCGCCGAACCCATGATGATCGGGATGTTGTCGCCGTCATAGTCGCGCTTGGAAAGCTCCTCGCGGATCTCCAGCTCGACCAGCTCGAGCAGCTCGGGATCGTCGACCTGGTCGACCTTGTTCAGATAGACGACCATGTTCGGCACGCCGACCTGCTTGGCGAGCAGGATGTGCTCCTTGGTCTGCGGCATCGGGCCGTCGGCGGCCGAGACGACCAGGATCGCGCCGTCCATCTGGGCGGCGCCGGTGATCATGTTCTTCACATAATCGGCGTGGCCCGGGCAATCGACGTGCGCATAGTGGCGCGCTTCGGTCTCATACTCGACATGGGCGGTCGAGATGGTGATGCCGCGCTCGCGCTCCTCGGGCGCCTTGTCGATATTGGCATAGCTCGTGTAGGTCGCGCCGCCGGTCTCGGCGAGCACCTTGGTGATCGCGGCCGTCAGCGACGTCTTGCCATGGTCGACGTGACCGATGGTGCCGATGTTGCAGTGCGGCTTGTTGCGCTCGAATTTAGCTTTGGCCATTTTGCCTTACCCTTGTCTTTGTGTTCAATCTTTGCGTTCAAAATTACCGGCGGCCCGCTCAGGCGAGCTTCGCCTTCACCTCTTCGGCCACGTTGGCCGGCACCTCGTCATAATGCGAGAACTGCATCGTGTACTGGGCGCGGCCCTGCGAGAAGGACCGAAGCTCATTAACGTAGCCGAACATATTCGCAAGCGGCACCATCGCCTCGACGACCTGGGCGTTGCCGCGGCTGTCCGTACCCTGGATCTGGCCGCGGCGGCTGTTCAGGTCGCCGATCACGTCGCCCAGATAGTCCTCCGGGGTCACCACTTCCACCTTCATGATCGGCTCGAGCAATTTGATGCCGGCCTTCTGGGCGGCTTCGCGCATCGCGCCGCGGCCGGTGATCTCGAAGGCGAGCGCCGACGAATCGACGTCGTGATACTTGCCGTCGGTCAGCTTGATCTCGAAGTCGATGATCGGGAAGCCGATCAGCGACCCGGTCTCCGCCGTCTCGCGCATGCCCTTCTCGACCGACGGGATATATTCCTTGGGAATGTTGCCGCCCTTGACCTGGTCGTTGAAGATGATGCCCGAGCCGCGTTCGCCCGGCGTCAGCGACACCCGGACCTCGCCGAACTGGCCGGAGCCGCCCGACTGCTTCTTGTGGGTGTAGGTGACGTCGACGGGGCGGGCCAGCGATTCGCGATAGGCGACCTGCGGCGCGCCGACATTGGCGTCCACCCGGAACTCGCGCTTCATCCGGTCGACCAGGATTTCGAGGTGGAGCTCGCCCATCCCCTTGATGATGGTCTGGCCCGATTCCTGGTCGGAGGTGACGCGGAAGCTCGGATCCTCCTGCGCCAGGCGGTTCAATGCGATGCCCATCTTCTCCTGGTCGGCCTTGGTCTTGGGCTCGACCGCGACCTCGATCACCGGATCGGGGAACTCCATCCGCTCCAGGATGATCGGCGCATTGGGCGCGCAGAGCGTGTCGCCGGTCGTGGTGTCCTTGAGGCCGACGAGCGCGACGATGTCGCCGGCGAAGGCCTCCTTGATGTCCTCGCGGTCATTGGCGTGCATGAGGAGCATGCGGCCGACCTTCTCCTTCTTGTCCTTGACCGAATTGAGCACGGTCGAGGCGCTGTCGAGCTTGCCCGAATAGATGCGGGCGAAGGTGAGGGTGCCGACGAACGGGTCGGTCATGATCTTGAAGGCGAGGGCCGCGAACGGCGCGCTGTCCTCGGCCGGGCGCTCGTCCACGGTTTCGCCGTCGAGCTTCAGGCCCTGGATCGACGGCACGTCGAGGGGTGAGGGCAGATAGTCGACGACCGCGTCGAGCATCGGCTGCACGCCCTTGTTCTTGAACGCCGAGCCGGTCAGCACCGGCACGAACGAGAAATTGAGCGTGCCCTTGCGGATCAGCTTCTTCAGCGTCCCGACGTCGGGCTCCTCGCCGCCGAGATAAGCCTCCATGATCTCGTCGTCCTGCTCGACGGCCATCTCGATGAGGTGCATGCGCGCCTCGGCGGCGGCGTCCTTCATGTCGTCGGGGATGTCGCGGATCTCGAACTTCGCGCCGAGGCTCTCCTCGAGCCAGACGATGGCGTTGTTGGCGACCAGGTCGACGACGCCGGTGAAGCTGCTCTCGATCCCGATCGGCAGCTGCAGGACCATCGGGCGGGCGCCGAGCCGGTCCTTGATCATCTCGACGCACATGTCGAAATTGGCGCCGGTGCGGTCGAGCTTGTTGACGAAGCACATCCGCGGCACCTTGTACTTGTCGGCCTGGCGCCAGACCGTCTCCGACTGCGGCTCGACCCCGGCGACGCCGTCGAACACCGCGACCGCGCCGTCGAGCACGCGCAGGCTGCGCTCGACCTCGATGGTGAAGTCGACGTGGCCGGGCGTGTCGATGATGTTGATCCGGTGGTCGTTCCAGAAGCAGGTGGTCGCGGCCGACGTGATCGTGATGCCGCGCTCCTGCTCCTGCTCCATCCAGTCCATGGTGGCGGTGCCCTCGTGGACCTCGCCGATCTTGTAGGACTTGCCGGTATAATAAAGGATGCGCTCGGTGGTCGTCGTCTTGCCGGCGTCGATGTGCGCCATGATGCCGATGTTGCGATACGTGTCGAGCGGATGGCTGCGGGCCATGACTTCAAACTCCAATGCCCCTCATGGGCGATCCATGCCCCCTGCGGGGCCCTTTGATCCCCTGCGAAAGCAGGGGTCCAGATTGACTTTGAAGACTGGGCTCCTGCTTTTCGCAGGAGCACAATCCGGGAATACCCTACCAGCGATAATGCGAGAAGGCGCGATTGGCTTCGGCCATGCGGTGCGTGTCCTCGCGCTTCTTGACCGCGTTGCCGCGATTGCTCGCCGCGTCCATCAGCTCGCCCGACAGCCGGCCGGCCATGGTCTTCTCGCTGCGCGCGCGCGCCGCCGAGATCAGCCAGCGTATGGCCAGCGCCTGGGCGCGCTCGGTGCGCACCTCGACCGGCACCTGATAGGTGGCGCCGCCGACGCGGCGGCTGCGGACCTCGATGCCCGGCTTCACATTGTTGAGCGCGTCGTGGAAGATGCCGAGCGGATCCTTCTTGGCACGGCTCTCGATCGTCTCGAAGGCGCCGTAGACGATCCCTTCGGCGGTCGACTTCTTGCCGTCGAGCATGACGGAGTTCATGAACTTGGAAAGCACGACGTCCCCGAACTTCGGATCGGGGAGGATTTCGCGCTTCTCTGGGCGGCGGCGACGAGACATCTTTCTCTATTCCCTTATTTCGGACGCTTGGCGCCGTATTTCGAACGGCTCTGGCGGCGGTCCTTCACCCCCTGGGTGTCGAGGACGCCGCGCAGCACGTGGTAGCGGACGCCGGGCAGGTCGCGCACGCGGCCGCCGCGGATCAGCACCACGCTGTGCTCCTGAAGGTTGTGGCCTTCGCCGGGAATATAGCTGATCACCTCGCGCTGGTTGGTGAGGCGGACCTTGGCCACCTTCCTCAGCGCCGAGTTCGGCTTTTTCGGGGTCGTCGTATAGACGCGGGTGCAAACGCCGCGCTTTTGCGGATTCTGCTCCATCGCAGGGACCTTGGATTTGGCCTTCTGCGGGTCGCGACCCTTGCGGATCAGCTGGTTGATCGTCGGCATTGGAACCCTTCACCTAAGTTACTCTACTGCGACGCAAAATGCGCAAAGCAGCCCCGGCGGCCTCGTCGGCCCCCCAGGCCTTTGCTTCACATGGCAGCAGTGTTCAGCTCAAAAACGCCCATGCGGACAGCGTCTGGCCTGTCAGCCACCACCAGCCCGCGAGCGAGGCGGCCTATAGCCGCGAGCGGCATATGGGTCAACAGGGGCCGTTTGTGAAGGGCAGGGACCGTCGCTTTTCCGCGCGGCCTCGCCCGGCGCGGGAGGGGACAGTCACTTTTCGGCGCGGTCTCGCCCGCAAGGGAAACGCCGCCGGGGAAAGTGACTGTCCCCATTCCCCGAAGATTCAGAGGCAGGCCGCGCGCGCGGCACTGAACAGCATCGAGCCCGTGCATGGGCTTTACAGGATTATATATGGACTCGACGGCAATTGCGAAATATTCATTTCCGGCTAGCGGAAGGAATTCGTGATGGCGACCCTCCAGGAGAATGCGGACGAAATCAAGGGCAAGCTGGATTCAATCATCCAGAGCACAAACGCTACTGCGGCGAACACGGCCGCCACGAACTCTTCCGTCGTCGCGCTTGACGCACACCTGCAGTCCGGCTTTGCGAACTTGTCCCAGGGGCTGTACGCATTGATACAGCTCGAAAAGGTTTCGATTGCGCTCCAGGAGCATAATCGAAAGCAGAATAACACGATCATCTGCCTGCTCGAAAACTCCAACGAGCTATTATGCGGCATCACGCGCAAGATTACGCAACAGCTTGAGCTGCAGGAAGGTATCCTTCGTTCGGTGGAGCGGATCGAGGGGATCGGCGAGCGGGTGAATGCCGGCGAAGCCGCCGATTACGATCGGCTGGCCGCGCTCGACGAGAAGATCGAGCTCTGCTGCCCGCCCGAACAGCCGCAGCTCGAGCCATGCCCGGAGCCCTGCGGCAAGGACGACTACCGGCCCGTCGACCCGAAGGGTCAGAACTGGACTCCCCTGCCGGCGCCGGGGCCTCGCGGGGAGGCCAGGCGGGGCGAGGCGCGATAGCGATGACGCTCTACATCCAGGTCGCCAGCAACCTCGCTCAGGCGCCGGGTACCGGCACCATCGAGGCCATGAATGCTGAAACCGATCTGCTGACCATCACCAACGATGGCGCGGTTTCGTTCGGCGTTCCCGTCTGGGATCTCGAGCAGGTCAGCTATTCCGGGATATGCAACAACGACGCCAGAACGATGATAGACGCTCTCGCGAATAGCGTCTTCGCACCGAATTACGGTAGCGGCTCACAGATCGTCGATATAATAATTCTTCCCGTATTGGGCGATTTCTACCTGTCGAACAACGCCTCGATTACGACCATGGCGGGGTGTGCGCTGCCGCCGCAAAATAGCGGTCTCGGCGGCGCCAGCCTGAATCCGACGAACAACTGCATCGTCATTTACGATACGTCGCTCAACAACGGCGCCGGCTATTGCATGGCCCGGGCCGGGACCAGCGCGTACGACCTGCCAACGAGAAGCCCCGTAATCCTTTACCACGAGCTCTCTCACGCCTCGCGATTCGTGAACAATACGGCCCTGGCGCAGGGGGCGGGATGCACGCCCTGCGTCGCGGAAGAGACTGCCGCCATCATCGACGAAAACTCCTTTCGGTCTGACCTGGCCGCAAGGGCGAACGTGACGCCGGAGCTGCGCGAGACCACCAACAGCTGTGCCGCCATCTGCCCGCCCAACACCCCCATCGAGGAAGAGGGGGAAACGGAGTGCCTGATCGTGTCGCTCGTCTCCGGTTCGCGCCGCTCGCCGGAGGTTCTGTCCTTGCGGCGGGTCCGCGACAATAGTCTTCGTCGGACCGAGATCGGCTTCGCCTTCTTCGACACGCTGCACTACGATTATTATGCCTTTTCGCCTCAGGCCTGCGCCCTGCTGGCCGGGGATGCTGAGATGGCGGCGCTCGTCTTGGAGGGTTATGTCGGGCCGTTCCTTACCATGTTGCGGACATTGGAGGCCTGCGCGTTCGAGGGATGCGATGACGCCGCCCTGGGCCGCCTGTTCCTCGCGGCCGTCGGGGAACAGGCCCAGATCGAGCGAGGCCTCGAGGCGACAGCGCGCGTCGCCAGCGCATGGGGACCGGGCGATGGGCTCGCAGCCGATCTTCCACCGCAGCTCACCGGCCTGCTGAAAGAGCGCGCCTTGCCGAGCGAACATGTCCGGTGGGGGCTGTTCGAGCCGATTGGCATTTATCGCCGGGTCCTGGCGCTGGCCGCGCAATGTCCGGATCCCGCAACCGTCGGCAAGATGATGCGCGAAGCGATCGACGCATGGGTGCCGGCGCTCCCCATCGACGACGTCTGGACGTCCTTGTCTCCGGCTCAGCTCAAGTCGGAGCTGGAGTGGCTCGATCGGTTCCTGTTCAAGACCGATCGGTCGCGCGCCGCCTTCCGCCGGCGCCTCCGGCAGGCCTATGGCGACCTCCCGGCCATCCGCGATGCCCTGGATACGGGCGGCGCAGGCGCGGGCGGCGCGCCATGACCCGGCGACCCTCCGGAAAGGAAAGGCGCGCCTGCCCGCCTCTGGCGGCGACAATTCGAGGCACGGCTTTCACGACGGACGGAGTCGAGGTCATTCTGCACCTGCGCAACGACGGGGAAAGGGCGCTGCATTATGTCCGGAGCGTCCGCACGCTGCGCTACGACCCCGGCACCAGGAAGCTCGTCGTCGGACTGACCGACGAAGGGCTCGATCCCGTCCCCGGATCGTCGAGCGTGCACCCCCAATTCGGCCACGTGAACCCGCACGACACCTCGGAGCTCCGCCTTCGGCTGCCCGCGCGCTTCGTCAAGCTCGCGCCGACGGCATCTTCCTCGGGAGGGCTGCAGTTCGAGGAATATTTTCCGGCGAATGCGGCCGAGATCGAGGTGAGGATCGCCTGGGCCGATACGCCTTTCTATGAAGATCCGCGCGCCGTCGGCGCCGACGCGGTGCCGACCGAATCCTGGGCGATGGGCAAGGCCACATCCTCTTTCCAGGTGCCGGCGATCGAACCGAAGCGCCCGGGCGCGCGCACCCCGAAGCCCAGGGCGCGGCCGAAGGGCTAGGCGGCGAAAATGGGGGCAGCCGCGGTAACTGCCCTCGCCTTCCCGGGCCGGTGCACCCTCCTTGTTATTTCGGCCGGCGGCCATAGACCTGGAGCCATTGTCGGATTCCATGGCTGAGCGTTCCGATCGGAGAGACGAATGATAGAGCTGTTTTCGAATTTGACCGGCGACCAGCAATTCGCGACCATTTTCGTTACGCTTTTTGTCGGGCTTTGCGTCGCCCTGCTGGCGGCGGTGACGAAGCTTGTCATAACCTACTGGCAGGGCCGCCAGGCCCATCAGACCAAGATCCTCGAGCTGGCGATCCAGACCGCGCAGTCCGAATTTGCGGAATCGCAGAAAGTGGCGTCGGGCATGGGCCGAAACACCTATCCGATGTCGTCCTACCTGACCTTCCACTATCTCTACCTGAAGAAGCTGGAGGCCGGCCTGGAGCCCGCTCTGGCCCTGCAGGAAACCCTCGCCGCGACCAAGCGGCTGTTCCCGGTCTATAAGGCCTCCAGGATTCGCGATTATGGCGGCCTGTGGATGATCGACCTGATGGACGAAGACCCGATCGCGCCGCCGCCGGCGCAGGCCGGGACGCCCGCCCCGGCGCCGGCCTAGGCCGCGCCGAGCCGGTGCGCCGCCAGCCGCTCGTAATAGGGCCGGCAGCGGTCGGCGAGGCGGCGGGCGTCGGCGGGCAGGTCGACCGGATCGCCCTCGGGCGGGCCGAAGCCGGTGCTGGCCTCGACTGCCTGGTACCAGTGCGGCGCCCAGGGGCCGTCGCTGGCCCGGCGGCCGGGCGGCCAGCACAGCATGGCGGGGTCGAAGGGAATGAAGAGACGGTCGCACAAGCCGGTCAGCACGGCTTCCGGGTCGCGCAGCACGTCATTGGCGTCGACCACGGGCGGGGCGCGGCCGAGCCGGTCGGCCTCCCGCGCGAAGAACTCCGCCTGCCGCTCGAGGCCGAAATCCTCGAACGCCGCGGCCTCGCGCTTGCGCAGGTAGGAGGCGATCATCCGTTCGGGGTCGCGGATCAGGAAGGCATGGGTGAAGCCGGCGAAATCGTCATGGCCGACCGTGCCAACCATATGGTGCCACATATGCTTCTGGTACCAGATCGGCGCGCCGTCCGGCACCGGGCCGGCGATGGTCCGCGCGACGCTCGCCCAGTCGCAATCCATCGCCGCGATCACCGCTTCGCGCATCGGATGACCGGCGCCGCTGGTCTTCAGGAAAGCGCCGTAGAACGGCTCGTCGCTGACGAAGGTGTCGGCGCGATTGCCGAAGCTGCGCATCATCGCGGTCGAGAGGTTGCGCGGGCCGGACCACATCGCGATGCGATGGGGACACGTACTTTTTCGCGAAAAAGTACGTGTCCCCATTCACCTGTCCCCGTTCACCGCCCGCGCCCCGCGACGTCGGCCTCGATCCGCGCCTTGTAGAGGGCCTGCAGCCGCTCCACCATCGGCCCGCGGCCGTCGGTGATCTGCCGCCCGTCCACCTCCCGCACCGGCACCACGCCGGCGAAGGTGCCGGTCACGAACGCCTCCTCGGCGCCGTAGACGTCGGTCAGCGAGAAGTTCTTCTCGAACACCGGAATGCCCTCCTCCCGGCAGATCTCGATCACGTTCGCCCGGGTGATGCCGCCCAGGCAATAGTCGCCGGTCGAGGTCCACACCTCCCCCTTGCGGACGATGAAGAAGTGGGTGGAGTTGCAGGTGGCGACGAAGCCGTGCGGATCGAGCATCAGCGCCTCGTCCGCGCCGGCCTCGATCGCCTGGATGCAGGCGGTGATGCAGTTGAGCTTCGAATGCGAATTGAGCTTGGGGTCCTGCACCGCCGGATCGCCGCGGCGGACGTGGACGGTGAACAGGCTGATGCCTTTCTCCACGACGGCCGGCAGCGGCGCCTTATATTCCGGGACGATGACGATGGTGGCCGGCGAGATCGTGACGCGCGGGTCCTGGTAGGGCGTCGAACGCACGCCCCGCGTCACCATCAGCCGGACATGGACGCCGTCGGCCATGCCGTTGGCGTCGAGCGTGTCGTAGAGCCGCCGCACCAGCGCCCCGCGCGTGAGGCCGACATCCATCGCGATCGCCTTGGCCCCTTCGAACAGCCGGTCGAGATGGGCATCGAGGAAGGCGATCCGCCCCTTATGGACCCTGAGCCCTTCCCACACCCCGTCGCCGAGCACGAACCCCGAATCGAACACCGACACCATCGCCTCGCCGCGCGGCACCAGCGCGCCGTTGACGCTGATAAGGATTTCCGCATTGCGCGGATCGAGAGCGCTGTCGTGCATGGACTGGGCCATGGCGGCGGCCTAGCACAGAGGGACTTTTACTTCACCGTCCCCGTTTCACCGCCGCATCGGCCGGGGGACGAAGCCTTCGCGCGGGGTGCCGTCGACCGCCATCAGCCGCTCGGTCGGCAGCTTGAGCACCAGGCCGGACCGTTCGAGCCGGTGGTCGTGGATGGCGCCGAGCAGGCCCGCCATGCGCGTGCCGGCGACGTCGGCGCCGATCGCGTCGAAGCCGATGGCCAGCCCCTCCCCCATGCTTCCGGTCCAGCGCCCGACCTCGACCGTCACCGGCCCGCGATGGCGCCTGCCCGAACGCGGGAGCACCTGCTCGACCCACTGCCGGGCGATGCCGGTCCTTCGCGCCTCGGCCGGCAGCGAATGCATCTGGTAGAAGCGCGGCCGGTCGACGAACCAGCCCAGGATGGCGCGGGCGACGACCGTGTTGCCGCCGCTCGGCGTGTCGGTCAGGTCGATCGCGATCGGCTGCCCCGGCCTCGCCCCGGCGATGGCGGCGTCGAAGGCGGCGACGGTCGCGTCGTCGCCGAGCGAATCGTTGAAGCGGATGCGCAGCGACCCGCGCGCGCGCGTCACCGTCACCGGCGGCCGCTCCGTCGGCGGCCCGGCGTAGAGGTTGGGGAGGTCGAGCGGGATCAGGGCGGCGCCGCGCCGGACGGTGAGGCGTCTCGGCGCATTGCGCCTTCCGGCGGCCAGGACCCGGGCGGCAAAAGCCGCGCGGTCCTCGTCCACCGCCAGCTCGAGGTCGCGCCAGAAGGCGGCGACCGCTTCCGCCGCCGGCGCCCCGCCGATCGCGTGCAGCGCGTCGCCGGGCCGGATTCCGGCCCGCGCCGCCGGCGAGCCGTGGCGGACCGAGGTGATGACGAAATCGCCGCCCCGCTTTTCGATCCACAGGTCGGCATAGCTCGGCACCACCGCCCAGCTGTCGGGGAAGGAGGCGCCGGTGATCGCATGATGATCGGCGAGCGCCAAGAGCGCGCGCTCCGCATAACGCAGCAGCGAGCGGCGGTCGTGGACCTCTGCGGCTTCGCGTCGCAGCCGTTCGGACAGGGGCAGGGCGCCGCCGGGGAAACGATCCCGGTAGGCGTAGGCGTCGGCGATGAGCGGCTCGATCGACAAGGCGTCGGCGCGATAGTCGGCGGCGGACGGCTCCGCCGCGCGCAGCGCCGCGCCCCACAAGACCAGAAAAGCGAGCAGCAGGCGCATCGCCTTCACTCGGTCGTCTCACCGTCCCAATGGTCGTTGTCGTGGTCGGCTTCCGCCTGCTCCCTGGTCCTGTGGACGACGCCGTCGCGATGCTCGGGCGGGCCGTAGAGGGTGTAGAGCTTCAGCGGCGCCGCGCCTTTGTTGATGACGTTGTGGCGGGCGCCGGCGGGGACGATGATCGCGAAATCGTCCGCGACCCGGTGGGCGACGCCGTCGATCCGGACCTCGCCCTCGCCCTCCTCGATGCGCAGGAACTGGTCGCGGTCCTCGTGCACCTCCTCGCCGATGTCGCAGCCGGGCGGCAGCGTCATCAGCACCAGCTGGAGGTGCTTGCCGGTATAGAGGACCCGGCGGAAATCCTCGTTCGCCAGCGTCGCCCGCTCGATATTGTCGACATAGCCCTTCATCGCGCTCTCCATGGGGACAGTGACTGTCCCCCTCAGCGCCGGTCGGCGACGATCGTTCCCCCCTTTATCACGACGTCGACATGTTCGAGCATGCGGACGTCGGCCAGCGGATCGCCGGCGACGGCGACGAGGTCGCCCCAGCGGCCGGGCGCGATCGCGCCGACGTCCGCCTCCCGCCCCAGCGCCTGCGCGGCGTTGCGGGTGGCGGACTGGATCGCCTCCATCGGCGTCATCCCATATTGGACCATCCAGCGGAACTGGCCGGCGGCGCTGCCGTGGGGCATCACCCCGGCGTCGGTGCCGAACGCCATCCTGACGCCGGCGCGGTGGGCGGCGCGGAAATTGTTGCGCTGGAGCTGAGCGATCTCGCGGTCCTTGCGCAAATTGTCCTCGAGGATGCCGTTCCGGGCGCCCTCGGCCTGGGTATATTCGGTGTTGAAGATGTCCATGACGAGGAAGGTGCCGCGCTCGCGGGCGAGGCGGATCCCCTCGGCGTCGATCAGCGAGGCATGCTCGATCGTGTCGATGCCGGCGCGGATCGCGGCGCGGATGCCGGCGGCGCCATGGGCGTGGGCGGCGACGCGCAGGCCCCATTGGTGGGCCTCCTCGGCGATCGCGCGCAATTCCTCCTCGGAGAGCTGCTGCTGCCCGGGCTCGGTGTTGCGCGAGAAGACGCCGCCGGTGGCGCAGACTTTGATCACCTGGGCGCCGTAGCGGCGCTGCTCGCGGACGCGGTTGCGCAATTCCTGCGGGCCGTCGCCGACGCCGGGATTGGTGGCGCGGTAGGAGGGCGGCAGGAAGGTCTCGTCGCAATGGCCGCCGGTCGCCCCCAAAGCGTAGGCGGCGGGCACGATCCGGGGGCCGATCATCCGCCCCTCGTCGATCGCCTGCATGTAGGCGACGTCGGCATAATTGTCGGAGCCGACGTTGCGGACGGTGGTGAAGCCCGCCTCGAGCATGTCGCGGGCGTGGCCCGGGCCCATCACCGTCTGGAACAAATCGGTGAACTGGAGCGCCTGGTAGGGCCCGTAGAGCGGGGAGGAATCGAGATGGACGTGCATGTCGATGAGGCCGGGCAGCAGGGTCATGCCGGGCAGGTCGATCCGCCGCGCGCCCTCTGGGATCAGCGGCCGCGCCCCGCCGCGCCCGGCGACGGCGGCGATCCGGCCGTCGGTGATCACCACCACCGGCTCCTCGATCACCCGCCCGGCCAGCACGTCGACCATCCGGCCGGCGGTGACGACCACGCTTTCCGCCTGGGCGGCGGAAGGCGCGACCGCGAGCGCCAGTGCGAGGAGAAGCTTGCGCATGATCGCCCCTTCTTCGTCATTCCAGCGAAAGCTGGAATCTCACTTCACCTTTATGCAGCAAAGGAAATGGGATTCCAGCCTTGGCTGGAATGACGCGCCTCGGAGGTGTCCAGGGGACAGTTACGAGTAACTGTCCCCATTTCCGCGCAACCGGTGCCGTGATAACGGACCGGCCATGGCCCAGGACGATTCATGGAAGCTTCCCTGGCACGGCGGCTGCCGCTGCGGCGAGGTCCGCCTGCGCGTCACCCGCCCGCCCTTGCTGGCGGCCGCCTGCCACTGAATGAAGATTGGGGACACGTACTCGTACGTGTCCCCTTTCGCCTCCTCTACACACTCGGGAAATTGGCCCCGCCACCGTAATTCTACGGTAACGCGCACCGAAAAAATAATGCCGAAACAAGGACTTGCCAAGCCCGTTCGGTCGGCTAAGCTGCGTCCACCAACAACTGCGATCGGCCATGTAGCCGGTTGCTGCACGGGGAGCTATGTTCATGCTTAAAGGACGGTTCAACTTCACCGGATATGATTTCGACTTCAGCGGATTCGAGAACGACAACGGCAATTCGGTTTTCGGCCTGGGCCATCCGCGCGGGCTCGACCTGAGGCCGGAGCTGCCGCTCACGACCCGCGAGCTGATCGGCATCGACCTGACGCACCGCATCGACGTTTCGGAAGTCGCGGCCGCCAAGGGCGGCCCCGGCGGCGGCGGCGGTGGCGGTGGGGGCGGCGGCACCAGCTTCGCGCCCTACACCAGCGGCCCGGCCACGGCCTCGGCCGGCTACAACATCACGATCGAGTTCAAGGGCAGCTGGACGCAGGACCTGTACAACATCTTCGTCAGCGCGGCCGACCGGCTGACGACTTTGATCATCGGCGAGCTCCCGAACGTCACCGTCTACGGCGGGAAAGGCGGGCCCAAGGCGGTCGACGACATCCTGATCACGGCCGAGCTGGGCAATATCGACGGGCTGTACGGCGTGCTCGGGCAGGCGGGGCCGACGGCGGTCCGCACCAACGGTTCGCTGCCCGCCACGGCGACCATGAAGTTCGATATCGTCGACGTGAATGCCATGGGGCTGGAAGTCTTCGCGGACGTGGTGCTGCACGAGATGGCGCACAGCCTCGGCTTCGGGTCGATATGGGACAGGCTGGGGCTTGTAACGAACGGCCTGTACACCGGCGCGAACGCTCTCGAGGAGTTTCTGGCCATGGGCGGAACAGGCTCCGGCATTCCCGTCGAGCAGGATGGCGGTGCGGGGACCGCGGGATCGCACTGGGACGAGGAAACCTTCGACAACGAATTGCTGACGGGCTTCATCAACGAGGGCGAGAACTACTTCACGGCGATGAGCGCGGCTTCGTTCGCCGACCTCGGCTATACCATCCGGACGGATTACGCGAACCTGGCCGACCCCGGTTACGTCTTCGTCTGAATCAAGATCGGGGACACGTACGAGTACGTGTCCCCTTTCCGTCACCCTGCACAAGATCGGGGACACGTACTCGTACGTGTCCCCTTCCCTCAACGTGTCCCCTTTTCCTCACTCCGCGCCGGCTTCAGCCGCAGCCGGCCGCTGCGCTCGGCGGCGCGGATCGCCTCGCGCGCCTCGTATGCCAGACCGGCATCGAGGAAGGCGCGCCAGTCGCCGATCCGATCGCGCGTCGGGGCGAGATCGGTCAGGGCGTCGGCGGCGAGCCCGAGATGCGCCCTTGCGCTCGACCAGCGCCAATCCTCCGGCCGGGCGACCAGGCCGGCCCGCACCGGGTTGAGCTCGACATAGCGCAGGCAGGCGTGGAGATGGCCCTCCTCCATCGGAAAGGAGGCGAAGCGGCCCTGCCAGAGGAAGCCCCGCCAGCCCTCGCGCTGGTTGATCTCCCACGTGTAGCGGCGGTGCGCCGGGCCCAGCGCCGCGCTGAGCCCGTCCTCCCGCGCCGGCACGAGCACGAGGTGGACATGGTTGGGCATCAGGCACCAGGCCCACACGTTCGTGCCGGCCTTCGCGCACCAGTGGCGCAGCAGCCTCAGGTACAGCGCGTAGTCGCCGTCGCCGAAGAAGGTCGGCTGGCGCCGGTTGCCGCGCTGGGTGATGTGGTGCGGTACGCCGGGGAGGACGAGGCGGGCGATGCGCGGCATGGCCTTGGATTACCCGAAAACCGCAACTTTTGCCACAGTTCCCATCGCAAACCCAGAAATGCCAGAAAGGGGACACGTACCAGTACGTGTCCCCGACCGCCCGATAGATAAAGGGGACACGTACGAGTACGTGTCCCCGACAGAGGGCCTCAGCCCGCTCCTGCGCCTCACGGGCTTCGCCGCTTCGCGTGAAACCCGATTCGGACCACATCCCGGGGGCGCATCCGAAAAGACGCTGGTCGCGCCCAAGCCTAATAATGCAGCGCCCGCCCATAAGCGTCCAGCACGCTCTCGTGCATCATCTCGCTCAAAGTCGGATGCGGGAACACCGTCTCCATCAGCTCGGCCTCGGTGGTCTCGAGCTGGCGCGCCACTGCATAGCCCTGGATCAGCTCGGTGACCTCCGCCCCGACCATATGGGCGCCCAGGAGCTCCCCCGTCCCTTCGTCGAACACCGTCTTCACGAACCCCTCGGCCTCGCCCAATGCGATCGCCTTGCCGTTGCCGATGAAGGGGAACTTGCCGGTCCGGACCTTGCGCCCCGCCGCCTTCGCCGCCGCCTCGGTCAACCCGACGCTCGCCACCTGCGGCCGCGAATAAGTGCAGCCCGGGATGTTCCAGGTCTCGAACGGATGCGGCTTGCCGCCCGCGATCGCCTCGACGCAGACCACCCCCTCGTGGCTCGCCTTGTGCGCCAGCCAGGGCGGGCCGGTGACGTCGCCGATCGCGTAGACGCCCTCGACGTTGGTGCGGCCATAGCCGTCGGTGACGATATGGCCGCGCTCGGTCTTCACGCCCAGCGCCTCGAGCCCGATCCCCTCGCTATTGGGGGCGATGCCGATGGCGACGATGGCGTGTGAGAAATCCTGCTCGCCCGCCCCCTTGATCGCGGCCTTCACCCCGGCCTTGCCCGCCTCCAATTTCTCGACGCCCGAGGAAACATGGAGCTTCATCCCCTGCCTGGTCAGCGCCTTGTGGACGAACGCCGACACCTCCTCGTCCTCGACGGGGAGGATGCGCTCGAGCATCTCGACGATCGTCACCTCGGCGCCCATGTCGGAATAGAAGCTGGCGAACTCGACCCCGATCGCGCCCGAGCCGACCACCAGCAATTTCGTCGGCATCTCCTTGGGCACCATGGCGTGGCGGTAGGTCCAGATCCGCTCCCCGTCGGCCTTGGCGAACGGCAGGTCGCGGGCGCGGGCGCCGGTGGCGACGATGATATGCCTGGCGGAAAGCTCGGTGGTCTTGCCATCTTTGGCGACGCTGAGCTTGCCCTTGCCCGCGATCGTCCCCTCGCCCTCGACCACCGTCACCTTGTTCTTCTTCATCAGCCCCTTGACGCCCATGTTGAGCTGCCCCGCGACCTTGCGGCTCCGATCGACGATCGCGGCGAGGTCGAACCCCACCTTCTCCGCCTTGAGCCCGTAGGCCGAGGCATGGGTCAGATAGTGATGGATCTCGGACGTGCGCAGCAAGGCCTTGGTCGGAATGCACCCCCAGTTGAGGCAGATCCCGCCCAGTTTCTCCCGCTCGACGATGGCGACCTTCAGCCCGAGCTGCGCCGCCCGGATCGCCGCGACATAGCCCCCCGGCCCCGAGCCGAGGATGATGAGATCAAATTGGTCAGCCATCTCGCCTCCATGGGGACAGTCACCGTGGACAGTTACGTAACTGTCCCCTTTCTATGCCAGCATCGCCAGCGGCGCTTCCACGAGCCGCTTGAACGCCTGCATCAGCCGCGCCCCGTCGGCGCCGTCGATGGCGCGGTGGTCGAAGCTGCCGGTGGCGCTCATCACGGTGGCGATCTGCAGGCTATCGTCGATCACATAGGGGCGCTTCTCGCCGGCGCCGACTGCCATGATCATGCCCTGGGGCGGGTTGATCACCGCGTCGAACTGCTTGATCCCGTACATGCCCATGTTCGAGATCGAGGCGGTGCCGCCCTGATATTCGTGGGGCTGGAGCTTGCCTTCCCTGGCGCGGCCGGCGAGGTCCGCCATCTCCTTCGAGATCGCCGACAGGCTCTTGGCGTCGGCGCCGGCGATGATCGGGGTGATCAGGCCGCCGGGGATCGACACCGCCACCGAAATGTCGGCGCGGCCATATTTGAGCAGGTGATCGCCGGCGAAGGAGACGTTGCACTCGGGCACCTCGACCAGGGCGGCGGCGAGCGCCTTGATCAGCAGGTCGTTGACCGAGAGCTTGACGCCGCGGCTTTCGAGGCCCTTGTTCAGCTCGCCGCGGAGCTTCAGCAGCGCGTCCAGCCGGATGTCGACGGTCAAATAGATGTGCGGGATCGTCTGCTTCGCCTCGGTGAGCCGGCGGGCGATCGTCTTGCGCATGTTGGAGAGCCTGACCGCCTCGTGCGGGATGTCGGTCTCGACCGCGGCGGGCGCGGCGGCGGCGGCGGGCGCCGAAGCGGCCGCAGGCTGCGAAGGCGCCTTGCCGGCAGCGCCGTCGACGTCGGCCTTGACGATCCGGCCGCCGGGGCCGGAGCCGGCAAGGCCGGCAAGGTCGATCCCCTGCTGCCCGGCGAGGCGGCGGGCGAGCGGGCTCGCCTTGACCCGCTCGCCGGCGGCCGCCTGCGGTTGCGGAGCCGGAGCGGGCGGCGGGGGCGCGGGCGCCTCGCGCTTCGGCGCGGGTTCCTCCGCCTTCGGCGCGGGTTCTTCCGCCTTCGGCTCTTCCTTCGCCAGTGCCGGTGCGGGCGCGGGCGCGGCCGAGACGTCCTCGCCTTCGCCGGCGATCAGCGCGATGACGGTGCCGACCTTGACGCTCGTCGCTGCCTTCCGGAACCAGGATCTTCGCGATCGTGCCTTCGTCGACCGCCTCGAACTCCATGGTCGCCTTGTCGGTCTCGATCTCGGCGAGGATGTCGCCCGACGCCACCTCGTCGCCTTCCTTGACCAGCCATTTGGCCAGCGTCCCCTCCTCCATGGTCGGGCGACAGCGCGGGCATCTTCAGTTCGATCGGCATGGAAGGAGCTTTCCTTTCGCGAACGGCCGCACGTGTCCAAACAGCAAAGCCATGGCCCGGGTCAAGGGCACGCTTGCGCGGGGCGACAATCTGACGCACCGTCCGCGCCAGCTAGAAGGCGCGCTTCCCGGCCCCAGGAGCCGGTGGCCGCTTTTGCTGGAAAAGCGCTTTGGCGGGAGCGGCGGATGCGGTCCTATCTGGTGGTGATGGATGAGACCGAGGAGGCGCTCACCGCCTTGCGCTTCGCGGCGCGGCGGGCAGCGCGGACCGGCGGCGGGGTCGATATCCTCGCCCTCATCCCGCAGGCGGAATTCGTCGCAATGGGGCGCCGTCCAGGCGGCGATGGAGGAGGAAGCGCGGCTGCGCGCCGAGGCGATGCTGGTCCAGGCCACCGGCGCGATCGTCGAGGAGGCCGGGATCAAGCCGTCGATCACGGTCAGGCAGGGCGATCCGGTGAAGGCGGTCGCCGAGCTTCTGAAGGAGCGCGACGACATCTCCGCCCTGGTGCTGGGCGCGGCGGCCGAAGGCGGCCCCGGCCCGCTGGTCAGCCATTTCGCGGGCGCCGCGGCGGCGAGCCTCCCCTGCCCGCTGATCATCGTCCCCGCCGGGCTCAGCGACGAGGCGCTGGCCCGGCTGAGCTAGGCGGGACGATCAGCCGCGTTCGCCGGCCGGCGGCGGACGGCGGACGGGCGCGGGGCGCGGGGCCGGGCGCACCGCGGGCCGCGGCGGGGCGCAGACGCAGCGGGCACGGCGATGGGCGCGGCGCGGGCGGCGGACCTGGACATATTCCTCGACCACCTCTTCGGTATAGGTCGCGGCCGCCGCGGTGGTCACCGTCGTCTCGATGATGATCGGGTAAGCATAGCCGTAGCCATAGCCGTAGCCGCCATAAGCACCGCCATAGACCTGGGTGTGGGCGTAGCCGCCACCATGGCCGTACTGGCTGTAGTCCCAGCCGCCCATATTGTTGCCCGGCCCGGTCTCGCCATGGCGCTCGGCCCAGGCATAATCGTCGTCGTCGGGACGCCAGTCGCGGCTGCCGCGATAAGCGGGGATGCCGTCCTCGAGGTCCCATTCCTCGCCATATTGGTCCCAATCCATGCCGTAGCGCGTGTCGCGGACGCGGCCGTCGCGGTCGATCAGATAGGCGTCGTCATAATAGCGCACCCAGCGGCTGTCCCCTCCCGGGTCGGCGAAGCCGTACATCTGCCAATTGTTGACGTGGAATTGCGGCCCGAACCAGAAGGGATGGATGACGAAGCCGCGCTGGAGGCGGCGGTGGCGGAAGTTCGGCCCCGGATGGCCGAAGCGGCCGCCGCCGTGGCGGACCACGACATTGGGCCGGTGGCCGCGCATGCCGGTCACGCCGCCATGGTGGCGGACATTGGGCCCGCGAGCCGGCATGCCGGTTACGCCGCCGCGCCAGCTGTGGCCGGCCGGCGGCGGGCCCGGATGGTGGACCTGCGCGAACGCGCCGCTCGGCGTGAAGGCGATGCTCGCTGCCAGGATCGGGAGGCTCAACTTGCGCATAAAGGGTTCCCCTGTCGCAACATATCGCCCCGCAGCGAGGCGCGCCGGGGGCCGCATTGCCCTTTCTTAACCGCCGACGGGCCCCTTTGCCATGCCGCCGAGGCGGGCCGAGAGCCGCTGTGCCAATTTGACACAGCCGGCCACGTCCTCCGCGTCGAAGCGCCCCGGCGTCGGGCTGTCGAGATCGAGCACGGCGACCAGCCGGCCGTCCGCGACCATCGGCACGACCAGCTCGGAGCGCGAAGCGGCGTCGCAGGCGATATGGCCGGGAAAGGCGTTGACGTCGGCGACGCATTGCGGCTCGAGCGTCGCCGCCGCGGCGCCGCACACGCCCTTGCCGAACGGGATGCGGATGCAGGCGGGCCGGCCCTGGAACGGCCCGAGCACCAGCTCGCCGCCGACATTGCGGTAGAAGCCGGCCCAGTTGAGGTCGGGCAGCGCCTCCCAGATGCAGGGCCGCGACATTGGCCATGTTGGCGATTGCGTCGGGCTCGTCCGCGGTCAGCGCGTCGGCGGCCTCGGTGAGCTCGCGCCAGAGCTCGGCCTTGTCTGCCGCTTCGATCCTGAAGTCGTACATTCTCCCTCCTTTATCCTCCCCTGCCTTTGCAGGGGAGGGGGACCATGCGAAGCATGGTGGAGGGGCTTCCTGAACCCGGCGGGCCCCTCCACCGCGCATCGCGCGGTCCCCCTCCCCTCGAAATCGAGGGGAGGAATTCAGTCCAGCGTCACCCTGCCCCGCCCCTGCTTGACCGTGCCGCGCTGCTTCTTGGCGTCGACCCGCTTTGCCTTGGCCGCCCGGCTCGGCCGGGTACGCACGCGCTTGGCCTGCTTGACATGGGCCTTGGCGATCAGCTCCGCCAGCCGTCGCCCGCGCGTCCTCGCGATTGGCCTCCTGGGTGCGGTATTTGCGCGCGGTGATCACGATCTCGCCGGCCGCGTTCATCCGGCTCCCGGCCAGCGTCTTCAGCCGGGCGTAAACGTCGGGAGCCAGGCCCAGCTTGAAAACGTCGCAGCGCAGCTGGCACGCCGTCGCCACCTTGTTGACGTTCTGCCCGCCCGGGCCGGACGCGGCGAGAAATGAGAAGGTCGTCGCGTCTCCCAGACGCGACTGCAAGTTGCCGGGCAACTTGCCCCTTCTCATCTCCTGGAGCGCCTCTTCCGGGATCTCAAAGGACATCGCCCAGCCCCGCATTGACGAAGGTCGGCGGCAGCGGCGCGGTCGCCTCGATCGGCGGCTTGCCGTCGCGCTCGACCCTGAGCGAAAGCGCGTGGAGCAGCATCGGCCCCCTGCCCGCCCCGTAGACCGGGTCGCCGGCGATCGGGATGCCGATCCCCTCGGCGGCGTGGACGCGGATCTGGTGGGTGCGCCCGGTTTCCGGCGTGAACAGCAGCACCGCGCGCCCGCCGCGGACCGCCGCGACCCGCCAGTGCGTCACCGCCGCCTTGCCCGCCGGATCGGCGACCATCCGCCAGCCTTCCTCGGCGGTCGAGATCTTGCCGAGCGCCATGTCGACGGTCCCGCTCCCGGCCTCGGGCACGCCGTCGAGGACCGCGACATAGGTCTTGGCCACCTTCTTGTCCTCGAAGGCGCGCTGGAAGCGCCTTGTGCGCCTTGGGGTTGCGGGCGAGCAGAAGGCAGCCCGACGTGTCGCGGTCGAGCCGGTGGACCGGCAGCGGCAGCCGCCTGAACCCGAAACGAAGATGGTGTAGATAGTCTTCCAGGCTCTCCCGCGTGCGCGCGCCCGGATGGACGGCGAGGCCCGCCGGCTTGTCGATCACCATCGCCTCGCCGTCGATGAAGAGGACGCTCTTTTCCCAGAAGTCCGTGGCCGGTTTCATCGCCGGCGGCCCTGCCACGTCTGTGGCCCACGCGCAACGATCTGAGCTTAGTATCGGATTCTACTGTATTAATACCAAATTAACCTTTTGCCTTCACACCTCCAATGGTTAATGAACGTCGAAGGGGCGACCGGCCGACGGACCGCCGCCCCCGACAGGAGGGCCCATTCATGCGCGTGCTGCTGATCGAAGACGAGCCGACCACGGCCAAGGCCATCGAGCTGATGCTGACCACCGAAGGCTTCAACGTCTACACGACCGATCTGGGCGAAGAGGGCTTGGACCTCGGCAAGCTCTACGATTACGACATCATCTGCCTCGACCTGAACCTGCCGGACATGCACGGCTACGACGTGCTGAAGAAGCTCCGGACCGCCAAGGTCGGCACCCCGGTGCTCATCCTCTCCGGCGTCGCCGAGATGGATTCGAAGGTCCGCGCTTTGGGCTTCGGCGCCGACGATTATGTCACCAAGCCGTTCCATCGCGACGAGCTGGTCGCGCGCATCCACGCCATCGTCCGCCGCTCCAAGGGCCACAGCCAGTCGGTGATCAAGACCGGCAAGCTCGCGGTCAACCTCGACGCCAAGACGGTCGAGGTCGACGGCAGCCGCGTCCACCTGACCGGCAAGGAATATGCGATGCTGGAGCTGCTCTCGCTCCGCAAGGGCACGACGCTCACCAAGGAGATGTTCCTCAACCACCTCTACGGCGGCATGGACGAGCCCGAATTGAAGATCATCGACGTCTTCATCTGCAAGCTGCGGAAGAAGTTGAGCCTGGCCTGCGGCGGCGACAATTATATCGAGACCGTCTGGGGCCGCGGCTACGTGCTGCGCGAGCCCGAGGATCTGGAGGCGGCCAAGGTCGCCTGACAAGTTTGCGAGTGGGGCGAGGACCGGCGTCCGCGGCAATGCGGGCGCCGGTTTTCCTTTGGCACCCCGCGTGCCCTCCTATCGTCATTCCAGCGGAGACTGGCCGATGCAGCCTTAAAAGCCCGCGGCAAGCGCCGGCCAGAGCACCATCCCGATCCCGACCACGCTGATCAGGAAAACCAGCGTCCGCACCTTCGGGATGCCGAGCGCGTAGAGCGGCAGATAGACGAGCCGCGCCGCCAGCCACAGGATTGCGCCAATCGCCGTCCAGCGCGTCTCGAGGTCCGCCACGCTGACGATCAGGATCGCCGCCGCCATCACCGGGAAGGTTTCGAAATAATTGGCCTGCGCCCGCGCCAGCCGGCCGACGATCGGCTCGGGCGGCGGCAGCGCCTCGTCGCGGGCGCCCATGTTCCAGGCCGTGCCATATTGCCGCGTCTTCACCCGCACCGCCGCGAAGATGTGGACGATGGCGAGCACGCAGCCCCAGGCGAGGACGATGAGTTCGGTGGTCATGCGGCAAGGTTAGGCGCCGCGCCGGCCTGCGTCCACCGGCGGCATATTGGCCCTTCAGCGGCTTTCGTGCATTGTTACGGCGACGGCGGCAGCCAGAAGCCGCTCGGGCAGCGAGGGGCGATGGCCGAAAGCAAGCCGTTCGACGAGCTATGGGGCACCAGCCGGAACCGCAAGGCGCGGCCGGGCTTCGAGCCGCTCGCCAACTGGCTGTCCGCCACGCCGGCGGCCGAGCTGGCGCGGCGCCAGCAAGCCGCCGAAGCCGCGTTCCGCAGCCTCGGCATCACCTTCAGCGTCTATGGCGACGAGGAAGCGGCCGAGCGGATCATCCCCTTCGACATCATCCCGCGCATCTTCTCGGCCGCCGAATGGGAGAAATTGTCCGCCGGGCTCGAGCAGCGCGTGCGCGCGATCAACGCCTTCATCGACGACGTCTACGGCGCCCGCAGGATCATCGCCGACGGAGTCATCCCGGCCGACATCGTCCTCGGCAATCCGCAATATTGCATCCCCGTCGCCGGCGCGCGGGCGCCGCACGGCGTCTATGCCCATATTTGCGGGATCGACCTGGTCCGGACCGGGCCCGACGACTTCTTGCGTGCTGGAGGACAATGCCCGCACGCCCTCGGGCGTCTCCTACATGATCGAGAACCGCGACGCGATGCTGCGGCTCTGCCCGGAGCTGTTCGACATCTTCCCGGTGCGGCCGGTCGATTCCTATCCCGAGCTGCTGCGCGACACGCTCTATTCGGTGGCGCCCGAGCGGCGCCCGGGAGCCGCGCTGCGTGCTGCTCACCCCCGGCCACCACAACTGCGCCTTTTACGAGCACAGCTTCCTCGCCGACAATATGGGCATCGAGCTGGTCGAGGGCGCGCGACCTGGAAGTGGACGACGACATCGTCTGGATGAAGACGATCGACGGCCGGGTCAGGGTCGACGTCATCTACCGCCGGATCGACGACGCCTTCCTCGATCCGCTCGTCTTCCGCCCCGATTCGATGCTCGGCGTGCCGGGGCTGATGGCGGCCTATCTCGCCGGCAACGTCACCCTGGTGAACGCGCCGGGCACCGGCATCGCCGACGACAAGGCGATCTATTCCTACATGCCCGAGATCGTCCGCTATTATACCGGCGAGGAGCCCAGGCTCCCCAACGTCGAGACCTGGCGCTGCCGCGATCCCCAGGCGCTCCGCTACACGCTCGACAATCTCGACAAGCTGGTGGTGAAGCTGGTCGACGGCTCGGGCGGCTACGGCATGCTGGTCGGGCCGGCCGCGTCCAAGGCGGAAATCGCGGCGTTCCGCGACGCGCTCAAGGCCGAGCCGGAGCGCTATATCGCCCAGCCGACGCTGGCGCTGTCGACCGTGCCGATCCACACCGACGCCGGCATGGCGCCGCGCCATGTCGATTTCCGGCCGTTCGTCCTCACCGGGGCGAACGGCGTCACCATCGTCCCGGGCGGCCTCACCCGGGTGGCGCTGCGCGAAGGCTCGCTGGTGGTCAATTCGAGCCAGGGCGGCGGCACCAAGGACAGCTTCGTGCTCGCGCCCGAACAGGGCGCCGGGGCCTGACGATGCTGTCGCGCACCGCCTCCAGCCTCTACTGGATCGGCCGCTACATGGAGCGGGCCGAGTTCACCACCCGGCTGGTCGAGGCGACGATCCGGCTCGCCGCGCTGGGCGGCCACGCCCATGTCGAGCAGGCCTGGATGAGCGCGCTGAGCGTGGTCGGCGCGCCGCCGCTCGACGTCAGCCGCGAGGGCCGCGGCGCGCGGCGCTTCCTGACCCTCAGCGAGGACAATCCGAGCTCGATCCGCAGCCTGCATCGGCGTGGCGCGCGACAATGCCCGGGCGGCGCGCACCGCCCTCACCCGCGAGGTCTGGGAGGCGATCAACCGCGCCTGGCTGATGATCCAGAACCGGACCAGCCCGGGCGGCGTCCAGGCGACGTTGAACCTGGTCGAGGAGCTGAAGGCCGAGACCCGCGGCTTCGAAGGCGCGCTCGCGCGGATGCTGCGGAACGAGGGCTATTGGTTCATGCGGCTGGGCTCGATGATCGAGCGCGGCGACGCCACCGCGCGTCTGCTCGACGTCAAATATTACCTGCTGCTGCCCGAGGGCCAGGAGGTGGGCGGCAAGCTCGACCGCGACCAGTGGACGACGATCCTCCAGATCGTCTCGGCCAAGACCGCCTACCGCCACCTCTACCGCGAGGCGCTGAAGCCCTGGCTGGTCGCCGACATGCTGATCTTCCGGCGCGAGCTGCCGCGCTCGCTCGCCGCGTCGGCCGAGGAGACGGTCGCCCTGCTCGGCGAGCTCGGCAGCCGCTCGGGCCGGCAGGGTCCGGCCGACCGGCTCGCCCGCCAGCGCCTGTCGGGCCTGCAGGAGATCGACGTCGGCACGGTGTTCCGGCGCGGCCTGCACGAATGGCTTCACGCCTATGTCCGCGACAACAATGCGATCGGCGAGGCCATCGCCAAGCAGTTCCGGTTCGCCTGATGCGGCTCACGGTCCATCATGTCACCACCTATTCCTATGCCGAGCCGACGCGCGGCGTGATCCAGCTGCTGCGCGGGACGCCGCTGAGCTTCGCCGGCCAGACGGTGCTCGACTGGCGCATCGACGTCGATTGCGACGCCCGGCTGCGCGAGGGCCGCGACGGCTATGGCAACGTCACCCACATGCTCTACGTCGACAAGCCGGTCCGCCGCCTCGCCGTCTCGGTCAACGGCCGGGTGCTGACCGAGGACCGGGCCGGCGTCGTCCAGGGACTGCCGTCGGACCTGCCGCCGCAGGTCTTCTGCCGGACGACTCCGCTCACCGCCGCCGGCCCGGCGCTGGTCGCGCTGGCCGAATCGGTCGATGCCGGGCCGGACCCGGCGCTCGGGCGGCTGCACCGGCTAAATGCCCGCCTCCACGAGACGATGCGCTTCGACACCGAGGGCGACCGAAACCGATACCACCGCCGAGCAGGCCTGCGCTGCCGGCCACGGCGTCTGCCAGGATTTCACCCACATGCTGATCGGCGCGGCCCGCTATCTCGGCATCCCGGCCCGCTACATTTCCGGCCATCTGTTCCGCCGCGACGGCGCCCATGCCCAGGACGCGGCACATGCCTGGGCGGAGGCCTGGGTCGGCGATCTCGGCTGGGTCGCATTCGATCCGACCAACGGCATCTGCACCGACGACGCCTATGTCCGGGTCGCCTGCGGCCTCGACTATCGCGACGCGGCGCCGGTCGCCGGCGCACGTTCGGGTGGCGGGGCCGAGGAACTGGCGGTAGAGGTCGAGGTCAGCGAAACGCAGACCCAGGCCCAGTTCCAGTCCCAAAGTTGAGGAAGACGGATGACCTATTGCCTCGGCATGCTGCTCGACGCGGGGCTGATCATGATCGCCGACACCCGCACCAATGCCGGCGTCGACGACATTTCCTCGTTCCGCAAGCTCCACTGCCTCGCCGACGCCGGCGACCGCTGCCTCTACGCGGCCTCGGCCGGCAATCTCTCGACCTCGCAGACGGTGATCAGCCTGCTCCGCCAGGGCCTGCCCACCGGCGAGGACGAGGGGCTGATGCGGACCATCAGCGAGCCGACCAGCATGTTCCGCGCCGCCCAGCTTGTCGGCGAGGCGATGCAGCTCGCCAACGAGACGGTCGGCAGGGCGCTTGCCTCGATCAAGATCAGCGGCTCCGCCTCGATCCTGCTCGGCGGCCGGATCGGCGATGCGCCGCCGGCGCTCTTCCTGATCTACGCGGCCGGCAATTTCATCGAGTGCAAGCCCGACAAGCCGTTCTTTCAGATCGGCGAGACCAAATATGGCAAGCCGATGATCGATCGCAGCGTCCGTAGCGGAACGCCGCTCGGGGAAGCGATGAAGATCGGCTTCCTCTCGTTCGACGCGGCGATCCGCTCCAACCTCGCGGTCGGGCGGCCGCTCGACCTGATGGTGATGCCCGCCGCGCCCGGCTCGAAGGTGCTGACCCGGCGGATCGCGATCGACGATCCCTATTTCGACGGCCTTTCCAAGCGCTGGGACGGCCTTCTCGCCGCCGCCGCCGCATCGATCGACGACCCGCCCTTCATGGCCGAGCTGGGCTCGAACGAATGACCGCGTTCGCGGCGCTGCGCCGCCACGGCCTCGCTTTTCCCGAGGTGGTCGAGGAGTTTCCCTGGGGCCACACCGCCTTGAAGGTGCGCAGCAAGACATTCGTCTGGCTCGACGAAACGGACGGTGCGCTCAGCCTCACCGTCAAGCTGCCGGTCAGCCGCGATTTCGCGCTGGTTTTCGATTTCGCCGAGCCGGCCGGCTACGGCCTTGGCCGTTCCGGCTGGATCACGGCGCGGTTCGGCCAGGCGGACGAACCCGATCTCGACCTGCTCAAGCGGTGGATTGCCGAAAGCTACCGCGCCGTCGCGCCGAAGAAGCTCGCCGCTTCGGTCCCGGAAGCCGATTGAGGCGCCCCGCGCGCGGCGGCGCGATTTGCCATTTTCGGCCTTATTCTCTATGCTCTCCGGGCTTCGGTCGCAGGGACGGTCTTTGGCGCTTTGCGGCTCCTTCCTCCTTCTCGCCTCTGACAGCAAGGAGGCGGCCGGCCGTCGGACCGCCCCGAACAAGGACCGCTCTATGCCCATCGGCGTCGTCAAATTCTTCAACGAGCAAAAGGGTTACGGCTTCATCCAGCCCGAAGATGGCGGCAATGACGCCTTCGTTCATATCTCGGCGGTCGAGCGCGCCGGCATGCGCACGTTGCTGCGCGACCAGCGCGTCAGCTACGAGCTCGAAACCGACGAGCGCGGCAAGACCAGCGCCGTCGACCTCAAGGAAGCCTGAGTCGATATTTTCGGGTGCGGCGGAGCTCCGATTCCCCGCCGTCCCTTCCCGTTGAAAGCAAGAAGCCATGTCGACCCATCACGAATTCTATCTCGAGCGCGCCGCCGAGGCGCGCCGCGACGCCGACCAGACGCCGCTGCAGAACGTCCGCGACCGCTGCCTGCGCGCGGCCGAGGCCTGGGAGCAGATGGCTTCCCGGGTCGAGCGGACCGGCCGGATGCGCGCCGAAACCGAAGCGAAGAAGGCGGCGGCGCTGGCCGAGCTGCAATAACCGCCGGGAGCGGTCGGCTTCGGCCGTCTTCGCGCCTCAGATCACCGTGAAGTCGCTGGCGGTAAGGATCGTCCCGGGTTCGACCGAGGCGAACTGCACCGCCGCGCCGAGGCCGTTGCCGTCGGCGTCGAACAACAGGCGCCCGGTCGCGGCGTCGTAGAGGATGCGGTCGTCCGCGTCCCTGGCCATGCCGCCGGCGGCGAAGGCGCCGGGGGCGAGGGCGCCGAGGCCGAGCCCCGCGAACACGGCGTCGTCGAGCGCGATCCTGTCGGTCCCGGCCTGGAAGTCGGCGATCGTGTCGACATTGCCTCCGACCAAGGCGGTGGTGAAGGCGAAGCTGTCCGCCCCGCCGCCGCCGGAAAGATAGTCGGCGCCGCCTTTGCCGTCGATCGTGTTGGCGCCGGCATTGCCGAAAATGCCGTTGGCGAATTCGTTGCCGGTGAGGCTGATGGCGTCGGTCCCGGCCAGCGAGGCCGCGGACAGGATCTCGACTTCGGCGCCGGCGGTGAGGGCGTGGCTGACGAAGGCGTAGGCGGTGTCGCGGCCGCCGCCCGCATCCTCGTAGAGCAGCTCGTTGCCGCCGAGGATGTAATAGGTGTCGTCGCCGAGCCCGCCGACCAGGGTGTCGAGCCCGCCGCCGCCGTAGAGGATGTTCATGCCGGCATTGCCGTAAATATAATTGTCGAGCTCGTTGCCGCCGAAATTGAGCGCGGCGGTGCTCGAGAGGGAGATCGCCGACAGGACTTCGACATGGCTGCCGGCGGCCAAGCCGTGGCTGAGGTCGGAATAGATGATGTCGCGGCCTTGCCCCGCATATTCGAAGATCGTCTCGCCGCCGCTGGTGATGTAATATTCGTCGTCGCCGAACCCGCCGAGCAGGAGGTCGCTGCCGCCGCCGCCGCGCAATATGTTGGCGCCGGCATTGCCGTATATCTCCTGGTTGAACTCGTTGCCGCTCAGCTGCAGCGCTTCGGTGCCGCTCAGGGAGATGGCGGAGAGGATTTCGACATGGCTGCCCGCGGCGAGGCCGTGGTTCAGGCTCGTATAGATGATGTCGCGGCCTTCGCCGGCATATTCGAAGATCGTCTCGCCGCCGCTGGTGACGTAGTAGGTGTCGTCGCCGAAGCCGCCGAGCAAAAGATCGGTGCCGCCGCCGCCGCGCAGGATGTTGGCGCCGGCATTGCCGTAGACCTCGTTGTCGAGCTCGTTGCCGGAAAGCTGGAGCGGGTCGGTGCTGCCGAGCGCGATCGCCGACAGGATCTCGACATGGGTCCCCTCGTGCAGGCCGTAATTGACGCTCGCATAGACGAGGTCGCGGCCCTCGCC
The DNA here is from genome assembly GCA_963701615.1 of uncultured Alphaproteobacteria bacterium. Taxonomy (GTDB): domain Bacteria; phylum Pseudomonadota; class Alphaproteobacteria; order Sphingomonadales; family Sphingomonadaceae; genus Allosphingosinicella. The sequence goes on along the minus strand of OY969615.1, from coordinate 3,066,544 downwards.
GGCCAGCTCCACGGCCAGGTCCGACGCATCGTCGAGATAATAGGTGTCGTCGCCGGTGCCGCCGGCGCCGCCGAACAATATGTCGTCGCCGTCGAGCCCGTCGACCGTCACCGTCACCGTCGCGTCGTTGCCATTGTCCAGCGCGTAGGTGAAGTGGTCGGTCGTCTGGTCGTTTGGGGAGCCCGACGAGGAAGCGGGCAAGGCGTCGAAGGCGCCGTTGGGATCATATTCGAACGTCCCGTCGGCATTGAGCGTCAGCAGCGCTCCGGAGGCGAGCAGGATCTGGTTGCCGACATTTGCGGCCGAGCCGTTCACCGCGGCGACCGTCAGGGACGGGCCGTCGGGGTCGTCGTCGAGGCCGAAGCCGTTGTCGGCGAAAACGTTGCCGCTGATCGCCGTGGCCTCGTCGGTGGCGACCGCATCGTCCTGCGCCACCGCGGCGCTTTCGATCGCGGTGACGGCGATCGTCGCGGCCGCGCTAGCGGTGGCGTGCGATGCCCCGCCGTCATTGACGGTGAAGACGATGGTGCGCGCCAGCGTCGAGGGCGCGTTCGAGCTGTTTGAATAGCCGATGCTGGCCGTCACCGCCTGCAGCGAGCAGCCGCAGGCATTGCTGTTGAAAGCGATCACCAGCGGCGTGCCGCCGGCGCCGCCGGTGAAGGTCGCGACGACGACCCCCTGATAGAGGATGTCGGCGCCCGACACGTCGATCGCGCCGGGGACGGTGCCGACAATCAGCTGGTCGCTGGCCGTGCCGTTGGCTGCGAAGGCGGCGGTCAGCGTATAGCCTGCATAATTGGCCGGCTGATCGGGATCCTGGACGAGCGCGTTGGGCGCGATCGTCACCGGGGCGTCGCCCTCGGTGTAAGCGAGCGCGACGTCGAGCTCGGGGAAGGTGGTGAAGTCGAGATCGACGATCGGCGCGTCGTTGACCGCGGTGACGTGGAGGGTGAAGAGGTTGGCGACCGGGTCCTGGTCGGCGCCGCCATTGGCGGTGCCGCCGTCGTCATGGACCTGGAAGGCGAAGCCGGCATAGGCGGCGCCGTTCCCGTCCGCACCCGGCGTGAAGGTGAGATAGCCGGCGGCGAGGTCGGCGGCGCTGACGAACCGGCCCTCGGTGACGGCCAGCGCGCCGGTGCCGTCGTCATAGGAAAGCGTGCCCGCCGCCGGCAGGCCCGAGACGGTGATGCCGGCAAAGGCATCGGTGCCGTCCGGATCGCTGAAGCCGGCGGAAAAGTCCGCGGCGGAGAAGAGATAGGTCCCGTCCTCGAGCAAGGCGGCCGAGGCGTCGGCGCCGTCCGGCGCGTCGTTGACCGCGGCGACATCGAGGGTGAAGAGATTGGCGACAGGATCCCGGTCGGCGCCGCCGTTCGCGCTGCCGCCATCGTCCTCAACCTGGAAGGTAAAGCTCGCATAGGGCGTGCCGAAGCCTTCCGGATCGGGGGCGAAGGCCAGGTTGCCGGCGGCGATGTCGCTCGCCGGGACCAGGTCGCCCGCCGCCACCGCGGCCCCGTTCAGCAGGAGCGTGCCGTCCAGCGGCAGGGTCGCGATCCTGACCGCCTGGAAGCCGTCGCCCTCGATGTCGGCGAAGCCGAAATCGCCGAGCTGGAACGTATAGGTCTGATCCTCGTCGAGCTGACGGGTGACATCATGACCCGACGGCGCGTCGTTCACCGCCGAGACGTTGATCGCCATCTCGAACGGCAACGACGTGTCCGAACCGCCATGGCCGGTGCCGCCATCGTCGCGGACCCGGAAGGTGAAGCCGGAATAGCCGTTGCCGCTGGCATTGGGCGCGGGGACGAAAATGAGGTGGCCGGCGGCGATCCCGGCGATCGGGATCGCGTCGTTCGCCATGACCTCGATGCCGTCCAGGAACAGCGTTCCGTCGGGCGGCACATCGGTCACCACGATCGCGGCGAGGGCATCGCCGTCGGTATCGGTGAACGGGAAGTCGCCGAGCTGGAAGACGTAGGGCGTGTCCTCCGCAGTCGTGAGCACCGCGTCCGCACTCGCCGGCGCGTCGTTGACGGAAAGGATGGCGATCGTTTCGCTGCCCTCGGCAATCAGCGCACCGCCGGCACCCGTGCCGCCGCCGTCGTCGATCGTCACGCTGAGAATGGTCTGGGCGGGCGGGCTGTCGGTATCCGGCGTGTAGCTGATCGTGCTGCTGGTATCGCTGCCGAGCAGGGCCCGGACCTGTGCCACCGTCCCGGTGAGAATGACCGTGCCGGTGCCGCTGCCCGAAACGCCGGCGCCGCTGCCGCCCGCGGTGACGTCGAGGATCCCGTAGCCGACCGACAAGGTGACGGTGACCGCGCCCGAACCGGCGTCGACGTCGCCGACCGACACCGAGCCCTTCAGGTTCAGCGCCGCCTGCTCGGCGGCCGCCAGGACATAAGCGTGGTCGGCGCTGTAACGCTGGGCGTAGACGCCCTGGCCGCTGCCGTCCTGGCCCTGCGAATGCCAGCTCACCAGGAAGCCGCCGTCGGCGAGCGCCGCCATGGCGGGCAGGATCTGGTCTGCCGACGTGTAGCTGTTGACCCGGAACTCGCCGCCCAGCGTCGTGCCCGAAGCGTCGTAGCGCTGCGCGTAGACGCCATAGCCGCTGCCGTCCTGGAATCGCGAAGACCAGGTGACGACGAAGCCGCCGTCCGCCAGCGCGACGATCGCCGGCTCGATCTGGAAATCCGCGGTCGTGCTGTTGACCCGGAATTCGCCGCCCTGCGCGGCGCCGGCGGCGTCGTAGCGCTGGGCGTAGATGCCGTCGGCGCTGCCGTCCTGGCCGCGCGACCACCAGCTGATGACGAAGCCGCCGCTGGTGAGCGCCGCGACCGCGGGCTCGAACTGGTCGCCGGTCTCGAAGCTGTTGACCTGGAATTCGGCGCCCTGCCGAATGCCCGATGCGTCGTAGCGCTGGGCGTAGACGCCCAACCCGTCGCCGTCCTGAAGCCAGGAACTCCCAGGTTACCACGAAACCGCCGCCGGGGAGCGCCGCGATCGCCGGATCGAACTGGTCGCTGTCCGTCGATGTATGGACCGGGAACTCGCCTCCCAGCGGCGCGCCCGAAGCATCGTAACGCTGGGCGTAGACGCCATAGCCGCTGCCATCGTCGGGGGAGTCCCAGGTAATGACGAAGCCGCCACCGGAGAGCGCGGCGACCGCGGAACCGAATTGACCGCCGGCTGTCGTCGTGTTGACCCGGAACTCGCCGCCTTCGGCGACGCCGTCCGCGCCGAACCGCTGGGCGTAGATGCCGTAGCTGCTGCCGTCCTGGCCGAATGACGTCCAGGTGACGACGAACCCGCCGCCGGAAAGCGCGGCCACCGAAGGCGCTTCCTGGGGGTTCGTCATGTAGGTGTTGACCTGGAACTCGCCGCCCTGCGGAACGCCCGACGCGTCATAGAGCTGGGCCTTGACTTCGCTCAGGGTCCCTACCGGCCCGGCCGCGCGCCAGGTCATGATGAAGCCGCCGTCGGCGAGCCCCGCGACCGACGGCGTGGCCTGGTCGGCGATCGTGACCGTATTGACCCTGAATTCGGCGCCGTGGGGGATGCTTCCGGCCGGGCTGATCGACACGGTCGGCGCGTCGTTGACGGCCGCGATCTCGATCGTCTCGGTGTCCGACGCCACGGGATTGCCGCCCACGCCGCCGCCGTTGATGGTGACCAGGAGCTCGGCCGCCGCGGGCGGGGCGTCGGTGTTGGCGGTGTAGAAGAGAGTGCTGCCGCTGCCCCCAGCGAGCACTATTTGGATCTGCGCGAGCGTGCCGATGAGATTGACAATATTGGTCCCGCTGCCGCCGACGATCGCGCCGCTGCTGCCCGCGTCGCCGGTGAGGATGCCGTAATCGACCGACAGGCTGACGGTGTAGGTGCCGCTGCCGGCGTCGACGTCGGTGACGCTGACCGCGCCCCTGAGGTCGAGGCCGGCCTGCTCGCCCGCGGCAAGATCCGAAATCGAGATGACGGGGAGGTCGTCGACCGCGGTCACGTCGAAGGTGAAGCTGTTGGCAGTCGAATCGAGATTGACGCCGCCCTCGGCGGTGCCGCCGTCGTCGCGCACCTGGAAGGCGAAGCCGGCATAAGCCGCGCCGCTCGCCTCGGCGGCGGGCCGGAAGGTCAGCCGGCCGGCGTCGATATGCGACGCCAGGATCTCGGTCCACGCCTGCACCGCGATTCCCGCCGTCCCGGCATCATTGTCATGGTCGTAGAGGAGGCTGCCGGCGGACGGCACGGTGTGGAACCAGACCGCCAGCAGGCTGTTCGCGCCGGTATTGGTATCGGCGGCGTCGGTCATGCCGAAATCGCTGCCCGCGAAGACATGGACCCCGTCCTCGGCCATCGTCACCACTCGGGAGGTCCCCGAGGGCGCGTCGTTGACCGGCGTCACATTGACCGTGACCGTCGCCGTCGCCGTGCCGCCCTGGCCGTCGCTCACCGTATAATCGAACGAAGCGGTGCCGACGAAATTCGCCGCCGGGGTGAAGAGCGGCCAGCCATTGGGGCCGCCGAGCACGACCGTGCCGCCGACCGGATTGGACACGCCGGTGATGGTCAGCGAATTGCCTTCCGCGTCGGTGTCGTTGATGGTCAGCGACGTCTGGCTGAACTGGAGCGGCGTATCCTCCCGCGTCGTCGCGCTGTCGGCATGGGCGACCGGCACGTCGTTGACCGGCGTGACGTTGACGTAGCGGACCAGCGAGGTCATCGCGCTCGGGCCGGCGCTGCCGTCGTGGACGCTGAACGTCACCTGCCGCGCGAAATTGCTCGGGTTCTCGAAATTGGTGTCGTAGCTCACCGCACGGAGCGCATTCTGCCATTGCGCGACGGTGCCGGTGCCGAGAAGCTGGATCTGGCGCTGCGACTCGTTCCAGGTGCCGGCGATCGTCCCGTAGAGGGCCGCATCGTTATTGACGAAGGTCAAATAGTCGCCCTGCCCAACGCTCTGGCTGAACCGCGCGACGACGCTGAAATTGGTGCTGTCGACGTCGACGAAGCTGAGGCCGGCATCGACGGGGGTGGGACCGTTGCCCTCGACGTGGGTGGCGTCGGTGGCCGAGCCGGTCAGCACCGGGCCGTCGTTCACCGGCCGCACGTCCCAGGTGAAGAAGTTCGGCGTCGGATCCACGTCGACCCCGCCATTGGCGGTGCCGCCGTTGTCCTGCAGCTGGAAGTAAAGCCGGTCGTAGCCCGGGATGCTGACGCCGTTGCCGTTGAGCGGCGGCATATAATAGACCCGCCCGGCGGCGATGTCGGCGACGGCGACGACCGCGCCTGCCGCCAGCGCGACCGGCGCCGCCCCGCCGGCGCCGTCGGCGTCGAAGAACAAAGTGCCCTTGGTCGGCGCGGTGACCACGATCATGTTGAGCGCCGCATGGCCCTCGACGTCGCTATAGCCGAGATTGGCGAGGGTCAGGACATGGGCCGTGTCTTCGTCGATCGTCGCCCGCAGCTCCTTGCCGGCGGGCGGGTCGTTCACCGGACTGATGTCGAAGGTCAGCCGGTTGGCGCTCGGGTCCGCATTCTGGTTGAACAGGCCGGTGGGGCCGTTGTCGACCACGATGAAGCGGATGCTGGCGGCCCCGGTCCCGGCGAGGTTGGCCGTGGGAACGAAGGTCAGGCGGCCGGCGGCGATGTCGGCGGCCGAATAGATGGTCGAGCCGAAGCTGGTGATCGCGACCGGCGCCGCGCCGCCGGCGCCGTCGGCGTCGTAATAAAGGGTGCCGCCGGTCGGCGCCGCGCTGAACCGCACGCCGGCGAAACCATGGCCGTCGACGTCGCTGAAGCCGAAGTCCGCCGTCGTGAGCGTGTACGTCCCGTCCTCGAGGATGGAGCGGGTCGCGTCGGCCCCCGATGGGGCGTCGTTGAGCGGGCGAATCTCGATCGTTGCCGCGGCGATGGCGGTCAGCGGTCCGCCGGAGCCGCTATTGCCATTGTCGTCGACGGTGATGGTGAGGGTCGTGCTCGGCGGAGGCGTGTCGCTGTTCGGGGTATAGCCGACGAGGCTTCCCGAGCCGGTGCCGAGCAGCGCGTTGACCTGCGCCAGCGTGCCGGTGATGGTCACGTTCGCGGTGCCGCTGCCCGATACGGTCGCCCCGCCATTGCCCCCAATGATGTCGATCACGCCGCTGCCGACCGCGAGGGTGACGCTGATCGTGCCGTCGCCCGAATCGACATCGCCGATCGCGATGGTGCCGTTGAGGATCAGCACGAACTGCTCGGTGGCGACGAAGCCCTCGCCGAAACGCTGGGCATAAACGCCGGGCGGCGCGGGGCCGCCCTGATTCAAGGTGTTCCAGGTGACGACATAGCCGCCGCTGGAAAGGCCTGCAGCGGCCGCCTCCCACTGCTGGCCATCGGTTGCCGTATTGACGAGGGTCGCCTGGCCCTGGGCGATGCCCGCCGCGTCGTAGCGCCGGGCATAGATCTCGCCGCCGGACGCCCAGGTCACGACATAGCCGCCGCCGGACAGCGCCGTCACGAACGGTTCGCTTTGCCCGCTTATTGCGCCGATCAAGGTTTCGCCGCCCTGGGGCAGGTTCGAAGCGTCGAAGCGCTGCGCATAGACGCCCGCGCTGCCGCCGAAAATGTCGGACGACTGCCAGACGACAACATAGCCGCCGCCGTTAAGGGCCGCGGCCGAAGCTTGTTGCTGATGGCCGGCGACGGTCGTGTTGATTCGGAACTCGCCGCCCTGCGCGGCGCCGGACGCGTCGTAACGCCGGGCGTAGACGCCGGAGCCCGGGGCATCCTGCTGCCACGAGGTCCAGGTGACGACGTAGCCGCCGTCCGCCAGCGCGGCGAGGGACGGAAATTCCTGGTCGTTCGCGGCGGTGGTGTTGACCTGCACCTGGCCGCCCTGCGCCGCTCCCGCGGCGTCGTAGCGCTGCGCGATGATGGCGGTGCCGCTGCCGTCCCGATTGGAGAAATGCCAGCTGACGACGAAGCCGCCGCCGGTGAGAGCGGCGACGGCGGGGTGCATCTCTTCGTTGTTGAAGCTGGTGAGGACGCCGATCTCGGCGCCCTGCGCCACGCCCGACGCGTCGTAACGCCGGGCGTAGACGCCGGCATAGGATTCCCACACGACGACCCAGCCACCGCCGGCCAGGGCGACGACCGAGGGATGGAACTGGTCCACCGTCGTGGTCGCGTTGACCCGCACCTCGCCGCCGAGCGCCGCGCCCGCCGCATCGTAGCGCTGGGCGTAAATGTCGGAGTCGCTGCCGCCCTGGTTGGCGGAATGCCGCCAGGCGACGACATAGCCGCCATCGGGCAGCGCCGCCACGGAGGACTGCCCCTGGCTGCCCCCGACGGTCGCGTTGACCCGCGCTTCGCCGCCCAGCGGCGCGCCGTCGGGCGGGTTGATCGTGATCGTCGGCGCGTCGTTGACCGGGTCGATGACCAGGTCGAATTCGTCGGCGGCGGAAAGCGAGCCGTCGCTCGCGGTGACCCGGATCGAGAGCGTGCCGTTGAAGTTCAGTGGCGGCGTACCGGAGAAGGTGCGTGCGGCGGCGTCGAAGCCGAGCCAGGACGGCAGCGCCGAGTTGTCGGCGAGCGTGGCGCTGTAAACCAGCGCGTCGCCGTCCACGTCGGCGAACGCGTCGGCCGGAACCTGGTAGGAGACCGGCATGTCCTCGCCGCCGTGATGGTCGGCAATCGGGTTGGCGAGCGTCGGCGCGTCGTTCACTCCGTCGACGGCGATGGTCGACGGCACGGAAAGCGGCGCCAGATCCGCGCCGCCATAAGCGGTGCCGCCGGTGTCGCGAAGGGCGGTGAGCGTCACCATCCGGGCCACAGCGGTCGGCGACTCGTCGATATTGGCATAGGCCATGGTGTCGACCAGCGTCTCGAGCTTGCGCGCCGAAACACCCCCCACCCTCGACAGGGTGACGGTCGCCACCGTCCCCGAAACCGAGACGCCAGCGCTGAAGCCGTTGGTGGCCGTTTCCAGCCTGTAGCCGTCGATGAGTATGATTATGCCCCCGTCAGCGAAGATTCGCTCGTTTTCCCGGTCACTTAGGCCTGTGACAGTGAAAACCAACATGTCAAGCATTTGATCGTCCTCGATCGTCGAAATGCTGACGGAATTGAACAGGTCCACCGGCGCGTCGCCCTCTGTGAAGGCCGGATTGACGGGGGTCGCGCTCAGCACCGGCGCGTCGTTCACCGCGGCGACGTCGATCGTCAGGACGTTGGGGAGCGAATCGGTATCGGCCCCGCCTTCGGCAGTCCCGCCGTCGTCGCGGACGGTGAAGCGGATCTGGCCGAGCCCCATGCCATAGGCGTTCGGGTCCGCCCGGTAATAAAGGTGCCCGGCAGCGAGTGCGGCGACGGTGAGCATATGGGGCGCGATCACCGCCGCCGCTTCGGCGCCGCCGGGGCCGTGCGAGCCGTCGGCGTCGAAATAGAGAGTGCCGGCGCTGACGCTGTCGATCGTCACCGCCAGGAAGCCGTCGCCGTCCATGTCGGCGAACAGGAAATCGCCGGCATGGATCGACACGATATCGTCCTCGATCGCCGCAATCGTCGAATTGCCGCCGGACGGCGCGTCGTTGACGCCGGTGACGGCGACGGTCGCGGTGGCGGGGACGCTGTCGGCGGACCCGTCATTGACCGTCACGATGATCGTCCGCGCCGGGTCGCTGCCGCCGGCGTCCGGGTCCTGGCTGCCGGTGGCGTAGCGGATCTGGCCCAGCGCCAGCTGATAGGCCGCCGCCGGCGCGATGCCGCTCAGGGTCAGCGTCGCGCCGCCCGCGCCGGTGGCGATGATGCCGGCCGGCAGCGATCCGGCGACGATGAGCGCGTCGCCCTCGCGCGCGTCGGCGATGGCGATGGTGGCGCCGGCAATCTGGCCGGCGCCGATCGCAACGTCGCCGTCGGCGATGGCGGTGCCGGCGCCGCCCTCGACATAAGCGGCGGCGAAATCGATCCCGGGGTCGCCGCCGTTGAGGTCGACCGTCGGCGGCGCGGCAACGCCGAACGCCTGGCCGTAAATGCCGAAGCCGCTGCCGTCCTGGCCGCTGGACATCCAGGTCACGACGAAGCCGCCCGTGGCGAGGGCGGCCACCGACGTGTCCTGCTGGTTGTCCGCGGTCGTGCTGCTGACCGGCATTTCGCCGCCCGCCGGATCGCCGTCGGCGTCATAATAGCGCGCATAGACGCCGTAGCCGCTGCCGTCCTGGCCGTCGGACGTCCAGGTGACGACGAAGCCGCCGCCCGCCAGCGCCGCCACCGCCGGAGAAATCTGGTCGCCGGCAATGCTCGCATTGACGAGGAACTCGCCGCCGGCCGGAACGCCGGCGGCGTCGTAGAGCCGGCCATAGATGCCGTAGCCGCTGCCGTCCTGGTCGTAGGACATCCAGGCGACGACGAAGCCGCCGCCGGCGAGGCCGGCGACCGAGGGCGCGTGCTGATTGTCCGCCGTGACGATGTTGACGGGGAACTCGAAGCCCGCCGCATCGCCTTGGGCGTCGTAGCGCCGGCCGTAAATTCCGTAGCCGCTGCCGTCCTCCCCGTCCGACACCCAGGCGACGACAAAGCCGCCGTCGGTCAGCGCGGCGACGGAGGGAAACAGCCGATCACCGGCGCTGCCGGCGCTGACCGCGAACTCGCTCCCCGCCGCGGCGCCGCCGGCCTCGTAGCGCCGGCCCTGGATGCCATAGCCGCCGCCGTCCGGATCGAAGGACATCCAGGCGACGACGAAGCCGCCGCCCGCCAGCGCCGCCACGGCGGGCTCGTGCTGGTTGTCCGCGGTCGTCGCGTTGACCAGGAACTCGCCGCCCGCCGCCTCCCCGCCGGCGTCGTAAAGCCGGCCGTAGACGCCGTAGCCGCTGCCGTCCTGGCCGTCGGACGTCCAGACGAGGACGAAGCCGCCGCCCTCCAGCCCCGCCGCGGCGGGCGAAAGCTGATCGCCGGCGCTGGTCGCGTTGACCGCGAACTCGCCGCCCGCCGCCTCGCCGCCGGCGCCGTAGAGCCGGCCGTAAATGCCGGACAGGCTGCCGTCCTGATCGTAGGACATCCAGGCGACCACGAAGCCGCCCCCCGCCAGCCCCGCGACGGCGGGGAAGACCTGATCGTTGGCAAGACCGGTGTTGACCGCAAACTCGCCGTTCCCGTCCGCCATGCCGGCGGCGATACCGACGTGGAAATCGCGCGCAACGAGTTCCCCCATGGCCTCGCCATCGGAATTTTCGGGCCGGGCGCGACGCAGCGCCCGGACCGTGGCGAGGCGGCCGCGTGCGTGCGAGACTTGATCCGAAACGGATGTAAAATCAGCCACGTCGCTACCCCCGCCACCGGCCGACAGGACGCCACGACTCGGGCGGTTCACTGCGCCCATGACCGCAGTTAGGCGCGAAAACCGGCCGTCGTCAAACAATTACGCGGTCATGATGAAGTCGACGAACGACGCGCCGAGGCCGTCCGTGGAAAGGAAATTTTCAATCCGAAATGGAGGTACTTCGGCCTGTTGGCCGCTCAAATCACGGTGAAGTCGCTCGCCGCGAGGATGGTCCCGGGGCCGACCGAGGCGAACTGCACCGCCGCGCCGAGTCCGCTGCCGTCGGCGTCGAAGAGAAGCGCGCCGGTAGCCTGGTCGTAGACGATCCGGTCGTCGGCATCGGCGGCGGCCGACCCGACGACGAAGGCGCCGGGGTCGAGGGCGCCGAGGCCGAGGCCGGCGAACACCGCGTCGTCGAGCGCAATCCGGTCGGTGCCCGACAGGAAGTCGGCGATGGTATCGACATTGCCCGCACCGAGCGTCGTGGTGAAGGCGAAGCTGTCGGCACCGCCGCCGCCGGCGAGATAGTCGCCGCCGCCCTTGCCGTCGATCGTGTTGGCGCCGGCATTGCCGAAGATGCCGTTGGCGATGGAATTGCCGGTGAGGCTGAGCGCCTCGGTGCCGCCGAGCGATGCCGCCGACAGGATCTCGACCTCGGCGCCCTCGGCCAGCGCGTAGCTCACATTGGTATAGGCGCTGTCGCGACCTTGCCCGGCCTCCTCGGACAGGATCTCGTTGCCGCCCAGGATGTAATAAGTGTCGTCGCCGCCGCCGCCGATCAGATTGTCCAACCCGCCACCGCCATAGAGGATGTTCTGGCCGGCATTGCCGAAGATGTAATTGTCGAGCTCGTTGCCGCCGAGGTTGATCGCCTCGGTGCTGCTCAAGGAGATGGCCGAGAGGATTTCGACGTGGGAGCCGGCGGCGAGGCCGTGGCTGAGGCTGGTGTAGATGATGTCGCGGCCCTCACCCGCATATTCGAAGATCGTCTCGCCGCCGCTGGTGATGTAATAAGTGTCGTCGCCGAAGCCGCCGAGCAGGAAGTCCGTCCCGCCGCCGCCGCGCAGCACGTTGGCGCCGGCATTGCCGTAAATCTCCTGGTCGAGCTCGTTGCCGGAGAGCTGCAGCGGGTCGGTGCCGCTCAGCGAGATCGCCGACAGGATCTCGACATGGCTGCCGGCTGCCAGGCCGTGGCTGAGGCCGGCGTAGATGGTGTCGCGGCCCTCGCCGCCATATTCGAAAATGATCTCGCGGCCGTCGGTGACGTAATAGGTGTCGTCGCCGAAGCCGCCGAGCAAGAGGTCCACGCCCCCGCCGCCGCGCAGCACGTTGGCGCCGGCATTGCCGTAAATCTCCTGGTCGAGCTCGTTGCCGGAAAGCTGCAGCGGGTCGGTGCCGCCTACGGAGATGGCGGAGAGGATCTCGACATGGCTGCCGGCGGCCAGCCCGTGGCTGAGGCCGGTGTAGATGAGGTCGCGGCCCTGGTCCGCATATTCGAAGATGATCTCGCCGCCGTCGGTGACATAATAAGTGTCGTCGCCGAAGCCGCCGAGCAGGAAGTCCGTCCCGCCGCCGCCCCGCAGCACGTTGGCGCCGGCATTGCCGTAAATCTCGTTGTCGCGTTCGTTGCCCGAGAGCTGGAGCGGATCGGTGCCGCCGAGCGACGCCGCCGACAGCACCTCGACATGGGTCCCGGCGTGCAGCCCGTAATTGGCGGTCGCATAAGCGATGTCGCGGCCCTCGCCCGCCAATTCCTCGGCGATATCGGCGGCATGGTCGACATGGTAGATGTCGTCGCCGAGCCCGCCGATCATCCGGTCCGCGCCCGCGCGCCCGTCGAGCAGGTCGTCGCCGCCCAGGCCCTCGAGGCGGTTGACGCCCCAGCTGCCGACCAGGGCATCCGCGCCCGGGGTGCCCACCAGGTCGAACGTGCCGGACACGAATCCCTGAAGGTTGTGCGCGGTGAGCGTGCTCGCAACCACGTTCTGGAACCGGACGAGGTCCTTGGCGGCTTCGTCGCCGGCATAGCCGTCGAGGTCGATCCGCAGCAGCGTGTCGGCTCCGGCCGCCATCAGCTGGAGATGGCCGGTCTCGAACAGGTTGGTGATGCCGTCCCAGTCGGGAAACACGGTGCCGAGATAGTCGCGCAGGAACAGGACGTCGGTCTCCGGGCCGATCTCGCCGGGCGCGAAGTCGGTGACGGTGATGCTGAGGTCGGGCGGCGAACTGGGCAGCACCGCATTCACGTACAGCTGGTCGTATCCCTGGCCGAGCGTGACGGTGTAGGGGCCTTCGGCGAACAGGATCTCGACATAATCGTCGCCGGTCCCGCCGTCGATCGTGACGAAGCGCCCGCCGGTCGCGTAGAGATCGTCATTGCCCGCGCCGCCGATCAAGGTCGCCGTGCCGGTATAGCCGAAATGGAAGGAGATGACGAGCGCGTCATTGTCCGCGCCGCCGTCCAGCAGGACGTTCGAAACCGTTGACGGCTCGTTGCGGAAGACCGACAGGCGGTCGGCGCCCGCCTCGCCGTAGAGCTCGTCATTGCCGCCGAGCTCGTCGTGCAGCTCGTCATCGCCCGCGCCGCCCAGCAGCACGTCGTTGCCGAGCTGGCCGTCGAGCCGGTCGGACGCGTCGCCGCCCTCGATCCGGTCGTCGCCGGCGCCGCCGAAAATCTCGTCGGCGCCGCCCAGCCCCTGGATGAGATCGTCGCCGAACGAACCCCAGAGCAGGTCGTCGCCCTCGGTGCCGACGAAGCTCGTCTGGGTCGGCGGCCCGCCGTCAGCGGGATAGCCGCCCAGATTATGCTGGGTGAAGGCCGCGACGCTCCGGTTCTGGAAGCGGACGAGATCGGCGAAGGCGGCCCCGCCGCCCGTCCCGTCCTCGTCGATCTGCAGGACGGCGTCCGCCCCGTCCTGGACCAGCCGGAGATGCTGGCTGGCGAACGGGTTGGCGTCGGAGCTCCAGCCCTGGAGGACGGACGTCAGCAGCGGCAGGAGCTCGAGGCGGTCGCCCTGTTCGCCGGTTTCGAAGTCGGTGACGACGATATCGCCGTCGCGGGTGATCGGTTCGAAGCGTTGCGGGAGGATGAGGAAGTCGGCGCCGGACCCGAGCGTGATCGCGTAATCGGCGCCGAGGAAGTGGAGGTGGACCCGGTCGTCGCCGCTGCCCGCGTCGATCGTCACGGTCTCGCCGCGGAAGACGGAGATCCGGTCGTTGCCGCCGCCGCCGATCACGGTGACATCGTCGGCGAAGCGGTAGCCAAAAAAGGTGACGAAATCATCGTCCGCGCCGCCGTCGATCAGGACGACGCTCGCGGGCTCGGTCTCGCGGCGGGTGACGGAAAGAGAGTCGCTGCCGTTTTCGCCGTAGAGCTGGTCGTTGCCGCTTTCGTCGATCAGGACGTCGTCGGCCTCGCCGCCGTAAAGGAGGTCGTCGCCCGCTCCGCCCTCGAGCTGGTCGTCATTGTCGCCGCCCTCGAGGCGGTCGTTGCCGGCGCCGCCGAACAGGGTGTCGATCCCGGCGTTGCCGTAGAGCTGGTCGTCGCCCCCGTCGCCGAACAGCTGGTCGTGCCCGCCGAGGCCGTTGACCAGGTCGTCGCCGCCCAAAGCGTGGATGACGTCGTCCCCTTCGGTCCCGTCCAATATGTCCGCGCCCTCGGTGGGCTCGGGCTCCATCGTGAAGAGGCGCGCCTTGACGCCGAAGCCGCTGGCATCGCCGCCGAGCCCGCTCTGATCGGTCCAGCCGACCACGAAATCGCCCGATGCCAGCACCGCGATGCTCGGCTGGATCTGGTCCTCGACAGTCACGTCGTTCACGAACAGCGCCTCGCCGACCTTCGCGCCCGATCCGTCGAACGCCTGCGCCCGGATGCCGGCATCGTTGGTCGAGGCGTCGTCATAATCCGCCCAGGCCACGACGAAGCCGCCCCAGGGCAGCGCGGCGACGTCGACCGAGCGCACTTGCGACGGGCCGTCGTCGCTGATCAGGATCACGTCGCCCACCCGGACGCCGTTGGCGTCGAAGATCTGGGCGCTGAGATTGTCGATGCCGACGAAGCCGCCGGAGGAGATGTTCCTCGCCCAGGTGACGACGAAACCGCCCGTGGCGAGCGCCGTCACGTGCGGCTCCACGCTGCTGTCCGACGCGACGGTGATCGGGCCGCCGAAGCGGGCGCCCGACGCGGTGAAGATCTGGGCCTGGACCGTGCCGTCCCACCAGGTGATGACGAAGCCGCCCGAATCGAGCACCGCCACCTCCGATTCCTCCTGGCGCCCCGCGGTCACGGTGGGGACGACCAGCTCGGCGCCCAGCTTGCCGCCGCTGGCGTCGAAGACTTGCGCCCGCACGTCGCTTTCGAAGGCACCCCCGGCAAAGTCGGTCCAGGTGACCACGAACCCGCCCGACGGGAGGCTCGCGACGGACGGGAAAAACTGGTCTCCCGCGGTCGAGCTGTTGACCGGGATGACGCTTCCATCGGTGACGCCCGCGGCGTCGTAAATCCGTGCCACGACCCCGTAGAGATCGGCGTCCGGCGCGGAGCCGACGACGACGAAGCCGCCCCAGGGCAAGGCGGCCGCGGACGTGCCCTCGATCGCGAGCTCGCCGCCGACCGGGTTGCCGGCGGCGTCGTAGATTTGCGCCTTGCCGGTATTGATGGAACCGAACGGGACCCATTCGGTCCAGAGGACGACGAAGCCGCCCGACGCGAGCTGGGTGATGACGGGCTGGGACTGATTGTCCTGGGTCGCCGTGTTCACCAGGAACTCGCCCGTCGCCGCCGCATAGCCTGCTTCGGGAGTATTGACGATGTCGAGCTGGATGGTCTCCTCGAACGAATTGCCGTTGTCGTCGGTGGTGCGGATCAGGAGCTCCACCTGCGTCGTGGTTTCGAAATCGAGCAGGTTGTTGTCGTCGACAACCAGCTTGTCGCCGTCGATTCGGAACGCGCCGCCGGACGAATCGGAGAGGATTACGTACGTGTAGCCCGAATTGAGCGCCCCGACCGTCTTGAGCACGGCCAGCGGCACGTCCTCGCGCGCCGTTTCGCTTATCGCCATGTTCGACAGCAGGATGTCGGTCGGCGGATCGTTCGACAGCGTCAGGACCTGCATCTTGACCGCGGTGCCGGACGTGTCGCCGCCAATGCCGCTATTGTCGGACCAGGTGACGACGATGTCCCCCGAAGGCAGCACGTCGACCTTGGGCGTCAGCTGATTGCCGTCGGTGGCGCTGCTGACGATGAACTCGACGCCGACCCTGGCGCCGGCGGCGTCGAAGATCTGCCCGTAGACGTTGAAGCCCGTGACGCCCTCGCCGGCGCTGTGCCACGTCACGATGAAGCCGCCGCCGGGAAGCGCGTCGACGTCGGGCGCCATCTGGCTGCCGGCGGTCGTCGTGTTGACGGTGAATTCGGCGCCCAGCTTGGCGCCGCTGGCGTCGAACAATTGCCCCTGGACGTTGAAGGTGACCGGCACGCCGGGGAAGAAGATGCTGTCCTGCTGCGCCCAGGTCACCACGAACCCGGATTGAAGCGCGGCGATGTTGGGGCCGCTGAAATTGCCCTCCTGGCTGCTGCTCGCCACCTGCTCGGTGCCGACCTTGGCGCCGGCGGCGTCGAACAGCTGGACCCGGACCGAGCCGACGACGGTGACGCCATTGAACGAGGTCGCGCCCTGCCAGGCGACGGCGAATCCGCCTGAGGCCAGGGCGATGATGCCGGGCGTGTTCTGGCTGCCGCTGGTTTCCGTGTTGACCAGGATCTCGGCGCCGAGCTTGACGCCGGCCGCGTCGAAGCGCTGGGCCTTGATGCCGGAACCGCTGGCGTCGCCGCCGACGCCGCTGCTGTCGGACCAGCTGACGACGAAGCCGCCGCCGGCCAGTTCGGTGACCGACGCGGCGGTCTGCGTCCCGCTGGTGGCGGTGTTGACCAGGAACTCGCTGCCGAGAGGCGTGCCGTTCGCCTCGAACATCTGCGCCCTGACCGCGCTGCCGCTGGTGTCGCCGCCGGTTGCGCTGGAGTCGGTCCAGGTCACGATGAAGCGGCCCGAGGCGAATGTCGTGACGAAGGCTGCCGTCTGGAACCCGGTCACGGTGGTGTTGACGAGGAATTCGCCGCCGACCTTGTTGCCGTCGCCGTCGAACCGCTGCGCCTTGATGCCGGAACTGCTCGTGTCGGCGCCGAGCGCGCTCGAATCGGTCCAGACGATCACATATCCGCCGCCCTGGAGCGCGGCCAGATTGGCGCCGCTCTGGTTGCCGCTGGTCTCGGTATTGACCAGGAGTTCGCCGCCCTTGCGGCGGTAAAGCTGAACCATGACATTCCCCTGCGGCCGTGCCGCTGATCCCCGGCCGCCCCTGGCGTCCGTCTCGTTTCCAACTCTTGGAAAAACTCAGTTCCCGCGGCGTCTCGCCGCATCTGTGGCGGCACACGACCGCTCAGATGCCGGAAGGCCGCTTCCGTCCGTGCTCCCCGATGGGCCGGCCGCGCGGTCGGCCCGAGAATAGCTGGCGGATTTGTCCGCGCAACGCAAGTTTTTTTGTGACATTGCAAGCAATTGGCGAAGGAACGCCGATGCCGGCTACCGGCCGGGCCGGTCAGGCCAGCAGCAGCTCCCGTTGCTCCGGGTCGAACCGGTACCAGCCGGCGGGGCCGAGTCTCTCCAGGGGGCGGAAGCGGGACTTGTAGGCCATGCGCTTCGATTCCTCGACCCAATAGCCCAGATAGACATAAGGCACCTGGGCGCGGCCGGCGCGGACGATATGGTCGAGGATGATGTGGGTGCCGAGGCCGGACCGGCGCTCGTCATCCGGCTCGAAGAAGCTGTAGATCATGCTGAGGCCGTCGGTCTGCTGGTCGGTCAGGCAGGCGCCGACAAGGCGGCCCGGCACGCCGCCGACCGCGGGCTCGCGATATTCGACGATATAGGTCTTGACCGGGCTCTGCTCGACCATGTCGGAGAAATCGTGCTCGTCCATCTCGACCATGCCGCCGTCGGGATGGCGGGCGCGCAGGTAGCGGCGCAGCAGCGCATATTGCTCCTCGGTCGCCCACGGCTTGCAGGCGATGACCTCGAGGTCGCGGTTGCGGCGGATCACCCGGCGCTGGCTCGCGTTGGGCTGGAACTCGCCGGCGACGACGCGGACCGAGATGCAGGCGGCGCAGTCGAGGCAGCTCGGCCGGTAGGCGACGTTCTGGCTGCGGCGGAATCCGATCCGTCCGAGCGCGTCGTTGAGGTCGCCGGCATGGTCGCCGCTCAGCTCGGTGAACACCTTCCGCTCGGTCTTGCCGACCAGATAGGGGCAAGGCGACGGCGTCGTCACGAAGAAACGCGGAAATCGGAAGGGTGCGCTCAATTCGACTCCACCGGACGCGGCATGGTTGCTCGAATCTTTATGGAACCTGGCGACCGCGTTGGGAAGCCGGTTCGCGCCGAAACGGGTCCATTTCGGCGTCCCGTTCCAGGCTGGGACGCCGGGGTTCGGACTCCCTACCGGCATGCGCGATCGAGACCATCTGGCGCGGCGCGCGAACAAGCCTTATCGCCCGCCTGATGGCACGCATCGCATTCCTCGGTCTCGGCGTGATGGGGGCGCCGATGGCGCGGCATCTGGCAGCCGCCGGGCACGACCTCGTCGTCTACAATCGCGGCCCGGCCAAGGCCGAGGCCTGGGTCGCGGCGCATGGCGGGAGGCACGCCGCGACCGCCGCCGAAGCCGCCGCCGGCGCGGACGCGGTGATCGCCTGCGTCGGCGCCGACAGGGATGTCGAGGAGGTCGCTTCGGCCGCCTTCGGCGCGATGCGGCAAGGCGCGCTCTTCATCGACCATACCACCGTCTCCGCCCGGCTCGCCCGCCGCCTGGCCGAAGCGGGAGAGGCGCGGAACATCCTCTCCGTCGACGCGCCAGTCTCCGGCGGCCAGGCCGGCGCGGAGAGCGGCAGGCTGGCGATCATGTGCGGCGGCTCCGGCCCGGCATTGGCCGCGGCGCGGCCGCTGATGGAGGCCTATGCCGCCCGCATCGTCCATGTCGGACCGCCGGGCAGCGGCCAGCTGACCAAGATGGTCAACCAGATCTGCATCGCCGGCGTCGTCCAGGGCCTGTCCGAAGCGGTGCATTTCACCCACAGGGCCGGGCTCGACGCCGACAAGGTGTTCGAAGCCGTCTCCGCCGGCGCGGCGCAGAGCTGGCAGATGGTCAACCGCTGGCCGACCATGGACAAGGGCGAGTTCGACTTCGGCTTCGCGGTCGACTGGATGCGCAAGGACCTCGGCCTGACGCTGGACGAAGCGCGCGCCAACGGCGCCCGGCTCCCGCTCACCGCTCTGGTCGACCAATTCTATGCCGACCTCCAGGCGTTGGGCGCCGGCCGGCAGGACACCTCATCCCTGATCCGGAGGCTCGAGAGTTGAAGAAAAGAACAGAAACTCCGTCCCTTTCAAGGGAGGCAATTAAAGGGTGGGTAGCGACCGAGCCGGATCGATCCCGGCAAAGGCGCTTCTGGCATCCTCGGGGGCATCGATCCCCCTCGGCTGCAACCCACCCCCAAACCCCTCCCTTGAAAGGGAGAGGCTTATTGGGGGCAATCCTCGCGACGCTCCTGCTCCTTCTCGCCTCCCCCGCCCTCGCCGACGTGCTGGTCGAGAACGTCAACGGCTATACCCTGCGCGAGAACGGCCGGCTGCTGCGCTTCAACGCCATGCTGGTCGGCGACGACGGCCGGGTGCGGCAGCTCTACCAGCGCGGCGACCGGCGGCCCGAGCGGCCGCGCTACCTGCTCAACGGCCGCGGCCGCACCCTGATCCCCGGCCTGATCGACGCCCACGGCCACGTCATGGGCCTCGGCATGGGCGCCCTCGTCCTCGACCTCAGCGACACCGTTTCGCTCGAGGAGGCGCAGCGGCGGATCGCCCAATATGCCGCCGCCAACCCGACTCCGCGCTGGATCCTCGGCCGCGGCTGGAACCAGGAGCGCTGGCGGCTCGGCCGCTTCCCCGACCAGCACCGACCTCGACGCGGTCGTCCCCGACCGCCCGGTCTGGCTCGAGCGGGTCGACGGCCATGCCGGCTGGGCCAACAGCGCGGCGATGCGCGAAGCCCAGATCACGCCCCAGACGCAGGCACCGGAGGGCGGCCGCATCGAACGGAGCGGCCGCGCGGCCAACACCGCCCCCAGCGGCATCTTCGTCGATGCGGCGATGCCGCTGATCGAGCGGGCCATCCCCCCGCCGCTGCCGGTCCAGCGCGACCGGGCGTTCGCCCGCGCCCAGGAGATATTGCTTTCGAACGGCCTCACTGCCGTCGCCGACATGGGCACCAGCGCCGAGGACTGGAGCGTGATGCGCCGCGCCGGCGACGCCGGGCAGTTGAACCTGCGCATCCTCTCCTACGCATCGGGCATCGACAATCTGCTCGCCGTCGCCGGCACCAGGCCGACCCCCTGGCTCTACGACGGACGCCTCCGCATGGTCGGCGTGAAGCTCTATCTCGACGGCGCTTTGGGTTCGCGCGGCGCCTGGCTGAAGGCGCCCTATCGCGACGCACCCGGCCAGCGCGGCCTCCCCCTGGTCAGCGACACCGTGCTCAAGAATCTGATGAGCCGGGCGGCGATGGACGGCTTCCAGGTCGCCGTCCACGCCATCGGCGACCGGGCCAATGCCGTCCTGCTCGACGCCATCGAGGAACTGTCCGACACCTACAAAGGCGACCGCCGCTGGCGGATCGAGCATGCCCAGATCGTCGACCCGGCCGATCTGCCGCGCTTCGCCCGCCACGGCGTCATCGCGTCGATGCAGCCGACCCACCAGATCAGCGACCGGCTGATGGCCGAGGCGCGGATGGGGCTGGAGCGGCTCGGCGGCGCTTATGCCTGGCGCTCGATGCTGGCCAACAACGTCCCCCTGGCCTTCGGCTCCGATTTCCCGGTCGAAAGCCCCAACCCCTTCCCCGGCATCGCCGCCGCGATCAGCCGCGAGGATGCCCAGGGGCAGCCGCCCGGCGGCTGGCTGGCGGAGCAGCGCCTCAGCATGGAACAGGCGTTCGCCGCCTTCACCCGCGGCGCGGCCTATGCCGGCTTCGCCGAGGACCGGCTCGGCTCGCTGGAGCCCGGGCACATGGCCGATTTCATCTTCATCGACCGCGATATCTTCGCGCTGCAGGACCAGCGCCAGGTCCGCGACACGCAGGTGCTGGAAACCTATCTGGGGGGCGTGAAAGTCTGGGAACGGCGGTAACTCAGGCGCCCAGCCCGGTCAGCCTCCCCACCGTCAGGATCTGCGGCAGCATTTCGGCGTCGCGCCCGGGCGCATAATAAAGATAAAGTGGCACGCCCGACCGCCCCTGGCTCTCGAGGAACCGGCCGATCTCCGCATCCCCCCGCGTCCAGTCCCCGACCAGCACCCTGACGCCGCGCGCCCGGAACGCCTCGGCCACCGCCGCGCTCGCCAGCGCGCCGCGCTCGTTGACCTTGCAGGTCAGGCACCAGTCGGCGGTGAAATAGACGAAGACCGGCGCCCCCGCGGCGCGAAGCGCGGCCAGCCGCGTCACGCTGAACGGCTCGGCGGGAAGCGGGCCCGACACCGCGGCCGGCGCCGGCGCATCGGTGCGGACGAGGAGCAGGGCGGCGGCGACGGTCGCGACGACGAGCGCCAGCGGCAGCCGGATGCGGCCGCCCCCCTGCCGGCGCCCAAGCCACCATAAGGCGAGCCCCATCGCCAGCGCCGCGGCGAGGCCGAGCGTCATGCCATCTACGCCCGTCTGCCGCCCGAGCACCCAGGCCAGGCCCAACGCGGTCAGCAGCATCGGCACGGCGAGGATGCGCTGGAACCGCGCCATCCACGGGCCCGGCCTGGGCAGCCGCCGGCGCAGCGCCGGGACGAAGCCGAGCAGCAGGAAGGGCAGGGCGAGCCCGAGGCCGAGCCCGGCGAAGACGGCGAGCGCGCCGGCCGCCGGCAGCACCAGGGCGGCGCCCAGAGCCGCGCCCATGAACGGCCCGGTGCAGGGCGTCGCCACGAAGGCGGCGAGCGCGCCGGTGAAGAAGGCGCCGCGCACGCCGCCGCCCCGCGTCAGCCCGTCGCCGCCGGCCAGCGCGGGCAGCTGGAACAGGCCGGCGAGGTTCAGCGCGAGGGCGGTGACGAGCAGCAGCAGGACGAGGATCACGCGCGGATCCTGGAGCTGGAACGCCCAGCCGACCGCCGCCCCGCTCGCCCGCAGCGCCAGCAGCACGCCGCCGAGCGCGAGGCAGGTGAAGACGACGCCGGCGGCATAAGCCAGCGCCTCGCGCCGCGCGCTGCCCTCGGTCTCGCCGGCGCGGGCGAGGCTCAGCGCCTTGAGGCTCAGGATCGGGAAGACGCACGGCATGACGTTGAGGATCAGCCCGCCGAGGAGCGCGCCGAGCAGGGCGATGAGGATGCCGGGTCCCTCGCCGTCCCGGGCCGGCGGACCGATCGGCGTCCCGGCCGCGGGCACGTCGCCGCGCCGGGCGGTCAGCGACAGGCCTGAGCCGTCGGCGATCTCCAGCACGCCCTCGATCGCGGCCAGCGACGCGGCCTGCCGTCCCGCCGCCGTCTCGACGATCAGGAAATCGCCGTTGCGCGAGATGCGCTGCGCCGCCGAATGGCCGAGCGCATCCACCGTCGCCGGGAAGAAATAGGGCTCGGCCACGTTCACCGATGGCGGGAGGGGAATGGCGATGCGGACGCGCCCGCCCGCGGTCTCGAACCGCCCCTCGCCGGCGAGCGGCCGCGGCAGGGCGCGGCGATAGGCGGCGAAGGCGCGGTCGGGAGCGGCGGCGGCGGCGATGCCCAGCTCGGTCGACACCGTCGCCTCCTCCGGGACGCAGACTTCGTTGGTGCAAACCAGATAGTCCAGCCGCGCGTCGATCGGCACGGTCGCGCCGGGCTCGGCGCTTGGCGGCACCCGCACCGTTGCCAGCAGCGCATAGTCGCGCTCGTAGACATAGTTCATCAAGCCGGCGACGAGCAGCCGGTCCGGCACCGGATATTGCAGCGGCTCCGCGCGCCAGCCGTCGGGCAGCCGCCACGTCACGCGGGGCTCCGCGCCGGCGTCACCGGGATTGCGCCAATAGCCGTGCCAGCCCGGCTGCGGCCGCATGACGAAGGCGAGCGTCACCGTCTCGCCGGGCCGGACGCTCCGCGTCTCCGCCGTCAGGGCGACGTTCATATGCCGCCCACCCGGCTGTGCGGAAGCGGGCGCGCCGAGGAGCAGGAGGGGAAGGAGCAAAAGGCCCCAAAGCCAATTCATCATCGCGCTATAGCAACGCGCTTTCCTCCCTGCGAGCGAAGCTGGTGGGGAGGGGGGACGCCCGAAAGGCGGTGGAAGGCCATTCGGGCGTCAGTCGGCCCCTCCACGGCAATTCCTGCGGTCGCCCTCCCCACCGCTGCGCGGAAGGGAGGATAAGAAATCTACCGCCGCTCGAACCTGGCGATTTGCGGTGCCAGCCGGTTGTTCGCGATCGTGATCGCGTCGCCGCTTTCGTCGGCGACGAAGGCCGTGCGGCGGGTGAGCCCCGGCACCAGTCCCGCTTCGTTGTCGGTCACGGAAAGGCCGGTCGAGCTGTGCTCCGCGCCTTCGGGCGCGACCATGATGAAGGCGCTGTAATTCTCCTTGTCCTCGCCCTGGACGAAGACGTTGCGGGCGATGGTGCCGGTGGCGCCGTTGGAGAGGTCGATCATGTAGTTGGTGGCGGTCCCGGCGCTGTCGTCGAAGCTCGAATCCGTGACCTCGATGCGAGCGCCGCGGCTCTTCAGATAATGGCCGCCTGTGCCGCGCTCGAAGCGGGAGCGGGCGACGATCAGGGTCGCCGAGCCGCTGTTGTAGATCGAGTGCGAACAGCCCTGGTCCTCGGGGCAGCGACCGAGGCCGGAGAAGGTCGACTGCTCGATGCGGATCGTGCCGTCATGGTCGTTGGCGGCGAGGATCCCGTTCTCGCCGTCGCGGAACAGCGATTCGCGGACGAGGAGGTCGCCTGCTTCCAGCCTGATGCCGGCGCCGTTGGCGTCGTCGACGCGGATGTTCTGGAAGGTGAGGCCCTCGACCCGCGCCGAGCGGCCGGCAAGCACCAGCGCGCCCTTGCCCGCGCAGGCGACGCCGTCGAAGATGACGCTGCCCGGCGCGCGTGCGACATAGGCGATCCGGCCCGCCTCCTGCACCGCACACTGGCGGTAGGTGCCTGGCGCGATCAGGATCGTGCCGTTGCCGCCGCCGATCGCCGCGACCGCGTCGGCGAGGCTGTCATAGCCCTCCCCGCTCTCCTGGACGGTGAACGGCGCCGTTGCCGTCTGCGCCGGCAGGGGCGCCGCGGCGACGATGCAGGCCAAAGCGACCAGGGTGAAAAACGTCCGGTTCATCACCGCGCCCTGACGGCGCAAGCGGCGCCTGTCGAGGCGTGAAGGGGGTTAACGAAGGCGCTGGCCCGGAACGGGACGGGACGGCCTCTATTCCTTAGTCCAGATTGGGCCTGAGCCAGCGCTCGGCTTCCTCGATGGGCACGCCGCGGCGCCGGGCATAGTCTTCGAGCTGGTCCCGGCCGATGCGGGCGACGCCGAAATAGCGGCTGTCGCGGTGGCCGAAATAGAAGCCGGACACCGCGGAGGCCGGCAGCATCGCGAAGCTCTCGGTGAGCGTGATGCCCGCGGGCTCGCCGCCGAGCATGGCGAACAGGGTCGGCTTCAGGCTGTGGTCCGGGCAGGCCGGATAGCCCGGAGCGGGGCGGATGCCGGTATAGGTCTCGCGGATCAGGTCGGCGTTGGTGAAATGCTCGTCGCCGGCATAGCCCCACACCGATTCGCGGACATGGCCGTGGAGCCGCTCGGCGAACGCCTCGGCCAGCCGGTCGGCCAGCGCCTTCAAGAGGATGTCCGAATAATCGTCATTGTCGGCCTTGAACCGCTCGAGGTGCGACTCGATGTCGTGGATGCCGACGGCGAAGCCGCCGATCCAGTCCTCGCCGGCCGGGTCGATGAAGTCGGCGAGGCACATGTTCGGGCGCCCCTCGCGCTTCTTGACCTGCTGGCGGAGCATGGGAAGGCGGGTTTCCTCGTTGCTGGCCAGCACCAGCAGATCGTCCTCCTCGCGCCGGCAGCGCCACAGGCCGACCGTGCCGCGCACCGTCAGCCAATGCTCGGCGACGATCTTGTCGAGCATCGCCTGGGCATCGGCGAACAGCGACCGGGCGCTTTCGCCGACGACGTCGTCCTCGAGGATCGCCGGATAATTGCCGGCCAGCTCCCAAGCGCGGAAGAAGGGCGTCCAGTCGATGCCCTCGCGCAGCTCCCTCAAGGGCCAGTCGTTGAAGCTGTGGACGCCCGGGCGCTGCGGCGGCGGTGCCTTTCCTTCCGGATCGTAGGGAAATGCGTTGGCGCGCGCTTCCTCGAGCGTGGCGAGCGCACTGTGGCCGCGTCCCGCGCGCGTCTCGCGGATGTCGTGATAGTCACTGGCCGTGCTCAAAAGGAACGGCTCGCGCTGGGTGTCCGAGACCAGGGACGAGGCGACGCCGACCGCGCGGCTGGCGTCGAGGACGTGGATCACCGGGCCCTCATAGGCCGGGTCGATGCGGAGGGCGGTGTGGATCCTGCTCGTCGTCGCACCGCCGATCAGCAGCGGCAAGCTCATGTTTTCGCGCTGCATTTCGCTGGCGACCGTGACCATCTCGTCGAGCGAGGGGGTGATCAGGCCGGAAAGGCCGATCATGTCCGCCTTGTTCTCCTCGGCCGCCCTGAGGATGGCCTGCCACGGCACCATCACGCCGAGATCGATCACCTCGTAGCCGTTGCACTGCAGCACCACGCCGACGATGTTCTTGCCGATGTCGTGGACGTCCCCCTTCACCGTCGCCATCACGATCCGCCCCTTGGCGGTGGAGACGCCGCTCTTCTCCTTCTCGGCCTCGATGAAGGGGATCAAATGGGCGACCGCCTTCTTCATCACCCGGGCGGACTTGACCACCTGCGGCAGGAACATCTTGCCCGATCCGAACAGGTCGCCGACCACGTTCATCCCGTCCATCAACGGCCCTTCGATCACCTCGATCGGCCGGGGCGCCTTTAGCCGGCACTCCTCGGTATCCTCGACGACGAAGGCGTCGATGCCCTTGACCAAAGCGTGCTCCAGGCGCTTTTCGACCGCCCAGCCACGCCACTCGGCCTCGGCCTTCTCGCGAACCGGGTCGCTGCCGAGATACTTCTCGGCGAGCGTCACCAGCCGCTCGGTGGCATCGTCGCGGCGGTCGAGGATCACGTCCTCGCAGGCCTCGCGCAGCTCCGGATCGATCGTGTCGTAGACGTCCAATTGGCCGGCATTGACGATCGCCATGTCGAGCCCCGCCGGGATGGCGTGGTAGAGGAAGACCGAATGCATCGCCCGCCGCACCGGCTCGTTGCCGCGGAACGAGAAGCTCAAATTGGACAGCCCGCCGGAAATGTGGACGTGCGGGCAGCGCGCCTTGATCTCGCGGCAGGCCTCGATGAAATCGAGGGCGTAGCGGCGATGCTCCTCGATCCCCGTGGCGACGGCGAAGACATTGGGGTCGAAGATGATGTCCTCGGGCGGGAAGCCTTCGGCGACGAGCAATTTGTAGGCGCGCTCGCAAATCTCGATCTTGCGCTCCCTGGTGTCGGCCTGGCCGGTCTCGTCGAACGCCATGACGACCACGGCGGCACCGTAATCGCGGACCTTGCGGGCGTGGGCGAGGAACTCCTCCTCGCCTTCCTTCATGCTGATCGAGTTGACGATCGGCTTGCCCGACACGCATTTCAGGCCGGCCTCGATGACGCTCCATTTCGAGCTGTCGATCATGAACGGCACGCGGGCGATATCGGGCTCGGCGGCGATCAGCTTCAGGAAGGTGACCATCGCATGCTCGGCGTCGAGCAGGCCCTCGTCCATGTTGATGTCGATCACCTGGGCGCCGTTCTCGACCTGCTGGCGCGCGACCTCGACCGCCGCGGCATAATCGTCGGCCATGACCAGCTTCTTGAACCGGGCCGAGCCGGTGACGTTGGTCCGTTCGCCGATGTTGACGAAAGTGCTGCGGAGCGTGGACGTCATCGGTCAGGCGGCGAGGATCATCGGCTCGATGCCGGCAAGGCGGGTGCGGCGCTCCACCGAGGGCAAGATACGCGGCGGAAAGTCCCGGACCGTTTCGGCGATGGCGGCGATGTGCGCCGGAGTGGTGCCGCAGCAGCCGCCGACGATGTTGACGATGCCCTGCTCGGCCCACTCGCGCACCTGGGCGGCGGTGGTTGCCGGGCCTTCGTCATATTCGCCGAGCTCGTTGGGCAGGCCGGCATTGGGATAGGCCATGACGAGCGTGTCGGCGATGCCGGAGAGGGTGGCGATATGGGCGCGCAGCTGGGCCGCGCCGAACGAGCAGTTGAGCCCGATCGACAGCGGCCGCGCGTGGCGGACCGACGCCCAGAAGCTTTCGATCGAATGGCCGGAGAGGTTGCGGCCGGAAAGGTCGGTGATCGTCATCGACAGCATGATCGGCAGATCGGGATCGACGCGGCGGGCGGCGTGGATCGCCGCCTTGGCGTTCAGCGTGTCGAACACGGTTTCGATGAGGACGATGTCGGCGCCGCCCTCGACCAGGCCCTCGATCTGCTCGACATAGACGTCCGAGAGGGTGTCGAAGTCGATCTCGCGAAAGCCGGGATCGTTGACGTCGGGCGACAGCGACAGGGTCTTGTTGGTCGGCCCGAGCGCGCCCGCCACCCAGCGCTGCCGGCCGTCGGCGTCGGCGACCTCGCGGATGATCCGCGCCGCGGCGGCGTTGATCTCGCGGACCAGACCCTCCGCGCCATAATCGGCCTGGCTGATCCGGTTGGCGTTGAAGCTGTTGGTGGCGAGGATGTCGGCGCCGGCGTCGGCGAAGCTCTGCGCGATCTCGCGGATGAGCGCGGGCCGGGTGAGGTTCAACAGGTCGTTATTGCCTTTCTGGTCGCGGGCGAGGTCGAGCGACCCGCGATAGTCGGCCTCGGCCAGCCGGCGCTGCTGGACCTGGGTCCCGTAGGCGCCATCCTTGATCAGGATGCGCCGGGCGGCTTCGGCCCTAAGCTGCCGTGCGACGGTCACGTGTCTGTTCCTTCGGCCGCAGCCCGAGCAGGTGGCAGATGGCGTAGCTCAGCTCGGCGCGGTTCAGCGTGTAGAAGTGGAAGCCGCGGACGCCGCCGGCATAAAGCTGGGCGCACAGCTCCGCCGCGACGGTCGCGGCGACGAGCTGGCGGGCGGCGGGAAGATCGTCCAGCCCTTCGAACAGGCGGTCCATCCAGGCGGGGATGTTGGCGCCGCAGATGCCGGCGAACTTGCGGGTCTGGGCGACGTTGGAGACGGGCAGGATGCCCGGCACCAGCTCGGCGTCGATTCCGGCCGCGGCGACCGCGTCGCGGAAGCGGAAGAAGCAATCGGGGGTGAAGAAGAACTGGGTGATCGCCCGGTCCGCGCCGGCGTCGATCTTGCGCTTCAAATTGTCGAGATCGGCGCTCCTGGTGAGCGAATCGGGGTGGCATTCGGGATAGGCGGCGACCGAAATCTCGAAAGGCGCCACCTTCTTCAGCCCGGCGACCAGCTCGGCGGCATTGGCATAGCCGCCGGCCGGCGGCTCGAACCGGGCGCCGGGCTCGGGCGGATCGCCGCGCAGGGCGACGATGTGGCGCACCCCCGCCGCCCAGTAGGAGCGGGCGACCTCGTCGATCTCGTCACGGGTGGCGGCGACGCAGGTGAGGTGGGCGGCGGGCGTCAGCGCGGTTTCGCGCACGATCCGCTCGACCGTCGCATGGGTGCGCTCGCGGGTCGAGCCGCCGGCGCCGTAGGTGACCGAGACGAAGCGCGGCGCGAGCGGCGCCAGCGTCTGGATCGAATCCCAGAGCGTCGCCTCCATCTTCTCGGTCTTGGGCGGGAAGAACTCGAAGCTGACCGCGATGTCGCCGACGGCGTCGGCGAACAGCGGCCTTCCCGGCTGGGACAGCGCTTCGAGGATCTGCGGCGGACTCATATTTGCGCATATAAAGATGTCTTTATATCCGTCAAGTTAACCCGTCTGCGCGGCGCCTCGCGACCGGCGAGAAAAAGCGCTTGCAATGTTGGATTTCGAATGTTCCCCTTCTGTTCTGGAAAGCGACTCGGGATTTCGGGCCGCAGGCACGAAAAGGAGACGGGCAATGAAACGCCTCGAGAAGATGGCTTTCGCGGCGGCCGCCCTGGCGGTGGCCGCGGCGGCCGTCGCGGCGGAGACGATCAGCTACAGCTACGACGCGCGCGGCCGGCTGGTGAAGGTCCAGCACAGCGGCTCGGTGAACAACGCGGTCACCACCAACTACACCTACGACAAGGCCGACAACCGCACGCTGAAGAACACCACCGGCGCGCCGTGACGTCCCGGCGAGGGAAGGCCTCGACGGGAAGCGATTGAAATAAAGGCGGCGCCAGGCGCCGGCGAACTGGAGAAAAGAAATGACGACAACCCTGCTTCGCGCGGGCGCGCTGGCTTGCGCCCTGATGACGACGACCGCCTTGACCGCGCCGGCGCTGGCGCAGCAAACGCAACAGCATCGCGCGCTCGACGCAAACGGCGTCGACCTCACCCATGGCGACTTCGTGATGGCCGTGGTCGAAGGATCGATCGGCTCCGGCGAGGGCGAGCTGCAGCTGATCCGCACCGGCATTTGGCCCGGCGGCGGCTATTACGCCTACGGCCACCAATGGGACCAGATCGCCTTTGCGCAAAGCCCCGTTGGCGGGGCTCTCCGCTACACCGTGACGGTCGGCACGCGCCACGAGACCTTTAACGGCACCGGCCCGCTGCCCAGCGGCTCGTCGCTGACCGGCGACGGCGGTGCGTACACCTATCGCATGGCGGACGGCACCACGATCGAATTTTCCAGCATGGGCCACGGGACCTGGGGCACCGATTCCAATTTCTGCAACGGCGCGGTCGGCCAGGGGAGTTGCTCGCTGCTGCCGGTCACGATCAGCGAGCCGGACGGCAAGACCCTCACCCTGGGATGGGACATCTTGAGCCATTGCTGGGGCATGATCGACGCCGAAACCTTGCCCTGCAACTACACGCCCCGTCTCGCCGGCGCCGCGAACAGCTTCGGCTACGGGATCCAATTCGTCTACAGCTCGGGACCGGGCGGATTCTCCGGCGGCGGCCCGAACCCACCGTCGGGCTGGTTCCAGCGCACGGGGGCGACCTTCCACAACGGCGCGGTAAGCGGCAATCCGTCGCAGGGGAGCGTCAGCTATTCCTATCCCTCGGCCGGGGTCACCGAGGTGACCGACATGGGCGGACGGGTGTGGCGCTTCACCGGCACCGGCTCGCTCTTCACAGCGATCCGCCGGCCCGGCGCCTCGTCCGACACGACGACGATCAGCCGCAACACCACCAACGGGCTGGTCAGCTCGGTCACGAGCGACGGGGTCACCACTTATTATTCGCGCAACGTCTCGGGCTCGACCGGGACGATGACGGTGACCGATGCGCTGAGCCAGGTGACGACGGTGGTCTCGAACCTCACTATCGGCCGGCCGACCTCGGCTACGGATCCGCATGGGCGCACCACCGCCTTCCAGTACGACGCGAGCGGCCGGCTGACGCGGGTCACCCGCCCGGAGGGCAATTACGTCCAATATACCTACGACGCGCGGGGCAACGTGACGCAGACGCGGGCGGTGGCCAAGGCCGGCTCCGGCCTTGCCGACATCGTCACTTCGGCGAGCTACGACGCGTCCTGCTCCAATCCCAAGACCTGCAACTCGCCCAACAGCACCACCGACGCGCGCGGCAACGTCACCGACTACACCTACGATGCGACCCATGGCGGCGTGCTGACCGTGACCGCGCCTGCGCCGGCCACCGGCGCGACCCGGCCCCAGACGCGCTACGCCTACACGCTGACCAGCGGCGTATACCTCCTGACCGGGACCGCCGCCTGCCAGACCCAGGCCGGCGCGTCGGGCGGCAGCCCGGCGGCCTGCGCGGGCGGGGCGGACGAGGTCGTATCGACCGTCGCCCATGACGCCAGCGGCAACGTCGCCTCGGCGACGCGCGCCAATGGCAGCGGCACGCTGACCGCGACCCAGACGATGACCTATGACGCGCTCGGCGATTTGCAGACCGTGGACGGGCCGCTGAGCGGGACCGCCGACACCGTCCGCTACCGCTACGATGCCGACCGCCAGGTCGTCGGCGCGATCTCGCCCGATCCGGACGGCGCCGGCAGCCTCAAGCATCGCGCGGTGCGCACCACCTATTCGAGCAGCACCGGCCTTCCGACCAGGGTCGAGACCGGCACGGTGAACAGCCAGTCCGACGCCGACTGGGCGGCGTTCGCCAGCCTCGAGGAGGTGCAGCAGGACCATGATGCCAACGCCCGGCCGGTCGTGCGGCGGCTGGTGTCGGGGAGCACCATTCATGCGCTCACCCAGATCAGCTACGACGCGCTCGGCCGGCCGGAATGCGTGGCGCAGCGGATGAACCCGTCGGAGTTCGCCTCGCCTCCGTCCAGCGCTTGTACCCTGGACACCCAGGGGAGCTTCGGCCCCGACCGGATCGCCCGGACGACCCGCGACGTGGCCGGGCAGGTGACCCTGGTCCAGACCGGCTATGGCGTGAGCGGCGTCCAGGCCGACGAGGTGGCGACCAGCTACCGCGGCAACGGCCAGGTCAATACCGTCACCGACGCCGAGGGCAATCGCACCACCTATGTCTATGACGGCCACGACCGGCTGGTGCGGACGCTGATGCCTTCGCTGACCACCGACGATACCAGCTCGACCACCGATTATGAGGATCTTGCCTACGACGCCGCCGGCAACGTCACCTCGCGGCGGCTGCGGGACGGGACCAGCATCGCCTACAGCTACGACAATCTCAACCGGATGACCGCGAGGAACCTGCCCAACGCCACCCTTTGGGAGTTCGACGTCGCCTATTCCTACGACCTGCTGGGGCGAATGACCGCGGCGGTCGACACCAACACCCATGCGGTGCGCTTCACCTATGACGCGCTGGGCCGGGTGCTGACCGAAGGCAGCGACCATTTCGGCACCAAGACTTTCCAGTACGACCTTGCCGACCGGATGACACGGCTGACCTGGCGCGACGGCTTCTACGTCGACTACGACTATAATCTCACCGGCGAGGTCACCGCGATCCGCGAGAACGGCGCCACTTCCGGCGTGGGAATATTGGGCAGCTACGCCTATGACGACCGCGGCCGGCGCACGTCGCTCACGCGGGGCAACGGCACGGTGACGAGCTACAGCTACGACAACGTCTCGCGGCTGACCGAGCTGGCGCAGAACTTGAACGGCACGGCGAACGATCTGACGCTCGGATTCGGCTACAATCCGGCTTCGCAGATCGCGAGCAACACCCGCTCCAACGACGCCTACAGCTTCACCCAGGCCAATGCGAATGTCTCCGACACGGTCAACGGCCTGAACCAGGTCACCCAGACCGGATCGACCGGCGTCACCCACGACGCCCGCGGCAACGTCACCGGCATCGGCTCGGCGAGCTACGCCTATACCGCTGAGAACCGGCTGGCGACGGGCCCCGGCACCTCGCTCGCTTATGACGGCCTGGGGCGCCTCTATTACCGGGGCACGACCGTCGAGTGGCAGGATCATGCCGGCGGCGCGCTGATCGCCGAGGTCTATGTCGGCTCCAACACCATCACGCGCCGGTTCGTGCCCGGCCCGGGCACGGACGAGCCTTTGGTCTGGTACGAGGGCTCCGGCACCTCCGACCGCCGCTGGCTCCACGCCGACGAGCGGGGCAGCGTGATCGCCGTCAGCGACGGCAATGGCGACCTCGTCGGCACCCGCAACCGCTACGACGAATATGGCAATCCGCAGGGCACGCTGACCGGGCGGTTCGGCTATACGGGGCAGGCCTGGCTGCCGGAGGCCGGGCTCTATCACTACCGCGCCCGCATCTACAATCCGGCCCTCGGCCGGTTCATGCAGACCGACCCGATCGGGTACGGCTCGGGGATGAACCTCTACGCCTATGTGCTGAACGATCCGGTGAACTTCACCGATCCGAGCGGGCTTCAGGAAGATGATATTATTGTGATCGGCCCACGCAATCCCCGGAACCGACCTCAGAACTCGCCGGGGGTTCGCTTCGGCGTGTCCCCTGCATCCACGGGCCTCGTGCGCAATCAGGAGCCGGACGTGGAGATAATCGTCAGGGGGAGGAGAGAGAAGCGCGAGGAACTGCCGCCGTCCAATCCGCCGTCCTTCCAACTCGCAAGCGCTCCGCAACAGCGACGGCGACCCCCTTGCTTCACTCTCCGTGAGCGAAGGGAGAATCACGATCGGTATGTCGCTCGGGAGGCGCAAAGATTGAGGGCGGAAGGCTATCAAGTCGCAACTGAAGTGTCTATTCGAGTATGGGCGCCTGCCTACCCGACGAGCGTGCTGGCGAGAGCGGATATCATCGCGAGAATTCCTGGCTCCCGCTACTACATAATACACGAGCTTAAGACAGGTAATGCGACACTTTCGTCAAATCAAGACACGGTATACAATGCCTCGGTTGGATTTGTCGTAGGGGTAAACGGTATTCCGGTAGGATTGGTACCGGGAGAGCAAATTAACCTGTCAAACTTTGCAATTATCAGGTGCCCTGGTCTATAATGAGGAGTCTATGGCTAATTTATACCACGCAGTTAAGCAACTTCCCAGAACCTTTCTAATGGAAAGGGGATTTCAGAGCGATAAACTTAATGAGGGTTTTTACAAGGAAAAAACCGACGGCGTAACTGTGATATTTCACATAACAGGCATGTGGAGCCACGTTGAGATTCACGCTGGAGTCAGATTCAAGCATGTAAACGAGATGTTATATCACTCTGCTCTTCGGGCGGGATGGTCGAAGAGCAGAGCGAGCATGTTTAGACTCGAACTCGTCGGAATGTTCCGAGAAAAGATAGGAGACTATTGTGAATCAGTCGACGATATCGGAGAATATTGTCCAGAGGGATCTTCACTTGCCTCGCTGTCAGACATTTGCGAACTGGTGCTCAAAGAAACGGATCGCCTATCTTCGGTCTCGAACATAGACGATAGCTTAGGATACACCTGCAAACGCTCGCTTTTCGAGCCTTTTGGCGCATATATGATCCCTGCGGCCGCAAAGATTTCCGATAATAAGGGCGTCTGGGATTGGAGCGTAAGGCATTTCACGGACCTCATGCCGGATACCGACCGGCTGCAATATCGCGCCCTTCTAAATTCTCTGGAGAGCGAATAGAATTAGAATTACGGTGACAGTGCACTAATTTAAGGAGGCCAACGCCTGTCGTCACATTACGGTGACAGTGCACTTAATTGACCCTCGGAGGCAAGCGGGATAGGCTTTGGGCATGGCCCGCCTCGCACGCGCCGTCTTCCCCGGGCTGCCGCATCACGTGACCCAGCGCGGCAACGGCCGGGCGCCTACCTTCTTCCGCGACGAGGATTACGCGCTCTATCGGGACCTGCTCGCCGAGCATGCCCGCGCCGCCAATGTCGAAATCTGGGCCTGGGTGCTGATGCCCAACCATGTCCATCTGATCCTGGTGCCGAGCGATGCGGACGGGCTCAGGCGGGCGCTGGCGGCGGTGCACCGGCGCTATGCCGGCCATGTCCATGCGCGGCTGAAGCGGACCGGCCATTTCTGGCAGGGGCGGTTCGGCTGCGTCGCGATGGACGAGGCGCATCTTGGCGCGGCGCTGCGCTACGTGGCGCTGAATCCGGTGCGGGCGCGGCTCGCCCGGCACGCAACCGACTGGCGCTGGTCGAGCGTGCATGCGCAGCTGGGCCGGGACGACGGCATCACGGCGACGGCGCCCGTCCTGGCGCGCTATCCGGATTTTGCCGCGCTGATCGCCGCCGGCGAGGACGAGGAGATGTCGCGGCGGCTGCGGCGCGCGGAAACCGTCGGCCGCCCGCTCGGCGACGATGCCTTCCTCGATCGCCTGGAGAAGGCGACCGGCCGGACGATGAGACCGGGAAAGCCGGGCAAGCGGCGGGGCCAATTAAGTGCACTGTCACCGTAATTTAGGCATGGCCCGTCCTGGACGCGGCGTTCGGGGAACTTTCTCGTTTTTCGAATTCGACTGTAGAGGGGGGTGTTGAGATGACTATCAGAGCATTGCCTTTCTTGGTGACGCTCGCGTTCCTGATCGGGTGCCAGGGCGGTGCCGATCAAATTATGACGGCGAGCGAGGCAGCCGACGTGGCAAATGACGTCGTTGGCGAGGAGCTACCCCAACTGACGCTGAATATGTTGAGAATCGAGACAGAGGATTTGGATGGGAAGTGGCGCGTGTCGTATCACGCTCCCGAAGGCTCGACCGGCGGGCCGCTCGTCGTCGACATCAACAAGCAAAGCGGTGAGGCCACGGTGGTTTCCATGGAGCAGTAGCAATTCGATTAGGCGACATTCCGGTCACAGTGCACTTAATCGACGCTCCAATTACGGTGACAGTGCACTAACTCAAGGAAGCCGGCGCCTGTCGCCGGCTTCTTCGTTTCCGCTCAGGACAGGCTGAAGTTCCGTCCCTCGCGTCGGCCGGCCCAGGCCAATGCGAATGTCTCCGACACGGTCAACGGCCTCAACCAAGTGACCCAGACCGGGTCGACCGGCGTCACTCACGACGCCCGCGGCAACGTCACCGGCATCGGCTCGGCGAGCTACGCCTATACCGCCGAGAACCGGCTGGCGACGGGCCCCAATTACGGTGAGTGCACTTAATTGACGCTCGGAGGCCGGCGGGATAGGCTCTGGACATGGCCCGCCTTGCCCGCGCCGTCTTTCCCGGGCTGCCGCATCACGTGACCCAGCGCGGCAACGGCCGGGCGCCCACCTTCTTCCGATTCCGGTGACAGTGCACTTAATCGGCTCCAAGGCCGTCAGGCGACCACCTTCATCCGCGCCTCCGGCTGAACGCCGAGCCAGATGGTGACGGTGAGCGCGCCGCCTTCGAGATGCTCCACCACCCGGCCGTCGAGCCCCGCTTCCTCGAGGTGCTTCAATATCGCCTCGTCGGCGAAGCCGAGGCGGACATGGGCGTCGCGGCTGCGCAGCTCCTCGCGCTCGTGGGCGGCGAAATCGACGATGAGGAGCCGCCCGCCCGGGGTCAGCAGCCGCGCCGCCTCGGCCACCGCGGCGGCCGGATTCTGCGCATAATGGAGCACCTGGTGGATGATCACGGTGTCGGCCGAGCCCGACGGAAGCGCGAGCGAATACATGTCGCCCTGGCGCAGCTCGACCGCGCCCAGGCCGGCCTCGGCGAGCTTGACCCGGGCGAGGCGGAGCATTTCGGGCGAGCGGTCGATGCCGACCGCGCCCGCCGCCTCGCGGCCGAACAATTCGATCATCCGCCCGGTGCCGGTGCCGATATCGACCAGGCGCCCGATCGTCGCATCGCCAAGCGCGCGGGCGATGGCGGCCTCGACCTCGGTTTCGGCGACGTGGAGCGAGCGCAACGCGTCCCAGTCGCGGGCGTGGCCGGCGAAATAGCGTTCCGCCGCCGCCGCCCGGTCGGCGCGCACCGCGGCCAGCCGCGCGGCGTCGGCGGCGGTCGACGGGCTCTCGCCGTCGAGGCCGGCCCAGCGGTCGACGAGCTGGAACAGGGGCTCCATCCGCGGCCGCGGCCCGAGGCTCAGGAACACCCAGCTGCCTTCCTTGCGGCGCTCGGCGAGGCCGGCGTCGATCAGGATCCTGACGTGGCGGGAGACGCGGGGCTGGCTTTGCCCCAGGACCTGGGCGATCTCGCCGACCGACAGCTCCATGGCGCGCAGCAGCATCACGATCCGGAGCCGCGTCGGATCGGCCAGAGCCGCGAAAATCCTGGGCGCCAGAGCCATGTTTGCGGATATAAAGATATCTTTATATCGGTCAAGGCGCAGCGCGGCCGTGGGCTAAGGCCCGCCTTAGTCCGGACTCGCGCCAGCCCGGCCGGCGGGGCGTGCGGCCCCTTGCCGCGCGAGCCCGTCCGACGACGCCGCGGCTTTGCCGCGGCGGCCGCCATGGATGTCCAGAGCGCTCCCCCGCCCAGGGCCCGCCGGCCGGCCGGAGCCTGCTCGGCTCCCCTTCCCAACCGCTTTGGTAGAGAAAGGCTAGACTCGGCCTTCCGAGTCGCATAATATCATCCGCTGCTGGAAGGCCGGAGGAGGGGCCTGAGCTGCTCTTTCGGCGCCTCGACCAGCGAATGAACAGGGGTTCTCCTCGCAAAGCACTCGCAACCAATTGAAGGAAACATCCGTGAAAAAGATCGCTCTGACCCTCGTCGCCGCCTCCGCTCTGGGCCTCGTCGCCTGCGGCGAGACCGCGTCGACCACCAACACCTCGAACGTCTCGGAAGCCACCAATGAAGCCATTGGCGACCTCGAGAACGCCGCCGAAGCGGTCGAAGAATCGGCCAGCAACGTCTCCGACGCCGCCGCCAACCTGGCCGATTCGGCCGGCGAAGCGGTCGAGAACGTCGCCGACGCGGCCGCCAACGAGACCAAGTAAGCGTTTCGACGCTTTTCGGGACAGGGGCCGCGCGCCGTCAGGGCGCGCGGCCCTTTTTCTTTGCCCCGCATTCGGGCAAGCTGGCGGCAGGGAGGGAGAGCGATATGAGGATGAGCCTGAAAGCCGCCGGCCTCGCCGCGGCGCTGGCGCTGGGCGCGTGCGGCGGCGAGGCGGACCAGGGCGCCGGCGGCCTCACCGCCGAGGAGGAGCGCGCGCTCGACAATGCCGCCGCGATGCTCGACGCCAACAATATCGACGTGTCCGCGGACAGTTTGGTGGCGAACGAAGCCGAGCTCGGCGCGGAGGAAAATGCAGCGGAAGGAGCTGCGGCCGCCAACGAACAATAGCCGGCCACCGCCGGATCGAGGGCACGGAAAAGGGCCGGAGAGTTTCCTCCCCGGCCCTTTTCTCGTCGGATCAATTGGCGCGGGCAAAGCCCGCGCCGGCGTCGGACGGGTTCGTGCGGCAACGCGCCGCACGCCCCGCCGGCCGTTCTTCGGCGAGTCCGCCGCCAGCGCGACGACGCTTCGCGTTCGCTGCGCTGGCGGAGGCCGCCTTAGAAGTCCATGCCGCCCATGCCGCCCATGCCGCCGCCGCCCATGCCGCCGGCCGACGACTTGTCCTCGGGCAGCTCGCTCACCGCCGCTTCGGTGGTGATCAACAGGCCCGCGACGCTGGCGGCGTCCTGGAGCGCGGTGCGGACGACCTTGGTCGGGTCGATCACGCCGGCCTTGACCAGATTCTCGTAGACCTCGGTCTGGGCGTTGAAGCCCAGGGTCTCGTCCTTGCTGTCGATCAGCTTGCCGGCGACGACGGCGCCGTCATGGCCCGCATTCTCGGCGATCTGGCGGATCGGCGACTGCAGCGCGCGGCGGATGATGTCGATGCCGCGGGTCTGGTCGTCATTGACGCCGGCCAGGCCGTCGAGCGCCCTGGTGGCGTAGAGCAAAGCGACGCCGCCGCCGGGAACGATGCCTTCCTCGACCGCGGCGCGGGTGGCGTGGAGCGCGTCGTCGACGCGGTCCTTGCGCTCCTTGACCTCGATCTCGGAGGAGCCGCCGACCTTGATCACGGCGACGCCGCCGGCGAGCTTGGCGAGACGCTCCTGGAGCTTCTCCTTGTCATAGTCGGAGTTGGTGTTCTCGATCTGCTGGCGGATCGCCTCGACCCGGCCCTTGATCCTGTCGGACTCGCCGGCGCCGTCGACGATGGTGGTGTTGTCCTTGTCGATGGTGACGCGCTTGGCCTGGCCGAGCATCGCGACGGTGACGTTCTCGAGCTTGATGCCGAGATCCTCGCTGATCATCTCGCCGCCGGTCAGGATGGCGATATCCTCGAGCATCGCCTTGCGGCGATCGCCGAAGCCCGGCGCCTTGACCGCCGCGACCTTGAGGCCGCCGCGCAGCTTGTTGACGACGAGCGTGGCCAGCGCCTCGCCCTCGATATCCTCGGCGATGATCAGCAGCGGACGGCCCGACTGGACGACCGCTTCCAGGATCGGGAGCATCGCCTGCAGGTTGCCCAGCTTCTTCTCGTGGATGAGGATGTAGGGGTCGGTCAGCTCGACCGACATCTTCTCGGGGTTGGTGATGAAATAAGGCGAGAGGTAGCCGCGGTCGAACTGCATGCCCTCGACGACGTCGAGCTCGAACTCGAGGCCCTTGGCCTCCTCGACCGTGATCACGCCTTCCTTGCCGACCTT
This sequence comes from uncultured Alphaproteobacteria bacterium, assembly GCA_963701615.1. GTDB lineage: Bacteria > Pseudomonadota > Alphaproteobacteria > Sphingomonadales > Sphingomonadaceae > Allosphingosinicella. The sequence goes on along the minus strand of OY969615.1, from coordinate 3,028,030 downwards.
CTCCATCGCCTCGGCGATCTTCTCGCCGACGATGGTGTCGCCATTGGCGGCGATGCTGCCGACCTGGGCGATCTCGTTCGAGCCGGAGACAGGCTTGGAGCGCGCCTTCAAATCCTCGACGACCTTGATGACGGCGAGATCGATGCCGCGCTTCAGATCCATCGGGTTCATGCCCGCGGCGACCGACTTCATGCCCTCGCGGATGATCGACTGGGCGAGCACGGTGGCGGTGGTGGTGCCGTCGCCGGCGAGGTCGTTGGTCTTGGAGGCGACCTCGCGCAGCATCTGCGCGCCCATATTCTCGAACTTGTCCTTGAGCTCGATCTCCTTGGCGACGGTGACGCCGTCCTTGGTGATGCGGGGGGCGCCGAAGCTCTTGTCGAGGACGACGTTGCGGCCCTTGGGCCCCAGGGTGACCTTCACCGCGTCGGCGAGGATGTCGACGCCGCGCATGATCCGCTCACGGGCGTCGCGCGAAAAGCGTACGTCTTTCGCTGCCATGTCTTCAGTTCCTTACGTTGCGCTCCCGCGAAGGCGGGAGCCTAGCCAAAACAAAAATCTGGGCTCCCGCCTTGGGTCCCATCAAAGTAGTACTTTGATGGGGGCCCTTCGCAGGAGCACCGCAAATCAGGTCACTCGACGATCCCGAGGATGTCGCTTTCCTTCATGATCAGCAGCTCCTCGCCGTCGATCTTCACCTCGGTGCCCGACCATTTGCCGAACAGGATCTTGTCGCCGGCCTTGACGTCCAGCGGAGTCACCGTGCCGTCCTCGGCCCTGGCGCCGGAGCCGACGGCGACGACCTCGCCTTCCTGCGGCTTTTCCTTGGCGCTGTCGGGGATGATGATGCCGCCGGCCGTCTTCTCCTCGGCCTCGACACGGCGGACGAGCACCCGATCGTGCAACGGACGAAACTTCATGCGTTCACCTTTCCTCATATTGTCGGCGCCGGAACGCCGCTGCGATTTCCGAAACTGTTAGCACTCGCAGGGTGCGAGTGCCAATGACGCCGATTTAGGGCCTGTTCAGGCTGCGTCAAGGGTCCGGACCGGGATTTCGGCGCGCGCCATTTACAGCGGCAACCGCCTCGGTTAGCCCGAAAGGCGCAAGGAGCCGGAAACAAGATGAAGTTCGCAGGCAAAGCGTGGAAGCTGCTGGTCGGGATCAAGGACGCGCTCGTCCTGCTGCTGATGCTGATGTTCTTCGGCGGGCTTTACGCCGCTTTGTCGGCGAGCCCCTATGGCGACAGCGCCGCCCGCGGCGCGCTCAGGCTCGACCTTGCCGGCGCCATCGTCGAGCAGCCGGCCGAGCAGGACCCGCTGGCCCTGCTCGGCGGCCCGCTGGCCCGCGAATACCGGCTCAGCGAGGTGATCCACGCGCTCGACACCGCGGCGACCGACGAGCGGATCGAGGCGGTGGCGCTCGATCTCGACATCTTCACCGGCGGCGGCCAGACCGCGCTCGCCAATGTCGGCGAGGCGCTCGACCGCGTCCGCCGCGCCAACAAGCGCGTCGTCGCCTACGCCACCGGCTATAGCGACGACAGCTACCAGCTCGCCGCCCATGCCGACGAGGTCTGGCTCGATCCGATGGGCGCGGTGCTGATCGCCGGGCCGGGCGGCTCCAACCTCTATTATGCCGGCCTGCTGGAAAGGCTTGGGGTAACCGCCAACGTCTACCGCGTCGGCACGTTCAAGTCGGCGGTCGAGCCCTATACCCGGAACGACATGTCGCCCGAGGCGCGGCAGGCGAGCCAGGCGCTGGCCGACGCCTTGTGGGGAACCTGGCGGCAGGACGTCGGCCAGGCGCGGCCGCGGGCCCGGATCGACGCCTATGTCGCCGACCCCGCCGGCTTCATCGCGGCGGCGGACGGCGACATGGCGCAGGCGGCATTGCGGGCCGGGCTGATCGACCGGATCGGCGACCGCGCCGCGTTCGGGCAGCGGATGGCGGAGCTCGCCGGCGCCGGCGAGGCGAACGTCCCGGGCAGCTATCGCGCGGTCCATTACGACGCCTGGGCCGACGAGCATCCGGCCGGCGCCTCGAACGGCCAGATCGGCGTGCTCACCGTCGCCGGCGAGATCATCGACGGCGAGGGCGCGCCGGGGACCGCCGGCGCCGAGACGGTCGTCCGCAATCTCGAGCGCGGCCTCGAGCGGGGCACGCTGAGGGCGCTGGTGGTGCGCGTCGATTCGCCCGGCGGATCGGTGCTCGCCTCGGAGCGGATCCGGCGGGCGGTGCTCGGCGCGCGCGCCCGCGGCCTCCCGGTCGTCATCTCGATGGGGTCGGTCGCCGCCAGCGGCGGCTATTGGATCGCGACCGCCGGCGACACGATCCTCGCCGAGCCTTCGACCATCACCGGCTCGATCGGGGTGTTCGGCATCCTGCCGAGCTTCGAAGGCACGCTGCGGCGGCTCGGCATCGGCGCCGACGGGGTGCGGACCACGCCGCTGTCGGGCGAGCCCGACTTGCTGCGCGGCCCCTCGCCCGAGGCGGACCGGCTGATCCAGATGGGCGTCGAAGGCACCTACCGCCGCTTCGTCAGCCTCGTCTCCCGCGCGCGCCGGATCGCGCCGGCGCGCGTCGACGAGATCGCGCAGGGGCGGGTGTGGGACGGCGGCACCGCGCGGCAGCTCGGCCTGGTCGACCGGTTCGGCTCGCTGGACGACGCGATCGCCGAGGCGGCGCGGCGGGCCGAGATCGGACCCGGCGACGCGCGGCCGGTATTCCTCGAACAGGAGCCCGGCTTCGTCGCCCAGCTCCTGCGGGACATGGCCCGGGGCGACGAGGAGCAGGCGTCGCGCGACGTCTTCGCCCGGCTCGCCCGGCGGCCCCAGGCGATGATCGAGCGCGCGCTCCACGACGCCCAGGCGATGCTGGCCGGCCCGGCGATCCAGGTCGCGCTGCCTCGAATGCCCGGCGGTCGCGCCGGTACGACGCGCGCGCGGTTCGGATTCGCTGTGGGCGCGGCTCATCGCGGCGGTCTGGCGGGGGTGAAGATCCGCCGCGCCACCGCGGACGACGCGGCGGCGCTCGCCTCCATCTATGCGCCCTATGTGACGGCAAGCGTCGTCTCGTTCGAGGCCGAGCCGCCGGACGCAGCCGGAAATGCGCCGGCGGATCGAGGAGGGCGGCGATCTTTACCCCTGGTTCATCGCCTGCGGGGAGGAAGGGCCGGCGCTCGGCTTTGCCTATGCGTCGGCCTTCCGCGCCCGCCCGGCCTACCGGTTCACGGTCGAAACCAGCGTCTATGTCGCCGACGGCGCGCACCGGCAAGGCGTCGGTACCGCGCTCTGCCGGGCCCTGCTCGCGGTGCTGGAGGCGCAGGGCTTCGCCCAGGCGATCGCCGCGATCACCCTGCCCAACCAGGCGAGCATCACCCTGCACGAAGCGCTCGGCTTCGCCCGTGCCGGGACCTACGAGCGGGTCGGCTTCAAGTTCGGCGAATGGCGCAGCGTCGGCCTGTGGCAGCGCGCGCTGGCGCCGATGTCCGCTCACCCCGCCGAGCCGGGCCCCGTCTCGGCGGCCTGGAAGGGCTAGCGGCCCGCCGCTTCGGCCGCCCGGATCGCGGCCCAGTCGAGCGGGCCGGTGGCGAAGCGGCGGTGCAGCCGCTCCAGCGAGATGCGATTGCCGTCGCGGAAGAAGCCGAGGAGCTGCCGGCCGGCCGCGCTGTCGGCATAGCCGGCGCCGCTCAGGCGGACGCGCGTGCGCCCCGCCCCGGCCGGCTCCAGCTCCAAGAAATGGGTGACCCGCCGGAAGGTGTCGAAATGGGGGAAGCCGTCCGGCGCCTTGGTGGTGCGGAAGACGAGCGTCCGGCCGGGGAGGATGGCGGTGAGATGCTGGCGGATCGTGCTGGCATCGCCCGGGCGCGCACCGGGCGCATAGCTCGTCTCCAGCGTGTCGCCGTCGACCATCCACGCCGCCGGCACCGCCCAGGTGCGCCAGCCTTCGGGCGTGGAGATCGCGGCCCAGACGTCCGCCTGCGCCGCCTCGACGACGATTTCATGGACCAGGGTGAGCGTTCCGTCCGCCTCGCGGCGGTCGGCCACCGCGACATCCTGCGCCGGCGCGGCCACCGGCAGGATCAGCAGGAGAAAGCCGAGGAGAAACCGCATCGTCTTTGCCTCCGCATCGGGACGGCGCCGATCGTTGATTGAACGTTCAATCAAGTCAAGCGGAAATATCAGCGGCGGTAGGCGGGGAGCGACCAGCCGCGCAGGATCGCCGCGCCGCGCAGCGCGAAGCCGGCCAGGGCCGCCGCCGGCCCGGCAATGCCGCCGGGAACCCCCGCCATCGTCAGCCCGACCAGCAAGGCGGCCGACAGCGCCGCGACGGTGACGTAGAGCTCGGGCCGCATCAGGATCGACGGCTCGCCCGCCAGCACGTCGCGGACGATGCCGCCGAGGCAGCCGGTCAGCACGCCCATGGCGAAGGCCGGCAGCGGCGCCAGGCCGAAGGCCAGCCCCTTGGCCGCCCCGAACGTGGCGTAGGCGGCAAGGCCGGCGGCATCGAGCCAGAGCAGCGTCCTCCCCTTCCACATCCGCGCCGGCAGCATCCACACCGCCAGCGCCGCGGCGAAGCAGATCAGCAGGGTCAAATTCTCGTGCACCCAGAAGACCGGCGCGCCGATCAAAAGGTCGCGCACCGTCCCGCCGCCGACCCCGGTCACCACCGCGAAGAACAGGAAGGTGACGAGGGTCTGCCGCTTCACCGCCGCGAGCAGCGCGCCCGACAAGGCGAAGACGGCGATGCCGGCGAGGTCGAGGAATTCGAGCACCGGGCCGAGCGCGGCGGGAAGCGTGGCGGGAGGCATTTGCGGGGATGTACCACAGAGGAGTCATCCCGGCGAAGGCCGGGATCCATGCCCTCGGATTTGCGAGCAATGGCGACGAGGTCTTCGCCTCGCCTTTCCACGACTGCGTTCATGGGTCCCGGCCTTCGCCGGGATGACGAGCTCGAGCTAGATATGGATCGGCTTGCCGGTCACCGCCATCGCCGCCTCCTTGACCGCCTCGCTGTGCGTGGGGTGGGCGTGGCAGGTGTAGGCGATGTCCTCGCTGGTCGCGCCGAACTCCATCGCCTGGGCGGCCTGGGCGATCATCGTGCCGGCGACCGAGGCGACCATCCACACGCCGAGCACCCGGTCCGACTTGGCGTCGGCGATCACCTTGACGAAGCCGTCGCCCTCGCGGTTGGTCTTGGCGCGCGAATTGGCGAGCATCGGGAACTTGCCGACCTTGACCTCGCCCTGTGCGCGGGCCTCTTCCTCGGTCAGGCCGACGCCGGCGATCTCGGGCATGGTGTAGACCACGCTGGGGATGACCTCGTGGTTCACGATGCCGGTGAGGCCGGCGATATTCTCGGCGACCGCGATCCCCTCGTCCTCGGCCTTGTGGGCGAGCATCGGTCCGGGGACGACGTCGCCGATCGCCCAGATGCCCGGCACCGAGGTGCGGAAGTCATGGTCGATCTCGATCTGGCCGGCCTTGTTGGTGGCGAGGCCGGCCTTGTCGAGCGCCAGCCCTTCGGTGTTCGGCCGCCGGCCGATCGAGACCAGCACCGCGTCCGCCTCGATCGCCGAGGCCTCGCCGCCGCCGGCCGGCTCGACCGTCAGCGTCACGCCCTTGCCTTTGCGCTTGGCGGCGGTGACCTTGGTCGAGGTCTTGATGTCGAAGCCCTGCTTCTTGAAGATCTTCGCGCATTCCTTGCGGACCTCGCCGTCCATGCCGGGCAGGATCTGGTCGAGATATTCGACGACGGTGACCTTGGCGCCGAGCCGGCGCCAGACCGAGCCCAGCTCGAGCCCGATCACGCCGCCGCCGATCACCACCATATGGCCGGGCACCCTGGCGAGCTCGAGCGCGCTGGTCGAATTCGAGGATCGCCTCATGGTCGATTTCCACGCCCGGCAGCGGCGTGACGCCGGAGCCGGTGGCGATGACGATATTCTTCGCCTTGTAGGTCGTGCCGGCGACATCGACCGCGTCCTTGGCGGTGAACCTGGCGTGTCCCTTCAGCCATTCGACCTTGTTCTTCTTGAACAGGAAGGCGATGCCGCCGGTCAGCCCCTTGATCGCTTCCAGCCGCGCATTGTGCATCGCCTCGAGGTCGAGGCTCAGCCCCTCGGTCTTCACCCCCCATTTGGCGAGCGCCCCGGAATGCGCCTCCTCGTAGAGCTCGGAGGCGTGGAGCAGCGCCTTGGACGGGATGCAGCCGACGTTGAGGCAGGTCCCGCCCAGCGTCTCGCGGCTGTCGACGCAGGCCGTCTTCAGCCCCAATTGCGCCGCCCGGATCGCGGCGACATAGCCGCCGGGGCCGGCGCCGATCACGATCACGTCAAACTCATTGTCGGCCATGGCGCTCTTTCCGTCACGCTGAAGTCAGCGGTGACATAAGCGCTGGGGCCGGCAACGCAACCGTTCGCGCGCGGTCGGGACGGCTGGGGCGCCGTCCCGACCGCGCCACCCTCCTCAGCAGTTCTGCTGGTTCGGAGCCGCCGTGTTGATGTAGGTTTGGGCGACCGGCGCCGTCACGCGGCCCGCCGCCAGGGCGTTCAGGATCGCGGTCTGCACGCGATTCTGGCCGGGGGCGGCGAGCAGCTGCGGGACCGCGACCAGGCGCTGGACGTAATTGTCGATGCTGACGCCGCAGACCACCGCGGGCTGCCCCGCCGCCCGTCGAAGCGCGTTGCCCACGACGGACGGATAGCTGCCCGTCAGGATGGAGTTGCCCTGGCAGGTCGGAGCGCCGGGGTTGATCCTGACGGTGACATGCAGCGCCGTCGCGGCATTGAACGTCGTGTGGACGTCGGTGACCTCGCCCGTCAGCTCGCACACCCACAGATTCTGGGTGGTCGGCGACAGGCTCTTGCACAATCCGCTGTCGGCGCCGTTGGCGTAGAGGCTGAGGGCGTCGCAGACCGGGACCGGGGGCTGGGCCCGTGCCGGCGACGCGACGATCAGCGCGGCCGACGCGGTTGCGAATGCGATTGTACGACAGGACTTCATGGCTTCGCTCCTTCTCTTTCATTGCCGTAGATTACGTACAATGAAAGCGGCGTGCGGACGCGAAGAGACTGTTTGAATATTTCAGTTTTGCACTAGAGATCGATCAGCAGGCGCGTCGGATCCTCGATCGCTTCCTTCATCCGCACCAGGAAGGTGACCGCCTCGCGGCCGTCGATCAGGCGGTGGTCGTAGGAGAGCGCCAGATACATCATCGGCCGGGCGACGATCTGGCCGTCCCTTACCACCGGCCGCTCCTCGATCCGGTGCATGCCGAGCACGGCGGATTGGGGCGGGTTGATGATCGGGGTGGAGAGGAGCGAGCCGAACACGCCGCCGTTGGAAATGGTGAAGGTGCCGCCCTCCATGTCCGCCAGAGTCAGCGTGCCCTCCTTGGCGCGCCGGCCGAAATCGGCGATCGTCTTCTCGATCTCGGCGAAGCTCAGCGCCTCGGCGTTGCGGATCACCGGCACGACCAGGCCCTGCGGCGCCGACACGGCGACCGAGACGTCGAGATAATCGTGGTAGACGATCTCCTCGCCGTCGATCGACGCGTTGACCGCCGGAACATCGTGCGCGGCCAGCGCCACCGCCTTCACGAAGAAGCCCATGAAGCCGAGGCGGATGCCGTGCTTCTTCTCGAACAAATCCTTGTAGCGGCTGCGCGCCGCCATCACCGCCGTCATGTCGACGTCGTTGAAGGTGGTGAGGATCGCGGCCTCGTTCTGCGCGTCCTTGAGGCGCCGGGCGACGGTCTGGCGCAGGCGCGTCATCCGCACCCGCTCCTCGCGGCGCTCTTGTGTTCCTGCGGAGGCAGGAGCCCGGTTCGGCTCAGGGGTCTGGGCTCCTGCTTTCGCAGGAGCACTGGATTGCGCGGGCGCCGGGGCCTCGGATTTCTGGCCCTCGGCGGCGGCCAGCACGTCGTCCTTGGTGAGCCGGCCGTCCTTGCCGGTGCCCTTGATCTTCGACGGATCGAGATGATGCTCGAGCACGATCCGGCGCACGGCGGGCGAGAGGGTCAGATGGGGGCCCTCCTCGTCGTCGTGCATCTCCTCCTTGGCCTCGATATTCTCGCCGGCGCCCTTGGGATTGACCGGGGTCGACTCGGGCAGATCGGGCGCTTCGACGCCGCTTGCGGCCTCGCTCCGCCCAGGCGCGGCGGCGGCCTTGCCGTCGCCCGCCTCCACATGGGCGATCACCGCGCCGACCGCGACATTGTCGCCGACCTTGGCGAGCTGGTCGCCCATCGTTCCCGCCACCGGCGACGGCACTTCGATCGCGACCTTGTCGGTTTCGAGGCTGGCGATCGGCTCGTCCGCGGCGACGGCATCGCCGGGCTGCTTCAGCCACGCCCCCAGCGTCGCCTCGGTGATCGATTCGCCAAGCGTCGGCACTTTGACTTCGGTCGTCATTCTTATTCCTTCAGCTCGCTTTGCGCCGCGCGGCCTGTGCGCTGCTATGGCCGAGCGCCTCGGCGATCAAGGCCGCCTGCTCGGCCGCGTGGCGCCTGGCGAGGCCGGTGGCCGGCGAGGCGGCGGGCGGGCGGCCGACATAGATCGGCCGTTTCGGCTTGAGGCCGGCCTCGCCGAGGCGGCGCTCGATCCGCGGCTCGACGTGGGTCCAATAGCCCTGGTTCTGCGGTTCCTCCTGCGCCCAGACCAATTCCTCGAGGCCGGTCATGCGCTTCAGCCGCGCCAGCAGGGCCTCGCCCGGGAAGGGGTAGAGCTGCTCGATCCGCACGATCGAGATGTTCGCATCGCTGGCCTGGTCGCGCGCTTCGAAGAGCTCGTAGGCGAGCTTGCCGGTGCAAAGGACCAGCCGCTTCACATCCCGGTCCTTCGGGGGGTTGGGATCGGAAAGGATGCGCATGAAATGGCTCTCGCCGGTGAAATCGGCGAGGCTGGAGACGGCGCCCTTGTGCCGCAAGAGCGACTTGGGCGTCAGCAGCACCAAAGGCTTCCTGAAGTCGCGATGCATCTGGCGGCGCAGGATGTGGAAATAGTTTGCCGGGGTCGTGCAATTGGCGACCTGCATATTGTCCTCGGCGCAGAGCTGCAGGAAGCGCTCGGGCCGCGCCGAGCTGTGCTCGGGCCCCTGCCCTTCATAGCCGTGCGGTAGAAGCAGCACGAGGCCCGACGCGCGCAGCCACTTGGCCTCGCCGGCGGCGATGAACTGGTCGGTGATCACCTGCGCGCCGTTGACGAAGTCGCCGAACTGCGCCTCCCAGAGCACCAGGGTCTGCGGGTCGGCGATCGAATAGCCATATTCGAAGCCGAGCACGCCATATTCGGACAAGGGGCTGTCGCGCACCTCGAACCGGGCCGGGCCGACCTTGGTCAGCGGGATGAACTTGGCGCCGCTGTTCTGGTCGACCCAGACCGAGTGGCGCTGGGAAAAGGTGCCGCGGCCCGAATCCTGGCCGGAAAGCCGCACCGGATGGCCCTCGCGGAGCAGGGTCCCGAAGGCGAGCGCCTCCGCGGTCGACCAGTCGAAGCCCTCGCCCGTCTCGAACATCCCGCGGCGCGCGTCGACGATCCGGACCAGGGTCTTGTGGACCGCGACATCGGCGGGAATATCGGTCAGCACCTTGCCGATCTCGCGCAGCATCTCCTCGCCGACCCCGGTGGCGACGTTGCGCCGTTCGGTGATCGCCGCCTTGGGCTTGCCGAGGCCGGACCAGGCGCCCTCGAACCAGTCGGCCTTGTTGGGCAGATAGGATTTGGCGGCCTCGAACTCGCTTTCGAGCAACGCGGTGAAAGCGGCGATCTCGCCGTCGACCCAGCCTTTCTCGATCACGCGCTCTTGCTCGAGGCGCGCGGCGTAGATTTCCGAGATCGGCGGGTGCCCGCGGATCTTGGCGTACATCAGCGGCTGGGTGAAGCTCGGCTCGTCGCCCTCATTGTGGCCGAAGCGGCGGTAGCACCACATGTCGATGACGATGTCGCGGTTGAACTTCTGCCGATATTCGATGGCGAGCTTGCAGGCGAAGGTGACCGCCTCGGGATCGTCGCCGTTGACGTGGAGGATCGGCGCCTGGACCGCCTTGGCGACGTCCGACGGGTAGGGCGAGGACCGGCCGAACTGCGGCGAGGTGGTGAAGCCGACCTGGTTGTTGATGACGAAATGAAGGCAGCCGCCGGTATTGTAGCCGGGAATGCCCGAGAAGCCGAAGCATTCCGAGACGATCCCCTGCCCCGCGAAGGCGGCGTCGCCGTGGAGCAGGACGGGAAGCACCTGGTCGCCGTCGGGGTCATTGCGGGCGACCTGCTGGGCGCGGACCTTGCCGAGGACGACGGGATCGACCGCTTCGAGATGGCTGGGATTGGGGACGAGCGAAAGGTGCACCTTGATGCCGTCGAACTCGCGGTCCGACGAGGTGCCGAGATGATATTTGACGTCGCCCGAGCCGCCGACATCCTCGGGGTTGGCGGAGCCGCCGGCGAATTCGGAGAAGATGGCGCGATAGGGCTTGGCCATCACGTTGGCGAGGACGTTGAGGCGGCCGCGATGGGCCATGCCGACGACCATCGAGCAGACGCCGTAGGCGCCGCCATATTTGATCACCGCCTCCAGCGCCGGGACCATCGATTCGCCGCCGTCGAGGCCGAAGCGCTTGGTGCCGACATATTTCCGGGCGAGGAACTTCTCCCACTGCTCGGCCTGCACGACCTTGGTGAGGATCGACTTCTTGCCCTCGGGGGTGAAGCGGATCTCCGCCTCGCGCCCCTCCATCCTTTCCTGGAGGAAGCGGCGCTCCTCGAGGTCGTTGATGTGCATATATTCGAGGCCGACCTTGCCGCAATAATTGCGGCGGAGGATCTCGACGACCTCGCGCACCGTGCCTTTGTCGAGGCCGAGCGCGCCGCCGAGCCAGACCTCGCGGTCGAGCGCCGCGCCGGTGAAGCCGTGGAATTCGGGCGTGAGGTCGGCCGGCATGTCGCGCTTGACCAGGCCCAGCGGATCGAGATCGGCGGCGAGATGCCCGCGCACCCGATAGGTGCGGATCAGCATCATCGCGCAGATCGAATCCTCGGCGGCCTGCCTGATCTCGGCCTCGGACGCGCCGGACGCGGCGGCGGCGCCCCGCGCCCGGGCCGCGACCGCCTCGATGCTCATCCCGGTCGGGTCGAGGCCGGCATTGACCTCGTCGAGCTCGGTCAACGGCCAATTGTCGCGCGCCCAGCTCGGGCCCTGCTCGCGCTCGCCGTCGAAAATTCCCACTTCTCTCTCTCTTTCGTTCCCCGGCGAAGGCCGGGGTCCAGCGGCTCCGAAGCGGACTGGGCTCCTGCCTTCGCAGGAGCACAATCTGCGAAGCCCCTAGCGCAACGCTCAGCCGTTCAAAAGCGCTGCAAGAGTGCTGCCCAGCTCAGATGGGCTTGGGCTGACCCGAATTCCAGCCGCCTCCATCGCCGCGATCTTGTCCTCGGCGCCGCCCTGCCCGCCCGAGACGATCGCGCCGGCATGGCCCATCCGCCGCCCGGGCGGCGCGGTGCGGCCGGCGATGAAGCCGACGACGGGCTTGGCGCGCCCCTTCCTCGCCTCGTCGGCGAGGAACAAAGCGGCCTCTTCCTCGGCGCTGCCGCCGATCTCGCCGATCATGATGATCGATTTCGTCTCCTCGTCGGCGAGGAACAGCTCGAGCACGTCGATGAAGTTGGTGCCGTTGACCGGATCGCCGCCGATCCCGACCGCGGTGCTCTGGCCGAGGCCGGCATTGGTCGTCTGGAACACGGCCTCGTAGGTGAGCGTGCCCGAGCGGCTGACGATCCCGACCGAGCCCTTGCGGAAGATGTTGCCGGGCATGATCCCGATCTTGCATTCGTCGGGGGTCAGCACGCCCGGGCAATTGGGGCCGATGAGGCGCGACCGCGAGCCCGACAGCGCCCGCTTCACCCGCACCATGTCGAGCACCGGGATGCCCTCGGTGATGGCGACGATCAGCGGCACCCCGGCGTCGACCGCCTCGAGGATCGAATCGGCGGCGAACGGCGGCGGCACGTAGATCACGCTGGCGTCGGCGCCGGTCGCCGCCACCGCCTCGGCGACGGTGTCGAACACCGGAAGGCCGATATGGGCCTGCCCGCCCTTCCCCGGCGTCACCCCGCCGACCATCTTCGTCCCATAGGCAAGCGCCTGCTCGGTATGGAACGTGCCGGTCTCGCCGGTCATGCCCTGGGTGATGACCTTGGTGTCGGTGTTAACGAGAATGCTCATCCTGGCTCCCATAAGGTGCCCCTGCGAAGGCAGGGGCCCAGCCTGGGTTCCCGCCTGCGCGGGAACACAACGTTAAAACAGTGACTCGAACAGATCGTCCCAGCGGGGGTTCATTTCCTCAATCACGCGCAGCTTCCATTGCCGCTTCCATTCCTTCATCTGCAGCTCCCGGAGCCGGGCATCCTGGATGTCGTCATGCGCTTCGTACCAGACCAGATTCTTGCAGGCATATTTGCGCGTGAAGCCATCGATCAGGCCGTTGCGATGCTGATAGGCTCGCGTGGGCAGGTCATTGGTGACGCCGATATAGATCGTACCGTTTCGTCGGCTCGCCATGATGTAGACATAGCCAGGTCTCGACATCTCCTCCGCTCCGGTGTGTCCCCGCTTTCCTTCTTGTGTCCCCGCTTTCCTTCTTGTGTCCCCGCTTTCCTTCTTGTGTCCCCGCTTTCCTTCTTGTGTCCCCGCTTTCCTTCTTGTGTCCCCGCGAAGGCGGGGACCCAGACTGGGCTCCCGCCTGCGCGGGAGCACAATTCACGCTCCTACCTGAGCGAACCGTCGATCCCCTTGCAGGCTTCGAGCAGCTCCTTGACCGCGTCGACCGAGACCTGGAAATTGGCCTTGGCCTCGTCGTTGAGCGCGATCTCGACCACCTTCTCGACGCCGCCGGCGCCGATGATGCAGGGGACGCCGACATAGAGGTCGTCGACGCCGTACTGGCCGGTGAGGTGGACGGCGCAGGGCAGCAGCCGCTTCTTGTCCCTGAGATAGGCCTCGGCCATCTCGATGCCGGCGGTGGCGGGGGCATAATAGGCCGAGCCGGTCTTCAAGAGGGCGACGATCTCGCCGCCGCCGCCGCGGGTGCGCCGGACGATCTCGTCGATCCGCTCCTTGGTCGACCAGCCCATGCTGATGAGGTCGGGTATCGGGATGCCGGCGACGGTCGAATATTCGACCACCGGCACCATCGTGTCGCCATGGCCGCCGAGCACGAAGGCGGTGACGTCCTGGACCGAGACGCCGAACTCCTCGGCGAGGAAGGTGCGGAAGCGCGCGCTGTCGAGCACGCCGGCCATGCCGACCACCATGTGATGCGGGAGCTGCGAGAATTCGCGCAGCGCCCAGACCATCGCGTCGAGGGGATTGGTGATGCAGATCACGAACGCGGCCGGCGCGTTCGCCCGGATGCCCTCGCCGACCGCCTTCATCACCTTCAAATTGATGCCGAGCAGATCGTCGCGGCTCATCCCCGGCTTGCGGGCGACGCCGGCGGTGACGATGATCACGTCGGCGCCGGCGATGTCGGCATAATCGTTCGAGCCCTTGAGCCTGGCGTCGAAGCCCTCGACCGGGCCGCACTGGGCGATGTCGAGCGCCTTCCCTTGCGGCACGCCCTCGATCACGTCGAACAGGACGACGTCGCCCAGCTCCTTCGAGGCGGCGAGATGGGCGAGCGTTCCGCCGATATTGCCGGCACCGATAAGCGCGATCTTGTTGCGAGCCATGGGGCCCTCCCACCTGGTCCAGGTCAAAAAGCGAAGGGGCTGCGGGCGCAGCCGGGACGTGGCGCCCGCTTAGACTCGTCGCGCGCGGGGGGCAACAGCGCCGGGAGGCGATTTTGGCGGTCGGTCGGGCTCTTGCGGGACGTGGCGGGGCGTCAGGGCCGGGGGAACGGGCGGAGCAGCACCGGCCCCGCGTCCGCGGCGTCGGACGCCGCAATCAGGGTGACCGGATCGAACGGGAAGGCGTGGGCGCGGACCCGGTCGTAATCGGGATCGCCCGGCCTCAAGGTGACGAAGGCGTGCCCGACCGCGCCGCGCGCGCCGGCCCGGAGGTCGAGTGTGATCGTGCCGTCCGCCGCGATCTCCGCGCTGCCGATCGCGCCGCCCTCGGCCGCGCCGGGCTCCGCGGGGCCCGCTTCCCCGCCCGCCGCGGCGAGCGCGTCGATGCCGCCCGCCGGCGCCGGCGGGATCGGCGCCCCCGACCAATAGGCGAACAGGGCCGGCCATTCGGCGGCCAGGCCGGGATCGCGCTGGAAGAAGCGGGCGCCGCTTTCGGCATAGGTTTCCTGCCGCCCGGCCTCGTCCGCCTGCTGCAGATATTTGGGGAGCCGGGCGAAGTCGGCGGCGCGGGCCTCGGTGAAGCGCTTCTCCTTCAGCACCTTGTGGCTGGTGAGGAAATGGTGGCCGTGGAGCGTCTCGTGGAGCGCGAGGTTGATCGAGCCGTGGCCGGCGCCGGTGTCGGGCATCCTGCGGCCGCCCGCGGGCGCCGCGACGGTGGCGACGATCACCCGCTTGCCGCTGGTGAGATAGGTGCCGGGCACGCTGTCCCAGGTCAGGCCGAGGCCTTCCCAGCCCCGCGGCACCTTGCCCCTGAGGCTGGTCTCGACGTCGGTCACCGAGCCGCGGCAGGCGACCACGCGCGCGCCCTTGTCGACGAACTTCCTGAGGAGCGCAGGGGAAAGCTTGGCGATTTCGGGGCGGATGGCGGCGACGTCGGCGGCGGTGCCGCTTCCCCCGGGAACGACCAGCTTGGCGGCCATGGCTGCAGGCGTGGACGGCGGCGGCATCGCATCCTCCCGAGCCGCGCAGGATAGCGCGCCCGGCCGGCGGGGCAACGCCAAACGCCTCCGATATGGCGGCCGGTCAAACCGGGGGCCGCGGCGGTCATTCCTCGACGATGTTGAGGATGTTGCCGTCCGGATCCTTGAACCAGGCGATCTTCATGCCCTCGCCGACATGGACGTCGCCCTCCAGCGCGAGGCCGGGCATGTCGTAATGCTCGAACATCACGCCCTTGCTTTTCAGCGATTCCACCTCGGCCTCGATGTCGTCGACCGCCCAGGTGACCGCGGTCGCCTTGTTGGTGCCGGCATAATCGGAGCGGTAGACGCTGACCGCGCTGTCGCCGCTCTTGAGCACGATCAGCTCGTCGCCCTCATTGTCGACCTCGGCGAGGCCCAGCGTGTCGGTGTAGAAGGTCCGCGCCCGGTCGATATCCCGGACGGCGAGGTTGGCGACGGCGTTGCGTGTTCCAAGCATGGCGTATCTCCTCAGGGGACGGTTACTCTTCAACCGCTGGTGCGATCGACTTGACCCGCGGTGCGCAAAAGTAACTGTCCCCGGTCCGCGCGGTTCCGTTCACGCCTCGCCGTGCCCGAGGGCGAGATAGTCCGCGCTCTGCATCTCGATCAGGCGTGAGGCGGTGCGCTGGAACTCGAAGGCGCCGTCGCCGGCGACGTAGAGCGCGTCCGGAGCGGCGTCGGCGGCGCCGAGCAGCTTCACCTTGTGCTCGTAGAGCGCGTCGATGAGGGTGACGAAGCGCGCCGCCTCGTTGCGGTTCTCCGGCCCCATCAGCGGGATGCCGACGAGGATCACCGAATGAAAATGCCGGGCGACGGTCAGGTAGTCCGCCGCGCCGCGCGGCTCGCCGCACAGCCGCCTGAACGAGAAGACGGCGACGCCTTTCAGGCTCTTGGGCACGTGCAGGATGCGGCCGCCCGGCACCCGCAAATCCTCGGCCGGCACGCGGGCCCGGTCCTCGACCGGATAGTCGGTGAGGCGGAAGAAGGCCTCGCTGAGCGCCCGCGTCGCCTCCGGCCCGTTGGGAACGTACCAGGTCGGCATGCCGCCGAGCCGCTCCAGCCTATAGTCGGTCGGCCCGTTCAGCCCGACCACGTCGAGGTCGCGCTCGATCAGGTCGATGAAGGGCAGGAACAATTCACGGTTCAGCCCGCCCTTGTAGAGGTCGCCCGGCGGCCGGTTCGAGGTGGTGAGCACCGTCACCCCGGCGCCCAGCAGCTGCGCGAACAGGCGCGACAATATCATCGCGTCGGCGCTGTTGTTGATCACCATCTCGTCGAAGGCGAGCAGCCGCGCCTCCGCCGCGATCGCCTTCGCCACCGGCGGGATCGGGTCGCCGGCTTCCTTCGTCCGTTCGACGCGCAGCCGCTCGTGCACTTCGAGCATGAATTCGTGGAAATGGACGCGGCGCTTGGGGGCGTGCGCGATCGTCTCGAAGGCGAGGTCCATCAGCATCGATTTGCCGCGCCCCACCCCGCCCCACAGATAGACGCCGCGCGGCGCCGGCGCGGCCGTGCCGAACAGGCCGGCGAGGAAGCCGGGCGGCCGCGTTGCGGCGAGATCGGCGGCGAGCCGGTCGAGCACCGCCACCGCGCGCTCCTGGTCCCCGTCGGGCTTGAGCTCGCCGGCCGCGACCAGCGCCCGGTAGCGCTCGGCGACGGCGGTCACGGCGCTTGGCTGGACTTGCGCAGCGCGCCGGTAAAGTGCGCCACCAGCTCCCCCTCCTGGACGACCCTGCCGGCCATGAACGCGAGCCGCTTCGTCTCGCGCAGCAGCTCGACCTCGGCGTCCAATGGCACCCCGATCCGGCCCCGGCTGAGGAAGCGGGTGGAAAGATCGAGCGTGACCGCGCGCATCACGTTCGCGCCCGCGAGCCGCCCGCCGGCGAACAAAGCCATGTCGATAAAGGTGAGGATCGCCCCGCCATGGACCATGTCGCCCAAATTGGAGTGGCGCTCCTCGGGAAACATCCGGCAGGTCGCCCGCCCCGCCCCGTCGGCGCGCACCAGCAGCTTGCCGATGACGGCGTTGAACCGGGTATCGTCGGCAAGGTCCCAGCTCCACCAGCCGGGATGGTCCGGATCGGGCGCGTGATGGATCAGCGGGTGGACGTCCATTATCCCGCCCTGCCGACAAAGCCCCTCCCTTTCAAGGGAGGGGTTAGGGGTGGGTCAGCGGAACGGCGGCTCGATGCCGCCGTTCCGCTCAACATGCGCTCTCGCTAGGCTCGCATACGCGCGCACGCACCCCTTGATACGCTCCCTCCTTCAGAAATGCAGAAATGGGGACACGTACTTTTTCGCCAAAAAGTACGTGTCCCCATGCCATGCGGCACATATTCGATCCGCTCGACCGGCTCGCTTATCCCGAACGCGCCCAGTGCGCCGCTATTGTGACGCGTAAAGCATGGCCAGAAAGTGAGGGAGCACCTCTTCGAGCACCGCCTGATTGTCCGACAGAACGACGCCGGATGCCTTCATGGACAGGGTCTGGGCACATTGGCGGCGCAGGAACTGAATACGGTCGGCCGCCGGCCGCTCGGACAGATCTCCGGTGCACTGGGGATTGATCGCAACCGTTTGATTCCGTGGGCTCGCCGTGCCGAAAATGAACGCTCGGTAAAGATACCCGATGGCGCCGCTGGTCGTGCAGTCGTGAACCGCATAGGCGAGCGCCACCGAGTCAAACTCCACCGCGCTGCAGTCGGCAAGCGCGTCCCTTAGGGTATAGGCGTCCAGCAAGTCGCCCGAGTTTGGAATGAATATGCCTGGCACTTCGGTGTAGAGGCCCATCGCTATTCTTTGACCATTCTGGCGATAGTCTCGGAACCAAGTTCCTCCTATCTCGTCCCCGGCCACATAATGCCGATAGATGCCGTCTCCGAATGGGCGCTCCTCTTCAGGACGGCCAAAAGCTTGTTCGATCCGGTTGTCCGGCGCGTAGTAGCTTAGCAGCTGCTCATCGCGCACCTCGGCGCCGGGCGGCGTGATTGGCGCTGGTTCGGCCTTAGTTGGTGCTGTTTCCTGCCGTTCCGGCCGAACGATTTCCATGGACCTCAGATAGAGCCCCAGCGCCACGAAGGCGGTTCCGATGCAGAAAAGGAGCAATTGCCTGCGGAGGGAGGCAATAAGAGGCAATTCCGCGCCAAAGGCCTTCATTCCGCCGCCGACGACCGAAGCGAGCGTCGCGACAACGCCACCGGTGATCAGTATTTCCGCTGGCGTCGCCATTGCCCAACCCTCCTGAAGCAGGAAATGCTAAGGCAAGACGAGGTCGGAAAACAGTGACAGTCACTATTTTTTCCAGCCGGCGAGGCGGGCCAGCGCCGCGGTCGCCATTATCGCCAGCAGCGCCCTTCACACTCTTCGCGCCTGGGGGAAAAGGGGACAGTCACAGTGACTGTCCCCTTTTCCCCCGAGCGTCCATTCGCGCGCCCGGTCCTCGTCAGAAAACATGGATCCGGTCCCGGTCGACCCGCGCTCTGAAGCGGGGCTTGGCGATCGGCTCTCCCACCAGATCCACCTTCAGTCCGAGCAACTCCGCCAGCCGCTCCTCGAGCTCCACGAACTGGAACAGCCCGAACGGCCGCGCCCGATCGAATTCCGCGGCCACGTCCACGTCCGAATCCGGCCCCGCCTCGCCTCGCGCCACCGATCCGAACAGCGACAGCCGGCTGACGCCCAGCCGCCTGAGCTCCGCCTCGTGCGCGCGCAGGCGTTTCAGGATGTCGTCCCGGTCCATGGCCGCAAGTTAGCGCAGCGCGAACCTTCTTGCCACCTGCCTGAACCGCGCCGAGCCCTCCGCCGAAATCGCCCCGATCCCTGCGCAGCCGAAAATGCTCCGCCCGCCAGGGCATCGACTTCGCGCCTTCCCAGCTGTGAGCTCAATTCAGGAGAACCCGAAATATCCTGTTGCAATGTTGGATTTCATCTGGTCCATCCTGGCAGATGGAACAGAACAAGAACTTCGAATCGCCTGGCCTGAGCGAAGCTGAAGGGCCACGCGGCAGCCATGAACCCTCCGGCGGGCATTGGTGGGAGGAATGGGGCGGCCAGGATTCGAGCATCCCCGAGGAGCCTTGGGAGCCCGACGCCATGGACCTGCTTCTCCACCCAGAGCTCGCCGAGGGCCGTACGGTCGAGGACCGGGCGGGGGTGGATCGGGCCGGGGCGGAGCTCGAGCGGCCGGCCGGAGACGAGCCGCCGCAGCACAGGCTGCCCGGCGTGGCCTCGCCGCAGCCCGCCCCAGACGACGCGCTCCCGCCCGAAGTGGCGGAGGCGCGGCGCCGCCAGGGTCTGACGGGGCCGCCGAAGCGGACCGGCACGGGCTTCTTCTACCGGAACGGCGACGAGATACCGCCGACCCACCCCGACCACGGCCCGATGCACCTCCTCCCGCGCCAGCATGACGGCAGCTTCGCGGCTTATTATTATTGCTCGAAGCAGGAGCTTGCCGCCGCCCGCATCGACGCCCCGCAACCCCCCCGCCACCGCCGCGACGGCTTCTCGCCCGAGCGCCAGGAGGCGTTCGTCCGCCATCTGCGCGGCACCGCCAGCTGGACCGACGCGGCGCGCCTGACCGGCATCTCCCGCTCCACCGCCTACAATCTCTACAACAGCCCGGACGCCGCCGGCTTCCGCGCCGCCGTCGACGAGGCGCTGAAATGCACCGACGGCCTGCTCGAGGCGACCGCGCTGGAGCGCGCGATCAAGGGCCATGAGGAGATCGTCTATTACCAGGGCCGGCGCGTCGGCGTGCGCTGGAAGGCCGACAACCGGCTGCTGATGTCGCTGCTGCGCGCCCGCAACCCGCTCAAATATGCGCCCCTGAACGAGATCGAGGGCTGGCTGCGGCGCCGCGGCCTCGCGCTCCCGGCCGATCTCGACGGCGCGCTCGATCGCCTGCACGCCGCCGAGGCCGAATGGGGCCGCCGTCTGCCCGGGGAAGGCGACCCGCCCGCGCTCGAAGCCGCCCCGCCCGCCATTTCCGCTGATCCTGAGCAAGGATCGAGCGAAGTCGGGAGCCGCGTCGAAGGACCGGTCCACGCGTCCACTTCGTCCACTTTGGCGAGCGAACAACCTCGCCAGGCGTCCATTTCGTCCACTTCAGGGGACGAATCCCCGCCCCAGGCGTCCACTTCGTCCACTTCCGCGGCCGATGCCGTGCCGGCGCCCGGCGTGCCGCGCCCCTTCCGCCCGCCGCCGCGGCCGCGCATCCGCCTCGCCTGATCGCCGGCGCCGGCGGCGCCGTCGATCGGAACCGAGCCGATTCTAGACCGCCCGCTCCAGCAGCAATTTCTTGGTCTCGGCGATCGCCTTGGCGGGGTTGAGGCCCTTGGGGCAGACGTTGGCGCAGTTCATGATCGTGTGGCAGCGGTAGAGGCGGAACGGGTCCTCGAGCTCGTCGAGGCGCTCGCCGGCATATTCGTCGCGGCTGTCGGCGAGCCAGCGATAGGCCTGCAAGAGGATCGCCGGCCCCAGGAAGCGGTCGGAATTCCACCAATAGCTCGGGCAGGAGGAGGAGCAGCAGGCGCACAGGATGCACTCGTAGAGGCCGTCGAGCGCCGCCCTTTCCTCGGGCGACTGCAGCCGTTCCTTGCCCGACGGCGTCGGCGTCTTGGTCTTCAGCCACGGCTCGATCGAGGCATATTGGGCGAAGAAATGGGTGAAGTCGGGGACCAGGTCCTTGATCACGTCCATATGCGGCAGCGGGGTGATCCTTATCTCGCCCTTCACCTCGTCGATCGCCTTGGTGCAGGCCAGCGTGTTGGTGCCGGCGATGTTCATCGAGCAGGAGCCGCAAATCCCCTCGCGGCACGAGCGGCGGAAGGTCAGCGTCGAATCCTGCTCGCTCTTGATCTTGATGAGGGCGTCGAGGACCATCGGGCCGCAGGCGTCGAGGTCGACCTCGAACCGGTCGTAGCGCGGATTCTCGCCGCTGTCGGGGTCGTAGCGGTAGATTTTGAAGGCCTTGACGCGGCCGGCGCCGGGCGGGGCCTCGTGGGTGCGGCCCTTGCCCCGGATCCTGCTGTTCTTCGGAAGCGTGAATTCGGCCATCTGCTCTTCCCTTGCGCGGGCCGGAATAGCTTCAGGCGGCGCGCCTGTCGAGCAGCTCGGCGGCGATCGCGTAGGTGCGCTGGTTGTCGACGTCGATCGCGTGGGCCCCGTCGGCCAGCACCAGGGCCGAGGCGCGGACGCCGAAGCGGCGGCCAAAACGCTTCATCGCGGCGTCGAGCGAGAGCAGGCCGTAGCGCAGAATGAGGAGATTGAGAAAGCCGAAGACGCGCGCGATCCGCATCGGATTCTTGGCGAACTGGCCGCCCTCGCGGAAGATCTCGGCGAGCTCCAGGCCGCGGTGCGAGAGGCCATAGAGGTTGCAGTTGGAATATTCGCCGTCGCGGAACTTGTAGAAGCGGCGCTGGCCTTCCGGATGGGCGCTGAGCACGTCCTCCTTGCGGGCGATCGCGACCACCATGTCGTCGCCCCCCGCCAGCCGCGCCGCGACTTCGCGCACCGCCGCCGGGGTCAGCAGCACATTGTCGGCCGTGGTGATCACCAGCGGGCCGTCGCTCCCCACCGCGGCCGCGTAGACGCTGTCCGCGATATTGTCGGCCGCGGCGACGAATCGGACCGGCAGGCCCGAGGCCGCGGCAATCGGGCCGAGGGCCTCTTCCGCGCCCGGCTCGACGGCGATGCGGACGCTGTCGATGCCCTTCAGGCCCGCAATGGCCTCGAGCACATGGGCGAGCAGCGGCCGGCCGCGGATCGGGACCAGGCATTTGTGCGACACGCCCGCGTCGGCCGCGAGCGGATCGAGCCGGCCCTCGCGCTGCGCGGCGAGGATCACGATCGTGAACTGGCTTTTGCCGTCGGTCATCCGAGCAGCCCGTGACGGCTCAGGCCCTCGTGGAGGATGGTCTCGATCAGCCCGGCCTGGCTCAACCCGGCCAGAGCGGCGGAGCGGCCGAACACCTTCTCCGACCAGAGATTGGCCTGCAGGTTCACCTCGAGGAAGTCGCAGCGGCCGGTCTCGGCGTCGAGGCGGAACTCGAACCGGCCATAATCGAACGGGCGGAACTCCTCGGCCATGGTCCGGGTCATGTCCGCGATCCGCGGCACCCATTCGCGGTCGTCGAACGGGACGAGCTGATATTTGTGGCCGCGCTCGACGAGGTCGCGCTTCTCGTAATAGGTGCGAAGGTGGGTCGGATCGGCCTGCTCGAACAGCATCATCGGCATGACGACCGGTTCGCCGTCGACCGTGATCACCGGCACCTCGACGTCGCTGCCGTTGAGAAACGGCTCGACGATCGCGTCATGGCCTTCGGCGTGGATGCCGGCAACGGCGGCTTCCACGCCCGCCCAGTCGCGCGCGTCCTGGACCCCCCAGCTGGCCGAGGAGGCGTTGGGCTTGATCACCAGCCGCGCGCCGGCGGGGCAGCGCGCCTTCTCGACCGGCGCGCCGCGGCGGTAGATGGCCCAGGGGGCGGTCAGAATGCCGCGCGCCGCCGCCGCCAGCTTGCTCAGATGCTTGTCGTCGGCGAGGCCGCGCAGGATCGGGCTCGCGCCCAGATAGGGCAGGCCGAGGCGCGTGCACAGCAAGGGCAGCATCATCTCGCTGTTGAGGAAGCCGCCGCGGTTGAGCAGCGGGAAGACGAAATCGGCGTCGGGCCGGTCGAACAAGGCTTCGTAATCGTCCTCGAGCGCCAGGTTCAGGCCGAGCGACTGCAGTATCTCGCGCGTCTCGACATGGTAGAGCGCGTGGTTGCCGTCCTCGGGATGGAGACCGCCCGGCCATTTGGCGTGCTTGGCGATGAACAGGATGCGCAGCCGGTCCTTGGCTTCCGCCGGGATGCGACGCGGTTCGATGGCGGACATGGGAGATGACGACCTTCTGATAAAAAAATCGCCGGGCGGCCCCTATTCCCCAGCCGCGCCAGCCGATAATGGTGGCCCGTTAGTCGCGTCGCGAGGCCTGTGCAAGATTCATGAACCTGACCGCCGAAGCCAGCGAAGCCGCGCGGCTGATGACCGAGGGCGGCGATGCCCGCCTCCACCTCGATCCCGGGACCGGCCTCAACCGCTATTTCAGCGCGCCGAGGCCGAGCGCGGCGCTCGCCTATGCCTCGTCGACGGCCAACGACATCTCGCCCGCCGCCTGGGCCCGCGCCGAAGCGGTGCTGGGCGAGATCGGCGCCGCGCCCTCGCCCGCCGCCTATGCCGAACGGCTGGAGGGGCTGCGCGGGCGGATTCGCGACGCTTATGGCCTCGGCGAGGAGGTGGCCGTCGTCTTCGCGCCGTCGGGCACCGACCTCGAATATGTCGCTTTGGCCTGCGTCAAGGGCCGCGCGCCCGGGAGCACCCATGCGATCCTGCTCGGCGCCGACGAGGTCGGCTCGGGCTGCATCCATTCCGCCCACGGCCTCTATTTCGCGAACGAGACGGCGCTCGGCGCCGCGGTGAAGCCGGGCCAGGCGGTGCCGGGCCTCGGCGGCGTCCATGTCGAGCTGGTCGACATTCCGGTCCGCGACCGGATGGCGCGGGTGCGGCCGTCCAACTATATCGCCGAGCGGATGCGCGCCTCGATCGGCGCGGCGCGCGCCGCCAGCCGGCACAGCCTGGTCCATATCGTCCACGGCTCCAAGACCGGCCTCATCCTGCCATGCCTGGCCGATGTCGACCGGCTCCGCGCCGAGCACGGCGCCGGCGCGACCCTGGTCGTCGACGCCTGCCAGGGACGGATCACCGGCGAGGCGGTGCGCGACTATCTCGAACGGCAGGCGATCGTCTTCGTCACCGGCTCGAAATTCATCGGCGGGCCGCCGTTCAGCGGCTTCGCTTTGGTGCCCCGCCTGTTTGCCGAGGCCGCGTCGGCCTTGCCCGAAGGCTTCGCCACGATCTTCCGCCGCGCCGAATGGCCGCGGGGATGGCCGGGCGCGGGCCGACTGCCCGACAGCGTCAATCTCGGCCTGCTGCTCCGGCTCGAAGCGTCGATCTTCGAGCTGGAGCGCTTCCAGGCGCTTGCCCCGGCCGAGGTCGAGCGCGTCATCCTTGCCTTTCACGCCGCGGTCCGGGCCGAGATCGTCGAAAAGACCGAGGCCCGCCGGGTCGCGCCCTACCCCCCCGGCCATGTCGAGGACGCCGACACCCACCCGATCGAGATGCGCACGCTTTCGACCCTGGATCTGTCCGCGTCCGGCGCGAGCTTCGAGGACGCCCAGGCCTGGCACAGGCAGATGGCGCTGGCGGGCGTCCGCATCGGCCAGCCGGTCAAGTGCGTGCGCCTGCCCGACGGGCGGTGGGGCGCGACCCTCAGGATCGGCCTCACCATGTGGCAGGTGGCGGACCGGGTCGATCTCCCGGACGAGGCGCTTGCCGCGGGCTTCGCCGCCGACATGGCGCAAATCCGCGAATCACTGGCCTCGGTTCAGGCCGGCGGGCAGTAGCGGCGCCGTTCCTCCGGCGCCGAACGCAGCCGGGCGTCGATATAATAAGCCGTCATCTCATCGATCGTCGCGCCCCGCTCGGGCGGGATGAACTGGGCGGCGTCGTGCCGCCAGCCGGCGACGCAGTCGTCGCGCGGCCGCTGCGAGGCGCCGCAGTCGAGCAGATTGTTGAACGCGGCGCGCCAGGCCATGAACTGCGCGCGGTTCATCGGATCGCCATGGCCGGGGACCAGGGTGGCGAACGGGGTCGCGGCGATCTCGTCCAGCGCCCGGCGCCAGCCTTCGGGGCAGGCAGTGTCCATGAACGGCACCGCCGCCACCACCAGGTCGCCGGCGATCACGAGCCGCGCCGCGGCATCGTGGACCCAGATGTCGCCTTCGGTCGCCGCGAAGCGCGCCACGTTCATCCTGAGGCGCCGGCCGGCAATATTGATGTCGCCGGATGACCCGACCGGACGGGTCGGCCGCAGCGAATCCGGATGGTCCATGATCGCGAAGCCCCGTTCGATCTCGGCGCGCTGCTCGGGCGAGGCCCGGCCGGACGCGAGGAAGCGCTCCGCGCCGGCCCGGCTCTGGGGAAAGAAGCCGCGGATCGCGCCTTCGACGGCGGTGGTCGCATAGAGCTCGGCGCCGGGATGGGCGGCCCGGATCTCGCCATTGCCGGTGCTGTGGTCGAGGTGCCAGTGGGTGTTGACCACCGCCGCGATCGGCCGCCCGCGCGCCCTTGCATAAGCGAGCAGCCGGTCGCGGTGCGCCGGATGCCGCCCGGTGTCGATCAGGATCAGCCCGGCGGGCGCGTCGAGGAAGACGCTGTTCCCGTCCGGCCCGCGGCTGGGCTCGAACGTGCCGGGGACGAGGTGCCAGGCCTGCGGCGCCGGCTGCGCGGTCGCGCAGGCCGCCAGTCCAAGCAGGCCGGCCAGCAGGACGATCGGTTTTCGCATGGCGAATTCCCCTTCTCCGTCCGCCGCGGAGAAGGCGCTAGCGTACAGCGCTGCATAGGTGCTGCATCGGTTCGACGAAGCGCGCCTAGCCGTCGATCAGGCGGCTTCGCTGCTGGAGCGCGAGATAGCCGGCGCTCCTGGTGAGGGCGCGCCGAGCAGGAACAGCGGCCTGCCGTCGTCGAACGCCGGAACCGCCGGGTCGTCGCGATAGGAAAGGCCGGGCGGCCGAGCTCAGGCATCGTCGCCCTCGACCGTCACCGATATGTCGAGCCCCTCCAGCGCGGCGAGATAGGCCTCGAGATCGACGAGGTCGAGGCACGGCCGCGCGCCGGGCGGGACGGCCTCGCCGCGCGCCAGCCTCTGGGCGAGGAGGATGGCCGGGATGCACGGAACGTTGGGACCGTCGCCCGACCGCGCGATCAGGAAGAAGCGGATCGTCTTGGCGCGGCCCGCTTCGTCCACGCCGGAGAGGAACATGTGAAGGCCGCTTCGGCCCGACCCCAGGGGATCGAACAGGAAGGACGCCCTGAGCAGGAGCGGCGCCACCCGGTCCAGCCTGGGCAGCAGGCGGGCGCGGACGAGCCAGCTCAGCACCCAGGTGCCGAGGTGGAGCGGCGCGATCTCGTGGCCGGCGCCGAAGCGGACCGACCTGAGCTCGGGATAGCGGGCGGGGAAGAGGTCGAGATCGGGAATGTCGCAATTGCCGAACAGCCGCCGGCCGAGCTCGGGATAGGTCTCGGCGTGAAGGTCCTGCCAGCCATGGACCGTCCCCCACAAGCGGCTGCGCCGCGTCCGGAACGGACGGCCGATATAGGAGAGGATGGCGGTGGCGGTGGCGAGGCCGCGATTGGTCTGCTGGGCGGTGCTGATGCCGTAGTCGACCGCCTCCAGCCGCGCGAACGCGCCTCGATAGCGGTCGACGATCGCCGCGGTGAGGCACGGGACCGAGCTGGCGCCGCTCACCACCGCCACGCCCGCCCCGCGCGCCCGCGCGTCGAGCGCGCCGATGCCGGCCACGAAGGCACGCGCGTCGGCGAGGTCGAGATAATGGGCGCCGCGCGCGATGCAGGCCTCGGCGACGCGATAGCTCTGGCCCTGGAACGGGCCGACCGTATGGATGACGATATCGGGCCGTGCGCCGGCCAGCACTCGATCGAGGCTGCCTTCGATGTCAATTGCCACCGCTTCCGGCGGATTGGCCGCGCCCAGTCCGGCCGCGAACGCCGCCGCCTTCCGTTGCGATCGGCCGCCGATCAGCAGCCGGATGGCGGGGTCGGGCGCCAGCCTGCGGGCGATGTAGCTGCCGAAATTGCCGTAGCCGCCGAGGATGAGGGCGCGAACGGTCATTCCCCTGGGTCCACGTCGGTGGTCGATCCGTCAATCGGCCCGGCTCAGCGGCGGGACATGGCGGCGCGGCTCGATTCGACCGCCGGGCGCCCGATCGGCGCGGTCGCGGTGGCCGGGATGCGCCGCTCGAGCGCGCCCAGCCAGCGGGCGGTGCCGGCGCCGATGCTGAGCTGAGGCTGGGAGGGCGCCACCGGGAATTGCGCCTCCCAGCCGGCGATCAGGCTATTGGCCTCGGCGAAGGCGGCGGCGAGCGGCCTGGGGCTGCGCAGCGCGTGGTTGATCATCGCGTCGCCGAAGAAGGTCCAGTCATTGTCGGCGACGCAGCCGAAGGAGGTGCGATCGAAGGACGCGGCGGTGACGATCGCGCTGGTATCCGACTGCAGCCTCGGCACGAATGCGCCCGAATAGCAGGCGCTGAGGATCACCAGGCGGTTGGCAAGGCCGAGCTGGTCGAGCATCGACGCCAGCCGGTTGGGTGAGATCAGCCCATATCCGTTGTCGCCATCGTTGTAATAAAGGCCGACCGGCGCGCCATGGCTGGTGGAATAGAGGACGATCGCGTCCTCGCGCCTGTCCATCAGCTCGGCGATGCGCGCCAATGCCACGGCGAGCGTCGCCGGCGTGCCGCGCGGCAGCGGGCTGGGCGCGGAGCCGTCGGACCCGGCCAGCACGATCGTCCGGCCCCTGGCGCCGTAACGGCGCTGGAGGACGTCGCCCGCCGCGCGCGCCTCGCGCCCGAACACGGGATCGCTGTCGAGCGCGATCGACAGGACATAGGCGTCGACGACGCCGGCGCGCTGCGGCAGGAGCGCATGGAGCGCGCGCTCGAGCTTGCGATGCTCCTCAAGCTCCGCCGCGGGCGATCGATCGCGCTCGATCTGGGTTCCGGCGTCGGCGCGGGCCCTGATCTCGAGCGGCGAACCCACCGCCAGCATCGGCGGCGGAACGGTGTGGCGGGGCGGCTGATAGGCCTGCGGCGCGGCGCCGGCCGGGAGGCAAAGCGCCAGCGCCGCGATCGCTCTCGTTACCCTTCTCATTTGCGCCCCCATCGCGCCGTGCCTGCGCCCGCACAATCTCGTCCGGCTTTTTGCGAGTCAAGGCGGCTCACCATGCCGGCCTGGCCACCATCAGGAAGAAGACGAGCATGAGCCCGCCAAAGGCCGGCCAGCCGAGCGCGAACCACAGCCGCCACAGCCGCCGGTAGGCGGCGGCGTCGAACGACGCGCCGGCGATCTTCGCTTCGGTCATCCGCGCCATCCGCATCTGGATCCAGACGACCGGCACCCAGCACAGGCCGGCAAGCGCATAAAGGCCGTAGGTCGAGACCAGCCAGAAGTCGGTCCAGTCGAACCCGCCGCGCCAGACCAGCCAGGCGCCGGTCAGGGGCTGGACGATCACGGCCGGCAGGATGAACAGGAAGTCGGCCCTGACCGTGGTGCGCGCCGCGTAGAGCCGCGCCGCATCGTCCGCATCGCGCGCCGACCAGAAGAAGAAAGCGGTGCCGAGCCCGGTCCCGAACAGCACCACCGCGCTCAGGATATGCACCGTCTTGACGAGGATGTAGGTGTCCACGGTCGGTGCTGCTCCTGCTTTTTCCGTCCCCAACCCAGCGCAAGAGACAGCATCAAGCACAATGCCGCGGCCGGGACAGACCGTCAAGTGTAACTTGACACGTGACACTCTCCCCTTTATTTGCGATGCGTGGAAATCGAGAGCATTCGGCACAAGGCGCTTCGGCAATTCATCGAAAGCGGGAAGCCGAAAGGCCTCAACCCCAATGTCGCCGACAGGCTTCGCAAGATGGTCGCCTATCTGGCGGCGATCGAGACGATCGACGAATTGCGCGTCCCGCCGAACTGGGGCGCACACGAATTGACCGGCGGCCGCGCGGGAACATGGTCACTCACGGTGACGAAAAACTGGCGGATGACGTTCCGCATGACCACGGGCGGCGCCATCGCCGATCTCGATCTGGAGGATTATCACTGATGGCCATTCGCATCTCTTCCGCCTTCGCCGTTCATCCTGGCGACTGGCTGCGCAGCGAGATCATCGAGCCCAATGGGCTGAGCGTGACCGAAGCCGCGCGCCATCTGGGCGTAACCCGCCAGGCGATGAGTAGCCTGCTCAACGGCCGCGCCGGCCTCTCGGCGGACATGGCGATCCGCTTCGAAAAGGCATTCGGCGTGAAGGCGGATACGCTGCTCAGGATGCAGACGGCGCATGAGCTGGCGCAGGCGCGCGCGCATGAAGGCGCGATTCGGGTGGAGCGGTTCGGCAAGGCGGCCTGAACCCGCCTGGCGGACTTTCAATAAACCCGCGCCTTGGGCTTGATGTACTGGATGTCGTCGGTCAGCGTATATTCGTGGACCGGGCGGTAGTCGATCCGGACCGCGCCGCCCTTGCCGCCCCAGCCGTCGAACCAGGCGCAGCTATGCTTCATCCAGTTCCTGTCGTCGCGCTCGGGATAATCCTCGTGGGCGTGGGCGCCGCGGCTTTCCTTGCGGTTGACCGCGCCATGGATGGTGACGCTCGCCTGGGCGATCAGATTGTCGAGCTCGAGCGTCTCGATCAAATCGGTGTTCCAGATCAGGCTGCGGTCGGTGACCTGGATGTCGGCCATCCTCGCATAGGTCCTCCCGAGCTTGTCGACGCCCTCGCGCATCAGCTCGTCCGTGCGGAACACCGCGCAATGCGCCTGCATGACGCGCTGCATTTCGGTGCGGATCTCGGCGGTCGGGCTCTTTCCCTTGGCAAAGCGGAACCGGTCGAGCCGGGCGAGCGCGAGGTCGGCGCCGTCCTTGGGCAAGGCCGGCTGCGCCGCCCCCGCGGTAATCGTCTCGGCGAGGCGCAGGCCGGCGGCGCGGCCGAAGACGACGAGGTCGATCAGCGAGTTGGAGCCCAGGCGGTTGGCGCCGTGGACCGACACGCAGGCCGCTTCGCCGACCGCGAACAGGCCGGGGACGACTTTGTCCGGATCGCCGCCTTCGACGGTAACGACCTCGCCGTGAAAGTTGGTCGGGATGCCACCCATATTATAGTGGACGGTCGGCGTGACCGGCAGCGGCTGGCGGGTGAGGTCGACGCCGGCGAACACCTTGCCCGATTCGGTGATGCCCGGCAGGCGCTCGGCGAGGATTTCGGGGGCGATATGGTCGAGGTGGAGGTAGATATGGTCCTTGTGGGCGCCGACGCCGCGCCCCTCCCTTATCTCCAGGGCCATCGAGCGCGAGACGACGTCGCGCGAGGCGAGGTCCTTGGCCGAGGGCGCGTAGCGCTCCATGAACCGCTCGCCCTCGGAGTTGGTGAGATAGCCGCCCTCGCCGCGCGCACCCTCGGTGATGAGGACGCCGGCGCCGTAAATGCCGGTCGGGTGGAACTGGACGAACTCGCAATCCTGCAGCGGCAGGCCGGCGCGCAGCACCATGCCGCCGCCGTCGCCGGTGCAGGTATGGGCCGAGGTGGCGGTGAAATAGGCCCGGCCGTAGCCGCCGGTCGCCAGCACCACCGCCTGGCCGCGGAAGCGGTGGATGGTGCCGTCCTCCATGCACAAGGCGACCACGCCCCGGCACGCGCCTTTCTCCATGATCAGGTCGAGCGCGAAATATTCGACGAAGAAGTCGGCGTCGTAGCGCAGGCTCTGCTGGTAGAGCGCGTGGAGCATGGCGTGGCCGGTGCGGTCGGCGGCGGCGCAGGTGCGCTGGGCGGGCGGGCCCTCGCCCATGTTCTGCATCATCCCGCCGAAGGCGCGCTGGTAGATCTTGCCTTCGGGCGTGCGGCTGAACGGCACGCCGGCATGCTCCAGCTCGTAGACCGCGGCCGGCGCTTCCCGAACCATATATTCGATCGCATCCTGGTCGCCGAGCCAGTCCGACCCCTTGACGGTGTCGTACATGTGCCAGGTCCAGTGGTCCGGCCCCATATTGCCGAGCGAGGCGGAGATCCCGCCCTGCGCGGCGACGGTGTGCGAGCGGGTGGGGAACACCTTGGTGATGCAGGCGGTCTTGAGCCCCCCCTGCGCCGCCCCCATGGTGGCGCGCAAGCCAGCTCCCCCGGCGCCGACGACGACCACGTCGTAGCTGTGGTCGATGATCTTGTAGGCGGAAGCGGTCATGCGGCGGCGCCCCCTCCCCCCAGCGCGATCTTGAGGACGGCGAACAGCGCGAGGGCGCCGCAGAAGATGGCGGCGAAGTTGACCAGCAGGATCGCGAGGAGCCGGTTGCCCTCGTCGTGGACATAATCATCGATGACGACGATCAGGCCGAGCTTCAGATGCCAGAAGGTGGCGACAACGAGGAGCAGCATCGGCACCGCGGCGAGCGGCGCCTGCAGCCATTCGGTCACGCTCTGATGGTCGAGCGCCGGCAGCCGCCACAGCGAGACGAAGAACCAGACGAACAGAACCAAGGTCGCGACGGACGTCGCCCGCTCGAGCGCCCAGTGATGCGCGCCCTCGCGTGCCGAGCCCAGAGCGCGGACGTGCCCCAGCGGGGTGTTGGCCAGCGGCGTCGTCTCGGTGGTCATGCGATCCTCCAGAACAGGATATAGGCCCAGACGAGGGCGGTGAGCAGGATCGCCCAGAGCAGGGTCATCGCCGCCCAGAATTTGTTGGCCTTGAGCTCGTAGCCGGCACCCATGTCCATGACGAAGTGCCTGAGGCCCGAGAGCAGGTGCTGGAAGAAGGCCCAGGTCAGGCCGATCCAGACGATCAGCGACCATTTCCAGGTCGCCCAGCCGGCAAAGCCGGCATAGGCCTCCGCGCCCGACGCGGCGGCGGCGAGCCACCAGGTGAACAGGCCGGCGCCGATCGTGGCGAGGCCGACGCCGGTGACGCGGTGGAGGATCGAGACCAGCATGTGGGGACCCCATTTCCAGATGGTGAGATGGGGCGACATCGGGCGGGTGGGATTGCGGTGCATGGCGGCCCCTTTTTGGAGAACCCCACAAGCGGCGCTGTGCGGGGAGCCCGGAATGGGCCCGCTTTTAGCCTTGGCGCGGGAGGTTGCAAGGGCGGGGTGGCGGAACCGCTCGCCCGAACGCGCGGACGCCATGGTCGGGGCGCTACGACTCCAACGGCGACAGACTTCGCGCCTATGTCCACGGCCCCGGCGTCGACGAGCCGCTGATCTGGTACCAGCTGATCGGAAAGGGCTGGCTTAACCGGGGCTCGCGATAAGAATTACGGTTACGGTGACATTGCCCTAATTTGGGCACTAATATACTAGACTCATCAACCCGCCAGCCTTCACTCGTTTGCCAGGACATAGCGGAAGGCGCGCCCGACGATTGCGAGGGCGAGGCTGAGAGCCGCGAGAAATGCCAAGATAGAAACTCCGTCACTCCCGGTCTCCCCGGTGAAGACGAAATACAGAAGCCCGTATGCGACTATCGCGGCGAGCGGCGCTGCAAATACGAGAAATGTCCAGTGTAAGACGCGGCCCGCCCGGATAGCGGCTGACGTTTCAGTCCGCCGGGCGCGGGGCCAGAACCAGCCTACGATAAGGGCGCGTATCCTTTTTCCGATCCGATATGGCATTCGCTTCTCAAGCGGCCTGTTCCTCTTGGCCTCGTGCATTTTTATATTGAGTTCCCGTTGCGCCTTCCGCTCTTCCGCTCGCCTTGCGCGAGCCTTGGGCGTAAATTCCCCAATGATGCCGAACGCGACCATGGAAGCGACGACGACAACAACACTGAGCGGGATTTCTCGCCGAAAATGAATGGGCCGAAGCCCGACATACGCCAGCGCCTGATTGAGACTGTAGAAGCGCCATTCGCCATTCCAGAGGCGATTCCATGCAATGCCTAGGAGATCGCCGACGACGATCAGGAATGCGATGAGCAGCACCCACCCGCAAACCATGCCCACCACGAGCTTGATGCGTCCCCACCAGAATGGCCGCGCGGCCTCATCCGCCATTGGCGCCCCTCCCCAGGTGCGCGAGCCTAGCACAAAAAGAGAGGCCGCCGAAGCGGCTCCTAGTGGTTGCCTCCAGAGGCCCTTTGTGCGAAACGAAGGCAGCGATGCGATCCGTTCCGAGGGCGCCCAAGTGTCTCTGGAGGTGGGTTACAGGATGGGCGGCCCTCGGGTCGCCCGTTTCGTTTACGGCTTTCGGCTCTGCCGCGCTGTCCGTTTAAACTCACATTGGCGCCTCCATCGGCCTGCGGGCACCGCGCCCGATTCTGCGCACAATATTGTTTCTGGCGCCGAGGTCAAGCCCCTATCGTGATAAGAAACCAAGAGGGCTGTTGATTTATCTTGGCGCCCGGGTTATATGCCGCCTGTACCAAGGAGGACGGCATGGCCGAGACTGAAACCGCAACCCCGAAGGCGCCGAAGGAACGTAGCCCTTCGTTCCCCTTTATCCCGCTCGCGGCGACCACACAGCGCCTTGAGCAATTCGACGCATATTTCGGGCGGCATCCGGCAAAGGCGGTGCAGGCCGGACTAGCGTGGAACATGCAAGGGTTCAGCAGCCAAGCGCAGCAGACCCTCGCTGCGTTAAAGGCGTTCGGCTTCGTTGAGTACGAAGGCTCTGGGGATGCCCGAACTGCGAAGCTATCGGACCTCGCGCGCACCTATCTTCGCGCTCAGCAGGACAGCGTGAAGGCGGCAGCGCTTAAGAAGGCTGCGCTTCAGCCCAAGGCACTGGCGAAGTTCTTTTCAATGTGGGGAACCGACCGCCCGAAAGACCCGGTCTGCCTTGACGAGCTAGTCCTGCAACATCGCTATACCGAACCGGCGGCCCGCCTTTTTCTGAAGGTGTATGACGAGACTATTGCCTTTGCAGGGCTCGCCGAATCTGATAAAACAGGGGCTGGCAACCCTCCGGCCAATGGCGATGTCGCGAAAGACGAGGGGAAGGTGGACGATCCGGGCAATCCGCCCAAGTCGTTCAAGGCCGGCGACCTCGTACAGCGCGAGGTCAACGGCCAATTGACCTTCCCCGCTCCCCGCAAAGTGACGGGAGTCTTTTACGACAAGGACCACGGGTGGATGGTTTCCGTTGACGGTTACAACGGAGCATGTCCGATGAATGAGATTGTCCCCGCCACTCCTGCGGCGAAGCCGGCGCCCCCCGTGGTCGCGCCAGCGGCCAGTGACGCCACTGTGACCAATACCGACCCCATTGAGACGTTCCTTGCCAACGGGCGGCTCCAAATCAACGCCAACGTGGGGAAGGATGGGATCGCGCGGCTAAAGCAGATGCTCGACAAGTATGAGGAGCTTTTGAAGCTCATGAACTAGCCGGAACGCCGAGCCTTCCTGCGCTTCCATGTCCAGCGCCCGCGATAGAGACTCACCGACCACGTTTTGCGCGGCGGTCGGCTTCGTCCTTTTTGAGCGCCTCCCGGAACTCCGTTCGGTCCACCCCAAACAACCGAGCCGCGAGCCGCTGAAAACGGCTCAACGAACCGGGCGGCGCCTTTTCGTCCACGGCCTTGGCGGAATGTTCATGCGGCGCTGGCGACAGTCCCATTGGTCAACTCCCGGTAGGTCAGGCGCTTGCCCATGACGCGGCGAAGGGCGGCGGTGAAGCGATCGGCGTCGGTGCCGGTGCGCTCGTTGAAGCGGAACACTTGCTCATCAACGTACCGGCCAAGGTGGAACGGCTCGACGCTGATATAGGTGCCTTTGAGGCCCCGCTTTAGGAGCGACCAGAAATTCTCGATCCCGTTGGTATGGATGCGGCCGTTCACATACTCAACAGTGTGGTCGATCATCGCATGGGCATAGCCGGTGAGCTTGCGATAGGAGTGGAAGCGGTCGGTATACATGGTCGAGCCCTCGCCTACCGTGGCGCGGATCGCCCCGTGAAGCGTGGTGCGGAAGGTGTTCGGAATGACGCCCGCACGGACGTGGCTCGCCTTGTGGGCGCGCGAGCGTTGCAGGATGCCGAGAACGGCGGTTTTGCCTGAGCCGCCGGTGCCGGTGATCGCCCTCTCGCGGCGGCGCCGGTGCATGTTCTTGGCGAGGCCGCCGACGAAGGTCTCATCGGCCTCGCATTCGCCGTCCATCTTTTCGATGGTGCCGAGCTTCATGGCGAGTCGGATGCGATGGTTCATATGCCAGGCAGACTTTTGCATGATGCCGAGCGCCCGCGCCATTTCGTAGGAGCTGATCCCGTTCTTGCAATTCGCGACCATCCAAATGGCGACGAACCACTTGTCCAAGGGAATGGCGCTATCCTCGAAAATGGTCCCGGCCTTGGCGGAAAACTGGCTCTTGGGGTGGCGAGACTTGCACTGCCAAACGCGGCGGCTGGGGACAAAGCTAACGTCCGTCCTGCCGCAAGTCGGGCACGTGACGGTGCCTCCCCAGCGGAGATCGACCATATGCTTGAGCGCCACGTCCGGGTCTGCGAAGTACCGGACGGCTTCCATGAGGGTGCGGGGTTCCTGTGCCATACCCCCTCTTAGGGCAGTCAGTTTGATGAGTCAAGTATATTAGTGCCCTAATTTGATGGCGCAGCCGGCTTGCGCGCCCGGCGCGTTGCGATCGGCCGCGTGAACTTGGCGCGCAGCGCGCCCGCCAGCTCCTCGAGCGCCCGCTGCAATTCGGGCGGCAGCGACAGATAGGCGGACAACAGCTCCCTCGACTCCTGCCCGAGCCAGTCGCCGTCGCTGCGCCGGCCGGTGAGAATGTAGACGATATCCACCTCGGCATCCGCCAGCCGGGCAAGATAGTCGGCCCGCAGCTCGCGCCGGTCATTCTCGTAGAGGCTCTGCTTGGGAACGTCGGTGCCGACCAGCGCCGCGAACTCGGCCTGCTTCAGGCCCAGCCTCTTGCGTTCCTCAGCCAGTCGCGTACCAAAACTCATCTCTTCCAGTCCTAATCCGGGGACACAATAGGTGATTAGGCCGCCTTCGGGAATTACGGCGACAACGCCGGGGACAGGATCGCCAATCAAAGCGCCTGGGATTTGATGCCCGGCCGCCAGCGCGCCAGGCTTGGGGCATGGCCCGCCGCGCCCGCGCCTCCCCTCCCGGGCTGCCGCACCTGCCCCGGCGCGAACATCCGCCCTCACCTCGGACCGGACTTACGGTGGCGGCGCCCCGATTACTGGCTCCACGGCGTCGGGTCGGTCTGCAGCCTCTTCCACGGCGCTCTCGTCTCGCCGGCCGCACCCTTGCCGAACATCGCGTCGCCTTTGGCTTTGCGGGCCTCGTAAATTTCGCGAAGGGCGTCGAAGACCGGCTTCATCTCGTCGTCGGCAAGGCCGAGCCTCACCCGCATTTCCTCGAGCGACCTGGCCATCAGCGCCTCGTCGGGCAGTCCGTCCCTCATCTCCGCCTCCCTTTTCCGGCCATGATGCATCATGTCGGCGGGAGGGGCAAGTTTGCTCCCCTTTTGTTCCGGGCACCATGGCGCTCCGCGCCGACCATCGGGGCCCGGGCCGCCCGCGACGCGTCAAAAAAGGCGGCGCGGCGCCCCGCGCCCGCCGCAGGCTTTGGCTAACATCATCTTAACCAATTGCGCCCTAACTGCCCGGCAGAGACGAGGCGCAAGAGGGAATTGCCGGACATGAACGGACAGACGGGACGCAGCGAGGACGTCAGGCTCGAGGGGCGGATCGAGCTGTTCGCCGCCGATGGCGACCTGGTCGCCGACGCGCGCGAGATCTGGTCGCTGATCGGGCCGGAGAGCGACAAGATCGCCCGCATGTTCTGGGTCCAATATGCGCGCTCTTCCGAGGTCACCCAGGAGATAAAGGGCGACAAGCTCGACGAGCTCACCCGCCGAATCGTCCCCTATATCGAGGCCAAGTACAGCAACCTCGCCGACCCGGCCTGGGTCGAGACCGCCGGCGCCTATGTCGCCGCCGCGGCCGCCGCCGACGTGTCGCTGACCACCCTCTTCGCGGGCATCTCCGCCGGCGCGCAGGTCGCCCACGACATCCTGATCCACGGCCTCGCCGACGCGCCCGACCGCCTGGCGCGGCTGGGCAAGGCGCTGACCCAGGCGACGATCCTCGAGGTCGACGTCTTCTCCGCCCATTATGACGCGCTGCGCCGGCGCGGCGAACGCGAGCGGCGCAGCGCCCAGGGCGCCGACTTCAACAAGGAGATCATGAGCGTCGTCGAACATACCGCCTCGGGCAGCCGCAAGGTCCGCGCCCAGGCCGCCGACGCCAGCGCCGCCGCCCGCGGCATGCTCGGCAAGACCAGCGAGGTCGCCGCCGCCGCGGAGCAGTCCGCCGTCGCCATGCGCGAGGCCGCCCAGACCGCGGCGGGGCTGATCATGGCGATCGAGGACGCCAGGAACGAGGTCGAGGTCGCCGCCGGCGTCGCGACTCGCGCCGGCGACCAGGCGTCGCAGGCGGTCCAGGTCAGCCAGGCGCTCTCCGCCCATGTCGAGGCGATCGAATCGATCCTCGGCCTGATTCGCGACATTGCCGGCCAGACCAACCTCCTCGCCCTCAACGCCACCATCGAGGCGGCGCGCGCCGGCGACGCCGGCCGCGGCTTCGCCGTGGTCGCGCAGGAAGTGAAGAGCCTGGCCAGTCAGACCGCGCGCGCCACCGACGACATCACCGCCAAGATCGCCGCCATCCAGACCGCCACCAAGCAGACCGTCGCCGCCAACGATTCGATCCAGGGCACGGTCGAGGAGGTGCAGACCAGCGCCGACCGCATCCGCAAGGCGATGGAGATGCAGGCCCAGACGGTGACGATGATCACCGCCGCGGTCGACGAGACCGCGCTCGCCGCCGATTTCGATGTCCTCGACCATCGCCGCGATCCGCGCCGACACCGAAAATGTCGCCAGCGAGATCGACGAGGTCGAGAAGAGCTTCGGCGCGGTCGACGAGCAGATGGCCAAGTTCAAGGACACCGCCGGCCGGTTCGTCCAGAATTTCGCCGCCTGATCCAGTTCCGGCTCCTGCCGTCATTCCGGCGGAGGCTGGAATGCCGGCGGCGGCTGAACCGCTGGCACTCCCCGAAAGGCATGTCCCGGCTCGGCGCTCCCGCGCCATTGTGCCGCCGACGATCATGAGCGATAAGCTGGCGTCGCATGGACGCCGATCGCATCGCCAGGTTGACCGACCAGCAGCGCGTATGCCTGCGCCTCGTTTACTCGCACCTGACATCCAAGGAGATCGCGCCGTATCTCGGCATCGAGCCCGGCTCGGTCGACCAGCACATCAAGGCGGCGATGCGCATCCTCGACGTCGGCGACCGGCGGACCGCGGCGCGGCTGCTCGCCGAGCATGAAGGCCAGCGCGCCTCCCAGCGGTTGGTATACCAATCGCTGGACATTGCCATGGCGCCCGAACCGGCGACATTCGCCCCATCGATTGAGAGCGGGCGGCGGCACTACAGCGGGTCTTCGGCCGGGGCGATGAGGGAAGAACAGGCTGCCTTCGAGGCAGCCCATCCGCCTCGGCTCCCGGAGTTCCGCCTGCCGCTCCCGATCCGGGGAGGAAAGCCAAGTGACCTAACATTATTGCAGAGGCTGGGGTGGATCTTCGCCATCATGTTGATGATCGCCCTGACGTTCGGCGTTTTCTTTGCCGGACTCGAAGCGCTGTCCAGGCTCGGTAGAGCGGTCAGCTCCTAAGTTTGAAGTCATCGAGGGAAGCGCGTCGCCAACGATGCTGGCGCGAGGGAGGGTGTTTATGCCGAGAACACGCCAAGCAGTGGCGCAAAAGGTGGCCGACCGGCTCTTTGCGGTCGAAAGCGCAATCGACGTCGCCTTGACCCGCGCCGCCGAGCTGACCGCCGCCATGCCACAAGCACGAACCGAGGCGCGACTCCCGGCCATGGTCGGTCAGAACGCGTTGGACCGGGCGACAGAAGCGTTCGTGGCCTTGGTCCAGGCGCGGCGGCACATCGTCGAAACGCACCAATCGCTCGATGATACGCGCGAGCAAATTGGCCTGCGTGAGGTCGATGCCGGGGACATGGTCCCGAAACCAAGTCCGCTCCTTCCGGAGGGGGTGTCCGACGTCGCACCCGTCGCCCGCATTAGGGCTGTCGCCTAGGAGTAGGGTTGCTTGACCGGGCTGCGCAACCATGGTCCGGTCAAGCAGTGAGCTTCGTTTTCATCCCGCTTCTGGCTGTCTGTTGCCTTTATGCCTTCTTGGCTGGAGGCGCGCCGGAGCGATTAGGAGCCGCAGCTTATGGGTTCTCATGCTTCGCAACTCTTGCCCTTTTTTCTGCGCCAGCGATCCGCTTTCAGTCAGTTGAGGTTGGAGTTTTCATTGTCGATGTCTTGGTCTTTCTTGCCTTCGCCATTCTCGCGCTTCGCGCCAACCGCTTTTGGCCGATATGGGTAAGCGGCCTCCTCGGACTGGGCGTCCTCGGTCATCTGGCAAGGTGGCTGGGGCCCGAAGTGATCCCATGGGCTTACGCCACGATTCTGTCGATCTGGAGCTATCCCATCCTGGCGATCATTGCGATTGGCACCCGAGCACATCAGCGGCGCCTCGCGCGGTTCGGTGTCGATCCATCCTGGTCGAGCTCCTCCGGCCGGTCGGCGGGGACGCCGCGAGGGGCTGGGCCGACAAGCTAGTCGACGAATTCGGGTCGCTGGCGGCCGTGCTCGCCGCCGGGCCGACCGCCCAGGCGCGCGTGCTCGGCGGCGGGAAAGCGGCGGTCGGCTATCTCGGGACGGTGCGCAAGGCAATGGCCCATTCGCTGCGCGCCGAGGCGCTGACCGGCCCCATCCTCACCAATACCCAGGCGCTGATCGACTATCTGTTCCACGAGATGGCGCACCTGCCGGCGGAGCGGCTGCGCGTGCTGTTCCTCAACGCCAAGAACCGCCTGCTCCGCGACGAGACGATGGGTGAAGGATCGATCAACGAGGCGCCGATCTACGCCCGCGAGATCATGCGCCGCTCGCTCGAGGTCGGCGCCACCGCCCTCATCCTCGCCCACAACCACCCCTCGGGCGATCCGCGGCCGAGCAAGGGGGACATCAGCGCCACCTTCAGCATCGTCGAAGCCGGCAGGACCCTCGACATCCGCGTTCACGACCATGTCATCGTTGCGCGCACCGGCTGGACCAGCTTCCGGACCCTGGGTCTGCTTTAGGCCGAGGTTCAGGAAAATGAGGCCCAAGACGAGCGAAAGATGAAAAGAGTCTTCCTAGAGACAATAAATTCGCTAATCTCCGCCCGCGGAAAGGTTGGGGATGCCGGAAGCCAATTATCAAATGCTTCAGCGGGCGGACGTCTCCATTCAGCACGCGCTCGGCCACATCGCGGCGCTCGCCGCAATCCTGCCGTCCGAGCTGACCGAAACCGCCCTGCGCGCGATGGCTGAGCGGCTCTATTCGGAGCGCCGCCGCCGCGACGGTTATTTCCCCGCGGGCCTGTTCGGCGAGCCGGCATGGGATCTGACGCTGGCGCTGTTCGTGGCGCGGGAAGAAGGGCGGGAAGTGAGCCTCGCCGAGGCCTGCGAAGCCGCCGGGGTTGGACGCACCGCGGGACGCAGGCTGCTTGCGAAGATGGAAGAAGCGGAACTGGTCGCTCGCACCACCGGCCGGGCGGATCGCCGGCGGCAATGCGTCGCCCTCACCGACAATGGCGCCGAGCGCCTGACCGACTATCTGACCGGCCTGCTCTGACCGCGGGGCGTTTCGCCCCTTTCCCTCACCGCCGGGCGGCTCTATCCGCCGCGCATGACCGAGAAGCTCCACATCCTCGTCACCGGCACCAGCCGCGGCATCGGCGAGTCGATTCTCGCCGCATTCGCCGGCCATCGCGCGATCGGGCACTCGACCGCCGGCGGCGGCGGGCGGATCGCCGCGGACCTGGCGCGGCCGGGGGTCGCGGAAGGGCTGTGGAACGAGGCGGTGGAGCGGCTCGAGGGACGCGTCGACATCGTCGTCAACAATGCCGGCATCTTCGAGGCCGCGCCGATCGGGGCCGGCCACGAGGCCTGGGTCGGGCAATGGGAGCGGACGCTCCGGATCAACCTGATCGCCTCGGCCGAGCTCTGCCGCCTCGCCGTCCTCCACTTCCGCGCACGCGGCGGAGGCCGCATCGTCAACGTCGCCAGCCGCGCCGCCTATCGCGGCGACAGCCCGGACCATTGGCATTACGCCGCGTCCAAATCGGGCATGGTGGCGATGACCAAGACGATCGCCCGCGCCTATGCCGGCGAGGGCATATACGCCTTTTGCGTCTGCCCCGGCTTCACCGTCACCGGGATGGTTGAGGATTATATCGAGAGCCGCGGCGGCGGCGCCTTCCTGGCCGATATCCCGCTCGGGCATCCAGCCACAACCGACGAGATCGCCGAGACCGTGCGCTGGCTGGCGGTCGACGCCCCCGCTTCGGCCACCGGCGCGGTGATCGACGTCAACGGCGCCAGCTTTGTTCGCTGACCCCATCCCTCCCCGTACCGGGGAGGATCTATGACCTGGAAGGTCACCCTGCCCTGTACCAGGGCCGAGGCCGAAGCGTTGAAGGAGGACATCGCCTTGTTCGCGGCGATGGACGCTCCGCCGGTGCTGATGACCAGCGAGGCCGACGGCGAGACCTGGCGGCTCGACGCCTATTTCGAGGCCGAGCCCAATCGAGCCGACCTTGACCTGCTCAGGAGCCTCGTGCCGAGCGCGGCAGCCTCGCCGCCGATTGTCGAAGCTATCGGCGACGAGGATTGGGTGACGCTCTCCCAGGCCGGCCTCGAGCCGATTCGCGCCGGCCGCTTCTTCGTCCACACGCCGGCGCATCGCGACCGCGTGCCCGACGGCGCGGTCGCGTTCGAGATCGACGCCGGCCGCGCCTTCGGCACCGGCCAGCACGAGACCACCACCGGCTGCCTGATCGCGCTCGACCGGCTGAAGGCGGCCGGCGCATCCTTTTCGAACCTGCTCGACCTGGGCACCGGCACCGGCCTCCTCGCCTTCGCCGCCCTGCGCCTGTGGCCGGCGGCGCGGGCGGCGGCGTCCGACCTCGATCCGGTGGCGATCGAGGTCGCGGCCGGCAATGCGGAGGCGAACGGCATCCCGCTGGGCCGCGCTCGCGGCCAGATCGAGCTGATCGTCGCGCCCGGGCTGGACCATGTCCGGCTGAAGATGCGCGGGCCCTATGACCTCGTCATCGCCAACATCCTCGCCGGCCCGCTGGTCGACCTCGCCCCTGGGGTCGCCGGCGCGCTCGCCCCCGGCGGCCGGCTGGTCCTCGCCGGCCTGCTCGACCACCAGGCCGAAGCGGTCGCCGCCGCCTATCGCCGGCAGGGCCTGATGGGCGGCTTCAGCATCGAGCGCGGCGACTGGCCGACGCTGGTCATGCGCAAGCGCAGGAGCAGCGGCTGGCGCTGAGCGCTCAGGCGTTGAGCCCGACGCGATCCAGCAGCGCCGTCGAGAAGGTGGCGCGCTCGTTGGCGTCGGGCATCAGGCGGTGCCGGACTTCGGTCCAGCGTTCGAGGTTGCTGCCGTAGCTCTTCCGCACCCGCTCGGCGGTGAGGCCGAGAAACTTGCCCCAATGCTGCGCATAAGGGATGCCGGCGGCGTCGAACCGGTCGCGGGTCTCGTCCATGATCTTGTGGGTCGCCTTGGTGTCCACCCCGTCGATGTCGAGGACGCAGGTCGGATCGAAACAGGTGAACCCCAGCAGCGCCGGCGACTTCTGGACATAGCGGCAGGCGCAGATGATCGGCGCGCCCGGATTGTTCAGGAAGGCCTCGCGGGCAAGCGCGAGCGCCCGAGTCGTGTAGGCGATCGGTATCGCCATGGCGGCGCCGGCGACCCCCGGACGCGAGCTGGTATAGGTATAGACCTCGCCCGGCGAATTCAGCTTGCCGGCGAATTCGGCGAGCTGCGAGCTGATCAGCACGCTGGCCAGAGCGGGCCGGAGCGCCGGCACGACGTCGAGCAGCTGGCCGATCAGGGCGGGCAGGTCGTTGCCCGGTTCGTAGCCGGTCTTCAGCGAGCCGTCGGGCTTGTAGGGCGGCGGACAGGGCTCCTTGTAGCGGGTCGTGATATGCGCTTCCGCCGGGCGGCCCGGATCGACCACCGCCTGGAAGAAATAGGGCCGGCGCGTCGGATCGGGGAGCGGCACGCCGCTGAAGTCGAGCGTGTTCATGGCGCGCTCGACGTCGGCCGTCTTCATCTTGGTCAGCGTGGACTTGAACAGATAGCGGCCGGTGGTGCGAAGCAGCACCGCATGGACCACGCCGAGCGCGCCGAGGCTGACCAGAGCGGCCCGGAACAGCAAGTCGTCGCGGACCAGCTTGGCGCCCAGCTTGCCGGCGAACGCCTCGTTGAGCACCGGGTCCCCCGGCCGCTCGATCCAGAGGTTGTTCTTGGCCGTGAGAAGCTGGATCCCGGCGACCTGGCTTTCGAGCGCGCCGATGTCGACCGCCGATCCATGCGTGCCGGTGCCGAGCGCGCCGCCGATCGTCTGGCCGTTGCTCGCCCCCGAGGTCCGCAACGCCCGGCCGCGGGCCGGATCCTCGAGCGTCATGTTGATCCTGGCGATCGACCGGCCGCACTGGACCAGGATCAGCTCCTCGGCGGTGCCCTTATAGGCGGGATCGAGGCTCGTGGCCGCGACCGTGAAGTGCATGTCGAGATTGTCGGTTTCGAGCGCCCAGCCGTCTTCCGCCGCCGCCACCTCGGAGAACGACCAGCGCGATCCGACCGCGCGCAGGCGCACCTTCTTGGCGACCGCGTCGCGGATGATCGCCTGGATCTTCTCCGCGGTTTCCCGCATCCCGGCCATGGTCGACTTGCTCGCGCTGTTGCGCAGCGTCAGCCGCGCGCGGACCGGGACGCTGACCGTGCCGTGGAAGTTGGTCCAGGTGTCAGGAGCCTTGCGGGTGAGGTTGGCATCCTCCGGCATGTCGGCATCCCCTTGCTTTACTCGTCGGTGGAGCCGCCTTCGGTCGGGACCTTGGCGCACCGATATTCGATGCGGGTCGGCATCCACAGGCCCAAAGTGAGGACGGTCGCGATCGCCTGGGCGAGATTCTGGCGGACGCGCACTTCGTCGATCAGGTTGGTGGGGCAATCCGCCACGGTCCGGCGCTGCACGGCGCCGAGGCCGAAGGCGTTGCTGTCGACGGTGACCGGCTCGCCGGTCGGATTGGGATTGGCGACGACGAGGCGATGGGTGGCGCAGCCGGCGAGGCAAAGGCTGACGAGCAGCATGACTGGAGCGCGCATCATGACCTCCCCGGTTTCCCCCGGTATCGCGCATTCGCGTGGAGCGGGCAACGACGATATCATCCGGAATGGCGATCCGGATGAGACCGCAGGGCGGCGGGGCGGGCGCGAATGAACCGCCGCCCGATCCTTCGATACCGTTGGCTTCCGCCCGGCATGGCGAAATGCCCTTATTGAGTCCCGCCCCTAGCGGCGGTCGAGGAGCCGGAGGCGCGGGCGACCGGGCCTGGCGGCCGGCCGCTTCTCCGGCTGGAACGGCGCCGCGCCGATATTCTCGCGGATGACCACCGGCTCGGGGCAGCCGTTCACCGAGCGCATCACCGCCAGGCTGAGGTCGGCCGGCGGAAGCTGGTCCAGCCTCTGCGCCCTCGCCGAGCCCGCCTCGCCGGTCCGCTCGACCCGGCCGAAGCGGTCGCAACGATCCGGGGCGGGCGATGCGGCGTCGCCGCCGGGAACGGCCGGCCGGCGCTCAGCGGCCGGGGACGCGAGCGGAAGAAGGACCAGGGCCGCCGCGGCGATCCAGCGCATGCCGCTTCTCCTTTCCGACCCACCCCATAGCAGAAAACGGCGGCCGAAGGCATTAGCGGCCGGCCGCCCGGACGATCTCCAGCCAGGCCGCCTCGTCGATCACCTCGATGCCGAGCTCCGCGGCTTTCTTGAGCTTGGAGCCGGCGCCCGGTCCGGCGACGACCAGGTCGGTCTTCGCCGACACCGAGCCCGCCGTCTTGCCGCCGAGCGCCTCGGCCTGGGCCTTGGCCTCGTCGCGGGACAGCGCCTCGAGGCTGCCGGTGAAGACGATTGTCTTGCCGGTGACCGGCGATTCGCGGATTTCGTGGACGACGTCCTGCGGCGTCACGCCGGCGGCGAAGAGGGCGGCGATCACTTCGCGATTGTGCGGCTCCTCGA
Organism: uncultured Alphaproteobacteria bacterium; assembly: GCA_963701615.1. Lineage (GTDB taxonomy): Bacteria > Pseudomonadota > Alphaproteobacteria > Sphingomonadales > Sphingomonadaceae > Allosphingosinicella. The sequence continues at coordinate 2,983,472 of OY969615.1, read as the reverse complement.
AGAAGTCGAGCAAGGCGTTGGCGACCTCGGGGCCGATATTCGGCGTGCCGACCGCTTCCACCACCGCCTTGTTGCGCCGTTGCAGGAACCTGCGCTCCTCCTCGCCGGGGGCGGGCGTCGCCTCGCGCCGGATGGCGAGCGCACCGTCGATCATCGCCTGGAAGGCGGCCCAGCTGCGGTAGCGGCGGGCGAGGTCGCGCGCGGTCACCTCGCCGACATGGCGAATGCCGAGGGCGAACAGGAAGCGGTCGAGCGGCGGCGTCCGCCGCGCGTCGATCGCGGCGATCAGATTGGCCGCCGACAGCTCGGCCCAGCGCTCGCGGGTGAGCAGCTGCTCTTTGGTCAGGGTGAAGATGTCGGCCGGCGACTGGATCAGGCGATCGTGGAAGAAGCTCTCGATATGGGTGATGCCGAGCCCTTCGATGTCGAGCGCGTGGCGGGAGGCGAAGTGGCGCAGCCGCTCGACCCGCTGGGCGGGGCAGATCAGCCCGCCGGTGCAGCGGACGTCGACCTCGCCCTCCTCGCGCACCGCGTCCGAGCCGCATTGCGGGCAGTGGGTGGGGAAGACATAGGCCGGGCGGTCCTCGCCGGCGGTGAGGTTCTCCAGCACCTGGGGGATGACGTCGCCGGCGCGCTGGATGCGCACCCGATCGCCGACGCGCACGCCCAGCCGCGCGATCTCGTCCCGGTTGTGCAAGGTGGCGTTGGTGACGGTGACGCCGCCCACGCTGACCGGCTTCAGCCGCGCCACCGGGGTCAGCTTGCCGGTGCGGCCGACCTGAATGTCGATCGCCTCGAGCAGCGTTTCGGCCTTCTCGGCGGGGAATTTGTGGGCGAGCGCCCAGCGCGGGGCCCTGGAGACGAAGCCCAGGCGCTCCTGCCAGTCGAGCCGGTCGACCTTGTAGACGACGCCGTCGATGTCGAACGGCAAGTCGGCGCGCTTCGCCTCGATCGCGCGATAATGGGCGAGGAGGCCGTCGAGATCGGTGACGCGCCTGAAATCCTCGGCGACCGGCACGCCCCACGCCGCGATCGCCCGCATCACGCCCGATTGGGTGTCGGCCGGCAGCGCGGAGACCTCGCCCCAGCCGTGGGCGTAGAAGCGCAGCGGCCGTGCCGCCGTCACCGCCGCCTCCTTCTGCCGGAGCGAGCCGGCCGCCGCATTTCTGGGGTTGGCGAAAATCTTGCCGCCTTCGGCCTCCTGCCGGGCGTTCAGCGCGGCGAAGTCGGCCTTCGACATGTAGACCTCGCCCCGGATCTCGAACAGGTCCGGCGCGCCGCCCGGCAGCGCCTGCGGAATATCGGCAATGGTCGCGACATTGCGGGTCACGTCCTCGCCGGTCGTGCCGTCGCCGCGGGTTGCGGCGAGCCTGAGCGCCCCCTTCTCGTAGCGAAGCGAGCAGGACAGCCCGTCGATCTTGGGCTCCGCGGTGAGCGCCACTTCCGCGTCTTCCCCGAGCGCCAGGAACCGACGCACCCGCCCGACGAACTCGCGCACCCCCTCCTCGCCGAAGGCATTTTCGAGGCTGAGCATCGGCAGCGCATGCGCCACCTTCGACAAATGCGCCGCCGGCGCCGCTCCCACGAGCCGCGACGGACTGTCCTCGCGGACGAGATGGGGAAACTCGGCTTCCAGCTCGGCGTTGCGCCGCACCAGCGCGTCATAATCGGCGTCCGAAATCTCGGGCGCGTCGTCGCCGTGGTAGAGGCGGTTGTGCCGCGCGATCTCGGCAGCGAGCCGCTCCAGCTCGGCCGCGGCCTCGGCTTCGGTCAACAAGAAAAGACCCTCATCCCGGCCTTCTCCCGCGCGCGGGAGAAGGTGTTTGCGGCGGCGCCCTTCTTGCTCCCTCTCCCGCCTGCGGGAGAGGGTTGGGGTGAGGGTTTGCCCTGAGGGTCATCACAATTGTCTGGAGTACGCCATCGAGATTGGTCAGCACGTCGTTGTTCCAAAAGCGGATCAGGCGATAGCCTTGGCCTTCGAGCCAGGCGGTGCGGCGGGCATCGCGCTCAGAACCATGCTGGCCGCCATCCGCTTCCACGATCACCCTTGCCTCGAGGCAACAGAAATCCACGATGTAGGCACCAAGCGTCCACTGCCGCTTGAACTTGAAGCCCTGAAGCCGTCGCCCACGCAACGCGGACCAGAGCGCACGCTCCGCATCGGTCGCGCGCTGACGCAAAGGCGCGGCGTACGGACTGATCGTGCGGCGAACGACTCCCATGCCCACCGATTAACAAGAAGAAGACCCTCATCCCAGCCTTCTCCCGCAAACGGGAGAAGGAGTTGAGCCCCGTCCATTCTCCCTTCTCCCGCTTGCGGGAGAGGCAGGGTAAGGGTCTTCCTTCTAGGCCGCCTCCAGCAGCCGCACGGCCTGGGCCCGCGCCTCGTCGGTGACCTGCGCGCCCGACAGCATGCGGGCGATCTCCTCGCGGCGCTTCGCCTCGTCGAGCAGGTGGACGCCGGTGCGGGTGACGAGGCCGTCGTGGCTCTTCTCGATCAGCAGGTGCATGGCGCCGCGCGCCGCCACCTGCGGCGAATGGGTGACGACCAGCACCTGGCTCCCCGCGGCCAGCCGGTGCAGCCGCTCGCCGATCGCGCTGGCGACGGCGCCGCCGACGCCGCGGTCGATCTCGTCGAAGATCATCGTCGTCGCGCCGCCCTGCTCGGCCAGGGCGACCTTGAGCGCCAGGATGAAGCGCGACAATTCGCCGCCCGAGGCGATCCGCACCAACGGCCCGAACGGCGCGCCGGGATTGGTCGAGACCTCGAACTCGACGCGGTCGCGCCCCGCCCCGCCCGGCTCGGCCTCGCCGATCACCGTGCGGAACCGCGCATGGTCGAGCTTCAGCGGCGCCAGCTCGGCCGCCACCGCCACATCGAGCCGCGCCGCCGCCGCCGCCCGCGCCGACGTGAGCAGGGTCACGGCGACGTCATAGGCCGCGCAGGCCTCGGCCAGCTCGGCGCCGATCGCCGCGACGAGGCCGCTCCCCGCTTCGATCGCGCCGAGGCGGCCTTTCAGCTCGTCGAGCAGGCCGGGGAGCGCATCGGCGTCGACGCGATGCTTGCGCGCCACCGCCCGGATCTCGAACAGCCGCGCCTCCGCTTCCTCCAGCCGGGCGGGATCGAACATCAGGGCCTCGACCGCGCGCTCGAGCATGTCCTCGCCCTCGGCGGCCTCGATCACCGCCCGGTCGATCGCCGCCAGCGCTTGGGCCAGCAGGACATGCTCGCCGGCGATCCGGTCGAGCCGCCGCGCCGCCTGGCGGATCCGGGCGAGCCCGCCTTCCGACCCCTGCAAAAGGGCGGAGATCGCGCCCAGCTCGTCGCCGAGCCGCGCCCCCGCCTGCATCGCCGCGCGCAGGCCGGCGAGGCTTTCCTCCTCGCCCGGCTGCGCACCCAGCCGGTCCAGCTCCTCGACCGAATGTTCGAGCCATTCGCGGTCCCGCTCCGCCGACTCGGCGGCATTGCGGGCCGCGCCAAGCCGTTCCTCGAGCGCGCGAACCCGCTGCCACGCGGCGGCGGCCCCTGAGGAGTCGATCCGCCCGTAAGCGTCGAGCAATGCGCGGTGCCCGCGCGGGTTGAGGAGGCCGCGATCGTCGTGCTGGCCGTGGATCTCGACCAGCAGCGCGCCGAGCTCGCGCAGCAGCCCGGCCGACACCGACTGGTCGTTGACGAAGGCGCGGCTGCCGCCGTCCGCCTTGACGATGCGGCGGATGACGAGCGGCTCGCCCGGCGCGCCGGCGAGGCCGTTCTCGCCGAGCAGTGCCGGCGCCGGATGGTCCGCGGGGACGTCGAAGGCGACGCTGACCACGGCCTGGTTCTGGCCGCCGCGCACCAGCGCGCTGTCGGCGCGCATGCCGAGCGCCAGGCCGAGGGCGTCGAGCAGGATCGACTTTCCCGCCCCGGTCTCGCCGGTGAGCACGCCGAGCCCCGGCCCGAATTCGAGGTCGAGCGTGTCGATGAGAACGACGTCGCGGATCGAGAGGCCGGTCAGCATGACGGCCCCGTCCGGCCGTCACCCCGGCGAAAGCCGGGATTGCGCAGGCCGCCATGCCCCCGGCATGGCTGCGGACTGCGGGGGCAGTCCGCACCTGCGCAATCAGCTCGCCTGCCGCGACTTTCCGTCATGGGATCCCGGCCTGCGCCGGGATGACGGAAAGGCATCCTATGTCGCCGGCGGCGTCGGCGCGGCCGCCGCCTGGGGCGCGTGGCGATTCATCAGATTATAGGCGCGCTCGTACCAGCGCGTGTTCGGGTAATTGGCGCCGAGCACCGCCGCCGCCCGCCGCGCCTCTTCGGGGATGCCCAAGGCGAGATAGGATTCGGTGAGGCGCATCAGGGCTTCGGGTGCGTGGGTGGTGGTCTGATATTCGTCGATGACGGTGCGGAAGCGGACCACCGAGGCGAGCCACAGCCGGCGGCGCTGGTAGAAGCGGCCGATCTCCATCTCCTTGCCGGCGAGATGGTCGCGCACGAGGTCGAGCTTCAGCCGCGAATTGTCGGCATAAGGCGTGTCCGGATAGCGGCGGACGACCTCGCCCAGCGATTCCATCGCCTGGCGGGTCACCGCCTGGTCGCGGGTGACGTCGCTGATCTGCTCGTAATAATTGAGCGCGATCAGATAGAGCGCGTAGGGCGCGTCGCGGTTGCCCGGGTGGATCGACAGGAAGCGCCGCGCCGATTCGATCGACTTGGTGTGATCGCGCGCCGCATAATAGCAAAAGGCGCTCATCAGCTGCGCCCGGCGCGCCCAGATCGAATAAGGGTGCTGCCGCTCGACCTCGTCGAAGATGATCGCGGCCTGGGCGTAGTTGCGCTGCCGCATCCGGTCCCAGCCCGCATTGTAGAGCGTGTTGACGTCGCGCGCGACATAGCGGGTGTCGGCCTTGGTCCGGCCGCCTCCCATCAGCGCGGCGCAGGCGGTGAGCGGGAGCAGGCTGGCGACGAGCGCGAGGAGCAGGAGCGGACGGGGATTTTTGTGCATGGCGGGCTTCTTAGCTGAGCGTTTGGCGAAGGCCAAGCGGCGTTCGGCAGGAAAGGCGGGGGCCGATGAACCGCGCTTTAATGGCGTCCTTAACCCCGCGATAGCCCGCTTCTGCTATGGGCTCGGCCATGCTGCGCGTCCTCACCCTCGCCACGCTGTTCCCGAACGGCCTGCGCCCGACGCTGGGCGTGTTCGTCGAGCAGCAGACGCGCGCGCTCGCCGCCCGGCCCGGCGTCGCGCTCGAAGTGGTCGCGCCGGTCGGCCTGCCGGCCTGGCCGCTGTCGCTCCACCCCCATTATGCGCCGCGGCGCACGCTGCCGCTCCGCGAGACCTGGAACGGCCTCGTCGTCCACCGCCCCCGCTATCGCGTCCGGCCGCTCCTCGGCGCCGGGCGCACGGCGCGGGACATGGCGGACGCGCTGCTGCCGCTGCTTCGCGACATCCGCGCCCGCTTTCCGTTCGACCTGATCGACGCGGAATTCTTCTGGCCCGACGGCCCGGCGGCGATGCGGCTCGCCGCCGCGCTCGGCGTCCCCTTCTCGGTCAAGGCGCGGGGCAGCGACGTGCATTTCTGGGGCGGGCGGCCCAACATCGCCGGCCAGATCGTCGCCGCGGGCCGGGCCGCAACCGGGCTCTTGGCGGTGAGCGAGGCGCTCAAGGGCGACATGGCGGCGCTGGGCCTGCCCGAGGACAGAATCCGCGTCCATCATACCGGCATCGACCTGGATCGCTTCCGGCCGGTCGACCGCGCGGCGGCCAAGGCCGCGCTCGGCGTCGACGGGCCGCTTATCGTCACCGCGGGCACGCTGACCGAGCGCAAAGGGCAGCGCATCGCGCTGGCGGCGCTGGCCCGGATCCCCGGCGCGACCCTCATCCTGGTCGGCGACGGGCCGGACCGGAGCAAGCTGGAGACGGCGGCGCGCGGGCTCGGGGGGCGCGTCCGCATCCTCGGCACCCAGCCGCACGACGCGCTGCCGGCGCTGCTTGCCGCCGCCGACGTCATGGTGCTGCCGACCGCGTCGGAGGGCCTCGCCAACGTCTGGGTCGAAGCGCTCGCCTGCGGCACGCCGGTCGTGACCAGCGACGTCGGCGGCGCGCGCGAGGCGATCGACCGCCCCGAGGCGGGACGGCTGGTGCCGCGCGATCCCGACGCGGTCGCCGTGGCGGTGCGCGAGCTGCTGGCGAATCCGCCGCCCCAGGCGGAAGTGCGCAAAGCGGCCGAGAAGTTCAGCTGGGATCGCAACAGCGCCGAGCTGTTCGACCACCTGTCGTCGCTCGTCGCCTAAAGCGGCATCAAAGCGGCGACGATCCAGCGGCCTTCGCCGCGCAGCAGGCCCCAGGTGCGGGCGGCGGCGCGGCTGTCCATCGCTTCGACGCCGACGCCGCGCGCCTCGAGGGCGGCGGTGAACGCGCGGGGCGGGAAAGCCTGTCCCGGGCCGGTGCCGAGGATCAGGAATTCCGGCGCGGGCGCGAGGCCGAGCAGCGGCGCGACATGATCGGGCCCAAGCTCCGCCAGGGGCGGCGCATCCCAGCCGGCCGCCCCTTCCGGGCTCAGCAGCACGCCTTCGTGGACGATGCCGTCGACCGAAAAGCCGCGCCCGGAAAAGCCCTGGACGAGCGGCCCGCCGGCCGGGGGAATAGGGTCAAACCTGGGCGCCGTCATAGCCCTCGTTGCGCCCGCCGGTCCGCTCGGCGCGGCTGATCGGGTCCTTCGGCAGGAAGCTGGCCGTGGTCACCTTGAGCCACACCAGGATCGGCGAGGAGATGTAGATCGAGGAATAGGTGCCGACGAAGATGCCGACGAAGATGGCGATGGTCAGGCCGAAGATCACGTCCGGGCCGACGAGCAGCAAGGCAAGCAGCGCCAGCATGATCGAAATGCTGGTGACGAGCGTCCGCGACAGCGTCTCGTTCAGCGACAGGTTCAACAGCGGCACGATCTCCATCTTGCGGTACTTGCGCAGATTCTCGCGGATGCGGTCGTAGATGACGACGGTGTCGTTGAGGCTGTAGCCGACGATGGTGAGGATCGCGGCGATGACGTTCAAATTGAACTCGAGCTGGGTCAGCGAGAAGAATCCCAGCGTCATCCAGACGTCGTGGAACAGGGTCACCAGCGCGCCGACGCCGAATTGCCACTCGAACCGTATCCAGATGTAGACGGCGATGCCGAGCATGGCGAGGGCGACCGCCAGCGAGCCCGACCGGAACAGCTCCTCCGAAACCTTGCCCGACACCGTCTCGACCGCATCGAAGCGGGCGTCGGCATAGCGCTCGGTGATCACGGCGCGGACCATGCTCGCCCCGCGGCTCGCGGCCGTCTCGCCGCCTTCGGGAAGCGGCATCCGGATCGAGATGACGTTGGGCGCGCCGAATTCCTGCAGGCTCGCCTCGCCGAGGCCGAGCCCGTTCACGCGGGTGCGCAAGTCGTCGAGGTTGGGCGGCTGGCTGAAGGTGACGCGCACGCTCTGGCCGCCGACGAAGTCGACGCCGAGGTTGATGCCACGGGTGAACACCAGGGCGATCGAAGCCGCCGTGACCAGGATCGACAGCACCAGGGCGATGTTGCGCCAGCGCATGAAATCGAGGTTGGTGTTGTCCGGGACGAGCTTCAGCAGGCGCATGATATCACTCCGTCGCCCCGGCGATGAACCATCGTCATATGTGCAGCTCCTTGGGGCGGGCGCGGCGCACCCAGAGCGCGACGAGCATGCGCGTGACGTTGACCGCGGTGAACACCGAGGTGATGATGCCGATCATCAGCACCAGCGCGAAGCCGCGGATCGGCCCCGAGCCGAAATAGTACATCAAGACGGCGGCGATCACGTTGGTGATGTTGGCGTCGAAGATCGCCGTCGAGGCCTCGCGATAGCCCGATTCGAGCGCATCGTAGAGCCGGCGGCCGCGCCTTTGCTCCTCGCGGATGCGTTCGTTGATCAGCACGTTGGCGTCGACCGCGGCGCCGATCGTCAGCACGAAGCCGGCAATGCCCGGCAGCGTCAGCGAGGCGTTGAAGAAAGCCATGATGCCGACGATCATGAGCGCATTGAGCACCAGCGCGACGGTCGCATAGACGCCGAACCGGCCGTAGGTGATCAGCATGAAGGCGATCACCGTCAGCGTCGCGACGATGCTGGCGATCATGCCGAGCCGGATCGAATCGGCGCCGAGGTCGGGGCCGACCGTGCGTTCCTCGATCACGTGGAGCTCGACCGGCAGCCGGCCCGAGCGCAGCGAGATCGCCAGCTGGTTGGCGGTCTCGACGGTGAAGCTACCGGCGATCTGGGCGGTGCCGCCGAGGATCGGCTCGTTGATGTTGGGGGCCGAGATGACGATGTTGTCGAGGATGATGGCGAACGGCTTGTTGACGTTCTCCTGCGTCACCCGGGCGAAGCGGCGGCTGCCGGTGCCGTCGAAGCGGATCGTCACCACCGGCCGGCCGTCCTGGGGATCGAACGCCTGCTGCGCGTCGGCGATCTGGTCGCCGGTGATGATGGCGCGGCGCTGGACGGCGATGCGGCCGCCGGGCCCGCCTTCCGCATAAGGCAGGATCTGGCTGCCGACCGGCGCCCGGCCCGACTGGAGCTGCTCCGCCGACACGCTCTGGTCGACCAGCTTGAACTCGAGCCGCGCGGTGCGGCCGATCAGCGCCTTCAGCGCTTCGGGGTCCTGCAGGCCGGGCACCTGGACGACGATGCGGTTGTCGCCCTGGCGGATGATGGTCGGCTCGACCGTGCCGGTGGCGTTGATGCGGCGGTCGATGACGTCGCGCGCCACCTCCATCGCCTGGTCGATCGCCTGGTCGATGCCGGCCTGGGTCTGGCGCATGACGATTCGGTTGCCGCCCTCGATGGCGACGTTCCAGTCGGGCTGGGCGGCGAAGCCGGCCGGCTGGGCCTGGGCGCGGGCGGCCTGGACGGCGGCGTCGGCCTGGGCCGGGTTGCGGACGACGAAGCTCAGCTGGCCGCCATTCCTCGATACCTCGCCGATCCGGATGCTGGCCCGGCGCATCTCGCCGCGGATGACGTCCTCCATCGCCTCGAGCCGCTGGCGGGCGACGTCGGTCGTTTCCGCTTCGAGCAGCAGGTGGCTGCCGCCGGCGAGGTCGAGGCCGAGGTTGATCCGCATCGCCTGCGCCCAGCCCGGCGTCCGCGCGAGCGCGCCGCCGGGGAGCAGGCTCGGGACGGCGAGAAGCACGCCCACCAGGCAGATGAGGGTGATCCCCCAGGTCTTCCAGCGCGGGAAATGCAACATGGGCTAATCGTTCGCCGCCTTGGCGCCGTGCGGGCGGATGTCGCTCAGCATCGACTTGACGACGCGGACGCGGACGTTGGGAGCGATTTCCAGCTCGACCTCGCTGTCGTCGACCTTGGTCACCTTGCCGATGAGGCCGCCGCTGGTGATCGCGGTGTCGCGCGGCTTGACCGCGCCGACCATCGCCTGATGCTGCTTCATCCGCCGCTGCTGCGGGCGGATGAGCAGGAAGTAGAAGATGACGAAGATGAGGATGAGCGGAAAGATCTGGACGAAGAAGCTCCCGGCTCCTCCGGCTGCGGTTCCCGCGCTCGCGGCATAGGCTGGGGATTCGAACATATTGGGCCTCTGGAAAGGGACCGACGCGAAGGCGCTCGTCCTGAAAGCGCTGGGCGACTATCATGGGGACGGGCGGTTGCCAAGGCAAGGACGGCCCGCAGAAGAGAAGGAGAGAGGGGCATGATCATCGTGACGGGTCAGGTGCGGTTCGGCGAGGGGGAGATCGAGCGGCTCAAGGAGGCGCTGGCGCGCAACGTCAGCTCGTCGCGCGCGGAGGAGGGGTGCGAGCGTTATGCCTATGGCGTCGACGTCGCCGACCCCAACCTGCTGCTGATCACCGAGGCGTGGCGCGATCAGGCCGCGCTCGACGCGCATGCGAAGCGCATCCCCGAGCTGATGGCGCCGCTCGCCGACGCCGACATCCAGGCGATCAGCATCAAGGCCTATGAGGCAAGCTTCCTGCAAAATGTGATGGGCGATTAGGGACAGTCACGGGGACAGTTACTTTTCCGCGCGACCGGGCCCCTGTTCGCTCGTCGGTGCGGAAAAGTAACTGTCCCCTTTCAGCACCCAGCATTTCGAGGCCGCTCAGGTTGCGTATTTCGCTTAGTGCGGTGACGCCATATTCCGTGACGGCCTCGGAGTAATTTCAGTTTCGAAACGAAACTAACGCACGCCGCGCCCCGAGTTCAACCGCGCTTGCCTTCGCGCAGGGCCGAGCCTAAATGCCGCCGCTTGGTCGGGGCGTAGCGCAGCCTGGTAGCGCATCACACTGGGGGTGTGGGGGTCGCTGGTTCGAATCCAGTCGCCCCGACCAGCCTTCGCCTAAAGCCTCGGCCGGTAGGCCAGGCCGGGCGATCGTGCGACGGAGGGCCGATCAGCAGCCGCCCATCTCGGGCAGGCTCAGGCCGGCGCGCTCATTGTCCCAGATCATCGCGACGATTCGCCAGCCCGCCTCGGGGTCCCGGAACAGCTGGATCGAGTTGATGCCGCGCCGCTCGGGCGCTTCGTCGCCCGGCGCGCCGCGCGCCTCATAGGCGCTCCATACGTGGGCGATGTTGCCGAACAGGTCGATCCTCCGGCCGATCTCCACTTCGTAGAAATCGTGGTCGGCGAAATAGGGCGTGGTGTCGCGGGTATAGTCTTCGAGCCCCATCATTTTCATCGCCGGGCGCCCGCCGGCGTCGATCCAGGTGCGAATCTGCCGCGCCTGCGGGTGGAAGCAATCCGCCTGCCGCGACCAGTCGCGCGGGCCCCTGGGGCCCGAGATCATCGCGTACATCTCGTCGACCGCGGCGCCGATCGCCTCCACGTCGGTCATTGCCTACCCTCCCCGTTCCACCCTGAGCACCGGCCCGTAGAGCCGCCCGATCCCGATCAGGGCGACGCCGAGGCCGAGGAAGGAAAGAATCCGCAGCACCCCTTCCAGCTCCGACGCGTCGATCAGGAACACCTTGACGATGGTCGCGGTCAAAAGCAGCAGGCCTGCCAGCCTCAGCGCCTTGTCCGGCAGGCGCATGCCGGCGACGAGCAGCCCGATCGCGACGACCAGCCCGGCCAGCGAATAGCCGTAAAACTCCGCGATCGGCACGTCGGGCGCGGTCAGGATCGGTCCCTGGAAGGCCTGGCGGACGATCAGCGCGACGCCGACGATCAGCGCCGCGAGGAAGGCGGCAAGCCAGAAGCCGGAACGGGTCGCCGCTTCCGCCCGCCGCCGCGCCGCATAGAGCCAGACCGCGCTCAGCAAATAAGCGGGCGCGAGCAGGTTCAGGACCGGAACCGTCCCCACCCATTGGTCGGCCCAGGCCGGATTGTGGACGATCATGTCGAACCAGATCAGCCGCGCCGCCGCGAGCGCGGTCAGCGCGGTGCCCGCCAGCCTTACGAGGTCGGCCTCGATCCGTGGCGGGCGGACGATCCCGGCGCCGAGCAGCCAGCCGAGCAGGAACAGCAATTGGGTGACGATCGTCCGCTCGATCAGGCCGCGGGCGACGAAATCCTCCTCGCTCGCCAGCCCGAACGCCTGCTTGAACCAGACATAGGCCGCGGCGACCGCGAACAGCCCCGCCGCCGCCGGCAGGGCGCGCCGGGCGCCGAACGGCAAGGGCGGCAAGGCCAATCGCAGCGCCGCCAGCAGCAACGCCGGGAGCGCCAGCGCGTAGAGGGCCTCCGGCGCGGAGGGCAGGTCGGCGGCCAGCACCGGCCAGCCGACGAGCGCGGTCAACGCCGCCGTCGACAGCTCCGGCACCATCCACAGCGCCCGCGCCACCGCGACGACGGCGGCGAGCAGCGCGACCGTGCCCAGCGCGAGGTCGCCCAGCCGCCGCGCGGCGAGCGCCGCCGCCACGGCGACCGCCAGCCAGCCGGCCGCGACCAGGTCGTTCGGCGCCAGGTCCCACACCGCCGCGCCGGCCAGCAGCGCCGCCGCCGTGCCGGACAGGAGCAAGGCGAGGTCTGCCGGCGGCGCGGCGGCGGCGCGGGCGCGATTCCCCCAAACCAGCAGCGCCGGCCCGATCGCCAGCAGCGCCATCAGCGCGCCCCAGGCCGGGCGGTCGAGCAGCTCCGGCCGCGCGGCGCGGACGATCAGCGCCGGCCCGGCCAGGCCGCCGCAGGCGATCGCCGTCCACAGCAGCCCCTGCCCGCGCAGCGCCAGCACCAGGCCCGCCCCGCCGAACAGGATCGCGATCCCCGCCGCCGCCCACGGCACCAGCGGGTCCTGCCCGGTCGTCGCCTTGGCGAGCAGCAGCGCCAGCGCGAGCAGCAGCGCCAGCGGCGGGGCGAGGCGATATTCGGCCCGCACCAGCGCGAGCGCAACGCCGGCCGCGCTCAGCGCGCCGAACAGGGCCCAGGCCGGTGCGCCGAGATCGGTCCGCGCAACCAGCACCGAGAGCTGGACGATGGCGATCGCCAGCGGCTGGATCAGGCTCAATTGCCGCCCCTCGCCCGGGCGGACGAACGAGGCGGCGAGCGCGAGCAGGATCACAAACAGGCCCGCCGCGAGCGCGTCGTCGGGCGGCTGGGCGAGCAGCCAGGCGGTCCAGACGAAGCTCAGCGCCACCGCCGCCGCCGCCAGCCAGGTCCAGCCGCGCCGCCAGGCGATGGCAAAGACGGCGAGGTCGAGCAGCCCGAGATAGGCGAGCAAGGGCACCGCGCCCGAATCGGCATTGCCGACCAGCAAGGGCGTGAGGAAGCCGCCGATCAGCCCCATCATTGCGGTCGGCGCGCCGTGGCGGAGCGACAGGACCAAAGCGGCGGCGGTGATCGCCAGCATCGCGGCTGACGCGGCCTCCGTCCCGATCAGGCCGTAGAGGATATGGCTGCCATAGGCGGTGGCGTAGAGCACCGCGAGCCCGGCGCCGACCAGGGCCTGGGCAATGCGCGGATCCTCGGCGAGCAGCCGTCCGGTCCGGGCATATTCGCCGGCGCCGAGCAGGACGAGCCCGAACAGGGCCGCACCGGTCATCCGCGCCGCCGGCGTCACCAGCCCGATCTCGATCGAGTAGCGGATCAGGAACACCGCCGCGAGCACCAGGGCGATGCCGCCGAGCCAGATCAGCAGCCGCCCGGCCACCAGCCGCTCGAACAGCCCGCCGAGCGATTCCGATCGCGCCGCTTCCTCCTCGAGGAACCCGTCGGGCTCGAACTCGATCACCCGCGGCGCGGCGGGCCGCGAGGGCTCGACGGCCGCGTCCGTTTCGGCCCCCGGCGCGACTGCGGCCGCTTGCAGGGCCGGCTCCGGCGCCCAGCGCGGGGCCGTCATTTCGTGAAGCCGCTCCTCGAGCCGCTCCACCCGCCTCTTCAGGACGCTGTTCGCGACGGCCAGATAGAGGAAGCCGCCGAGCAGCAGGATGAACAGGAATTCCATCGCCGCCCTAGCTACCCGTCCGGCTCCCCCCTGTCAGCGCGAAAACGCTAGATCCGCGTCAGCGGCACGTCCGTCACCTCGCCGGCCCAGACCGCGCGGGCTCGCGCCAAGTTGCGGTCGGCGGATTGCGCCTCGCCCAGCTCGCGCTCGGCCAGCGACAGAGCGTAGAGGGCGAGCGGATCGTTCGGCCAGCGCCGCAGGGACGCGAACAATTGCCGGCGGGCGCCCTCATGGTCGCCGCCGGCGATCATGGCGGCGGCGAGGCTGCGGCGCACCGAATACCAGAACATGGGCGGATCGTTGCCGAAGCGCGAAGCGAGCTGCCGCTCCATCGCTTTCCGGTAGGCGCTTTCGGCGGCGACGTGGTCGCCCGCCAGCATAGCCGCCCGGCCCTCCAGCACGTGCTGGGCGACTTGGGCGAGCGGGGTGCCGGCGCGGCCGAGCGCGGGGGCGTCGCTGCCGTTGCGAAGGCGCGCGATCGCCGCCGCCTCGGCGCGCACCGCCGCCGCGTCGCCGCGCCGCGCCAGCGCCTCGCCACGCGCATAATGACGCATGGCCTTCTCGAACGCCTCGTCGGGCTCGGGAATGGCAAGCACCTCGGCGACCGGGCTGTGCAGGCCTTGGCTGTACCAGGTCGCCGAGCCGAGGAAGCGCCGAAACGCGGGGGCGCCGCGGCCGAGATACTCCTCGCGATACTGGCGCGACACGTCGAGCGCGGTGGCGCCGTCGCCGCGTGCGAGCGCGCTTTCGATCGCGAAGTGCATGTTATGAGCGAGCAGGCCGGTCCGGTAGTTGGTGGGCGGCGGCGCCACCCGCCGCACGAAGGCGCGGTCGGCGGCGATCGCGGCGACATTGGCCGCGGCGGCGTCGCGGTAGCGGCCGACGCCGTAGAAGCTGTGCGACGGCATGTGGACGAGGTGGCTCGCCGCCGGCGCGATCCGCCCGAGCCGCTCGGCATGAGGCACCGCCAGCTCCTGGCGATCGACCCAGTCGGTGAGATGGATGTAGAAATGGATCGCGCCGCCATGGTCGGGGCTGCGGGCCAGCACCCGCTCGAGCAGCCGCTGGCTCAGCGAGCCCGGCCGCATGTCGTCGGACGCGACCATCCGCGCATCCGCGGCCATGATGGCGAGCGTGTCGTCCTGCGGCATGCGCAGGGCCGCCGATTCCATGAAGCCCGCATAAGCGGCGTTGCGGAACGCCTCGCCGTCGCGGGTGCGCAACGCCATGCCGCGGATCAGGGTCCGGTCGCGCTCGCTAAGGCCTTCCGACAGCGCGACGGCGCGCCGGGCGGCGGCGCGCGCCGCCAGCAGCTCCTCGGTCCGGGGCTGGAGGTTGATCGTCGGCCCCCGCGCCCAGGCCTCGCCGAAGAAGCACATCGCGCAATCCGGGTCGATCCGCTGCGCCTGCTGGAAGGCGCGAATCGCTTCGGCCTCGTCGAACGCCCAGATCAGGCGCACGCCCTGGGCGAACCAGGCCCGCGCCTCCTCATTGTCGCTGTCGGCCTCGATCCCGGCGAAACCGAGCCCCTCGACCAGCACCGGCGGCGGCGCCTCGGCCGGGCGCTGGGGCGCCCCGCCATCCCCGTCCAGACAGGATCGGTCGGCGATTTGGGGCGACCGCCGCGTGGCGTCGCCCGCGTCCTGCGCAACGAGGCCCGTCGTCCCGAGCGCCGCCGCGAGCAGCGCGATCTTCCGTCCCGCCAGCCAGCGCATCGTCCTCGTCCTCCACGATCCGCCCCCAGCCTATCGCGCGATGCGCGGCGACGGAAGAGAGGCGCTCCCTCGGGCCTCAAAAATCCGGTTGACACTGCAAACTGGTTTGCAGTACTTCCGACTCGGAGGACGCCCGATGACCGGAATCACCATCGACGATATCGAGCGTAGCGAGCGGGTGCGCGCCGTCACCGACAATTTCTTCTTCTGGCAGGGTCGCCGCTTCATCGCCTTGGGGCCGGTGCTGATGGTCGGCGCCTTCACCGCCAACGCCTCGTGGCTCGACGAGGCGGTCGCCAATGGCGTGCTCGTCGCCGCGATCGTGGTGGCCATGGCGATCTCGGTCCTCATCGGCCGGCGCTATCGCGAGGAGTTCGGCAGCGTGCGCCCGCTCCCCGGCGCACACGCGACGCGCTCGCGGATCAAGTGGCTGCTCGTCTACCCAGCGATGTTCGGCTCGCTGGCCGCGGACATTTCCCTCTCCGGACGCCTTCCCTTCTTCCTCTCGGGCTTCGTCTGGGCGGCGGGGATACTGCTCTATCGAAGGTCGACCGGCGAAGGCCGCGTCCACTATCTCACGCTCGCCGCCTGCCTCGCCGGGCTCGGCCTCGCGCCGCTCGCCACCGCCATCGCGACCCGCGACCTCGTCTCGGTGATGATGCTGGTGCTGGGCGCCGGCTACACCGCCGCAGTCCTGCTCGACGACGACGAGATGCGCGCGGTCATGAAAGGCCCCGCCTGACGTGGACCAGACCCCGTTCGCCGAGCTGGCCGCGGTCGACCGGCTGGTCCACGAGCCATCGCGCCTCGCCATCCTGTCGGCTTTGCTCGCCTGCGCCGAGGCCGATTTCCAATATCTGCTGAGCGTCACCGGCCTGACCAAGGGCAATCTCTCCAGCCATCTCTCCAAGCTCGAGGCCGGCGGGCTGGTCGCGGTCGCGAAGGGCCATGAGGGCAAGATCCCCTGGACCCGCGCCCGCCTGACGCGCGAGGGCCGCACCCGTGTCGAGGCCCATTGGCGCGATCTCGAGCGCCTCCGCGGCAAGGCGCGCCGCTGGCGCTAGGCGCGCCCATTTTAATATTGACTTAATTAAGCTAATACTTAAACTAGCTGCGTGAACAAGTTCGCCGCCCTGTCCGATTCGACCCGCCTCGGCATCGTCGAGCTGCTCGGCGCCGGTGAGCGCAGCGCCGGTGCGATCGGCGCCCGTTTCCCGGTCAGCGCGCCGGCCGTTTCCCAGCATCTGAAGGCGCTGCGCGAGGCGGGCCTGGTCAAGGTCCGGATCGACGGCCAGCGCCGGATCTACAGCCTCGACCGCGACGGCTTGGCCGAGATGGAGGCATGGCTGGCCAGGGTCCGCGGCTTCTGGAGCGGCCGGCTCGACGCGCTCGAACGCGCCCTCGAAGAAACAGAAGGAGAGAAGAAATGACCATAGCGACCGCCGAACATGGCGTCATCACCGAAGCTGGCGCGATCCGCTTCGAACGGCTCCTGCCCGGGCCGATCGAGCGGGTCTGGGCCTATCTCACCGACTCCGCCAAGCGCCGGTCCTGGCTGGCGGAAGGCCCGATGGAGCTGCGCCCGGGCGGCGCGCTCGAAATGACATGGCGCAACTCCGAACTGGCCGGCCCCGACGAGACCACGCCCGAGAAGTTCGCCAAATATGAAGGCCACAGCATGGCCGGCCGGGTCGTTCAGGTCGAGCCGCCGCGCCTGCTCGTCTTCACCTGGCCGGAGGAGGAGGGCGGCGAAAGCGAGGTCGGCTTCGAGCTCGCCGAGCGCGGCGGCAAGGTGCTGCTGACGCTCACCCACCGCAAGCTCGCCAGCCGCGCGCTGATGGTCGGCGTCGCCGGCGGCTGGCACAGCCATCTCGCCGTCCTCGAAGCCAGGCTCGAAGGCCGCGATCCGCCCCCCTTCTGGCCGATGGTCGAACGCCTCGAGCGCGATTATGAGGAGCGGGTCCCAGCCTAGGGACAGTGACTTTCCAGGCGCTGGCGCCCTAAGCTCCCGCCGCGGGGCGTGAAAGTAACTGTCCCCCTTCCCACATAAGGGCCCAACCAGGAGCGGAGACCCCCATGGAAGCGTGGCACGGCACGACGATCATCGGCGTGCGCAAGAACGGCAAGGCGGTGATCGCCGGCGACGGCCAGGTGTCGCTGCAGTCGACGGTGATCAAGCCCAATGCCAAGAAGGTGCGCCGGCTCGGCGACGGCTCGGTGGTCGGCGGCTTCGCCGGCGCGACCGCCGACGCCTTCACCCTGTTCGAGCGGCTCGAGCGCAAGCTCGAGCAGCACCACGGCCAGCTGATGCGCGCCGCGGTCGAGCTCGCCAAGGACTGGCGGACCGACAAATATCTGCGCAACCTCGAGGCGATGATGATCGTCGCCGACAAGGACGTGACCCTGATCCTCACCGGCAATGGCGACGTGCTCGAGCCCGCCGGCGGCGTCGCCGCGATCGGCTCGGGCGGCAATTTCGCCCTCGCCGCCGCCTTGGCCCTCTACGATTATGAGGAGGATGCCGAGGCGATCGCCCGCAAGGCGATGAAGATCGCCGCCGACATCTGCGTCTACACCAACGACCAGCTGACGCTGGAGACCATTGAAGGCGCGGCCTGAGGAGCCATTCGTCACCCCGGCGAAGGCCGGGGTCTCATGGATTCCAGCTTTCGCTGGAATGACGATGCGGGCTAGGCTTCGGCGATGGACCGCCGCGCCTTCCTCGCCTCCACGGCCGCCGCGCTCGCCCTTCCCGGCTGCGCGACGACCGGGGCGCGCCCTTCGCGCACCGGCTGCCTGCCGCCGGTCCGCGTCGCCGCCGACCGCGTCATCCGCACCGTCGCCGGCCTTCGCCCCTATCGCGCCGCCGGCTTCGTCGTCCGCGCCGAGGCGCTGGGCGACAAGAGGCTCGTCCACAATTACGGCCATGGCGGCGCCGGCATCACCCTCTCCTGGGGCACGTCGAAGCTCGCCGCCCGGCTCGGCCTGCAGGACCATCAGGGCCCGGTCGCGGTGATCGGCGCGGGGGTGATGGGCCTCACCACCGCGCGCCTGGTCCAGGAAGCGGGCTTCCCGGTGACGATCTACGCCCGGGCGCTGCCGCCCGACACGACCTCCAACATCGCCGGCGGCCAGTGGAGCCCGTTCGGCCATTATCGGAACGATTCGGTCACGCCCGAATGGCGCGCCCAGTTCGCGGCGGCGCTCGACTATAGCTGGCGGCGCTTCCAAATCATGGTCGGCGACGATTACGGGATAAGGTGGCTGCCGACCTATACCGAGAGCAGCGGCGATTCGCCCTCTCCGCTAGACGCCTACCATCCCGCCGCCCGCGTGCTGGGGGCGGGCGAACACCCCTTTGCGCTCGAACGCGTGGTCCGCTTCGACACCATGTACGTCGAGACCGGCCGCTTCCTCCGGCAGCTGACCCGCGACGTGCAGATCGCCGGCGGCGCGATCCGGGTCCGCAGCTTCGCCACGCCGGCGGACGTCGCCGGCCTGTCCGAACGGCTCGTCTTCAACTGCACCGGCCTTGGCGCCCGCGACCTGTTCGGCGACGCCGGCCTGCGCCCCGCCCGCGGCCAGCTCGCCATCCTCCTGCCCCAGCCGGAGGTCCGCTACGCCTTCACCGGCGAGGCCGGCTACATGTTCCCGCGCGCCGACGGCATCATCCTCGGCGGCACGTTCGAGCTCGACCAATGGGAGACGATGGCCGAGCCGGATGCGATCGCCCGCATCCTCGCCTCGCACCGGCAGCTGTTCGCCGGCTTCCGCTGCACCGCTTGAACGAGGCGACGGCGGGTCCATCTAAAGGGCGATGACATATCAATCCTCGGTCTCCGCCGGAGCGCCAGCATCCATGAAAGACTTCCTCACCCCCAAGGCGGTGGTCGCCGCGCTGGACGCCCACATCATCGGCCAGGATGACGCCAAGCGCGCGGTCGCGGTCGCGCTGAGGAACCGCTGGCGCCGCCAGCAGCTGCCCGAAGCGCTGCGCGAGGAAGTGACGCCCAAGAACATATTGATGATCGGCCCGACCGGCTGCGGCAAGACCGAGATCAGCCGCCGGCTGGCGAAGCTCGCCGACGCGCCGTTCGTCAAGGTCGAGGCGACCAAGTTCACCGAGGTCGGCTATGTCGGCCGCGACGTCGAGCAGATCGCCCGCGACCTGGTCGAGGAAGCGGTGCGGCTGGAGAAGGAACGCCGCCGCGAGGCGGTGCGCGAGGCGGCGAGCGCGGCGGCGATGGAGCGGCTGCTCGATGCCCTCACCGGCAAGGACGCCAGCCAGGCGACCCGCGAGAGCTTCCGCTTGCGGGTGATCGACAATCACATGAACGACAAGGAGGTCGAGATCGAGGTGATCGATCAGCCGTCCACGCCGTTCGAGATCCCCGGCATGGGCGGCCAGGTCGGCATGATCAACCTCTCCGACATGATGGGCAAGGCGCTGGGCCAGCAGCCGCGCAAGAAGCGCCGGATGCGGGTCGCCGACGCGTGGGACAAATTGGTCGAGGAGGAATCCGACAAGCGGCTCGACAGCGACGACGTCAACCGCACCGCGCTGAAGGACGCCGAAGCGAACGGCATCGTCTTCCTCGACGAGATCGACAAGATCGCGGTCTCCGACGTGCGCGGCGGCTCGGTCAGCCGCGAGGGCGTCCAGCGCGACCTCCTGCCGTTGATCGAGGGGACCACGGTCGCGACCAAATACGGGCCGATGAAGACCGACCATATCCTGTTCATCGCCTCGGGCGCGTTCCACGTCGCCAAGCCCAGCGACCTGCTGCCCGAGCTGCAGGGGCGCCTGCCGATCCGCGTCGAGCTGAAGGCGCTGACGGAGGCCGATTTCGTCCGCATCCTGTCCGACACGACGGCGAGCCTGACCGAGCAATATCGCGCCCTCCTCGCCACCGAGGGGGTCGAGATCATCTTCGCCGAGGACGGCATCCGCGCCCTCGCCCGCATTGCCGCCGAGGTCAACGCGCAGGTCGAGAATATCGGCGCCCGCCGCCTCCAGACCGTGCTCGAGAAGCTGCTCGAGGACGTCAGCTTCGAAGCCGAGGAGCGCCGTGGCGACAGCGTCCTGGTCGACGCCGCCTATGTCGACCGCCAGCTCGCCAGCATCGCCCGGGATACCGACCTCAGCAAATACGTGCTTTAAGCCGCCTCGCTCAGCGTCGGGATCTTCGCGATCTCGTCCGCCATCGCTCGCTCGGCGATCTTCATGTCGTAATTCTTCTGGAGATTGTACCACAGGTCGGGCCCGTTACCGACCAGCTTGCCGATACGCAGCGCCATCTCCGCCGTGACCGCCCGCTTTTCGTCGAGGATGTCATACAGCGTCTGCCGGGAGATGCCCATCACCGCGAAACGCCCCTTATTTCCACCCTTCTGCGCGTGGCAGTACGGAATGGACGTTCTTGCTCTGTTCGACAGGCCCGTGATAATGCTCTGTCGACTCGAACCGGAGGAGAACGGAGATGCACCAGGGCCAATGCCATTGCGGGGCGATCCGCTACCAGCTTTCGGGCGAGCCCATGCACCATGCGCTCTGCCATTGCAGCGATTGCCGCCGCCATGCCGGTGCGCCGATGGTCGGCTGGGCGATGTTCAAGACCGACCAGCTCAAAGTCACCCAGGGCGAGGCCAAGGTCTATGCCTCGTCCGAACATGGCCGCCGCCATTTCTGTGCGCATTGCGGGACCGGCCTGTTCTACACCAACGACGCGATCCTCCCGAACATCACCGACGTCCAGTCCGGCACGCTCGACGATCCCGGCGCCCTGCCCGCCCAGGTCCATATCCAGACCGCCGACCGGATCGCCTGGATGAAGGACCTCGATTCCCTGCCCCAGTTCGAGCGGTTCCCGGGCGGCTGAGCCGCCGAACGCGCTTCGTCGATTGATCGGAACGCCCTGCCCCGCGCGGTGAACCTTATCGCGCGCGCGCCTGTTGGTCTTTCAAATCCTTTGGAGGAACCCATGAACAGGATCATCTTACTCGCCGCCGCCGCCGCGATCGCGCTTCCGGCCGCCGTGGCCGCGCAGGTGACCACGCCCGTCGGAGCAACGCCGCCGGTGTCGACCACCCCGCCGCCGACCGCGCCCGTGACGACGACAACGCCGACCCCGACGCCGCCGGCAAGCACCACGCCGCCGGTAAGCACGTCCCCCGTCACCGGCACACCGGACACGAATGTCCAGACCAGCGTCCCCGCCTCGGACGCGCCGGTTCCGAATACGGCCGACACCACGATGCAGCCGGTCGAGGACGCCGTCGAGCAGGCGACCGACACCGCCGTCGACGCCAACGCCCAGACCGAGGTCCAGGCCGAGGCGGAAACTCCGGCGACGACGGCTCCGGCCGGCCCGGTGACCGCGGCCACGGCCGCCGACATTCGGAGCGGCGTTTCGGTCCGCGACCAGGCCGGCGGCATGGTCGGCACGATCGAGACGGTCGACGCCGCCGGCGCGGTGGTTTCCACCGGCAACGTCCGGGCCAGGCTCCCGCTCGCCAGCTTCGGCCGCAACAGCCAGGGCCTGGTCATCGCCATGACCCGGACCCAGCTCGAAGCCGCGGCGTCGGCGCAGAGTCCGACCCCCTCCTCCTGATCGCCTGCCGATCAGGTCCAAGGCCGCGCCGGTGAGCCCCTCACCGGCGCGGCCTTTTGCTGTAAGCGGGAGCGGTGATCCGCGCCGCGTCCATATTCCTATTCCTCGCCGCGCCGGCCGCCGCCTTCGGCCAGTCGCCGGATATCGTCGTCACCGGCCGCGGGCTTGACGCCGGACGCGGCGGCACCGTCTACGGCGTGACCGTCATCGAGCGCGACCGGCTCGTCCAGTCCCCCTCCAACCGCCTCGAGGACGTGCTGCGCGACGTTCCCGGCTTCCAGCAATTCCGCCGTTCCGACGCGCGCTCGGCCAATCCGACCAGCCAGGGCGCGAGCTTCCGCGCTTTGGGCGGCAATGCGTCGAGCCGCGCCTTATTGATCCTCGACGGCGTGCCCCAGGCCGACCCGTTCGGCGGCTGGATCAGCTGGCCGGCCTACGATCCGCGGCGGCTCGGCCGGATCCGGGTGGTGCGCGGCGGCGGCACCGGCGCCGACGGCCGGGCGCGCTCACCGGCACGATCGAAATGGAAAGCGCGTCACCGGCCGATCTGGAGGGTGTCTCCGCCAGCCTGGCCTATGGCAGCGGCGACGGCGTCCAGGCCTTCGCCGGCTATGGCGCAAGGCTCGGCCCCGGCTTCGTCACCGTCTCCGGCGCCTGGGCGAAGGGCGACGGCTTCATCCCGGTCGTCGCCCGCCAAAGGGGCCCGGCCGACCGGCCCTCGCCCTACGACCAGGTCAGCCTCGCGCTGCGCGCGGTGACGCCGCTGTCGGCCGGCGTCGAGCTGCAGGCAAACCTCTCCGCCTTCACCGATTCGCGCGAGCGCGGCACCGCCTTCAGCGACATCGACACAAGCGGCGCCGACGCGTCGCTGCGGCTGGTCGGCCAGGGCCGCCTGCCCTTCTCCGCTCTGGCCTATGTGCAGGTCCGCGACTTCGCCAACCGCTTCGCCGCCGTCAACGCCGACCGCACGGTGGCGACCCAGACGCTCTACCAATATTCGGTCCCGTCCACCGGCCTCGGCGCGCGCTTCGAGCTCCGCCCCGTCACCGGCGCTTTCGAGCTCCGCCTGGGCGCCGACTGGCGCGAGACCGAGGGCCGCACCCAGGAGCTGTTCCAGTTCGTCGCGGCCGCGCCGACCCGCGGCCGGATCGCAGGCGGCGGCACCCGGACGCTCGGCGCCTTCGCCGAGGCCGGATGGGAGCATCATTCCCTCACCCTCACCGCCGGCGCCCGGATCGACCGCTGGCGGATTGCCGGCGGCCGCCTCGCCGAACGGATCCTCGCCACCGGCACGGCGCTCACCGACCTCGCTTTCCCCGACCGCGGCGGCTGGGAGCCGACCGCCCGAGCCGGCCTCGCCTGGCGGCCGGCCGGGCCGCTCACCCTGCGCACCGCCGCCTATCTCGGCTGGCGGCTGCCGACACTGAACGAGCTCTACCGGCCGTTCCGGGTCGGCGCCGACGCCACCGCCGCCAACGACGCGCTCGCCCCCGAGCGGCTCGAAGGGGTCGAAGCGGGGGTCGCGCTTCGCCCCGTCACGGCGGTCCGCATCGGGCTCACGGTCTTCGCCAACCGCCTCGACCGGGCGATCGCCAACGTGACGCTCGGCCAGGGGCCCGGAATCTTCCCCGGCGTCGGCTTCGTCGCGGCCGGCGGCCAGTTCCGCCAGCGCCGCAACGTCGACGCGATCCTCAGCCGCGGGGTCGAGGTCGACGCCAGCGTCGACCTCGGCCGCTGGCGGCTCGCCGCCGGCTATAGCTTCGCCGACGCAGAGGTGCGGGCGAGCGGCGCGGCGCTGCCGCTCGACGGCCTGCGCCCCGCCCAGACGCCCCGGCACAGCCTCGCCGCCACCCTCTCCTGGCGCGGTCCGCGCGACGCCGCCGCCGCGTTGAGCGCCCGCTATATGTCCGGCCAATATGAGGACGACCTCAACCGCCAGCTGATTCCGGACGCGCTCACCTTCGATGCGTATGCGGTGATTCCGCTGGCCCGCGGCCTCGCCATCGAGGCGCGGGGCGAGAATCTCACCGACGCGCTGGTGGTCGCCGGCATTTCCGGCGCCGGCATCGTCGAGCGCGCGACGCCGCGGACGCTCTGGCTCGGCCTGCGCTGGCGCGGCTAGTCGGGACGGAGGTTCGCTTCCATCCAGCGCGCGCCGAACCGGACGATATCGGCGGCCTCGATCAGCTCGCTGCCGGCATTTCCGACCCGGCCGGCGCGGTGCCGCCCTTCAGCCAGATAGGCGGCGACGATCACGCTGAAATAATCCTCGCCGTCCCAGCGCGCGATCCCTTCCGAATCGTCGAGGCACTCGGTCCAGCTGTGGAGCGGGCCGGCGGCTCCGGTGAGCATATAGTCCCAGCGCGTCCGGCGCTTGCCGGGGATGTCGGCGAGATATTCGGCGAAATGGAGCGCGGTCACCGTTTCGGGCCTGGCGCCGAGCCGCAGGATCCGCCCGCCGCGCGCGCACAGCCGGTCGAGCGGCGATCCGGGACCGTAATAATCGTGCCAGGGCGCATTTTCGACGAGCGCCGCGGCGAGGCGGCCGCGCGCGCCGAAGCGGCCGCTGGGATTGTCGCTGACGATCGTGCCCCGGCGTTGCCGGAACGCCTCGGCCAGCCAGCCGACCTCGGGAAGGACCGCCGCCGCCAGGTAGTCGAACGGCGCCGTGCCGGCGAGCAAAGCCCCGCGCTCCGCCACCGGCTTCTGGTTCACCCAGTCCATCGGATAATCGGTGCCCAGCACCATCAGCAGCGTGCCCTCGGGGCCTACCGCCGCATCGAGCGCGTCGAGCAGAAGAACGGCCCCGCCTTCGCCGCAGGCGGTGGAGGAGAGGCCGATCTTTCTGAGCGACGCGTGGACCATCAGGAGGTCGCCGGGCCGGACGCCCAGCGCTCCCAAGTCCGCCAGCAGCCGCTGTTCAGTCATTCCGGGGGGTGCGCGTGAGACGCCCCCCGGCGCACTCGCTCAGGTGAGATGCCGTGACAGATGCTTGTTCATTTCGAACATCGAGCACCGGTCCGTGCCGAAAACGGCCCGGAGCTTGTCGTCGGCGATGATCTCGCGTTTGTTCGCCGGATTCTGCAGATTGTTCTTCTTGATATGGTCCCAGACTTTGCTGACGACCTGGCTGCGCGGCAGCGGCGCCGAGCCCGTTATCGCCGCAAGTTCCTTCGACGGAGTGACCGGCCTTTGCAAACCGCTCTGCCTACCTTCTGCCATAACTTTCCTCCCTGTGAAACTCGCTGGCCGATAGAGAGCGCAAATCACCGGCCTTGGCAATGGGGATTGAGGCGCGGAAAGCCCGGTTTTCGCCCCTTCCGGCCGGTTTTCTGTGGATAGCCTGTGTCAAAGCCGGAGGCGTCCGAACGGAACCACCTTGTTGGCCGAATCATGGCCGATGTCGGCGCGGCCGAGATAGGGAATGCCGGCGCGGCCGCACCAGCGGCGAACCACCGCCTCCTCGTCCTCGCCGAAATCGGGCTCGTTGGGCAGGAGGTCGTTGACGCGCCCGAGCCGCATCCCCGCAATCCCGCGCAGCGAGGGGGTGGCCGCGATGTGGAACATCGCCCGGTCGATGGCGTACATATGCTCCGACACCTCCTCCAGCAGCAGGACGTGGCCGGAAAGGTCCGGCTCCAGCGGCGTGCCGAGCAGCAGGCCGAGCACGGTCATGTTGAAGGCGGCGTGAAGACCCCCCGGCTCAAGCCCCGGTTCAAGAACATCCGCCGACCGGTCGCCGAGCCACGCCAACGCCCGTTCCACCGCCGCCTCGCCGCCGTCGCGCAGCGCATCCTGGGGCATCGGTCCGTGGGCGACGTGCGCGAAGCCCGCCCGGTAGAGGCCCGCCAGCAGATAGCCGGAATCGCTGTAGCCGAGCCAGGCCTTGGCCCGCGCCGCCGGCGCGAGCCGCGCCAGCGCATCCTCGGCGATCCGGCACGAGCCGTAGCCGCCGCGCGCGAACCAGATCGCGTCGAACGCCGGATCGTTCGCCGCCTCGACCAGCGCCTCGGCGCGGGCAGCGTCGGTGCCGGCGAAATGGTTGTGGGTGAGGAAGCATTGCGGGTGGAAATGTACCTCCACGTCCGGGTGCCGCCGCGCCGCGATCGCGGCCACGCGCTCCGCCGCCGCCTCGCTGAAGCGCGAGCTGGGCGCCACCACCGCGATCCGCATCCGCCGTCCCCTTTACCCGTTTGAAATGGCCCGCGCTTCCCAATAGGGCGCGCTGATGGGCAAGGCCAAATCCTATTTCTTTTGCGGCATCGGCGGCAGCGGCATGCTCCCGCTCGCCTTGATCGTCCAGAGCCAGGGGCACGACGTCGCGGGCTCGGACCGCACGCTCGACCAGGGCCGGCTTGCGCCCAAGTTCGAGTTCCTCGCGCGCCGCGGCATCGCCCTTTTCCCGCAGGACGGCAGCGGCGTCGCCGGCGCGGACCAGATCCTGGTCACCTCGGCGGCGATCGAGGAAAGCGTTCCCGACGTGGTGAAGGCGAATGAAATCGGCGCCGCGCGCATCACCCGGCCGCAACTGCTCGCCGAGCTGTTCAACGCCGCGGGCACCGGCATCGCCGTCGGCGGCACCAGCGGCAAATCCACCGTCACCGGCATGATCGGCTGGATCCTCCAACAGGCCGGCCGCGATCCGACGGTGATGAACGGGGCGGTGATGAAGAACTTCGTGAGCGCCGACATGCCCTTTGCCAGCGCCCTGGTCGGCGCGGGCGGGATTTTCGTCAGCGAGGTGGATGAAAGCGACGGGTCGATCGCGCTCTACCGGCCCGACGTCGCGGTCCTCAACAATATCAGCCTCGACCATAAGAGCCTGGACGAGCTCCGCCACCTGTTCCGCGATTTCGCCGCCAGGGCCGGCACGATCGTCCTCAACCTCGACGACGACGAGGCCCGCTTCCTCGCCGCGATCCTGCCCGCGGAGCGGATCGTCACTTATTCGTTCCGCGACGAGAGCGCCGGCCTGTTCGGATCGGACGTGGTCGAGGAGCCGTATGCGATCTCCTTCAAGGCGGGGGAGCTTCCCGTCCGCCTCCGGATCCCCGGCCGCCACAATGCGGAGAACGGGCTGGCCGCCTTGGCCGCCGCCAGGGCCGCCGGCGTGCCGCTCGCCCAGGCCGCCGCGGCGCTTGCCGGATTCAGCGGGCTGCGCCGCCGCTTCGAGCGGGTCGGCAGCGCGAACGGCGTCACCGTGATCGACGATTTCGGGCACAATCCCGACAAGATCGCCGCCACGCTCCGCACCCTCCACGCCTTCCCCGGCCGCCTCCTCCTCTTCTTCCAGCCCCACGGCTATGGCCCGCTGGGGACGATGAAGGACGCGCTGGTCGCGACCTTCGCGCAGGAGATGGCGGCCGACGACATGCTCGTCATGCCCGATCCGGTCTATTATGGCGGCACCACCAGCCGCGAGGTCGGCAGCGCCGACATCGTCGCGGGCGTGGCGGACCATGGGCGCATCGCCGAGCATATCGCCGAGCGCGGCCGGGGCGGGGAGCGGCTCGCCGCCCTCGCCCGGCCCGGCGACCGGATCGTCGTCATGGGCGCGCGCGACGACACGCTGACCCAGTTCGCCGAGGAGATTCTCGCGAAGCTCGGCTAGCGCGCGCAGGACCGCTGCGCGGCCAGCCAGCGGATCGCCGCAGCCTGCGCCAAGGCCGGTTCGACCGCCTCGTCGGGAGTCATCCGTCCGCTATAGTCACGGCCGATCCGGTCGCGGACATAGACGCCGGTGAGCACCAGCATCGCCCCGTCGGACAGGCGGATCGGCCTGTTGCCGGTGGTGTAGCCGCCGCTGGGCGCGCCGAAGCTGCGGCTCATCGGCCGTCCGGCGAAGGCGATGGCGGTCATCTCGCCCGAGCTGACGGTGCGCTCGTCGATCAGCACCGCCACCGGCAGCGCGCCGCCGCGCAGCCGCCAGGCGGGCGGCTCGCGCCCGACGGCCGGGTTCGGCACGATCTCGCCGCCGATCCGGCCCCAATAGGTGACTTCGCGCCGGGCGGTGACGAACTGGCCGAACGGCGCCGCGCCGAGCAGGGGATCGAGCCCGTTCAGCATCGGCCACATATTGCCGCCGCTATTGCCGCGCAGGTCGACGATCCAGCCGCAGACGCCGTGCCGGCCGAGCAAGGTCAGGCCCTCGCGCAGCATGTCGCGATAGCGATTGCCCTGCTCGGGTGAGCCGATGTGCCAGGGCAGCCGGACCATGCCGAACCGCCCGGCGACGAGCTTATAGGCGGGCATGGGCGGGACCGGCGCGGCCAGCGGCGGGCCGCCGGGCGCCGCGGCGGGCATGGCCGGCCGCAACGAGGTGTGGGGCTCGCCCAGCTCGCCGAGCACGCCGCGGATCGCCGGATAGGTGTCGCGCGCCGTTGCCGCGCCGCCGATCTCGGCGCGGGCATTGGCGGTTATCCGGGGCCAGTCGGCACCCGGGCTGTCGATATGGCCCTCGCGGAGGATGCGCAGCGCCTCGTCGAGATAGGCGGAGGCCGCGGCGCTGGGCGGCGCCGGATCGGGCTCGACCGGCTCGAACGACGCATCGTCCATCAGCACCTCGGCGCCGCCGCGGGCCATGACCTGGACGGTGACCGTCTCCGCGTCGGGCGCGACCCGGCCGACGATCTCGTAGCTCCGCCACGCCTCCGACAGGATCGGGCGATCGGCCATGTAATCGTTGAAGCCGGCGCGCTTCGGCGCCGGCCGGGCCACGCTCAGGGCGAGCGCCGCCGAGCCGCCCGGCCGGGCCAGCCGGACGCGGGCGCGGAAGCGAACCAGCGCGCCGCGCCAGGGCGCGGCGCCGAACGATTGCAGCGCCGCGCCGAACGCCTCCGCCGGCGCGCCTTCGACCGGCGCGCCTTCGACCGGCGCGAGCCGCCCGGCCCGGCCGCCATTTTCATCCTCGACGGTGTCGAGCCGATAATGGGCGCGGGCCGCGGGCGGCGCCAGCGCCCAGCCCGCCACCGCATTCCCGCCCGGCGCCGCCTCGAAGCGCGGATTTTCGATCGCGGGGGCGGATGCGGACGGTGCGCTTTGGAGGGCGGCGGCGGCGGCGATGAGCAGGAAAGCGATCAACATCGCGCGCAGCTTTTCGGGTCGCCGCGCGAATGTCCAGAGCCGAAACGAAAACGGCGGGCCCGAAGGCCCGCCGCTTCGATCCGGATCGTCGGTCCGGCGTCAGCCGGCGACGGTCGTGTCGACCTTCTCGACCCATTCGGGATAGAAGACCGGATCGCGGTTCGACCAGCCCGGAGCGGTGGCCGCCGCTTCGCTGATCGACTGGAGCAGGGTCCGCCGGCGGTCCGGGTGAAGGTGCGGAAGCGCCGCCGCCGCGCAGAAGGCGCCGGGAAGCCAGGGGCGCACATTGGCGCCGATCAGCCGCTCGTAGAGGAAACGGTAGGACGCGAAGCAGGGCAGCCGGTCCTGGCCGAGGTCGAAGGCGGTCATCGTCACCAGGGGCGCCATCAGCGGCTCCATCGCGTCGAGGCCGCTGTCGTCGGGGACGTAGGAACGGATATGGTCGAGGCGGGCGTAGATGCGCTCCTGGGCGCGGATGCCGGCGGCTTCGGCCGGATCGCGCGACCAGCGCTTGACCGCGTCGCGGCGGTCGAGCCCGACGTCGAGCGAACGGCGGATGTAACGCTGCGTGCCTTTGCCGAAGCCCGCGAATTCCCGCATTTCAGCCAGCGCCGCCGCTCCATTGGCGGGCCGAGTCCTGGTACTCATGATCCCACTCCTTTTGCCCTGCCGGGGACCATGCACCAGAACGACTTACCAGGTCGTTAACCAAAACCCCGCTCCCCGTTCAGAATTGAATCAGAGATCGATTCCGCCCGCAATCGCAAAACTACGATCCAAATGCGGGTAAAGCGCCGAGTGTCGCCGAACGGCAACAGGGGCGGAAAAGGCCGTGGCGGAAAAGCGCGCTTCTTCCGGTCGCGAAACGAGCCCGCGGCGCTGCCCGGCCGCGGACAAGTCGGCGGTGACGGCCGCGAATCGGCCATGCTATGAGCGCGCCGTGGGCGCGAATCTATGACATCGGACTTCGAGGCGCGGCGCGGGCGACGGGGATTCGGCGCCGATGCTCGGCGAGGCCGACGCGTCCGGCTACCGGCGCCCGCTGCCCGGCTTTTCGACCAACGCCGCCCATCGTTCTGCGAACGACCCCGGCGCGGAAGGCTTTTCGAATCGGGCTGGTTTAGGAGAGGGCATGGACAGGACCCTGCCCGCAGGCGAGGCGCGCCGGCTGCCCGATCTCGGCATCGCCCTGAAGTCGATCCTCGGCTTCTGGCTGCTCTACATGGCGCTGATCACGCTGCGCGCGGTGGTCGTCCAATATCCCGATTTCTGGCAGATGTTCGCGCGCCGCGGCGCCGCCGCCCTGGTCGGCTCGGCGCTGACTTTCCTCGTCTATCTCGCCATGCGCCCGGTCGCGGGGAAGAGCCTCACCGTCAAGGCCACGGTCGCGGCCTTGCTCTGCATTCCGGGCTCGGTGCTGTTCTCGGCGTTCAACATCTGGGTCTTCTACGTCTACGCCCCGCTCGAGGCCGCGCGCACCGATACCAGCATGAAGGATGTCCACGACTGGTGGGTGTTCTGGAAATATGCCTCCGAAGCGGCGCTCAGCTGGTATTTCGTGTTCGCCGCCTGGGCCGCCTTCTACGTCGCGATGAGCTACGCCCGCGAGCTGCGCGCCGCCGACCGCCGCGCCTCGGTCTTCGCCCGCGAGGCGCAGGAGGCCCAGCTCCGCGCGCTCCGCTACCAGATCAATCCCCACTTCCTGTTCAACACGTTGAACTCGCTGTCCTCGCTGATCCTGTCGCAGAAGACCGACGTCGCCGAGCGGATGCTGATGAACCTCTCCAACTTCTTCCGCGCCACCTTGTCCGCCGATCCGACCGCCGACGTCAGCCTCGAGGAGGAGATCAAGCTCCAGCGCCTCTATCTCGACATCGAGCAGATCCGCTTCCCCGACCGGCTGGCGGTCGAGACCGACGTGCCCGACGACCTGCTCGGCGCGCGGGTGCCGGTGCTGATCCTGCAGCCGATCGTCGAGAATGCGGTCAAGTACGGCGTCGCCAGGTCGCGCAAGCCGGTCACCGTCCGCATCACCGCCTATGAGGAAGCGGGGCGGCTCCACATCAAGGTCAAGGACGACGGCGAGGCGGCCCCCGGCGAGCTCGACGGCGGCGCCGGCACCGGTGTCGGCCTCCGCAACGTCTGCGACCGGCTGACCGCGCGCTACGGCGCCCGCGCCGGCTGCCTCAACGGGCCCGACCCCGACGGCGGCTATACCGTCCACCTCTATATGCCCGCCATGAAGCATGGCTGAGGCCGGCCCCTTGCGGATCATGGTGGTCGACGACGAGCCGCTCGCGGTCGAGCGGCTGCAGCTCCTGCTCGCGCGCTGCGAGGACGTGTCGCTGGTTGGCACCGCCAATGACGGCGAGGCGGCCCTGCGCATCGCCGAGGCGGTGACGCCCGACCTGGTGCTGCTCGACATCGCCATGCCCGGCATGGACGGGATCGACGTCGCCCGCGCGCTGTCGGCCTCGGGCGTCGATCCGGCGGTGATCTTCGTCACCGCCTTCGACAATTTCGCGGTGGCGGCGTTCGACGTCGCGGCGATCGACTATCTGATGAAGCCGGTCCAGCCCGAGCGGCTGGAGCGCGCGCTCGGCCGGGTGCGCGCGCACCTCGCCGGCGGCGCCCATGCCGCCCGGCCCGCCTCCGCCCATGTCGAGGAATTCTGGGTGCCGGACCATAGCGGCCTGGTGCGGATCGCGGCGTCGGACATCCACCGCATCACCGCCGAGCGCGACTATATGCGGCTCCACGTCGGCGCCCGCTCCTGGCTGATCCACCGCACCATCGCCAAGCTCGAGGAGGATCTCGACCCGGCCCTGTTCCTCCGCGTCCACCGCTCGGTGATCCTGAGGCGGGACACCATCACCGGCCTCTACCGCGACGAGGCGGGCCACTGGACCGCGCGCCTCGCCGACGGCGGCGAGCAGCGCATCGGCCGCTCCTATATCGACGAGGTGAAAAGGTTCGCGGGAAGATAGTCGTTGTCCTCCCCTGCAAATGCAGGGGAGGAACATGAAAAGGGAGGCGACGGTGGGGCACCGTCGCCTCCCGGCGGAGCTTTGCTGCTTGGTGGGCTCAAGGCACAGCGCGGCTCACACGAAACTCGCGGCCCCGGCATGGCCGGAGGCCTCGACGATCGCCGGCGGGGCCAGCCCGGGGCCGATCGCGGTCATCGTCGACGTGATCGCGGCGGCGAGCGCGGCGATCACGAAGAAGGTCGAACGTGCTGACATCGTCTGGCTCCCTGCGCGGCCTCCTGGGAGGCCGGATGGTTCGGGTGCGGCCCGCCTGGCGAAGCGGGGGACATTCGCCGCGCGGGCCGCTGAGCCGCACATTCGCGCCTGTGCGCCTCCTTGGCCCCTTCCTTTCGACCATGATGCGCCCGATTTCGGCGAAACGGCCCGGCTTTCGACCAACCGCCCGCCCGGCTCGACCAAAGCGAGGCGGGGAGGGCGGGCGCGCCGTCATCAACCTTTCCTGCATCTCTGTCCTTTATTGGGACGGCCCGAAATCAGGGGGCGCGGAGCCGGGCCGTTTGGCGCTATCTGCCGCTTCCTCAGGCCTCATCCGGGCGGGAAGCAGGCATGGCGTTGCGTATCGGCACCAAAGGAAGAGCGCCCCACGGCCACGGCCACGGCCACGGCCACGGCCGAGCCGCCTGGGCGTGGCTCGCCTTGCTCGTCCCGATCGCCTCCTGCGTCCCCGCCGGCTTCGCCTCCGCCCCCGAGCTGGCAATGAGCGCCGTGGCGCAGCCCACTGCGCCGGCGCCGCTCCAGCCGGCCGCCGCGCCCGACCCCGCCGCCCCGGGCCTCGCCTTGCTGCTCGGCAACCCGGCCTTCGCCGCCAATGCCGCGCTTCCCGTCGCCGACGGCCTCAACCCGGCGGCTGCCTCCTACGCCTTCCGCGGCCGCACGCCGCTCGACCAGCTGCGCTCGCTCGATTGCCTCGCCCAGGCGGTCTATTACGAGGCCCGCTCCGAGAGCGAGGACGGCCAGCGCGCGGTTGCCCAGGTGGTCCTCAACCGCGTCCGCCACCCGGCCTGGCCGAACAGCGTCTGCGGCGTCGTCTACCAGGGCCCGATGCGGCCCGGCGGCGGCTGCCAGTTCACCTTCACCTGCGACGGCTCGCTCGCCATCCGCCCGGCGGGCATCGGCTGGGCCCAGGCGCGGGCGATCGCCGCCGAGGCGCTGGCCGGCCGCACCTTCGCCGGCGTCGGCCTTTCCACCCATTATCATACCAGCGCCGTCTTCCCGTCCTGGGCGCCGCGGCTCGCCAAGACGGCGGTGATCGGCGCCCACAATTTCTACCGCCTGCCCGGCGTGCCCGGCCTGCCCGGCGCCTTCCTCGCCCGCTATGCCGGCAGCGAACCGGTGCCGCGGCCGGCGGCCTATCTCCCCTTCCGCCGGCCGGCCATGCCGCTCGACGTCGCCGGCTTCGCGCCGGCCAGCGCCGCCGACATTCGCGCCGCCGCGACGATGCCGTCGGACATCCCGCAGGACGCGCGCTGGGCGGCGAGCAACCTGCCCGAATCGACCATCCGCGAGGAATATCGCCAGTCCGGCCAGTGGCGCTACGACGCCCCGGCCGCGATGACCGGCCGCTGAGAATGGGGACACGCTGAGAATGGGGACAGGTACGTACCTGTCCCCGTTTCAGGCGATCCGGGTCAGCCGCGCCGCGGCCTTGGCGAGGCCGGGCACGCCCGCCAGCCCCATCATCAGCCGCCGCTGCAGCGGCGCCTCGGCCATGTGGCGCAGCGCCTCGGCGATCGCCAGCGGCCGCTTCGCCCGCCGCGCGAAATCGCGCTGCCAGGCCTCGGCCCCCTTTCCGGCGAGGCAGGCATGGGCCGCCGCCGCGCCGCTCGCCAGCGCGACCGCTATGCCGTCGCCGGCGAGGCTGGCGATCACCGCCGCCTGGTCGCCGATCCGGTAGCGCCCGGGCTCGGTCGCGAGCGCGCGCCAGCCATAGGGGACGCCCGCCACCGCCTCCCACCGGCCGGTCGCGGCGGCGCCGATCCGCTCGGCCAGCAGCGGCGCCTCCCGCGCCAGCCGGGCGAGCAGGGCTTCGCGTCCCTCCGCCATCCGCTCCCGCGACACCGACAGGCAGAGATTGGCCGCGCCGTCCTCCTGAAGGAGCAGGCCGGCATAGCCGCCGTCATAAAGATGCAGCTCGATCGTCCCGGCCAGCGCCCGCGCCAGCGCCGGCGAGGGCGCGAGCGCGGCGCGCAGCCCGACCGAGACCGGCCGCTCGCCAATGTCGCGCGCGGCGCCGCGCAGCTCGTGCTTGCCGGTGGCGAGGAACAGGGCGCCGGCCGCCATCTCCTCGCCGTCTTCCAGCCGGACGCAATCGCCGTCGAGCGCGCGCGCGGCGCGGCCGCGCAGCACCGCCGCGCCCGCGTCCCCGGCGATGCGCAGCAGGGTGGCGTCGAGCCGGCGGCGCGACAGGCCCGCCGCCGCTTTCGGCAGGGTCGCCTCCACCGCCCGCTCGCCGGCGATCAGCCGCAGCCGGTGGATCGGCCGCGCCCCGAGCGATGCCGGATCGAGCCCGAGCCGCTTCAGCGCCGCCAGCGCGTCCCAGCCGAGGAAGCCGCCGCAGACGAGGTCGCGCTCGTGCGCCGAGCGCTCGATCAGCACCGGCATGGCGCCGCCGCGGGCGAGCGTGATCGCCGCCGAAGCGCCCGCCGGCCCGCCGCCGACGATCAAAACAGCCGTTCGACGCACAGCCGGAAGGCGAGGCGGCGCACGATCCTCGGGCCATTGGGATCGATGCCCGATTCGTCGATCAGCTTGCGCCAGTCGCGCCTGCGGAAGCCGCGGGCGATCGACAGCCGCCCGTCCTCGCGCACGATCCGGTGCCAGCGCATCAGCCGGGCGAGCAGCGGATAGCCGTAATAAGCGAAGGTCCCGCGATGGACGTCGTTGATCATCCAGCCGCGCGCCGCTTTGCCTTCCATGAAATGGAGGAAAGCGTGGATCTCCCGGTCGCTCATATGGTGGGTGACCGAGCTCGAGACGACGAAATCGATCGGGCCGGCGACGTCGCGATAGTCGCCGGTCCGATATTCGATCGGCCAGTGGAGCGGCGTCGCCGCCCGCGCCACCTTTGCGCTCTTCGGGTTGAGGTCGACGCCGATCAGGTCGGCGGCGAGCCCCTTGCGCTTCGCCCAGCGCGCGATCCGGCGCAGCATGTCGCCATGGCCGAAGCCGACGTCGAGCAGGCGGAAGGCGGGCAAATCCTTCGTCCCGCGCGCCAGGAAGGAAAGCGTCGGCCAGGCGGCCAGCGTCCAGGCGTTGACCCGGGATAGGTCGTGCAGGACCGTCTCGTAGGTGGCCGGATCGAGCCCGGGATCGTCCATCTGCTCCTCTTGCCGGGAGCGGACGGAAAGGCTGGTCATGGGGCCCGCTCGAAATGGAAGCCTTCCGCCGCCAGTCCCGGCCCGAACGCCAGAGCGACGCCCTTGCCCGTGTCGGGGCGCCCGATCAGCTCGCCGAGCACGAACATCAGGGTCGAGGACGACATGTTGCCGTAGCGGGCGAGCACGTCGCGCGAGGCGAACAGCGAGCCCTGGGGCAGCTCGAGCCCCTTCTCGACCGCGTCGAGGATCGAGCGGCCGCCGGCATGGACCGCCCAGGTGTCGACCTCGGCCGGGCCCCAGCCGTTGTAGACCGTCGCCCGCACTCCTTCGTCCTGCAGCGCGTGCTGGATCCGCCCCGGCACCTCGCCCGACAGGGTCATCTCGAAGCCGGTGTCGCCGATCTTCCACTGGATCAGCTCGGCCGATTCCTCGAGCGCGCAGGAGAAGAGGTGGCTCATCTCGAAGCCGGCCGGCTCGGCGCTCACCAACGCCGCCGCGGCGCCGTCGCTGAACTGGAGCATGGCGAGCAGGGGCTCGAGCGTCTGCGTCTCCTGGAGGTGGAGCGAGCACAATTCGACCGTCACCGTCAGCACCCGCGCCCGGGGCTCGGAGCGGACGATATGATAGGCGGTCCGCAGCGCCGACACCGCCGCATAGCAGCCCATGAAGCCGACCAGCGTCCGCTCGACATTGTCGAGGCCCAGCCGCCGGGCGATGATCTGGTCGATCCCCGGCGCGACGAAGCCGGTGCAGCTCGCCACCACCAGATGGGTGATGCCGTCGAGGGCGGCCTGCTCCCGGAGCTTGTCGATCGCCGCCAGCGCCAGCTCGGGAGCGTCCTTGGCATAGCGCTCCATCCGCGCCGAGGTCGCCGGCATCGCGCCGTGGTAGAAGCCCCCCGGCTCGTTGTGCGGCCGCCCGCCCGGCGCCGGCGGCAGCACCGACCAGCGATGCTCGATCCCCGAACGCTCGGCCATCCGCAGGAACAGCCTGCGCAGGCGCGGGTCCTCGATCCGGCTCTCCGCCCAGTCGATGAACAGCCGATGCACGTCATGCTGGGGAACGACGCCGGCGACGGCGTTGATATAGGCGCGCCTCGACTCCACACCGATTCCTTTCCGGACCAGCGCCCCCGCTGGGTCAACGGCTACGCCTTGCAATGGCTCCGTGGCAATAAGAGACTTACCGGCCGACTCCGCCCAGGTCGCGGGCAAGATCGTGGACATGGTCGAGGGCCGAATAGAAGCTCGCCACCGGGATGCGCTCGTTGAGCCCGTGGGCGAACATTTCGTTCTCCTTGATGAAGATGCCGGAGCTCGCCCAGGTCGGGATGCCGGCGCCGCGGTAGATGACGCCGTCGGTGCCGCCCGATTCGAGATAGGGCGCGATCGGGATGCCGGGATGGGCGCGATGGATCGAGCGGCCGATCGCCGCCATCACGTCCGCGCGCGGCTCGGAGACCGGGCTGGCGATCGGATTGCCGGTGGTCTCGACGCGGATCGCCTCGTTCGCCACCGCCGCGACCAGGGCGGCGCGGACGGCCTCGACCTCGACGCCGGGAAAGATCCGGCAATTGACCATCGCCGACGCCCGCTGCGGCAGCGCATTTTCGGCATGGCCGGCGTCGAGCATGGTGGCGATGCAGGTGGTGCGGGTGGTGCCGCCATATTCCGGGCTCCGCCGCAGCGCTTCGGCCGCCTCGGCGTCGGCGGGATCGGCGGCGAACCGCACCAGCATCGCGCCGGCCTCGCCCGGCACCAGCCGGCCGAGCGTGCCGAGATAGGAACGTGTGAGGTCGTTGGCCATCACCGGAAAGCGATATTGCTCGATCCGCAGCAGGGCGCGGGCGAGGTCGTAAATGGCATTGTCGTCGCGCGGCCGGCTGGAATGGCCGCCGGGGTTGGTCGCGGTCAGGCGGAAGGTCGCATAGGTCTTCTCGGCGCCCTGGACGAGATAGACGAACGGCCGGCCGTCCGGCGTCAGCCCGCCGCCGCCGGCGTCGGTGTTGATCGCATATTCGGCGTTGCGGACCCAGGGATGGGCGGCGATCAGCCGGGTGGTGCCGAACGTCGTCTCCTCGTCGCCGACGAAGGCGAAGACGAGGGTGCGCCGCGGCCGCGCATCCTCGGCGCGCAGCCGCAAGATCGTCGACACCATCGAGGCGATGCCGGTCTTGTTGTCGTGGACGCCGCGGCCGAACAGATAGCCGTTCTCCTCGACGAGCGCGAACGGGCTGCGCTCCCAGTCCTCGGGGCGGGCGTCGACGACGTCCATATGGCCGGAAAAGAGGATCGGCCGCGCCGCGGCGTCGCGGCCGGCGACCCGGACCAGCATCGCCGCCGTCTCCTCATGGGGGATGATGACGATGTCCCCGGCGGGGACGCCGCCGGCGCGCAGGGTCTCGGCGATATAGGCGGCCATCGCCGGCACCTGGCCGTGCCCCTGGGCGGTGCGGAACGAGATCAGCCGTTCGAGCACGGCCCGCGCCTGGCGCTGGTAGGGCGCGTCCTGAGCCGGCGCCGGCGTTGCGGCTGCGACCATCGCGGCCAGAAAGAACGTCCAATATCGAAGCCGCATCCGAACCCCCTGCGTCATTCCAGCGAAAGCTGGAATCCCACTTTCTTGGGGCAGCCAAGGGAAAAAAGGAAGCGAGACTCCAGCTTTCGCTGGAGTGACGAACCCAGGGCGGGAGTGACGAAGCGCCGGAAAAATGACGGGCGGCGCCTGTACGCCGCCCGCCACCTCCCTAGTTCCCCCGCGGGACCGATCAGTCGCGGTCGCGCTCGCGGCCCTCGCGCATGCGCTGGGCGGCCTCGCGCATCTCGCGGGCGCCCTCGCGCATGCCTTCGGCGCCTTCGCGCATGCCGTCGGCCGCCTCGATCAGCTGCTCGTGGGTCACCGTTTCGCCGCGGGCGGCGTTGCGGGCGATGACGCGCTCGCGATAGTCGCGGTCGCGCAGCCGCGCCGCCTCCTGCTCCATGCGCTGCGCTCCGGCCTCCATGCCCGTGGCGCCGCGCATCATGCCCTCGGCGCCGTGCGCCATCGACAGGGCGATTGCGCGCGGCGCCATCCGGGCGGCGCTATGCGCCTCGCGGACGGCGGCGGCGATGCGGGCGTGGTCGACATGGGCGATCCGGACCTGCGCCTGGCTGACGGCGCGGCGGACCTCGCGGGTGACCCGCGCCATCTCCTCGCGGGTCATCCGGCGATGTTCCGGCCGGGCGGCGCGCAGCGCCTCCGCGGTGACCCGCTCGATCTCGACGGCGTCGATCGCGGCGGTCGCCTCGGCGACGATCTGTGGGATCCGCGGCAGCACTTCCGCCAGTGCCTCGTTGACGATCGGCGTGACGTCGGGAATGTCCATGTCCGCCATCGGTGCCATCGGCGCGGGCGGCGCCGGCGGCGCGGCCGCGCCCGGCGCTTCGGGCGGCGCCGGCGCTTGGGGAGGTTCGGGCGCGTCCGGCGCGGCGGGGGCCTCGGGCGCGGCGGGGGCGCGGGCGGCTTCGACCAGCTGCATCGCGGCGACCGGCGCGGCGATGCCGATGCACAATAGGGCGGCGATCGCGGTCCAGGCCGAGCCCGAGGGCCGCTCGCGCATCCGCCGGTCGAGGATCGCCTTCACCCGGCGGGCGAGGGCGCTGCCCGACGGCGCGATGCTGTTGGCCGGCACCATGCGCCCGTTGACCTGCGCCCAGGAAATGAGGGTGCGGGCATAGCGCGCCGGCTCCACGCACGAGGCCGCTTCGCAATCGGCCGCTTCCTCGGCCTGCTGGACGACCTCGCGCTCGAGCAGCCAGACCAAGGGGTTGAACCAGAACAAGGCCGCGGCGATCCGGGTCACCATCAGCACCGGCCAGTCGCGCCGCGCGACGTGCGCCACTTCATGGGCGAGGATGGCGGCGGCTTCCTCGGGCTCGGCCAGGGTGTCGGGATCGATCAGGATGACGGGATTGCGCCAGCCCCAGCTCAGCGGCGACGGCACGGCGTCCGACACCATCAGCCGCAGCCGGCCGCCATTGTCCGCGTCCCAGCGCGCGCGCTCGAACGCCTGCAGCCACTCGGGGCAGGTCACGTCGCGCGCCGACCGCGTCCAGCGGCCGAGCATGATGAGGCCGGCAAGCAGCCGGGAGCCGACCATCAGCAGCCCGCCCAGATATGCGAGGAGGACGAGCGGCGTCGGGTCGTCCCAGATGGTCGGCTCGGCCGGCTGCAGCCCGGCTTCCGCCAGGGTCGAAAGGGGGATTTCCGGCCCGGGGACATAGGCCAGAGGCGCCGCGGCCTCGGGCGCGGCCCAGGCCTCGACCGGCAGCGCCGGCAGCGCCAGCGCGATGAACGGCAGGAGGAGGAGCATGGTCACCCCGATCCTCAGCACCAGCGCGCGATCGGCGGCGGCGCGCGAGCGCAGGACATAAGCGAGCA
This sequence comes from uncultured Alphaproteobacteria bacterium, assembly GCA_963701615.1. GTDB lineage: Bacteria > Pseudomonadota > Alphaproteobacteria > Sphingomonadales > Sphingomonadaceae > Allosphingosinicella. The sequence goes on along the minus strand of OY969615.1, from coordinate 2,943,897 downwards.
TCAAGGCGGCGCCGCTGATCAGCGCCGATTTCCACGCCATTTCGCCAAAGAAGGACACGTCCATCACTCACGCTCCTCTGCTTCGCGGATCGCCTTTTGAAGGGCCTCCGCTTCGTCGGGGGACAGGCTCTTGGTCAGGCCGAGAAGGGCCGTGGCGGCGCTCGCCGCCGAGCCGTCGAAGAAGGTCCTCACCATCTGGGTCAGCGCCGATTCGCGGACTTTCGCCGGCTGCGGCACGCTCTTGTAGACATAGGCCTGGTCGACGACGCGGTGCTTGACCACGCCTCTCGCCTCGAGCCGAGTCAGAAGGGTGCGCACCGCCGAATAGCTGGGCGCGTCCTTCATCGCCGCCCGCACCTCGGCCGCCGTCGCCTCGCCGGCGCTGCACAGCAGCTCGAAAATCTCGCGTTCGCGTCTGGGTAGGGAATCGATCATGTCTGTCACCTGCTACATCTGTAGCATGCCACATTCGTGGCAGGACGCAAGTGCTTTTATCGCGCAGTCCACTCGTTTCGCCGCCGCAAGATGAAGGCCAGATGAACTGGCCGCGCTTGCGCCGCTGTCGGGGCTGGGCCACCATCTCCGAACCCAGCGGCAGGACCATCATGCGCGCTTTTGCCTTCGCCTCGCTCGCCTTGTTGTCGACTCTCCTGCCGGCGGCGGCGGCGGCCCAGCCCGGACCCGAATCGACCGGCATGGCGATCGGCGCCGAAGGGCGGCAGCTCCACGGCACCCTGCTTTCCCCGGCGATCGGCGCGGCCGGCGCCGAACCGGTGCTGATCCTCGCCGGCTCCGGCCCGACCGACCGCGACGGCAACAGCCCGCTCGGCGTCAGCGCGGCGCCCTATCGGCTGGTTGCGGAAGGGCTGGCGGCGCGGGGGATCGCCAGCCTTCGGGTCGACAAGAGGGGCATCGCCGCCAGCGCCGCGGCCATGCCCTCGGAGTCGGACCTTCGTGTCCAGGCCTATGCCGACGACGCCCATGCCTGGGCCTCGGCGCTGAGGACCCGGACCGGCGCGCGCTGCGTCTGGCTGCTCGGCCACAGCGAGGGCACCCTCCACGCCATGCTCGCGGCGCAGGACCCCCGCGACCTTTGCGGCCTCATCCTCATCTCGCCGGTCGGGCGGCGGCTCGGCGACATCATCCGCGAGCAGCTCCGCGCCAATCCCGCCAACGCCCCGATCCTCGACGAGGCGCTGCACATCCTCGCCGAGCTCGAGGCCGGCCGCCCGGTTGCGGGCGAGGGCATGAACCCCGCGCTGCTGCCGCTCTTCCGGCCAAGTGTGCAGCCGTTCGTCATGTCGATGCTGGCGCTCGATCCGGCCGAGCTGGTGCGGCGCTACCCGGGGCCGGTGCTGGTGGTGCAGGGGACGACCGACCTCCAGACCCGAATCGCCGACGCCGAGCGCCTCGGCGCCGCCCGGCCGGGCGTCGAGGTCCGGCTGGTGGAGGACATGAACCATGTGCTGAAGGCCGCGCCGGCCGACCGGGCGGCGAACGCCGCGACCTATGCCAACCCCAGCCTGCCGCTCGCGCCCGGCCTGGTCGATGCCCTGGCGGCGTTCATCGCCGCGCGCTGACGGGTCAGGCCCCTTCGGGATATTTCTCGCTCATGTAATCGAGCGATTCGGCGACCAGCGCCTCGAGCACGCTCTCGTCCACGTCGGACAGCCGCTTGATGTAGAGGCAGCATTTGCCCGTCCGATACTTCCCCAGTTTCTCCATCAGATGCTGGTGCCGGGAGAAGCTCTCGACGAGGTAGAAGACCAGCTCCTTCGCGCGCGGCGAGAAGCCGATCCGCGCCATGTCGCCCTCGTGGCCGCTGTCATATTTGTAATGGTAGCTGCCGAAGCCGACGATCGAGGGCCCCCACATCGCCGCCGGATGGCCGGACAGCCGCTCCATCATCGCGCGGACCTCTTTCGCGTCCTCCCGCTTCTGCGGATCGGCGACGCCGTCGAGGAAGGTATCGACCGCGACGCCGGTCGGCTTGGTCTTCAGCTCCGCCATAACTTGCCCCCGCTACTGCCGCCGATAATTCCAGCTCGTCGCGTTCGACCCGTCGATCGCCGAGATGGTGGCGGTCATCGAATCCCCATTCCGGGAATAGCGGATTCGCTGCGGGAAATCATGGGCCGGATTCTCGAACGTGGCGCTGGTCTCGTCCGAGGCGGCGAGGCGGAAGGCGACCGGCGGCGAGCGCCCGCCGGGCGAGGCGAGATAGACCGGCACATTGTCCTCGCCGGCCTGGAGCCGCAGATATTCGAACTCGCGGAGCGTCTCGCCCTGTCCCGACCGGCTGAAGCCGATCATCGCGCCGCCGCGCGGGCCCGACCACACTTCCTCGGTCCAGCGACCGTCCGCGACCGCCTCCCAGCGCCCGCTCATCCACGCCAGGTCGCCGACCCCCGTCTGCGGCGCCGCCTGCGCGGTCAGCATCAGCGCCAGCGCCGCGCCCAATATCTTCTTCATAACCGCCTCCCTATCCCGGCCCTCATGCCAGCGCCGGGTCCGCCTGTCTTGAACCGACGCGACAAAAGGCGTCAGATCGGGCGATGGACTATCGCGAGCATCCGGTGCCGCCGCATCTCGAGGGGCTGGTCAAGACGCGCTGGACCCTGGCGGGCGCCGGCGCGGCGGACCAATGGGTCGAGCAGCAGGCGGTGCCCGACGGCTGCGTCGAGATCATCCGCCGCCTCGCCGGCCGCTCGCGCTGGGGAAGCGACCAGCCCCCGGCCTTCGCCGTCGGCCTGATCGAGGGGCCGGAGGCGTTCAGCATCAGCGGCGATTCGCGGTTCGAGGCGCTGCGCATCTGGCCCTGGGCGTGGCGCCTCGTCAGCGACGTCCCGCTCGCCGGGATGCGCGGCCGCTGGATCCCTTTCGAGGGAGAGGCGGTCGAGACCCGCCTCGCCGCCGCGCCCGATCTCGCCGCCACCGGCAAGGCGATCCTCGCGGCCCGCTCGGTCGGGGAAATGGGCCGCGCCACGGCCATGAGCCCGCGCACCCTCCAGCGCTGGTTCGCCCGCAACGTCGGCATGCCGCCGCGCCGCTACTTGCGGCTGCTCCGCTTCCACAAGGCGTTCGAGCAGGTGCCCGGCGAGGCCTCGCTCGCCACCCATGCCGCCGCCCAGGGCTTCGCCGACCAGGCCCATATGGCCCGCGCCTTCCGCGAAATGGCGGGCGTGCCGGCGAACAAGGCCCGGCGCAGCGCCCGCGGCCCCTTCCTCACCTGAAAAGGGGACACGTAAAAGTACGTGTCCCCATTCTAGCGCGGCCGCCGGAAGCGATAGACGAAGCGGTCCGTGCGGCCCCGGATCGACGGATCGAACACGTTCTTGCTGTGATCGTCCGCGGGATTGCGCAGCAGCTCGGAGGAGCCGGCGAATTCGAAGCCGGCGCGCTCGAAATCGGCGCGAACCGTCGCCGGGTCGATGCGGTGATTGGCTTCCACCTCGGCCCGGGTCTCGCGCCCCGGCGCGGCGATATGGTCGATCACCGCCACCGTCCCGCCCGGCCTGGTGGCGCGGAACAGGGCCGCGGTCACGCTGTTGGGATCGATCCGCGGCAGGCCGAACTGGGCGTTCTCCCAATAAGCGTCGTGATAGACCAGGTGGAGCAGGACGAAGTCATAGGCGTCCGGCGCGAACGACAGGGCCGTGGTCGGGGTGAAGTAGAACGCGGTGTTGGGCGAGCGCTCGCGGATGCCGGCAAGGGCGGTGCGGACCCGCTCGTTGCGGCCGAAGCCGGGCGCGTTCCAGCCGGTGACCGAGCCTTCCGGCCCGACCGCGCGGGCCATGATCTCGGCATAATAGCCGGTGCCGGTGAAGTAATCGAGCACCCGGTCGCCGCGCTCGAGGCCGAGCCAGTTCAGCACCTCGACCGGCCGCCGGACCTCGTCGAGTGCGACCGCCTCGGCCGGCCGCCCGGGCGCGGCGACGGCCGCGGCGACGTCGGCGGGCGCGGCGAGGGCCGGCACGGGCAAAGCAAGGGCGGCGGCGAAAAGAAGGGCGCGCTTCAGCATCGGATTTCCCCCGGAGTTGGACGCGCGCAGAATATCAGCCCGCGGCGCGCTGCCCAAGCCGATTCGACCGGGCGCATTCCCGCTTCGACCGGGGTCAGGCCGCCCGCCGCTCCGTCGCCCGGGCGGTCATTGCCCGCATCGCCTCGTGCGCCGACAAAGCCGCGCCTTCCTGCCAGAAGACGACGTAGCTCAGATGCTCGCCGGCGAAGAAGATCGGGCCTTCGGGCCGCAGCAGCTCGGCATAGCGGGCGCCGCGCGGGTTGGCGGCCCAATCCTGGTGGACCGGACCGACCCCTTCCGACCAGGGGGTCAGCCCCCAATTGACCGTGACCCCCCGGTCGAGCAGCCGGGACTTGCCCGGGTGCATCCGCTCGACCACCTCGCGGCACAGGCGGAACCGCGCCTCGTGGCTCATCGCCATGAATTCCTGGATGTGCGGCCCGCCCGTCCAGCCGGCGACATAAGCGGCGACGAGCACGCCCTTGTCGCCGTGCCAATGGTCCGAGGGATAGATCAGATTCTCGTTGGCCTGGTCGGTCCAGCCGAGCCCGCCGTAAATCCCCTCCTCCTCCCAGAAGCGCGGCGACTGGAAGGCGACCTTGCTGCTCGGCAGATAGGGGACGTCGCGGATCGCGGCCTGCTTGGCGGGGGAGAAGTCGTTCGGGATCCTCTGCAGCAGGTTCAGCGGCAGCGTGCAGACGCAATAATCGGCGTCGAGCGCCTGGCTTCCGGGCCCGTGCAGGATGCGCACCCCTTCGCCCCGCCGCCGGATCGCGGTGACCGGGCTGTCCAGCCGCACCGCGGGCCGCACCTGCTCGTAGAGCGCATGGGCGATCCGGTCCATGCCGCCGACCGGCTGGAACATCGGCGCCTGCTGGTCGAAAAATTCCTCGAAGACGAGCGGCAGCCCGGCGGCCGGGTTGCGCATCAGATCGGCGAGCGCCAGCGCCTCCGCGGGCCGCCCGCCATGGGTGTAGCCGCCCGGCATCTCGGCATAGCCCGACTGGCCGGCGGGCGTATAATCGCCGCTCTGGCTGAGCTCGCCGTAGAAAGCGAGGAAGCCGTTGAGCGCGGCCTTGTCCGCGGCGCTGAGCTCCCGGTCGAGCGCGCCCCGGTCGATCGCCTTCGACAGCAATTCCGCGAACCGCCCGCGCACGCCGTCGCGGATCTGGCGGTCGGCATAGACGCGCCCGCCGAAATCCCATTTCGCCGCGCGGTTGGTGTTGACCATCACCTCGATCGGCACGCCGAGGCTTCTCGCATAGCCGAGAATGGCGTGGTGGACATGCGGGATCCGCGCCGCGCCGGCGTTGAAGTAGAGGCCGTCGTCGAAGCCGCAGACCTGGTCCTCGCGCCCGGTCTGGACGACGCGGTCGCCGCCGCGCACGGTCCACACCCGCCCGCCGATCCGGTCGCGCGCCTCCAGCACGGTCACGTCCCAGCCGGCGCGCCGCAATTCGTAGGCGGAAACCAGACCGGCGATGCCGGCGCCGAGGATGACGGCGCTGCGCCCGCGCCCCGCCGCGGGCGGCAGCTCGAACGGCTCGGCCGCGGCAGGCGCGTGGAGCAGCCCCATCGCCTCCATACCGAGATAGACGGCGCTGTAGCCGCCGACCGCGCCCAGCCGCTCGAGGAAGGTCCTGCGCGTCAGGCTCATCTTTGCGCCTCCGCCGGGGTCGCCGCGGTGACCTCGATCTCGACCAGCCAGCCCGGATCGACCAGCCCGGCGACCTGCATGGTCGAACGCGCCGGCCGGTGCGGCTGCCCCTCGGTGCCGAAAAACTCGCGATAGGCGGTCATCATGCCGGCGAAGTCCATCCGCGCCTGCCCCGGCGGCGCGACCAGGAAGACGCGCATCATCACCACGTCGCTCCATGCCGAGACCGTGGGTGCGCAGCTGCGCCTCGATCTTCCGCAGCACCGACCGGGTCTGGGTCGCGGTGTCGCCGAACCGTTGCACCGACCCCGCCGCCGCCTCGGCGTCGGCCGGATCGGGCACGGTGCCGCTGACATAGACCAGCCGGCTCGACCGCGGCAGCTCGACCGAGGCGGAGATCGGCGAATCGGGCGCCCCGGTCCGCCGCACCTCCTGGGCCTGGGCGCCGGCGCCGAACGCGGCAGCGGCAAGCAAAAGCGACAGGCGCATCGGCGAATCTCCCCCTTTTTCGCGCGAGGCTATCGGGATTCTCGAAGGCCGTCATTGGTCAAATCTGCCGACCGCGGATTTGCTTCGACCAAGGCCGCGATCCCGATCGCGCTCCGGCGGCCGGCCCGGTTTCCTCCGTTCCGGACTGCCCTTCCTCCATTTCAGATCAACTTGGCCTTCGCCTGACCGGCCTCGCACCTAATCTGCCTCGCGCGACTCGGTGTCGCCGCAGCTGCAGGAGACGAAAGATGGTCAAAACGCCGGTCAAGACAACCACAGCCAGGGCGATCCGGCCAAGCAAGCTCAAGGATCCCGGCATCCAATTCTACATGGTGGCCGTCCGGGAGACGATCAGCCGCGGCAACGTGGCCGAAATCAAGACGATGCTCGCGAGCCTGGAGGAGGTCCAGAAAGCAGGCGGCCTCGAGCCGCTGGTCGCCAATCTGCGGAACGCGATCACCCGCGCGCAACAATAGCGAATGGGCGACCTTCCCGTCCGTTATGCGGGGGTCGAGGATAGCGCCAACCGGGTCCCGGTCAGCATTGTCTGGGAGATCACGCTCGCCTGCGATCTCGCCTGCCAGCATTGCGGATCGCGCGCCGGCCGGCGCCGCCGCGACGAGCTCAGCACCGCCGAAGCGCTCGACCTCGTCGGGCAGATGGCGGAGCTGGGCACCCGCGAGGTCGGCCTGATCGGCGGCGAGGCCTATCTCCGCAAGGACTGGCTCGACATCGTCGCGGCGGTCCGCGCCGCCGGCATGGAATGCGGCCTCCAGAGCGGCGGCCGCAACCTCAGCGAGGAACGGCTGGCCAAAGGCGCCGCCGCCGGGCTGCAGGGCGTCGGCCTGTCGATCGACGGCCTGCGCGAAGTCCATGACGAAGTCCGCGGCGTGCGGGGCTCGTTCGACCGCGCGCTCGCCGCGTTGCGCAACGTCTCGGCCCAGGGCATGGTCGCCTCGGTCAACACCCAGATCAACACCCGCTCGATGCCGCAGCTTCGCGAGCTGATGGACGTCATCATCGATGCCGGCGCAACCAACTGGCAGCTCGCCATCACCGTCGCCATGGGCAATGCCGCCGACCATCCCGAGCTGCTGCTCCAGCCCTGGCAGCTGCTCGAGCTGATGCCGTTGCTCGCCGAGCTCTCGCTGGACGCCCGGGAGCGCGGCCTGTTCATCCATCCGGCCAACAATATCGGCTATTTCGGCCCCTATGAATCGACCCTGCGCAACGTCATCGAGGACGAGATCCACTGGCACGGCTGCACCGCCGGCGACACCGTCATCGGCATCGAGGCGGACGGCACGATCAAATCGTGCCCCGGCCTGCCCAGCCCCTATGCCGGCGGCAACATCCGCGACCGGCGCCTCAAGGACATCTGGGAAAATAGCGAGCCGATGGCCTTCACCCGCCGGCGCACGGTCGACGATCTCTGGGGCTTCTGCCGGACCTGCTATTATGCCGAGGTCTGCCTGGGCGGCTGCACCTGGACCTCGCACGCCTTGTTCGGCCGGCCCGGCAACAACCCGATGTGCCATTACCGCGCGCTCGAAATGGACAAAAAGGGGCTGCGCGAGCGGCTGGTCAAGGTGAAGGACGCCCACGGCCTGCCGTTCGACCATGGCGAGTTCGAGCTCGTCGTCGAGCCCGCCGATGCCGCGGCGGCGGTCGCGCGGATCCCCGACCGCATCCTGGTCGATGGCTGAGCCGGGCAGGGTCGCGCCGCAGCTGCGCCTGTGCCGCGGCTGCCGGCAATTCGTCATTCCCGACCGCCCCGACTGCGTCTTTTGCGGCGGCGATCTCGACGCGCTCGAGGCCGATTACGACGCGCGGCAGGCCGAGATGTACCGCGCCGCCGACGCGCTCCGCGAGGCCCTCGCCCGCCGCCGCTGACCTCAGCGCGCGGCCGGATCGGCCGGCGGGGCCGGCTCCTCCTTCGGCGGTTCGGCGACGTCGGCGACGACGCGCATGACGTCCGCGCCGACCCGGAAGGCGTCCGTGCGGCGGACCGCGACCGTCCCGTCCGGTCCGTCCGACAGGGTCAGCGCGCCGTCGGCGAAGCTGAGGCTGATTGGGCGCCCCGGCCGGCGCGGGACGCGATGCTCGCGGCTGCTCACCACCCGGTCGCCGAACAACGTGTCCTGGGCGATGGTCAGCTGGTCGGCGGCGATCGCGCGCAAGGTGAAGGCGTAGCGGAGCGGCTGGCCGAAGCCGCCCTCGCGTTCGGCCACCGGCACGTCGCCGTCATTGGTGCTGGTGCCGGCATCGTAGCGCATGCTGCGCACTTCGAAGGCGGGCCTTTGTCCGCGCAAGATGGTGTAGCGGCCGTCCTGCTGCGGCAGGCAGGTGGCGGTCCAGGCGCCGTCGTCCTCGACCGGCACGCACCAGGTGAGGTGAACACCGCCCGCGCCCGGCAGCGATCCGCCCATCGGGATGCCGTTGCGCGTCATGATGCGGCTGGTCGACATCGGGATTCCATAGAGCGTCGTGCCCGCCGCCAGCGACCGGCGCGACAGCAAGGTGCGGATCACCGTGTCCTGGGTCAGCACGCCCATATAGCCGTGCCGTATTTCGGCGCGGGCGATGACGTCGCCCACCCGCGCCGGGCCTTCGCGTACCTCCGGCTCGGCCGCCAGCATCACCACCGGGCGGTTGAACCTCTGGGCGGTGGCGAGCTGGCCCTGCCGCATCGTCACCCCCTGCGAGAGCGGCGCCACGGCGATGCCGGTGATCCGGTAGAGCCGGTCGGGATTACGCAGGCCGAGCAGCCGCACCGCCGCGCCTTCGTCGCGCGGCCCGACCGCGATCACCAGCTCGCCGAGCCGCGCCACCACCGCGCCCGATTCCAGCGTCGCCGGATGCAGCGCTTCGCCGCGCGCCACCGGCTCGCCGGGCTGGCAGGCCGCGGCGCCCGGCGCCCGCCGCGCCAGCTGGTCGAGGACGCGCCGCGCCAGCTCGGGATCGGTGCGCAGGGTTTCCGGATTGGCGCGCAGCAGCTCCTCGAGCGTCAGCGGCGGCCCCTCGCTGCGGAGCGCGAACGTGTAGCGCGGCTGGTCATGGTCGCGGGCGCAATTGGTGTAGTCCGCCGCCACCGCCGGCAGCTCGTCCTCGCGCGCGGCTCGATAGCGGATCGGCGCGGGCAGCGGCTCGGCCTTGTCGATCATCGACAGCTGGCGCCAGTCGGGCACGGTTTCGCCGAGGCCGAAGGCGCCGGCTTCGAACCGGCCGTCGCGGTCGCGGTCGGCCAGGCACATGATCCGCCCCGCGAAGCGCGCCCCGGCGCCGGGCCCGCAATAGAAACGATCGCCACCGAACGCCGCGAGGTTGCCGCGCGACACCAGCGCCCCGGGGGCGCCGGTCACCGCCAGCGACAGCACGATCGTCCGGCCGGGGCCCTGGCCGATATCCTGCTCCACGACCGCCGCCTCGACCGGCCGGAGCGTGATCGCGGCGATGCGGTTCTGCGCCGGCCTGTCGCCGCGCACCCAGATCGGATCGCTGGTCTGCGCCATGTCGAGCGGGGCGGCCGCCATCGGCACCGCCGCCGCGCGCAGGTTCATGACGTCGAAATCGGGCGCATCCTGCGGCGCCTCCGGCGCGGCTTGCGGCGCCGGCGGCACCGTCGTCGGCGCCTGCCCGAGCGCCGGACCGGCCAGCATCAGCGCCAGCAGAGAAAAGATATTCAGTTTCATCTATTTAGCCCCCGATTCGCGGCGCATCTCTTGCCCCGCTTCGGGCCGGTTGCCAAGCCCTTTCGGCGCCCGCCCGCGCCGGCCCGCACAGGCGCCCGGCGCGGAAGGAACCGGTCAGACGACGCTGTCGGAAAGGCGCCGTTGCAGGTCGGCCAGCGTCCGCTGCCAGGAACCGTCGAACGCCTCGCCGCGCCTGATGCGGCGCGGCGCGATCCTCCGGTTGAACGTGTCGACGATCTCGCTGAGCATCTCCTCCCACGCCGCCGGCGGCATCCTCCAGCTCGTCGCCGGAACGGCCTCCCGCCAATCCTGCGCGCTTTCGGGCTGCCAGTCCCGGACCGCGCCGCGGATCGCTTCGCCGGCTTCCCATGAATGACCCGCCATCGCCCCGCGCCCCCCTGCCGTCGGCAGATAGGCGCGCTTCGCGTCTCCGCGCGTGATTGCCGTCACGCCTTCCCCGACCGTGACCGCGAGCCGGGGCTCGCTAGCGCGGCTTGCCGGGCCGCCTGGGCGGCGGCAGCCTCGCTTCCAGCGCGGAGAACCGCGCCTCATGGTCCGCGTCCCGCGCTTCGCGGACGAGAACGACCCGCATCGCCCGGGCGATCGGATCGGCGATGTCGGCGAGCGCGTCGCGCTCGTCGCGCCCGTAGAAGCTCCCGTCCGGCCGCGGCCCGAGCAGCAGCCAGCCGACCGGCGGCCCGGCGCGATGGCGGACGCGGAGCGGGATCCGCATCGGGAAGAGCGGGTCCTCGCGGACGCAGTCGAGCGCTTCGGCGTCGCCGTCGAGCGCGGCCGATTTCGCCCAGGCCCGGATCTCGCGCGGCGACGCGTCGCGGGTCGCCGCGACCTTGCCGCCGATCAACACCGCCGCCCGCGCCGCCCGCACCCCGGCCGAAACCCGGTCGAGCACCTCGGCGAGCAACTGGTCCATGCTGCCGGTCTCGCGCAGGTCGGCGACGCAATCCGGCAGGTCGCGGCGCAGGGCCAGCAGTCCTTTCTGGAAGCGGCGCTCCGCCCAGCCATGGACCAGATTGTGCGTCGGCGTGAGCAGGGCAGCGGCCAGGCCGGCCGCGAACACCGCCGGCATCGCCCCGGCGTCCCGGCCGAGGCTCGATTCGATCAGGATCTTGGCGCCTTCCGCGCTGCCGGTGACGACCGCGCCGAGCAGGACGGTGAGGATCGCGTAGACCGCCGAGCGGCTGATCGCCGCCTCGGCGTCGTAGAGGCGGTAGCGGAGCAGCGAGACGATCAGGCCGAGCGCGAAGCAGGCCATGGCCAGGGCGGCCAGCGACTGGGCGGCGAGCGCGCTCCACATCGCCGTCCGGCCGCCCGCCGCCGCCCCGGGGCCGGGGACGAAGGTGGCGGCGACCGCCAGCACGAGCAGCAGGGTGCCCGACGCGAAGCCGAACAGCACCCAGCGCACCTGCTGGCGCTCGAGCCCGCCGGGGAGGCGGCGGTACGGCACCGCGATCGACAGCACGCTGAGGCTCAGGAAGACGAGGTAGCCGATATATTCGACCTCCAGCGGGAAGGGCCTCAGGAAGGCGATCGGCGCCCAGACGAGGAGCGCCAGTGCCACCCAGGCCGACCAGCGGGGCGTGAACCGCCCGTCCGGGAAGGTGAGCAGAACGAGCATCAGCAGGCACCGTCCGGCATGGGCGAGCAGGTCGCGGATCCAGGTCAGGTCCAGCGCCCTGAAAAAGCCCTCGGCCGCGAAGAACGAGCCCGATATCAGCAGGAAGGAGAGCGAGAGCAGGGAGGCGACCACGTCCCGGCGGCGGCGCAGGTAGAGCAGGATGGCGGTGGCGACGAGGAAAATCGGCGGCAGCAGGTCGATGACGAGGGTGACGGTGGCGGCCGGGCCGTGCCGCGTGCGGAGATAGGCGCCGCTCAGCGGCGCGATCAGGGCGGCGGCGAGCGCGAGGATCCAGAGCAGCCGGAACGGCGCCGACCAGCGGCCCGCGATCGGCGGAAGGCGGCTCGGCAGCCTCATCGCGGCCCGGCCCGGCTTCGAACCCCGCGCATCCGCGCCGCCAGTCCCTTCATCGCCATGAACGCCAGCTCCCCCGAACCGCCCCCGCCGATTTAGCGGCCAAGGCGCGCCCGCGCCACCTTTGCCTCGCTTGCGCCGCCCTGGGCCTCGATCGCCAGTGCCGCCCGGCCGATCGCGCTTTCGGCCCTTGCTCCATTGTGCTAGTCTCGCGCCTCGTCCGCCTGAAAAAACATGAGGTTCGTTCCGCAATGGCCAATCCGTCTTCAAACTTCCTGCGCGGGGCAAGTACCGCCGGTTCGGACGGCTCCATGCCGCTGCCCGACGAAACCGCCGTCCTGATGGCGGTGGGCAAGCCGAAGGCGACAATCGTCAACATCACCACGCTGGCCTCGGAGCTGCTGACCACTCCGAATGCCGTTTCCCAGGTCGTCGAGCAGCTGATGCGGAGCGGGCTGGTGGAGGAATCGAACGGCAATTTGAGGCTCTCGTCGGCGGGCCTGCGGGCGATACGCTACGCCAACGTGGCCAAGTTCTGAGGGCAATCCGGGCGGGGGCGGCGTGGACGAGCAAAAGAACTGGCTGAAGGAACGCACTTTCTGGGGGGCGCTGTTCTTCATCCTCGTCCTCGTCGTCCAGGCCGTCCTGGTCAATCGCTACATGCAGTCCAACGTCGGCCTCGCCGCGGTGAATTACGGCTTTGTCATCGAGATCGGGCTGCTGGTCGGCGCGACCGAGATGATCTCGCGCTATCCCGACGATCCCTTCGCGCCGCTGATCAGCGTTCCCGGCGCTTTCTACATCCTGCTCAACGGCGGCGCCTCGGCGCTGGCTTATTATCTGATGACCGCGCTCCGCGTCCCGCTCGACGAGCCGCTCCGCACCCTCACCGCCGGCATCGGGGCGATGGCCTTCTTCCGCTCGGGCTTCTTCACCGTCCGGATCGGCGGCAGCGACATCGCCGTCGGGCCCAACCTCATCCTCCAGGTCATGCTGAAGGCGCTCGACCGCACCTACGACCGCCAGCGGGCGGTGCCGCGGTCCACCGCCGTGACCAGCATCATGGGGGGCATTTCCTTCGCCCAGGTCAAGGAGGCCCTGCCGACCCTGTGCTTCGACCTGATGCAGAATGTCACCGACAGCGAGGTCAGCGACCTCAACACCCAGATCGCGGCGCTCTCGGCATCGACGACCATGTCCGACGATGCGAAGATCCTCTCGCTCGGCCTGCAATTGTTCAACATCGTCGGCGAAGGCACGCTCGATGCGGCCGTCCGGGCGCTCGGCAACAACATCCAGGGATTCACCCAGGTCAACCAGCAGATGCTGGTCAACCTGGCGAAGGTCGATCCAACGGCGGTGGTGCGGATGCTGCCGCAGGTCTGCGCCGAGCTTCCCGCGTCGAGGAAGAAGCCGGGCACGCCGCCCGCCGCGCCCGATTTCAGGGTCAGGATTCCCGGCCTCGTGCCCGAGAGCGAGGCGGTACTGGTCCTCTACAAGCTCGTCGACCATTATGGCGACCAGCGCGTCGCCGTCGCGCTCGGCATCCTCGCCAACCAGCCGTCGACCGACGACGGCGACCCGGGAGCCCTTTCGCCGCCCGAGGATGAAGACGGCCGCGATTCGTCCCCGCCTTCGGCCGGCGCGCCGGACGGCTGGGGCGCCTCCCCCCCAGCCGGCTGATCGCCCGCGCGCAATCGCCCGTGCACCCGGCGATGTTCGGCGCCATCTTGCCCTGAGGGTCCCGCGCACCCATCTCCCGACCACCCGCGTTGACGCCCGGCGCGACCTCAATTAACACAAGAACAAATCTGGAACAGCTTGGCCTATGCTGACTCACCTTTCCGTCCGCGGCGCGCGCGAGCACAATCTCAAGAATATCGACGTCGACATCCCGCGCGAGACGCTGACGGTGATCACCGGCCTCAGCGGCAGCGGCAAATCCTCCCTCGCCTTCGACACCATCTATGCCGAGGGCCAGCGCCGCTACGTCGAGTCGCTGTCGGCCTATGCGCGCCAGTTCCTCGAGATGATGCAGAAGCCCGACGTCGACCATATCGAGGGCCTCTCGCCCGCCATCTCGATCGAGCAGAAGACGACCAGCCGCAACCCGCGCTCGACCGTCGCCACCGTCACCGAAATCTACGATTATATGCGCCTGCTCTGGGCCCGCGTCGGCGTGCCCTACAGCCCCGCCACCGGCCTCCCCATCTCCGCCCAGACGGTCTCGCAGATGGTCGACCGGGTGATGGCGCTTCCCGAAGGCACCCGCCTCTATCCTGCTCGCCCCGGTCGTCCGCGGCCGCAAGGGCGAGTATAGGAAGGAGCTGGCCGAATGGCAGAAGGCCGGCTTCACCCGCGTGCGCATCGACGGCGTCTTCCACGACATCGAGGACGCCCCCGCGCTCGAGAAGAATTTCAAGCACGACATCGAGGTGGTGGTCGACCGGCTGGTCGTGAAGCCCGGCATCGAGACCCGGCTGGCGGACTCGCTGGAGACGGCGCTGAAGCTGGCCGACGGCCTGGTCTATCTCGACCCGGCCGATAGCCCCCTCTCCCCTTCAGGGGAGGGGACGGGGGTGGGGGAGTCGGGCGAGTTCACGCCGCCGGGCTCAGTTTCCCACCCCGTCCCCACCCTCAGCCCCTCCCCTGAAGGGGAGGGGCTGAGCGTCCGCGCCGTGCTCCAGGACAACGCCCCCCCCGGCCGCATCACCTTCTCCGAGAAATTCGCCTGCCCGGTCTCCGGCTTCACCATCGCCGAGATCGAGCCGCGCCTGTTCAGCTTCAACGCCCCGCAGGGCGCCTGCCCCGCCTGCGACGGCCTCGGCGAGAAACTGCTGTTCGATCCCGAGCTCGTCGTCCCCAACGAGAATCTCTCGATCAAGAAGGGCGCGGTCGTCCCCTGGGCGCGCTCCAACCCGCCCAGCCCTTATTACATGCAGGTGCTCGGCAGCCTCGCCCGCGAGTTCGGCTTCAGCCTCGAGACGCCGTGGAAGGACCTGCCCGAGGAGATCCACGACATCATCCTCAACGGCACCAAAGGCCGCCCGGTCACCCTGCGCTTCGTCGACGGCCGCAAGAGCTACGAGGTCCGGAAGCCGTTCGACGGCGTGATCGGCAATCTCAACCGCCGCATGCTCCAGACCGAGAGCGCCTGGATGCGCGAGGAGCTCAGCAAATATCAGAGCGCCGCCCCCTGCGAGACCTGCCTCGGCGCCCGCCTCCGCCCCGAGCCGCTCGCGGTCAAGATCGCCGGCGAGCATATCAGCCAGGCCACCCGCCGCTCCGTCCGCCACGCTCTCGCCTGGTTCTCGACCCTCGAGGACAAGCTGACCCCGACCGCAGAACGAGATCGCCCGCGCGATCCTCAAGGAGATCAACGAGCGGCTCGGCTTCCTCAACAATGTCGGCCTCGACTATCTCGACCTCAACCGCACCTCGGGCACGCTCTCCGGCGGCGAGAGCCAGCGCATCCGCCTCGCCAGCCAGATCGGCTCGGGCCTCTCGGGCGTCCTCTACGTCCTCGACGAGCCCTCGATCGGCCTCCACCAGCGCGACAATGACCGCCTGCTCGTCACCCTCCAGCGCCTCCGCGACCTCGGCAACACCGTCCTCGTCGTCGAGCATGACGAGGACGCGATCCGCCACGCCGATTATGTCATCGACATGGGCCCCGGCGCCGGCGTCCATGGCGGCGAGGTCGTCGCCCACGGCACGCTCGAGCGAGGTCCTCGCCTGCGAGAACAGCCTCACCGCCGATTATCTCACCGGCCGCCGCGCCGTCCCGATCCCCGCCAAGCGCCGCAAGGGCACGGGCAGCAAGCTCACCGTCCACGGCGCCACCGCCAACAATCTCAAGAACGTCACCGCCGCGATCCCGCTCGGCACCTTCACCTGCATCACCGGCGTCTCCGGCTCGGGCAAGTCCAGCTTCACCGTCGACACGCTCTACGCCGCCGCCGCCCGCCACCTGAACGGCGCCCGCATCCAGGCCGGCCGCCACGAGAAGCTCACCGGCCTCGAATATCTCGACAAGGTGATCGACATCGATCAGTCGCCGATCGGCCGCACCCCGCGCTCCAACCCGGCCACCTATACCGGCGCCTTCACCCAGATCCGCGACTGGTTCGCCGGCCTCCCCGAGAGCCAGGCGCGCGGCTACAAGCCCGGCCGCTTCAGCTTCAACGTCAAGGGCGGCCGCTGCGAGGCCTGCAAGGGCGACGGCCTGATCAAGATCGAGATGCACTTCCTCCCCGACGTCTACGTCACCTGCGACGTCTGCCACGGCCAGCGCTACAATCGCGAGACGCTGGAGGTGAAGTTCAAGGGCCACTGCATCGCCGACGTCCTCGACATGACCGTCGAGGACGCCGCACGAATTCTTCAAGGCCGTCCCCCCGATCCGCGACAAGATGCGCATGCTGGAGGAGGTCGGCCTCGGCTACATCAAGGTCGGCCAGCAGGCGACGACCCTGAGCGGCGGCGAGGCCCAGCGGGTGAAGCTGGCGAAGGAGCTGAGCAGGCGGGCGACCGGGCAGACGCTCTACATCTTGGACGAGCCGACCACGGGGCTGCATTTCGAGGACGTGCGGAAGCTGCTGGAGGTGCTCCATGCGCTGGTCGAGCAGGGCAACACCGTGGTGGTGATCGAGCACAATCTCGAGGTGATCAAGACGGCGGACTGGGTCCTCGATCTCGGGCCCGAGGGCGGGGACAAGGGCGGGGAGATCGTGGCGGAGGGGACGCCGGAGCAGGTGGCCAAGGAGCCGCGCTCCTATACCGGCGGCTATCTGCGGAGATACTCGCCAAGTCGGACCGAGTGGACTCGGGGCCCGTGATGACGCTCGCCAAAGCGCGCCCCCGCCTCTCCAAGCGCGAGCGAGAGGTGGCGGAGTAGACCTTGGCGCTCTGATTGTCTCCTTCCCCATCCGGGTTGCTTCCCGCGTCGCCGGCCAAGGTGGACGCGCCGGCAAAGGCCTGAAATCGGAACCCGCCGGCTCGCCGCTTGTTCTCGCAGTGCCGCGCGCCGCTCCGCGCCATTTTCGGTCGCGCCCTCCGCGCGCGTAACAGGAGCTTCGCCATGAATCCTCGTCTCACCCTGCCGCTCGCCGCGCTCGCCGCCGCGACGGCCATGACCGCCGCCATCGCCCAGGAAGGCGGCCGCCCCTACACCGTCACCATGACCGGCGCCGCCGAGCGGCCCGGGCCCGGCGATCCCGACGGCGCCGGCACCGCCACCTTCCGGGTCAATGCCGGCCAGCGCCGGGTCTGCTACACGCTGAGCGTCAGCAATATCGAGCCGGCGACCGCGGCCCATGTCCATCGCGCCCCGCCGACCGCGGCCGGGCCGGTCGTCATCCCGCTGACGGCGCCCACCGACGGCTCCAGCGAGGGCTGCGCCGAGGTGACGCGCGAGTTGGCGCAGGAGCTGATCCAAAGCCCCGGCGCCTTCTATGTCAACGTCCACAACGCGCCGTTCCCCGGCGGCGCGGTGCGCAGCCAGCTGAGCCGCTAGCGACCTCAGCCGCATCGAAGGGGGCGGCAAGTCCGGCGATTAGGGTGACGGTGCGCTCAATTCGCTCCGATCTGCTGCCAGCCCCTTCCCGATCAGCCGCCGGATCGCTTCGGAGCGGGAGGGTTTGGGGTCGGGCTGGCGTTCGATCCAGGCGGTGATCGCCGCCTCCAGCTCAATGGGAATGCGCACGCCGCTTGGTCGGCGACTGGCCGGTCCGCGGGCGGCCGCGGGGTCTTTTTTGCTGATCGGCTATTGACCCGCCCCTATTTTTCGTGCACGGAAAATAAGAACCGCAACCCGCCTGTAGGGGCGAGCCATGGCTGCCCGCGACCATAGAGTCTCGCGCCGCGCCTTGCTAGGCGCGGCGTGGGCCGTCTCGACGGCCCTCGCCGCGTCCCCGCGAAAGCGGGGATCCAGCCCCTGCCTTGTCGCGCCGCCCGAGCGCATGACCAGCTGGACCCCGGATCAAGTCCGGGGTGACGGGAGGTGGGGAAGGAGCCTCGCCCACTTCCGCCGCGCCGAGGCCGCGCTTGACGCCGCAGCCCACGAGCCGGACGACGATATTTTTGACGCCATCAACGCCGCCTTCAACAATGCGCTGCGCCGCCTGCTCCGCACCCCAGCGCCCGACCTCGCCGCGCTCGCCGACAAGATCGAGCTCGGCATCGACCAGGAGATCGCCACGCTCACGGGCGGCGAATCCTGCCTGGCCTCGCTGAAGCGCGACACCCGCCGCCTCTGCCGGCAAGGCTGACCTGCTCATGCGAAGGCGGATGCGGGCCGGACCATCCGTCCCCGATGCCCGCCCCGATGGGGCACGCGGGCTAAGTCTCCCCCTCCACCACCGGCGCCTCCGCGACATAGACCGGGGTCTCCGGCGCGCGCAGGTAGGAGAGCGTCACCGCCGCCGCCAGCGCCAGCCCGGCCTCCCAGCGCACGAAGGCGAGGCCCGCCGCCGCGATCATCAGCGCGGTGGTCAGCGTGTAGCGGCGGGTGAGGCGGGCGACATAGGCCTTGTCGAGCCGGTCGTCGACGTCGCCGGTCGCGCAGCCGGTCTTCCATTTGACCAGCCAGGCCGCCGACGTCGCCGCCAGCGCGCAGGCGTAGAAGATCGCCCCGGCCTCGCGCGCCGCCGGGTCCTGGATATGCTCGGTGAAGGCGCGGGTCGGAAAGGCGATGAAGCCGATCGTTATCAGGAAGAGGACGGTGGCGAGCAGGAAATGATGGCCGGTAGTGCGGTAGATCGCACCCGAAAAATGATGCTGCACCCAATAGATGCCGATCACCAGCGCGGACAGCGCATAGCCCAGATATTCGGGCCAGAGCGCGATCAAATCGGACCCGAAGCCGGGGCCGGGCTCGGGCAGCGTGAGCTCGACCATCGGCAAAGTGAAGGCGATCGCGAACACCGCGTCGGCATAGATTTCCATCCGCTGGGTGCCGCGCACGACCCCGTCGCCCGGATGCTCGTCCAGCCGCGGTGCGGTCTCGGGGTCCTTGCCGGTCGCCATCGCGCCTCCTGCGGCGCCCAACCGGCAGGCGCGGCGTTCCGTTCCGCCTTGACCGCTCGCGTCCATCGCGCGTTCAGCGCGCATCGTGTATAGAGCCTTGTTTTCCCTGGGGTTCGTTGGCGATGACGATGGCGGGACAGCATAGCGGCGAGGAGCGGGCGCGGGCCGCCGTCTCGGCAGCTCTGGTGCAGACGCTGATCGGCTGCGCGCTGATCTGGGGGCTCGGCGCGCCGCTGCCGCGCGCGATCGAAAGCCCGCTCAGGCTGTTCGCGGTCGCGCCGCCGCCCCCGCCGCCGGTCTCGCGGCCGCCCCCGCTGCGTCGGGAGCGCGCCGCGGCGCGCAAGCACGATCCCGGCCGCGAAGGCGCCGCCTCGCCGCCCAATATCCGCTCGCAGCCGACCGAGATCGTCGCGCCGCCGCCGCGCATCTCGCTGCCCTTGCCGCCACCGATCGTCGCCGCGCCGGTGGCCGGATCGGGCAGCGACCCGTCCGCCGGCGCCGCTTCGGTGCGCGGCCCCGGCAACGGCGCCGGCGGCCTGGGCGACGGCCGCGGCAGCGGGACGGGGGGCGACGGCGAGGGCGGCGGCTTCGGCCCGGAGAGCCCGCCGCGCCTCATCCGCGGCAGCCTCGGCAATTCGGACTATCCCGCCTGGGCCGGAGAAGCGGGAGCCGGCGGCATGGTTTCGGTCCGCTTCACGGTCGCGCTGGACGGCCGCGCGGTCAACTGCCGGATCACCCGCTCCAGCGGCCATGCCGAGCTCGACGCCCACACCTGCGGGCTGATCGAGCGCCGCTACCGGTTCGAGCCGTCGCGCGACGGGCGCGGCCGCCCGGTCCTCGCCGACATGGTCGAGGACCACGAATGGGTCGTCCGCGACGAGCCGCGCGGCCGACGCCGCTTCTGAGCGGCGGACGCCGACCCGCGATGGCGCGCGGCCTTTACATTCGGCGGCCGGGCGGGCCTATTGGCGGCCTCGGCTCCTCGCGGTCGCGAACGAGGTGGAGGGGGAAGATCGTGCGCCTAGTCCTTGCCCTGTCGCTGGCCGCGCTCGCCGCGAACCCGCTGTCGGCCCAGAAGCCGGGCGTCGAGGGCGACCCGCGCGAGGATTATCGAGGCCAGGGGATTTCGATTTGCGTCGCCGAGATGAGCGCGATCGAGGGCCTCTCCCCCGACGAGGGCCAAGGGCTGTGCGCCTGCGCGTTGGACCGGTTCATGCCGCGCTGGCCGACCGGCGCGCTGCCGCCGCTCGCCTCCGGCCGGTTGCCGCCGGCGCTGGCAAGCGAGCTGCTGGCCTGCGCTGCGCCGGATGCCGATCTCGCCGCCGCGCTCGCGCGCCATATCGTCCAGCGGCCGTCGGCGATGACGCCGCCGCTCGCCGCGGCGACCCCCGGGCCCGAGACGGAGCCCGGCAAACGCCCCGAGGGGCCGGAATCGACCGGCTTCGATCTTCGGGCCTGGCTCGACGACCTGTCCTTGCCCGGCTGGCTCACCCGGTCCGGCCTCCCGCGCTGGCTCTGGCCGCCGCTCGCCGTCCTGCTCTTCTTCCTGCTCCGCGGGCTCTTCCGCCGCCCCGAGGGACAGGACCTGCTCGGCCCGCCGCCCTCGATGCGGCCCGGCACGCGCCCCGGCCCGCCATGGCGCTGACCCGCCATGCCGGCACCTCGCGGGCCCGAAGCGCGACTTATCCACGATATCCCCGTTATCCACAGGCAGGACGGCCCAGATTCCGCTTGGCGCGACTCGGAGGGGCGAGTCATATTGGCCCTTCGCGATGAGGAGCGGACTTCCGCAAGGAAGAAAGTTCCAACTTGCGACTGCCGCGGAAGCGGGCGGCGTCCTTCGGGACGCAAGCCACGGAAGTGGCGGCCGGGCGGTCGAAGAAGAAGCGTGAGGCGCAAGCCGATCCCACTTTCTTCGAATGTCCTGCGGTTCCGGAGCCTTCGGGCGAAGGAACTGCGAAAGGGAACCGACCGAGGTCGCAAGACCTCGGCCGGAACCCTGAACTTCCTTCGGAGCTTGCTTCGTTGGAGCGTTCGAAATCGCCCAGGAAAGACGCCTGCCCTCACCGGCAACGCGGTCGGACTTGGGACAAGTGGGGTCTGGTGGCGACACCAGACCCCATTTTGATTCCGGGCCCCGCGTGCTTCGCCCGCCTCGCGCGCTCACCACATGTTGCGGCCGTCCAGCATTGTCACCGCCAGCCCCGAGCGGTCGAAATCGTGCGCCATCCGCACGTTCCAGCCGATGCGGGGATTGTCGAAATCGGGCGCGCCCCTCGAGAAATCCGGTGACCAGCCCCAGGTGGCGCAGCCGCAGATCGCGCAATGGTGGTGATGCACCAGATAAGTGCCGAACTGATAGGTCGAGACACGGTCGCGCGCCGTCCTCAGCTTGAGCTCGTCCGGGGCGCAATAGGCCCAGACCGCGCCGACCCGGTCGCAATAGGAGCAGGTGCAGGTCACCAGAGCCGTCGGCTCGGGCGCCTCGAACTGGGTTGCGCCGCAATGGCAGCTTGCCTTGATCGTCATCGCCGGTGCCTTCCTCCGCGATCGCCTCGCGGCTAGACTGCCTCCGTCATCGGCGGGAGGCAAGAATGGCGGAGCAACTCGAAGGCGGCTGTGCCTGCGGAGCGGTCCGCTACCGGCTCGCCGGCGCGCCGATGTTCGCCCATTGCTGCCACTGCACCGCCTGCCAGACCGAGACCGGCAGCGCGTTCGTCGTCAACGCCCTCATCGAATCCCGCCCGGGTCGAAACCCTCGCCGGCGCGCCCGAGCCGGTGATGACGCCGTCCGAGAGCGGGCGCGGCCAGCGGATCTGGCGCTGCCCCGCCTGCCGCGTCGCCTTGTGGAGCAACTATGGCGGCGCCGGCGACACGATCCGCTTCGTCCGGGTCGGCACGCTCGACGATCCGGCCGCGCTGCCGCCCGACATCCACATCTACACCCGCTCGAAGCTGCCCTGGGTGCGCCTGCCCGACGGCGCGCGCGCGGTGGATGCCTATTATGACAGCGCGGCCCTGTGGCCGGCCGCCAGCCTCGATCGCCGGCGCGCCCTGCTCGGCTGAGGGTCCTCTCCCCCGTCCCGATTTGCCTTATCGCCCAAAAGCGCCCATAGGTGCGGGGCTAAAGTCGCATGCGACGGACTTCGACGCCTACCGGCTCCTTTTCCCTCTCCAAACGCTTCTTACGCATGGCGGCCGCCGCTCTTGGCCCCGCCGACACCATAAAGGAAAAGACCATGCCGATCGGCACCGTGAAATTCTTCAATCCCGACAAAGGCTACGGCTTCATCGCGCCGGAGGGCGGCGGCAACGACGCCTTCGTCCACATCAGCGCGGTCGAGAAGGCCGGGATGCGCACCCTCGATAAGGACCAGCGCGTCAGCTACGAGCTCGAGACCGACAATCGCGGCAAGACCAGCGCCTGCAACCTCGCAAGCGCCTGAGCCGCCACGTTCAGGAGGGCGTCCGGCGACGGGCGCCCTTCTTCCCACCACGCCCGCGAGAGCCGGCAACAGAAAGCCCGCAATGTCGAACACGATGGAGCTTTTCTACCGGGCCCGCGCCGCCGATGCGAAGCGCGACGCCGAAGCCGCCACCCTCGACCATGTCCGCGAGCGCTGGCTGCGTTCCGAGCTGACCTGGAACAGCCTCGCCGCCCGCGCCGCCCGCACCGACACGATGCGCACCCGCATCGCCGACGAGAAGGCGGCGGCCAAGTCCGCCGACGCCGACACGCTCACAGTCTGACCCGGACCTCCGCTTTTCCTCCGCTGGCTTTCCCCGGCCCGTCCGAAGGGTGCGCCGGCAATGGCGGGGAGGGTTAACGATGCCGCCGTGCTGACCAGGCGGGGGATTGCCGGCGGCGGCTCCCATGGGCGCTACGGCGGCTGGGGGATGCGCGGTCGAACTCCGCCGAAACGGAGCGATCGGCCCTTGACCGCTGTCACCGTCGGCTGTTGGAGACTCCGGCGTCCCAGGCGGGCGAAACGCGATGCGACCGCGGCGCGAACGGAGGTTTCAGTGCCTCGGCCGATGACTCCGCAGGAAAAGCAGCAGTTCAGCCAGTCTTATCCGAATCTCAATGTCAATGCGGCGGTCGTCACAGGTGAGGCTTCGCGAGTCTATAACTGCCTCGCATGGACGTTGGGCATTACCAACGCCTGGATATGGCCCGGTTACAAAATCGAGGATTTCGACGCTCTTTATTATGACCACTGCGACTATGTGAGATCCGATTCCGGGCCGATAGCCGCATGGGGCCATAGCGAAACTCATATGACTCACGGCTCCGTTTCCGGCCCGGGCCATGGGCCGCGCTGGGAATCCAAATGCGGCGACTGGGCGCGAATCCAGCATGATCTGAATGAACTGGTCTCGAACTCCTATGGCCAAGTCCTCGCATTCTACGATCGAGGCTGGCTCTACCTGTTTTGGCGGTTGCTGCGATGGATTCGCGCTTTGGCTAAGAGGGTGACCATGCCGGCAAGGATAAGCGAAACCGCGCAGGCGCGGCTCGATGGAGCGGTTCGCGAGATGGAGCCGGATTTGCGCATGCGCTTCGAGCGCCTGTTCGACGCGTGGCGAGAGTCCTGGAATGCGCCGGAGATAGCCATCCAGTCCGATCCGGCCGCGGTGCGCACGTCGCCGCTGTTTCCCGAGTTGGTGCAGCTCGGTCCGCAGATACTTCCGGCGGTGGCCAAAAAGCTCGCCGACCCGGAGAACTTCCTTGCCTTGCAGCTTTACGACGCGCTGCAGCCGCAAGCGAATCTCGTGGTCCTGATCGATCCACGTAGCGAGGAGATGTTCGAAGGGGAGCAGGGTCGTGCCATACGCACGGTGGAACGTTACGCGCGCAGCCTCGTCGGCACGACACAGCCAGGCGCCCCCATCTAGCTGCCGCCATGCTCGCCGAAGTCGGCCTGTTCGGGGGCGTCGCGCCCGCCGGGCCCCGCCATGTCCGCAAAACGATTCAGGGGCGCGGTGCGAATTCGAACGCGCTCATGCCGGATCGGCCTTCCGCTTCGCTCCCGCCAGCCGGGCGAGGAGGAACTGCCAGAGCGGGATCGTCGCCATCCCCACCGGCGCGGCGAGCGGGACGAAAAGGCTGAGGAGGAAAGCGGTGATGGCGGCCAGAAGGACACAGGTGCTTCGCCGCCGCACGTCGGCAGCCGCTTCCGGCGTCGCGTCGGCACCGAGCATCGTCGGCCCGGTGGCGATCGTGTTCACCTTCAGGTTGAGGAGCGAGATCAGCACCATCCAGGCCCAATAGAGACCGGTCGGCACCGGCGCTCCATAATGCGCGCCCATGAACGCGGTGACGAAGGGCATGAATGCGATCGTGCCGAGCAGCAGCGTGTTCCAGAAGAGGACGCCACCGTCGTAGCGGCCGGCGAGGGTGAAGGCGCGGTGATGCCCGGACCAGAAGGCGCCGATCACGCCGAAGCTGATCGCGTAGCTGATGAAATTGGGAATGAGGTGGGCGAGCGCCTGCCAGTACACCGCATTGCTCGCGCGATATTCCACCTCGGGAACGTGAATCTCGATGATCAGCAGGGTGATCGCGATCGCGAACACCGCGTCGGAAAAGAAGACCAGCCGCTCCAGCGCATGGTCGGTCTTGCCTGATGCCATTGCCGCCCCCCTTGCCGCGCCGCCGAGATTATCGGGCCGGCGCCGATTGGCAAGCCGCCTCAGCCGGCGAGCGTGTAGCGCAGGAAGACGCAGTCCTTCGCGATCGGCCGTGCCTCCACCAGGGCGACCTCGACGCGGCGCGCCATCGGCCGGAAGAAGGGGATGCCGCCGCCGAGCAGCAGCGGATGGACGTTGAGCCCGATCTCGTCGACCACCCCGCCTTCGATCAGCGCCGAGCCGAGGTCGCCGCCGCCCATGACGATGATGTCGCCGCCCGCCCCGGCCTTCAGCGCCCGGACGAAGCCCACCGCGTCCTCGCCCACCAGCTCGGCCCCGTCCGGCGCTTCGGCCATGGTCCGCGAGAAGATGCAGGTCCTGATCGTCGACGAGGCGTCGCCGCCGCCGCCGCTCCTGGCCGCGAAATCGTAGGTCTTGCGTCCCATCAGGATCGTGTCGACGCCTTGCCAGCTCGCGCCGCTGATCGCCGCCGCATCGTCGCTCCATCTCAGCCAGTCCATCGCCTCGTCGGGGCCGGCAAGATAGAGATCGAGGCTCACCGCCGCGCCATAGGTCACCTTGCGCATGGGGCTTTCTCCCGCGTCACCGATTGTCGAGCAGCCGCACCTCCACGTCGCCCGGTTCGAAGCCGTCGAGCAGCCGGGCGTTCACGCCCATCCTGCCGAAATCCTCGCCTAAGGTCCGCCAGTGGGTGACGCAGCCGCAGGTCGGGCAATGATGGATGCCGATCATGCGGTCGCCCCAGACATAGGCCACGGTTGCGCCCGCCACCTCGACCTCGGCGTCCGGATAATAAGCCCACAGCCCGCCGACCCGGCGGCACAGCGAGCAATTGCAGTCGCCGACCCATTCGGGCGGGCGCGGCACGCTCAGCCTGACGCCGCCGCAATGGCAGCCGCCGGCCACGCTCATTCGATCACGATCTCGCAGTTGAGCGAATTGGCGATGAAGCAGCGCTCGTGCGCCTCGTGGTGGAGGCGGGCGAGCTCGGTGGCGTCGGGCCCGCAGCCGGCGAAGACGATGTCGGGCCTCAGCGTGATCCGGGTGACCGCCATCCGTCCCGGCGCGACGCGGCCGAGCTCGGCTTCGGCGGCGTCGCGATAGCTCGCGACCTCGAGCCCGGCCGCCTGGGCGAGCGAGAGGAACCAGAGCATGTGGCAGGAAGCGGCCGAGGCGGCCAGGGCGGCCTCGGGATCGACTCCGGCCCGATCGGACATCGGTTCGGGAACGACCGTCGGCGAGGAGGATCCGGTCACCACCGCGCCGCCGTCGAAACGCCATTGGTGGCGACGGCTGTAGCGCCCGCTGGCGAATTCGCCGTCCGACACCCAGGCGATTTCGGCGGGGTGACGGCTCACCATGAGATCATTCCGCGGCGGTGCGCGCCGCATCGGGCAGGGCGAACAGGTTGCGGCCGTCGCCTTCGCCGGCCGTCTTCGCCGGCGAGAACGAGACCGGGGTCGCGACCAGGGAGTGCTCGGCCTCGGCGCCTTGGCCAAGCGCGGCGCGCCGGGCGAGCCGCCCCTCGATGAGGGCGCCGGCCTCGATGCTGATCGTCTCGTAGGCGACGTCGCCGAGGATCCGGGCCGAAGCTTCGACGATCAGCGTCCGCCCCGACACCGTGCCTTCGACGGTGCCGGCGAGCCGCGCCTCGTCGGCATGGATGTTGCCGGCGATCGTACCGGCCGCGCCCTGGATGAGCTGGGCGCAATTGACGTCGCCGTCGATGCGGCCGTCGACATGGAGCTGGGCGTCGGTGGCGAGATCGCCGCTGATGACGACTTCGGGACCGATGAAGGAAAGGCCCGCCGGGCCGGTTCTTGCGGCTTTCGCCTTGGCGGCGGATGCTGACGTGCCACGTGAGAACATGCGCGGCGCCTCCCCCGCGCCTCGGCCGACTATCGCGGCGACCCATCGCGATATCAACCCGCCCTGCCGTGAAGCGGGGCGGGAGAGCGACGACTGCCCTCGGGCGCGAATCCACGGCCAAGGCAGCCGGCCCCCGAAACAGTAATGGGGGCTGGCGTCGCCGCCAGCCCCCACTGTCCCGTCGCGTAGAACCCAGCCTGGGAGGCGAGGCGTTCCGCGCTGGGCGGTTTCGAGTCGGCGGCGCCCGAACCGGGGGCTCGGGCACCGCTTCCTCCGGGGTCCATCAGCGGCCGAAGCCGCATCCGGTTTCCCCGAGGGCTCCCCGACCAGGGCCGAAGCCCTGGCGGTTCGCCACTTGGCAGATTCGGAACTTGCGTTCCTCTTCCCGACATCTCGTCCCTCGGCCGAAGCTTTGGTTCCGCAAATGACGGGATCCTTGGCCGAAGCCGCGGTTCCGCCTGGCAGTCCATGAACCGAAATCCTGGGTCCTGCCGGTTTCGCAGCTCCCGGGCCGAAGCCCGGTCCTGCCCGGCAAATCCCAAAGCCGAAGCTCAAGGTTCCGCCGGTGGCGGCGCGCCGACCGAAGTCCCGCTTTCCGCCGGACAGGGCCTGAACCGAAGTCCGGTGTCCTGCCTGATGGTTTCCCACGTGCCCGAAGGCCGCCGGGAAACCGGTGGGCGCTTTACGAAGCCTGCCGCTTTCGCATCCGCTAAAGGGCAAGCCCGCAGCTTCCGCCTGGCGGCGGCTTCGTCAGCCGCCCTGCCGTTCGCTTCCGCCTGCCTTGCCGCCCGAAGGCGGCCGGCCCGGCTTCTGCTCGGGCTGTGGCTGGGAAGGCTCCCCCTCGTTTCCGAAGGATCGTCTCGGCCACGGGTTGAAGCTGTCACGAAAAATGAGTCAATCCAAGCGGATTCGGCCTGTGGATAACGAGGATAACGGGCATAACTCGCGGGGAGAAATAAGGCGGCCGGGACGGCGCCGTCAGCCCCGCTCGCGGCCCGCGCGCGGGGCTGACGGCGCGGCTTGCGGCGGACGCACTCCCCGCATAAAGGGTAGCGCCATTCAACTCGGTTCATGGCGCGGCCTCCGGCCGCCCATCCTCGAAAGGTTCTTGGCGGCATGGACGATCGGTTCAACACGATTGCGGGGTGGGTGCTGGGCGCGGGCATCGTCCTGCTCGGCGCCAGCCTGGTCACCAACGAGATCTTCAGGGCCGAGCGGCCGGAGACGATGGGCTATCCGATCGCCGGCGTCGAGGAGGAGGGGGGCGGCGCCGCGGAGGCCGAGCAGCCGATCGCCCATTTCCTGCAGACCGCCGATGCCGCCCGCGGCGAGGGGGTGTTCCGCAAGTGCGCCGCCTGCCACAACGCCAACCAGGGCGGCGCCAACGGTCTCGGCCCGAACCTATGGGGCACGATGGGCGCCAACCTCGCCCATGTCGCCGGCTTCAACTATTCCGAAGCGCTGCGTTCGCATGGCGGAACATGGGACTGGGAGACGATGAGCCAGTGGCTGCGCAGCCCGCGCACCTTCGCCCCGGGCACCAAGATGACCTTCGCCGGGTTGAGCGACCCGCAGGACCGCGCCGACGTCATGCTCTTCCTCAACCAGCATGGCGGCAATCTCCAGATCCCGCCGCCGCCCGCCGCCGCCCCGGCCGAGGCCGCCGCGCCCGGCGGGAACGAGGCCGCGTCTGCCGCGGAGGGGAACGCTGCGGCCCCCGCGGCCAACGCGGCCGCGCCGACCCCGGCCGCGCATTAGCCCGCGCGCGCGGACCCCAAACCGTCATCCCAGCGAAAGCTGGAATCCCACTTCCTGATGCGCTGCGCCGGCTGAGAGGAAAGGGAGATTCCAGCTTTCGCCGGAATGACGACCAGGGCTGGTTTTCCTGCGGCGGAAGCTAGCAGCGGGGGTCTTCCTCCGCGTCGGCATAATGGCGGCAGACGCAGTCCCATGCTTCCTCGGCGGTCTCGCAATAGGTGAACAATTTGAGGTCGTCGGGGGAGATCACGCCTTCCTCGGCGAGTGCCTCGAAGTCGATCACCCGTTCCCAGAATTCCCGGCCGAAGAAGAGGATCGGCATCGGCTTCACCTTGCCGGTCTGGATCAGCGTCAGCAGCTCGAACGCCTCGTCGAACGTGCCGAACCCGCCGGGGAACACCGCCACCGCCCGCGCACGCAGCAGGAAGTGCATCTTCCTCAGGGCGAAATAGTGGAACTGGAAGCTCAGCGACGGCGTCACATAGGGATTGGGCATCTGCTCGTGCGGCAGCACGATGTTGAGCCCGATCGATTCGCGTCCCTCGTCCTCGGCACCGCGATTCGCCGCCTCCATGATCGACGGCCCGCCGCCGGAGCAGACCACGAAATGCCGGCGCCCTTCGGCGTCAAGATCGACCCGGCTGGCCAGCCGCGCGAGCTGGCGCGACACGTCGTAATATTTGCTGTTGGCCTTGAGCCGCTCGGCGGTGGCGCGCTGGCTGTCGGTCGCCGCCGCGGCGATCAGCGCGTCGGCCTTGTCGGGCTCGGGGATCCGCGCCGAGCCGTAGAAGACGAAGGTCGAGGCGATCCCGGCCTCGTCGAGCAGCAGCTCGGGCTTCAGCAGCTCGAGCTGGAAGCGGACCGGCCGCAAATCCTCGCGCAGCAGGAAGTCCATGTCCTGGAAGGCGAGGCGGTAGGCCTTGTCGGCGGTCTGCGGGCTGAGCGTGGTCTGGGCGGCGGTTTCGGCTTCTTCGCGCGCCGCCTGGAAGACGCGCTTGGGGGGGACGGGATCGGTCATGGTCGAACCCTTAGCAGGGCAAACTCGGGGACGTCACCCCAGCGAAGGCTGGGGTCCCTGCGGACTCAGCTTGGATGCCAGCCTTCGCTGGCATGACGAGGTGAGGGAATCACTGGCAATAGGGACCGCGGCCCATGTCGAAGTGGATATGGTTGTAGTGATAGGCGTCGGAATCGGGGCTGAGGCCGATGTTGAAGCGGCGGCAGCCGGCCTGGTGGACCGCCCGCAGGAAGCGCCGCGTCCGTTCGTCCTCGCCGTTCCAGCCCTGCTGGACGGTGACGCGCCGCCCGTCCGCCAGCACGAAGCCCGAGACGTCGACCGCATTGGCATAGCCATGCTCGCTGAGCCGCGCGCCCGGCCGGCCGTTGACCGGCCGGCAGGAATAAGTGCCGAACGTCTCGATCCGCTGCACCCGTGATCCGAACCACTGGTCGGCCGCCGGCTGGACCGCCTCGCGCGCCCAGCGGGCGAACTGGCGGGCGAGCGGGCAGGTCATCGCCCGCAAATTGGCGACCGGGGTGCCGATCTCCAGCAGCTGGACCGCGCCCAGCGCCGAGCAGCCGCCCTCGAACCGTTGGTCGGGCAGAGCCCGAAAGCCGATCCGCTCGCGCGCCAGGTCGATATGGCATTGCAGCGTGTCCGGGCTGTTGCGCTCGGCGCGGGCCGGCGTGGCGGCGCGCGGCGGGTCGCGCCGCTCCCCGCCGTCGCGCGGAATGCACGCCCCAAGCGCCAGCAAGGCCAGGATGATCCCCCACCGCATGTCGCGAGGATGGGGGTCACGCCGCCGTCAGGTCAAGCGGCGTGAGCAGGGCGTGGCCCGTGCCGGATCAGGGTCACCGTGCAGGGGGCGCCGCTCGCCGATCCGGCCCCCGCCCCTCGAGGGCCTGCCAGACCGTGGCAGCGATCTCGGCGAAATCGGGATGGTGGCCGCCCCCTCTGATCGTGACGATCGTCGCGCGATCGCCCGAGGCCGCCCGCAACCGCTCGGCGTGGGCAAAGGGAATGATCGCGTCCCGTGTCCCGTGGAACAGATAGACCGGCGCCGTGACCCGGCCGATCGCGGCGAGATTGTCGAACCGATCGGGCAGGAAGGGGCGGGCCGCGGCGGGCGCCGCGTCGGCGAGGCGGCTGAACGCGCCCAGGGTCACCACCCCGTCCACCGGCATGCGTCCGGCCAGCTCCAGCGCGACCGCTCCGCCCAGCGACCAGCCGAATAGGTAGAGCCGACCGTCCGGCTGCAGCTGCCGCGCCAGAGCGGCGAAGGCGGCGCCGTCCGCGAACAGCCCGGCTTCGCTGGGCCGTCCCGGATTGTCGCCATAGCCGCGATAGGAGGCGACAAGCACGCCGCTTCCGTGCCGCGCCAACGGCTCGGCCACCAGAGCGGCGGTCTGCCGATTGCCGCCATTGCCGTGGAAAAAGACGAGGATGTCGCGCGAACCCGCTGCCGGCGGCCAATAATAGCCATTGAGAACAAGGCCATCCGCCGTCCGCGCCGTGACCGGCCGCGGCGCCGCGCCGCGCCAGGCCGGCTGATCGGCGGCGATCGGAACCGGCCGGTAGATGCGCTCGCGCGCCATGCCGGCGCAGCCCGCCAGCATCAGCATTGCTGCGAGCAATGGTATGAAGCGGATAGACTGTCTCAAAGTTTCCTTCCCCTATAAATGGTTACACTCCTGTCGTGGGCCAGCAAATCCCGTTCCGCTTGACTGCCGGCTGAACGCCTCTATGCCCATCGACGGGCCACGCCGTCCCAACGCGGCGCGTGCTCTCTGGAAGGAGAGTTAGACAGTGACGATTTCCAAGCCGGCCACGCGGCCTGCGCGACCCTTTTTCTCTTCCGGCCCCTGCGCCAAGCCGCCGGGCTGGGCCCCCCAGAAGCTGGCGCTCGGATCGCTCGGCCGCTCGCACCGCTCGAAGCTCGGCAAGGCACGGCTCGGCCACGCCGTCGAGCTGACCCGGCACGTCCTGCGCGTCCCCGCCAGCCACCGCATCGGCATCGTCCCCGCCTCCGACACCGGCGCGGTCGAAATGGCCTTGTGGAGCCTGCTCGGGCCGCGCCCGGTCACCCTGCTCGCCTGGGAGAGCTTCGGCGAGGGCTGGGTCACCGACGTGGTCAAGCAGCTCGGGCTGGACGCGACGGTGATGCGCGCGCCCTACGGCGCGCTTCCCGACCTCGCCGCCGTCGATCCCGCGAGCGACGTCGTCTTCACCTGGAACGGCACCACGTCGGGCGTCCGCGTCCCCGGCGGCGACTGGATCGCCGGCGACCGCGCCGGCCTCACCATCTGCGACGCGACCTCCGCCGCCTTTGCCGTCGAACTTCCCTGGGACAAGCTCGATGTCGCCACCTTCTCCTGGCAGAAGGTGATGGGCGGCGAGGGCGCGCACGGCATCCTCATCCTGTCACCGCGCGCGGTCGAGCGGCTGGAGAGCCACGTCCCTGCCTGGCCGCTCCCGAAAATCTTCCGCCTGACCAAGGGAGGCAAGCTCAACGAGGGCATCTTCCGGGGCGAGACGATCAACACGCCGTCGATGCTCGCGGTCGAGGACTATATCTGGGCGCTCGAATGGGCGGAGCTCCATGGCGGCCTCAACGCCCTGATCGCCCGCGCCGACGCCAACGCCGCCGCCCTGGGCGCCTGGGTGGAGGCGACGGCCTGGATCGAGCATCTCGCCGTCGATCCCGCGACCCGCAGCACTACCAGCGTCTGCCTCAAATTCGCCGACGACGCCGTCGCCGGGCTCGACGAGGACGGCCGGCGCGCGCTTGCCGGAGCGATCGACTCGCTGCTCGAAAATGAGGGCGCGGCGTTCGACATCGCCGGCTATCGCGACGCCCCGCCCGGCCTTCGCATCTGGTGCGGCGCGACCGTCGAAACCGCCGATATCGAGGCGCTCGGCCCCTGGCTCGACTGGGCCTTCCACGAGGCGCGAAAGAGCTAGCGACACCCCGGCGCACGCCGGGGTCTCGGCGCGACGCCGGTGCCGAGCCCTTCACCCCACGAGATCCCGGCCTTCGCCGAGATGACGGAGTAAGAAGAATGCCCAAAGTCCTGATCTCCGACCAGATGGACCCCAAGGCCGCGGAGATCTTCCGCGCCAACGGCGTCGAGGTCGACGAGAAGCCCGGTCTCGCCAAGGACGAACTCAAGGCGATCGTCGGCGATTATGACGGCCTCGCCGTCCGCTCCGCGACCAGGGTCACGGCCGACCTGCTCGACGCGGCGCCGAAATTGAAGGTGATCGGCCGCGCCGGCATCGGCGTCGACAATATCGACATTCCCGCCGCCACCGCGCGCGGCGTCGTCGTCATGAACACGCCGTTCGGCAATTCGATCACCACCGCCGAGCACGCGGTGGCCCTGATGTTCGCGCTCGCCCGCGAGCTGCCCGCCGCCGATGTCTCCACCCAGTCGGGCAAATGGGAGAAGAACCGCTTCATGGGGGTGGAGCTGACCTCCAAGACGCTGGGCCTGATCGGCTGCGGCAATATCGGCTCGATCGTCGCCGACCGCGCTTTGGGGTTGCGGATGAAGGTGATCGCCTACGATCCCTTCCTCACGCCCGAGCGCGCCGTCGATCTCGGCGTCGAGAAGGTCCATCTCGACGAGCTGCTCGCCCGCGCCGACTTCATCACCCTCCACACGCCGCTGACCGATCAGACCCGCAACATCCTCTCCGCCGAGAATCTGGCCAAGACCCGGCGCGGCGTCCGCATCGTCAATTGCGCACGCGGCGGCCTGATCGACGAGGCGGCGCTGAAGGCGGCGCTGGAGAGCGGCCATGTCGGCGGCGCCGCCCTCGACGTGTTCGCCCTCGAGCCGGCCAAGGACAATCCGCTGTTCGGCGCGCCGGGCTTCGTCGCCACGCCCCATCTCGGCGCCTCGACCACCGAGGCGCAGGTCAACGTCGCCATCCAGATCGCCGAGCAGATGTCGGACCTGCTGGTGCGGGGGGGCGTGACAAACGCGCTGAACATGCCCTCTTTATCCGCGGAGGAGGCGCCGCGGCTTCGGCCCTATATGGAGCTTGCGGAGAAGCTGGGAAGCCTGGTCGGACAGGTCGAGGGACGGCGCATCGCCGGCGTCGCCGTCGAGGTCGAGGGCGCCGCCGCGCAGCTCAACCAGAAGCCGGTCACCGGCGCCGTCCTGGCCGGCCTGATGCGGGTCTATTCGGACAGCGTGAACATGGTCAACGCGCCGTTCCTCGCCAAGGAGCGCGGCCTCGACGTGCGCGAGATCCGCCACGACCGCGAGGGGGACTACCACACCCTCGTCCGGGTCACCGTGGTGACCCCGGCGGGCGAGCGGTCGGTCGCCGGCACGCTGTTCGGCAATGCCGCGCCGCGCCTCGTCGACATGTTCGGCATCGCCATCGAGGCGGAATTGAACGGCGAGATGATCTACATCGTCAACGAGGACGCGCCCGGCTTCATCGGCCGGCTCGGCACCGCTCTGGGCGAGGCCGGGGTCAATATCGGCACCTTCCACCTCGGCCGGCGCGAAGCCGGCGGCGAGGCGGTGGCGATGGTCTCGGTCGACGGCCATATCGCGCCCGAGGTGGTAAGGAGCCTCGAGGCCCTCCCCGGCGTCAAGCGGGTCGAGCCGCTGCGCTTTTGACGGGAACGTGATAGGCCTTCCGGCGATTGTGCCGTGCGGGAGGAACTTCGATGCACCGCCTGCTGCTTGCGCTTGCCGCCTTGCTTCTCGCCGCCCCGGCCGCCGCCCAGCGCGAGCCCGAATGGCGGGCCGCGCCCGAGCAGGACGTGCTGCTGCGGCCGTTCGCCTATGAGCCGGCGCCGATCCGGCTCGAGGCGGGCCGCGCGGTGAAGCTGCGCTTCGTCAACAACAGCAGCGCCACTTTGGGCTTCAGCGCGCCCTCCTTCTTCCGCGCCGCGCGGGTCCGCGCCCGCGACGCCGGCGCCGTCGCCGGCGGCGGCCTGAGGCTCGCGCCCGGCGAGCGGCGCACGATCGCGCTGGTCCCGGCGCCGGGCCGCTACCGCGCCCGCAGCGCCAACCTCGTCCACCGAATGCTGGGAATGAGCGTCGACATCCTGGTCGAATGAGCCCTTGAAACGCCTGTGTGTATTACTATAATAACACACGAGGAGACGAGCCATGACGATCAAGGTCAAGATTCCCAAGCGCGTCGGCGGGGTGAAGCTCGGCAAGAAGATCCGCCGCAAGGCGAAGAAGGCGATCCGGATGGCCGAGAGCGGCTTCGCCGCGGCGGCGATGGGCGCGGCCGCCAGGGCCGCCCGGTGCGACCGGCAAAGCGAAAGCGTGCGCGAGGCCGGCGAGCGGATTCATCGCCTGTGCTCTGAAACCAGGGTCGATATCGATGCATCGAAGGTCGGCGAGGCGTTCCGCGCCGCCGCCATCGACGGCCTGCGCCGCTTCCTCGAAGGCTTCGAGGAGGGCCTGCGCGACGCCGCCGCGCCGGCCGAGACGCCCGCGGACGAGGCCCCCGCCGAAGAGGCGCCGGCCGCCGAAGCGGCCGAGCCGGCGCCGCCCAGGCCGCCGCGGCCGAGCCGTCCCGCCCGACCGAGCCGTCCGCCGCGTCCGGGCCGCCCTAGCCGCCCGGGGCGCCCACCGGCTGACGCGGCTCCCGAATAGGCCCCCGGCCCCTCAGCTGGCCGCGGATCGCGCCGGCGGGGTGCGGCTGGGTATGGACGTTGACGTAGAAATCGTGGCCCCGGGTCGCGATCTCCCGCGCCACCATCGGGTCGACCGCGGCGCAGCCCTGGCTGCGCCCGGCCGCGTCGGGCGTGGTCAGGGTGACCACCGGCGGTCCGGCAATTCCCGCCGCGCCGCGATGCACATGGGCCGCGGTCGGCGGGTCGATGCCGCGGGCGTAGAGGTTCCAGCAGAGCTGGCCGCCGCGCGGGTCGACCCGGATCTCGGCGGTGCCGCTGCCGTCGGCATCGCCCGGCCCCGGCACCTCCTGGATGCCGGTCATCGTCACCATCAGGACGGCGCGCCGGTCTTCCGGCCGCCCCGCGCATCCGGCCAGCGCCACCAAAGCCGCTGCCGTCGCGCACATCGTCAAGCCCTTCATCCCGATTCTCCCTCACCTGTCGCTTCCATCCAGCGCGTCAGCAGCGTGTTGGCAATGGCAAAAGGCGGCGGCGCCAGGAACGGCGCCTCCGGCTCGCCGGCCAAGGCGGCGGCGACGCCGGCGCGGTCGGCCCAGATCGCGTCCTCGAGCTCGTCCGTGTCGAGCCGGATCGCGCCCGAATGCGCGGTGGCGAGGCAGGCGATCATCAGCGAGCCCGGGAACGGCCAGGGCTGGCTGGCGACGTAGCGCACGTTGCCGACGGCGATGCCGGCTTCCTCCATCAGCTCGCGCGCGACCGCTTCCTCGATCGATTCGCCGGGCTCGACGAAGCCGGCCAGCGCCGAATAGCGGCCCGGCGGATATTGCGGCTGGCGGGCGAGCAGCACCTTGCCGTCATGCTCGGCGAGCATGATCACCACCGGGTCGACGCGCGGGAAATGCTCGGCGCCGCAGCCCGGGCAGCGGCGCCCCCAGCCGGCCCGGAACAGCTCGGTCGCGGTCCCGCAATGCCCGCAGAAACGATGCCGGTTGTGCCACTCGTTGAGGCTGCGCGCCGCGCCCCAGATGGCGGCGTCCCTGGGGCTCATCAGGGCGAGCAGCCGGAACACGCTCCACGCCCGCTGCCCCAGCGTCTCCAGCCGCAACAAAGGGGCGAACAAGGGCGCCTCGTCCTCGAGGCCGAGGAACAGGAGCTCG
The DNA here is from genome assembly GCA_963701615.1 of uncultured Alphaproteobacteria bacterium. GTDB lineage: Bacteria > Pseudomonadota > Alphaproteobacteria > Sphingomonadales > Sphingomonadaceae > Allosphingosinicella. The sequence goes on along the minus strand of OY969615.1, from coordinate 2,907,972 downwards.
GCTTCCGCTTCCGCCGCGGCGAGCGGCGCCCAGAGCAGCCGCCCTTCCGCGTCGAGCAGCGGATCGAGCGTCGCCAGCCGAAGCAGCCGCGCATCGCCGGCGGCCATCATCCCCGCCAGCCGCTCGGGGTCGAGCCGCAGACGATCGGCGCGATCGAGGCCGGCGCCGGTGAAGCCGGGTGCGCTCATGCCCTCACCCTCCCATTGCCTTCGGCAACGGGCCCCTCCCTCTCCCCTGCAGGGAGAGGGGTTTTGGCAGCACGTTTCTCGAATCCCCTCTCCCATCTGGGGAGAGGGAGGGGCCGGCCCGGCGCAGCCGGGTGGGAGGGTGAGGGCATGGAGCGCCACTCGACCCCACGCGCCGCCAGCTTGGCGAACAGGGTCGGCAGGCCGGCTTCCCCGATCCGATCGACCGGCCACCAGATGCCCTCGGGCCGCTCCCCGGCCTCGGCGCATTTGAGGCGCATGGTCAGCGCGAAATGGGTGAAGACATGCTCCACCGCGCCGGCCTCGCGCCAGTCCGCTTCGGTCGGCGCGCCCTCGCCGTCGGTCGGCAGTGCCAGCATGCCGCCGAGCAGACCTTTCGGCGGGCGGCGCACCAGGAGGACATGGCCGTCATGCTCGAGCCAATAAGCGACGCCCTCGCGGCGCGGCTTGGCCGCCCTGGGCGCCTTGACCGGATAGGCCTCCGGATCGCCCTCGCGCCGCGCCTCGCACCAGGCGGCCACCGGGCAGCGCGGGCAATCCGGGTTGCGCGGCGTGCAGATCGCCGAGCCCAGGTCCATCATCGCCTGGGCGAAGTCGCCGGCGCCCTCGTCCGGAACCAGCCGGTCGGCCAGCGCCCGGATCCGCGCCCGCGCGCCGGGCAGCGGCTCCCGTATTGCGAACAGCCGCGCCACCACCCGCTCGACATTGCCGTCGACCGCCACGGCGCGCTTGCCGAAGGCGATCGCCGCGATCGCCGCGGCGGTATAGGCGCCGATCCCCGGCAGCCTGCGCAGCGCCGCTTCCTCGTCCGGGAAGCGGCCGCCATGGTCGGCCGCCACCGCCCGCGCGCAGGCGATGAGGTTGCGCGCCCGGGCATAATAGCCAAGCCCGGCCCAGGCGGCCATCACCTCGCCCTCGTCCGCCGCCGCCAGCGCCTCGATGCCGGGCCAGCGCGCGGTGAACTTCTCGAAATAAGGCTTCACGGCCGCCACCCCGGTCTGCTGCAGCATCACCTCAGACAGCCACACCCGATAGGGGTCCGGCCGCGCGCTGCCGGTGGCGCGCCACGGCAGCCGCCGCTTATCCACAGCATACCAACATAAAAGCGCATTTGACGCATCGACGGGCATGGCCCGCCTATGCCATGCTTCTCCCAATGACGAAATCGCTGACGAAACCGGGCGGTCCACGCAAGCGCCAGGCGGCGGAGCCGGCGCGCTCGAAGCGGGCGCGCGCGGTTGCCGACCTGCTGCCCGAGGCCGGCGGCGCGGCCTTCCGCCGCTTCGGCTTCATCCAGTCGTCGGTGGTCAGCCGCTGGCGCGAGATCGTCGGCGCGCGCTACGCCGCCGTCTCCTCGCCCGAATCGATCCGCTTCCCGCACGGCAGGAAGAGCTGCGGCGTGCTGACCCTGGTGGTCGAAGGGGCGCACGCGCCGATGATGCAGCATGTCGCCCCGGCGATCGTCGAGCGGGTCAACCTTTTCTTCGGCTATCCCGCGGTCGAGCGGATCGCCTTCCGCCACGGCGTCGTGCAGGCGGCGAAGGCGAGGCCGCGGACGGCGCCCCCGTCGCTGCGTCCGATTCCGGCCGAATTGGGCGAATCCCTGCGCGAAGTGGTCGATCCCGAGCTGCGCGCCTGCCTGGAATTGCTTGCGCGCGGGCTTGCCGATGGCGATGGAGCGCCGGTGGTGACGACGATCCCGGTCGTCGGACGAATTGGTGGAGACGATAAGAGATGAAAGCACAGATCGGCACCGGCGCGCTCGCGCTCGCCCTTTTCCTCGCCGGCTGCGGCAGCGGCGGCGACGACCTCAACGCCGCGGCCGCCAACCAGGCCGTGCCGCTCGAGCAGATCGCGGCGCCCAACAATGGCGACTGGACCGAAGTCGTTACCCAGACGCCCGAGGGCGGCTTCCGGATGGGCAATCCCGACGCGCCGGTGAAGCTGGTCGAATATGCCTCTTTGGCCTGCCCGCACTGCAAGGCCTTCTCGGCTGAGGCGACGTCGGCGCTGCGCGACACCTATATCCGCTCGGGCCAGGTCAGCTGGGAGTTCCGCAACATCCTGATGAACGCGCCCGACGTGGCGATGTCGGTGCTGGCGCGCTGCCAGCCGCCGGGCGCCTTCTTCCGCGTCGTCGAGCAAGTCTACGAGCAGCAGGCCGAATTCTTCGCCGCCATCGACGAGACCGAGGCGCAGCGCGTCAGCGCGCTGCCGCCCGAGCAGCAGATCCCCCCGCTCGCCCGGGCGATGGGCCTCGACACCTTCTTCGCCCGCCGCGGCATGCCCGAAGCCCGCTTCAGCCAGTGCCTCGCCGATCCCCAGGGCGTCCAGCGGCTCACCGACATGACCAACCGCGCGGCGACCGAGCGGCAGGTGACCCAGACGCCGACCTTCTTCATCAACGACGAGCGCCAGGAGGCCGCCGACTGGGCCGCGCTCGAGCCGCGGCTGCGCGCCGCCTTGGGGCGCTGAGATGAACGCGCGCGCGCTTATCGCCGGCCTTGCCGCGATCGCCGCCCTGGCGCTGCCGGCCTCGGGCTTCGCCCAGCGCGACACCAACCGGGTCGGGAGCGGCGGCGAGCGGCGATCCGACGGCCCGGAGCAGCGCGACTGGACGCGGATCGTCGAGCGGACGCCCGAAGGCGGCTTCCGCATGGGCAATCCCAACGCGCCGGTGAAGGTGATCGAGTTCCTGTCGCTGACCTGCCCGCATTGCGCCGAGTTCGCCGCCCGCGGCGGCCCGCGGCTGTTCCAGGAATATGTCCGCCGCGGCCGCGTCAGCATCGAATATCGCAACTACATATTGAACGGCTACGACCTCGCCGCCGCGTTCATCAGCCGCTGCGCCCCGCCGTCGCACTATTTCGACCTCAATCACGCTTTGCTGGGCAGCCAGCCGCAATGGATGGGGCGGATCGAGCGCCTGACCGACGCCCAGCGCAGCGAGCTGCGCGGCATGCAGCCGCTCGCGGCGATGCAGCGCATCGTCGCGCTGCTCGGCCTCGACACCATCGCCGCGCGCCACGGCGTTCCGGTTTCGGCGCAGCGCACCTGCCTCGCCGACCAGGCCGGCCTGACCCGCCTGGCCGAGATGCAGCAGGCCGCCGCCCGCGACTTCGGCGTCAGCGGCACGCCGAGCTTCGTCGTCAACGGCCGGCTCGCGGCCAACGTCCACGACTGGGCGGCGCTCGAGCCGCTGCTGCGCACCCGGTAGCGCGAGCCATGGGTGCCCGGAATCCGACGTGGAGGTAACCCGGCTCAAGCTCTCCGGCTTCAAGAGCTTCGTCGAGCCGGCCGAGCTCAGGGTCGAGGACGGGCTCACCGGCCTCGTCGGCCCGAACGGCTGCGGCAAATCGAACGTGCTGGAGGCGATCCGCTGGGTGATGGGCGAATCCAGCCCCAAGTCGATGCGCGGCGCCGGCATGGACGACGTCATCTTTGCCGGCACCGCCCTGCGCCCGGCCCGCGACTTCGCCGAAGTCTCGCTATTGGTCGAGCGCGAAAGCGGCGATATCGGCGGCGACGTCGCGGTCGCGCCGGCCGGCGAGGTCGAGGTCACCCGGCGGATCGAGCGCGGTACCGGCTCGGCCTATCGGATCAACGGCCGCGACGTGCGCGCCAAGGACGTCGCCCTCCTCTTCGCCGACGCCGCCACCGGCGCCCACAGCCCCGCCCTGGTCAGCCAGGGCAAGATCAGCGCGGTGATCGCCGCCAAGCCGACCGAGCGCCGGCTGATGCTGGAGGAGGCGGCCGGGATTGCGGGCCTCCACGTCCGCCGCAAGGACGCCGAGCAGAAGCTGCGCGCGACCGAGGCGAACCTGGTCCGGCTCGACGAGATCCTCGCCGACATGGAGCAGCGCGCCGCCGCCCTCAAGCGCCAGGCCCGCGCCGCGGAGCGCTACCGCAAGCTTTCCGACCAGATCAGGATCGCCGAGGCGCGGCTCGTCTTCGCCCGCTGGCGCGAGGCGGCCGAGGCGGCCGAGGCGGCGAGGGAGGAAGCCGAGGCCGCCGTCGCCGCGGTCGAGAAGGCGGCCGAGGCCCAGCGCGCCGCCGCCGCCTGGCAGACCCGGGCCGCGGCCGACCTCGCCGACAAGCGCAAGGCCGCCGAGGCGGCGCGCGAGCATGCCTCCGGCCTCGGCCACAAGCTCGCCGCCTTGCGCGCCGAGCGCGACGGCGTCCGCCGCCGCATCGCCGAGCTGGACGAGCGCCGCCGCACCCTCGCCCTCGACCGGACGCGCGAGGAAGCGCTGCGCGCCGACGCCGCCGCCGCCATCGCCCGGCTGAAGGAGGAGCTGGCCGCGATCGCCGCCCGCCTCGCCGACGCCGAAAGCCGCCGCGGCACGATCGACGTGCGCACCGTCGAGCGGGAGGACGAGGCCCGCGCCGCCGAAACCGCTCTCGGCCAGGCCCGCGCCGTGCAGGCCGCCGAGCAGGCCGAGGCGCGGGTCGCCCTGGCGGCGCTCGACGCCGCCCGCCAGAAGCTCGCCCGCACCGAAGCCGAGGCGGAACGGATCGGCGCCCAGCTTTCGGGCCTCGGCGGCGATGCCGGCCTGGCCGAAACCCTCGAGGCCGCGCGCGCCCGGCGGGTGCAGGCCGAAGCCGCGCTCGCCGGCGCCGGCACGGCGATCGCCGCCGCCGAGGCGGTCCGCCAGCAGGCCGCCGCCGCCCGCGATTCCGCCGAAAGCGACGCCGCCGCCGCGCGCGCCGCTCTGGCCGCGCTCCAGTCCGAGGCCGGCGCGCTCATAAAGGCGGTGGAGAGCGCCGGCGGCGACCGCGCGATCAGCCATATCAAGGCCGAGCCGGGCTATGAGCGCGCGCTCGCCGCCGCGCTTGGCGAGGATCTCGACGCCAGCCTTGGCGGCGACGGGCCGCGGCGCTGGACCGGCGCCGAGCCGGAGCCCGGCGATCCGCCGCTCCCCGCCGGCTGTGCCGCGCTCGCCGACCATGTCGAGGCGCCGCCGGCCCTGCTCCGCCGCCTCCGGCAGATCGCCGTCGCCGAGCGCGATGCCGGCGTCGCGCTTGCCGTCGGCCAGCGCCTCGTCACCGCCGACGGCCGGCTGCGCCGCTGGGACGGCTACGTCGCCACCGGGCTGGGCGCCGCCGCCGCCGAGCGGCTGATCCGCGTCAACCGCCTCGCCGAGATCGAGACCGCGCTGCCCGCCGCCGCCGCCGCCGTCGCCGCCGCCGAGCGCGGCACCGCCGAGGCGCTCGCCCGGCTCGAGGCCGCCCGCGACGCCGCCGATGCCGGCCGCCGCGCCGAGGCCGAGGCCGCCGCCGCGATCCGCGAGGCCGGCCGCGCGGAGGACGGGGCGGCGGTCGAGATCGAGCGGCTCGAGCTGCGCCGCTCCGGCCTCGCCGAGCGCGCCGCCCTCGCCGAGGCCGACCTCGGCGACGCCCGCGCCGCGCTGGCCGAGGCCGAGGGCGTCGCCGCCACGCTGCCCGACGCCGCCGCAACCGAGGCGAAGGTCGCCGCGCTCCGCGCCCGCGCCGAGGCCGCGCAGGCGGCGCTCGCCGAGGTCCGCGCCGAAGCCGCCACGTTCGCCCGCGCCGTCGGCGCCGACCGCCAGCGCGCCGAGGCGGCGGCCGGCGAGCAGGCCGACTGGCAGGCCCGCGCCGCCGAGGCCGAGGCGCGCCACGCCGAGCTCGGCCGCCGCGCCGCCGAGGCCGAAGCCGAGGCCCGGCGCCTGGCCGAGGCACCCGGGGAGCTCGACGCGCGGATCGAGGCGCTGACCGCTGAATTGGTCGCCGCCTCCGAAGCCGCTTTGGCCGCCGCCGCCCATGAGCGCGCCGGCGAGGAGGCGCTCCACGCCACCGACGCCAGGCTGGCCGAGGCCGGCGAGGCCCAGGCCGCCGCCCGCGAGGCGCGCGCGGGCGCCGCCGCCCGCGCCGACGCCCAGGATTCCCGCCGCACCGAGATGGCGCGCATCTCCGGCGAGAAGTTCGAATGCCCGCCGCCGCTCCTCCCCGAGACGATCGGCTTTGCCGAGGCATCGATCGCCGAAGTGGCGGTCGAATCGGCCCGGCTCGAGCGCCAGGCCCAGGAGCGCGAGCGGATCGGGCCGGTCAACCTCGTCGCCGAATCGGAGCTGAACGCGCTCGACGAAAGCCGCGTCGCCTCGCAGGCCGAGCGCGAGGAGCTGGGCGTCGCCATCCACCGGCTGCGCGGCTCGATCGGCAGCCTGAACCGCGAGGGGCGCGCCCGCCTGCTCGCCGCCTTCCAGGACGTCGACCGCCACTTCCGCAGCCTGTTCACCACCCTGTTCGAGGGCGGCCAGGCCCATCTCGAGCTGGTCGAATCGGACGACCCGCTCGAGGCCGGCCTCGAGATCATGGCCCAGCCGCCCGGCAAGCGCCTCGCCACCCTCACCTTGCTCTCGGGCGGCGAGCAGGCGCTGACCGCGATCGCGCTCATCTTCGCTTTGTTCCTCACCAACCCCGCGCCGATCTGCGTTCTCGACGAAGTTGACGCCCCCCTCGACGACGCCAATATCGAGCGCTTCTGCGATCTCCTCGACCGGATGACCGCCGAGACCGATACCCGCTACCTGATCGTCACCCACAATGCGGTGACGATGAGCCGCATGCACCGGCTGTTCGGCGTCACCATGATCGAAAAGGGCGTTTCCCGCCTGGTCAGCGTCGACCTCGGCGGGGCGGAGAGGCTGCTGGCGGCCGAGTGACCCTCCGCCATTCTGCTTGACCCGACATAAGGTCTACATTATAAGAGGGGCAGATACGCTTTGTCACGCGTGGCCGGCCATTGTATTGGCTCAGCCCCGCTTGCAGATGTCCGTGTGGCCCATTCCCGGATACCACACATGACACGGAGGTAGGATGTATGACGTAAAGCTAAGCAAGGAATTCGAAGAAAGACTCCTCGGGTTCGATGAAGATGCGTTAGCCGAAGTAACCATTCTCATCGAGTTGCTGATGGAGGCAGGAATCGAGGTCATCTTTGTTCTCGACCGGCTCTACAAGGAGTTGGTCTTGCAGAGTGACCCACTGGGAAGCATCAGATGGATGGCTTTCCGGATTTACATGGACCGGCAGCGGGTGAACATACTCGTCAGGGTCGAGCAAAACGGCTCAATTGTACTGTACTGAGCCGCCAGCTTACAGGAACAGCGATGACAGATAAAATGTCTGTAGCCGGGGGCGCGCATCGCTACTTGAAACTGGAAGGCAGCGCCCGGACGCGTTTTAATAAGCTACGCGATGCGGCGCTGCCTTCCGTCTCCCTGATCAAGACGTTGCGCGAAGAGCTCGCCTTGTCGCAGGCCGACATCGCCGAAATCCTCGGCGTTTCCCAGCCCAGCGTCTCGCAGCTGGAATCGCGGCGGGACCTCAGGCTTTCGGTGCTGAGCCGGATCGTCGCGGCGCAGGGGGGACGGGTGAAGGTGGTTGTCGACCTGGAAGACGGCCGCTCGATCGAGCTGAAGGCCTGAACGGCGAACCCGCCATGGCCGTCGTCAATTCCGCACTCTTCATCGACTACGACAATGTTCGCACCGAGCTCGAAAAGTACGACCCGGCGATCGCGGCCCGCTTCTCGAACAAGACGTTGCTCTGGCTCGACGCGCTGGAGAAGCATCTCGGGCTCGGCGAGGATATCGGGGCGGACGGGCGGCGTATCGTTTCGCGCCGCTGCTATGCCTCGCCGCACCTGATCAACCCCTATCGGCGCAACTTCACCCAGACCGGCTTCGAAGTAATCGATTGCCCGCCGCTCACCACCCATCTCAAGAACAGCGCCGACATCTACATCGTCATGGACGTGATCGATTATCTCGGGCGCTATCCGCATATCGACGAATATATCATCCTCTCCGGCGATGCCGACTTCGTCCCGGTGTTGAACCGGCTGCGCAAGGAGCTCAAGCGCTCGGTCATCTTCGCCTCCTACAACACGACTGCCGCCTACCGGAACTGCAGCGACCAGCGGATCGAGGCCGAGTTTTTCGCCGAGCATCTCGCCACGGAGACGGCGGCGCCGCGGGCGGCCCAGGGGGGCGGCGCCGGCGAGCCGGCGCGGCGCCCGCCGTCCCCCGCCGGCCGGACGCCGGCGACGGAGGTCGGCGCCGAGCTTTCGGCCGCGATCGAGGAATGCCTGGTGCGTGCCGCCAGCCGGCGTGTCGGCCGCCTTCCCTTCGCCACCGCCGCCCACGCGCTGCGCGAGGAGCTGCCCGCCGAGACCGGGGGGAATTGGGCCGGGCACGGCACGTTCACCGCCCTGCTCGAAAATCTCCGACTCAAGGAGCTGGAGGTCGAGTGGCAAAGCCAGCAGCTGGTCATTCCCGACTTCACGCTCGCGCTGCCGGGGTGGGAGGCGGAAGATCGCGACCGGCTGGTCGCGTTCATCACCGACGTGCTGGTGACCGCCTCGAAGCATATTCCGATCCTGCGGCCGGGCGATTACAGCCTGATCTTCGACGAGCTGGCAGCCTATTACCAGGGCGATGAGCCGGACACCTTCACCCATTCGATCAACACCGTCGCCGCCGTCTGCCGCGAGCGCGGCGTGGACGTGACGCCGCAGGAAGTCCGCTTCATCGCCACCGGCATCTCGATGCAGCAATATCGCTTCACCGAGGCGCGCGACGCGCGCCACCTCGCCTCCTTGTGGCGGGCGCAGGTTTTCGACCTTTGCGGCGAGCCCGATTGGATGCGCGAGCCGGAAGAGGCGGAGCGGCTGGCCGACTGGTTCCACGCCCGCGACGAAAGCGTCGAGGAAGGGCGCGACGATTTCCTTGCCCGCACCGGCGGCGAGGAGGGGGAGCTCCCGAGCGAGGGCGCCGAAGCCGCCGCCTGACTTGACGCTGTCCCGGCTTGCCGGCAATCCCGGCCCCTGATGGATGCCTCCCTCCCGCCGCGCGCCGAGGCTGCGCCCTCGGGGCGTCATGCCTCCCAGGCCGAGCGCTTCGTCCCGCCGCATCCGCCGCGCACCGCCGGTCCGGTGCCGGTCTGGCGCGGCTTCGTCGGAGAGCGGGCGCGGACCGCGGTCTACGGCTGGTCGGAGCGCGCCTTCAGCCTGCCCTCCATGCAGCGCAAGGTGTTCGGCTTCAACGTCCACATCCCGCTGACCCCGGACGCGGTGCAGCGGGTGCTGCTCGACAATGCCGCCAATTACGCAAAGCCCGACATCGTCAAGAGGCTGCTGAAGCCGATGATCGGCCGGGGCCTGCTCTCCTCGGACGGGGCGCTCTGGCGCGACCAGCGCCGGATCGTCGCCGCCAATTTCGCCCCCGGCGCGATCGATGCGCTGGTGCGGGTGTTCGCGCGCGCGGCGGAGCGGGCGATGGCAAGCTGGGCGCCCGGCCCGCAGAACATGGCCGGCGAGGCGACCGAGACCACCATGCGGATCATCGCCGACAGCCTGTTCGCGAGCGATGCCCGGCTCGCCACCGAAGCGGCGATGAACCATATCACCGCCGCGCTGGAAGGCGCCAGCGAGGCCCGGCTGCAGGTCTTGCTCGGCCTGCCTTTGATGCCGTGGAGCCTGCGGGGAAAGCGCTCGCGGCGCGGGCAGAGGTTCCTGCGCGAAACGCTGGCGGACGTCGTGCGGGACCGGCTTCCGGGCGGCGGGCCCGAGGATTTTCTGGGCGGGCTGATCCGGACGCTGAACGAGCGGTTCGAGCCCGACCAGGCGGTGGCGCTCGCCGTCGACAATGCCGCCACCTTCTACCTGGCCGGCCACGAGACCACCGCCAATGCGATCGCCTGGACGCTGTTCCTCCTCTCCGAGCAGCCCGATCTGCAGGCCGAGGCGGCGGCGGAAGCCGGGGCCGCGCTGACTCGGGGCGGGGACGATCCGGGCCTGCCCGAGCGCCTGCTTTTGCTGCGCCGCATCCTCGAAGAAGCGATGCGGGTCTATCCGCCGGTGCCGCGTTTCGACCGGCAGGCTCTCGAAGCCGACCGGCTCGGCGACGCCGAAATCGCGGCCGGCGATATCGTCTCGATCTGGCCGTGGCTCATTCACCGCCACCGCGCCTTGTGGGACGATCCCGACGCCTTCGATCCGGACCGCTTCCGGCCCGAGGCGAAGGCCGCCCGGCACCGTTTTCAGTACATCCCCTTCGGCGGCGGTCCGCGGCTGTGCGTCGGCGCCCGCTTCGCCACCATCGAGGCGCTGACCGTGCTCGCTCATTGGCTGTCCCGCTGGGCCTTCGCGCCGATGCCGGGCCGCGAAGTGCGGCTCTCCGGATCGGTCACCTTGCGGCCGGCCGGGGGATTGCCGCTCGTCCTGACGCGGCGCTGAAAAGGGGACACGTACTTTTACGTGTCCCCTTTCTACTCAGCATGCCGGGGAGGAACTATTTCTTCCCGATGTCGTAGCCGGCGATCTTCCGTCCCGCCGCGCTGTCCGCGATCAACTGCGCCAGCCGCCGCGCCCGCGTCTCGGGCTTCTTGGCGCTGGCGATCCAGTGCAACACGACCCTGCGGTAGCCCGGCGGGCGCTTCTCCCAATCGGCCCAGGCCGCCTTGTCCTTCCGGAATGCGGCCGTTTCGGCCGCGGTCAATTCCTTCTGCGCATTCTCGTAGGCGTAGACGCCGGAACGGCCCTTATTCTCCTCGTAGGCGCGGACGCCCGCCGGGGTCATCCGCCCCCCGGCGATCAGCGCCTCATACCGGGCGACATTGACCCTGCTCCAGATGCTGCCCCTGCGCCGCGGCGTGAAGCGGATCGTGTAGCTGTCCTCGCCGAGCGAGCGGCGGATGCCGTCGATCCAGCCGAAGCACAAGGCCTCGTCGCGCGCCTCCGGCCAGTCGATCGAGGGGCGGCCGCTCGCCTTCTTCCAGAAGCCGACGAGCAGCTCCGGCGCCGTCTGGTGATGCGCCTTCAGCCAGCGCCGGAAATCGGCGGCGGCGGCGAAGAAGGTCGGTTCGGGCGCCATGCTCGCAACTTACCCTCTAAGTCATCCCGACGAAAGTCGGGACCTATGAACACGGATTTGCAGGAAAGCCGCGAACGTCGGTGTTCATGGGTTCCGGCCTCCGCCGGAATGACTCCTTTGCTATTCCGCCGGCTGCGGCGCCGGCACGGCCTGCCCGCGCGCCTGGCGCTTCTTCGCCAGCCTGGCGCGCCAGCCGCGGCTCCTGAGCCACATGACGATGCCGGTCACCGCCAGTGCCGCCGGAACGAGGCCGCCGATGAAGATCACGACCTGCCAGGCGACGCCCATGCCGGTGCCGTCGTGGAGGCGGCGCATCAGCCGCGCCCTGGTCTCGGGCCGCGGCGGGCGCGGCGGCGTGACTGCGCCGGAGCCATCCTCCACCTCGACCTCGGCCGCCCCGCCCGCGCGGGCGAACGCCACCTTCCATTGCGGCGCCTGGTCGGTCGGCCAGGCGACGCTGACCAGCGGCCCGGTCGCGTGGGCGCGGGCCGCGCCGACCGCCGCGTCGACGCTCATCGCCGTCGCCGCCAGCGGCCGGGCCGGCGCGCGGGGCGGGCCACCGCCGCCCTTCGGCTGGACCGCCTCGAACCGGCCGAAGGCGCTGGGGAAGGAAATCCAGACGCCGGTGAAGCTCAGCATGAAGAGCGGGACCAGGATCCAGAAGCCCATCTGGTGGTGGAGGTTGGCATTGGCCGAATTCTGCCGCTTCCAGCGGAAGCCGCGCCGGAAGCTTCCCGCGATCGGCCACCACAGCCAGAGGCCGGTCAGGCAGGAGATGCACATTGCGGCGCCGACCCAGCCGACCAGCTGCCGGCCGAAGCTCTGGATCTGCAGCCGGCCGTGAAGGACGTGGAGGAAGCGCACGGCGCCGTCATTGCTCCCCGCTTTGTCGAGCACCCGGCCGGTGCCCGGATCGAGCCAGACGTTGGTGCGCGCCGGGCGGACGGCACCGGGCCGGGGCGCCGGCGCGGCGCTGACCAGCATCGGACCGCCATGCTCGGGATAGCGGATCGACACGACCCGCTCGCCCGGCGCCAGCGCGGCCTCGGCCGCGGCGGCATAAGCCGAAGGCGGCAGCGCGGCCTCGCCGCTCGTCACCGCGTAGCGCTGCGGGTTGAGCGTCTCGTCGAGCCAGTCGTGCCACACCAAAGCCGAGCCGGTCAGCGCGATCGGGATGATCGCGACCGCCAAAGTGAGGCCGAGCCACTTGTGGATGGAGAACCAGAGGCCGCGAAGGCGCATGGTCGTCGATTGGGCCACATGATTCTCCCTGCCGTGCCGGCGCACGTTAAAAGCTAATGAGAATGGATTGCAAGAAGGAGCTTGTATCAAAGTTTCGCACGACGCCCTTCTTCCGTCATCCCGGGCTTGACCCGGGATCCATGAACAAGCGAGCATGCGATCCTCGCCGTCCGTGTTCATGGATCCTGACTTTCGTCAGGATAACATGCGAGGCAGGCTCGCCGTCAGCTGTCGGCCCAGCGCCTGAGCAGGTTATGATAGACGCCGGTGAGGCGGATGACCTCGCCGTCGCTTTGGCCGCGCTCCGCTGCAATCGCCTGGATGGAGCGGTCGAGGTCGAACAGGATGGTCCGCGCGCCGTCGTCGCGGACCATCGACTGAATCCAGAAGAAGCCGGCAACGCGCGCGCCCCCGGTCACCGCTTCGACCCGGTGGAGGCTGGAGGCCGGATAGAGCAGCAGATGGCCCGCCGGCAGCTTGGTGGCGCTGGCGCCGAGATTGTCCTCCACCACCAGCTCGCCGCCTTCATAGGCGTCCGGGTCCTCGAGGAAGAGGGTCGCGGAAAGGTCGGCGCGGACGCGGAATTCGCTGCGCGCATGGATGCGCACCGCATTGTCGACATGGGTGCCGAAGCGCTCGCCGCCCCGGTAGCGGTTGAACAAAGGCGGGAAGATCTTGAGCGGCAGCGCCGCGGCGATGAACAGGGGCGAGCGCCCAAGCGCGTCGAGCACCAGCCCCCCCGCCTCCTTCGCCGCCGCGCTGTCCTCGGGAAGCTGCTCGTTCTTCTTGGCCAGCGCCGACTGGTGCCCCGAGGTCGCATTGCCGTCCGCCCAGGCGCCCGCATCGACGATCGCGCGGACGCGAGCCACCCCTTGCGCGTCGAGCAGATCGGGGATGGCCAGCATCATGAGGACGAATCACCTCGGGCAAGAGGAACCCATCTTGTTCCCCGGCGAAGGCCGGGGTCCAGCCTTAAGTTCGCGCCGCTGGGCCACGGCCTGCGCCGGGGCACAGAAGGTCAGAACGAATAGAACAGGCTCACCACCGCCGACCGGCCCTCGCCGGGGGTCGCCCAGCCGCCGGTGACCGCGCCGGTGGTCGCGTTGGCATTGTTGCGGACGCTGGTGAAGTAGCGCTCGTTGGAGAGATTCTGGACGTTGAGCTGCACGGTGAAGCCGCCGTCCAGCGCGTAGGAGGCGAACAGGCGGTGGATCAGGAAATCGCCGGTGAAATATTGCGTGCGCGAGCGCGGCGTTGCGCTGATAGGTGGCGAAGCCGCTCTGGTAGGTGAAGCCGTAGCCGAGCTGGAGCCCGAACGGCAGGCGATAGGTGGTGAACAGGCTGCCCGAATGGCGGGGCGTCTGGATCAGCACGTCGCCGGCCTGGGGATCGGACGCAGCCGTTCTGCAGGCAGAGATCGGACACGCTCTGCCGCACCTCGCCGTCGAGCCAGGTGTAATTGGCGAAGATCGACCAGGCCTGGGTGATGTTGCCCGAGGCGCCGAGCGCCAGCCCGTCGACGCGGGCGCGGCCGTCGAGCACCTGCAGCGTCGGTTGAACGGGGTCGCTGGAAGCGCACGCGGAAGTTGCTGCGCTCGTTGCGGAACAGGGCGGCGGTCAGCTGCAGCCGGCGGGCGAGCAGGTCGGCCTTGGCGCCGATCTCGTAGATGCGCGCCCGTTCCGGCGCCGACGGCGCAGGGATCGGCGGCGCCCGGCGCCGCGATGACGCCGCAGCCCAGCCGCACCGTCGCCGACGAGGGCGTGCGCGAATTGCCGTAGGCGATGTAGATCGACATGTTGGGCCTGCGGCTTGAACACCGCGCCGGCGCGGTAGGAGAAGAGGGTTTCCTCGTTGACCTGCGGGGCGAGCTGCGGCGGGCGTCAGCGGCGCCGTGCCCGGCGGGTAGACGGCGAGCGGCACGTTGACGAAGGTCGCCGCGGCGCGCTCCAGCCTTATGCCGGCGTTCAGTTCGACCATCTCGCCGATCTCGAGCGTGTCGAAGGCATAGACGGCCTGGTTGTCGGCATCGCCGCGCTGGCGAGCGGTGACGCGTATAGTTGATCGGACCGGCGTAGATCGTCGCCGGATTGGAGATGCTCTCGATCGGCAGCGGCGCGAATGCCGAGCCGTCGGGGTTGCGGGCGAGCTCGGCGGTCTCGATCGAATAATCCTCCCAGGTCAGCGAGCCGCCGATGACCAGGGTGTTGCGCAAGGCGCCCCGCCGGCCGGTTTCGATCCGCAGGTCGGTCTGGCTGTGGATCAGCTCGTTGATCTGGTCGCGCACGCGCCCGCGCGGGCCGGACGGCAGCCAGAAGCCCGGCGCGAGCCCGGCCGGGCAGGCGAGCCCGATGGTGGCGGTGGCATCGGCCGGCACCGGCTGGCGGCCGGTGCTCGCCAGGCAGAAAATGCCCTGCGGCGCGCTCGTCGCGGTCACGGCGTGGACGCGCTGCCAGCGGGTGAGGTTGCGGATCGAGACCGCGTCGCTGAAATCGTGGCGGAAGGTCGCGGTCAGGCGATCGACCGTCAGTTCCTGCGCATCGAGATTGCGATAGCCGAAATAGTCGCTGTCGTCGGCGCCGGGCAGCGGACCGTCGTTGAGCTGGTTGAGGAAATAGGGGACGCCGTAGACCGGCGTGTTGTCGTCGCGCTGGTGGACGAAAGCGAGCGTCAGGCTGGTCGGGGCGGCGATGCCGAAGGTGATGGAAGGCGCAACGCCCCAGCGACGATATTCCTCGACGTCGCGGCCGGGAACGTCGCTGCGGTGCCACATGGCGTTGAGGCGCACCGCGATGAGGTCGCTCACCCTTTGGTTGATGTCGGCGGTGGCGCGATAATAATGGTCGGTGCCGAGCGCGGCCGAGACGATGCCGAGGTCGTCCGCCTGCGGGATCTTGGAGACGAGGTTGATCGTGCCGCCGACCGAGCCCGATCCGTTGAACACCGAATTGGCGCCGTTATAGACTTCGATCTGCTGGAGGTTGAAAGGGTCGGTGCGGCTGTACTGCGCGCAGTCGCGGACGCCGTCCTGGGTGATGTCGTTATTGGCCGAATAGCCGCGCAGGTTGATCGAATCGCCATAGCCGCCGCCGCCCTCGCCCGCACCGAAGGTGATGCCGGGCACGGTGGCGAGGGCGTCGCGAAGGGTCAGCAAATTCTGGCGGCGGATCGTCTGGTCGCTGATCACCGTCACGGTCTGGGGCGTGTCGAGCAAGGGCGCGGTGGTCTTGGGAGATTCGACGTCCTGCGCCTGGCGCTCGCCGGTGACGACGATGTCGTCCGGGTTGCGCACGTCCGACTGGACGTCCTCGGCCAGCGCCGGCGAGGAGAGGAAGCCGACGCAGCCCAGAGCGAGGAACAGGGGAGCGCGGGCTGAGGGGCCGGCGCCGGCAATTCTGGTCATGCAAGGGCCCTTCAAGCGCCGCAGTCGGTCGCCGACAGCTATTGCAATTCATTCTCAATAGTGTCAAGTCAGTTGCGAGCGGATCGCATCTGGCGGGCAATCACCTCTCCCCGAGGGCCCGTCCGGCGCCGGCGCGGCAGCAGCCGCCCCGCCGGCGCCATTCTTCCTCAATTTCCTCCCCTGCTTTGCAGGGGAGAGGGACCGCGTGAAAACGCGGTGGAGGGGCTTCTCCAGAATCCGCAAGGCCCCTCCACCATGCTACGCATGGTCCCCCTCCCCTCGAAATCGAGGGGAGGAATCAGCGCAGGAATTCCCTGAGCTCGCGTGCGAACGCCTCGGGCTGGTCGAACATGATGAAATGGTAGGAGTCGGGAATCCGGCGCACCACCGCCCCCGGCACGCCGGCGTAGGAGGCCTGATAATATTGCGCCATCTGGGCCTCGGAGATCGGAGCGCCCGGCGGGTGCACCCAGAGCACGGTGAGCGGCACGTTGATGCGGGCGAGATCGGGCCGCAGATCGGTGACGATGAGATCGTAAAAGCCCTGCGCCGAGACCGCGGGGTCGCTGGCCAGCGACTGCTCGACGACGCCAGCGCGCAGGCTCTCGGTGCGCACCATGCCGGCGATCGTCCGCTCGATCTGCTGCCGGCGCGCCTCGCCGGTCCCCGCGCTCATCCCCCTCCGCATCTGCTCGGCGACCGGCCGGAGGCTCTCGGGCGTCGCGCCGGGCCCGCCGAACATCGCGCCGAGGAACGGCATCATGTCGACCACCATCACCCGCCCGGCCAGATCCGGGTGCCGGCCGGCGACCATCATCGCCCAGCTGCCGCCCATCGAATGGCCGACGATCGCCGGCCGCTCGAGCCCGGTTTCCCGGATGTAGCGGGCGATCTCCTCGGCGACCGGCGCCAGCACCGGCCCGGTCGCATTGGCGCCCGCCGGCCTGCCGGCGAAGCCGGCGACGTGGACGAGGTGGTAGCGATAGCCGGGCACCGCCGCGACGGTGGCGTCCCACACGCTCGGGTGCGAGCTCAGGCCGGGGATGAGCACCACGTCGGGGCCCGACCCGCGCACCTCGACGCCGATCCGGTCGCTGGTGAAGGCGGGCGCCGCCGGCCCGGTCGTGGCGCAGGCCGCGACCAGCGGAAGCAAGAGCAAGGCGAGGAAACGAAGCATGCGGAAATCTCCCTGTTTCACGCTGCACCGCTACTCCCAATCGCCATTCCAGCGAAGCCGAAAGTCGCGTCATTCCAGCGAAAGCTGGAATCTCTTTGCCTTTGCCGAGGCCCGGGAAAAGAAGTGGGATTCCGGCTTTTGCGGAATGACGGTCAGAAACCCACCGGGCCCTAAAGCCCGGAAGTATAGCCCGCGCAGGCGTCGCCATTTGCGCCCCGATAGCCGCGCATCAGCGCTTCCTGGCGCTGCGCCGAGGTGCCGTGGGTGAAGCTTTCGGGCACGACCCGGCCCTGGCCGGCACGCTGCAGCGTGTCGTCGCCGATCGCGCCGGCCGCGCGCATGCCTTCCTCGAGGTCGCCCGGCTCCATCGCGCCCCGCTCCTGGGCCGCCCAGACTCCGGCATAGCAATCGGCCTGGAGCTCCATCCGCACCTGGAGCGCGTTCGCCTCGCCTTCGCCGACCGCCGATTGGGCGCGGCGGATCCGTGTCGGCGGTGCCGGTCAAATTCTGGACATGGTGGCCGACCTCATGGGCGATGACATAGGCCTGGGCGAAGTCGCCGGGCGCGCCGAAGCTTTGGCTCAGCTCGCGGAAGAAGCCGGTGTCGAGATAGATTCCCTGGTCGGCCGGGCAGTAGAACGGGCCCATCGCCGACTGGGCGGAGCCGCAGCCGGACTGGCCCTGGCCGTCGTAGATCACCATCCGCGGCGGCGCGTAGCGCTGGCCCGAGCCGGCGAACAGGCGGGTCCACTGGTCCTCGGTCGAGGCCAGCACCTGGCACGAGAATCGCGTGGTCGCGTCGGACTGGCAGACGTCGCCGCCCCGGGCCCCCTGCCGGCCCTCGTGCGGGGCGACCGCCTGCTGGCCGCCGCCGCCCAGGCCGCCCAGGCCGCCGAACAGGGCGAAGACGACCAAAAGCACGACCACGCCGCCGATGCCGAACCGGCTCGCCACCAGCCCGAGCAGCATGCCGGCGCCGCCGCCCAGCCCGCCGCCGCCGCGGCCGAAGCTCATGCCGCGCTGGCTTTCCACATTGTCGCTCGTCCTGCGCCCGCCGAACCGCATCGCCTGTCTCCTCTTCGTCGAGCACAATCCCCGGGCGTATCCCAGGTTCCTCCCCACGATTTCGCACGGAGGAACTGGAAGGAACTTGGCGTTGCATTCGCCCACGCGGGCGGCGAAAGGGCGTGGACCTCTCGAAAGGCAATCCATGTTCCTCACCGGCAAGACCGCCCTCGTCACCGGCTCGACCTCCGGCATCGGCCTCGCCATCGCCCGCGCGCTGGCCGCCGAGGGCGCCCGCGTCACCTTGAACGGCTTCGGCGACCAGGCGGAGATCGCGCGCCTCTGCGCCGAGCTCGATGCCGGCTACAGCGCCGCCGACCTCACCCGCCCCGACGAGATCGAGGCGATGATGGCCAAGGCCGGCCCGGTCGACATCCTCGTCAACAATGCCGGCACCCAGCATGTCGCGCCGATCGACCAGTTCCCGCCCGACAAATGGGATCTGATCCTCGCCCTGAACCTCAGCGCCGCTTTCCACACCATCCGCCTCGCGCTGCCGGCGATGAAGGCCAAAGGCTGGGGCCGGATCGTCAACACCGCCTCGGCGCACAGCCTCGTCGCCAGCCCCAACAAGGCGGCCTATGTCGCCGCCAAGCACGGCATTGCCGGCCTCACCAAGACGGTCGCGCTCGAGGCGGCGACCGCCGGCGTCACCGTCAACTGCATCAGCCCCGGCTATGTCTGGACGTCGCTGGTCGAGAACCAGATCCCCGACACGATGAAGGCGCGCGGCCTCACCCGCGAGCAGGTGATGAACGACGTCCTCCTCGCCGCCCAGCCGACCAAGACGTTCGTCACCGTCGATCAGGTCGCGGCGCTCGCCCTTTTCCTGTGCCGCGACGAAGCGGGCGCGATCACCGGCGCCAACCTCAGCATGGACGGCGGCTGGACCGCGCAGTAGGCTCGGGCGATGAGGACGCTGCTCGCCGCCTTGCTGCTCGCCTTGCCCGCGCTCGCCGGCGCCGCGCCCGAAATCGTCGCCGCCGGGCCCAATGACGGCTGGCGCAGCGTCGCCACCGAGGACGACCGCCGGCGGCTGCGCAACTGGCGCGACGCCTGGACCGACGCGCTCGCCCGGGCCCGCGCCGGCGCCGATGCCGGCGAGGTCGCGCGCGGCGGCGCCCTGCTGGAGCCCGACGCCGCGCTCGCCGCCGCCGCCCCGCCGCCCGGCGACTATGATTGCCGGACGATCAAGCTCGGCGCCGCCCGGCCCGGGCTGCTCGATTATGTCGCCTATCCGGCCTTCCGCTGCCGGATCCGGCTCGAAGGCGGCCGGCTCCGCTTCACCAAGCTCACCGGGTCGCAGCGCCCGGTCGGCACGCTCTTCCCCGACAATAGCCGCCGCCTCGTTTTCCTCGGCACCCTGATGCTCGGCGACGAAACCCGCGCGCTGCGCTACGGCCGCGACCGCGAGCGCGACCTTATCGGCCTGCTCGAGCGGGTCGGCCCGCGGCGCTGGCGGATCGCCTTCCCCTATCCCCATTTCGAATCTTTGCTCGACGTGATCGAGCTCACGCCCCGCCGATAGAAAGAGTGATGCGATGCGACGCAAAATCCTCGCCGCCATGCTATTGGCGTCGGCCATGCTGAGCCCCGCCGCCGCCCAGACCCCGCCCGATCCCGCCCTCAACCAGGCGATCGGCCGCGACATGCCGGACCTGATGGCGCTCTACCGCGACCTTCACGCCCATCCCGAGCTCAGCATGCAGGAGACGCGCAGCGCCGCCCGCATGGCCGACGAGGCGCGGCGGCTGGGCTTCGCCGTCACCACCGGCGTCGGCGGCACCGGCGTGGTGGCGGTGCTGGAGAACGGCCCCGGCCCGGTGCTGCTGCTGCGCGCCGACATGGACGCGCTGCCAGTCGAGGAGCGGACCGGCCTGCCGTTCGCCAGCAGGGTCCGCGGCACCACCCGCGAGGGCCTCGAGACCGGCGTCATGCACGCCTGCGCCCACGACACCCACATGACCGCCTGGGTCGGCGCGGCCCGCCGCCTGGTGGCGATGCGCGGCTCATGGTCGGGAACCCTGGTGATGATCGCCCAGCCCGGCGAGGAAACCAGCCAGGGCGCCAAGGCGATGCTCGAGGACGGCCTGTTCACCCGCTTCCCCAGGCCCACCCACGCCATCGCCTTCCACAATTCGGCGACGCTGCCGGCGGGAACGATCGGCTATTCGAACGGCCCGGCGCTCGCCAATGTCGATTCGGTCGACCTGCTGGTGCGCGGCGTCGGCGGCCACGGCGCCGCGCCGCACACCACCCGCGACCCGATCGTGCTCGCCAGCCGCATCGTCACCTCGCTCCAGACCCTGGTCAGCCGCGAGCTCGACCCGCTCGACAGCGCCGTCGTCACCGTCGGCAGCTTCCAGGCCGGCACCAAGCACAACATCATCTCGGATGAGGCGCGCCTGCTGATCACCGTCCGCAGCTACACCCCCGAAATCCGCCGCATGCTGCTCGACGGCATCGCCCGCATCGCCCGCGGCGAGGCGATCGCCGCCGGCGTGCCCGAGGACCGCATGCCCGAGGTCGTCGTCCGCGAGGCCGAGGCGACCCCGGCCACCTTGAACACCGAGGCGCTGACCCGCAGCACCGCGGCCCGCTTCCGCGACCATTTCGGCGAGGCCCGCGTCAGGGTGATGCGCCCGGTCATGGCCGGCGAGGATTTCGGCCGCTTCCACATCGCCGACCCCAATATCGAGAGCCTGATCTTCTGGGTCGGCGGCGTCCCCCAGGCGCGCTGGGACGCGGCCGGCGGCGACCCGTCGCGCCTCCCGTCGCTCCACAGCCCGTTCTGGGCCCCGGACCCCGAGCCGACCATCGCCACCGCCACCGAAGCGATGACGGTCGCGGCGTTGGGGGTGCTGCAGCAGCGCTAGGTCCGCACCCCCAACCGGAATTTCTCCGATCCAACTGGCGCCCCGCCCCGTTTTGGAGGATAATGGCGCCGGGCGGACGTTCGGCGTCGCCTTTCGCGACCGCCGCGCGGCGCCGCCTGGAAAGAAGGCGGTATGATCAGGAAGGCAATCGCAGTCGCGGCGCTGGCCGCCGTCGCGGTGCCGGCCCAGGCGCTGGCGCCGGGCCGCTATTATGTGCGCAACGACACAAGGATGAACCTCAATTGCGGCCTCCAGCGGGAACGCGGCGCGATCGTCGATCGCTTCCTGCTGCGGGCGGGCGGCGAATGGAGCCAGGAAACGCGCGGCACCGGGCCCAGGACCCTGGTGTGCGACGGCAGCGACATTCCGGCGCGCTTCCGGCTGAATTCGGGCATCCGCTACGCGCTGCTGCCGGGCCACAGGAGTGGCGCGCTGATCCTGCGCCTCGCCGACGCCGAGCCGCGCTGAGCCGTCCGCACGGCGGCTCAGTGCGCCGCCGCCTCGGCGCCCCACACCGCGCGCAGCCGCGCGTCCTTGCCGCAGCCGCGGCGGTAGAGCTGGTAATGGACCGGGTTCCGCCGCGCATAATCCTGGTGATAGGCCTCGGCCGGGTAGAAGCGCGCCGCCCCGCGCACCGGCGTCGCCACGCGGCCGCCCAGCGCCCGGCTCGCTTCGGCCCGCGCCGCCTCGGCCTCGCGCCGCTGGGCGGCGTCGAGCGCGAAGACGGCGGTATGATATTGCCCGCCACGGTCGCAGAACTGGCCGCCGGCATCGGTCGGGTCGATCGTCCGCAGGAAGCGCCGGACCAGCGCGCCATAGCCGATCCGCGCCGGATCGAAGGTCACCTGCACCGCTTCCAGATGCCCGGTGCCGCCGCGCACCACCGCATCGTAGCTCGGATTGGCGACCCGGCCGCCGGCAAAGCCCGAGACTGCCGACACCACGCCCGGAACCGCCTCGATGTCCCGCTCCGCCGACCAGAAGCAGCCGCCGGCGAACAAGGCGACCTCGGTGCGCGCCGGGCGGGCCTTGCTCTGGGCGCTGGCGGCGTCGTCGGCCGCGCTCCGGCCGCAGGCGGCGGCGGCGAGCGCGAGCGCGAAGGCGAGGCGCCGGTTCATGCCGACGCCGCGCTCAGCCGCTCGACCTGGTCGGCCTCAAGCTCGAGCGTCATCGCACCGATCAGCTCCTCCAGCTGCGCCACTGAGGTGGCGCTGGCGATCGGCGCGGTTACGCCGGGCTGGGCGGCGAGCCAGGCCAAAGCGACCTGCGCCGGCGTCGCCGCCGCTTCCGCCGCCACCGCGTCGAGCGCCGCCAGCACGGCGAGCCCCTTCGGGTTCAGATATTGCGCCATCCGGTCGCCGCGCACGCTCTTGCCCGTGTCGGCCGCCGACCGGTACTTGCCGGTGAGGAAGCCCGAGGCGAGGCCGAAAAAGGGCAGCACGCCGATGCCGCGCTCGATGCACAGCCGCTGCAGCGCCCCTTCATAGCCGTTGCGCGCCATCAGATTATATTCGGGCTGCAGCACCGTGTAGCGCGCCAGCCCCGCCTCCGCCGACAGCGCCAGCGCCGCCGCCAGCCGCTCGGCCGAATAATTGGACGCGCCGAGCGCCCGCACCTTGCCCGCCTGCACCAGCCGGTCGAACGCCTCCAGCGTCTCCCCCAGCGGCGTCGCCGGATCGTCCTTGTGGGCATAATAGAGGTCGATCGCCTCCACCCCGAGCCGCCCGAGCGACGCCTCGGCCGCCGCCGCGATATGGGCGGCGGACAGCCCGGCGCTATGGCCGACCTTGGTCGCGATCAGGACGCCGTCGCCGGTGCCGCGCCGCTTCAGCCAGTCGCCGATCAGGCTTTCCGATTCGCCGCCCCGATGACCGGGCACCCAGGCCGAATAGACGTCGGCGGTGTCGATCATCGTGCCGCCGGCCGCGACGAACCGGTCGAGCACCCGGAACGCCTCGGCGCCCGACAGCGTCCAGCCGAGCACGTTGCCGCCGAGCACGAGGCGCGGCGTCGCCAGCCCGCTGGCGCCCAGCGGCCTCACGTCCATTGGCCGTCCCGCTCGCGCTTCAGCCATTCGACCGCCTCCCTGACCCGCTGGCTGTCGCGGCGCGGCACCACCAGCACCGCGTCGCCGGTGGCGACGATGACCAGGTCCTCGACCCCGATCGCGGCGATGAGCGGCCCCTCCGAGCGGATCAGGCAGCCGTGCGCGTCGATCGCCAGCCCGGGCCCGACCACGACATTGCCGTCCCCGTCCCGGTCGGAGACGAGGTGCAGCGCCTCGAAGCTGCCGATGTCCGACCAGCCGACCGCGACCGGTGCGACCGCGACCCTCGCCACTTTCTCCATCACCGCATAGTCGATCGACTGGGCCGGCGACGCCCGGAACGCCGCGGCGTCGGGATGGACCCTCCCGCCATCGCGCCGCGCGCCGGCCATCGCCGCTTCCGCCGCCTTCAATATGTCCGGCGCATGGACGCCAAGCGCGTCGAGATAGGTCCCCGCGCCCATCAGGAAGATGCCGCCGTTCCAGTCGTAGCCGCCGTCGGCGACATAGGCGGCGGCGGTCGCCGCGTCTGGCTTCTCGACGAACCGGGCCGCCGCATGGACCCCTCCCGCCAGCGCCCCGCCCCGCTGGACATAGCCATAGCCGGTCTCCGGCCGCTCCGCCTTCATCCCGAAGGTGACGATCCAGCCCTCGCGGGCGAACGGCAGCGCCCGGCGCACTGCCGCGTCGAAGCCCGCCGTGTCGCGGATCAGCTGGTCGCTCGGCAGCACCAGCAGCACGGCGTCGCGCGGGCCTGCCAGCGCGGCGAGCGCGATCGCCGGCGCGGTGTTGCGCGCCGCGGGCTCGAGGATCAGGGTCAGCGGCCCTTCGATCTCGGCCTCGATCCCCTCGGCCTGGGCCGGCGCCGCGACCACGATCGGCGGCGCGTACAGCGCTTCGTCGGCCACCCGCGCGGCGGTCAGGCCGAGCATCGTCCCGCCGCCGGTCAAATCGAGCATCTGCTTGGGCCGCGCCGCCCGCGACAGCGGCCACAGCCGCGTCCCCGCCCCGCCGGAGAGGATGACGGGGACGACGCGCTGGTTCTCGCCGGGCGGAGCAGTCATGCCCCCTCCCTAGCCGCCCTTGCCGCCCCCGCGAAAGCCCCCGCTTAATCCTCCCCGGTACGGGGACGCGGACCATGCGAATCATGGTAGAGGGCTGGCTCGGCCGAAGGCTCGGCGTGAAGCCCGCCGCCCGCGGCGGCGCGGCGACGTTGCGGGTCTCGCGCAGCATTGTCTTTCGCTATGTTCTCTATTAGGAATCATCATCAATAATAATGAAGCGGCAGAGCCCGTTTCGTACTGAATCGTCCGAACCACGATCCGTTTCTTTTGTTGCGTAGGCATTCAAACGGGACTTGATTGAGTACCGCCGGCGTGCCCTGCGCAGCCGTACTTGGAGGTGGGATGATGGACTTCAATCGGCTGATGTCCGGAGAAGCGATTGTTTTACAAGGATATGTGCTGAGAAGCGACGAGCAGTACATTACTTTGCAGGTCTTTCCCGGCATTGATGTCGACATCGAGCGGTGTCGCTTCGCCTCCCTCGAGGAGGCCACCGACCCGGTCTCCGGGACGACTTTCGTTCGCATCGGCCTGAGCGTGCAGGCCGATCCCCATGCGACCTTCGAGCCTCGGCTGGCGCGTCTCGCGGAAAGCGCGGCCGGCGGCGTGCCCTTCACGGCCGGCGGGCTTCCCGAAGGGGTGGAGCGGGGTCCGATCTACGCCGCCCCGGCGATCCCCGGCGGTTATGGCGGCGGCGGCGGCGTAACCGCGATGTACACGATCCCCACCTCGACGATCGGCACGTTCCGCACCCACAGCTACAACCTCATCTTTGGCTGGATGGCGGACGACGCGACCTATTCCGATCGCTGGAACGATCAGGGCACGCCCGTCGGTCCGGGATTCCCGACCTGGCCCTCGGCCTAGCCGGACCGGACATGGCTGCCGACCGGGCGCGCCGGCGGGAGGTCGCGGGCGGAACCGTCGTCATCGTCGCGCCGGATGACGATCTGCACGCCAACGCGGTCGCTTTGCGGATCGGCCAGCTCTGGCCCGGGACGGTGCGGGTCGTGCGGCTCGATCTCGCCACCTATCCGATCGCCAGCCGCCTCGATTGGCATCTCGGCGGCGAGGGCTCGGTCATCTCGGTCGGCCCCTCGGGCCTGGCGCTGGCGGAAGGCATCGGCCGGAACGCCGCCAGCGTGGTCGCCGGCTGGCCCGAAGCCGGCGGCCCCGTCATCGATGCGCAGGAGCTCCTCGGCATATGGTGGCGGCGCGCCCGTGCGCCGCTCTGCCACCCCGACGTGATCGAGCCGGAATACCGATCGTTTTGCATTCGCGCGGCGAGCGACACGTTCCGGAGCTTTCTGGGTGCCCTGCCGTGCGTCCATAACGATCCGGACGCGGAGATGAGGGCCGACCGCAAGCCTTATCAGCTTCACCTCGCCCGTGAGGCGGGACTGGCGATTCCCGAGACGCTGATCACGGCCGACCAGGCCGCCGTTCTCGCCTTCGAACAAAGGCTGTCGGCCCGCGGCGCCGGCCTCGTCTTCAAGGGCGTCGCCAACCCCGCCGCCTTGGCGATGCCGACGCGGCGGTTGAGCGCAGGCGACCGCGAGCGGCTCCCGTCCCTTCGCTACGCGCCGGGCATCTTCCAGGAGTTCATCGACGGCACCGACCTCAGAATTGCCGTCCTCGACACCCTCGTCTTTTGCTGCGAATGGCGGCCCGCCGAGCGCGGGACCTATTCCGACGTGCGGCTCGCCGAAGGCGCCCGCATGTGGCCCGCGCCGGTGCCGAAGAAGCTGGCGAAACCCTTGCTTCGGCTTCACCGCAAGCTCGGCCTCACCTTCGGCGTCTACGATTTCAAGCTCCGCGGAGACGAGCCGCTGTTCCTGGAGGTAAATCCATCGGGGCAATGGCTCGACATGGAGCTGGAGGGGCTTTGTCCGTTGGCCGAGGCATGGGCCCGCAAGCTCGTGAGGAGAAGCGTCCGCCGCCGGGACCTGTCTCTGGAACCGATGCTTCGCGCGCAGCTCGAAGCGCTGGCGCCTGCCCCGGTGCCGCCGGTCCAGGGATGGGTCGACGCGCTTCATGGTGCGAGTGCCGACGGTTGAGCCCCGCGCTTTCCGCGCCGCCCAGCGTCGCCCGCCGCGCACCGCCACGACTCGATGGCGACCGGCCGCGACAACCGCGACATCCTTCGCATTTGCGCAACAGCGGCTGCGCCCTTGGTCGCTTGCCATGGCGGCATCGCACGTCCCCGCCTCTTGCCCTGCGTCGTAACGGCTGAGCGCCTCGAACCTCGAACGGGCTGACCGCGCGCTCACCGTCTTTCTCGGGCTCGCCGGCTAGGCAGCCCAACCCCCTTTCACCCTTTGTTTGTCAATTTCTGCGACACCCCCGGCGGTGTCGGAGAAGCTTACACTTTGCCCCCTCGCCAGAGGGCGGGCAGCAGCGGCGGCCGGGGGCGGAGCGCCGTGATCCGGCTGTTCAAACATTATATCGCCTACGCCGTGCTGATTTTGGGCGCGATCGACTTCGCCTTGCTAATGCTCGCCGCCGAGGCCGGCTGGAGCGTCCGGCTGTGGCAGGTCGAGGGGGCGTTCGATCCCGACGCCGCGCGGCTCCCCAACATGCTCGCCTTCGCCGCCACCCTGCAGATCGCGATGGTCGCGGTCGGCGTCTACGGCGTCCAGGCGCTGCAGTCGGTCCGCTTCGCCGTCGCGCGCCTCGTGGTCGCGGCCGCGGTCGGCATCATCCTCCTCTCCCTGCTCTTCTTCGTCTTCCCGCCGGTCAGCTTCTGGCGCTCGAGCCTGCTCTACGCGATGTGGTTCGGCCTCGTCGCCATGGCGCTCGTCCGGATCGCCCTGAAGGACCTGATCGGCGGCGAGCGGTTCAAGCGCCGGATCCTCGTTCTGGGCGCCGGCCGGCGTGCCGAGCGGATCGAGGCGCTCGCCCGCCAGCGCGGCATCGGCTTTTCCGTGGTCGGCTTCGTCGGCATGAACGACGGCCCGCGCGCGGTCGCCGCCTCGGTCAACCGCGCCGACCTCGCCAGCCTGCCCGGCCATCTCCTCCGGCTCGGCGCCGGCGAGGTCGTGCTCGCGCTCGAAGAGCGGCGCAACGCGCTGCCGCTCAACGACCTGCTCAAGATCAAGACCACCGGCGTCCACGTCCACGATTTCTCCTCCTTCCTCGAGCGCGAGACCGGCCGCGTCGACCTCGATTCGCTGAACCCGTCCTGGCTTATCTTCTCCGACGGCTTCTCGGCCGGCCGCCGGCTGTCGAGCGCGGGCAAGAGGCTGTTCGACGTCGTCGTCAGCCTCGTCCTCCTGGCGCTGACCGCGCCGCTGATCGCGGCGACCGCGCTCGCGGTGAAGCTCGAAAGCCGGGGCCCCGCTTTCTTCCGCCAGCGCCGCATCGGCCTTTACGGCCAGCCGTTCGAGCTGGTGAAGCTGCGCTCGATGCGGAACGATGCCGAGGTCGGCGGCAAGGCGGTGTGGGCGCAGAAGGACGATCCCCGCGTCACCCGCGTCGGCCGGGTGATCCGCAAGCTGCGGATCGACGAGCTGCCACAGGCGTGGAGCGTCCTCAAGGGCGAGATGAGCTTCGTCGGCCCGCGCCCGGAGCGGCCCCAGTTCGTCGCCGATCTGGAGGCGCGCCTCCCTTATTATGCCGAGCGCCACGTGGTGAAGCCGGGCATCACCGGCTGGGCGCAGATCAACTATCCCTACGGCGCCAGCGTCGAGGACGCGCGCGAGAAGCTCGAATTCGATTTGTACTATGCCAAGAATTACACCCCGTTCTTGGATCTCCTGATCCTCCTCCAGACGCTGCGCGTGGTGATGTGGCCGGAGGGGGCGCGATGACCGGCTTCATCGCCCTGTGGAGCCATCTGCTCGCCGCCGCCCTGTTCGGCGCGCTGGCGGTGTTCCAGCTTCGCCGCTGGAACGGCGACACCCGCAACCGGCCGCTGATCACCGCCTTCGCCGCTTTGTCGGTGTGGACGATCTTCCTCGCCTTGCTCGGCCCCTACCACCTCCTCGCCCAGCTCGCCGAAAGCGGCCGCAACCTCGCCTGCCTCGCCTTCATGTACGGCCTGATGGCCGGCGCCGCCGAGGCCGGGCCGCAGCGCGCCCTCAAGAGCGTGTTCGCCGCCGTCGCCGCGGTGGTCGGGCTGCAGATCGTGGTCGGCGGGGTGATGCCCGAATTCCACGGCTCGCCGCTGGCGTTCGCGGCGCTGGCGTCGACCAGCCAGGTGATCGGCCTGATCATCGCCGCCGGCGCCCTCATCCTCGTCCACAATCTCTACGGCCAGGCCGCGCCGGGCTCGCGGGCGGCGCTCCGCTTCCCGATGCTCGCGCTGGCGGCGATGTGGGCCTACGACCTCCACCTCTACACCGTCGCCTTCTTCACCCGCGCCCCGGGCAACGAGCTGTTCGCGCTGCGCGGCATCGTGCTGGCCGGGCTCGCGCCTTTGTTCGCGCTCGGCGTCCGCAACGCCAGCTGGAAGATCCAGATCTCCCGCGCCGCCACCTTCCAGTCGGTGTCGGTGGTCGCGATCCTCGCTTATCTGATCGCGATGATGTCGGCGGCCCGGGCGATGGAGATCGTCGGCGGCGACTGGGCGCGGATCGGCCAGGTCGGCATCGTCTTCGTGATGACCCTCGCCGCGCTCGTCCTGCTGCCGTCGGGCAAGCTGCGCGCCTGGCTCAGGGTGGTGGTCGCCAAGCATCTGTTCGAGCATCGCTACGACTACCGCCAGGAATGGCTCCGCTTCACCGACACGGTCGGCCGCGAGGGCGAAGCGAGCGCGTCGCTCGAGGAGCGGGTGGTGAAGGCGCTCGCCGACATTGCCGGGGCGCCGGCCGGGCTGCTGCTGCTCGCCGACGACCATTATCGGCTGGCGCCCGCCGGCCGGTGGAACTGGACCGCGCCCGCGCCGGCCGCCGGCGACGGCGCCGAGGCGCTGCTCCGGCACATCGAGAAAGACGGCTTCGTGATCGATTTCGGCGCGGTCCGCTCGGGCTGGCTGGCTTCGGGCGAGGCCAGGATTCCGATCCCGCTCTGGCTGACCGCGCTCGACCGCGCCTGGGCCGGCATCCCGCTCATCCATGGCGGCCGGCTCGCCGGGCTGGTCGTGCTCGAACATTCCGCCTTCCGCCGGTCGCTCGACTGGGAGGATTTCGACCTGTTCCGCACCGCCGGCATCCAGGCGGCGAGCTACATCGCCGAGGCGCGCAGCCAGCAGGCGCTGGCCGACGCCCAGCGGTTCGACGAGTTCAACCGCCGCTTCGCCTTCATCATGCACGACATCAAGAATTTGGTCAGCCAGTTGAGCCTCGTCGCCCGCAACGCCGAGCGCCACGCCGACAATCCGGATTTCCGCGCCGACATGATCGCCACCCTGCAAAGCTCGGTCCGCAAGATGAACGACCTGCTCGCCCGGCTCTCGCCCGGCTCGGCGCGCGACGCAGCCGCGCCGCCGCGCCCGGTCCGGGTCGGGCCGCTGATCGACGCCCTCGCCGCGGCCCGGCGCCGCAGCCATCCGGTGCGGGTGACCGGCGACACGAACCTGGTCGCCCGGGCCGATCCGGCCGGCCTCGAACAGGCGCTCGGCCATCTCGTCCAGAACGCGATCGACGCCAGCGACACCGGCGATCCGATCGACATCCGCTTCTTCGAGAGCGGCGGCGACGTCGCCATCGAGCTGGTCGACTGCGGCCGCGGCATGTCCAGCGCCTTCGTCCGCGACCGCCTGTTCCAGCCGTTCGTCTCGACCAAGGAGAGCGGCTTCGGCATCGGCGCCTATGAGGCGCGGTCGCTGATCCTGGCGATGGGCGGGCGGCTCGACGTCGAGAGCACGGAAGGGGAAGGCACCCGCTTCACCCTCTATCTGCCCGGCGAGGACGGCCTCGCCTCCCCTTATTATGAACGGAAGCGCGCATGAACATGCCGGTCAAACCCAGGCTGCTGATCGTCGAGGACGACGAGGGCCTCCAGCGCCAGCTGCGCTGGGCTTATGACGATTACGAGGTGCTGGTCGCCTCGGACCGCAACGCCGCAATCGACCTCGTCCGCGCCGCCGAGCCGGCGGTGGTCACCCTCGATCTCGGCCTGCCGCCCGATCCCGACGGCGTCTCCGAGGGCTTCGCCGCGCTGGAGACGATCCTGACGCTGAAGCCGGAAACCAAGGTGATCGTCGCCTCGGGCCATGGCGCGCACGAAAGCGCGCTGCGCGCGATCGCGTCGGGCGCTTATGATTTCTACCAGAAGCCGGTCGACATCGATCAGCTGGGCCTGATCGTCCGCCGCGCCTTCCAGCTCCACGGGCTGGAGCATGAGAATCGCCGCCTCGAAAGCCAGGTCGGCGAGGACCGCACCGTGCTCGGCACGATGATCACCGCCGCGCCGGAGATGACCCGGGTGGCGCGGACCATCGAGCGGGTCGCCAATGCCGACGTATCGGTGATGCTGCTGGGCGCGTCGGGCACCGGCAAAGAGCTGCTCGCCCGCGGCGTCCACGAGACCAGCCGGCGCCGCGGCGGCGGCTTCGTCGCGATCAACTGCGCCGCCATCCCCGAAAATTTGCTCGAGGCCGAATTGTTCGGCTCCGAAAAGGGCGCCTTCACCGGCGCGATCAAGACCACCGAGGGCAAGATCGAGCTCGCCCATAACGGCACCCTGTTCCTCGACGAGGTCGGCGACATCCCGCTGCCCCTGCAGGTCAAGTTGCTCCGCTTCCTGCAGGAGCGGGTGATCGAGCGGATCGGCGGCCGGCGGCCGATCGCGGTCGACACGCGGATCGTCTGCGCGACCCACCAGAATCTGGACGAGATGATCGCCGCCGGCTCGTTTCGCGAAGACCTCTATTACCGCCTCGCCGAGATCGTCGTGCGCATCCCCGGCCTCGCCGAGCGCCCTGGCGACGCCGCCTTGCTCGCCAAGCACTTCCTCGCCCGCTTCGCCCGCGAGATGAACCCGCAGGTCAGGGGCTTCGCGCCCGGCGCGCTCGCCGCGATCGAGGCGTGGCACTGGCCGGGCAACGTCCGCGAGCTCGAGAACAGGATGAAGCGCGCCGTCATCATGGCCGACGGCAAGCTGATCACCGCCGAGGACCTCGATCTCGACGCGACCCGGGAGAAGAGCCTGCCGGTCAATCTCAAGGCGGCCCGCGAGACCGCCGACCGCTGCGTCATCCGCAAGGCGCTGGCCCAGACCGACGGCAACATTTCCGGCGCCGCCAAGCTGCTCGGCATCAGCCGGCCGACGCTCTACGACCTGCTCAAGCAATACGGACTGCAGGCGTGAATTCGCGCGGCCGCCCCACTCATGAGTCATCCCGGCGAAAGCCGGGACCCATGAACGCTGTGATGGCGGAAGGTGCGAGGAAACTTTCGCCTGCCCTTCAAAAACCGTGTCCATGGGTCCCGGCTTCCGCCGGGACGACTCCGTTTTGGCTCGGCCCGAGGAAATTGCTCCTGGCTCTGGCTTTCGTGGCCGCCTGCTCCGGCTCCTCCGGCACGCCTTACGAGCGCGGCCTCGCCGCCTTCAACGCGGGCGACGTCCGCACCGCGCGGGTCGAGTTCCTCAACGCGCTCCAGGCCGATCCGGGCGACCGCGCCGCGCGGATCATGCAGGCGCGGGTCCATCTCGCCCTGGGCGACGGCGTCGCCGCCGAATCCGAGATCGTCCGCGCCCGCCAGGCCGGCGCCCCCGCCGCCGAGACCGCCCATCTGCTCGCCCATGCCAGGCTGCTGCAGAACGATCCGCGCGGCGCGCTCGCCGAAGCGGCCGGCGCCGCGCCCGGGC
This sequence comes from uncultured Alphaproteobacteria bacterium, assembly GCA_963701615.1. Taxonomy (GTDB): domain Bacteria; phylum Pseudomonadota; class Alphaproteobacteria; order Sphingomonadales; family Sphingomonadaceae; genus Allosphingosinicella. The sequence continues at coordinate 2,876,247 of OY969615.1, read as the reverse complement.
ACCAAGCCTATGCCGCCCGCATAAGCGGCCGCGCCTATATGGCGCTCGGCGAGAACGGCAATGCGCTGGCCGCGTTCAACCGCGCGCTGGCCCTAGCCCCTGAAGACAGCAGCGTCTGGACCGAAATCGCCCGCTTCCGCCGCGCCGGCGGCGACGTCGCCGGCGCGCTGGAAGCGGTCGACCGCGCCGTCGCTGCGCGCCCGCGCAACGCCGAGGCGCTGGTGCTGCGCGGCGAGCTCACCCGCGGCCAATATGGCCTCGCCGCCGCTCTGCCCTGGTTCGACCGGGCGCTTGAGGTCGATTCCGGCAATGTCCTTGCCTTGCTGGAGCGCGCCATCACTTATGGCGACATCGGCCGGATGGCCGACATGCTGGCCGACGTCCGCGAGGTCCACCGCCTCACCGGCGGCCATCCGACCGCTTATTACCTGCAGGCCGTGCTCGCCGCCCGCGGCCGCAACTTCACCCTCGCCCGCATCCTCCTCAATCGCACCCGCGGCGCGTTCGACGACACGCCCGCCGGCCGGCTCCTCTCCAGCGCGATCGACTTCGAGACCGGCAACGAGGAGCAGGCCGCCCGCCGCCTCGCCTCGCTGGTCGCCGACCAGCCCGGCAACCGCCGCGCGCGCCGCCTGCTCGCCGCCGCACAATGGCGGATGGGCGACGCCGCCGCCACCGTCGCCACGTTGCGCCCGGTCGCCGACCTGCCCGACGCCGACAGCTATACCCTGTCGCTGATCGGCCGCGCGCTCGCACGGCAGGGCGACAGCGTCGCGGCCTCGCTCTATCTCGCCCGCGCCGCCCGGCCGCAGCCCGACGCCCTCTCGGCGCTCGACCCGCTGAGCGAAGGCGCGTTCGCCGCGGTCCGCCGCGCCGCCGACGACAATCCCGGCGACGGCCCGGCCCAGGTGCGGCTGATCTCCGCCTTGCTCGCCCGCGGCGTCGGCGACGAGGCGCTGGCCCGCGCACGCCGGCTCCAGGCCGACAATCCCGGGGCGCCCGAAGTCCATATCCTGGTCGGCGACGCGCTCGGCATAAGCGGCGATTTCGCCGGCGCCGCCGGCCAGTATCGCCGCGCCGCCAACCTCGCCTTCACCGAGCCGGTGGCGATCCGCCTGATCGAGGCGCTGCGGCGCTCGGGCCAGGCGGAAGCCGCCGACAACGTGCTGCGGCTGTTCGCCCACCAGAATCCGCGCAACGTCCCCGCTCTGGTGCTGCTCGCCGGCCGCGAGATGCAGGCGCGCAACTGGGCCGGCGCGATCCGGATCTACGAGGGCCTGCGCCAGCGCCTCGGCAACAACGACGCGACCATCCTCAACAATCTCGCCTGGGCCTATTCGGAGAGCGGCGATCTCGCGCGCGCCGTCCCGCTCGCCCGCCGCGCCTGGGCGCTCGACCGCGACAATCCGGCGACCGCCGACACGTTGGGCTGGCTTTTGTTCAAGAGCGGCCGCCGGGCCGAAGGCCTCGCTTTGCTCGAACGGGCCGCCCGCGGCGCCCCCACCGACGCCGACATCCGCCGCCGGCTGGCGCAGGCGCGGAGCGGCTGAATGCGGCTGAATGGGGACACGTACTCTTACATGTCCCCTTTTCGCTGCGCCTAGCGCAACGCCGCGCTGTCGAGGTTCAACTCGGCGATCGGGATCACCGTGACGTTGGTCTGCTCGCGCCGCAGCCGCTCGACGAATTGCGACGCCTCGCCGACGATCACGATCGTCGCGCCCCCGGGCGCCAGCAATTCGCCCGCCGCGGCCTGCGCCCCGGCCGGCGTCACCGCCAGCACCGCGCGCAAATAGCGGCCGATCTCGTCCGGGCCGACGCCGTCGAGCACATGATCGGCGATCAGGCCGGCCACGCCCGCCGTCGTCTCCACCTCGCGGCCGAAATCGCCGGTCAGCGACGCCCGCCGCGCAACCAGCTCCGCCGCCGGGATCGGCTCCGCGCCCAGCCGGCGCATCTCATTGAGGATCAGCCCGAGCACCTCGGCCGCCGCGTCGTTGCGCGTCTGGGTGACAGCGACGAACGGCCCCGGCTCGACCCGCGCGTCGACCGCGCTGCCCGAGCCGTAGGAGAGGCCGCGCCGGATCCTTATCTCCTGGTTCAGCCGGGCGCTGTAGCCGCCGCCAAGCACGGCGTTGGCGACGAGCGCGCGGTAGAAGCGTGGGTCGCGCCGCGCCAGCGTGTCGCGCGCCACCGCGACCGCGGCCTGACCCGAGCCCGGCATGTCGACGACGATCACCTCGGTCCGCGCGGCCGGCCGGGCGCCGGCGGCCCGCGGCGCCGGGATAGGGCCGGTCCAGCCGCCGAAATGGCGCTCGGCCAGCGCCAGCGCCCGCGCCGGATCCAAGTCGCCGGCCAGGATCAGGGTCGCGTTGGCCGGCGTCCAGACCGCGCGATAGGCGGCCTCGAGGTCCGCCCGGCTGATCGCCGCCAGCGACGCGGCGGTGGGCGACCGGCCGTAGGGCGAGGTTCCGTAGAGCGCCCGCATCGCCGTCATCCGGGCGACGCTGCCGGGGTCGCTCATCGCCACCCTGACCCCGTCGGCGGCGATCGCGCGCTGGCGCCCCAGCTCCTCTTCGGACAAGGCCGGATGGCGGGCGATGTCGGCAAGGATCGCCAGCGCCGCATCGGCCTCGCCGCTGCGCACGGTGACGCCGAGCTGCGAGCCGTCCCACCCCGCCCCGCTCGCCAGCGCGGCGCCGAGCGCCTCGACCGCACTGTCGATCTCGGCCGCCGAGCGGGTGGCGGTGCCCTCGGTCATCACCGCGGCGGTGAGGCCCGCAATGCCGGCGCGCCCTTCCGGATCGGCCGCCGAGCCGCCGCCCGCGACCAGCGCCATGCTGACCAAGGGCAGCTCGCGATTCTCGACGCTGATCACGGTCAGGCCGTTGGCGAGGCGCTGCGTCACCGGCTCGGGAACGGCGGGGACGATCTCGGCCGCGGGCGGCGGCGGCGCGGCGCGCTCGGCTTCGGGCGCCGGCGCGACGACGGCGATATTGGCGGGCGGCGCCAGCGCCGCCGTTGCCACCGTCGCTGCGGTGGCGATCACATCTTCCGGCGCTCCCGCCTGCGCCTCTTCGGGCAGGTAGCGCAGGGCGGCGCTGCGCTCGTCGCGGAGCCAGGCCCGCGCCACCCGCTGGATGTCGGCCGGCGTCACCGCCGCGATCCGCGCCAGCCGGCGGTCGGCGGCCTCCGGGTCGCCGCGCACGATCACCGCCTCGGCCAGCGCCGAGGCGCGGCCGTCGACCGTCTCGCGCTCCCTGAGCGCGCCGGTCAGCAATTCGTTCTTCGCCTCGGCGAGCTCGGCCGCGCTCACCGGCGCGTCGCGGAAGCGAGCGACCTCGCGGCGCAGCGCCGCCTCGCCGGCCTCGGCGCTCTGGCCGCTCGCCAGGATCGCGAACACGGCGAGGCTGCCGCGGCCCTGCTTGATGTCGATGAACGAGCTCGCCTGGCTGGCGATCCGGTCGCGATAGACCAGGGACTGGTGGAGCCGCGAGCTCTCGCCGGTGGAGAGGATGCCGTCGAGCACCTCCATCGCCGCCGAATCGTCATCGGCCGCGGGCGGCACCGGGTAAGAGAGCAGGACCGCCGGCAGCGGCGTGTTCGCTTCGTAAACGGTGTAGCGGCGCGCCGCATTGCGCTGCGGCTCCTCGGCGGTCACCCGCGGGATCCGTCCCGCCGGCCGGGCGATCGGCCCGAAATAGCGGTCGATCCACCGGTCGAGCTCGGCCGGCTCGAAATTGCCGGCGACCACCAGCACCGCATTGTCGGGCCGGTAGTAAGTGGCGTGGAAAGCGCGGACGTCGTCGATCGTCGCCGCGTCGAGATCCTCGATGCTGCCGATCCCCGGCCGCCCATAGGGATGCACGTCGTAGGAGATTTGCGGGAAATAGAGGTAGAACATCCGTCCGTAGGGCGCGGCGAGGACGCGGCTGCGGAGCTCTTCCTTCACAACATCGCGTTCCGACGCGAAGAAGCCCTGCTCGACGACCAGCGACCCCATCCGCTCCGCTTCCGCCCACAGCAGCCGCTCGAGATGGTTGGCGGGCACGACCTCGTAATAATTGGTATAGTCGTCGGCGGTCGAGGCGTTGTTGAAGCCGCCGACATCCTCGGTCAGCCGGTCGAACTGCTCGGGCACCATGTTGCGGGTCGACTTGAACATCATATGCTCGAACAGGTGGGCGAAGCCCGAGCGGCCGCGCGGATCGTCCTTCGAGCCGACGTCGTACCAGACCTGGACCGAGACGTTGGAGCTGGTCGCGTCGCGGATGGCGTAGACGCGCAGGCCGTTGGCGAGGGTGCGGGTCTGGTAGCGGATCGGCGCGACGGCGGGCGCGGCGCCTGCTGCGTCCTGAGCCGAAACGGGCGCGCCGAACGTCAGGCCGGCCAGAAGGGCCAGCGCCGCGCGCGAAATCCAGCTCGTCATGTCCGATTGCCTCCCACGATGCGACGTCCAGCTTCGGCCCGCCGGTGCGGCCGGGTCAACCGCTATTCCACCAACGGCCGGGCGGCCCGGCTTGCAGCCGTTCGCGGCGCGTGACACAAGCGTCCGAGGCCGCGCCGGGGGGTAGACGAATGGCTGGTTCAACATCCGGAGCGGCGCGGCCCTCCGGCCTGCGGCCGCTCGCGATCCTGGTGGCAGGCGCGCTGCTGTCCACATGCGGCGCGACGGTCGAGGAGGTCCAGCTGCGGATCGACGACGCCGAGCGGGGCGTCGTCATCGCCGCCCTCTCCGTCCCGGTGCCGGAAGGGCAGCAGGACAATGTCGTCAACAGCATCGCCTATAAGAGCGCGGAGCACCAGCGGCAGCGGTTCCCCGCATGTGGCATATCCTCGGCGCTTTACGATCGAGGCGAGGTGCTGAGGCTGGATATCCGCGCGGAGTTCACGGACGCGGCCCAGGCCAACTCGAAGTCGAATTGCCTCGCTCCCCACAGCCAGACGCCCTCGATCGCGTTCATGCGGGAGCCGGGGATGTTGTGGGACACCTATGTGACGACCTTCGCCGTCCGCCATGCGACCGAGCCCTGCGACACCTGCGCCCATCCGCCCCGCCTGTTCCCCAGGTCGATGGCCCTGACGGTGCCGGGGACGGTCAGCCGCATCGAGGATTTGAGCGACATATTGGGCGCGCGGGTCGCCGCTCGCCGCGTCGATGCGGACACCGTCAGGGCCGATGTCCAGGAGACGGGAAATTACGCGCAGCTCAACCGCGATTATTTCGCGCGCCTTCCAGGACGGGACCGCAAGATCGACGTGCTGAGCCTCAGGATCACCTCGACCGAGGCGCATTACGACCTCGGCACCTTCCTTTCGGGCTTCGGCCTCCTGTTCGGCTCCGGGCTCGCGCTCGAGCTTGGCCGGCGGGCCTTCCGGCGGCGGGGGACGGGCAACCCGGACGGCGGCGGCTAGCCGGCCAGCGCCTCGACCTGCTCGGCGAGCTCGAGCCAGCGATGCTCGGCTTCCTCGCGCTCCGCTTTGGCGGCCGCGATCGCGTCGGTCAGCGCCGCGAACAGCCGGGGATCGCGGGCGTAGAGGTCGTGGTCGGACAAGGCCGTCTCGTCCCGCGCGATCGACGCGTCCAGCGCCTCGATCCGCGCCGGCAGCCGCTCATAATCGCGCTGGTCCTTGTAGCTCAGCTTGCGCGGCGGTTGCTTGGGCGTCGGCGGGGCTGCCGCGGCCCTGGCCTGCGAAGTCCGCGCAGCGGACGAAGCAGGCCGCTTCCGCTCCCAATCCTCATAGCCCCCTGCGACGATGTCGACCCGCCCCGACCCGTCGAGCCCCAAAGTGATCGTCACCGTCCGGTCGAGGAAGTCGCGGTCGTGGCTGACGATCAGCACCGTCCCCTCATAATCGGCGATCACTTCCTGCAGCAGGTCGAGCGTCTCCATGTCGAGGTCGTTGGTCGGCTCGTCGAGCACGAGGAGGTTGGACGCGCGCGCGAACTCCCGCGCCAGCAGCAGCCGCGAGCGCTCGCCGCCCGACAGCGCGCCGATCCTCGAATCGACCAGGCCCGGCTCGAACAGGAACTCCTTCAAATAGCCCTGGACGTGCTTCTTGGCGCCGCGCACCTCGATCCAGTCGCCGCCGTCGGCGAGCACGTCGCGCACGCTCTTGTCGGGGTCGAGCAATTTCCGCTGCTGGTCGATCATCACCCCGGTCAGCGTCCTGGCGCGCGTCACCTTGCCCTCGTCGGGCGCGATCTCGCCGGTCAGCAGCTTGAGGAGCGTGGTCTTGCCGGTGCCGTTGGCGCCGACCACGCCGATCCGGTCGCCGCGCTGGATGCGCAGGGAGAAGTCGCGGACGATCGCCCGCTCGCCCCAGCTCTTGGTGACCCGGTCGGCCTCGATCACCATCCTCGTTTTCACCTCGTCGTTCTGGAGGGCGAGCTTGGCCGTGCCCGCCGGCCCGAGCATCGCCGCCCGTGCCGCGCGCATCTCGTGCAATTTGGCGAGCCGCCCCTGGTTGCGCCGGCGCCGCGCCGTCACTCCGCGCTGCAGCCAGTGCAGCTCGAGCTTCAATTTCGCGTCGAGCTTGTCGGCCGCCCGCGCCTCCTCTTCATAGACCCGCTCGGTCCAGGCGTCGAAGCCGCCATAGCCCACTTCGGCGCGCCGCAGCGTGCCCCGGTCGAGCCACAAGGACGAGCGCGTCAGCCGCTTCAAAAAGGTGCGGTCGTGGCTGATCGCGATGAACGCGCCGCTGTAGCGGCCCAGCCATTCCTCCAGCCATTCGATGCCGGCAAGGTCGAGATGGTTGGTCGGCTCGTCCATGAGCAGCACGTCGGGCTCGGCGGCAAGCGCCCGCGCGATCGCCGCCCGCCGCCTTTCGCCGCCCGAGGCGGTCGCCGACGGCCGGTCGAGGTCGAGCCCGATCTGGCTGGCGACCGCCTCGACTTCATGCACCGCCGGCGCGCCAGGCCCGGCGAGCGCGAAGTCCCTGAGCGTCGCGAAATCGTCGATCGGCGGATCCTGCTCCAGCAGCACCACCTTCACCCCCGGCTGGATCGTCCGCCGTCCCTCGTCGGTCTCGATCAGATCGGCGAGGCATTTCAGAAGCGTCGTCTTCCCCGCCCCGTTCCGCCCGATCAACGCCAGCCGGTCCCGCTGCCCGACATGAAGGTCGAGATTGCGGAACAGCCAGCCGGCCCCCTGGACGAGGCCGAGATTTTCATAAGCAAGGACGGGCGCGGCCATGGCGGGCGATGTAGGGGTGAATGCGCGGAGGCTCAACGGGGGCAGTGGCGGCCGAAATCCTCCCCCGGTACGGGAAGGGGGACCGGCCGAAGCCTTTGGCGAAGGCCGGTGGAGGGGTCGGCACGGCAACCGATATCCTCTTTTGATAGGGAATGGACAGGATCGCCCAAAATCGAGCGCGGGGCGGGTTGAAATTCCTTCCTTCAGTCCATTCAACGGCCGCTTATGCCGCGAGGGGTTTGTGCACTAATTGCCCTCATCCTCCAGCGCCCAAAGCGGCGCCTCGAGCGCTTCCGCCAGCTTGCGCCGCGTCTGGCGCGAGCCGTAGCCGCCGCCGGCCTCGATCCGGCTCACCCAGACCTGGCTCAGCCCCGCCTTCTTCGCCAGCGCCGCCTGGCTGAGGCCGCGATATTTGCGCCATGCGGCAAGCGGCGGCAGGTTGTGGTCGAGAATCATTGCCAAAACCTCGCCCGGCATCGTTCCCGCACCAGCCTCGATCCGCGCCAATATCCTTTGGGCTTCGGCAACATCTTCGCTGTCCTCATCCAGCAACTTGAGGCGCGCATATTCAGCCGCGGTCAGGACCACCATCTCGGTGCCGTCCGGCGCAGAAAAAGTCTGCGGTTCGTAGCTCATCCGTCCATCCTCAATCATAAGCCGATCCCCGTGGCGCGACCTTCCTGATTGCATCGCGCGCATATTCAACTCGCTTCGCCACGCGGAAGCTGCCTATAACGATAAGTTATAAATTGCGATAACGAAACGGAACAAGCACGAAAACAGCACAAGCTGGCCCCCCTTCCCCTTTTCTGGCAGCAACCGGCCATGGCGCGCCCCATCCTCCTCTACGCCCTCGCGCTCGCGCTGGCGGCGGCGGCGCTGGAGTGGCTCGAATTTCGCTATCTCGCGCGCAGCTTCTCGACCGAAATCTATATCCTGCTGCTCGCCATCGGCTTCGTCGCGCTCGGCATCTGGACGGGGATCAGGCTGACGCCCCGCCCCCGCGCCGCCGAATTCGCGCGCAACGACGCCGCGATCCGCTCGCTCGGCCTCTCCCCGCGCGAATGCGAGATATTGGCTTTGCTCGCCTCGGGCCAGTCGAACAAGGCGCTGGCGCGCACGCTCGGCATCTCGCCCAACACGGTGAAGACCCATGTCGCCCGCATATTCGAGAAGCTCGAAGTCCCGAACCGCGTCCAGGCGATCGAGAAAGCGCGCTGGCTGGCGCTGATCCCGTAATCCGGTGGAACGATTTCCGCCAAATCACCCTTCTGGGCGATAGCCGCCCCCGAGGATTCTGCTAGCATCCGCCCTTCAAAAGCGTGGAGGCGGACATGCCGGTGACCGGAATGGGCGGCTATTTCTTCCGGGCGAAAGACCCGGCCGGATTGAAGGCCTGGTATCGCGAGCATCTCGGCGTCGGCGGCGGCTGCGGGACGGACGAGAATGGTCAATCGAACGAATGGGTCTGGTTCACGGCTGGCGGGCCGATGGTGTTCGAGCCGTTCAAGCAGGACAGCGACTATTTCCCGGCCGACAGGACGGCGATGGTGAACCTGCGCGTCAGCGATCTCGACGGATTGCTCGCGACGCTCCGTGCCGCCGGTATCGAGATCGCGCGGGAGGAGACGATGGACGGCGTCGGCCGCTTCGCCCGCGTCCACGATCCGGAGGGCAATCCGATCGAATTGTGGGAGCCGGTCCAGCACGGCTGAAGGAGGGGAGATCATGCGTTACGCGCTCGTCTATGGCGGCCTGTCCGGCGCCGTCGCCATCAGCATCATGGTCGCCACCTTCGTGCTCAACCTGAACCATCTCCATACGCTCTGGTTCGGCTATCTCGTCATGCTGGTCGCCCTCTCGATGATCTTCGTCGGCCTCAAGCGCTATCGCGACGTCGAATGCGGCGGCGTGATTCGCTTCGGCCGTGCGTTCGGCCTTGGGCTCGGCATCGCGGTCGTGGCGGGGCTGATCTACGTGATCGGCTGGGAGCTCTATACCGCGCTCTCCGGCTGGGACTTCATGGCGGACTATACCGCGCACATCTTCCAGCAGATGCGCGCCGACGGCGCCTCGCCCGCCGCGATCCAGGCCAAGCAGGAGGAGATGCGGCAGATGGCCGAGATGTACGGCAATCCGCTGTTCCGCGTGCCGATGATCTTCGCGGAAATCTTCCCGGTCGGCCTGATCGTGGCGCTGGTTTCGGCGGCGCTGCTCCGCAACCCCCGGCTGCTGCCGGCGGCGCGATGACCCGGAATCAGTCGGGCCAGGCGGCGTCCACCGCCGCCTCCGCGGCCAGCCCGATCGCAAGGCCGGCGCCGACGTCGGTGGGATAGTGGGCGCAGCGCGGGATCTGGGCGAGCGCGATCAGGCCCGCCGCGCCCAGCGCCGGCGCCCGATGCTCCGGATATTCGCGGGCGAAGGCGCGGGCGACGGCGATCGCGCCGGCGCTGTGGCCCGAGGGGAAGCTGGTCTCCTCCTTCGCCTTGCTTCGCCCCGGCTCCATCCTGTGCCCGTCCTTGCCGTTCGCGCTTCGCGGACGGGTGCGGTCGACGCGGTGCTTGACGAAGTTCTTGGCGGCGGTGGCGAGGAGGTGGGCGGCGATCATCCGCATGCCCGCTTGCGGCATCCGCCCGTCGCGCCGCGCCAGCCCCAGGGCGAGCAGCCCGCCCGAGACCGCCAGCATCGGCGGTTGGTCGCCGAGCTCGGTCAGCCAGGACAGGGCTTTGACCGCTCGGGTCTTCCGATAGGGCTTGACCGCCTTGAGGGCCGCGGCGTCCGCCTCCATCGCCGGCTCGGCCCCGGCCTTGGGTTTTTTCTTCGCCATGCAGGGAGAACGGCCGAGCCCCTATTTGGTGCCGCGCCGAAACGGCAGCGGTACGACCTTGGTCTTGACATGAGATTATCATCTCATTAGACTCCCTCCAACCGAGTCGTTGCAGGGAGAAGGTCGATGGCGCTGACGCGGACGCAGATGGACGCGAAGCTCGACGAGCATTTCGGCTTCGAGGCGGCGGACGATGTCGAGGGCGTGCTCGCCACTTTGACCGACGATGTCGAGCATGACATCGTCGGCTGGCCGGCGGGCCCGGCGTGCGGCCACGCCGCGGTCCGGCCCTTCTATGAGACCCTGTTCGCCGACCTCGCCGACGGCCGCGTCGAATCGACGCGGCGGCTCTACGGCGACGCCTTCATGGTCGACGATTCGGTCTGGCGCGGCACCGCGCCGGGCCGCCCGTTCGGCATCGAGGGCAAGGGCCGGCCGCTCGAGTTCCGCCTGCTCCACGTCCTCGAGTTCACCGACGAAGGCGACATTTCGCGGGAGAATGTCTGGATCGACCTCGCCGCCATCCAGCGGCAGCTGGCCGATTGATGGCGGACGCGGCGGCGACGGCGGGCCGGCCCAACCAGAAGAGCCGCACGCGCAAGGATTTGCTGCGGGCGGCGGCGCGGCTGATGAAGGCCGGCAAGAGCCCGGGCCTGGAGGAGGTGGCGGAGGAGGCGATGGTCTCGCGCGCCACCGCCTATCGCTATTTCCCCGGCATCGAGGCGCTGCTGGTCGAGGCCGCGCTCGACCTCGCCATGCCCGACGGCGAGCTTTTCTTCGACGGCGACGGCTCGGCCGAGCCGCTCGATCGCCTGCTCCGCGCCGACGCCGCGGTCGCCGCCATGGTCCGCGCCAACGAGGCGGCGCTGCGGGCAATGCTGATCCACAGCCTGCAGCAGGGGCTGGCCGGCGGCGCGGACGGCCTGCCGGTCCGTCAGAACCGGCGCACGCCGCTGATCGAGGCGGCGCTCGCGCCCGCCCGCGCCGGCTTCGCGCCCTGGGCGCACGACCGGCTGGTCAAGGCGCTCGCGCTCGTCGTCGGCACCGAATCGATGATCGCGTTCAAGGATGTGCTGCGGATCGGCGACGACGAGGCCGACGCCGTCCGGCGCTGGATGATCCGCGCTCTGGTCGAGGCCGCGCGCAAGGCCTGAGCGCTTGCTTGCCGGGCCGTCAGGATGCCCCGGCGGCCGGGTCCTCGGGCGGACGCCAGCGCCGGAACAGCGCCCAGAAGATGAGGCTGGTCACCACCCCATAGCCCATGCCGGCCAGCCCGAGCGCGTCGATCAGCCCGGCCTCGCCCGAGGTGACGATGACGACGAGCACCAGTCCCCCGGCCAGGCCGCAGGCCGCATAAGCCAGCGGGTTGCGGCATTCGAGGCTGCGCAGCACATAATCGGCCGGAAGCCCGATGAGGACGAGGCCGAGGGCGGTGAACGGCGCCGAGACGTAGAGCGCCGAGAGAAACAGGCCGAGGCTGAAATCGTCGGAGGCCGAATGGGCGCCCGACCAATCGGGCGGCACGAGGACCAGCATCAGGGCGAGGGACGCCAGCATCGCCGATCCCAGCACGGTGACGACGCCGAGCACCAAAGCGTGCAGCGCCCGCTCGATCACCGCGCGCCCTCGCGCTCCCGCGCTTCGGTCACCATCCGCTCGACGCTGGCGAGCAGGGCGCGGGCGTCGTAGACGATGCCGTCCTTGACCGTCCAGCGCACGCCGCCGACCCGCTCCACCCGCTGGGTCTCCGGATTGAGGCGCATATGGCCGGTGCCGTAGAGCAATTTCAAATTGTCGAGCGGGTTGCCCGGGACGATCACCAGATCGGCGAGCATGCCCGGCCGTACCAGCCCGAACGGCGGCTCCTCGCCCCGGGCCGCGTAAATCTCGCGCGCGCCGTTGATCGTCGCCGCCTGGATCACCTCGAGCGGCGCAAAGCCCGCCTCCTGCAGCATCTCCAGCTCCTGGATGTAGGAGAAGCCCCAGGTCTGGTAGATATAGCCGGGGTCGGAGCCGACCGTCACCCGCCCGCCCATGTTCTTATAGTCGTTGATCAGCCGCATGAAGGGCCCGTAGAAGCGGCGCCACGCCACCTCGTCGGCGGTCGTCCAGTCCCAGAAATAGGAGCCGTGGTTGGTCCGGCTCGGCGCAAAGAAACGCTGCAGCGACGGCAGGGTGTAGCGCGCGTGCCAGTCGGCGTTGCGCGCCCGCATCACATCGCGCCCGGCCGAATAGATGTTGAACGTGGGGTTGAAGGTGACGCCCCGCTCCAGCTGCCGCTCGAGATAGGCGCGCCATTCCGGCCCGCCCGGCTCGACGATCTGGTCGGCGAGGCGGGCGACCTGGCTGAACCGCCACTGCTCGTCGAACATGTTGTAGCCGGTCGGGTAGGCCGGCAGCCGCCGGCCGTCCAGCAGGGCTTCGAAATGGCCGTAGAAATGGGTGACGGTGCCCAGGCCCATCGCGCCGGCGCGGTCGGCATTGACCTCGGCGACGCCGCCTTGGCCGAGATGGGCGACCGTGCCCAGCCGCAGCCGCCGCGCTTCCTGGATCGCGGCCTCGGTCACCGCCGCCGGCACGTCGTTGAACAATTTGACGCCGTCATAGCCCTGGGCCGCGGCCCAGCGCACCCAGGCGCGCGCCTGCTCCGGATTGGTCACGGCGCCGCCGCTCCAGGCGTCGCCCAGCGCCAGATAGGCGAACAGCCGCGGCGCGACGATGGTGTTGGCGGCGCTGCGCTGGCGGTCGGAGAGCGACATGTTGTCGGGCCCGAAATAAAGCGAGACGCCGCGCACCGTGGTCACGCCATGCGCCAGCCACAGCCGGTAGCCGTAGGTCGCGTTGGGCGCCTTGTCGGGGTCGCCATTGTGGCCGTGATTGTCGACGAAGCCGGGCAGGACGTACATGCCGGCGGCGTCGATCTCATGGTCGGCGTCGCGCGGTGGCCGGTTGGGCGGGATCGGCAGTCCGGGCGTGCCGGCGCCTTCGATGCTCTCGATCCGGTTGCCGGCGACGATAATGTCGACCGGGCCCCTGGGCGGGGCGCCGCTGCCCTCGATCAGCATCGCGCCCCGGATCACCAGCCGCCGGAACGGGCCTTCCCCCTCGCTCGGCTGGCGGTCGGGGACGCGCTCCATCTGGCGGGTTGCGTCCTGCGCCTGCAGCGCCGGAACGGCGGCAAGCCCCGCGGCCATCGCCGCCGCAACGCCGAGCTTGAGCAAGCGCATTCCCGTCCCCTCCCGGTCCGTCCAACGTTAAGCCCGTCCTACAGCCGCATTCATGGCCTATTCAATGCTTTGGGCCTATGCCTCTTGCCAACCTTTCCCGAAAAGCCGAGTTTTCAGTGATGCGTAACCTGTTCCTGCTTGCCGCCGCCGCCGGCCTTGCCGCGCTCGTCGCTGATGCCGACGCGCGCGGCCTGCAGCGCACCCGCGAGCAGGACAATGCCTATCGCGCGGCGCAGCAGGGGCAAATCCTGCCCTTGCCCGAAATCCGCGCGCGCATCCGCGTTCCCGGCGCGAACTTCATCGGCGTCGAGTTCGACGGCCGCATCTATCGCCTCAAATATATGCGCGGCCCCGACGTCATCTGGATCGACGTCGACGCGCAGACCGGCCGGATCGTCGCGCGCCGCGGCAACTAGGGTCGGCGACCGACAGGCGTGGCGCTGGCGCCGCCGCCCTGCTATTCCCCTCGTCGCCCATGGAACATTTTCGCCGCGGCGCCGGTTGCGCGCCGTGCGAAGGCAAGAGGGGAAGCATATGCGGGTCCTGATCGTCGAGGACGAGCCCAATCTCGGCCGCCAGCTCCGGGCGACGCTCGAAGGGGCGGGCTACGCCATCGATCTCGCCACCGATGGCGAGGACGGCCATTATCTGGGCTCGACCGAGGCCTATGACGCGATCATCCTCGATCTCGGCCTTCCCGAGGTCGACGGCCTCACCGTCCTCGACCGCTGGCGCAAGGAAGGGATCAAGGTCCCGGTGCTGGTGCTGACCGCGCGCGACAGCTGGTCGGACAAGGTCGCCGGCCTCGACGCCGGCGCCGACGACTATCTCGCCAAGCCGTTCCAGACCGAGGAATTGATCGCCCGGCTGCGGGCGCTCATCCGCCGCGCCTCGGGCAATGCATCGTCCGAGCTCACCGCCGGCGACGTTCGCCTCGACACCCGCTCGGGCAAGGTCACCCTCGACGGCGAGCCGGTGAAGCTGACCGCGCAGGAATATAAATTGCTCTCCTACCTGATGCACCACAAGGGCAAGGTCGTCTCGCGGACCGAGCTGATCGAGCATATTTACGACCAGGATTTCGACCGCGATTCGAACACGATCGAGGTGTTCGTCACCCGCATCCGCAAGAAGCTCGGGCCCGACGTCATCACCACCATCCGCGGCCTCGGCTACAGCCTCGAGGACCAGAAGGCATAGCAGCCGCGATGCCCTCCTCCCTCATTCCGGCGAAAGCCGGAATCCGAGCGGCGGTTCCGGTTCATCACCAGCTAAGGCCGGCTGCGTTCTGGTTCGCCCGGTGAGCGCCAGATGAAGCTTCCCCGTCCCTCCCTGCGCCGTTTCTGGGTGCGCAACGCCGGCAGGCGCCGCTCGGGCTCGCTGACCCGGCGGATGATCGGCATTTCGGCGGTGTGGATTCTGCTGTTGCTCGGCGTCGGCGGCTTCGCGCTCGACCGGGTCCTCACCTCGGCCATCACCGCCAATTTCGACGCCCAGCTCGATTATGTGCTGACCGCGATGATCGGCACGGCCGAGATCGGGCCCGAAGGCGAGGTATTGTTCATCCGCCCGCCCGCGGACCAAAGGTTCCTCGAACCCTATTCGGGCCTCTATTACCAGATCAGCGGCGAGAGCTTCGAGCCGTTCCCCTCGCGCTCCTTGTGGGACCGGCGCCTGCGGGTGAATGCCCGCCATACCGACAGCGGCGTCCACCTCTACGACAGCGACGAATTCCCGATGGAGAAGCTCAGGGTCATCGAACGCGACGTGCGGCTGCCCAACTCGCCGGTGCGCTGGCGCTTCCAGGTCGCCCAGAGCCGCGACGTGATCGACGATCAGATCGGCGTGCTGCGGCGGACGATGGTGCGCTCGTTCGGCATTCTCGGCCTCGGCCTGATCGTGCTCGCCGCCTTGCAGGCGATTTACGGCCTGTGGCCGCTCCGCCGCGTCCGCCGCGCCATCGCCGCCATCCGCTCCGGGCAGAAATCGCGGATCGAGGAGCATCTGCCGCGCGAGATCGAGCCGCTGACCGAGGAGCTGAACGCCCTGCTCGAGCATAATGAGATCCAGGCCGAGGAAGCGCGGCGCCATGCCGGCAACCTCGCCCACGCGCTGAAGACGCCCTTGACCGTGATCACCAACGCCGCCACCGCCCACAGCCCCGACCTCACCGAGACGGTGTGCCGCGAGGCGACGACGATGCGCCGCCAGGTCGACCACCATCTCGCCCGCGCCCGCGCCGTCGGCCGCCGGTCGAGCGCCCATGCCCGGGCGCAGGTCTGGCCGTCGCTGGAAGCGGTCGAGCGGGCGGTGACGCGGATGTACGAGAACGTCACCGTCGACCTCGCTGGCCACAAGCAGGCCGCGGTCCGGGTCGAGCGGCAGGATCTGGACGAGATGCTCGGCAATCTGATCGAGAATGCCGCCAAATACGGCAATGGCCGGGTGTTCGTGACGGTGAAGACCACGCCCGACTGCGTCGAGATCGAGGTCGAGGATGACGGCCGCGGCATCCCCGAGGCCGAGCGGGTCTCGATCTTCGACCGCGGCGCCCGGCTCGATACCGGCAAGCCGGGCACCGGTCTCGGCCTCGCCATCGTCCGCGACGTCGCCCTGATCTACAGCGGCTCGATCAGCCTCGAGGAAAGCGAGGATCTCGGCGGCCTGCTGGCCCGGCTCAAGCTGCCGCTGGCGGGCTGAGCGTGGCCGCCCGGCGCCTCGACATCGCCGTGGCGGGATGCGGTCCGGGCGGATTGGCGGCCGCCTTGCTGCTCCATCGCGCCGGCCACAACGTCACCCTGTTCGAGCGGTTCGATGTGCCGCGCCCGCTCGGCTCCGGCCTCATCCTGCAGCCGACCGGCCTTGCCATCCTCGCGGCGCTGGGCCTTGCCGGCGGGGCCCTTGGCTCGGGCGCGCGCCTGGACCGGCTTTTCGGCCGCGCCGTGCCCTCCGGCCGGGTGGTGCTGGACGTGCGCTATGCGGCGCTCGCGGGCGACGCTTTCGGCCTCGGCATCCACCGCGGAACGTTGTTCCACCTCCTTTTCGATGCGATGGAGGTCGAAAGGGTGGCGCTCGAAACGGGCCGCGAGATCGTCTCCAGCCAAGGCGTCTCGGGCGGGCGTCAGCGGCTGCTCTTCGCCGGCGGCGGCTCGGCGGGGCCGTTCGATCTCGTGGTGGACGCGCTCGGCACGCAATCGAACCTGGCGCGGCATCATGGGGCGGACCTCGCTTACGGCGCGCTCTGGACCACGCTCGACTGGCGAGGCGGCTTCGACCCCGCCGCCCTGGAGCAGCGCTACCGGCGCGCCGCCAGGATGGTCGGCGTGATGCCGATCGGCTTCCTGCCCGGCGACGACGGCGGCGCCAAGGCCGCCTTCTTCTGGAGCCTGCGCGCCGTCGACTATCCGGGCTGGCGCGAAGCGGGCCTCGACCGCTGGAAGGAGGACGTCCGGGCCCTGTGGCCCGAAACCGAGCCCCTCCTCGCTCAGGTCGACGATCCCGACACCCTGACTTTCGCGCGCTACCGGCACCGAACCTGCCCAAGGCCGGCCGAGCCGGGGCTCGCCCATATCGGTGATTCCTGGCACTCGACCAGTCCGCAGCTCGGCCAGGGCGCCAATATGGCGCTGCTTGACGCCGCCGCGCTCGCCGCCGCGCTCGCCGCTTCCCCCGATACCGCCGGCGCACTCGCCTTTTATGTGCGGATGCGGCGGACGCACGTTCGCCTCTACCAGACGCTGAGCTACCTGTTCACGCCCTTCTACCAGTCCGACAGCCGCCTCCTGGCGCTGGTCCGCGATCATCTCGCCGGCCCCCTTTCCCGGGTGCCGCCGGCGCCGTGGCTGCTTGCCACGATCGTGTCCGGGGCCCTGGAAGCGCCGCTGGAGCGCATCGCGGCCGCACGGGCGGGCGGCTTGCCATTTGCGCCCCCGGCGACCAAAGCAACCGCGACATGAGCGCCACCGTCATTCCCCTGCGGCCCGGCCGCGTGCCGTCGCTCGACCCGATGATCCAGCTGGTCGCGGCCGATTTGAACCATGTCAACGCGGTCATCCTCGAGCGGATGCAGAGCGAGGTCGCTTTGATCCCCGAGCTCGCCGGCCACCTGATCGCCGGCGGTGGCAAGCGGATGCGGCCGATGCTGACCCTCGCCTGCGGGCGCCTGCTCGATTATGGCGGCGCCCGCCACCACAAGCTCGCCGCCGCGGTCGAGTTCATCCACACCGCCACCCTGCTCCACGACGACGTCGTCGACGGCTCGGGCCTCCGCCGCGGCCGCCGCACCGCCAACATCATCTGGGGCAATCCGGCGAGCGTGCTGGTCGGCGACTTCCTGTTCTCGCGCGCCTTCGAGCTGATGGTCGAGGACGGCAGCCTGAAGGTGCTGCGCATCCTCTCGCGCGCCTCCAGCGTGATCGCCGAGGGCGAGGTCAACCAGCTGACCGCGCAGCGCCGCGTCGAGACCGTCGAGGACCAGTATCTCGACATCATCGCCGCCAAGACCGCCGCCCTGTTCGCCGCCGCCTGCCGCATCGCCGCCGTGGTCGCCGAGCGCGAGGAGGCGGTGGAGGAGGCGCTCGACGCTTATGGCCGCAACCTCGGCATCGCCTTCCAGCTGGTCGACGACGCGATCGACTATGCGTCGGACGCGGCGGTGATGGGCAAGGGGGTCGGCGACGACTTCCGCGACGGCAAAGTCACGCTGCCGGTGATCCTCGCTTATGCCCGGGGCGGCGACGGGGATCGCGCCTTCTGGCTCGATGCGATGGCCGGCCGCAGGGCGTCGGACGAGGACCTGACCCAGGCGATCCGGCTGCTGCGCTCGTCGGGCGCGCTCGACGACACGATCGAGCGCGCGCGCCATTACGGACAGCGCGCGATCGACGCGCTCGGCGCTTTCCCCTCCGGCCGCGCCAAGGCGGCGTTGGTGGAAGCGGTCGAATTCGCCATCGCGCGCGCTTATTGATGAAGCGCCCGAAGCCTCGCCCGCCGCTGAAGAACGGGCTCGATCCGGTCGGCCCGTTCCATCCCTATCTCGTCTATGCGGCGGTGCTGCTGCTCGACCTCGTCGGCCTCGTCCTGATCCTCGCCGCCCTGGTCTGGATCGGCGACACCGCCGAGGACCTGCTCTGGCCCGGCGGCACCGAATGGGTGGACTTCTAGCGCCGGCGACAAGCTCGTAGAGGTGCGGCGTGACGTCGCTCCCTATCCATTCCGTCCTGCCCGACCTGCAGGTCGCGCTTCGCGGCGCGTCCAACGCCGTCCTCGTCGCCCCGCCGGGCGCGGGCAAGACCACCGGCGTCGCCCCCACCCTCCTCGCCGAGCCTTGGTGCACCGGCGAGATCCTCCTGCTGTCCCCCCGCCGCCTCGCCGCCCGCGCGGCGGCAGAGCGGATGGCCGAGCTGGCCGGCGAGGCCGTGGGCGGGACGATCGGCTATGCGACCCGGCTCGACAGCAAGCGCTCGGCGCGCACCCGCATCACCGTCCTCACCGAGGGCATCTTCCTCAAGCGCATCCAGGCCGACGCGGAGCTGGCCGGCGTCTCCGCTTTGCTGTTCGACGAAGTCCACGAGCGCAGCCTCGACAGCGATTTCGGCCTCGCTCTGGCGCTCGACGCCCAGGGCGCGCTGCGGCCGGACCTGCGCCTGCTCGCCATGTCGGCGACGCTCGACGGCGCCCGCTTCTCGGCGCTGATGGGCGACGCGCCGGTGATCGAAAGCCGGGGCCGCAGCCACGACATCGCCTTCGTCCATCTCGGCCGCGCCGCCGAACGGCGGATCGAGGACGAGATGGCCGCGGCGATCCGCCGCGCGCTTGCCGAAAGCGAGGGCGGCCTGCTCGCCTTCCTTCCCGGAGTCGCCGAGATCGAGCGCACCGCCGAGCGGCTCGACCGCCTCCCCGCCGATATCGACCTCCACCGCCTCCACGGCAGCCTCGATCCCGCCGCCCAGCGCGCGGCGATCGCGGCCTCGCCGCCCGGGCGGCGCAAGCTCGTCCTCGCCACCTCCATCGCCGAAACCAGCCTGACCCTGGACGGCGTCCGCATCGTCGTCGATTCCGGCCTTGCCCGGCGCCCGCGCTACGACCGCGCCGCCGGCCTCACCCGCCTGGTCACCGAGCGCGCCAGCCTGGCCGCGGTCGCCCAGCGCGCCGGCCGCGCCGGCCGCCAGGGCCCGGGCCGGGTCTACCGCTTGTGGGAGGAAGCGGCGACCCAGAGCCTGCCGCGCTTCGACCCGCCCGAAATCCTCGAGGCGGACTTGAGCGCTTTGCTGCTCGACTGCGCGATCTGGGGCGTCGCCGACCCGCGCGCGCTTCGATGGCTCGACCCGCCTTCCGCCGCCGCGGTCGACGAGGCCCGCCGGCGCCTCGCCAGCCTCGGCGCGCTCGGGCCCGACGGCCGCCCGACCGCCCACGGCCACGCCGTCGCCGCCTTGCCGCTGTCGCCGCGGCTCGCCCACATGCTGATCGAGGCCGACGCCCGCCTCTGGGGCGAGAGCGCGGCCGAGGTCGCGGTCCTCCTCTCCGAACGCGGCCTCGGCGGCGGCGACGCCGATCTGGAAGCGCGGCTGCGGCGCTGGCGCGGCGACAAGGGCAGGCGCGCCGAGGCCGCGCGCGGGCTGACCCGGCGCTGGCTGACGCTCCTGCCGTCGCCAAAGGGTGGGCGCGGCGACATCGGCGCCTGCGTCGCCCTCGCCTTCCCCGACCGCGTCGCCAGGCGCCGCGGCGCGGACGGCGGCGACTGGATCAGCGTCGGGGGCCGCGGCTTCCGGCTCGATCCCGCCTCGCCGCTCGCCCGCGAAGAGTGGCTCGCGGTCGCCGAGGTCGGCGGCGCCGCGGCCGGCGCCCGCATCCTTTCCGCCGCCGCGCTCAGCCCCGACGCGGTCGAAAGCCTGTTCGCCGGCCGCATCGAGACCGGCACCGAAATCACCTTCGACCCCGCCGGCGGCAGCGTCCGCGCCTCGCGCGGCCGCCGGCTCGGCGCGATCCTCCTTTCGGGCGGCCAGGATGGAAGCGCCGACCCGGCCGCGGTCGAGGCCGCCCTCCTCCAGGGCGTCCGCGACCACGGCCTCGCTCTCCTGCCGTGGAGCGATGGCGCGCGTTCGCTGCGCCGGCGCGCCGCTTTCGCCGGCGGCCGGGATCCCGCGATTCCCGACATTTCCGATCGGGCGCTCCACGCCGCGCTCGGCGACTGGCTGCCGCCCCTCCTCGCCGGCCGGCGGCGCCTCGCCGACATCGACCCGGCCGCGCTCGCCGCGACGCTCGACGGCCTGCTCGGCTGGGCGGGCCGCAAGGCGGTCGACCGCCTCGCCCCGAGCCATTTCGAAACCCCGGCCGGCAGCCGCCATGCCATTGACTATGATGCCGAGGCCGGCCCCACCGTCACCGTCCGCGTCCAGGCTTTGTTCGGCCTTGCCGACCATCCCCGGGTCGGCGACGTTCCCCTCGTCCTCGCTTTGGCCTCGCCCGCCGGCCGCCCGATCCAGACCACCCGCGACCTGCCCGGCTTCTGGCGCGGCAGCTGGGCGGCGGTGGCGAAGGAGATGCGCGGTCGCTATCCCCGGCATCCCTGGCCCGACGACCCCGCCGCCGCCGATCCGACGCTCAGGACCAAGAAAGCAATGGCGCGTTCAGGAAAGGACGCCCAACGCTGCTGACGGCCAATGGCGAAATTTCCGCTCCTTTGCGCGCTGCTCGGCGCGGTTTCGCTCTCCCCGGCCCTCGCCCAGGGCGACGACCCGCCGGAACGCGAGGTCCGGCTCGAAGTCTATGGCGACGATCCCTGCCCGCCCTCGGTGGGGGACGATATCGTCGTCTGCGCCCGCCGTCCCGAGGAGGAGCGCTACCGCATCCCGGCGCCGCTGCGCCGGAGCAGCCGCCCGGCCGAGGCCGCCTGGGGCGCCCGGGCCGAGACGCTCGAGGAAGTGTCGCGCGACGCCCGCCCCAACAGCTGCTCGGTGGTCGGCAGCTACGGCCAGACCGGCTGCACCCAGCAGATGATCCGCCAGTGGTACGAGGAACGGCGCTCGCGGCAGCGCTAGCGCGGTTGTTGGTCGGATTGAATCCCCGATCGCTCATCCTGAGTAGCCGGTGAGCTTGTCGAACCATGAACAGGTCGGATTGCCCCCGGCAATCCTGAAACATGCGGGGCATGTTTCACCTGTTCATTATCGAAGGACAGCCGCCGCCTTACGTCGATTTTCGAGGGTGCTACAAAATTAGCAAGCACGATCAATGCGCGTCCTGTCTTAGTCCGCTAAGACAGCTGGGTGAAGGCCGGGGGGCGAGCCTGCACGGCAACGTCAACTCGAACGACAAGGATGCCCCATGCGTAAGATCGTGATCACCAGCCTCGCCGCCGTCCTCTGCGCCGCCGCGCTTCCGGCGTCGGCCCAGACCGCTCCGGCGCTCGCCCAGGCCCTGGGCAATGACGACGCCCAGAGCGCGCCGGCGCCGCGCGGCCGTGTCCGCGACGCCGACAATCCCGACCGCAGGATCTGCGTGAGCGAGCAGGTCAGCGAGACCCGGATGCGCCGCCGGATCTGCCGGACCGCGCGCGAATGGGAAGCCCGCGGCGGCCTCGATAGCGACCGCTAGCCTTCGCTTTGCCCCATTGGACGACGGGGCAAAGGCCGGCCCTCTCCCTCCCCCAAGGGGAGTTGGGCGCCGGGAGGGACGCGTTCGCAGGCAAGTCCCTCCCGGTTCCGGCCCGCCGGCGGCGCCCAACGCCGCGCTTGCCCGCGACCCGCAGGACCCCTAGCACCGGTCCGGCGCGGCCCCTGGCCGCGGCGGATGGAGCAAGGGATGGCGGAACGGTTCGAGCGGCACAGGCAGGCATGGACCAGCGCCGAGATCCAGAAGCTTCACCTGCTGGCGAAGAAGGGCATGGCGTTGAAGGCGATCGCCAGGGCGATGAGCCGGAGCGAGGAGTCGATCAGGGACCGCGCCAGGGCCGACGGCCTCAGCATCGCCAGGCTGCGCTGAGGCGCCGGGGCGCTCAGCCTTTCCCTGCGGCCCCGCTCATCGCCTTGACCAGCGCCAGCGCCCGGTCGGCCAGTGCCCGCAACTCGGCCCGCGAATAGCCGGCCCGCGCCCGCCCGGAAATCTCATAATGGTTGGCGACCATCACCATCGCCAGCGAGCGCGGATCGGCCTCGGCGGCGATCTGCCCGGCCTCGATCGCCTTCTCGAAGCGGCGGACGAGGGCGCGGTCGAGCGAATCCATCGATTCGCGCACGACTCGGGAGATTTCCGGGTCCTCGCCGGCTTCGGGCATGGCCGTCTGCATCATGAAGCAGCCGGTGCCGACCTGGTCCTTGCCCATGAACTTGTCGATCGACCATTCGGTCATCGCCTCGAGCGATTCGAACAGGTCGGGAATGGCGAACGCCTCGGCGAACTCGGCGCGGACGTCCGCCAGATAATTGTCGAGCGCGGCGAGGTAGAGCTTCCTTTTGTCGCCGAACGCGCCGTAGAGGCTCGGCTTGTGCAGCCCGGTGGCGGCCGAAAGCTGGTCCATCGACGTGCCCGCATAGCCGTAGCGCCAGAACGTGTCGCGCACCCGGTCCAGCACCTCGTCGGTGTCGAAGCTGCGCGGGCGGCCGCGCACGGCGGAGGAAGTTTTTTGTACCATGCGTTAAAAAACCCTTGCCATCGCTCTTTCTGTACTATACGGTACGGTACATTAATAGCAGATGGAGGTGAAGATGAAAAGCGTTCTTGGAATCTCGATCGTCCCCGCCCTGTTCGCGTCCGCCTTCCTCGCCCCGGCTCCGGCCGCCGCCCTCGGCCCGGCCGAGCGCGCGGTGGCCCAATGCCGCGCCGAGCTGCAGAGCCGGTTCGAGGACGGGGCGATCCGTTCCTACCGGATCGGCTCGATCGCCGGCAATTCGCGGCGCACCCGGGTCACCATCTTCGTCAACGCCGACCGCCGCTACACGTTCGAATGCGCGGCGGGGGCCACCGGCAAGGTGCTGACGGCCTCGCTCGATCCGGCGCGCAACGGCCCGCGGCTCGCCGCCGGCCGGCGCTGACGTCCCCGCGTCCGGCGGGGGCCGGCCCCTCGCTCCCGCCGGATCGCACCCTTAACGCCTAGGCGTTGAACGCCAGCCTGAGGCCCGGCCGCGGCCAGCGCGCTTTGTAGAGCCTTCCCGTCGATCCCGCCGTGATCCAGGCGTCGCGCATGTCGGCGCCGCCGAAGCAGATGTTGGTGGTGACCAGGTCCGGCACCGGCAGATGCTCCGCCGATCCGTCCGGATCGACGATCGTGATCCCGCCATTGACGATCGTCGCCACGCAGACCTTGCCGCACGCCTCGACGGCGAGGCTGTCGAGCAATTGATATCCCGGCAGGTTGGCGACCACCCGTCCGGGCGCGAACCCCGGCGGCGGCGCCAGCTCGCCCGGCGCGGCGACGTCGAACGCCCAGAGCCGCTGCAAATAGGTGTCGGCGACGTAGAGGACGCGGCCGTCGGGCGACAGGCCGATGCCGTTGGGGCCGAGCAGGCCGTCGCGCTGGCGGCTGATCCGGCCGCCGTCGGCGTCGGCATGATAGAGCGCGCCGAAGCGGCGGCCGTCTTCGGTGGTGACGCCGTGATCGGTGAACCAGAAGCCGCCCTGCGCATCGAAAACGAGGTCGTTGGGCGCGATCAGGCGCCGCCCCTCGCAGGCGTCGTAGACCGTCTCGAGCCGGCCGGTGGCAAGGTCGAGGCGCTGGATCGAGCCGCCGACATGGCCCGGCGGCGTCGGGCCGGGAATGGTGAGGCCGTCCTGCTCGCGATAGGAGAAGGCGCCGCCATTGGTGGCGATCCACACCGCCCCGTCGGGCCCGATCGCGGCGCCGTTGGGGCCGACGTCGGTCTCGGCCAGCATCGTCTTGCCGCCGCCGGCATTGACCCGGGTCAGCCGCCGCCCCCTGATCTCGGTGAGGATGACCGACCCGTCCGCCATCGCGATCGGGCCCTCGGGGAAGTCGAGCCCGTCGGCGACCAGCGCCAGCGCCACGGCGTCAGACGAGGCCGCGGCGCGCCACCGGATCGCGGCCGCAACGGAAGTTCGCGGAGCGGTCCGCCGCCGCGCGGGCGAGCGCGTTGGCATTGGGCAGGGCGCCGCCGATCAGCGCGACGAGGCAGCCGGGCCGCCCGCGCCGGCCGATCGTCTCGACGGCGAGTACCGAGCGCGCCGCATTGCGCGGATGGTCGACGACGATGCGGTAGATCACCGCCACCGCGGCCCGCCCGCGCCGCCGCCATTCGACCCGCGGCCCGAGATGGTTGAACGGATCGAGCGATTCCCATTCGCCATTGTCGATGCCCGCGTCGAGGTCGAACCGGCCGTCGCCCGTACCGACGAACAGTGGAATGGTGGCGTGGCCCGGGCACTGCCAGCGCACGCTTTCGCCTTCCTCGATCCGCTCGATCACCCGACAGGCGTCGAGGTTGAGATCGGTGTAGACGCTGCTCGCCGCGGGCGTGGCGGCGGCGAGCGAAGCGAGCAGGATCCAGGCCATCGACATGTCCTCCCGGCCCGAACATAACCGACGTCGGGCCGCGCACCAACTCCTGGAAACGGGAACACTCAGGCGCTGCGCGCAGGCTGGTGACGTGAATCGCGTCCGCCGGCCCCTCGGTCAGGGCAGCCAGTCTTGGACGATCTCGTTCTTGTCCGCGCCTGGCCGGCGGTAGCGGTGCCAGCGCAGAAAGCGCCAGACCGCACGTCCTTCCTCCGCCTTGGTACGCGCCGGCTCGGCCTTCATATGAGCATCCAGGTCCGCCAGCAGGCCGCCAAGCTCGAGCTTGCCTCGATGCTGGTCGAACACCGCCGCGAACAAGGCGCCATATTGGTCGTAGCGCGGCAGGGCGGCGCGATAGCAGGCGAATGAAAGCAGGATGCAGCCCAGGCTGGCGGCGAGCCATCGCCAGTCCGGCTGCGCCCCATGTGCAAGGGCAAAGGCATAAATGACGCAGATCATGGCCGCGGCGGCGAGCGCGGCGCAGCCGTAAATGGCACCCGCGACCACCGCCTGGGCGCCGTCCAGCTCGTCGCGCAGGTCCTTGTCGATCGCCACCCACAGCCGGGGCCAGAAGAAAACGCCGTCCAGCCCGTATTTCACGGTCGGATAGGTTTCGAAGCTGGCCAGCAGATTACCGAGGCGGGTGGGATAGCGCGCCGCCGGTCTTCCCGTCTTTCGATCGACCGGGAATTGCGCGGCGAGCAGGTCCAGCTCGACTTGCTTCGTCTTGTCCGTCTCCGCATCGGCCCGGCGCGTCAGGCCCTGGAGCCGCCTGGCCTCGCGGGCGATACCCCACCTGCGCAGCCATCCCGGCCAGTAGCGCCGGCCTTCGAGCAGCATGTAGACCGGCATGTCGAGCATGAGGAAGGCGAGTCCCGCGAGCAGGCCCAGGATCGTGAACAGCAGCCCATCGCTCAACCCTGGATAGGCGAGGTCGCGCAACGAAACCGCCGCCGGGAAGAGCGCCGCCGCGAGGATCGTTGCGGGCAGCAGCAATCGCAGGATGAGCGGCAATCCGACATCGAAGGGAATCTTCACGGCCTAGTCGTCCCGGCCACCGCCGGACCCGTGGCTTGTGTGGCCCATTCCAAACCCCGAGTCTTCTTCTTGGGCGTTGATATCCGCATACCCCGCGCCGCGATCGTCCGGTCCACCCTGGCCCTGCTCCTCGGACTGGCTGCCCTGCCGCTCCGCCTGGCGACCCTGCCCCGCAAGTCTTTGCCCCTCGAGGACCAAAGCGTGGAGGTCGATCCGATTCGGATCGGCGTCGATAAGGGCTGCAACCCGGCGCATCAGGTCGCGTTTCCTGTCCGGCGAGTCCGGATCGGCTGCGAGCCGGTCGAGCGAGCTCTGCCCCGCTTCGTCCAGCCTGGAACGCAGCAAGGCGAGCAGAGCGCTGGCGATCCCGCGCGCTCGTTCGCGCGTTTCACTGCCGGCGTCCCAATTCGTCAGGCCCAGAGCGGGAAGCAGCAACTCTACCGCGTTTTTGGCAAGCTTGTAACGGCCCATGCCTGTCGCTCCCTCGACCGCCGGGCTCCCCAGGCACTTGAGCTGTCAGGCTTCGCTGCTGCCAACAGGCGCGCCCGCGGCCGGTCGGCCACCATTACTATGTTGATTGGGCAGGGGGAAGCGTCGCCGATGCTCATCGTGGAGGGGCGATCGGCGGGGCCTCGAAGCGCGGTCAGGCCGGCTTGGTCAGGCGCTCAGCCTTTGCTGGATGCCGTGGACCAGCTCGCTGGCCTTCTCGAAGCTCATCGGCCGGCCGAACAGATAGCCCTGGATCTGGTGGCAGCCCAAATCGCGCATCCGGGTGAAGTCGTCGGCCGTCTCCACGCCCTCCGCCGTCACCGTCATCCGGAAGCTCTTGGCGAGCTGGACGATCGATTGGATGATCGCCACCGTCTCCTTGTTGTTGGCCGCCTCGCGGACGAAGCTGCCGTCGATCTTGAGCTTGTGGAACACCGCCTTGTTCAGATAGCCGAGCGACGAATAGCCGGTGCCGAAATCGTCGAGCGCGATGCCGACGCCCAATGTCCTGAGGCGCTTGAGCACGTCGACCGCATTGGCGGAATCGCCGAGGAACACCAATTCGGTCACTTCCAGCTCGAGCCGGTCGGCCTGCAGCCTGTATTTGCGGATCGCCTCGTGGATGGTGTTGGGAAGGGCCGGGTAGATGAGCTGCTTGGCCGAGACGTTGATCGCCACGCAGATATGCTCGGGCCAGGACGCGGCGGCGCGGCAGGCCTCGTCGATCACCCATTCGCCCAGCTCCATGATCAGGCCCGATTCCTCGGCGAGCGGGATGAAATGGTTGGGCGGGACGATGCCGCGGGTCGGGTGGTGCCAGCGGATCAGCGCCTCGAAGCCCATCAGGCTCTGGTCGGCGGCGTTGATCAGCGGCTGGTAGAGCAGGCGGAACTGCTTGGCCTTGATGCCGGCGCGCATGTCCTGCTCGAGCCGCAGCCGGTCCTCCGCCTCGTTCTGCATGTCGGCGTTGAAGAAGCAGCAGGTGCCGCGGCCCAGCGCCTTGGCCTGGTAGAGCGCGAGGTCGGCCTTCTGGATCAGGTCGTCGACGCTCTGGCCGTCCATCGGCCCGAACGCGCAGCCGATCGAGACGCCGATCCGGATTTCGGCCTTGTCGATGTGGAACGGGTCGGCGATCGCCGCGATCAGCCGCTCGGCGAGGGTCTCGACCATGCGCCGGCTCTTGGCGTCCTTGATGACGATGGCGAATTCGTCGCCGCCCATCCGCCCGACATGGCCGAACGGGCCGGCCTCCTTGACGAGGCGCTGGGCGACGCTCTTCAGCACCGCGTCGCCCTTGGGGTGGCCGAACGTGTCGTTGACCGGCTTGAAGCCGTCGAGGTCGAGGAACATGATCGCGCAGGGCGTCTCGCCGTCGGCCGAGCCGGACAGGGCTTCGCCGAGCAGCTGGCGGACGCGGCCGCGATTGGGCAGGCCGCTGAGCACGTCCATGTTGGCGAGGTTGGTCAGCCGCTCCTGGGTGCGCCGCACCTCGGTGATGTCCTGGCCGACCCCGCGGAAGCCCTGGAAGGTGCCGGTCATGTCGACGATCGGGTCGCCCGACAGGCTGATCCAGCGCGTCCCGCGCCGGGTCTTCAGCTCCATCTCGAGATTGGCGAAGGGCTGGCGGGAGAGGAGGATCCGGCCGAGCGCGCTGGTGCCGCCGAGCGACGCCGGCAGCGAATGGCCGATCAGCTGGGTGGTCGAGCGGCCGAGCAGGGCGGTCATCCGCGAGGAGATGTAGACGACGCGATTCTCGCTATCCACCTGCCACAGCCAGCCGACGCCGCGATGCTCATATTCCTTGAGGAGCAGGCGGATCGACTCGGCCTGGGTCCGCGTCCGGGCGAGCACCTTCAATTGCGAGAAGGTCCAGCGGGTGAGGCGGGCGACGCTGAACGCGCCGGCGGCGGCGACCAGCACGAAGGTGATCGCCACCTTGAGGTCGAGTGTCGCGCTGCCGTAATAATAAGCGAGGCAGAACGCCCCGGTGAGGGTGGCGATCCAGGCGATCGCCGCCGCCGGGATGGCGGCGAGCGCGATCGCGGTGGTGATCATCGCCGCCATCGCCCCGCCGATCACGATCTGGACATGGGCGGGCTGGGTGGCGAAGGCGTAGGTCGGCAGCGCCGACCAGAGCGCCGCGAGGCCGACCGCCTCGACCACCGCGAACCAGCGCGCCGCCGGCCGGGCGGTGCGGCTGCTGCCCCACGCCGCGGCCTCCATCGCGCGCCGGCACGAAACCCAGTTGGCGAAGGCGACGACGGCGGCCCAGCCGACCACCATGTTGAGCGGCACCGAGCCGAACATTGCCCAGGCGGTGATCAGCGAGGCGGCGACCGCGGTGATGGCGAAGAAGGGCGCGAACAGGGCGCGCGCCTCGACCTGGCCGTTATGGAGATGCGCCTCGCGCAGGCGCTCGTTCCCAAGGTCGAACCCCAGCGATTCCGCGGCCTCTTCGCGCAGGCCGATATCCTGCGGATCGGCATCCATGGGAACGGGGGCGTGATACATGGAATTCCGTGCGGCTCTGGTCGGGAATCCCGTCCTAGCCGCATAGGCTTGATGGATCGTTAAATTCGCCCCGGAAATCGCACCGCCTCGCGCCCCGGAAAACGCTCCGAAATGGCGGTTTTCCCTAGCTTTCGCCGCGCAGCAGCTGGTCGACCCTGCCCACCGTGACGCTGTGGTAGGTCGGCCGGGCGCGGGCGTAGATCCGGGTCGCGATCGGCCGCCCCCATGCGCCCTCGCCGATCAGCGTCTCGAACAAAGGCGCGACGAACTTGCGCCGCCCCTGCGCCATCAGGAACCGCTCGGCCGCCGGCACCGCCGGATCGTAGCGGTTGGCGAGCGCCAGCTGCAGCCAGGCGAACAGGGTCTCGGCATTGCCGCTCGCCGACAAGGCGAAGGCGGCGTCGAGCGCCGCCAGCCGGTCGCGGCCCATCGCCCGCGGCAGCGCGTTCAGGAAGCGCAGCCGCTCCGCCGTCGTCCAGCCGGCATAGGGCACCGCGTCCGCCGCCCCGCCGGCGCTGAACGCCCGCACCGCCCGGTCGACCGCGGCGAACGCCGCCGGATCGGGCCGCGCCGCATTGCCGGGGAGGCCGGGCTGATAGACCCAGCGGTCGAGCTCGAGCCTGCGCTCGAGCGCGGCGTCGCCGCGGATCAGGTTGGCGCGCAGGTCGGCGAGGAACGCCGCCGCGGTCATCGGCTGGAAGGCGTGGCGGTCGAAATAGGAGCGCAGATAGGCGTCGAACCTCGGCCGCCCGACCGCGCGCTCGATCGTCCTCAAGAAGGTCGCGCCCTTGTCGTAGGCGATGCCGCTGGTGCCGCCGTCCGGGTCGTCGAGCTCGGCGTGGAGCCGCGTGCCCGGCGCCTCGGCGCCGAGCTCGGTGAACGCCTTCTGCATCTCGTCCCACGAGAGGGCCGCCTCCTGCGCCGCCCGCGCCGGCCCGTACATCGCCTCCATGATCCGGTTCTCGAAATAGGAGGTGAAGCCCTCGTTCAGCCAGAAATCGGACCAGGTGGCGTTGGTGACGAGGTTTCCCGACCAGCTGTGCGCCAGCTCGTGCGCGATCAGCCCGACCAGGCTCCGGTCGCCGGCGATCATCGTCGGGGTGAGGAAGGTCAGGGTCGGATTCTCCATCCCCCCGAACGGGAAAGAGGGCGGCAGCACGATCATGTCGTACCGCCCCCAGCGATAGGGCCCGTAGAGCGCCTCCGCCGCCGCCACCATCCGCTCGCTGTCGGCAAGCTCGCGCGCCGCCGCGTCGAGCATGGCGGGCTCGGTCCACACCCCGGTCCTCGGCCCCAGTTCGCGGAACGCCAGGTCCCCCGCCGCCAGCGCGATCAGATAGGGCGCGACCGGCCGCTCCATGCGGAAGCGATAGGCCCGGCGCCCGGCCCCGGCCGGCTCGCCCTCGGGGGTCAGCCGCTCGCCCGACATCACCACCTTCAACGGCTCCGGCGCGGTGATCCGCGCTTCCCAGGTCTGGCGGATGCCGGGGCTGTCCTGGGTCGGGATCCAGGTCCGGTTGAGGATCGCCTGGCCCTGGCTGAACAGATAGGGATGGCGCCTGCCCACGGTCTGCGCCGGGGTCAGCCATTGCAGCGCCGCCGCGTCGGGCCCGCTCCGGTAGCGGATCCGGATCTGCCGCACCGCCTGTCCTGAGCCTGAGCCTGCCCCGGCGGAGGCCGGGGAAGGGCCGATGCGCACGCTGAGCGGCCGGCCGCGGACGGCGTCGCCGGTGCCGAGCGCCCAGGCCAGCGGCCGCCCGCCGCCGTCGGTGACCGCCGCGATCTCCAGCCCCCTGGAATCGAGGATGATCTCGCCGGCGCCGGGCGCGGCCTCGATGTCGAGCGTCGCCGTCCCCGTCATCCGCCGCGCGGCGAAATCGGCGTCGAGATCGAGCGCGACATGGGTCACCCGCGCCACTTCGGGCCGGGCGAAGCTGTGGCGGTCGCGCGCCTCGGCGCTGGTCAGCACCGGCGCCACCATCCGCCCGGCTTTGGCCCCGGCCGTCGCCGCCTGGTCCTCGGTCTCCGCCGCGGTGCAGGCGGCAAGGAGGGCGCAAAGGGCGATGACGAGGCGGCGCATAAGCTTACTCCGGTCGGCGAGAGCGCGGACTTAGAGCAAGGCGCCGGCCGATGCAAAGCCGCGCCGGCGCCGTTCGGGCGCGCCGCCCCAGCGCGGCGCCCGCGTCATTCCGGCGAAAGCCGGAATCTCGCTTCCCACTCCTGCCGGGTCCCCATCAATGTACCACTTTGATGGGCTATTTGATCGTCCATTTCCCCAGCCGGTCGTCGGCCGCGGCGGGCTTTTCCGGCTTGATCCGGGGCAGCGGCCGCATTTCGGCGCGGGCGGCGGCCTCGGCGCCGTGGGTGGAGAGCCTCAGATAGGCGCCGTGCGCGCGCCTGAGGCGGCTGCGCTCGGCCTCGCTGGTCGCCGCATTGAGCTGGACCAACGTCTCGGCGGCCTTCGCCTGATAATCCTCGGCCGTGCTCATGGTGGCAGCTCCTCGTCTGGGGGAAACCGGGCGCCTGTCCCGGCCTTGCCGACCGCGATGGGCGCTTTGGCGGCCAAAAGCAAATCCCCCGCCGCGCCGCCTTTTCTGGGCGCTTGCAATGTTGGATTTGTTCTGTTTTCGTTCTTGTTTTGAAAGGGGCGACTCATAGTCAGCCGCAACGCCGTCCGCCGCAGCGTCCCGCCCGGAGAGCTGCCGTCTTTCATCCCGGTGCCGCGCCAGAACCCGCGCCACGACGGCTGGACGCCCGAGCGGCAGAAGGCGTTCATCGAGGCGCTGGCCGACACCGGCTGCGTCTCGATCGCCTGCCGCATGGTCAATATGAGCCAAAGCAGCGTCTATCAGCTCCGCCGCCAGCCCGGCGCCGAACGCTTCCGCGCCGCCATGGACGCCGCCCAGACGCTCGGCCTGCAGCCGGTCAGGGACGAGGCGTTCGACCGCGCGATGAACGGCCAGCTCGTCCCGGTCTTCGTCGGCGGCAGGCTGATGGGCTTCCGCCGCAAGAAGAACGACCGCCTCCTGATGTTCATCCTGCGCCATTACGGCCAGGACGCAGCCGGACGCCGCACCACCATCAATTACTTCTCGACAAGGGCGACGGCGGCAGCAGGTGCGGCAGCGCCGAGCGAAAGCGGGCCGACGCGTAGCGGCGCGCACGCTTCCGCGAGAGATGCGATGTCCGGCCGGCCGACGACCGGCAAAGCCGAGTCGATCGACGTCACGAATTCAGTTCGTGACGGCGGGTCGGCCCTCGCTGCCGCCGAAGCCTCCACCACCACCGTCAAGACCGTGATCTCGGGAGGCGGCAACGCCCCCTCCCAGCTCGCCGCGGACACCGAAGCAGCAAACCTCCTCACCGCCTTCGAAGGCGTCGCCCTCGACGCCGAGGCCCAGGCCGAAATCTACCGCACGCTGGAGGCCTGCGCCGAGCGCCGCCGCGCGCTCGAGGCCGATCCGGAAAACGACCGCGAGCGCTTCTTCATCGGCGAGGCGGAGACCAACGACTATCTCGGCGAGCTCGAAAGCGGCTTCGAAGGCGACTGGGTCGAATATCGGCCCGAGGGCGAGCATCGGTGGGAAGGATTGGGGGAGGGCGGCGAAGCCGGGCGCATCGATGCCGTGCTCGAAGAGATGAAGCGGGCCCGCGAGGAGGCTCCGGGGGAGCCTGCGACCGCGCGGCCCGAGGCACGGGCGGCCTTGCCGGCTCCGGACGTCGCGCCCACGCCCGATCCTCCGGGCGCAACCACGACTCCGGCCAAGCCCCGCCGCATCCACCGCCCGCGAAAGCCCTACAAGAAACGAACGCCCAAGCCCCCCTTCACCCCGCCCGAGCCGGCCCCGGCGAAGGCCGGGGAAGCCCGCAAGGCGCACGCCGTCGCGGAGGTGGAGGCGGAGCGGCGGGAACTCGCGGCCGCCGAGGCGGAGCGGCGCAGGCGGCGGGAGAGGCGGCAGCCCTAATCAATAAGTTCGTAAACAGCTTCGCTGCGCAATACGTGCAGCGCCAGGGTGAGGCCATCGATCTAACATGTCTCGCCTATTTTGCTGCCCTCTCCGACGATATATCCGAGGACATACTTGGTTTTCTTACGGCGGACGCCCACGCTGTGGTCCCTCCGGTGGAAAACTGGGAAACTCAGATTGCGGCACTTCACTTTGGAGTCGAGCTAGGGAAAGCGGCCCAGGTACTACTTCACGAGCCCATTCGGAGCGCAATTTTGGCGAACGATTTCGAGGAATTCATACGCCTGTCCACCGTTCCGGGCTTTGGTCACGAATTTGAACGCGTAATTGCTTCCCCGCCGACCGCAGGCTCCGACGGTGGGTTCGACTTCATGTTTGTCACGAATGCTGCGCTTCTCTTGGCTCAGGTTGACGAGATGGCGGCCTGGAAAGGTGTCTCATGGGGAATCCTTGCGACTCACTATTTCTCGATGTCAGTGCCCGATGATGTCCCTAAGGACCTAGGGCTTCGCGTTCGGACTTTTGCGGAGCAAGCGCCGACCAACAAGAAAGGACTCCTGATCAAGTCCAGTGCAGACATGATCGCAGCGATAATGGAGACGACCCCCATCAACCCCGAAGTCCTGTCGATCGCGTTCCAGGCGGCCGAGGAAATTGTGGAGCTTGCCGGAACGAGCAAGGTGGAGACGCCGCTCTTTGAGCTTGCTGCCGCACCTACTGACTTCCTGAAGGTGGTTGCGGAGGCGTCCAAAAAGAAGGTGGTTTGGAAGCGATTCCGTACCAGCCACACCCCTAAACAGCTGGTGGCGGGCCTCACTGCCAATTTGGAGTCTGCTGAGGATGGCCCGTCCGTTCCCGAGTCGCTCAAGATTATTGTTGATCCCGACTTCGCCTCTGTCATGCCGGCCTCGGCAGCATTCGATTGGACGCCCCTGACCGCTGCTGCATCCCAAGTCGCCGAAAACACGCCTGGCGCAGAGGCAAAAAGCGCGGCGGCCATTGCAGCTCTTGGAATACTCCAATTGCATTTTGACGGAGCAGGGACCAACTTGACCGAGTTAATCGATCAAGGCCACCTATTGAACAGATTCAATGAGGCGTACTCGGCCAAAAACATCGACCTAGTGTCCTCTGTTGCGGCGATTTTTATTATTCGGGGACGGGATTTTGGAGCGCCGAATGGTATAACCTGGGAGAGTCTCCTTGCTGAATACCCAGGCTTTGTGAAATCTATTCGGGAAAAGCTCGACGTATTCTCTGATCTCGTCGTTATGCCGATTGTCTGGGCTGCTCTTACGAAGTGCCCAACTTCAAAAATACTCGTGAACAAAGTTGCCAATTACATGGTGTCGGGGGGAGGCCTCGGAACCCTATACGTTGAGGATACCCTTAAAGCGATCAGCGATTACTTGGCGCCATTGGAGGAAGGCTCCCGTGCCGGCTTCCTTAATCGACTGAGGCACTATGGCGACCCATTCTGGAAGTCTCTCGAGAAGATTCCGTTAGATGCGAATTTCCACACCATCGCCACGTCGCTAAGGCGAGCGCCACAGTCGGAGAGACAGCGGGGTCTCACCCTCGTGCGCCGACGCCTGGAACAAGTGCCTAATGCAGATTGGCAACTGGCTATTGAAAAGGGAGCAGAGCCATTTTCACTCGCCATCGAATTTGCGCCCCTGTGCGAGCCCAGTTGGCATTCCAAGACTGGCCTCTATGAAGCGCTCATTTCCACCGCTGACAAGATGATAGGCTCATTCAGCTATCCGTTACGAAAGCGATGGTTCGACCTAGCCACCAAGATCAATCCAAAAACAAGGAAGGGCCTATACAAGTCCCTAGCTAACAGCATGGCAATCGCTCGATATATCGCAGAGCCAGTCTCAATCATGAGGATCGGCGGGACGCCGCTCCTGACAAGCTCTGGCTTCACTCCTGAAGCGGCAATGAGCGCGATTCTCATCCCACTTTCGGAATTGGCCGACGGCCGAAGATGGTTGAGGGACCACAGCGATGAGGTGAAGGCTATTAATGCCAAAGCCTCTTCGAATGGCCTATCACTTTTTCAAAAAAAGCTGGACCGTCTCGCCCGCAGCAAGAATAGCGGTCGGCGAGAATGGGCTGAAAAGATGACTGCTTTGCTCGGCTCTTCCCGCCATTAGCGACTATTCCTCCCCCATCCGCAGCGCCGCGATAAACGCCTCCTGCGGGACGCTCACCGACCCATATTCCCGCATCCGCTTCTTCCCTGAGCCCCCCTGGCTCGATGCCCCGCATCGACCGCCGAGCCCATTTCATGCTTCTCCAGCAGCCTGGAGGCCAAAAAGCGCCTCACTCCTCTCCCATCCGCAACGCCGCGATGAACGCCTCCTGCGGAATGCTCACCGACCCATATTCCCGCATGCGCTTCTTCCCCTCCTTCTGCTTCTCCAGCAGCTTCTTCTTCCGGGTGATATCCCCCCCATAGCATTTCGCCGTCACGTCCTTCCGCAGCGCCGCAATCGTCTCCCGCGCGATGACCTTCCCCCCGATCGCGGCCTGGATCGGGATCTTGAACAAATGCCTCGGGATCAGGTCCTTCAGCCGCTCCACCAATTGCCGCCCCCGCGCCTCGGCCGCTCCCCGGTGCACGATCATGCTCAGCGCGTCGACCGGCTCGCCGTTGACCAGGATGTTCATCTTGACGAGGTCGCCCTCGCGGTGGCCGATCTGGTGATAGTCGAAGCTGGCATAGCCGCGGCTGATCGACTTCAGCCGGTCGTAGAAATCGAACACCACCTCGTTCAAGGGCAGCTCGTAGGTGAGCTGCGCCCGCCCCGCCACGTAGGTGAGGTTCTTCTGGATGCCGCGCCGGTCCTGGCAGAGCTTCAATATCGACCCGAGATGCTCGTCGGGCACGTAGATCACCGCCTCGATCCACGGCTCCTCCATGCTTTCGATCCGGTTGGGATCGGGGAAGTCGGCGGGGTTGTGGATCTCGATCCGCCGCGCCGGCTCGTCCCTCGAATGGCCGAGCTGGATATTGTAGACCGCGCTGGGCGCGGTGGTGATCAGATCGAGGTCATATTCGCGGGTCAGCCGCTCCTGGATGATCTCGAGGTGGAGCAATCCGAGGAAGCCGCAGCGGAAGCCGAAGCCCAAGGCGGCCGAGGTCTCCATCTCGAAGCTGAAGCTGGCGTCGTTCAGCCGGAGCTTGGAGAGCGAATCCCTGAGCTTCTCGAAGTCGTTGGCGTCGGTCGGGAAGAGGCCGCAGAACACGACCGGCTGGACCAGCTTGAACCCGGGCAAAGCCTGCGCGGTCGGCCGCCGCGCGTCGGTGATGGTGTCGCCGACGCGGGTTTCGGCGACGTCCTTGATCTGGGCGGTGATGAAGCCGATCTCGCCGGCGCCCAGGCTCGCCATCTGCTCGATCTTGGGCCGGAACACGCCGACCCGGTCGACCAGATGGGTGGTGCCGGCGGCCATGAAGCGGATCTGCTGGCCCTTCCTGACCGCGCCGTCGATCACGCGGATCAGGATGACGACGCCGAGATAGGGGTCGTACCAGCTGTCGACCAGCATCGCCTTCAAGGGCGCGTCCGGGTCGCCCTTGGGCGGCGGGATGCGCCCGACGATCGCCTCCAGCACTTCGGGCACGCCGAGCCCGGTCTTGGCGCTGGTCAGCACCGCGTCGTCGGCGGGGAGGCCGACAATGTCCTCGATCTCGGTCCTCACCTTGTCGGGGTCGGCGGCGGGGAGGTCGACCTTGTTGATAACCGGCACGATCTCGTGGTCGTGCTCGATCGACTGGTAGACGTTGGCCAGCGTCTGCGCCTCCACCCCCTGGGCGGCGTCGACGACGAGCAAGGCGCCCTCGCAGGCGGCGAGGCTGCGGCTGACCTCATAGGCGAAGTCGACATGGCCGGGCGTGTCCATCAGGTTGAGGACATAGTCGCGGCCGTCCTTGGCGCGGTAGTCGAGCCGCACCGTCTGCGCCTTGATGGTGATCCCGCGCTCCTGCTCCAATTCCATATTGTCGAGCACTTGGCTGGTCATCTCGCGCGCGGAGAGCCCGCCGGTCGACTGGATCAGCCGGTCGGCCAGGGTCGATTTGCCGTGGTCGATATGGGCGATGATCGAAAAATTCCGGATGCGGCTGAGGTCGGTCATTGCCGGGCGCCCTAGCAGGGGCGGCGCGGGACGCCAACCGGGGGGTTGGCGCGGGCGATGGACGTCCCGTCATTCCAGCGAAAGCTGGAATCTCCCTGCCTCCACCGCCGCCGAGGAAAGAAAACGCGATTCCGGCTTTCGCTGGAATGACGAAGGACTAGACGGCGCGAAGCCGCGAGCGAAACCAGTCCGCCATTTCCGCCTCGGACAGCTCGCCGGCGGCGAGCGCCAGCATCACGGCCGTGGCGTCGGCGGCTGCGAAGCGCAGCTCATGCCCGTTGAGGGCGAGGAAGAGGCGGGCGAGCACCCAGGCGGTACGCTTGTTGCCATCGACAAAGGGATGGTTGCGCGCGACCCCGAACGCATAGGCGGCGGCGAGCGCCGAGGGATCGTCCTCGCCGTAAGCCCAGGCGTTGATCGGGCGGGCAAGCGCGGATTCCAGCATGCCGGCGTCGCGCACGCCGCTGCCGCCGCCATGCTCGGCGAGCTGCCGGTCGTGGACGGCAAGCGCGATCGCGGCGTCGAGCCAGCGTGGCTCGGTCCGGTCCGGCGACGTCATTTGGCGAGAATGCGGAGGATGTCGCGATCCTCGCGCATGATCTTCTCCGCCAGGGCCATCTTGTCGGCGAAATCGGGATCGGACGCGGTCAGCCGGATACCGTCGGGCGCCTCGCTCGCGTAGAGCGTATCGCCCTGCCCCACCCGGAGGCGGGCCAGCAGTTCCTTCGGCAGCACGACGCCCGCCGAATTGCCGATCTTCTTGATCTTGAGCTCCATGTTCATACGCGCGTTATAACGCCCCAGGCGGGGAGAGGCAATAGCCTCCGTTCCCAGGGCGCCAGAATCTGCTGTCCACCCATTCGGACATGCGACCAGAGGTGCCAGCCGCCTGAGCCCGGTCACGCCAGCGCCGATGAAAGCCGGCCTGGCGTGACGGGCCCGAGATCAGCCGACGACGTAGCTTCCGACCAGGACCGCGGCCACGGCGCAGGCCAGGCCTGCCGCGGTGAGGTTGATGCGGGCGATGACGAAGCCGAACGTGGCCAGGACGAAGCAAATCAGCGCGAGAAAGAGGAGAATGGTGCCGGCAGTCATAGGGGCCTCCTTTTTGCCTTCGTCGCCCGCGATGCCCGCGGCGACGGATGAGACAATGGCCCTGTCGGGGAAGAGCCGCAACCGCTCCCTCAAAAACACCGGGGTCTGGAGCGGGGGCTGCGAATCGTCCATGTCCGGAACGAAACAGGAACACTTCCAACATTGCAAGCCCAGGGACTATTCCCTCACCGTCCCCTCTTTCAGGCGACTCCGCCCGTGCAAGGGCTGGTCGCGCCGCTGCCGTCGGGGCCCCATTTGCGATAGCCGTTCGAATCGACGTGGAAGCGCAGGCCCGAATAGAAACCGAGGCCGGCATCATAGGCGCGGCCGTCGCGGGCATGGGCGGCGCAGATGCCGCGGATCATGGCGGGCCGGGTGATTTCGGCGGCGACCGGGGTCAGATCGAGCGCGAAGAACAGCCGGTGGGCGCTGTGCGGGGCGCCGTCGGAGCAGGCGTTGAGCGCCTCGTTGCGATAGCCGGAGAGCGCCTCGACCGGGCCGATCGCCGGCACCACACGATCGCGGACGAAGCGCAGGGTGGCGACGATATGGTCCCATTTGTCGGCCGGCGCGACCTCGAACCGGTCCGCGGCGCACGCCCGCCAGGACGAGGAGGTGCGGACCAGCTGCCAGACCGGCACGACGTCTTCGAGCCCCTGCGCGGCGAGATGGGCGCGGAAGGCGAGGACCCGGGCGCGGTGCTCCGGCGCGCGGGCAAGCCATGCATAATAATCGGCCCTGGACTGGCCCGGCGCCAGCATGGCGCGGGACGCGCGGGGCGCGTTCCGGTCCGGGTCGGCCGGGGCCGATAGGCCGGGCTGGCCCGGCGCCAGCGCGGCATGGAACGCGCCGACCGCCTCGCTGCCCGGCGCGGGCGCGTGGCCCGGGGCCGCGAATGGCGCGAAAAGGAGCATCGCCGCAAGCGCGGCCGAACGGATTAATTGTTGCATTTCAGCTATATAAGGAAATTATCGCGGCGTTTCAAGCGTTCCGCACCGCCCCCTCTGCCCGAGGGGGAGGAAGGTCAGGGAGGGGGCGCGGCCGAAGCGGCTCGACGCCGCCGAGGGCGTCCAGGAGCGCCGCGATCGCCTTGGACGCAACGAGACCCGCCATGCCGCCGATCGCAGCCCCGAGCCTCTTTCGTCATGCCGGCGAAGGCCGGCATCCGGCCCCCACCTCAGCGAAGCCCAAATCCGGCCTGGGTCCCGGCCTCCGCCGGGGTGACGGAAATGCCGCAAAAGCTGCTCCCGGCACGGGCATTGAGGGCGGCGGGAATGCCTGTCATAGCGTGATCCATGTCCGGGCGGGGTCGGCAGTGAGATATATTGATACAAGCGTTCGCCAGGCCGATCAGACTGTCGCCTGGTGGATGCAGCAAACCGCCTCGGACGGCCTCAGTGAATTTCGGTGCCAGTCAGGTTATTTCACTCTCGAGGGCAGCGGTCCCTTATTGCCGTCCCTCAAGGACTGGGCCGATCGCGGGTCGATGCTGAGACTCCTGCTGGGATCGAACAGGGCCTGTACCTTGGCCAGCCACATCTCCTATCTTGCAGCCAGCCTCGGTCTGCCGCGCCCTCGCGTCGCCTTGGGGATAGTAAGTTTTGAAGCCTCCCTCTTTCATCCGAAAGTATATCATTTTGTGAGGGAGGACAGGAGCGAGACCGCCTATGTGGGCTCCGCCAATTTCACCGGCCCGGGCATCTCAGGGCTGAATGTCGAGGCTGGGATTATCATCGACACGCGGGACGGCGACAACCCCGCCATTCTGGAAGATATCCGCAATCGCATCGACGCCTGGTTCGATGGCGGGGAGGAGGGTGTTTCCGTCATCTCCTCTCCTGAAGATATCGAACGCCTGCTGAAGGAGGGCTATCTTTCCCTGCGAGCGGTGGACCCTCCGCCCGAAGCGGGCTTGCCGGAGCATGGCGACGAAGCCGCGGCCGGCCCGGCACGACCCAGGCGATCGGCAATCATCAAATTGCCGAGATTCGAGACGGTCGAGGCCGGTGCCGCGGGCGCGGATATTGCCGAAGCGCAAGCGCCCGAGCCTCAATCCAGGCGACGTTTTCTGCGCCATACCGAGGCCGGTTTTCACTATCCGCAGGGGACTCACCTCGGACACATAGTTGCGATCATGTGGCGATTTGCGACGGGGAGAAAGGGAACGCAATTCGATGACCGATATCTTCGACTAAGCGGATCTCTGGGCCACGGACGCCTCGCCACCTTCCGCCGGCAGATCAAATACAAGATACTCGCCGCCATCGAGATGGGTGTCGTTTCCGACATTCGATATGTCGATGATTCGCACGCTTACGTACCGGAGCTGACCGACGTGGGTCTCTCGTTGTGGAACCTGCTTTCGCCCTATGTGGACACGGCCAGGCTCATCATGGGTGGCGGCCAGGTGGAATCCACGAGGTTGCCGGAAAGGCCGGGCTTCTACAATGTGCTGCTGCGAGACGCATGCGCCCGATCGGATGCACTGCGGGCGCTCTATTCGGACACGATGCTGCACATGCCTGCGGTGAGCCAGATGTCGGAATTCCTCGGTAGTTTCCCCGATCGCCGCATTGCGAAGAACGATATCTACGAGGGCTTCTTTGATTTTGGTTCCGTCAAGGACTTTTGCGACGAAATGGGGATTGAGCCGGGGACCGAGGAAGCAGCCAGGCATCGCTGCCCCTTCCTCCTGAACATTCTGGAGAGTCTTGGACGGATCGACCAGGAGGCCTCGCATGTCGTTCGGCGCTGACGCCCGAGGGGCCCTGACGGGAGTTTCCGATGGCGAATAGATCTCACCGTAACGCAGGGCATATGGGAATGAATGCCCTGCGTAAGGCTGGGCGGAAGCACCGTTCGGACATGACATCGAGCCCGGCGATCGACCACACCTGCCATGCCGTTTTCAGCGCCGATTGCCTCGACGTCCTGAAGCGGCTGCCCGACAGGTCCGTGCAGCTGATTATCTGTGATCCGCCATACAACATCCTGATGGCGGACTGGGACGACCATGCAGATTATCTGTCATGGGCTCGCCAGTGGCTGGGTGAGGCGTATCGCGTCCTCGCGGATAGCGGGAGCCTGGTGATATTCGGCGGCCTTCAATATCAGGGTGAAGCCGGGTCCGGCGACCTGCTCTCGATCATCCACGAGATGCGGTCGACCAAGCTCTTCAATTTGGTCAACTTGATAATCTGGAACTATCCCAACGGCATGGGTGCGCAGCGCTTTTTCGCCAATCGGCACGAGGAAATCGTCTGGTTCACCAAGACGAAGGGCTATTATTTCGACCTGGATGCGGTTCGGGAGCCGTTTGATGAGCGGACGAAGCGGACCTACCTGAAGGACAAGCGCCTCAGGCCGGAGAGCGTCGAGAAAGGGCGAAACCCGACCAATGTGTGGCAAATCGGACGCCTCAACGGAAACTCTCTGGAGCGCGTGGGCCACCCGACGCAAAAGCCGATCGCCATCATCGAGCGCATCATAAAGAGCCTCTCCTTCGACGGGTCGGTCGTGCTGGATTTCTTTGCGGGAAGTGCGGTGACCAGCCGGGTCGCCATAGAACAGGGGCGGCACAGTATCTCAACCGACCGGGACCCCGGCGTGCGCGACTATTTCGTCCAACACCTGAAAAATTGGCTGGCGAACGACGCCTCGGGCCCACCCCTTCCCTATCGCCTCATGGACGCCGCCGATTTCACTGATCATCCGGTTTTCTCACGGGAAGCGGGTGCCCTCGCCGCGGAGTAATCAGGCGAATTGCGGCAACGCAGCCATCCGCCTTATCATCCGTCCGTCGGTGGCGCGGATGGCGGCGCCGGGGGCGGGGCGGGCGGCTCGGGCTGGGCGACCGGCGGCACCAGGGGCGGCGCCGCGGGCGGGACCGCCACCGGCGCGGGCACGGGCGGCGGCGGCACCTGCGGCACCGGCAGCGGCGGCGCCAGCGGGTCCTCTCCGCGCTCGATCACCGCGCACGGGCTCTCATTGCCGCCCGGCCCGGCGGCGCCCCAGCGGCGGAAGCTCCTGGTGTCGATGTGGAAGCGCTGGAAGGCGTAGAAGCCGAGGCCGACGCCCGATGCGGGGCCATGCCGGCTGTGCATCGCGCACAGGCGGCGGAACAGCTCGCGCCGGTCGAGCGGCACCAGCGGGATCAGGTCCAGGGCGAAATAATCGAGATGGGCGCTGCGCTCCGAGCCGCGGGCGCAAATGTTGAGCGCCGGGTTGCGGTAGCCCGACACCGCCTCGACCTCGCCGACCGCGC
Source organism: uncultured Alphaproteobacteria bacterium (assembly GCA_963701615.1). GTDB lineage: Bacteria > Pseudomonadota > Alphaproteobacteria > Sphingomonadales > Sphingomonadaceae > Allosphingosinicella. The sequence continues at coordinate 2,833,977 of OY969615.1, read as the reverse complement.
CCTTCACATGGTCGCGGATGAAGCCGAGGGTCCGGGTCATGCCGGGCCAGAGGCGGAACGGCGGCACCTCGAACGGCGGCCCGCCGCATTCGCGCCACATGCTGGCGGTGCGGATGATCTGCCAGGTCGGCAGCACGTGCCGGACCCCGGCCGCCTGCTGCCACGATTCGAACGACAGCACCTGGCCGCGCACGCCCGGCGAGGCGTCGAGCCAGGCGCGATATTCGGCCTCCCCCTGCCCGACCGGAAGCTCCTGCGCGGCAAGCGGCGCGGCGAGGGCCGGCAGCGCCGGCAGCGCCGCAAAAGTTAGCAAGAATGATCGTTTGCGGGTCATCGCCGGGACGATAGCATCGGCGCCGGATTGGGGGAGCGGAAAATGAAGATGCTGATCGGACTGGCGCTCGTCGCTTTGGCCTGCAGCCGGAGCGAGCAGGCCGCAACGCCGGCGCCCGCCGCCGCGCCCGTCGCCGGCACGCTCCTCGTCGGCAACAAGGGCGAGGACAGCGTCAGCTTCATCGACCTCGCCTCGGGCGCCGAGCTCGGCCGCGCGGCGACCGGGCGGATGCCGCACGAGATTGCGGTGTCGCCCGACGGGCGCCAGGCGGCGGTGGTCGCTTATGGCGGCCGGACGATCGATGTCTTCGACATCCGTACGCGCGCGCGTCTGCGCACCATCGACCTTGCGCCGAACGAGGGGCCGCACGGCATCGCCTGGCTCGGCGACGGGCGGATCCTGGTCACCACCGAGCGCAGCCGGTCGCTGGTCATCGTCGACACCCGCGCCGGCGATGCGCTCGCCGCAATTCCCACCGGCCAGGACGGCACCCACATGCTGGCGGTGACGGCCGACGGCCGCCGCGCCTTCACCGCCAATATCGGCTCGGGCACGGTCACGGTGATCGACCTCGCCGCGCGCCGCAAGCTCCGCGACATCGCGGTCGGCGGCCGGCCCGAGGGCATCGCGCTCAGCCGCGACGGGCGGACTTTGTGGGTCGGCGACCTCGAGGGCGCGCGCGTCCAGGCGTTCGACACGGAGAGCTTCGCGCTCCTGGCCGAGGTCCGCACCGGCGCGGTCCCGATCCGGGTGGCGGCGAGCCCGGACGGGCGCTGGATCGTCACCTCCAATCTCGGCGGCGGCAGCCTCACCCTCATCGACGCGCGCACCCGCGCGGCGGTGCGCGACATTCCGGTCAGCGGCGCGCGCGAGGCCGGCCAGGTGACGATCCTGTTCTCGGCCGACGGGCACCGCCTCTATGCCGCCGAGACCGGCCGCAACCAGGTCGCCGAAGTGGAGATGGCAAGCGGCCGGGTGATCCGCCGCCTCGCCGCCGGCGCCCAGGGCGACGGCCTCGCCATCGCCCCCTGATCCGCCGCCGCGGCGGCCCCGCCGCGCCAATCTATGGCTAAGGCAATCCTAACCATCTCGTTTGAGCGAAGATTAGCTTTAATCGGGCAAATGCAGGTCGTCAAAAGAGCCGCAAAAGGCCTTTGGAGGACCAGATGCAGAAGGAAAAGGGCAGCAGCAGGGTCTGCGAGTTGGCGCGCGGCAAGGGTTTCCTGACCCGGCTGCTCAGGGACGTGCGCGGCAACACGCTGGCGATCGTCGGCGCGGCCCTGGTGCCGCTGGCCGCGATGATCGGGTCGGGCGTCGACATGAGCCGCGCCTATATGGCCAAGACCCGTCTGCAGAGCGCCTGCGACGCCGCCGCGCTCGCCGGCCGCCGGGTGATGAGCAACGACCAGCTGACCGCCGCCGTCACCAACGAGGCGGTGCGCTTCTTCAACTTCAACTTCCCCCAACGCATGTACCAGACCGACGCCTTCACGCCGGCCGTGACCCGGCCCAGCTCGGGTGTCGTGCGGGTGACCGCCTCGACCCGCATCCCGACCTCGATCATGAAGATGTTCGGCTTCACCTCGCTGCCGCTCAGCGTCACCTGCGACGCGTCCCTGAACTTCGTCAACACCGACGTGCTGCTGGTGCTCGACGTCACTGGATCGATGGCCTCGGAGCTCAACGGCGTCGACAAGATCGACGCCCTTCGCGACGCGACGATGGCGCTTTACGACGAGCTGCGGCCGATCCAGACCCAGCTCGAATCGAACGGCCTGAGGCTGCGCTACGGGATCGTCCCCTATTCGAGCACCGTCAACGTCGGCGACCTCATCCGCGACGTCGATCCCGACTTCCTCGCCAACAGCGTCGAATATCGCTCGCGGGTGGCGAATTACAACAATCTCCAGGTCGAATATATCGCCACCGCCGAGCCGCCCCAGGCGCCGGTGGAGCAGACCTATTCGAGCGCGATCTCGCAGTCGAACTGCGACAAATACGGACGCAACGTCAGCTTCTCCGGGTTCAACCCGAGCGCGACCACCGGCGGCGGGCCCGCGCCCGCGGCGACCTGGACGCGGGGCTTCGCCAACAACGAGGAGAGCGGCGTCGACTGGGGCTGGTCGGGCGCGCCCGACACGAACGGCTCCAGCCGCAGCTGCCGGCGCCGCTACGTCCAGACCAACACCACCTATACGGCGGAATATTCGTACAGCTCGAGCGGCTACACCTATCAGCAGCAGGAGCCGGTCGACGTCAGCGACTTCAAGCTCGGCGGCCCGATCAGCTACGCCACCAGCAACACCGGCGAGGTCACGGAATCGGGCTCCTACGACGCGTTCGAGCTCGCCCAGCTGGGCGGGACCGGGATTACCACCACATCGCTGACCTGGAACGGGTGCATCGAGGAACGCGTCACGGTCGACGACATCGACGAGAATTCGGGCTACGCCATTCCGAACGGCGCCTTCGACCTCGACATCAACCTCGTCCCCCACGACGACGACACGCGCTGGCGGCCGATGATCCCGGAGATTTACTGGCGGCGCAATTCCAGCGGCAGCTACACCAACATGGCCGGCGCCGCCTGTCCGTACGAGGCGCGGCGGCTCCAGGCCTGGGAGCGCGGCGCGATGCAGTCCTACGTCAACGCGCTGGTGCCGACCGGCAACACCTATCACGACATCGGCATGTTGTGGGGCGCCCGGCTGATCTCCAACGGAGGCGTGTTCGGCGACAGCGCCGACACGTTCAACGGGATGCCGGTCGCGCGTCACATCATCTTCATGACCGACGGGCAGCTGGAGCCGAACACCACCGTCTATTCGGCCTATGGCGTCGAAACCAACGACCAGCGGGTCACCGGCAGCTCGACCGGGAGCGGCCAGTACGACTCGCACATGCAGCGCTTCCGCATGATCTGCAACGCGGTCAAGGGCATGAACGTCTCGGTCTGGGTGATCGCCTTCGGCACCACCCTCAGCGCCGACATGGCCGGCTGCGCGAGCAACGCCAACCAGGCGTCGACCTCGGGCAACCGCGACCAGCTGATCGCCCGCTTCCGCGAGATCGGCAACAATATCGGCGCGCTGAGGCTGACCCAGTGAGGCGGAGCGTGACCCTCCGCACCCTCCGCCGGGATCAGCGCGGCGCGACGATCGTCGAGTTCGCGCTGATCCTGCCGGTGCTGTGCCTGCTGCTGCTCGGGGTCCTCGACCTCGGCTACAGGAGCTACGTGACCTCGATCATCCAGGGCACGCTGCACGAGGCCGCGCGCATGGCGGTGATCGGCAACCAGACGACCACGGCGATCGAGAACCATGTCCGCAACCGGCTGCAGGAATTTTCGGGCGACGCGACCATCCAGACGCGGACGCGCAGCTATTCCGACTTCACCGGCGTCAGCACGCCGGAGAAGATCACCCAGGATACGGCGCCGACCGGTTCGTACAATCCCGGCGACTGCTTTGAGGATTACAACCGCAACGGCAGCTACGATCTCGATCGCGGCCGCAGCGGGCTCGGCAATTCCGAGGACGTCGTCTATTTCGAGGTGACGATGAGCTATCCGCGGATCGTGCCGATCACCCGCTTCCTCGGCGGCGGCGGCAACAACGTCACCATCGTCGCCAACACCGTCCTTCGCAACCAGCCCTATGCGGGCCGCGACACGACGTCGCCGACCGTATGCTGAAAGGCCCGGCCATGAACCTCCTCGCCCGACCCGCCCGCTTCGCCGCGCGGCTGCGGCGCTGCGACAGCGGCCTCGCTTTGGTCGAATTCGCCATGTCGCTGCCGGTGCTCATGACCCTTGGCCTGTGCGGACTGGAGACCGCCAACCTGGCGATGGCACATTTGCGAGTGAGCAACATCGCCATGATCACCGCCGACAATGCCGCCCGCGTCCGCGACAGCATCGACGAGGCCAATGTGATCGAGCTGCTGACCGGCGCCAAGATGACCGGCAACAATCTGCGCTTCGCCCAGAACGGCCGCATCATCCTGTCCAGCATCGAGCCCAACACCGCGGGTTCGGGCGGCGCCAGCACCGGCCAGTGGATCCGCTGGCAGCGCTGCGACGGCGCCAAGGTGGTGAGCTCGTCTTATGGGGCACAGGGCACCGGCCAGACCAACAGCTCGCTGCAGGCGGTCGGACCGGCGGGAAACCAGATTTCCGCCTCGTCGGGCACGGCGGTGATGGTGGTCGAGGTCGTCTACGACTATCAGCCGATCGTCTCCAACAGCATCTTCGGCCCGCGCCAGATCCGCTACGAAAGCGCGTTCAACGTCCGCCAGCGGACCAACCAGGCGCTGACCAACGCCGGCAACGTCACGCCGCGCAACTGCACCACCTACCAGGCGTGATCGCGGCGCGCGGTTGAAGCGCGGCGTTCGATGACTAGATTGGGCCGATGAGCGGCCCGATCACCGTCGACCTTCCCCACCGCCTCGGCGCCGAAGAGGCGAAACGGCGGATCGCCGGCAACATGGGCAGCCTGACCGGCCATCTGCCGGCCGGCGCCAAGGTCTCGTCCGCCTGGGACGGGGATCGGCTGAGGCTCCAGGTCGGCGCGCTCGGCCAGGACATCGATGCCGCCATCGACGTCGAGGACAGCCTGGTTCGGGTAACGGTCGTGCTGCCGCCGGCTTTGGCCTTCTTCCGCAAGGCGATCGAGGCGGCGCTGCGCCGCACCGGCCCCAGCCTGCTCGAGGACAAATCGAAGAAAGGCGCCTAGCGCCGGCTGCCGCGGCCGCCGCGGATGCGGGGCACGCCTGGCCGCTCGCCCCCTTGCCTCGCCGCGAGCGCGCGCTAAGCATCGCCGCGTCGGGATGCTGGGAGGCGGGATGCGGCACGTTGCGGTGATCGGGTCGGGGCCCGCCGGCTATTACAGCGCCGAGGCGCTCCAGAAGCTCTATGGCGACGATGTCAGGGTCGACATGATCGACCGGATGCCGGTGCCCTACGGCCTGATCCGCTTCGGCGTCGCGCCCGACCACCAGTCGATCAAGGCGGTGTCGCGGCGCTACGAGAAGGTGGCATTGAGCGACAATGTCCGCTTCGTCGGCAACGTCCTGGTCGGCCGCGACGTCTCGATCGCCGAGCTGACCGGCCTCTACGACGCTGTCATCCTCGCCACCGGCGCGCCCGACGACCGGCCGCTCGACATTCCCGGCAGCGACCTGCCCGGGGTGGTCGGATCGGCCGCCTTCGTCGGCTGGTATAACGGCCATCCCGAGTTCGCCGACCTCGATCCGCCGCTCGACGTCGCCGGCGCGGCGGTGATCGGCAACGGCAATGTCGCGCTCGACGTCGCCCGCATCCTCGCCAAGACGCCGGCCGAGTTCGTCGGCTCCGACATCGTCGCCCACGCCTTCGCGGCATTGGGCAACAGCTCGATCCGCGACATCCACGTGCTCGGCCGGCGCGGGCCGCACCAGATCGCGATGACGCCCAAGGAGCTCGGCGAGCTCGGCCATCTCGACGACGCGGTTCCCAGGGTCGAACCGGCCGATTTCCCGCCGGTGCTCGACGACGCCCTGCTCGAGCCCGGCCAGCGCAAGTCGGTGACCCATTTGCGCGAGTTCGCGTCGCTCGCCGCGGACAAGAGCAAGCGCATCCTGTTCGACTTCTTCGCCCGGCCGGTCGCCATCGAGGGCGACGGCCGGGTCGAGCGGCTGATCGTGGAGAAGACGCGGCTCGACGCGCGCGGCGGCGCGGTCGGCACCGGCGAGACCTATGGGATCGACTGCGGCCTCGTCGTCAGCTGCATCGGCTACAAGACCCCGCCGATCGAGGGCATACCCTATGAGGCGGAGAGCGGCCGCTTCGCCAATTCGGGCGGTGTGATCGGCGGCGGCCTCTATTGCGTCGGCTGGGCGCGGCGCGGCCCGACCGGCACGATCGGCACCAACCGCCCCGACGGCTATGAGGTCGCCGAGAGGATCGCCGCCGATCTGGACGGGACGGGCGGGCGCAAGGAGGGCCGCGCCGGGCTCGACCGGCTGCTCGACAGCCGCGACGTCGACATCGTCACCTTCCGCGACTGGCAGCGGATCGAGGCGGCGGAGGCGGCGCGGGCGCGCGAAGGCTCGCCGCGCGAAAAGTTCACGATCATCGCCGACTTGCTCGGCGCGCGCGGGCGGTGACGACGCGCTGCGCCTTGCCAAAGGCCGAGTGTTACGGATAGCGTCGGGCTGAGCATGGAGGGGCACGCCGAATGACTTCCACCGCCGGCCACGTCTTCATCAGCCACGGATCGGAGAATCGCAACGAGGCCGAGGAGATTTCGACGTTCCTCGAGGCGCGCGGGATCAGGACCTGGATCGCGCCGCGCGACGTCCGGCCGGGCATGGACTATTCCGAGCAGCTCCAGGAGGCGATCGAGACCTGCGTCGCGTTCGTGGTGCTGATCAGCGACACGGCCAACACGTCGCCCTATGTGCGCGCCGAGACGGAGATGGCGTTCAGCAATTCGAAGCCGATCTTCCCCGTCCGCCAGAGCGACATCAAGCCGGCCTCGGGCCTCGCCTTCTTCCTCAAGATCCGCCACTGGACCGACGCCTACGGCAAGGACGCCGACGCCGCCATGGGCCGGCTGGCGCGCGAGCTGAGGACGCTGAGCGGCCTGCCCGCGGACGAAGCCCAGGTGGCGGAGCCGCTGCCGCCGGCGCCGCCTTCGCCACCGCCACCGCCGTCGCCACCGCCGCCGTCGCCCCCGTCCCCGCCGCCGGAGACCGCGGCGGCGCCGGCCGACGAGGCGCTGCTGCGCGCCGCGGTCGGACCCAAGGCCGATCATTATCTCGGGCGCTGGCGCCAGATGGACGAGAAGGGCTCGGCGATCAGCTGGAACTGGGCCGCCTGCCTCGCCAGCCTCTATTGGTTCGCCTACCGCAAGATGTGGATCGCGATGGCGGCGCTCGCCTTCGCCTTCCTCCTGCTCGGCGTGATCGGCGCAGCCGGCCCGGCGCTCGGCCGGATCACCTTCCTCGTGTCGATCGGCCTCACCTTCGTGACCGGCAGCTTCGGCAACCACCTCTACCGCCAGCAGGTGAACAAGCTGGTCGCCGGGACGGCGGGGCTCGACCGGGCGGAAGCGGTGGCGCAGCTCGAAAAGAGGGGCGGCGTGTCGATGGCGGCGCTGGGCGCGGCGGTGGGGGTGACGCTGGTGCTCGTCGTGCTGGCGATGGCGCTTGTCGCGCGGCAGATGCGGGCCGACATGATCGCCAACCAGGCCGAGGCCGCCAACGCCGGCGCCCTGCCCGCCGACGCGGCGGCCCCGGCGGCGGGCGCGGAGACGCCGGGCTTCGAGCCCGGCGCCCTGGTCGGCCGCTGGTCCGACGACGGCAATTGCGCCAACGCCGCCGAGTTCACCGCCGACGGCCGCTTCATCCTGCCCGACGGCGGCAGCGGGACCTGGAGCCTGACGGGCGACCAGCTGGTGCTGAGCGGCCCCGGCGGCACGCAGACGGTTCAGGTGACCTCGCTCGACCAGAGCGCCATGTACGTGGTCAACCCGGACGGCTCGGTCGGCACCTCGCAGCGCTGCTGACCGAGCGGCCCGAAGGCCGCTTGAACTCGGCGGAACCCGTCCTTATAGACGCCGGGCCCCGCCGGCCCCGCAAGGGCCGCGCGCATCGGTCGGGGAGTAGCTCAGCCTGGTAGAGCACTGTCTTCGGGAGGCAGGGGCCGGAGGTTCGAATCCTCTCTCCCCGACCATCGTCTTGCCGCAAGGATGCGGGGCGTCCTTCCGGCAAGACGATCCGCCGGATGGCGCGCAAAGCCAGCTGCTCCCGCTCGTCGAGCCCCGGCCTGACCCCGTAATTACCGCAGGGTCTTGTCCAAGCGAGCGTAAACAACTGCGCCTTAAGCATAATCCCAGCCGGTAAGTTTCTGGTCCGACCCCGGCGGCGGCGGGTGCCCCGAACCTGGAGTTCGGGCCCGCCGCCTTGGTTTCCACCGCGGTTTGCGTAGGAGAAGGCGGGCCGGGCGAAGCCCGGCCCGCCGCCCCAGCGCCCTCCTCGCCGCCGCGCCGCGGCGCCCGCCGATCAGGGCGGGCCGCCGTCGACGCCCGACCCGCCCGGATAGCGGACGTCCGGATCGATCACGATCGGGATGGTGTTCTTGCCGTGGGAGTCATTCTGGTAATACATCTCGACGTTGATGTTGATCGGGTGATAGAAGTCAGCCAGCGTCTTTTTTGCATAGAAGTAAGCGATCCGGCATTTGTCCGGATGCAGAAAGTGCGCCGGCTGACCGACGTTGTCGTTCAGGACATGACGCAGATTGAAGTAATTTTTCCTGAGCGCCGCGTTGGTCGACCCCTGCTGGAAGTCGCCCAGGGTGATGGCGGCGGTGTCGGTGCTGAATTGCCAATTCGGCGTTGTATAGGGCGTCGGGACCAGAGCCAGGACGAAGCATGTCGGCTCCGAGAGGTTCAGATCCAGCGGGCGATTGAACTCGTCGACCGTGTCCACCACGGAGAACGACCCGTTACGCAACTCGCTCAGGATGCTTTCGAGCCGTGACTGGCTGTACACGAAGTTCCTGCCGGGGGAGAGGAAGGCGAACGGTCCTCCCTGGTCGACGGGCAGGATGGCGAGCTGCCTGACCACGATCCGGTTGATCGTCGGGAATGGATCCAGGTCGTCGATGGCATTCTGTTCGAGCGACCTCGGCCTCAAGACGATCGGACCGGGACCCTCCGTCGTCTCTGGCGCGACGGGCTCCATCAATGCGGTGGCCATGTTCATTGCTCCTCTTTGTCGGTTGGGACGCGTACGCGACGGTGTGGCTTTCGGTGCCCACGACCCGGAAGTCCCCTGTCGGTGGCGGTTTACCGCGCGCAGGGGCGAGTCGCGCGTGACCGGCGTCACGCCGCGCGCAATTAGCCGAGCAGATGCTTCTGGATCTTGCCGGCCGAGGTGCGGGGGAATTCGGCGACGAACTCGAAGCGCCGCGGCACCTTGTACGGGGCAAGGCGGGCGCGGCAGAATTCGGTCAGCTCGGCGCCGTCCGGGCGCCCCCCGTCCGCGGCCAGCTGCACGAAGGCGCGGCCGACCTCGCCCCATTTCGGGTCCGCCTGCGCGAGCACGGCGGCGTCGACCACCGCCGGATGGGCGGAAAGGACATTCTCGACCTCGGCCGGATAGACGTTCTCGCCGCCTGAGATGAACATCTCCTTCCGCCGCCCGGCGATCCAGAAGAAGCCGTCGGCGTCGCGGCGGGCGAGGTCGCCGGAAACCAGCCAGCCGTCCTCGGTGAAGGCGGCACGGGTCGCCTCCTCGTTGCGCCAATAGCCCGGCGTCACCCCCGGCCCGGCGAACTGGAGGTCGCCCACCTCGCCGTCGGCAACCTCCCGTCCCGCATGGTCGACGATCCGGGCCGAGCAGAGGAGCTGGGGCTTGCCCACCGAGCCGATCCGCTCCCAGGCGTCGGCCGGATCGACCAGGAAGGCGGTCGGCCCGGTCTCGGTCATCCCCATGCCGTTGCACACCCGCACCCCGAGCGCGCGGTAGCGCATGGCGAGCGCATCCGGCAGCGGCGCCCCGCCGCAGCCCCAGTGGCGGACATGAGCGAGCGGCGCCGCGGCGAAGCGGGGATGGTCGAGCAGGCTCTGGTAGACGGTCGGGACGGCGAACAGGGTGTCGAGCCGCCGCGCCTCGAGCAGGGCGACGAGGATGCCGGCGTCGAAGCCGTCCATGACGATGACCCGCCCGCCCGCGATCAGCGTCGGCAGGGCGTGGAGGTTGATGCCGGCGGTGTGGAAGATCGGCAGGAAGCTGGCGGTGGTGTCGGTCGAGGCGAGGTCGATGCACGCGCCGATATTGACGTAGTTCGCGAGCGCCATGCGGTAGGTGTAGATCACGCCCTTGGGCCGCCCGGTCGTGCCGGACGTGTAGAGCAGGTACCAGGTCGAGCCGGCGGGCCAGCGGGCGCGGCCGGGGGCCGGCGGCGCGGCGGCGAGCAGGGCTTCATACTCCCGGTCGAAATCGATCGCCGGCGGCGGCGCGGCGAGGCGGGCGGCGGCCCCGGCCTCGCCGGAGCCGTGGAACAGCAGCGCCGGCCCGGCGTCGGCGACGAGGCCGTCGAGCTCGGCCGGCGGCATCCGCCAGTTGAGGGGGACGAGGATGGCGCCCAGCCTGGCGCAGCCGAACAGCAGCTCGAAGAACTCGATGCGGTTGCGGGTGAGGATTGCGACGCGGTCGCCCTCCACGATGCGGCGCGACGCCATCAGCGCGGCGGCGCGGCCCGCCCGCTCGTTCAGCTCGGCATAGGTCAGCGTCCGCCCGGTCGCCGCGTCCTCGAACGCGGTCCGGTGCGGAGTCAGCGCCGCCCGCTTGGCAAGGAGGTCGGGGAGGTCGGCGATCATGGGCCCCTCTTCCTCAGCCCCTCGGAGACCAGGTCGATGGCGAGATCGGCGACCTCGGCCGGATCCATGTCCTCCTGCCAGATGCCGTAGCGCATGCCGAGGAACACGCTCATGCCGATCAGCGCCCAGGCGCGCAGCTCGTCCGGCCCCTCGGCGATCTCGCCCCGCGCGCGCGCCGCCGAAAGGTTGCGGCGGTAGCCGTCGACGAAGGTGAGGTAATGCTCGCGATAGACGTCCTCGGCGACGAACTGGGCCTCCTCGACGATCCGGTAGAGCTCGGGATGCCGGCGGGTGAAGGCAATGAAGGCGGCAAGCCCGATCCGCTCGGCGGCGAGCCGGTCGGGAGCGCCGCGCACCGCCTCGGCAACGTGCTGGCGGGTGGCGCGGCTCATGTCGCGGACCAGGGCCCGGAACACTTCCTCCTTGCTCTCGAAATAGGTGTAGAAGGTGCCCAGGGCGACGCCGGCGCGCTGGGTGATGCCGGTGATCGCGGCCTCGTGGAAGCCGCGCTCGCCGAATTCCTGCGCCGCCGCCTCGAGCAGCTTGCGCACGGTGCGGCGTCCGCGCTCGGTGCGCGGCGCCTTGCCGGCCGATACCGCGCCCTGGCCAAGATCGTTCATGCGCACCTCTCCCGGAGCGCGAACTTGAACCGACTTTCAGGTAAGCGCAATCCTGCTTCGGCGGGTTGCGCACTGGAAGCAGAACCCGATGCCGGGTCGGGAAACCGCCGGGTGTGGGGAACGGACGCGAAGCGTGGTCGTTACGGGTCCGGCTAACGCCTGTTCAGGGAGACTTACCATGCGCATGGGCATCAGTGTTGGCGGCTTGATCATCCTGCTCATCATCCTGTGGCTGCTGTTCGGCCGATAAGAAGCTGATCCTCCGCGGCCGTGCGGGACCGCGCGGCGCGTTCAGCGGGCCTTTCCGGGGTCGAGGCCGCGCGGCCTTTGCTGCTTTATCGGGTGGATGGGATCCCGTTTTTGCAAGGGATCGGGTCGGCTCGAAAGCGGCGCCGCTGTCGCGTCCGCGATGGAGAATGCGGAGGATGCGGACGGTGCCGCCCTCGACCGGATAGGCGATCGCCGCCTGCCGCTCGAACGGGATGGTGCGCAGGCCCGCGAGGAGATCGTCGCGCGGCGTGCCGCGCCGCGGGAAGTCGGCGAGACTAGGGCACGTCACCCTGATCCGAACTTGAATATTGACTCAGGTTTCAGATTGAGCCATTGAGACCCCGCCAGAGACTCCGAACAGGAGCGAAGCGCGGGGAGGGACTTTGCACCATTTCACGGCATCGGACGGGACGCGGATCGCCTATCGGGACGAGGGCGCGGGGACGCCGCTCGTGCTGCTGCACGGGCTGATGGCGCATGGCGGCTTCTTCCGCGAGCAGGCCAGTCTCGCCGCCCACTTCCGCGTGATCACCATCGACCTGCGCGGCCACGGCGCGTCGGCGCAGGCCGGCGCCCGGCCGAGCGTCGAGCAGATCGCCGGCGACGTCTCCGCGCTGGCCGATGCGCTCGATTTGCAGGGCGCGATCGGGGTCGGCTGGTCGATGGGGGCGACGATCCTGTGGCACGTCTTGTCCGGCCCGGCCGCGTCCCGCTTCGCCGGGGCGGTGGTGGTCGACATGACCGCGCGGGTCCGCAACGACGAGGAATGGGACCTCGGCCTGTCGCCGCAAGCGTGCGAGGCGCGCAGCCTCGCCATCCGCGACGATTTCGAGAGCTTCGCCCTCAACGCCGGCCAGGCGATCTTCGCCCAGCCGGTCGCCGCCGGGCACCGCCGGCTCGCCGACTGGGCGAGCCTCGAATTCGCCCGCAACGATGCCGGCGCGATCGGCTCGGTATGGGCGAGCCTGATCCGCCAGGACGTGCGCGCCCTGCTCAAGAAGATCCAGCACCCGACCCTGATCGTCCACGGCGCGCAGAGCCGGCTCTACGGCGACGACACCGCCGACCATCTGGTCGCGGCCCTGCCCCACGCCCGCGCCGTCCGCTTCGACCGCTCCGGCCACGCGCCGCATCTGGAAGAGCCCGAATTGTTCAACGCCACCCTCAAAGATTTCGCGGAGCGCCTGTCGCGCCCCCGCAAAGCCACAAGCCAGGATTCACTTGGCCAAACCACCGATTCATGAGGAGACAAATCATGACCCATCGCCGCCTGATCACCAGCCTGAAGCTCGGCAGCGCCATCGCCGCGCTCGCCGCCGCCGCCCCCGCTTTCGCCCAGGACGAGCAGCCGCTGCCGTCCGCCCCCGAAACCGCCGCCGCCGACGAGGAGGAGATCCTGGTCACCGCCCGGCGCCGCACCGAGAGCCTGATCGACGTGCCGATCGCGGTCACCGCTTATTCGGGCGATGCGCTCGAGCGGCAGGGCGCGAGCGACATCACCGATTTGAACGACACCACGCCGAACGTCACGCTGGAGACCTCGCGCGGCACCAACACCACGCTGACCGCCTTCATCCGCGGCGTCGGCCAGCAGGACCCGGTCGCCGGCTTCGAGGCGGGCGTCGGCCTCTATCTCGACGACGTCTATTTGAACCGCCCGCAGGCCGCGGTGCTCGACATTTACGACGTCGAGCGGATCGAGGTGCTGCGCGGGCCGCAGGGCACGCTCTACGGCCGCAACACGATCGGCGGCGCGATCAAATACGTCACCCGCCGGCTCGCCGCCGAGCCGACGCTCAGCGTCCGCGCCAATCTCGGCATCCATCAGCAGGCCGACCTGATCGTCTCGGCAAGCACGCCGCTTTCCGACCAGATCCGCATCGGCGCCTCGGCGGCGCGGTTGAGCCGCGACGGCTTCGGCGAGAATCTCAACAACGGCCTCGACAATTACAACCGCGACCTGTGGGCCGCGCGCGCCACGGTCGAGCTCGAGCCGGCCTCGAACGTCTTCATCCGCTTCTCCGGCGACTACAGCATGGACAATTCCGATCCGCGCAACGGCCACCGGCTGATCCCCGGGCTGCTCAGCGGGGCGCCGGTGCTCGCCGACGTCTACGACACCCGCGCCGGCCTCAACTCGCCCGAGCAAGAGGTCGAGGCCTATGGCGGCGCGATGCGCGCGGAATTGCGGCTCGGCGACCTCACCGTCAGGAACATCCTCGCCTATCGGCAGGACGAAAGCCACGCCCCGATCGACTTCGATTCGCTGCCGGCGGCCGACGTCGACGTTCCCGCCATCTACCGCAACCATCAATTCTCGAACGAATTCCAGCTGATCTACCAGGGCGAGAGCCCGCTGCAGGGCCTAGTCGGCGTCTATTATCTCGACGCCAACGCCAACAACGTGTTCGACGTCATCCTCGCCACCACCAGCCCGATCGCGCTTCCCGGCCTCACCGCCTCGACCTTCGGCGACGTCGACACCACCACCTGGGCGGTCTACGGCGACTTCACCTACGACCTCACCAGCCAGTTCCAGCTGTCGGTCGGCGGGCGCTACACCCACGACAATCGCCGCGCGACGGTGATCCGGGCCAATTATCTGAACGGCCCCTCGCCCGCGCTCGGCGGCAACGGCGTCCAATTGGGCGCGCTGACCTCGAACTTCCGGGGCGAGGAGACCTTCACCGAATTCACGCCCCGCGCCTCGCTGAGCTTCCAGCCCGACGACAACAACACGATCTACGTAAGCTGGGCCCGCGGCTTCAAGGGCGGCGGCTTCGATCCGCGCGGCCTCTCCACCGCCGCGCCCGACCTCGACGGCGACGGCGTGCGCGAGCCGAACGAGATTTTCGAATATTTCCAGTTCGATCCTGAGCGGGTCACCAGCTACGAAATCGGCTACAAGGCCAATCTGTTCGACCGCAGGCTGCGCCTCGCCATCGCCGGATTCTATGCCGACTATCGCGACGTCCAGGTGCCGGGCTCGGTCGGCGCGGTGATCAACGGGGTCCCGACCTTCGTCGGCGTGACCACCAATGCCGGCGCCGCGACCTTCAAGGGGATAGAAGTGGAAGCGCTCGCCACCCTCTATCGCGGCGGCGACGGATCGCGGCTCAACTTCGCCGGCACTTTGGGCTATCTCGACGCCCAATATGACGAGTTCATCACCAACGTGCCGGGCCTGGGGCCGGTCGACGTCGCCAACTTCCGGCGCATCCAGAACACGCCGAAATGGACGCTGTCGGGCACGCTCGATTATACCATGCCGGTCATGGGCGGCGAGCTGTCGGCGATCACCACCCTCTCCTACCGCAGCAAGACCTTCCAGTTCGAGACGCCGAGCCCGTTCCTCGACCAGCCGGGCTATGCCCTGTGGGACGCCAGCCTGGTGTGGCGGAGCCCGAACCAGCGCTACACGATCGGGCTGCACGCCCGGAACATCCTCGACGAGCAATATATCACGTCGGGCTACCAGTTCCTGGCCGTCGATCCGGTGACCGGCGTGCCGCTGAGGACCGCGGGCGGCAACGTCATCCCGAGCCTCGGCCGGGAAGGCATCGCCACCGCCTTTTACGGCAATCCGCGCCAGGTCACCCTCAGCCTCGGGCTGAACTTCTAGCATGGCGACGGCGGGGAGCAGGGACGCCAGGGGCGCGGGCGGGCGCGTCCTCCTCGTCCTGCTCCTCGCCTACATCTTCAACTTCATCGACCGCCAGATCATCGGCATCCTCGCGGTGCCGATCAAGGCCGAGCTCGGGCTCAGCGACGGCCAGCTCGGGCTGATGGGCGGGATCGCCTTCGCCCTGTTCTACTCGGGCCTCGCCATCCCGATCGCCTGGCTCGCCGACCGCAAGAGCCGGGTCAACATCATCGCCGCCTCGGTCGCCCTGTGGAGCGCGTTCACCGCGGCGTGCGGGCTGGCGCAGAATTTCTGGCAATTGTTCCTGGCGCGGATGGGGGTCGGCATCGGCGAGGCGGGCGGGGTGGCGCCGTCCTACGCGCTCATCTCCGATTTCTTCCCGAGGGAAAGGCGGGCGCGGGCGCTCGCCTTGTTCTCGCTCGGCATCCCGATCGGCTCGGCCCTGGGCGTGTTCTTCGGCGGCTGGATCGCCAGCCATCTCGACTGGCGCTCGGCCTTCCTGATCGTCGGCCTGGCCGGATTGCCCGCGGCGCTTCTGGTCAGGCTTTGCATCCCGGAGCCGGTGCGGGGCGGCTTCGACAGCGCCGACGGGCGGGCGAGCGACCCCGCCCCGCCCTTCCCGACGGTGGCCGCGACGCTGGCGGCGACGCCGAGCTTCTGGCTGCTCTCGTTCGGCGCCGCCTCGGGCTCGATCCTCGGCTACGGCCTGATCTTCTGGCTGCCGAGCTTCTTCACCCGCAGCTTCGGGCTCGCGCTCGACGAGGTCGGCTGGTTCTACGGATCGATCGTGCTGGTCGGCGGCGTCGCCGGGACGTGGCTCGGCGGCTGGATCGGCGACCGCGTCGGGCCCGGCAATCCCGGCGCCTATGCGCGGGTTCCGGCAATCTGCTTCCTGATCGCGGCGCCGGTCTTCGCCGCCGGCCTGTTCGCGCCGTCGCTGTGGCTCGGCTGGCTCTTGTTCACGATCGGCCAGATGCTGGCTTTGGCCTGGCTCGGCCCGGTGATCGCGGCGGTGCAGCACATCGTCCCGCCCAACATGCGCGCGACCGCCTCGGCGAGCTTCCTCTTCATCAACAATCTGATCGGGATCGGCTTCGGCATCTTCTTCCTGGGCTTCATGTCCGACCGGATGAACGCCACCTATGGCGACCAGGCGCTCAAATATTCGATCCTCTACGGCCTCGGCTTCTACGTCCTGAGCTCGGCCATCTATTTCGTCGCCGCCGCCCGCCTGAAGCGCGACTGGTACCAGGCCTGAAATCCTCCCCGGAACGGGGAAGGAGCTTCCCGCCTCATTCCCCGCCCGGGGCCGGCGTCCGAGCATATTTGCGCAGCGGTGGCGGCGGCGCGGCGAGGCGGGCGAGCTGGGGCGCGAGGTCTTTCTCCGGGATCACCACCTCGACCAAGGCCGGCACGCCCTCCAGATCCCTGATCTCGGCCAGCGCCGCGGCGAGCTGGTCGACGGTCTTGACGCAATAGCCCTGGGCGCCGAACGCCTTGGCCAGCGCGATATAATCCCATGACGGCAGCACGTCGAACGGCGCGAATGCGCCTTCGGGCGTGAACGCCTTGATGTCGACGAACGCCTGCTCGATCGCATAGCCCTTGTTGCTCATCACGAACACGGCGGCGTTGACCCCGGCCCGCGCCAGGCTCGACAGCTCCTGGCAGATCATCATGAAGCCGCCGTCGCCGGCGACCACCCACGGCCTCTTGCCCGATGCCAGCGCCACGCCGAGCGCGCAGCCGGTCTCGTGGCCCAGCGACCCCCACGCCGCCTGCGCCACGAAGCTGTCCCGCGGCAGGCCGAACAGATTGCCGAACACGTAGAGCGACGTGCTCTCGCCGAGCACCAGGACGCTGTCGTCGAGCAGCGCCTCCTGCCTGAGGAAGGCGGAGAGCCGGCGGTAGAAGATATTGTAGGTGAGGCCGTCGCCGCACGCCGCTTCGTCCTCCTCCTCCTCGGCGGGCGGCGGATCGAAGGCGCGCGGGAAAGCGGCATCGGCCGTGAAGCGGGCGATCAGGCCGGTGAGGAAGTCCGCCAGCGTCACCTGGGCGAAATAGTCGTAGCCGACGCGGACCTCGCCGTCGGCGGCCGCGATCATCTCGGCGAAGCTCGACGCCATGATGTTGAGATAGTCGTCGGTGATGATCGTCCCCAGCGCGACCGGCAGGTCGCACGCCGCCATCGCCGCGCGGGTGACCGCCGGCGAGGCGGGCCCGGCATAGGTGCCGATGAAGCGCGGCTGCGCCTCGTCGAGCACGGTCTTGCCGAGGCTGGTGGTGGTGAACGGCAGGCCGCTCGCATCGACCAGCTGCTGCGCCAGGTCGTGGAGGCCGTAGCGCTGGATCTCGATCCCCAGCCAGAGCACCGGCGCCGCGGCCGCGGCGATCCGCCCCCAGGCCGCGTCGAGCGCGCTGGCGAGCGACGCCGCCTGGCTCGCCGTCGCGGCCGCCGCCAGCTTGCCCCGCGGCGCGGCGCAGGTCTGGGTCCAGACGTTCTGCAGCACTTCCAGGTAGATCGGCCGGCGGAAGGTGAGCATGGCGACGATCGCCCGGTCGATCTGCGCCGGCGCGAAATCGGGGTCGGAGATGATCTCGGACGCGACGGTGACGTTGTCATACACACGGCGATCGGCCTCGAGGTCGCCGGTGGAATGGTGGAACAGGATTCCCTGCTGCCGCTCCTTGATGCGGTCGCCGCTCGCCGGGCTCGCCGAGATGAAGGCGACCGGCACCCGCTCGACCCACGATCCGGCGGCGCAATTCAGCGCGCTGAACGTGCCCACGCCATATTGGACGCAGGCCGCGGCGATGCCGGCGAAGCGGCCATAGCCGTCGGCCGCATAGCCGCTGCCGAGCTCGTTGATGGTGGGGACGCGCTCGATTCCTTCGGTCCCGTCGAGCGCCGTCAGAAAGTGCGAGGCATAATCCCCCGGCACGGCAAAGACGTGGCGGAGGCCGCACTGCTTCAGCCGGTCGACCAGATATTGGGCGACGGTGCAGGGCGCGGCGGCCATTTCAGCTGATGTCCGGCGGGACGAGGCAGCTCGGGGTCAGCGCGTCGAGCTCCTTGATCAGGTCCGGCGTGTCGGGGGCGGACACGCACAGGTCGACCCCCTCGTCGCCGGCGACGGCGCCGCAGCCGCCCTCGGGGCAGGGCATCAGCGGGTAATCGGCGTCCAGCCAGCGCGGCCGGGTCAGCCCGAAATGGCTTTCCAGCATCTGCTCGGCGGTCTGGAGCGAGCCTTCGACCCAGCCCTGCATGTAGGAGTAGGCCTCGCCGCAAATGTGGATGTCCTCGCTCGCCACCGGCTTCAGCATCCGCCACATCACTTGGTCGAGCCGATATTCGGCCTTCCATTCGTGCCAGCCGCCGCCATAGGGGTCCTCGTTCCAGGTGTGGTAGACCGCCGAATAGGGCATCGGAATCTCAGGCAGCGCATGGACCTGGGCGATCTGCTTGTTGCAGTCCGCGACCATCTCCTGCGTCGCCTTGTGCTCGGTGACCGGGATCGGGTTGGTGACCCCGGGCTCGACGCAGGCCGGCATGTAGCCGGCATAGGGCGTGCCTTTTTCGAGCCCCTTCCAGAAGGGCACGGTCGAAATGTCGTTGTAGCTCGCCTGGACGAGCGAGTTGAGGAACGGCTCGCCGCCCTTCTGCTCCCCCTCGGTGCCGAAATAATAGATCTGGCGCATCGGCAGGTCGGTCACCGAACGGCCGGCGACCAGGCCCAACGTGCGCCACCAGGGCTGCTCGTAGGCGAGGAACAGCTTGAACGCGCTCTGGATCAGCACCGAATGGCGGTCGTGCAGATATTGCGCGTCGCCATCGAGCATGTCGCACTTGACCAGCTCGAGCGCGCGCCGCGGCAGGGCGAGGACAATGCGCTTGGCGCGCACCGCCACCGGCCCGGCGGTTTCGGACAGGCTCGTCCGCCCGTCCTCGGTCACGGTCGGGCGGAAATGGAGCCGGTAGCGATAGTCGGCGTCGCCGGCGGCGATCTCGGTCAGGCAGTGGTTCATGAAGATGCGCTCCCCCGCCGCGCGCTTGCCGCCCTTCTCCTCGTCGAAGCGCTTGGCGAGGGTGAGCGGCAAATGCTGGTAGCCCTCGCAGAGCGTCAGGAAGACGGTGTCGTCGCCATATTCGGTGGCGGGCAGCTGGGTGACGGCGTTGGCGTTGGCGACGTTGGCGTCGTAGCCGCCGCTGTCCTTCATGAACTGATAGCCCTCGTTGGAGAGGACGCGGAACATCAGGTTCCAGAAGCCGTATTTCCACAGCGGCCGGCCGAACACCTTGAGCTTCATCAGATCGCACAGGCTGAGGTCGGCCATGCCCGGATAGAGGTTGTTCATCACCTGGACCTGGAGGTTGGTCGGCCCGAGGCCCCGCTCCGACCAGGCGAGGTTGTAGGGGACCTTGTCCGGGTCGGCGAGCTCGTGCAGCCTGAGATGACGCCCACGCAGGTAGAAGAGGTTGCAGTTGAAGCCGACCGGATCGGGCGCGCCCATCGGGAAGTCGCGGGTGGCGAGCTTCAGATGGTCGACCAGGTCGGCGACCAGCTTGTGCGAATCGGGGATGTAGCGCATCCCGCCCAGCTCGGCCTTGATGCTGGGGACGCCCGGCACGGTCACCGAATAGATCCGCCCGCCGATGCGGTCGCTATATTCGAACAGGCCGATGCTCTGGTCGGCGCCCAGCTCCTGCTGCAGCCGCCACGCGGCATAGGCTCCGGCGACCCCGCCGCCGATCACTGCGATATCGAGTTCCATCGCGTCCCCCATGATGTGCAGCCGGGACCTGCCTGGCCCCGACCGGCGCCCAAGCCTCACCTATGAGACGCTTCGCCGGCGAGTTCAACGCGAGTTGCCACGGGAATGGAGGGACAGTCTCGTCTATCGCCGGCGCATGGCCCCTCCACCGCGCTCCGCGCGGTCCCCCTCCCCATCCGCTGCGCGGACAGGGAGGATTCAGTTCAGGTCGCGAAGCTCGGATCCAGGCGGTAGGCCTTCCTCAGCAGCGCCGGCCAGGCGAGCATGTTGGCGCTGAGCTTGAGGCCGACCTTGCCCATCTCGGCGGTGAGCTCGGGCGAGCCCTGGGGCGGGTTGGAGACATTGGCCGCGCCCGCCGAGAGCGCCTTGACCTGGGCCTCGCAGGCGCGCTCGAGGAAGTAGATGCGGATGAACGCCTCGCCGACATTTTCGCCGATGGCGAGCGTGCCGTGGTTCCTCAGCAGCATCGCGTTCTTGTCGCCGATGTCGGCGATGATCCGCGCGCGCTCGTCCAGATCGACGGCCACCCCCTCATAATCGTGATAGGCGACGTCGTCGCGGATCAGCATCGCCGTCTGGGTCAAGGGCAGCAGGCCCTCGCCATGGGCGGAGACGGCCTGGCCGTCGGGGGTGTGGAGGTGGATCACCGCATGGGCGTCGTCGCGCGCCATGTGCAGCGCCGAATGGATGGTGAAGCCGGCGGCGTTGGTGATGAACGGCGTCGGATCGACGGCATGGCCGTCCATGTCGACCTTGACCAGCGACGAGGCGGTCACCTCCTCGAACATCAGATTATAGGGGTTGAGGAGGAAATGGTGCTCCGGCCCCGGGATGCGGGCCGAAAGGTGGGTGAAGATGAGGTCGTCCCAGCCAAAATGCGCGACCAGCCGGTAGGCGGCGGCGAGATCGACGCGGATCTTCCATTCCTCCTCGCCGACCTTGTCCTTCAGCGACGGGATCTCGACGGTGGACAAGGCATCGGCCCCGGCCATGCTCCGGGCGATTGCATCGACGCGACCCATCGGTGGCTCCTCCTTCATCCGTCACCCCGGCGAAGGCCGGGGTCTCGTCGGCAAGGTCCGTGACCTCTCGCCCCTGAGATCCCGGCCTTGGGTCCCATCAAAGCACTACTTTGATGTGGGGCCTTTCGCCGGGACGACGATTCACGCCCGTTTAGCTCGTTCCCGCCGCCGGCGCGACCCTGTCCGGATGGGCGGCGGCGAAGGGCTCGAGCGCGCGCGCCTCGGCGTCGGCGCGGACCAGGGTGGGATAGGCGTCCAGCGGCACGTCGAAGCGGCGGGCATTGTACATTTGCGGCACCAGGCAGATGTCGGCCACGCTCGGCGCGTCGCCGAACAGGAAGCGGCCGGCGCGCGGCGCGGCCAGCGCCTCGAGCGCGTCGAACCCCTCTTCCATCCAATGGCGGTACCAGTCGTCGCGGGCGGCCTCGTCCAGGCCGAGGCTCTGGAGGCGCTTGAGCACCCGCAAATTGTTCAGCGGATGGATGTCGGCGGCGACGGTCAGCGCCAGGGCGACGACATGGGCGCGGTCGGCGGGATCGGCCGGGACGAGAGGCGGCGCCGGCATCGCCGAGTCGAGCCAGTGGATGATGGCGAGGCTCTGGGTGAGCCTGACTCCGTCCGCGTCGAGCATCGGCACGAAACCCTGCGGGTTGATGGCGCGATAGGCCTCGCTTTTCTGGTCGCCCTCCAGCAGGTTGACCGGGACGCGCTCATATTCGGCGCCCTTCATGTTGAGCGCGATCCGCACGCGGTAGCTCGCCGAGGAGCGGTAATAATCGTAGAGGACCAGCTTCATGGGACCGCAGCATAGCGGTCGGGCGGAGGCAGGGAAATGGCGGGCGGGGGCATCTGGGCGAAGATCCACAAATGGCTGGCGCTTCTGATGGCGGTCCAGATCCTGTTCTGGTTCGCGAGCGGCCTGTTCTTCGCCGCCTTCCCGATCGAGCGCGTGCGCAGCGAGCATGCCATCGCCGCGCAACCGCCGGCGCCAGTCGCGCTCGACGCGGCGGCGGCCGGGCTGGCGCGGCTGGCGGCGGCGGGCGTGGCGGCGGGCGAGAAGGTGGAGCTGAGGCGCCTGCTCGGCCGGCCGGTGGCGCTGCTGAGCGGCGGCGAGGGGCGGCCGCGGCTCTACGACCTCGCCACCGGCCGGCCGCTGTCGCCGATCGCTGATGAGCTTCGCCGCGCGGATCGCCGAGGCCGACCATCGCGGCGACGCGCGGGCGGCGCGGGTCGAGCGGATCGACGGCAACAGCCCCGAATATCGCGGCCCGCTCCCGGCCTGGCGGGTCGATTTCGACGACGGCGCCGGCCGCTCGCTCTACGTCGCCGCCGACACCGGCGCGGTAACCGCGCGGCGCTCGACCCTGTGGCGGGCCTACGACTTTTCTCTGGGGCCTGCACATCATGGACTGGGGCGGCCACGAGGATTTCAACTCACCCGCTGCTGGTCGCCGCGACCGCGCTCGGGCTGGTGGTGGTCGTCGCCGGCATCGTCATGTTCCCAAGTCGGCTCGGCCTCACCGCCTGGCTGCGGCGGCGGCGGGCGCGGCGGCTCAGTCCACCTTCAGCCTGACGAACAGCATCGCTCCGTCCGGGTCGCCGCCGTAGAGCGCCTCCAGCCCGGCCGGAACGAAGTTGCGCGCGTAGAGGCCGCCCAGGCCCAGCCGGACGTGGCGACCGAGCCGGAAATCGCGGATCGCACCGAGCGAGACCTTGCCGACGTCGAAGGCCGGACCGTGATGACCCCCGGCCGGGACCAGCTCGTTATTCTCGGTTGCTTCGGCGCGGCCGAACAGGGTCCACGCGCGAAGCCCGAGCGCGCTTTCGAGGACGAGCGCGTCGAACTGTGCGTGACCGCCGGAGCGGCGGCCCCAGGCGAGCGTCGTCGACCACCAGCCATCGTGACCGACACGGCGTGTGTAGATCGCGCTCGCCGACCAGCGGGTCGAATTCTCGTCCGGCTCGAGCTGCTCCGGGCCGACCAGATGCGCCCAGCTCGCCTGCAGCGACAGGTTCGGGCTCGGATTCCAGGACAGGCGGAGCGCGGTCGAATTGAGCGGCCCGGTCTCGATATCGTAGCGCCGCTGGTCGGGCTCGCGGCCGTTGAAGCGCGAGCCTTCGAGCTTGACGTCGCCGAGAACCAGCCCGGCGGTGACGACGCCGAAGCTGATATGGGTCGAATCGAGCCAATGGTGGCTGATCGGCGCTTCCGGCGAATCCAGGATCGACAGGCGGTGCATGAAGGCCGGAGGGCCGAAGGCCGGCTCGCCCGGCAGGCCGGCATAGACGAACAGGCTGGCGCGGTCGGACAGGCGATGGCGGTAGCTCGCCGACAGCTCCATGAAGAGATCGTGCGGGTGCTGGCGGTCGACGAGCGGAGTCGACGCCGTCGGCGGTCTCGCCCGAGGCCAAATGGAGCGGATAGCCGCGTCGGCCCATCAGCGGCTCCGGGCTCAGCATCGCGCGCAACTGGAGTGTGCCGTCATCACCAAAGTCGCGGCGGGCCATGCCCATCGCCATGCCGGAGACGAAGCCCATCTCGTCGCCGCGCGGGCCCTCTTGCCAGTCGTAGACCGCGTTCAGCGTCAGATGGCCCATCAGCGTCCAGTCGCCGGCCGTGAGGTGAAGGCCGCCATGCCGCGACGCATCCGGCTGCCAGGCCGTTCCCGACGCCTCGCGGCTCATCGGATAGGGACCGAGCGCGCCCGTCATCCCCTGCTCCATGCCGGGCATGGCGTGCGCATCATGGTCCACGGCCTCGCCCTCGGGCTGCTGGGCCGACATTTGATGGCCGGAATGATCGGCCGCTTCCGGCTCCGCCGGAGCAGAGGGCGGCCGACCGGGTTGCGGCCTCGCGTGCGCCGAATGATCGGCCTCGGGCAGTGGGGCCTGTGGGGGCGGCGGCGCGGGCGGTGCGTGGCCGCTATGCTGCGCGAGCGCCGGGGCGGACGCCGCAAGCGCGACGGCGGCACCGGCGGAAACCAGAATTGAGGTCATCGAGCGCTCCGCTCCAAAAGCTGAATGAGCTCGCTCGCCTTCTGCCTTTGCTCCCCGGCATCGCCGCCGGTGATCGCCGCCTCGATGCAATGGCCGAGATGATCCTTCAGCATCTCCGTCTCGACCCGCGCCAGCGCCGCCC
Source organism: uncultured Alphaproteobacteria bacterium (assembly GCA_963701615.1). GTDB lineage: Bacteria > Pseudomonadota > Alphaproteobacteria > Sphingomonadales > Sphingomonadaceae > Allosphingosinicella. Next base: position 2,809,806 of record OY969615.1, on the reverse strand, counting down.
TCACCGCCTGCAACTGGGTCAGCACGTCGATGCAGTAGCGGTCCTCCTCCACCATCCGCGCAACGCCGCGCACCTGCCCTTCGATCCGGCTCAGCCGGTTGAGCAGCCTTGTCTTGTTCTCGCGGTTCATCTCCAGCTCCACATTCTTCCCTGCGGGGACGGTTGAATTATGCCCCTGTGGGGTATATGTCAATATACACCCTATGGGTATCCAGGTTCGATCGGAGGCTGTCATGCAGGATCCCGCCCATTCCCATCACGCCCACGGCTCCGGCAGTCCGCTCGCCGTTTCGGCCCAGGCCACGCTCCACTGCCTCGTCGGCTGCGTGATCGGCGAGGTCGCCGGCCTCGCCATTGGCGTCAGCCTCGGCCTCGCCGCCTGGCAGACGATCCTCCTCGCCACCCTGCTCGCTTACGCCTCGGGCATGACATTGGGCCTCATCCCGGTGATGAGGAGGCGCGGCATCGGCCTTCCTTGCCGCGCTCAGGATCATCTGGATCGGCGAGGTGATCTCGATCGGCGTGATGGAGATCGTGATGAACGCCGTCGACTATCAAATGGGCGGCATGGGCGCCCCTTCGATCTTCTCCTGGATGTTCGTCCGCGGGCTCGTCTTCGCCATTCCCGCCGGCTTCCTCGCCGCCTGGCCGGTCAATTACTGGCTGATCAGGCGCGACCTCAAAGGCTGCCACTGAGGCGGGCCGAGGGCGGCCGCCGGAGCCGCCGCCCTCGCCTTGCGATCGTCAGTGGCCGTCATGCGCCTGCGGCTGGGCCGGCGCGGGCGCAGGCGCCGGCTCCTCGCAGCAGCCGCGGCGGTCGCCCGCCTCGGCCATCCCTTCGCAGCAGTCCATCCGGCCGTTGCCGTTGCGGTCGGCGCAGCAATCCCCCTGCCCGGCATGGCCCTGGTGCTGACCATGCTGACCATGCTGGCCCTGCTGGTGCTGGCCTTGACCGTGCTGGGCATGACCCTGGCCGTGCTGCTGGTGCTGGCCATGGTCCTGGTGCGGCCCGGCCGGCGCGGCCTGGGCGGCGGCGGGCGCGGCGATCACGAGCGCGATCGCGGTGATAAGCATCTTCATGTCTGGTCTCCGTTCGATTTCGAGTGGATGTGCGAGATCGTCAGGAGGGTCGCGGAGGGGGCGGATCGGCCTCGGGCCGGATGCCGGCCAGGATGAAGTTCGGCCCCGCCGCGGGCGCCGCTTCGCGGGCGGCGGGCGGCGCGGACGGGAGCGCGGCGGCGGGCGCCATGGCGGCGCAGGCGATCATGCAGTCGACCGCCATGCGGCCGCCCTCGTCGCCGTCGGGCATGGGTTGGCCGGCGCAGTGGGACGCCGTCGCATCGGGCATATGGTGCGGCATCGCCTTCGCTTCGGCGATCCCCATCCGCCCGAAAGGCGCGAGGACCAGTGCGGCGAGCATCAGGAACGGCAGCAGGCGGCGAAGGCTCATGAAGGTCGGAATAGTCCAGCCGCGCGGGCGGCGCAAACGCTCTCAGGGTCCGACGTCGCGCGCATGCGGGCGCGCGGTGCGGCGCGGGCGGCGGGCGAGGCCGAGCGCCTCGGCGACATCCTCGTCCCAGCCATAGGCGTCGGGCGCGAACATGACCCGCCCGTCCTCGACGAAGGCGGTGTGGTAAAGGAGGCGGACCGGGATCCGGCGGGGCAGCGGCACGAACGTCTCCTCGCCCGTCGCGCGCGCGCGCTCCCATTCCTCGAGCACGCCTTCCTGGCTTGCGATCATCCGCGCGAAGCCGAGCGCGTCGTCGACCCGGACGCAGCCATGGCTGGCGTGGCGGTCGGCCTGGCCGAACAACGCCTTGGCGGGGGTGTCGTGGAGGTAGATTTCCTGGTCGTTCTGCATGTCGAACTTGACCAGGCCAAGCGAGTTGCGCGGGCCGGACAGCTGGACGATCCAGCCGTCGCGCCGCTCCATATGGTTGCGCGCGAGATAGGCGTCGCCGCGCGGCGCGATCTCCTCCCGCTCGATCGAGCGCGGCACCGTCCAGGTCGGATTGGCCGCCAGCCGGTAGAGCGGAGAGCCCAGTTCGGGGGTCTCGTTGCCGGGCTGGCCGACGACCACGCGGCGGCGGTCGGCGATCGCGCCGTCGCGCCAGTAGCTGAGGGTGGCGGCGCCGGTATTGACGTCGATGCGGGTGGCCGGCGGCTCGCGCTCGAGCCAGCGGCGGCGCTCGAGATTGACCGCCAGGGTGCGGGCGCGCTCGATCGGCTCGGCGGCGGCGCGGCGGGCGGGACTGCCCTCGGGCTGACGCAGCGCCTGGGAGGCCTGCCGGTTGTAGCGGACATAGGCGTCGGAAAGCAGCCGATATTCCTCGCCCTGCGGAGCGAGGCCGGTCAGCCAGGTCTTGACGTCGCCGCCCTGGAGCGCCCGGTCGAGCCCGGCGGCGAGGTCCGGATCGGGGCGCGGAACGGTGTAGACGTCGTGGATGCGGCCGGGATCGGTGCGGCCCTTGGCCAGCGCCTCGGCGTAGGACAGGGCGGCGAGGCTCAGGGCGGCGTCGCGCGCGGAATCGCCGTGGGCGCGGAGGACCGGATCGATGAAGGCGTCGCGGTCGAGCGCGTGCCGTTCGGCCTCGCCGATCGCGGCGATCAGCGCCGCGGGCGGTTTCGGGCGTCCAGGCGGCGCGCCAGCCCCGCGCCTCGTAGAAGCGCGCGACCCGGGGATCGGTCGCGGCCGCGCGCAATTGCGCGGCGTCGACGCCGGCCGCCGGCGCGGCCGCACCTTGTGGGTTCTGATTTCCGCATCCCGCCAGGGCGATCAACGCCGCCGCGATCCAACTCTTCGCCCTCACAGATACTCCATACTCGCCGCCATCGGTGAAGGCTCAACGCCCACAGACCCCGTGCGATCCCGGTATCGTGCGGAAGGTTCGCTTAATCCTTGTTTAGCCATTGGGGCGCTACAGCAAGCCGGCACGCAATCAGGAGCATCATGTGAGCAACGCACAGCTGGCGATTCTTCCTGTGCCCGAAGGCCGCAGCGCCGAGCGCCGGATCGTCAACCTCGCCGCGCGGCTGCGCGAGCCCGGCGCCAGGATCGCCGAGGCCGAGGTGATCGACCTGTCGACCGACGGCTTCAAGGCCGAAACCGATCTCGTGCTGGAGCCGGGCGCCACCGTCTGGCTGAAGCTGCCCGGCCTCGAGCCGCAGAACAGCCGCGTGGTCTGGGCCGAAGGCGGCCGCACCGGCTTTCAGTTCGCCACGCCGCTCCACGCCGCCACGCTCGAGCTCCTCATCGCCGCTGGCCGCAAGCCGGTCGCCAGGGGCCATTTCGGGCCGCAGCTTCAGGTGGTGCGCCGCTGAGCCGTCCCCCGGCTCGTTACCGGCTATCCGGCTTATCTGAGCGTGGCGGCGCGGCCGCTGCAGGGCTGGTGCCGCTTGGGGGACTCGAACCCACGACCCCATCATTACGAATGATGTGCTCTACCAGCTGAGCTAAAGCGGCATTCCAGGGAGAGCGCGGCCAATATCAGCGCCCCGCCTGGATGACAAGCACGGCTGGCGCAGGTCAGCCTTAACCATATTTCAACCACGACCGGTGCACGTTGCGGCCTCAGTCAGGGTGGCGAGGGCGCCAGAAATATGGACAATTTCCGCGGATTCGACGACGAGGCGGCCCTGCCGGCGACGGCCGAGGACGAGCCGGCGATCGAGCGCCCGCCCGAAATCGGCGTCGACGAGCGGCGGATGCACGTCCGCGCGTACAATTACTGGGTCTCGCTGCTCGGCGGCCGCCCCTATCCTTCCATCCAGGACGTCGACCCTCATAATATCGAGGATTTCGGGCCGCACAGCGTGCTGCTCGATTTCTCCAAGAACCAGGACGATCCCGAAATCGCCTTCCTCGGCCGCGCCCTTCGGGTCGAATGCGCGCTCGACGCGGCGATCCGCCGGATCAGCGCGGTGCCGAGCCGCTCGTTGCTGTCGCGGCTCACCGACCATTATCTCCAGATCATCGCCAATTGCGCGCCGATCGGCTTCGAGGCGGAGTTCGTCGGCCAGCGCGGCCACAACACCCTCTATCGCGGCATCTTGATGCCGCTCTCCTCCGACGGCCAGTCGATCGACTTCATCTACGGCGTGATCAACTGGAAGGAGCTCGCCGACGCCGAGACCGCGACCCAAATCGCCGGCCAGGTCGAAAGCGCGATCGCCGCCGCGCCGCTCGCCGCCGCCTCCTACGGCGCCGACTGCCCGGTCTGGGCCGACGGCCCCCATGCCGATTTCGTCGAAGCCTGCATCCCCGAGGCGGCCGCGACGGACGAGTCCACCTTGAGCCTGTGGCCCGAGGAACCGGCGCTCGCCGACCGGCTGTGCGCCGCCCGCGACGGCGCCGGCGAGGCGGCCGAGGCCGGCCAGCGCAGCCGCGCCGCGCTCTACCGCGCGCTCGGCCTCGCTTATGATTTCGCCGTCGCCGCCGACGCCGCGCCCGACGATTATGCCGAACTGCTCGACGATGCCGGGCTGAAGGCCCAGGCGCGGGCGCCGATGACGCCGGTGGTCAAGCTCGTCTTCGGCATCGGCTACGACAAGACCCGCCTCACCGAGTTCGCCGCCGCCCTGGCGTGGGCGAAGCGCGAAGGGGTGGAGCCGGGCAGCCTCACCGAGCGGATCGAGCGCTTCCCGGGCGCCCTCAAGGGCATCGTCGCCGCCGAGCGTGCCCACCGCAAGCCCGAGCCCAAGCCCGACAAATGGGCCGAAATCCGCGCCCAGCTCCGCAGCGCCCGGCCGCTGGCCCGGGTCGAGATCGCGGTGGAAGGCGAGGGCGAGTTCGTGCTGCTGGTCGCCCGCCGCGACGGCGACGGCCTCGCCATCGTCGCGCCGGTGGCCGAGGATGCGCGGCTGATCGAGCAGGCGATCCGCAAGAGCGCCGCCTGACCCCTGTCCACCACGCGATTCGATGCTAGAACCGGCGCCGGGGGGCTCGGCGGGAGTCGATTCATGCGCGCCCTTCCCTTCGCTTTCCTCCTCACCCTCCCCGCCGCTTTGCCGGCCCAGGACGCGGCCCGCCCGCGGACGGTCGAGGTGCAGCTGTCGAGCTTCGCGTTCGGCCCGGAGACGATCCGGCTGCGCGCCGGCCAGCCGGTCGTGCTCCACCTGGTCAATAGCGGCCGCGGCGGCCACAATTTCTCGGCGCCGGAATTCTTCGCCGCCGCGACCGCCCGGTCCGGTGCGATCCGCAACGGCGCCGTCGAGGTGCCGTCGCGCCAAAGCGTCGACATCCGGCTGACGCCGGCGCGCGGCACGTACCGCCTCAGGTGCACCCACATTCTTCATTCGACCTTCGGCATGCGCGGCCGGATCGTCGTCGAATAGCGGCTCCCCAAGCCTTGCCGCAGCCGCAGGGGCGGGTCTATAGGCCCCGCCAAAGCGGGCGGGCCGCCCGCCGTCGGAAAGTCCCGGGAGCCAATTTATGAAACCGGACAATGTTGCCGGACACAAAGCCGCTTCCGGGGGCAGCGGCGCCAGCAACATGGCGGCGGGGGATGCCGCCCAGGAGCGCCTGCTCGACAGCCTCAGCGGCGCGCTGTGCGGCGGCGCCCTTCCCGGCGAGCTCGCCGATTTCACCGACGAGGATTGCCGCGAGGCCGCCGTCTTCATCGCCGCCTGCGCGGCGCGGCGCCCGCCCGGCATCGCCCTGGTCCGGCTGGAATCGGTGGGGACCAAGCTCGGCCACCGGCGGATGCGGATCGGCATCGTCAACGACGACATGCCGTTTCTGGTCGATTCCGTGGCGGGCGCGATCGCGGCGCGCGGCCTCATCATCCACCGGCTGCTCCATCCGGTGGTGTGCGTCACCCGCGACGACCATGGCTGCCTGACCGAGGTCGAGCCGTTCTGCGACGACAAGGACCGCCGCGAATTGATCATGTATATCGAGGTCGACCGCGCCGACGCAAAGACCCGCGCCGAGCTGGTCGCCGAGCTGCACCGCGTCCTCGCCGACGTCCGCGCCGCGGTCACCGACTGGCGGGCGATGCAGGCCAACATGCACGCCCAGGCCGAGACGGTCGGCGACCCGGAGGGCAAGGCGCTGCTCCACTGGCTCGCCGACGGCGCGATGACCCTGTTGGGCTACGAGGTCGAGCGGCCGGGCGAGCAGCCGTCCGAGGCGCTCGGCATCCTGAAGCTGCCCGGCGAGCCGACCGACGAGGGCGGCTGCGAAGGGGCGATCCGCTATTTCGAGCAGGGCGGCCCGGTGCCGCTGATCGCCAAGGCCGACCGCAAGTCGCCGGTGCACCGGCGGGTGCCGCTCGATCTCATCGTCGTGCCGCTGCGCGAGGGCGGCGGCGACAAGATCACCGGCATCGGCGTCCATGCCGGCCTGTGGACCAGCCAGGCGCTGACCGCGCCGATCGAAGAGGTGCCGCTGCTCCGCCGCCAGCTCGCCGAGCTGGAAAAGGAATTCGGCTTCGAGTTCGAGCGGCCATAACGGCAAGGCGCTGCGCCACGCTTTGGCCTCGCTGCCGCGCGACCTGCTCGTCAACTTGCGGCCCGAGGCGGTGAAGGCCCTCGCCGCCACTGCCATCTCGCTCGCCGACCGGCCGCGGCCGACCCTGATCCTCGTCCGGTCGATCCTCAAGGGTCATCTCTTCGCCTTCGTCTGGCTGCCGCGCGACGAGCTCACCACCCGCCGCCGCATCGCCATCGGCGAGATGATCGAGCAGGCGGCGGACGGCCACATCTCGAGCTGGTCGGTCGATCTCGGCGACGGCGACCTCGCGCTGGTCCGCTACACCCTCAACGTCGACGCCAAGCGGCCGACGCCCGACATCGAGGCGCTCGACCGGCGCCTCGACGCGATGGTCCGCGGCTGGGAGCCGAGCGTCGAGGAGGCGCTCGGCGCGCTGGTCAGCGCCCGTCAGGCGACCCGCCTCGCCATCACCTATCTCGACAAGCTGCCCGAGGGCTACCGCATCCGCACCTCGGCCGCCGACGCGGCCCGGGACGTCCTTTGCCTGTCGCGTCTCGAAGATGCGGGTGCGCGCGACGTCCGCCTGTTCACCAAGGAGGCTGACGCGCCCGGCAAGCTCCATCTCAAGACCTACCGGATCGGCGCGATCATCCCGCTGTCCGAAGCGGTGCCGGTATTCGAGAATTTCGGCTTCCGCGTGCTCGACGAGGTGCCGACCCCGGTCGGCGGCGGCGAGATCGGCTATGTCCACGATTTCGAGCTCGAGCTGCCGGGCGGCGACGCCGCGACGGTGCTGAAGCGCGCCGCCTTGGTCGAGCGCGCGATCGCCGACGTGCTGGAGGGCAAGGCCGAGAACGACCCGTTCAACCAGCTGATCGTGTCGGCGAGCCTGGAGCCGCGCGAGGTCGCCCTGTTCCGCGCCTGGTTCCGCTACCTGCGCCAGACCGGCCTGTCTTACTCGCTGGTCACGGTGGTCGATGCGCTGCGCCGCGCGCCGGAAGTGACCAAGGGCCTGATCGCCTTGTTCGACGCGACGCACGATCCGGCGGCCGGAGATTCGCGCGACGACGCCGTCCGCACCGCCGGCAGGCGCATCGACCGCGGGCTCGAGGGCGTGGCGGCGATCGACGAGGACCGCATCCTGCGCCTGATCCGCGGCGTCATCGCCGCGACCCTCAGGACCAACGCCTTCGCGCCGTCGGGCGCGGAGGCGCTCGCGTTCAAGCTCGAATCCGCTTTGGTGCCCGGCCTGCCGGCGCCGGTGCCGTGGCGCGAGATCTGGGTGTACAGCCCGCGCCTCGAGGGCATCCACCTGCGCGGCGGCCCGATCGCCCGCGGCGGCCTCAGATGGTCCGACCGGCGCGACGACTTCCGCACCGAGATCCTCGGCCTGATGAAGGCGCAGGTGGTCAAGAATGCGGTGATCGTGCCGACCGGCGCCAAGGGCGGCTTTTATCCCAAGCACTTGCCGCCGGCCGCCAGCCGCGAGGCATGGATGGCCGAGGGCACCGAAACCTACCGGATCTTCATCCGCGCTTTGCTGTCGGTCACCGACAACCTCGTCGAGGGCAAGGTCGTCCACCCGGAGGGCGTGACCGTCCGCGACGGCGAGGACCCCTATTTCGTCGTCGCCGCCGACAAGGGCACGGCGAGCTTCTCCGACGTCGCCAATGCGATCGCCATCGAGCGGAATTTCTGGCTCGGCGACGCCTTCGCCAGCGGCGGCTCCAACGGCTACGACCACAAGGCGATGGGGATCACCGCCAAGGGCGCCTGGGTCTCGGTCCAGCGCCACTTCCGCGAGCTCGGGGTGGACGTCCAGAAGGAGCCGATCCTGGTCGCCGGCGTCGGCGACATGTCGGGCGACGTGTTCGGCAACGGCATGCTGCTTTCGAAGGCGCTGAAGCTGGTCGCGGCGTTCGACCATCGCCACATCTTCATCGACCCCGACCCCGATCCGGCGCGGAGCTGGAAGGAGCGCAAGCGGCTGTTCAACCTGCCGCGCTCGACCTGGAACGACTATGACAAAGCCTTGATCTCGAAGGGCGGCGGCGTCTTCCCGCGCAGCCAGAAGTCGATCCCCCTGAGCCCGGAGATCCGCGCCCTGCTCGCCATCGACGAGGAGGAGGTCGAGCCGGCCGCCCTGATCGGGGCGGTCCTGAGGGCGCATGTCGACCTGCTCTGGTTCGGCGGCATCGGCACCTACATCAAGGCGCGCGGCGAAAGCCAGGCCGAGGTCGGCGACCCCGGCAACGACGTGATCCGGGTCAACGCCGCCGAGCTGAATGCCCGGGCGATCGGCGAGGGCGCGAACCTCGCCATCACCCAGGCCGGCCGGGTCGAGTTCGCCCAGGCCGGCGGGCGGATCAACACCGACTTCATCGACAATTCGGCCGGCGTCGACTGCTCGGACAACGAGGTCAACATCAAGATCCCGCTGAACCGCGAGATGGCGGAAGGGCGGCTCGTCCTCGAGGAGCGCAACCGCCTGCTCGCCGAGATGACCGGCGACGTCGCCGAGCTGGTGCTCGAGGACAATAGGCTGCAGACCCTGGCCCTGTCGATCGCCGAGCGCGGCGGCGCCCACGCGCTGCCGCAGCTCGTTCGCGTCATCGAGATATTGGAGGAGAGCGGCCGGCTCAACCGCGCGGTCGAGGGGCTGGAGGGCAATGAGGAGCTGCTCCGCCGCGCCCAGCAGAATCTCGGCATGACCCGGCCCGAGCTGGCGGTCCTGCTGTCGACCTCCAAGATGCGGCTGCAGACCGCGATCGAGGCGGCGAAGTTCACCGACGATCCGACGCTGGTGCCGGAGCTGTGCAAGGCCTTCCCCAGGGCGATGCAGGAGCGCCACAGCGACGCCATCCTCCAGCACCGGCTGAAGCGCGAGATCATCGCCACCAAGGTCGCCAACCGCTTCGTCAACCGGCTCGGCATCGTCGCGCCCTTCTCGCTGACCGAGGAGGAAGGGGCCGCCTTCGGCCAGGCCGCGGCCGCCTTCCTCGCCGCCGAGCGGCTGTTCCACATGGCCGAGCTCTGGGCCGAGATCGACGCGGCGGACGTGCCCGAGGAAGTGCGGCTCGCTTTGTTCGAGAGGGCCTCGACCGGGCTCCAGCTGCACATTGCCGACCTGCTGCGCTGCACCGCGCAGGACATGACGCCGGGCGAGATTTTCGACCGGCTGCAGCCGGGTCTGGCGAAGCTGGAGGCGATGGTCGACGATCTGCTCCGGCCCGAGGCGCGGGCCGAGGCCGGCAGCCTGCGCGCCGAGCTCGACGAAATGAACGCGCCGCGCGAGATCGCCGACCGCATCGTCCGCCTGTTCGAATTGAACGGCGCCGTCGGCCTCGCCGTCCTCGGCCAGAAGCTGGGGGTCGAGGAGGTCCAGCTGACCCGTGCCTACACCAAGCTGGGCGAGGCGCTGGGGCTCGACTGGGCGCAGAATGCCGCCAATCATTTCCAGGCGCGCGACCAGTGGGAGCGGCTGCTGACCGCCGGCCTCGCCCGCGACTTCGAGCAGCTGCGGCTGGAATTCCTCGAGCGGCGCAAGAACGTCGACCCCAAGGCGGTCGTCGACAGGTGGGTGACCGACCAGGGCGCGCGCATCGACCAGTTCCGCCGCACCGTCGACCGCGCCCGCACCGCCTCGGTCACCACCGCGCCGATGCTCGCCCAGATCGCCACCCAGGCAAGGGTGCTGCTGGCGCGCTGACCGCCTCCCCGCCGGGCTTTCTGGATCGTTGCCGGGCCGAAACGGCGGTGATACGGTGGCCGCGACCGGTGAGGATCCCTCCTCAATCCCCCTTCAACCTGGGGATCGACCCTGTGCATGGCGCGGCCTGCTTTCACCAGAGGGGGATCCGAGATGACCGACCAGGCAGCATCCTTGTGGCCGTTCCGCTGGCCCGTGGTGAACCCGGGCCCGAGCTGGTCGGTGCCGCGCGTCGCCATGCCCGACATCCTCTCGGTCCAGTGGGATTTCCCGCTCGATACCTGGTTCTATGCCGGCTACGCGGTCGACCAGGACGGCCATCAGTACAGCGTCAATCTCTATTTCGGACGCGATGCCGATCCCGCCAACCCGCTGGTCCAGTTCGTCACCCTGGGCCTCGGCATCGGCGATGAGGCGACCGGGCGCTATCACCATTGCAACGGCAACGGCGTCGGATGCTCGGAGAGCCTCATCATTCCGTCCACGCTGACCGTGCCGCGCGCGACCGATTCGTCCTTTTCGCTCAGCTTCCTCGGCGGCATGGTCGGTCCGACGGCGAGCATGGCCTATGTCGGCGGTGCGCCGGTCGGCCTGGCCGGCGCGCTCTATCGTGCCGAGGTCGAGGGCCGGAGCGCGGAGGGCGAGCCGATGCTGCTCACCCTCGACATCGTCGATTCGCTCGGCAGCCGGATGGAAGGCCATTCGGGCTATGTCGGCCCGCTGACCGAGGGCGAGCCGGGCCTCTACACCTACGAGGTCGCGCAGCCGCGAATGACGATCAAGAGCGGCTCGCTGACCCTGGGCGACAAGACCGTCCAGCTGACCGGCGGCAACCTCTGGCACGATCGCCAGACCTATACGGGCCCGCCGCCGTCGGCGGCGGCGGAGGCGGCTCCGAAATCGGCCAAGCAGCTGGCGCCGCTCTATCGCGGCAACTGGATCGCGCTCGTCTTCGACAGCGGGCTTTCGGCCAATCTCAACGTCGAATGGCCAGCGCCCGACAAGCCGAAGCCCGGCGAGCCGGTGCGCAAGCAATGGATCAGCGGCCGCGCCGTCGGCCGGCCGCCGGGGTCCTCCAGCAGCGGCAACCTCTATTTCGCCGACGGCGCCGACCGCTACAATGGCGGCGCCTTCCTCGACGGCTCCGGCGACGACTGGGACTATGACATCAACATCTTCGATCCCGCCGATCCCGACGCGTCGCCGCACTGGACGAGCGCGTCCGGCACCTGCAACACCTATTGCACCAAATGGCAGATCGCCTTTTCCGACCGCCTCGCCCGTTGGAACGTGCCGCCGGCCATCTACCTCGTCGCCCTGGTCGAGGGATGCGAATATACCTCCACCGTCGGCGACGGCTTCTGGGAAGGGGCGGTCGATATCTTCTCCGACCGCGAATGCACCAACCGCATCGGCCACGGCTTCTTCGAGCAGATGGGCTATGACTAGGGCGGGCCCTCCCCATAGGGCCGGGTGATGATCTCGAGGAGGTGGCCGTCCGGATCGGCGAAATAGACGCCGCGGCCCCCATAATGCGTGTTGATCTCGCCCGGCTTCGTCCGTGCCGGATCGGCCCAATAGGCAAGGTCCCGCTCCCGGATGCGGGCGAAGGCGGCGTCGAACTCGGCCTCGCCGACCAGGAAGGCATAATGCTGGGGGGCGACCGCGCCCTCCTTCTGGTAGAAATCGACGGACACCCGATTGTCGAGATCGACCACCAGGAAGTGGAGGAAGGCGCGCGCCGGCTCAAGGCCGAGGATGCCGGTGAGGAAGGCGGCGGAGCGCGCCTTGTCGGAGCACCAGATGATGGTGTGGTTGAGCTCGACGCCCATCACCCTCTCCCGCGTTCGAACAGCCAGACCCGGATCGCGCTGGCCAGGTTGGGCGGATCGGGCGCGGCCACCCGCTCGGCGTCGATGCGCGCGACCAGCGCGTTCAAGGGCAGCGCTTCCGCCTCCGCCGCCGCCCGCAGCGCCGCCCAGAAGGCCGGCTCCAGGCTGATCGAGGTGGCGTGGCCCGCGATCATGATCGAGCGCTTGATCGGGCCGCTCATGACCGCCGCACGGGGACAGTTGCTTTCAGGCGCGGCGTGGGGACAGTTACTTTCACGCGCCACGGTGCCCGAAAAACGCGCTTCGCGTTGGAAAGTAACTGTCCCCGTTTCCAGTAACTGTCCCCATTTCCCCATCCGTCAGTACATGTGCTGGCCGCCGTTGATCGACAATGTCGAGCCGGTGATGAAGCCGCCTTCCTCGGAGCAGAGGAAGGTGACGCCGCGGGCGATCTCCTCGGCCTTGCCGAGGCGGCCGACCGGGATCCTGGCGACGATCTTCTCGAGCACCTCGGGCGGCACGGCGGCGACCATCTCGGTGTCGATATAGCCGGGCGCGATCGCGTTCACCGTGATGCCGGCGCGGGCGCCTTCCTGGGCGAGCGCCTTGGTGAAGCCGTGGATGCCCGACTTGGCGGCGGCGTAATTGACCTGGCCATATTGCCCGGCCTGGCCGTTGATCGAGCCGATATTGACGATGCGGCCGAACTTGCGCGCATTCATGCCGTCCCACACCGCCTTGGCCATGTTGAAGCAGCCGCCCAGATTGACGTCGATCACCTCGTCCCACGCATTGCGGTCCATCCGCTTCATCGTCCCGTCGCGGGTGATGCCGGCATTGTTGACGAGCACGTCGACCGGCCCCAGCTCGCTTTCGATCCCGGCCACGCCGGCAAGGCAGGCGTCGAGGTCGGACACGTCCCATTTATAGGCCTTGATGCCGGTGCGGTCGGTGAAGGCGCGGGCCTTCTCCTCGTTGCCGGCATAATTGGCGGCGACGGTGACCCCCTGGTCGCGGAGCGCGATGCTGATCGCCTCGCCGATGCCTCTTGTGCCGCCGGTGACGACTGCAACGCGTGCCATGATCCTCTCCTTCGTTTCTTGTGGGAGCGGCCTTATTGCGCGCTTCGCCATCCTTCAAGCTCGCGGGCGAGGAGGGCGCGCAGCATCGTCACGCCATAGCCGCTGTCGTTGAGGCAGGGCAGATAGGCGAAGTCGGTGCCGCCGGCGGCGAGGAAGGTGTCGCGGCCCCGGATCGCCAGCTCCTCCAGCGTCTCCAGGCAATCGGCGGCGAAGCCCGGCGCGAAGATCGCGACCCGGGTCACGCCCTGGCGGGGAAGCTCCGCCAGCACCGTGTCGGTCGCCGGCTCCAGCCATTTGGCGCGGCCGAAGCGGGACTGGAAGGCGGTTGTCAGCGGCCGCTCCAGCGCCTCGGAGAGCAAGGCGGCGGTCGTCAGGCAATGGTCGTGATAGGGATCGCCGAGCGCGCGGGTGCGCTCCGGCATGCCGTGGAAGCTGGCGAGGAGCGCCTGCGGCTCGAAGGCCAGCGCCGCCAGCGCCGTCTGCAGGCTCTTCTTCAGCGCCGTGATGTAGATCGGGTCCCGATAATAAGGCGGCAGCGTCCGGATCGCCGGCTGCCAGCGCAGGCGGGCGAGATGGGCGAAGGCGGCGTCGCTGGCGGTGGCGGTCGTGGCGGCGCAATATTGCGGGTAGAGCGGCGCGATCAGGATGCGCCCGCATCCCCGGGCCTTCAGCGCGTCGATCCGTTCGCCGATGGCCGGACGGCCATAGCGCATCGCATGGTCGACGATCACCTCGGGCCCGAACGCCCCGGCCAGCGCCTTCGCCTGGCGCGCGGTGATCGCGGCGAGCGGCGAGCCCTCCTCCGTCCACACCTCGCGATAGGCGCGGGCCGATTTCCGCGGTCGGCTGTTGAGGATGATGCCGCGCAGGATCGGCTGCCAGAGGAGCGGCGGGATTTCGATCACCCGCCGGTCGGAGAGGAATTCCTTCAAATAGCGCCTGACCGCGCGCGGCTCGGCGGCGTCGGGCGTGCCGAGATTGACCAGGAGCACGCCGATATTGCTCATCCGCGGCGCCCGATTTCGATCGGCAGCGTGCGTACGCGCTGGCCGGTCAGCGAAAAATAGGCGTTGGCCACCGCCGGCGCGGCGGTCGGTACCGAAAGCTCGGTGACCCCGCCCGGATCCTCCTCGCTCTCCAGCAGCTCGACCGTCACTTCCGGCGCGTCGCGCAGGATCGGGAGGCCGTAGGCGCCGATCGTCGGCGCGGTCGGCGCCCCGCCCGCAATCTCGATCCGCCGGCCGGTGGCGGCGGAGATGCCGTGGACGATGCCGCCCTCGATCTGCTGCTTGACGATCTCCGGATTGACCACCCGCCCGCAATCGACGGCGCAGACCGCGCGCAGGACGCGAAGGCGCTGCTCGCGGGTGACCTCGACCTCGACCATGGTGGCGACGTGCGAGCCGAAGGCGCTGTGCACCGCCAGCCCCATGCCGCTGCCCGGCGGGCCGCCGTCCCAGCCGCCGATCGAGGTGGCGGTGGCGAGCGCGCGGGCGAGGCGCGGATTGGCGGTCAGCATCTGCATCCGGAACGACAGCGGCTCGAGCCCGGCCGCGCGGGCGAGCTCGTCGATGAAGCATTCGGTGAAGAAGCAGGTGTAGCTGTGCGCGCCCGAGCGCCAGTAGCCGGTCGGCACCCCGATCTCGGCGGCGGCGTGGTCGACCGCGACATTGGCGATTGCGTAGGGCGGCACCGCCCCGGCCACGGCGGCGCCGTCGGGGCGGATCAGCCGGCTGCCGGCGCCCAGCCGCGCCGCCGTTTCGGCGCTGGTCGTCGGCGCGGCGATCCGCGCCAGCCAGCCCTGGACCCTGCCCTGCGCCATCCAGCCGGTCATCCGCGCCGCGGCGGCGGGACGGAAGGTGTCGCGCTGGATCTCCTGGATGCGCGGCCAGGTCAGCTGCACCGGCCGTTCGAGCTTGACCGCGAGGATCGCCGCCTGCTCGATCGCCGCCGTCTCGAGCTTGCGGCCGTAGCCGCCGCCGACCAAAGTCGGATAGAGCGTCACCTGCCTCTCGGCGACGCCGGTCGCCCGGGCCGCGGCGGCGCGGGCGAGGCCGGGCGCCTGGGTCGGCGCCCAGATCTCGATCCGGTCGCCGGTGACGCGCGCGGTGGCGGCCAGCGGCTCGATCGGCGCGGACGGCGCGAGGCCGACCTCGTAGCGGGCCTCGACCGGGCTGGCGCCGGGGAAGCCCCCGTCCATGTCGCCGGCCGCGAACATCCGGTCGCCCCCGTCGGCATCGAGCGCCGCTGCCAGCGCCGCCGAGATCGAGCGCGTGCTGGCGCCTTCCGGCAGGTGGAAGCGCGGCCGCATCGCATCGAGCGCGCGCCCCGCCGCCCACCAGTTGGTCGCCGCGACGGCCGCCCATTCGGGATTTTCGAACGTGGCCAGCGCCCCCGGTATGGCGGCCGCGGCGGCGCGGTCCACGGCGGCGAGGCGGCTGCCCGGCGGCCCGCTCCGCACCGCCGCATAGACCATGTCGGGCAGGCGGACGTCACCGGCGAACAAGGCCGAGCCGTCGATCTTGGCCGGGACGTCGAGCCGCGGGCAGCGGCTGTCCGGCCAGCCGGTTCTCCAGCCCGCCGCGGACCGGGAGGTTGTCGGGCAGGTCGTAGCCGGCCGCGGCTTCGGCCAGCTCGGCGAACGGGATGCGGTCGGCGCCCTTCCAGACGAAGCCGTCGCGGGTGTCGAGCTCCTCCCAATCCACGTTCCACCGCGCCGCGGCCGCCATGCTGAGCAGCGCCCGGGCGGCCGCGCCCGCCTCGCGCATCCGCGGCTCGAACGCCCGGATCGAGGTCGAGCCGCCGGTCACCATCAGCGCGTTGCGGGTCGCATAGTCGCGCGCCGCCCAGCGGCCGATGGCGTGGAGGAAGGCGGGCAATCCGCTGTCGTCGGCCGCCTCCTCGGCGAGCAGGCGGTTGGCGTAGAGCGGGCTGATCGGCGCCGGCTCGACCGAGACGGTGCGCCAGTCGGCGCCGAGCTCGTCGGCGAGGATCTGCGGCAGGCTGGTCCAGACGCCCTGCCCGACCTCGGCCTGCGGCACGGCGACGATCACCCGGCCGTCGCGGCCGATCTTCAAAAAGGCGCCCATCAGCGTCTCGCCCTCGGCGGCGCGGAGGTTGGGCGCGTAGCTGCGCGGCCACAATCTCCAGGCGAGGGCGAGGCCGATGCCGGCGCCGCCCCCGATCAGCAGCGTGCGGCGGCTGATCCCGCCTTTGTCCATGTCCCGCGCCATGGTTGAGCCTGATAAAGGCGCGCCGGTCCCGGTGCTAGGGCCTGCGCGCTTGATTCCCCGCGGCTTATTCGCCACTGGCGGTTCAGGGAGCGATCATGCCGGCACGGATTTTCCAGCGGTCCAGGAATGCGATGCAGTCGGGCAAGGCGCGGGCCGGCGAATGGGTGCTGGAGTTCGAATCCAGCCGGCGCCAGCGCGCCGACCCGCTGACCGGCTGGGCCGGCGGCGCCGAAACCCAGGAGCAGGTGCGCCTGACCTTCCCGACGCTGGAAGCGGCCCAGGCTTATGCCGCGCGCGAGCGCATCGACTACCACCTCGTCCCGCCCTCCGAGCCGAAGCTCAAGCTCCAGGCCTACGCCGACAATTTCCGCTAGGGTGTCATCCTGACGAAAGTCAGGGCCCATGAACACGGAGGTGCCCGCTTCTCGCAGTTTGCGTTCATGGATGCTGAATCGAGTTCAGCATGACGGAAGGCCTCACCGAGGAGGCTCCCATCCCAGAGCCTCGGCCGCCTGGAATGCATGCTGGTTTCGCTGGGCGAACAGCATGTAGCGTTGACGCAGATCAAGTGGGATCGTGGCAGGGGTTGGGAACCTCTCCAGATATTCGACGCGCATGAGTTCGGCATAAGCGGTGCCGAGCTTGACCATCGTGTAGCCGTCGCGCGGGTAATGCTGGAGAATGACCTCGGCGACCTCGATCGCCTCGTGAAAGCGGCCCTCGCCTATCAGGAAGTCGACCACCGTGCTCGCCATATGCGCGGCGGCCTCTCTTCGGCTTAGCGTCCGCATATAGAGGCCGCTCTCGATCGCTCGGTCCGTCATCGGCAGGTTCTGGCGATACCATAGAGTCCGCGCCGGATGCGCGCCGCTGGTCGCCTCCAGGTTGATCTCGCGGCCGCTTTCCTCGGTGAAGCGGAGGAAGATGTGGAGCGGCGCGGTGGAGAGAGACAGGTTCAGTCCCATCCGCTCCCCGACGATCAGCAATAGGATCGGCATCGAAACGCAATTGCCGCGCCGGGTCGCCAGATAAGTGGAGATCAGCTTGTTGCGGACGTTGCGGCCGAGCGGATCGGCGTGGTCGTAAGCGAACGGACGGGCGCCGTTCCACTCGCCGCTGTCGTAGATGACCCGGCGCAGGGCGGAAAGCCTCGCCGCCGGAGAGGCGCTGGCCCCCGCAAGGGCGCCGGCGCTATTCGCCAATCGGTTTATCTCGGCTGAAGTGGCGTCGACATTCACGGAAGGATCGACAATCCGATCGAACGCCAGCTTGGCGCGGCCGTAGTCGAGGCGGCCGTCCGGAAGCGATAACACGGCGCGGACGACTGCAGCAGGCGCGAGGCTGGTCGAAGCGGCTGCGTGGGAACTCCAAACAGGGGTATAAATTGACAGGATAACAGCTCGGAGTGCCACAAGAACAAGCGTACGAATCATAGTCAACTCGCTACGACTCCCCCGTCACTCAGCGATGCAAGCTTCCTTGAAGATAAGAATATCAGGAAAATAGCGAATAGATTTACTATCAATGAGGTGAAGTTAACTCCAGATTTGCTTATTATCGTGACCATAAAAATCGAGAGGATAAGGGAAAGCGAGCTTATATAGGGCTGCCGATAAAATATAGAGAAGAGCGTCGATATGCCAATACCGCCAAGGGATATAATTCGCAAGACTTCAAATATTCCGCCGTTGTAAGGCCAAGCGTTCTGAAATTCGAATAATATATAAATTGTTACCTCTAATAGGATTATTAATAACGTAAGGACTGTAGTATGAAAGTTAGTATTGCGCATATTGACGTTGCTTATCTTCGAACAAAGTGCCAGGTACGACTGGCGCGATAAGCAATCCAAGGAGTGTGCGTTTGGTTCGCTCGGCCATGCGGCTCAGCAATTCGCGCCCGGATGGCTCTGGCAAAAGGCATCGCGGCCTTGCCGCGGAAGGAAGGGGCGCAGGAGGGGGCTTTGCGTGGCCCAAACATTATTGATGATGCGGGCAACTGGAGAGCCGGGTGCCTGCGCCGCCCCCTTTCCTTGGACATAATTCATAATTGCGGAGATCCATTAAGCTTGTCTCGGCGCCTCTGGATTCGTCTTAGTTCGGTCGTCGCGACGAGAAGGCCGATCACGAGCAACATCCAGGGGGCGAACCCCAGCGTCACCGAAACGTATCGCTCATCGATAATCGGTGGGAAAAGAAGGCCAAGCAATCCGAGCGCGGCGACAATCGCACGCGACGGATATAAAGCCCAAAGAAATATAATCGCTAGCGCCAACAAACCGATCCCGGATCGCAGCAACAACAGCTCCCAAGCATCTATATGCCAGATATATCGAAGCTCAAACACGAACCAAAAAAGCAGAAGAGATATTCCTCCGAAGACAAAGATCCAGAGTCTAGTCACAATGTTAACGCCTGCATCCACCGTCGTTAGTACATTGATTGACTATTTCCTGTTGGTTCTGTCGCCACACTTCCTTTACCATTGGATACCAAACGAGACCAAGGACGGGGTTTTGCTGCCAAGCATTACCTTCGCCATAGCTGACAACGTCGATCGAGCCATTCGACCCCATCTCTCCGAAGCGCATGACAAATCCTTCGTTCAGCCCATGTTCGCCAGAGATCGTATAATTTATCGTTATATCAGAAAATCTTGATGGGTCAGGCGAAGATACCGTGAAGGAGCGCACGAAATTATTTTCTCCCGCGGTCGGAAGCGCTCCTACGTTATTTCTTGTGCCGGCGCTGCTAGCCGGAGAGTCGTTGCCAGGCGTCGGGTTGTTACGAATTCCTTGGCCAAGCGCGCGGAGATTCAATTCCCCGCCTAGTCCCGTTGGTGTGCGGACCTGATAGTTGTGGAATGAAGAATTCCGGCCAATCGGCCATCCCGGCGCCACGCCTCTCGCCCCGACATTGTTGCGAATAGTGGCGCTGGGTATGCGGCCATATTCAGGCTGAATATGAATTTGGCCATTGCGGACGACAGACCTCGTTCCACTAACATCACCCATGTTGACCGGATCATTCCCGACATACGCATACAGATTGATCTGGTCCTCATATCCGATCGGATCCACCTGGAGGAAGCGAGCCTGCGAAGGCGTTGCCCAGATAAGCCATGAGCAGGTAGTGCAGATAAGCACGCGGCGCAGGCTTGCGATTTTCATCGAATCCTCACAACGAAATCATCGGATAACATCGTACGACAGCTGGCGGCCGTCAAGCTCTAACGAGACCAGTTTGGACGTACCCACCAAGGGGTGCGAGGCGTGCTCAGCGCGCGCTATCGTTATAGCCTTGCACGCAAGTTGCGAAATCAGCCGAGCAGATCGCCGCCGAGCAACAGCAGCAGCTTGACGTCGATCGCGCAGTCCTCCGAGCGCTTCCGGGTCACGAAAGCGGGCACCTCGGCGAGCGGCACGCGGTGGACGACGATGTCCTCCCCCTCCACCCCGCCGCCGTCGCCGACACGCTCCAGCCCCTCGGCGCGGAGCAGGGTGAAGCCCTCGGACGACATTCCGGGCGAAGCGTGGAAGCGGCCGAGGTCGATCATCTTCTCCGCGCGGTAGCCGGTCTCCTCTTCCAGCTCGCGGATCGCCGCGGTCTCCGCTTCCTCGCCGGCGACGTCGTCGCCGACCAGGCCGGCGGGAAGTTCGAGGCAGTTGCGGCCCAGCGGCACCCGGTATTGCTCGACCAGCAGGACGTCGCCCTCGTCGACGGCGAGGATCACCGCCGCGCTGACGCCGCGGGTGCGGGAGACATATTCCCATGTGCCGCGCCGCTTGACCGCTACGAACTTTCCTTCCCAGGCCGTCTCTTCGGGCTCCGCCGCCTCGGGCCTCATAGCTCGATCAGCCGGTCCGGCAGCTCGTTGGGATTGCCGAGGGTCGGCGGCAGGATCGGCGCCAGCACCGCGCCGATCTTCTCGACCGCGAGCGCCATGCCGCGGCCCGGCCGGCCCGCTTTCAGCTCGTCGACCAGCACCGCCATCGCCTCGCCCCAGACCTCGGGGCCGACCTGGTCGGCGATCGCCTTGTCGGCGACGATCTCGGCGCGATGCTCGGCGAGCGACAAATAGAGGAGGACGCCGGTGCGCCCGCGCGTCTTGAGCTCGCAGCCGGTGCGGAACAATTCGACCGCGCGGCGGTGGACCCGGCGGGTCTTGGTGAGGCCCGGGGTCAGCGCCATGCGCAGCGGCATGAAAGCGAGGATCAGGCGGACGATCAGGAAGGCGGCGGCCAGCTTGGCGAACAGGAGCAGCATCACCGCGCCGCGGGTGAGCTCGGCGTTCCAGCCGAGGAGAAGGCCCGCCGCCCAGTCGATCCATCCCTGCGGCGCGAAGGCGAGACCGGCGGGGACGAGCAGCATCGCCAGCACCGCATAATGGAGCGCGACGTCGTGATAGGCGTCCGACCGCGCGGCGACGATGGTGACGATCTCGCCGTCGCTGTCGCGCTCGGCCTTGGCCACCGCTTCGGTGACGAGGGCGTGGTCCCCGGGCCTGAGGAGCGGCATCACCATCCTCCCGACGCGCCGCCGCCGCCGAACGAGCCGCCGCCGCCGCTGAACCCGCCGCCGCCTCCCCAACTGCTGCCGCCGCCCCACGAGCTGCCGCCCGAGCCGCCGCCCCAGCCGCCGCCGAGGCCCGGGCCCCAGATCACCACCGGCCCGCCGCGCCGGCCGCGCCGGCCGCGATATTTCTTGCCGCGCATGCCGCGCCGCAGCAGCGGCACCAGGATGAAGGCCAGGACGACGAACCAGAAGACGAGCGGCCAGACCGACCCGCCGCCGCCGTCGCTCCGTTCGGATTCGGCGGCCGCCAGCGCCCGCTGCTCGGCCGCTTCGGGCGGCGCCTGGAGCTGTTCGATGATGGCGTCGACGCCGGCATTGATGCCGCCGGCATAATCGCCCTCGCGGAATCGCGGCGTGATCTGTTCGCGGATGATCCGGCTCGCCAGCGCGTCGGTCATGATGGCTTCGAGGCCGTAGCCGACCTCGATCCGCATCTTGCGCTCGTTGGGCGCGACGAGGAGGACGATGCCGTTGTTCGCGCCCTCCTGCCCGATCCGCCAGTGGCGGGCGAGCTGAACGCCATAATCCTCGATCGACGTATCCTGGAGGCCGGGGACCGTGGCGACGACCAGCTGGCGGCTCGTCGCCTGCTCGAGCGCCTCGAGCCTGGCGGTCAGCTCGGCCTCCTGCTCGCCCGTCAGCAGCTCGGCCTGATCGACCACCCGGCCGCTCAACGGTGGGAAATCGAGCGCCAGCGCGGGCGCCGCGAACAGCAGGGCGATCACCAGGAGGGCAAGGGCTGCCACCCACCACCGTTCGGGCCGGGCCCGTCGAAGCCCATTCCTTCCCTCCGGCCGAAACAGAGAAGGAAGGCCCTTCGACGGGCTCAGGGCGAACGGCGGTGCGATGGCTCCCACTTACTGCTGGTTGCCGAAATCGACCGTCGGGGCGCGCTGGGCGGCCTCGTCGGCCTGGTAGGGCGCCATCGGCTGGCTGCCGTAGATGACGCGGGCGCCGATCACCGACGGGAAGGTCCGGATTTCGGTATTATAGGCCTGGACCGCGGCGTTATAGTCGCGCCGGGCAACGGTGATGCGGTTCTCGGTGCCCTCGATCTGCGACTGCAGCTCCTGGAAATTGGCGTTGGTGCGCAGCTCCGGATAGGCTTCCTGCAGGCGCTGCAGCGAGATGGTCAGCCTGGCCTGCGCCTCGGCGAAACGGTTCATCGCGGCGGGGTCGGTGAGCTGGTCGCCGGTGACGTTGATCCGGCTCGCGCTCGCCCGCGCCTCGGTGACCTCGCGCAGCACGGTGCGTTCCTGCGAGGCGGCGGCGCGCACGGTCGCGACCAGATTGGGGATGAGGTCGGCGCGGCGCTGGTAATTGTTCTGGACGTCGGCCCAGCGCGCCTTGGCGGTTTCTTCCGCGGTCGGGATCGAGTTGACCCCGCAGGCGGCGAGGAACAGCGCGATCGGCGCGAAGACGGCGAGGATGCGGGTGCGGATCATCTTGGAAGCCCCTCCCTTCAAATCGGGCGATAGAGGACGTAAGCATTCTCTTTCGGGTCCGCAACGGGGAGTGAAAAAGATGCTGAGCGAGTTCCGGGATTTCGTCGCGCGGGGCAACGTCCTCGATCTGGCGGTGGCCGTCATCATCGGCGCCGCCTTCGCCACCATCACCACCTCGCTGACCGACGACCTCATCATGCCGCTGGTCGGCGCGATCTTCGGCGGGCTCGACTTTTCGAGCTATTTCGTCCTGCTCGGGCCGGTGCCGGAGGGCTATGCCGGCTCGCCGACCGATTATGCCGCCCTCAAGGCCGCCGGCGCGCTCATGCTCGGCTGGGGCCAGTTCGTCACCGTGCTGATCAACTTCCTCATCCTCGCCTTCGTCATCTTCCTGATCGTCCGCTGGGCGAACAAGGTGAAGGCGAGGCAGCCCGAGGCGCCGGCCGCCGAGGCGGCCGACCTGCTCCTCCTGCGCGAGATAAGGGACGAATTGCGCAAGCGCGCCGCCTGAGCGCCGGTCACTTCACATTAAGGCGAAATTGCCTATATGGGAGGTGCCGGGCTTGCCCGGCTATGGCGATAAATCGTGTCGTGTCATAGGCACAGCGGACCCGGGGGCGGTACCCGGCAGCTCCACCAAAATCGGCCTTTCGGCCGGTCCTGACGGGGCTGAACTAGGATCGACGTGTGTTGAAAAGCGGCGCCTTCGCCCGGCATGAGACCACCGTGACGGCTCAAAACCACAAGTGCCAACGATAACGAGGCGCTCGCAATTGCCGCGTAACAAGGTCCTCACGGACTGAGTTACAAGGACAAAAGCGCGGTTCGGGCCGCACCGGGCAACAGAAGCGGATTCCAGCGGTACGGGGGACACCGGGCAACAGAAGTCCCCCACCTTCCCTCGCCACTTCATCGTCATTCCGGCGGCCGATTTTTCCTGGCGCTTGGAACAACCCGGCTTCCCTGTCATTGATGCGCCGGCATCAACAGGGAGAAGCCAGAAATGAAGCGTTCCATCACATTGCTCGCCATCGCCGCCATCGCGGGCCTTTCCGCCTGCGGCCAAAGCAACGAATCCGAGGCGGTCGAGAACGCCTATGAGAACAAGGCCGAGGATATCGAGAACCAGGCCGACGCGCTCGACGAGCAGGCGGCCAACGCCACCGGCGCCGCCGAGGACGCGCTCGAGAACCAGGCCGACGCCACCCACGAGCGCGCCGAGAACGTCGCCGCCGAGGGCGAGGACAAGGCCGCCGCGGTCAACGACAACAGCAACTAGGGGCTTCGCCCGAACCGACTGGAAAGGGGCCCTTGCCGGGGCCCCTTTCTTTTTGACCGTCGTCGCGGCCCCCTTCCTCACCCGGTCGCCCCGGGCCGCCGCCGCTCCCATTCCCGCCTGTCCCGGGCCTTGTCGGCCGCGCTCAGCGTGCGCCCGCGCGCGATCGCCTCGAGCTTCCTGAGGATGCTGTCGTGCACCTCCTCGAGGCGGCGCGGCCGCAGCCACCGCCCGGGCTTGCGCCCGATCCCCCTCACCTCGTTCTTGTGCATGTGCAGGATGTGGATCACCTGGTCGACGGTCATCGGCGGCATCGCGACCTCGGTCGGCAGCTTCGGCGTGGAAAAAAGGTTGGCGGCATTTGCGAACAGCGCGTCTTCGAGCCGCATGTAGCCGGTCCAGATCGCCTCGTCCCAGCGCTCCGCGAACGCCCGCCAGCGCTTGCGGTGCGCATAGGCCGACGGCGCCGTCATCCCGACCTCGGCGCAGGCCGCCTTGACGTTGCACGTCGCCGCCAGCGTGGCGAGAAACCGGTCCTCGACCCGCGGCGTCCACTGCTTGAGCCGCGCCCGCGCGATCTGCACGCGCCGCCCGTTGGTGCCCTTCATCACCAGCTCCTCCCCGTCGAGATGCCCCCAGCCGCTGGGCGGCTTCCTTTCCCCGCTCATCCTGAGCTTGTCGAAGGACGCCTTCAGGGCCGCGCGCACGTCGGCGTCGAATTCGGGATCGGTGGAGCGATGCAATTGCACTCAGGAGCGCGACACCTTCGCCCGCTCCGCCGCGATCGACTGGTTCCGGTTTCCGCCACCGCCTGAAGAAAGGCGGCCCTTCGCGCCGGACTGGTTTCGCGCTCATCTCCATTCTCCGCTCATCCTGAGTAGAGACCGAGCGCAGCCGAAGGCTCGTATCGAAGGAGCTGGGCTCATTTTATGCGACATGCCGACCTCCAGCGCTCATTTCTCTCTCCGCTCATCCTGAGGAGGGACCGAGCGTCGTCGAGGGCCCGTCTCGAAGGACGGGCTGGGCTCGTTTTGTGGGACATATCTGCCTCCTCTCGCCTTCCGCTCGTCCTGACCTGCCTGCCCCGGCGAAGGCCGGGGTCGAAGGACGAATCGGAACAAAAGGAGGCCATTCATATATGGCGGGCCGCACCTGGTGCACCGAGGCGATGCCAAAGGGGCCGTCTGCCGACTGAGCACAACAGCTATATCGGCGATCTTCGTATGCTGGCGGCTCACTCTTGCCGCCCACCGCCTTGCGACACCACCTCAAGAAAAAGGCCCCGCATCGCTGCGTGGCCTTCTTTGTTTCAGCGCTGAGCGCCCAAGCGTTTAGTCGTCATCCCGCGTCAAAAACGCCGGCGCGAACTCGGGCTCGGGCCCGCTCTCGCGCTCGGGACCGCCCTCGCAGGCCCGGTCCCCACCACCTTCACCCAGGCTAAATCGGGTACCACACCCCGTGGTCGCAATAGGCCATCAGGACCTGCTCGGGGTAATTGCTATAGGTCCCCCATACGAGGTAGTTGCTCGCGCCATACCAGGTGCAATCTCCCTGAGCGAAGCCGACCACTTCGTCGTGCGCTGCATTGTTGTAATAATAGACTTGGTAGACCGGCTCTATGCCGTGGCTGCCGACCGCGCTCGACGCCGTCAGCATCGAACAGGCCAAAGCGGCGGCATAACCAATAACCCGCTTCATCTCTTCGTCTCCCGGTTGGCGCGCCAAGTGGATTGTTCCCTCAGGTCTGCGCGCCGGCTCGATACTACGAGTTAAAAGTCCTCGACTCAAAGACTAGCGCATCCGGAATGGATTGATCGCGGCGAAGTGGGAAGACCTGCCGAAGTAGAGCACGAAAAAGGCCCCGCGATCGCTCGCGGGGCCTTTCGTTTCGATAGCGGGGGCCTGACGCTCCTTAAGCCCTAGTCGTCGTCCCGCGTCAGGAACGCCGGCGCGAACTCAGGCTCCGGCCCGCTCTCGCGCTCGGGGCCGCCCTCGCGGCGCGGGCCCCGGTCGCCACGGCCTTCGCCGCGTTCGCCGCCGCCATCACGACGAGGTCCCCGGTCGCGGTCCCTGCCACCGCCACCGCCGCCTTCACGACGAGGCCCGCGATCGCGGCCGCCGCCGCCGTCACGCCGAGGTCCGCGGTCGCCCCGGTCGCCCCGATCACCCCGAGGCCCGCGGTCGTCGCGGCCTTCCCGCGGCGGCCTCGTGTCCTCGAGCTCGGCGCCGGTCTCCTGGTCGACGACCCGCATCGACAGGCGGACCTTGCCGCGGGGGTCGACCTCGAGCACCTTGACCCTGACCTCCTGGCCCTCGGCGAGGACGTCGCGGACGCTCTCGACCCGCTCGGCGCGGATCTCGGAGACGTGGACAAGGCCGTCCTTGCCGCCCATGAAGTTCACGAACGCGCCGAAATCGACGATGTTGACCACCTTGCCCGCATAGATCTTGCCGACCTCGGGCTCCTCGACGATGCCCTGGATCCAGCGCCGCGCCGCCTCGATCTGCGACAGATCGGACGAGCTGATCTTGATCACCCCCTCGTCGTCGATGTCGACCTTGGCGCCGGTTTCGGCGACGATCTCGCGGATCACCTTGCCGCCGGTGCCGATGACGTCGCGGATCTTCGCCTTGTCGATCTGCATCGTCTCGATCCTGGGCGCGTGGGCGCTCAGCTCCTCGCGGGTATGGTCGAGCGCCTTGGCCATCTCGCCGAGGATATGGGCGCGGCCCTCATTGGCCTGGGCCAAAGCGGTCTTCATGATCTCCTCGGTGATGCCGGCGATCTTGATGTCCATCTGCAGCGAGGTGATGCCCGCCGAGGTGCCGGCGACCTTGAAGTCCATGTCGCCGAGATGGTCCTCGTCGCCGAGGATGTCGGAGAGGACGGCGAACTCCTTGCCTTCCAGGATCAGGCCCATGGCGATGCCCGACACCGGCCGCTTCAGCGGCACGCCGGCGTCCATCAGCGACAGCGAGCCGCCGCACACCGTCGCCATCGACGAGGAGCCGTTGGACTCGGTGATGTCGGAGAGGATCCGGATCGTGTAGGGGAACTCGTCCTTGCTGGGCAGCACCGGATGCAGCGCCCGCCAGGCGAGCTTGCCGTGGCCGACCTCGCGCCGCCCCGGCGCGCCGAAGCGGCCGACTTCGCCGACCGAATAAGGCGGGAAGTTGTAGTGCAGCATGAAATGCTCGTAGCTGAGGCCGGTCAGGCCGTCGATCATCTGCTCGGATTCCTTGGTGCCGAGCGTGGTCGTGCAGATCGCCTGGGTCTCGCCGCGGGTGAACAAGGCCGAGCCGTGGGTGCGCGGCAGGAAGCCGACGATCGCCTCGATCGGGCGCACCGTCTTGGTGTCGCGGCCGTCGATGCGGCGGCCGGTCTTGAGGATGGCGCCGCGGACGATCTCCGCCTCCAGCTTCTTCACCAGCTTGAGGCTGGCGAGATATTCCTCCGGATTGTCGTGCTTGACCTCCTCGAACGCCTCGCGCGCCTTGGTGCGGGCGTCGGCGACCGCGTTCTGGCGGGCCTGCTTGTCGGTCAGCTTGGTAGGCCGCCTCGAGGTCCGCGCCGATCAGCGATTTGAGCTTGGCCTTGACCGCGGACGTGTCGACCGCCGCGGGCAGCTCCCACGGGTCCTTGGCCGATTTCTCGGCGAGCTTGATGATGAGGTCGATCACCTTCTTGCATTCGCGGTGGGCGAACATGACGGCGCCGAGCATGACGTCCTCGGACAGCTCCTTGGCTTCGGATTCGACCATCATCACCGCGTCGTGGGTGCCGGCGACGACGAGGTCGAGTTCGCCTTCCTTGACCTCGTCCATGCTCGGGTTGAGCTGATATTCGCCGTCCTTGTAGCCGACACGGGCGGCGGCGATCGGGCCCATGAAGGGGACGCCCGAAATGGTCAGCGCCGCGGACGCCGCGATCATCGCGACGATGTCCGCCTCGGTCTCGCCGTCATAGGAGAGGACCTGGGCGATGACGTTGATCTCGTTGGCAAACCCATCAGGGAACAGCGGTCGAATGGGGCGATCGATGAGGCGGCTCGTGAGCGTCTCCTTTTCGGTGGCGCCGCGCTCGCGCTTGAAGAAGCCGCCCGGGATGCGCCCGGCCGACGAGAATTTTTCCTGATAGTGAACGGTCAGGGGGAAGAAGTCCTGCCCTTCCTTGACGCTCCTGGCGGCGGTGACCGCGCACAGAACGACGGTTTCGCCGTAGGTCGCGAGCACCGCGCCGTCGGCCTGGCGGGCGACGCGGCCCGTTTCGAGGGTGAGCGTCTTGCCGCCCCACTCGATCTCTACTTTTTTCATGTTGAACATCTGCTTTTCCTTACCGAAACCCGCGGCCGTATGCGGCGGGGGCCTCATCTGCGGGCTGTCGCCCGGCTTGCTGGACCCATATGGCCCATCTCAGGCGCCGCCGAATGCGGGCGCCCGATACGCGAAGCGGCCCCGCAAGGGGCCGCTCCATATTTATTTGCGAAGGCCGAGCTTCGCGATCAGCGCGCCGTAGCGCTCCTCGTCGGTCCTCTTCAGGTAATCGAGGAGCGAGCGGCGCTTGTTGACCAGCATCAGGAGGCCGCGCCGCGAATGATTGTCCTTGGCGTGGGTCTTGAAATGCTCGGTCAGGTTGACGATCCGCTCGGTGAGGATCGCGACCTGCACCTCGGGCGAACCGGTGTCGCCCTTCTGGCGGGCATTGTCCTTGATCAATTTCTGCTTGCGCTCGGTGGTCACCGACATCGTTTCATTCCTTTCAAAACCTAGAGATTGAAGCCGCGCACCACGCGAAGTTCCCCTTCGCTAAGCTCCACGAGCGCAACCGGAACAGACCCGTCGATTGCAAGGTGGAGCCCCGGCTGTGCGGCGATCCCGATCACTTTGCGCCCCTGGCGGAGCGCCCCTGCCTGATCGGGGGTGACGGGAAGAGCCGGGATGTCGTCCAGCCCCGCCGTCAGCGGCAAGAGTGCCTGTTCAAGGGTGCGGCCCTTAGCCGCTTCCCCCAATTTGTCCAGCGAAATCGCCCGTTCGAGCGTGAACGGTCCCGCTTTGGTCCGCCTCAGCATGGCGACATGGCCGACCGTATCGAGCGCGCGGGCGATATCGCGGGCGAGGCTGCGGATATAGGTTCCCTTGGAGACCCGCGCTTCCAGCGTCACCTCTTCCACCATTCGCCCTGAGGCTGTCGAGGGGCCTTCTTTCCCCCGGGCGCAAGGAAGCAAAGAAAAGGCTTCGACGAGCTCAGTCCGAATGGAGAGCGAGTGGACGACCACCCTCCGGCTCTTCAGCGCCACCTCCTCCCCGGCCCGCGCCAGATCGTAGGCCCGCTTCCCGCCTACCTTCAGCGCCGAATGAGCGGGAGGGACCTGCTCGATTTCCCCCGTGAAGCGCGGCAGCACGGCTTCGATTTCGGCCATGGTCGGCCGCCTGTCGGAGGTCGCGACCACGGCCCCTTCGCCATCGAGCGTGTCGGTCTCCACCCCGAAGGCGATGGTGAACTCATAGGCCTTGTCGGCGTCGAGCATCCGGCCGGCCAATTTGGTCGCCTCGCCGAGCGCGACCGGCAATACCCCGCTCGCCAGCGGATCCAGGGTACCGCCATGGCCGACCTTGACCCCGGGATAGCCGCCCTCCCGCAAGCCGCGCTTGACCGCGCCGACGATCCTGGTGGAGGTCGGCCCGACGGGCTTGTCGATGATCAGCCAGCCATGCACCCGGGGGGTTTACCCCCGGCGTCGCCGCCTGTCAGCCGTGGCGACGCCGCGGCGGCCCTTCGGAATAGGTGACGCTCTCGAGCTGGCAGCGCCAGCCTTCGGCGATCACCGTGCCGTTGCGGTCGAGGCGGTCGGGACCGCGGGTCTCGAAGCCGAGCGAAACCGCCGAGTTGAGCCGCGGGCAGGGCGTGGCGGTGCGCGCATAATACCAGCGGCCGCCGCGGCTCATCAGATAGAGGCCGCGCTCGCCGTCCGCCTCCCATTCTGCGACGCCCTCGCTGCGGACGTTGGGAACATAGGTTTCGCCGGCCTTGGCGGGCGCCGCGTCGGCCTGGCCCGCGGCGATCAGGGCGAAGGCGGTAAACAACGGGCTGACCATGTCTGCTCTCCTGTCTCGCCTCTATATTGGAAGCCGCCCCGGCCGCGTCAACGTGCCCCCGCGGCCGCGCGGGTGAGGCTGAGTCGCAGCTGCTCCCCGTCCACCTCGGCGATCCGGTCCATGAAATGGCGGCGGCAGAGCGAGATGTAGCGGTCGTTGCCGCCGATCTCGATCGAGGCGCCTTCCTTGACCGCGCGGCCGTCCGCGTCGACGCGCAGGTTCATCGTCGCCTTGCGGCCACATTCGCAGACCGCCTTCAGCTCGACCAGGGTGTCGGCGAGGGCGAGGAGGTGCGCGCTTCCTTCGAACAGGTTCGCCTGGAAATCGGTCCTGAGGCCGTAGGCGAGGACGGGAATGTCGAGCTCGTCGCAGATCGAGGCGAGCTGGACGACCTGGGCGCGGGTCAGGAACTGGGCCTCGTCGATGAGGATGCAGTGGAGCTTGCGCTTCTTCAGCTCCTCCTCGATCTCGACGCGCAGGTCGGTGCGGGCGTCGTAGAGGTTGCCGCCGGTCCGCAGCCCGATCCTGGACGCGATCACCCCCTGCGCCACCCGGTCGTCGAGCGCGGCGGTGTAGAGCATGGTCTCCATCCCCCGCTCGCGATAGTTGAAGTCCGCCTGCAGGAGGGTCGTCGACTTGCCCGCATTCATCGAGGCATAATAGAAATAGAGCTTGGCCATCGGCCCACTCTAGCGCGGCCGCGGCTGAGGCATAGCAGCTAATCGGCGCGCCATTCGCCCGCGAGGATCGAGAACAGGACGGTGTCGCGGACATGGCCGGTCCAGGTGATCCGGTCGGCGCGGAGCACGCCCTCGCGGACCGCGCCGATCTTCGCCAAAGCGGCCTGGCTGCGGCCGTTGCGGGCGTCGACACGGAACTCGATCCGGCGGAAGCCGCAGGCGATCGCGCGCGAGATCATCAGGTCCTTCACGACGCGGTTGAAGCCGCTCCCGCGCATCGCCGGCACGTAATAGGTGCTGCCGATCTCCAGCGCCTGGCGATCGAGGTCGATGCCCATGAAGCTCGACATCCCGACCAGGGCATCGCCGTGGAAGAGCGCGAACGGCCGCCAGTCCGGCCGCGCCCGCATGAGATCGAAATTGGCGTCGAAATGGTCGGGATCGTAGGAGGTCGAATAGATCGGCCAGATGTCCGGGTCCTCGGCGCAGGCCACCTTCAGCGCCGCGCGATGCGCCTCGGCGAGCGGCTCGAGCCGGACCTCGCCGTCGGCCATGGCGTCGCCGAGCGCCTTCAACCTCGGCGCACCAGCCGCCGTGCCGGCATCGCCGGAAAGCGTGGCCATCAGCTGATCCAGATGTCGGCAACGCCGACCACCTCCCAGCGGCCCTCGCGGCGCTCGAGCGCGTAGAGGCCGCCATTCCCGCACACCGAGCCGCAGGCATAGGCGAATTCGACGAAAGCCGCGTCCCCGGCAAAGGCCGGAGCGGACAGGGTCAGCGGCGCGCAATCGCGGACACCCTGCAGGTGGAGCGGCGCGGGCACCAAGGCGGCGTCGATCGACGAGAGAGCGGGAGGCGCGGCCGCCCGGCCGGCTTCTGCCCGCAAGGCGTTCAGGCGATCGGCCAGCGCCGGCGCGAGCGCGGACGGAAGCGCGCGCGGCACGGGCCGCAGGCGGCGCCGCCGTCCGGGCGCCTCCGGCTCGCGAGCAGGCCGCAGCGCGGCCGGCGCCTCCGGGACGTGCCATTGAAAGCGAATGCGCACCGAATGTTGCCGCACCATCGGATCGTCGGCGTCCGGCGGCGCCGGCGGCCCGGCGAGCGCGCCGACCACGCAGGTCTGCGCCCCGCCCTCCAGACCGCGCACCGAGGCCTGGTGTGCGAGCACCGCGGCGATGACCGCGCGCGCCTTCTCGACCGTCGGCAGGCCCGGCACGTCCTGCGCCTGGAGAGGCGCCGCGGCCAGGACGGCGGCAACAAGCGCGAACCTAATCCTCATTGCCGCCCAAATCCCGCGCCACCTTCGGCGCGCGCAGCAGCTTGTCGATATGGCTGCCCTCGTCGAAGCTCTCGTCGAGCAGGAATTTGAGCCTGGCCGCATATTTGGTGTTCACCCGCCGTGCGGCCTCGCTCTGCAGGTAGGCGGTGTGGGTGCGCAGCGCCTTCAGCACGGCCTCGGAATTGGAGCCGAGCAGCGGCATGACGAACACCGTGGCATGGCGGAGGTCCGGCGACATCCGGACCTCGGTGACCGACACGAGATGGCTGGCGAGCGTCTCGTCATGGACGTCGCCGCGCATCAATATGTCGCTCAAGGCATGGCGCACCTGCTCGCCGACGCGGAGCAGGCGGACCGAGCGGCCTTCGGGGGTTTCGGTGTGGCGCGCCATCATCCGCCCGCGTTCGCCACGCCGCTTTTCATCGCCCGCGAGCTGAAGGTGGCGCGGGCGACCAGGTCGCCGGCTTCGTCGAACAGCTCCGCCTCGGTGAAGGCGATGGTCCTGCCGAGGCTGACGACCCGGCCCTTGCCGACGAAGCGGCCCGGCCGCGCCGGCTTGATGAAGGAGATATTGAACCCGACGGTCGGCGCATAGACTTCGCCGTCGGTCATGGCGAACAAGGCCGGGCCCTGGGTATCGTCGAGCATGGCGGCGAGGAAGCCGCCCTGCACGGTGCCGGCCGGGTTGACGAACCGCTCGTCGGCGACAAAGCCGATCTCGATCGTGCCCGCCGCGACATCCACGCCGCGCAGGGTCCAGCCGAGGAGCTTCGATGCCGGCGGCAGCGCGAAGCGGTCGAACACCGAAGGCGGCGGCGATGCGGCCATGGCTTAGAGCGTGCGCTCGCGCTCCTCGACCTCGTAGGTTTCGAGGAAGTCGCCCGGCTTGATGTCGGTATGGCCTTCGAAGGTGACGCCGCATTCGAGGCCGGCGCGCACTTCGGCGACGTCGTCCTTGAACCGCCGCAAGCGAGGCGATCGTGCCGTTGTAGACGATCACGTCCTCGCGGGTGATGCGCGCCTTCAGCGCCTTGCGGATGAAGCCTTCGGTGACCAAGCAGGCCCGCCGCCTTGCCGTGCTTGCCGGCGGAGAAGACCTCGCGGACCTCGGCGCGGCCGACGACGTTCTCGATCGATCAGCGGGCCGAGCTCGCCGGCCATCGCCGCCTGCACCGCGTCGGTGAGGTCGTAGATGACGTCGTAATATTGCATGGCGACGCCGTCGCGCTCGGCGATCTCGCGCGCCTTGGCGTTGGCGCGGACGTTGAAGCCGATGATCGGCGCGCCCGACGCCTTGGCGAGGGTGACGTCGCTTTCGGTGATGCCGCCGACGCCGGCGTGGAGCACCCGCGCCTTGATGTCCTCGTTGGAGATCTTGTTGACCGCGGAGACGATCGCCTCGACCGAGCCCTGGACGTCGCCCTTGATGACCAGCGGGAACTCGACCGCCTGCTTCTCCTTGAGCGCCGAGAACATGGTGTCGAGGCTGGCCGGCGCGGAGGTGGTGCGCTTGCGGTCGATCACGCGACTGGCGGTAGGCGGCGACCTCGCGGGCGCGGGCCTCGTTCTCGACGACGTTGAGCACGTCGCCCGCCGCCGGCACGCCGCTGAGGCCGAGCACCTCGACCGGCAGGCTCGGGCCCGGCTTCCTTCACCTGGCGGCCCTTGTCGTCGATCATCGCCCGGACCTTGCCCGAGATCGGCCCGGCGACGAAGATGTCGCCGACGCGCAGCGTGCCGCGCTGGACGAGCACGGTGGCGAGCGGGCCGCGGCCCTTGTCGAGCTTGGCCTCGACCACCGCGCCCTCGGCGGGACGGTCGGGATTGGCCTTCAATTCGAGCAACTCGGCCTGCAGCGCGATCGCCTCGAGCAATCTTGTCGAGATTGGTCTTCTTGAGCGCGGAGACCTCGACGTCCTGGACCTCGCCGCGACATCGCCTCGACGACGATCTCGTGCTGGAGCAGCTCCTCGCGGACCTTCTGCGGCATTGGCGCCGGGCTTGTCGATCTTGTTGATCGCCACGATCATCGGCACGCCGGCCGCCTTGGTATGGTTGATCGCCTCGATCGTCTGCGGCTTCAGCCCGTCGTCGGCCGCCACCACCAGGATGACGATGTCGGTGACGTTGGCGCCGCGCGCGCGCATCTCGGTGAACGCCTCGTGGCCCGGCGTGTCGAGGAAGGTGATCTTCGACTTGTCGGGCAAGCGCGACCTGATAGGCGCCGATATGCTGGGTGATGCCGCCGGCCTCGCCGGAGACGACGTCGGCGCCGCGGATCGCGTCGAGCAGGCGAGGTCTTGCCATGGTCGACATGGCCCATGATCGTGACCACCGGCGGACGCGGCTGCAGCGTCTCGGCGGCGTCGACGTCGGCTTCCGACTGGATGTCGATGTCGGCTTCGCTGACCCGCTTGATGTTGTGGCCGAACTCGGTGACCAGCAGCTCGGCCGTGTCCTGGTCGATCACCTCGTTGACGGTGACCGGCATGCCCATCTTGAACAGGGACTTGACCAGGTCGGCGGCGCGCTCGGCCATGCGGTTGGCGAGCTCGCCGACGGTGATCGCGTCGGGGACGACGACGTCGCGGACCTGCTTGGCCGACGGGCCGGCCTGCATGTGGGCGCGCTTTTCCTTCTCGCGCGAGCGGCGCAGCGCGGCGAGCGAGCGGGCGCGGGCGTCGCCGTCCTCGCCCAGCGCGCGGGTGACGGTGAGCTTGCCGCGCTCGCGGCGATGCTCGTCGCGGCCGCGCGCCGGGCGGGCCGGCTCGGGGCGCTTGGCGGGCGCATGGCCGTGCTTGGCGCGGGCGTGGCCGGGGCGGCGCTCGTCCTCCTCCTCGTCGACGACCGGCGCCGGCGCGGGCATTGCCGGCGCGGCCGCGGGCTCGGCGGCGCGGCGGCTTTCCTCCTCGGCCTGCTGGCGCGCGAGCTCGGCGGCCGCCTCCTCGGCCTTGCGATTCTCCTCGGCGCGGCGCTTCTCGTCCTCGGTCGCGTCCTTGGCCTGCCTTTCCTCGCGGCGGCGGGCTTCCTCGAGCTGGGTGAGGCGCGCGCCCTCGGCCTCGCGGAGCAACTTCTCCTGCAGCTCCTTGCGGGTGACGGCGGAATCGACCGGACGGGCGGCCGGCTTGGGCGCGGGCGCCGGCTCCGGCGCGGCCGCGACCGGGGCCGGCGCCGCAGGCTCCGGCTTCGGCGCCTCGGCCTCGCCCGGACGGCCGAGGATGCGGCGCTTCTTCACCTCGACGACGACGGTGTTCGACCGGCCATGGCTGAAGCTCTGCTTCACCTTGCCGGTCTCGACCGTGCGCTTGAGGCCCAGAGGCGCGCGCGTGCCCAGCTTCGGCTTGTCAGTCGTCTCGCTCACTCAAAATCCTTCATTCACATCTTCGGCCGGCAGCGCCCGGCGCAGCCGCCGTAGCGGCGCTCTAGCCCATCATCACGTCCGATAAAAGCGCGCCACCGGCCGAGCGCGTGATCGACACGCGCCGCTGCGGCACGATCTATGATTGCGGCATGTACCACATTCTCGCGGCCCAGCGCCAATGACAATATGGCCCTGTCCACGGGCAAAACCAGCCCCTGCCGGCCGCTTCCCTCCTCTTCGCAGCCGACCCGCCAGGCCTGGTCGAGCTTGCGCCGCCCCTCCGCGCTGGCGTCGGCGGCGTGGAGCAGCAGCGCCGACCTGGCCGCGCCGGGCGGCAGTCTCGATCCGGTCCGAGCCGGAGACGAGGTTGCCGGCGCGCGCCTCGAGCCCGAGCCGGTCGAGCGCCGACTGCCGCAGCGCCGCCTCGATCCGCTCGCCGAGATCGGCGGGAATGACGACGTCGCCGGTCTTGAACGCCCGCGCCAGCGCGGCCCTGCAGCTTGCCCTTGGCCTGCGCCGCCTCGAGCGCCGCCCGGTCGACCCCGATCCAGGCGCCGCGGCCGGGCGCCCGGGCGCGCACGTCGGGCGCGATCTCGCCGTCCGGGCCGAGGGCGAGGCGAATCAGCTCGTCCCGGGCGGCGGTGCGCCGCGAGAGGATGCAGTTCCGCTCGGGCATATGGCGATGCCTGTGCTCCCGCGAAGGCGGGAGCCCAGCTTCTTCCTTATCCTGGCCCCCGGCCTTCGCCGGGGTTCGCGACTGACCCGTCAGTCGCTCATTGGGGAGTTTCCGCAACCGCGTCCTCCCCGGCTTTGCTGTCCTCGTCCTCGAACCAATGCGCGCGGGCGGCCATGATGATCTCGTTGCCCTGCTCGTCGGTCAGGCCGTAATCGGCGAGCAGCCCGCCTTTGTCCTCGGCGCGGTTGCTTTCCCGCTGGCGGCGCTGCTCGGGCCGCTTCTTCTGGACCAGCTCGTCGGTGGCGAGGTCGGCGAGGTCGTCGAGGGTGCGGATATTGGCCTTGCCCAGGGTCACCAGCATCGCCTCGGTGAGATAGGGCATCTCGGCGAGCTCGTCGGAGACGCCGAGGGCGCGGCGCTCCTCGCGGGCGGCCTCCTCCTGGCGCTGCAGCGCCTCGGCGGCGCGGTTCTGGAGCTCGGTCGCCAGCTCGTCGTCGAAGCCCTCGATCGAGGACAATTCGTCGAGCTCGACATAGGCGACCTCCTCCAGCGCGCCGAAGCCCTCGGCGACCAGCAGCTGGGCGAGCGTCTCGTCGACGTCCAGCTCCTTCTGGAACAGCTCCGAGCGCTCGACGAACTCGCGCTGGCGCTTCTCGCGACGCGTCGGCCTCGGTCATGATGTCGATCGCCGAGCCGGTCAGCTGGCTGGCGAGCCGCACGTTCTGGCCGCGGCGGCCGATGGCGAGCGAGAGCTGGTCGTCGGGGACGACCACCTCGATCCGGCCCTCTTCCTCGTCGATGACGACGCGGGCGACGGTCGCCGGCTGGAGGCCGTTGACGACGAAGGTGGCGAGGTCCTCGGACCAGGGGATGATGTCGATCTTCTCGCCCTGCAGCTCCTGGACCACGGCCTGGACGCGGCTGCCCTTCATGCCGACGCAGGCGCCGACCGGGTCGATCGAGCTGTCGTGGCTGATCACGCCGATCTTGGCGCGGCTGCCGGGATCGCGGGCGGCGGCCTTGATCTCGATGATGCCGTCGTAAATCTCCGGCACTTCCTGCGCGAACAATTTCTTCATGAAGTCGGGATGGGCGCGCGACAGGAAGATTTGCGGGCCCCTATTCTCGCGGCGGACGGAAAGGATCAGCGAGCGGGTGCGGTCGCCGACGCGGACCACCTCGCGCGGGATCTGCTGGTCGCGGCGGATGACGCCCTCGGCGCGGCCGAGATCGACGACGACATGGCCGAACTCGACGCGCTTGACGACGCCGGTGATGATCTCGCCGGTACGGTCCTTGAACTCCTCATATTGGCGCTCGCGCTCGGCATCGCGGACCTTCTGGAAGATCACCTGCTTGGCGGCCTGGGCGGCGATGCGGCCGAACTCGATCGGCGGCAGCGGATCGACGATGAAGTCGCCCAATGCCGCGCCGGGCTGCAGCTTCTGCGCGTCCTCGAGGCTGACCTGCTTGAAATAATCCTCGACCTCCTCGACCACCTCGACGACTCGCCACAGGCGCAGGTCGCCCGAGGTCGGATCGAGCTTGGCGCGGATGTCGTTCTCGGCGCCGTAGCGGGCGCGGGCGGCGCGCTGGATGGCGTCCTCCATCGCCTCGATGACGATCATCCGGTCGATCAATTTCTCGCGCGCGACGGCGTCGGCGATCGCGATCAGTTCGGCCTTGTTGGCGGAAACCGCGCCGGGCGCTTGGGTGGTGGCATCAGTGGCCATGGGTCTAATCCTGTCCTTCTTCTTCGTTCCCCGGCGAAGGGGCACCCCGCAAAGTAGTACTTTGCGGGGAACCCGAAGGCCGGGGTCCAGAATCGTCTTCAATAATATCGGCGCCTTCGCTCGAAAGCGGAGCGGTCGCCTGGATGAGCCGGTCGGTCATCAGCAATTTGGCGTTGCGGATGGAAGCGAAGGGAATGCTGGTCTCGCCGAGCCCGTCCACGTCGATGCGGACCTGCTCCCCCGCCACCCCGATGAGGTCGCCCGAAAGCTGCTTGCGGCCGTTCATCGGCTCGGTGAGGTGGATGCGGGCCTCATGCCCCTTCCAATCGTCATAATCGGCGAGCCGGGTCAGCGGCCGGTCGATCCCGGGCGAGCTGACCTCGAGCCGATAGTCGTCCGACAGGTCCTCGAACCGCTCGGAGATGCGCCGCGACAGCCGCGCGCAATCCTCGATCGTCATTTGCCGCGTGTCGGGCCGCTCGGCCATCACCTGGATGGTCGGGTCGGACGCGCCGCCGGTCAGCTTGACGCGCACCAGCGCCAGCCCCTCGGCTTCGGCCTCGGGCTCGATCAACCTGGTCAGTTCGGCGATATCCGCCATGCGCGCTCCATTGGAACAAGGGCCTCCGGCGCCGGTCCCGTCCCCGGGACCAGCCTCAACGTCTGACGATGTCGAGGAAGGTGATGGGTATATAGGTGGGAGCGGAGGTCGGGGCAAGCGGGGATTGAAAGCGTCCGTCATGGGTGGACAGCGGATGTCCGGGCCGAAAAAACTCGCTGACGATTGAACCGATTTGCGCTTGTCGGGCACCTTGCTTCCGTGGACGCTCGATTGGGGAGGCAGCGATGGCAAGAGACAGGGAGCGCATCCTCGATGCTTATCTTGTCGCTTCCGCGCGGCTCGGTGATCGCGAGGCTCTTGGCGCCCTGGTCCGGCGGTGGAACGGCAAGCTCCTCGCACATGCGTGGCGGCTGCTGAGAGACCGCGAGGGCGCGAAGGATGCCGTGCAGGAAAGCTGGACGGAAATGGTGCGCGGCCTTTCCCGCCTGCGCGAGGAGGGCGCATTTGCGGCCTGGGCTTACCGGATCGTGTCGCGGCGCTGCGCCCGGCAAATCGGGCGGATTTCAGGGTGAGCGGCGGCTGGCGGAAGAGGCAGCAGCGGCTCCGGCCGGGGAACGCCAGACGGAACCTTCATCGCTCGACGTTGATGCCGTGCGGCGGGCGATCAAGACGCTCCCCCCGGAGCAGCAGGCTGCGATCGCCCTTTTCTATCTGGAGGACATGAGCGTCGCCGAGGTGGCGGTCGCTCTCGACGTGCCGGCGGGCACGGTGAAGACCCGCCTGATGCACGCGCGACGCAAGCTGCGCGATGCTTTGGAAGGAGACGAGTGATGCGGGACGTGGACAATCTGATCGAGGAAGCACTCGACAAGGAAGAGCGGGAAATTCTCAGTCGTATCGGCGATGAGCCGGGTTTCTTCGGAATGGCCTTCGGACTGTTCTCGGGGCGTCTCGGCTGGGTGAACATCCTGCTGATGGTCGTACAAGGCGTGACGTTCCTCGCCGGAGCTTATGCAGCCTGGATGTTCTTCGAGGCGGGCGATGCGGTGTCTCAGCTTCGTTGGGGGCTGCCGTCGGCAGTCCTGCTGATCCTCTCCACGATGATCAAGATGGCGATGTGGCCTAACATCCACGCTGACCGCCTGATGCGCGAGCTGAAGCGGATCGAGCTACAACTGGCCCGCGCAAGGCCGGGCGGAAGCAGTTGACAGGGGCGTTCCGCGCGCATTGTGCGGCGGATAAGGGACAGTTACCTTTGCCCCGAAAAGTAACTGTCCCCATCCAGCGCCGCAACGCTAGAACCGAACCATGGATTTCGACGACCAGCTGCGCCGCTATTTCGGTACCACCGATCTCGCTTCGCTGCGGCCCGAGGCGCTCGCCGCGGGCATCGAGCGCATGCAGGTCGATCTGGGCCTGGAGAAGGACCGGGGCCGCCGCTTCGCTTTGTGGGCGCTGATGCACATGCTCGGCGCCGCGCCGGACCTCGACGTAGCGTTCAAGGACGAGGCGGACCGCGAGGCCGCCCGCGACTTCATGGATCTGGCCGAGCGGCCGGTCGAGCGATAAGCACGCAGTCATGAAGATCATCGGCTCCTATGTCTCCCCCTATGTCCGCAAGGTGCTCGCCTGCCTTTGGCTGAAGGGGCTCGACTATGAGATCGACCCGATCACGCCCTTCTTCGGCGGCGAGGAATTCGCCCGCCTGTCGCCGCTGCGCCGCATTCCGGTGCTGATCGATGCCGATCTCGTCCTCACCGATTCATCGGTGATCTGCGCTTATCTCGAAGAGGCGTTTGCGGGCCACGCGCTGCTCCCGTCCGGCGTCGCTGACCGCGCCCGGGCGCGCTGGCTGGAGGAATATGCCGACACGCGGCTCGGCGACGTCTTCATCTGGGGCCTGTTCTACCCGAAGATCGTCCACGCCGCCGTCTGGGGCGAGCCCGGCGACGCCGCGCGGATCGAAAAGACCCTCGCCGAGGACGCGCCGGCCGCGCTCGATTATCTGGAAGGGCAGCTTCCGGCCGAGGGCTTTCTCTACGGCGAGATCGGCCTCGCCGACATCGCGCTCGCCAGCTTCTTCCGCAACGCCGCTTATGCGGGCTTCGCCGTCGACGCCGCGCGCTGGCCGGTTACCGCCGCCTTCGTCGCCCGCGCGCTCGATCATGACTGCTTCGCCGCCACCCTCCCCTTCGAGCAGGCGCAGATGAGCACCAACCCCGCCGGCCGCCGGCAGGCCCTCATCGCCGCCGGCGCGCCGCTCACCGCCGAGACGGTCGGCACCCGCCAGCCGCAAAAGGGGATCATGACGCTGTGACCTATCCGTCATTGCGACCCCGGACTTGATCCGGGGGCGGCAATCCAGGCCAGCCTCGCCGCTGGATCGCCGCGTCGCTACGCTCCTCGCGATGACAAGTTGGTGTGCGACGATCGTTGGATACAAATAGGATTTCGCCCGGCACGCTCCTTTTCATGTGCGCGCGAATCGCCCCGATTCGCGGCCCGGTTCCTGAACGAACCGGCGGGAGACGAGGCGCGTACGCGTCCACTTTGTCCACTTATCCGCGCTCAGCGCTCGCCCCAGGGCGGCGGCGGGGGCGCGACGGTGCGGCTCAGATCGAACTCGACGCGGAAGTGGCGTCCGGGCCGCCGAAGCTCGTAGGCGAAGACCTGTCCCGGCGCGATCTCCATCGCCCAGACGTTGGTGATCGATTCGGGAATGTCCTCGCGCACGAACAGCGCGCGGGAGAAAGCGTCGGCCGGGAATTCCTGCCGCCCCGCGCCGCCCGCCGAGACGGTGTCGCCGCCGTAGCGGCTGCGCGTATCCTCGCTGCCGTCGCGGTGGCGGTGCTCGTGCTTCAGGCGGAGGCCGCCCGCGGTGCGGCTCACCACCCAGACGCGCGAGCGGTCGTCGCCGACGTGGAAGGGGATGCGGACCTCATTATCCGAGCAACGGCGGGCCTCCATCACCAGCCGGCTGGCGGCCATCTCGCGGTCCGCGGCGTCGCCGCTCGCCACCCGGCCGGCATAAGCATGGCCGCACAGGGCGCGCAGCCGGTCGAAAAAGAGTTGCCGGGGCCCCGGCGCGGCGGGCACGATCGCGGCGCAGGCCGGCAAGGCGGCAAGGAGGAGAAGGGCGGCAAGTCTCATGCATCGCATAACTAGCCCGACTCCCCCGCCCTTGCCAGCGCGCCGGCACGCCGCCGTGCCCGGCATCGGCCGTTCCCATCCCGCTCAGGAGGTTCTCATGCGCTTGTCCGGCTCCGCTCTCCTTCCCGTCCTCCTTTTGCTCGGCTGCGCCGGCGACGGCGCCGCTCTGGCGCAGGACCGGCCGTTCCAGGTCGAGGAGATCGCGCGCTTCGCCGAGCCCTGGGCGATGGCCTTCCTGCCGGGCGGGCGGCAGGCGCTGATCACCGAGAAGCGCGGCACGCTCAAATTGTGGACGCGGGGCGGCGCCGCGGTCGACGTCGCCGGCGTGCCGGCGGTCGATTATGGCGGCCAGGGCGGGTTGGGCGACGTCGTCCTCCACCCCGATTTCGCCGCCAACGGCCTCGTCTACCTGAGCTTCGCCGAAGCCGGCGCGGGCGGCACGCGCGGCGCCGCGGTCGGCCGCGGAAGGCTGGTGACCGAGGGCGGCGGCCCGCGCCTGGAGGGGTTCGAGGTGATCTGGCGGCAGGTGCCCAAGATGAGCGGGCGCGGCCATTACGGCCACCGCCTCGCTTTCTCGCCCGATGGCCGCCACCTGTTCATCAGCTCGGGCGAGCGCCAGGAATTCACCCCGGCGCAGGACATGGCCTCCAATGCCGGCAAGGTGCTGCGCCTCAATGCCGACGGCT
The DNA here is from genome assembly GCA_963701615.1 of uncultured Alphaproteobacteria bacterium. Lineage (GTDB taxonomy): Bacteria > Pseudomonadota > Alphaproteobacteria > Sphingomonadales > Sphingomonadaceae > Allosphingosinicella. Next base: position 2,768,002 of record OY969615.1, on the reverse strand, counting down.
CGGTCCCCGCCGACAATCCGTTCGCCGATCAGGGCGGCGTCGCCGCCCAGATCTGGACGCTCGGCCACCGCAACCCCCTGGGCCTCGCCTTCGACGGTGAGGGACGGCTGTGGGAGGTCGAGATGGGGCCGCGGGGCGGCGACGAGCTGAACCTGATCCAGCGCGGCCGCAATTACGGCTATCCGATCGTCTCCAACGGCGACCATTATGACGGCCGCGTCATCCCCGATCACGACACGCGCCCGGAGTTCGAGGCGCCCAAGACCTGGTGGACCCCGGTCATCTCGCCGGGCGACATGATCATCTATTCCGGCAACCTGTTCCCCGAGTGGCGCGGCGACGCCTTGATCGGCGGCCTGTCCGGCGAGGCGCTGGTGCGGGTCGACATCGACGGCGACAATGCCCGCGAGGCCGGGCGCTGGCCGATGGGCGAGCGCATCCGCGAGGTCGAGCAGGCGCCGGACGGCTCGATCTACCTGATCGAGGACGAGGACGAAGGCTCGGGCGGACGGCTGCTCAGGCTGACGCCCGCCCCCTAGCGGCGGCGGTCCAGCTCCGCGGCCACCGTCGCCCGGATCGTCGGATCGGCGAGCAGATAGGCGGTGCAGGAAGTGGAGACGCGATAGCTGGCCATGGTCGGCGCCGGCCGCAGCTGCGGCGGAAAGAGGAGGATCAGGGCGCGCCGGCCGGGCTGGAACTCCAGGTCGCAGGCGGCGCTGCTCGGGGGGCCGCGGCGCTCGACCTGGAAGCGCGCCGGCGCCCGGCCGGCGAGCGTCCGGCGCACCCGCATTTGCTCGCCGCGGTTGCGAAGGCCGTCATAGGGGACGAGCAGCTCAACCTCGACCAGGGCGATCGCGTCGCGGGCGATCCGCCGGCCGAGCGTGCGCGCTTCCTGGGGGTCGGTCGGCGCCTGGACGCAGGAGCAGGCCAGCGCGACGCCCTCGGCGGCGAAGATCAACAGCAGTCCAGGGAGGAAGCGGCGCATGTCAGGCCCTCCGGTAGCGGAAATACCAGACCTCGTGCCCCTTGTCCCGGGCCTTGGCCTCGTAGCGGGTTTCCGGCCAGCCGCCCGGACGGACGAGGAAGTCGGCGGCGCTCTCGGCCAGCCATTCGAAATCGGTCCGCCGGTTCATGACCATCATCGCCCAGCGGCAATAGGTCGGATCGTCTGTCCCGAGCCTGAACTCGCCGCCGGGCTGGAGCTTGGCGGCGATCAGGTCGAGCGGGCCGGGGTTGACCATCCGGCGCTTGGCGTGCCGCGCCTTCGGCCAGGGATCGGGGTGGAGCAAATAGACGAAGCGCAGGCTCGCGTCGGGCAGCCGCTCGAGCAGGTCGAGCGCGTCGCCCATGTGGAGACGGACGTTGGCGAGATGCCGGTCGCGGACATGGGCCAGGGCGGCGGCGACGCCGTTGAGGAACGGCTCGGCGCCGATGAAGCCGTGGTCGGGCAGCAGGTCGGCGCGGGCGGCGAGATGCTCGCCGCCGCCGAAGCCGATCTCGAAGTGAAGCGGGCGGTCGTCGCCGAACAGGGCGCGGGAATCGATCGGCCCTTCGCCGGGCACGCTCAGCGCCGGCAGCAGTTCTTCGACCAGCGCCGCCTGCCCGGCGCGCAGCGGCCGTCCCTTGGAGCGGCCGTAGAGGCGGCGAATGGTGGTCGGATCGTTCATATTGGCTTAGGCGAGGCGCTGCTATCCTGCTTCGCATGAGACTCGCAAGCTGCATCGCCGCGGCCCTGCTCGCGACCGCCTCGCCCGCCTTCGCGACGGGCACGATCCTCTGCCGCTCGACCACCAGCCCGACGCACGGGCCCGCGCTGGCGCTGATCGTCGGCCATGGCGCGGCGGGAGGCGTCATCCAGGCGCGGCTGACACAGGATGGCGACGGCTTCACCACCGGCGAAATGCCCGGCGCGCCGGTGATCGCCCAGGCCTGGCTCGACCGCCAGCGGCTGCAGCTCGACATCGTCGATGCCAATGCCGAAGGCCATGTTGCGCGGCTCGACACGCGCCGCCGCCGCGGCCTCGCTTATACCGGAATCCTCATCTATCGCGGGCGGACCTGGCGGGTCCGCTGCGACGAGGCGGGCTAGAGGCCGAGCAGGCCGTAGCGGTTGCCGCTCAGAGCGCCGCCTTCAGCGCGTCGACCAGGTCGGTCTTCTCCCAGCTGAACAAATCGCCCTCTGCCTTGCGGCCGAAATGGCCGTAGGCGGCGGTCGCCTGGTAGATAGGCTTGTTGAGGCCGAGATGGGTGCGGATGCCCTTGGGCGTCAGCCGCACCAGCCTCGGCAGCACCTCCTCGAGCCGCGCGGCGGTGACGCCCTCCGCCTCGGTGCCGTGGAGGTCGACATAGAGCGACAAGGGCTCGGCAACGCCGATCGCGTAGGAGAGCTGGATCGTGCAGCGCTTGGCGAGGCCGGCGGCGACGATATTCTTGGCGAGGTAGCGGCTGACATAGGCGGCGGAGCGGTCGACCTTGGTCGGGTCCTTGCCCGAGAAGGCGCCGCCGCCGTGCGGGGCCGCGCCGCCATAGGTGTCGACGATGATCTTGCGGCCGGTGAGGCCGGCGTCGCCGTCCGGCCCGCCGATCTCGAACAGGCCGGTCGGGTTGACGAAGATCGCCTCGTCGGCCGGCAGCCAGCCCTCGGGCATGACGTCGGCGAACACGCCCTTCACATAGTCGCGCAGCCTGGCCTGGCCGGCATCGTTGCTGAGCGCGGGCGAATGCTGGGTCGAGACCACCAGGGCGGTGGCGCGGACCGGCACCCCGTTCTCGTACTGCAGGGTGACCTGGCTCTTGGCGTCGGGCTCGAGGAAGTCGACCGCTTTGCTGTGACGGTCCGCTGCCATCCGCTCGAGGATGCGGTGCGAGTAATAGAGCGTAGCGGGCATCAGATCGGGCGTCTCGTCGGTGGCGTAGCCGAACATGATGCCCTGGTCGCCGGCGCCCTCGTCCTTGTTGCCGCTCTCGTCCACGCCCATCGCGATATGGGCGGACTGGCCGTGCAGGTGGCAGGCGAAGTCGGCATATTGCCAGTGGAAGCCGCGCTGCTCGTAGCCGATCCGCTTCACCGTGTCGCGCACCGCCTGCTCGATCTCGGCCTGGGTCGGGGCGACGTCCTCGCGGCAGCGGACCTCGCCGGCCAAGACGATGCGGTTGGTCGTCACCATCGTCTCGCAGGCGACGCGCGCCTCCGGGTCGCGGCCGATGAACAGGTCCACGACCGCGTCGGAAATCTGGTCGGCGACCTTGTCGGGATGGCCTTCGGAAACCGATTCGGACGTGAAGAGATAGTTGCTGCGCATCGCTTGGCCCGGTCCTTCGCTGGAATGGGGATTGCGGATATAAACATATCCTTATGTGCGCGCGGCCCTAGCGTGGTTTGCGGCGCACCGCAATCGCCGCCGCGACGAGCAGCAGCGCGAAGGCGAAGGGCAGGATGTTGCCGTAGCGGGCGAAGAGGGTCGGCGGCGCCGGCGGCGGCAGCCGGGCGTCGATCGCGCCGGCCACGCCCCAGGGCAGGCTGGCGAGGAGGCGGCCCTGCGCGTCGATCACGGCGGAGATGCCCGTCGGCGTCGCGCGGATCACCGGCAGCCCCTCCTCGGCCGCGCGCAGCCGCGCCTGCGCGAGATGCTGGGGCGGGCCCCAGGCGCCGAACCAGGCGTCGTTGGACGGGTTGAAGATGAAGTGGGGCCGGTCGGTGCGGTCGACGACCTGGCCGGAGAAGATGATCTCGTAGCAGATCTGGATGCCGGCGCGGCCGAAGCCGGGCAGGTCGAGCGTGCGCGGCCCCGGCCCGCCGAGGAAATCGAGGTCGCCGGGCGCCAGGCGCGACAGGCCGATCGCCGACAGGATCGGCCGCAGCGGCAGATATTCGCCATAGGGGACGAGGTGCGCCTTGTCGTAGCGGCCGAGGATGCGGCCGTCGGGCGCGAGCACGAAGAGGCCGTTATAGGCCGCGGTGGAACGCCCGTCCGGCGCGAACACCATCTCGACGCCGCCGAGGAGGAGGAGGTCGCGCGGGCCGATCAGCGCGGCGAGGCGGCGCCGGGCCGCGGGCTCGATCGAGAGGTAATCGGGGGTCGCCGCCTCGGGCCACAGGACCAGCCGCGGCTCGGCGGCGGGACGACCGGTGAGGCCCGCCAGCCGGCGGAAATTCTCGGCCTGGAAACCGGGGTCCCACTTGTTCTGCTGGCCGATATTGGGCTGGACGATCCGGGCCAGGGGGCGCGGGTCCGACGGCGTCGCGGGACCGGCCCGGGAGAGAATGATCGCGCCGACCAGGATCGGCGCCGCCAGCGCGGCCCCCGCAATCCACTCGCGCCTCGCCAGCAGGTAGGCCGAACCGCCGGCGAGGATGGTGACCGCGCCGAGGCCGTAGGTGCCGACGAAGGCGGAGAGGCCCGGCACGCCGGCCACCCCCACCCAGATCACGCCGATCGGGTTCCAGGCGAAGCCGGTGAACAGGGTGGCGCGCAGCCATTCGGTGACGATCCAGGCGGCGGCGAGGAGCAGGACGAGCGCGACCCGGCTTCCCCTGCCCCACCGCCACGCCAGCCCGGCGGCGGCGGCGGGATAGAGCGCGAGGAACAGCGACAGCAGGACGACCGCGACCCAGCCGAGCCAGGCCGGCATCGCCGCCTGGTAGGTGAAGGCGGTGGCGATCCAATTGAGCCCGAGCACGAACTGCCCGACCCCGAACCACCAGCCCCGCGCCAGCGCCGAGCGGAGCGAAGGCGCGGCCTCGACCAGCCACAGCAGGCCGGCGAAGGCGAGCAGGGTCAGCGGCCACAGCCCGAGCGGCGCGAAGCCGAGCGCCGAGACCAGGCCGGCGAGGAGGGCGAAGGCAAGGAGCTTCATCAGGCGGCGGTATGGGGATCGGCGGCGGGCGGCGTCAAGGCAGGCCGCGCGAGCGCCTCCCATGACTGGCGTTGCCGGCGCGACTCAGGCGGCGGTGGCGTGGGCGGCGTGGACCGCCTCGATCCGCGCGTCCTGCGCCCGCATCCTGGCCACCGCGGCCTCGCCGCCGGCGGTTTCGTGGAACAGGTCGAGCGCCTGGAGCTCGTTGTCGCGCAGCGCGCGAGTGGCGAGATCGGTGTAGGCGTAGCGTTCGGGGTCGTTGAGGACGCGCCGCAGCAAGGCGGCTTCCCGCCGATAGCCGCGCCAGTAGCTCAGCAGCTTGCGCGCCGTCTCCAGCGCGAATTTGGGATAGAAGAGGATCGCCGGCTCGCGCTTCATCGTCGGCCGGCGCGAGCGGCGGCGCTTGCGGCGGATGACGCCGCCCTCCAGGGTATGCACGCCCTCATTCTCGTAGAGCATCCGGAACTCGTTCAGATATTGCAGGGCCTTGTTGGGCCGGCCGCCTTCCAGGCGCGCGTGCCGCCGGGTCACCGTCTCCATATGCTCCCAGGTGAAGTAAGCGGCCCAGGCGGCCTTGTAGGTCTCCTCCCACTCCTCGTCGGACATCGTCGCATGGTGGGAAACGCGATGATGCAGGTCGTATTTGTTGAGGTCGGGGTCCATCCATTCGCCCGCCTCGTGCATCCTTTTATGGTCCTCCGATCCGGGCAGCGGCGTCAGGAAGAAGAATTCGAGGATGTCGATCGGAAGCTCGCGCTTGATGATCTCGATATCGCGCAGGATCGATTCCCTGGTGTCGGCCGGGAAGCCCAGGATGTAGCCGGCGAGCGTGAAGATGCCGCGCTCGTGCCATTGCTGGATCATGTGGCGATATTCGGTGATCTTGTTCTGGCGCTTGTTGGCGGCGAGCAGATTGTCCGGATTGATGTTCTCGAGCCCGATGAACACCCGCATCACGCCCGCGCGCTTCGCCTTGTCGATGAAATTGGGGATGCGGTGGCAGAGCGTGTCGACCTGGATGGTGAGGTTCGCCTTCAGCCCCTCGGTCTCCCTCAAATGGATGAGGCGATCGAAAAACTCCTCCCAGTGGCGGTTGCGCGCCAGATTGTCGTCGGTGACGAAGAAGGCCTTGATCCCCTGGGCGAGATTCTCGCGCACGATCCCTTCGAGATCGTCGGCGGTGCGGAAGCGGCTCTTCCTGCCCTGGACGTTGATGATCGTGCAGAAGCTGCACTGGAACGGGCAGCCGCGCCCGAGGTCGAAGCTCGACCATTGCCCCGAATTGCGATCGAGCGATTCCCTGGGCATCCACGGATAGGGGACGCCGGCGATGCTCGGCAGGTCCTTGAGGTAATTGTAGATCGGCCGGAGCCTGCCCTCCCAGGCGTCGACGAACAGGCTGTCGAGCCGCCCTTCCTCGCATTCGCCGGCGAAGAGCGAGCAGCCCATGTCGAGCGCCTCCTGGATCTCCGGCGGAATCTCCTTGAGCATCGACAGGCACCCCGAGACGTGAAAGCCGCCGATCACCACCGGCAGCCCCGCGGCCCGGAACTCGCGGGCGAGATCGAGGGCGTGGCCGAACTGGTTCGACTGGACGCCGACCAGGCCGATCAGCGCCCTGACGCCGCGGCGCCTGATGTCGCGGATGATGCGCGCCGGCACGACATGCTGGTTGCACTCGTCGATCGGCACCAGGTTCAGGCGCACGTTCGCGCCCAGCACCTCGCGCGCCGCCGCGTCGCGGGCGAGGCCATTGAGCGCGGCGAGCGAGTTGGACGGCAAGATCGTCCGCCACCACACGATCGGATAGCCGTCGTCGTCATAATGCGACGGCTTGATCATCACGAACTCGAACGTGTTGGAATCCTGGCCCATGGCCGAACATCTCCCGCGGGCGCACCATAACGGCGTTCCGGACGCGCTCCTAGCCATATCCGTTGACCCCTGCGCTCGCCCCCGGCTAGGGCCGGCGCTTTCCCGCACCGGAGCCCTGCCATGACCGAAACCCGCCTCGACGTGCTCGCGATCGGCAATGCGATCGTCGACGTGATCGCCGATGCCGACGATGATTTCCTCGACCGCGAGGGGCTGACCAAGGGCTCGATGCGGCTGATCGACGCCGACGAGGCGACGCGGCTCTACTCGCATATGGGCCAGGGGCGCGAGGCGAGCGGCGGGTCGGCGGCCAACACCGCCGCGGGCGTCGCCGCGCTCGGCGGCCGGGCCGGGTTCATCGGCCAGGTGGCGCCGGATCAGCTCGGCGAATTCTACATCCACGATCTCAGGGCCATCGGCGTCGAGTTCACCACCGCGCCGCACGATTATGGCGAGCCGACCGCGCGCTCTATGGTGCTGGTGACGGGCGACGGCCACCGGACGATGAACACCTTCCTCGGCGCCGCCCAGCACCTTCCGGTCGCGGCGCTGGACGCGGCGCAGATCGAAAGCGCGGCGATCCTCTATCTCGAAGGCTATCTCTGGGACCCGGAGACGCCGCGCTACGCGATGGTGAAGGCGATCGACATCGCCCGCAACGCCGGCCGCAAGGTCGCCTTCACGCTGTCCGACACCTTCTGCATCGAGCGGCACCGCGACGGCTTCAACCAGCTGATCGAGGGCGGCCGGATCGGCATATTGTTCGCCAACGAGGCGGAGATCCAGGCGCTGGCCGGCGTGCCCCATTTCGAAACCGCGGTGGCGGCCGTGCAGGGCAAGGTCGCGACCCTGGTCGTCACCCGCAGCGAGAAGGGCGCGATCGCCATCCGCGGGAGCGAGCGCGCGGAAGTGCCGGCCGAGCCGGTCGCGCGGGTGGTCGACACCACCGGCGCCGGCGACCTGTTCGCCGCCGGCTTCCTCGCCGGCCAGGCACAGGGCCGCAACCTCGAGGAGTCGCTGCGCATCGGCGCCATCGCCGCCGCCGAGGTGATCTCGCATTACGGCGCCCGCCCCGAGGCGGACCTGAAGGCGCTGGTCGCCGCGAAGCTCGGCTGAGGGGAGCGGCGGCCGGCCGCTGCCCTCATTTTCCCTTTCCGCATCCTTGCCGCCGCGAAAATTATTGCGTGGCGAGATCTTCGACGTCGTGCGCCGGCGGTGGAAGCCAAGAAAAAGGGAGGCCGAAGCCTCCCTTTCCCCTTGTCCAGGACGCCGGCGCGAAGGCCGGGGGGCCCTCAATGCTTATTGCGTGGTGATGGTCGAGGACGGGACCTCGTTCCCGGCATTGCCGCGGATGACGTTGTTGCCGAGCGAGATGACCTGGCCGGTGACGATGTTGAGGCCCGAGGTCAGGTTGCCGGTGATGACGTTGGCGTAGAGCCGCGAGTTCGGCGCGCCGCCATTGCCGCTGAACACCCCGAAGGAGTTGTTGGACAAAACGGAGTTGCTGATCATCGCCGTAGCGGTGTTGAGCTCGAGGCTGACGCCCGCGCCGAGGATATGGTTGGTGATCGACGTGTTGTCGATCGTCGCATTGGTCAGCTGGCGCAGCTGGATGCCGGTCGAGCCGCCCCGCGCGATGTTGGTGCGGTCGACGTTGAGCAGGACGTTGCCGGCGGTGGGATTGGAATGGATGCCGATATTGTTGAGGTTGTAGAGCCGCGAATTCTGGACGTTGACGCGGACGTTGGCGGTCGCGGTCTCGATGGTGATGCCGCGGCCGTTGGTGCTGGTGCCGGCGAAATTCTCGATGGTGACGTTGTCGATGTCGACCGCGCCCGCCTGGAGGATGCGGATGCCGTTGCCGGTCGTGGTGTTGGCGCCGTTGATGGTGATGTTGCGGAGCGTGACGGTGATGCCCGCGCCGTTGACGATGACGCCGTTGACGCCCGAGGCGAGGATCGAGGACATCGGCCCCAGCCCGTCGATGGTGATCGACTTGGTGATGTTGACGGTGCCGAACCCGCCCGGATCGATGACGTTGATCTCGCCGTTGGCGGCGGTCTTGCCGAGCGCGCCGGAGAAGGTCTTGCACGGCGCGGTGCGGCTGCACGGATTGAAATCGTCGCCGACCCCGGACACCCAGGTGCGGGTCTGCGCGAAGAGCGGGGACGCGAACAAAAGGACGATGGCAGCGAGAAGACTTGCAACACGCTTGGTCATGGTGATTCCCCTGGTTGATCCGCCGAACGTTACGGCGGCGGGAGGATCGCACCGAACCGATGCAAGCACAAATTGCGATAGCGCCCGCTTCATCCATTACGGATGTTGTTTAATCCATTTCGGTAGCCGCTGATATGCTGGCGGCCGCCGCAAAAAGGGAGGCCGAAGCCTCCCTTTCCGTCGCCGAAAGGGCGCGAGGCCCGATGGCTATTGCGTGGTGATCGTCGAGGACGGGACCTCGTTGCCGGCATTGCCGCGGATGACATTGTTGCCGAGCGAGATGACCTGACCGGTGACGATGTTGAGGCCCGAGGTCAGGTTGCCGGTGATGACGTTGGCGTAGAGCCGCGAGTTGGGCGCGCCGCCATTGCCGCTGAACACCCCGAAGGCGTTGTTGGACAGGACCGAGTTGCTGATCATCGCCGTGGCGGTGTTGAGCTCGAGGGTCACGCCCGCGCCGAGGATATGGTTGGTGATCGAGGTGTTGTCGATCGTCGCATTGGTCAGCTGGCGCAGCTGGATGCCGGTCGAGCCGCCGCGCGAGATGGCGGTGCGGTCGACGTTGAGCAGGACGTTGCCGGCGGTGGGATTGGAATGGATGCCGATATTGTTGAGGTTGGTGAGCCGGCTGTTATTGACGTTGACGCGGACGTTGGCGGTGGCCGTTTCGATCGAGATTCCCTTGCCGTTGGTGCCGGTGCCGCCGGCATTCTCGATGGTGACGTTGTCGATGTTGACCGACCCCGCCTGGAGGATGCGGATGCCGTTGCCGGTGGTGGTGCCGGCGCCGTTGATGGTGATGTTGCGGAGCGTGACGTTGATGCCGGCGCCGTTGATGATGACGCCGTTGGTGTTGGCGGCGAGGATCGACGACATCGGCCCGAGACCGTCGATGGTGATCGACTTGGTGATGTTGATCGTGCCGAAGCCGCCGGGATCGATGGCGTTGATCTCGCCGTTGATGGCGGTCTTCGAGATCGCGCCGGAGAAGGTCTGGCACGGCGCGGTGCGGCTGCACGGATTGGCGTCGCTGCCGACGCCGGAGACCCAGGTTCGGGTCGCCTGGGCGTAAATGGGAGTCGCGAACACGAGGATGATGGCGGCAAGAAGACTTGCAATACGCTTGGTCATGGTGATTCCCCTCTGATGGAGTCGCCGAACCGTTACGGCGGACGGGAGGATCGCACCGAATCGGTGGTCGTACAAATCCGATTTTGGATGAATTTAACGATTGGCTAACCACGTTTTAGCTCGCGCCAGGGGCACGAGAGCCGATGACGTTTACATCCATTATGGATGATCTTTGATCCGAAACGGATATACTTGTGCGGTGAGGCCCAAGGAAAAAAGGGAGGCGGCGCCTCCCTTTTCCTTACCACCACCGCTCGATCGGGACGCCGGATTACTGGGTGGTGATCGTCTGCGACGGCACCTCGTTCCCCGCATTGCCGCGGATGACGTTGTTGCCCAGCGAGATCACCTGGCCGGTGACGATGTTGAGGCCCGCGGTGAGGTTGCCGGCAATGACATTGGCGTAGAGCCGCGAGTTCGGCGCGCCGCCATTGCCGCTGAACACGCCGAAGGAGTTGTTCGACAGCACGCTGTTGCTGATCATCGCCGTGGCGGTGCCGAGCTCGAGGGTGACCGCGGCGCCATTGATGTGGTTGGTGATCGAGCTGTTGTCGATCGTCGCGTTGGTCAGCCGGACGAGCTGGATGCCGGTGGAGCCCCCTCTCGACATGATGGTGCGGTCGACGTTGAGCAGGACGTTGCCGGCCGTCGGCACCGAGTGGATGCCGATATTGTTGACGTTGTTGAACCGGCTGTTCTGGATGTTCACGCGGACGTTGGCCGTGCTGGTTTCGATGGTGACGCCGCGGCCGTTGGAGCCGGTGCCGCCGAAATTCTCGATGGTGACATTGTCGATGTCGACCGCGCCCGCCTGGAGGATGCGGATGGCGTTGCCGGTCGTCGAAGCGGCGCCGTTGATGGTGATGTTGCGGAGCGTGACGTTGATGCCCGCCGCGTTGATGATGACGCCGGTGAAGCCGTTGGCGAGGATCGACGACATCGGCCCGAGCCCGTCGATGGTGATCGACTTGGTGATGGTGAGCCCACCGAAGCCGCCCGGATCGAGGGCGTTGATCTCGCCGCCGGGCGCGGTCTTCACGAAGGCGCCGGCGAAGGTCTTGCACGGCGCCGTGCGGCTGCACGGGAAGGTGTCGTCGCCGACGCCCGAAACCCAGGTGCGGGTCGCCTGGGCGTTGACGGGGGACGCGAATATAAGGGTGGATGCGCCAATAAGGCATGCCAGAGGCCTGTTCATGATGTTTCCCCTTGTTGAATCTGCCGAACCGTACGGCGCCGGCAGGATCGCAGGGAATCGACACCAGCACAAACGCGCACGAGGTCCGCATCATCGATTGCGGACGTTGCTTGATCCATTTCGGAGATTCATGCGCGCCGCGTGCGCGGGCCGAAATTGGCCGAAACGAAAAAAGGGAGGCCGGGCGGCCTCCCTTTTCCTTCCCGCCCTGGAGCGGCCGCCGGCTTACTGGGTGGCGATCGTCGAGGACGGGACCTCGTTCCCGGCATTGCCCCGGATGACGTTGTTGCCCAGCGAGATGACCTGGCCGGTGACGATGTTGAGGCCCGAGGTCAGGTTGCCGGCGATGACGTTGGCGTAGAGCCGCGAATTGGGTGCGCCGCCATTGCCGCTGAACACCCCGAACGAGTTGTTGGACAATACCGAGTTGCTGATCATCGCGGTGGCGGTGCCCAGCTCCAGGGTGACGGCCGCGCCGTTGATATGATTGGTGATCGAGGTGTTGTCGATCGTCGCATTGGTCAGCCGGAGAAGCTGGATGCCGGTGGAGCCGCCTCTCGACATGGTGGTGCGGTCGACGTTGAGCAGCACGTTGCCGGCGGTGGGCACGGAGTGGATGCCGATATTGTTGACGTTGTTGAACCGGCTGTTCTGGATGTTAACCCGCACATTGGCCGTGCTGGTCTCGATGGTGACGCCGCGGCCGTTGGACCCGGTGCCGCCGATATTCTCGATGGTGACATTGTCGATGTCGACCGCGCCCGCCTGGAGGATGCGGACGCCGTTGCCGGTCGTCGAGGCGACGCCGTTGATGGTGATGTTGCGCAGCGTGACGTTGATGCCGGCGCCGTTGACGATGACGCCGTTGGTGCCGTTGGCGAGGATGGACGACATCGGCCCGAGCCCGTCGATGGTGATCGACTTGGTGATGGTGACCGCGCCGAACCCGCCGGGATCGATGACGTTGATCTCGCCGCCGGGCGCGGTCTTCGAGATCGCGCCGGCGAAGGTCTTGCACGGCGCGGTGCGGCTGCACGGATTGACGTCATCGCCAACGCCCGAGACCCAGGTACGGGGCGCCTGCGCCTGAACGGGGGACGCGAACACCAGGACGGATGCGCCGATAAGGCATGCGAGAGGCCTGTTCATGATGATTTCCCTTCGTTGATCGCCGAACCGTTACGGCCCCGACAGGATCGCACCGAATCGACACCAGCACAAATAAGACGGCCCGCCCCTCATCGATTACGGATGTTCCTGGATCGATTCCGCAGACCAGTCCGGCCGCGCGCGGGCAAAGAAAAGGGGAGGCCGAAGCCTCCCCTTTCCGCCGTCGTGAACCGGCCGTGCGGCCGGTTCCCTTGCCGATGACTATTGGGTGGTGATCGTCGACGAGGGCACTTCGTTGCCGCCATTGCCGCGGATGATGTTGTTGCCCGACGAGATCACGGTGCCGCTGTTGATGGTCAGGCCCGAGCTCGTGTTCATGGTGATGACGCTGCCGTAAAGCCGCGTCGTCGGGTTGCCGCCATTGCCGTTGAAGATCCCGATGCTGTTGTTCGAGATCTGGGTGTTGGTGATGCTGGCATTGACCGAAGTGAGCTCGGCGGTGACGCCGGCGCCGTTGAGGTGGCCGGTGACCGAGGTGTTCTCGATCGCCGCATTGGTCAGCTGGCGGAGCTGGATGCCGGTCGAGTTGCCGCCGGCGATGGTGGTGTTGTCAACGGTCAGGATGACGCTGCCGCCTGTCGGGTTGGAGTGGATGCCAACATTGTTGGCGTTGTAAATTCGCGAATTCTGAACCGTCACCCGGACATTGGCGGCGGACGTGTCGATGACGACGCCGCGGCCATTGGTGCCGGTGCCGCCGAAATTCTCCATCACGACATTGTCGATGTTGACCGCGGCCGCGTTGATGATGCGGATGCCGTTGCCGGTGGTCGAGCCGGCGCCGTTGATGGTGAGGTTGCGCAGGGTGACGGTGATGCCGGCGCCGTTGACGATGACGCCGTTGACGTTGACGGCGAGGATCGACGACATCGGCCCCAGCCCGTCGATGACCATCGACTTGGTGATGTTGACCGAACCGAACCCGCCCGGATCGATGACGTTGATCTCGCCGCCCGGTGCGGTCTTCGAGATCGCGCCGGCGAAGGTCTTGCACGGCGCGGTCCGGCTGCACGGATTGACGTCGTCGCCCACGCCCGACACCCAGGTGCGGGTGGCCTGGGCGTTAGCAGGAGAGGCGAACATAACGAAGGATGCGCCAAGAAGGCACGCGACCGTCCTTTTCATGATGATAATCCCCTATCTAAATCCGCCGAGGTTGCGGAGCAGGGCAGGATCGCACCGAATCGGTGCGAGTGCAATTGTAATCCGTCCCCGAACCCCCGTCTTTCGACGGCCACTGTCCGCCGATCACCGGAAACGATTCATTTCTTGGCCGGAATAAGCAAAACCGAGCGATACGGTCGCCGTCCTCGGTTCGCGGCCACGGAACGGCGACTCACCGGGCCCGCGCCACCGCAGCGGCGGGGATCAGGCGGTCGGCGCGCCCGGCGGCGCGGCGGGCGGGCTGCCGGGCGCGGGAGCCGGGACGTCGATGTCGGGCGTGGGCGGCGGCATTTCGGTCGGGCGCGGGGCGGGCTGGCCGGGCTGGGTCGGCTCCGCGGGCGGTTCGGGCTGGTTCGGCGGGGGCGTCGCCATGGCGGTCTCCTTCCCGCCCCCAACGCGCCGCCGCCGCGGCGGTTGCCGGCCGCATCAGCGCGCGGGCGGCGGGCCCTTCAGCTCGACGACGTTGCCGGACGGATCGCGGACGTAGAGCGACAGGCTTTCCCCGCGCGCGCCGCCGTGCACGCCGTCCTCGACGATCGCGACGTCATGGGCGGCGAGATGCGCCTTCGGCTTCGCTTCGTCCCACGGCCCGGTGGCGAGGCAGACATGGTCCATGTTGCGCCCGCCGGCGACCGGCGACGCGGCCCAGGCGCCTTCGCTCGCGGCGAACACTCTCGATCGTGCAGCCGATCACGCCGCAATAGAAATTCCGCGCCTCGGCGATGCCGTCGACGAGGAGGACGACATGGTCGACGCCTTCGAGGGCGAAGGGCGGTCGGCTGGCCAGGGCCGGCCTCTTTAGCGCTCCTCGTCGACCCCCGGTATCGGCGGCTCGAGGTCGCGGATTTCCGCCTCGTGGACTTCGACCAGGCCGCGGCCGAGATGGCTGCTGCGATAGCTGTAGCCGAAATAGACGAGGAAGCCGACCGCGCTCCAGATCGGCAGCACCAGCATCGCCGAGGTCGGCAGGTTGAAGAACAGGAACAGGCAGCCGACGATGGTGAGCGGGCCGACAAGCCACAGCGCCGGCACACGGAACTTGCGCAGGCGGCCCGGATCGCGCTTGCGCAGCAGCATCACCGCGATCGCGACCATGAAGAAGGCGTAGAGCGTTCCCGCATTGGCGATGTCGGCAAGCTGCCCGACCGGCAGGAAAGCGGCCGCGAAGGCGACGGCGATCCCGGTTAGGGCGGTCACCACATAAGGAGTCCGCCACTTCGGGTGGACCTTGGACAGGCCGTCGGGGAGCAGCCCGTCGCGCGACATCACGAAGAAGATGCGGGTCTGGCCGAACAGCAGGATCAGGATCACCGACGGCAGCGCAAGGAAGGCGGCGATGCCGAGCGCATTGCCGACGACGCTGAAGCCGAGGTTGCGCAGGACGTGCGCCAGCGCCTCGTTCGAGCAGACCAGCATGTCGGCATATTGCGGGAGCGCGCACTGCCGCGCGAGCTCCTCCGAACCGGCCGGGAAGGGAATCCCGCCCGGCCCCATGATCGGCTGCCCGCCCAATGTGCCGACCGCGCCGGCGGCGACGAGGATGTAGAAGATGGTGCAGATGCCGAGGCTTCCGATCAGCCCGATGGGCACGTTGCGCTGCGGGTTCTTGGTCTCCTCGGCGGCGGTCGAGACGGCATCGAAGCCGACATAGGCGAAGAAGATGGTCGCCGCCGCGCCGACCGCGCCGACGCCCGAGCCGAAGCCGCCGAACAGGCCGGCCGGCAGGAACGGGTTGAAATTGGCTGCGTCCACTTTCGGCAGGGTGAGGATGATGAACGCCGTCAGCGCGGTGATCTTGATCGTCACCAGGACCGCGTTGACGCGCGCGCTCTCGGTGGTGCCGATCATCAGCAGCCAGGTCACGAGCAGGGCGATCACCAAAGCCGGCAGGTTGATGAACCCCCCGGGCGCTCCGCCCAGCGCCAGCGGCCCCGCGCTCAGCCAGGCCGGCAGCGAGAGGCCGAAGAATTCCTGCAATATCGTGCCGCTGAAATAGCCCGACCAGCCGACCGAAACGGCGCTCGCCGCGATCGCATATTCGAGCACCAGCGCCCAGCCGACCGTCCAGGCGAGGAACTCGCCCATCACCGCATAGGTATAGGTGTAGGCCGAGCCGGCGACGGGGACCATGGCGGCGATCTCGGCATAGCAGAGCGCGGCGACGACGCAGACCGCGCCAGCGATGACGAAGGCGAGCATCAGGCCGGGGCCTGCTTTCTGGGCGCCCGCGGAGGTGAGCACGAAGATGCCGGTGCCGATGATGCAGCCGATGCCGAACAGGGTCAGCTGGAAGGCGCCAAGCGAGCGGTGCAGCGATTTTTTCTCGGCGGTGGCGAGGATGGCGTCGAGCGGCTTTACGCGGCCGAAAATCATGGTCTTCCCCTTAAGCCTGCGGCGCTTGCGGCCGTCCGTTTGTGCCCGGCGCGGAGCCTAGCCGCTAATTCGCCCGGGGCAAGGCATAATCAGCGGGCCAGCATCGGCCCCAATCCGCGGCCGCCGAAGATGTGGACGTGGAGGTGCGGGACCTCCTGGCCGCCCGCCGCGCCGACATTGGCGAGCAGCCGGTAGCCGGGCGCGACCAGGCCCTCGTCGCGCGCGATCCTGCCGGCGGCGCGGACGAAGCCGGCAATCTCCGCGTCGCTTCCGCGCTCGGAAAAATCGTCCCACGAGACGTATGCGCCCTTCGGGATCACCAGGATATGGACGGGCGCCTGCGGGTTGATGTCGTGAAAGGCGAGCGCATGTTCATCCTCGTAGACGCGCTTGGCGGGGATCTCGCCGCGCAGGATGCGGGCGAAGATGTTGCTGTCGTCATAGGGGCGGGTGGCGTCGATCGTCATGTCGTCCTCCTCGTAACATGGGATAAGGCGGCTCCGGCCCGCGATGCAACGCACTTGGCGCCGGCCGGAATACTGTTTTGGCCGGGACCCTTGACCCCCTTATCCACAGCGCTACCACTTGCTTTCATGAGCGAGCAGACGCCCGACAGCCTGATTCCCTATGACGAGATCGTCCAGGAAGCGCTGCGCGCCGTGGTCGGCCGCGTGCTGGGCGAGGTCGAGGCGACCGGCCGGCTGCCCGGCGAGCATCATTTCTACATCACCTTCAAGACCGGCGCCGCCGGCGTCGACATCCCCAAGCATTTGTCCGACCGCTTTCCCGACGAGATGACGATCGTCATCCAGAACCGCTTCTGGGACTTGAAGGTGCGCGAGCAGGGGTTCGAGGTCGGCCTCAGCTTCAACCAGGCCCCCGCCCGGCTCGCCATCCCGTTCGCCGCGATCACCGGCTTCGTCGATCCGGCGGTCAACTTCGCGCTGCAATTCCAGGCGCAGGGCGAGGAATCGGTGCTCGATGACCATGAGCGGGCCGAAAACGACCCGCCGATGGCCGAGCCGGTCGAGGACGGCTCCAACGTCGTCTCGGTGGATTTCAAGCGCAAGAAGTGACGCTATAGCGTCATCCCGGCGAAGGCCGGGATCTCGGCGAGACCCGCAGAGGCTTCTGGTCCTGGGACCCCGGCCTCCGCCGGGGTGACGGAAAGGGGATGATGACCGACACCACCCGCACCGAAACCGACAGCTTCGGGCCGGTCGAGGTTCCGGCCGACAGCTATTGGGGCGCGCAGACGCAGCGCTCGATCGAGAATTTCCCGTTCGGCCATCGCGAGCAGATGCCGATCGAGATCGTCCATGCGCTGGGCTTCGTCAAGCAGGCGGCGGCGCGGGTGAACGCGCGCGACGGCGGGCTCG
This sequence comes from uncultured Alphaproteobacteria bacterium, assembly GCA_963701615.1. Classification (GTDB taxonomy): domain Bacteria; phylum Pseudomonadota; class Alphaproteobacteria; order Sphingomonadales; family Sphingomonadaceae; genus Allosphingosinicella. The sequence goes on along the minus strand of OY969615.1, from coordinate 2,750,638 downwards.
ACGCCGGCCTCGCCGAGGCGATCCAGCAGGCGGCGGGCGAGGTCGCGGGCGGCATCCACGACGATCAATTCCCCCTGGTCATCTGGCAGACCGGGTCGGGAACCCAATCCAACATGAACGCCAACGAGGTGATCGCCGGCCGCGCGAACGAGATCCTCACCGGCAGCCGCGGCGGCAAGAGCCCGGTCCACCCCAACGACCATGTCAACAAGAGCCAGTCGTCCAACGACAGCTTCCCGACGGCGATGCACGTCGCCGCCGCGCGCGCGGTCGACCAGCGGCTGCTGCCGGCCCTCCACGCCATCCATCGCCGGCTGGCGGCGCAGGCCGGGGGCTGGGACCATATCGTCAAGATCGGCCGCACCCATTTGCAGGACGCGACGCCGCTGAGCCTGGGCCAGGAATTTTCCGGCTATGCCTGGCAGATCCAGTCCGGCATCGCCCGGGTCGAGGCGGTGCTGCCGCGCCTCCACCAGCTCGCCCAGGGCGGGACGGCGGTCGGCACCGGCCTGAACGCGCCCAGCGGCTTCGGCGAGAAGTTCGCCGCCGAGATCGCGCAGCTGACCCGCCTGCCCTTCGAGACCGCGCCCAACAAGTTCGAGGCCCTGGCCAGCCACGACACTTTGGTCGAGCTGTCGGGAATCCTCAACGTCATCGCCGTGTCGCTGTCGAAGATCGCCAACGACATCCGCCTGCTCGGCTCGGGCCCGCGCTGCGGCCTCGGCGAACTGAAGCTGCCCGAGAACGAGCCGGGCAGCTCGATCATGCCCGGCAAGGTCAACCCGACCCAGTGCGAGAGCCTGACCATGGTCGCCGCCCAGGTGATGGGCAATCACGTCGCGGTCACTATCGGCGGCCTCCAGGGCCATCTCGAGCTGAACGTGTTCAAGCCGCTGATCGGCGCCAACGTGCTGCGCTCGATCGACATCCTCACCACCGGCATGGAGAGCTTCACCGCGCGCTGCCTCGAGGGGATGGAGCCCGACGAGCGGCGCATCGCCGAGCTGATGAACCGCTCGCTGATGCTGGTCACCGCACTGGCGCCCGAGATCGGCTACGACAACGCCGCCAAGATCGCCAAATATGCCCACGAACGGGGCCTGACCTTGAAGGAAGCGGGCCTCGAGCTCGGCCTGGTCGACGAGGAGACGTTCGACCGCGTGGTCAGGCCCGGGAATATGCTGGGCCGCTAGCGGCATCCTCCTCCCATCCGCCGCCTCGTCGTTACCCCTCCCTTTCGTCATTCCAGCGAAAGCTGGAATCTCACTTCTGCCGATCGGGGGCCGAAGAAGCAGCGGGATTCCAGCTTTCGCTGGAATGACGCCGGCACGGCCGGCTCAGCGCAGCCGCCAGCTCAGCCGGATACCGACGCTGTCCATGCCCGGATTCTGACGGCTCAGCAGGCCGGCGTGGCTGACATGGACCCAGGTCGCCTCGACCGTTACGCGCGCGCCGACCTGGTAGCCGATGCCGAGCTCGGGCTCGAACAGCAGCCGCGAGCCCAAATCGGTGCGAAGGCCATTGGCGACGCCGTGGCTGCCGCGGGTGTGGACGGCGATGCCGAAGCCCGGCCGCAGGAACAGCCGCCCGCCGATCCGCCAGCTCAGCCCCGCCGCGGCGAAATGGGTTTCGCCGCCGGTTGCCGCCGAGACGAAGGCGTAGGGCGATGGCGCCCCCACCGCCGCGAGGGCCCGGATCGGGTCGCCGCGCCAGCCGAGCTCGATGTCCGCGCCCTCCTCGAGGCCGCCCTTGGTGAGCGGCGAATCCAGGTCGTGGGCGAGGAGGCCGCCGAATATCTCCGACGCCGCCGCCGGCGCCGGCGCGAGCAGCAGGCCCGCCGCGAGGAGGCGCCGCATCACGGCCGGGCCCGGCATGCCAGCATGTCCAGGAGCTTCAGCACGGTGCGATGGTTGCGCGCGGTCGCGGGCGAGCCGACCGCCCGGTCGATCAGCGACGGCGTCAGCTTCGACGTGCCCGCGCCCTCAGGATAATGGAACCACAGGGCGTCGCCGGCGCGGCGCACCTGCTCCCCGGCGGCGGCGCGCGCCTGGATGACGCCCTCGGCGCCCTCGGCCGGCGGCCGCTTCGACAGGAGCAGCATCAGGCGGCTGGGCTCGTCCCGTGCCGCCTTGGGGAACGGATTGCCGGGCGGATAGGCCGCCCATTGCGCCGCGGTGCGCACGATCACCGGCACGTCGAGGCCGAAGCGCTCGCTGATGGCGTCCTCGAGCGCCTTCTCCAGCGCTTCGGTCTGGCCGTCGGCGGCGAAGACGACATTGCCGCTCTGGATGTAGGTCGCGACGTCGCTCCAGCCGAGCGCGGCGCACAGCGCGCGCAGCTCGGCCATCGGCAGCTTGCGCCCGCCGACATTGACCGCCCGAAGCAATGCCACCCACCGCGCCATCGGCGCACCTTAGCAAAGAAATGCGCCGCGTCTGCCCTTGACGGGCCCGGTCCGCCTAAGCCAGTAGCGCCCATGGAAATCGAAAGTGCCTTCCAGCGGCGGGGCCTCCTCTACGTTCTCTCCAGCCCGAGCGGCGCCGGCAAGTCGACGATCGCCGCCATGCTGATGGCCAGCGACGACGGCATCGCCTTGTCGGTTTCCGCCACCACCCGCCCGATCCGGCCCGGCGAGGTCCAGGACCGCGACTATCATTTCGTCAGCGACGCCGAGTTCGACGCCATGGTCGAGCACGGCCAGTTCCTCGAATGGGCGCACGTCTTCGGCTATCGCTACGGCACGCTGAAGAGCGAAGTCCTGAAGGTGATCGAGGGCGGCCGCGACGTCCTCCTCGACATCGACTGGCAGGGCACCCAGCAATTGAAGCAGGTCGATCCCGACATCGTCCGCGTGTTCATCCTGCCGCCCTCGATGGAGGAGCTGGCGCGGCGGCTGCGCAGCCGCGGCACCGACAGCGACGCGGTCATCGCCCGCCGCATGGACCGCGCCGCCGCCGAGATCAGCCACTGGGCCGAATATGATTATGTGCTGATCAACAACGACGCCGAGAAATGCCGCGAGCTCGCCCACAACATCCTCAAGGCCGAGAGGCTGAAGGCGACCCGTCGCGTCTTCCTCCACGATTTCGTCCGCGGCCTGATCGGCTGAAGAGGGTTCGCGCAGGCAGCGAATTCCGCTAGACTGGCCGGGCAACAGGGGGAGTGGCGGGATGATACGGGTCATCATCGGCGCGGCCGCGGCGGCGATCGCGATGTTCTTCATCGGCTTCATCTTCTTCGCAACGCCGCTGGCCAAGCTCGGCACCGCCAACCTCGAGGACGCGCCGGCGGCGGCGGTCCAGCAGGCGCTGGCCGCGAACCTGCCCAAGACCGGCACCTATTCGATTCCGAGCGTGGACACCCAGGCGCAGACCAACATGTTCTCGCAAGGGCCGATCGCGACGGTCCACTACAATACCGGCGGCTTCGCGGCGATGGACACGGCCGCGCTCGTCGGCGGCCTGGTCTTCAACTTCGTCGTCGCCCTCCTGATCGGCGCCGCCCTGATCGGCATCGACGGACGGGTGCCCGATTTCGGCTCGCGCGCGCGGGTGGCGGTGCTCATCGCCGTGGCCGGCGCCGCCTTCTGCCATCTCGGCGAGCCGATCTACTGGCACCATGACTGGCCGCACCACGTCTATGTGTTCGTCGCCGACGCCGCGATGCTGGCGGCGGCGGGGCTGATCCTCGCCTGGTTCCTGCCGGCGGCACGCGCCGCGCCGGCCGACGCGCCCACCGACGTCTAGAGCAAGGCGAGGAACCGGCTGGCCGCGTCGAAGTCCCGACGGCGGTCCTCGAGCGCCTTCGCCGCGTCGGCGTCCTTGCCCCATTGCTCGGCCTGCCATTGCTCGTCGAGCGCCGCCGCGGCCCAGGCCTCGTCGCGCGCAATCGCGCCTTCGGCCAGCGCCAGCGCGAGGACCAGCGAGCCCGAGCCGGTGACCAGAGGCGACAGGCCGGCGAGCGCGAACGGATCGCGCGCCGCGACCGCCTGGCCGAGCCGCGCCACCGTCGGCGGCGGCTGGGGCCGGTGGATCACGCCCGGCGCCAGCTCGAAGGCGACGTCGTAGCGCTGCCGCGCCCAGGCCAGGATCGGGTCCCACAGCGCCGACTGGCGCGCGACCAGCGAGGCCGGTCCCTCGGCGCGGTAACAGAGCAGGTCGCTCTCGCCATAAGCGGCGAGCGAGCGAGCGAACGCCTGCGGGTCCGGCGCGATCCGGTCGATCGCGGCGTTGGCGAGGCCGGTGAGCGGCATCGCGCGCGGATCGATCGTGTCGCCCTGCCTGTTCCATTCCTCCGCAATGGCCCGGGCGAGCGCTTCGCCCGGGACCGCCAGGTCGTGGCGCCCCGGTGTCCTTACCGGCCGGCCGTCGAGCAGGAGCCGGTTCCCCGCGCCGGCGCTCGCCCGCTGGTAGAAGCGCTTCACGGCTCGCGCGGCGTCCGCCACCGGCGGGCGAGATATTTCGGCCCGAGGAAGCTGATCGCCAGCCCGGCAAGGGCGAGCGGGAAGCCGAGGATCGTGCCTCCTTCGACGAACCTGTCGCTCTGCCAGAGCAGCAGGGCGAGGAAGACGATCGCGGTCCCGCCGATCCGGACGAGGTTGATCAGGATGAACCGGTTGCGCCAGAGCGCTTCGTCTTCCTTGGGTGTCATGGCCGGTGTCCTTGCTGCTTCGCCCGCATCAAGGCGGCGAGCGTGGGGTTGATCGGCGCGAGGCCGAGGGCGACGCCGTCGCGCTCCGCCTCGCTCTTGTGCTGCCCGAGCTTGCGCGTGCCGCGCAGCGCCTCGATCGTCATCTCGAAGCCGACGATCGCCTTGAGGAGGCCCTCGAACCGCCCCGGGCTCATCTTCGCGCGGGTCCAGGGCGGCTTGGGCGCGAGCCGCGCCTCGTGGGCGGCGGCGAGCGCGTCGAGCTGGGCGATTAGCTCCGCCTCGCCGAGCCGCCGCAGCGGCCCTTCCGCCTCGACCGCGAGATAGTTCCAGGTCGGCACCTGGTCCGGCGTGCCGTACCAGTCGGGGCTGACATAGGCGTCCGGCCCGAGGCAGGAGAGCAAGGCGCGCCTGCCGTCGAGCGCCGGCCTCGCCCGGTTGCCGCGGGCGACGTGGAAGCGGAGCCGGTCCGGCCCGGCGACGGTCACCGGCGCGTGGACCAGCGCCGGCCCGTCGACGCAGATCGTGCAGAAGGAAACGTCCCGCACCAAAGCGAGCATCGCCTCGCGGTCGTCCCAGGCGAAGGCGCGGTTCGGGTGCATCAGCCGCGCCCCCGGTTGCGCCGCTCGCCCTTGCGCTCCTTGCGGCGGGACTTGGCGGCGGCGGAAATGGCCTTGCGCCGGCCTTCCGGGGTTTCCGAAAATCTGACCTCGTCGAGCGGCAGGTCGCCGAGCGCCGGGTCGAAGCCCAGCGACGCCATGCTCTGCGCGAAATGCTCGGGCAGCGCGGCGGTCACGTCGATCCGCCCGCCGTCGGGATGGTCGATCCGCAGGCGGCGGGCGTGGAGGTGGAGCTTGCGGCTGATCGCGCCGGTCAGGAAGGCGTCCTGGCCGGCATATTTGCCGTCGCCCAGGATCGGATGGCCGATCGCCTCCATGTGGACGCGCAGCTGGTGGGTGCGGCCGGTAAGGGGCTGGAGCTCGACCCAGGCGGCGCGGTTGCCGGCCCGCTCGATGACGCGGTAGCGGGTCCGCGCCGCCAGACCCTCGTCCTCGTCGACATGCATCTTCTCGCCGCCGGTCCCGGGCTGCTTGGCGATCGGCAGCTCGATCATGCCGTCCTCGATCGGCGGCACGCCGATCACGAGCGCCCAATAGACCTTGCGCACATTGCGCCCGGAAAAGGCCTTGGCGAAGAAGGCGGCGGCGCGCGGCGTGCGGGCGAGAAGAAGGACGCCCGACGTGTCCTTGTCGAGGCGGTGGACCAGCTTCGGGCGCGGCCCGCCATCGTCGGCCAGCCCGTCGAGCAGGCCGTCGAGATGGACGTTGGTCCTGGTCCCCCCCTGGGTGGCGAGGCCCGGCGGCTTGTTGACGGCGATCGCGGCCTCGTCCTGGTGGATCACCAGCTCGCGGACGAAGGCGATCTCGTCCTCGCTGAGGGCCGGTCGAGCGGGCGCGGCCTTCTTCGGCGCCGCGGCCTCCTCGCCCTGCGGCGGCACGCGGACGGTCTGGCCGGCCTCGATCCGGTCGCCCGGCGCGGCCCGCCGGCCGTTCAGCCGGAGCTGGCCGGTCCGCGCCCAGCGCGAGATCTGGCCGAAGTTGACGTCCGGCAGGTTGCGCTTGAACCAGCGGTCGAGGCGGATGCCGTCATCCTCGTCGGCGACAATGAGCTGGCGGACCTGGTCGGCGGACATGGCGGCGGATGTAGCGCCGCCCGCCCGGCTTCGCCAGTGCCCGTCATCCCGGCGAAGGCGGGATCCCGGGTCGAACAGTCCCTGCGGGTCTCCACCAGGCCCCGGCCTGCGCCGGGGCGACGCGCTACCGCCCGCCGTTGACGATCAGGGCGACTTCCGAGCCGCCCTGGACCGGGGTGACGATCAGGTAGAAGGCGCCGTTGCCGCTCTCGTCGACGCCGCCCAGGACCTGGTCGGCCGCCGCGCACCTGGTGCTCGGCCGAGAAGCCGGCGCGGGCAGCAACGCTGCGATAATATTCGAGCACCCGGTTATAGGGGTCGCCGGTGGTGAAGGTGACGACCCGCATCCGGCAGTCGGCTTCATTGCTGCCCGCCGCCTCGGTCACCCGCCCGCCCGGATAAGGCGGGAACCCTGGGGGCAGCCGCCGTGCCCATTCGGGCCCATAGTCGAACGCCGCGCCGCAACCGCCCGGCATCGGCGGGGCGCCCTCGCCCCCCGCCGTGGCCGCGGACGTGCGCTGCACCCGCGCCCTGCCCGCCATCGCGCCGCGGTCGCGCGGGTCGGGGCCGGCCGGATATTGCGCCTGGACCGGCGTCTCGGGCGGGCGGACCGTGTTGGGATTGGCCTGCTGCACCAGGTTCGGATCGACCAGGATCTGGTCCTCGAGCGCGCTGGTCAGCGCCGGATCGGCGCCGTTGCCGATCAGCGCATTGTCGATCTCGGCGAGATTGGCGTTGCTGCCGCTGCCGCAGGCGGCGAGCGCAAGCGTCCCGGCAAGGGCGGCAGAACGAAGGAAAAGGGCGGCACGGCTGGGCATGGGTCGGTCCTCTCTCGGGGCCCCTATGCCTGAAATCGCCGAGCAATGGGTGAGCGGAAATGGTTAATCGGCGGCCGGATCGCCCACTGTCCCATAACCGGACTGCCAGAAGGCGAAGGTTTCGCCCTGCACCGAGGCGATGAAGCGCGCCGCTTCCGGCCCTTCCCACGGCCCTTCATAGCCGCGCATGCGGCCGCCGCCCGCGACCCACCAGCCCTGGCCCGGTATGCCGTCGCTCGCCCGCACCACCAGCACCGCCAGCTCGGGCTCGCCGCGGGCTTCGGCGTCGCGGTCGACGTCGCCGAGCATGGCGCAGAGCGCCCGCATCTTCGGCCGCGAGAAATGATAGCCGAGCCGCTCGAGCAATTCGCCGTAGCTCAGCGCGACCCCGGCCCGCGCCGCCGCGACAAGATGCGCCCGCGCCTCCTCAGGATCGGCCAGCCTTTCCGCCATCATCCTCCGCTCGGTTTCGAGGGACGGATCACCGGCTGCCGTCGGAAAGCACCACCCGGCCGTCGGTGCCGCCGCCCTGGCGCGGGCTGAGCCGAACCTGGAACCGGCCGTCGTCGCCGGCGGTGGTGCCGGCGATGACGAAGGCGGCGCCCTCGCGGGTGGCGGTGGCGACCGCGAAATCGCCCGCGCGGGCCGGATCCTGGTACCAGCGCGCGACCAGATCGGGGGCGTCGGCGCTGCCGAAGCGCAGCTCGACCTCGCCTTCCGACCGGCCCGCCGCCCCGTCGCGGCCGCCTTCGACATGGATGCCGCTGAACGAGCTGTTGGGATAGATCACGCCGCTGTCGTCGTCGATGCCGGCCTCCCGGCGCAGGCCTTCCGGGATGCTGATCTTCATGTCGAAGCCCGGCGCCGAGATCGACAGCCGACCCTCCTCGGCCTTGCCCGCGGCGGAGCCGTTGCCGGGCGCCGCGTCATTGCCGAACCGCGCCTCGCAGGCGGTCAGCGCGAGCGCGGCGGCGGCGGCAAGGGGAAGCAGCTTCGAGCGGGTCATATCGTCCTCCTCGGTATCGGGCCGATCCTAGCTGTGTTAGTCTAATAATACAATAGCCGGCCTTGAAGCCGCCGGGACCCTCCCCTACCGGGGCCGCCATGACCAGCGATCAAAGCCGCGGCCGCGCCGGCCTCCTGTTCGGGCTCGGCGCTTATCTGCTCTGGGGCATCTTGCCGCTCTATTTCAAGCTGCTGGTGCTGGTGCCGCCGACCGAGATCGTCGGCCACCGCATCCTTTGGTCGCTGGTCTTCCTCGCCGTCCTGGCGACCCTGTGGCGCCGCTGGCCGGCGATTCGCGCCGCGGTGACGACCAGCCGGGTGCTGATGACGCTCGTTCTCACCGCGCTGCTGATCGGCACCAACTGGCTGATCTACATCTGGGCGGTGATCAACGGCCACGTGCTGGCCGGCAGCCTCGGTTATTATCTCAACCCTTTGGTCAACGTCCTGCTCGGCGTCGTGCTGCTGAAGGAAAGATTGAGCCGCGGGCAGCTGTTCGCCGTGCTGCTCGCCGCGGCCGGGGTCGCGGTGCTCGCGGCCGGCGCCGGCGAAGGCCTGTGGATCAGCCTTTCCCTGGCGCTGAGCTTCGGCCTTTACGGCTTCCTCCGCAAGGTCGCGCCGGTCGATTCGCTGGAGGGCCTGTCGATCGAGACCGCGATCCTGGCGCCGGTCGCTCTGGCCTGGGTCCTGTGGCTGCAGCATCAGGGGGCGGCGGGCTTCGGCGGGCTCGGCCTCGCCACCGACCTGCTCCTCGTCCTCGGCGGGGCGGTGACGGCCATCCCCCTGCTCATGTTCACCGCGGCGGCGAAGCGGCTGCCTTATTCGACCCTGGGCTTCCTCCAATATATCGCGCCGTCGCTTCAGCTCCTGCTGGCGGTGCTGGCCTTCGGCGAGCGGCTCACCACCGCCCACATCGTCTGCTTCGCCGCGATCTGGACCGCGCTGGCCATCTTCGCCTTCGAGGGGCTGCGGGTGGGACGGGCGGCGTCGCGGGCAAGGGCGGAAGCCGAGGCCTGCCCCGAAGCCTGCGTCCCCTAGACCGGCCTGATGTCGCGCGGCAGCGCGCCGTGCCACCGGCGGTCCAGGATATTCCCGTCCGCTTCCCGCAGGAACGCCTCGCCCTTCAATTCCGCCGCGCGCCGGTTGGCGGCCGCCCAGGCTTCCTCCATCGTCGCATGGCGGCTGGACTGGTCCGGCAGGCCCTCCTCGTAGACGAGCCAGCCGGCGCCATCGGGCACCGCCCAGAAATTGCGTCCGACCATCCCGGCCTCCTTGCGACGGCGAGGAAACGAGCCCCGCGCCCGTAAGTTGCCCCGCGCTTGCGCCCGCCGCGGCGGCGCGCAATGATCGGGACGCCACCATCCCGGGAGTCGTGCCCATGAAAACCGACCCGCGCATCGACGCCTATATCGCCCGCCAGGCCGATTTCGCCCGCCCGATCCTCGAGCACCTCCGCGCCGTCGTCCACGACGCCTGCCCGGACTGCGAGGAAACGCTGAAGTGGGGCTCGCCCTCCTTCATGTACCGGGGCAAGATCCTTGCCGGCTTCGCCGCCTTCAAGGCCCATGCGACCTTCGGCTATTGGAGCGGCAGCCAGGTGGTCGACGCCGACCCCGACCGGCCGAGCGCCATGGGCCAGTTCGGCCGGCTGACCTCGAGGGACGATCTGCCGCCGCGCGCCACCCTGGTCGAGCTCACCCGAAAGGCGATGCAGCTGATCGACGAGGGCGTTAAGCCCGTTCGCAACAGGCACGCCAAGGCGCCGTTCACCGTCCCGCAGGACCTGCGCGCGGCGATCGACGCCAATCCCGCCGCGGCGGCGGCCTTCGACGGCTTCCCGCCCAGCTGCCAGCGCGACTATGTCGAATGGATCACCGAGGCCAAGCGCGACGAGACCCGCGTCAAGCGCGTCGCCCAGGCGGCCGAATGGCTCGCCGAAGGCAAGAAAAGGCACTGGAAGTACCAGAATTGCTAGGCCGTCCCGTCAGGACGCGTTCGCCTCCGCCGGCGTGACCGGGGGCACCGGCGGCGCGGCGACCGGACGGCAGACGGGCAGGTCGAGCTGGGCGTTCTCCGCGCAGTCGCGGACCTGGATGTCGGCATTGGAGCCGATGAACACCGCCCAGTGGCGGCCGTCGTTGCAGAGGGCGACCCACATTTCGAGCCCCTGATAATATTGCTGATAGGCGCCCGCCTCGACCCGGCGGCAGCGCTTGCCGCTGTCGCGGATCGCCCGCATCAGGGCGAGGTGCCGCATCGGCCCGGACAAGGCCTTGAGCTGGTCGCTGTGCGGGTTGGCGACCCGGATCTGGGTGACGTTCCCGGGCGGCGCGCCGTCCTCGCAGCCGGCAAGGGCGAAGGCCAGAGCGGCGGTCGCGATCAGCTTCTTCATCCCGTCCTCCATCGCCCCCCGGACCAAATGGCCGAGGGGCCGAATAGCTCCCTCAAGCGGGCTCGGCGACCTGCTTGCGATAGGCTTCGCGCAGGCTCACCTTGTCGATCTTGCCGGTGCCGAGCTTGGGCAGCGGCTCGGCCGAGAACCAGACGAACGCCGGCAGCTTGAACTGGGCGAGCCGCTCGGCGAGGAAAGCGCCGAGCGCATCCGCATCGATCCCGCCTTCCTCGCTGTAGACCACCGCCGCCGGCACCTCGCCCAGCCGCTCGTCGGGTACGCCGAACACCGAGGCTTCCGACACCTTGTGGTAGGCGTAGATCGCCGCCTCGACCTCCTGCGCGCTGATATTCTCGCCGCCGCGGATGATGATGTCCTTCTTCCGGTCGACGATGAACAGATAGCCGTCCTCGTCGAGATAGCCGACGTCGCCGGTCTTCAGATAGAGGTCGGCGGTGAACGCCGCGCGGGTCGCGGCCTCGTCGCGCCAGTAGCCGCGGATGTTGGCGGCCGAGCGGATCGCGATCTCGCCGCGCTCGCCGGTCGGCAGATGGCGGTCGCCCTCGCCGAGGATGGCGAGCTCGACGATTGGCCTTTGCGGCCGCCCGGTCGACGCCGGCTTGTCGTGATAATTGGACCAGAAATTGCCGCAGCCGACGGCATTGGTCTCGGTGAGGCCGTAGCCGAGCGCGGGCTGGGCGCCGCGGAAATTCTCCTCCAGCCGCTTCACATGCGCGACCGGGCGGGGCGCGCCGCCGGCGGCGATGTCGGTCAGCGAGGAAAGGTCGTAGCGGTCGCGGTCGGGATGCTGCATCAATTCGAGGCTCATCGTCGGCACGCCGACGAAATAGGTGACCTTCTCGCGCTCGATCAGCCGAAGCGCCTCGCCCGGATCCCATTTGGGCATCAGCACCATCGTCCGGCCGATGACGAAGCTGTTGAGCAGCACCGGCACCTCGCCGGTGACATGGAACAGGGGCACGTTGACCAGGGTCTTGGGCGGATTGGCCGGCGCCTCGCCGTCCATCTCCTTGATGCCGAGCAGAGCGGCGAGCCCGATCGTATAGGCATAGACGCCGGTGGTGACGGCGCGGTGGGTCGAGACCGCGCCCTTGGCGAGCCCGGTCGAGCCGGAGGTGAAGAGGATGGTCGCATCGTCCTCCGGCGCGACCTCGGGCAGGTCGGCCTCGGCGGTGCGCGCGAACAAGGGCGCCAGCGCCGCGCCGAGCGGCCGCTCGACCGGCAGCGCGACGGTGGGGATGGTGCAGCCCCCGGCCTCGAGCCGGCGCGCGCGCAGCTCGTCGGCGATGATCAGCTCGGGCTCGGCGAGGCCGAGCGCGTGGCGCATCTCCTCGGCCTGCCACCAGCCGTTGATCAGGGTTGCGATGCCGCCCGCCTTCAGCACCGCCATATAGGCGACGATCCAGGCCGGGCAGTTGCGCATCGCGATCGCGACGCGGTCGCCCTTGGCGACGCCCCAGCTTCCCGCCATCAGCCGGGCCAGTCGGGCCGCCTCGGCGTTGAGGTCGGCGAAGGTCAGCCGCTCGTCGCCCGAGACCACCGCCTCGGTAGCGCCGTGGAGCGCGGAGAAGGCGTCGAACAGGCCGGGCAGGGTCGGCGGCAGGTTGGTGACGATCGCGCGCCCGGATTCGTCCCGCCCGATGCGGATGCGCCCCTCTTCCCCGGTGACCTCGGCCAGCACCGCGTCGAACTTGCGGTCGAGCTCGCTCGGCATCCTTTGGGCTCTCCTGCTTTGCCTTTTTCCTTCCCCCCACTATGAAGGCGCGAACCGCGAGGGGGAAGCCTTGATCGACGCCTTACTGACACCTTTGGCAACAGCATCGGGCGCGATCCGCTGGGTCGATCTCGGCCTGCATCCGGTCGCTGTCGACCTCGGCTTCTTCCAGCTCAGATGGTACAGCCTCGCCTATCTCGCCGGCATCGTGCTCGGCTGGTGGTACCTGTTGAAGCTCATCCGCCAGCCCGGCGCGCCCATGGCCCGCCGCCATGCCGACGACCTCGTCTTCTACGCGACCTTGGGCATCATCCTCGGCGGCCGGCTCGGCTACGTCCTGTTCTACCGCCCCGGTTTCTATCTGGAGAACCCGGCGGAGATCCTGCAATTGTGGGACGGCGGCATGTCGTTCCACGGCGGCGTGATCGGGGTCAGCCTCGGCATCCTCTACATGTCGTGGCGGAACAAGCTCGACTGGCTGCGCATCCACGATTACGTCGCCTGCTGCATCCCGTTCGGCCTGTTCCTCGGCAGGCTCGCCAATTTCGTCAACGCGGAGCTGTGGGGCCGCGAGACCGATCTTCCCTGGGCGATGATATTCCCGACCGGCGGCGAGGTCGCCCGCCATCCGAGCCAGCTCTACGAGGCCGGGCTCGAAGGCATGCTGCTCTTCCTCGTCCTCTGGTTCATGTTCTGGAAGACCCGCGCCCGCTACCGGCCCGGCCAGCTGGTCGGCGCCTTCATCCTCGTCTACGGCATCAGCCGCTTCCTGGTCGAGATGGTCCGCCAGCCCGACGCCGGGCTCGAGCACCTCTCCTGGGGGCTCAGCATGGGCCAGACGCTGTCGCTGCCGATGATCCTGGGCGGCCTCTATCTGATCCTGACGGCGCACAGGCGCGCCGCGCGGGTGCGGCCCCTTCCCGATGAACCGGCCGCCGCCTAAGGGCCTGCCCTCACCCTCCCTCTCCCCAAGTGGGAGAGGGAAACAAGCGCCGCCGCGCGCACCACTCTCCCTGCAGGGGAGAGGGAGGGGCCCAAGCCGTCAGGCTTGGGAGGGTGGGGGCATTTTTCCATGAGCGGCACCTCGCTCTCGGACCGTCTGAAAGCCCGCATCGCCGCCGAAGGGCCGATCAGCGTCGCCGACTATATGGCCGAGGCCAACGCTCATTATTACGCGACCCGCGACCCGTTCGGCGCCGACGGCGACTTCATCACCGCCCCCGAGATCAGCCAGATGTTCGGCGAGCTTGCCGGCATCTGGCTCGCCGACCTGTGGTGCCGTGCCGGGCGCCCGGAAGCGGCGCGCTACGTCGAGCTCGGGCCGGGCCGCGGCACGCTCGCCGAGGACGCGCTCCGGGCGATGCGCGGCGCCGGGCTGGCGCCGCCGGTCGAGCTCGTCGAGACCAGCCCGGTGCTGCGCCAGGCGCAGGCCGAGCGGCTCCCGGCGCGCTGGCACGACGATCTCTCGACCCTGCCCGGGACCGGACCGCTGCTGGTCGTCGCCAACGAGTTCTTCGACGCGCTGCCGGTCCGCCAGTTCGACGCCGGCGGCGGCGAGCTGATGGTCGACTATCGGGACGGCCGCTTCGTCCGCGGCGATGGCGCCGAGCCGACCGAGACCTCGCCCGCCTCGCTCGCCATCGTCGCCGGCCTCGCCCGCCGTCTCGCGGCCCAAGGCGGGGCGGCCTTGATCGTCGACTACGGCCATGCCCGCCGCGGCACCGGCGACACGCTGCAGGCGGTTGCACGCCATGCTTTTGCCGATCCGTTCGAAGCGCCGGGCGACCGAGACCTCACCGCCCATGTCGATTTCTCGGCCCTGGCCGAAGCGGCGCAGGGCGAAGGGGTGCGCGTGTTCGGGCCCGTCGCCCAGGGCGATTGGCTGGAGGCGATGGGCATAAGCCACCGCGCCGCCGCGCTCGCCAGGGCGGCGCCCGAGCGGACCGCCGGGATCATGGCGGCGCGCGACCGCCTGGTCGCGCCCGACCAGATGGGACGATTGTTCAAGGCGATGGCGCTGGTCGCGCCCGGCTGGCCCGAGCCGGCGGGCTTCTGATGGGCGCGATCGCCTGGCGCGACGCCGGACCCGGCGACGCCGCCGCGCTCGCCGCGATCGGCCGGCAGAGCTTCGTCGAGACGTTCGGCCACCTCTACAGCCCCGACAATCTCGCTGCCTTCCTCACCAACCACAGCGAAGTGAATTGGCGCGCCGAGCTTGACGACCCGCGCTACGCCGTCCGGCTCGGCGAAGCGGACGGCGCGGCGGCCGCCTATGCCAAGCTCGGCCCGCCGTCGCTGCCGTTCGAGGTCGTCGGCCCCAGCATCGAGCTTCGCCAATTCTACCTGCTGAAGCCGTGGCACGGCAGCGGCGGCGCCGCCGAATTGATGGCCTGGGTCCTTGCGGAAGCGCGGCGGCGGGGCGCCGAGCAGCTCTACCTCTCGGTCTTCACCGACAATCACCGCGCCCGGCGCTTCTACGCGCGCTACGGCTTCGAGGCGGTCGGGCGCTACGATTTCATGGTCGGCACCCATGCCGACGAGGATATCATCATGCGGGGCACGCTGTGACCTTCGGCTGCCGCCTGGCGACGCCGGCCGACGGTCCCGCGGCCGCGGCCATGGGGCGGCGCTGCTTCGTCGAGACGTTCGGGGCGCATTTCGACCCGGACGACCTCGCTTTGCATCTGGACCGCATGTTCGGGCCCGCCGGCCTGCCCGCCGAGCTCGCCGACCCGTCCGTCCGAGTGATGCTCGCCGAGGAGAACGGCGCCGTCGCCGCCTATCTCAAGCTCGTGCCGATGACGCTGCCGACCGATCACCCGCCCGGGGCGCTGGAGATCAAGCAGCTTTATGTGCTCGAGCCCTGGCAGGGCGCCGGGGTCGCTGCGGCGCTGATGGACTGGGCGATCGGCGCCGCCCGCGAGCAAGGCGCCCCGGCCTTGTTCCTCAGCGTCTGGGAGCATGGCGCGCGGGCGATCGCCTTCTACAAGCGCCGGGGCTTCACCGTCGTCGGCCACGCGCCGTTCGTCCTCGGCACGCGAATCTACCAGGATCCGGTCATGCGGCTCGATCTCCCGTGAGCGGCGTCGAGGTGAACCGCGCCGCCGCGCTCGGCGGCATCCCGCACGGCTTTCTCGGCCGCAAAGGCGGCGTCTCGGAAGGGGTCTGCGCCGGCCTCAACACCGGCCTCGGCTCAGGCGACGACCGCGACGCGATCCACGAGAATCGCCGCCGCGCGGTCGCGGCGGTCGCGCCCGGCGCGCGGCTGGTCACCGTCCATCAGGTCCATTCCGCCGCGGCCGTTTACGCGCCGGCGCCGTGGCCGGACGACGCCCGTCCCCATGCCGACGCCATCGTCACCGACCGGCCCGGCCTCGCGCTCGGCATCCTCACCGCCGACTGCACCCCGGTCCTGCTCGCCGACCGGGCGGCCGGCGTGATCGGCGCCGCCCATGCCGGCTGGCGGGGCGCCTTGGCGGGGGTGATCGAATCCGCCGTCGCCGCGATGGAGGCGCTCGGCGCCGCCCGCGCCGGCATCGCCGCCGCGGTCGGCCCGACCATCGCCCGCACGTCCTACGAGGTCGACGAAGCCTTCCTCCGCCGCTTCGCCGAGGCCGACCCGGACAATGAGCGCTTCTTCACCCCCGGCCGCCCCGATCACCACCAGTTCGACCTCGAAGCCTATGTCCTCGCGCGTCTCGCCGCGGCCGGCGTGACCCGTGCCGAAGCGCTCGGCCTCGACACCTATTCCGATCCGGAGCGCTTCTTCAGCTTCCGCCGCTCCACCCATCGCGGCGAAGCGGATTACGGCCGCCAGCTTTCGTTGATCGCCCTGCCGGATTAGCGCGCCTTCATATAGGCCCGGATCGCCTTCGCCACCTCGGCCATGACCGTGCGCTGGTTGGCGGCCGCCGCCGCGCCCGAGACCAGGGTCGCGTCGACGGTCGGATGGGTGATGAACTCAACCTCGAAATAGGCCGACACGCATTTCTTCGCGCGGCCGAGATTGCCGAGGCGGGTGTCGTTGAGCACGCCGAGAGCGCCGATCGCCGTTTCCGTATCCGGCTTCACCCCGCGGTCCTTGCCGCCGAGCCCGACCGCAGCCAGGCCGGCGAGCAGGCCGGCGTGCATCTTGGTCGCGAAGTCGACGTCCTCGGCAAGGTTCATGTTGCCGTTCTTGGCGGCCCGGAAAAAGGTTTCGGGACCGCGCACCGTCTTGTTGGCGCTGCCGTTGAAATGGAGGCAGATGAAGGCCTTCGCCTTCTTGTCGGCGGCGGGCTTGGTGCGCTGCGTTCCGGTCAGGTTGACGTCGGTGGTGCGGGTGAGGACGACGTCGATCGTCTCGCCGGCGGCCGCCGCCTGCTTGTTCAGCTCGTCGCGCAGGATCAGGCAGAAATCGAGCGTCAGCTTCTTCTCCTTGACGCCGCTGGCGCTGGTCGCGTTGTTGGCGCTGCTGCCGGGGACGTTGGCGGTCCCGCCATGGCCGGGATCGATGACGATCGTCCCCAGATTCGTGGTCGCGCTGCTCGCCATATTCTCTCCTCCTCCTGCTCGGGCCCGATGGATCGCCGATTCCGAACCCTAGCGGGGACCGCCCGGCCCGTCACGTGACGGCCGTCACGCTGCGACACGCAGGATGGGTCTGGATGATGGCCGGCCTCATCGGCTAGGGAGCCCGCGTATCAGGAGATTCCCAATGGCCGACGAATCCGACCTCACCGGCGCCACCCCGCGCCGTCGCCCGAAGCCGGACGTGCTCGAGATCGGCGGCAAGAGATTGAAGCCCTCGACCCTGATGATGGGTCACGGCTACGATCCGGCGCTCTCCGAAGGCGCGCTGAAGCCGCCGATCTTCCTCACCTCGACCTTCGTGTTCGAGAATGCGGCGGCCGGCAAGCGTCACTTCGAGGGCGTCACCGGCAAGCGGCCGGGCGGCGCCGAAGGCCTCGTCTATTCGCGCTTCAACGGCCCCAACCAGGAGATACTCGAGGACCGGCTCAGCGTCTGGGAGGATGCCGAGGATGCGCTCACCTTCTCCTCGGGCATGTCGGCGATCGCCACCCTGTTCCTGGCCTTCGTCCAGCCCGGCGACGTCGTCGTCCATTCCGGCCCGCTCTACGCCGCCACCGAGACCTTGATCGGCCGCATCCTCGGCCGCTTCGGCGTCGCCTGGCTCGATTTCCCCGCGGGCGCCACCGAGGATGAGATCGCCGACGTCGTCGAACGCGCCCGGGGGATGGGCCGGGTCCCGCTCATCTACCTCGAAAGCCCGGCCAACCCGACCAACGCCCTGGTCGACGTCCAGGCGGTGCGCAAGGTCCGCGACGCCGCCTTCCCCGACGCCCCGCCGCCGATCGCGATCGACAACACCTTCCTCGGCCCGCTCTGGGCGCAGCCGCTGCGCGACGGCGCCGACCTCTCGGTCTATTCGCTGACCAAATATGCCGGCGGCCACTCCGACCTCGTCGCCGGCGGGATCACCGGCTCCAGGGATCTGATCAACGCCATCAGGATGATGCGCAACACGATCGGCACGATCACCGATCCCAACACCGCCTGGATGCTGCTGAGGAGCCTGGAGACGCTCGAGCTTAGGATGACCCGCGCCGGCGAGAACGCGGCCAGGGTCTGCGACTATCTGCGCCATCACCCCAAGGTCGAGAGCGTCGGCTATCTCGGCTTCCTCGAGGAAGGCGGCGACGCCCGCCAGGCCGACATCTACCGCCGCCACTGCACCGGCGCCGGCTCGACCTTCTCGCTCTATCTGAAGGGCGGCGAGAAGGAGGCGTTCGCCTTCCTCGACGCGCTCAAGATCGCGCATCTCGCGGTCAGCCTCGGCGGCACCGAGACCCTGGCCAGCGCGCCGGCGGCGATGACGCATTTGTCCGTCCCCGACGCGCGCAAGCAGGCGCTCGGCATCACCGACAACCTCGTCCGCATCTCGATCGGCGTCGAGGATGCCGACGACCTCATCGCCGATTTCGACCAGGCGCTGGCGGCGGTGTAACTCACGTCATCCCGGCGAAGGCCGGGATCTCGGGTCAAGAAGCCATAGCGCGTCGCCACGAGACCCCGGCCTTGGGTCCCATCAAAGTAATACTTTGATGGGGGCCCTTTCGCCGGGGTGACGACTGCGCCGTCAGGCCCTTTCCCGGTCGCGCCAGTCGAGCACCGCCCACCCTTCGGCCTCCGCCAGCCGCACCAGCCGGGCATGGGCGTTGGTCGCGAACGCCTCGTCGGACCAGTGG
The DNA here is from genome assembly GCA_963701615.1 of uncultured Alphaproteobacteria bacterium. GTDB lineage: Bacteria > Pseudomonadota > Alphaproteobacteria > Sphingomonadales > Sphingomonadaceae > Allosphingosinicella. The sequence goes on along the minus strand of OY969615.1, from coordinate 2,732,100 downwards.
TGGACCGGCGCGTCGGAGATATGGTCGGAATAGAAGCGGATGTGGACCGCCTCGCGCTCCAGCCCCTCGCGCTGCAGCCAGGCCTCGATCATGTCCAGCTTGCCGAGGCCGTAGCAATTGCGGCCGTCGATCCGCGCCACCGTCCGCCCGCGCGCGTCGATCCGCGTCTCGGTGGCGATGACGTCGTCGAAGCCCAGCCGCGCGGCGATCGCGGCGGCGTAGAGCCGGTAGGAAGCGGTCGCCAGGACCAGCCGCCGGCCGGCCGCCTTGTCCTCGGCCAGCCGCGCCGGCGCGCCCGGCATGACGTTGGTGGCGATCTGGCGGTCGGCGAAGCTCTGGATGACGCGCTCGAGCCGCTCCGGCGCCGCGCCGCCGATCAGCAGCCGGTAGTTCAGTTCCTTGAGCCGGCCGCGGTCGATCAGCCGGACCAGATAGAAGAAAGTCGTCAGCAGCACGAGCGGCGCCAGCAGCGCCCGCCACGGCGCGATCCGCCACATCGCATGCCACAGAAAGGGCCCGTAGGTGGGCCGGCGCGTGATCGTCCGGTCCATGTCGTAAATGGCGAGCGCCGTCGTCATGGAACCTGCGGAACCACAGAAACGTAACGCCTGTCTATCCTCGCTGCTTGCCGCCCGGCAGGAATTGAAGCACTGTCAAACGGATGAGCGTGACCGCGGACTTAAGTCGCAATGTCGAGGACGGCCGCTGCGTCCTGCGGTTCCGCGGCGCGCTCACCCTGCTTCGCGTCCGCAAGCTCAACGAGCAGCTGAAGGAGATCGACGCCGACAATCTGGTGGTCGATCTCTCCGACGTGGAGCGGATGGACACGGTCGGCGCCTGGCTGGTCCACAAGCTCGAGCGCGACCGCGGCGCCACCATCGTCGGCGCGACCGAGGAGCAGCGGCTGCTGATCGCCCACGTCACCCAGGCCGACCAGCCGGTGAAGCTGAAGCGCGAGCACGAGCCGGCCATGCTCAGGGTCGTCGGCCAGGTCGGCGCGGCCACCCAGGTGATGCTCGGCACCATGGTCGGCATGCTCGGCTTCTTCGGCGCCCTCCTGATCTCGATCGGCAACATCATCCGCCATCCGCGGCGCTTCCGCTTCAACGCGGTCACCCAGCAGTTCGAGGTGGTCGGCGTCCACGCGCTCTTCATCATCGGCCTGATGAGCTTCCTGGTCGGCATCGTCATCGCCCAGCAGGGCGCGGTCCAGCTGCGCCAGTTCGGCGCCGAAATCTATACGATCAACCTCATCGGCCGCTCCTCGATGAAGGAGCTGGGCGTGCTGATGACCGCGATCATGGTCGCGGGCCGCTCGGGCTCGGCCTTCGCCGCCCAATTGGGGTCGATGAAGCTGTCCGAGGAGGTCGACGCGATGCGCACGATCGGCGTCTCGCCGATGGAGGCGCTGGTCTTCCCGCGCGTGCTCGCCACCGTGCTCCTCATGCCGCTGCTCGGCTTCTATGCGGCAATCCTCTCGATCATCGGCGGCGGCATGTTCACCTGGATCTCGCTCGACATCCCGCCGGCGACCTTCATACAGCGCATCCGCGAGGTCGTGCCGATGACCGACCTGTGGCAGACGCTGATCAAGGCGCCGGTTTTCGGCCTGATCATTTCGATGTGCGGCTGCTTCCAGGGCATGCAGGTCAAGGGCAATGCCGAGGAGGTTGGCCTCAGGACCACGACCGCGGTCGTCCAGGGCATCTTCCTGGTGATCGTGCTCGACGCCTTCTTCGCGGTGTTCTTCACCGAGATCGGGTGGCTATGAGGTTCAAACTCCCCACCGGAGGCGGTCGTGACGGGCTGGCATTTGTTGTCCGGCTAGGAGAGAGGAGGGAGCGATGAAGATTCATCGTGACCGATCGAGCGACGCCGTCCGGGCGGCAAAGGACAGCCCGCCGCTTCGCGGTCGGCCACCTCCGGCGGGGAGTTTGAACCTCTAATGCCCCGCGGCGAGACCGTCATCGAGGTTAGGGGCCTCAAGAACAGCTTCGGGACGCAGGTCGTCCACGAGGAGCTCAGCCTCGAGGTCAGGCGCGGCGAGATTTTCGGCGTGGTCGGCGGCTCGGGCACCGGCAAGTCGGTGCTGATGCGCTCGATCATCGGCCTGCAGACGCCCGACGAAGGCGAGATCGAGGTGTTCGGCGAACCGATGGTCGGCCGCGACGAGGAGGAGGCCAAGCATATCCGCCGCCGCTGGGGCGTGCTGTTTCAGGGCGGGGCCTTGTTCTCCACCCTGACCGTCGCGGAGAACATCCAGGTGCCGATCAAGGAATTCTATCCCGGCATCGATCAGCAGCTGCTCGACGAGATCGCCGCGTTCAAGATCGCGATGAGCGGCCTGCCCGTCGACGCCGGGGCCAAATTCCCCTCCGAGCTTTCCGGCGGCATGCGCAAGCGCTCCGGCATAGCCCGCGCGCTGGCGCTCGATCCGGAGCTGCTGTTCCTCGACGAGCCGACCGCCGGCCTCGACCCGATCGGCGCGGCGGCGTTCGACCAGCTCATCTCCGAGCTGCGCAATGCGCTCGGCCTCACCGTCTTCCTGATCACCCACGATCTCGACACGCTCTACGCGATCTGCGACCGGGTCGCGGTGCTCGCCGACCGCAAGGTGGTGGCGGTCGGAACGATTCCGGAATTATTGGCTTTGGACCACGAATGGATTCAGGCCTATTTCAAGGGGCCGCGCGGCCGTGTCGCGGCCAGCATCTCTGAACGGGAAGAGGCGAGCGCCTGATGGAAACCAGATCAAACCAGATCCTCGTCGGCAGCATCACCCTGGGCCTGCTCGCCGCCCTGGTGGTGTTCGTCGTCTGGCTGGGCCGGGTGTCGGACGGCGGCGAGAAGACCTACGACATCTTCTTCCAGCAGTCGGTCGAGGGGCTCGCCAATGGATCGGCGGTGACCTTCTCCGGCGTTCCGGTCGGCCAGATCCGGTCGATCAACCTGGAGCCGCGCAGCCCGCAATTCATCCGGGTCCGCGTCACCGTCGGGGAGGACACGCCGGTCCTCGAAGGCACCACCGCGACGATCCGCGGCGTCGGCTTCACCGGCGTCAGCCAGATTCAGCTCGACCCGCCCGAACAGGAGCCCGGCCAGCCGCGACGGCCGCGCCGCGAGATCCGCTGCCCCGAGCAGAACCCCCAGTCGGAATGCCCCTATGGCGTTCCGGTCATCCCGACCAAGCCGGGCGCGCTCGGCCAGCTGCTCAACACCGCCCCCGAGCTGCTCGAGCGCGTCTCGACGCTGACCGAGCGGCTCACCGAATTGCTCTCCGACCGCAACCAGGAATCGATCGCCGGCATCCTCGACAATTTCGAGGAGATCAGCCGCTCGCTCGCCGAACGCTCGCCCGAGATCGCCGCCACCCTCGCCGAGACCAGGGTCGCGATCCAGCAGGCCGGCAATGCCGCCGACCAGATCGGTCGGCTCGCCGGCACCACCGAGGCGCTGCTCAACCAGGACGGCCGCCCGCTGATCAACGACCTCCGGCACACACTCCGCCGCGCCGAGCAGAGCATGGCGCAGCTGGAGGGCGCGATCGGCGACGCCCGCCCGGGCATCCAGGCCTTCTCCAACCAGACCCTGCCCGAGGTCGGCCAGTTGATCCGCGACCTGCGCGCCTCGTCCGAATCGCTGCGCGAGGTTACCGACCGGCTCAACCAGCGCGGCATCGGCGGGGTGATCGGCGGCCAGCGCCTGCCCGACTACGAGCCAGGAAGAAGGGAATGACCATGCGCGTGAAATTGCTGGCCGCCGCCGCGTCGGCGCTCGCCTTGTCGGCCTGCTTCGGCGGCGGCGCGCCCGCCGAGCTGCTGACGCTGACCCCGGCCGAAACCCGCGTCGCCGCGTCGCCGCGCACGGCCGCGGCGGGCGAGGCGATCACGGTGGTGGAGCCGACTTTCCCGCAGGCGCTCCGCACCCCGCGCATTCCGGTCTACGTCAGCGACACGGTGGTTCAGTATCTGACCGGCGCGCAGTGGGTAGAAAATCCCGGGCCCCTGTTCGGCCGCCTGCTCGGCGAGACGATCGCGGCGCGGACCGGCCGGGTGGTGCTCGATCCCGACCAGTACAGCCACGATCCCGGCACCCGCGTCACCGGTCATTTGGTCCGCTTCGGCCTCGATCCGGCGGCGATGCAGGTGGTCGTCATCTATGATGCGGCGATGGCGCGCGGCACCGCAGGGGGAGTCACCAGCAACCGCTTCGAAGCCCGCGTGCCGGTGACCGAGGCGACCGGCGCCGCGGTCGCGCCGGCGCTCAATGACGCCGCCAATCAGGTTGCCAACCAGGTCGCCGCCTGGGTCGGCGGCTAGGCTCCGGCCCGCAGGGCGGCGACCGCGACAGGCCTCATGCCAGGCTCTTCGACGCCTGCTCGAACACGTCTTTGGACAGACCGGGCGCGGCCACGATCCGTTCCAGCTCGGCGCGCATCATCGCCGCGCGCGGCTCGCCGAACCGCCGCCAGCGGCCGAGGGGCGGCACCAGCTTGGCCGCGGTCTGCGGATTCAATCGATCCCCGGCGAGGATCATGTCGCCAAGGAAGCGGTAGCCGCGCCCCGACGCGTCGTGGAAGGCGCGCTGGTTGGCCGAGAAGGCGCCGACCAGCGCGCGCAGCCGGTTGGGGTTGGCCAGGGTGAAATCGGGGTGCTGCGCCAGCGCCTCGACCGCTTCGGGCGTGTCGCTGCGCGTCGACAGCGCCTGGGCGGTGAACCATTTGTCGAGCACCAGCGCATTGGCGCTATAGCGCGCGTAGAAGGCCGCCAGCGCGGCCGCCCGCTCCGGCGAATCGCCGTTGACGAGGACGCCCAAAGCGCCCTGCCGGTCGGTCATGTTGTCGGCCTCGTCATATTGTTTTTTGGCCAGCGTCGCGGCCGCGCCCGAAGCCGCCATATAGCCCAGAGCGATCGTCTTCAGCCGGCGCGCGCCCTTGGCCGCAGGCGAATATTCGTAGCGGCCGGCGGCACAGGCGGCATAAGCGGCGCGCCACAGCGGCTCGAGATCGCGCCCGAGATCGGTCCGCAGCGCCTCGCGGGCGGCGTGGATCGCCTCGGGATCGACCGACGCCATCTGGTCACCGATGAACGCCTCGCTCGGCAGCAGCACCGCCTCGGCGACGAAGGCGGGATCGAGGCCCTTGTCGGTCAGCGTGTGCCGCACCGCCTCGATCACCGGCCGATGGTCCACCGTGCCGGCCGCCACCGCCCCGATCAGCGTGTCGAGCATCAGTTGCTGCATCGCCTCGTAGCGGGCGAAGGGGTCGTCGTCATAAGCGGAGAGGAAGGCCAAATCGGCGGCGCTGCGGTCGGTCTCGACGATCACCGGGGCCGAGAAGCCGCGGTTGATCGACAGCACCGGCCGCCCGCGCACGCCGTCGAACGCCACCTCCGCCCGGGCTTCGTCGAGCAGCACCAGCCGCTCGGCCTGGCGCGCGCCGCCTTCGCCGAACAGGGCGAGCCGGAGCGGGATCGGCATCGGCTGCTTGAGCGGCTGGCCCGGCGTCGCCGGCACCTCCTGGGTCAGGGTCACCCGCGCTGCATCGCCGTCATGGGCCAGCGACGCGCGCACCCGCGGCGTCCCCGCCTGCGCGTACCACAGGCGGAAATGCGAAAGGTCGACGCCGCTCGCATCCTCCATCGCCCTGACGAAATCCTCGCAGGTCACCGCCTGGCCGTCGTGCCGCTCGAAATAGAGGTCGCTGCCGGCCCGGAACTTCTCGGGGCCGAGCAGGGTGTGGAGCATGCGGATCAGCTCGGCGCCCTTGTTGTAGACGGTGGCGGTGTAGAAATTGGCGACCTCGATATAGGAATCGGGCCGCACCGGATGGGCGAGCGGCCCGGCATCCTCGGGGAACTGGCTCGCGCGCAGCATCCGCACGTCCTCGATCCGCTTGACCGCGCGGCTGCCCATGTCGGCCGAGAAGCTCTGGTCGCGAAAGACGGTGAAGCCCTCCTTGAGGCTGATCTGGAACCAGTCGCGGCAGGTGACCCGGTTGCCCGACCAATTGTGGAAATATTCGTGCCCGACCACTCCGGCGATGGCGTCGTAATCGGCGTCGGTGGCGGTGTCCGGATCGGCGAGCACGTAGCGCGAGTTGAAGATGTTGAGGCCCTTATTCTCCATCGCGCCAAAGTTGAAATCGGCGACCGCTACGATGTTGAACGCGGCGAGGTCGTATTCGCGCCCGTATACCTCCTCGTCCCACTTCATCGCCGCCTTCAGCGAGGCCATGGCGTGGCCGGTCTTGTCGAGGTCGCCGGCGCGCACCCAGATACCGAGATCGACGGTCCGGCGCGAGCGGGTGACGAAGCGGTCGCGGTTGGCGACCAGGTCGCCCGCCACCAGGGCGAACAGGTAGCAGGGCTTGGGGAAGGGATCGTGCCACTCGGCCCAGTGCCGCCCGTCCGGCAGGTCGCCCGCCGCGGCCGGGTCGCCATTGGCCAGCAGCACCGGATAGAGCGCCTTGCCGGCGGTCATCCGGACCCGGTAGCGCGACAGCACGTCGGGCCGGTCGGGGAAGAAGGTGATCCGCCGGAAGCCCTGCGCCTCGCACTGGGTGCACAGCATGCCGCCCGATTCGTAAAGGCCCATCAACTTGGTGTTGGCGCGCGGTTCGATCTCGGTGACGATCTCGATGCGGTGGGCGATGCCGTCGAGCGCGATCACCAGCTTGTCGCCGTCCATCCGCCAGTCCGGCGCGCTCTCGCCGTCGACCCGCACGGAGGCGGGGCTGATCTCGTCGCCGTTGAGCCGCAGCGGCTCCCCGTGCGCGCCGTTGCGCTCGACCTGGAGCGTCGAGCGGACCAGCGTCCGCTCGGCGCCCAGCTCGAAGTCGAGGTCGATCTCCGGCACCAGCCAGTCGGGCGGACGATAATCCTCGCGGTGGATGGCGGTGGGTGGGACGGCGGCAGCGTTGAGGGCGTCGAGCATCGCGATGATCTAGGGGGCGGCGCAGCCGCGCGCAATGGACGTGCAGGCCGCACTCCCGTGGTTATTCGTCCGCTTTGGTGACCGTCACCCGCTGCCCGCGCATCTCGGCCTCGCCGAAGATGGTCATGAAGGCGATGTCGGTGGCGTCGCGGCCGACGCAGATGCGGGCGAGGCCCTCGAGCGGCGCGAGGCCGGTCGCGTCGACGAGGTGCCAGGCGCCGCCCAGCCACACCTCCACCACCGCGTGGAAATCGGGCGGGTCGAGCTGCCAGGCATAAGCCGAGACCAGCCGCGCGGGCACGCCCGCCGCCCGCGCGAAGCTCGCCAGCAGATGGGCGTAGTCGCGGCACACGCCCCGGCGCGAAACGAAGGCGTCGACCGCCGTGGTCGTCGCGTCGCTCGACCCGAACCGATAGTCGACATGGCCGCGGATCCACTCCGCCATCGCGATCAGCTTGGCGCCGCCGTCGATGCGATCGAAGGTGCGGGAGACGAACGCCTCGAACCGGTCCGCCTCGCAATAGCGGCTCGGCCAGAGATAGGGGACGACCTGGGCGGGCAGGTCGCGCGCCGGCGCGATCGGCAGCGGGTCGATCGCCACGACGGGACGGTCGACGTCGAGCGTCGCGCGATAGCGGGCGACGAACGGCCCCCCGGCCTGCATCCAGGTGCGCCGGCCGATCCCGTCCTCCCCCTCGATCGGCCGCAGCGGCCCGGCGCCGTCGATGGTCAGCAGATCCTCGACCAGGACCTGGTCGGGAAGCTGGGCGACCTCGACCGCCAGCAGGACGTCGGCCGCCGCGGGAAAATAATAGTCGAGCTCGACGTCGATGTTCAGCCGCATGGATGGGCCCCTCCTCATCGCCCAACGCGCGACGAGGCGGCCGGTGCCGGGCGGCGCCGCCGGCCTTACTGGCTGTACAGCTCGGAGATGTGGAGCGACGCCGGCTGGAGGCTGGCATTGGCGTAGGTGCCGACCCAGATCTCGTAGCGGCCCGGCTTCGGCGCGTTGAAGCGGACCATCGGGTTCAATCCGTTGACGCCGGTATCGTCGTCGCAATACCAGCTGCCGTCGGGCGCGTTGACGACGAGCGTGGTGTCGGCGCTCGACGCGACCGAGATGATCAGCGGAAGCGAGCCGGCGTCGTAGTTCAACCGCACGTCGGGCGCATTGGAGATGAAGCCGCGACAGGCGGGGCTGATCGTCTCGGCGCTGAGGCTGCCGCCCGAGCGGACCGCGATCACCTGCGGATCGGGGGTGAAGCCGGAGGCGAGGTCGATCGTCCCGAAATTCGGGTCGGCGTCGAAATCCTGCGCGGACGCCGGCAGGGTGCCGGCGGCGGCGAGCGAAGCGGCGACGAGCAAAGTGCGTGCGATCGACATGAAAGCGGTCCCCCCAAAACCGCGCGCCAACAGCCGGCGCGCTTCCGTAACTCTTCCTGCCGCGGCATAACAAGATCGCTCGGCCCGAGTCCAGCGGCCCCACGCGCCGGGCGTTCAGTCGCTGGGCGGGACCGGCGGCACGTGGCCCGCCTTCAGCGCGATGACCAGCCCGGCCAGGCCCAGCACCCCGCCCGCGAGCGCCAGCGCGGACCAGCGATAGCCTTCGGCCGCGGTCGAGATCGCCATCGCAAGGATCGGGATGAGCACGCTCGAATAGGCCGCCTTGGCCGGGCCGACCTTGCGGATGATCTCGAAATAGAGCCAGAAGGCCAGCGCCGACGCGATCACGCCGAGATAGAGAAGGCCGAGCCAGTATCCGAGGCGCGTCTCGATCACCGGGGGCCCGACGAACGCCCCGGCGAACAGCGCGTCGATGAGCGCGCCATAGAGCATCGCCCAGCCGAGCATCGAGGCGACCGGGCGCGCCCGGACCGCCGGCATGATCTGCATGACGTTGGAGATCGAGGCGGCGAGCACGGCGAACAGCACGAAGCCGAGGCCGGTCAGCACATTCCCGGTCGATGCCGTGGTCTGCCGCATCTCCTGGACGAAAAGCAAAGCGACCCCCGCCATCGCGACCGCCGAACCCAAAGCGAAGCGGCCGGTGACGCGCTGGCCGAAAAAGGCCCGGGCAAAAACGGCGTTGGGCACGACCAGCAGCGCGAACACGACCGCGGCGAGCCCCGAGGTGATGTAGAGCTCGGACGCGTAGACGAGATTATAGTTGACCACGAACTGGAAGGTGCCGAGCAGCACGGCGAGGACATAGCCGCCCCGGCCGAGCCTGAGGCTGTCGCCCCTGAGCGCGGCTATCGCCATCATCGCCGCGCCGGCGATGAAGAAGCGGTAGCTGACCGACCAGACATGGGGGACCGTCCCGAGCTGATCCTTGATGACGATCCAGGTCGAGCTCCAGATCAGGGTGACGAGGAGGAAGGGGAAGAGGACCCTGGGGTCGCGGAACCCGCCTGTCGCTTCGCTCACAGCGCGCGGATCGCCGCGGCGAGGGCGTCGACATGAGCCGGATCGCTGTCCCAGCTGGTCACCAGCCGCACCTCTCCCGGGGCCCAGTCGTAAAAGCCGAAGCCCTGCGCGCGGAGCGCCGCCGCCTCCTCGGCGGTGACGCGCACGAACATTTCATTGGCTTCCACTGGATGCACCAGCCGGTGGGTGCCGGCCGCCTCGGCCAGCCGCGCCGCGGCATCGTTGGCGGCGCGGGCGTTCCTCAGCCACAGATCGTCCCTGAGCATCGCCAGCAACTGGGCGGCAAGGTAGCGGCCCTTCGACAGGAGGTGGCCCGCGCGCTTGCGCCGGTAATGCGCCGCCGCAGCGAGCTCCGGGCGGAAGAAGACCAGGCATTCGGTCGAAAGCCCGCCATTCTTGGTGAAGCCGAAGGACAGCGCGTCGACCCCCGCCCGCCAGGTCAGGTCGGCCGGCGCGCAGCCGAGGCTCGCCACCGCATTGGCGAAGCGGGCGCCGTCGAGGTGGAAGCCGAGGCCGCGCGCCCGGCACAAGTCGCCGAGCGCCGCCGTCTCGCCGGGCGTGTAGACGCAACCATATTCGGTCGCGTTGGTGATCGAGACCGCCGCCGGCGGCGCCTGGTGGACGTCGTCGCGGACAGTGGCGAGCAGGCCGGCGACGGTCTCGGGCGTGAGCTTCGCGCCCTCGCCTGCGGCCAGCATCAGCTTGGCCCCGCCGGTGTAGAATTCGGTGGCGCCGCATTCGTCGATCTCGATATGCGCGTGCCGGTGGCAGATGATGCGGCCGTAGGGCGGGGAGAGCACGGCCAAGGCGAGGCTGTTGGCCGCGGTCCCGGTCGAAACCCACAGGGCCTCGACCTCGCGCTCGAACAGGTCGGAGAAGGCGCCGTTGAGCCGCTTGCTCCACTGGTCGCCGTCATAAGCGGCGTCGATCCGGTTCGCCTCGCTCAGCGCCGCCAGCACCTCGGGGCAGGCCGTCGCCGCATTGTCGGAGAAAAAGCGCATTTCACGGCCATGAAAGCCCCCCGCCGCGCCGTCAACGACGATCTGGCAAGCCATTCAACCGGGAGCGATTTTCGTCGCCTTCGTTTACCACAATTTAGGTCCCTTGAGGTTAAGCCACAGGCGCGGACGAGCCGGGAAAGAGGGAAATGGGCGTAGAGAATTTCGCCAACGCGTCAGCCGGGAGCAAGCGCTCGGCCAAGCGGGCTCGCGTGCTGCTGGCCGCCAAGCTCAAGACGCCGTTCGGCGAAGTCGACGCGCGCCTGCGCGATTTGTCGCGCAAGGGCGCGCTGGTGGAATGCGCGACCGTCCCGCCGATCGGCAGCGACGTCGTCTTCATGCGCGGCGCCACCGCCATTCCCGCGCGGGTCGCCTGGGTCGCCGACGACCGGGTGGGCCTCGAATTCCTTTACATGATCGACGAGCACGAGCTGCTGGTCCAGCTCAAGAAGGCGCCCCCGCCCAAGCCGGAGCATTTCCGGCGTCCGGGCCTCAAGGAGGGCATGAGTGAGGATGAACGCAAGGCCGCCCTGGCCTGGGGCGTGGCGGTCGGCCTCAACCTGCCCGAAGGTAAGATCTGAGGCGCCCCATGGACACCTGGAGCGCGAGCTGGCCAACGCCATCCGACCGCGACGGACCATCGTTCAGCGGAGAGCTCTCCACCGTGCCCGAGCGGCTCACGGCGGCCCCGAAGGGGCGCGTCTCGGAGCGGGTGCCGATCGAGCTCGGCGCGGGCCTGCGCCAGCGCGGCGCTTCCGGCGTTTCGATCCAGGTCATGGACCTGTCCACCCACGGCTTCCGCGCCGCCACCCATCTCGAGCTGCCGGAGGGCACCGACGTGTGGCTGCGCCTGCCCGGGCTGGAGCCCTGCCACGCCAAGGTGGCCTGGGCGAAGGGCCATTTCATCGGCTGCGCGTTCGAGCGGCCGCTCCATCCCGCCGTGCTCGACATGATCATCAGGAAGTCGCGCGCGCGCTGAGCCGGGGCGCCGATTCCCTCCGATTAGGTCCGATTCGGATTCTTCGGATTCCTATGTTAGGCTTCCCGAGTCGGAGGGGAGGCGACGACATGGAATCGGATCAGCGATATTATTCGCGCCGCGCCGCGGAGGAGCAGCGCCGGGCAAGCTACGCGGTCACCACCGAAGCCCGCGAGCGCCATCGCGAACTCGCCAAGCTGTTCGCCGCCAAGGCCGCCCAGCGCATCGGCCGCAACGAGCCGCAATTCGTCCGGGGCTGATCGGGCGACCGGGCCGGGGCGATGGTGCTGCCGGTGAGGATTGAACTCACGACCTCAGCCTTACCAAGGATGCGCTCTACCACTGAGCTACGGCAGCATGTCGCCCATCGCGACGGGCCCGTGTCCGGGACGCGGCGCTATGGCCGGGGGCCCGATACAATGTCAAGGCGGCTCCATGGCGAAGGGTGACGACGACCGGGCAAGGCGACTCGCCGCCGCGCTCCGCGAGAATCTGAAGCGCCGCAAGGCGCAGGCACGCGAGGCCCCGGCCCCCGCCCCCGCGCCGTCATCCCCGCGAAAGCCGCGACCCATGAACCCCGAGGCCGAGGACTAGCGCCCGCCGCGTTAATCGACCCCCGGATCAGGTCCGGTATGATTCCCTCGTCAGAGGGGGGCGCATTGCGCTTCGAGCCACGCTTTCGCCTCGCCCGCCAGCTGCGGGCCGACGACCTTCAGCACCTGGCCGTGATAATCGTCGACCCAGCGCCGCTCTTCCGCCGACAGCATCGACGCCTCGATCAGGTTGCGGTCGATCGGGGCGAAGGTGAGCGTCTCGAAGCCCAGCAGCTTCTTCTCGGCGCCGTCCACCTCCCGGGGGACGACCAGCACCAGATTCTCGATGCGGATGCCATATTCGCCGGTCTTGTAATAGCCGGGCTCGTTGGACAGGATCATGCCGGCCTTCAGCGGCTCGTCGCCGCCCGCCTGGCTGCTGCCCACCGGCGAGATACGCTGCGGTCCCTCGTGGACCGACAGGAAGCTGCCGACGCCGTGGCCGGTGCCGTGGGCGTAGTCGAGGCCCACGGACCAGAGGAACTGGCGGGCGAAGCTGTCGAGCTGCGAGCCGCGCGTCCCTTCCGGGAAGCGCGCCCGCGCCACCGCGACATGGCCCTTGAGCACGCGGGTGAACCGGTCGCGCATCTCGGCCGTCGGCGTGCCGATCGCGACCGTGCGGGTGACGTCGGTGGTCCCGTCGGGATATTGGCCGCCCGAATCGACCAGGTAGATCGAATCCATCCCGATCGGCCGGTTGGTAGCCGCGCTGACCCGGTAGTGGACGATGGCGCCGTTGGGGCCGGCGCCCGAGATGGTGTCGAAGCTCAAATCCCTGAGGTCGCCGGATTCCTGCCGGAACGCCTGTAGCCTGGCGGCGGCCGACAATTCGTCGACGCCGCCCCCCGGCGCCTCGACCGACAGCCAGTGGAGGAAGCGCGACAGCGCCGCGCCGTCCCGGGCCTGGGCGGCGCGGTGGCCGTCGATCTCGACCTGGTTCTTGATCGCCTTGGGCAGGATCGAGGGATCACGCCGGCTCACCACCTTGGCGCCGGCATTCTCCAGCGCCTCGAAGATGGCCGCCACCGAGCGTTCCGGGTCGACCGCCACAATCTTGCCGGCGAGGGCGGCGAGCGCGGGCTCGAAATCGTGGCGCTCGTGGATCCTCACCCCGTTGCCCAGGTGCTGGCGCACGTCGTCGCCGATCTTCTCGGACGCGACGAACAAATCGGCGGTGCCGTCGGCGTGGACCAGGGCGAAGGAGAGGGCGACCGGCGTGTGATCGACGTCCTGGCCGCGGACGTTGAACGTCCAGGCGATGGAATCGAGCGCCGCCAGCACCGCCGCGTCCGCTTTCTCCTCCTTCAGCCAGTCGGCCATCTCCTGGCGCTTGGCAGCCGAGGACTTGCCGGCATAAACGTCGGGATGGACGACCAGCCGCGCCCGCGACGGCTCGGGCCGGTCGGCCCATACCGCGTCGATCGGGTTGCGCCGCACGGCGACCAGCTCGGCGCCTTTCTCGGCGAGCGCCTCGCGCGCCTTCTCCACCCATTCCTTGGTGTGCAGCCAGGGATCGTAGCCGATCCGCCCGCCGTCGGGCGCATGGCCTTTGAGCCAGTCGGCGATGCTGGTCTCGGGCACCGACACATAGCTCCAGTGCGCGCCGTCGACCTGGTCGCGGACCTGCAAAGTGTAGCGCCCGTCGACGAAGATCGCCGCCTCCTCCGGCAGCACCACGGCGGAGCCCGCCGAGCCCTGGAAGCCGGTCAGCCAGGCCAGCCTTTGCGCATAGCTGCCGACATATTCGCTCATATGCTCGTCGGTCAGCGGCACGACGAAGCCATCGAGCCGGTCGGCCTTCAATTGCTCGCGCAGCGCCGTGAGGCGGGCTTCATAAGTCGACATAAGTCTTTCCCGATAGCGTGGTCCGCCGCTAGATAAGCCGGTTCCCTGCCCCGCGCCAGCCCGGCGCCCGATTCCAGGACATGCCGATGCGCCTCTTGATTGCCGCCCTCCTGCTTGCCGCCGCGCCCGCCGCGGCCCAGAACCAGAGTGAGACGATGACCGCCCAGACCCCGCTTCCCCCGCCGCCCGTCGCGCCGCAGCGCCCCTACAGCTACGAGCGCCACGGCATCCGCGTCGAGGATCCCTATCATTGGCTCAAGGACCAATCCTATCCGGTCGTCGACGACGAGGACGTCCTCTCCTACCTGCGCGCCGAGAACGCCTATTTCGAAGCGGCGATGGCGCCGCACCGGCCGCTGATCGAGACCCTGTTCCAGGAGATGCGCGGCCGCATCCCCGAGGACGACAGCTCGGTTCCGATGCGCGACGGCGAATGGATGTACTGGTGGGCGTTCCAGCCGGGCGCGCAATACCGGACCTGGTACCGCCGCCCCGTGGCCGGCGGCGAGCAGCAGGTCATCTTCGACGAGCCGGCCGAGGCTGCCGGCAAGCAATATTTCCGGCTGGGCGCGCTCGAGGTTAGCCCGGACGGCCGCTATGCCGCGATGCTGGTCGACGACGACGGCTCCGAACGGTTCCAGCTCAGGATCCGCGACCTTTCGACCGGCCGCGACACCGAAACCGTGTCCGAGGTCGGCATCGGCTCGCCGGTCTGGACGTCCGACAGCCGCGGCATCGTCTTCACCGAGGTCAACGAGAACTGGCGCAGCTACCGCGCCAGGCTCCACTGGCTCGGCCAGCCTTTGGCCAGCGACCGCACGCTCTACGAAGAGACCGAGAACGTCGCCTTCAGCGTCGGCGTGTCGCGCTCGCAGGACCGCCGCTACATCCTCATCGGCACCGGCGAGAATTCGTCCAACGAGACCCGCTTCGTGCCCGCCGACAATCCCGAGGCGCCGCTCATTCTGGTCGCCCGCCGCCGGCCCAACATCCAGTACGGCGTCGATTCGAGCCACGGCAAATTATGGATCCTCACCAATGACGACCACGTCAATTTCCGCATCACCGAGGCCTCGCCCGAGCGGCCTGGCGAATGGCGGACGGTGGTCGCCGGATCGGACGCGGTCTATCTGCGCGGGCTCGCCGCCTTCCGCGACCACCTCGCCATCACCGAGCGGGTCAACGGCCTCGACCAGATCCGGCTCAGATCCTATGACGGCGCCGAACGGCGCATCCCCTTCCCCGAGGCGAGCTACACCGCGGGGCTCGGCAACAATCCCGAATATGCGCCCGCCGCCTATCGCCTCGGCTACAGCTCGATGATCACGCCGCCGACGGTCTACGACTACCATCCGGCCGAGAGCCGGCTCGAGACGCTGAAGGTCCAGCGCATCCCCTCGGGCTACGATCCCAGCCAATATGTGACCGAGCGGATCACCGTGCCCACCCGCGACGGCCGCCGGCTGCCGGTGTCGATCGTCTATCGCCGCGGCTTCGAGAGGAACGGGCGCGGCCGGCTCTTCCTCTACGCCTACGGCGCCTACGGCATCGCCACGCCGCCGGGCTTCAGCACCAACCGGATCAGCCTGCTCGACCGCGGCTACGCCTTCGCCATCGCCCATATCCGCGGCGGCGACGAGATGGGCTATCAATGGTATCTCGACGGCAAGCTGGACCGGCGGACCAACACGTTCAACGATTTCGTCGACGCCGCCCGCGGCCTGATCGCCCGCGATTATACGCGCGCCGGCAATATCGCCATCCAGGGCGGCTCGGCCGGCGGCGAGCTGATGGGCGCGGTGGTCAATTCCGATCCCGAATTGTGGGGCGCGGTGGTCGCCGACGTGCCGTTCGTCGACGTCCTCAACACCATGCTCGACGAAAGCCTGCCGCTGACGCCCGGCGAATGGAACGAATGGGGCAATCCGATCGCCGACCGGACGGTGTTCGAATATCTGCGCAGCTACAGCCCCTACGACAATGTCACCGCCCAGGACTATCCGCCGATGCTGATCACCGGCGGCCTCAACGACCCGCGCGTCACCTATTGGGAGCCGGCCAAATGGGCGGCGCGGCTGCGCGCGACGCGGACCGATTCCAACCTCCAGCTGCTCAAGATCAACATGGGCGCCGGCCATGGCGGCCAGTCCGGGCGCTGGACGCGGCTGCGCGAGGTGGCGGAGGCCTATGCCTTCATCCTCAGCCAGATGGGCGCCGCCGAAGCGCGATGAGGTCCGTCCTCGCCGCCTGCCTGCTCCTGCTGGTGTCGGCGGCCGCGGCGCAGCGGCCGTCGCCGGCTGCCGCGCCGCTCGAGGTTTCGGTGGTCAGGGACGGCGAGCGTTGGACGGCCGACTTCCGCTTCCGGCGCCAGGCCCGCGCCTGGGCGTTCGTCCGCTCGGCCCTGACCGAAGTCGGCAACCGGCCCTGGCGGCCGCAAAGCTGGATCGTCGAGACCCCCGGCGTGCGGCTGGAGCGGCGCGGCTATTACGACGTGCTGGTCGCGGCCGACGGCGGCCCGCTGCCGGAACGCGTCCGCATCGGCTTCACGCCGTTCGGGCGGCGGGTAGCCGGGAGCTACGACCCCGCTTTAGTCTTCACCGACGGCGCCGTCGCGCTCTACAGCGAGCAGTTCGACGCCTTCCCGTCCGCCGGCGCCGCGGCAGTGGAGCGTATCCCCGCCGCCCTTGCCAGCTCGAACATTCCCTACAGCGCGACCCGGGTGACCTTCCGCGATGCCGGCGGCGCGGTGCTCCATGCCGGCCGGCGCGTCGCCTCGGTCACGATCGAGGATGATGCCGACGGCAGCTATGTGCTGTTCGGCGGCGCGACGCCGATCGTCACCGACGCGATCACGCTGGTCGTCGATCCCCAGCTGCCGCAATGGCTGCGCGGGGCGATCGCCGGCGCGACGCCGCTCATCCTCGACCGCTACGCGGCCCTTCTCGGCCCCAGGCCGGGGCCGAAGCCGACGATCATGGTGAGTTGGGTGGGCCCGACGGCCGGGATCAGCAGCCAGGGCGGCAGCACCCTGCCCGGCCTCGTCGTGATGCGAATCGAGGGCGAAGGCATGATTGCGGGCGGCCAGCGCGCGCGCCAGGCGAACCTGTGGTTCATCGCCCACGAATCCGCCCATTTCTGGCTCGGCGAGACGGTCTACTACCAGACCCCGCTCGAGAGCTGGATCACCGAAGGCGGCGCCGACCTGCTCGCCTTCCGCTCGGTCGCCGCGGTCGACCCGACCTACGACGTCCGCGCCGAGCTCCAGAAGTCGGTCGAGGATTGCGCCGCGCTGAGCGCCGGGCGCGGTGTCGCCCGCGCGCTCGAGCGGGGCGAGCATCGCGCTTATTATGCCTGCGGCGCGGTCTTCGCCCTGGTTGCGGAAGGCGCCTCCCGCCGCCCTTTCCATGCCTTCGTCCGCACCCTCATCGAAGCCAACCGGCGCGACCGCACCGTCACCCGCGCCGAATGGCTCGCCGCGCTCGACCGGGTATCGCGCGACCGCACGCTGAGTCGCGACATCGGCGTCCTGCTCGACGCCGGCGCCGCCGATCCCAAGGCGGCGATCGCCTCGCTCTTCGCCCGCTCGCGCGTGCCGTTCACCCGCCGCGCCGACGGCATGCCGGTCCTGTCATGACCCCGTTCGAGAAACGGATCACGGCGGCGCCCGCGGACATTGACGAGCTCGGCCATGTCAACAATGCCGCCTGGGTGCGCTGGATTCAGGACATGGCGACCGCGCACTGGCACGCGGTGGCCGATCCCGCCCATGTCGATGCCTATGTCTGGGTCGTGATTCGGCACGAGATCGATTATCTGCGCGCCGTCGGGCCGGGCGAGACGGTGACCGGGCGGACCTGGGTCGGCGAGGCGCCCAGGGGTGCGCGCTTCGATCGCCATGTCGAGTTCGCCGGCGACGACGGCAAATTGCGGGTGCGGGCGAAAACCAGCTGGGCGATCGTCGACAAGGCCAGCGGCCGGCCGCTGCGGGTGCCGAAGGAGGTGGCGGAGCCGTTTCTTCGCTGATCCTCCCTGCCTTTCCAGGGGAGGGGGACCAGCCACAGGCTGGTGGAGGGGCGACTTGACTCAGAATAGCCCTCCACCGCTCTTCGAGCGGTCCCCCTCCTCTCGAAATCGAGGGGAGGATTTCAGAAGCTGCGGATCGCTTCCACGATCACTGGATAGGCGCGGCCGCTGACCGCGAAGCCCATGTGGCTGCAGGCGAGCTCGATCTGGCGGTCGCTCTCATGTTGCTCGCCGCGGGCGCTGGCGATCGAGACGATGCCGTCCCGCGGTGACCAGATGGCGAGCGTCGGCACGCCCGGCTTGGCGGCCAGGTCGGCCTCGATGGGCGGCGCGTCTACCGGGTGGCCGGCGATCCATTCGTAGAGCTTCCAGACGTTGTTGGCGCGGGGATCGCCGGAGAAGGGCGAGCCCAAGGTGATCACCTTCGCCACCAGCTCCGGCCGCTTCTTGGCGGCCTCGCGGGCGTAGATGCCGCCGAGGCTCCAGCCGACCAGGATCACCGGCCGTCCGCCGCCGAACGCCTCGATCCGGCCGGCGAGCCGGTCCAGCGTGTCCGCCTTGACGCCGCTGTTGAGGCCGAGGCCCCAGCCGGCGACGCGGTAACCCGCATTGGCGAGCGCGCGCTGCAGGCCCAGAGTGGTCCGGTCGTTGGCGAGGAAGCCGGGGACGACCATCAGCCTCGGCCCGTCGGCCGGCCCGCGCTCGCGAAGCCGGCCGAACTGCCGGTAGAAGCGCGCCAGCAGCGCCGGCACCTCCCTGAGGAACAGGCCGACCCGCGGCTTGGACCGGTCAGAGATAGTCGCCATCCATCAGCTCCCTCAGCGGCTCCGGCAGCTTCACCCGGCCGTCGGCCCTCTGGTGGTTCTCCAGCAGGGGGACGAGGATGCGCGGGCTTGCCAGAGCGGTGTTGTTGAGCGTGTGGACGAAGCGCACCTTGCGCTCCTCGTCGCGCCACCTGAGGTTCGCGCGGCGCGCCTGCCAGTCGTGCAGGGTCGAGCAGCTGTGGGTCTCGCGATACTTGCCGAGCGAAGGCACCCAGGATTCGATGTCGTTCATCCGATACTTGCCGGCGCCCATGTCGCCGGTGGAGGTTTCGACCACCTGATAGGGGATTTCCAGCGCCTTCAACATCGCTTCCGCATTGGCCAGCAGCCGCTGGTGCCACTTCGCCGATTCCTCCTCATCGTCGCGGCAGATCACATATTGTTCGAGCTTGTAGAATTGGTGGACGCGCAACAGGCCGCGGACGTCGCGGCCGGCGCTCCCGGCCTCGCGGCGGAAGCAGGGCGAATAGCCGGCGTAAAGGAGGGGCAGCCTGTCCGCCTCGAATATCTCGCCCGAGTGGAGCGAGGTCAGCGCGATCTCGCCCGTGCCGGCGAGATAGAGGTCGTCGGCGGCGATGTGATAGGCTTCCTCCTCGTGGCCCGGGAAATGACCGGTGGCGACGAAGGCCTGCGGCCGCGCCAGCGCCGGAACCGTCATGCACGTGAAGCCGTCGGCGGCGAGCCGCTTCTGCGCCCACAGCATCAGCACCTGCTCGAGCAGGGCCAGCCGGCCCTTGAGGCAATATTGCCGCGACCCCGCGACCTGGGTGATCCGCGCCAGATCCGCCCAGTCGTTCTTCTCGACGAGGCCGACATGGTCGAGCGGCTCGAAATCGAAGGCGGGCGGCGTTCCTTCCTGCCGAAGCACCTTGTTGAAGCTCTCGTCCGGCCCGACCGGCGCGCCCTCCCAGGGGATGTTGGGCACGCGCAGCAGCAACGCGTCCAGCGCCGCCTGCGTCTCGCCGAGCGCCGCCTCGGCCTGGGCAATCTCGGCGCCGGTCGCCTTGGCCTTCGCCCCCAGGGCCGGCCGCGCCTCGGGCGGGGCGCTCTTGAAGGAGTCGCTGATCGCGTTGCGCTCGGCCCGGAGCGCGTCGGCGCGCGTCTTCAGCCGCCGGACCTCGGCGTCGATCGCCAGCAGATCGTCGAGGTCGAGCGGCACGTTCTTGTCGGCGGCCGCCTTGCGGACAAGGTCCGGATTCTCGCGGATGAACGGGAGGCTGAGCATGGCCTCGACCCCCTGTGGGCTGCGGCGGGAAAAATCAAGGATGGGTGCGGCGGCGGCGGCGCAGGCCGGCGGCGAGGAGCAGGGCCAGAGCCGCCGCGCCGACCAGCGCGCCGGCGGTCTCGGCCGAAGTCCACCCCAGCCGCCTGGTGCAGCCCGTTCCCCGATAGGCGAGCAATTGCGTCGCCGGATCGGGGAAGGTCGCGACGTCGCGGCCCTGGCAGGTCACCCGCCAGGCGGGGAAGTGGAAGAGCGGCTCGACGGTCACGCCGTCGGCGTTGATCGGGGCACGGCGGCGGGCGGCGAGATCGAGCGCCCAGCGCGACGGCCAGCTGTACGGCCGCGAACCGGGCGGGAGATTCTCGGGCACGTCGGGGTGGCGCGCGGCGAGCAGCGCAAGCGGCAGCGGCGCGGCCGGCGCCGGCGCGATCAGGAAGGTTGCGGAGAGGAGAAGCGCCGGGATCGCCAACAGGCCGGCGAGAAAGGCGCGGCCGGGGACGAGGGCGAGCGCGGTCGCCAGGCCGAACTGGGCGAACGGCAAGGCGCGGAACGGGAACTGAACCGACTCGATCAGCGGCAGGCTCCAGAAGCCCGGGACCAGGCCGGCGACGACCAGGCAGCAGGCGATTGCGTAGCCGGCCCAGGCCGAGCGCCACTTGACCGCAAGGAACAAGGCGGGGAGCGCGAGAGCGGCGATGATCCGGGCGGCGACCAGGCCCATGCCGGTGAGCGGCGCCGGCCCGGCGAAGATCGCAAGCAGGTTCCAGCTTTCGGTCCGGAGGCTCGGATGGGTCCACAGGACGGCGGCGTCGCGCCACGGCTCGAGCGCCAGGGCGGGGACGAGATAGAAAGCAGCGAGGCCGATGCCGAGCGCCAGGGGCGGCGCGAAGCGCAGCAGCTCGCCCGGCCGTCCCTTCGCCAGCACCAGGGCATAAGGCGCGACCAGGAACAGGCTGGCGAGCAAAGCGAGCGGCAAATGGGTGGCGATGATCGCCGCGTAGGCGAGGGCGGCGAGGGCTATGCCCCTGCCCTCGGCCACCCGCTTGAGGCCGAGGGCGATCAGGGGGAGGAGGGCGATGGCGCAGAATTCGGCGAGCGCGCCGCGGCCGTAGAAATCGACGACATGATAGGGCGCGGCCATGTAGAAGAGCGCGCCGGCGAGCGGGTGCACGGCCCACCCCTTCAGCCAGCGGTACATCGCCGCGCCGGAGGCGGCGAAGCCGAGGCCGAAGGTGGCGAGGATGGCGGCGTAGGTCGGCACGCCCGCGGCGCCGAGCAAGCCGGCCGGGTAGAAGGCAAGCGGCGGGTAATAATAGAAGACCGGCGAGCCCAGCCCGTCGTGGGAGGCGGGCAGCCAGCGGGGGTAGAGCGCGCCCTGGCGAAGCTGGTCGGCGAACTGGTCCGCCCACACCCAGTCGATCCAGAAGCTGTCGTGGAGCTTCACCGGGGCGAGCGCGGCGGGCAGCGTCAGCAGGACGGCGAGCGCGGCGATCGCCAGCCAGGGCAGCGCCCAGACGGCGAGCGGTCGGTGAGGCTGAACCGGAAGCGGATCTTCCCCCAAGACAAGGTCTCCCGGCTGAGGCCACGGTCCGGAGGTGCATGGCGGAGACGGAGGGATTCGAACCCTCGGTAGGGGTAATCCCCCTACGGCGGTTTAGCAAACCGCTGGTTTCAGCCACTCACCCACGTCTCCGGGACGGCCTTGCGGCCATGGCCTATATAAGCGGTAATCCAATCGCACAACCGGACCTTCCCCCAAGGCCGCCTATCGTATTTGTCCGGTGTCCCCGGCCGCGCCGGCCGGCGCTATGAGGGGGCTTTCAAGGGCCGGACGCGTCGTTCCGACTCGTCCGGCCGCAGGATCGACTCGCCTCGCCGCCGATTCATGGACGGGTAATGTTTCGGGGCGCTAATCTTGCCGCAGGAGCGTGTGGGGGAATTGCCATGCTGAAATCATTCGTGAAAATCGCCGCGGCCGCGGCCTTCCTCGTCGCCGCCGGACCGGCCGCCGCGCAGATCCGGACCGTCGATCCGAGCGTGCCCGACGCGTGGCAGAGCACGCCCGAGCCGGCGCCCGACGCCAACGCCCCGGCCGAAGCGTGGACGCCGATCGAGGCGCAGGAGCCCGCCGAGGCGGCGCCCGCCCAGCCCCGGGCCGCGGCGCCGGCCGACGCCATCGCCGACGCCACCACCACCACCCAGCAGGGCAGTACCGTCCCGCGCGACGACCTGCTCAGCGCCGCCGAGGGCGTGTTCGGCCGCGGCGCCCAGGGCCTCGGCCGCCTGATCGAGAACGTCCTGCGCGACCAGGGCGAGCCGGTCGCCTATATTGCCGGCCACGAGGCGAGCGGCGCCTTCATCTTCGGCGTCCGCTATGGTTCGGGGGTGATGCGCCACCAGATCGAGGGCGAGCGCACCGTCTACTGGACCGGCCCCTCGGTCGGCTTCGACGTCGGCGCCGACGCCAACAAGGTGTTCGTCCTCGTCTACAACCTCCACGACAGCCAGGACCTGTTCCGCCGCTATCCGAGCGGCGAGGGCCACGCTTATTTCGTCGGCGGCTTCAGCGCCCAATATCTTCGCCGCGGCGACGTCGTGCTGATCCCGATCCGGCTCGGCGTCGGGCTGAGGCTCGGCGTCAATGCCGGCTATATGCGGTTCAGCGAGCGTAACCGGTGGTTGCCCTTCTGACGGCCCCTACAGGCCCTCATCCCGGCGCAGGCCGGGGTCTTGTGGAGACGCGCCGAGGCTGCTGGTCCTCAGATCCCGGCCTCCGCCGGGATGACGTTTAAGGCGCGAGCCGCCAGGGTAGCGTCTCCCCCGCCAGGAAGGGCACGATGCTCGTCCCGGCCGCGGGCAGCGTTTCCGGGACGGTAACGGGCGCCCGCTCCAGCACCACCTCTCCCTCGTTGGGCGGCAGGCCGTAGAAAAGCGGCCCGTTCTCCGACGCGAAGGCCTGCAGCCGGTCGAGCGCGCCTTCCTCCTCGAACACCGCGGCATAGGTTTCGAGCGCGAAGGGCGCGTTGAAGATGCCGGCGCAGCCGCACGCCGCCTCCTTGCGCTCCGCTTCGTGCGGGGCGCTGTCGGTGCCGAGGAAGAACTTCGCCGAGCCCGAGGTGGCGGCACGGCGGACCGCCTGGCGGTGCCGCTCGCGCTTGGCCACCGGCAGGCAGTAGAAATGGGGCCGGATGCCGCCCTGGAACATCGCGTTGCGGTTGATGACCAGATGGTGCGGCGTGACGGTCGCGGCGATGGTCGGGCCCGCGCCCTCGACGAAGGCCACGGCTTCCGCGGTGGTGATATGCTCGAAGACGATCTTCAGCGCGGGGAAGTCGCGCATCAGCCGGACGAGGACGCGGTCGATGAACACGGCCTCGCGGTCGAAAATGTCGACCGCCGGGTCGGCGACCTCGCCGTGGAGGAGGAGCGGCATGCCGATGCGCTGCATCGCCTCCAGCGCGGGATGGAGGGTGGCAATGTCGGTCACCCCATAAGCGGCGTTGGTCGTCGCGTGGGCCGGGTAGAGCTTGCAGGCCGTCCATATCCCGGCTTCGAAGCCGCGGGCGATCTCCACCGCCTCGGCATGATCGGTGAGGTAGCAGGTCATCAGCGGGTTGAAGTCGCTCCCCTCGGGCAAGGCGGCGAGGATGCGCCGCCGATAGGCCTCCGCCGCGGCGATGCCGGTCACGGGCGGGATGAGGTTCGGCATCACGATCGCGCGCGCGAATTGCCGCGCGCTATGGCCCGCCACCGCCTTCAGCATATCCCCGTCGCGCAGGTGGACGTGCCAGTCGTCGGGACGGCGGATCGCGAGGCGGGTTGGTTCGGCCATGGTCTCCTTGCGCGTCATTCCGGCGAAAGCCGGAATCTCCCTTTTCTTGAACCTAGGCCATCAGGAAAGTGAGATTCCAGCTTTCGCTGGAATGACGAAGGGTTTCCATCGGCTCGCTGCCTCCCTAACTGCTGGCCATGGCCGGGACCACCCTCGTCGATCGCGCCCTCGTCCGACTGTCGGGCGAGGATGTGCGCGGCTTCCTGCAGGGGCTGGTGACCAACGATGTCGAAGCGCTCGCCCCGGGCAGGCCGCTCTGGGCCGGGCTGCTCACCGCGCAGGGCAAGGCGCTGTTCGACTTCATCCTGTGGGCCGACGGCGCGGACGTGCTGATCGACTGCGAGCGCGAGGCGGCCGGCGACGTCGCCCGGCGGCTGACCCTCTACCGCCTCCGCCGCCCGATCCGGATCGAGCGCGAGGAAGTGCTGTGCGTCCACTGGTCGCCGGGCGCCGCCGACGGTGTCCCCGACCCGCGCCTCGCCGCGCTCGGCCGCCGCTGGCTCGCGCCCGACGATGGCGCGGGCGGCGAAGGCTGGCGCGCCCACCGCCTGTCGCTCGGCGTGACCGAGGGCCTGGCCGAGCTCGGCTCGGACAAGATTCTCTGGCTGGAATGCAACGCCGCCGAGCTGAACGGCGTCAGCTTCGCCAAGGGTTGCTATGTCGGCCAGGAGAACACCGCCCGGATGAACTACCGCAACAAGGTCAACCGGCGGCTCGTGGTCGTGCCCGCCGACGCGCCCGGCCCGCGAACGCGCATCCACTATC
The DNA here is from genome assembly GCA_963701615.1 of uncultured Alphaproteobacteria bacterium. Classification (GTDB taxonomy): domain Bacteria; phylum Pseudomonadota; class Alphaproteobacteria; order Sphingomonadales; family Sphingomonadaceae; genus Allosphingosinicella. Next base: position 2,707,659 of record OY969615.1, on the reverse strand, counting down.
CGCAGCTCGGCCTCGCCGTCGAGCATCGCCGCACCGACGATCTCGGCGATGCGATCGTCCCCGGCTGGCTCGCCCCGGCGCTCAGCCCGTGACCCAGCGCACCCGGGGATCGTTGAAGTCCATCACGTCGTTCAATTCGCGGACGTTGCGGTAGCCGTAACCGACCAGGTGGATGAAGGTCGGGATGTTGAGCGCGACCGGCCCCGACTTCAGGATGACCGGCTGGACGTCGTTGCGGAAATTGTTGTTGCAGTAGATCAGGATCGGCCGGTCCGACCGGCCGATGATCTCGGCGAGGCTTTCGACGCTGAACTCGGTGAGCGGCAGGTTGACCGCACCCTCGATATGACCGGCCGCGAACTGCCTCGCGGATCGCGCGTCGAGGATCAGGACGTCGGGCTCGGCGGCCGCGGCGACGAAGCCGGCCCAGTCGATGAGCCGGGTCGCCCGATAGGCTTCGACGTCGATCGTCAGCCGGCGGAAGCCCGGATAGTCGATCTGCGGGTTGGGCGGCGGCGCGGCGGCAAGCGGGGTGGCGGCGCAGGCGAGCAGGAAAGCGAGAGAGGAACGCAACATGGCACAAGCTCCTTTGGCGGGAGCAGATTGGTACGGCACCGAAACTGTCGCGGCCGTGAATGGGTGCAACCTTCGGCGTCAGCGCCCGTTCGCAGCCCGAAGGAGCGCACGACCGATGAAGGGCTATAAGGAACCCTCCTACCAGGACCGCGTCGGACGCGCGGCCGAAGCGCGACAGAAGGCGCTGGACAAGCTGCGGGCCAGGCCGCCGGCGGACGAGGCGGCGCTTGCTGCGCGCCGCGCCGCCGGCCTTGCCCGCGACGCCGCGCAAGCCGAAAAGCGCGCCGCCAGACAGGCCGCGGGCGACCGCGAAGCCGCGGCGAAAGCGGCGGCCGACGAAGCGGCGATAATCGCCAGGGAAAAGGAAGGCGGCCGGGTCCCGACCGAAGCGGAGCGCAAGGCCGCGCGCGACGCCCGCTACGCCGCCCGCAAGAGCCGCAAGTAGGAGAGGCTAGCGGCCGATCTGCGCGAAGGCCCTTACCGGGAAGGTGCCCATCCCGACGATCCTCGGCGGCACGGCGGTGAAGGCGAAGCCGGCGTCGGGAAGCGCGGCGAGATTGGTCATATGCTCGCAGATCAGCACGCCGGCGCCCAGCAGCACGGTGTGGACCGGGCGCGAGCGGCCGCGCGTGTCGTCGATATTGTGGCTGTCGATGCCGACCAGCCTGGCGCCGTCCTGGACGAGCCGGCGCGCCGCCGCCTCGGTCAGGAACGGATGATCGTGCTGATAGGCCTCGGTGCGCCAGTGCCGGTCCCAGCCGGTCATCACCAGCACCGCCTTGCCGGCGACGTCGAGGCCGTCGAACGCGTCGGCATCGACCGCCATCGCCGGGGCGCGGACGACCAGGCCGGGCAGCGAAGCGAGCTGCGCCAGATCGAGCCCGGCAAGGTCGGCGCCCTCGGCATAGCGGTGGAACGGCGCGTCGACATAGGTGCCGGTATTGGCGACCATGTCGATCCGGCCGATCTGGAAGGTCGAGCCATCGTCGTAAAAGGCGGCCGACGCCTCGCGCTGCCAATAGTCGCAAATGTGCGGACCCGGCAGCCCCTTGTAGGTGGTCATGCCGGCCTCGATCGGGTGGCTGAGGTCGATCAGGGTCCCGCCGTTCGCCATTGTCCCCCTCACGTCATTCCAGCGAAAGCTGGAATCTCACTTTTTTTTCCAGCGGCCGCGAAGGCAAGGAGATCCCGCCTTTCGCCGGAACGACGAAAAAGCCCGCCTGTCATCGTGACTCGTCCACCGTGCCGCCGCGGCGCGAGATCCGCCACAGGGCCCAGGCCCCGATCGTCAGCCAGATCAGGTTCAATGTCGCCGACGGGACCGCGCCGTGCCACCAGCCGTTGACGATGAAGCCGGCCGCGCCGACCACGTTCATGCCCTGATAGACAGCCGACTGGCCGGTAAGGCGGCCCATCGACAGCAGCAGGTAAGCGAGCAGGATCAGGACGGCGCCGGACCAGCCGGCGGCCTCGACCAGAATCTGCTGCGCGGTCAGGCGGCGGCTCCCCGCGCCAGCGTCCGCAGCACGTAATGGAGGATGCCGCCGTGGCGGAAATATTCGAGCTCGTTCAGCGTGTCGATGCGCACCCGGGCGGCGAAGCTGAAGCCGGTGCCGTCGGCGCGGGTGACCTTGACCGCGATTTCCTGGCGGGGGCTGAGGTCGGCGATGCCGAGGATTGTGAAGGTCTCGGTGCCGTCGAACTCGGGGACCTCGTCGACGAACTGCAGCGGGACGACGCCCATGCCGACCAGATTGGAGCGGTGGATGCGCTCATAGGTTTCGGCGATCACCGCGCGGACTCCGAGGAGGCTGGTGCCCTTGGCCGCCCAGTCGCGCGATGAGCCGGTGCCATATTCCTTGCCGGCGACGATGACCAACGGCGTCCCCTCCGCCTTATACTTCATCGCGGCGTCGTAGATCGGCATGACCTCGCCGGTGGGGATGTGCCGGGTGATGCCGCCTTCGATGTCGGGAACGAGCCTGTTCCTGATGCGGATGTTGGCGAAGGTGCCGCGCATCATCACCTCGTGATTGCCCCGGCGGGCGCCGTAGCTGTTGAAGTCGGCGCGGCTAACCTCATGATCCAGAAGATATTTTCCGGCCGGTGAGTCGAGCTTGATGGCGCCGGCGGGGCTGATGTGGTCGGTGGTGATCGAATTGCCGAGCAAAGCGAGCGGGCGGGCGTCGACGATGTCGGAGGGCGGCACCGGCGTCATCGTCATGCCTTCGAAATAAGGCGGGTTGGCGATGTAGGTGGAGCCGGCGGGCCAGCCATAGGTGTCGCCGCCCGCCACCGCGATGCCCTGCCAGCGGGCGTCGCCCTTGTAGACGTCGCCGTAGCGGGCGCGGAACATGTCGCCGTCGACATATTGGTCGATGAGGGCGCGAATCTCCTCGTTCGAGGGCCAGATGTCCTTCAGATAGACGTCGGCGCCGCTCCGGTCCTGGCCGATCGGGCTCGACACCATGTCCTCGACGACGGTGCCCTTGATCGCATAGGCGACCACCAAAGGCGGCGAGGCGAGATAGTTGGCGCGCACGTCCGGGCTGACCCGGCCCTCGAAATTGCGGTTGCCGGAGAGCACCGAGGCGGCGACCAGGTCGTTCTTGTGGATCGCGGCGCTGATCGCCTCGGGCAAGGGCCCCGAATTGCCGATGCAGGTGGTGCAGCCATAGCCGACCAGGTCGAAGCCGATCGCGTTGAGGTCCTCGGAAAGGCCGGCGCGGTCGAGATAGTCGGTGACCACCTGGCTGCCGGGGGCGAGCGAAGTCTTCACCCAGGGCTTGGAATCGAGCCCCAGCGCCCGCGCCTTGCGGGCGACCAGGCCGGCGGCGACCAGCACCGAGGGATTGGAGGTGTTGGTGCACGAGGTGATCGCGGCGATGACGACGTCGCCATGGCCGAGGTCGTGCGCGACGCCGTCGGCATTGGGCGCGTCGACCGAGAAGCGGTCGGGCAGCTCGGCTTCGGGATGGCCATATTCCCGCGTGAAGTTGACGCGGAACTCCTCGTCGACCTGGGAGAGGACGACCTTGTCCTGCGGGCGCTTGGGGCCGGCCAGCGACGGTTCGACGCTCGACATGTCGAGCCTGAGCGTCTCGGTGAACACCGGGTCGGCATCCTCGGGCTCGAGCCACAGGCCCTGCGCCCTGGCATAGGCCTCGGTCAGCGCGATATCCTCCTCGCGGCGGCCGGTGAGGCGCATGTAGTCGAGCGTCTTGGCATCGATCGGGAAGAAGCCGCAGGTGGCGCCATATTCGGGCGCCATGTTGGCGATGGTCGCGCGGTCTGCGACCGACAAAGCGGAGACGCCGGGGCCGAAAAACTCGACGAAGCGGCCGACCACGCCCTTGGCGCGCAGCATCTGGGTGACGGTGAGGACGAGGTCGGTGGCGGTGATCCCCTCCTTGAGGGCGCCGGTGAGGTGGAAGCCGACGACTTCGGGGATGATCATCGAAACCGGCTGGCCGAGCATCGCCGCCTCAGCCTCGATCCCGCCGACGCCCCAGCCGAGCACGCCCAGACCGTTGACCATGGTGGTGTGGCTGTCGGTGCCGACCAGGGTGTCGGGATAGGCGATCTCCTCCGGGCCGGCGGCGGCGCGGCGGTCGGCCTCGCGGCGGTCGGCGGCCGCCCGGCGATCGGCGACGCGGCGATCGGTCGAGCCATGCCTCGGCTCCGCGCGGCGGTCGGCTTCGGCGCGCCGGTCGGCTTCCGCCCTGCGGTCGGATTCGGCCCGGCGGTCGGCGGCGGCGCGGCGCTCGGCCGCGGCCGCGCCGACCTCGGGCGAGGACCAGATGCCCTTGGCGATATATTCGAGGTTGACCTGGTGGCAGATGCCGGTGCCGGGCGGGACCACCTGGAAATTGTCGAACGCGACCGCGCCCCATTTGAGGAACTGGTAGCGCTCGATGTTGCGCGCATATTCCAGTGCGACATTGGCCTCGAACGCTTTGGGCGTGCCGAACTCGTCGACCATCACGCTGTGATCGATGACGAGGTGGACGGGGACCAGCGGGTTGATCTTCTCGGGGTCGCCGCCGAGGCTCGCCATGGCGTCGCGCATCGCCGCGAGATCGACGACGGCGGGGACGCCGGTGAAGTCCTGCATCAGCACCCGCGCCGGACGGTACTGGATCTCGCGGGTGGACGAGCGCTCCTTCTGCCAGTCGACCAGGGCCTGGATGTCGTCGACGGTGACCGTCCTGCCGTCCTCGAAGCGCAGCAAATTCTCGAGCAGCACCTTCATCGAGAAAGGCAGCCGCGACACGTCGCCGAGCTTCGCGGCGGCCTTGGCGAGGGAGAAGTAGGTGTAGAATTTGCCACCGACCTCGAACGTGGAGCGGGTGCCCAAGGTGTCGTGGCCTGTGCTGGTCATGGGCTATCTCGTCACAAAGTGGCATTTCAGGCCAGGCAGGGCCCGCCCGCTACGACGCGCGCTCTAGCAGGCTGGGAATGTAGGGGGAAGGACGTGTAAGGATCACCGGATGTTTTCCGTAACCGACTTCTCTCCGCACCTTCCGTTCCTGCGCCGCTAGGCTCGTGCCTTGACGGGTAGCCAAGACCACGGCGATGCCCTTGTGACAGCGACGGTGGAAACCGTTGTAGCCTCCCCACACTCCATTCCAGCGAATGTAGTCGGTTCTGTCCCGCTCTTCGAATCGATCTAGCGGCCGGGATTGGCGGCCGGCTCGGCCTCGGGGGGCGGCTCGGGAGGCGGGAGCTCCCAGCGGATGCGCCCGCTGAAGATATCGGCCGTGGGGCGGCCGCGGCGGTCGCGGGCGGGGGCGAAGCGCGCCCGTTCCGCCAGGATCCGGCAGGCGGCGGCATCGAGCACCGCTGATCCGCTGCTGCCCGTCACCACGCATCGGGTCACCCGCCCCATCGGCCCGACATGGAGCCGGTAGCTGACGATCCCCTGCTCGCCGTTGCGCAGCGCCTCGGCCGGATAATCGTCCGGGCTGAAATAGGAGGCGAGCGGCGCGCGCGGACGCACCGGCGCGGCGGTGCGCGGCGGCGGCGGCGGCGGCGGCACCGCATATCCGCCCGGCCGGGCGGGCGCGGGCGCGGCCTGGGCGGCGAGGAGAAGGGCAAGGGTGAGCATGGGCAGAAGGTTAGCGACGTGCAGGGCGGGCGGCAATCGAGGGTCCGGCTGGAAATCGCGGCGCCGGGGCGACGACGCCGAAAAACGGGGCCCGCCCTTTCTCCCGTTCAGCCGGCGGGCACCGGCCTCAGCGCCGCGTCCGGCGGCTCCGGCGCGGCGGCGGGGGCGCGCGCCGCTTCGGGCCTGACGATACGCACGCGGCTCGACGCGTTCCAGATTTCGACGAGGTCGCCGCGGCCCTCGGCCTGGGCAATGTCGGCGGCGTGGAGATCGCTTGCGGCCTCGATATCGTCGGAGCCGATCAGCATTCCGCCCTTCAAATAATAGAGATGATAGATCGCCATAAGTCGCCTCCGATCGGCCTACGGTTCACGATGCATCCGGCCTGATTTCCCTTGCCGGGCCAGCGCGATAACACCGCCGGGCGGGCTTGGTTCCGGGGCCGCGGCCGGACCTGATTTTTCCACTGGCGCGACGTCTGACGCCCGGGCTCAGCCCGGAGGCAGGGCCCAGTCGAACGCGCCCGAATCGCTGTCGGGCAGCGGATTGCCGGCGGCGTCGCGGGCCGGCCGATAGCGGGCGCGCGCGCGCAGGATGCGGCAGGTGGCGCCGTCGAGCGCCGCCGACCCGCTCGAGGCCGTGATCCGGCAGTCGCGGACGCGGCCGTCGGGGCCGATGCCGAGCGCGAAGCCGACGCGGCCCTGCGCGCGGCCGGCGCGCGCCGGCGGATAATCGAGGCGCCGGTCGAACAGTGCGGCGAGCGGCCGGACCGGGCGGGCGCGCTCGTGCGGCGGCGGCGCGGGCGGCGGCGGGTTCGACGAGCGCGGGGCCACCGGGGCGCCTGGCGGCCGCGCGGCCTTGGGGCGCGCCGGATCGGGCGGGGCGGCGAGCGCGGTCGGCTCGTCCGGCAGCCGCCAGCGCACCCGGCCGATGTCGGTGTCCCAGGTGGCGGCGCCCTTGGCGTCGCGCGCCGGCTGGTAGCGGACGCGCGAGCGGACGATGCGGCAGGTCGCCGCGTCGAGCGCCGCCGAACCGCTGGGCGCGGTCACCGTGCAATTGGCGATGCGGCCGTCCGGCCCGATCGTCATGGTGAAGGCGGTCGCCCCCTCCTCCTCTGCGCGCAGCGCGGCGGCCGGATAATCGTCGGTGCTGAAATAATGGTGGAGCGGCCTCGCCGGGCGCGCCCGCTCGGCCGGCACCGGGATGAAGGCGGGTGGCGGCGGCGCGGGCGGCGGCGCCGGGAGGATTCGGGGTGGCGCCGGCGGCGGCAGCGGGCCCGGGGCGGGGGCGGGCTGCGCCGCGGCCGCGAGCAAGGCGAGAGTTGCGAAGGCGGGCAATGGATCCTCCTGGCCGGGCGTCGACCGCCATTTAGGGGCCTGAAACCAGCGGCCGCAAGCCGCCGCCGCGCCGGCAACAAATTTTATCCGGCGGGGAACTAGCCTGGGTTAATAATCGCTTTGCCTCAACCGCCGAGCGGTGCTTTTTCAGGCCTCGGCGGCTGAGAGACGGCCCGCACTCCCGCCTGAACGAGGAGCTCCCGCCTGAACGAGGAGGCGTGGCCGATGCCGGTCTATCATTTCCTGAGCGAGGATGGCGGCCCGCCCGGCGCGACGACGGACGTCGAGCTGCCCGGCCTCGCCGCGGCGCGGACCGAGGCGCTGCGGCTGGCCAGCGAGGCCGATGACGACCCGGCCTTCTGGGACGGCGCCGACTGGCGGCTGACCGCCACCGACGATACCGGCCTCGCCTTGTTCAGCCTCACCCTGTTCGCCGTCAACGCGCCCTGCACCCTGCGGTCGAATGGTAGGCAGGCGACGGCGCCGCGGCTTTCCGCCGGGATGAAACCGGTCTAGGCTGGCGCCGCACGGGGGTGCCGATGAAAAGACTGGTCTTCTGCTTCGACGGATCGTGGAACAAGCTCGCCGCGTCCTGCCCGACCAACGTCGTCCTCATCGCCGAGAGCGTGCGCCCGACGACCAAGAGCGGCACCGCCCAGATCGTCTATTATGACGAGGGCGTCGGCACCGCCACCAACGACCGCTTCCGCGGCGGCGTCTTCGGCAGCGGGCTGCTAGCCAACGTCCGCGAGGCCTATCGCTTCCTCATCTTCAACTACGAGCCCGGCGACGAGATATACGTGTTCGGCTTCAGCCGCGGGGCCTATACGGCGCGCTCGTTCGTCGGCTTCATCCGCTGCGCCGGCATCCCCGCCATCCACAACGCCGCCCGCATCGACGACGCCCTCGCCCTCTACCGCGCCGGCGGCGAAGCGGGCGCCGACTATGCGCTCGGCGATGCGGCGCGGGCGTTCCGGCTGGCCAACTCGCCGCGCATCTTCCTCGACGATGCCGAGGAGGAATGGCGCTCGGCCCGGGCGAAGGATTATGTCAAAGGCAGCGCCACCCGGCTGACCATCAAATATGTCGGCGTCTGGGATACGGTCGGCGCGTTGGGCGTGCCCGCCTTCGTGCCCGGATCGGCCGCGATCAACGCCAGATATCGCTTTCATTATTGCGGCCTGACCCCGGGCGTCGAGTTCGCCCGCCACGCCGTCGCCATCGACGAGCGGCGGACCCTGTTCACGCCGACCCTGTGGGATAATGTCGACGCCCTCAACCGCGGGCGCGGCTTCGAATCCGATCACGTCAAGGCGCCCTACCAGCAGAAATGGTTTCCCGGCGTTCACGGCTCGGTCGGCGGCGGCGGGCCGGTGCGGGCCTTGTCCGACGACGCCCTCGCCTGGGTGATGGCGGGGGCCAAGCAGGCCGGGCTCAAGCTCAACGCCGAGGAAGGCTCGCGGATCTACGACATCCGCCCGAACTATCGCGCCGCGCTGCGCAACGACCCGGCCCATGTCTCATGGCACGACAAGGGCGTGGCCGGATGGCTGAAGCGGGCGCTGCTCACCACCGACCGGGCCGGGCCGGAGCGGATCTGGGAGGTCAGCGCCGCCGCGCGCCGCCGCTGGAACGCGCCGGCCGAGGCGCTCGACGAGAAGAAAGCCTATCGCCCGAAGACGCTGTCCAGGCTCGCCGGCGAGCTCGGCAGGCCGGCGGAAACGCAGAGCCGGTTCGCGATCTCCGGCATCCTCGCCGAGCATCTGGTCGTGCCCGGCGACACGCTCGGCAAGCTCGCCCAGCAGCATTTTGGCGACGCGGCTTTGTGGGAGGCGATCGCCGAGGCCAATCGCGACCTGATCGACGATCCCGACGAGATTTTCGTCGGGACGACGCTCAAGATCCCGGCCGTCGAGCCGGCCGCGGCAACGCCCTAATTGCTGCCCTCGCCGGCGCGGGCGCCCAGATTCTCGTCGTCGTCGAACCGGGCGATGGTTGCCTCGGCCTCGGCGCGGCCGCGATCCTGGGCCTCGCGTATCCCTTCGGCGGCGTTGACGCTGGCGGCCGATTCGGCGCGCTGGACGGCGGCGGCCTGGGCGGCGGCGGCGCGGTTCTTGTCGGCGATCTTTTCAAGCGCGGCCGGCGGCAGGCCCGGCGGCGGCTGCGCCAGCCGGCCGGCGAGGACGACGAGGACGAGCGCGAGCAGGAAGGCCATGCCGGCGCCGGCATAGACTTTCGGCCGGATGGAGAAGTGCCGGCGGCTCATTTGCGCCGCGCCCATTGGCGCCGCGCGGCCTCGGCGGCCGACAGGATCAGCCCCGGTGGATCGGCGGCGGCGCGCGCCGGCTGGGTGAAGAAGATCGGCATGGAGGACTTTAAGCGCGTGAGCGGCGCGGCAAGTTCCGCCGGCCGGCGCCTTTTCCCCGTTTCGGACCGGGAATGAGCGCAACCGGGCGATGTTTTTTGCTTGCATTTCCACGCTATAAGGCGTTTCTGCGCCGCCGGGGGCGGCCACGGGGGGCGTCCCTGCGGGAGCGCGCGTCCTCTGCGCCTCCCTTGGAAGGGGGAATTTCAGTGAACCGAATCATGCGCCTGGGCGGCGCGCTGCTGTGCGTCGCCTCTCTTTCCGCCTGCGCCACGGTTACCCGCGGCACGCGCCAGAATTACGTTATCGAGACCGACCCGCCGGGCGCGAGCATTGCCTTGTCGACGGGCCAGACCTGCACCAGCCCCTGCCGGCTGCGGCTGAAGCGCAAGCACGGCTTCACCGTCACCGCGACGATGGACGGCTACGAGCCGGCGACGGCCGAAGTGGTCAGCCGGATGCGCGCCGGCGGCGGCACCGCCTTGGCCGGGAACCTGATTGCCGGTGGCCTGATCGGCGGCGTGGTCGATGCGACCAACGGCTCGCTCAACGATTTGCGGCCCAACCCGCTGCGGATCGCCATGACTCCGGTCGGCGGCGCGCCGGTCGCGGCGACCACCGAAGCGGCTCCGGCCGAGGCGGCGCCGGAAGCGGCCGCCGAAGCTCCGGCCGAGGCTCCGGCGGAGCCCGAGGGCGAGTAAGCCGTCAAAATCGGTAAGGCGTCATGAAGGGCGGCCGGGCGGAAACGCACGGCCGCCCTTCGCTTTTGCCTGCCCGCGCCTCGTTCATCTCCCGTCCATGCAACTTACCCGGCATGCGCCGCGTTCTGCTTCCCGACCTGTTTGCAAAGGAGCCGATGTATGGCGACGAATGTGCTCGAGGCCCGCGGCGGCAGCCTGATCCCCCCGGCGTCGCAGCGCGGATATCATATCTTCTATCGCGACCATGAGACCAACCACTGCCCGGGCTGCGGGCGGACGCATTGGTATATCGGCCGCGTCATGGCCGAATGCGCCTTCTGCGGCACCGCGTTGCCGCTGGAAAGCGCGCCTCTGGTCGCCGGCGGGCAGATCGTCCGCACCGTGCGGCGGGCGTTCATCCCCGATCCGGGCCACGCCAACGCGGCCTGACCGAGTTCCCCCGGGCTGCCGCGGCGAGTCGGCAGCCCACGCCCCGCCCTGCGCTTGAAGTGCTTTTAAGACAGGAAGAGGCGTCCGCGCCCGTCGCAGCTTTCCAGCCGCGGCGGGCGCTTTTTTCGGCGCGCGTTAACCGGCCCTTTGCCAGCTTGTGCCTAAACTCGCCGCCATGTCCGCGGGAAACACCTTCGTCTGGGTCGGACTGGCGCTGCTCGGCGTCGCCATGTGCGCGCCCTCGCTGCCGCGCGGCGGGGCGGAAGCGCCGGCCGTGCGGGCGGACAAGAGGCCGAGCTTCGACCCGCCCAGCCAGGCCGGCAACGGCTTTGCCAGCCGCGCGCTCGAACGCAGCGCCGACGGCCATTTCTACGCCGACGCGATGGTCAACGGCGCGCGGGTCCGCTTCCTCGTCGACACCGGCGCGACCATGGTCGCGCTGACCGCGGCCGACGCCCAGCGCGCCGGCATCGCCCTCCCCTCCGAGCGGGCGCGGGCGCAGGGGGCCGGCGGCGAGCTCGAGGTGATACCGGTGACGATCGAGCGGATCGCGCTGGGGCCGCTGGAGGCGCGCGACGTCCGCGGCGCGGTCGCCGAGGCGCTGCCGGTGTCGCTGCTCGGCCAGAGCTTCCTCGCCCAGGTCGGATCGGTTGAGATCCGCGGCGACGTGATGGTGCTCCGGTAGATCTACGCGGCCGGGACGAGCTCGAAATCGTCAAGGTCGATTCGGCGCGTCCGCCTGCGCCAGGCGATCGTGGAATGAGGCCAGTTGTTGGTGATCTTGCCGCGTTCGGTCATGTACCAGTTGCGGCACCCTGTCTTCCACACCGAGCCGCCAAGGTCGGCCTGCAACCTCTCATTATAGGCCGCTATGGCGGCGGGCCGCACCGCGACGGACCGTAGCCCGCGGCGGAACAGGGTCTCGACCAGGCGCATCATGTGGGCGACCTGCTGCTCGACCATGAAGATGATCGAATTGTGGCCCAGATTGGTGTTGGGACCGTAGAGAATGAACATGTTGGGAAAGCCGGCGACGGTGGTGCCGCAATAGGCTTCGGCGCCCCCCACCCAGCGTTCGCTCAGGCTTGCGCCCGCCGCGCCGGTGATTTCGATGGGAGCGACGAACTCGGTGCTTTTGAATCCGGTGCCGTAGACGATGATGTCGACCTCGTGGCTGGTGCCGCTCTCGGTGACGATCCCGGCCGGCGTGATCCGGGCGATCGCATCGGTTTCGAGCGCCACGTTCGCGCGCTGTAGCGTCGGCAGGAAATCGTCGGAGACGATGATGCGCTTGCAGCCGGGCGGATAGTCCGGCGTCAGCCGGGCTCTGAGCTGCGGATCCGCAACTCCGCGCTTCAGGATCTTGCGGACCGTCCGGTCGAGGAAGCGTGCGGCGAACGAGCCCTGGCGGAAGCCCGCGTAGAGCGATTCCCGCTGCAGATAGATGAAAGCGCGGTGCATCCGGGCATATCCCGGCAGGTGGCGGAACAGGAACCGCTCAAGCGGGCCATAGGGCCGGTCGCCGCGCGGATAGAACCAGTTCGGCGTGCGCTGGAAGACGACGAGCTTTGCCACCTCGGGCGCGATCGCCGGCACGATCTGAGCGGAGGAAGGCCCGTTGCCGATCACGGCCACCCGCTTGCCGGCCAGCTCCATATTCTCGTCCCACTGGGCCGAATGGAAGGCGGCCCCCTCGAACAGCTCCGCCCCCTCGATCCGCGGGATGGCGGGCCGGCTGAGCTGGCCGGTGGCGAGGATGAGGATGCGCGCGCGCCGCGTGTCGCCGTCCGCCATGGTAACGGTCCAGCAGCCCGCCTCCTGGTCGTAGGCGGCGCTCGCCACTTCGACGCCGAAACGGATGAGCGGGCGCAGTCTGTAGATATCCGCCACCCGCCCGAAATAGGTGAGGATCTCGCTCTGTTGCGGATAGGCGCGCGACCAATCCGGATTGGGCGCGAACGAATAGGAATAGAAATGCGAGGGGATGTCGCACGCGCAGCCGGGGTAGCGATTGCTCCACCAGGTGCCGCCGAGGCCTTCGCTCTTCTCCAGGATCTGGAGCTTGCCGAACCCCGCCTGCTTCAGCCGGATCGCCGCGAGCAGGCCGGACATGCCGGCGCCCACGATCAGCGCGTCGAGCACGGCGTCGTCGCTCTTCGAAATCTGCATATCGCCCACCGTCATCTTCGTCATGCAATGCCCCTTTTCGGATGGGGAACCGTAGCGGTCCCGATAGCGATACGGGGGGTAGGCCGCGATTGGATGCACGCGGCCCGCTCTACAGCTCGAATATCTCGCGCAGCGCCGTCGCCGCCTCAGCGATTGCCTGGCGCGCGGTCGGCAGGGCGTCCGACATGGTGACGAAGCCATGGATCATGTCCGGATAGTCGACGTGGACGGCCGCGACGCCGGCCGCCTCGAGCCTGTCGGCATAGGCCTTGCCTTCGTCCTTCAGGGGATCGCAACCGGCGGTCACGACATAGGCGCGCGGCAGGCCGACAAGATCCGGGGCGGCAAGCGGCGAAATCCGCCAGTCATCGGGATCGGCGCCGGGCGCGTAATGATCGAAGAACCGGTGCATCCCCACTTTCTCGAGAAAATAGCCTTCGCCTAAATCGTTCATCGACGCCGTCTCGGCTTTCCATTGCGTCACCGGGTAGATCAGCAGCTGATGGAGGATGCGGGGACCATTTCTCTCCCTGGCCATCAGGCAGACAACCGCTGCGAGATTGCCGCCGGCCGAGTCCCCGGCGACCGCCATTCGGTTCGGATCGATGCCGAGCCGGTCCGCGTTCGCGGTCACCCATAATGTCGCGGCGTAGCAATCCTCGACCGCCGCGGGAAATCTGGCCTCGGGGGCGAGGCGATAGTCCACCGCAACCACGCGGCCGCCAGTCTGGTTGGCGAACGCGCGACACAAGGCGTCGTGCGTATCGAGATCGCCGAACATCCAGCCGCCGCCGTGGAAGTAGACGATGCCGGGAAGCGCGGCGTCTCCCGCGGCGACAGGCGTGTACACGCGCAGTTCGAGCTCGCCGCCTCCCGGCGTCGGCATTGTCGCGCCCTCGACATGTCCGATCGCGAGGTCTTGCGGTTCGAGCATCAGCGTGAGCGCGCGGTAGCGCTCGCGGGCGCGCGGCGGTGGCTCATCCCAAAGCTTGGGCGCGGGGTCGGCCGCCAGCTGGTCGAGCAAGCCGCTTACGATCGGATCGAGCTGAGCGACGCGCTCCACGATCAGCTCGCGACTGCCGCGGCCACCGCGGCACTGTCGATGAAATCGTCGAGCCTCACCACGAGCCCGTCGCGGATCTTCCAGAAATGGACGAAGCCGGACTGGTAGCGGCGGCCCGTTGCCGTCGATCGTCCGCCCTCGATCCCGCGCACCGCAACCTCGTCGCCGGAGGAGATCATCGTCTCGGCCTCCAGCTGCTCGATCGCCACGGTCGATCCGAGCTCGCCGAACCAGCGCTCGATCTCCCGCAGTCCCTGACGCGTGCCGCCATAGGGAATGGTGTCCGGGGCGTGGACGATCAGCCGCGCCTCGGGATGAAAGCGGGCAATCAGGGCGGCGACGTCGCCGCGCGCGAATTCCCCATACATGGACTGGACTATCTCGATCGGCTTGGTTGTTGGCATGTCTGTCTCCTTCGACGGCCGTACGGCCCCGAAGAGGCAAACGGATGCGAAGGCGGGGCCTCGTGCATCCAAAAGAAGGGGAATCGGCGTATTGGTTGCAATTCGAGACGTTGGACAGCATGTCCTTTCACGGGCATAGGAACGACGGTCGGCGAACGGGGTTTGTGGTGCGATGCGGTTGAATAGCTCCTCGAAGGACAGGGCCGGAGGCAGGGATGAGCGCTCTGCGCGCGTTTCCCCGCTCGACGAGGCGCTCGCGCCGCTCGCCATGGCCTTTCCAGAACGGCGGCCTTCCCCGGATTTGTGGCGGCGGATCGAGTCGGCCGTCGATGCGGGGGCGCCCTCGGCCGTCGTCAACCTTCGCCGCGACGATGGGTGGCGGCAGTACTCGCGAGACGTTCAGATCAAGCGGCTATGGGACGAGAATACCTTCCTGCTGCGTTGCGCGCCGGGCGGAGTGCTGCCGGCGCACAAGCATCCCCGCTTCGAGCATTGCGTGATCATCGAAGGCGACATGATCGTCGACGGCGAAACCTACCGAAGCGGCGACTATCATGGCGTGCCCGCGCATATCGCCCACAACGAGATTACGTCCCGAACGGGACTGTTGATGCTGGTACGCTACCAATAGCCAGCCCCTCCCCGTCCCGCTGAAACACTCGCCGCCGTCGCTCCACCCGGGTTCGCCCCACAGCCGGACCGTTTCGTCCGGCTCGCCTCAGTGGTCACCGACGGCTTCCTTAACGGCGGCGGCGGCGCGGCGGACCCAGCTCTTCACGGTCCCCAGCGGGGCCGCCAAAGTCGTGGCGATCTCGGCATGCGTAAGCCCGTAAACATACATGAGGAGCAGCGCCTTCCGGTGCATTTCGGGAAGCGCAGCGAGGACGCGGGCGAGGCCGGGATGAAGCATGTCGGTCTCGGGCCGCTCGCACGCTATCTCGACGAGCTCAGTCGATGGCGCGCGCGGCCGAAGGTCGAAAGACGTACGCCTGACGATGGTCACCACCCAGCCCAGCGCCGATCCGCGTGCACGGTCGAACTTGCCGGCATTTCGCCAGATCTTCACGAATGCCTCCTGGACAGCATCTTCGGCGAGCCCCTGATCGCGCAGGATGCGGGATGCAATTCCGTACAGGCGGGCGCCGAACCGGTCGTAAAGCTGCTTCAGGGCGGAGCGGTCGCCGACGGCTATCGCTTCCACGATCGCAGCCAGATCGGCCTCGCTCCCCGGGGCCGGAGGCGGTCCGTGCGCAGCCGCGGGTTTGTCGTCCGTCACCTGTTCCCCTGTCCGCAGCGACCAGTCTTGGTTTCTATACCCGCATTCGCGGCGCATCCATATCATCGTCCGCGGCGTGGGACCGCCGCCGCCGCCGCGACTATGCGGCGCCGGAAGCGAATCGGGCGGAAATCTCCGGACCTAGCGGGAGACTCGCTCAGCCGCCCGTCACTCGCCGCACCGGCACGTTGACGTTGCAGACGTCGACCCCGCCGGCGGGGACGGTGAAGAAGGTGCCGCCGCGATTGGCGCGGCCGGTGACGTAGCGCGAGAAGGCCTCGGTGTCGCTGCGCATCACCTCGAATTCAGGGCGCTCGGCGGCGGGCATGTCGGCGGCGATGCGGATCGCGCGGATCGGGACCGGGGTCTCGCCGCGCTCGGCCTGGTAGAAGCCCAATGCCCCGGTGCCGCGCGGGCGCGCGGCGAGCAGGCCGATCCCCTCGATCACCCGGCCGACATTGGCGATGTTGCGGTCGAGCGGGCGGGGGCTGTGGCCGATCACCGCATAGAGCTCGCCGCCGGTGCCGGTGCTGGGCGCAAGATCGCGGCCGACGCCGACGGTGGCGTAGCAATGGGTGAGCCAGGCCATGTTCCGGCCGGGATCGTAAGCGACCGGCCAGCCGTCGACATGCCCGACCATCGGCGCATAGGGGTCGGGAAAGCCCAACGGCCGGATGGCGAGGCCGGCGAGCGGCCGCTCATATTCGGCCGGCGGCTGCGCGACGACCCCATCGGGCATCGCCACCTCGGAATCGCCATTGCCCCATTGGGCGACATAATTGTCCTGCACGCGATAGATCGTCGCCTCATTCCACCAGCCGGCGCGGGCGAAGCGGCGCATGTTGGCGACATGGACCGGCGCGAAATCGGGCGCGAGCTCGACGATGACGCGGCCGCCGTCGGCGAGGTCCATGACCAGCAGGTTCTCGGGATCGATCGGGCGCCAGTCGGCGGCAGTCGAAGCGGCGATCACCTCGGCGGGCTCGGGCGCGCCCTGCACCGGCTCCGGGCGCCAGGGCGACGGCGCTTGGACCGGGGCGCAGGCGACGAGCGACGAAAGAACGGCGATGGCGGCGATATTGCGCATGGATTGTCCCCTGCTGGTCGGCGCCATGCTCCTCCGAACATCGAGCGGGATCAAGCCCGCGCTTCGGGCCCGCCGGCGAATTTCTTTTCCAAGGCCGGAATCTGAGGCGGGTGGAGATGGTGGTGCCCCGCGGGCGGCTGTTGCGCGCGGCGCGGAGGGACTAGGGAATCCCAATGACCGAGCCGGCCCGGACGATCATCGCCACCCGCTCCGGATCGGTGAAAAGGATCGTCGCCCTCCTCCACGCCCGTTTCGCCGAGGCGCCGGCGGAACAGCCGGCCGGGCGGGCGGTTCAGACGGCGTGACGTCCATCCCCAGCAGGAGAAGCAGCATGGCAGCCAGAGACGATATCCGCGAGGACATGGAAGTGATCGGCGCCGACGGCGTCCATGTCGGCACCGTCGACCGGGTGGAGGAGAACCGGATCAAGCTGACCCGCAAGGACAGCGGCGAGGGCAGCCACGAGGGCCACCATCACTATATCCCGATCGGGCTGGTCGCCGACGTCGAGGGCGACAAGGTTCGGCTTTCCGCCAATGCCGCCGTCGCGGTGACCTTCGAGGAAGAGGAAGACCAGACCTCCTGACGGGGCCTTGCATTCCTTCCCGGCCGGTGCTGACTGGGCCGGGAGGAATCGCGATGAGGGCGCTGACCCTGGTGCTGGCGGCATTCGCCCTGGCGGCGTTCGCGCAGGATCCGCGCGGCGTCGAGGATCCGCGCGGCTTCGTCGAGCGGCGATATTCGGAATATCTGGGCGGCAGCCCGCCCTCCGCGCATCTCGACGAATATGCGAGCGCGCGGCTGGCCGCCCTGGCTCATGCCGCCGACGAGGCCGAAGGCGGCGAGGAGAGGCTGAATTTCGACTGGTGGATCAACGGCCAGGATTGGCAGCTCAGCGACGTCCGCGTCACCCAGACCGAAGTCGGCCGCGATCGCCGCATCGTCATCGCCCGCTTCGCCAATTTCGGGCAGGTCTCGGTCAACCGCTTCCTCTTCGTCCGCGCCGCGGGGCGCTGGTATCTCGACGAGGTGGTCAACACCAGCGGCGCCGACGGCTGGACGCTGTCGGCGCTTTTAAGGGCGCGGCCCCGACAAGAAAAAGGGGCCGGTCGCCCGGCCCCTTTCCCGCGAGGTCGGCCTTGCGGCCTACCAGATGCGCACCCGTTGCTCGGGCGGCAGATAGAGGCGGTCGCCGGGCTGGATGTTGAAGGCGGCGTACCAGGCGTCGACGTTGCGGACGATGCCGTTGACCCGCCATTCGGGCGGGCTGTGCGGATCGGTCAGCACCCGCTCGCGCAGCGCGCCCTCGCGGACCTGGCTGCGCCACGCCTGCGCATAAGCGAGGAAGAAGCGCTGGTCGCCGGTCAGTCCGCCCAGCACCGGCGGCTCGCCATGCTGGGCGACGTGGCGGCGATAGGCGGCATAGGCCATCTCGATCCCGCCGAGGTCGCCGATATTCTCGCCCATGGTGAGCTGGCCGTTGACGTTGAGGCCGGGGATGGCGGCATAGCCGTTATACTGGTCGGCCAGCCGGCGGGTCTGCTCGGTGAAGCGGCGCGCCGAGTCCGGGGTCCACCAGTCGCGGTAGCGGCCCGACGCGTCGAACTGACGGCCCTGATCGTCGAAGCCGTGCCCGATCTCGTGGCCGATGATCGCGCCGATCGCGCCGTAATTCACCGCCGGATCGGCCGACGGGTTGAAATAAGGCGGCTGCAGGATCGCCGCCGGGAAGGTGATCTGGTTGGTCAGCGGGCTGTAATAGGCATTGATCGTCTGCGGCGTCATCGTCCACAGCGAGCGGTCGACCGGGCCGGTCAGCCGCGACACCTGCAGGTTCCAGTCGAACTCGCCGGCGCGCATGGCGTTGCCGAGGATGTCGCCGCGCTCGACCCGGATCGGCGAATAGTCGATGAAGCGCGCGGGGTTGCCGATGCGCGGATCGAACGCCTCGAGCTTGGCGATCGCCTCGGCCCTCGTCGGCTCGTCCATCCACGACAGGTTCCTGAGCCGCTCGGTGAAGGCGGCGCGCAGGTTGACGATCAGCTCCGCCATCTGCCGCCGGCTCTCTTCCGGGAAGTGCCGGCGGACGTAGATCTCGCCGACCGCCTCGCCGAGCGTGCCGTCGAGCACGGCGAGGCCGCGCTTCCAGCGGTCGCGCTGCTGGGTGACGCCGCGCAGGGTGCGCGAGAAGAAGTTGAAGTTCGCCTCGTCGAACGCGCGCGGCAGGAACTGGGCCGAGCTGTTGAGGAAATGGAAGGTCATCCAGTCCTTCCAGGTGTCGATCGGCACCTCGGCGAAGAGCTGGCCCTCGGCGGTGATCGCGGTGGTCTGGCCGGCGATGACGATCGGCACCTCGCCGAGGCCGAGCTGTTGCAGCGTCGCCGTCCATTCGAACTGCGGCGCCAGCGCGTTGAGCTGCTCGCGGTTCATCGGGTTCATCAGCTGGCGGATGTCGCGGCTGCGCTCCGGCGTCCAATGCGCCTCGGCGATGCGGCGCTCCAGCGCGATGACGCGGTCGGCCCGCGCCTCCGGCTCGGCGACGTTGGCCAGCTGGTAGAGGGTGATCATATAGTCGCGATAGGCAGCGCGGAACCGGTCGTAATCGGCGCCCTCGCGCAGATAGTAATCGCGGTTGGGCATGCCGAGGCCGCCCTGGCCGGCAAAGGCGATATATTGGGTCGGGTTGGCCGGATTGGGCAGTATGCCGATGCCGATCGGCGCGGGATAGCCCGGCGTCGCGAACAGGCGCAGCAGGTCCTGGCGGGTGGTCGCGGCGGCGATCCGGTCGAGATAGGGCCGCGCCGGGGCCAGCCCGCGCGCCTCGATGCCCGCTTCGTCCATATAGGAGGCGTACATCGTCGCGACCTGGCGGCTGACCGGATCGGTGTTGCGGCCGGCGGTCTCGACGATGTCGCGCACCTGCGCCTCGACGTCCTCGCCGAGCACGGTGCCGACGCCCCACGAGGTGCGGTCGGCCGGGATCGGGTTGGCCTGGAACCATCTGTTGTTGGCGTGGCGCCAGAAATCGTCGCCGGGCTTGATCGCCGGGTCGCGGGCGGAAAGATCGACGCCCCACGGGGCGAAGCGGGAGGCGGCGGGCGGGCGCTCGCTGCGGGTGCCGGCCGCGGGCTGCGCCAGGATCGGCGCGGCGCCGGCGAGAAGGAGCGCCGCGATGAGCGCGAAACGTGACCTGTGCATCGAAAAATACCTCCCCGGCGCCGCGAAGGGATTTCGCGCCGCTCCAGACATGTCGCCGCGCAGCCGTTCCGGCTGGCCGCGATTCGCGCAAGCCCTTTTTCGACGAACCGCTTGATCGATCTTGCGAAACTCGCCCGTGGGCCCGCCATTATGGCCGGATTTCGCCGATGCCCTCGCCGGTGACGCCGAACAGCCGCTGCGGATCGTCCGCCACCACCACCAAAGGCCGGCCGGTCCACAGCGCCAGGAAGACGTGAATCTCGGTCGGCAGCGGGTCGAGCAGATGGGTGATGGCGAGCGGCGCCGGCCGGGCGCCGGCCGGCAGCTCGGGCACCGCCAGGTCGAGGCAGGCATTGGTATAGCCGCGCGACGCGGTGACGGTGCCGTCCGCCGCCACCGTCGACTTGAAATGGCCGCCGACCGGGAATTGGCCGCGCCGGGTCTGCGGGCTCATCTGGTAGACGTCGATCGGCGCGGCGGGCGCGGCCGGGGGCACGACGAGGACGTTGAACGGCTGGTCGCCGCAGGCCTGGTGGTCGAGGCCGTCGGTGGTGCGCCGCGCCGCCGCCATGCGGGCCTGGTGCGGGCCGAGCGGCGGGCGGTTGCCGGCCAGGAACACCTCGCGCGACGTCACCCGCCCGCCGAGGATGGAGACGCGGTAGACCGCCGACGGCGGCGCGCCGCTTTCGCCTTCGGCATAGAAAGTGACGGTCGTGGCATTGCCTTCCGGCTCGGCGATCCAGCCGGCGATGCCGGCGCCCGCGGGGTCGGAGACGCGGCTCAGCATGTCCTGGGTGGCGAGCAGGCCGGCGCGGGCGAGCGCGAACAGCAGCCGCCCGCGCTGCGTCGCCTCGGCGAGCTGGGCGGTCTGGGCGCGGGTCAAGGGCGGCGGCGGCGCGCTGGGCGCGGCCGGCGCGGGAGCGGGAGCCGGAGCCGGCTGCGGCGGCGCCTCCGCGGGCGGCGCGGGCGGCGGCGCGGCCTCGGCGGGCGGCTCCGCCGGGGGCGCGTCGTCCTGCAGGCCCTCGACCGTGTCCTCGAGGTCGGAAAGGCCGGTGGCGGGCGGCTCGGCCTTGGCCGGCGGATCGGCCGGCGGCGCGTCCTGCGCGATGGCGCCGGTCAGCGCGGCGAGGCCCGCCGTCGCAGCCAGCAGAAGTACGATAGGGATACGCATGAGCAACACCTTGCAATGACGATTGCGCGCGGCATAGGCCCGGGCGGGGGCGGGGATCAAGCCGGCCGCGGCGGGCCGGGGCTCAGCCGCCGCCACGCGTCGCCAGCCATTCGCCGCGCAGGATCGACATCAGCCAGACGTCGCGGAAAGCCCCGTCGGGCATGCGATGATGCTCGCGCATCAGGCCCTCGGTGGTGAAGCCGGCGGCTTCATAGGCCCTTTTCGCCCGCTCGTTTTCGGCGAACACGTCGAGATCGAGGCGGTTGGTTTCGGTTTCGCCGAAGACATGGTCGATCAGCCCGTGCAGCAGCCGCGCGCCGTCGCCGCGGCCGGGCGCGGCGACCGCGATCCGCTTCAAATGTGCGCGGCAATTGGCATCGTCGAGCCCGAGCACGATCGCGAAGCCGGCCACCTCGCCCGCCTCGCGCAGGGCGAAATAGCGGACCGCCGGGCTGGCCATCTCGGCGCGGTGCCTGTCCTCCTCCCAGCGGCCGACCAGCCGGTCGTAGCCGGGGCGCCGCTCGATCGCCATGATCGCCGGAATCTCGTCCGGCCCGGCAAGGCCGACGCTGAAGACCTCGCCCATGCGGGGGCCTCAGAGCGCGATCGCGACCGTCTTCAGCTCGGTATAGGCCTCGACGCCGTGGCGGCCGCTCTCGCGGCCGAAGCCCGACTGCTTGTAGCCGCCGAACGGCAGCGTCACGTCGGCGGCGAAGGGGACGTTGCCCCACACCATGCCGGCGCGGAGCCTGGCGGCGAGCCTGTGCATCGCCGAGACGTCGCGCGTCCATACCGAGGCGGCGAGGCCGTAGGTGGTGTCGTTGGCCTGCTTCGCGACCTCATCGAGATCGTCGTAGCGCTGGGCGGTGAGGACGGGGCCGAAAATCTCCTCGCGGACCACGCTCATCTCCGGCTTGACGTCGACGAGGATGGTCGGGTTGACGAAATAGCCGTCGCCGCCCGGGCTGTCGCCGCCGTGGAAGACCGAGGCGCCGGCTTTGCGGCCCTGGTCGATATAGTCCATCACCCGATCCTGCTGCTCGGTCGAGACCAAAGGGCCCATCATCGTGTCGGGGGCGAGGCTGGGGCCGACCTTGAACTGGTCGGCGGCGGCGGCGACGCCCTCGAGCAGGGCGTCGAAAATGTCCTTGTGCGCATAAAGGCGCGAGCCGGCGATGCAGACCTGACCGGAGTTCATGAAGATCGCGGTCGCCGCGCCCATCGCGGTCTTGGCGATGTCGACGTCGGGAAGGACGATGACCGGCGACTTGCCGCCGAGCTCCAGCGTCACCCGCTTCAGCGTGTCGGTGGCGGTGCGGTTGATGATCTTGCCGACCACGGTCGAACCGGTGAAGGCGACCTTGTCGACGAGCGGGCTGCGCACCAGCCGGTCGCCGGCGGTCTCGCCCAGGCCGGTGACGAGGTTGAACACGCCGGCCGGGAAGCCCGCTTCGGCGACGAGGTCGGCGAGGCGGAGCGCGGTCAGCGGCGTCTGCTCGGCGGGCTTGAGGACGAGGGTGCAGCCGGCGGCCAGCGCCGGCGCGATCTTCTGCACCGCCATCATCAGCGGGAAGTTCCACGGCACGATCTGGACGGCGACGCCGATCGGCTCGCGGCGGACATAAGCGTGGACCGCCCCGACGGGGAGCGCCGAGGGCTCGATATGCTCGCCCGAAATCTTGGTCGCCCAGCCGGCATTGTAGCGCAGGGTCTCGACGCATTTGGGGATGTCGTAGCCGGCCGAGGCCATTTTGGGCTTGCCGTTGTCGATCGATTCGAGCGTGGCGAGCTCGTCCAGATTGGCCTCCAGGAGGTCGGCGAGGCGCATGATGATCCGCTCGCGCCTGGCCGGAGGAAGGCCCGACCAGCGGCCGTCGTCGAACGCGGTGCGGGCGGCCTGAGCGGCGCGGTCGGCGTCGGCGTCGGACGCGTCGACGATGGTCGCGATCTCGCGCCCGGTCGAGGGATCGTAGACCGGCAGCGTCTTGCCGTGACTGGACTTCACCCATTCGCCGTCGATGAACAAAGCCGGCTCGCGCTTCAGCAGTTTCTGGATGGCGTCCGAATAAGCGGGCTGGGCGGAAATGCGGGTCATCTCGTTCATGGCGGCGAGTCTCCTTCGGCACCCGTATAGCGGCTCCCGTCATTCCGGCGAAGGCCGGAATGACGGGTTCATGGGGCGGTGACTTCCGGTCCGGAGATCCCGGCCTTCGGGGCGACGGATAGACTAAGCCAGCATCTTGCGCGCCTTCTCGATCAGCGCTTCCGGATCCTCCGGACGCGGGGGGATCTGGAGGCCGCGCTGGACGGCGGGACGGGCGGCGACGGCGTCCATCCAGCGCTGAAGATGATCCAGGCCGGAAATGTCGACGCCCGGCCATTCGTGGATCCGCGCCCAGGCGAAATTGGCGATGTCGGCGATCGAATAGTCGCCGGCGAGATATTCGTTGTGCGCGAGCTGGCCGTCGAGCACTTCGAGCAGGCGCCGGCTCTCGCGGCGGTAGCGGTCGATGGCGGGCTGGATCACCTCCGGGAAATAGCGGGTGAAGACGTTGGCCTGGCCCATCATCGGCCCGAGCCCGCCCATCTGGAACATCAGCCACTGGACGACCCGGCTGCGGCCTTTCTCGTCGGCGGGGATCAGCCTGCCGGCCCGTTCGGCGAGGTAGAGCATGATCGCGCCCGATTCGAACACCGGGAAGTCGCCGTTGCCGCGGTCGACGATCGCCGGGATGCGGCCATTGGGGTTGATGGCGGTGAACCAGGGCTCCTTCTGCGCGCCCGAGGAGAGATCGATCGGGTGGACGGTGTAGGGGACGCCGAGCTCCTCGAGGGTGATCGTGACCTTGTAGCCGTTGGGCGTGGGCGAGGTGTAGAGACCGATCATCGACTTTCCTTCGTCATGCCGGACTTGATCCGGCAGCCATGGCCATGGCGGCGGCGAAATGAGGAGGTCGGGGGTCATGGACCCCGGATCAAGTCCGGGGCGACGATTTCGGGCTCAGCCGACGATCATCTCGCAGCCGAAATTGAGGCCGATACGGCCATCGCGGACCCAGCGGACGAAGGCGTAGATCGGGCTGCAGCCCTCGAAGCGGATGACCACGCTCTCGCCGAGGCGCGGCTCGAGGTCGCTTTCGATCATCGTCCCGCGGCTCGAGATGTTGATCACCGGCACGACATAGGCGGCGCCGCGGAAGAAGAGGGTGCTGCAATCGGCCACCCCCTGGTGGCGCGGCTCGGACCTCTGCTCGACGGTGACCGTCTCCCCCAGATGCCGCTCAGCCCGTGCCGCCATTGCCCTATCCCTCGATGGGCTTGGAGAATGACGAAAAAGGATTACCGAATTGTGAGCGTCAATCCTCGTCGTAACCGTGCGTTTCCCGGGGAATGGCCGGGCCGCCGCCCTGCCCCTCGCCTTCCCAATAATAAGGCCGGCGCCGGCGCTCGCCGGTGACGCGCTCGTTCAGCGTGGCGGCGTCGTAGAGGCGGCCGTTCAGCATCACCATGTTGATGTCGTCGCTATTGCGGATGTCCTGGGTCGGGTCGGCGTCGAGGACGAGAAGGTCGGCGAGCTTGCCCGGCTCGAGCGTGCCGAGGTCGCGAAAGCCGTAGACGCGCGCGCCGTCGACGGTGGCGTGGCGCAGCGCCTCGACCGGCGTCGCGCCGCCGCGGACGTGGCTCCACATCTCCCAATGGGCGGCGAGGCCCGGCTGCTGGCCGTGGCCGCCGACGGCGACCAGCACGCCGCGCTCGGCAAGGCGGTGCGATTCGCGGCCGCTATACTGGTCGACGAACTGGTCGGCCGGCGCGGTCACCGCCCGCACCCGGCCGGCAAGCTCGGACGGCGGGGTGTGGCGGGTCAGCAGGGGGTGGTTCCAGACCTGGGTGGCCTGCGCCCAATAGGGATCGCCGGCGAGGCCGCCATAGGTGACCACCAGGGTCGGATTGTAGCCGACCCGGGTCTGCGAGAAGAGGCTGACCACATCCTCGTAGAAGCGCTGCTGCGGGATGTTGTGCTCGACCGTCGAATTGCCGTCCTGGATGAGGGTGATGTCCATCTGGAACAGCGAGCCGCCCTCGGGCACGACCAGGATGTTCTCGGCGCGGGCGGCGGCGGCGACCTGCTGGCGCTGGTTGCGGCGCGGCTGGTTGTAATTCTTGATCGAATGGGCGCCTTCGATGCGCAGGCGCCGGACGTGCTGGAGCGCGTCCTCGTAGGAGTCGACCAGCGCGTAGCGGCCCGGCGAGCGGGCGCCGTAGACGATCTCGCCGCTCGAAAAGGTGCGCGGCGCGAGGATCAGGCCGGCGCGCTGCATCTCGCCGGCGGGGAAGATTTCGGAGGAGGTGCTCGACGGGTCGTGGACGGTGGTGACGCCCAGAGCGAGATGCGACATCGCCGACCAGTTCTGCTGCGGGATGAGGTCGTCCTCGCCCTGGCTGCCATGGGCGTGGCCGTCGATGATCCCGGGTATGATGGTCTTGCCCGTCACGTCGACCTGGGCCGCGCCGGCCGGAATCTCGATCTCGCCGCGGCGTCCGACCTGCCTGATGCGGTTGCCCTCGATCGACGATGATACCGTCGTCGATGATGCCGCCGTCGGCGCCGGCCATGGTGACGATGCGCGCGCCGACAAGGGCGACCTGGCCGGTCGGCACGTCGGCGGGAACGGTGATCGACAGCGAGGTGCCGCCGGCCGGCGCCGTGTAGGAGCCGCCGGGCGCGGTGCGGAGCAGGTCGGCGAGGTCGGCGCCGTAGAGGGTCGGCCCGAGGCTCCAGGCGAGCCGCTGCCCGTTCCGGGCCCAGCTCGCATAAGCCGCGCCGTTGGTGGTGACGCGGGTGACCGGAAGCTGCGCGCCGCGCGCGCCGACGTCCATCGCCCGGGCGCCGCCGAAGAAGGGGGTGACGAACAAATTGTAATTCTCCCGGAAGGCGATGGTGCGGCCGTCGGGCGACACTTCATAGCCGGTGACCATCTCGCCCTGGGCGTGGTCGCGGCGGTTGCCGCCGTTCAGGTCGACGCTGATCAGCTTGCGCTTCTGGTCTTGGCTGACCTCGAGGAAGACGCGGTCCGAGGCCGCGCCGAAATGGGGGTTGCTGCCCTCGCCGAGGATGCGGGTGGCGCCGCCGCCCGACGCCGGGATGCGGAAGATGCCGGTGGTGCCGGACCATCGGTTCGAGGTCAGCCCGCCGCCGCCGCTCAGCTCGTAGACGATGGTCGCCCCGTCCGGCGAGAAGCGCGGGCGGCGGTAATGGCCCGGCTGGGTGGTGACCGTGCGCAAGTTGCTGCCGTCGGCGGCGACGGTGCGGATTTCGCCGAGCCGCTCGTCGTTCCACGAGACGAAGGCGATGCTGCGGCCGTCGCGCGACCAGTCCGGCCACAGCTGGAAGTCGCCGTCGCGGGCGGTCAGCGGCCGCGGCGCCCCGCCGGCGAGGTCGCGTATGTAGAGCCGTCCGAGCGTCTCGAACACCACCCGGCTGCCGTCCGGCGAGAGGGCGGCGAAGCGCGGCATGCGGGTGGTGATGCTGGCCGGCGCGGCCTCGACCATCGGCCGCGGCGGATCGATGACGACGCGATTGTCGGCGACCTCGAACGGGATTTCTGCGCCCGCGCCGCCGTCGCGGTCGACGCGCCGGATCCTGCCGCCGGCCCAGAAGATGATGGTCCGGCTGTCGGGGGTCCAGTCCATGTTGGGATAGACGCCATGGACCGCCCAGGTCTCCTGCAGATCCTGGTCGAGATCGGCATAGACCTGCCGCTCCTCGCCGGAGCGCAAATCCTTGACGTAGAGGCGGCTGCGGCCGCCGGTGCGGTGGACGTAGGCGAGCCAGCGGCCGTCGGGCGAGGGGGTCGGCCGGACCGCGCCGCCGGGGCCGCCGGCGACCTGGGTGCGCTCGGCGGTGGCGATGTCGTAGCGCTCGATCGCGAACACCTGCTGGTTCGAATCCTGGGCATATTCGAAGATGTTGCCGGACGTGGTGTTGCGGCTGAAATAGATGGACGCGCCGTCGGGCGCATAAGCGGGCTCGCCCAATTCCTTCTGGAACTGGGGATTGGGCCGTTCGACCAGAGGCACGCCCTCGCCGACGCCCGAGACATGGTAGAGCCAGATCTCGCCGGTGCCGAGCGAACGCTGGGTGGTGAAATGCTTGCGCGCGGCGATATATTGCCCGTCCGGGCTCCAGGTCGGCGCGTTGAGGAGGCGGAAAGTCTCGCGGGTGATGGCGCGGGCGCCCGAGCCGTCGGCGTTCATCACCCAGATATTGTCGCCGCCGCCCCGGTCCGACGTGAAGGCGATCAGCCGGCCGTCGGGCGAGAAGCGCGGCTGCATGTCGAAGGCGAGGCCCGAGCTGATCCGCGTCGGCCGCCCGCCGGCGATTGCCATGGTGTAGATGTCGCCCAGGAGGTCGAAGGCGATCGTCCGTCCGTCCGGGCTGACGTCGACGTTCATCCAGGTGCCTTCGCTGACGTTGATCGGCACCTGCCGCAGCCGCGCCCCGGGCGGGGCGTTGACGTCCCACGCCGGCGGCTCGCC
Source organism: uncultured Alphaproteobacteria bacterium (assembly GCA_963701615.1). Classification (GTDB taxonomy): domain Bacteria; phylum Pseudomonadota; class Alphaproteobacteria; order Sphingomonadales; family Sphingomonadaceae; genus Allosphingosinicella. Next base: position 2,680,239 of record OY969615.1, on the reverse strand, counting down.
ATTGCCGCCGCGGCGCGCGGGCTGCGCCAGAGCGGTGGTCGAGACGAGCAGAAGCGAAAGCGCGGCAAGGCTGCGGATCATGTGCGAACCCCTCGGGTGGAAGCGGTCAGGAAGGCAGCAACGGTGCACTATCCGGGCAAGACAGGCAAGCGAGGGCGGCGGCCCGTGCGTGTCGCTCGTCGAAAGCTGGCCGAACTTGGTCGAGCGCTCGCTTCAGCAGCGGCGGCCCTGCTGGATCGGGTCCGCGCCCGAGCCGGTGTCGGAATCGGTGCAGTGGCGGGTGTGGCCGGGCGGATAGCGCCGCGGCGGGGTCTGGCCGTTGCAGCGGACGCCGCGCCCGCCGGGGTCCGAGCCGGGCCCGCCGTCCGAATCCGAGCAGCCCGACGGGGCTTCGCCATAGCGGCCGGTGCCCGACACGGCGCCCTCGCCGCGGCCCGCCGGGCCCCGCCCCTCGAACTGGCGATCGGCGTTGGGGCCGGTGTCCCGGTCGGTGTAGCGGGTCCTGGTGCCGACGCCGTAGCCGGGCCGGTCGCGGACGTTGCCGGTGTCGGCATCGGTGACGCCGCTATAGGCCTGATAAGCCCTGGCCTGCCCCGACAGCGTCCCGAGCGCCCCACCGACGGCAACGCCGCCCAGCACCTGATTCAGGAAGGAACGCCGACTCGGCTTCCGCGTGGGTTCCATGGTGCCCCTCCGCCCTGTTAGCGGCGGCAACCCTCTGCCCGTTCGGCGACGCGCGCAAGTGGGAACTCACAGGGGCCCCCGCCTGCACCAGCTCATCCAGGCGCGGGGGGCTGGTCCTGACGCTGATCGGGGGCGATAAGGGGATCGCAACGGCGCGACATCGCCAAAGCAAAGGAGACCGCAGCGCGCGATGGCTAGGTTGAACATGCAGAAACTGAGAGAACAGACGACGCCTTTCGACGGGTCCCAATATCTAGACGATCCCGCCATCCAGGCGGAGCTGCTCAGCGAGGCGCTCGCGTCGGGCAAGGCGCGCGTCATCGCCCATGCGCTCGGCATGATCGCTAGGGCGCGCGGGGTGACCGAGCTCGCACGCGTGACAGGCCTCAGCCGAGACTCGCTCTATGACGTACTCAAAGAGGAGCGGAATCCGTGCCTCGACACGGTGATGAAGGTGATCGCCGCCCTCGAACTGGAGCTGCGCGCGGACGCGAAGGACGCGGCGGCCTGAGTCGGTATATAGGGTGTTTCATTGCCAGGCTTATTGCGAAACGGTGTGTAGAAAAGTACGCATTCCCTCTTGCTTTTATGCATCGCAAGGTCCGATGCTATGTATTTATGTACACATCACGGTCCCCCATTCTAGGCTGTATCGACATTCACGTTCGTTGGACGGGAAAAAGCCCTCTCCCTCAGGGAGAGGGCTGGGTGAGGGTGTTCGGCGCGCGAGATCGTTCGCAGACTCACGACGCTCGCTATCGCTCGCTCCCCCTCACCCCAACCATTGCGGCGACTTTTTGGCCTGTCCGGGGGACAGGCCTGTCGCCGCAATCCCCACTGGGAGAGGGGGTTCTTGCCGGCGCCCTCGAATGAATGTCGATACAGCCTGGGAAGAGCCTGCCGAAGGGGTTGAAGCGAACCATCGAAAAGGCGGCAGGATGGCGCTGAGCGAGGCGTGAGGATGGAAGAGGCGCGGAGGGTCGCGCATGAGGAGCACGAACATGCATTATCTGGCTTTGGTGTTCGGAGACGATGAGGAAGGCTACGGCTTCATCATCCCCGACATTCCCGGCTTCACCGCTCATGCAGAGAATGCCTCGCTCGACGAGGCGCTCGCGGTAGCGCGGCGCATTCTCGCCAATCATGTCGCCGCCCTGGTCGATCACGGTCTCGCCGTTCCGGCCGCGCGTCCGCCCGAAGAGGTGCTCGCCGACCCCGAGGTGCAGGAGGATCTCGGCGGCTCAGTGGCGCAGTTGCTACTTCCGGCCATCTTTCCTGCCGGGCGCACTCTCAGGGTCAACATCACCATCGACGAGGCGACCCTGGCGCTGGCCGACCGCGCCGCCGGGGACCGGAGCCTCACCCGCTCGGCTTTCATAGCCGAAGCCTGCCGGCGCTTCGCGGCGGAGGCGGGGATGAGTGGCAACTTTGTCGAGAGGATGGAAAAAAACCGCGCGCGAGCTTGAGGAATTGCTCCACAGCGCGGCCGGCACCAGCGCCGCCGAGCGCAGAGGCCGCAATGTGCTCGCTCCTCCCAAACGTGCGGCGTAGGAGGGCGACCGGGACGGAATAAACTAGTCCTCGAACGCCTGCTTCAGCTCGTCCAGCCAGGGCGCCGCCGTCCCGTCGCTCGGAGCGCGCCAGTCGCCGCGCGGGGAGAGCGCGCCGCCGGCGGAAACCTTGGGGGCGTTGGGCATGGCGCTGCGCTTGAACTGGGAGAGCTGGAAGAAGCGGAACAGGAAGACCTCCAGCCATTTGCGGATCGTCGCCAGGTCGTATTCCCGCTTGAGGCTGTCCGGATAGTCGATCGGCCACGCGCCCGCTTTCGCGTCCTTCCACGCCTGCCAGGCGAGGAACGCGACCTTGGACGGCGGCTGGCCGTGGCGCAGGATGTGGAACAGGAAGAAATCGTGGAGCTCGTAGGGGCCGATCCTGTCCTCGGTCGACTGCATGCCGCTCTTTTCGTCGGCGGGGACCAGCTCGGGCGAGATCTTGGTGTCGAGGATCGCCTGGAGGACCCGGTCGGTGGCGGCGTCGAACTGGCCCGACCTGATCGCCCAGCGGATGAGGTACTGGATCAGGGTCTTGGGCACGCCGGCATTGACGTTGTAATGGCTCATCTGGTCGCCGACGCCATAGGTCGACCAGCCGAGCGCGATCTCGGAGAGGTCGCCGGTGCCGACGACGAAGCCGCCGCGCTGGTTGGCGAGGCGGAACAGATAGTCGGTGCGCAGCCCCGCCTGCACGTTCTCGAAGGTGACGTCGTAGACCGGCTCGCCTTTGGCGAAGGGATGGCCGAGGTCGCCGAGCATCTGGCTGGCGGCCGGGCGGATGTCGATCTCCTCGCCGACGATGCCCAATGCGTTCATCAGCGACCAGGCGTTGCCCTTGGTCTCCTCGCCGGTGGCGAAGCCGGGCATGGTGAAGCCGAGGATGGTCGAGCGCGGCAGCTCGAGGTCGTCGCAGGCCTTGGCGGCGATGATCAGGGCATGGGTCGAATCGAGCCCGCCCGACACGCCGATGACGAGGTGGGTGCCGCTGGTCGCCTGGAAGCGGCGGACCAGGCCCTGGACCTGGATGTTGAACGCCTCGTAGCAATCCTGATCGAGCTGCTCGGCACGGTTGGGGACATAGGGAAAGCGGCGCAGCGTCCGGGCAAAGCCGATGTCGGCAACATCGGGCCGGTGGTCGAAGCCGATGCGGCGGAAGCGCGTCTCGGGATGGCCGGCGGCGCGAACATTGTCGTTGAACGTGCCGTTGCGCATCCGCTCCAGCCGCAGGCGCTGGACGTCGATGTCGGCGACGGCGAGCTCGGAAAAGCGGTCGAACCGGCCGGTCTCGGCGAGCAATTCGCCGAGCTCGTAGATCGAGCCCTGCCCGTCCCAGGCGAGGTCGGTGGTGCTCTCGCCCGGCCCGGCGGCGGAAAAGACATAGGCGGCGAGGCAGCGGCTGGCCTGCGAGGCGCACAGCAATTTGCGCTCGTCGGCCTTGCCGATGGTGATGTTGGACGCGGAGAGGTTGGTGAGGATGAGGGCGCCGGCCATCGCGCCCAGCGTCGAGGGCGGCTGCGGCGCCCAATAATCCTCGCAAATCTCGATATGGAAGGCGAAGCCGGCAAGGTCGTCGGCGGCGAAGACGAGGTCCGGCCCGAACGGCGCCGCCTGCCCCGCCACCTCGATCTTCAGCCCGTCGAGGCCGACGCCCGAGGCGAACCATCTCTTCTCGTAATATTCGCGGTAATTGGGGAGGAAGGATTTCGGCACCACCCCGAGGATCCGGCCGCGGGCGATGGCGATCCCCGTATTGTAGAGCCGGCCGTTGCGCCGGAGCGGCGCGCCGACCACCAGCACCGTCCGCAATTTGGCGCTTTCCCTGGCCAGCCGCGCGAGCCCCTGCTCGACCGCGTCGAGGAACGCGTCCTGGAGGAAGAGGTCGTCGACCGCGTAGGAGGAGATGTTCAGCTCCGGGAAGACGGCGAGGTCGACGCCGCGCCCATCGGCCTCGCGCGCCAGCGCCAGCGCCTGGTCGACGTTGAAGGCGACGTCGCCGGCCGAGGCGACCGGGCTCGCCGCCGCCACCCGGACGAAGCCGTGGCGGTGGATCGCGCCGAACGCGGGCCGGGCCTTGCTCGCGGCCTTCGCCATCACAGCATCTCCGTCATCATCTCGACCGCCACCCCCATCGACGCGACGCGGGTCGCGCCCCGGCCCACGTCGCCGAAATGCTCCTCGCGGTGCAGGGTTATACGCCCCGAACGCGCGCAGGCGAAATGGACCAGCCCCGGCTCATCGCCCTTGTCGGCAAAGCCGGTAATGGCAAGCGCGATATTTGCCCGCGACCGCGCCAGCGCGCCTTCGGCCATGGCGACGGCGACCGCCTTCGAAACCGCGCCCCGATCGGCGATCAGCTGGGCGGGAACGCCGAGCATGTCGGTCTTGGCGTCCTCGCTATAGGTGACGAAGCCGCGGTCGAAGGCGTGGGAGATGCCGGAGACGTCGGTCAGCAGCGAGGCGAGCATGCCGCCGGTGCAGCTTTCGGCGGTGGCGAGCACCAGACCGCGCTCGGCCGCCTTGGCGAGCAGGCGGCGGGTCGCCTCCTCGACCGCATCGGGCAGCACCGGCGAGAGCGTCTCGGTATCGTTCAAAAATCTCGTCCTGATCTCGATCAACGGCGGGAACCGGTCCCCTGCGCCGATTGTTCCGAAGCCGCAATCAAGGAGACTAATAATGGCCACCGAAACAGGAACTCTGGACGGACTTCAACTGCTTGCCGCCGACCACCGCACGGTCGAGGATTTGTTCGCCCGGTTCGAGAAGGCGAGCGGCACCTCCGGCAAGGAAGAGCTGGTCCGCCGGATCTGCACCGAATTGAAGGTCCACGCCCAGATCGAGGAGGAAATCTATTATCCGGAGATCCGCGGCAAGGTCGAGGACGCCGACCTCGACGAGGCCTATGTCGAGCATGACAGCGCCAAATTGCTGATCAACGAGCTCGAGGCGGCCGAGCCCGACGAGGCCTTCTACGACGCCAAGGTGAAGGTGCTCCAGGAGCTGATCGAGCACCATGTCGAGGAAGAGGAGAAGCAGCGCGACAATCTGTTCCAGCAGACCCGCGCGGCCGATATCGACCGCGCGGCCCTCGGCGCCCGGCTCGCCGCCCGCAAGGCCGAGCTGATGGAGATCGCCGATGCGCAGGGCCTGCCGCCGGCGCAGCCGGCGACGCTCCAGCACGAAGGGGCATGATGATGGCCTGGACTCGCAACCGCACGCTCTTCGCCGGCGGAGCCGCCGTCGCCGGCTTCGCCGCGGCGCTCTTCACCCGCAAATGGTGGCGCGGCGACCGCGGCGAGGTCCCCGCCCCCGCGCACAGCCGCGGCACCACCGCCCCGGGGCCGGTCGGCCAGTCCGGCGCCGCCCGCTCGGCCGGGCCGGAGGCGATGCGCGACCCGCCCGAGGATTGGGAACGGGTCGACCAGGCGTCCGACGAGAGCTTCCCGGCGAGCGACCCGCCCGCCGTCAGCCCGCACGTCGATTAAAAAGAAAAGGGAAAGAAAAGGGGACACGTACTCGTACGTGTCCCCGTTCACGACGCCGTCGGAAAGGGGAAAAAGGGGACACGTACTCGTACGTGTCCCCGTTCACGCCCGCTCACGCGTCCTTGTCCGGCCCGTCGGCGAAGATGGTGGCGCGGGCGGCGCTGAGCTCGCGGATCGCTTCGGCGGTCGACCAGCCCCAGGCGAGGTGGGCGGCGACCATCACCGCGTTGCGCCGCAGCGGATGGCCGGTCGCCGGCTTCAGCACGCCGAGCGCCGGGATCCAGCCCATATAGGAGGTCAGCCACACGGCGGCGCCGGCCAAGGATCCGCCGACCCGGCCGATGCGCGGATTGGCGGCGGCGAGCAGCGCCCCGCAGCCGGCGCCATAAGCGAAATGGGCGACGAGGGTGAAATCGGGCGCCGCGGCGGGCGGCGGCGCCAGCGTCGAATCGACGATCTCGCGCGGGGTCAGCGGATAGCGCTCCTTTGGGGGCAGGCGGGCATGGAGCCGGCGCATCGCCGAGGTCATCGCCATCGTCGCGACGAAGCCGGCGATGCCGCCGATCGCCAGCCGCGAGCCGAGCCCGAGTTCGCTGTCCTTGCCCACGGCTACCGGCTACGACGGCGCGCCGCCCGGGTCCAGAGCCCGTGCCTAAAGCTCGACGCCGCTGGCGATCGCTTCGAGCTTCTTCAGCCGCTCGCGCACCGCGGCGAGCTCGATCCGCACGCCGATTTCGTCCTCGGCGGCTTCCGATTCGGCCGGGCGGGCGGCCAGCTCGAGCCGCTTCAGCTCGAGCCAGCCCCGCCAGGCGCGGGTGGCGGCGAGGCAGAGCATCGCGGTGATGCCGAGCGCCGTCGCGGCGAAGAGGAGGGACGCGGTCATGACGGATCCTATTCGTATCTCAGGGCGTGGATGGGGTTGGCGCGGGCCACCCGGAAGGCGTGGCCGGCGATGGTGCCGATCGCGATCACAAGGGCGAGCAGGCCGGCCAGCACGAACGGCATCGGCCCCAGGTCGATGCGCGCGTCGAACGTGTTCAGCCACTCGCGCATCGCCCACCAGGCAAGCGGCCAGGCGATCAGATTGGCGATGATCACCGGCTTGGAGAATTGCCAGGCGAGCAGCCGGACGACGTCGCGGGTGCGGGCGCCGAGCACCTTGCGGATGCCGATCTCCTTGGTCCGCCGCTCGGCGGTGAAGGCGGCGAGCCCGAACAGGCCGAGGCAGGCGACGATCACCGCCAGCAGGGCGAAGCCGGCGAACACCTTGGCGCGCGCCGCCTCGGCCTCGTAGAGCTCGGCGACCTTGTCCTCGGAGAAGACGCCGTCGAACGGCACGTCGGGGGCGAGCTGCTTCCACGCCTGCTCGATGCGCTGCATCGCGCCGCGCGGGTCGGCCGGGTCGTAGCGCAGCAGCAGCGTGTTCGCGCCGGGGCCGTCCCAGGAGAACATGATCGGATCGATCGGCTCGCGGATCGAGCGGAAGCGGGAATCGCGGACGACGCCGATGATCCGGGTCGGGACGACGCCATATTCCTCCTCGACGAAGGCGACCTGGACGGCCTTGTCGACCGCGTCGGCCGGGTTGGCGAAGCCCATCCGCCGCGCCGCCAGCTCGTTGATCACGATCGTTGGCGCCACGGCGCGACCAGGGCGCGCTGCGATTCCGCCGTCGGCGGATAGACGAGGTTGAGGCTGTCGGCCGGCCGGTTCTCGTCGAACAGCCGCCCGGCGACGAGCTCGATGCCCATCGTCTCGAAGAAGCTGGGATCGACGCTGTAGGTGCCGATGACCACCGGCTCGTTCTGGCCCGGCACCTGAACGCCGGTATTGTTGCTGTTGCTGGTGCCGACGCCGATGCCGGAGCGCCCGACGGCGAGCACGCCCGGCACCCGCGCCATCTCGCCGGGCGATCGTGTCGGAGCGTTCGAGCAGCTGGCGGCGGCCGAGATTCTCGACCTGGATCAGGCCGTCGCGCCGGTAGCCCGGATCGGCGGTGCGGGCGTAGACGGTCTGGGCGTAGACCACGACCGTGCAGATGATGAGGCCGATCGACACCGCGAATTGGGCGACGACCAGCACGTTGCGCAGCAGCCCCGAGCCCGACGCCTCGGCCGACGACTGATTGGCCTTGAGGACCTGCGCCGGCTGGAAGCGGCTGAGGTAGAAAGCCGGATAGACGCCGCCGGCCGCGCCGACCAGCAGGGTCAGGCCGACGATCGGCAGCAGCATGCCGTCCGGCGCCGAAATAGTGCATCTCGAGCGTCGGCATCGAGGAAGCCCGACAGCAGCGGCAGCAGCAGCTCGACCAGGGCGAGCGCGACCAGCATGGCGATGCCCGCGATCAGCACCGATTCGGCGAGGAACTGGGTGATCAGCTGCTGGCGGTTGGCGCCGAGCACCTTCCTCAGCGCCACCTCGCGGGCGCGCTGGCTGGCGCGGGCGGTGGCGAGGTTGGTGAAGTTGACGCAGGCCATGCCGAGGATCAGGAAGGCGATGATCGTGAACGTCCAGATCGTCCGCTGGTCATTGCCGGGCGTCATCGTCGCTTCCTGCGCCTGGCCGAGATGGACGTCGCGGATGTTGGCGACCCGCCAGTCCTGCTCGTCGCCCTGGTTGGTGCGCTGGTTGCCGAACACCTGGTCTTCGATGTTGCGCCGCTCCCAGGCGGGGAGGGCAGCCTGGATGGCGGCCGGGTCGCTGCCGGGGCGCAGGGTGAAATAATACCAGCCCGACTGCCAGCCCCAGGCGGTCATGAATTGCGGCGTCTCGTGGAAGAAGCTGGGAATGTCGATCCGGGCGACGATGGTGAAGCGGATGTGGCTGTTGCGGGGAAGGTCGCGGGCGACGCCGGTCACCTGATAGTCGGTCGAGACGCCGCGCGAGACCATGGTCAGGGTCCGGCCGACCACGTCCTCGCGGCCGAACAGCCGCCGCGCCTCGCTCTGGGTCAGCACGGCCGTGCCCGGCCGCGACAAAGCGGTCCGCGGATCGCCGCCGACGAGCGGGAATTGCAGCACGTCGAAGAACAGATCGTCGACCAGCAGCACGTCCTTGGTCGGCAGCGCCTCGTTGCCGCGCGACACGACCGGCTCGCTCGACAGCGCGTAGACGCTGCGCTCGACCTGCGGGAAGTCGCGCTCGAGCCGCTGCCCGGCGATGTAGGAGGTCATCTGGAAATGATTCTCCTCGCCGGTCTGCCTGGAGCGGTAGTGGCTCTGGAACTGGTAGCTGTTCTCCGCATTGGGGAGCCACCGGTCATAGGTGGTCTCGTAGCGGACGTAGAGGAGCAGCATCAGGCAGGCGGCGAGGCCGATCGCCAGGCCGAAGATGTTGATGAAGGCGTAGGTCTTGTTCTTGACCAGCGCCCGGACGCCCACCGTCATGTAATTGCGCCACATCTCTACTTCTCCCTTCCAGCCCTCTCCCCAATGGGGAGAGGGAGATCGGTTCACGCCGCGCGCCGGTGCTCGACCAGGATGCGGCCGTCGAGCATGTTGACGACCCGGCCGGCATAATCGGCGTGGCTGGGCGAGTGGGTGACCATGACGATGGTCGACCCTTCGGCGTTCAGCGCCTGCAGCATCTTCATCACCTCCTCGCCATGGGCGGTGTCGAGATTGCCGGTCGGCTCGTCGGCGAGGATCAGCTTGGGTGCCGCGACCAGGGCCCGGGCGACGGCGACACGCTGCTGCTGGCCGCCCGAGAGCTGGCTCGGACGGTGCTTGGCGCGGTGGGCGATACCCACCTTGTCCATCACCTCGTCGACCCGGGTGCGCCGCTCGCCCGCGGGGACGTTGTGGTAGAGCAGCGCAAGCTCGATATTCTCGCGGACGGAGAGCTCGTCGACGAGATTGAACGATCTGGAAGATGAAGCCGATGTTGCGCTTGCGGAAGTCGGCCAGCTTCGACTCCGAAAGTCCCGCGACCTCGGTGCCGTTGAACACGTAGGAGCCGCTGGTGGGCGAATCGAGCATGCCGATGACGTTGAGCAAGGTCGATTTGCCGCAGCCCGACGGCCCCATGATCGCGACGAACTCGCCGTCGGCGACATCGAGGAAGATGCCGTCGAGGGCGGTCGTCTCGACCGTGTCGGTGCGGTAGACCCGCGAGACTTCACGCATGTTCAACATGGACTGGCTCCCTTCATTGCCCACTCAGGGTCAGCCGATCGCGCTCGGCGAAACCCGTATAAGGAGAGGTGATGACGCGCTCGCCCGGGTCGAGCCCGTCGAGCACCTCGATGCTTTCGGAATTGCGGCGGCCGAGCCGGACCTGGCGGCGGACCGCCGAGCGGCCGTCGGGGGCGACCACGAACACCCAATTGCCGCCGGTCTCGTTGTAGAAGCTGCCATTGGGGATCAGCCGCGCCGGCGCCGGCGCGCCCAGGGTGAGGCGGATCTGGACGGTCTGGCCGCGCTGCAGGTCGGCGGGCTCGGGGCCGAGGAACTGGAGGTCGATCTCGAACGCGCCGTTGCGCACCTGCGGATAGATTTTGCTGACCCGCATCCGGTAGGGCCGGCCGGCGACGTCGGCATTGGCGACCTGGCCCTCGCCGACCCGGCCGAGATAGAATTCGTCGACCTGGGCGCGCAGCTTGTTGCGGCCGGCGCTGTCGATCTGGCCGAGCCGCTCGCCGCGGCTCAGCGACTGGCCGACCTGGATCGAGAAGGCGGTGAGCTGGCCCGCCACCGGCGCGCGCAGGTTGAGCGCGTCGAGCGTGGCGCGGGCGATGTCGAGGCTGCCGTTGAGGGCGGAGGCGGAAGCGCGCAGCTGGGCGAGCTGGCTCGACTGCAGCCGTTCGTCGGTCGCCTGCTGGCGGCGGAGCACGTCGCTGCGGCGGCGGTGGGCCTCGTAGGTGTCGCGGGAATCCTCGAACTGGCGGCCGGAGACGAAGCCGCGCGCGGCGAGCGGGCGCTGCATCTCGAAATTGCGGCGCGCGGTCTGGGTGGCGAGATCGGCCTCGATCCGCGCCCGCTCGTTGGCGAGCCGGGTCTGGTTGAGGGCCAGCTCCTGGCTGCGCATCGAGTTGATCTGCTGGATGACCTCGGTCTGGCGGGCAAGCAGGTTGAGCTGAAGGTCGGAATTGGAGAGCACCGCCAGCAATTGCCCCTGGCTGACCGTCGCCCCGTCCTCGACCACCACCCGCTCGACCCGGCCGCCCTCGACCGCGTCGAGGAAGACGGTGACCAGCGGCTCGACCCGCGCCCGCAACGGCAGGAAATCGTCGAACCGGCCCTGGCTGACGGTCGAGATGGTGAGCCGCGAGATCGGCACGGTCTGGCTGTTGGCGCTCGGCGCGAACAGGTAGAAGAGCAAGGCGAGCAGGAGGATGCCGGCGGCGGCGAGACCGATCTTGATCCTGGCCGGGAGCCTTTGCGTTGCGACGACGCGGTCCATGCCGCCGCCGCTCTCCGGGCCCTCGGACTGCTTGAACCGCACGACGCTCATTCAAATCCTCGTGGCAAGGCGGCGGCGGACGACTGTCCGGAATCGGACAGGAAATGTCCGCCACCGCACACCCTGTTCGGCCTCACGCAAGCGGAATCGCCACGAGCGCGAGGAAGCCGGTGGCGATAAAGCCGACCGCGAAGGCCAGCGTCTCGAACTTCTGCACCATCATCTCTCTCCCTGGGTGGAAAACCCCTGTGCCGCAATCATCAGCATGAGCCGTGCCAAGCGGAAAAAGCGGCGGATTTCCGCCATATCCCGGCGGCGGCGCGGGCGGGCGGCGGGCGCCGGCCTCGTCCGTTTCCGAACAGGATTGTCCGCTCGCGGACGGCGCCGGGGGGACACTGGCACGGATATTGTTTGTCCGTTATCGAACAGGAGAGGAGGGCGGGGTGAGCCAGTCGAAACGCTTCGGGCGCTGCATCGTCATCGACGACGACGAGGACATCCTTTTGTCGGCGCGGCTGCTGCTCAGGGACTTGTTCGCCGAGGTCGCCGCCTTCCAGTCGCCCGAGGAGGCGCTGGCGGCGATGGTCGAGGAGCTGCCCGACGTCATCCTCCTGGACGCCAATTTCGGCCGCGGCGCGACCAACGCCGCCGAAGGCTTCCACTGGCTCTCCGAGATATTGAAGCGCGACCCGCAGGCGGTGGTGGTGATGATCACCGCCCATGCCGGCGTCTCGGTCGCGGTCGACGCGATGAAGCGCGGCGCCACCGACTTCGTCTCCAAGCCCTGGTCGAACGAGCGGCTGCTCGCCACCGTCCGCACCGCCGCCGCGCTCCGGACGTCGCGCGAGGAAGCGGTGACCGAGCGCAAGCGCTCGGCGGCGATCGCCGCCCCCGTCGCCGGCGGCGAGACGCCCCTGCTCGGCCGCTCGCCGGCGATGGCGCGGATATGGTCGCTGATCGAGCGGGCCGGGCCGACCGACGCCAACGTCCTCATCCTCGGCGAGAACGGCACCGGCAAGGAGCTGGTCGCGCGCGAGCTCCACAGCCGCTCGCGCCGCGCCGACCAGGTGCTGGTGTCGGTCGACCTGGGCGCGGTCGCCGCGAATCTGTTCGAGAGCGAGCTGTTCGGCCATGTGAAGGGCGCCTTCACCGACGCCCGCGGCGACCGGATCGGGCGGATGCAGGCGGCCGACCGCGGCACCCTGTTCCTCGACGAGATCGGCAATCTGCCGCTGCACCTCCAGCCCAAATTGCTGACCGCCCTGGAGCAAAGGCAGGTGGTCCCGGTCGGCGCCAACAAGCCGGTCAGGATCGACGTCAGGGTGATCGCCGCGACCAATTGCCCGCCCGAGCAATTGGGCGACGAGAGCCGCTTCCGCCAAGACCTCCTGTTCCGCCTCAACACCGTCGAGATCGACCTGCCGGCGCTGCGCGAGCGGCGCGAGGACATCCTTCTCCTCGCCGACCATTTCATCGCCCTCTACGCCCGCAAATACGGCAAGCCGGCGCGGGCGCTGCCGGCCGAGGTGGCGCGCGCGCTCGAAGCCTATGACTGGCCCGGCAACGTCCGCGCGCTGCGCCACGCCGCCGAGCGGGCGGTGATCCTGGCCGACGGCGAGGCCTTCCGGGTCGAGGACTTCTCACTCTCCCGCGGGTCGTCGGCCCGGCCCTCGGCGCCCGCCCCGGCGCCGGCGGCGCAGCCCCGCGACGACCTCAACCTCGAGCGGGTCGAAAAGCAGCTGGTCGAGGAGGCGCTGAAGAAGCACAGCTACAACATCTCGCTCGCCGCCGCCGAACTGGGCCTCACCCGCGCCTCGCTCTACCGGCGGATGGAAAAGCATGGATTGTGAGATGACCAAAGGCACTGGCCGGACATCCCCTCTCCCATTGGGGGAGAGGGTTAGGGTGAGGGGGTTCGGCTTCCGAGTACGATCGCCAGCGCCGGACACCCCCTCCCTACCCTCCCCCTCGAGGGGGAGGGGATAAGGAGGTGCCCTTCCGCAGCCGCTTCCTCCTCGGCCTGGCCTGGCGGCTGGGGCTGCTGCTCGCGGCGGCCTTCGCCTTCGCCCAGGCGCTCACCGCCCCGGGGCTGGGCGCGGCGCGGCTGGTCGCGGCCCTGCTGGTGGTCGGCGCCGCCGCCTTGCTCTGGCGGCACGTCCAGCGCACCAATGTCGAGCTCGCCCGCTTCATCGACGCGGTCAAGTTCGGCGATTTCAGCCAGGGCTTCTCGCACCGCGGCCAGGGCAGCGGCTTCGGCGATCTCTCCGCCGTGCTCGACGAGGCGATCCGGCGGCTGCGCGACGAGCGCCACAAGCTGATCGACGCCAACCGCTTCTACGAGGCGGTGCTCGACGACGCGCCGACCGCCTTGCTCACCGTCGACGGCGACGGCAAGGTCGAGCTCGCCAACAAGGCCGCGCGCCGCCTCCTCATGCGCCACAAGGGCGTCCGGGTGGAGGATTTCCGCGAATATGGCGACGCTTTCGCCTTCGCGCTGGAGGGCGGCGCCGTCGGCCGGCCGCGGCTGGTGCCCCTGGTCAGCGACGGCGTGCCCCAGACCATGCTGGTCAGCGCCGCCATCGTCCACCGGCTGGGCGGGCTCGTCCGGGTGGTCGCGGTGCAGCCGATCCAGGGCGAATTGAACGCGATCGAGATCGCCGCCCAGTCGGACCTCATCCGCGTCCTCACCCACGAGATCATGAACTCGATGACCCCGGTCACCTCGCTCGCCCACAGCGCCGCCGATCTGATGCGCGGCGTCGACCGCGGCGCCGATGCCGACGTCGCCGACGCCCGCGTCGCGGTCGAGACGCTGGCGCGGCGCGCCGACGGGGTGATGCACTTCGTCGAAAGCTACCGCCAGATCAGCCGCGCGCCCGAGGTGCGGCAGCGGCCGATCGACGTCCTCGCCTGGGGAAAGGAGCTGGAAGCTTTGTTCCGGGCGAGCGAGCGCACCTTGGGGATCGGCTTCAGCCTCGCGGTCGACGAGGGGCTGACGCTGGACGCCGACCCGGACCTGATGAGCCAGGTGCTGATCAACCTCATCCGCAACGCCGCCCAGGCCGCGCGCGGCCATGCCGAAAAGCCCCGCGTCTCGCTCGCCTTCGTCCGCACCAGCTCGGGCCGCGTCCAGATCGAGGTGGCGGACAACGGCCCGGGCGTGCCGGAGGGGCTGCGGCAGGACATCTTCCTCCCCTTCTTCACCACCAAGGCGGACGGGACCGGCGTCGGCCTCAGCCTCGCCCGCCAGGTCGTCCTCGCCCATCGCGGCGCGATCAGCGTCGGCACCAGCGCCGAGGGCGGCGCCCTGTTCCGCATCCTGATCTAAGATTGGGGACACGTACTCTTTAAGATTGGGGACACGTACTCTTTCGTGTCCCCGAGCCAGCCCAGCCCGCGATCCGCGCCGCCGCCCCCTTCGCGCCTGGACCCGGATGTCCGGCCGCCGGCGCCGCATGCCGGGCCCGTCATGACGGCGGCGTGGCGCTCAGCCGAAGGAACCGGCTGGACACGTAGCGCTGGTAGCCGTTTCCCGAATCGAGCTCGAACAGCTCGCGATATTCATGGGGTGCGGCATGCTCATAGGTGTAGCGCGCCCGCCAGCCGGCCGGCACGTTTTCGAGATGCTCGGACACGAGGACGAGCCGCCCGCCGGCGCTCGCCGCGCGGTCCTGCACGTAGGTCGAGACGAAGCCGAGGCTGTCGAACTGCCGCAGGACGAGCAGGTTGCGGCGCCGGTCGAAGCTCCAGAAGTCGAGCGACGTGTGGACTTCGCCGGCGCGGTTCCCGTCGTGCGGCGGATAGACGGAACGCCCCTCGATCCTGATGAAGTGATCGCCCTGAATGCGCTCGGCGCGGCGGCTGCTGCCGGCGAGCCCCGGCCGGCCCTCGCCGACGCCCGCCCAATCCCCCACCAGCCAGGATATGGCCGCCAGGCGGTCCGCCGACGGCGCGGCCGACGCGCCGCCCGGGACCAGCGCCAAAAGAACGATCAGGATGTTGAATGCCAGCCTCATCTCGCCTCTCCAGTCCGCTTCAGCATAGCCGGCTCGCCGGTGCGGTCTTGCAAAAATGGGACAGGCTCAGGCGCCCGGGCGCTCGCAATGGACGATGGGCTCGGCGCGCAGCTGCGCCGGCGTCATTCCGACATAATGGCGAAAGGCATTGGTGAATGAAGCCTGGTCGCCGAAACCGACGCGCAGCGCGACCTCGGCGAGCGGTATCTCGCGGCGATCGCTGAGATAGGCGCAGGCCCGCAGGATCCTGCCCGACATGGACAATTGCTTCGGCGACAGGCCGGCATGTATCGCGAAATGCCGCCGCAGCGTTCGGGCGGTGACCCCGGCATCGTCGGCCAGGGTGGACACGGACTCCTCGCCGAGATGCCACAGCAGGGTGCGCTGGAGCGCGAGGTTGCGCTCGTGCTCCGGGCCCCATTCCGCCAGGCGCGAGATCAGCCAGGTCTCGAGCAATCTTCCCTGATCGGCAACCGCGCTGTCGGCGATCGATGCCAGCAGGCGGCCCGCCTCCGGACCGATCAGGTCCACCAGATCGATCGGGCGATCCCAGCAATCGGCCAGCGGGCCTCCAAGAATGACCGAGGCGACGGCCGGCGTCGTCCTGAAGGCGATTATCGCATTTGCGCCCCTCGGCACCAGGTGCAGCGCGCCGTGCCGCTGCGCATAGATCATGGCGCGTGGCGACGCCGAGACCGCCGCGCCGCCACGCCGCTGCGTGCCGCACGGAGCGCCGGTCTGGAACACGAACTCGACATGCGCATCGGGAACGATCACGCCCGGCAGCGCGTCCACCGACGCACCGTAAGTCAGGGTCCAGGGCGACCTGATCAGCGTGCGCAATGCCGGCGCGCCGAATGAAGCGGCGGCAAAGGCCAGTTCACCTTCGATGGCCATGAGCGCTGCTCCTCGGCGGGCCGGCAGCGCGACATATGGCATGCCCGCCGCCGGGAGGCGAGACGGCATCGCGGCGGGTGGCGGCGCCTATCTGCTGGTCAGCCTGGCCGCGACCCGTTCGGCCTGCACCCTGATGTCGGGCACGGCGACGCTCTCCCAGAAGGCGCCGCGGGTGAGCGGGCCGATCACCGAGAGCGACTCGCCGGCCGCGCCGTCGGCGCCGATCGCGCGGCAATCGGGGTCGACGTCGATGCCGATGCCGAGCGGGTCGGGGCGGATGCGGCCGCCGGCGAGCAGGGCGGCGAGCAGCGGCTCGCCGGCGCGGGCGATGTCGGTCTCCGGGCCGGTGCAGTTGACGATCCGCGCCGGCCGCAGCGTCTCGACCGCGTCGCTGCCGCGGGCGCGGAAGCGGACGATGGCGCCGCCGTCGGCCGGCTCGGCGGAAAGCAGCCGGCCGGCGGCGACCGCCAGCCGCGCCTCGGCCTGCATCGCCTCGATCCGCGCGCCGACCGCCGGCGCGACCTTGTGGCGGTGGACGTCCCACCACGGCCGCAGGTGGCGGAGGAAGCGGCGGCGCTCGGCCAGGCTCGCTCCGGCCCACACATCCTGGGTAACCGCGCGCAATTCGTGGACGGCGCTGCGCCAGCCGACCTCGCCGCTGCGCGCCCGCACCCGCCGCAGCATCGCCACGCAATCGGCCGGCAGGTCGTCCCGGGGCGCGACCATCGGCTCACGCAGGCCGTGGGCGCGCGGGGCGAGGCCGCGGCGGGACAAGGCCACGATCCGGCCGCGGAACCCCGTCGCGCCGAGCGTCAGCGCCGCATCGACCGCGGTGAGGCCGGTGCCGAGCAGCAGCACGACGTCCTTGTCCGCGAGGCCGTCGGCGAGCCCGCCGGCCCAGGGATCGTCGACCCAGGCGGCGCCCAGCGCGGCGGGCTCGATGCCGCGCGGCGTCGCCGGCCTGAAATTGCCGGGGGCGAGGACGATTCTGTCGGCCTCGACCGCGCCGCCGCCCGCCAGCCGCACGCGGCCGGGCTCGATCGCCACCGCCTCGCCGCGGACGGCCTCGACGCCGCCGCCGGCGCCGGCGGCGGCGAGCAGCCCGGCCAGATAGTCGCCGTAGAGCGCGCGCGGCGCGAAATCCTCGGCCGAGCCGCCGCCGCGCGCCTCGAACCATCGGGTGAAATGGTCGGGATCGTCGGCGAAGGCGCTCATCCGCCGCGCCGGCACGTTGAGGAGATGCTCGGGCCGGTCGGTCGAATAGGCGACCCCGCGCCCGGGCGCGCGCGCGCGCTCGATCAGCGTCACCGGCGCCGCGCCGGCCTTGAGCAGGTGGAGCGCCATGAGCGCGCCGGACGCGCCGCCGCCGATCACCGCGACGCGGCCCGCGGTCACATCGTCTCTCGCTCGAACGTCTCCGCGATCGGCACTGGATCGGCGAGGCTGAGCCCGTCGAGGATGCGCGCGGTTTCGTCGCGCACCATCAGCATGGCGCGGTGGAGCCGGCACTTGTCCTCGCTGATGCAGTTCCTGCACTTCTCATAGGCGAGCCGGCTGGCGCAGGGGAGGAGGCCGAGCGAGCCCCGGGTCAGCCGCACGATCTCGCCATAGCTGATCTCTTTGGGCGGCCGCGCCAGCCAATAGCCGCCCTCGCGGCCGCGCATCGTCTCGACCAGGCCGGCGCGGCGCATCTGCGACAGGATCACGGTCAGGAACTTGGGCGGCAGGTTCTGCGCCTCGGCGATCTCGCCGAGCTGGACCGGGCCGTCGCCGAAGCGGTCGGCGAGGTGGAGCAGCGCCCGGATTGTATACCGCGTTCGTTGAGAAAGCATGGCGGCTCCATGGACCGCGGCCCGCCAATTGGCAACGCCGCAACGGCCCGCTTGCATGCAGATACAAATTGTATACAGTATACACATGGCCAGCGTCGTCGCCCTCCCCCGGCCCAACCTCAGCGGCGACGCGGCGGCGATCGTCCGCAACATGATCGTCGACGGCGAGCTTCCCGCCGGCGCCCGGATCAACGAAGTCCACCTGTCGCGCCGCCTCGGCATCAGCCGGACGCCGTTGCGCGAGGCGCTGGCCGGGCTCGAGCAGGAAGGCGCGCTCGACAGCCTGCCCCGCATCGGCTGGTTCGTGCGGCCGCTGACGCTGGACGAGTTCCGCCAGATCTATCCGATCCGCGCGCTGCTCGATCCGGAGGCGCTGCGCCTCGCCGGCCTGCCGTCCGCGGAGAGGCTGGCGCGGCTGCGGGCGCTGAACCGCCGGATCGCCCAGGAGCGCGATGCCGACGCGATCATCGCGCTCGACGACGAATGGCATTTGCTGCTGATCGCCGATTGCCCCAACAAGGTGCTGACCGGGCTGATCGGGCAGTTCATCCGCCGCACCCGCCGCTACGAGCTCGCGCTGATGCGCGAGGGGCGGAACGTCGATCGCGCCATCGCCAACCATGACGCGATCATGCGCGCGCTGGCCGACGGCGATCTCGCCACCGGATGCACGGCGCTGCGCAACAATCTGCAGACGGGCTTCGCGCCGATCGCCGCCTGGCTCGCGGAGCGGGAGTCGGGGAAGGACGCGACATGATCAAAAGCCTGGCGCTGGCCCTGTCGGCGCTCCTGCTGCTGTCGGCGCAGCCGGAAGGCGCGGCGCAGCGGCCGCCTTCCGACGACCCGCTGATCGGCCTGTGGGCCTATGAAGCCGCTTTCGGCCCGGTGCTGCGCGGCGCGCTCCTCGTCCGCCGATCGGGACGCGGCTGGCGCGCCACGATCGGCGGGCGCCAGGCCGTGGGCACCCTCGCCGGCGGCGAGCTCCGCTTCACCTTCGGCGGCGGCGGCCTCTACCGCGGCCGGCTGAGCCGCGACGGCCGGACCATCGAAGGGTTCTGGCTGCAGCCCTCGGGCGAGACCGAGGACCGGCGCGATCCCGGCGGATCGGGCCAGCCCTTCGCCACCCGGACCGTGCTGCGGCGCGCCGGCGGCAATGCGTGGCAGGGCGCCGTCACGCCGCTCGACGACCGCTTCACGCTCTATCTCAGCATCTTCCGCGATGCCGACGGCGTCCTCACCGCCGCCTTTCGCAACCCCGAGCTCAACTCCAATGGCGGCGCCTCGCGCTTCCGGGTGAGCCGCGAGGGCAATGCGCTGCGGTTCAACCTCCGCTACGACGGCGGCGAGATCAACCATGACGCCAGCTTCCTGCCCGCGCCCGACCGGATCCGCATCCGCTGGCGCGACCTCGACCGCCCGATCGAGCTGACCCGCCGCCCGCCGGCCCGGGCCGCGGGCTTCTTCCCGCGCCCGCCCGGGTCCCCGCCTTACGCCTATCGCCGGCCGCCCGCGACCGGCGACGGCTGGCGCACCGCCGCCGGCGGCGACGTCGGCATCGACGAGGACGCCCTCGCCCAGGTCGTCCGGACCATCGTCGATTCGGACCCGACCGCCCGGCCGCCCTCGCTGATCCACTCGCTGCTGGTCGCGCGCCGCGGCCGGCTGGTGCTCGAGGAATATTTCTTCGGCTACGACCGCGAGACCCCCCACGACACAAGGTCGGCGGGCAAGACCTTCGCCTCGGTGATGCTCGGCGCGGCGATGATGAACGGCGTCGCCATCTCGCCCGAGACGCGGGTGTATTCGCTGCTCGCCGGCCTCGGGCCCTTCGCCAATCCGGACCCCAGGAAGGCGCGCATCACCCTCGCCCACCTGATGACCCACAGCGCCGGCCTCGCCTGCAACGATTATGACGATGCCTCGCCGGGCAACGAAGGGACGATGTCGACCCAGAGGCAGCAGCCCAATTGGTGGCGCTACACGCTCGACCTGCCTTTGGCGCACGATCCGGGCCGGCGCTACGCCTATTGCTCGGCCAACATCAACCTGGTCGGCGGCGCGCTCACCGCCGCCACCGGAATTTGGCTGCCCGAATATTTCGAGCTGAATGTGGCGCGGCCGCTCCAGTTCGGCCGCTATCACTGGAACCTCAATCCGGCCGGCGACGGCTATCTGGGCGGCGGCGCCTTCCTCAGGCCGCGCGACCTGCTCAAGATCGGCCAGGCCTATCTCGACGGCGGCGTCTGGAACGGGCGCAGGATCCTTGCCTCGTCGTGGGTCTCCGCCTCCACCTCGCCGCGGATGGAGATCAGCCCGGCGACGACCGGCTTGAGCGCCGAGGAGTTCGGCAATGCCTATGCGCCGGGCGCCGACGGCCTGGCCTGGCACATCAATCCCCTGAGCTCGGGCGGGCGCCCGGTCGCGATCTACCAGGCGACCGGCAATGGCGGCCAGGTGCTGCTCGTCATCCCCGAATATGAGCTCGCCGTGGTGTTCACCGGCGGCAATTACATGCAGGGCGGGGTCTGGGGCCGCTGGGGCCAGCAGATCGTCGGCGACCGGATCATTCCCGCGATCCGGCGCTGAAGACGGTCAGACGGCGGCCAGCGGGATGGCCGGCCCGGCCTCGATCATCGAATCGGTGCGGGTGCGCGGCTCCGGCGGCTCGGCCCCATCCTCGGCGAAGCTTCTCAGCGCCGCCTCGAGCGCGCGCCGCGCCTCGTCGCGCGCTTCCTCGTCGTCGCGGCCCAAGGCGGTCACGCCGGGAAGGTCGGGGAAGCTGGCGAGGACCAGCCCGTCATAGCGGGTCGTGAGCTGCACGGCGTAGCTGATCATGATGCGTCCTCCCTTCCAATTCCGCCAACCGGCTCGAGCCCGGCAAGCCTTCACTGTCCGGCGCGCCGAGTCAATCGAGCGGGAAGCCGCGCCCTTCCCCGCCGGCGGCGACATGGCGCTTGCCGTCTTCGGTTCGGCGCATTCACGAATCGCCCGGGCCCCGGGCGCGCTCCCTGAACGCCGGCTGTCAGGGGCATTCAGGCCCGGCTCAAGCGAATCGGGGCATAGGTTCCATGAGCCCGGACGGCGCCAGTCGCGCCCCGGGCTTCTGTTCATCCGAATTCCCTCGTGTCGCGTATCGAGGGAGGGGCCGGCACCCTGCGAGGGGTGTCGGCCCCAATCGCTTCCGGCCTGCCGGCGCCGGCCTCCCGGGACTCGATTCACCGCAGCCGGAATTGCGACGAAACGTGGGTGAATCACGCATTTACCTGTTGCATCGCGCCGTGGATGAGGCACAATGGCTAGTGGCGCTCAGACGGGGGAGCCGCTAGAGGTTGTAGGGCGCCGCATCGGCAGGCGAGATGCCGCCGGGCGAGGAAGCTGTGTCCTGTGGATATCGGGGACAAGCTGAAAACAGTCCACCGCTCCCCCATATAAACGCCTAAGGGTGGGCCTGGACCCACTGGAACGTTATAAGAACGAGGGGTAGAGAGATGGACCTGGCCGGCAGCAGTGAAGTGAGCCCGGAGGACGTGACCGCCACCGCCACCCAGGCAGCCAGGAAGGCGAAGCGCGGCGCCGAAGCGGCGGCCGCGCGCGATTCGAAGTCGATCACGCCGCAGCTCCACGCCGTCGAGATCGATCATGGCCGCGACGACCTGCTCACCGATTTCGGCAAGGACACGCTGCGCGACCGCTATTTGCTGCCCGGCGAATCCTACCAGGATCTGTTCGTCCGCGTCGCCTCGGCCTATGCCGACGACGCCGCCCACGCCCAGCGGCTCTACGACTATATCTCCAGGCTGTGGTTCATGCCGGCGACGCCGGTCCTGTCGAACGGCGGCACCGGCCGGGGCCTTCCCATCTCCTGCTATCTGAACAGCGTTTCCGACAGCCTCGAAGGGATCGTCGGCACCTGGAACGAGAATGTCTGGCTGGCCGCGCGCGGCGGCGGCATCGGCACCTATTGGGGCAATGTCCGCGGCATCGGCGAGGCGGTCGGCCTCAACGGCAAGACCTCGGGCATCATCCCCTTCGTCCGGGTGATGGACAGCCTCACCCTGGCGATCAGCCAGGGCTCGCTGCGGCGCGGCTCCGCCGCCTGCTATCTCGACATCTCGCACCCGGAGATCGAGGAGTTCCTCGAGATCAGGAAGCCCTCGGGCGACTTCAACCGCAAGGCCCTCAACCTCCACCACGGCGTCCTCGTCACCGACGAGTTCATGCACGCCGTGCGCGACGGCGCCGAATGGCAGCTGCGCAGCCCGAAGGACCAGTCGGAGCGCGCCACCGTCGACGCCCGCAGCCTGTTCCAGAAGCTGGTGGAAACCAGGCTGGCGACCGGCGAGCCCTACATCATCTTCATCGACCAGGTGAACCGGTCGATGCCCAAGCATCACCGCGATCTCGGGCTCAAGGTCTCGACCTCGAACCTGTGCTCCG
Organism: uncultured Alphaproteobacteria bacterium; assembly: GCA_963701615.1. GTDB lineage: Bacteria > Pseudomonadota > Alphaproteobacteria > Sphingomonadales > Sphingomonadaceae > Allosphingosinicella. The sequence continues at coordinate 2,657,938 of OY969615.1, read as the reverse complement.
AGATCACGCTGCCGACCGGCACCGACCAGCACGGCCAGGAGCGGACCGCGGTCTGCTGCCTCTCCAGCCTCAACCTCGAGACCTGGGACGAATGGAACGGCGACAAGGTCTTCATCGAGGACGTGATGCGCTTCCTCGACAATGTGCTGACCGACTATATCGACCGCGCGCCCGAGGAGATGGCGCGGGCCAAATACAGCGCCAGCCAGGAGCGCAGCGTCGGTCTCGGCGTGATGGGCTTCCACTCCTTCCTGCAGGCGCGCGGCCTTCCCTTCGAGGGGGCGATGGCGAAGTCGTGGAACCTTCGGATCTTCAAGCATATCCGCGCCCAGGTCGACGAGGCCTCGCTGATGCTCGCCAACGAGCGCGGCGCCTGCCCCGACGCCGCCGAGCAGGGGGTGATGGAGCGCTTCTCCTGCAAGATGGCGATCGCGCCGACCGCGAGCATCTCGATCATCGCCGGCGGCACCTCGGCCTGCATCGAGCCCATCCCGGCCAACATCTACACCCACAAGACGCTGTCGGGCTCGTGGTCGATCCGCAACCCGCACCTCGAGAATCTGCTCAAGGACAAGTCCAAGAATTCCGAAGGCGTGTGGTCGACGATCCTCGAGCGGGGCGGCTCGGTCCAGCATCTCGATTTCCTCACGCCCGAGGAAAAGGACGTGTTCAAGACCAGCTTCGAGATCGACCAGCGCTGGCTGATCGAGCTCGCCGCCGACCGCACCCCCTATATCGACCAGGCCCAGTCGCTGAATCTGTTCATCCCGGCCGACGTCGACAAATGGGACCTCCTCATGCTGCACTACCGGGCCTGGGAGCTCGGCATCAAATCGCTTTATTATCTCAGGTCCAAGAGCGTCCAGCGCGCCGGCTTCGCCGGCGGCGTCGAGGCCGACAACACGCCCGATCTCAGGGAGATCGAGCTGCTGTCGACCGATTATGACGAATGCCTGGCGTGCCAGTGACCCCAACAATCATCCCGGCACCGGACGCCCCGGCGCGTTTCCGCGAGGCCCCGGCCGGCAGGAGAAATTAGGATGGAGATCGTCGACACCGCCAAGTTCATCATCGGCCTCGTCTTCCTGCCGATCGCCGCCATCGTCCTGTGGCGCGCGCGCGCCACCCGCGGCTTCAACCAGAGCCGCCAGGCCGGCGCCCTGTTCCTGATCGCCGCGGCCGTGTTCGTCGGCGTCGGCCTCGGCCAGATCGACCTGTGATGACCGGGCCGGCACGGGCACGGACCTGGTGGGCGCTGGCCGCGCTGGGCGCGCTCGCCGCCTGCGCGACCCAGAGCGCGGACGCGGTCGCGCCGGCGGCGCCCGGCTTCCTCCACGGCCTCTGGCACGGCTTCATCTTCCCGATCGCCTGGGTGCTGTCGCTGTTCCTGCCGGAAGTGTCGATCTATGCCGTGCCCAACAATGGCGGCTGGTACGATTTCGGCTATTTCATCGGCATCGTCTTCCTCGGCGTCGGCGCGCGCAAGAGCCAAATCGTCTACCGCGACCGCGTGATCCGCGAGCGGGTGGTGGAACGGTGACGCCGGCCGCCGCCGACGCCCCGCCCGACATTCTCCTGGCCCTGCCGGGGCTCCTCTTCGTCGCCATCGGCGCCGCCATCCTTGCCTGGCCGCGCGCCCTGATCGGCCTTCAGCTGCGCATGCTCGAATGGCAGATCTCATGGCTGAAGGGACGGGCGGCGCCGGTCCTCGCCCGCGCGTTCGGCGCCTTCTTCCTCCTCGCCGGCTTCGGCTTCTTCACGTTCGCCCTCACCGCCCCCAAATAGGTTCCCAGGAGTAACCCCGATGCCCCTCTTAGAAGCCCGCAAGCAGTACAAGCCGTTCGAATATCCCTGGGCGTTCGACTTCTGGAAGCGCCAGCAGCAGATCCACTGGATGCCCGAGGAGGTGCCTTTGGGCGAGGATTGCCGCGACTGGGCGCAGAAGCTGACCGAGCATGAGCGCAACCTTCTGACCCAGATCTTCCGCTTCTTCACCCAGGCCGACATCGAGGTGCAGGATTGCTACCACGACAAATATGGCCGGGTGTTCAAGCCGGTCGAGGTCAAGATGATGCTGACCGCCTTCTCCAACATGGAGACGGTCCACATCGCCGCTTATTCGCATTTGCTCGACACGATCGGCATGCCCGAGAGCGAATATGGCATGTTCCTTCAATATAAGGAGATGAAGGACAAGCACGATTATCTCGCCACCTTCGGGGTCGATACGGACGAGGACATCGCCCGCACATTGGCCATGTTCGGCGGCTTCACCGAGGGGCTGCAATTGTTCGCCAGCTTCGCCATGCTGATGAACTTCCCGCGCTTCAACAAGATGAAGGGCATGGGCCAGATCGTCAGCTGGAGCGTGCGCGACGAGAGCCTGCATTGCGAGGGCATCACCCGCCTGTTCCACGCTTTCGTGAAAGAGCGCGACTGCTTTACGCCGGCCGTGCGCAAGGACATCCGCGACGTCTGCCACCACACGGTCGACCTCGAGGACGCCTTCATCGACCTCGCCTTCGAGGCCGGCCCGGTCCCCGGCATGACCCCGGACGACATCAAGAATTACATCCGCTACATCGCCGACTGGCGCCTCAGCCAGCTGGGCCTCAACCCGATGTACCGGATGAAGGATCACCCGCTGCCCTGGCTGGCCCCGCTCCTCAACGGGGTGGAGCACGCCAATTTCTTCGAGACCCGCGCGACGGAATATTCCAAGGCCGCGACGCGGGGGAATTGGGGCGAGGTGTGGGACAATTTCGACAAGAGGCAGAACGCCAAGGCGGCGAACGACGGCGACGCCGAAGCGTCAGCGAAGGCGGACGACGACATGTTCACGCGGGCGGGCGTGGCGGCGGAATGAGTTTGTTCACTTCTACGGAACGTGCTATGTACGAACCTAGAACATCTGGTGACTGATGAGAGCTGGGCAAAATCCCAAGGCGATTGCAAATCTAATCCTCCACACAGCGAACGCGATGGGGAAGCGCGCAACTAATTTGTCCATTAATAAAATAGCTTATTTCGCCCACGGGTCATATTTGGCTCGATATCGAAAGCCACTGATAGATGCCAAGATAGAGGCGTGGGAGTTGGGGCCTGTATTCAGAGAAATATACCACGAGTTTAAGAAGTTTGGAGATCGGAATATCAGCGTTCTAGCGAGGGACCTTAATCCGGATAGTGGTGAGTTTGAAGTTTGCCGATGGGAGCTGGAACCGGACGAGGAAGAGTTTTTAAGAGGTGTGATTGCGAGTTATCTGAAGATGCGCGCCGGCTATCTAGTGGATCTGTCCCACATCCAAGACGGGCCTTGGTTTGAGGCTTGGAACCATGATGGACGCATCAATCCGGGGATGGAAATCTCCAACGAGGCGATTCTCCAATATTTCTCCCGCGAGGTGAGGCACTAATGAAACTGACTCTCGAAACTGTCCTACGAAAAGTAGCTCACCCTCCGGCCCCACAAAATTGGGTGAGGCTTATCGAGCCGGATGACCAGTTGGCTACGGCGCGCCGTATCGCAAATCTGGCCATGGCAATCCCTGATTTTAATTATGTCACGGGCATGAAAATGTGTCGAGACAAAGTTCAGATGAACCTGAAATTGGAAACCGCGCTAAAGGCAGTCGCGAGGACCGGCGCCCCCGCTGGCCGCGAGCAGAATGCAGCATTTGTGAGAGCCTTTTATGCTCACGATGAAGAAAGGCAGTATTCCGCTGCCAAGTATCTCGATAGCTACAACGGCTTTTTCCCGATTTCCCGAGACGTGAAAATCCCCACTCGGCCAACTTTTACGATTTTCGAGAACCGTAATCAGGTGCCCGTGGTTTTGTGTGGTTGGAAGGAAGTCCCTCTCGATAGGTCGCAGCGTCGTATTATTGCGACAGTGTATGAGAGCGGCCTGTTTTCCTATGGGGCCTACCGTTATTCTCCGGCTGAGATCGTTTTCTACCCAGAGTTTGAAACTGAAGAAGGCTTCGAACGATATCCTGAGGTTTGGAATCGCGGAGACCATGAATCTATCTCAGCGGCGGAACTTCGAGACTTGCTTGAGTTTTATGCTGGTGCGCAGGAATTGGCCGAACCCATCATACGAGACAAGTGGGCACGGAAACAGGAGCGCATGAGAGAGAAGGAAAAGAGCGAGCGGGAATCCGGCCTCTCAGAGTTGCGTCTTCCTCCGCCTGAAGACGATCTGTTCAAGGGCTTGTAGAGACGGCCGTTTCCTTAAAAAGGCGCAAGTGATCCGAACCGGTGGCCGCCTCTGCGGCGCGATCCGCTACCGCGTGACCGGCCTACCCGAATCGACTTCGCTCTGCCACTGCAAATCCTGCCGCCGCGCGACCGGTGGGCCGTCGCTGGCCTGGGCGATCTTCGCCGAGGAGGATGTCGAGATCGTCACGGGGGAGCTGGCGGTCTACGCCTCGTCGCCCGGGGTCGAGCGAGGCTTCTGCGCGGCGTGCGGGACCTCGCTGACCTATGCCCGCGCCAACCGCCCGGCCTGTTCGACGTCACCACCGCCTTGCTCGGCGATCCCGAGGCGTTTCCGCCCACGAAGGAAATCTGGACCGAAGAGCGCTTGTCTTGGGAGGCCGCCAATTCAGACCTCCCCCAAGGCGGCCGCGCATGTGAAGCGCGATCGGAAACGCTCGATCCATCCGATCATGGGAGCCGAATACCGGAAGCTGATCCATGCCGCCGTCCGTGCCTGCGACGGGAGGGACTTCTATACCGGCGAGGCGCTCGCGTGGGAGAAGCTCAGCGCCTGGTCGAACGAGGATTCGCAGGCGCAGAGGTCCACGTACAAAGCGGGCTTCGCCCTGCTTCCGACTGTCGACCACGTCCTGCTCGAGGACGGCCGCTATGACTTCGTCATCTGCGCCTGGCGCACCAACGACGCCAAGAACGATCTCTGCCATGCCGAGTTTCTGGAGCTTTGCCGGCGGGTGCTTGCCCATCAGGAGGTCGCCTATCAAGTTCGGGATGACGCAGCGAACCCGCCTGCGACGATCACTCCACCAGCTCGAACTTCAAGAGCAAGGTCCGCTGCAGCGGGATGAAATTGTCGTCCGAGGCGATCCAGACGATCGTGCGGCCGTTCTCGACCGTCACGCTCAGCGCCTCCATATTGTCGATTGTCAGCGGCGCCCGCAGCGCCGCCACCTCCCGCCCCTCGACGATCGCGCCGCCGGCGAGGTTCGCCGGCGCGGCGACGGCGAGCGTCGCCGACAGCCCGTCCCACCACGAAAAGCGGCGGTTGAGCAGCAGCAGGCGCCCGTCGGGCAGCAAAGCGGCGTCGGTCACCCTGAGGCCCGGCACCCGCCGGTAGCGGAGCCGGCGCGCCGGCGTGCCCGCGACCGCCGGATTGCCGGCGAACAGGGCGACGTTGCTGAACGGACGGTCGTCGTTGGGCCCTTCCGCGAACACCAGGAACCGCCCGTCCGCCAGCCGGACCATCGCCTCCGCCCCGCCATTGGCGTTCCACCGCCGAATCGCGGCCGGCCGGTCCGAGGCGATCGCGCGCATGTCCGAACGCCGATATTCCCAGATCATGTTGTAGCGCTCGAACGCGACCCACACCCGGTCGCCCCGGACCAGCATCGCTTCGGAATCCCGGTTTGACTTGCGGATCGCCGGGCCGGGCCCCTCGGGCAGCGGGCCGAGCCGGACCCGGGCGTGGCGCCCGCCGGCCGGAAGCGGAAAATGCATCAAAGTCCCGGCGTCGCTGATCGCGGTCACCCGGCCGTCCTCGACATGCATCGCCGAAATGCCGCCGAAGCGGGGATTGTCGCTGGTCAGCGCCCAGCCGCCGAGGAAGAGCAGGCCGCCCACCCGCCGCCGCCCGGGATCCTCGGCGTCGAGCGCCACCGGCTCGAACGTCAGCCGCGCCTCGGCGAGCCCGGCGTCCAGCTGCGGCGGGCCGGGCCGGACGTTGGTCGCCAGGAGGACGGCGGCGAGCAGCAGGAACGCCAGGCGCGCCGGCCGCGACCGCCAAATCTGTTCAGGAAAGCCCCCCAGTTTCATGAACGACCGCTTACAGGCGCATTCAGGACGCACTCAACCAAATCATGGGAAAAGGGCGTCATGTCGATGAAGGCCGGCGCCGATCCTGGCAGCGGCCGAGTGGACCGGAGGAGTTGAGTATCATGATCAAGAAAATCGCCCTTTCCACCGCCGTCGCCGTTTCGGCGCTGACTGCGCTGCCCGCCGCCGCCGAGGCCCAGAGCCGCTACGGCTATAGCCGCTACGACAATGGCTACAACAATTACGACCGGCGCTACGACAATCGCCGCTACGACAGCCGCCGCTACGCCAACCAGCGCTACAACAGCCAGCGCTACGGCAATTATTACGGCCGGCGCTGCAGCAACGGCTCGACCGGCACGATCATCGGCGCGATCGCCGGCGGCCTGCTCGGCCGCGAGATCGCGGGCCGTGGCGACCGCACCGTCGGCGCGATCATCGGCGGCGCCGCCGGCGCCCTGGCCGGCCGCGAGATCGCCCGCGGCGACTGCCGCCGCTAAGCCGCTTCTGCTTTCCCTCGCGTAGCGTATCTCGAGGGCGGGGCCGGTCACCGAAAGGTGGCCGGCCCTTAGCTTTTAAAATCCTCCCCGGCATCGGCCGGGGAGGAACTACTCCTTCTCGAACAATCCGGCGAGCTGCTCCACCATCGTCCCGCCCAATTGCTCGGCGTCCATGATCGTGACCGCCTTCTGGTAATAGCGGGTGACGTCGTGGCCGATGCCGATCGCGATCAGCTCGACCGGCGAGCGCGCCTCGATCCAGCCGATCACCTGCCGCAAATGGCGCTCGAGATAGGTGCCGCTGTTCACCGACAGGGTCGAATCGTCGACCGGCGCGCCGTCGGAGATCACCATCAGGATCCGCCGCTCCTCGGGCCGGCCGATCAGCCGCTGGTGCGCCCATAACAGGGCCTCGCCGTCGATATTCTCCTTGAGCAGCCCCTCGCGCATCATCAGCCCGAGATTCTTGCGCGCCCGCCGCCACGGCTCGTCGGCCTTCTTGTAGACGATGTGCCGCAAGTCGTTGAGCCGCCCGGGATTGGGCGGCCGCCCCTCGGCGAGCCATTTCTCGCGGCCCTGCCCGCCTTTCCACGCCCGGGTGGTGAAGCCAAGTATCTCGACCTTGACCCCGCAGCGCTCGAGCGTCCGGGCGAGGATGTCGGCCGAGATCGCGGCGATCGAGATCGGCCGCCCGCGCATCGACCCCGAATTGTCGATGAGGAGCGTGACCACGGTGTCGCGGAACTCGGTGTCGCGCTCGACCTTGTAGGACAGCGAGTGGACCGGGTTGACGACCACCCGGGCGAGCCGCGCCGAATCGAGCAGCCCCTCCTCCTGGTCGAACTCCCACGACCGCGACTGCTGCGCCATCAGCCGCCGCTGCAGCCGGTTGGCGAGCTTGGTGACCGCGCTCTGGAGGTGGACGAGCTGCTGGTCGAGATAGGATCGCAGGCGCCCCAGCTCCTCCTCGTCGCACAAAGCGGAGGCGTCGACCTCCTCGTCATATTGGACGGTGAAGGTCCGGTAGTCGAACTGCGGCGGCAGGTCGCCCATCGGCCGGTTCGGGCGGACCGGCAGCATCCCCTCCTCGCCGTCCTCGCCGAGGCCGTCCGAGGCATCGGTCATCTCCTGCTCGGACCAGTCGCCGTCGCGCTCGTCGCCCTCCTGGTCCTGCTCGCCGCGTATCTCGGCCTCGCCGCGGCCGGCGCCTTCATCCTCCCCGTCCGGCGCGTCGTCGTCGCCGCCTTCGGCCTCGTCGCCGCCGTCGCCCTCCTCGCCGGCGTCGGGATCGGCCTCGGCCTCCGGCTCGCCCTCGATCAGCTCGAGGTCGCGCAGCAATTTGGTCGCCAGCGCGGCGAACGCCGCCTGGTCGTCGAGCGCGAGCCCGAGCGCGTCGAGGTCCGGGCCCGCTTTTTCCTCGATCCAGCCGGCGATGAGCGCGAGGCCGTCGCGCGCGGCCTCGGGCGGCGCCTCGCCGGTCAGCCGCTCGCGGACGATCAGGCCGACGGCGGAAGCGAGCGGCACTTCCTCGCGGTTGCGCGCGCGGACCAAAGGGTCGGTGCGAAGCCGCATCTCGGTCAGCCGGGCGAGGTTGGCCCGCACGCCGGCCATCGAGCGGGTGCCCAGCGCCTCCACCCGCGCCTGCTCGGCCGCGTCGAACACCGCCCGCGCCGTCTCGTCGCCGGGCGCGTGGCGGGCGTGGAGCCTGGCATTGTGGTGCCTCAGCCGCAGCGCCGCCGCATCGGCGAAGCCGCGCGCCTCCATCACCTCCTTGAGGCCGATCGACCGCCCCGGCATCGGCGCCTTGACGCTCTTGCCGCTGACCGCCGGCACGTCGCTGGTGAAGGCGAGCTCGACCTCGGCGTCGCCGGCGATCGCCCGCGTCGCCCCGGCCAGCGCCAGGCGGAAGGCTTCGAGGGGATTGTCGTCCGGGGCAGATCGTCATCCCGGCGAAAGCCGGGATCTCCCTTCTTTGAAGGCATTGGGATTCCAGCTTTCGCTGGAATGACGGGTACGGCGCATGCCTAGGCCTTCCCGACCACGCTTTCGGGCAAATCCTTGCCGAACACGCGCTGGTAATATTCGGCGACGGTCGCCCGCTCGGCCTCGTCGCACTTGTTGAGGAAGGTCAGCCGGAAGGCGAAGCCGACATCGTTGAAGATCAGCGCGTTCTGCGCCCAGCTGATCACCGTGCGCGGGCTCATCACCGTCGAGATGTCGCCGTTGACGAAGCCCTGGCGGCTCAATTCCGCGACCTTGATCATCCGCTCGACCTCCTGGCGGCCGCCTTCGTGGTCATATTCGCCGGACTTGGCGAGGACGATCCGCGCTTCGGTCTCGGCGGGGAGGTAATTGAGGGTGACGACGATGTTCCAGCGGTCCATCTGGCCCTGGTTGATCTGCTGGGTGCCGTGATAGAGGCCGGTCGTGTCGCCCAGCCCGACCGTGTTGGTGGTCGAGAACAAGCGGAAATAGGGGTGCGGGCGGATCACCCTGTTCTGGTCGAGCAGGGTCAGCTTGCCCTCGGTCTCCAGCACCCGCTGGATGACGAACATCACGTCGGGCCGGCCGGCGTCATATTCGTCGAACACCAGAGCGGTCGGGGTCTGCAGCGCCCAGGGCAGGAGCCCCTCGCGGAACTCGGTGACCTGCTGGCCGTCGCGCAGCACGATCGCGTCGCGGCCGACCAGGTCGATGCGGCTGATATGGGCGTCGAGGTTGATCCTTATGGTCGGCCAGTTGAGGCGCGAGGCGACCTGCTCGATATGGGTCGACTTGCCGGTGCCGTGATAGCCCTGGATCATCACCCGGCGGTTCTTCGAAAAGCCGGCGCAGATCGCCAGCGTGGTGTCCGGATCGAACACATAGGCCGGGTCGTGGTCGGGCACGCGTTCGTCGGCCTCGGAGAAGGCGGGCACCTCCATGTCGCTGTCGATCCCGAACAGCTCGCGCACCTTCACCATCTTGTCGGGCGCGTCCATCACGGTGGCGCTGCGGCTGTCGGGGTTCACGTTGGAGATTTCTGCCATGGTGTTTCTCTGGTCCAGTCCTTTGACGTCCTTCGATACGCCGATTCGACAGGCTCACCGGCTACTCAGGATGAGCGGGGTCCTGTCAACAGCCCACACCGCTCATCCCGAGCAGGGACTGAGCTTGGCGAAGGCCCGTATCGAAGGACCGGTCACGCAAATACCGGCCGCCCTTTCAGCGCCGTATAAGCCTCGATCACCGCCTGCAACGCTTTCTCGTGGCTGCGGTCGCCGCCATTCCTGTCGGGATGATAGCGCCGCACCAGCTCGGCATAGCGCGTCCTCAGCGCCCGCCGGTCGGCGTCGAGATCGAGGCCGAGCGTGGCCAGCCGCCGGCGGTCGGCCTCGCTCAATTCGCGCCCGTCCCTGCGGGTCCGGCGCTGGAACGGGAAGCGGGCGCCGATCGCGTCCAGCGGATCGGTGAAATCGGCCCAGCGCGGGCCAGGGCTCCCGTTGGCGGCGAAGGCGCGCGTCTCGCGGTCCCAGCCGCCATAGGGATTTTGGGCGGCGCTGATCTCGTCGGTGCTCATCCCGTCGAAATAATTATAGGCGGTGTTGAATTCCCGGACATGGTCGAGGCAGAGCCAGCGCCAGTCGCCGGGGCCGTCGAAGCCCGGCCGATCGGCGCCGGGCGCGCGGAACTCGCCGGGGGCGGCGCAGCCGGGCTCGGCGCAGCTTTGCGTCCGTCCCTCCACCCGGCCGTGGAAATGCCTCTGTCTCTTGCCCGCGCTCGCCAATCGCAACTCCTTTGATGGGGCAGTCGCTGGCGACTGTCCCCATCGCGCTTATATAGGCGGAAATGACCTCCGCTTTAACCGGCCCCGTCGCCGCCCTGATCGAGCAACGCCTGCGCGCCGCGCTGGCTCCCACCCGCCTGGCGGTGATCAACGACAGCGCCCGCCACCGCGGCCATGCCGGCGACGACGGCAGCGGCGAAAGCCATTTCACCGTCGAGATCGAGTCGCCGGCCTTCGCCGGCCTCACCCGCCTCGAGCGCCAGCGCGCGGTCAACGCCGCCTTGGGCGATCTGATGCGGGAGCGCATCCACGCGCTGGCGATCCGGGCGAAGGCGCCCGGCGAAGCCTAGCCGTCATCCCAGCGAAGGCTGGAATCTCTTTTTCTTCGGGCGTCGGATTCAGGGCAAAGGGATTCCAGCTTTCGCCGGAATGACGATATGAGAAGCGGATGACCGACGATCCTTTCCTCCAGACGCTGCTGCCGACCACCCACGATCTCGGCGGCTTCAAGGTCCATCGCACCCTGCCGCACCGCGAGCGCACCACGGTGGGGCCGTTCATCTTCTTCGACCAGATGGGCCCGGCCAGGCTCCCGCCCGGTTCGGGGATCGACGTCCGCCCCCATCCCCACATCAATCTCGCCACCGTCACCTATCTGTTCGCCGGCGCCATCGACCATCGCGATTCGCTCGGCACGTTCGCGACGATCGAGCCGGGCGCGGTCAATTTGATGACCGCGGGCCGGGGCATTACCCACAGCGAGCGCTCGCCGGCCGCGCTGCGGCCGGTGGGGCCCGAGCTTTCCGGCATCCAGACCTGGCTCGCCCTGCCCACGGCGAAGGAGGAGATCGAGCCCGCCTTCGAGCATGTCCCGAAGGCCGATCTGCCGGTGATCGAAGGCGGCGGCGCGACCGCGCGGGTGGTGATGGGCAGCCTGTGGGGCGCGGCGGCGCCGACCACCTGCCACAGCCCGACCGTCTATGCCGACATCGCGCTCCAGCCGGGCGGAAGCCTGCCGATCGACCCCGAAGCCGACGAGCGCGCGCTCTACCTCGCCGAGGGCGACGCCAGCCTCGACGGCCTGAAGCTGGCGCCGATGGCGCTCTACGTGCTCCGCCCGGGCGTCGCCGCGACCCTGCGCTCGGCCCGCGGCGGCCATGTCATGCTGTGCGGCGGCGCGCCGCTGGACGGCCCCCGCCACGTCTTCTGGAACTTCGTCTCGTCCCGCCGCGACCGCATCAATGAGGCCAAGGAGGACTGGAAAGCCGGCCGCTTCCCGCTGCCGCCCGACGACCATGACGAGTTCATCCCTCTCCCCGAAGTCCCCACCACGGTGAGCTATCCATGATCCTCCCCGGCAAATGCCGGAGGGGGACCATGCGAAGCATGGTGGAGGGGCGTTCTTAGGGAAGACCATGCGAACGAGTTGGAAGCCCATCGTCGCCCGATCCAGAGCGCTCCGAAAGGTGATGACGCTTCCCGAGGTGCTGCTTTGGCGCATCCTTCGCACCCGCCCCGGCGGGCACAAATTCCGACGCCAGCATGCGGCGGGACCTTATGTGCTGGATTTCTACTGCCTGGAGGCCGGGCTCTGCATCGAGGTCGACGGCAAGGCCCACGACATGGGCGGGAACCCACAACGCGATGAGCGGCGGGATCGGTTGCTGGTGGAGCAGGGGATAAAGACGATTCGAATCCCCGCAGAGGAGATTCTGCGCGACCTCGAGCCGGTCCTGACGTTCGTCGCGGAGGAATGCGCGTCGCGCAGCGCTCCCAAATCCTCCCCTGCATTTGCAGGGGAGGGGGACCAGCCGCAGGCTGGTGGAGGGGCGTCCTTCCGCCCGAAGAGGCCCCTCCACCATGCTGCGCATGGTCCCCCTCCCCCGGGAAGCCGGGGGAGGAATTCCCAGGAGCCATCATGACAACACTCGCCACCACCCGCATCGGCCTGCCCACCGGCATCACCCTCACCGTCCAGCTCGGCGGGCCGGAGGAGGGGGAGGCGATCCTGCTGCTCCACGGCTTCCCCGAATCGCACCGCACCTGGCGCGCGGTCGCGCCCGACCTCGCCCGCGACTTTCGGGTGGTCGCGCCCGACCAGCGCGGCTTCGGCGGCTCGGACCGGCCCGAAGGCGTCGACCATTACAAGACCGACCGCATCCTCGAGGATCTGATCGCGCTCGCCGACGCGCTCCACCTCAACCGCTTCACCCTGGTCGGCCACGACTGGGGCGGCGCCGTCGCCTGGCTGGCGGCCCTCCGCCACCCCGACCGCATCGCCCGGCTGGTGATCGTCAACGCCCCCCATCCGTTTCTCTTCCAGCGCAGCCTGATCGAGGACGCGCCCCAGCGCGCCGCCTCCCAATATATGAACGCCTTCCGCAACCCGATGATGGAGAAAGGGATCGAGGCGATGGGCCTTCCCGCCTTCTTCGCCAAGAGCTTCGGCGCCCATGTCGACCTGGCGGCGATCCCGGACGCGGAGCGCCGGGCCTATCTCGACGACTGGTCGAAGCCCGGCGCGCTGACGGCGATGCTCAACTGGTATCGGGCGAGCGAGATCGTCGTGCCCCAGGTCGGCGAGGAAGCCGAGCCGCCGATCTGGACCTTGCTCGCCTTCCCCAGCATCGCCGTCCCGACGCTCGTTGTCTGGGGGCTGAAGGACAAGGCCCTGCTGCCGGTCCAGCTCGACGGCCTCCACCCTCTGGTCGACGATCTGCGGATCGTGGCCGTCCCCGACGCCGGCCATTTCCTCCCCTGGGAAAAGCCCGAGCCGCTGGTCGCCGCGATCCGCGACTTCATGGCGGATGGGTGAGATGGCGACGCCGCGTGTCTCGTCATTCCAGCGGAAGCTGGAATCCCGCTTCTTCAGGCCGGCGTTCGCAAGCGGAACGGAGATTCCGGCTTTCGCCGGAATGACGGTTTCAAATGACCGGCGCAAACTCTAAGCCGCGCCCCATGGCCACTACCCCCAAGCGCTCCCGCTCCCGTTCCGCCGCGCGGCTTGCCGCCGTCCAGGCGCTCTACCAGCAGGAGATGGAGGGGACGCCGCTTGCCGCCTTGCTCCACGAATTCCACCACCACCGCCTCGGCGCGACCATCGACGGCGTGGAATATGCCGAAGCCGAGGTCGATTTCTTCGACGACATCGTCGCCGGCACCGACGCCCGGCGCGAGGAGCTGGACGGCCTCATCGCCGCCCGGCTCGGCCAGGGCTGGTCGCTGGCCCGGCTCGACAAGCCGATGAAGGCGATATTGCGCGCCGGCGCCTACGAGCTCGCCGCCCGGGCGGACGTGCCGGCGGCGACGGTGATCAGCGAATATGTCGACGTCGCCAAGGCCTTCTACGACGCCCGCGAGACCGGCTTCGTCAACGGCCTCCTCGACGCGGTGGCGAAGGGCGTGCGGACATAGGACCCGCCCCCGCCAAGGCCCCCCCTTGATGGGGGAGGGTTGGGTGGGCGTGGACTTTGACATGGAGTGGTGCGGATGAAATACCGCCCGGCCGAAAACGCGAGGGAGCGGTGAGCGAATCCGCCTTCATCGCCTCATTGCGCGCGCTGGCGACCCACCCGGCGGCGCGCGGGCTTGCCGACGACGCGGCGGTGCTGGAGGTCGGCGGCGAAACCCTGGTCCTCACCCACGACATGATCGTCGAGGGCGTCCATTTCCTCGCCCGCGACCCGCCCGGCGACGTCGCCTGGAAGCTCGTCGCGGTGAACCTCTCCGACCTTGCCGCCAAGGGCGCTCGGCCGCTGGGAGTGCTGCTCGGCTTCACCCTGGGCGAGGAAGCCTGGGACCGGGCGTTCGCGGCCGGCCTCGGCGGCGCCCTGTCGGCGTTCGGGCTGGCGCTGCTCGGCGGCGACACCGTCGCCGCGCCGGAAGGGGCGCCGCGCACGCTCGGCCTGACCGCGATCGGCCGGGCGGCGGGCCCGGTGCCGGCGCGCAGCGGCGCCCGGCCCGGCGACCTCCTCTGGGTCAGCGGCACGATCGGCGACGCCGGCGCCGGCCTTCGCATCCTTGAAGGCGGGCTGGACGGGCCGGACGCCCTGGTCGAACGCTACCGCAATCCTCGGCCCCGCCTCGAAGCCGGCGAGCGGCTCGCCCCCATCGTCTCGGCGATGATGGACGTCTCCGACGGATTGCTGATCGACGCCGCGCGGATGGCCGCGGCGAGCGGCTGCGCGGCCCGGATCGAGCTCGATTCGCTGCCGCTTTCCGAAGCCTATCTGGCGTTCCTCGGCGAGACCCGGCTCGAGGCCGCGACCGCGGGCGACGATTACGAGCTGTTGTTCGCCGCCGACCCCTCCAAGGCCGCCGCGCTGCTTGCGCTGGGCGAGGAATTGGGCCTCCCTTTCTCGCGCATCGGCCGCTTCGAGGCCGGCGCCGGCCTCGCGCTGACCGATCGCGGCGAGCCGGTGCCGCTGCCCGCGAAGCTCGGCTTCGAGCATGGTTGAATCCTTTGAATTTCCCCCCTAAAGGGCGCGCCACACCGGAGCGGGTCCGCTCCGAGGGCGCCCGCGCGCGCCCGGTCCAATTTCAGGGGAAGGACGTTTCATGACCGTCGTGCTCATTGCCATCGCCTGCGGCCTCGTCGCGGTGCTCTACGGCATCCTCACCAGCGTGCAGGTGCTGCGCGCGCCCGCCGGCAACGAGCGCATGGTCGCCGTCGCCGAGGCGATCCAGGAAGGCGCGAAGGCCTATCTCGGCCGCCAATATACCACCATCGCCGTGGTCGGCGTGGTGGTGGCCGTCGTCGTCGGCTATTTCCTCGGTCTCACCGAGGCGATCGGCTTCGTCATCGGCGCCCTGCTGTCGGGTGCCGCCGGCTATATCGGCATGAACATCTCGGTCCGCGCCAACGTCCGCACCGCCGAGGCGGCGCGCCACAGCCTGCAGGGCGGCCTCACCGTCGCCTTCCGCTCGGGCGCGATCACCGGCATGCTGGTCGCCGGCCTCGCTTTGCTCGCCATCTCGACCTTCTTCTACGTCCTCGTCGCCGTCGAGGGCCACGCCCCCAATTCGCGCGACGTGATCGATGCTTTGGTCAGCCTCGCCTTCGGCGCCTCCCTGATCTCGATCTTCGCCCGGTTGGGCGGCGGCATCTTCACCAAGGCCGCCGACGTCGGCGCCGACCTGGTCGGCAAGGTCGAGGCCGGCATCCCCGAGGACGACCCCCGCAACCCGGCGGTGATCGCCGACAATGTCGGCGACAATGTCGGCGACTGCGCGGGCATGGCCGCCGATTTGTTCGAAACCTATGTCGTCACCGTCGGCGCGACGATGGTGCTGATCGCGCTCCTCGTGCAGACCGGCGCCGAGCAGATGCTGGCTTTGATGAGCCTGCCGTTGATCATCGGCGGCGTCTGCATCCTGACCTCGATCGTCGGCACCTATTTCGTCCGCCTCGGCAGGAAGCAGTCGATCATGGGCGCGCTCTACAAGGGCTTCTGCCTGACCGCCCTGCTCTCGATCCCCGCCATCTGGTACGTGATGACCCAGACGCTGGGCGACCTCAACGCCGTCATCGGCGGCGCGGTCGAGGCGGCCGGCGCCGATGTCGAAAGCCAGGTCGCCCGCACCGCGGTCAGCGACGGCTTCACCGGCATGGACCTGTTCTGGTGCGCCCTGGTCGGGCTCGGCGTCACCGGGCTGATCGTGTGGATCACCGAATATTATACCGGCACCACCTACCGGCCGGTCCAGTCGATCGCCAAGGCCTCGCAGACCGGCCACGGCACCAACGTCATCCAGGGCCTCGCCATCAGCCTCGAATCGACGGCGCTGCCGACGCTCGTCATCTGCGTCGGCATCATCGTCTCCTACCAGCTCGCCGGCCTGATCGGCATCGCCTTCGCGGCCACCGCTATGCTCGCGCTCGCCGGCATGGTGGTCGCATTGGACGCCTATGGCCCGGTCACCGACAATGCCGGCGGCATCGCGGAGATGGCGGGCCTCGACGACAGCGTCCGCGTCCGCACCGACGCCCTGGACGCGGTCGGCAACACCACCAAGGCGGTGACCAAGGGCTATGCGATCGGCTCGGCGGGCCTTGCCGCCCTGGTCCTGTTCGGCGCCTACACCACCGACCTCGAGCGGTTCGCGAGCGAGCTCGGCATCGGCCCGGCCGGCGTCGATTTCAGCCTCTCCAACCCCTATGTGGTCGTCGGCCTGCTGCTCGGCGCGCTGCTCCCTTATCTGTTCAGCGCGATGGGCATGACCGCGGTCGGCCGCGCGGCTGGCAATGTGGTGATCGACGTCCGCAACCAGTTCCGCGACAATCCCGGCATCATGGACGGCACCTCGCGGCCCAATTACGCCAGCACCGTCGATCTGGTCACCCGCGCCGCGATCAAGGAGATGATCCTTCCCTCGCTGCTGCCGGTGCTGGCGCCGATCGCCGTCTTCTTCGGCATCCAGGCGATCGCCGGGCGCGAGAGCGGCTTCGCGGCCTTGGGCGCGCTGCTGCTCGGCGTGATCGTCTCCGGCCTGTTCGTCGCCATCTCGATGACCTCGGGCGGGGGCGCCTGGGACAATGCCAAGAAGTATATCGAGGACGGCCATTATGGCGGCAAGGGCTCGGAGGCCCACAAGGCGGCGGTGACCGGCGACACGGTCGGCGACCCCTATAAGGACACCGCCGGCCCGGCGGTGAACCCGATGATCAAGATCACCAACATCGTCGCTTTGCTGCTGCTGGCGGCGCTGGCGGGCCAGGCCGGCTGATCGCCTCGGAACGGCACAACCCCGCCCGTGCGGGCTGCGGGCGGGGTTTTCTTTTTTTCCGCGTTTCGCTAAGGGCTTCCCGCTGTTTTGGGCAGGGTTTGGGATGGCCAAGGAAGAACTTCTCGAAATGCGCGGGCAGGTGGTCGAGCTGCTGCCGAACGCCATGTTCCGGGTGAAGCTCGAAAACGGCCACGAGATCCTCGGCCACACCGCCGGCAAGATGCGCAAGAACCGGATCCGCGTGCTGACCGGCGACGAGGTGCTGGTCGAGCTCACCCCCTACGATTTGACCAAGGGCCGGATCACCTACCGCTTCAAGTGAACCGCGCGCCAAGCGGTTCACCGGATCCCGACAGGCCGTCACCCTGAACTCGTTTCAGGGTCCATGAACACGGTGTTTGAAAGCGATCGAATCCGTGTTCATGGATGCTGAAACAAGTTCGGCATGACGCTAGGGAGGAGCCTATGCGGCTCATCCTCGCCTCCGCGTCCCCGAGACGGCTCGATCTGCTGGCGCGGATCGGCGTGGTGCCCGACGCCGTCGTGCCCGCGGAGATCGACGAGGCGCCGCTCAAGGGCGAACGCCCCCCGCTCTATGCCCGCCGCATGGCTGCGGCCAAGGCGACGGCGGTGGCCGAGCCGGGCGCGCTGGTGCTCGCCGCCGACACGGTGGTGGCGGCGGGGCGGCGGATTCTTCCCAAGACCGAGACCGAGGAGGAGGCGCGCGCGGCCTTGTCGCTCCTCTCCGGCCGGCGCCACCGCGTCCTTTCGGCCGTGACCCTGATCGATGCGCACGGCCATGCGCGTCACCGCCTGTCCTCGACGATCGTCGCCTTCAAGCGGCTGAGCGCGGAGGAGCTCGCCGCCTATCTCGCCGCCGGCGAATGGCGCGGCAAGGCCGGCGGCTATGCGATCCAGGGCCGGGCGGAGGCGCTGGTACGGATGATCTCCGGCTCCTATTCGGGCGCGGTCGGCCTCCCCTTGTTCGAGACGCGGGCCCTGCTGCGCGCGGCGGGCTACCCGCTTGGCTGAGTGGCTCTACGAGGAAGGGATCGGCGAGAATCGCGCGATCCAGGTCGAGGGCGCGACGATCCTCCAGGCCGCGATCGAGCTTCCCGGCCTGCGGCTAGGCTCGGTCGTGCCCGCCCGCCTGACGAGCATCGCGGGGATGGCGACGCTCGAAGACGGCACCGAAGCGGTGGTGTCGCCCCTTCCGCCGGGCCTCACCGAGGGCGCGCCGTTTGGCGCGGAGGTCGTGCGCGAGGCGATTCCGGAGCCGGGACGGCCCAAGCCGCCCAGGGTCCGCGCGACCGATCTCCCCCTGCGGCGGGGGCCGGGCCTCGCCGACAGGATCGGCGCCCCTGGGCCGCCGGGCGCGGTCGGCCCCGACCGGTTCGAGGAAGCGGGCTGGTCCGAGCTGCTCGAGCAGGCGGCGACCGGCGAGATCGCGTTCGACGGCGGCGCGCTCCGCATGAGCCTGACCCCGGCCATGACCCTGTTCGACGTCGACGGCGGCCTGCCGCCCGCCGAGCTGGCGCGGGCCGGCGCAGCCGCGGCGGCCCGGGCGATCCTTCGCTTGGGCATCGGCGGATCGATCGGCGTCGACCTCCCGACCTTGCCGTCGCGCGAGGACCGCCTGGCCGCCGCCGCCGCGGTCGACGCGGTCCTGCCGCAGCCGTTCGAGCGTACCGCCGTCAACGGCTTCGGCTTCCTCCAGATCGTCCGCCGGCGCGAGCGGCCATCGATCCCCGAGCTGGTCCAGTGCGATCCGGTCGCCGCCGCCGCGCGGGCACTGCTCCGGCGGGCGGGCAGGAGCGGCGGGCCGGTGACGCTCCATGCGGCGCCGAAGGTCGTCGCGCTCCTCGAGGCCCGGCCCGACTGGCTGGAGCTGCTGGCGCGGCGGACCGGCGGCGCCGTCGCCTTGCGGGCCGAGCCAGGGCTCGCCATATCGGCCGGGCATGTCGAAAGCCGCCCCTGATCGCTGTCCCTTGTGCGGCAAGCCCGCCAGCCCGTCGCACAAGCCGTTCTGCGGCCAGGGCTGCCGCGACCGCGACCTGCTCAACTGGCTGGGCGACGGCTATCGCGTCCCCGGCCCGCCGGCCGATCCGGACGCCGGCGAAGCGCGCGACGACGGGCTGGACAGCGAGCGCTAAGCGCCTCTATAGGCGCTGGCTTCCGCCCGTCCGCGGATAGGCCCAGGTAGCTCAGTTGGTAGAGCACGTGACTGAAAATCACGGTGTCGGTGGTTCGATCCCGCCCCTGGGCACCATCCTCTTTCGAACATCGGACAAGGTGCGCGCGATCGGCTAGACGGTTCTTTTCGCGAGGAGCGGAGCCATGTTCGTGGCGGTCTATTGGTGGCGGGTGCATCCCGGCAAGGAAGCGCAGTTCCGGGAGGCGTGGCGGCGCG
Source organism: uncultured Alphaproteobacteria bacterium (assembly GCA_963701615.1). Classification (GTDB taxonomy): domain Bacteria; phylum Pseudomonadota; class Alphaproteobacteria; order Sphingomonadales; family Sphingomonadaceae; genus Allosphingosinicella. Next base: position 2,638,506 of record OY969615.1, on the reverse strand, counting down.
GAACCGAGCATATCACGCGCCTTTACGGCAGCTACGGCTCCCGCCTGCACCGCGACCGCGACGGACGCTTCGTCGGCTATGCGGAATGGCCGGACGAGGCGAGCTGGCAAAAGGCGTTCGACGCCAGGATGGTCTATGACGATCCCGAGGCGCGGGCGATGTTCGTCGAGGCGGTCGCCGAGGCGCCGCCCGGCAACGAGCCGGTCTTCACGATGATGGTGACCGACGACCTGCTGACGCTGCGCGTGCCGGCTCAATAGTCGCGGTTGTACCGGAGGTTGACGTTGGTGCCGCTGTTCGAGCCGAATTGCGAGAGCAGGCTCAAGGTCCGCGACAGCGAGATTTCGAGCTGGGTGGCGGTGAAGCCCTTGGCATCGGTGATGATCTCCACATAGATGTCGTCGGACAGATACATGCCGGCGGCGACCGCGGTGCCGCGGCCGGTGGCGCGGTCGGCCTCGACGAGGCGCAGCCGGTCGATGCCGGTCGCCGAACGCAGCCGGCCGAGCGGGTTCAGGCCGCCGCTGCCGCCGCGCAGCGAGTTCAATGACGCGGCGAGCTGAACCGCCTGCAGCGCGGAGATCTGCGTCACCGAGCTTCCGAACAGGATGCGCGACACCACTTCGTCCTGCGGCAGCGACGGCGAGGAGGTGAAGGCGATCTGCGGGTTGTTGGCGGCGCCGCTGACGTTGATGCCGACCTCCACGCCTTCGATGTCGCTGGTGGCGGCGAGGTCGATGCGCGGGTTGGGCGGCCGATCGCCGCTGAAGCTGGCCCGGCCGCTGTCCAACCGGAAGCGGCGGCCGGCGAGGCTCAGCGTGCCGCGGATCAGCTCGACCTGGCCGACGATGGCTGGGGTCGCGGTCGTGCCCTGCACCCTGAGGTTCGCTTCCCATTCCGATTCGAGGCCCATGCCGGAGACGAACACCCGGTTGTCGGCGTTCAGCCGGATATCGAGCCGCCAGATGCTGGGCACGCCGCTGTCGGCCCGCTCGGCGCCGGGCGGGCGCAGCGGCTCGCCGCGGCGGCGGACGCCGGCCAGCTGCGGCACTTCGGCGGCGGCCTGGCGAACGATCTGGTAGCGGACCTCGCCCAGCTCCAGCTCGCCGGTGATCGACGCGCCGCTGCGATCGTTGACGATCGCCAGCGTGCCGGTGGCGGTGGCGCCGATATCGTCGCTCCGCGCCAGCCGGGCATTGTCGAACGTAAGCCTGAGGTCGATCGGGAAGCCCGCCGCCGAGGCGAGGCCGATGCTGCCGCGTCCCGTCACCGTGCCGTTCCCAGCCCGTCCCGAAAGCTGGACGATCTCGAGCCGCGACGCGTCGAAGCGGCCGTTCAGGGCGAGGTTGGCGACCCGCGTCCCATAGGTCTCGTTGACGTAAACGAGATTGTTGGCGCGGACGACGCCGGTGAATTGCGGGTTCTGCACCCGGCCGCTGAAGTCCGCGGCGATGCCGATCGGACCGGAGAGCTGGTGGCCGGGGAGGTTGGCGAACGACATCGGCACGCTGGCCGGGCCGTTATAGCGGATGCCGCCGGCGAGCGGGGCGGCAAGCAGCCGCGTCGTCCATGAGCCGGCCGCCGGCCCGAGCGGCTGCAGCCGCGCCTGAATCCGGCCGACGATCGCGCCGCCGCGGCGGATGATCGCCGCCAGCGCGCCGCCTTCCGGCCTGAGGTTCGCCGCCACGGCGATGTTGACCGGGGTCGAGCGTACCGCGATGCCGGTGCGGGTGAAGCCCGCGATGTTGAGCCTTGCCTCCATCCGCGGGAAGGTCCCGCCGGCCGGCTGGGCGAAGTCGAGGCTGCCGGTCGCCTGGCCGCCCAGGCCGAGGCCCGGCGAGAAAGCGTTCAGCATCGACAGGTCGAAGCTGTCGAGCCGCGACTGGATGATCAGCCCGTCGCCCCAGCGCCCGGCCAGCCGGATCCGGCCGCGTTCGAGCGCCACCGTCACCGGCGCCAGCCGCAGGGCCGCGCCCTCGCGAAAGATCTCGGCCGGTCGGGCGAAGCGGAACGGAATGTTGTTGACCTGTCCCTGCATCGCGACGCGGGTCACGTTCGGCGCCAGCGCGGCGTTGGCGGCAATGCGGAACGGCACCCCGCGCCGCCCTTCGGCGAACAGCTGGGCATGGCCGCTGCCGTCGCGCACGTTCACCCGGAGCCGCGCGCGCTGCACCAGCAGGTCGCCGCTGCTGAGCCCCGCCAGCTGGAGGTCGCCGACGATCCGCCCGCGTGGGCTTTCGAGGCGGGGCAGGACGATCGTGGCCTGGACGGTCCCGCGCTGGACGATGATCGGCTCGTCGCCCGGTGTGCGCGCGCCGTTCGCGGTCGCGGCGATGTCGAGCCGCTGGTTGCGGCCCTCGGCGCTGAGGCGCACGGTGCCGCTGAGGCCCTGTCCCTGCAGCGTCAACGTGCCCGCGAACACGCCGGCGCCGGTCTGGACCAGCCGGCCCCGGAAATCGACCCCGGCAAAGGTGATGCGGTTGACGGCGATGGTGAGCGGGCCGCGATTGCTGAGCACCACGACGTCGGCCGTGAACGTCCCGTAGGCGGAGTCGCCGGTCGCCTGGATCGCCCAGCCCAAGGCCGTCGCGCGGACGTTGGCGCGAACGTCGCGAAGGCCGATGCCGAAGCCGGGATTGGCCGCCAGGAGCTGGATTCGGGGGGCGCGCGCCGTGCCGGTGACGTGGACGGTCAGCGGCCCATAGGCGTCGCTGACGCCGTTGAAGCGCAGGTCGAGGCTTCCGTTCGGACGGTAGACGCCGCCGCCCGACGAAACCCTGAGCGCCGGCGCCGCGACGCGGACGTTGCTGACGCGGACGAGGCCGGAGGGCTCCATCGCGATGGCGGCGGTGACGGTGGCGACGCCGCCCAGCAGGTCCTGGACCGTCGCATTGTCGATCCGCCTGGTCCGGGCGGCGACCCGGCCGGTGAGGCCGAAGCCGCCCGGCCCGCTGGTCATGTCGAGGTTGGTGGTGACGTCGAACAGGCCGACCCCGTCGACCAGATAATTGTTCACCCGCCCCTGCAGCGCGGCAAGGTAGCGGCCGGCCGAGAGGTCGAAGGCGATGGCGAGCCGGGCATTCACCCGCTCGGAGCGGAGGATGAGATTGTCCGACACCAGCCTGGTGCCGGCGACGCCGATCTCGCCGTTCATGCTAATGTCGGTGAGCGTGCCCCCGGCAACGGCGTCGAAGCCGAGGATGCGGCTGGCGCGCGCCGAGACGGGCACGATGATGTCCTCGGCCCGGACGCGGGCGCTGCCGACCGCGCGCAGCCCCTCGACCGTGGTCGTGCCGAAGGTGAGGCTGGCCGCGCGCAGCTCATAGGCGACGCCGGGCGTGGCGAACGGCCCGTTGAGGATCATCGCGATCCTGAGGTCGCGGCCGCGAAGGTCGGGCGCAATCGCGCCGGGCTGGATGAGCCGCGCGGCGACGCGCAGGTCCTGGAACCGGTTCTCGCCGAGATCGACCAGGCCCTCGGCGGCGAGCGCCATCGCCCGGCTGTTCAGCCTGAGACGGATGTCGGCGCGGCGCCGCTCCACCGTGCTGACGAGGTTGAGCTGGACCAGGGGCTCGACCAGGCGCTGGGCCGGGCCCTCCACGAGGAGGCCCGGGCGGAGCGGCCCCTGGACGGTGAAGGTGCCGTCGCGCGCCGAGACGGCGAGATCGGCGAACCCCGTCCCGCCCAAGGTGGCGCGGGCGCGGCCCTGCCAGCTGGCCCAGCTGCCCCGCCCAGCGACATGCGCGGCGACCGCCTGGTCGACGCCGAGCAGGCCGGCGACGAAGCCGTCGCGCGGGCCGCGCACGGCGAGGCCGATGTCGAGCCGGTTCGCCTCCGGCACCGCGTCGAGCCGGAGGATTACCCGGTCGCCGCCGGCCATGCCCGGCGCGCGCAAGGTCCGGGCGTCGAGCCCGAGCTCGGCGCGGCCGTCGGCGATCTTCACCCGGCTGTCGAGCGAGAGGACGTGCCGCGGGCCGGTGACCGCGGGGTCGATCAGCAGCCGGCCGATCCGCAACCGGCCGATGTCGACGTCGATGTCGGGCAGCAGCGGCGCGTTCGGGTCCCCCGGCCGCAGCTCGGGGAGGCGATTCAGCCGTGCCTCGGGGATGACCAGCGAGCGGATGTCGATATGGTTGCGGAAATAGGCGAACGGCCGGTAGTCGATCTCGGCCACCGGCGCGCGGAAAAAGGTGCCGCGCGGGTCGGCGAGCGACAGATCGTGGATCGTCAGCTCGCCGAACACCGACCCTTCGATCCGGCCGACCCGGACCTGGAGGCCCGACACGGTCTCGAAGGCGTTGATCTGGCGGACGAGGAAGCGCCGGCCCGGATCGGTGTTGAGCCAGACCAGGAAGGCGCCGATCAGGAGGACGATGCCGAGGAGGCCGATGCCGGCCCATTTGGCGATTGTCCGCGCGGGATGGCGGCGGACGATCACGACGTCTTCGCCGGCGGCCATCAGAACGCCTGCCCGATCGAGACGTAGACGTTGATCAGCGCTTCGCCGTCGCGGCGGCCGATCGGGGTGGCGACGTCGAGCCGCACCGGCCCGAAATTGGTGTAGACCCGGCCGCCGACGCCGACGCCGAAGCGCATGCCCGAAAAGCTCGGATATTCGCGCTCGGACACCTGCCCCGCGTCGACGAAGGCGACCACGCCGTAATTGCCGAAGCGGTAGCGGCCCTCGATCGCGAACTCGCTCAGCGAGCGGCCGCCGAGCGGGACGTTGTCGGCGTCGCGCGGCCCCAATTCCTGGAAGCCGAAGCCGCGGACCGAGCCGCCGCCGCCCGCATAGAGCCGCCGCGACGGCGCGATGCGGTCGCGCGGGATGCCGAAGATCGAGCCGAACCGGACCCGGCCGGCGACGACGAAATCCTCGCCGACCGGATAATAGATGCTGCCCTCGATGAGGTTACGGATGTAGAAATCGGCGCCGTCGCGGAGCGATGCCTCGGGATTGACCCGCGCGAGCAGGCGAAAGCCGCGGGTCGGATCGAGCAGGCTGTTGGAGCGGTCGTAGCCGATCTGGCCGATCAGCCCGCCGATGAAATAAGCGTCGCTCAGCGATATGGTCGCCCGGCCGTTGCGATTCTCGTTGGTGGCGAGGATCTCGGCGCCGTAGGCGTAGGTCCAGCGCTTCTGCCAGATCGGCGTCGATTCGCGGGAAATGAGGCCGTAGAGCCGCGCCGTATAGCCCTGGAACGCTTCGAAATCGCGCTGGCCGAGCTCGAACTGGAGCAGCAGGGCGCGGTCGCGCCGGCCCCAATTGTTGCGGCGGAAGCGAACGCTGACCGACTGCTCGGCGGTCCCCGCCACCGCCGCCAGCCGCAGCGACCCCTCCGGCGGAAACAGGTTGCGATGCTCCCAGGCGCCTTCCAGCCGCAGGCCTTCGCCCGTGCTGTAGCCGGCGCTGGCGTCCAGGGAGCGCGCCGGGCCGGCGTCCTGGCGGACCAGGACGTTGACATATTCGGTGCCGTCGGGCGCGGTCTCGCCGGTCAGCACCGGCTCGGCCGAGACGGTGCTGAACAGGCGGGTCGACACCATCGCCTCGCGAAGGTCGTCGACCCGGCGGCGATCGTAGAGGTCGCCGCGGCGAAAGCGGGCGAGGACCCCCACATGTCCGGCGTCGAAGGCGAGGTCGCCCTCGGTGGTGAAGCCGGCGAAGCGGGCGCGGGGCCCCGGATTGAGCGGCAAGGCATAGTCGCCGAGCCGGGTTTCGGGATCGAGGACGATGTCGCGAAGCCCGATTTCCGGGAAGGGATAGCCTTCCTGCGGCAGGCGCAGAAGCACATTGGCCTCGGCCGCTTCCACGTCGACGGCGCGGATCGGCCGGCCGGGCTGGAGCAGCAACGCCTCGCGGGGAAGGCCGGGCGGGACGGTCGCTGGCCCGGCGACGTCGATCGCGCCGAAGCTGTAGCGGTTGCCGGCGGCGACGGTGATGGTGACCCGTAGACGCCCCGGCTGGTCGGGCAATTGCTCGATCGCCGAGCTGGCGACGGCGTCATAATAGCCTTCCGAGCGGAGCAGGCGGACCGCGAGCGCCTCGTCCTCCTCGGCGCGAAGCGCGATCATCGCGCCGTTGACCGCCTCGCCCTGCGCGTCCTCGAGCGCCGAGAGATTGCGGAAGCGGCCTTCGAGGCCGGTCTCGTCCATGCCCTCGACCGCGATCGAGTAGCGGACCGGCACCGGCTCGTCGTCGTCGCCGGCCGCGGCCTCGGCCTCCTCGGCCGGCTGGACGTCGAAGGTGGAGAGGGGCGGCAGCGGCTCCGCCAGCGCCGGATCGCCGAGCGGCGTGTCCTCGACCGGGCCCGGCACCGGCGGGAAAGGCGGCGCGTTGGCATCGACGGGCTCGATCGGCTCGAGCGGCGCGTTGAGCTCGGGATCGAGCGGCGGCAGCGCCTCCTCGAACTGGGAATCGGGGATGATCGGCTCGCCCTCGTCCTGCGCGGCGGCGTCGGCGGGGTCGGCGGGCTGCGCCTGCGCCGCCAGCGGCGTCGCGAGGACGCCTCCAGCGATCGCCGCAGCCAGGATTCGCACCTCGTTCAATAAACCCCGCTCAGCCGCCAAAGGGACCGGCGGCCCCGCATGAACGAATCATTTTGCATAAGGTTCAACGCCCTGCGGTAGTTTGGCCGGCTTCGCGGCGGATCACCGGAGCGGCGCCGTCGCCGACCACGGCGAAGCCTGACCAGTAATAAGGATGCGAGGTCGCCGCCTCGTCCATCAGCGCCCGCTGCGCGATCCGGAGCGCGCCGGCCGTGCCGGTCCCGGGCGGGGCGGTGAACAGGCCGGAGATCAGTCGCTCGGTGGCGTCGAAATCGTCGGGCACGGGCCAGTGGCTGGCGACCACCAGCCGCCCGCCGGCGCCGACGAAGGCGCGCACCAGGCCGTCGAGCGCGAACTCGCCGGCGCCGCTCAACCCTGCTTCCTGCGTGGCGGCGAGGCTCGACCGGCCGGCGGTGTCGCAGGCGGAGAGGATGATGAGGTCGGCGTCGAGCCGCAAATCGAAAATCTCGGCGAAGCTGAGGAGGCCGTCCGAGCCCTCGCCGCCGAAGCTGGTCAGGAGCGACGGCCGGGCCGGGCATTCCGGCCTGGGCGGGGTGACCAGGCCGTGGGTGGCGAAATGGAGGATGCGATAATCGTCCAGATCCTCGCGGGCGGTGATCGCGGTGTCGGTGAAGGCCGCGCCGGTGACGATCTCCGCCTGCCCCGGCCGGCCGGCGGCGAGCGCATCGCCGGCGGTCCTCAGCTCCTTGGCCGAGATCGGCCGGTTCCACACCGACAGCGACCAGGTGCAGCCGGCCTGGAGGGAGGCGGCGCCGCGGGTGCCGCCGGGCAGGTAATAGCCCCGTGCCGGCTCGTTCTCTCCGAAGCCGAGATATTCGGCGCGCGCCCGGCTCGGCGGCGCCTGGCGGACGTCGCGGAAGGCGCGGACCGAGACCGCGGTGCTGATGTCGCGCTCCCGGCCGAGCCACGCTATGCCGCGGAAGTCGAAGCCGTCGTCGTCGCGCTGGGCGGCCCGGCGCGCCCGGTAGGCGTCGACCGCCGCCCGGTCCATGACCAGGAGGTTCGGCGGCAGCCTGAGCATCGCTCCGTCGGGCTCGAAGATGAGGTGGCTGACCCCGGCGATCTCGGCGCCGACCGGTCCGAACAGGCTTTGATAGAGCCCGTGCGCCAGTTCCAGGTCGAACGGGTAGGTCAGCTGCTGGTCGTTCTCGACGATCGAGATGGTCGCCCGCAGCCGATCGACCCGCCGCTCCAGCTCGGCCGGGGCGGCGTCGATCCGGAAGGCGCGGGCGCGCTCGGCGGTGGCGAAGACCGCATAAGCGTCGTCGCCGACGACGATCATCTTGTAATAGGCCTCGCCGGGCCGGAGCAGGCGCTGCAGATCGGCGAGCGCCAGCGCGCCGCTGGAGACGACGCGGTAGCGCGGGAATTCGGCCAGCCGCGCCTGGGTGACGGCCTGGTCCTGCTGCCATTGCGCGAGCGACGCGCGCAGCGCGGCGATCCGGGGGGCTGCGGTCGGGCTTGCGCTCGCCTCGAGCCGGGCGAGCTCGATCCGGCCGCGTTCGATGTCGCGGGTCAGGTCGACCGACTGGCGGAACATCCGTGCCGCATCGTCGCTGCCGCCGGAGAGCTCGCGCGCCAGCACCGCCTGGGTCTGGGCGACGCCGGGCCGCACCAGGATCTGGCCGGCGGCGAACAGGTCCGCGACGGCGGCCGGCTCGTCGCCGCGCCGGGCGAGCAGGGCGAAATAGGGCTCGAGGACCCGCCTCAGGCCCGGCGAGCTGTCGCCGCTGTCGGCGTTGGCGGCAACGATGCCGCGGAACAGGCCCAGCGCCGGCTCGGTCCGCCCGGTCCGCGCATAATAGCCGGCCAGCCGCCCCTGGGCGTTGAGCAGGGCCGACGATCCCGGATAATTGGTCTCGAGCAGGGCAATGCCGGTCTGGTGCTGGCGTTCGGCCTCCGCCTGGTCGCCGCGCGCCTCGGCGATGCCGGCGAGCTCGGCGTGGATCTGCGCCCTCAGCCAGAGCGTCGCTGCGATCCGGCCGCCGCGGATCGCGACCAGCTCCTCGAGCGCGCGGTTGAACGGCGCCACCGCGTCGGCGTCGCGCCCTTGCAGGCGGAGCACGATGCCCTGCAGGTGAAGCGCCTGGCCGTCGAGGATTTGCGCCTTGTCCTCCTGGGTCAGGCCTTCCTGGCCGCGCAGCCGGCTCGCCCCCGGCGATTCCGCGCTGAGCCGGCCCGAGGTCCGCCGGTCGATGATCAGATTCTGGACGGCCGCATTCACTCCGATCGGGGGCACCGGCCGGTCGAGCTCGGCGACCGCCTCCGCGGTAAGGCCCTGGTTGAGGAGGTGCATGGCGCGGTAGTTGCGCAGCCGGCGCGCGGTGACCGGGTCGGCGCCCGCCATCTCCGCCGCGCGCGAGAACAGCGAATCCGCCTCGGCACGGCGGCCGAGATTGGATTTCTGCAGCGCCTCGTTGACCAGGGCCTCCGCCCGGTTGAAGTCGCCGCCCTCATGCTGGGTCAAAGCGGCGAAATATTCCGACGATTCGGCGTAGCTGCCGGCATTGTTGCGGCGATAGGCTTCGGCCAGCGCCCGCTGCGGATCGAGCGTGCCCGCCTGGACCCGCGCGAACGCGGCCGGATCGCCGGCGCCGGTGATGGCGATCGAAACCTCGCCTTCGACCTCGCGGTCGGCGACCAGGCTCCTGAGCCCAAGCCGCAGCGCGCTGTCATAGCCGCCCAGCCCCTCCGCGACGTACAGCGCGCCGCGGGCGCGCCGGAGGTAGACGCGATAGGCGACGTCGGCGGCGTTGAGGCGGCAGGCCAGCGTCTCGACCGGGCCGACGCCTTCGATCTCGGTCGGCGTCCCCGCTTCGCAGGTGACCCGGTCGGAACGGATCGCCGCCAGCCGCGCGACGGGGTCGCCGCCGCGTTGGCGCAGCACGTAGAGCTGGCCGACCGGTACCGCGGCGTCGCGGCACACCACGGCATAGCCGCGGTCGAACATGTCGGTCAGCGCGCGGTCGATGGTGAGGTATTGGGCGGTGCAGAGGGCGGCATCGCCCGAGCCGATGCGGAAGCTGTCGCGGCTGCCGAGCGGCTGGGCCGAGGCCGGGACGGCGGCCGCCATGGCCAGCGCGGCGAGCAGGATCCTAGTCATGCTGGTCATCGCAATCGCCGTCATTGTCGTCGTCGCAATCCCACAGGCCGCTCTCGCCGCCGCTGGTGACCGGCTCCTCGATCAGCACCTCCGTTGAGAAGCTGGTGTCGACGAGGTCGTCCCCTTCCCCTCCCTGCTGCGGCAGCGGGATCGCCTCCGATCCGCCGGTCGGGCCGGTGATCGGCTCGGGCCCGCCGGGGCCCGGATTGACCGGCCCCTGGCCGCACTGTCCGGTGACGATGATGCAGGTGTTGAGCGTGGAGCCGGCGGAATAGCCGGCGGCCAGCGGCACCCCGGCCGTCTGGTAGGTCACGTCGCGGAAGAAGGCCGGGCCGACGGTGAAGCTGCCGTCCGGGTTGAGCCGCCGGCCGAAGGCGGTCACCACTGCCGGGCCCGGGCCGGCCGAGCGGATGACGAGCCCCCCGGCTCCGACCGTCACCCCAGCGAAGGCCGGGCTGAACGGCGGGCCGCTATTCTGGACGAACAGCGTGCCGCCGGTCGCCAGGGTGACGCCGCCGGCCTCGACATGGCCGCGCGGGTCCTCCACGCCGCCATTGTCGATGAGGTCGTCGTCGCGCCCCGCATAGTTCGGGTCGATTCGCAGCTGGTCGATGATCCCCTGCGCAGCGATCCAGATGTTGTTCGAGGTCAGAGTGAGCGTGCCGCCCGGATTGCCCCCGCCGTCGCGTACCCGGACGCCGCCAGCCGGGGTGACGATTTCGAGCCGGGTGCCGGCATTGATCGAAATGCCGTTGTTCGCCGCCGCGTTGGTCATGGTGAGGGCGCCCTCCACCCGGACGATGCCGGGGGTGACGACCTCCAGCGTGCCGATCCCGGCCGCGGCGCCGCCGCCCGCCAGAGTGAGGTCGCGAACGACCACAAGGGGATTCGCGCCGAGCTGCGCGAGGACGCGCAGGATGCCGGCGCGGATCCGGCCCGCTTCGGCGCCGGTCAGGGTATAGCCGGGGCCCTGGGCCGTCCCGCCGAGCAAGACCTGGCCGGTGTTGCCGGCGGCGAGCGTGACAAGCTCGCTACCGGCGTCGCCGACCGCGCCGGTCGTCGCGATGTCGATGTCGGCGGAGGAGATCTGGATGCTGCGGCCGAGGACGCGGCCGGCGATGCCGGCAGTGCCGAGAGAGGTAAGGCTGACCCCTTCGGTGCCGACGCCGCCGACCGTGCCGGTCGGCGCGACGGTGAGGGCGGCATTGCCGAGGACAATGACGGTGCGGCCGAGGACGGTGCCGGCGATGGTCGTGTTGACTGCGCGGATTTGCGTCTCGAACGTCGCCCCGTCGCCGACGGCGCCGGTCGGCGTGACGGTGACGTTGGCGGCGTCGACCAGGATGTCGCGGCCCAGGACGCGGCCCGCGATCATGGAAACGCCGCTGGTGTCGAGCCCGACATGGGCGGTGGTCCCGCTCCCGATCGTCGCCGTTCCGGCGACGTTGAGGGTGGCCGAGGCGACGAGGATCGTGCCGCCGAGGACCTGGCCGGCAATCGATGCATTGCCGGTGGCCCGGATGTCGGTGAGCTCGGTGGTCGCGGCGCCCACGATTCCGGTCGCGGCGATGTCGGCGCCGGCCGACGTGATGCGGATCTCGCGCCCTTCCATCCGGCCGCCGACCGCCATGTTGGCGCGGGCGGCGATGTCGGTCCGGTTGCTGGCGCGCGTGAAGCTGCCGGCGGCGACGGTGACGTTCTCCCCGTCGATGTCGAGGTCGGTCACGTCGATGGTGATGCCGGTGCCGATATTGGTGTGGGTGACGATGACGTCGCGGCCCGCGTCCAGATCGAGCAGGCCGCCGGTGATCCTGCCCGTCCCGTCGGCCATTACCCTGATTTCGGCCGGCGTCGCCAGCGCGGCGGTCTGGGTGACGGTGATGACGCCGCCCATCGCCTCGAGGCTGGAAAAGGGCAAGGTCGCCGGCATGCCGGTGGCGCCCGCGGTCAGATTGAGGTTGGTGAAATTGACGGTGCCGCCGCCGCCCGCGCTGACGTGCCATTCGCCGGGCGTGTCGGCGGTGCCGCCGGCGCCGTTGGCCACCGCCGAGCCGGTGACGTTGCCGGCGCTGAGCGGCCCGCCCATGGCGGCGACGATCAGCTGGCCGCCCTCGGCCTGGCCGAGCGCGCCGGGCGCGCCGCCGGCGAGCACCGAATCGCCGCCGGCGCCGCCGGTGGCATCGGCCTGGAGCGCGACGGACCCTTGCACGGAGGTGAGTGCGCCGGTCGCGAGCAAGCCGACCAAGCCACCGGCCGCATTGCCGCCGATGCCGCTGCCGCTGCCGCCCGGGCCGCCCAGGCCCGAGGCCCTGAGGTCGAGGCTGGCGAAGCGTGCGCTGCCGAGCGGCGTCGGGAAGGCGGGCCCGGCGACGGTCCCGGCCTGGACGTCGCCGCCGGCGCCGTCGCCGCCGCGGCCGCCGTCGCCGTCGGTATCGGCGACGCCGCCATTGCCGCCCGTGCCGTTGGCGAAGGCGGTGACGCCGCCGAACTGGAGCGCGCCATTGCCGGATTCGGCGAGCAGCGAGACGCTGCCGCCGGTGCCGTCGCCGCCGCGCCCGGCCGGCATGGGGGCGAGGCCGGTTCCGCCCGTCCCGCCGGTGCCCTGGACCGAAACGGCGAGGGCCGCGCCGCGGATCTGCGAGGGGGTGGGGCCGCTATGCGCGACGATCCGGACCTCGCCGCCGGTCCCGGCGCCGCCGGTCCCGCCGGGTTCGAACGCCGCGTCGCCGCCAGTGCCGCTCGCGTTCATGCCGGCCGCGCCGCCGAGGACGATCTGGCCGTCCCTGGCGTCGAGGAAGATGTTGCCGCCCTGCGCGGCGCCGCCGTTCGGACCGAGCCCGCCGAACCCGCCGGTGGACATCGTGATCGTGCTCGTCCCCGCGAAGGTGACGATCCCGACGCCGACATTGATCAGGATGTTGCCGCCCTGCCCCGCCCCGCCGACATTGCCGGCGCCGGCGAGCACGTTGCCGCCGCGGCCCTCGGCGGTCAGCGTCGCCGGGCCGGCGACGCTGACGCTGCCGCCGGTCGTCCCGACGCGGACGTCGCCGCCGGTGCCGACCGCGCCGGTGACCGAGACCTGCCCGCCGGCCCGGCTGGCCGTGCCGCTGGCGTCCATCGCCAGGCTGCCGCCGACGATGACGCCGCCGCCGTTCCGCCCTTCGAGGAGGGCGTCGCCGCCGGTGCCGGCGCCGCCCTGGTTGGGATTGAGGTCGAGGGTCCCGCCAGTGCCGGTGGCGAGCACGGAGAGATGGCCGTTGATCTGGACCATCCCCTGCTCGGCGAATACGCCCGCCGTCCCGCCCGTGCCGCTGCCGGCAATGCTGGTGACGACGTTGACCGTGCCCTGGCCCGAGGCGTCGACGGTCGCGTTGCCGAGGATGTTGAGGTTGCCGCCCTGGGCGAAGATCAGGGCCTCGCCGCCGGTCAGGTCGATGATGTTCGGGTCGGCGGAGCGGGTCCGCGCCGCCGAAACCAGCACGTTCCCCCCGACCACGACATTCTGCCCGGCGCCCGCGAACAGATGGGCGCGGACGCCGCCGAACAGGCTGACGTCCTGCTGGAAATTGAGGGTGCCGGTGGTCTGGCCGCTCGCCAGCATGTCGGTCACCGCATAGCCGGACAAATCGGAGGTGACGGTGCCGCCGCGGATGTGGAAGCTGGCGTCGATGCCCTTGATCGGGGGCGGGGTGAAGTCGCCGAACCGGTCGGCTTCGCCATTGGCGACGTTGAAGCCCGCCGACAGCACGATCGCGCCATTCTCGACCGCGGCGTTGACCGCGGGGTCGAAGCCGACATCGCCCTGGAGGATGGCGGTGATCGCCTGGTTCTTCGGCACCGCTACCATGTAGATGCGGTGGACGTCGTTGACGTCGGTGCTGGCCGGGCCCCCGGTCGAGCCGGTGTGGACGATCGGCGTGGCATTGTCGCTGCCGACCTGGACGATGATGTCGAACAGGCCCTGGTTGACCGTCAGCTGGACCTGCTCGCCGGCGACATAGGCGGCGGAGCCGTTCACCCGCACCGCCCCGCCATGAAGGATCCGCGGCGCGACCATGGCGACGTAGCTGCCCTGGGCGAGGGCGTTGATCTGCGCGCCCGGTTCGGTGACGATCGCCGCATTGGGGGCGCCGGCGCCGCCGTCCATCAGGATGGTGCCGTTGGGGCTGATGAAATTGCCGGCGCCGTCGTCGACGACGTTGAGGCTGGTGAGGACGAGGTTGCCGACGTCGAACACGGCCGTCGCGCCGATGATGATCCCGCCCGGGCTGGAGAAGAGAATCGTCCCGCCCGGAGCGGCGGTGCCCGCCGCCAGGTCGCCGATCAGGCCGAGCACGGTGCCGTCGAACCGGACCGGCTCCATCGTCAGGATGCGGTTGAGGACGGCATAATCGAGGACGCTGGGGCCGTTGACGAAGGTGGCTGTATTGCCCGCGGGCAGAAAGGCGAGGAGTGGGTCGAGCGGGGTCCAGTTGATGATGGCGGTAGGGGTGTCGACGGTGACGGTCTCGACGCCCGGCGTCGCGCGATCGTAGACGACGCCGCCGAAAACCGTCTTCGGGGTCGCGTTGAAGGCCTGGGCGTCGACCTGGCCGTTGGGCGCCGCGACGCTGAGGCCGGCGATGGCGCAGCCGAGGAGGAGTGCCTGGCGCAGGCCGGCGAAACCGGACCGGGGCGGCGGCAGGACGAGCGGAGCGTGGGCGGTCATCGGGACCTCCATGGCCACAGGCGGGCGGTAAGCGAAACCAGCAGGCGGGTGTCGCCGCGCTGGGTCTGGAACGGCGTGCGGTCGAGCGGCTCGGCGACGAGGAGGTCGAGGCGGAGGCGGTCGCCATAAGCGGCGCGGATGCCGGCGCCGACCGAGCTCAGCTCCTGGCGGCCGGTCACGAACAGCCGGTCCTCGTTCCACACCCAGGCCTGGTCGAAGAAGATATAGGGCTCGGCGGTGAAATCGCCCGGCGCCCTCGGAAAGACGCTGCCGAACCGGATTTCCGCCTGGACGCCTAGGCCGCTGTCGCCGAGCAGCGAGCCCGGATCGTAGCCGCGCCCAGCGGTATAATTGCCGGCCGAGAATTCCTCGAAGCTGAACAGGGGGTCGCGGCTCCACTGGCCGCGGATGTCCAGGGCGAAGGTGACCCTCGGCCTCGGCCGATATTCGCCATGGACGCCACCGCGCAGCACGGTCGCGGTCGGATCGCCTTCGAGTCGCGTGGGCGGGACCACGCCCGGGGCGAAGCAGGCCGCCAGCGTCGGGCCGCACGGCGCGCTCGCGCCGAGAATGTCCAGTCCCCGGCGCAGCTCGGCGGAGGCGCCGAGCCGCCATACCGGTTCGGCCGGGGTGAAGCGGGGATTGCCGGGCGCGAGGCCGAGCGCGTCGAACGCCAGGCGCGCGAAGGCGATGCGCAGCCGGTCGCGGCTCAACGGGATGGCGTTGAAGTCGATATCCTGGTCGATGACGTCGAATCCGATCGACCCGCGGATGGTCCGCGCCTGGCGGCGGACGAACGGGTAGCTGGCCTCGAGCGTGGCGAACAAGGTTCGGGAATCGATGTCGACCGAGGGAATGCCGAGGTCGGGGCTCGCCCAGGCGTAGGTGAACTGCCCGCCGATGGCGAGGCCCTCGCTGCCGAGCCGGAAGTCGTGGGCAATCTGGATCGTCTGCTGCTCGGACGTGTCGGGCGTGCTGAACACCGCGATGCTGGTCCGGTCGCCGAGGCCGGTCAGCCCGAAATATTGGCCGCGGACGAGGCCGCCCCAGCGGCCGAGCTCGCGCGAGCCCAGGTTCTGGATGGTGACGTCGACGAGCGCGGGCCGGTGGACCACCGTCACGTCGCCGATCACCTCGCCGCGCGCCCGGCCGGCCGAGCGCAGCGCCAGCCTGACGTCATAGCCCGGCAGGTCGCCGGCGAGCAGCAGATAGCGCTCGGCGGCGTAACGGTTGAACACCGCCTGCTCGGTCAATTGCTCCAGATAGCCGGCGATGGTCCGCTCGGCGCGGCCGGCATTGCCGCGCACCCGAAGCCCGACGAGGCGCGCCATCAGCACCTGGAAGCGGACCGTCCCGTCGGCGATGCGCTGCTCGGGCACCTCGACCGCGGCGATATAGCCGGCCCCGCGCAGGATGGTGGCGGCGCGGTCGCGGATCTCGCAGATGATGGCGACCGGATGCTCCTGGCCGACGAAGGGCGCGAAGGCGGGGCGCAGCGCCTCGGGCGCGAGGCCGCGCAGATCGTCGAACACCACGTCCCTCACGGTGAAGCGGATGTCCTGATATTCGGGCCGGGCGAGCGCGCAGGGCGCCCGCTCGACTCCGCCCTCGACGGTCAGCCGCGGCCGCGCCGGGTCGGCCGGCTCGAGCGCAGGACGATCGATCTCCTCCCGGGTCGGCGCGACCGGCTGCGCGGGCGGCGCCTGGGCCTCGGCGGCGGACCCGAAGAGGAGCGCGCCGCCCGCCGCCAGGCCGGGCCCGAGCAGCCGCAGGGCGCACATGCGGCCGGCCCCGGCTTCGTCGCTGCTCGATCCGGCCGGCATTTCCATCCGCATGCCCCCTGAACGACCCTGGCTTCGCGAAGCCTGAGCATAAGCCGAAACGAGGTCCGCCGCCATGACCAATCAGGGGCGCGGCGAGCGGGTCGCTAGCGGCCTCCGCCGAGTTGCGGGTTGAGGCTGCGCACGTGTTGCAGGAAGGAGCGCGGGCGCCGCATCAACCGGGCGACATATTCGACCCGCAATCCCGCCGCCTGGGCCAGCTCCCCGACGAAATGGACGCAGTTGCGGCGGCTGAGGTTGTAGGAAGGCTGCGGCCGGCTGCGCCACCGCTCGATCACCGCGACCACCGCCCGGAAGCGCGCATCGGAGAGGGCGAACGCGAACTGGCGGTCGCTGCGGGCGATCTGGGCGGGACCCTCGATGACGATCTCGCCCGCGACCGAGCCGAACAGGATGGCGGGGGTCACCGCCTTGGCGGTGAAGCCGACGCTGGTCTCGACCCGCTCGCCGGTGGCGTCGACGGTGCCTCTGAGGCTGACGAAGGCGTGGGGGAAGTTGTTGCCGCCAAGCTCACGCGAATAGAAAGCGATCTCGACGGCGGCGGCGGCGGGCGCGTGGAGGCCGAGCAGCAGCGCGAGGAGGAGCCAGAGCCCCCGCCAGGGCGTCCTCGCTGTCGACGTCGCGGCGACGCTCCGCAAGGATCGGCCCCGTCCCTAGAAGTGCGGAGTCAGCGGGCAGCGGGACGCCGCGGAGATTTCGTGGCGATATTCGCCGCCGCCGGAGTCGCTGTAGGTGCAGATCCGCCGGCTGCCCTCGAGCCGGTCCGTCGCCAGGGTCGCCATCGCGGGAATGGCCTGCGGCCGCGTATCGGGCCGCGGCCGCGACGACGGGCAGGGCTCGCCGAGGCCGATTTCGACTCTCTGGACCATCGCCTGCGATCCGACGCGCGGCGCCCGGTAGGTGCAGATCCGCTTGGCCCCGCGCGTCGTCTGCTCGAGGAGCTGCGCCTCCGCGGCCCCCGAGAGGGCAAGAGCGAGCGCGACAACGCCGAATCCGATTTTTCCAGGACGGTGCATGCGCCCCCTCTAGCCATTCGAGCGATTCTGTCCAGAAGCCTGTATGCGCGAGTGAGGCGTTCGGGCCACAGTCGGGAGGGTGAGGGTCGACCGCTGCGGATTCAGGCAAAACCGGCTTGCCACCGTCCGATCTTTATGCAAAAGGCACCAAAGCCAACCAGAAAAACTTGGAGATTAACATGGGGCGTAGATTGGCAGTATTAGCGGCGGCGAGCCTGATCGCCAGTCCGGCGATCGCGCAGTCGAGCGCGGCGAAGCTTTCGGTGGCCAATTCGGTCCCGGCTTCGGCTCGTTCCGGCGCGGACCTTGAGAATGCCAACGAGCTTCGCGGCGGCTTTATCATTCCGCTGATCGCGGTCGTCGCGATCATCCTCGGCATCCTCGCCGCGACCGGCGGCGGCAACGGTCCGTCCAGCCCGTAAGCCGGATTGAATGGTTTATAGATAGCGGCCTTCGGGCCGCTATTTTTTTGCGCCTTGCGGCGGGGCCCCTCCCGCGCCAATGCGGTTGACAGGGGCCGCACGTTTCCCGACGGCAGCCGACGACAACAGGATTCGGCCCGCCCGACGCCGGCATCCGCGCTCCCGGAGAGCCTCGATGAGCTCTGAGATCAGCCTTGACGATGCCGCGGTCGCGCGGGCGCTGGCCCTGGCCGGCACCGGCGAACGCCTGCGCGGCGCCATCTTCGACGCCTTGCGGGAGGCCGAGGGCCAGGCTGCGGAGCCCGCGGCGTTCCGCGACACGGTGCGATGGCCGCTGGTGCTCTCCCTGTTGAGGGACGCCGGCAGCCATCGCGTCGTCCTGGAGGACGGCCTCGTCTTCGAGGTCGGCGCCGACAGCCGGATCGAGCGGGCGCTGCTGCTGAGCCCGGCGGCGCACCCGGACCATGTCTGGGAGCCGCAGACGACCAAGCTCCTGACCGCATTGTCGGAAGGGGCCGCCCATATCGTGGTCGGCGGCGCCTATATCGGCGATCAGGTGCTGCCGATGGCGCGCGCCGCGGGCGAGGGCGTGGTCCACGCCTTCGAGCCGATGGCGCACGCCTATCGGCGTCTGCTGCGCAACCTCGACCTCAACGCCATCGCCAACGTCCGCGCCCATCGCCTGGGGCTATGGGACCGAAGCGACGTCTCGCTCAGCGTCGAGGGGCATTTGGGCCTGGCCTCGTCGGTGCCGGTCGAGGAAGCAGCCGAACCGGCCGGCGAGGTGATCGAGTCGGTGACCATCGACGATTACGTCCGCGCCGCGCAGCTGGAATCGGTGGGCCTGATCATGCTCGACACGGAAGGGGGCGAGGAGCGGGCGCTGAGGGGCGCCGGCGGGCTGCTGTCGCGGCCCGCGCCGCAAGCGCCCAACATCGTCTTCGAGATTCACCGCCACTTCGTCGACTGGACGGAGGGGCTGGAGAATACGGCGATCGTGCGGCTTCTGACTTCGCAAGGCTATGCCGTGTTCGCAATCCGCGACTATCACGACAACCTTCCGATGAAGGGCCGTCCGGTCGAGATCATCCCCGTCGACCGCGTCTATCTGGAGGGACCGCCGCACGGCTTCAACGCGCTGGCGACGAAGGATCCGGACCTGGTGCGGCGGCTCGGGCTGCGCGTCGTGGAGGATGTCAGCCCCAAGCTGCTCCTCCACAAGGATCCGGCCCTGCACCATCCCTTGTCCTGAATGCCGGGAGGAGAGGCTCAGGAATGATCACCGTGCTCGGCGCCACGGGCCTCATCGGCTCTCACCTGGTCAGGAAGCTGGCCGAATCGGGCACGGACCATCTCGCGCCGCGGCGGGGGGAGGAGCTCGCCGGCAAGAGTCTCGGCGACATCATCTATTGCATCGGGATGACGGCCGACTTCCGCTCCCGCCCGTTCGAGACCGTCGACGCCCATGTCTACGCGTTGCGCGACGTCCTCGAGGGCTGCGCGTTCGATTCGCTGCTCTACCTCTCCTCGGCCCGCGTCTATGCGGGGGGTGGGGAGCCCGCCCGCGAGGACGACGCCCTCAGGGTCGCGCCGGTCGATCCGGACCATCTCTACAACATCTCGAAGGCGATGGGGGAATCGCTGGCGCTTGGCTGCGGCAGGAACACGCGCGTGGCGCGCCTCTCCAACGTGTTCGGCACGGATTTCGAATCCGACAATTTCCTATCGGCGGTGATCAGGGACGCGGTGACGACCGGCCGGGTGATTCTGCAGACCGCGCCGGAATCGGCCAAGGACTATGTCGATATCGACGACGTCGTCGACGGCCTCCTCGATATCGCCACTCGCGGGCGCCACCGGCTCTACAACCTGGCCAGCGGCGCCAACACGTCGAACGGCGCGCTGATGCGGGGACTCGAAGATTTGACGGGCTGCCGGGTGGAAGTCGCGCCGGGCGCGCCGGCGACGCGCTTTCCGCTGATCGACATCGGCCGGATGCGGTCGGAATTCGGGTTCCGGCCGGCCGGCGTGCTCGACAGATTGGGCGACCTGGTCGCCGCGTACAAGGCTCATTACGGAGGCAGCAATGATTAAGGTGGATCTCGAGAACGGCTGGGTCAGCCTGGCGGAAGGCGGCGGCCCGGAGTCGCGCTACGGGATCGGCACGCCGGAAGCCTTCGCGATCCTCTCCAAAGCGTGGCTGCGGTCGGGCTGGGACGGCAAGCAGGTCTACAGCTTCACCTGGCTGGGCCGCCCGATCATCCAGCTGCCGGAGGACATGGTCCGCCTTCAGGAGGTGCTGTTCACCGTCCAGCCCGACGTCATCATCGAAACCGGCGTCGCCCATGGCGGCTCGCTGATCTTCTACGCCAGCCTGTGCAAGGCGATGGACAGGGGCCGCGTCGTCGGCATCGACATCGAGATCCGCCCGCACAACCGACGCGCGATTGAAGAACATCCGCTCTCTCCCCTGATCACCCTGATCGAAGGAAGCTCCACCGACGCCGAAACGGTCGATGCGGTGAAGGCCCAGGTCGGCGCCGGCGAGAGGACCATCATCTTCCTCGATTCCTGTCACACCAAGGCGCACGTCCTGGCGGAGCTGGAGGCCTATGCGCCTTTGGTCTCGCCGGGCTCCTACATCGTCGCCATGGACGGCATCATGGGAGAGGTGGCGGGCGCGCCCCGCACCGAACCCGACTGGACCTGGAACAACCCGCGCGACGCGGCGCTCGAATTCGTCGCGGCCAATCCCGACTTCGTCATCGAAGAGCCCGCCTTCCTGTTCAACGAGGGCAGCATCACCGAGCGGGTGACCTACTGGCCGTCGGCCTTCATCAAGCGCCTCCGCTAGTCCCGCCGCGCCCGCGCCGCGACAGGCGGTACCACACACCCCGCTTCACCATCCGCGCGACATAGAGGGGAAAGCTGGCGGCCAGATAGAGCGGGATGAGGGTCCGGTTCGGGCCGCGGAACGGGTGCGCGTGAAAGGCCCACCACAGGCATCGCCAGATGTTGAGATAATGGCCCATGCCGCGGTGCGGGATGCGCGCCGCCTCCTGCTGGGACGAGGAGGAGGGGTTGAGCCGGTAGATCTTGCGGGGATTGGGCGACGACAGGATCCGCCCATAGGCCGCGACCTGCGCCAGGAACGGGATCTCGACCGACGACAGCCATTTGAGGCGCCCGCCGCAGTCGAGGCTGCATCGGCGGATCGCTTCGGTCCGGTAGAGGCCGTAGATCAGCATATATCTCTTATCGACATTATATTTGAACAGCTCGCGCTGGACCCGGGGCCAGTCGGCCTCGATCCTCTCCCGGCGCATCGAGGCGATCGCCTCGACGCGGATCGGCTGGCCATGCGAATCGATCATCAGCACGTCGGCGCCGGCGAGGACGAGGTCCGGTCCGGCTTCGAATTCCTCGACCAGGGAGGCGATGAACGAGGGATCGATGCCGTCATCGGCCGCCAGCCAGGCGAAATAATCCCCGGTCGCCGCCTGGGTCAGGAACGCCATGTTCTCCAGCACGCCGATATTGGACGGCTGGCGGATGTAGCGGATGTTGGCGTGGGCGGCGGCGAACCGCCGGCAAATCCCCTCGGTGCCGTCGTTCGAGCAATTGTCCGAGACGATCAGCTCGATATTCGGATAGGTCTGTCCGACGGCGTCGGCGAGCGCGCTCTCCAGATAATCCTCCCCGTTGTAGACGGGGATGCCGATCGTCACCAGCGGGGGTCGACGCGCTTCTGTCATAGCGGCGCCGAGGGCTGCACCGGGGCGTCGGCCGGCGACGCCTGCGGCCGGCGCAGGACCGCCACCGCGCCGCCGGTGGCGAGCAGCGCCGCGCCTGTCGCCGCAGCGCCCGCCAGGACCAGGATCAGCGCCTGCGCTCCGCGCGACATCGCCTCGAGCGGAATCAGGCTGGCCGGGACCAGCACCAGCAGCGAGGCGGCGAGCGGGGCTGCAAGGTCGCGCGCATACCAGCGCGCGCCCTCGCCGCCGAGCACGCCGCGGAAGATGAGCGGCGCGATGACGGCGAGGTAGAAGACGTTGAGCGCCGCCCAGGCGATCGCCGCCGCGACCGCGCCGTATCGGGGGACGAACCACAGCAGGCAGGGCACCAGCAGGAGGACCGCGGCGGCGTTGGCCGCGAGGACCAGCCGCGTCCGCCCATGGGCGATCTGGAGATGGTAGGGCATCTGCATGAGGATGTTGAACAGGGTGCCGACGGCCAGGAACGACACCAAAGGCCCGCTGGCATGGGCGAGCGCCGTGTCACCCGACCAGACGAACAGGAGCGGCACCGGGAAGATCACCAGCATCAGGCCGGCGGGACCGAGGAATGCGCTGGCGACCTGGGCGCCGCCATGGAACGTCCTGGCGAGCGCCGAGCGCTCGTCCGACGCGATATGCTCGACCATCGCCGGATAGACCGCCTGGGTGATCGGCATGACGAAGGTGTACATCATCCCGGTCACGGTCGCCGCCAGCATGTAATAGCCATAATCCTGCAGCGAGAGGAGGCGCGACAGGATGACCTTGTCGGCCTGGGTCAGGAGGAGCGCGAGGAAGTTGATCCCCAGCATCCCAGCCGCGAAGCGGCTGACCGAGCGCAATTCGTGGAGCGAGAAGCGGGCGCGGCGCGGTCCCCGCGGAAGGAGCGCATGGACGGTCAGCCCCATGACGATCAGGGCGGCCACCGAGATTGCCGCCTGCCAGAGGAAGAAGGCCTGGATCGAGCGATCGACCCAGAACAGGATCGCGACCGCGCCGGCGCCGCGGATCGTCGCGAACAGGGCGGTCGCCGCGTTGAGCCAGACCTGGCGCTGGAGGCCGATCAGGCAGGAGCGATAGACGCCTTCGCCCAGGCGGCAGGCGAGCACGACCCCCATCAGCGCGATCGCCTCGGCGACGACGCTTTCGGGGATCGCCTGCGCGTTCAGCCACCCGGTCGCGAGCATGTGCGCCGACAGCCAGAACGCCAGGGCGACCGCCAGGCCGATGCCGAGGCAGACCAGTTCGAACGACCGCAGCAGGTCGCGAATCTTCTCGATCGGGGTCGTGCCGGACGTGTAGCGGGCCATCTCCCGAACCGCGGTGGGCATGATACCGAGATCGAGCAGGGTCAGCCAGGTCTGCAACATGGTGAAGAAGCCGATCAGCGCGAAGGCTTCGATGCCGAGCAGGCGGATGTAGAGAGGGACGAAGACGACCGCCATCAGCGCCGCCCAGCCCTGGCCGGCATAATTGGCGAATAGGTTGGCGCGGACTCTCACGGCGAGACGTCCGGTCGGAGGCAAGGGAGGCGAAACGCAGTGGGCATCGGGACTGAGGGTCTCGCAGGAAAGGAGGCGCCGGCTCGCGCGGGCAGCCATGAGCGAAGAGCCGGGCCCGCGCAAGCGCTCGGGATTTGTGCTGCCCGCCGGCCTCGGATATCGTGGCCGCTCGTCGACAGCCCGTTCGCAGGAACCACGCCGTGCCGCGCCATATTGCCTTCGCGTTCCGGACTACCTATGCCCGCCCCGGCCCTCAAGCCAGTCGGAGCCATATGTGAAGGCAGTCATCCTCGCCGGCGGTTTCGGCACGCGCATTTCCGAAGAGACGCACCTGAAGCCGAAACCCATGATCGAGATCGGCGGCATGCCGATCATCTGGCACATCATGAAAATCTATTCCGCCCACGGCGTCTCCGAGTTCGTCATCTGCTGTGGCTATAAGGGCTATGTCATCAAGGAATATTTCCGGAACTATTTCCTCCACATGTCCGACGTTACCATCGACATGCGCAGCAACGAGATGAAAGTCCACAACGGCAAGGCCGAACCCTGGACGGTCACGCTGGTCGACACCGGCGAGGCGACGATGACCGGAGGGCGGCTGAGACGCGTGGCCGAACATGTCGCGGACGAGGAGGCGTTCTGCTTCACCTATGGCGACGGGGTGGCGGACGTCGATGTCGGCGCCGAGATCGCCTTCCACAAGGAGCATGGCAAGCTGGCGACGGTGCTCGCGGTCCAGCCGCCGGGCCGCTACGGCGCGCTCGAGCTGTACGGCACGAGGGTCACCGGCTTCACCGAGAAGCCGAGGGGCGACGGCGCCAGCATCAACGGCGGCTTCTTCATCCTGTCGCCGCGCTGCATCGACCTGATCGAGGACGATGCCACGGTATGGGAGGCCGAGCCGCTCAAGCGGCTCGCCGAGACCGGCGAGCTGGTCGCCTTCCCCCACCGCGGCTTCTGGCAGCCAATGGACACGCTCAGGGAAAAGAACCTGCTCGAGAGCCTGTGGGACTCGGGCGAGGCGCCCTGGAAATGCTGGAACTGACCGGCCATGACCGATCGCGGATTCTGGTCAGGGCAGCGCGTGCTGCTGACCGGGCACACCGGCTTCAAGGGGGCCTGGGCCAGCCTCTGGCTTGAAACGATGGGCGCGCGGGTGGCCGGCTATGCGCTGGCGCCGGACCAGTCGCCCGATCTGTTCTCGCGGCTGGCGCCGTTCGCCGGCGCCGATTCGGCGATCGGCGACCTCGCCGACGCCGACGCCCTTCGCCGCCTCGCCGCCGAATTCCGGCCGACGGTGGCGCTCCACATGGCGGCCCAGCCCCTGGTCCGCCGCGGCTATGCCGATCCGGCCGCGACCTTCGCGACCAACGTCCAGGGCACGGTCAACCTGCTGGAGGCGGTCCGCGGGGCGGAAGACCTCAGGGCCGTCCTCGTCGTCACCACCGACAAGGTCTATGACAATCGCGAGGAGGCGAGGCCTTTCGCCGAAACCGACCGGCTCGGCGGCCGCGACCCCTATTCGGCGTCGAAGGCGGCGGCGGAGCTGGTCGCGGCGTCCTACGCGCAATGCTATTTCGAGCCGCGCGGCGTGGCGGTGGCGACGGCGCGGGCCGGCAACGTCATCGGCGGCGGCGACTGGTCCGAGGACCGGCTGGTTCCCGACATCTGGCGGGCGCTCCACGCCGACCGCCCGATCGAGCTCCGCCACCCCGAGGCAACCCGGCCGTGGCAGCATGTGCTCGAGCCGCTTTCCGGCTATTTCCTCTATCTCCAGCGGCTCGCCGAGGCGGCGCCGCTCCCCCGCGCGCTGAACTTCGGCCCCGCGTCCGGCAGCGAGGCGCTGACCGTCGCCGAGATCGTCGACACGCTCGGGCGCGCGCTCGGCCTCGACCGCGGCTGGGTGCAGGCGCAAGGCGACTTTCCCGCGGAGATGAAGACGCTCGCGCTCGATTCCACCGCCGCCGCCGCCGCGCTCGGCTGGCGCCCGCGCCTCACCACCCGCGAAGCGCTGGCCTGGACGGCGGACTGGTATCGCCGCCACGATGCGGGCGAGGACGTGCGCGCGCTGACCCTGTCGCAAATCCGCGCCTACGAGGCCCGGCCATGACCGCGCCCCCGCCTTGCCAGGGCTGCGGCGCGCCGCTGACCCTGACCTGGGTCGATCTCGGCCTGTCCCCGCTCGCCAATTCCAACGTCCCGCCGGAGCAGGCCGGGCGGCCCGATCCGGTCTATCCGCTCCACGCTTATGTCTGCCGCGTGTGCCTTCTGGTCCAGGTCCCGCCGGTGGTCCCCGCCGAGGAGATCTTCAACGGCCATTACGCCTATTTCTCGTCGGTTTCGGAGAGCTGGCTGAGGCATTGCGAGGCCTATGCCGAGGCGATGATCGCGCGCTTCGGCCTCGGCCCCGGCAGCCAGGTGGTCGAGATCGCCAGCAACGACGGCTACATGCTGCAATATTTCGTGCGCCGCAGCGTGCCGGTGCTCGGCATCGAGCCGTCGGCCAACACCGCCGAGGCCGCCATCGCCCGCGGCGTCCCGACCGAGATCCGCTTCTTCGGCGCGGCGACGGGGCGCGACCTGGCGGCGCGCGGGCTCGCCGCCGACCTGCTCGCCGCCAAGAACGTGATGGCGCACGTGCCCGACATCAACGACTTCGCCGAGGGTGTCGCCGAGGCGCTCAAGCCCGAGGGCGTGTTCACGGTCGAATTCCCCCACCTCCTCAACACCATCCGCTTCGTCCAGTTCGACACCATCTATCACGAACATTACACCTATTTGTCGCTGCTCGCGGTCGAGACGGTGTTCGCCCGCTTCGGCCTCAAAGTGTTCGACGTCGAGGAGCAGCCGACCCATGGCGGATCGCTGAGGGTGTTCGCCGCCCGTGCCGGCGCCGCTCATGCCGAGACCGCCAATGTCGGTCGGGTCCGCGCCGCCGAGCGCGCCGCCGGGCTCGACCGGCCCCAAGGCTATGCCGGCTTCGAGGCGAAGGTGCGCAAGGTCCGCAGCGACCTCAACGCCTTCCTCGACCACGCCAGGGCGAAAGGGAAGAAGGTCGCCGGCTATGGCGCCGCCGCCAAGGGCAACACGTTGATCAACTATTGCGGCATCGGCCCCGACCGGCTGGCGATGATCGCCGACCGGAGCCCGGCCAAGCAGAACCTGCTGGCGCCGGGCAGCCATATCCCCATCCTTGCGCCGGAGGCGCTGATCGCGGCGCGGCCCGATTATGTGCTGATCCTGCCCTGGAACCTCAAAGGCGAGATCGCGGCGCAGCTGGCCGAGATAAGGGGGTGGGGCGGGCGGTTCGTCACCGCCGTGCCGGCGCTGGAGGTCGACTGACATGCGGCTGGTCCCGGCCGGGCTCGACGGCGCCTATTTCGTCGACCTCGCGGTTGCCCGCGACGACCGCGGCAGCTTCGCGCGCACCTATTGCCGCGACGCCTTCCGCGACGCCGGCATCGACTTCGAGCCGGTCCAGTGCAACCTGTCGCGCAACCCGGCCGCGGGCACGCTGCGCGGCATGCACTATCAGCGCCCGCCGCATGGCGAGGCCAAGCTGGTCCAGTGCGTGCGCGGGCGGATTTTCGACGTCGCCGTCGACCTGCGCCGCGCCTCGCCGACCTTCGGCGCGGCGGTCGGGGTGGAGCTGGCCGCCGACGGCGACCGGCTGTTCTACATCCCCGAAGGCTGCGCCCACGGCTTCCTGACCCGCGCCGCCGACAGCGACATCCTCTATTATATGGGCAAGGCCCATGCGCCCGGCACCGGCGCCGGCGTGCGCTGGGACGATCCCGCCTTCGCCATCCCCTGGCCCGAGCCGCCGCGCCTGATCTCGGACCGCGACGCCTCCTATCCCGATTTCGATCCCGCCGCGGACGGGCTGCCCTAGGCGAGCTCGGCGATCACGTCGACCTGGGCGAGGCTAAGGTCGTCGGGGTCGAAATAGCCGGGCCGGAGCGCCCGCACCTTGAAGCCCTTGCCCTGGATGAAGGCGAGCGCATCGCCGAACAGGGTCTCGCCCTGGTAGATCGGCAGGATCGACAGCTCGAGCTGGAGCAGCGGGATTTCGGCCAGGAGGTCGCCGGCACCGGCCAGAACCTTCATTTCGTGCCCCTGGACGTCGAGCTTGAGGAAGGCCGTCGCCGGGTCCACGCCTTCGCGCGCGCAGAACAGGTCGAGCCGGTCGGTGCGGATGCGGACGCTGCCGGCGACGCGGTGGGCTTCCGCAATGCCGCCGTGGCCGTCGGCGACGCCGACCCGCTGCAGCGAGCTGGTCTGGTCGTTCTCGCCGACGAAAATCTCCGCTTCGCCGGCGCTGTCCGACAGAGCGAGCTGGTGGGCGACCTGGCGGCCGTCGCGCGCGGCCATCAGCGCCAGCTCGGCGAACGGCGCGTCGAGCGGTTCGAAGGAGTGGATCAGGCCGGCAAAGCCGCGGTCGCGCAGGTGCCTCGCGAACTGGCCGCGATTGGCGCCGACGTCGAGCGCCGAGGCGATGCCGCGGCGGCGGAGCGCGTCGAGGAGCTGCCAGTCCGGGCTGGTCGGGCCGAACGCGACGACGTCGACCGACGCCGCCCTGAGCGCCCGGCGCAACGGCCACAGTCCGGCCCGGGCCAATCGTGAAAGGACGGTCATGAAACGGACTTCAGCGCTCCCCGGGGCGCCCCGCCGGTAGAGAGGCGGCGATTCGAAGTCAATTTCCGGACGCCGCCGGCAGGCCGAAATGGGCGGACAGCAGCCGCCGCAGCGCCTCGCGCTCGGCATCATGCCTGCCGACCGGCGGGGCGAGGCGGTCGAAGCCGGCCTCGAAATGCGCGCGGGCGCCGGCGACGTCGCCATAGTCGATGACGACGGCGTTGCCGACGTCGCCGGCCATGGCCTCAAGCGCCGAGCCCTTGCGGACGATCGGCGCCGCGCCGAACTGGACGGCGCGCCCGAACACGCCCGACGACATGTCGCGCTCCGGCGTGAAGCAGCACCAGACGGCGGACGCCGCCCGGAACAGCGACATCTGCTCGGCGTCGGTGACGAACCGTCCCTCGACCACCGCGCCGGCGGCGGCAAGATCGGCCGCGGCGCCCTCGCCGTCGGGCATGACGATGCCGGCGAGGACGGGCAGCACCCGGCGGATCGTGTCGCCATCGCCGGCGAAGACGTCGCGCAGGAAGCCGACGCCCCTGCTCGCCTCGACATAGCCGGTGAAGAGCAGGACGGCGCGGCCGCCCGCAACCTCGCGGACGCGGCGGGAGAGATCGGTGTCCGGCGCGTCGAGCGCGGCGGGGCCGACATCCCAGAATTGCGGGTCGGCGATCGGCACGAACCGGTTCCTGCCCGGCATCGCCACCGGAACCAGGGTGAGGAGCAGGACCGAAGGCAGCCGGTTCAGCGTCCAGATGATCGGGCGGTAGAGGAGCCTCTTGGCGGCGCCGCCCTGCCGGTGCAGGTGGGCGCGCAGGAAGATTGCCGCCGTCTTGCGGCCGAGCGCCGCGCGCAGCACCATGACCAGGGCGAACCAGCGCGGGCTGGTCTCAAACGTGGTCAGCAGCAGCTTGGGGGCAAGCAGGAGGCTGGCGAGCGAGCGCCGGACGGGCGCGATGCGGGGAGTCCCGCCGGCCAGCGCGGCGAGGGTGTCGACATAGCTCCGCCGGTGGCCGTCCGGCCGGGAGTCGAAAACCAGGAGGTCCCGGTTCCCGCTCATCGCTGTCTCATGCCTTGCCGCCCGTTTCCATCGTGAGGACACATGCGCCGGGGCGCCCCCCGGCCGCAACATCGATATTGCTTTACCCCCGGCAACTGGCCATAGCGCGCCGGGGGCGTTCCCGGGCTCTTCCGCCGGTTGCTCAGTCGCTTAGCCTCCGCGCAAGCCTCAGGCGACGGGAGCATGAGGCCGCGCGGTTCATTCGGTCGGAGCAGGTTCGTCTCGATGTGTGGCATAGCCGGTATCGTCAGCTTGGACCGCCAGCCGGTCGCGGGGTCGGACCTGGAGCTGCTGGTCCGCAAGCTGCGCCACCGCGGCCCCGACGGCGAGAAGATCTGGCTGTCGCCCGACCGCCGCTGCGGCCTGGTCCACCTTCGTCTCGCGATCATCGACACCAGCGAGCGGGCCGACCAGCCGATGACTTCGGCGGACGGCAAATTGACGATCGTCTTCAACGGCGAGATCTACAATTTCATCGAAGTCCGCGCCTCGCTCGAGGAGAAAGGGGTCCGCTTCCGCACCGAGAGCGACAGCGAGGTGCTGCTGGAGGCGTGGCGGGCATGGGGACCGGCGGCGCTCGACCGGCTCAACGGCATGTGGGCGTTCGCCATCCGCGACAACGAATCCGGCCGGATGGTCCTCGCCAGGGACCGGTTCGGGGTCAAGCCCCTGCTCTACGCGCACCGGCCCGGCGTCTTCGCCTTTGCGTCGGAGGTGCGCGCGCTGATCGCGCTGCCGCAGGTGCCCGACGACGTCGACCGTGAGGTCGCGGCGCGGACCCTGTTCTCGCCGTTCAGCATCGAGGCGTCGGACGCCACCCTCCACGGCGCGGTCCGGAGGCTGCCCGCCGGCCATTATGCCATCTTGGACGGGGACCGGCTGACCGTCACGCGCTGGTGGCGGACGACCGACCACCTGCCCGATCCGCCCGCCACCCTCGCCGAGGCGGCCGGCACGTTCCGCGACCTGTTCCTCGATTCGATCAAGCTCAGGATGCGCAGCGACGTTTCGATCGGCACGTGCCTCAGCGGCGGCTTCGATTCGACCGCGGTGGCGTCGGCGATGGCGCAGGTCGCCAATCGCGCGGGCTCCGACCATCCGCGTGAGGCCGACGACTGGCGCCACGCCTTCGTCGCCTCCTTTCCCTCCCTGTCCAACGACGAAACGCCCGAGGCCAGGCTGGCCGCGGCCCATGCCGGCATCAGCCCCCATATCCTCGATTTCAGCGGCGACGAGGGCGAGGCCGACGCCGAGCAGGCCCTCGACGCGCTCGACGACATCTATATCGGCCTGCCGACCGCCATCTGGAAAACCTATGGGGCCGTCGCCTCCCACGGCATCCGGGTGTCGCTGGACGGGCACGGCGCCGACGAGATGATCGGTGCCTACAAGCCGCAAGGCATCCAACTCGGCTATTGGGCGCGGCACCTGCTGGGCAATAGCGGCGCGGGGCGGAGCGCGGCGTCGGTCGCCTTCAACGAATCCGCCAAGCTCGGCGGGCTGACACTGCAGAACCACATCTTCCTGCGCGGGCACCGCTTCGCCCCGCCCCGCCCGATCCCGTCGCCCGCCACCGACGACCGGCTGCCGGACCATTGGGGCCTGCTCAACCGCCGGCTGTACGGCATGTTCCACACCACCATCCTGCCGACCCTGCTGCGCAATTACGACCGGCTGGCGATGGCCCACGGCATCGAGATCCGGATGCCGTTCATGGACTGGCGCCTGGTCGCCTTCGCCATGGCGCTGCCCGACGAGATGAAGGTCAACCGCGGCGTGACCAAATATGTCGCCCGCGAGGCGATGCGCGGGATCATGCCCGAGGCGATCCGCAGCTCGCCCCGCAAGGTCGGGTTCAACTCGCAGATGCCGGAATGGCTGAACGGCTCGCTCGGCCCGTGGGCGGTCCGGGTCGTGGAGCGCAAGGGCCATGCCCTGTTCGACGAGCTGGTCGACGGTGCGGCGCTCGCCCGGCGGCTGCGCGGCCTCAACGCCCGCCGGGCCTGGGACTGGACCAGCGCGGGCAGGTTGTGGCCTTATGTGAACATGAAATGGTATCTCGACCGGCTGAGCCGCGCCCCGGCGGCGGCGGCGGACGCGCCGGCCCGCACGCTCGAGCTTGCCGGCCGGTGAGCACCGCCGCGCCCGCCCGGGCCTATCCCCCGGCCCGCTATCCGCCCGTATGGCAGACCGGCCAGCACGAGGCGCTGACGCCGTGGAAGGGGGGAGGGTGGCTCTTCGCCCTGCTCTACTGCCTGGCGCTGGCCGGCTACCCGCTCGCGGCCGCGGTCACCACCGTGCTGGAATATGAGAGCTCGACGATCAGCTACGTCTTTCGGGGCCTGGTCGTCCTCTTGTGCCTGATCATGTTCATGATCGCGCTGGGCCGCAACCGGCTCAGCCCGTTCCCGCTGGCGCTCGGCCTGTTCCTGTCCCTCTATCTGGTGCGGCTGCTGGTCGATAATTTCGTCCGCGGCCTCTACGAGGCGGACTACGCCTTGCTCTTCTTCCTCGGCATCAACCTCGCCCCCGCGGTCGCGCTGACCTGCGCCGCCACCTTCTACGACGAGCGCAAGACGGCGATCGTCATGGTGCTGGTGGCCGGGGCGGGGGTGGTGTCGATCCTCGCCCTCAACAATCTCGGCGTCGCGCCGGAAGCCTCCTATTTCGAGGAGACGCGGCGGCTGTCCTTCTCGGCGCTCAATGCGATCACGGTCGGCTATACCGGCCTGTTCGCGATCATCGGCTCGGTCGCCTTGTGGCCGCGCGCCAATGTCTGGGTACGGCTGCTCCTCGTCCTGTTGATCCTGTTCGCCGGCACCGCCATGGTCCAGTCGGCGTCGCGGGGCCCGATCGTCGCCGCCTTTGCCTGCGTCGCCGCGATCGCGCTGGTGAAGCGCAAATGGTACATCTTCGCTTTGTTCCTCGCCGCCGCCGCTTATGGCGCGGTCTATGCGAGCACGTCCGATTTCGCCCTCGTCGAGCGGTTCCAGAACCTGGCGGCCGACCGCTCCGCGAACGACCGGCTGGCGATCCAGGCGAGCTCGATCGAGCAGGCGCTGGCGAGCCCGGTGCTGGGCCACGCTTATGCCGAGACGATCAGCTATTTCTATCCGCACAACCTGCTGATCGAGAGCGCGCTGGCGATGGGCATGGGCGGCCTGGCGCTGATGCTCTATCTGCAGATCCGGCTGCTGCTCATGGCGATGGAGCTGCTGCGACGAGGGCAGCTGCTGCTCCCGCTGATGCTGCTGAGCGCGATCGTCAACGCCAATTTGTCCGCCGCCTTGTGGAGCGCACCGGAATTCTGGATCAACGGCGGGATGACCTTCGTCCTGCTCGATATCCTGCGACGGCGGGACAGGCTGATCGCCCGTGGCGCGGCGCATCTGCCCGCGCAACAACCCGCTTTCACGGCAGGCACTCCTGCGCGGGCGACCTGACGAAAGCGGCACGCCGAATGCGCCTGTTCCAGAATTACGGACTCTATCCCGCCTACAAGCATGACCGCTTGCGCCGGCTCCGCCGCGAGGCGGGCCGGTTCGCCGACCTCCACCGGATCCTGCTGGCCGACCGCTACAGCGCCGCCCACCTCTTGAAGCCGTGCCTCGACGGCGAGCCGGACGCGTTCATCACCTGCGGCGACGACGAGGACCTCCAGCAGGCCTGGGCGCGCGAGAACGGCCTCCCCGCCGACACCGCGATGGAGGACATCCTGCTCGCGCAGATCGAGGCCCACCGCACCGACATCCTCTACAACCTCGATCCGATGCGCTACGGCAACGCCTTCCTGAAGCGCCTGCCCGGGTGCGTCCGCAAGACCCTGGCGTGGCGCGCCGCGCCGTCGGCCGGCGGGGATTTCGAGCAGCACGATTTGCTGCTCACCAGCCTCGACACCATGGCCCGCCAATATGAGGCGCTGGGCATGCGCACCGCCCGTTTCCACCCCGCCCACGATCCGGAGATGGACGCCTATGCGGCCAACCGGGACCGCCCCATCGACGTCGCGTTCGCCGGCGGCTACAGCCGCCACCACATGCGGCGGGCGAAGGTCCTGGAAGCGGTGGCGGCGCTCGCCGACCGATTCAGCATTGCGCTCCACCTCGACCATTCGCGGATGACGAGGCTCGCCGAGACGCCGCTCGGGCTGGTCGGCCCCTTGCGGAAATATCGCCGTCCGAGGGCGATCAGGGCGACGATGCGCCCGCCGGTCTTCGGCCGCGACCTGTACGAAGCGATGGGCAGCGCGAAGATCGTGCTCAACGGCGCCATCGACATGGCCGGGGACGAGCGCGTCAACATGCGCTGCTGGGAAGCGATGGGCTGCGGCGCGCTGATGCTCGGCGAGGCCGGCCGCTATCCCGACGGCATGGCCGACGGCAGGACCATCGCCTTGTTCGGGTCGCCCGACGAGCTCGGCGACAGGATCGCCGCCTTGCTCGCCGACGAGCCGGCCCGCGCGGCCCGCGCCCAAGCGGGCTACGCGATGATCAGCAGTCTTTATTCCAAGGAGAATCAGTGGGCCGACTTCCAGCGCGAGGTCGCCGCGCTCTAGGAGCCCTACGCGGGGAGCGCTTGGCTAACCGGCGCGGACAGGCCATTGAGCGGTCCATGAGACGAATCGCGGAAATGATCCTCGACCTTGCCGCCCGCATCCGGTTCGCGTCGCGGCTGCGCGTGACGGCCGGCCCGAACACCCGCTTCCGCTGGTCCCGCGTCCGCCCGAAGGGGAACAACCGCATCGCGCTGGGCCGCGACTGCATCCTCAACTGCACGATCACCTTCGACCGCGCGGGCGCAAGCTTCACCGCCGGCGACCGCTGCTATTTCGGCAAGAGCCTGCTGGTCGCGGCCGACGCGATCGAATGCGGCGACGATGTCGTGATGTCGTGGGGCGTGACCGTGGTCGACCACAATTCGCATGCCCTCGCCTGGGCGGACCGGGCGAACGACATCCTCGCCTGGCACGTCGGGCAAAAGGATTGGACCAACGTCACCGTGGCCAAGGTGGTGATCGAGGACCGGGTCTGGATCGGCTTCAACGCCATCATCCTCAAAGGCGTCAGGATCGGGCGTGAGGCGATCGTCGCCGCGGGCGCGGTGGTGACCAGGGACGTGCCGCCCGGCGCGATCGTCGGTGGCAATCCCGCGCGCGTGCTCCGCGCCGCGGCGGACGGGGCGGGCCGGTGAGCCAGGCCGTGCCGGGAGGCTGGGAAGCGGCGGTGCGCTGGCTGCGCGACCAGCCCGACAAGCAGGATCTGGTGCGCGATTCCTATTATGACGACCCCCTGCCCGCCGCCGCCGAGCGCTATTGGCGGTCCGAGGAATGGGCCGCGATCCGCGCGCTGCTGGCGGGCCGGCGGGGCCGCGCGCTCGATGCCGGCGCCGGGCGGGGAATCGCCAGCTACGCCCTCGCCCGGGAAGGGTTCGCGGTGACCGCCCTGGAGCCCGATCCCAGCGCCCTGGTCGGCAGCGCCGCGGTCAAGGCGCTGGCGCGGGACAGCGGCCTGCCGATCGAGGTGGTGGAGGACGTGTCGGAGACGATTCCGTTCGCCGATTCCAGCTTCGACGTCGTGTTCGCCCGCGCCGTCCTCCACCATGTCCGCGACCTCGACGCGGCGCTTGCCGAGTTCCGGCGCGTGCTGAAGCCCGGCGGCCTGTTCATCGCCGCGCGCGAGCATGTCATCAGCCGCGACCGGGACCTGCCCGCGTTCCTCGCCGCGCATTCGCTCCACGAGCGTTATGGCGGCGAGAACGCCCATCGCCTCACCGTCTATGTCGACGCCATCGCCGGCGCCGGCCTCACCCTGATCGCGCTCCTGAAGCCGCTCGAAAGCCCGATCAACTATGCGCCCCACAGCCGCGACGGCGTCCGCCGCGAGATCGCCGCGCGCCTCCCGGGCCCGGCCTCCGCCGCCGCCTACTGGCTGCTCAAGGCGCCGCTGATCGGGCCGCTGATCCTCCGCCTCGCCGGCGCCTTCGACAACCGGCCGGGGCGCCATTATTCGTTCGTCGCGGTCAAGCCCGGCTGAGCAGCTCGCGGTAGATCGCCACGGCCTTTTCGGCCGATCGCGTCCAGTCGAACAGGTCGAGCGCCCGCGCCCGGCCCGCTTCGCCCATTTGGCGGGCGAGCGGCCGGTCGGCGCAGAGACGGTCGAGCGCCGCCGCGAGCCCGTCCGGATCGCCGGGATCGACGAGGATGCCGGTGTCCGCGGTCACCTCGTAGGGAATGCCCCCGACCCGGGTCGCGACCACCGGCAGCCGGCTGGCCATGGCTTCGAGGATGACCAAGGGCAGGGTGTCCGCGCGCGACGGGAAGGCGAAGACGGCGGCGCTCTGGTAGAGCGCCTTCAGCTCGTCGCGATCGATGAAGTCGGTGAAGATCGCCCGTCCGCAAGCCGGATCGAAGCCGGCGTCGGCCAGCATCGCGCGATGCTCTTCCGGCGAGCGGATGCCGCCCGCGATCACGATCACCGCCGGCTCGGTCATCCGCATCGCCGCCTGGAGGAGGACGTCGATGCCCTTGTTGCGGGTGTGGTTGCCGACGAAGAAGATCGCGGGCCGGCCCTGCGGCAGGCCGAAGCGCTCGACCAGGGCCGCCCGGCGCGCCTCGGGCAAAGGCTCGGCGAAGAAGGGATCGACGCCGTTGGGGACGATGGCGAGCCGCGCGTCGGGCACGCCCATGCCGGCGAGGATCGGCTGCTCCTCGGGCGAGAGCATCAGCACCCGGGCGGCGCCCCGCGCCACCTTCGCTACCGGCCGCCGCACCAGCCGGTCGAGGATCGGCCGCTGCCAGGCGGCGGCGCCGAACGCCGCGCCATAATCGTCGAACTCGACGAAGCCGTGGGTGGTGATCACATAGGGGACGCCGCGCGCGCGGCATGCGGCGGCGGCCGCCGCCAGCGCCAGCGGCGGATGGGGGTTGTGGAGATGGACGATGTCGGGCCGGACTTCGTCGAGCCAGCGCCCGAAATCGGCCCGCCAGAACAGGGTGACCAGCCCGCGCGGCAGCAGGCCGCTGAGGCGGGCGAGCGGGTTGACCGCGCGGACGCGGCGGAGCGGCAGGCCGTCCTCGACCGCCGCCTCGTCGCGGTCCGCCATCACCAGCATGTGGGTCTCGCACAGGCCGGCGACCCGCTTCATCAGCTGGATGCCGGCCGAGACGCCGCCGCTCGCCTTGTAGGCGGGCGGCGTGATCGCGATGCCGCCGACCCTCATCGGCGCCGTCACCGGAGGCGGTCTTCGCGGCGGGTCTCCCACGCCTGCGCCATGCTCTGCTCGAGGCCGGTCAGCGGCCGCCAGCCGGTCAGCCGCTCGAGGCGCTCGGTCGACGCCTTCAGCATCGGCCGGTCGACCGCGCGCACCCGGGCCTCGTCCTGCTCGATGGCGAGGTCGACGCCCGCGGCCCTGGCGATCAGGGTGACGACGTCGCGCACCGCGTGGCTGCGCCCGGTGCCGAGGTTGCAGCAGAGCGGCGCGCCCGCCTCCCCCGCCACCGCCGCGATCTTGCGGAAACCCAAAGCGGCGTCGGCGACGTCGATATAGTCGCGGTGCGGGAAGAGGTTGCCGAGCTTCACCCGGTCGACGCCGTCGGCGAGCTGCTCGATGATCGCCGGCGCGAGATGCGGGTTGGTCTCGCCCGAGCCGACGACGTTGAACAGCCGGACGACGAGCCCGTCGACCTTGCCGGCCTCGGCGTAGAAGCGGACGAACTGCTCGCCATGATATTTGGTCCAGCCATAGACGTCCATCGGGCCGACCGGGCTGGTGGCCTCGTCATGGGCCCTGTCCTCGGGCGCGTAGACCGCGGCGGTCGAGGCGAAGACGAAACGCGCGCCCTTCGGCATCGCGTCGAGCAGGTTGACCGTGCCGGCGACATTGACGGCGACCGCCTTGCCCGGGTCGCTGTCGCAGAGCGGGATATAGTGGATGGCGGCGAGGTGGTAGACGAGGTCGGGCCGGGTCTCGCCCATGATCCGCCGGACCGCCTCGCGGTCGCGGATGTCGGCGACATGAAGCTCGAACGACGCGCGGTCCATCGCGTCGAGCCGGTGCTCGCCGCTGTCCATATTGTCGATGACGTGGACCTGGTCGTCGCGATTGCCGGCCAGCTGGCGGACAAGCTCGCGGCCGACATAGCCGAGGCCTCCGGTAACGACGATTTTCGCCATGCGTCCTTTTCCAAATGATCGTTCGAGGGGATCCCGCATTGCCCGCGGCGGTGGAGCCGCGCCGTTCTAGCCGGTTTCCCCGGTCAGGCAAGGCCGGGCGCAACCTCAGGCAAACAGGCGGAAATCGGTCCCCTGCCCGGTCCCGGAAACGGGCGAATAGGCCTCGACAGCCCGGGCATATCCTTTAGAGAGGCCCCAAGTCGAAGCGGTTGGAGCAATTCCTTGTATTCTGCAGACGTGGGCGTGGTGGGCCTCGGCTATGTGGGCCTCACCCTGGCGACGGCAATGGCCGATATCGGCCTTCGGGTCGTGGGGATCGAGAAGCGCGCAGACGTCGTCGAGCTGGTGAAATCCGGCACGCCCCCGTTCCAGGAGGTCGGGCTCCAGGCGATCCTGCAGCGCGTCGTCGGCGACGGCACGCTCGAGGTCCGCGCCGATTTCCTGCCGGAGGACAGCTGCCCGGTCTATATCATCACCGTCGGCACGCCGCTCGACGCCGATGGCGAGGCGCGCCTCGACATGGTCGAGAACGCCACCCGCCAGGTCGCGGAATCGATGCCGGAGGGCGCGCTGGTCGTGCTGCGCTCCACCGTCAAGATCGGCACCTGCCGCAACGTCGTCAGGCCGGTGCTCGAGGCGTCGGGCAAGGCGTTCCAGCTCGCCATGTGCCCCGAGCGCACGCTCGAGGGCAATGCGATGGCGGAGCTCAGGCAGCTGCCGCAGATCGTCGGCGCCGACGAGCGCGAAACGCGCGAGCGGGCGGCGCGCCTGTTCTCGCAGCTGACGCCGCAAGTGCTCACCGTCTCGTCGCTCGAGACGGCGGAGGTCATCAAGCTGGCGGACAACACCTTCCGCGACGTCCGCTTCGGCTTCGCCAACGAGATCGCGCGCCTCTGCGATGCGATCGGAGTCAGCGCCAACGAGGTCATCGCCACCGGCAAGCTCGGCTATCCGCGCACCAACATCGCCCAGCCGGGCCTGGTCGGCGGGCCGTGCCTCGAAAAGGACCCGCACATCTTCTGCCAGAGCGCCGCGCAATATGGCATCGACCTCGAGATCACCCGCGCTGCCCGCACGGTCAACGAGCGCCAGCCGGCCGAAAGCGTCGGCTTCATCCTCGACGAGCTGGCCCGCCGCGGCCATGCCGGCACGCCGGCCGTCGCCATATTGGGCCTGGCGTTCAAGGGCGTGCCCGAGACCGACGATCTGCGCGGCGCGATGTCGCTGCGCGTGATCGAGGCGCTGAAGCAGCGTGCGCCGGAAGCAGCCCTGCGCGCCTACGACCCGGTGGTCGGCCGCGAGGCGGCCGAAGCGCTGGGCCTCGGCCTTGTCATGTTCGACGATCCGCTCGACGCGCTCGATGGCGCCGACGTCGCCATCATCGCCAACAACCACCCTTTGTTCGCGTCGTTGAGCGTCGCCGGCATGGCGGCCCGGCTGAAGCCCGACGGGTTCGTCTACGATTTCTGGAATCATCTCGGCGACAGCCACGCCGATCTTCAGGGCGCGCATTATTTCTCGGTCGGCAGCGTGCGCAGGCAGCCGCGATGAAAAAGGCGCTGGTCACCGGCGGCGGCGGGTTCATCGGCGCCTATCTGGTGCGCCGGCTGGTGCGCGACGGGTGGCGGGTGGCGGCGCTCGACAATCTCGCCCGCGGCCGGGCCGCCCGCCTCGCCGATGTCATCGGCGAGGTCGAATGGCACCAGGAGGACGTCCGCGACGTCGAGGCGATGACCCGCGCGGCCAAGGGCGCGGACGTCATCTTCCACCTCGCCGCGGTGAACGGCACCGAGAATTTCTACAACCATCCGGATCTGGTGCTCGACGTCGGCATACGCGGCGTCCTCGCAGCGTCCGAAGCGGGCGCCAGGGCCGGCGTGCCCGATCTCGTCGTCGCCTCGTCGGCCGAGGTCTACCAGACGCCGCCGGTGGTCCCGACCGCGGAGGACGTGCCGCTGATGCTGCCGGATTCCCTCAACCCGCGCTTTTCCTACGGCGGCTCGAAGATCCTGACCGAGCTGGTCGCGTTCAACTATTTCCGCGACCATTACCGCAAGGTCCAGGCGTTCCGGCCGCACAACGTCTACGGCCCCGACATGGGCTGGAAGCACGTCCTTCCGCAGTTCATCCTGCGCGCGCAGGAGGCGGTCCGGCAGACGCCCGACGGCCCCGTCACCTTCCCGATCCAGGGCGACGGATCGGAGACACGCGCGTTCTGCTATGTCGACGACATCGTCGAGGGCATCCTGCTGATGCACGACAAGGGCGCGCATCGCGCCGTCTACCATATCGGCAATGACGAGATGGTCGCGGTCAGCCGCCTCGTCGAATTGCTCGGCGACTATTTCCAGCGCGAGCTCGTCATCGTCCCCAGCGACGCAGCAATCGGGGGAACGCGTGTCCGCTGCCCCGACATTTCCCGGATGCGCGGCCTCGGCTACCGGCCGGCGATTCCGCTCGCCACCGGCGTCCGCCAGACCGCCGACTGGTACGTCGCCAACGACGCCCCGGCGGAAAACGCGCTGCTCTAGGAGACCCGGACATGCAGCCGACCGATCGCATCTACGTCGCCGGGCACCGCGGCATGGTCGGGGCCGCGATCTGCCGCGCGCTCGCCCGCGGCGGCTTCGACAATATCGTCACCCGCACCCATGCCGAGCTTCCGCTCGACGACCAGGCGGCGACCCGCGCCTTCTTCGAGCGCGAGCGGATCGACCATGTCTTCCTCGCCGCCGCCAGGGTGGGCGGGATCATGGCCAATGCCCGGTTCGGCGGCGACTTCATCCGCGACAACCTCATGATCCAGACCAACGTCATCGACGCGGCCTGCCGGTCCGGCGTCAAGAAGCTCGCCTTCCTCGCCTCGAGCTGCATCTATCCCAAGCATGCCGAGCAACCGATCAGCGAGGCCTCGCTGATGACCGGCCCGCTCGAGCCGACCAACGAGCCCTATGCCGTCGCCAAGATCGCCGGAGTCACCATGTGCGACGCCTATCGCCGCCAGTTCGGCTTCGACGCGATCACGGTGATGCCGAGCAACATCTACGGCGAGGGCGACAATTTCGACCCCGAGGCGTCGCACGTGGTCGCCGGCATGATGCGCCGCCTCCACGAGGCGAAGCTGGCGAACGCGCCGGCCGTGGCGATGTGGGGCACCGGCACGCCGCTGCGCGAGCTCACCTATTGCGACGATCTCGGCGCGGCCTGCCTGTTCCTGATGCAGTCTTATTCCGATTACGGCCCGATCAATGCCGGCTCGGGCGAGGAAGTCTCGATCCGCGCCCTCGCCGAGACCGTGGCCGAGGTGGTCGGCTATCGGGGCGCGATCGAGTGGGACGCCGGCAAGCCCGACGGGACGCCCCGCAAGCTGATGGACCAGAGCCGGATCGCGGCCCTGGGCTGGCGGCCCGAGGTCGGCCTGCGCGAGGGCTTGCAACGGATGTACGATTGGTGGCTCGGCCAGGCCGGCCGGGACCGCGGCGGCGCCGCCTGATGCGGATCAGCGTCGTCACGGTCGCATATAATCGGGCGGACACGATCGCGGAGACGATCGCTTCGGTGGCCGGCCAGGACTGGCCCGATTTCGAGCATATCATCGTCGACGGCGCCTCGACCGACGGCACCGCCAACGTCGCCCGCGCCATGCAGCATCCGCGCATGCGGGTGATCAGCGAGCCCGACGAGGGCCTGTACGACGCCATGAACAAGGGGCTGCGCGAGGCCGGCGGCGACTATGTCGGCTTCCTCAACGCCGACGACTTCTTCGCCTCGCGCCACGCCCTGCGGCAGGTCGCGGAGGCGGCATTGGCCTCCGGCGCTGACTGCATCCTCGGCGATACCGCCTTCGTCGACAGGCATGGCCGGCCGAAGGGGCGGATCTATTCGGCCCGCGGCTTTGCCCGATGGTGGCCGACGATCGGCCTGATGCCGCCCCACCCCTCCTTCTACGCGCGCACCGGGCGGCTGCGCGACGCCGGCGGGTTTGACACACGCTACCGGATCGCGGCCGATTTCGACCTCATCGCCCGGCTGTTCCTCGCCGGCGGCGCGAGCTGGGCGCGGGCGCCGTTCATCCTTGCCTGCTTCCGGGTCGGCGGCGTCTCCACCGCCGGCGCCGGCGCCAAGCTCACCATCGGGCGCGAGATGGCGGACAGCCTCCGGCGCCTCGGCCGGCGCCTGCCGGCGGCGCGGGTGATGCTGCGCTATCCGTTCAAGCTCGCCCAGCTGATCGCCGGGCGGATCGGCCGCGGACGGGTGCCGCGGCCGGACTGGCGCCGTCCCGCCTAACGCGCCGGAGCCAGCCTCAGCTCGTCGACCCAGGCGCTGCCGCCCGGCGTGCCGGCCTGGGTCTCGACGCCGATCGACAGCCACTGCACCGGGCAGCCGGGCGGCGTCGCGACGCTGCCGCGGATCGCGCCATTGACGAGCGGCGCCTCGGCATAGGTCGCCGGTTCCTGCTCCTGGAGGCAGGCGAGGCCGACGCGGACCCGCCCCGCCGGCCGGCCCTCGGCGGCGCCGACCCGGCCACTCAGGTCGTAGCGGCCGGCCGGCAGGAGCAGCAGCCGCCGCGCCGCCCAGACCCGGCCGGAGGCGGGCAGGTTGATGTGGAGGGCGATATCGTCGCTCCTGTCGGGACGGGCGCCGCGATAGGCGGTGTCCGGATTGACCGTCCAGCCGAGCGGCGGGAAGTCGCCGGCCCGGGCGAAGCCGCCGTCGAGCTGGGCGTTGACGTCGCCGCGCCGCCATTCCCGGTCGACGAGGGCGTAGAGCCGGGCCGCCTGGTCGTAGGCGGAGGCGGCGATGAGGCGGCCGATCAGCGGCGCCAGATGGTCCGGCGCCGGCGGCTGGCCGAGCGCCGCCAAGGCGAGGTAGAGCGCCGCCGCGTGGCGCGGGTTGGCGGCATGCTCGGCGACATGGTAGAGGAAGGCCGGCCGCCAGGAATCGCCGCCGCGCACCAGCCGCGCGATCGGCACCACCAGGTGCCGCTCGGACAGGGCCGAGGTGAGCACCGGGAACAGCAGCTCCCGCGTCCCCGGCGCCACCTGCAGCGCGATTCCGAAGTGGGACAGGGCGCCGCTGACGTCATTCTGGGCGACGCGCCGCTCGAGCAGCCAGAACTGGGTGGGGATGTCGCGCTTCGACATTGCGGCGGCATAGTCGAACAGCATCGCGGCCTGCGCCTCGTCGCCGCGCAGGGCGGCCTGCATCGCCACCAGGCGCGCCGCCGCCGGCAGGGTCGGATTGTGCCTGAGCGCGGTCACTCCATGCCCGGCGGCCAGCGCGATCTGCGACCGGCTCGGATTGGTGGCGATGAGGAGGTCGCCCAGCCGCGCATTGGCGACCGCGTGGCCCGGCTGGAGGCGCAGGACGAACGCCGGCGAATGCGGGGCGGCGATGTTGGCCAAAGTGACGACGACGCACACATAGCCGAGCATTGCCGCCACGGCGAGAATGGACAGGCGATAGAGGGCCTGGGGCATCGGCGGCGCGATTTAGCCGGCCGCCGCCGCGGACGAACCGTCAGGCCGGCCGTTCGGAGCCGGCGCCATATCCGTAGCCATAGTCATATCCATAGCCGTAGCTCGCCTTCTTGCTCTCGAACTTGGTCAGCACCGCGCCCAGCACCTGGCCGTTAGAGTTGCGCAGCCGGTTGAGCGCGACCCGCGCCGAGCGCGACTGCACGCCGTAGGATTCGACGATATAGATGACGCCGCCGACCTTGCTCGCCAGCAGCGGCGCGTCGGCGAGGCCGAGCATCGGCGGCGCGTCGATGATGATATGGTCGAAATTGGCGGCGAGCTCGCCGAGCAGGGTGTCGAGCCGCGGCCCGGACAGCAGGTCGGCGGCGTTCGGCGGGTGCGGGCCGGCGGTGATCGCCTTGACTCCGGGCAGCTGGGTCTCCTGGACGACGCCGTCCCACCGCTCGTTGCCGCTGAGGACGCTGCTCAGGCCCTTCTCGTTGGCCACGCCCAGCCGGTTGTGAAGCGAGGGCGAGCGCATGTCGGAATCGATGATCAAGACCTTCAGGCCCTGTCGGGCGAGGATCAGCGCCAGCGCCAGCGCGGTCGTCGACTTGCCTTCCGAGGCGCGCGTGCTGGTGATCATCAGCGTGCGCGGCACCCCGTGCGGCGTCGCGAACTGCAGGTTGGTCTTGATGGTGAGATAGGCCTCGGTCAGCGCCGAGCGGCGATCCTGGAGCTCGGTCAGCAGGTCTTCGGTGTCGATCTTCGGGACCACGCCCAGGCTCGGCACGGCGAGCACCGATTCCATCTCCGACGGATCGGTGATCGCCTCGTCGATCTGCTCGAGCGCGAGCGCCAGCCCCGCGCCGACCGCCGCGCCGATCAGCAGGCCGAGCATCAGGTTGATCAGCGGCCGCGGGCTCGACGGCCGCTGCGGGATGCCCGCCCGGTCGACGATCGAGATGTTGTTGGTGCCGACGCCGCCGGCGATGCCGATCTCCTTGTAGCGCTGCAGCAGCCCGTCATAGAGCGAGCGGTTGGTGTCGACCTCGCGCTGGAGGATGTTGTACTGGATGCTGCGGCGGCGAAGGTCGATCAGATTGCCCTTGAGCGATTCCACCCGCCCGGCAAGCTCCTGCTCGCGCGCCAGCGCCTGGCGATATTCGCCGCGCAGGCTGGAGGCGACCCGGCCTTCTTCGTTGGCGATGGTGCGGTCGAGCTGCGCCAGCTGGGCGGCGAGCGCCTGGACCGGCGGATATTGATCCTCGAACTGTGCGCGCAGCCGCGCATGTTCGGACGCGATCTCGGCCCGGCGCTGGCGCAGGCCGGCGACGGTCGGGTTGTTGAGGCTCGCGCTCGATGTCGTCGGGCCGCTCTGGCGCATCGTCGTCTCGGCGGTGATCCGCTGCGTCCGCGCCAGCGCCAGCGCCTCGTTATAGGCGACGAGATCGTCGGCGGTGATCGGCCGCTCGCTGCCCGGCCCGGTCGCCGAAGGCGTGTTGATGTTGATGATCCGCTGGTTGGCGGCATAGCCGACCAGCTCGCGCTCCGACTGGTCGAGCCGCTGGCGCAGGTCCGCCAGCCGGCCCTCGAGGAAGGTGCGGGCATAAGCGGTCGCCTCGAAGCGCCGCTCGATGTTCGACTGGATGAACAGCTGCGCCCAGGCGTTGGCGATCCGCGCCGCCATTTCCGGATCGGGGCTGGTATAGGTGATGTCGACGAGCCGGGACAGCCGGATCGGCGAGACGTCGACGTTGCGCAGGAGGACGCCGGTCACCGCCCGCAGCCTCGCCGCCCGGGCGGCGGGGCTGTTGTCGAGCGGGCGCTCGCTCGCCGGCACGCCGGGCGTGTCGCTGATCTCGTGCATGTCGAGGAAGGCGCGATTGTCGGCGAGCGACAATTCCCGCGCCACCCGCTCCGCCAGCGAGCGCGACTGCAGCAGGCCATATTGCGTCTGGTAGAATTCCTGGTCGACCGAGGCCCGTTCCGGCTCCACGCTTTCGATGTTGACGATCCGCGCTTCCTCGCGCGCGATTTCGAGCCTGACGTCGGCCGAATATTGCCGGGTCATCAGCAAGGTGACGATCAGCGCCGCGGCGATGCCGGCGACGATCGCGCCGAGGATCGCCCATTTCCAGCGGCGCGCGATCCGGAAGTAGCGCGCGAGCGGCGAGGTCTCCTGGACCTCGCGGACGGCGAGCAGGGTCGGATCGGACGGTCCGTCGACGGAGTGGCCGAGATGCGCGGAGGTGGAGGAA
Source organism: uncultured Alphaproteobacteria bacterium (assembly GCA_963701615.1). Taxonomy (GTDB): domain Bacteria; phylum Pseudomonadota; class Alphaproteobacteria; order Sphingomonadales; family Sphingomonadaceae; genus Allosphingosinicella. Next base: position 2,593,979 of record OY969615.1, on the reverse strand, counting down.
AGGTCGTTCATGGTCACGGCCGCTGCAGCAGGGCGATGATCGGGGAGACGAGCAGCGGCGAGGCCTGGATGATGTCGCGGAACAGCCGGCGCGCCGGCGAATCGCCGACCACGATCACGTCGTGCGCGAAGATTTCGGGATCGGCATAATTGCCGTTCCGGATGGCGCCGAGATCGTAGAGCGCCGCCATCCGCTGGTCGCCGACCGTCCGGAACACGACGACCTGCGACAGCCGGGCGAATTCGGACACGCCCTTGGCGGACGCGATCGCCCGCATCAGCGTCATCCGGCCGAGGACGGGATAGAGGCCGGGCTCGCGGACCTGACCGTCGATCGTGACCACCTGGCTCACGGTCTCCTTGAGGTTGACCGTCACCTGCGGATCGCGGACGTAGCGGCCCCGGAGCCGGTTGGCGATCTCCTCGGCAAGCTGCTCGGGCGTGAGGCCGTTGGCTTCGATGGTTCCGACCAGGGGGAACGCGACCCGGCCGCTGGAATTGGCCTGGATCTCCCGCCTCGACAGCTCGCCGATCCCGAACACGTCGACTTCGACCGTGTCGAACGGGCCAAGCAGATAGGGCCGCGCCGAGCCGCTCGCCTGTTGCGGCGAAGGCGGCGGCAACTCGGTCACCGGCAGCACGGCGAGATTGCCGCCGGACAGCGGCGGCGTGCTCGCGCATGCGGCGAGCGACATCGCGACGAGCAGCATCGTCAGAACCCTAGGACGCACGAACGGGAATCTCCTAAATCAGGACGGCGGGGATATCGGCTCCGCAGCGGGGCGTAAAGCGACTACGGTCAATCCCTCGACAATCCAATACAAAAAGACGAAGCTTTGCTGCCACTTATCGCTGAGACCGCCGGTCGCGGCCCGCACCGCTGAGGATCGCCGCGGCCGCCGCCAGACAGCAGGCCAGGAGCGGGGTTCGAATCGGATAGTCCGTTATGCTGGCGACCAAGGGGAGGGCAATCAAAATCGTGCAAAGCCGGGCGTCCGCGGCCGCGCCGGGCGAGGGGTGGTTCCGGCCCCAGGCGCGGCGGACCGCAACCAGGTACCAGCCGAGAAAGACGACGAGCAGCAGGATGGCGACGGCGCCGCCCTCGATCACGATCTGGGTGAGTTCGCTGTGGGTGTGATTGACGTAGGTGGCGGTGAGGTCCTGCGCGCTTTCGAACCGCGGGAAGACATGGGGGAAGCTGCCGAAGCCGGAGCCGAACGGGAAGAAGGTCGAGACCGCATCGAGCGATTCGGGCAGGATCCTGATCCGCAGATCCTGCGTCGCCGCGCCCAGCCCGCGGCGATAGTCCGACCAGGTCGCGAGCGCGGCCGCGCCCAGCGCCCCGACCAGCAAGGTGCCGCCCGCGATCCACAACATGCTCGATCGGCTCAGCCCGGTCCGCTTCACCGCGTAGAGCGCACTGAGCAGGAGCGACAGGACAACGATGACGGCGCCGGTCCGCGACTGCGTCGTCACGGCGGCGGTGAGGAGGAACAGGATGATCGAGGCGGCGACCACCAGGCGCCCGCGCCGCCGCCGCGGCTCGACCTCGTCCAGGCTTCCCCACCAGACCGCCAGCGGTATGCCCATGGCGAGGAAGACCGCCTGGTGGTTGCGATTGGCGAAGAAGCCGGTCGCCGAGTCCGTGTTGACATATTGGTAGTGGCGCAGCGCGCTGCTCGGCCCGCCCGCGATCTGCAGCATTCCGAGGAACCCGCTAAGCAGGATCGCGACCAGCAGCCCCTTGAGGATCCACCGCCGCGACCGGGTTCCGAGGAGGGGGAGGGCGACGAGGAACAACAAGGGCGGCAATAGCGACAGCAGCGCATTCCAGGTGAGATCGGGGGAGAGGCTGATCGGCCGCCAGAGGTCGCCGATGCCGGGCACCTGGGACAGCGCCGCATAGGGCGCGCGGCCGGGCAAGGCGGTCCACAGCGACGGCGGCAGCGGGATCAGCTGGACGCCGATCGCCAGCGCGGCGGCGGCGGCGAACAGCAGCGGGCCGCGCGCCGGCCGCAGCCGCTGCCGGGGGATGAGCAGCAGCATCAGCACGAGGCCGAACAGGGCGGCGCCGCGCACCAGCAGCAGCCAGGGCACGTCGGCCCGGGCCGATCCGCCGCCGAACAGGGTGACCAGCCACATGCCGGCAATCACCCCCAAGGCGATCCGCTCGGGCGAGTCCAGAATGACGGCGGAGGGTGACGGGCGCGCTTTCAAGATGCCAGCGGTGGCAAAGAAACACCGGGCCAGTCAATAGCCGCGGCCTAGAAATCCGGCGGCGGCCCGGCTAGTCCCGCCGCCATGCGTCCCGCTTTCCTGGCCCTGCTGCTTGCGCTCGCTGCCGCACCTGCCGCCGCCCAGCCGCAGCCCGACGCCGGCCAGGCCGCGGGCCTTGCCGAGCTCGCCGCGCTCGACCGCCGGGTCGCGGCGATCGGCTTCCGGCTGGCCACCGCCAATCGCGGCCTGTGCGCCGATCCGACCCACCTTTCCGGCCTCGATCTCCATCATCTGTCGCAATATGGCCGCGACTACCGCGCCGCGGCCCGGGCGCGGTTCGGGCTCGGCGCGCTGCCGGCGGTGCTGCTGGTGGTCGAGGGCGGCCCCGCCGATTTGGCCGGAGTCGCTGCCGGCGACCAGCTCGTAGGCGCGGACGACGCGCGGTTCGAGGCGTCCGAGCCGGGGCCGGGCGCGGACGGAAGCTTCGCCCGCACCGCGGCGGCGACGCGGCTCCTCGAGACGGCCTTGGCGGACGGCCGGGCCCGGCTCCGGCTGACGCGGCGGGGCCGCCCGCTGACGGTGGAGATCGAGGGCCGGCCGGGATGCCGCTCGACCTTCCAGGTGGTCCCCGGCCGGCGGCTCAACGCTTATGCCGACGGCACCATCGTCCAGATCACCTCGCGCCTCGCCCAATATGCCGCCAGCGACGACGAGTTGGCGGCGGTGCTCGCCCACGAATTCGCGCACAACGTGCTGAGGCACCGCGAGCGGCTCGACCGGGCCGGAGTCGCGCGCGGCGCCCTTTCCCAGTTCGGCCGATCGGCGCGGCTGATCCGCGAGACCGAGATCGAGGCCGACCGGCTGAGCGTCCGGCTGATGGCCGCGGCCGGGTTCAGGCCGGCGGCGGCGGCCGCCTTCTGGCGCCGCTTCGGCCCGCGCGACTGGCTCGGCCTGTTCGGCGGCTCGACCCACCAATCGTGGCGCCGGCGGGTCGAGCTGATCGAGCAGGCAATCGCCGAACTGCCCCAATAGCGGGCCGGGCGGAACGGAACCGTTCGCCCGGCGAAGTGTTTGAAAAGCCTCTGCGCGGACTCCTTGCCGCGGCCACATGCAGGGGTTTCGATTGCCAAAACTGGAATGCGCATCCTCCCGCCGTGCCGCTTTGCAGGCACGCGCCGGGCGCGCGTCCCGTTCGACCGCCGGAGCCCGCGGCTCCGCCGTCCCGCTTACCCGATTCCGCTTCACCCTTCCCCCTTTAATCAGGAGAGCTGAGCATGCGCTGGATGGATCAGGATGCGAGGTCTAACCTCACCCGCTACGATTTCGGCATGTGGGCCGACGAAATGACGCTGGCCCGAGCGTCCTTCAGGGCCGCCGGCGCGGCTGATCGAGCCTGGACCGCTACCGACTTGTGGGGCGGCTTTCGCGCCGAACCGGCATGGTCGCAGCTCGATATGGCGTCCGCCGGCAACTCGGGGCGTCCCGACAACTACCAGCCGGTCGAATCGGCCTGGAACGTCCCCGGCCCGACCGCCCTCATCGACGTCTATGCGCCCGACGAGAACACCACCGGGACGCTGGTGGTCGATGGCAACCACGTCATAGCGGCGTGCGACACGCCCGGCGACAATGACTGGTTCGCGGTCACGCTGACGGCCGGCGTAACCTACCAGTTCGGTCAATATGCCTATGCCGGCCACATTCCGGGCGTGGAAGGCGCCGGCTTCCCGCTCGCCGATGCCTATCTCGAAATTTACGATTCCACCGGCGACAATCTGCTCGCGATCGCGGATGGCGGCGGGCCGAACACGCCGTCGGGGCTCGATGCGCTCATGACGTTCGAGGCGCCAACTTCGGGCACCTACTATGTCAACGCCACGTCCTACGACAATGACGGCGACGGGATCGGGGATTTCGCCGGCGATTACGAGATTTTCGCCATCACCGCGACCGGAACCTCCTATACCACGCATTATGACATTTCGAGCCCGCTCCACTCGATCGACTGGGGCGGCGTCCTCGTCAACCGCGAGCATGTTTCGGTGCGCAATCCGGACGGCATGGAAGGCCCGCGACCGACCGGGGAACCGGCGGCGGATCCGGCCCTCGTTGAGGGCAACACCCTCGGCTACCCGGGCAAGAACGTCATCTACCTCTATTTCGCCGGCGAGGGCGATCTCTACGCGAATGCCGATTCGACCGTTCCGGCCCAGGTCACGGCCCAGAATCCGTATCAGTACGAAATCCAGGCCATGCTGACCGCGGCGGGCGAATTCTCCGAGGTCGCCGACGTCGTCTTCGTCTCCAATTATACATTGAATGCGGCGACCGGCCTCTACGAGCGCGACGAGAGCATCGAGTACAAGCCCGGACCATTGGGGCCCGAGGACGGCGTCCAATATGCCACCGGCGTGGATGACGGCTTCGACGCCGATTTCTTCTACTGGTCCTATCCCGGCACGCCGGGGCCTGGCATTTCTCTGCTCGGGTCGATGAACCCGCCCGATTATGGCGACGAGGGCACCGCCCAGTTCAATTCCGCCGACGAGCGCTGGAACGCCCAGATGCTTCAGCCGGGCGGCTTCTCCTTCGTCACATTGATCCACGAATTCGGCCATGGCATGGGCCTCGCCCATCCGCACGATACCGGCGGCGGCTCGAGCATCATGCAGGGCGTGGTGACCAACGGCGTCCCCGGCGATGATGGCGGGGCCGGAGCCTATGACCTCAATCAGGGCGTCAACACGATGATGTCCTACAATGACGGGTGGGAAATGTCGCCCTACGGCCAGGCCCAGACCACCAACGAGGGCTATGGCTGGCTCGGCAGCCTGATGGCGCTCGACATCGCCGTCATCCAGGACAAATATGGCGTCAACGAGGATTGGGCCACCGGCAACGACACCTATGTCCTGAAGGACGTGAACGAGTGGGGAGTCTATATCGATTCCGCGACCGGGCAGCCGGCCCAACACGACGCCAGCAATCAGGCGACGGCCCGCGACGGCTATTATGAGGGCCAGAGCACCTATTATTCGTCGATCTGGGATGCCGACGGGATCGACTGCATCGTCTATGAGGGCGCCCGCAACACCAATATCGATCTGCGCGCCGCGACGCTCCAATATGAATATGGCGGCGCCGGATGGATGTCCTACGCCTTCGGAATCCATGGCGGCTTCACCATCGCCAACGGCGTCACCATCGAGAGCGGCCTATGCCGGCTCGGGCGACGACGTGCTGATCGGCAACGACGTCGCCAACATCCTCGACGGCCGCGCCGGCGCCGACCGGATGGAAGGCGGCGGCGGCGACGACGAGATGAGAGTCGACAATGGTGACGACAGCATCGTCGAGCTTGCCGGCGGCGGCAACGACATCGTCTACGCCAGCACCCACTACAATCTCAATGCCGGCGCCCATGTCGAAATTCTCTCGACGATCTCGCTGGGAAGCACGATCCAGATCCACCTGCGCGGCAACGAGCTGGCTCAGCAGGTGCTGGGCAACAACAGCGCAAACGTCATCCGCAGCGGCGGCGGCGCCGACGCGCTGGTCGGCTATGGCGGCGACGACGAATATTTCATCGAGGACGGCCGCGAGATGATCTTCGAGGCGGCGGGCGGCGGCCGCGACGTGGTCTATGCGAGCATCAGCTACGCGCTGACCCCGGGCACGGCCCAGGTCGAAGTCCTGTCGGCGGGCTCGCTGGGCGCGACCGATTCCCTGCAGCTGACCGGCAACGAATTCGTCCAGGAGATCGTCGGCAATGCAGGCGACAATGTGCTGCGCGGCGGCGGCGGCGCGGACAATCTGGTCGGCAATGGCGGGGACGACCAATATCTCATCGAGGACGGCCGCGAGACCATCGTCGAGGCGGCCGGCGGCGGCCGCGACGTGGTCTATGCGAGCGTCGATTATGTGCTGGGCGGCGGCATCGAGGTCGAAGTGCTCTCGACCGTGTCGCTGGGCGATACCGACGCGATCGACCTCACCGGCAATGACGGCGCCAACACATTGCTCGGCAATGCCGGGAACAACGTCCTGAACGGCGGGCTCGCCGCCGACACGCTGGCCGGGTTCGGCGGCGCGGACACGTTCGCCTTCACAACCGCGCTGGGCGGCGGCAATGTCGACTTCCTGTACGACATGGCGGGCGGGGTCGACAAGATCGCGCTCGACAACGCGGTGTTCACCGGCCTCGCGGACGGCGCCCTCTCCGCGGCCGCGTTCCGGCTGGGCGGCGGCGCGGCCGACGCCGACGACCGGATCATCTACGACCAGAACAGCGGCGCGCTCTATTTCGACGTCGACGGCCTCGGCGGGACGGCTGCGGTCCAGTTCGGCCTGGTCCAGGCCGGGACCAACCTCCAGGTCAGCGACTTCCAGGTGATCTGACGCCGCACAAGCGCAAAAAGGGCGCCCAGGCCTTGCCGGGGCGCCCTTTTCATGTCCGGCCGAAGCCGCGTCGCGGCGTCAGTTGCGCGACGGGAACACGCCCAGCAAGGCGATGCACAGGTTCAGCGTCAGGAAGGGCTGCCGGTTCTCGTGCGCCTGGCTGCCGCCGGCGTTGGAGATGGCGGCGGGGTTGAGCACCAGGTCGGTCGGCGCGTTGATGCTGTACATGCTGACCGGGATCGTGCTTTGATCCGCCTGCACCGCGACCGCCGTCGCCAGCACCACGCTCGACGAGGGTATGCCGGTCGTTCCCTGGGCATTCTTGGCCATCGGAAAGTGGACGTGCGCGGGCATTTGCGACTGGGTCAGGGTCACGGTCTCCGTGCCGGCGGACACGCCCTGGAGCTGGCCCGCGCCGACATGCATCGAAGCGCGCCCGCGCAGATCGGGCAGGGCGAAGGTGGTCTGGCCGTTGCCGCCATAAGTGGTGCCGAGCAGCGAGAACAGGGCCTGGTTCTGGTTGATCGGCATGAACTGGCCGTTGCACTGCGCCCACCCCTTGGGCGCGAAGCCGAAGGCGCAGATCTTGATTTCCGACATATAGGGCGTGCCCATGATCCTACTCCTTCAATTGGTGCGCCTAGGTCCGCGGCGGGAAAACGCCCTGCAAGGCGATGCAATATTCGACCACGCAATAGGGCATCAGATTGTTATGCGGGAAGTCGGCGCCGGCGACTCCCAGCGTCAGCGGGTTCATCTGCGAGAGGCTGGACGTATCGGTCGAGTAGCTGGTGATCTGGCCGAAGCTCGTGCCGGACTGCCAGCTGCCGGTGCCGAGCAGGGCATTGCCCGGGTTGACTGCATTGCCGGCGCCCGTCTTGGCCACGAACGCGTGGTTGTGGGCCGGCATTTCGGACTGGAGCAGGGTGACCGCTTCGGACCCCTGAAACTGGCCCAGGAACCACTCCTGGAGGCCCGGCCCCTGGCCCTGATGGGTCGCCAGCGACGCCTGAAGGTTGGGCAAGGCGAAGGTCGACTTGCCGTCGCCGCCATAAAAGGTCCCGAGCAGCGAGAACAAAGCGGTGTTCTGCGAGAGCGGCAGGAGCTGGCCGTTGCACTGCGCCCAGCCGGTGGGGGCGAAATTGCATCCGAACATGCGGATCTCGGCGACGAAGGGTGAGGACATTGTCTTACTCCAGGATCGTGGGCGGAGCGGAGGCGGAAGGCGGCGCTATGTCGGGCTCGGGAAAATGCCGAACAGCGAGATGATGAAGCTGACGGCGAGGGTCTGCTGGATATTGTCATGCGGCTGGCTGCCGCCCGTGGGAGAGATCGAATTGGCATTGATCGGCGTGTTGGGAGTCACCACCGTCGAATAGATCTTCATGCCCGTTTGTGTGCTGGTCGCGTTCGCCAGCACGGCGCCGGCGGGCGAGGCGACCTGCCCGGTGCTGGCCGCCAAAGCAGGGTGGTTGTGGGTCGGCATCTGGTTCGTGGTCAGCGTCACGCTTTCCACCCCGCCGGTTTCGCCGAGGACATAGGTGCTGCCGCTGGAGCCGGTGCCGTTGTGGATCGGCACGCGGCCGCGCAGATCGGGAAGGCCGAAGGTCGACTGGCCGTCGCCCCCGAAGGTCGTGCCTATGAGGTTGAACAGCGTCTCGTTTTCGGAGATCGGCAGCAGCTGGCCGTCGCAAAACATCCAGCCGGCGGGGGCGAAACTGCCCCCGAACATCCGGATTTCACCGACAAAAGGGTCCGACATCGGGTATCTCCCCTAGAGTTCATCCCTGCGGGATGGGACGGCGGCGCGAAAAATCGCCCCCTGGCACCCCCCGGCGCAGGCGGCACTTTGTGCGCGTTCGCCCGCGCTGTCAAATGGCGACTGAGCGACTTTCGATAAACGATCATTACGGGTCCGGATCGGCGGAATCCGACGAATCCGCCGCGGGCGGACAAGGCCCGGGTGGGGTCGTTTCCTGCCGGGGACGAAAGCCGACAACGACAAACTCTTGCCCTTACGGGCGGTTACCCTCTAGCGGCGGACTCCGGCCTGTGCCATGATGCCGGCTGGGAAATTTCGGAGCACCGGCCACAAAGGACGGGCTTCTCTTTTCAAAGAGTGGGGTTAACAATGCCGATCTCGACGCGCGCCGTTCGCTTTTTTGGTCAGAAGTCCCTCGCCGGCGAGGGCCTCGGCTGGCAATCCCAACTCGAGCAGGTCGGCAGCGGGATCGGCGAATCCCGGGCCGCCTCCGACTTCGCGCTGCGCAGCCTCGGCGCCGTCGCGTCGAGCCCGGGCGACACCGACCGCGCGGTCCAGCCGGACGGCGGCGGCATCTTCGTCGCGACCAACCTCACGCCCGCGGCCGGCGTCGCCATCGTCGCCTACGCCACCGACCCGATCGGCGCCGACGGCGACGACATCATCCGCTTCGTCCTCCTGTCCGCGATCGGATCGGGGACCCAGATCTTCTTCACCGACCGCAATTGGAACGGCACCGCCTTTGCCGCCGCCAGCGCCGGCGAGAACACCTTCACCTACACGGCCGGCGCGGACCTCCCCGCCGGGACGGTGGTCACCATCTCTTCGGCGCAGATCCTCGCCGCCGGCATGGACCTCTCGAACAACGGCGAGACGGTCTACGTCTATCAGGGGACCGACGCCAACACGCCGACCACCTTCCTCAACGCGATCGACGTCGGCGACGGGAACAATGTGTTCGAGGCGGGCGAGCTCACCGGCACCGGGCTGACCGCGGGCGTCAACGCCGTCGCCGTCGGCCACGACCAGGCCTCTTTTGCCGGCCAGAGCACCCAGATCGCGCAGACCCAGCTCGCCGCGATCAGCAACAACGTCCAGTGGCACGGCCACAGCGGCGACGATATCGGCGGCACCATCTACGACGACCGCGCCGACGTGTCGCTGAGCGGCCCGCTCACCAACCCCGACATGCAGCTCTTCGGCATGATGTCGGGCGGCGGCCAATCCGACGCCTTCATCCGCATGGACAATGAAGAAGCCTCCAACGTCGCGACGAACCTGACCCGCCTGTTCCGCGACAATCCGATGTTCAACCACCTCACCGACCTCGCCTTCGACATCGAGGACGGCGTCTGGTTCGCGGTCGACAATGACGGCACCGCCACCACGCGCATCCTGAAGGGCAATATCGCCGACCTGGTCAGCGGCACCAGCAATCCGACGATCACGGTGATCTACGATTTCCCGAACGACGACGACAACGTGCCGGTGGACGACGACACCTTCATCGACGGCATCGAAATCGATACGGTCAACAACCAAGTCTATTTCATTCAGGGCGAAATCGCCAACGGCCACAACCTCATGCGGGTCGGCTATAATGGCGGCGCGGTCAGCAACTGGGGCCCGCTCGATCTCGCAGCGGATCAGACGATCGGCATTTTCAGAGGCGGCATCTACGACTTCACGCTCGATGTGGCGCACAACACAGCTTATTTTACCTACGTCCTGGTCGACACCAACTTCAACCCGGCGCGCGCCCACGTCAACTACATTGTCAAGGTCAACAGCCTCGTCAATCCCAATCCTGCGGTCGAGAATTACACGATCGTGCCGATCAACGGCCCGTATAGCGACGATCCCGACGGCGCGGGCACCAACCCAGCCAATCACTTCCCGGACGTGGCGAACGGCTCGCTCGCCGGCATTGACATCGATATCGCCAACCAGAGAATCTACTTCGTCACCCAGCGGCTCGGCGCCAACGGGCAGGCGGGCGTCTTCATGTACGACATCGCTAGCCATAATGTGACGTTGGTTTGGCAGCAGCAATCGAACAACGCGACCAACACGCTGCAGCCCTTCCCGACCACCCAGATGCTCTATATCGAGGTCGATACGATCGGCGGCCGTTACTACGTCTCGACGCTGAACAATACCGACACCGCCATCGGCCATGACGGCACCGCCACCGACGAGGGCGGCTCGCGCATTTTCTCGGGCTCGCTCACCGCCTTCGGTGTCGCGCCGACCGTCTTCGCCTCGGTGTTCGAGAACACCGCCAACGGCGCCGTGCTCGGCATGGAGATCGATTATGCGCCGACGCTGACGCTCTCCGGCGCCGGCTCGACCTATACCGAATCCACCAACCTGCCGGCCTCGCCGGCCGGCCCGACCGTCGACGTCGCGACCAGCCCGGTCGTCAACGACGCCGACCAGGCGATCATCCAGGGCGCGACCGTCGCCATCACCACCGGCTTCATGGCCGGCGACACGCTGAGCTTCACTCCCACCGGCAGCATCATCGGCAGCTACAATGCGACTAACGGGGTGCTCACCCTCACCGGCAACGGCACGTTCGCCCAATATCAGACCGTGCTCGATTCCGTGCGCTTCACCAATGCCGGCGACAATCCGACCAATTACGGCAACAGCCCCTCGCGGACGATCAGCTTCACCGTCACCGACGGCCTGCTCAACAGCGACCCGGCGACCGCCACCGTCGCCGTCGTCGGCATCAACGACGCGCCGGTGAACACGGTCGGCGGCACCCACAATTCCAGCGAGGACGCGATCGACGTCGTCCTCCCGGGCATCTCGGTGCTCGACGTCGACGCCGATCCCGCGAACCAGGACATCCGCGTCCAGTTCACCGTCACCGACGGCATTATCGAGATCCGCACCGACGTGGTCGGCGGCATCGTCGCCGGCGACATCACCGCCGGCGCCAGCGGCACCGCCACCATCACCATCACCGCCACCCAGAACCAGATCAACGCGACGCTCGCCGCCGCCAACGGCCTCACCTTCACGCCCAACACCAATTTCAACGGCGCGGCGACGCTGACCATGGTCTCGAACGACCTCGGCCTCAACGGCAACGACCCGGGCATCAGCGGCACCGGCACCAGCGAGCAGGACAGCGACAACCGCACGCTCGCGGTCGGCGCGGTCAACGACGCGCCGGTCCGCACCGGCGACGGCAGCGAGGACGCCGCCGCGATCTTCGAGGACCAGCCGAGCGCCGCCGGCCAAACGGTCTTCAGCCTGTTCAACGGCCAGTTCTCGGACGCCGCCGACCAGCAGCAGACCGGCGGCAACCCGACCGGCTCCGTCGCCAACACGCTCGCCGGCATCGCCATCGTCGCCAACGGCTCCTCGGGCGCCACCGGCCAATGGCAATATTTCAACGGCACGATCTGGGTCGACATCGGCGCCGCCTCGCCAGCCGCGGCGCGGACCATCTCCGAAGGCACGGCGATCCGCTTCAACCCGGCGCAGGACTTCAACGGCCCGGCGCCGACGCTCACCGCGCACCTGATCGAGACCGGCGGCGCCGCGATCGTCAACACCGGCACCGTCAACATCTCCGGCGTCGGCGCGACCGGCGGCACCACCCGCTATTCGACCGACACCGTCGTGCTCAGCCAGCAGGTCAATCCGGTGAACGATGCGCCGACCTCCACCAACCTCTCGACGGACGCCGCGACCTACACCGAGGGCCAGACCCTGGCCCTGCTCGACGTCGGCTCCAACGCCACCGTCGCCGACATCGACAGCCCCAATTTCGACACCGGCACGCTCACCGTCCACATCGGCGCCGGCCTGGTCGCGGCCGAGGATCAGCTCGTCATCGACACGTCCGGCACGGTCACCACCGGCGTTGGTACCGTGTCGGTCGGCGGCACCCAGATCGGCACCTTCACCGGCGGCGGCGCCGGCGGCGGCGACCTCGTCTTCACCTTCGACGCCGACGCGACCCCGGCCGCCGTGCAGGCGCTCATTCGCGCGATCGGCTATGCCAATTCGGGCGGCGACAACCCGACCGCGGGCGCCCGCACCATCACCTGGACCCTGGTCGACGGCGACGGCATCGCCAATGGCGGCGCCGACACGCTGAACATCACCAGCAGCGTCAACGCGGTCGCGGTCAACGACGCGCCGCAAGGCACGGACGCCACCTTCGCGTTCAACGAAGACGGCTCGCGCATCCTCCTCGCGGCCGATTTCGGCTTCAGCGATCCGGCCGAGGGCCACGCCTTCGCCGGCGTGGTGATCACCACGCTGCCGACCAACGGCGTGCTGCTCTTGAACGGCGTCCCGATCACGGTGGCCGGCACGTTCGTGACCGCGGCGCAGATCTCCGCCAGCCAGCTGGTCTTCCAGTCCGACGCGAACGAGAACGGCGCGCCTTACGCGACCTTCACCTTCCAGGTGCGGGACAATGGCGGCACCGCCGGCGGCGGCCAGGACACCGACCAGTCCGCCAACACGCTCACCTTCGACGTCACCGCGGTCAACGACGCGCCGACCTCGACCAACCTTGCGGCTGACGCCGCGACCTTCACCGAGGGCCAGACCCTGACCCTGCTCGACGTCGGCTCGAACGCCACCGTCGCCGACGTGGACAGCGCCAATTTCGACACCGGCACCCTCACCGTGGCGATCAGCTCCGGCCTGGTCGGAGCCGAGGACCAGCTCGTCATCGACACGTCCGGCACCGTCACCACCGGGGTCGGCACGGTGTCGGTCGGCGGCACCCAGATCGGCACCTTCACCGGCGGCGGCGCGGGCGGCGGCAACCTCGTCTTCACCTTCGACGCCGACGCCACGCCGGCGGCGGTGCAGGCGCTGATCCGCGCGATCGGCTACGCCAATTCGGGCGGCGACAATCCGACCGAGGGCGCGCGCGGCATCACCTGGACCCTGGTCGACGGCGACGGCGTCGCCAATAGCGGCGCCGACACGCTGATCGTGAACAGCAGCGTCAACGTCGTCGGCGTCAACGACGCGCCGGCCGGCGCCGACGCCACGATCACCATCAATGAGGACAACACCCACGTCTTCACCGCCGCCAATTTCGGCTTCAGCGACGTGGACGGCGACAATTTCGCCGGCGTGGTCATCACCACCTTGCCCGCCAGCGGCACCTTGTCCCTGAACGGAGTGCCGATCGTCGCCGCCGGCACCTTCGTCAGCGCCACGGACATCGGCAACAACCTCTTGACCTACCAGCCGGGCCTCAACGGCAATGGCGACACCTATGCCAGCTTCACCTTCCAGGTGCGCGACGACGGCGGCACCGCCGGCGGCGGCCAGAACACCGACCAGTCGGCCAACACCATCACCTTCGACGTCGATCCGGTCAACGATTCGCCGGTCATCGACCTGAACGGCGCCGGCGGCGGCACTTCGGTCACCACCGGTTACACCGAGAACGGCGCGCCGACCGCGATCGCCCCGGCGGCGACCGTGTCCGACGTCGATTCGGCCAATTTCGACGGCGGCCACCTGGTCGTCGCCTACACCGCCAACGGCCATGCCGACGACCGCCTGACGATCATCAACCAGGGCACCGGCGCCGGCCAGATCAGCGTCGTCGGCAGCGACATCTTCTACGAAGGCGCCACCCTGATCGGCACCTTCACCGGCGGCACCGGCACGACGGCGCTCGACATCACCCTGAACGTCAACGCGACCCCGGCCATCGTCGAGGCGCTGGCCCGCGCGATCGCTTATTCGAACGTGTCGGAGGACCCGACCACCGGCGACCGCGGCATCAGCTTCACGCTCAGCGACGGCGACGGCAACTTGAATGGCGGCGACGATACCGACGTCGCCAACGCCACCGTCACAATCGCCTCGGTCAACGACGCGCCGGCCGGCGCCGACCGGACGGTGACGATCAGCGAGGACGATCCCTACACCTTCCTGGTTTCGGACTTCGGCTTCACCGACACCGACAATGACGGCTTCTTCGGGGTGAAGTTCACCACCCTGCCCCCGGACGGGCAAATCCTCCTCAACGGCGTGGCGATCGGCCTCGGCGACGTCATCGCGGTGAGCGCGATCAACGCCGGCATGCTGACCTTCGCGCCCGACCTCGACGAGTTCAACACGCCCTACACCAGCTTCACCTTCCAGGTGCAGGACAATGGCGGCATATTGAACGGCGGCGTCGATCTCGATCCCAGCGCCAACAATTTCACCTTCAACGTCACGCCGGACAATTTCGCGCCGGACGTCACCGTGACCGACACGCTCGCTTACACCGAGAATGATGCGGCGACGGTGATCGCGCCCAACGCGACGGTGACCGATTCGGATTCGCCCGATTTCGACGGCGGCAGCCTTACCGTGTCGTTCGACGTCAACGGCACGGCCGACGACCAGCTCGCCATCCGCAACCAGGGGATTGCGGCAGGCGAGATCGGCGTGTCGGGCACCGACGTCACTTATGGCGGCGTCGTCATCGGCACCTTCGGCGGCGGCGTGAACGGCGCCGACCTGGTGGTCTCGCTCAACGCCAGCGCGACGCCGGCGGCGGTGCAGGCGCTGATGCGCAACATCACCTACGCCAACAGCTCCGACGATCCGTCGGTGCTCGCCCGGACGGTGAACTTCGAGGTCACCGACGGCGACGGCGGCCTGGATTCGGGCAATGCGACGGTCAACGTCACCGCGGTCAACGATGCGCCGACCGGGACCGACAACACGATCACGATCAACGAGGATAGCGGCCACACCTTCACCGCGGCCGATTTCGGCTTCGGCGACGTCGAGGGCGACGGCTTCGCCGGCGTGGTGATCACCACCCTGCCGACCGCCGGCGTCCTGGTCTACGATCCGGACGGTCCCGGCTTCCTGCCCGGGGTCCTCGCCTCGGCCGGCCAGTTCATCACCGCCGCCGAGCTCGCGCTGGGCGCCTTGATCTACTTCCCGGGCTCCAACGCCAATGGCGACGGCTATGCCAGCTTCACCTTCCAGGTGCGCGACGACGGCGGCACCGCCGGCGGCGGCCAGAACACCGACCAGTCGGCCAACACCATCACCTTCGACGTCGACCCGGTCAACGACGACCCGACGATCCAGCTCAGCGACACCGGGCCGAGCGCGACGCTCGACTATACCGAGAATGACGCCGCGTCGGTGATCCCGCCGACCGCCCTGGTCGCGGACATCGATTCGGCGAATTTCGACACCGGCACGCTGACCGTCTCGTTCCAGGCGAACGGCACCACCGACGACCAGCTCGCCATCCGCAACCAGGGCATTGCCGCCGGCGAGATCGGCGTGTCGGGCAGCGACGTCACCTATGGCGGCACCGTCATCGGCACCTTCACCGGCGGCGCCAACGGCGCCGACCTCGTCATCACCTTCGATGCCGACGCGACGCCGGCGGCGGTGCAGGCGCTGGTCCGCAACATCACCTATGCCAACACGTCCGACGATCCGTCGACCCTATCGCGCACGGTGAACTTCGAGGTCACCGACGGCGACGGCGGCTCGGCGCAGGCCAATGCCGCGGTCAACGTCACCGCCGTCAACGACGAGCCGACTTTGGCCGCGACCGGGCAGAACCCGACCTACACCGAGGACGGCGCCGCGGTCGACCTGTTCAGCGCGGTGACGGCCGCGACCGTCGAGGCCGGCCAGACCTTCGCCGCGATGACGCTCACCGTGACCAACGTCACCGACGGCGTAAACGAGATACTGAACATCGACGGCTCGGACCTCGCCCTGACCAACGGCAACAGCGTCGTCGGCACCGCGACCAACGGGCTGACGGTGAACGTCGCCGTCGCCGGCAATATCGCGACGGTGACCTTCTCGGGCGCGGCGCTCAGCATCGCGGCGCTGCAGACCCTGGTCGACTCGCTGACCTACCGCAATGCCAGCCAGAACCCGACCGACGCGAACCGCGTCGTGACCATCACCGAGCTGGTCGATTCGGGCTCCAACGCCAGCCCCGACGACAACACCAGCGCGCTGAACCTTGCCTCCACCGTCAACGTCAACCCGGTCAACGACGCCGCGAGCATCAGCGGCACCGCGACCGGCGACGTCACCGAGGCGGGCGGGCTCAACAACGACATACCGGGCACGCCGACGGCGACCGGCGACCTCGATTCGACCGACGTCGACAATGCGGCCGACGCCTGGCAGCCGGTGCTGGCGGGAACGGCGTCGATCGGCGGCTACGGCACTTATGAGGTCGATGCCGCCGGGGTGTGGACCTACACGCTCGACGACAACGACCCGGCGGTCCAGGCGCTGTTCGGCGCCGCCACTTTGAACGACACGTTCAACGTGACCACGGTCGACGGCACCGCCCAGCTGGTGACGATCACCATCCACGCCCAGGACGACTTCCCGACGGCGCAGCCGGACACGGTGACCACCGACGAGGCGACGGTGCTCAACGGCAACGTCTTCCTCGACAACGGCTCGGGCCCCGATACCGACCCCGACAGCCCGCTCTCGGTGCTCGAGGTCAATGGCGATTCGGGCTTCGTCGGCACCACGATCATCCTCAATTCGGGCGCGACCTTGAGGCTCAACGCCAACGGCACCTTCATCTACAACCCCAACGGCATGTTCGACGTCACGCCGACGCCGGGATCGGGGGCGTCGAACCAGCCCGCCACCGACAGCTTCGTCTACACGCTGACCAACGGCAATCTGGTCGAGGTGACGGTGCTGATCAACGGCCTCGACACCGACGACGTGCTGCTCGGCACCGCCGGCCACGACGTGCTCGACGCCGGCGTCGGCAACGACATCCTCAACGGCCTCGAGGGCGGCGACGACATGACCGGCGGCACCGGCGACGATCAATATTATGTCGATCACGCCGCCGACCTGGTGATCGAGCAATCGGGCGGCGGCTTCGACATCGTCTATGCCAGCGCCAATTACGGGCTGGCGCACGACCAGGAGGTCGAGATCCTCTCCTCCGGCTCGCTGGCCGCGACCGATCCGCTCGTCCTGGTCGGCAACAACCTCGTCCAGGAGATATTGGGCAATAGCGGCAACAACGTGCTGCGCGGCGGCGGCGGCGCCGACGTCCTCGCCGGCCAGGACGGCGACGACGAATATTATGTCACCGACGGCGGCGAGCGGATCGTCGAGGGCCCGGGCGGCGGCCGCGACGTGGTCTATACCAGCCTCAGCTACGTGCTGATCCCGGGCATGACCCAGGTCGAGGTGCTGTCGGCGCTGTCGATCTCCGGCACCTCGGCGCTGCAGCTGACCGGCAACGAGTTCGTCCAGCAGATCCTCGGCAATAACGGCAACAACGTGCTGCGCGGCGGCGGCGGGGCGGACGCTTTGTCGGGCTATGGCGGCAATGACGAATATTACGTCACCGACGGCGGCGAGACCATCCACGAGGCCGTCGGCGGCGGCACCGACATCGTCTATGCCAGCGTCGACTATGTGCTGCGCGACGGCGCGGAGGTCGAGGTCCTGTCGACGGTGTCGCTGGGCGGGACCGACGCCATCGACCTCACCGGCAACGACAGCGCCAACGTCGTGCTCGGCAATGCCGGGAACAACGTGCTGAACGGCGGCCTCGCCGCCGATTCGCTGGTCGGGTTCGGCGGGGCGGACACCTTCGCCTTCACCACGTCTCTGGGCGGCGGCAATGTCGACTTCATCCTCGACTTCGTCTCCGGCACCGACACGATCGCGCTCGACAATGCGGTGTTCACCGGGCTGGGCTTCGGCACGCTTTCCAGCGACGCGTTCGTCGTCGACAGCGCCGCGCTCGATGGTAACGACCACATCCTCTACAACAGCAGCACCGGCGAGATCTTCTTCGACGCCGACGGCAATGGCGACGGCGTCGCGGTGCACTTCGCCACCGTCAACGCCGGGACCCTGCTGGTGGCGGGCGACTTCACCGTGATCTGACGCGAGGCGGAGCGGTCCGAAAAAAGGCGAGGCGCCCAGGCCATCGGCCCGGGCGCCTCGCTTTTTCCCGCCGCCTATCCCGTTCTGAAAGGCCGGTTTTGCCCGCCATTCGAAGGCCGGGCCACGGCCCCGGCGATGGCCCGGGCGTTTTTTACGATAGCAAAATCCAAGAAATCCAATTACATCGGCCAAAACAGCTCATCATTCTCAATCGTGGCAGGGACGGAAATCCGCTGCCGGCCAGGAGTGACCCGTGTCGATCATATTCCCGAACAAGCCCGCCAATGGCAGCCCGGAGCAGCAGCAGGGCGGACCCGGCGACGACATCTTTTTCGTCGATCACGCCGACGACATCATCATCGAAGCGGCCAATCAGGGCCGCGACGTCGTCTATGCGACCGTCAACTACGCGCTCAACGCGGGGAGCCATGTCGAGGTGCTGTCGGCGGCCTCGCTGAGCGGCACCGACCCGCTCCAGCTTTCCGGCAACGAGCTCGACCAGGAGATTTACGGCAATGCCGGCGCCAACGTCCTGAGGGGCGGCGGCGGCGTGGACTTCCTCCTGGGCGGGCTCGGCGACGACACTTATTACATCACCGACGGCCGCGAGACGATCTTCGAATATGCCGGCGAAGGCCGCGACATCATCTATACCAGCCTCAGCCACGGCCTGGCCGCGGGTTCCCACGTCGAGGTCCTGTCGGCGATCTCGCTCTCCAGCACCGACCCGCTCCAGCTTTCCGGCAACGAATTGAACCAGGAAATTTACGGCAATGCCGGCGCCAACATCCTGCGCGGCGGCGGCGGATTCGACCTTTTGCTCGGCGGGTTCGGCGACGACGAATATTACATCACCAGCGGCGGCGAGACGATCTTCGAATATGCGGGGCAAGGCCGCGACATCATCTATACCGGCCTCAGCCACGGCCTGGCCGCCGGCTCCCACGTCGAGGTGCTGTCCGCGATCTCGCTCTCCAGCACCGACCCGCTCCAGCTTTCGGGCAACGAACTCGACAACGAGATTTACGGCAATGCCGGCGCCAACGTGCTGCGCGGCGGCGGCGGCACCGATTTCCTCCTCGGCGGCCTCGGCGACGACGAATATTACATCACCAGCGGCGGCGAGACGATCTTCGAATATGCGGGCCAGGGCCGCGACATCATCTATACCAGCCTCAGCTACACGCTCGCGGCCGGCAGCCATGTCGAGATCCTGTCGGCGATCTCCCTGACCAGCACCGACGCGCTCAACTTCGGCGGCAACGAGCTCGACAATTACATTTTCGGCAATGCCGGCGCCAACATCCTCTACGGGGGCGGTGGCGTCGACAATCTGAGCGGCGGCGGCGGCGACGACACTTATTACATCCTCGGCGGCGGGGAGATCCTCGCCGAGGCCGGCGGCGGCGGCAACGACACCGCTTATGCCAGCGTCAGCTACACCCTCACCGCCGGCGCCCAGGTCGAGATCCTGTCGGCCGTGTCGCTCGGCGGCACCGACGCGCTCGGCTTCGCCGGCAACGAGTTCGCCAACCAGCTCTACGGCAATGCCGGCGCCAACAGCCTCGACGGCCGCAGCGGCAACGACTATCTGGTCGGCGGCGGCGGCGCCGACCTGTTCACCTTCACCACCTCGCCCGGCGCCGGCAATGTCGACATCGTCGCCGACTTCCAGGTGGGGATCGACAAGATCCGGCTCGGCGGCGACCCCACCCAGCCGTTCGCGGCGCTGGCTTCGGGCGCGCTGGCCGCCGGCGCGTTCGTCATCGGCCCGGCCGCGCTCCAGGCCGACGATGTCCTCATCTACGATAGCGGCACCGGCGCGCTCTTTTACGACGCCGACGGCAGCGGCGCCCAGGCGGCGATCCAGTTCGCGACCCTCGCCCCCGGGCTCGGCCTGACCGCGGCCGATTTCATCGTCTCCGGCCCACTCAACACGCCGCCCGCAATCACCTCGCCGACGACCGCGAACGTCGTCGAAAACAGCCCGGCGAGCGCGATCGTCTACCAGACGGTGGCGTCGGACGCCGACGGCGACCGGATCACCTATTCGCTGGGCGGGGCCGATGCCGGCCTGCTCACCATCGACGCCGTCACCGGCGCCGTCCGGCTGATCGCGCCGGCCGACTACGAGACCAGGACCCAATATTCGTTCAGCGTCATCGCCAGCGATTCCGGGCCGACCGCGGCCGTCCATCAGGTCACCCTGAACGTGATCGACGTCAGCGACACCTCGACGCCGATCATCAACGATACCGGCCCCAACGACAGCATCGGCGCGGCGCAGAACATCGCCCGCGCGACGCTCGCCGTCGCCACCAATCCGAACCTGCCCGACGACGATCTTCCCTCGGCCACCATCGTCGGCAGCATCGGCGAGTTCGACCGCGACTTTTTCAGCATCACCCTGGCCGAAGGCGAGCTGCTGATGCTCGACGTCGACGGCACCAACGGCCTCGATTCCCATGTCCGCGTCTACAACAGCGCCGGCACCGAGGTCGGCGACAATGACGACATGGTGTCGTTCGACCCCGGTTCGACCCCGCCTTTCGGCCACAATACCGATTCGTTCATTCGCTTCCGCGCGCCGACCGCCGGAACCTATTATTTCTCGATCGAATCCTTCCAGGACCAGCCGGACCCGACCGAGGGAGATTATCAGCTCCACGTCAGCGTCGGCCCACCGGCGACGATGGCGCAGATCATCAGCGAGGATGTCGACGCGCTGGTCAGCGGCGCGCAATGGCCGACGACCAGCCTCACCTACGCCTTCCCGACCCTGCCGAGCCAATATCCGGCCGACATCGACGAAACCGACAGCCCGTCGGACAATTTCGAGCCGTTCAACGCTACCCAGCAGGCGGCGGTGATCCAGCAGCTGCAGATGATCTCGCGGGTTTCCGCGCTCACGTTCCAGCTCGCGGCCAATCCCAGCACCGCCAATTTGCGCTACGCGATGAGCGACCAGGCCGAAGTCGCCTACGCTTACTATCCGGGGCCCGCCGGCGGCCTCGCCGGCACCGCCTGGTTCAACAATAGCGGCATGGACTTCGACAATCCGGTGCGCGGCAATTACGCCTGGATGGGCATCCTCCACGAGACCGGCCACGCGCTCGGCCTCAAGCACGGCCACGAATTCCCGGCGATCAGCTTCAATCGCGACTCGCTCGAATATACGGTAATGACCTACCGCTCCTATCCGAGCGACCCGATCACCGGCGGCTATTCGAACGAGACCTGGGGCTATCCGCAATCGCTGATGATGTACGACATCGCCGCTTTGCAGCGGATCTACGGCGCCAACTTCAACTTCAACTTCAGCGACACGATCTATTCGTGGAGCCAGACGACCGGGGAATTGTCGGTCAACTTCTCCGGCCAGGGCGCGCCGGGAGGCAACCGGATCTTCATGACGATCTGGGACGGCGGCGGCACCGACACCTACGATTTCCAGAGCTATACGGTGGCGGTGACGATCGATCTCAGGCCGGGCGAATGGAGCACGGCCAGCCCGGGCCAGCTCGCCGATCTCGGCGACCTGAATTTCGCGCGCGGCAACATCGCCAACGCCCTCCTGTTCAACGATGACCCGCGCTCGCTGATCGAGAATGCGCGGGGCGGCATGGGCGGCGATACATTGATCGCCAATCAGGCCGCCAACAACCTCATGGGCTGGCAGGGCGCCGACACCTACAAGTGGATGGCGAGCACCGACGCCGGCACCGGCAGCCTCGCCGACACGATCAACGGCCTGACCCACGGCGCGGACAGGATCGACCTTTCGAACATCGACGCCAACCCGGGAACGGCGGGAAATGACGCCTTTTCGTTCATCGACACGGGCGCCTTCACCAGCACCGCCGGCCAGCTCCGCTACCAGGTCGAAGGCAGCAACGTCCGCATCCAGGCTGATCTCGACGGCAACGGCGTGGCGGACATGGAGATCATCGTGACCGACACGACGGTCCTCACCACCGCCGACTTCTTCCTGTAGCGGGGTGAGCGATGATCCGGCCCATGGCGATCCTGGTCTTGGCGCTGGCGCTGACCGGCGCCGCCTGCCCGAGGGAGAATGACGTGAAACCGCGCGACGTGCGTTCGACCGACCAGCCCCGTCCGCGGGACGGCAATATCGCCATCCGGCAGGAGCTCGACGCCGCGCGCCGGGCGGGGACCCTCGAGGCCTACGACCTGTTCCTCGCCCGCCACCCGCGCCACCCGCTCGCCGAAACCGCGCGCCGGGAACGGGCGCGGCTGGCCGGGTCCGCCGGAGACTAAGCGGCGCTCAGCGCCGGGCGACCGCCCGCCGTAGGCCTTCCTCCAGCGAAACCGGCGGCGTCCAGCCGAGCTCGCGCGCGCCGTCCGATATGTCGACCTGGAGGCTGCCGAGCAGCCGGTCGGCGGCCGCGCCCGCGCCGGCCAGCGCGGCGGCGGCCCGAATGAGGCCCGTCGGCACCGGCAGCAGCCATGCCCTGCGGCCAAGCGCAGCCGCGATCAGCTCCAGCAGCTCCCGGGTCGAGACGTCGCGCCCGTCGCTGACGAAATAGAGGCGGTTGGCGGCGGCGGGATGGGTGAGGCAGAGCGCCGCGAAATCGGCCAGATTGTCGATCCCGACCAGGCTCCGGCGGTTGCGCGTCGCCGATCCCAGCGGAAGCGGCAGGCCGCGGTCCAGCCACTTCGCCAGCGTCCTGAAATTGCCGGCCGCGCCCGGGCCATGGACCAAAGGCGGGCGGATGATGATGGTGTCGATGATACCGGCATTGCTCAATTCGGCCAGCCCAAGCTCGGCCTCATATTTGCTGATGCCGTAGGGATCGGACGGCGCCGGCGGGTCGTCGCGGCGGAACGGGCGCCCGGGCCCGGTCGCCTCGCCGTTCACCTTGACGCTGCTCATGAACAGGAACCGGCGCACCCCGGCCTCGGCCGCCTGGCGCGCCAGGTTGAGCGTGCCGGCGCTGTTGACGCGCCGATAGGCCGACAGGGGGTCGGCGGCATCGTCCTTCATCACATGGACGCGGGCGGCGAGGTGGACGATTGCGTCGATCCCGGCGAGCGCCTTGCGCCAGTCGGTCCCGGCATGGATATCGCCCACCGCCTGCTCGCCCTCCAGGCCCGCGGGCGACCGGACCAGCGGGACGACCTCGCCGCCGTCGGCCCGCAGCCGCGCGATGAGGGCGCGGCCGACGAACCCGCCTGCACCGGTCACCGCCACCCTCATCGCGCTCGGCCTCGCCACTTGTCGCCCCACCAAGGCAGGGCTATGCAATCATGCCTTCCTTCAAACAACCGGTATGATGAGCTCCGACACTTCCCTGAAGCGGGCGATCGACATCCTGGCGTGCCTGCTGATCCTCCCGCTCGCATTGCCGCTGTCGCTGGTCCTGATGCTGCTGATCCGGGCCGAGAGCCGGGGATCGCCCTTGTTCGTCCAGCTGCGCATGGGCCGGGGAGGCACGCCGTTCCGGATGCTCAAGCTGAGGACGATGGCGGCGGACACGGCCGACCTTCCCTCGCACGAGGTCGGGCACGACCGCATCACCCGCGTCGGGCGGGCGCTGCGGCGGCTGAAGCTCGACGAGCTGCCGCAGCTGGTCAACGTGCTCGGCGGGTCGATGAGCCTGGTCGGGCCGCGGCCCTGCCTTCCCAGCCAGGCCGAGCTCATCGAGGCGCGGCGGGCGCGGGGCCTGTTCCGGCTGCGGCCGGGCGTCACCGGGCCGGCCCAGGTGCAGGGCGTCGACATGTCGGAACCGGTGCGGCTGGCCGAGGTCGAGGCCGATTATTTCCGCCGCGCGACGGTGTGGAGCGACGTCCGGCTGATGCTGAGGACGGTGTTCGGCGGCGGCGGCGGCGACGCCGCGCTGAGGCTGCGCGACCGCTAGCTTTCCTGGCGCTGGAGGTGCGGCTTGCGGAACAGGCCGGAGCCTTGCTCGCGCGGTGCGGCGGCCGGCGGCGCGGCCTCGTCGGCGGCCTCGGCGGCGCGGCGGGCCGCGACCGACCAATCGACGATCTCCTCGCCCGCTTCATATTCGCGCACGGTCGCCTTCAGGATCGCGACGGCCCTGATCACGTCATTGGCCCGGATCGCCTCGTCGAGCTCGACCAGCCGGGCCTCGACCTCGGCCCGCGGCAGGAAATGCTCGCGCGCCTGCATGATCCGCTGATGCTGGGTTGGCATCGGATTCTCGCCGATCAGCAATTCCTCGTACAATTTCTCGCCCGGCCGGAGCCCGACCACCGCGATCTCGATGTCGCCGTCGGGATTGGCCTCGTCGCGCACGCTGAAGCCGGACAGCTCGATCATGTTCACCGCCAGATCGTAGACCCGGACCGGCTCGGCCATGTCGAGGACGAACACTTCGCCGCCGCTCGCCATCGCGCCGGCCTGGATGACGAGCTGCGCGGCTTCCGGGATGGTCATGAAATAGCGGGTGATTTCGGGATGGGTGACGGTGACCGGCCCGCCATTGCCGATCTGCTGCCGGAACAGGGGAACGACCGACCCGCTCGAGCCGAGCACGTTGCCGAAGCGCACCATCGAGAAGCGCACCGGCGGATCCTCGCTCGCCAGCGCCTGCAGGATCATCTCGGAGAGGCGCTTGCTGGCGCCCATGACGTTGGCCGGGCGCACCGCCTTGTCGGTGCTGATCAGGACGACGTCGTCGACCCCGCATTCGGCGGCGAGGCGGGCGACGACATGGGTCCCGAAAATGTTGTTCTTCAGGCCCTCGAGCACATTCTGCTCGACCAGCGGCACATGCTTGTAGGCGGCGGCGTGATAGATGGTCGCCGGGCGCCAGGCCTTCAGGATCGCCCGCATCCTCTGCTCGTCGAGCACCGAGGCGAGCAACGGGATCACCCTGGTGCCGCCGTCCTGCTCGCGGGCCTCGAGCTCGCGGTGGATGGCGTAGAGCGCATATTCGCCGGCGTCGACGACCAGCAGGACCGCCGGATCGAGGTCGAGAATCTGGCGGCACAGCTCGCCGCCGATCGATCCGCCGCCGCCGGTGACCAGGACGGTCTTGCCGGTGATGTTCTTCTCGAGCAGCGCGCGGTCGGGCGCGACCGCCTCGCGCCCGAGCAGGTCCTCGATCTCGACGCGCCTCAGCTCGCTGATCTCGATCCGCCCTTCGGCGAGGTCGAGCAGGCCGGGCAGGGTGCGGACGTTCACCGCCGCCGGGCGGAGCAGCTCGAGGATCTCGCGGCGGCGGCGGCGCGACGCGGAGGGGACGGCGAGCAGCACGTCGGTGACCTCGTAGCGCGCCGCCAGCGCCACGATCTGGCCGGGATGGTGGATCATGACGCCGTTCAACGAGGCGCCGTGGAGCGAGCGGTCGTCGTCGAGGAAGCCGACCACCTCCATCGCCCCGCTCTGCGCGACCGCGGCGGCGAGCTGACGCCCCGACGCGCCGGCGCCGTAGATGAGCACGTTCGACGATTCGCCCCGGGACAGGATCTGCCGGTAATTGCCGCCGAGGAGGTAATGGGCGAAGGCGCGCGAGGCGGCGATCGCCAGGAACAGCAGGGCCGGCTGGATGAGGCCGACCGTGCGCGGGACCCCGGGCACGCTGATGAAGGTGAAGATCATCGCATAAATGGCGCCGTAGATCAGGCAGGCGCGGATGACCGCGAGCATCGCCGGCCAGCCGGTATGGCGGAAGATCGCCCGGTAGAGGCCGCTGCGGATGAAGATCGGAATGGCGATGAGCGGGGCGGCGGCGACCGCCAGCCAATGGTTGCCGGTCAGCCAGATCCACGCCTCCAGGCGCAGGTACATGGCCGCCCACACCGTCCAGACGCAAATCAGGCTGTCGGCGCCGAGCGCGATCAGCCGCTTCTCGCGGCGGGAAAGGCTGAGCAATGCTTGCGTGATCCGAGAATCAGCCATGAAAATCCTTGTATCCGTGCCTGTCGACCCGCGACTGCACTTGGCCGAGCGGACGCGGCTTTAGCAGCAGTCGGGCCGGATTAGCCAGCATTGCTTCGCGCGAAGCCGGGAAAAGCCTGACCGCAGAATGAGTTCCTCAACGCGCGCGGCGCAGCCCGATGATCGTCGCCGGCGGTGGCGAATCGGCATCGGGCGCGGTCGCGACCAGCCATCGCTGCCCGCCCTCGATGCCGAGCGCGGTCAGCCGTCCGGACAGATAGGCGCCGGTGTCGATGCCGATCCGGTTGGGCCGGACCTCGACCTCGTCGGTGATGGTATGGCCGTGGACGATCATCCGGCCGTGCGAATCGGCATGATCGAGGAACTCGCCGCGGATCCAGCGCAAATCCGCGCGCTTTTGCGCCGCCAGCGGCACGGCGGGACGGATGCCGGCATGGACGAAGGCATAATCGCCCATCTCGATCACGTCCTCGCCGGCTTCGAGGAAGCGCCGGTGCGCCTCCGGCACCTGTTCGCGGGCCCGTTCCAGCAGCAGCTCGTCGCTCAGCGTCTGCAGCTCCTCGTCCGAGATGCCGTAGCTGAGCAGGGTCTGCCGGCCGCCGATGCGGAACAGCAGCTTCATCGCCTTGCGGTCGCCCGCCAGGGTGCGCAGCAGCACCTCCTCGTGATTGCCCATCAGCATCCGGACGTTGGGCCGCTCCGCCATCAGGCGCGCGACATAGTCGACCACGCCGGCGGAATCGGGCCCGCGGTCGACCAGGTCGCCGAGGAAGATGAGGTGGGTCTCGCTCGGGCCGCGCGCCGCGTCGTCGGCCGAGACGAGCCCGACGAGCCGGGCGAGGAGGTCCAGCCGCCCATGGATGTCCCCGATCGCATAGACTCGCTGGCCCTCGGGGAGGCTATGCTCGCCCGGCGCCTCGGCCGTCGCTCTGCGAAACAACTTGCTCAAAACCATATTGCATATCCAAGCCGATCGCCGGACTAGATAGAGAGCGGCCGGCGAATGTCCAATGCGACGGCATTCGAGCCGCCCGCCATTAACCGCGCTTTGACGAACCTCCCTTAGGGAGGAACGCCTCAAAGGAGTTCGGGATGCCTACCCATATCCTCGTCCTGGGCCTCGGCTATGTCGGCCTGCCGCTCGCCGTCGCCCTGGCGAAACGCTTCGAGGCGACCGGCTTCGATATCGATCCGGTGCGGATCGCCGAGCTCAAGGCCGGCGTCGACCGGACCGGCGAGGTCGCGGCGGGCGCATTGCGCACCACCTCGCTGCGCTTCAGCGACCGCGCCGAGGCCTGCGCGCCGGCGGACGTCTATATCGTCACCGTGCCGACCCCGGTCGATGCGGACAACCGCCCCGACCTCAGCATGCTGATCGCGGCGTCGGCGACGGTGGGCGCGATGCTGGACGCCAGCCGCAAGCCGATCGTGGTGTTCGAAAGCACGGTCTATCCCGGCGTCACCGAGGAGATTTGCGGGCCGGTGCTGGAAAAGGCGTCCGGCCTCAGGCGCGGCCGCGACTTCTTCCTCGGCTACTCGCCCGAGCGGATCAATCCCGGCGACCGCGAGCATGGAGTCGAGCGGATCACCAAGGTGATCGCCGGCGAGAATCCCGAAATCACCGAGCGGCTGGCGGGGATTTACGGCGCGGTGACCAGCGGCGGCGTGTTCGTCGCCGCCTCGATCAAGACCGCGGAAGCCGCCAAGGTGATCGAGAATGCGCAGCGCGACATCAACATCGCCTTCATGAACGAGGTCACCCGCGTGCTCGCCCGCCTCGATCTGTCGGTCTGGGACGTGCTCGCCGCCGCCAACACCAAGTGGAACTTCCTGCCCTTCCAGCCCGGCCTCGTCGGCGGCCACTGCATCGGCGTCGATCCCTATTATCTCGCCCATTGCGCCACCGATCTCGGCTACGACCCGCAGGTGATCCTCGCCGGCCGCTCGATCAACGACGGCATGGGCCGCTGGGTCGCCGACGAGATCCACCGCCGCGACGGCGGCGAGGCCGGCCGCTCGGTGCTGATGATGGGGATGACCTTCAAGGAGGACGTTCGCGACCTGCGCAATTCCAAGGTGGTCGACGTCATCCGCCGGCTCGAGCAGCTCGGCCACGACGTCACCGTCCACGACCCGCTGGCCGACCCCGGGGACGCCCGCCACGAATATGGCGTCCGCCTCCAGGCCGACGCGCTCGAACGCCGCTACGACGTCGTCGTCATCGCCGTCCCCCATGCGAGCTACCGCAGGATGGGCGGGAACCGGCTGCGCGCGCTGATCCGCGACGGCGGCTTCTTCGTCGATCTGAAGAACATCCATCACGACAAGCATCTCGGCGACGCCCGCCGCTGGACGCTGTAGCGAGGAAGAAACGGGAGTCATCCCGGCGAAAGCCGGGACCCATGAACACCCTGTTCGAGGATGCACGAAAGCGCCCGCGCCTCATTCTCGACCGCTTCGGTGCATGGGTCCCGGCATCCGCCGGGATGACTCCTTTCCCCTTGCACCATTGTGATCGAGTCCCGGACCTTAGCGCCGGCGCTGGCGATCCGCCATGAAGCGCATGGTCTCGAGCCACCATTCGCTGTCCGGGTTCCACCGCCGCGAGCGGTTCGCCCTGAGGTCGTAGCCGCCCCACAGCACCACCCCGTCGGCCAGCCGCAGCGCGGTTTCGAGCTGCAGCCGCCAGTAGGAGCCCGGGACCAGCGCGCCGCGCTGGGGGTTGGCGCCGTCATGATATTCCGGCCAGAGGAAGACGTAGACCGGCTTGTCCGAGAGCCGCCGCGCCTCGCAAATCTGGGCGGTGGCATAGGCGACCCAGCCGGCGCGGTCCTCGTAGAAGGTGTAGAGCGACGGGAACAGCATATCGACGCCCCGCTCGATCGCCGCGAACTGGTCGTTGGTCCGCTGCCAGGCGCGCGAGCCAGCCGCCTGCGGCCCTTCATAGGCGCGCCAGTAATCGGCCATCGGGATCAAATGGTAGAAGCCGATCGGACGCCGCGGCGAAGCCTGCCGGAACAGCGACAGGATATGCCCCAGCCGGGCCCGCGACGCCGCGATCTCGCCGGCATTGCCGACCCGGTAGAGCAATTCGAAGTCGAGCACGACCGGCGCGCCGTCGTCGGGCAAGGCGGCGAGGACCTGGCGGACCAGCGCCGGATCGGGCGCCTCCTCGCGCGGCCGGCCCTCGGGCCAGATGCCGCGGTCGATGATGTGCGCCCGCTCGATGCCGTGGCGGCCGAAATCGGGCATGTCGGCATAATGGAGCAGGCTGAACATCCGGAACGGGCGATCGACCGGCCGCGCGCAGGATTCCTGCGCCAGGGCCGGCGGCGCCCAGAACAGCAGCAGCAGAAGCAGGTACCGAATCGTTCGCATAAGAGGGCCGACTATAACATGATCGCTGAACCGCTTGTGGATGGGCCGTTCAGCCTGGAGTCCGGTGATAGTCGCGGTACCAGGCGACGAATTTCGGGATCCCCGCCTCGATCGGCGTGGCCGGCTCGAAGCCGAGATCGGCGCGGATCGGATCGATGTCGGCGAAGGTCGCCTCGACGTCGCCCGGCTGCATCGGCAGCAGCTCCGTCACCGCTTCGCGCCCGCAGGTCTGCTCGAGCAGGGCGATCATGCGGAGCAGCTCTTCCGGCCGGTTGTTGCCGATATTGTAGAGGCGGTGGGGGGCGACGCTGCCGCCCGGCTTCGCCTTGCCGTCGTCGGGGGGAGCGCTGTCGAGGCTGGCGAGGACGCCGCCGACGATGTCGTCCACATAGGTGAAGTCGCGCCGCATCTTGCCATGGTTGAAGACCTGGATCGGCTCGCCGGCGAGGATCGCCCTGGTGAAGATCCACATCGCCATGTCGGGCCGCCCCCACGGGCCGTAGACGGTGAAGAAGCGCAGGCCGGTCTGCGGCAGGCGGTAGAGGCCGGCATAGGTCTCGCTCATCAGCTCGTCGGCCCTCTTGGTCGCGGCGTAGAGCGACAGCGGGTGATCGACCCGGTCCTCGACCGCGAAGGGCAGCCTGGCATTGCCGCCATAGACCGAGGAGGAGGAGGCATAGACCAGGTGGCGCGCCGCCCGCGCCCGCGCCAGCTCGAGGATGTTGAGGTGGCCGGCCAGATTGGCCTGGACGTAGGCGCGCGGATTTTCGAGCGAATAGCGGACCCCGGCCTGGGCGCCGAGATGGACGATGCGGTCGAACCCGAAAGGGGCGAGCGCGGCCTCGAGCGCCGCCGCGTCGGAGAAATCGAGCTTGAGGAAGGTGAAGCGGCCGCCCGCCGCCTCGCGCAGCGCCGCGACGCGGTCCTCCTTCAGCCGGACGTCGTAATAATCGTTGAGGCTGTCGATGCCGATGACGGTCTCGCCCCGCGCCAGCAATCCCTTGCCGACGTGCATCCCGATGAACCCGGCGGCACCCGTCACCAGCACTGCCATCCGACCCGTCTCCTGCCCTCTGGCCGTCCCTCCTAGTGGATCGCGGCGGCGAGCGCGACCGGCGAAGTGCCTTGTCTCGCCGGCCACGCGGTTGCAGAAGGGCGCCGCCGGGATGAGGCTGGAGGTCGAGGTGGCGCTGCGCAAGCTGCGGGAACGGGCGGTCGAGCGGGTGTGGGGGCGCCGCACCCTGCCCGCCCAGTTCGCCCATTTGCCCGGCGGCGGCGCCGAGCCGATCGGCGAGATCTGGTTCGAGGACGAGGCGGCGGACGCCGACCTCTTGGTCAAATATCTGTTCACCTCCGATCGGCTCTCGATCCAGGTCCATCCCGACGACGCGGCGGCGCGGGCGCGGGGCCATGCCCGCGGCAAGGACGAGGCCTGGCTGGTGCTGGAGGCCGAGCCCGGCGCGGTCATCGGCCTCGGGCTGACCCGCGCGGTAACGCGCGAGGAATTGCGCGCGGCGGCGCTGGACGGCGGCATCGAGGCCCTGGTCGACTGGCGCCCGGTGAAGGCAGGCGACATTTTCTATTCCCCGGCCGGCACCGTCCACGCGATCGGCGGCGGCCTGTCGCTGGTCGAGATCCAGCAGAATCTCGACCTCACCTACCGGCTCCACGATTATGGCCGCCCGCGCGCGCTGCACCTGGACGAGGGCGTCGCGGTCGCGCGCCCGGCGCCCTACGACCACGATTCCGCCCCGGCGGCCATCGCCCCGGGGCGCTCGGTCGCCGCCGGCGGCGCGGCGTTCACCGTCGAGCGCTGGCGCGGGCGCCAGACCGGGCGGCTGCGGAGCGCGGCGGACGCGCCGCTGCTGCTGATCCCGCTTGCCGGCGGCGCCACCCTGGCGGGCGAGGCGCTGGCGGCGGGGACGGTATGGTCGCTCGACGGCGGCGCCGAGCTTGCCGCCGGCGCGGACTGGGACGCGCTGGTCGCCTATCCGGGCGGCCCGGCGGCCGGCCCCGCCCTCGGCTGAGGGCCGCTCAGAGCTTCGTCCGCAGCGTCCACAGCTCGGGAAAGGCGCGCTTGCCCAGGGTCGAGCGGAGATAGGCGACGCCGTCGGTGCCGCCGGTCCCGGTCTTGAGGCCGATCACCCGCTCGACGGTGACCGCATGCTTGTGCCGCCAGACGGCCATGGCGTCGTCGAGGTCGACCAGCTTCTCGGCGAGCTGATAGAAGCGCCACCA
This sequence comes from uncultured Alphaproteobacteria bacterium, assembly GCA_963701615.1. Lineage (GTDB taxonomy): Bacteria > Pseudomonadota > Alphaproteobacteria > Sphingomonadales > Sphingomonadaceae > Allosphingosinicella. The sequence continues at coordinate 2,562,187 of OY969615.1, read as the reverse complement.
TCGGTCGGTGTCGCGGTAGACGTCCGCCCAGGCGTCGACGACCGCTTCGCTCGGCCGATAGGCCTCGCTCCAGTCGCGGTCGAGCACCTCCGCCGGCAGCGGGATCCCGCCGCGGTCGAGCGCCGCATTGGCCTCGTCCCAGAGGCTCGGACGGCGGAGCGCGTCGACCAGCGCCCGGTGCTGGGCGGAGCCCTCCTCCTGGAACTTGAGATGGCTCCCGTCCTTGAGGCCGAGCAGAAATTCGAACTGGCGGAACTGGGCGGACTGGAAGCCGCTCGACGTGCCGAGCACGCCGCGGAACTGCAGATAATCGGTCGGCGTCAGCGTCGCCAGAACGTCCCAGGAGAGCGTCATCACCGCCTGGATGCGGGAGACGCGGGACAGGTTCTTGTGGACCTCGATCAGCTTGTCGCCGCGGATCAGGTCGAGCGCCAGCCGCAGTTCGTGGATGAGCTGCTTCAGCCACAATTCCTTGGTCTGGTGGAGGATGATGAACAGGAGCTCGTCATGATGGTCGGAGATCGGGTGCTGCGCCGACAGGATCGGCTCGAGCGTCAGATAGTCGCCATAGGTCATGCCGTCGGATTTGGTCATGCCCCCGCGTCTATCATGCCCGCCGATTGCAGCAAATGAGCGTTTCGCGCGTTAAACGATCGTCAAGGATGGTGCGGAAAGGTGGCGCCATGAAGCGGGGTATCGACTCGGCCGGCCGTCGCCGCTTGCCATGGACCCTGGGCCTCTTCCTGCTCGCCGCCTGCGGCGGCGGCGGGGGCGGCGGCGGCCCGCCACCCGGCCCCCAGCCCAACCAGCCGCCCGCGATCACCTCGCCGGCGACGGCGAACGCGGCCGAAAACAGCGCCGGCACGATCTACACCGCCACCGCCACCGACCCGGACGGCAATGCGCTGGCCTTCTCGCTCAGCGGCGGCGCCGACCGCGCCGCCTTCCTCATCACCGCCGGCGGCGCCCTCTCCTTCGCCGCCCCGCCCGACTTCGAAGTCCCGGCCGACGCCGACCAGAACAACGTCTATCTCGTCCAGGTCTCGGTCAGCGACGGGATGACGAGCAGCGTGCTCAACCTCGCCGTCACCGTGACCAATGTCGGGCCGGACGGGTTCGCGGTGCGGCGCGTCGGCACCGGCTTCAGCAGCCCCGTCTACCTGACCGCCGTGCCGGACGGCTCGGGCCGGGTATTCGTGGTCGAGCTCGGCGGGCCGATCCGCATCCTCAACCCGGCGACCGGCGCGGTCGCGCCGACGCCCTTCCTCGATCTCACCGGCCAGGTCAGCACGCAGGGCGAGCGCGGCCTGCTCGGCTTCGCGCCGGCGCCCGATTTCGCCGCCAGCGGCACCTTCTACGTGTTCGTGACCGGCGCCGGCGGCCAGATCCAGGTCCGGCGCTACCGCACGCTCGCCGGCAACCCCAACCAGGCCGATCCGGCCAGCGGCGACACCATCATCGCCATCGATCATCCGCTCACCAACCATAATGGCGGCTGGCTCGATTTCGGCCCGGACGGCATGCTCTACATGGCCGTCGGCGACGGCGGCGGCGGCGGCGACACCGACAACAATGCGCAAAACGTCAACGTGCTGCTGGGCAAGATCCTGCGCATCGATCCGCGCAGCGACGCCTTCCCGGCCGACCCGTTGCGCGACTATGCCATTCCCGCCGGCAATCCGTTCGCGGCGGCCGGGGGGCGGCCGGAAATCTGGGCCTACGGCCTCAGGAACCCGTTCCGCGCCAGCTTCGATCCGCTGACGCAGAATCTGTGGATCGGCGATGTCGGCCAGAACGCGCGCGAGGAGGTGGACCTGATGCGCCCGACCGACGGCGGCGCCAATTTCGGCTGGCGCATCCTCGAGGGCACGGCGCCGTTCAACGGGGCGGTGATTGCGGGCCTGGTGCCGCCGGTCGCCGAATATCTGCACGGCAACGGCCCGAGGGAGGGCAATACGGTCACCGGCGGCCATGTCTATCGGGGCGCGGTCGAGGCGCTGCGCGGCCATTACATTTTCGGCGACTTCATCAACGGCAATCTGTGGTCGCTGCCGGTCGCGCGCGTAGCGATCGGCGCGACCGTCCCGAGCAGCCAGTTCATCCTCCGCCGCGCCGATTTCACGCCCAATGCCGGGACGATCGACAATCCGGTCAGCTTCGGGGCCGACCAGGCCGGCAATCTCTACATCGTCGATTTCGACGGCGAGATTTTCCGGATCGAGGTCCAGTAGCGCCGGCCGGCGTCCCCTCAACGTCATCCCGACGAAAGTCAGGACCCATGAACACGGAACAGGTCCAGTCCGCGCGGTCCGTGTTCATGGATCCCGGATCAAGTCCGGGATGACGAAGTAGGGGTTACAGCCGCTCGGCGGTCGAAACCACGTCGGTCGCCCTGAGCGCGGCGAGGATGCGCATCAGGTGCTGGACGTCGTGGACCTCGATGTCGAGGTGGAAAGTGTGGAACGATCCGTCGCGCGAGGTCTGGTCCATGCTGACGATGTTGGCGCCGTGGCTGCCGAGGATGCCGGCGACGACCGCGAGCGAGCCGGGCTCGTTCTTGATGACGATGCACAGGCGCGCCGCGCCGCCGTCCGACTGGTCGCCCCAGGCGAGATCGACCCAGTCGGCGTCGACCCCGTCGGCGAGGCTGCCGCAGCCGATCATGTGGACCTCGATCCCCTCGCCCTCGCGCCTGAGGCCGACGATCCGGTCGCCGGGGATCGGGTGGCAGCATTCGGCGAGCTGGAAGGCGACGCCCGGGGTCAGGCCCTTGATCGAGATGGCGGTGCGCTGCGGCGGCGGCTTGAGGCCGTCCTTGGTCGCCGAGCCGGGCATCAAGGCCTCCATCACCGCGACGTCGTCGATCCGCTTCAGCGCGATCGCCTCCATCAGCGCCTCGTCGTTGGGCAGGTGGAGGCGGCGCAGCGCCTCGGCGATCGATTCCCAGCCGAGCGGCGCCGGCAGGCGCTGGACGATCTCGTCGAAAATCTTGCGGCCGAGCGCCACCGTCTCCTCGCGCTCCTTCGACTTCACCCAGCGGCGGATCTTGGCGCGGGCCTTGCCGGTGACGACGTAGGACAGCCAGGCCGGCTGCGGGTGCTGCGCCTTGGAGACGAGGATCTCAACCTGGTCGCCATTGCCGAGCGGGGTCCTCAACGGCATCACCCGGCCGTTGATCTTCGATCCGACCGTCTGGTCGCCGAGATCGGTATGGACCGCATAAGCGAAGTCGACCGGGGTCGCGCCCTTGGGCAGCTGGATCAGCTCGCCTTTCGGGGTGAAGGCGAAGATCCGGTCCTGGTACATCGCCATCCTTGTATGCTCGAGCAGCTCCTCGGCGCTGCCGGCATGGTCGAGGATCTCGATCAGGTCGGCGATCCACGGATGCTCGGTGGTCTCGGCGACCTGCCCTTCCTTATAGGCCCAGTGCGCGGCGAGGCCGTGCTCGGCCTGGGCGTGCATCTCGGCGGTGCGGATCTGGATCTCGATCCGCATCTGCTCGTCATGGATGATGGTGGTGTGGATCGAGCGGTAGCCGTTGCGCTTGGGCGTCGAGATGAAGTCCTTGAAGCGCCCGGGCACCACCGGCCAGCGCTGATGGATGAGGCCCAGCGTCCGGTAGCATTCCTCGACGCTGCCGACGACGGCGCGGAAGGCCATGACGTCGGACAATTGCTCGAAGCTGACATGGCGTTCGGCCATCTTGCGCCAGATCGAATAGGGGTGCTTGGCGCGGCCCTGGATCTCGGCCTCGACGCCGTGCGCCTCGAGATGGGCCTTGAGCCCGCGGCCGATCCGCTGGATGAGGTCGCCGCCGCCGCCGTCGTCGAGCCGCTCGAGCCGCTTGGTGATCGATTCGTAGGCGTCGGGCTCGAGCTCGCGGAAGGCGAGGGTCTGCATCTCGGTCATGAACTCGTACATGCCGATCCGCTCGGCGAGCGGGGCGTAGATGTCCATCGTCTCGCGGGCGATGCGGCGGCGCTTCTCCTCGTTCTTGATGAAATGGAGGGTGCGCATGTTGTGGAGCCGGTCGGCGAGCTTGACCAGGAGGACGCGGATGTCGTCCGACATCGCCAGCAGGAACTTCCTGAAGATTCTCGGCGGCGCGCTGATTCTCGCTCTGCGCCTCGATCTTGGAGAGCTTGGTGACGCCGTCGACCAGCCGGGCCACGTTCTTGCCGAACAATTTCTTGATCTCGGCCGGCGTCGCCAGCGTGTCCTCGATCGTGTCGTGGAGGATGGCGGTGACGATCGTCTCGTCGTCGAGCCTCAGGTCGGTGAGGATGCCGGCCACCTCGATCGGGTGGCTGAAATAGGGGTCGCCCGAGGCGCGCTTCTGGGTGCCGTGCTTCTGCATCGAGAAGACGTAGGCGCGGTTGAGCAGCGCCTCGTCGGCGTGGGGGTCGTAGCCCCTGACCTTCTCCACGAGTTCATATTGCCTGAGCACCGCACCAAGATGTGGTGCGGTGCGGCAATGTTGCAACGGAAATCTTCGTCCGGGGCGATTTCGGGCAGCGCGAAGCGCCCGCTTTAGCGCGCCCGGCGGTTGCAATCCTCCAGCTCCTCGGCGCCGAACGCACGGCCGCCGGCGCTGAACCGGGTCAGCGCGCCGACTTCGCGGACCAGGCTGGCGCAGACGATCGCCGGGCGGGTCGGGGTGCGGGCCGAGGTGCAGCCGGCATCGCCGCAGCGCCAGACATTGTCGCGGGCGACGAAGCGCTGCTGGGCCGGCCGCGCCTCGGGCTGCGCCTCGAAATGGCCGCTCGCCAGCGCCGGGGTGGAGACGAAGGCGAGCGAAAGCAGGAAGGGCCGAAACATCTGATGCTCCTGGATTAGTTTTGGAACGCAACCTATATGAAGTTCAGTAGCGATTCGCAACTGGAAAACACCGCCATATGACATACCGTAAAATTGGCGTAGTCTCCCGGCCATGATCAGGCCCGATCATCGCAAGGCCATCCTGGGTGAATGCGCGCTGCCGGGAGCGCTGGAAGCCGTCGGGGAACGCTGGTCCTTCCTGATCCTGCGCGGGGCGTTCAACGGCCTCGCCCATTTCGAGGAGTTCCAGTCGACGCTGGGGATCGCGCGCAACATCCTCTCCAACCGGCTCGTGCGGCTGGTCGAGCACGAGATTCTCCGTCGCGAGCCGGACCCCGCCGACCGCCGCAAGGTCGCCTACCAGCTGACCGAAAAGGGCCGCGCCCTCCTGCCGGCGCTGATCGCGCTCCGCCAATGGGGGGAGAGATGGGTTTCCGGGATGCCGAGCAACCCGGTGCTGGTCGACCGCCAGAGCCGGCGGCCGGTATCGCCGATGGCCGTGCGCGCCGCCGATGGGCGGGCGCTCGCGCTCAACGAACTGGAATGGCTCGATCGAACGGAATTGCCCGCGGACGAGCGCTGAACGGGGCGGGCCGGGCGAATCGGGCGGCCGCCGGGGCCGCCCGTAGCGGGATTACGGGCTCGACGGTCCGCCGCCGCCCGACACCGCGGCCGCGCCGATCAGCACGACGAGCAGCACGCCGAGGATGACCGCGGTCGAGCCGTCGTCATCGTCGTCCTCTTCCTGGAAATAGCTGACGCCGCTGACCGGTGCCGAGGCACGGGCAATGCTCAGCGACGAGGCCGCCTGCGCAGTGACCGGTGCGATCGCCATGCCGGCCGCCGCCAGCATCGTAGTTGCTCTTCTCGCGATTCTCACATCTGCCTCCTTGTACGGGCAAGCGCCCCCTTTGGCGATTCGCCTCCTATCACGGAAGGACGGGAAGGCAAACAGCGCTCGTGCACAAACTCATGCAGGCGTGACGGACGTCAGCCGTCGTAATCGGCGCCGGCATTGTTGTTGCGCTGCGGCGCCGCGGCGGTGAGGCGGAGCGCCTCGGCCGAGGCGCTGATCGAGCCGACCTCGTCGGCGACGTCGTCCTCGTCGACCTGGACGCGCTGCAGGCTGCCGATCAGCGATTCCTGGAGCTCCTTGGGCTTCACCGTCTGCTCGGCCACCTCGCGCAGGGCGACGACCGGATTCTTGTCGCGGTCGCGGTCGATGGTGAGCTCGGCGCCGCCCGAAATCTGCCGCGCCCGCTGGGCCGACAACAGGACCAGGTCGAACCGGTTGGGGACTTTGTCGACGCAGTCTTCGACGGTTACGCGCGCCATGCGGCAGCTCCACTCATATTCGGGGTTCGGGAAGGTGTGCGGACGTAGGTTCATCGCCGCAAAATGTCAACGTCGCCAGCCCCCGGCGCGGGTCACACCCGCATCGGCATCAGCACGTAGAGCGCCGGCGCCTTGTCATTCTCCCGGAGCAGGGTCGGCGCCGCGGCGTCGGCGAGATGGACCTCCATCACGTCGCCCTCGATCTGGCCCAATATGTCGAGCAGATAGCGGGCGTTGAAGCCGATCTCGATCCCCTCGGCGCCGTAATCGGCCGAAACCTCCTCGGCGGCGGTGCCGTTTTCGGGCGAGGTGACCGACAGGGTCACGCGGTCGCGGTCGAGCGACAGCTTGACCGCCCGGGTGCGCTCGCTGGCGATGGTGGAGACGCGGTCGACGCCCTCCTCGAAGCTGCGCGGGTCGAGCTTCAGGAGCTTGTCGTTGGCGGTCGGGATGACGCGATTATAGTCCGGGAAGGTGCCGTCGATCAGCTTCGAGGTCAGCACCGCATTGCCGAGGCCGAAGCGGATCTTCGACACCGACAGCGAGGTCTGGACGGTGCCGTCGACCTCGTCGAGCAGCTTCCTCAATTCGGCCACGCATTTGCGCGGGATGATCACGCCGGGCATGCCCTCCGCGCCCTGGGGCCGCGGCACCGTCACCCGCGCCAGCCGGTGGCCGTCGGTCGCCGCCGCCTTCAGGACCGGCTGCGCCTCGTCGGAGACGTGGAGGTAGATGCCGTTCAGATAATAGCGCGTCTCCTCGGTCGAGATCGCGAAGCGGGTCTTGTCGATGATCTGGCGGAGCGTCGCCGCCGGCAGCTCGAAGCGGGTCGGCAGGTCGCCCTCGGCGATCACCGGGAAGTCGTCGCGCGGCAGGGTCGACAAGGTGAAGCGGGCGCGGCCGGCATTGACCTGCATCCGCCCCTCGGCCGCGATCAGCTCGACCTGGCTCCCCTCGGGCAGCTTGCGGACGATGTCGAACAGGGTGTGGGCCGGCACCGTCGTCGCGCCCGCCTCGGTGACGTTGGCCTCGACCGTCTCGTTGATCTGGAGGTCGAGGTCGGTGGCCATCAGCCGGATGCCTCCCTCCTCCTCGGCCTCGATGAGGACGTTCGACAGGATCGGGATGGTGTTCCTGCGCTCCACCACGGAATGGACGTGCCCAAGTCCCTTGAGGAGCGTGGCCCGTTCGATCGTCGCCTTCATCGATTACCCCTGCTTGCCGGCATTTTTCCGGTTGGATGAAGGGTTATAGCGACCCGGGCCGAGGCCGCCAGTGGATTGTGCCAAGAAAAAGGGCCGGAGCGTCGCCGCCCCGGCCCAATGGTCACGTCGTGCCGGCGAAGGCCGGCATCTCGGGACGGGAGGACATCGTGCCCGTCCATGAGATCCCGGCCTGCGCCGGGACGATTCCGCTGGCGCGGGTCAGAAGCGGAAGCCGAAGCCGCCGACGAACTGGCTGCGGTCGGCGCCCTGCTCGTAGTTGGAATAGCGATATTCGGCCCTCAGAAACGCGTTCCTGCCGATCCCCAGCTCGCCGCCGCCGCTGACCCGGACGCCGTCGAGATGATTGCTCAGCGAGAAGTCGCCGGCGCCGCCCGGGGTGCCGTCGTCATAGTCGAGCTCGAAGCGGGCGTTGGTGTAGCCCAGGCCGGCGTAGAGGAGGAGGTTGCGGCCGACCGTCATGCCGGCGCGGCCGCCGACATAGAAGTCGCGCGACGCGGCCGCGCAGAAGGAATCGCCGACGTTGACGACGTCGGTGATGCAGCCGTCGTTGGTGGATTCGGTGACCTCGCCCTGGATGCCGAGCAATGCCCGGCCGATGCGGAAATCGTAGCCGGCGCCGAGGCCGTAGACGACGCCGCCGTCATCCTCCCCCTGGATGCTGGAGGCGTCATAGCCGGCGATGGCCTCGATGTGAAAACCCGACGTCGGCCCGGGCGGCGGCGCGTCCTGGGCGAAGGCGGGGGTGGCGAAAGTAGCGGCCGCCGCGGCGGCGATGAGATAGAAACGCATTTGCAAGCTCCCTTTACCTTGGTCCCACCTGCTTGACTCGCCCCATCTCGTTGGCCCGCCCCGCCCGAAGGTGCGGAGCCGGCGGCGAGGGTCTGACGACCCGCGCCTGAACCGCAGCTAAATGGGAATTTGTGTTGCCAATGTGGCGCTGGCGGGGCGATGTGCGGCGGTGATGCGGGCCGCGATCTTCCTTCTCCTCGCCGGTGCCTGGGCCGCCTCCGCCGCGGCGCAGCCCCGCTCGCTGGGGATATTCGGCACGTGGGGGGCGTTCCGGGGCGACGGGCGATGCTATGCCATCGCCCAGCCCTACGAGGCGCCCGCCGCCGGCGGCTGGCGGCCGTTCGCGGCGGTCGGCCACTGGCCGGGGCGGGGCGGCGGCGGCCAGCTCCACATCCGGCTGAGCCGGGAGAAAAGGAGCCGGTCGGCGGTGCTGGTCCGGATCGACGGGCGCAGCTTCCAGCTCGTCGGCGGCGGCCGCGACGCCTGGGCGCCGGACGGGCGGGCCGACGCCGAGATCCAGGCGGCGATGCGGACCGGGATCGAGATGGCGGTGGAAACCCGCTCCGCTTTGGGCCTGCTGGTCCGCGACCGCTACCGCCTGCGCGGCGCCGCCACCGCGATGGACGCCGCGGCGCTCGCCTGCGCGCGCCCGCGCTAGCAAATCCGGCCTCCAGGCCCTACATCGGCCGCTCATGACAGCGGCCATGTCCATCCCCGGTCATATCGATCCGGTCCCGGTTCCGCGCCCCCGGGCGGCGGTCGACGGCGCGCGCGTCAACCTGATCGGACTGTCCAAGGCCGAAATCCGCGCGGCGCTGGCCGCGGCCGGGCTCGACGAAAAGCAGGCCAGGCTCCGCGCCAAGCAGCTCTGGCACCAGATCTACAATCGCGGGCAGCGCGGCTTCGAGGCGATGAGCGACATCGCCAGGCCGCAGCGGACATGGCTGGCCGAGCGCTTCACCCTCGCGCGGCCGGAGGTGGTGACCGAATTGGTCTCGACCGACGGCACCCGCAAATGGCTGCTGAGGACGCCGGACGGCCATGATTTCGAGATGGTGTTCATCCCCGACGCGGACCGGGGCACGCTCTGCGTCTCCAGCCAGGTCGGCTGCACGTTGAATTGCCGCTTCTGTTACACCGGCACGATGCGGCTCGTCCGCAACCTCGACGCCGGCGAGATCGTCGGCCAGGTCATGCTCGCCCGCGACGCGCTCGGCGAATGGCCGTCTCTCCCCGAAGGCCGGATGCTCAGCAACATCGTGATGATGGGGATGGGCGAGCCGCTCTACAATTTCGACAATGTCCGCGACGCGCTGAAGATCGTGATGGACGGCGACGGGCTCGGCCTGTCGCGGCGGCGGATCACCCTCTCCACCTCGGGCGTGGTGCCGATGATGGCCCGCGCCGGCGAGGAGATCGGCGTCAACCTCGCCGTCTCGCTCCATGCCGTCACCAAGGAGGTGCGCGACGAGCTCGTGCCCCTCAATCGCAAATATGGGATCGAGGCGCTGCTCGAGGCCTGCGCGGCTTATCCGGGTGCCAACAATGCCCGGCGCATCACCTTCGAATATGTGATGCTGAAGGGCAGAAACGACAGCGACGACGACGCCCGCGAGCTCGTTCGCCTGATCCGCAAGTACAAGCTTCCGGCGAAGGTGAATCTGATCCCGTTCAACCCCTGGCCGGGCGCTGCTTACGAATGCTCGACACCAGAGCGCGTCCAGCGTTTCTCCGACATCGTCTTCGAAGCCGGGATCAGCGCGCCCATCCGCCGCCCGCGCGGCCGCGACATCATGGCCGCCTGCGGGCAATTGAAGTCGGCCGCGGCCAGGAAGAGCCGCGCCGAGCTTGACCGGATCGCCGAGGAAAAACACGCGGCGCTGGCGTGAGCGCCGCGGAAGCGGACGAGCGCCCCGGCACGGCCTTCTGGCGCTACCGGCGCCGCTTCGCGCTGGACGGCACGCCTGCCGAGGTCACCGTCACGGTCCGCACCACGGGCATGCACAGCCTACTCACCCTGGGCGGCGCGGCCCTGGCCGATGATCGCACCCCGCTCGCCGGCCCGGATGCGGTCCGCAACCACCGGCTCGCCGCCACCCTCCCGGACGGACGGGCGATCGCGGTCGAGATGGGCTATGTGAATTGGTGGACGGTGGGCATCGCGGTGCGACTGGACGGCGCGCTGATCCACGAAAGCCATCCCGGCAAGCGCATCGCCTATCCCGAGAAAGCGGCTCGGATCGCGGCGAAAAGTTCGGCGTCGGGCATGCCGGAGGGGTTCGACCTCGGCCAGATCAAGAGAAATCGGGTGCCGCTCCTGGTCGACATCTCGCTCGGCCTGCTCTTCTTCGCCGTCGCCAAGCTGACCGACCTCAGCACCGCCGCCCTGGTCGGCGCCGGCGCCGGGATCCTGCTCGTCGTGGCGCAACGCTTCGTGAAGGCCGACCTGATCGGCGGCCTCGCCTTGTTCGGTATCGTCATGCTGCTCCTTTCGGCCGGACTCGCCATCGCCTTCCAGGACGACATGGCGGTGAAGATGCGCTCCACGATCCTCGGCCTCGTCAGCGCCACCCTGTTCCTCGGCGACGGCCTGCTCGGGGGCAACCGGCTCGGCAAGGGAATGTCGCGCTACCTTCCCTATGCCGACCTCGACCCGGGCCGGCTCGCGCTCGGCATGGGCCTGCTCGGCCTCGCCATGGCCGGGCTCAATTATGTCGTGGCGAAGCTGACCAGCACCGATTTCTGGCTGTTCTACACCACCTTCGTCGACTTCTTCCTGGTGATGGTGCTGGTGCTGCTCGTATTCTCCTACGCCCGCGGCCGGATCCTGCCGCGCGGCTACAAGGCGCCGGTCAGAAGCCCCTGAACGTCGCGAAATCGCCGAGCGGCACGCGCCCCGTCCGCCAGGTGTTGATCGGATGGGTCTCGTCGGCAAAGCCGAGCGCCATGCCGCAATAGAACAGCCGGTCCTCGGGAAGGCCGAGATGGTCGCCCACGCTCTTGTGGACCAGCGCCCAGGCTTCCTGCGCGCAGGTGGCGAGGCCGCGCTCCCCCGCGAGCAGCATGACATTCTGCAGGAACATGCCGAGATGCGCCCATTGCGGCAGGCCGAAATGGCGCGGGATCGAGTAGAACAGGCCGACCGGCGCGCCGAACAGGTCGAAATTCCTGGCGAACTGGGCGAGCCGCGCCGGCCTATCCTCACGGGCGATGCCGATCGCGGCATAGAGCTGCTCGCCCGAGGCGCGCCGCCGGCTCCGCCACGGCTCGCCGAGCGCCGGCGGATAGACCGGGAATTCGGTCCCCTCGCCGCCGGGATTGGCGGCGAAGGCGGCGCGGACCCTCTCCTTCAGCTCCGCCAGAGCAGCGCCGGCCAGCACGTCGACATGCCAGGGCTGGAGGTTGCCGCCCGACGGCGCCTGGCGGGCGATTTCGAGAATCTCGGCGACCGTCGCGCGGTCGACCGGGCGATCGAGAAACGCCCGCACCGAACGCCGTCCACACACCGCATCCGTCACCGTCGCCATGCGCCTTTTCCCCTCTTGCCCCGACTCGTCACGGCCTTATTGTGCGGCGCCATGTGGCTACTCGACAAAATGCTCCGCAAGCTCATCAAGAAGGGTGAGCTGATCGTCGTCAACCATGACGGCAAGGAATATCGCTACGGCGCGCCGGACCCCGATCACGGCCCCGTCCGCAGCCGCCTCACCGATCGCGGGGCCGCCTGGCACATCGCCAAGGACCCCCGGGTCGGCGCCGGCGAGGCTTATATGGACGGCCGGCTGGTCGTCGAGCCGCCGCACGACATCCGCGACCTCGTCCTCCTCATCCGCTACAACGCTCCGTTCGAGGATGCCAGCGGGCTGAAGGCCAAGGGCCCGATCACGCTCACGGCCAATTTCATCGCCGGCAAGCTCGACCAGATCAACTGGAAGAGCCGCTCGCGCCGCAACGCCGAGCATACCTACAATCTGACGCGCCGCCTCTACGAGCTGTTCCTCGACGAGGACCGCCAATATACCTGCGCCTATTTCCGCGACCCTTCCGACAGCCTCGAACAGGCGCAGCTCGACAAGAAGGCGCATATCGCCGCCAAATTGAACCTGAAGCCCGGCATGAAGGTGCTCGACATCGGCTGCGGCTGGGGCGGCCTCGCTTTATACCTTCACCGCCATTACGACGTCGACGTGCTCGGCGTCGCGCTGGCGCCGGACCAGATCGAGTTCTCCAACGAGCGCGCCGCCGAGGCGGGCGTGTCCGGCCGCGTCAAGTTCGAGCTGAAGGACTATCGCGACGTCGAGGGCCAGTTCGACCGGATCACCAGCGTCGGCCTGATCGAGCATCTCGGCACGCCGCATTATCCGGGCTTCTTCGAGCATATGCACCGCCTCCTGAAGCCGGACGGCGTCATGTTCTCGCATTGCTGCGGCCGGATGGGCATGCCGGGCCTCACCGACAAATGGACCCGCAAATACATCTTCCCCGGCGGCTACATCCCGGCGCTTTCGGAGCTCGTCACCGAGGCCGAGAAGAACCAGCTGATCGTCACCGACGTCGAGGCGGTGCGCTACCATTATGCGCTGACGCTCGAGGAATGGTATTACCGGACCAACGCCGCGCGCGAGGAGATCATCGAACTTTACGACGAGCGCTTCTTCCGCATGTGGCAATTCTACCTGGTCGGGGCCGAGGCGGCGTTCCGCTATGGCGGGCTGGTCAACTGGCAGCTCCAATATGTGAAGCGTCGCGACGCCATCCCGATGACCTGGGACTATATGTTCGAGGAAGAGAAACGGCTGCACGCATCCGAAGAGGCGCCGGAGTGGCATTTGCGGGCGGCGGCCGAATAGGCGGCGGGGGCGGGGGCACATGCAGCGGCATCCGCCCAGCAACGACGACCGGTCCCGGCAGCCCTCATTTCTTCGCCGCCCCGGATCGCCGCGCAAGCGCCGCCGCGCCGTGGCGCGGCCATGAGCCTGGCATCCGGACCGGCGGGAGCGCCGCGCCACCCGCTGCAATGGTGGGAGCAGCGCTGGACCGTCTACCTGCTGATGCTGCTTTCAGCCGTGCCGCTCCTATGGCCCGACGTCCCGCCGCTGCTCGATCTGCCCGGCCATATGGGCCGCTACCGGGTCCAGCTCGACCTCGCCGAATCGCCCGACCTCCAGCAATATTTCGGCTTCGACTGGGCGGTGATCGGCAATCTCGGCGTCGACCTGCTGGTCGAGGCGCTGGGCCGGCTGATCGGGCTCGAGCTGGCGGTCAAGCTGATCGTCGTCGCCATCCCGCCGCTCACCGTCGGCGGCTTCCTGTGGGTGGCGCGCGAGGTCCACGGCCGGATTCCGCCGACCGCCCTGTTCGCGGTGCCGTTCGCCTATAATTTCCCGTTCCTGTTCGGCTTCGTCAACTTCGCCTTGTCGATGGCGCTCGCCTTCCTGGCCTTCGCCTTGTGGCTGCGGCTGGCGCGGCTGGGGCATCTTCGGCTGCGCGCCGCCCTGTTCGTGCCGATCTCGGTCCTGCTCTGGGTCGTCCACGCCTTCGGCTGGGGGACGCTCGGCGTGCTCGCTTTCTCGGCCGAGCTCGTCCGCCAGCACGACAGGGGCCGGAACATCCTGGTCGCGGCCCTGCGCGCGGCCTTTCACTGCCTCGCGCTGACGCCGCCGGTCGTTTTGGTCCTGCTCTGGCGGAGCAACAGCGCCGGGCTGACCGGCGACTGGTTCAACATGGCGGCCAAGATCGAGTGGCTGCGGATGGCGCTGCGCGACCGTTGGGCCCTGTTCGACCTCCTCTCGCTCGGCCTGGTCACCGCGCTCGTCGGCTGGACCCTGGTCAGCCGCAAGCTGACCTTCTCGCGCAACCTCGCCGCTTCGGCCCTGTTCCTGGCAATGGTGTTCGTGCTGCTGCCGCGGATCGTGTTCGGCTCGGCTTATGCCGACATGCGGCTGGCCCCCTATCTGTTCGCGATCGCGCTCATCGCCATCCGCTTCCCCGAGGGGAGCGGCCTGCGCTTCGCCCGCACGCTCGCCGTCGCCGGCCTGGCCTTCGTGCTGGTCCGCACCGGCGGCACCGCGGCGAGCATGTGGCTCTACGGCCGGACCTACGACCGCGAGCTCGCCGCGCTCGACCATGTCCCGCACGGGGCGCGGCTGGTCAGCTTCGTCGGCCGGCCGTGCGTCGAGCCGTGGGCGATGTCGCGGCTGCTCCACCTTCCCGGCCTCGCCATCGTCCGGCAGCACGCTTTCTCCAACGACCAGTGGACGATGGCGGGCGCGCAATTGCTCCACGTCCGCTACAAGCCGGGCTGGCCGTTCGTGCGCGACCCGTCCCAGATCGTCACCCCGTCGCGCTGCCGCCGCGAGGTCTGGCGGACCCTCGATCAGGCGCTCGCCGTCTTCCCGCGCGACGCCTTCGACTATGTCTGGCTGATCACGCCACCGCCCTACGACGCCAAGCTGACCGAGGGCCTCCGTCCGGTCTGGCGGGACGGCACGAGCGCGCTCTACCGGGTGGAGAGCAATGCGAAGAGCGACACGCCGGCCGGTAGCCTCACCCGCCCGACGAGGTGACGCTCGAGGCCGAAAATCTTCTCGAACAGGCGATTGAGCGGCCCCGGCGGGACCTTGTCGTCGCTCTCCTTCTTGCCGGCGAGCTTGCCGGCGAGGCGGACCGCCGCGGCGAGCGGGAAGAGGAGGCTGTTGAAATAGCCGATCCGCTCGACCTTCAGCCCCGCCTGCTCGGCGACCCGGCGAAGGCGACGGCGCGAATAGCGGCGCTTGTGGTGATGGGCGACGTCGTGCGCGCTCCACATCCACTGGTAGGCGGGGACGGTGACGAGGATGCGGCCGCCGGGCGCGAGCTTGGCGGCGATGCTTTCGAGCGCGGCGCGGTCGCCGTCGACATGCTCGAGCACGTCGAGCAAGGCGACGAGGTGGTAGGTCCGGTCGGGCACGCCGGTCAGCTCGGGCAGCGGCGCGTCGCCGACGGCATGGCCCAGGCGCCGGCTGGCGAGCGCTCGCGCCTCGTTGTCCACCTCGAGCGCGTCGAGCCGGCCGAAGCCGCGCAGCATCTCGAAATTATGGCCGGTGCCGCAGCCGATCTCGAGGATCCGAGCCGCGTCCGGCAGCGGCACCTCGCGCGCGATCAGGTCGGCGAGGATGCGGCGGCGGGCGACGTACCACCAGTGGATCTGGTCCTGCTCGGCCATGCGGTCGAAGACGGCGCGGTCCATCAGCTTTTGCCCTCGCCCGCGGCATCGCTCGCGGCGTCGTCCTCGGCGAAGCCGATCTTCTTCCGCACCACGTAAAGCGGCCGGCGCTTGGTCTCGATCAGGATCCGGCCGACATATTCGCCGAGCACGCCGAGCGAGATGAGCTGCAGCCCGCCGAAGAACAGGATCGCCACCATCAGCGAGGGATAGCCGGCGACGTCGCTGCCGAAGAGCACCGTCTTCACCACCACCCAGACCGCGAACAGCAAGGTGAAGAAGGCGATCCCCACCCCGATATAGGACCAGATCCTGAGCGGCATGGTCGAGGCGGAGGTGAGGCCGTCCAGGGCCAGCGTCCACAATTTCCAGTAGCGGAACTTGGTCTTGCCGACGTTGCGCGGCGCGCGCTCATAGTCGACCGCGGCCTGGCGGAAGCCCGACCAGGCGAACAGGCCCTTCATGAAGCGGTTGCGCTCCGGCATCGCCCGGATGATCTCGACCACCGACCGGTCGAGCAGCCGGAAATCGCCGGCATGCTCCGGG
Source organism: uncultured Alphaproteobacteria bacterium (assembly GCA_963701615.1). Classification (GTDB taxonomy): domain Bacteria; phylum Pseudomonadota; class Alphaproteobacteria; order Sphingomonadales; family Sphingomonadaceae; genus Allosphingosinicella. The sequence continues at coordinate 2,546,269 of OY969615.1, read as the reverse complement.
ATCTTGTCGGACGAGAGATAATTGTGGGCGCGGTAATAGAGGTCGGCGGTCAGCCGCTTGGGCAGGCTGTCGGCGGCGCGGTTGGTGCGCACGCCGTAGACGACCTCATAGCCGTCGCGCCACTTGGCGAGCATCGCGCCGATCACCTCAGGCGGGTCCTGGAGGTCGACGTCGATCGGGATCACCGCGTCGCCGGCGGCGAAATCGAGCCCGGCGGTCAAGGCCGCCTCCTTGCCGAAGTTGCGCGACAGCGACACCGCCCGGATGCGCGGGTCGCGCTGATGGGCGCGCAGGATCGCGGCCAGCGTATTGTCCTCGCTGCCGTCGTCGACGAACAATATCTCCCAGGCGGGATCGGGCCCCGGATCGGGGAACAGGCCGTCGAGGATCGGCGCCACCCGCGCCACGAACGGGTCGATCGCCTCCTCCTCGTCCTTGACCGGGGCGATCAGCGACAGGATGGGCGCGGCGCTCATGCGAACACCCAGCGGCGGTTGAGCGCGAAGATGATCAGCGGCGTCACCCCCAGGACGAGCGGATAGGGCGCCCAGAGCGGCAGGCCGAAATGCACGACGAGCAGCCACACCCAGAGCTGGTTGAGGCCGAAGCTGACCAGCGAAACCGCGACGAACCGGCCGCCGGTCCGGGCCAGATTGTCGCGCCTTCCGTGCCCGCGAAAGCTCCAGCGGCTGTGGACCACATAGCCGACGAGGACGGCCGCGGCGAAGCCGATTGTCCAGGAGAGGTTGGGATCGAGGCCGTTCGCCGCCAGCACCCAATAGACGCCGATATTGACGACGCTCGCGAGACCGCCGGTCAGCGCATAGCGCACGAGCTGGCCGGCAACCTCCTCATGCTTACCGATCGGCTTGGTTGTCGTCACGATGCGCCCGCTTGCCCTTTGGCGAACAGCGACTAATGCCCGAGGCCAAGGTTGGAAAGAAAAGAAACGCTGATGCCGGACAAGCGGGGCGCGGGGCTCGACCATCTGGACCGGCATTGGCGGCTCTATTTGCTGCTCGCCTGGCTCGGCCTCGCCGCGTTCACCGTCTTCGGCCGCTGGGCGGCGATCCGCGGCTTCGCGCTGGGCGACACCGACGACAATATGCGGATGATGCAGGTCCGGGGCCTGATCGACGGCCAGGGCTGGTACGACCTGCGCCAGCACCGCCTCGCCGGCTCCAACATTCACTGGTCGCGGCTGGTCGACCTGCCGATCGCCGGCCTGAAGCTCGCCTTCGCGCCCCTGTTCGGGGGCCGCGCCGCCGAGCAGATCGCGGTCGCCGTCGCGCCTTTGCTGCCGATGCTGGCGGCGATGGCGGCGGTCGCGGTCGCCGCCCGGCGGATGATCGCCGGCCCCGCCTTCGCGCTCGCCATCGCCCTTCTCGCCTGCGCCGGCTCCGCCCAGGGCATGTGGCAGCCGCTCAGGATCGACCATCATGGCTGGCAGCTGGCGATGCTCGCCTGGGCGATGGCGTCGTTCACCGACCCGCGGCCAGCGCGCGGCGGCGCGACGCTCGGCGCGACCAGCGCGCTGTCGCTGGCGATCGGCATGGAGATGCTTCCCTATCTCGCCGTCTCCGGCGCGATCGCGGTTTTGATGTGGATCAGGAGCGGCGAGGAGGCGCGGCGGCTGTTTTCTTATGGCGTCGCTTTGGCCGGCGGTTGCGCCTTCGGCTTCCTCGTCTTCGCGTCGGAGGCGAACCGAGCCCCGGTCTGCGACGCCTTGTCGCCGGTCTGGCTGTCGGCGATGGTCGCCGCCGGCGCGATCGCGGCCGCGCTGGCCTGGCTGACTCCCGCCGGGCCGCTCCGGCGCCTCGCCGCCGCGGCGATCGCGGGCGCGCTGCTGGCCGGCGCCTTCGCCCTCCTCTGGCCCGACTGCCTCGGCCGGCTCGAACAATCCTCGCCGGAGCTGGAGCGGCTGTGGCTCTCCCGGGTGCGCGAGGCGATGCCGGTCTGGCGGCACGGCGCCGGCACCGCGGCGATGATCGTGACGCTGCCGGTCGCCGGCCTGATCGGCTATGGGCTGATGCTCTGGCGCAGCCGCGGCGACCCGGCGAGGCTCGTCCCCTGGGCCGCGCTCGCCTTGCTCGCCGCGCTCGCCGCCGCCTTGCTCCTCTGGCAGACGCGGGCCGGCCCTGCCGCCCAGACGCTGTCGATCCCCGGGGCGACCGCCCTGGCCTGGATCCTCATCCGATGGGTGATGGGCCTGCGCTACATGCTGGTGCGGGTGTTCGGCGTGGTCGGCGCCTTCCTGATCGTCTCCGGCCTGATGACCGGCTATGTCAACGGCGTCTTCCCCAAGGCGCTGAGCGAAGGGCGCAAGGCGGTCAACCGCGCCAACAACAGCTGCCCGACGCTGGCCGCGCTCCGCCCGATCGCCCGCCAGCCGCGCGGCCTGGTGCTGACCTTCGTCGACCTAGGGCCGCGGCTGATCACCGTCACCCCCCACGATGCGATCACCGGCCCCTATCACCGCAACGCCCGCCAGATCATCGACGTGATGCGCACGTGGCGCGGCGACGACGCCAATGCCCGGCGCACGGCCCTGCGCTACCGCGTCGATTATCTCCTGCTCTGCCCCAATTTGTCGGAATCGACCATCTACCGCTCGGAAGCGCCCAACGGCTTCTACATGCAGCTGATGCGGAACAAGGTCCCGGACTGGCTGGAGCCGGTGGCCCTGCCCGCCCATTCGCCCTACCGGATGTGGCGGGTGGTCAGGTAAAGCTGCGCTCGATCCCGTCGATCACGAACTGGGTCGCCAAAGCGGCGAGGATGACGCCGAGCAGGCGGGTCAGCATCGCCTCCATCTTGTGGCCGAGCAGGCGCATCAGCGGCCCGGCGAGGAGCAGGCAGATCAACGTCAGCAGCAGGGTCGCGACCAGCGCGCCCAGGACGATCAAAGATTCGGTGAGCCCCTCGCTGCGCGCCATCAGCAGCATGATCGAGGCGATCGAGCCCGGCCCGGCGATCATCGGAATCGCCATCGGGAAGACCGAGACGTCCTCGGGCTCGCGCGCGCTCACTTCCTCGGCGCGATTCTCGCGCCGCTCGGTCCGTTTCTCGAACACCATGTCGACCGCGATCAGGAACAACAGGATGCCGCCGGCGATACGGAAGGCGCTGAGCGAGATGCCGAGCGCGCGCAAAAGGTCCTCGCCGAGCAGGCCGAAGAAGAGCAGGATGCCGGCCGCGATCGCGACCGAGCGCAGCGCCATCGCCCGGCGGTGCGCCGGCGTCGCGCCGCTGGTGACGCTGGCGAAGATCGGCGCGCAGCCGGGCGGATCGATCACCACCAGGAAGGTGACGAAGGCGGAGACGAACAATTCGATCATAAATTCTCTGGCTTCGCCAGGCCGGCGCGGGCGTGCGCCGCGACCAGCGTGTTGCGCAGGAGGACGGCGATGGTCATCGGGCCGACCCCGCCCGGCACCGGCGTGATCGCGCCCGCGACTTCCAACGCCGCGGCGAAATCGACGTCGCCGACCAATTCGCCGCCGACCCGGTTGATGCCGACGTCGATCACGGTCGCGCCCGGCTTCAGCCAGCCGCCCTGGATCATCGCCGGGCGGCCCACCGCCGCAACCAGGATGTCGGCGCGGCGGACCACTTCCGGCAGGTCGCGGGTGCGGCTGTGGGTGACGGTGACCGTGCAATTCTCCCTGAGGAGAAGCTGCGCCATCGGCTTGCCGACGATGTTGGAGCGGCCCACCACCACCGCTTCGAGCCCGGCGAGATCGCCGAGCCGGTCCTTCAGCAGCATGACGCAGCCGAGCGGCGTGCACGGGACGAATCCGTCCTCCCCGATCGCCAGGCGCCCGGCATTCTGGGGGGTGAAGCCGTCCACGTCCTTGGCTGGGTCGATCGCATCGATCACGGCCTGCTCGTCGATATGCGGAGGCAAGGGGAGCTGGACGAGGATGCCGTCGACCGCGGCATCGGCATTGAGCGCGCGGATGAGCGCCACCAGCGCCTCCTGCGCCACCGTGGCGGGGAGCCGATGCTCGAAACTCTCCATGCCGGCGGCCAGGGTCGCCTTTCCCTTGGCCCGGACGTAGATCGCGCTCGCCGGGTCCTCGCCGGCCAGGATCACGGCAAGGCCGGGCCCGCGCGCCGTCACCGTCCGAAACTGATCGACACCGACGGCGACGCGGGCGCGGAGCCGCTCCGCGAAGGCCTTTCCGTCGATGATGGCGGCCGTCATTCCGTTCCCGCTAGCCGGCGAGCGCGAGGTCGGCGGCGACTCCCCCGAGCAGGATGCGCAGCACGTAGATCAGCAGCAGGACCACCAGCGGCGAGAAATCGAGGCCGCCGAAATCGGGCAGGACCTTGCGGATCGGCCGGTAGAGCGGCTCGGTCAGCCGGTCGAGCGCACGGAGGAAGGAGCGGACGAAATCGCTGTGGGTGTTGATCACGTTGAACGCCACCAGCCAGGACAGGATCGCCTGGACGATGATGATGTAGCTGAGCACGCGCAGCAGCAGGTCGACGACACCGAAAACGGCAAGCAGCATGGTTTCTCCCCGGGAGGGCTGGCCCGTCATGTAGCGACGCTCCATGGCCGGAGCAATGGCGCGCCCCCTCTACCGGACCGGCATCCAACCGGTTAGGAAAACGCCATGCTGCTGCTCGCCCTCCTCGCCGCCGCCGCGCCCCAGCCGGGCGCGCTCAGAACCTTTGCCGACTGGACCGTCGGCTGCGACAATGTCCGCTCCTGCCAGGCCGTCGCCCTCCTGCCGGAAGCCGGCGGGGACGGCCACGTCACGATGAGCCTCCGCCGCGATGCCGGCGCGGACGCCGACACGGTCGTTTCGTTCCGCGGCGAGGCGGCGCGCGGCGGCGCCCTGGTCGCCGACGGCCGGCGCCTGCCGGTGCGGCTGATCGCCACCGGCGACAATGTCATCGTTCATCCCGCGGACGCCGCCGCCCTCGTCGCGGCGCTGCGCTCGGCGCGCGCGCTGAGGCTGGTCGACGCCGGCGGGACGGCGCTCGGCGCGGTGTCGCTGGCCGGCGCGCCGGCGGCGCTGGACTATATGGACGAAGCGCAAGCCGGCGCCGTGGCGGCGCCGCTGCCCGAGGTCCGGCTCGCGCCCCCGGCGCAGGACCTCGCGCCCGAATTCGCGCCGGAGCGGATCGCCGCGCTGCGCGAGGAGGTCGGCTGCACGATCGGCGAGGTCGGCGGCCCGGACCAGCATGACGCGATCCAGATCGCCGACGGCACCACCCTCGTCCTGCTCGCGTGCGGGACCGGCGCCTATAATCTCGGCACCGTCCCGCTGATCGCCCGCGCCGGCAGCGGCGCGATCGCCGCCGCGCCGTTCGATGTCGACGACGTGATCGACGACGGCCTGCCCCGGCTGGTCAACGCCGCGTGGGACGACGGCCGGCGCCTGCTGACGACGCATTCGCTCGCCCGCGGCATCGGCGATTGCGGCACGCGCGCCGACTATGGCTGGGACGGGACGCGCTTCCGCCTCGTCCGCCAAGCGGAGATGGGCGAGTGCCGCGGCGCGACCGACTATATCATCGTCTGGCGGGCGCGGGTGCTGCCCTGAGACGGCCGCGTCAGTCGCGCGCCAGGCCGGCGTCGACCGCGCCGCGGGCGATCTCGTTGTTCACCGAGATCCAGTCGTCGATGGCGGCGCGGATCGCCGAGGCGGGAACGCCCTCCGAGCCGATCATGATGCCGGTCCGCAAGGTCAGCATGCCGTCCTCGCGCCGCATCGCGGTGACGAGGTTGTAGTGGAAGTTCTGGCGGTTGAGCCATTCGTAGGGCGGGTTGGGCACGTCGTCATAGCTCGCCAGCAGGACGATGTGGGTGCAGTTGCGCCCACCGGTGCAGCCGCCGATCACGACCGCGTTCTGGAGGCCGGCGACGGTCGCCTCGAACAGCGGCTGCTCGTCCACGGTCCGCAGCGGGGTCGGACGATAGCCCCAGGTCGCGAACAAGGCGCGGATCGTTTCCGGATTCTGCGCGCGCACCAGCGACTGGGCGTGCGCCGGCGCGGCCGGGCCGATGGCGCCCGCCGCGAGCGCCAGCGCCGCCACGATCATTCTCTTCATCTCCGCCCCCCTTTTTCCGGTCCCTTGCCCGCACCCTAAGCGGCGGCATGGCGGTCGGCAATCCTCGGCGATTCAGGGCGCGGAGCGGGGCGGCTCGGCCTCGGCGAGGAAGATCGAGAACCATTGCTTGTCGTCGGTCCATTCGCGGACGACGCCCCAGCCGGCGGCGCGCAGCAGGAGGCGGCTGTCGCGGTGGCCGTATTTGTGGCTGTTCTCGGTATGGATGGTCTCGCCGGCCTTCATCGCGAAGCCCCGGCCGGCGACGGTGAAGGCGGTGTCGGCGAGCGCCTCGAGGTGCATCTCGATCCGGCTCATCGCGTCGTTCCAGACCGCGCGGTGGCGGAACGCCTCGACGGGAATGGTGCCGTCGAGCTCGGCGTTGATGCGATGGAGGAGGTTGAGGTTGAACGCGGCGGTGACGCCGTCGGCGTCGTCATAGGCGGCGAGCAGCGCGTCGACGTCCTTGATCCGGTCCATGCCGATCAGCAGGCGCGCGCCCTCGCCCAACGTCTCCTTCATCGCGCGGAGCAGGTCGACGGCGGTCCGCGCCACCAGATTGCCGATCGTCGAGCCGGGGAAGAAGCCGAGCTTGGGCGCCTCGACGATCGCCGCCGGCAGATCGATCCGTCCCATGAAATCCGCCTCGACCGGATAGATCGGCAGGTCCGGAAACTCCGCTCGAAGAACATCCGCCGCCTCACGCAAAAACTCGCCGCTGATGTCGATCGGGACATAGGCGGCGGGATCGACGGCACGCAGCAGGATCGGCGTCTTGGCCGACGAGCCGGAGCCGAACTCGACCACCGCCTCGCCCTTGCCGAGCATCGCCGCGATCTCGCCGCTGTAGCGCTCCAGCAAGGCGGTCTCGGTCCGCGTCGGATAATATTCCGGAAGCCGGGTGATCTCCTCGAACAGCTCCGAACCGCGGCGGTCGTAGAGCCAGCGCGCGGGCACGGCGGGAATCGGCGCGGCCAGGCCCGCAAGGACGTCGGCGCGGAAGGCGGGATCGGCGGCGAGCAGGGCGCGCGGCGCGTCCACTAAAGGTCCTTCGCCAGCCTGAGGCCGGAGAACATCCAGCGCTGGTGCGGGTAATAGAAGTTGCGATAGCTGGCGCGGACATGGCCGCGCGGCGTGGCGCAGCATCCGCCGCGCAGCACAATCTGCGAGCACATGAACTTGCCGTTATATTCGCCGACCGCGCCGGCCGCAGGGGTGAATCCCGGATAGGGAAGGAAGGCGCTCCCGGTCCATTCCCAGACATTGCCGTAGAGGTCGCGCAGGCCGGGGCCTTCGGGCGACGGGCGCGGCTTGGCCGGCCCGGCCTCGTCGAGCTGATGCCCGCCCCCCGGGTCGTGGCGCGCCGCCGCATTCTCCCACTCGGCCTCGGTCGGCAGCCGCGCGCCGGCCCAGCGGGCGAAGGCGTCGGCTTCGTAATAGGAGATGTGGCAGACCGGCTCGGCCGCGACCAGCGGGCGCAGGCCGTCGAGCCCGAAGCGGGACCAGCTCTCGCCGTCCCGGACCCAGTAAAGCGGCGCCTCGATCCCCTGCTCCCCGACCCAGGTCCAGCCGTCGGACAGCCACAGCAGCGGATCGGCATAGCCGCCGTCGGCGATGAAGCCGAGCCATTCGCCATTGGTGACCGGCCGGTCGGCGAGGGCGTGCGGGCGGAGCAGGACCTGGTGCCGCGGCCTCTCGCAATCGAAGGCGAACCCCGTCCCGTCATCGCCGATCTCGACGACACCGCTTCGGCCCGCCTCCCAGCCATGGCCGGGGGGCACCGGCGGCGGCGGCGTCGCGGGCGCGGCGGGCCAGGCGACCGGGCGCAGCGGATTCTCGGCGAAGGCCGCGAGCATGTCCATCAGCATCAGCTCCTGGTGCTGCTGCTCGTGATGGAGGCCCAGTTCGAGGATCCGGATCGCCGCCTCGGGCAGGCGGTCCATCGCCCCCAGCACGGCGTCGTCAACGGCGGCGCGGTAGGCGCGGATCGCGTCGAGCGACGGCCGGCTGAGCATGCCGCGGCGCGGGCGGGCGTGGCGGTCGCCCTCGGTCTCGTAATAGGAGTTGAACAGATAGGCCCAGCTTTCGTCATAGGCGCGATAGCGGGGAACATGGTCGCGCAGCACGAATGTCTCGAAGAACCAGCTGCTATGGGCGAGGTGCCATTTGGCCGGCGAGGCGTCCGGCATCGGCTGGATCGTCGCGTCGGCGTCCGACAGGGGCGCGGCGATGTCGAGGGTCAGCCGGCGCACCTTTTGGTAGCGCGCCGCGAGCCCCTGCTCGGCGTCGGCCCGGGCCAGTGTCGCCATCATCCGCCTCCCACCGACTGGCTATAGCACAGGCAAAGAAACAAAAGAAGAACGCGTATCAACGCCCGCGAGTCGCGCCCGGCTGCCAGAGAATATCCCCGCCTTGCTCACGCGCCACCCAACGCGCGAGCACGAACAGATGATCCGACAGCCGGTTGAGGTAGGTGAGCGCCAGCGGGTTGAATCCCGCCCCGGCCGCGACCGCCGAGCGCTCCGCGCGCCGCACCACCGCCCGGGCGAGATGGAGCGACGCCGACCCGCCGCCGCCGCCGGGGAGGATGAAGCTCCGCAGCGGCTCGAGATCCGCGTTCATCCGGTCGATCTCGCACTCCAGCCGGTCGACCTGCTCGGGAACGATCCGCAGCGCCATCCCGCCGGGCGTGAAATCCGTGCCGGGGGTGGCGAGATCGGCGCCGAGATCGAACAATTCGTTCTGGATGCGGGCGAGCATCGCCCGCGCCTCCTCGTCGGCGACGTGGATCAGGGCCGCGCCGATCGCGCTGTTGGCCTCGTCGACGTCGCCGATCGCGGCCATGCGCGGATCGGATTTCGAAACCCGCGAGCCGTCGACCAGGCCGGTCTCGCCGGCGTCGCCGGTGCGGGTGTAGATCTTGTTCAGCCGGACCAGCGCGACTTCCTCAGTTGCTCGCGATCAGCAGCAGCAGGACGGCAAGCGCGATCGCGATCGCCTGGAAGAGGATGCGCTTGCGCATCAGCTCCTGGGAGCGCCGGCCGGTGACGTCCTTGCCCTGGGCCATGCCGACGACGCCCTTGACGAGGACGAACAAGGTCGCGCCGGCGGCAAGGACGATGAGGACGATGAGAATCGGCTGCATGGGCCGCCTCCTTACGCCTGCCCGAGCGAATATCCAGCCGGCAATTCGCCGCGGCGCAGCCCGTCGACGAGCGCGGCCGGATCGGCGCCGGCGTCGCGCAGGTCGGCGAGGGTGGCGCCGCGGTGGCGCTTGGCGAGGCGCGCGCCGGCGGCGTCGGCGAGCAGCGGGTGGTGGTGATAGGTCGGCGTCGGCAAATCGAGCAAAGCCTGCAGCAGCCGGTGGACGTGGGTCGAGGTGAACAGGTCGCGGCCGCGGACGACGTCGGTCACGCCCTGCGCGGCATCGTCGAGGGTGACGGCGAGATGGTAGCTGGCCGGCGCGTCCTTGCGGGCGAGGACGACGTCGCCGAAGACGGCGGGATCGCCCTCCACTTCGGTTTCGCCTTCGCACCAGCCCGGCCGTCCGGCGCGGGCGACGGCCTTGGCGGCGTCGAGGCGCCAGGCATGCGGCCGTCCGAGATCCGGTTCCGGCAGGCCCCGGCACGTCCCCGGATAGAGCGGACCGTCCGGACCCTGCGGCGCCGCGACGCTGGCGGCAATGTCCGCGCGCGTGCAAAAGCAGGGATAGACGAGGCCCTCGGCCCTCAGCCGGTCGAGCGCCTCGGCGTAGAGCGGCAGCCGCTCGGACTGGTAGAGCATCTCGCCGTCCCATTCGAGGCCGAGCCAGAGCAGGTCCTCGATGATCCCGTCGACGAACTCGGGCCGGGCGCGCCCCGGATCGATATCCTCGACCCGAAGCAGGAAGGCGCCGCCCCGATCGCGCGCGAAATCGTGCGCGCGCAAGGCGGACCAGGCGTGGCCGAGGTGGAGCCGTCCGGTCGGGCTGGGAGCGAAGCGGGTGACGACCTGCATATGAATTCTGCGCTTGACCGAGAGTCGCCGACTATGGTGTCATGACTTGGTCACGCATGACAGCGAAAGCGTGACGGAACAGGAGAGGAAGCCGAAGCGCTTTTCTCCCGGTTCTGGGTGCGACAGGCTTCGGGGGCGGCGTTTTTCGGAAAATTCTCCGCGAAACGGGAGCGTCTCGGCCTTTGTACCATCCCGACCTTCTCCGCCATCCCGAAGGCTGCCCGGCGCTCGTGCTCAACGCGGATTATACGCCGCTGAGCTATTATCCGCTCAGCCTGTGGCCGTGGCAGACCGCGGTCAAGGCGGTGTTCCTCGAGCGGGTCGACATCGTCGCCGCCTATGAGCGCCGGGTCCACAGCCCGAGCGTCGAGATGCGCCTCCCCTCGGTGATCGCGCTCCGCCAATATGTCCGGCCGTCCGAGCATCCGGCCTTCACCCGGTTCAACCTGTTCCTGCGCGACCGCTTCTCCTGCCAATATTGCGGCGACTATCGCGAGCTCACCTTCGACCATGTCATGCCCCGCGCCCAGGGCGGCCGCACGACCTGGGAGAATGTCGCCACCGCCTGCGCGCCGTGCAACCTCAGGAAAGGCGGGCGGACGCCCAGGGAGGCCCGCATGCACATGCGCCGCCATCCCTTCCGGCCGACCAGCTGGCAATTGCAGGAGCATGGCCGCAGCTTCCCGCCCAACTACCTCCACGAGAGCTGGCGCGACTATCTCTACTGGGACGTGGAGCTGGAGGCGTAGCATTCCAGGTTCCTCCCGGGCATTTGCCGGGGAAGGAACCTGGAGCTCAGTGCCTCAGCCAGTGCTTGCGGGCGAACCAGGTCAGCACCGTCACCGCGACCGCGACGCAGAAGGCGGTCACCCCCCAGAAGGACCAGGCCGAATGGGCATAGGGTATGCCCTCGACGTTCATGCCGAGCAGGCCGGTGATGAAAGTCAGGGGCAGGAAGATGAAGGCGACGATCGAGATCAGCAGCGCGCGCTGGTCGATCAGCTCGGCACGCAGGTCGGTGATCTGCTCGTGGAGCAGGGCCGCCCGCTCGCGCACCGCCTCCAGCTCCTCGGCCATGCGGGCGAAGCGGTCGGCCGCCTCGAGGATGTGCAGGCGGTCGTCCTCGGCCAGCCAGTCGAAATCGAGGCTTGCCAGGGTGCGCAGCGCGTCGCGGTCGGGCGCGACGAAGCGGCGGTAGCTGATCGCCTGCGAGCGGATCGCGGTGATCGCGCGGCGCAGGCGGTAGAGGTTGCTCGGCTGAAGGTCGCTTTCGACGTCGTCGAGCTGGTCGCCAAGCGAGGCGATTTCGGGATCGAGCTGGGTGCTGATCGCCCAGGCGAAGGCGGCGACGAGGTCGCCCGGATCGGCGAGCCCGCCGGCCTCCATCTTGGCGGTCACGGTCGCGGTCGCGGTCAGCGGACGGCGGCTGGCCGAGAGGACGCGGCCGCGCTGGACCCACATCCGGATCGAAACCAGCCGATCCGAATCGGCGGGATCGATCTCGCCGAGGCCGCGCAGATTGACGATCGCGCCGTCCTCGATCCGGTCGCAGCGCGGGCGGGTCTCGGTCGCGACCAGAGCGTGAAGGGCGATGTCGGGAATGTCGTTCTTGCGCTGCACCGCTTCGGCGACCGCTTCGGCGGGGCCTTCGAGGTGGAGCCAGGCGAAGCCGGGACCGGAATAAGCCGCCGCCTCCTCTTCGGACAGCCGGCGCACCGGCCCGTCGCCGGCGAGGAAGGCAACCGCCACCTAGATGCCCGCGAGAAAGGCGCGGACCGCCGGCGCGACGTCGTCGCGGCCGAGCGCGAGCGCGAGATTGGCGATGACGAAGCCGGTCTTGTCGCCGCAATCGTGGCGGGCGCCGTCGAAGGTCAAAGCGTGATAGGGTTGCGCGCCGATCGACGCGGCCATGGCGTCGGTGAGCTGGATCTCGCCGCCCGCACCTTTCTCGCTGCGGCCGAGGACCTGCATGATCTCGGGCTGGAGGATGTAGCGGCCGACGATGGCGAGGGTGGAGGGCGCGTCCTCGGGTCTGGGCTTCTCGACGAGGCCCTTGATCTCGGTCAGCCGGCCGTCACGCGCGCCCGGCGTGATGATGCCGTAGCTGGCGGTTCGTTCCGGGGCGACTTCCTGCGCGCAGACGATGTTGCCGCCATGCTTCTCATAGGCCGCGACCATCTGGGCGAGGCAGCCGGGCCTTCCCACCATCAGGTCGTCGGGAAGCAGCACCGCGAACGGCTCGTCGCCGACGATGTCGCGCGCGCACCACACGGCGTGGCCGAGGCCCAGCGGCTGCTGCTGGCGGACCGAGACGATCGCGCCCGGCGGGAAGCGGGTCGCCTCGAGCGCGTCGAGCGGCTTGCCGCGCCCGGTCATCACCGCCTCGAGCTCGTAGGCGATGTCGAAATGGTCCTCGAGCGCGTCCTTGCCGCGGCCGGTGACGAAGATCATCTGCTCGATCCCGGCCTCGCGCGCCTCCTCGACCGCATATTGGATAAGCGGGCGGTCGACGACGGTCAGCATCTCCTTGGGGATCGCCTTGGTGGCGGGAAGGAAGCGCGTGCCGAGGCCGGCGACCGGGAAGACGGCCTTGCGGACCGGTTTCATTCGGGCTCTTCGCTGGTGTTGGATTCGGTCGGAATGTCGCCGGGCGGCAGGTCGAAGCGGTCGTCCGCGCGCTCCTCGGACCGCCGCAGCAGCTCGTCGACGCGGTCCGGCCGGGCGATCGGCGGGGAGGCCAGCAGCTCGTCCGTGGTCAGCGGGCGGTTCGCCATGGCCGGGGCCGGCGGCATCGCCTGGCCGGGCGCCGGCGCCAGCGGCTCGCGCATGCCGCAGGCCGAAAGCAGGAAGGCGAGAACGAGGGCGGCCCGCTTCATTCCTTCATCCCCAGCACCTTCTTCGCCGCCTCGATCCGCTTCTTCACCTGCGACGGCGCGGTGCCGCCGTGGCTGGTCCGGCTCTTAACCGAAGCGTTCGGCGAAAGCACCGTGAAAACAGCGGCTCCGATCCGCGCATCGACGCCCCGGAGGGTGTCCAGCGGCAGCGCCCAGAGCGGCACGCCGGCCTCGTCCGCGAGGCGGACGATGCGGCCGGTGATGTGGTGGGCCTCGCGGAACGGGACGCCGGCCTCGCGCACCAGCCAGTCGGCGAGGTCGGTGGCGGTGGCGTGCCCCGCCTCGGCCGCGGCGCGCATCCGATCGGCATCGAAGCCGGAGGTTTCGACCATCCCCGCCATCGCCGCCAGCGAGACCGAGAGCAAATCGTGCGCCTCGAACACCGGCTCCTTGTCGTCCTGCATGTCCTTCGAATAAGCGAGCGGCAGGCCCTTCATGACGGTGACCAGCGCCACCATGGCGCCGGCGATCCGCCCGCTATGGCCGCGGACCAGCTCGGCCGCGTCGGGGTTGCGCTTCTGCGGCATGATCGACGAGCCCGTCGAGAAGGCGTCGGCCAGCGTGACGAAACCGAACATCGGGCTCGCCCACAGGACGAACTCCTCGGCGAGCCGCGAGAGATGGAGCGCGCACTGGGCGGCGGCCATCAGATAATCGAGCGCGAAATCGCGGTCCGAGACCGAATCGAGCGAATTGGCGGTCGGCCGGTCGAAGCCCAGGGCCAGCGCCACCGCCTCGCGATCGACCGGAAAGCCGGTGCCGGCCAGGGCCGCCGCGCCCAGCGGGCATTCGTTCAGCCGCGCCCGCGCGTCGGCGAAGCGCGACCGGTCGCGGCGCAGCATCTCGTAATAGGCCATGAGATGGTGGCCCAGGGTCACCGGCTGGGCCGGCTGGAGGTGGGTGAAGCCGGGCATCAAGCTGGCCGACATGCTCCCCGGCCCGGGTGACCAGGGCGCGCTGCAGCGCCTCGATCGCCTCGTCGGCCGCGTCGATCGCGTCCCGGACCCACAATTTGAAGTCGGTGGCGACCTGGTCGTTGCGAGAGCGGGCGGTGTGGAGGCGCCCCGCCGCCGGCCCGATCAACTCGGCCAGCCGGTGCTCGACATGCATGTGGATGTCCTCGAGCGCCGGATCCTCCGGCACGCCGCCGGTTTCATATTCGTCCTCGATGCGGTCGAGCCCCTCCTCGATCGCGTCGGCGTCCTCCTGGGCGACGATGCCCTGGGCGGCGAGCATCGCGATATGCACGCGCGATGCTTCGATGTCCTGCCGCCAGAGCCGCTTGTCGAAGCCGATCGAGGCATTTATCTCGCGCATGAGCGCCGAGGGGCCCTCGGCGAAGCGCCCGCCCCACATGGCGTTGGAGTCCTGATCCTTGCGGCTTGTGATCGCCTGTCTCCCCGGCCTCGCGCTCGGCCTCGCACTGGCCGGATGCGATAGGGAAAAGGCCGGGGCGCCGCAAGGCGAAGCGGCCGAAGCCGCCGGCGCGGCCGCCAATGCCGCCGCGCCGGCTTCGCCCTATCCGACCGGCCGGCTCGACCGCTCCCACGCCGGCACGCCGGCCCCCGCAAATCGCCTTCGAGGACCCGCAGGGGCGTCCCGTCAACCTCGCCGTCTTCCGCGGCCGGCCGCTGCTGGTCAATTTCTGGGCGACCTGGTGCGGGCCGTGCGTGGTCGAGATGCCGTCGCTGGACGCGCTGGCGGCGCGGGAGGGCGATTCGCTGCGGATCCTCGCCGTCAGCCAGGACCTCGACGGGCGGCAGAAGGTCGCCGACTTCTTCGCGGCCCGCAACTTCACCCGGCTGGAGCCCTATCTCGACCCGCAAATGGGCCTGATGACCGCGCTCCGCATCGACACGCTGCCGACCACCATCCTCTACGATGCGGACGGCGCCGAGGTGTGGCGGATGACCGGCATGGCCGACTGGCACGGCGAACGCGCCGCCCGGCTGCTCAGGGAAGCGAGAGGCGGCTAGGCCGCCTTGGCGCGCCCTATCCGCAGCAGCCTCCCGTCGATCGCGGCCAGCCCCAGGCCGATCAGCGCCATGCCAGCGAAATGGCGGGGCTCGAGCCGCTCGCCCAGGATCAGCGCGCCGAGCAATATGGCGGTGATGGGGATGAGGAAGGTGACGAGCAGCGAGTTGGTCGCGCCGGCCGAGGCGAGCAGGCGGAAATAGAGGATATAGGCGATGCTGGTGCAAAGCAGCGCCAGCGCGACCAGGGCCATCCACGCCTCGGGCGCCGGCGCCGGCGCCTGCCAGGGCGGCTCGAAGACCAGCACCAGCGGCAGCATCACCAAAGCGGCGGCGGTGAGCTGCCCGGTCGAGACGGCGAGCGGCGAAACGCCCATGGCGCGGAAGCGGCGCGCCCAGACGCCGGCGAGCGCATAGCACAAAGTCGCGAACAGACATTCGAGCTGGGCGACGACGTCGGTGCCGATTTCCTTCAGGAAATCCGCGCCGATCATCACCGCCACGCCGGCGAAGCCGAGCAGGACGCCCGCGACCTTGGCGGGCGTCGCCTTCTCGTCGGCGGTGAAGATGTGGGCGACGATCACCCCCCAGATCGGCGTGGTCGCGTTGAGGATCGAGGCGAGGCCCCCGGTGATCTCGATCTGTGCCCAGGCGAAGAGGACGAACGGGACGACATTGTTCAACAGGGCCAGCACCAGGAAGGCGAACATCGCCTGCCGCGGCATCGCCGCCCGCTCGCGCCGCACCGCCAGGAACAGCCACAGCGCCGCCGCCGCGATCGCCACGCGGAGGAGCACCAAGGTGAACGGCGCGACGCTGTCGATCGCGACCTCGATGAAGAAGAAGGAGCCGCCCCAGATCACCGACAGGATCAGGAGGATCGTCCAGTCGCCGCCGCTCATCGCCCGATTGCCCATGTGGCGCGCTAACCGCGCTTCGGAGGCCGGCGCGTCCCGGTTCTTGCCGCCAATGTCAGTCCCTGAGCAGCTCGTTGATGCCGGTCTTGGACCGGGTCCTGGCGTCGACCCGCTTGACGATCACCGCGCAGGCGAGGCTCGGACCGCCGTCCTTCGCCGGCAATGTGCCCGGCACCACCACCGAATAAGCCGGCACCCGCCCGTAGACGACCTCCCCCGACGCCCGGTCGACGATCTTGGTCGAGGCGCCGATGAACACGCCCATCGAGATCACCGCCCCCTGCTCGACCACCACCCCCTCGGCCACTTCGGAGCGGGCGCCGATGAAGCAATCGTCCTCGATGATCACCGGCCCGGCCTGGAGCGGCTCCAGCACGCCGCCGATGCCGGTTCCGCCGGAAATGTGGACGTTGCGGCCGATCTGCGCGCAGCTGCCGACCGTCGCCCAGGTGTCGACCATCGTTCCTTCGCCGACATAGGCGCCGATGTTGACGAAGCTCGGCATCAGCACCGCGCCCGGCGCGACAAAGGCGCCGCGGCGGACGATCGAGCCCGGCACGGCGCGGAAGCCGGCCTGCTCGAAATCGCCGCCGCTCCAGCCGAGGAACTTGCTCGGCACCTTGTCCCACCAGACCGCGCCGCCGGGGCCGCCGGCGATGGTTTCCATGGGGTTCAGGCGGAACGAGAGCAGCACCGCCTTCTTCAGCCACTGATTTACCCGCCAGCCGTCCGCTCCCTTGTCGGCCACGCGCGCGGCGCCGGTGTCGAGCAGCCGGATCGCGGCGTCGACCGCGTCGCGGATCTCGCCTCGCGTCGAGCTGCCCAGCCCGTCGCGCGCTTCCCAGGCGGCATCGATCACGCGCTGAAGCTCCGCATTCATGCCACTTCCTCCCCCAGCGCCGTCGCCAGCCATTCGCCGATATCCGCCGCTCTGTAGTCGATAAAGTCGGGAGCGGCGACCGGACCCGCCTGCTCCGACCCGTTGTCCAGCCACAAGGTGGTCATGCCCAGCGCCTTGGCCGGCTCGAGGTTGCGCGCCATGTCGTCGGCGAACAAGGCGCGGCTGGGATCGATGCCGTGCCGGACGCAGATCGCCGCATAAGCCGACGGATCGGGCTTGGGCACATAGGCCATGGCGTGGATATCGTGCATGCCGTCGAAGGCGTTGGCGAGGCCGAGCTTGTCGAGCACGCGCCGCGCATAGGCCTCGCTGGCGTTGGTGAAGACGAACTTGCGCCCGGGCAGCCGGTCGAGCGCCGCCACCAAAGCCGGATCGGCGGCGAGCCGGGCGAGGTCGATATCGTGGACGAAATCGAGGAAATCGTGCGGGTCGACGCCGTGCGCCGCCATCAGGCCGGCCAGCGTGGTGCCGTGGGCGTGGAAATAGGACTTCTGCACCCGCCGCGCCTCCATCGCGTCCACGTTCAGCAGGCGCTGGATATACGCCCCCATCCGTTCGTCGATCAGCGTGAACAGATCGCACGAGGCCGGGTAGAGGCTGTTGTCGAGGTCGAAGATCCAGCTTTCGACATGGGCGAGATCGGGGGTCATGCTTCGCCCCCTAGCGCACCCGCGTCAGTCGTTGAAGCGCTGCGGGACGAGGATCAGGATGTCGAGGTCCCGCGTCGGCCGCCAGTTGCGCCGGCGCATCTCGAACCGCGTGGGGCTGATCCGCCGCACCCCCTCGCCGCAAAAGCTGACCAGGTTGCGCGGATCGCCCTTGTCCACGACCAGCCGGAAGCTGCCGATCGGCGAGCGCCAATTGGCGCCGGTGGTGAGGACGTAGCGGATCCATTGCTCGGAAACGGTCGGATAGTCGCTGCCGGCGCGCCCGACGATGCGATCGACCGCGGCCAGGAAGGCCGCATCGACGCAGTAGCGGGCGATCTGGGCGCGGCCATATTCGCCCCGCCTGAATTCGGCGCTGCCGAGGCCGGTCGACGCCGTGCCGCCCGTCCCGGGGGTGTAGCGATGCTCGACGACGAGGTCGCGGCCGGCGGGGAAGGTCTGGTCCCAATACCAGCTTTCGGTCACCGTCCACCGCGCCTCGAAATAGCGGGCGCTTCCCTCGCCGACCGGCTGGGCGAGGCCGGCGCGGATCAGCCGCTCCTGCTGGCGCGGGCCGAGCCGCTCGATCACCTCGGACGCCCCGGCAATCCGGTCGCGCGCGATCGGCACGCCGAGGCTCTGCAGCAGGGCGCTGTGATCGACGCCGCCCAGCACCGCCCGGCGCTGAACCTGCATCCTGACCGGACGGCCGTCGACCTGCGTCGCAAAGTCCCCGGGCCAGGCGACGTCGCTATATTCGACCTGGGCGAGATCGCGATCCGGCAGCGGGAAGGCGACCGTGACGCGGACGTCGCGCGGCGCGCGATTGCGAAAGACGTAGCGGACGCGCACCTCGCCGGCGGAAATGAACAGATCCTCCGACAGCATGTCGATGTCGCGGCTCTGCTTGAGCACCAGGCCGCCGGCGGCGGCCTCGGCGACGCTGTCATTGGCGCGCACCGCGCCCGCGGCCAGCGCCGCGGCGAGAAGGATCGCGAAAGCGGGACCCCGGCGACTCATGCCCCTTCCCCCGAGCTGGACCGGCAGGTTGCGTCGCCCCGGCGCGAAAGGAAAGGGGCGCCCGGCCTATTCGGTGATGTAGTTGCCCGGCTTGAACAGGTCGGCGATGAACTTCGAGCCGTCGGGCGATCCGCCGAGCTGCTGCAGCAGCTGGATGGTCCTCAGCGCGCCGTCGGTGAAGTACCAGCCGATGTCGCCGAACGTGCAGTCGACGAAGGTCGGATGGGAACCGCCGCCATAACGAAGCGACGCCGATTCGAACGCGCAGTCCCTGAAGGTGTTGCCGTCGGTTTCCACCACTTCGCCGCCCGCGAACGTGCGGCCCACAATCTCTTCCATCTTAACGGATCTCCTGAAAACGACGCTCTCTAGCCGCCGGACGTCAGACGGTGAAGCTCTCGCCGCAGCCGCAGGCGCCCTTGGCGTTGGGATTGGCGAAGGTGAAGCCGGCGGCGAAATCGTCCTCCTGCCAGTCCATCACGCTGCCGACCAGATAGAGGACGGAGGCGCCGTCGATGTAGAAGGGCCCGGCCGGGGTTTCGATCTTCTCATCGAACCTTTGCTCCTCGGCGACGTAATCGACCGAATAGGCAAGGCCCGAGCAGCCGCGCCGCGGCGTCGACAGCCTGACGCCGATCGTCCCTTCCGGCGCGCGCGCCATCAGGTCGGCGACCCGCGCCTCGGCGGCGGGCGTCAGCGTCACCGCGGCGGGGCGGGTGCGGCTCTTGGTCTCGGCGTTCATCACAGCATTCCCAATTCCAGCTTGGCCTCGTCGGTCATCTTCTGCGGGTCCCAGGGCGGATCCCAGACCAGCTCCACCTCGGCGTCGCCGATCCCCGGCACCGCGCCGACGCGAAGCTCGACCTCGCCCGGCATCGATTCGGCGACCGGGCAATGCGGCGTGGTCAAAGTCATCTTCACCCTGGCGTGATGCTCGGGCGTGATCTCGACGTCGTAGATCAGGCCGAGGTCGTAGATGTTGACCGGGATTTCGGGATCGTAAATCTCCTTGAGCGCCTCGATCACCGCCTCATAGAGGTCGCCGCCGGGCTCGGCCGCGACCGGCTCGGCCGGCTTCTGCGCCAGGAAGCCCTCGAGATAGTCGCGCTTGCGCTCGAACCCGCCGACGACGTCGGAAACGCGCGCCTTCGGCGGCGGCGCGACGGCCTCCACCTCCTCAGTTGCAATCTTGCGTTCCTCGTTCATCCGAAGATTCTCGTCACCCGCTCGATGCCGCGCACCAGCGCCTCGACATCCTGCCTGCCATTATAGACCCCGAAGCTCGCCCGCGCGGTCGCGTCCACCCCCAGATGCGCCATCAGCGGCTGGGCGCAATGGTGCCCCGCCCGGATCGCCACCCGGCTCTCGTCCAATATGGTGCCGATGTCGTGCGGATGCACCCCCTCGACGGCGAAGCTGACGATGCCGGCCGCATCCTCGGGCCCGAACAGGCGCACCGAGTTGAGGCTGGAGAGCGCGTCGCGGGTCTCGCGGACCAAGGCCGTCTCGTGCGCGGCGATGGCATCGAGGCCGATCGAATCGACATAATCGACCGCGGCGTGGAGGCCGATGACGCCGACCACGTGCGGCGTGCCCGCCTCGAACCGCGCCGGCGGCGGCGCGTAGGTGGTGCGCTCGAAGCTGACCTTGTCGATCATCGCGCCGCCGCCCTGCCAGGGCGGCATCGCCTCGAGGATCTCGCCCCGCGCCCAGAGCACGCCGATGCCGGTCGGGCCGTAAAGCTTGTGGCCGGAGAAGACATAGAAGTCGCAGTCGAGATCGGCGACGTCGACCGGCATGCGCGGCACCGCCTGGCAGCCGTCGAGCAGCAGCCTGGCGCCGGCGCGATGGGCGATATCCGCCGCCCGCTTCACGTCGAGCACCGAGCCCAGGACGTTGGACACATGGGCCAAAGCGACCAGCTTGTGGCGTCCGGCGCAAATCAGCGCCATCGCGTCGAGGTCGATGCGATGATCGGAGGTAAGCGGCAGCACGTCGATCCCGGCGCCGGTGCGCTCGGCGATCATCTGCCACGGCACGATGTTGCTGTGATGCTCGAGCGCCGACAGCAGGATGCGGTCGCCGGGCTTCAGATTGGCGCCGCCCCAGCTCTGCGCGACCAGGTTGATCCCCTCGGTCGCGCCGCGGACGAACACCACTTCCTCCGCCGCCGCCGCGCCGATGAAGCGGGCGACCCGCCGGCGCGAGGCCTCGAACGCCACCGTCATCTCGGCCGAGCGCTGATAAACGCCGCGATGGACGGTGGCATAGGTCTCGGCATAGCCGCGGGCGATCGCGTCGATCACTTCCCTGGGCTTCTGCGCCGTCGCCGCGCTGTCGAGATAGGCCCAGCCCTCGGGGATCGCCGGAAAGTCGGCGAGCCGGTCCAGGGGGCGGGTGGAGGCGGCCATGTCCATCACGCGAACCATCTTTCGGCGTCGGCGTGGAAGGCCTCGCGCGCCGCCTCCTCGCCGACCCGGTCGAGCGCGTCGGCGACGAAGGCGCGGGTGAGCAGGGCCTTGGCCTCGGCCTCGGGCACGCCGCGGCTGGCGAGGTAGAAGAGCGCGCTGCGGTCGAGCGCGCCGACGGTGGCGCCGTGCGCGCACTTGACGTCGTCGGCGAAGATTTCCAGCTCGGGCTTGGCGTTGATCGTCGCCGAGCGGGCGAGCAGCAGCCCCTTCAACGACTGCTCGCCGTCGGTCTTCTGCGCGTCCCGCGCCACCTCGACCCGCGCCGCGACCGAGCAGGCGGCCTTGTCGTCGGCGACCGAGCGCCACAGCTGGCGGCTCATCCCGGCGGGCGCGTCGTGGCGGATCACGAGGTTGGCGTCATGCCGCTGCCGCCCGCGCGCGAGCAGGGCGCCGGCGACCTCGGCATAAGCGTCCGCGCCGACGAGCCTTATGTCGCCGTCGAGGCGGGTATCGGCGCCGCCGGCGGCGAGTATCGCGACGACCAGGCTCGCCCCCTCGCCGACCTCGGCGCGGTCGGTGAGGCTGGCGAAGCCGGTCCGGCCAAGCAGCCGCCGGTTCAGCATCAGCCGCGCGCCCTTGGCCAGCACGATGCCGGTCAGACGGTTCGCCCAGCCCTCGCCGATGAAGGTTTCCACGATCGAGGCCTGGGCATCGACGTCCAGCGCGATGTCGGCGGCGAGATGGTCGACGCCGCCGGTGGAGACATGAACGATCTGGACGGGGTCGCCGGTGGCATGGTCGCGGCCGAGCCTCAGCCTCCAGCCGGAGCGGCCGGCGAGGCGGGCAAGGGGATGGCCGCGAGCCTCCGCATCGACCTCGCCGACGTCGACCGGGCCGGGCCGGCTGCGGGCCTCGTCCAGCCTGCCGTCCACGAACAGCAGGCGGGGGCCCTTCCCCTCGATCCACGGAAGGTCACGAAAGTCCCGGGGTGAGGCGCCTTTTCCATGACCTTCCGCCAGCGCCGGCAGCGCCGACAGGTCGCTCCACCGCCACGCTTCCTCGCGGTTCGAAGGGAGCGCGAGCGGGCTCATGCCGCCATCTCCCCATAGCCCTCGCGCTCGAGCTCGGCGGCCAGCTCCGCCCCGCCCGAGCGGACGATCCGGCCGCCCGCCAGCACATGGACGAAATCGGGCGCCACGATGTCGAGCAGGCGCTGATAGTGGGTGATCAGCAGCACCGCCTTGCCGGGCCCCCGCATGATCCGGTTGATGCCGGCGCCGATGACGCGCAGCGCGTCGATGTCGAGGCCGCTGTCGGTCTCGTCGAGGATGGCGAGCCTGGGGTCGATGATCCCCATCTGCACCATCTCGTTCCTTTTCTTCTCGCCGCCCGAGAAGCCGACGTTCACCGCCCGCTTCATCATCTCCATGTCGAGGCCGAGGGCGTCGGCCTGCTCGCGGGCGATGCGCAGGAAATCCCCGGCGCTAAGCTCCGGCTCGCCGCGCGCCCGGCGCTGTGCGTTCAAGGCGGTGCGCAGGAACTGGACGTTGGACACGCCCGGAATCTCGACCGGATATTGGAAGCCGAGGAACATGCCTTGCGCAGCCCGCTCGTGCGCCTCCATCACCAGCAGGTCCTGGCCGTCGAGCGTGACCGACCCCTGCGTCACCTCATAGCCCGGCCGCCCGGAGAGGACGTAGGCCAGGGTCGACTTGCCCGACCCGTTCGGCCCCATCATCGCATGGATCTCACCCGGGTTCAGCGTCAGGCTGATCCCGTTGAGGATATGCTTGCCGTCGACCGTGGCGTGGAGGTTTTCGATTCGCAGCATCATTGTTCCCTGGCCGGCGATGCGTACGCGTCCGTCACCGCTTCCACTTCATAGTCGCTGTCGAACCGGTCGAACGCGCGCCGTACCGCCGCCCGCGCATTGTCGGCGCTTCCGTACATCCGATGGTCGGTCTGCGCCGACAAAGCGCGCGCCAATTGCTGCGCGCGGACATCCCGGCAGGCGGCAATGGCGTCCGTATTCGCCTGGCGCACCTCCTGCGGGTTTGCGTTGCCGTGACGAGGATCGGCGCTGAAATGCTCGCCGACGCATTCGGCATAGGCGCGATAGGCCGGTATCGCCTGATAGGGGATGTCGATCGATCCCATCGCGCCCGCGGGCCGCGACGGCACGGCGCCACCCGGCATCACGAAACGATCGACATTGCTCAACGTCTCTTCGATCAGCGCCCGGCGCCGGCCGGCGTTCAGGCGGTGCCGGGCGCGCAGGATATCGTCGGCCCGGCGCGCCGCCTCGGCGCGCTGTGCGCTGCAATCCGCGGCGACGGCGACGCCTGGCGGCCGCGGATCGGGCTCGCCGGGATCGAGCCGCAAATTGGTGCCGCGGCTGGCGAACAGGCAGCCCATATAGGGCATGATCGCCGGCGAGATTCCCTCGGGAATATTGATGGTTCCCATCGACACCGCCTCGAGCGTCGCCGGCGGCTCCGATTTCGCGGCCGGATCGGCGGGCGCCGCGTCGCCATGATTGGCGCGGACGGTCGCCACGACCTCCTGCTCCACCTGGTTCCTGAGGGCGGCCACGCGATCGACGGCGTCGCTTTGCGAAGTCCCCGCTCTCGTCTCGGCGATCAGCGCGGCGCTGCCCGCGGACAGGTTCTCGGAAAGGCATCGGGACCGTGCCTGATCGAGGCCGGAATCGTCCTCCCCCTGAGAGGCGGCCAGCAGCGGCGCTTGCCTGAGCAGGCATTGCCGGTACGGCTCGTACAGGTCGCGGTTGCCGGAGGGCGCCGGGCTCGCCATCGCGCTCGCCTGCAGCAACAACATGGCAAGGATCATCCCACGCTCCCTTCGAGGCTGATGCCCAGCAGCTTCTGCGCCTCGACCGCGAATTCCATCGGCAGCTGCTTCAGCACCTCGCGGGCGAAGCCGTTGACGATCAGGGCGACGCTATCCTCCTGGGAAAGGCCGCGGCTCATCGCGTAGAACAACTGGTCGTCGCTGATCTTCGACGTCGTCGCCTCATGCTCGATCTGCGCGGTCGGGTTCCGGACCTCGATATAGGGGACGGTATGGGCGCCGCATTTGTCGCCGAGCAGCAGGCTGTCGCACTGGGTGAAGTTGCGGACGTTCTCGGCACCGCCATTGACGCGGACGAGGCCGCGATAGGTGTTGTTCGACCGGCCGGCGCTGATCCCCTTCGAGACGATGGTCGAGCGGCTGTTGGCGCCGATGTGGATCATCTTGGTGCCGGTATCGGCCTGCTGGCGGTTGTTGGTGACCGCGACCGAATAGAATTCGCCGACGCTGCTTTCCCCCTTGAGGATGCAGGACGGATATTTCCAGGTGATCGCCGAGCCGGTCTCGACCTGGGTCCACGACACTTTCGAGCGCACGCCCGCGCACATCGCCCGCTTGGTGACGAAATTGTAGATGCCGCCCTTCCCTTCGGCGTCGCCCGGATACCAGTTCTGGACGGTGGAATATTTGATCTCCGCATCGTCGTGGGCGTAGAGCTCGACCACCGCGGCGTGGAGCTGGTTCTCGTCGCGCATCGGCGCCGTGCAGCCCTCGAGATAGGAGACGTAGGACCCCTTTTCGGCGACGATCAGGGTGCGCTCGAACTGGCCGGTATTTTCGGCGTTGATGCGGAAATAGGTGCTTAGCTCCATCGGGCAGCGCACCCCTTCGGGCACGTAGACGAAGGTGCCGTCGGAGAAGACCGCGCTGTTCAGGCAGGCGAAGTAATTGTCGCGCTGCGGCACCACCGAGCCGAGATATTTGCGGACCAGATCGGGATATTCGCGGATCGCCTCGCTGATCGAGAGGAAGATGACGCCGGCCTTCTTCAGCTCCTCGCGGAAGGTGGTGGCGACGCTAGACGCTGTCGAACACCGCGTCGACCGCCACCTTGCGCGCGCCCTCGACGCCGGCGAGGACCTTCTGCTCCTCGATCGGGATGCCGAGCTTCTCGTAGACGCGCAGGATCTCGGGATCGACCTCGTCCAGCGACCCCAGCTTCTCCTTCGCCCTGGGCTCGGCGTAATAATAAGCGTCCTGGAAATCGATCTCGGGGATGTCGAGCTTGGCCCAGCTCACCTCCTTCATCGTCAGCCAGGCGCGATAGGCCTTCAGCCGCCATTCCAGCATCCATTCCGGCTCGCCTTTCTTGGCCGAGATGAAGCGGACCGTGTCCTCGCTCAGGCCCTTGGGCGCGAAATCCTGCTCGATGTCGGACGATGAAGCCCCATTCGTAGTTGGAGGCGCGGTCGGCCGCTTCCTGGGCCTCGCGGTTGCGGATGGTGATGTCGTCGGGCGGGCTCATGCCTTCACCTCGGCCAGGCTGGACAGGCTGACGCCCTGCAGCGCGCCGCGCACGGCGCCGTTGACCACGCCCATGTGCGGGCGGACCTGGCAGGCGCCTTCGAGCGCGCATTCGTGGCGCTCGGCATCGACGCAGCTGGTCATCGCGATCGGCCCTTCGACCGCCTCGACGATGTCGGCGAGGCTGATCTCGCCGCGCCATCCGCGCGAGCCGGAAGCCGCCGCCGGTGCCGCGCGCCGTTTCGAGCAGGCCGGCGGCGGCGAGCCGGCCGATCAGCTTCTGCGCGGTCGGCAGCGGCACGCCGGTCTCGCCGGCGAGCAAGGTCGCGGAGAGCCGCGCCCCCGCCGGGTGGCGGGCGGCGGCGGCCATCATCACGACCGCATAATCGGCAAGGGAGGTCAGGCGCATCGCGCTCCAATCGGACTGATTCGTTCCGATTGCTATTTGGCCCCGAGAGACGGGAAATCAAGCCTCTCCTCATCCCGGCGAAGGCCGGGATCCCAGGCCGGGACGTCCCGGATCTCCACCGACCACGGCCTTCGCCGGGGTGACGATGGCGGACAACGGTGCCATAGCCGCGGCGATGGCGCTCTACCCCCTGGTCCGGCCCCTCGCCTTCGCGCTCGACGCGGAGCGGGCGCACCGGCTGACGATCCGCGCGCTGAAGCTGCTGCCGGCCGGGCGAGCCCGCCAGGCCCGATCCGATGCTGGCGATCCGGGTCGCCGGGCTCGATTTCCCCAATCCGGTCGGCCTCGCCGCCGGCTTCGACAAGGATGCCGAGGTATTCCGGCAGATGCTCGGCTTCGGCTTCGGCTTCGTCGAGGTCGGCACGCTGACGCCGCGCCCGCAGGCGGGCAATGACCGGCCGCGCCTGTTCCGGCTCGCCGAGGACCGGGCGGTGATCAACCGGATGGGCTTCAACAATCAGGGCCAGGCGGCGGCGCGGACGCGGCTGCGGGGCGCGACCGGCGCGGCGGGCTGGTCGGGCGTCAATATCGGCGCGAACAAGGACAGCGCCGACCGGATCGCCGATTATGCGGCCGGGGTGCGGGCGATGCGCGGCGTCGCCGACTATCTCACCGTCAACGTCTCCTCGCCCAACACGCCGGGCCTGCGCGCGCTGCAGGACAAGGGCGCGCTCGACGCATTGCTCGCGGCGGTGATCGAGGCGCGCGGGCCGGGCCGCCGCAGCGGACGTGAAGGCCCCCGGCTTTCCACGCCTCCGCTCTTCCTCAAGGT
Organism: uncultured Alphaproteobacteria bacterium; assembly: GCA_963701615.1. GTDB lineage: Bacteria > Pseudomonadota > Alphaproteobacteria > Sphingomonadales > Sphingomonadaceae > Allosphingosinicella. The sequence continues at coordinate 2,519,874 of OY969615.1, read as the reverse complement.
CGCGCCGGACCTCGAGCCGCAGGACGATCGACGACATCGCCGCGGCGGCGATCGACCGGCAGGTCGACGCGCTGATCGTCGCCAACACCACGATCAGCCGGCCGGTGCTGCACTCGAGGCATCGCGGCGAGGCCGGCGGCCTGTCCGGCGCGCCGCTGAAGGCGCTGGCGCTCGAGCGGCTGCGCGATTTCCGCCGGGCGACCGGCGGCGCGCTGCCGCTGATCGCGGCCGGCGGGATCGAGAACGGCGTCGACGCCTTCGACCGCATCCGCGCCGGGGCGAGCCTCGTCCAGCTCTATACGGCCCTGGTCTATCAGGGGCCGGGGCTGGCCGAGGAGATCGCCCGCGAGCTCAAGCGGCTGCTCGCGCTCCACGGCTTCGCGCGCTTGACGGACGCGGTCGGGACTGAAAGGCGCGCGATGATGGTCAGGCGCTTCTTCCTTCGCTTTCGCTTTGCTCGTCGCCGCCTGCGCCAGCCAGCCGCAAGGCGCGGCGCCGGCGCCGGCGCCCGCCGCCAGCGCCCAGCGCGGCGCCGTCTCCGCCGCCGATCCGCGCGCGGCGGAGGCGGGCGTCGAGATCTTGCGCGCCGGCGGCAGCGCGGCCGACGCCGCGCTGGCGATGATGCTCGCGCTGACCGTGGTCGAGCCGCAATCGCTCGGGCATCGGCGGCGGCGGCTTCCTCGTCTATCACGACGAGGCGAACGGCGACCTTTCCAGCTATGACGGCCGCGAGACCGCGCCGCACGCCGCCACGCCGGCCTATTTCCTCGGCGCCGACGGCCAGCCGCGGCCCCGCGACGAGGCGGTCCCGGGCGGGCTCAGCGTCGGCGTGCCCGGCAATATCCGGCTGATGGAGATGGCCCACGAGCGCCACGGCCGGCTCGCCTGGGCGCGGCTGTTCGCGCCGGCGATCCGGCTCGCCCGCGACGGCTTCGCGATCACCCCGCGCATGCGCCGCGCGCTGGCCGAGCCCGACGCGCTGGCGGGGACGTCGCCCTGGGGCCGGGCGCAATTCTACGGCGCCGACGGCCAGCCGAAGCCGGTCGGGACGCTCGTGCGCAATCCCGAGCTCGCGGCCTTTCTCGAGCAGGTCGCGGCGCGCGGCCCCGAGCATTTCTACACCGGCGCCGCGGCCGAGGCGCTGGTGCGGACCGTCCGCAACGCCGAGCGCAACCCGTCGCCGATGACCCGCGACGACCTCGCCACCTACCAGGCGCGGGAGCGGCGAGCCGGTGTGCGGGACCTATCGCGGCTACCGGATCTGCGGGATGGGGCCGCCCTCGTCGGGCGCGACCACGGTGTTCGCGATCCTGAAGCAGCTCGAGCGGTTCGACCTGCGCGCGCTGGGCCCGGACAAGCCCCGCCGCCTGGCACCTGATCGGCGAATCGATGCGGCTCGCTTATGCCGACCGCGAGGCCTATCTCGGCGACCCCGATTTCGTCCGGGTGCCGGTCGCCGGGCCTGATGGACGCCGACTATCTCGCCCGCCGCTCGCAGCTGATCTCGCCCGGACCGGGCGATCGGCGCATGTCGGCGGCGGGAACCCCGCCGGGCGCGCAGCCGCGCACCGCGGCGCCGGCCGCGGAAGTGCCGTCGACCTCGCATTTCGTCGCGGTCGATTCGGCGGGCAACGTCGCTTCCTACACCTCGACGATCGAAGGGCCGTGGGGATCGGGCCTGATCGTCAACGGCCATTTCCTCAACAACGAGCTGACCGATTTCAGCTTCGCGCCCGATGGTCGGCGGCGCGCCGGTCGCCAACCGGGTCGAGGGCGGCAAGCGGCCGCGCAGCTCGATGTCGCCGACCATCGTCTACGGGCCGGACGGCGAGGTGCGGATCGCCATCGGCGCGGCCGGCGGCACCACGATCATCGCCCAGGTCGCCAAGGCGCTGATCGGCGTGATCGACTGGAACCTCACCGCCCAGCAGGCGATCGCGCTGCCGCAGCTGATGGGCCTCGGCGACCGGCTGCTGATCGAGCGCGGCACGCGCCTGGAGGCGATGGCGCCGGCGCTGCGGGCGCTCGGCCACGAGGTCGCCATCGTCGCGCCCGGCTACAAGGCCAATGCGATCGAGCGGACGGCGGGACGCTGGGTCGGCGCCGCCGATCCGCGCAGCGAGGGCGTCTGGCTGGCGGAGTGATTTCGACGCCGCTAGAGGGGAACGACACGGGGCGAACCGTGCTGGAGGCATGATGCGGCAGCTCGAACATTTTCCGAACCTGGTCGACGATGTTCTTCCGCGCGCGCGAAGGAAAAGGGCGACGCGCCCTTCCTGTGGGCGAAGGAAGAGGGCGAATGGCGCTCGATCAGCTGGCGCGAGACGGCCGAGAAGGTGGCGGGTCTGGCGGCGGCGCTGAAGCGGATCGGGCTCAGCCCGGGCGAGCGGGTGATGCTGGTTTCCGAGAACCGGCCGGAATGGCTGATTTCCGACCTCGCCATCATGGCGGCCGGCTGCGTCACCGTGCCGACCTACACCACCAACACCGAGCGCGACCACCAGCACATCCTCGACGACAGCGGCGCCCGCGCGGTGATCGTCTCGACGCAGAAGCTGGCCAGGACCCTGCTCCCCGCCGCCATCCGCACCTCGGGCTGCGAGCATGTGGTGACGATCGAATCGGTGGCGTCGGGCCAGGAAAGCCTGATCCGGCTGCACGACTGGGCGGCGCTGATCGCCGGCGATGCCGTCGACGTCGACGCCTGCGCGGCGCAAGCGAATTTCGGGCGGGGCGACCTCGCCTGCCTGATCTACACGTCGGGGACCGGCGGCGCGCCGCGCGGGGTGATGCAGCATCACGGCGCGATCCTCCACAATATCGAGGGCTGCGTCGGCGTGATCTCCGAGGATTTCGGCTGGGACGACGAGGTGTTCCTCTCCTTCCTCCCCGCCAGCCACGCCTATGAGCATAGCGGCGGCCAGATGTTCCCGATCGGGCTCGGCGCGCAAATCTATTATTCGGAAGGGCTGGAGAAGCTCGCCTCCAACATCGAGGAGGTGCGCCCGACGATCATGGTGGTGGTGCCGCGCCTGTTCGAGGTGCTGCGGCAGCGCATCCTCAAGCAGGTCGAGAAGCAGGGGAAGCTGACCAACTACCTGCTCGGCCGCGCGCTCAGCATCGGCGCGAAGGATTATGCGGGATCGGTGCCGCTGTGGGACAAGCCGATGGACTTCTTCCTCGGCAAGACGCTCCGGCCCAAGATCGCCGCCCGGTTCGGCGGGCGGATCAAGGCGATGGTGTCGGGCGGCGCGCCGCTCAATCCGGAGGTCGGCATCTTCTTCCACTCGCTGGGCCTGACCCTGCTCCAGGGCTACGGCCAGACCGAGGCGGCGCCGGTGATCAGCTGCAACCGGCCGAGCGCGGGCCTCAAGATGGACACGGTCGGGCCGCCGCTGAAGAACACCGAGGTGCGGATCGCCGAGGACGGCGAGATCCTGGTCAGGGGCGAGCTGGTCATGCACGGCTATTGGCGCAACGAGGCCCTGAGCGCGCGGACCGTGGTCGACGGCTGGCTCCATACCGGCGACGTCGGCCATGTCGACCAGGCCGGCCGGATCGTCATCACCGACCGCAAGAAGGACCTGATCGTCAACGACAAGGGCGACAATGTCTCGCCGCAGAAGGTCGAGGGCATGCTCACCCTCCAGCCCGAGATCGTCCAGGCGATGGTGGCCGGCGACAAGCGGCCCTATCTGGTCGGGCTGATCGTGCCCGATCCGGAATGGACCGCCGAATGGTGCGCCAGCCAGCACCGCAAATGCGCGTTCCACGACCTCGCCCACGATCCCGATTACGTGAGGGCGCTGTCGGCGGCGGTCGACCGGGTCAATGCCGAGCTGTCGGTGATCGAGAAGGTCCGCCGCTTCATCGTCGCCGACGAGCCGTTCACGGTGGAAAACGAGCAGCTGACCCCCTCGATCAAGATCCGCCGTCACGTCATCAAGGAGATTTACGGCGCCCGGCTCGACGCGCTGTACAAAAGGTAAGCGTTATTCCAGCGAAAGCTGGTATCTCTTTTTCCGGTATATGTAGCAGTCCCCGAAAGCAAAAATCCGCTCGGAAAGGGCTAATGCGGGCGGGCTGCTCCGTTGGAGCCTAACGCGGCAAGGTGAGGCGGGTGATCTAGCGGGTGGGTGGCGGTACGGTAGCGGTACTGGGACTTGACGCGGCGAGTTGGCGAGTCGATATCCTAACCCAAGAGTGGATGTTCCGCACCGAGAGGAGCCGCGAGTAGGGACCGGAATGTCTTCAAATAAGGACTTTTTCCCGCATTCCGACCGCGTCGTTTATGCGAACAATCCGCTTGTCGAAGTCATCTGCCAACTCCGGTTTCCAACGGTGTTGAAGGTTGAAAGCGGCGTTCCAGCCGATTTCCAGGAGCGAATTCGGCAACGTTTCCCTATTTTTGAGGCAGAGGAGAATGAGCTCATTTTGGGCCTTCCAGAGGAGCTTCGGAAGTCGGTCGGCGCGGCGGTGTCGAGAAAGCAGTTCCGATTCCAGACCGAAGCGGAAGACGCCCGCGTCTCACTCTCGCGCGAAGCCGTTTCAGTCAGCACAACCCATTACGAACGATGGGAAGTATTCAAGGAAGACCTAGACCTCGCCTTCTCTGCTGCAGTGGAGATATACAACCCTTCATATTTTAGCCGTATTGGGCTGCGATACAAGAACTTGATCGACCGTGAATCTCTGGGTCTTTCAGACGAGCCATGGCATTCTTTGCTCATACCGGAAATTGCCGCAGAGCTTTGTCTCTCCCCATGGTACGAAGGTGTCGAGGAAGCTCACCGGTCGATTAGAGCGAAGATCAACGAGACGAATGACCACGTTTTTATGCAGCACGGCCTTTCTGTAAGTGATGAAGATCAAAAGACGAAATTCCTGCTAGACTTCGATTATTACTATTCCGAAAAGGTGGAGATCAGCGATGCAGACCAAATCATTGAGAGGCTCCACAGCCATAGCGGCACGGCATTCAGGTGGGCTATCACTGACGCCCTTCACCGGGCATTGGGCCCGTCGGAATGACAACCTAACCATATTCAGCACCGACTCTTTGGGAGGGCGCGCAGTTTCCTTCCGAACCGAGGTTCGCGTAACTGGCGATCCCGATGAAATGTTGCCAGTATGCGCATTTCAGCGGATGGTTTCCTTGGCCATTGTGCAGGCGCTCGATGGGGATGATCTAGAGGAGGCGTATGAGTATCTTTTGGATTCCTATAGGTGGTGGTCCGCGCCAAAGCAGCCACTGCTAGGTGACTCTCGAAAGACGGTAATCTCAGGGCCATCGGTTAGACATACGAAGGCCAAACCGCTTGACCTTCAGGAAGCCTAACGCGCGGGTGACTACCAAAGGAGAGAGTGCTTCAAAGCGATCATGGCTAATGAGATCGTCTTTCAGGCCTCTATCCTTGGGGAGCAGCTTCACCAAGGCGAGGTGATATCGAACCTCGCGGAATACGTTTACGACTCCGCCCTGGAAGATGTGAGTGCTCAAACTCACCCGTATTGCGTCATAGCTAGCCAAGAGTGCGACCTCGCCCGCGACTTTGAGGAGCGCGCGCAAAAACGCGAGACTAGCGTGAGGTCCGTACTCATCTTCCCGGCCTACGCCGAGCCTCGCGATGCGGGGCTCAAAGCCGATACCTGGAGGCAAGCCAAGAAAAACATGCTGGACCGATGGCATGTTCTTGAGGGCGCCCAGCCTGACCAAGATCAGGTCGGTGAAGGCCTGTCTGCCCTAGTGATGGATTTCAGGGATTTTTTCTGCATGCCGCCCGTTGAGATTTACCGCCAGCTGGATGCCGGCACCGCCTCTCGGAGAGCAATGCTGCTGTCACCGTACCGAGAGCATTTGCAATCCCGAGCAATGACGTACTTGGGTCGGGTCGCGCTTTACCGGGATCATGACATTAGCTAGCCCGCTGCCAATATCCGGCCATGCGCGGTTGATGTTGGAAGCCATAGCGGCACCCGCCACTATCGCGGCTTGCATGCCATTGGAAACGCGGCGATTGTCCTCGCGCCATGACATTTCCGCGGCGCAGCTGTTCAGGCCCGGCGATATGACGATGCGTTCCGATCTCGCGCGCCGCAGCCGGGGAGAAACGCGCGTTCCACGTTAGGCGCGCTCTCTTTTCGGAGACTGCCATACAATACCGTACGTTTCATTGACCAGCTACTGGAGGCAAAGAGATTCCAGTTCTTGCTGGAATGGCCGGGTTAGAATGCGTCCTTGGCTGCCCGCCGCTCGGCAAATTCCCCGACCGACGAAGCGCGCAGGAACGGGTTGGTCGCGCGCTCCAGCGCGATCGTCGTCGGCAGCGTCACCTCGCCCCGGCCGCGCGCCTCCCTCACTTCCGCGACGCGGCGGACCAGCGCCTCATTGCCCGGCTCCACGGTGAGCGCGAAAAGGCCGTTGGCCAAAGTATATTCGTGGCCGCAATAGATCCGCGTCTCCGGCGGCAAGGCGGCGAGCCGCCGCAGGCTGTCGTGCATCTGCGCCGCATCGCCCTCGAACAGCCGGCCGCAGCCCATCGCGAACAAGGTGTCGCCGACGAACGCGGCCCGCTCGGCGGGGAGATGGAAGGCGACGTGGCCGGCGGTATGCGCGGGAATGTCGATCAGCTCCGCGTCGATCGCGCCGATCCGCGCCCGATCGCCGCCGGCGACGATCCGGTCCATCTTCGACACCCGCTCCGCTTCGGCCGGGCCGGTAATGGTGCAGCCGGTGGCGGCGCGGATGGCGTCGTTGCCGCCGGTGTGGTCGGGATGCCAGTGGGTGTTCCAGATCTGGGTGATCGGCCAGCCGCGCGCCGCCGCCGCCGCCAGCACCGGATCGGCGACCGACGGGTCGACCGCCACCGTTTCGGCCGTGGCCGGTTCGTGGACGAGCCACACATAATTGTCGTGGAGGACGGGGACGGGGACGATCTCGAGCATCACCAATGGCCGATATTGGGCATCGACGCCCAGGGCTCGGCGACCGGCAGGTGCCCGCCTTTCTGCAGCAGCTCGATGGAAATGCCGTCGGGGGTGCGGACGAACGCCATCCGGCCTTCGCGCGGCGGGCGGTTGATGGTGACGCCTCCCTCCATCAGCCGCCGGCAGGTCTCGTAGACGTCGTCGACCTCATAGGCGACATGGCCGAAATTGCGGCCCTCGCCATAGGCTTGCTCGTCCCAATTGTGGGTGAGCTCGATCTGCGCGTCCTCGTCGCCCGGCGCCGCCAGGAAGATGAGCGTATAGCGCCCCTGCTCGTTGTCCATGCGGCGCACTTCCCTGAGGCCGAGCAGCGCGAAAAAGCGAAGCGTTTCATCGGGATCGGAGACGCGGATCATGGTGTGCAGATATTTCATTGCACTTGCCTCAATTCATCGACATAAATGCACGGTTCATCGACGCCATGCGAGATGAACCGAACCGGCGCCGTCGATTCGCCGGACCAGGGAGAGCCATATCATGTCCGAAGGTTCGCAGGGCAATCGCAACATCCTTCTGATCGCCGCGATCATTCTGGCAGTCGGCATCATCCTCGGCGGCTATCTGCTCGGCGACGGCCTCAGGCGCGCGCGGATGGCCGACCGGTCCGTGACCATGCGCGGCCTCGCCGAGCGCAACGTCACCGCCGACCTCGCCACCTGGACGGTGAGCTTCACCGCCCAGGGCAACGAGCTGGGCGCCGTCCAGAACGAGATCGAGCGCGACGCCCGGACGCTGGCCAACTTCTTCCGCACCGCCGGCTTCCCGGCCGAGGCGGTGACCGACGTCGGCGTGTCGGTGAACCAATATTATGACAGCAACCGCGGCGAGAACAGCGTCACCGTCAACCGCCGCGTCCAGCTGCGCACCAACGACGTGATGGCCGCGCGCCGCACCTATGCCCGCCAGTTCGACCTGATCCGCAGCGGCGTCGCCATCCAGGAAGGATCGGGGATGCAGTACAGCTTCACCCGCCTGAACGACGTCAAGCCGCAGATGATCGCCCTGGCGACCCAGGATGCCCGCCGCGGCGCCGAGCAGTTCGCGCGCGATTCCGGCACCGCCGTCGGCGGCATCCGCTCGGCCACCCAGGGCTATTTCTCGATCGGCGCCCGCGACGGCGCCGCCACCGAGGAAGGCTCGGGCGGCAACGATTCGCCGTTCCAGAAGGTCAGGGTGGTGACGACGATCGAATTCTACCTCGATTGAGGCTGCGTTGCCTATCCTCCCCCGCTCATCCTGACCGTCCCCTCCGCTCATCCTGAGTAGGGACTGACCCCGGACTTGATCCGGGGGAACCGGCTACTCAGGATGAGCGGGGCGGCAAAGGGGGCGCTGGCGGCGTGGCCGGTGGAACGCGAGCCGGCACGGGCGCCGCGGCCGCAGGCGCCGGCACCTCCACCTCCCGGATCGTCGCCAGGCTCGCCGCCGCCGCGCGGCCGGCGTCGGTGTCGGGCGCGCTCTGGGCGACCTGCCGGTAGAGGCGCTCGGCTTCGGCCATGTTGCCGGCGAGCCCGGCGAGCGTCCCGGCCAGCAGGGCGATGTCCGGATTGGCGGGCGCCAGCGCGCGGGCGCGGGCGATGTCGGTGCCGGCGCGGGGAAGGTCGTTGGCGCGGCGGGCCAGGGCCGCGGACAGATACCAGGCGAACGGATCGGTGGCGACGAGCTGGAGCGCGCGGTCGATATCGGCGCGGGCGCCGGCGGCGTTGCCGAGCGCGACCAGGGCGCGGGCGCGGTCGAGATGGACCTCGCCGCGCAGCTCGTCGGTGAGGTTCGGGGCCGCCAGCGCGGCATCGAACGCCTGGACCGCGCGGGCGCCCTCGCCGGCGGCGACCCAGGCATTGCCGGACTGGACCCAGAAATCGGCGCGGCGGGGATCCTGCGCGGCCTCCGCCTCGCGCGCCGCCTGCTCGAAGGCGGTCGCCGCCGGCGACCAGCGTTCGAGCGCGACCAAAGCGAGGCCGAGGCACTGGCGCGCGTGCAGGCCGCCGCCCTCGCCGCGCCAGGCATTGGCCGCCGCGAGCGCGGCCTCGGCGTTGGTCCGCACCAGCTCGGTGCAGGTGCGGTAGCGCGCCTCGACGGCCGGGTCGGCGGCGGCGGGCGCCTGGGCGGCGAGAGCGAGCAAGGCGAGGATCACAGGCGCTCCATCAGCGTCGTCACGGTGGCGATCATGAGCGCGAGGTCGGATTCGCGCGACAGCCGATGGTCGCCGTCCTTGACGAGGACCGTCTGCACGTCGGCTGAACGGATCAGGCGCTGGAGCTCGAGCGACCAGGTCCACGGCACGTCGGCATCGGCCTGGCCATGGATCAGGCGCACCGTGCAATCGACCGCGATCAGCGCGTGGGTCATACGCAGCGCCTCGCCGCTTTCCCAGAAGGCGCGGGTGGTCACGCAAGGCGCCTCGCGATAAGGGCTCGGCTGCTCGAGCCGGCCGTCGCGCAGGATCGTCAGCTTCTGCTCCTCGGTGAAGCCCCAGCCGGTGAAATCGGGGGCGGCGGCGATGCCGACGAGGCCGGCGACGCGCTGCGGGCGGGCGAGCGCGGCGAGCAGCATCAGCCAGCCGCCCATCGACGAGCCGGCCAGCACCACCGGCCCTTCGGCGACGCTGTCGATCATCGCCAGCACGTCGTCGCGCCAGCCGTGCAGGGTCTGCGTTTCGAAATCGCCGCCGCTCGTCCCGCAGCCGCCATAGTCGAAGCGCAGCATCGCCCGGCCCTGTTCCGCCGCCCAGGCGTCGAGCGCGGCCGCCTTGCCCCCCTCCATGTCGGACATGTAGCCGGGCAGGAAGATCAGGGTCGGGCCGCGCCCGGGCCGCCGCCGGCAGGCGAGGTACACGCCCTCGCGGGCCTCGAGATAGTCGAGCCGATCCATCGGCGCCCGCTTATCAGCGGATGCCGATGCTGGCGACCCCGGCCGCCGCGCCGCGCCGGCCGGGATCGGATGCGGCCCGGCTCAGGAGCTCGGGCTGTCCTCCTCGTCGCCGCCGAAGCAATCGGCGAGCAGGCAGACCGCGACGCCGGCCGCAACCAGGCCCACCACGATCCACAGCGTATTCCCCTCCCCGTTCAGGTTCAGGCGGCGGTCCTGGTCGAGATTGGCGAGATCGAAGCTGGCGACCCGCGCGTTGCGCAATTCCGTCCCCGAGAAACGGAAGTCGGCGACGTTGACCGCCCGGGTGACGGTGCGGCCGTCGAGCGTCGGCGCCCCCATCGTCTGGCCGTAGCCCAGGGTCAGGCCGTAGCTGGGCCGCGCCCGCATGCGCTCGGCGCCCAGCGGCACCCGGAGGTTCAGCGACGCCGTCGCGCCGCGCGGCGCGTCGAAGCCGCTGAAGCGATAATCCTGGGCCATGGCCGGCGCCACGCTCATCATGCAGAGGGCGGCCGAGACGGTCGCGGAAACCAACTTCCTCATCCTCTATCCCCTTGTTCGGCGGCCGCCCGCACCGTCGCGAACGGCGGGGGAACGCATAGCATGATTGTCGCGGAGCCGGAACGAAATTGCCCGCTGCTAGCGGGTCCCGGCGAGGAACGCCGCCAGGATCGCGGCGAACCGGGCGGGCTGGTCGAGCATGATGAAATGATAGCTCGGCTCGACCGGGACGAAGCGCACGTCGGGCGCGCCGGCGAAGCCCGCCCGGATCAGGCTGCCGAACCTCGTCTCGGTGGCGAACGGGTTGACCGCATAAGCGACGGTGAGCGGCGTGCGCATGGCGGCAAGCGCCGGCCGCATGTCGGTGACGATGTCCTCGTACAAGGCGCGCGCGACCACGCCCCGGTCCGAGGCGAGCGCATCCTCGAGCAGCGGCGGCCGCGCCGCCTCGTTGCTGGCGAGCGCGGCGAGGGTGGCGGCCTGCTGCGCCCGCCAGGCCTCGCCGCTCATCGCCAGGATCGCGTCGCGGAAGGCGGCGGCGCGGGGCTGGACGGTCTCGACGGTCGCGTCCGCGCCGAACAGCTGGCCGTAGAAGGGAAGCGCGTCGACGATCAGCGCCCGCTCGACGTCCCCGGGATGGCGCTCGGCCAGCATCAAAGCGAGGAGGCCGCCGATCGAATGGCCGACCAGCATCGGCCGCCTCAGCCGGTTGGCGGCGATATAGGCGTGGAGCTCCTCCACCACCGGGCCGAGGATCGGCCCCTCGGCATTGCCGCGCGCCGGCTCGCCGCCGAAGCCGGCGATCTGGACGCGGTGGACGCGGTAGCGGCCGCCCAGCGAGGCGACCGCCCGGTCCCACACCCGGCGGCTCGAGGTCAGGCCGGGGATCATGACCACGTCCGGGCCCGCGCCTTCGACGACGACCGAGAAACGGGTCGGCTGGAAGGCCGGCGCCTGGGCGGCGGCGGCGAAGGGCATGGCGGCCAGCAAGGCGGCAAGCAGGAACTTCAGCATGAATGCGGGGCCTTTCGGGTTCAGCCGTTCGAGAAAATGGCTTCGATCGGCAGGTCGAACAAAGCGGCGATGCGGAACGCCAGCGGCAGGCTGGGATCATATTTGCCGGTCTCGATCGCGTTGACGCTCTGGCGCGAGACCTGGAGCCGGTCGGCGAGGTCGCTTTGGCTCCAGTCGCGCTCGGCGCGCAGGACCTTGAGCCGGTTCTTCACGACTTCAGCTCGTTGACGAACGATCCGACGCCGAGGCCCGCGCACCAGATGATGAACGCCCAGTACATCGGAAGGTGGGGGACCTGGCCGAAGGTTTCGAGGAAGCCCCAGACGCTGGTCACCGCGAGCATGAAGCCGGTGGCGACGACGACCTGGCGGACGGTGAGGCTGCGCTGATATTCGTCGGTCTCCTCGACGATGAGCCGGCCGATCGCCCACACCACGCCGATCAGCGGCAGGGCCGGGAGGACCGCCAGCGCCACCGCCAGCGGCCCCGCGGGCGCGACCGCCTTGTCCAGCCAGATCGCGCCGAACAGGATGGCGACATAGAGGCCCATGAGCGGGACGAAGCGGCGGATATAGGCGCGCTCCGCCGCCGAGGCTCCCCCTTTCAGGCGGTGGCGGCGGCGCGCCTGCCGAAGCATCCAGGCCAGCGCCGCCACCGGCACGGCGATGGTCAGCGCGAGCAGGAAGCCGCGGGGCCGGAACGCCAGATAGACGGCGAGCGCGCCCAGCAGGGCGACGATGTAGGCAAGGACCGGCAGGCCCACTTTGGGGAGCGCGAGCTCGTTTTCCTGATCGACGGCCATGCAAAGCGTCCTTTCCCTTAAGTCAAGCACCCTTTACATCGATTCGCGCCAGTCTGTCAAGGTCGCTTTACAGCCGCCTCCCGCTCTTCCTTGAACCGCTGCCAGCGCCCATCTATGGCGCAGTCATTCGCCGCTCGAAGGGAGTTTTGCGCCCAATGTCCGAAATGTTCTCGATCAAGCTGCCCGATGGATCGGTCCGCGAGGTCGAGCGCGGGACCACTCCGGCGGACGTCGCGGCGGCGATCGGACCGGGGCTGGCCAAGGCTGCGCTGGCGGCCCGGGTCAACGGCGAGGTCCGCGACCTCGGCCGGCCGTTCGAGGGCGATGCCGAGCTGGCGCTGATCACCGCGCGCGACGAAGCCGACGCGCTCGAGCTCGCCCGGCACGACTTTGCCCATATCCTCGCCGAGGCGGTCCAGAACCTCTATCCCGGCACCCAGATCACCTTCGGCCCGGCGACCGAGGACGGCTTCTACTACGATTTCGCGCCGGCGGCCGAACGGGGGCCGTTCACCGAGGAGGATTTGCCCGCGATCGAGGCCGAGATGCGCCGGATCATCGCCGCCGACCAGCCCTTGGTGCGCGAGGTCTGGAACCGCGACGACGTCCGCGCCTTCTTCGAGAAGCAGGGCGAGACGTTCAAGGCCGAGTGGGTGATGGAGCTGCCCGCCGACGAGACGATCTCCATGTACCGGACCGGCGGCTGGCTCGACCTCTGCCGGGGCCCGCACCTCGCCTCCACGGGCAAGCTCGATCCCAACGCGTTCAAGCTGACCCGGGTGTCGGGCGCCTATTGGCGCGGCGACCAGAAGAACGCGATGCTGAGCCGCATCTACGGGACCGGCTGGCTCAACCGCAAGCAGCTCGAGGCGCATCTGACGCGGCTCGAGGAAGCGGCCAAGCGCGACCATCGCAAGATTGGCCAGGAGATGGACCTGTTCCACCTCCAGCCCGAAGCGCACGGCTCGGTCTTCTGGCATCCCAAGGGCTATCTGCTGTGGCGGCAGCTCGAAGCCTATTTGCGCCGCCGGCTCGACGCCGCCGGCTATGCCGAGGTGAAGACCCCGCAGCTGATGGACGCGCGCCAGTGGGAGGCTTCCGGCCACTGGGGCAAGTATCGCGAGAACATGTTCGTCGTCCCCGACGAGGTGCCCGGCACCGAAGAGGGCGCGCCGGTGCTGTCCGGCGATGCCGACCTGATGGCGCTGAAGCCGATGAACTGCCCGGCGCACATCCTCATCTTCCGCCAGGGCATCAAGAGCTACCGCGACCTGCCGGTCCGCCTGGCCGAGTTCGGCTGCTGCCACCGGAACGAGCCGCACGGCGCGCTCCACGGCATCATCCGCGTCCGCCAGTTCACCCAGGACGACGCCCACATCTTCTGCCGCCCCGATCAGATCGTCGACGAGACGCGGGCGTTCTGCGACCTGCTCGATTCGATCTACCGCGAACTCGGCTTCGCCGATTATGCGATCAAGCTCGCCCTCCGGCCCGAGAAACGCCACGGCTCGGACGAGACCTGGGACAAGGCCGAGCAGGACCTGCGCGACGCCGTCCGCCTCGCCGGCCGCGCCACGCCCGACTATCAGTGGGGCGAGCTGCCCGGCGAGGGCGCCTTCTATTCGCCCAAGCTCGAATTCCACCTGACCGACGCGATCGGCCGGACCTGGCAGTGCGGCACGCTGCAGCTCGACTATGTGATGCCCGAGCGGCTCGGCGCCTCCTATGTCGGCGAGGACGGCGAGCGGCATACGCCGGTGATGCTCCACCGCGCGATCCTCGGCACGTTCGAGCGCTTCCTCGGCATATTGATCGAGCATCATGCCGGCCGCTTCCCGCTGTGGCTGGCGCCGGTCCAGGCAGCGGTGGCGACGATCGTCTCCGACGCCGACGATTATGCGCGCGAGGTCGCGGCGGCGCTGGCGGCGGCGGGCCTGCGCGTCGAGACCGACCTCAGAAACGAGAAGATCAACTACAAGGTGCGCGAGCACAGCCTCGCGCACGTCCCCTATCTGCTCGTCGTCGGCAAGCGCGAGGCCGAGGAGCGGACCGTCGCGCTGCGCCCGCTCGGCGCCGACGCGCGGCAGGAGGTGATCGGACTCGACGCGCTGGTCGAACGGCTGCGGACCGAGGCGCTGCCGCCGGACCTTCGGGTCCCACCAGAATAACATTATGATGGGCGCGCTTCGCGGCTGATTGGTCACAGACGGCGCGAAATGCGACCCGCCCGGCGCAGGCCGGCTTCCAATTGCGCGCGCTCTTCACTAGGTGGAGACGGAACAGGCCACTTTAGGAGAAACTGCTATACGTCCCCCTCTCGTCCGGCGCCCGCAGGCGCCGCCTATGAACGGCCCCCGCTTCAACGAATTCATCGTCTCGCCCAAGGTGCGCGTGATCGATGAGAATGGCGAGAATCTCGGCGTGATGCTGACCGCCGAAGCGATGGAGCAGGCCGCGGACCTCGGCCTGGACCTGGTCGAAGTGTCCCCCAACGCCGATCCGCCCGTCGCCAAGTTCCTCGACGTCGGCAAATATAAGTACGAGGCGCAGAAAAAGGCCAACCTCGCCCGCAAGTCGCAAAAGACGCAGGAGATCAAGGAGATCAAGATGCGTCCGAACATCGACGACCACGATTACGACACCAAGATGAAGAAGGTTTTCAGCTTCATCGGCGAGGGCGACAAGGTGAAGATCACCCTGCGCTTCCGCGGCCGCGAGCTCGCCCATGGCGAGCTCGGCATGCAGCTCCTCCAGCGCGTCCAGGCCGACGTCGCCGAAACGGCCAAGATCGAGCAGCACCCGCGCATGGAAGGCCGTCAGATGCTGATGGTGCTCGCGCCGAAATAATCAGAGTCAGCCCGGCGAAGGCCGGGGCCCATGAACACGGACTCAGCCGACCAGGCCATGGTCTTTTCGCGAAACTCGGTGTTCATGGATCCCGGCCTTCGCCGGGATGAACTCGAAACCGGGTTTGCCGCCCTGCCGGCACGTTGAGGGCGTTTTAACCCGGATCGGGCATATCGCGTCTCCATCGAGGAGCCCGATTTGCCCGCCCAGACCGTCCACCTGATCGCCGCCGCGCGCCCCAATTTCATGAAGGTGGCGCCGCTCTGGCACGCGCTCGCCGCGGCGGCGGACTTCGCGCCGGTGCTCGTCCATACCGGCCAGCATTACGACGCCAACATGTCGGACGCGATCCTCAAGGATCTCGGCCTTCCCGACCCCGATTTCCACCTCGGCATCGGCTCGGGCAGCCATGCCGAGCAGACCGGCCGGGTGATGATCGAATATGAGAAGGTGGCGCTCGCCCACCGCCCCGACTGGCTGGTGGTGGTCGGCGACGTCAATTCGACGCTTGCCGCCGCCCTGGTCGGGACCAAGCTCGGCATAACCACCGTCCATCTCGAGGCCGGCCTGCGCTCGCGCGACCGGACCATGCCCGAGGAGATCAACCGGATCGCCACCGACGCGGTCAGCGACGTGTTGTGGACGCCGTCGCCGGACGCCGACCGCAACCTTATCGCCGAAGGGGTGCCCAGGGAGCGCATCGCCCGGGTCGGCAACATCATGCTCGACAGCTTCGAGCGGGCGCGCCCGGCGATCGCCGCGGCGGCGGTGCCGCAGGAGCTGGGGGTCGCCGGCCAGCCCTATTGCGTGGTGACCCTGCACCGGCCGTCCAACGTCGACGACCCCGCCCAGCTGCGCCGGCTCGCCGCCTGCCTTGCCGAGATCCAGCAGCGCCTCGCGATCGTCTTCCCGGTCCATCCGCGGACCGCCGCGCGCCTCGCGGAGACGGGCCTCGACGCGGCGCTGGCGGCGGCCGGCGTCCGCCTGGTCGAGCCCCTGCCCTATATCCGCTTCATGAGCCTGGTCGCCGGCGCCGCCGCCGTGGTGACCGATTCCGGCGGCCTCCAGGAAGAGACCACCTATCTCGGCATCCCCTGCTTCACCTTGCGCGCCAATACCGAGCGCCCGATCACGATCGAGGAGGGCACCAACCGGCTCGCCTCCGCCGCCGACCTTCCCGGCCTGCTCGGCCGCGCGCTCGCCCAAGACCGCGCGGACCGGAAGCGGCCCGAACATTGGGACGGCAGGACCGCCGGACGCTGCCTCGCCGACCTCAGGCGGCGCTCCGCCCAAAGGCGCCACGCCGGCAGCCGCGCCGCCGCCTGAACCCCCACGCCGACGGCGGCAAGTCGTTTCGGCTCCGCACCTGGAAACGCGCATTCCGTAGCGGCACCCGGCATGTTTGGTTTCAGGTTGCAACCCTTCTGTTGCGGATTTGCAATGAGCGCGTCCGAACCAACGGGAAACTGCGGTTTTTCCGCTGGCGAAACTGCCACATTCGCGGTAGCTCTCGCCCAAACAAGAAACAGAAATTCAGGGAGAGGGGATCATGTCGAAGAGCTTCTGGCTGCTTTCCGCAGGCCTTACCGCGCTGGCGACGCCGGCTTACGCGCAGGACGATACCGCGCCGACCACGCCGAGCCCGACCGAGGAAGCCGCCGTCCAGGACGGCGACCAGGAAGGCCAGCAGGAGATCGTCGTCACCGCCCAGGGCCGCCGCCAGATCCTGCAGGACGTCCCTCTCGCCGTGTCCGCCGTCGGCGGCCAGGCCATGCAGAATTCGGGCGCAACCGACATCCGCGCGCTGAACCAGCTGGCGCCGTCGCTGCTCGTCTCCTCGACCGGCACCGAAGCGAACGGCTCAGCCCGTATCCGCGGCATCGGCACGGTCGGCGACAATCCCGGCCTCGAAAGCTCGGTCGCGGTGTTCGTCGACGGCGTCTACCGCTCGCGCAGCGGCATCGGCCTCAACGAATTGGGCGAGATCGAGCGGATCGAGGTGCTGCGCGGGCCGCAAGGCACGTTGTTCGGCCGCAACGCCTCGGCCGGCCTCATCCACATCCTCACCCGCCGTCCCGAATTCGAGTTCGGCGGCCACGTCGAGGCGACCTACGGCAATTACGACGCGATCCGCGTCGGCGGCGGGATCACCGGCCCGATCTCCGAGCATATCGCTTTCCGGCTCGACGCCATCTACTCGCGCCGCGAGGGCTTTTACGACGTCGTCAACGCCGCCAGCGGCACCGAATCCCACGTCAACGACCGCGACCGCATCTTCACCCGCGCGCAATTCCTGTTCGAGCCCAATGACGCGCTGTCGATCCGCCTGATCGGCGATTTCTCGACCCGCAGCGAATCCTGCTGCGGCGCCGTCTATGTCGGCACCCGCGAGACCTTCGATCCGACGCCCGGCGTTCCCGGCGATTTCGCGGTCCGTCAGCCGGGGGCCGGCGGCTCGCCCGACGGCAACCGCATCATCGACGTGCTGACCAGCCTTGGCGGCGTCATCCCGTCGCGGGGCGATCCGTTCAACCGTCAGCTCGCGCTCACCCCGGGCACGACCTATGAAGGCGAGACCACCGATTGGGGCGTGTCGTTCCACGTCAACTACGACCTCAGCGACGACATCTCGTTCACCTCGATCACCGCCTTCCGCGACTATGTCTCCTATTCGCCGTCCGACACCGATTACACCAATGTCGACATCCTGCGGCGCAACGACGACGACAATGCGTTCCGCGATTTCCAGACCTTCACCCAGGAGATCAGGTTCCAGGGCTCGGCGTTCGGCGGCTTCCTCGACTGGCTGGTCGGCGGCTATTTCGCCAACGAGGACCTCCATGTCCGCGACAATCTGATCTTCGGCAGCCAATATGGCGCGTTCGCCGCCTGCCGCCTGGTCGCGACCGTCAACCCGAACCCGATCCTGCGCAATCCGGCGGCGCCGGGCTGCCTGAGCACCGCGCTGGTCGCGCCCGGCGTCACCGCCCGGGCATCGTTCGGCGCCGGCTTCGGCGCGGCGGGACCGGTGATCCTCGGCGGGCTCGATCGCCTCAGCACGGTCAACAATGTCGGCGACAATTTCGCCAACTATTTCCAGGAAAGCACCAACTGGGCGATCTTCACCCACAACATCTTCAACATCACCGACCAGCTCGCGCTGACCATCGGCCTGCGCTACACCAACGAGAACAAGGAATTCGCGGCCGACTTCAACAATTCCAACACGATCTGCCCGACCCAGCAGGCTTTCTTCTCGAACTTCCTGCCGGGCGGGATGACGCCGCTGCCGGCGACCCTCCAGCCGTTCGCCCAAGGCATCGTCAACCTGACCTGCCAGGGCAATTCGTCGAGCGCGCTCAACGCCCTCAACCTCTCCGACGAGCGCGACGAGAGCGAGTGGACCGGCACCGGCGTGCTCTCGTTCAAGCCGAACGAGAGCCTGCTGCTCTACGCCAGCTATTCGCGCGGCTACAAGGCGGGCGGCTTCAACCTCGACCGCTCGGCGCTCGGCGTGCCGATCTTCCTGCCGACCGACCCGCGCAACACCGGCGGCCGCGGGGCGCCGTTCGGCACCATCAACCTCCAGTTCGATCCGGAGATCGTCAACGCCTACGAAGTCGGCATGAAATGGACCCACCGCAGCTTCATCCTCAACATCGCCGCCTTCCGCCAGGCGTTCAGCAACTTCCAGCTGAACACGTTCAACGGCTCGGTCTTCCTGGTCCAGAACATCAATGGCTGCGGGACCTCGCTCGGCACCGCCGATTCCGACCCGAGCGCCACCACCGGCGCCTGCGCGACGGACGACGTGCGCTCGGGCGTGACCTCGACCGGCGTCGAGGTCGAAGTGGCGATCTATCCCCGCCGCGACCTCCAGGTCACCGCCGGCCTCACCTACGCCCGGACCCGCTACCGGAGCGACCTGGTCGGCCGCGACACCGGCACGCCGCTCGATCCGGCGCTGTTCCTGCTGCCCGGCGACAATCTCTCCAACGCGCCGGAGATCACCGTCACCGGCTCGTTCACCTGGACGCCGCGGCTCGGCAATTCCGGCCTCACCGCCCTCGTCTATGCCGACGCCCGCCTCACCGACGACTATAATACCGGCTCCGACCTGTTCCCCGAAAAGGAGCAGAACGCCTTCGCTCTGGTCAACGCCCGCCTCGGCGTCCGCGGGCCCGGGCAGCGCTGGTCGGTCGAGCTGTGGGCGCAGAACCTGTTCGACCAGGATTATCAGCAGGTCGCGTTCAACGCCCCGTTCCAGGGCTCCAACTCGGTCGCCCATGTCACCAATTTCGGCGCGCCGAGCTTCGCCACCGCCAACCAGCTGTTCGCGAGCTTCCTGGCTGAGCCGAGGACGTTCGGCATCACCGGCCGCTTCCGCTTCTGATCGGAGGAATTTGGGGGCAGAGGCCCTCGCCGGCGACGGCGGGGGCCTTTTCCTTTGCTCAGGCGGCGCGGCGGTTGGGCGTTCGTTCCACGGTCGACACCTTGAGGAGGCGGGCCTGCAGCGCCTTCAGCCGGGCCGGGCTTTCGATCTTCGCGCCGCCCAGATCGGTCAGGTAGAAGACGTCGACCGCGCGCTCGCCATAGGTGGCGATATGGGCGCTGTGGATGACCGCCCGCGACACGTAGATCGAGCGGGCGAGCTCGAACAGCAAGGCGGCGCGGTCGCGGGCGTTGACCTCGATCACCGTGTAGCGGTTGGAGGCCTTGTTGTCGACGAAGGCGGCCGGCTGGATGCGGAACGCCTCGGCCCGGCGCAGCGGCAGCGCGCGGGCGGCGAGCCGGTCGGCCGAGGGCTCGTGCCCGTCGAGCGCCTTCATCACCTCCGCCTCGAGCCGCTTCAGCTGGTGAGGGTCGGCGAACGGGCCGCGGGCGAGGTCCTGGACGAGGAAATTGTCGAGCGCCATGCCGTCGTCGGTGGTGTGGATGCGGGCGTCGATGATGGTACCCCCCGTCAGGCTGATGGCACCCGCGACGCGATAGAAGAGGCCCGCATGATCCCTGGCGTAAATCGTGATTAGGGTGGCGCCGCGCTCCGGCAGCACCAGCGCCTCGACATGCCCCGCTTTGCTCGGATTGCGGTCGGCGGCGTCGAGGAAGCGGGCGTTCAATTCGATCACCTCGACGGGCTCGGCCAGCCAATAGCTGTCCGGCAGCCGCCAGGTGAAGCGGGCGAAGCGGCTTTCCTCCCAGCCGAGGCGCTCGGCGAGGTCGGCCTGGGTGGCGGCGATCCGCTCCTTGCGGCCTTTCTGCTTGTGGCCGAGCCGGAGCATCTCCTCGCCGGCGTCGAACAAGGCGCGCAGCAGCTGGCTCTTCCAGCTGTTCCACGTGCCCGGCCCGACCGCCTGGATGTCGACCACGGTGAGGAGGAACAGCAGGCGCAGCCGCTCCAGGCTCTTCACCCGTTCGACGAAGTCCTGGATCGTCTTGGGGTCGGCGAGGTCGCGCTTGAAGGCGGTGGCGGACATGAGGAGGTGCCAGCGCACCAGCCAGGCGACGGTCTCGGTCTCGGCGTCGGAAAGGCCGAGCCGCGGGCACAAGGCGCGCGCGACGTCCGCGCCGAGCTGGCTGTGGTCGCCGCCGCGCCCCTTGGCGATGTCGTGGAGCAGGACCGCGACGTAGAGCGTGCGCCGCGACGCGATCCGCGGAAACAGGGCGGTGGCGAGCGAATGCTCGTCCCTGAGCTCGCCGCGCTCGATCCGCGAGAGCAGGCCGATCGCCCGGATCGAATGCTCGTCGACGGTATAATGATGGTACATGTCGAACTGCATCTGGGCGACGACGCGGCCGAAATCGGGAATGAAGCGGCCGAAGATGCCGGCCTCGTTCATCCAGCGCAGCACCGTCTCGGGGTCGCGGGGGCTGGTCAGCACGTCGAGGAACAGGGCATTGGCCTGCGGGTCGGCGCGGACCCCGGCGTCGATCAGCTTGGCGTGGCGGGAGGCGGCGCGCATCGCCAGCGGGTGGATTTCGAGCCCGTAGCGGTCGGCGAGCGCGAACATCCGGACGAGGCGCACGGGATCCGCGGCGAGGAAATCCTCGTCGGGGACGGCGAGCCGGCCGCGGTCGAGCATGAAGCCCTCGAGCCGGCCGGGCCGGCGGCGGAAGGCGGGAAAGCCGATCCGGCGTCCGCGCCGCGCGAACTTGTCGTCGAGATGGGCGAGGAACACGCCGGTCAGGTCGCCGACCGTCTTCGCGTGCAGGAAATAGTGGCGCATGAACCGCTCGACCGGCGACTTGCCGGGCCGGTGGGCATAGTTCATCCGGGTCGCGATCTCGCGCTGATAGTCGAAGGTCAGCCGCTCCTCGGCCCGGCCGGAGGCGAGATGGAGATGGCAGCGCACCGCCCACAGGAAGCGCTCGGCGCGGTGGAACTGGCGCAGCTCGTCCGCCGAGAACAGGCCGACGTCGACCAGCTCGTCGACCGAGCGCAGCCGGTAGGCATATTTGCCGATCCAGAACAAGGCGTGGAGATCGCGCAGGCCGCCTTTGCCTTCCTTGACGTTGGGCTCGACCACGTAGCGGCTGTCGCCCATGCGCTTGTGCCGGGCGTCGCGCTCCTCCAGCTTCTCCGTGACGAAGCCGCCGACATTGCCGGCGACGACGTCCTTCCAGAAGCGCGCGGCGACCTGGTCGTACAAGGCCTCGTCGCCCCAGATGTAGCGCGCTTCGAGGATGGCGGTGCGGACGGTATGGTCGCCCGCCGCCACCCGGATGACGTCGTCGACGCTGCGCGTCGAATGGCCGATCGTGAGGCCGAGGTCCCAGAGCAGATAGAGGATCGATTCGATCGCCGTCTCGGTCCAGGCCGTCGGCTTCCACGGCGTCACGAAGGCGATGTCGACATCCGAGCAGAGCGCCATCTCGCCGCGGCCGTAGCCGCCCACCGCCATCAGCAGCAGCCGCTCCGACGTCGTCGGGTTGGCGAGCGGATGGAGCCGGCCGGTGACGAAATCATAGGCCAGGCGCAGGATCTGATCGGTGAGGAAGGCATAGGCCGAGGCGGCCTCGGTCCCGGCATAGGGCTTGTGCGCCAGCCGGCGGGCGATCTCCGCGCGGCCGCCGGCGAGCGCCTCCTTGAGGATGAGGGCGGCGGCCTTGCGGTCCGCGCCGTCGAGCCGCTCGGCGACGGCCCGGCGGTCGACGATCTCGCGCCGGTTGGGCACGGCGAGGAGCCGTCCGCTCATCCCCCGCCCTCGGCCTGGAGGCGCTTCAGCCGGTAGACCAGCTCCAGCGCCTCGCGCGGCGCCAGGCTATCGGGCTCGACCTGCGCGAGCGCCTCGCGCACGGCGTCGGGCGCCGCTTCCTCCTGGGGCGCGGCGGCGAACAGGGGGAGATCGTCGAGCCCCGCGGCGATGCCGCCGGTGGCGGCGCGGCCGGCCTCCAATTTGGCGAGCACCGACTTGGCGCGGGCGAGGACCGGCGGCGGCAGCCCGGCCAGCTTGGCGACGGCGAGGCCGTAGCTGCGGTCGGCCGGGCCGGTGGCCACTTCGTGGAGCAGGACGAGGTCGCCCTTCCACTCGCGCGCCCGGACATGGTGGAGCGACAGCGCCTCGAGCCGCTCGGCGAGCCGGGTGAGCTCGTGATAATGGGTGGCGAACAGGCAGCGGCAGCGGCTCACGTCGTGGATCGCCTCGGTGACCGCCCAGGCGATGGCGAGGCCGTCATAGGTGGAGGTGCCGCGGCCGACCTCGTCGAGGATGACGAAGCTCCTGGGCGAGGCCTGGGCGAGGATGGCCGCGGTCTCGACCATCTCGACCATGAAGGTCGAGCGGCCGCGGGCGAGATTGTCCGACGCGCCGACCCGGCTGAACAGCCGGTCGACCAGCCCCAGGGTCGCGCTGGCGGCGGGAACGAAGGAGCCGGCCTGGGCGAGCAGGATGATCAGGGCGTTCTGCCTGAGGAAGGTCGACTTGCCGCCCATATTGGGCCCGGTCACCAGCCACAGCCGGCTGTCCTCGGAGAGCCGGCAATCGTTGGCGACGAACCGCGCGCCGCCCGCCTTCAGCGCGTCCTCGACCACCGGATGGCGGCCCGCTTCGACCTGGAAGCAGGCTTCTCCGGCGAAGAACGGCCGGCACCAGCCGCCCTCCGCGGCGCGCTCGGCGAGCGCGGCGGCGACGTCGAGCCGGGCGAGCGCGTCGGCGGCGGCGGCGATCGCCTCGGCGCGCTTCAGCGCCGCCGCGCACAATTCGTCGAAATGGGCGGCCTCGGCGGCCAGGGCATGGGCGCCCGCCTGGCCGACCCGCAGCGCCTGCTCGTGCAGGTCCGGCGCGTTGAAGCGGACGGCGCCGGCCATGGTCTGGCGGTGGGTGAAGCCCGAATCCGCCGCCATCAGCCGGTCGGCATTCTTCGCCGGCACCTCGATATGGAAGCCGAGCACATTGTTGTGGCGGATCTTCAGCGACGCGATGCCGGTCTGGGCGCGGTAGCGCGCCTCCAGCGCGGCGATCGCCCGCCGGCCCTCGCCGCCGGTGGCGCGGAGCGCGTCGAGGGCGGCGTCATAGCCCTCGGCGATATAGTTGCCCTGGGCAGTGTCGATCGGCGGCATCGGCACCAGCGCGCGGGAGAGGAGATCGACCAGCGCGCCATGGCCGGTCAGCGCCGGCAGCAGGCCGGTGAGCAAAGACGGCGGATCGGGGCTGCGCGCCAGCCGGTCGTGGAGGCGCCGCGCTTCGCCCAGCCCGTCGCGCAGCTGGCCAAGGTCGCGCGGGCTGCCGCGCCCCGCCACCAGCCGCCCCAGCGCGCGGCCGATGTCGGGCAGCGCCCGCAATTGCCGCCGCAGCCAGTCGCGCGCGGCGGCATCGCCCTCGAACAGGGCGACGAGGTCGAGCCGCGCCTCGATGCCGGCGCGGTCGAGCAAGGGCGCGCCGAGATCGGCCGCGAGCAGCCGCGCGCCGGCGCCGGTGACGCTGCGGTCGACCGAGGCGAGCAGGCTGCCGGCGCGGCTGCCCGAGGCGGAGACGGTCAATTCCAGGCTCTCGCGCGTCGCCGCGTCGATCATCATATGGTCGCCGGGCGCGCGCGCCACCGGCGGCCTGAGGAAGGGCAGCGAATCGCGGGCGGCCTCGTCGAGATAGGCGAGCAGGCCGCCGGCCGCGCACAAAGCGGCGCGGTCGAACTGGCCGAAGCCGTCGAGGGTGGCGACCCCGAAGCGTTCCCTGAGGCGGCGCTCGGCGGCGATGCTGTCGAAGTGGGTGCTTGATTGCCGCGAACATTGTGCTCCTGCGAAAGCAGGAGCCCAGTCTCCACCTTCGCCCTGGGCTACTGCTTTCGCAGGAGCGCTGTCTGGGATGACGATCTCCGCAGGGCCCAGCCGCGCCAGCTCGGCGTCGAGCGCGGGGGCGGCCACCGCGGCCAGCTCGAACCGGCCGGTCGAGACGTCGGCGGCGGCGATGCCGTAGCGCTCGCCGGCCTTGGCGACCGCGACCAGCCAGTTGGCGGCGCGCGAATCGAGCAGGGCCTCCTCGGTCAAGGTCCCGGCCGTCACCACCCGGACGATGGCGCGGGCGACCACCGATTTGGCGCCGCGCTTGCGCGCTTCCGCCGGGCTCTCGACCTGCTCGGCGATGGCGACGCGGTGGCCGCCCCTGATCAAACGGGCGAGATAGGCCTCGGCGGCGTGGATCGGGACGCCGCACATCGGGATCGGCGCGCCGTCATGCTCGCCGCGCGCGGTCAGGGCGATGTCGAGGCATTGGGCGGCGACCCTGGCGTCGTCGAAGAACAATTCGAAGAAGTCGCCCATCCGGTAGAAGAGCAGGCTGCCCTCGGCCTCCGCCTTGAGGGCGAGATACTGCGCCATCATCGGGGTGGGTGCGGTGTCGGTCTTCGCCCGGGCGGCCATGGGGGGAGGTTAGTGGGTTGAAGCCCGGCGTGGAACGGGTTTCTAGTTCCTCCCCTCGATTTCGAGGGGAGGGGGACCAGCCGCAGGCTGGTGGAGGGGCGCCTGGGAAAGGGGACACGTACTAGTACGTGTCCCCTTTGCACCTTGGACGCAGGCGGGCGAGGACCGGCGATGCCTCCGCGCCCTTCCTCAGGCTCGGTGTTCATGGGTCCCGGCCTTCGGGGTCCCCGCAAAGTACTACTTTGCGGGGTGCCCCTTCGCCGGGATGACTCCCCTGGTTACCCGAGCCAAAATCCGTCTTCTCATCGGGTCGGGACCCCAGGCCGGGGAGGAACTAGCCGACCTTGTTCCAGTTGCCGGGACCCATCCAGCCGTTCACCAGCTGGCCCATCACCTGCTGGTTGGCGCTGCTCTCGAAGTCATAGACCATGAAGCCGGCATAGCCGTTCTGCTTGAGCCAGGCCTCCGAGCTCATGTCGGCGGAGCTCTCAGGGGAAAGGGGACACGTACTAGTACGTGTCCCCTTTCTACCAATTCTCTCCCTCCAGGGAGAGGGCTTTTCCGCTCGCACGAACTGAATGTCGATACGGCCCAGGGTCCGTACTCAATTAGCCATTTCTGATTTACGTGCAATTTCGGAGTCATCCCGGCGAAAGCCGGGATCCATGGACGCAGGTGGGCGAGGACCGGCGATGCCTCGGCGCCCTTCCTGGGACTCGGTGTTCATGGGTCCCGGCCTTCGGGGTCCCCGCAAAGTACTACTTTGCGGGGTGCCCCTTCCGCCGGGATGACTCCTCGCCTTCTACCCGTTCGCCCGACGGAAAAAGCCCTCTCCCTCAGGGAGAGGGTGGGGTGAGGGTGTTCGGCGGGGAACGGGTTTCTAGTTCCTCCCCTCGATTTCGAGGGGAGGGGGACCAGCCGCAGGCTGGTGGAGGGGCGCCTGGGAAAGGGGACACGTACTAGTACGTGTCCCCTTTCTACAATGTACCTGTCCGGGGGACCGGCCTGTCGCCGCAATCCCCGCCGGGGAGAGGGGGTTCTGGCCGGCGCCTCCACCATGCTCCGCATGGTCCCCCTCCCCGGCAAAAGCAGGGGAGGAACTGGCGACTTGCCCCGGTTGCGCCTCAAGCCCTACACCGAAGCCCGAACAGGGGATGCGCGACGATGAGCGAAGGCAGCAACGTCAAATTCTCGGAAGCGGAGGCGCTCGAATTCCATTCGATGGGCCGCCCGGGCAAGATCGAGATCATCGCCTCCAAGCCGATGGCGACCCAGCGCGACCTCTCCCTCGCTTACTCGCCCGGCGTCGCCGTCCCGGTCCGCGCCATCGCCGACAATCCGGACCTCGCCTATGATTACACCGCCAAGGGCAATCTGGTCGCCGTCATCTCCAACGGCACCGCCATCCTCGGCCTCGGCAATCTCGGCGCGCTGGCGGCGAAGCCGGTGATGGAGGGCAAGGCGGTGCTGTTCAAGCGCTTCGCCGACGTCGATTCGATCGACATCGAGCTGGACACCGAGGATCCCGACAAGTTCATCGACGCGGTCGCCCTGATGGAGCCGAGCTTCGGCGGCATCAACCTCGAGGACATCAAGGCGCCGGAATGCTTCATCATCGAGCAGACGCTGCGCGAGCGGATGAACATCCCGATCATGCACGACGACCAGCACGGCACCGCCATCATCAGCGCCGCCGGCCTGATCAACGCCTGCTTCCTCACCGGCCGCAAGCTCGGCGACATCAAGGTGGTGGTGAACGGCGCCGGCGCCGCCGCCATCGCCTGCACGGAGTTGATCAAGTCGATGGGCGTCAAGCACGACAACGTGCTGATGTGCGACCGCAAGGGCGTGATCTACCAGGGCCGCGAGGGGCTCGACCAGTGGAAGTCGGCCCATGCCGCCAAGACCGACGCGCGCACGCTGGAGGAAGCGCTGAAGGGCGCCGACGTCTTCCTCGGCCTCAGCGCGGCGGGCGCGCTCAAGCCCGAAATGGTCAAGGAGATGGCGAAGAAGCCGATCATCTTCGCCATGGCCAACCCCGACCCCGAGATCATTCCGCCCGACGCCAAGGCGGCGCGGCCCGACGCGATCGTCGCCACCGGCCGCTCCGATTATCCCAACCAGGTCAACAACGTCCTCGGCTTCCCGTTCATCTTCCGCGGCGCCCTCGACGTCCGCGCGACCACGATCAACAACGAGATGAAGATCGCCGCCGCCAACGCGCTGGCCGAGCTCGCCCGCCAGCAGGTCCCCGAGGAGGTGGCGGCGGCCTATGGCGGCCGGGCGCACAGCTTCGGCCCCGATTACATCATCCCCGCCCCGTTCGACCCGCGGCTGATGGAGATCGTCCCCTCCGCCGTCGCCCAGGCGGCGATGGACTCGGGCGTCGCCCGGCGGCCGATCGAGGACATGGCCGCCTACCGGACCGCCCTGCGCTCGCGGCTCAACCCGACCACCTCGGTGCTCACCCTCGCCTACGAGGCGGCGCGCGCCAATCCCCGCCGGGTGCTGTTCGCCGAAGGCGAGGAGGACGTCGTGCTGCGCGCCGCCATCGCCTTTCGCGACGGCGGCTACGGCATCCCCCTTTTGGTCGGGCGCGAGGACGTCCACGAGCGGCTGCGCGCTCTGGGCGTCGAGGACCCGGATTCCTTCCAGGTCTATAACAGCCGCAACTATCCGCGCGTCCCCGAGCTCGCCGACTTCCTCTACAGCCGGCTGCAGCGGCGCGGCTACATGCACCGCGAGCTCGGGCGGATCGTCAACCAGGACCGCAACATCTTCGCCTCCCTGCTGCTCGCCATGGGCGAGGCCGACGTGATGATCACCGGCGTCACCCGCCCCTATGCGCAGAGCTTCCGCCAGATCCGCCGCGTGCTCGATCCGCAGGAGGGCGTCACGCCGTTCGGCATCCACGTCATGGTCGGCCAGTCCCACACCGTGTTCATCGCCGACACCACGGTGACCGAGCGGCCGGCGGCCCGAGCAGCTCGCCCAGATCGCGATCCGCACCGCCGGCGTGGCGCGGCGGATGGGCCACGAGCCGCGCGTCGCCTTCCTGTCCTACTCCAATTTCGGCAATCCGGAGGGCAGCTTCCTCGAGCGCATCCGCGAGGCGGTGAAGCTGATGGACATGATGGACCTGGACTTCGAATATGAAGGCGAGATGTCGCCCGACGTCGCGCTCAATCCGGCGATGCAGAAGGTCTATCCGTTCATGCGGCTGACCGGGCCGGCGAACGTCCTGGTCATGCCGGGGCTGCAGACCGCCAACATCTCGGCCAAGCTCTTGAAGGAGCTGGGCGGCGACGCGGTGATCGGGCCGATGCTGGTCGGCATGGAGAAGCAGGTCCAGATCGCGCCGATGTCCGCCACCGCGTCCGACCTGGTGACGCTGGCGGTGCTCGCCGCCGGGCGGGTGGTGCAATAAGCCGTCAGTTCGGGTTGTCGGCGGTCGGGGCGCTCTGGCCGCGCTGGCCGACCGCGCCGATATTGCCGAACAGCTCTTCGAGCAGGCTGCGGTTGCTGCCCAGGGTCGGCGTCTCCTCGCCGGTCGGCTCGATGTTGGCGACCAGCTCCAGCCCGCTGCGGTTGACGCTTTCGACATTGCCCGCGGCGTCGAAACGGATGTGGAGGATGGTCTGCTCGGAAGGCCGGGGCATGTTGAAGGCGAGCTGGCGGGTGTTGCGCGAGACGTAATACCAGTCGCGCTGGTCGAACTGGCCGACGAAGGTCGGCCGTCCCAGCGTGCCCGTGACCGACTCGCGATTGTCGACCCCGGGCTGGACCGCGGCGACCAAGGGGTCGTCGATGACATAGCCCTGATGGTCGCGGATCCGGGTGCAGCCGGCGGCCAGCACGCCCGCCAGGGCGATCGCCAGAACGGCGCGCGATCCATGCCGGAAGGTCATTGGCTTCATTCTCCTGATCGCCCCGCGCCCGGCCCCCCGAAGGCGGCCGCCGGACTTGACTAGCCTTCCCAATATGAACATCGCCTAGCTCGCGCAAGCCGCTCGAACTTTTGAGGATCATCTTGTCGCTCTTCCGGAGAATTTTCGGCGAGGCCCGGCAGCGCGCGGCGCTGGCGCCGCTCTACCGCGCCGCGGTCGCCGCCGGGCGCGACCCGTTCTGGTATCGCGACGGGCATGTGCCGGACACGATCGCCGGCCGGTTCGACATGGTCGCGGCGGTGACCGCGCTGGTGCTGCTCCGGCTCGAGGCCGACGGCGAGGCCGGGCGCGAGCCGTCGCGGCTGCTCACCGAGCTGTTCATCGACGACATGGAGGCGACGCTGAGGCAGATCGGCATCGGCGACCCCGTCGTCGGCAAGCATGTCGGCAGGATGATGAGCGCGCTCGGCGGCCGGCTGGGCGCCTTTCGCGCGGCGCGGGCGGAGGGCTCGTTCGCCGCCGCGGTCCGCCGCAACGTCTTCCACGATTCGCCGCCGTCGGACGATGCGCCGGCCCTGGTCGCGGCGCGGCTCGAGCGCTTCAGCCGGGGGCTCGACGGCTGCGCGACCGCCGATCTGCTCGACGGCCGGGTCCCCGCCTGATGACCGCGCCGGAGTTCAGCCGGATCGTGCCCGCCGACACGCTCGGCGAAGGACCGCGCCGCATGACGCTCGAAGCGGACGCGGAGGAGCGCAGGGCGCTGGCGCGGCGGTTCGGCCTTGCCGGCATCGGCCGGCTGACCGCCGAGGCGGCGCTGGCCCGCAAGGGGAGCGAGATCGCCGCCGCCGGCACGCTCTCCGCCCGGGTCACGCAAAGCTGCGTGGCGACGGGCGAGCCGGTCGAGGCCGAGGTCGAGGCGCCGTTCGAGATCCTCTTCCGCCCGCATCCCGAAGCCGCGGCCGAGGAGATCGAGCTCGACGCCGGCGAGCTCGACGTCGTCTTCTACGACGGCGAGTCGATCGACCTGGGCGAGGCGGTCGCCGAAACCCTGCTGCTCAACCTCGACCCCTATCCCCGCGCGCCCGGCGCCGGGGAGGCGCTGAAGCAGGCGGGCGTGAAGAGCGAGGAGGAAGCCGGCCCGTTCGGCGCGCTGGCGGGGCTCAAGGACAAGCTCAAACCCTAAGCCGTGATCCCAGCTTCCGCCGGGATGACGGCCTGTCGGGGCCGTCAGAACGGCACGTCGTCGTCGAGGTCGCTGTCGAACGCCGGCGCCGGGCGGGACTGCTGGCGCGGCGCGGCGCCGCCGAAATCGCCGCCCCCCGCCGCATCGCCATGGTCGTCGCCGCCGAAGCCGCCGCCTCCGCTGCCGCGGCTGTCGAGCAGCACCAGCTCGCCGCGGAAGCGCTGCAGCACCACCTCGGTCGAATAGCGGTCCTGGCCGGACTGGTCCTGCCACTTGCGGGTCTGGATCTGGCCTTCCAGATACACTTTCGAGCCCTTCTTCAGATAGGATTTGGCGACCCGGCCGAGATTCTCGTTGAAGATGACGACCCGGTGCCATTCGGTCCGCTCCTGGCGGTTGCCGTCGCGGTCCTTCCAATTCTCCGACGTGGCGACGC
Organism: uncultured Alphaproteobacteria bacterium; assembly: GCA_963701615.1. Lineage (GTDB taxonomy): Bacteria > Pseudomonadota > Alphaproteobacteria > Sphingomonadales > Sphingomonadaceae > Allosphingosinicella. The sequence goes on along the minus strand of OY969615.1, from coordinate 2,489,493 downwards.
GCATGTTCACGACCTCGCCGCCATTGTTCAGCGAGCGGACTTCCGGATCGTCGCCGAGATTGCCGACCAGAATCACCTTGTTCACGCCCGCCATCTTGTCCTCCTCGAAGCTCGTTCCCGCGGCATAAGCCAAGGCGCCGCGGAGCGCTAGGCTTTCACCGGCCGCCGGTGGACGTAGAGGAAGCCGATGGCGAGCAGGACGATCATCGCTCCTTGCGCGAGCAAGGTCTCCAGCGTGGGATAGATGCCGAGCATGGCCGAGCGCGGGAAGCCGGCCAGCGGCATCACCCCGACCATGCCGGCTTCCTGCAGGGCGGCGAGGCCCTTGCCGGCCAGCACCACCGCCAGCACCGCGATCAAGGCGGCCGAATAAGCGAAGAACTTGCCGATCGGCAGCCGGGCGCTGAGGCGCAGCATCGCCCAGGCGACGAGCGCGAGCAGCACGGCGCTGAGGGCGACGCCGCCGGCGAGCGCGGCTTCGTTCCCCTGCCCGCCCATCGCCGCGAAGAAGATGATCGTCTCGAACACCTCGCGATAGACGGCGATGAAGGCGAGGGTGAACAGGAACCAGGCCGAACCCCGGCTCAGCGCCCGGTCGAGCCTGTCGCGGACATAGGCCTGCCACGCGCCCGCCTGCGCCTTGCCGTGCATCCAGACGCCGACGATGAGGAGGATGGCGGCGGCGAGCAGCGAGCCGAAGCCCTCGGTGAGCTCGCGGTCGGCGCCGCTTATGGTGAGGAGATGGCTCGCCGCCCACCAGGTCGCGACGCCCGCGGCGAGCGCGCCGACCCAGCCGGCATGGACATATTTGAGCATGTCGCGCCGCTCGGCCTTCCTCAGGAAACCGATCATCGCGACGACGATCAGCAGCGCCTCCAGCCCCTCGCGAAGCAGGATGGCGAGCGCGCCGAGAAAGGTCGAGGTGCCGCTGCCCGCCTCCGGCGCCAGCGCGGCCTCGGCGCGGCCGAACAGGGCCCGGAGCCGGGCGACGTGCGCGGCCACGTCGGCGGCGGGCGCGCCGCGGCCGATCGCGGCGCGAAGCTCGCCCATCGCGGTCTCGACTTCGCCGACCAGGCTCGCGTCGCGCGCGCGCAGCACGGCCTCGACCGGCTCGAACCCGTCGAGATAGGCGGCCAGCGCCAGCTCCGCGGCCTGGTCGCGCGCGCCGCGGCCATAAGCGGCGAGGCTCCGGTCCAGAAGGTCGCGCGCCGCCGCCAGGGTCGGGGCGCCCTCGCCCGGCATCAATGCGCCGGGATCGGAGCGAAGATAGGCGGTCACCGCCGCCGCTTTCTCCTCGCCGACCTGGCCGGCGAGGGCGGCGGGGGTGAGGCCGGCGAGGGCTTCGATAGAGGGAACGCGCCGCCGCAACGCCGGATCGTTGCGCCACAGGCCTGCCCCGCGCGCCGCAAGCGGGTCGGGATAGGCGAGCCGGCCGACATGGAAGGCCAGCGCCCAGCGGTCCTCGACGGAGAGGTTGGCGAAGCTCTGCATCGCGGTGCCCTCGAGGCCCTGCCCGATCACCTGGAACAGGCCGAACAGGCTGCGCTCCCGCGCCCGCCCGCGGTCGACGAAGGCGATCGGCGGCGGATCGAGGGCGGCCGCGGCGGGGGTGTCGGCGGCGCCGGCGGCGCCGTGGCAGGAGGCGCATTCGCGGGCGTAGAGCGCCGCGCCGCGCGCCAGGTCCGGCCGGGCCGCCGGCGCGAGCGGCACCGGATAGGCCGCAAGCAGGGCCGCGGCCAGCGCGCGCGCCTGCCGCTCGATCTCGGCCGGGGGCGCGCGGCCGCCGATCGCGGCTTCGAGCCGGCGCGCCCCGGCGGCCAGCGCCGCGCGCTGCGGCCGCGCCGGCAGGGCCGCCATGCGCTGGCTGACCGAAGCGGAGAATTCCCGCATCTCGGCATATTCGGCGGCGCTGACGATCCGGCCGCCGGCGACCGCGCCGCGATAGTCGACGGCGATATAGTCGAGCAGCCGCCACGCCGTCTGGACCGCCGCATCGTCCGCGCGGGCCGCCGAAGGGAGGCAGAAGGCGGTGAGCAACAGCAGGGGCAGGAGAAGCCGCTTCAGGCTGAAAGGGCGGTCGAGCATGTTCCCCCAAAGGTGCGAGGGGCTGGACTAGCGGCCTTGCGACTGATTATCAATAGCGGCAGCCGCCGCCCTTCCCTCGCTCGTCCTGCCGGGCTAGCCTTCGCGCCGGCGGTTGCGGAGGTCGGCATGTGGGACACCATCATCGTGGGCGCCGGCACCGCCGGCTCGGTCCTTGCCCACGCGCTTACCGCGAACGAGCGCGACAAGGTCCTGCTGGTCGAGGCGGGCGGCAGGCCGTCGCTGACGGTGAAGATGCCGGCCGGAATGGTGAAGCTGTTCCGGTCGAAGCAGGACTGGGCGTTCGAATCCGAGCCGCAGCAGGCGTGCGGCGGCCGGACGATCTTCACCCCGCGCGGCAAGATGCTGGGCGGCTCGGCGAACATGAATGCCCAAATCCACCAATGGTGCCACCCGGCCGATTTCGACCGCTGGGCGGAGGCGGGCGCGGCGGGCTGGAGCTGGGACGACGTCCGGCCGGTGTTCCGGGCGATGGAGGGCGTCGCGTGCGGCGACGCCGGCGACCAGAGCCGGGGCCGGCTCGGGCCGATGCGGATCGACCGGCTCAAGGCGCCCAATCCGGTCACCACCGCCTTCGTCGAGGCGGCGCGGGCGAACGGCCTGGACGGCGGCGGCGGCGGCTATAATGGCCGCGCCTATTCGGGCGCTTTCTTCACCGAGATCGCCCACCGCAGGGGCCGACGGTTCAGCACCTATGACGCCTATCTGAAGCCGGCGATGAAGCGGCCGAACCTTCGCGTCCTCAAGAACCGGGCTGTCGCCCGCGTCCTGTTCGAAGGGCGGCGCGCAATGGGGGTGGCGCTCGCCGATGGCGGCATCCACCGCGCCGCCAGGATCGTGCTTTGCGCCGGCGCCTTCGGCAGCCCGCACCTGCTCATGCTGTCGGGCGTCGGCGATGCCGTCGCCCTGCAGGGTCACGGGCTCGAAATCGTCCACCACAGCCCGGAGATCGGCGCCAACCTCCAGGATCACGCCGTGGCCGGGCTCGGCTTCGAGATGAGGCGACCGATCAGCCTCAAGGCGGCCGAGGGTATCGGCGAGCTGCTGAAATGGCTGCTCTTCGGGCGCGGCATGCTGACCTCGAACGCGCTCGAGGCGTTCGCCTTCACCAGCATCGTCGACCGCGAGGCGCCCGATCTGGAGCTGATGTTCCTGCCGGTCCACTGGGCGAACCAGGCGCTCGATCCGCCCGAAATCCATGGCTACACGATCGCGGCGGTGCCGGTCGCGCCAAGGTCGCGCGGCACCGTCGCCCTGAAGAGCCCGTCGCCCAGGGACCCGCCGGCGATCGACTTCGGGCTGCTCAGCGATGCCGAAGGGATCGACGCCCAGGTGCTGCTCGCCGGCCTCAGGCTGGCGCGGCGGATCGCGGAAACCGAGCCGCTCCGCAGCGAAACGCTCGCGGAGATGCCGCTCAGCGCCGGGGCGCGCGACGACGATGCCCTGCTCGACCTTGCCCGCAGCCAGATCCAGACCGTCTACCATCCGAGCGGAACCTGCCGGATGGGCAGCGACGCCGGTGCGCCGGTCGATCCGCGGCTGAAGGCGCGGGGCGTGGACGGCCTGTGGGTGGTCGATGCGTCGGTGATGCCCAACGTCCCGCGCGGCCATCCCAACGCCGTGGTGGCGATGATCGCCCAGCGCGCCGGGGGCTGGATCGGCGGCGGTCAGACCGCGGGGTAGCGCAGCCGGCCGAGGAAGCGGCTGAGCGAGGGCAGGCGCTCGCGCGTGCCGCGCCAGCTCGCCTTGAACTTCTCGAAGCGCATGACGTCGCCGATGCGGCGGTCGAGGAACGCCGTGGTGCCGGCGAGGCCGTCGCTCGCGTCGTCGAGGAAGACGAGGGTCGAGGAGCCGTAGACGCCGACCAGGATCGCCCGCTTCGAATAATGGCTGAAGTCGGTCGCCCTGTCGCCGGCGAGGCGCCAGATCCGGTCGGCGCTGCGCCAGGCGAGCCGGGCGCCGTCGAGCGCGTTGTGGGGCATGGCGAGGACGGCGAGCGCGCGCCGGAGCGCCTCGCGGTGCGGCGCGATCGACTGGAAGCGGAACAGGATGAGCGCGCGGATGCGGTCGCGGACCTTCATCGCCGCGATCCGCTCCGGCGCGAAGGCGGCGAGCATCGCCTTGTCGATCGAGTCGAACCAGGCGTCGATCATCTGCGTCGCGCGCCCCGGAAAGGCGAGCCGCGCCCGGTCGGCGGGAACGCCGAGCGCGCTCGCCGCCATCGCCAGCGCCGCCTCGGTCCAGCCGTCGAACACGGCATGGGCGGGAATCAGCGGCGCCAGCGCGTCGCGCAGCTCATCCAGGTTCATCTCGCCGGGCGCGATCATGCCGACTCAATGAGCCTCGGCGTCCCCGGTTGCAAGCCTTGGCGCCGGCAGGCGGATCAGCACCAAAGCGGCGCAGATCAAGAGCGCGCCGGCCGCGTCGCCGGGCGACAGCCGCTCGCCATAAGCGAGCCAGCCGATCGCCGCGGCCGCGATCGGCTGGGTCAGGAAGCACAGGCCGACCACCACCGGCGACACATGGCCCATGGCGTAGACGAGCAGGCCCTGGCCGATCAGCTGGCTCGAGACCGACAGCAGGACGACCGGCGTCCAGTCGCCCGGGACCACCTGCTCGCCGAGCGCGATCGCGAAGAGGAGGAGGGGCAGCGCCCCCGCCGCGGTGGCGATGGCGAGCACCGGCCAGGGCGGCATCGTCCGCCGCGCCCGGTCCACGGCGATCAGGTAGAAGGTGTAGAAAATCCCGGCGAGAAGGGCGAGCAGATCGCCGGTGAAATGGGCGTGCGACACTTCGAAGCTGCCCCCGAGCAGCAGCACCGTCCCGGCCAAAGCGAGCAGCAGGGCAAGGCCCTGTGCCGGCCGCGGCAGGCTGCGCAGCAGGAAGAAGCCGTAGATCGCGAACAGGAAGCTGGCGAAATTGCCGAACAGGGTCGCGTTGGCGAGCTTGGTGCGCAGGATCCCCTCGTGCCAGGCGGCGAGGTCGGCGGCGAAGAACAGGCCGCCGACCGCGACCATGGCGAGAAGGCCCCAGCCGGGAAACGGCCGGCCGCGGCCCTGCCGCCACGCCACCAAAGCGAGGAACGGCAAGGCGAGCGCCAGCCGCCAGAAGCCGGCCGCGACCGGCCCGACGTCGGCGAGCCGCACCATCCACGGCCCCGCCGCGAGAAAGAGGTTGGCGAGGATCAGCGCCGCGAACGCATAACGCGCGGAAGGGAAGCGGGCGGCGTCCATCGCGACGCGCTACGAGCCGCATCCGCCGGCCGTCAACGCCGTTCGGCTGCCGGCGCCGGCTGCTAGTCGGGAAGCCTGAACACGATCTTGGTGCCGGGGCCGCCCTTTTGCTCGCCGACCTGCCGCCGGCTGCCCGGCCCGAAGCCGATATGGACGACGCCGCGGCCGGTCTCGAGGATCAGCTGGTCGAACATGATGTCGCTGTCGCGGATCCGGCGCGCGCATTCGAGCGGCGACAGCTTCGGGTGCTTGAAGTCGCCGGCGAAGCCCTGCGGATGGGCCGAGGTCGCGGTGCCGCCCACCGCCTTGTTCACCGCCGGATTGCGGTAGCCGGAGGTGATCTGGATCGGCCCGCCGAGCAACGCCCGCACCTTCTCGAAGCCGGCCGCGGTCTTCTTGAGATTCTCGAGATGCTTGGGAAGCGGCTTGTTGTCGTTGCCGAGCTTCCTGGCGGTGTCGGACCGCAGAAACTCTTCCAGGGTGAAGTGCTCGCTGAGCTGCGCCATTGTTCGCCCTCCCGATGAAATGAGGGGGCAGCCTAGCACAAGATCGACCGGATTGGATGCCCAGGCGTGTCCGAAATGGCCCCCGGCGCGGGCCGATCCTCCGCTGCATGTGCAGGGGCGGAGCTAGGCGAAACGGGCCTTCAGCGCCAGCATCGCCAGGGCGGCCCTGGCCGCCTCGCCGCCTTTGTCCTTTTCCTGCGGACGGGCGCGGACGAGGGCCTGGGCCTCGTTCTCGACGGTGAGGATGCCGTTGCCGATGGCGAGCCCGTCGAGGGTCAGCGCCATCAGCGCGCGGGCGCTTTCGCCGGCGACGATCTCGAAATGATAGGTTTCGCCGCGGATCACCACGCCCAGGGCGACGAAGGCGTCGTGGCGCCCCGATTCGGCGGCGAGCGCCACCGCGCCGGGGATTTCGAGCGCGCCGGGGACGGTGACCGTCTCGTGGGCGTGGCCGGCCGCCTCGATCGCGGCGCGGGCGCCGGCGAGGAGGAGGTCGTTCAAATGGGCGTAGAAGCGGGCTTCGACGATCAGGATCCTGGCCATTAGGGTTCAGACCTACTATTGGAGGTGGCCGTGATCGGCCGGGGAAGGCGGCTGGGTAGGAGAGCGCCGGCGGGCGGGCCAGGCAGCCCGTCCAAGGTGTTCGACGCCCCCAGCCGCCTTCCCCGGCCGACCGCGAAGCGGCGGATTGTCCTTTGCCGCCCGGCGACGTCGCTTCGTCGGTCACGATAAATCTTCATCGCTCCCTCCTTACTCCTTGCCGGACAACAAATGCCAACCCGTCACGACCGCCTCCAATAGTAGGTCTGAACCCTTAGGCCGCGACCGGGATCGGGCGCTCGCCGACGATGGCGAGGCCGTAGCCGCCGAGCGCGACCGGCGTGTGGTGGCTGTTGGTCAGCAGCACCATGTCGTGGACGCCGAGCTCGGCGAGGATCTGGGCGCCGACGCCGTAATCGCGCAATTGCTCGGAATCGGACGGCGGCGCCGCGCCGGCGCGGATCCTGAGCGATTGCGACATGGCGTCGGGCATCGGCCGGTTGATGACCACGATCACGCCCGCGCCCTCCGCCGCGATCGCCTTCATCGCGCCTTCGAGCAGGCCGCCGCGCGCGCCTTCCTCGGCGAAGACGTCGGGGACGATGCTGAGCGCGTGCATCCGCACCAGCGTCGGCCTGGCCGGGTCGACCCGGCCCTTGACCAAGGCGATCTGCTCGACGCCCGAGGCCTTGTTGAGGAAGGTCCTGGCGGTCCAGCTTCCGCCCCAGCGGCTCTCGAACTGCGCTTCGGCGGTCTGCGCGACCAGCCGGTCCTTGCGGAGCCGGTAGGCGATGAGGTCGCGGATCGTGCCGATGCGCAGGCCGTGGAGCTGGGCGAAGGGGAAGAGATCGTCCATCCGCGCCATCGTCCCGTCCTCGCGCAATATCTCGCAGATCACGCCGGAGGGATTGAGGCCGGCGAGGCGGGCGACGTCGACCGCCGCCTCGGTATGGCCGGCGCGGACGAGGACCCCGCCGTCGCGCGCGACCAGCGGGAAGACGTGGCCCGGCGAGACGATATGCTCGGGCCCCTTGGCGGCGTCGATCGCGACCGAGACGGTGCGGGCGCGGTCGGCGGCGGAAATGCCGGTGGTGACGCCCTCCTTCGCCTCGATCGAGGTGGTGAAGGCGGTTTCGAGGCGGGTGCCGTTGGTCCGGCTCATCGGCTGCAGGCCCAATTGGTCGACCCGCTCCCTGGTCAGCGCCAGGCAGATCAGGCCGCGGCCGTGCCTGGCCATGAAGTTGATCGCGTCGGGCGTCGCCATCTGCGCGGGGATGATGAGGTCGCCCTCATTCTCGCGGTCCTCGTCGTCGACCAGGATGAACATCCGGCCGTTGCGCGCCTCGTCGATGATCTGCTCGGCGCTCGCCATCACCCCGCTTGAGCCGCTGGCGAGGAACTTCTCGAGCTTGCCCAATGTGTCGGCGGTCGGGTTCCAGTCGGAATCGCCGAGCTTGCGCAGGCTGTTGGGGTGGAGGCCGGCGGCGCGGGCGAGGCCGGCCCGGCTCATCTCGCCGGCCGAGACGATGTCGCACAGGCGATCGATCAGGACGGTGCTCATGGGCGGGGCGTATCACACTGCAATGTGATCTCGCAATCCCCCATCACATTGTACTGGCCTGAACCTCCAGCATGCGGCCGAGATAGCGCGCCAATATGTCGATTTCGATGTTGACGCGCCGGCCGGCCCGCACATCGTCGAAGCTGGTCTGGGCGGCGGTGTGGGGGATGATGTTGACGTCGAAGGCGATGCCGCCGCCGGGCAGCGACTCGACATGGTTGACGGTCAGCGACACGCCGTCGAGCGCGATCGAGCCCTTGGCGGCGACGTAGCGGGCGAGCTCGGGCCCGGCGGCGATGGCGAGCCGGACCGAATCGCCGACCGGCTCGGCCGCCGCCACCTCGCCGACGCCGTCGACATGGCCGGTGACGATATGGCCGCCGAGCTCGTCGCCGACCCGGAGCGCGCGTTCGAGGTTGAGGCGGCCGCCTTCGGCCCACAGGCCGGGCGCGGTGCAGCTCTGCGTCTCCGCCGAGACGTCGACCGCGAACCAGCCCCCCTCCTCGCCGGCGCCCTTGTCGACCACGGTCAGGCAGACGCCCGAGCAGGCGATCGAGGCGCCGAGGTCGACCGTCGCCATGTCGAAGCCGCAGCCGATCCGCAGGCGCAGGTCGCCGCGCGCCTCCACCGCCTCGATCCGGCCGACATCGGTGATGATCCCGGTAAACATCAGCGGATGCGCTCGTAAACTTCGAGCGTGTCGATGCCAAGCTCGTGCGTGCCGGTCCGCCGCCAGCGCCCGTGCGCGTCGGCGAGGCTCGCGAGGCCGATCGGGCCGAGCGCGGCCTTGCCCTCGCCGATCAGGACCGGCGCCCGGTAGACCAGCAGGCGATCGACCAAATCGGCGGCGAGGAAGGCGGCGGCGGTTTCGGCGCCGCCCTCGACGAGCAGGTCGTTGACGCCTTCGAGCCGGTGGACGTCCTGCGGATCGGCGAGCCGGACCCAGCCCTCCGCCCCGTCCCCGCGGGTCAGCAGGGCCCGGCGGGGCGAGCGGCCCTCCAGCCCGGGCAGGCGGACGTCGAGCCGCGGCGCGTCGGCATCGAAGGTGCCCCGGCCGACCAGGATCATGTCGGCGCGGGCGCGCTCGAGATGGGCGTGGGCGCGGGCCTCCTCGCCGGTGATCCAGCGGCTCTCCCCGGAGGCGAGGGCGATCCGGCCGTCGATCGACAAAGCCAGCTTGAGGGTGATGAACGGGCGCCCCGCCCCGATGCGCATGAGGAAGCCCGCGAGCGAGCGCCGCGCCGCGTCGGACTGCAGGCCGACGTCCACCGCCACCCCGGCGGCCTTCAGCCGCGCGACGCCGCCGCCGTCGGTGCGCGGATCCGGATCGCCGGTGGCGACGACGACGCGCGCCGGCTTCGCCTCGACGAGCAGGTCGGCGCAGGCCGGGCCCCGCATGCTCTCGTGCGCGCAGGGCTCGAGTGTCACATAGACGGTCGCGCCGCGCGCCGCCGCGCCCGCCTGCTCCAGCGCCACCGCCTCGGCGTGGGGGCGCCCGCCATCCTGGGTCCAGCCGCGGCCGACGACCCTTTCGTCCATGACGATGACGCAGCCGACATTGGGGTTGGGCGCGGTCCGGCCGCGGCCGCGCTCGCCGAGCGCGATCGCCGCGTCCATCCACCGCGCCTCGCTCAAATGCCAAGCCGATTCAGATTTTCGTCGAGCCGCTGGAACTGCCGCCGGCGCTCCTCTTCCGCCGCCCGCCTTTCGGCGAGGTCGGCCTTCTGCTTGGCCTTGATCTCGGCGTCGGTGCGGGTGAGCGGCCAGCTCTCGACATAGATGATCTGCTGGTCCGGCAGGATGTTGGTCTGGCCGTCGAAATAGAAGGCGACGACAATCCCGATCGGGATCAGCAGCGCGAAGGTGGCGGCGACCCACTGGTGGCGGGGGCGCTGGCTCCAGAAGGCGCGAAGGTCGTTCCAGAGGACGCGGGGCGAAGCGGGCCGGGGAAGGGGCATGACGCGAAGATAATGCGCCGCCGCCTCCCGCGCCAGCCCCGTCCCGCCCCGGCTCAGATGTCCTCGATCCGGAAGTGGACCGTCATCGTCTTGCTGCTTTCCACCGGCCGCCCGTCGAGCGTCGCCGGGCGGAACCGCCAGCGCGACAGCGCCTGCCGCTCGGTGGCGCGCCAGAAGGCGTCGCTGGTCGCGGCGAGCCGCGCCACCGCGGAGACCCGGCCGCTGGCGGCGATCGTCACCCGCAGACGGACGGTGCCGCCGCGCTGGGCGCGTTCCTCCGCCGGCGGATAGGGCGGCTGCAGGTCGCCGGCATAACGCGGGTCGAGCCGGGCATCGACCCGGACCGGCGGAAGCGTCGGCTCGACTCCCGGCGTATCGGTCACGCCGTCGCCGATCGGGCCGGGATCCCAAGGAATGGGCGGCAGGCGCGGCTCGGTCCGCTCGCCGCTGGTCGGGATCACGATTTCCCGGATCGGGTTGTCCAGCTGGGACGATCTGGGCCTGGGCTGGGGGTCGGTGCGCGGCGGCACCGGCTCGGGGTCCGGCTCGACGACCGGCGGCACGTTGTAGGTGTCGATGGGCCGCGAGCGCTCGACGATCGGCGGGCCCTTGATCAGCACCAGCGCGCCAAGCACGGCGGCGTGCAGGGCGACCACGGTGGCGAAGCCGAACGGGCTGCGACGTCTCTGCTCGAGAAATCCGCTCGCGAAGCCCGACGGGCTGCTGCGCCTCTGCTCGGAAAATCCTCCTTCAGGCATGGCCACTCTCCTCGTTCCGGAGCCGGGCCGCACGAGCGGTCGCTACCGGCTCGAGCGCATGATACAGTATATCGTGATGTTATACTATACCCAAATTGAGGCGATTTTAGGCGGCGGCGGAGCGCAGCCGGGCGATGGCTTCCTCGCGGCCGATGAGCGGCAGCAGGGCCGCCATTTCGGGGCCGCTGTCGCGCCCGGTCAGCGCCCGGCGGAGCGGCTGGAAGAGCGGCCTGCCGGCGCGGCCGGTCTCTTCCTTGAGGCGGGCGACGAGCTGCGGCCAGGGCGCTTCGGCCCAGTCGACCCGTGCAGCGACATCCGCCGCGAGGGCGAGGAAGTCGCGGTCCTCCGCCGCCGCTTCCCGCTCGACATGGCCGTGGAGGATGTCCCACCAGTCGGCCGCTTCGGCGACGCTGCGCAGGTTCGGGCGGATCGCCGCCCAGTCGGCTTCGCCCAGGCCTTCCGGCAGCCGCGCCCGCGCCCGCTCGAACGGAAGCTGGTGAACGATGCGTGCGTTCAGCGCGGCCAGCTCCTCCATGTCGAAACGGGCCGGCGCCCGGCCGAAGCTGGCGAAGTCGAAGCGCTCGATCAGCGGATCGGCCGAAGCAAACGGCTCGACCGGCAGGCTCGTCCCGATCCGCGCCAGCTTGGCCGCCAGCGCGGCCGGCTCGATGCCCGCTTCCTTCATCGCGTCCACGCCGAGCGCGCCGAGCCGCTTGGAGAGCTTGCCTTCCGAGCCGACCAGCAGGGCTTCGTGGGCGAAGGCCGGCGGCGCGGCGTCCAGGGCCTCGAACATCTGGAGCTGGAGGCCGGTATTGGTGACATGGTCCTCGCCGCGCACGACATGGGTCACCCCCATGTCGACATCGTCGACGACGCTCGGCAGCATGTAGAGCCAGCTGCCGTCCTCGCGCCGGATGACGGGGTCGCTGAGCAGCGCCGGATCGAAATGCTGCGCGCCGCGGATGAGGTCGTCCCAGGCGATCGGCGCGTCGTGGTCGAGCTTGAACCGCCAGTGCGGCCGGCGCCCCTCCGCCTCGAGGCCGGCGCGGCCGGCTTCGTCCAGCGCCAGCGCCGCGCGGTCGTAGACCGGCGCCCGGCCGCGGCCGAGCTGGACCTTGCGCTTGAGCTCGAGCTCCTGCGCCGTTTCGTAGGCGGGATAGACGCGGCCGGCCGCCCGCAGCCGCTCCAGCGCCGCCTCGTAGCGGCCGAAACGCTGCGACTGGCGATGCTCTTCGTCCGGCGCGAGGCCGAGCCAGGCGAGATCGGCGCGGATCGCGTCGACATGCTCCTCCCGGCTGCGCTCCCGGTCGGTGTCGTCGAGCCGCAGGATGAAGCGGCCGCCATGCTTGCGCGCCCACAGCCAGTTGTGCAGCGCCGCGCGGATGTTGCCGACATGCAGGCGGCCGGTCGGCGACGGGGCGAAGCGGGTGACGACCTGCATGGCGCGGCTCTAAGGGGCCGGCGCGCGATCGGCAACGCCCTTGCCTTCGCGCCTCCTGACCGTAAGAGGGGCGCACGCCGCACGCTGTCGAGGACAAGGTTCGCGATGAAATTGATGTCGGGCAATTCGAACCTGCCTTTGGTCCAGGCGATCGCCTCCTATCTCGAAATCCCGATCACCCAGGCCAGCGTCCGCCGCTTCGCCGACGAGGAGATTTTCGTCGAGATCAACGAGAATGTCCGCGGCGAGGACGTGTTCGTCGTCCAGTCCACCTCTTATCCGGCCAACGACAATCTGATGGAGCTGCTGATCTGCATCGACGCGCTCCGGCGCGCGTCGGCCAAGCGGATCACCGCGGTGGTGCCCTATTTCGGCTATGCCCGGCAGGACCGCAAGCCCGGGCCCCGCACGCCGATCTCGGCCAAGCTGGTCGCCAATCTGATCACCGTCGCCGGCGCCAACCGCGTCCTCTCGGTCGATCTCCACGCCGGCCAGATCCAGGGCTTCTTCGACATCCCGACCGACAATCTCTACGGCGCGCCGGTGATGTCGGCCGACATCAAGGCGCGCTTTTCGGGCCGCAGCATCACCGTCGTCTCGCCCGACGTCGGCGGCGTCGTCCGCGCCCGCGCGCTCGCCAAAAGGCTCGACAACGCGCCGCTCGCCATCGTCGACAAGCGCCGCGAGAAGCCCGGCGAATCGGAGGTGATGAACATCATCGGCGACGTCGCCGGCCGCTTCTGCATCCTCGTCGACGACATGGTCGATTCGGCCGGCACTTTGTGCAACGCCGCCGCCGCGCTGAAGGAAGGCGGCGCCGAGGACGTCGTCGCCTATTGCACCCACGGCGTCCTCTCCGGCGGCGCCGTCGCCCGGGTCGACAATTCGGTGCTGAGCGAGCTCGTCATCACCGATTCCATCGCCGCCGACGAGGCGGCGGCGGCGAGCGGCAAGGTCCGCGTGCTGACCATCGCGCCGCTGCTCGCCGAGGCGATCCGCCGCATCGCCGACGAAAGCTCCGTTTCCAGCCTGTTCGACTGACGGCTACGGCTTGCCTTCGCCACCCCATCGCTCTATAGGCGCGCCTTCTTTCCAGCTTTGGAAGAATCGAACCGCCCGGCCAAAAGGGCTGCCGTGGCTGTTCCCAAACGTCCGCCGACAGGTGGCAAGGAGACGAAAATGCCCAAATTGAAGACCAAGAGCGGGGTCAAGAAGCGCTTCAAGCTCACCGCCACCGGCAAGGTGAAGCACGGCGTCGCCGGCAAGCGCCACCGCCTGATCAGCCACAATGCCAAGTATATCCGCCAGAACCGCGGCACCGACGTGCTCGCCGACGCCGATACGGCGCGGGTGAAGCTCTGGGCGCCCTACGGCCTGAAATAGGAGGAACGGCAAGATGGCACGCGTCAAACGGGGTGTAACCACCCGCACCAAGCACAAGCGCCTCCTCGACCAGGCGAAGGGCTATTACGGCCGCCGCAAGAACACGATCCGCATCGCCCGCCAGGCGGTCGAGAAGGCCGGCCAATATGCCTATCGCGACCGCAAGGTGAAGAAGCGCTCGTTCCGGGCGCTGTGGATCCAGCGGATCAACGCCGCTGTCCGCATGGAGGGCCTGACCTACGGCCAGTTCATGCACGGCCTCAAGCTCGCCGGCGTCGACCTCGACCGCAAGGTCCTGGCCGACATCGCGATGCACGAGGGCGAGGCGTTCAAGGCGATCGTCGCCCAGGCGAAGGGCGCGCTGCCGCAGCAGGCCTGACGCCCGCAAGCGAACTCAGAGGAAGGCGCGGAGGGGAGATTCTCCGCGCCTTTTCTGCGTCCCGGCGTCACCCCGGCGATTCGATGCGCCTTTGCCGGCCTCAGTGGATCGCTTCGGTCGCGATCGAATAGCGGGTGGTGGCCGTGCCCCGCGGGCAGTAGGTGAGGCGGATCCATTCGTTGCGGGCCTTGCGCTCGTCCTCGAACGGGCCGACCATCTTCTCGGTGCCGGGAACCAGGGCGCTGAAGCCCGGATCCGCATATTCCCCCCCGACGATCCAGTAGCGCGTGGTCATGTCGGGTCTCCTCAGGCTGCGACTCTGGCTTTGAACTGGGCCGATTCGGTCGAGTTCGGCGAGGGCGGCGGTCGAGGCCTCGCCGCCGGCGAGCGTCTGGGCGACGAGGTCGAAATAGCCGGTGCCGACCTCGCGCTGGTGGCGGGTGGCGGAATAGCCCTCGGCCTCGCTGGCGAACTCGGCGCGCTGCAGCTCGGCATAGGCCGCCATGCCGCGGTCGCGATAGGCGCTGGCGAGCGCGAACATGCCATGGTTGAGGCTGTGGAAGCCGGCGAGGGTGACGAACTGGAACTTGTAGCCCATCGCCCCCAGTTCGCGCTGGAACCGGGCGATCGTGTCGCGGTCGAGCTTGGCCTCCCAGTTGAAGCTGGGCGAGCAATTATAGGCCATCATCTTTCCCGGATATTCGCGCTGGACCGCCTCGGCGAACGCCCTTGCTTCGGCGAGGTCGGGATGGCTGGTCTCCCACCACAGGAGATCGGCATGGGGCGCGAAGGCGAGGCCGCGCTTGATGCAATGGGCAAGGCCGGTCCCCTCCCGGAGGCGGAAGAAGCCTTCGGGGGTGCGCTCGCCGGTCAGGAACTCGTGGTCGCGCGCGTCGACGTCGGAGGTAATCAGCCGGGCGCTCTCGGCGTCGGTGCGGGCGACCAAAAGGGTCGGCACGCCGCAGACGTCGGCGGCGAGCCGGGCGGCGTCGAGGTTGCGGATATGGGCCTGGGTCGGAATCAGCACCTTGCCGCCGAGATGGCCGCACTTCTTCTCGGACGCGAGCTGGTCCTCGAAATGGACGCCGGCGGCGCCGGCCTCGATATAGGCCTTCATGATCTCGAAGCAGTTCAGCGGCCCGCCGAAGCCCGCTTCGGCGTCGGCGACGATGGGAACGAACCAGTCGCGCCTCGCCCCGCCCTTCCATATGCTCGATCTGGTCGGCGCGCTGAAGGGTGCGGTTGATCCGGCGGCAGAGCTCGGGGCCGGCATTGGCCGGGTAGAGCGACTGGTCCGGATACATCGCGCCGGCGGTGTTGGCGTCGGCGGCGACCTGCCAGCCGGAGAGGTAGATCGCCTCGAGGCCGGCGCGAACCATCTGCATCGCCTGGTTGCCGGTGACCGCGCCGAGCGCATGGACATGATCGTCGCCCTGCATCAGCTCCCACAGGCGATTGGCGCCGCGGCGGGCGAGGCTGTGCTCGATCGGGATCGAGCCGCGCAGCCGCTCGACGTCGGCGACGCCGTACGGCCGGGCGATGCCCTCGAAGCGCCCGGCGGGGGCGGGGACGACGGCGCTGAAATCGGTCATGGCGGGGACCCCGAAGTGGACGAACTCGACACGTAGAAGCATCGAACGGGCCGGACGGGACCCCCGAAAAGCGTCGCGTTGTCACGAGACGACTTGCGACTTTTGTGAATCTTTGACAATGTCACAAACGTGGCGGCGGAACGGAAGCTCTATCTCGGCCGGCGGCTGAGGCGGCTCAGGCGCGAGCTCGGGCTCAACCAGAGCGCGATGGCGGCCGAGATCGGCGTCTCGCCCTCCTACCTCAACCATCTCGAGCGCAACCAGCGGCCGGTGACGGCGCAGGTGCTGCTGCGGCTCGCCGAATCGTTCGACGTCGACCTCAAGAGCTTCGCGGCCGAGGGCGGCGAGGGGACCGGGGCCGGCCAGCTCGCCGAGATCCTGGCCGACCCGATGTTCGGCGGCATCGCGGTGCCGCGCTACGAGCTGGTCGAGGTCGCCGACAACGCGCCCGCCGTCGCCGACGCGCTGGCCCGGCTCTACGCCGCCCTGGTCGAGCTGCGGCGCCAGCCGCCGACCGACGGCGAGCGCGACGAGCGCGCGCCGCTGACGCCGCAGAGCTGGGTGCGCGACCATATCCAGGCGCAGCGCAACCATTTCCCCTATCTGGAGGAGGCCGCCGAGACGCTGGCCGGCGCGCTGGGCGACCCGCTCAGCGTCGCCGAGCCGTTAAGGCGGCGGCTGAAGGAAGGGTTCGGGATCGAGGCGCGGGTGGTGCCGCCCGAAACGCTCGACGGCGCCAGCCAGCATTACGATTTGCACAGGAAGCGGCTGATGCTGTCGGCGCTGCTCCGGCCCGAAAGCCGCACCTTCGGCCTCGCCTACCAGCTCGCTTTGGTCGAGTTCCGGCCGCTGATCGAGAAGATGATCGAAGCCGCGGCGCCGCCCGACGCGCCGACCCGGCGCCTCCTCCACATGAGCCTCGCCAATTATGCCGCCGGCGCGATCATGATGCCCTATGCGGCCTTCCTGGCGGCGGCGGAGGCGCACCGCTACGCGCTCGACCAGCTGTGCGCCCTGTTCGGCGCCAGCGTCGAGCAGGTCGCGCACCGGCTCACCACCCTGGACCGCAACGGCGCCAGGGGCATCCCCTTCTTCATGCTGCGGGTCGACGCCGCCGGCAACATCTCCAAGCGCTTCGCCGGCGAGAGCTTCCCCTTCTCGCGCTTCGGCGGCACCTGCCCGCGCTGGAACCTGCACGGCGCCTTCCAGACGCCGGGCCGGGTGGTGACCCAGATCGTCGAAACCCCCGACGGCCAGCGCTTCTTCACCATCGGCCGTACCGTCGAGCGCTCGGTCCGGCTCGATCCCAGGGAGGACAGCCAGCTCGCCGTCGGCCTCGGCTGCGACGTCCGCCACGCCGCCCGCATCGCTTATGCCGACGGCCTCGACCTCGCCGCGCCCAACGTCACCCCGATCGGCCCGGCCTGCGTCATCTGCCCCCGCGTCCGCTGCCCACAGCGCGCCGCCGCCCCGGCCGGCCGGACGCTGACCGTCACCGAAACCAGGAAGACGATCTCGCCTTTTCCGTTCCTGGGGGGATGACGCAAGGCGGCCCCGGCGTCGGGGACGCCGGGGCCGCGGTCTCCCTTGGGGGGGCGGAAGGGAGACGGAGGGCTCAGGCCAGCCGGCCGCACATCTGGATCGGCTGGGCCATGTTGAAATAATTGGGCGAGGTCGCCATCACCGCCTGGTGGATCTCCTCATATTGCTCGCGGGTGCCGTCGCCCTCGAGCGTGACCGTGTAGTTGATCCGGCGGTAGCCCGGCGGCACCCGCTCATCGAGGCCGAGGAAGCCGCGCAGGTCCAGTTCGCCGTCGGTCTCGATCCGGCAATCGTCGAGCGCGATGCCGCGGATCGCCGCCTGGCAGACATAGCCGACGATCATGCAGGCGTTGACCGCGGCCATCAGCAGCTCCTGCGGATTGGGCGCGGTATTGCCGCCGAGCAGCTCCATCGGCTCGTCGGCGACGATGGTGAAGTTGCGGGGAACGACGTCGCCGGCGAGCGTATAGGATTCGACGACGGTTTCCGAACGGGTCTGGCCCTTCCATTGGGTGAGGACGCGGAAGCCGGCCTGGCTGCAGGCGGGGTCGGCCTGGATCGCGGCGATGGTCTCGTCGAGGCCGGCAAGGTCGATGCCGTTGACCGGCGGACGGGTGGTGGTGGTCAAGCATGCAACGTCTCCTTGGGGTGGGGGATTTCAGGCGAAAACGGGCGCGGCCGCGGCGATGCGATCGCGGGCGGCGGGCGACATCGCGGCGAGGCTGGCGACGAACCTGGGGTGGACCATGCCGGAGCCGAGATAGGTCCAGCGCAGGGCCTGGTGCTGCTGTCCGCTCAGCGCCTCGCGCTCGGCCGCGCCGAGGCGCCGGCCGGTCGCCGCCTCGAACGCGTCGAGGTTGAGCGCGGCCTGGGCGGCGAAGCCCTCGTCCAGGAAGGCGCCGATCTCGAAGAATTCGTCGATCGCCCTGTCGATGCCGGCCTCGTCGCGGCCGGCGGCCAGCGCCTCGACCATGAGCGTGTCGAGCTTGGCGTGCTGCGCCTCCTCCATCCAATGGTGCTTCAGGAGGCTCTTGAACAGCGGATCGAGGTCGCCGTCGTCCCGGACGCTGTCGACATAATGGTTCTGCGTCATCCACTCGATCATCAGGATGACCAGCGCCACCGCCAGCGGGTCGTGCCGCAATATCTCGGCGGCGACCGCCTCGGCCGGGCCGATCACGCCGCAGGGCGTGCCGAAGCTCTCGGTGAACAGCCTGTGGAACTGGCGGAACAGGTGGATATGCTTGGCCTCCTCGCCGGCGAAGCCGAGCAGGGCGCGGACCCGATGGTCGTCCTCGTTCAGCTGCGGCCGGGCATGGTCGAGCACGAACGGCAGGATGAACTCCTCGACGAGGCCGAAAATCGCCAGATATTCGTGGCCGCGGATCTGGTTGAGGATCCGCTTCTCGCCATCGTCGAGAACGGCGATGTCGGCGGTGCGCGCCAGCGCCTCGGGCATGAAGCGCCGCGAGAAATCGAGGGCGCTGCCGGGAGGCAGCACATCCTCGATCTCCCAGCCGGCGCGGGCCGAGGCGGCGAGAACGTCCTTGAAGTTGAACTTGTGGTGCATCTCATCCGTCTCCTTGACGCTGCTCGGCTCAGGCCGAGCCGGCCACGATGGGCCCGGGCTGCTGGATCGCGAGCGACGCCAGCACGCCGCTGAGGCTTGCCGAGCTGCAGCCCAGGGCCGCGGCGAGGACGAGAACCGTCCTGAGGCGGCTCTTCTTTTTTCCGATCGTCATTTCCTGTCTCCCAAACGGCCGCCAAGATGCGGCGATGGGCGTCATATCGTCGGCGCGGGTGACAGCCGGATGCCGCGGCCCCGGAAAAAGTGTCTCAATTGTTACAGCGTCGGAACGCGCCGGGCCGCCGGTTTTGGCGCGGGCAGCCCGACCTGCTATGGGTGCGGCGCGTTGCGGGGGAGCGAATCCGGTGGCCGACACCGACGTGAGCAAAGGCAGGCAGCCCGAGGAGCTGGAAATCACGCGCTCGCGGCTCGAGCTCGCGATCGCGGGCGCGCAGCTCGGCATCTGGTCGTACAACCCCGCGACCGGCGCGGTCTGGTTCTCCGACCGGGGCAAGCAATTGTTCGAGCTCGACGACAATCTCGTCGTCGACGCGCGCGACCTCAAGCAGCGCGTCCATCCGGACGACTGGCATCGCTTCTCCTCCCCTTATTACGGCCGCTTCCCCGACGAGGCGCTGGCGGTCGAATATAGGCTGGTGCTGAAAGACGGCTCGATCCGCTGGATCTACGCGCTCGGGGCGGCGGTGCGCGACGCCGGCGGCGTCGCCCACACCGTCCACGGCATCAACATCGACGTCACCGAACGCAAGCAGGCCGAGGAGGAGCTGGGGGAGACGAGGCGCCAGCTCGAACTTGCCGTGGAAGGCGCCAAGCTCGGCAGCTGGACGGTGAATCCCGAAACCGGCGCGACCTGGTATTCGGACCGTTCGCGCGACATGCACGGGCTCGACCGAGAGCTGCCGCTCGATGCCAGGACGCTGAAATCCTATATCCACCCCGACGACTGGGACCTCGTGCTCGACTCCTACCGCAAGGGCTTTCCGGGCGACGCGATCGAGCTCGAGCACCGGGTGGTCTGGCCGAACGGCGACGTGCGCTGGGTGCAGTCGATCGGCACCGCGCTGCGCGATACGACGGGCAAGGTGCATACGGTGAGCGGCATCCATCTCGACATCACCGAGCGCAAGAAGGGCGAGGAGGAGCTGGCCCGCTCGCGCGACGCGCTGCTTCAGTCGGAGAAGCTCGCGGCGCTCGGCGCGCTGCTGGCGGGGGTCAGCCACGAGCTCAACAACCCGCTGGCGGCGATCGTCGGCCAGGCCGAGATGCTGCAGGAGGACAGCCGCGGCACCCCGTTCGAGGAGCGGGCGCGCAAGATCGGCGCCGCGGCCGAGCGCTGCGCGCGGATCGTCCAGACCTTCCTCGCCATGGCGCGGCGCGGCGAGCCGCAGGCCGGCCTGGTCAACATGAACGAGCTGATCGCCTCGTCGCTGGAGATCACCGAATATGCGCTGCGCACCGCCGGGATCGCGGTCCGGGTCAATTTCGGCACCGGCCTGCCGCCGATCAAGGGCGACAAGGACCAGCTTCACCAGGTGCTGGTCAATCTGATCGTCAACGCCCAGCAGGCGATGGAGAAAGGCGAGGCGTTCGAGAAGGTCCTCACCGTGCGCACGTCGGTGAACCAGGAGGGGCACATCCTCACCGACATCGCCGATACCGGACCCGGCGTTCCCGAGGCCCTGCGCCGTCGCATCTTCGAACCCTTCTTCACCACCAAGCGGGTGTCGGCCGGCGGCGGCACCGGCATCGGCCTCTCTTTCTCGCAGGGGATCGTCGAGGCCCATGGCGGCACCATCCGGGTCGAGCCGAGCAAGCGCGGCGCCCATTTCCGGATCGACCTGCCGCCGGCGCCGGGCGCGCCCGCGCCCGTGGTCGTCCCGGGCGAGCAGCCGGCGCGGCGCGTGATCCCGGCCGACATCGTCGCCGCGCGCCGCAAGGCTTTGGTCGTCGAGGACGAGCCCGACGTCGCCGAGACGCTGCGCGAGCTGATCGAGCGCGAGGGCTATGAGGTGACCGTCGCCGCCAACGGCACCGAGGCCTTTTTCGCCCTCGACCATGACGAGTTCGACCTGCTCTTCTCGGACCTCCGGATGCCGCTGCTGAACGGGCCCGAGCTTTATGCGCGGCTCAGCGAGATCCGGCCCGAGCTGGTCAGGCGCATGGCCTTCGTCACCGGCGACACGATGGGCGATTCGATGGGCGAGTTCTTGAAGGAGGCCGGCCGCCCGATCCTGGAGAAGCCGTTCACCAAGGCCGGCATCCGCGCCGTGCTCGCCGCCCTGGTCGCGCCGGGCGATGCCAAATGAGCGCGGCGGCCCACATCGTCGTCGTCGACGACGACGCCTCGGTGCGCGAGACGGTCGCCGAATATCTGCGCCGCGGCGGCTTCGCGGTGAGCGAGGCGGACGGCGGCGACGCGCTCCGCCGGGTGATGGCGTCGCGGCCGATCGACCTCGCCCTGCTCGACATCAACATGCCCGGCGAGGACGGCCTGACGCTGGCGCGGGAGATACGCGGCTCCGGCAATGCCGGCATCATCATGCTCACCGCCAACAGCGACGATCTCGACAAGATCGTCGGCCTCGAGGTCGGCGCCGACGATTATGTCACCAAGCCGTTCAACCCGCGGGAGCTGCTCGCCCGGGTGAAGGCGGTGCTGCGCCGGGCGCGGGGCGGCGGCGAGGAGACCGCGACGCTCGGCCGCGAGGTGCAGATGGGCAAGTGCCGGCTGAACCTCGACGCCCGCCGGCTCTACGAGGCCGACGGCGCCGAAGTGCCGCTGACGGCGATGGAGTACGACCTCCTGCGCACCTTCGCCGAGCATCCCCGCCGGGCGTTGAGCCGCGACCGGCTGCTCGACCTCGCCCATTCGAAGGAGATGGAGCCGTTCGACCGCTCGATCGACACGAGGATCGCCCGCATCCGCCGCAAGATCGAGGTCGACCCCGCCAAGCCCGACTGCATCCGCACGGTGCGCGGCGCCGGCTATGTCTACAATCCCGACTGCCGGACCGCCTGAGCGCGCCCCACACTTGTGGCGCGGTAGGTTAATGTGTATAACTGGTCAGGGAGATACACATCATGCGCACCAATATCGTCATTGACGACGCCCTCATGACCCAAGCGCTCGAAGTGAGCGGTGCGAAGACCAAGCGCGAGGTCGTGGAGCTTGGGCTTCAGGCCCTTGTGCGCTTGAAGCGTCAGGCGAAAATCAGGAAATATCGGGGCAAGCTCATGTGGGAGGGCGATCTCGACGCGATGCGGACCGACCGTTGATCCTGGTCGATTCGAGCGTCTGGATCGACTTTTTCCGGGGCGCCGCCAATCCCCAGGCCAACCGCCTGGACTCGCTTTTGGGCGGAGAGGAGTTGCTGGTCGCGGATCTGGTTCTGGTGGAGGTTCTCCAAGGCTACAGGCGCGAGAGCGACTTCAGCACTGCGCTCGACCTGATGTCGCGGATGGAATCGGTAACGGTCGGGGGAACGGACGTCGCCGTTGCCGCGGCGCGCAATTTTCGCTCGCTGCGCGCCAAGGGGATCACGGTGCGCAAGACGATCGACTGTCTGATCGCTACGCGCTGCATCATCGACGGGCTCCAGTTGCTTTACAGCGACAGTGATTTCGACCCCTTCGTTGAGCATCTCGGCATGGGATCCGCAATGGCTTGACGCCTAGACCGCGCGCGGCACGCCGGGCTCCCCGAGCGCGCATTCGAGGGCGGCGCGGTCCCAGCCGGCGAGGTCCGCGGCGGCGGCATAGGTGGACTCGAGGAAGGCGAGGAGGGCGGCGTCCGGGTCTTCGGCGCCGCGCACCGCCTCGTAGTCGAGGATGAACTCGCCGAGCGCCGTATCGAAGCGGGCGGCCGCCGGGGCGACTTTCGCGTCGGCGAAGCCGTCGGGCGAGGGATAAGCATAGGAGTAGAAGAACGGGTCGCCGGGCGCACCGGCGCTACCGGGCCAGAAGCCGGCGCTCGACACTTCGTGGCTGTAGGCCTCGCGCGTCACCGCGTCTGGCAGGTTGGGGATGCCCCCGGGGTGAGGCGGCGCCGGGCGGCCGGAGAAGCGCGTGACGGCGAGGTCGAAGCTGCCCCAGAAGAAATGGACCGGGCTGACCTTGCCGAGGAAGCCCGAGCGGAACAGCCGGAAGACGCGGTCGGCGGAGATGAGGGCGCCGTGCAGCCGCCGCGCGCTGTCCGGATCGTAGGCGCGGACCTCCTTATCCTCGGCAAAGGGAATGGCGGGCTCGATCTCGTTGGGCGCGCCATGGATGCGGACTTGGTGGCCGGCATGGGCGAGCATCGCCAGGACGATGCCGTGGAAATCGGCGACCGGCATCGGCTGCAGCGGCACCGTCATCCGCCCGGCGGCGGATTCGAGGACGAACAGATGCTCGACGAGGTCGAAGGCGAGCGCGAACGTGCCGGCCGGCGCGTGGATCGGCTCGGTGCGCACGCCGCGCGGGGTCATGTGCAGCGTCACATGCCAGCCATGGTTGCGCCAGGGCAGCACCGCCGTCGGCACCTTGCCGACGACTTGCGAGAAGAGGTGGAGCGCGGCGATGGTCGGCCCGTCGCGTTCGGCGGCAAGCGGGGGCCAGGAACCATGGTCGTCCATCGGCCTCCTGTAGGAGCGAAGCCAGACGGCTTCAATCCGCGCCGAAACTCCTCTAGGGGCGGCGCATGGGCAACGACCTCGAACGGACGACCAAAGACTGGCTCGGGCGGATCGCCGCCGCAGCCGACCTCGGCGCGCTCGAGGGCGAGCGGGTGGCGGCGCTCGGCAAGCACGGCGCGGTCACCGGGCTGCTGAAGACGCTTGGGGGAATGTCGGCGGAGGAGCGGCAGCGCGAAGGGCCGCGCATCCACGCGCTCCGCGAAGCCGTGACCGCGGCGATCGCGGCGCGGAAGGCGGCGCTGGACGCGGCCGCGCTGGAGCAGAGGCTCGCCACCGAGGGGCTCGACATGACGCTGCCGGTGGCCGCCGGCGCCGAGGGCTCGGTCCACCCGGTCAGCCAGGTGATGGACGAGCTCGCCGAGATTTTCGCCGATTTGGGCTTTTCCGTCGCCACCGGTCCGGAGATCGAGGACGACTGGCACAATTTCACCGCCCTCAACATCCCCGAAAGCCATCCCGCGCGGGCGATGCACGACACCTTCTATTTCGAGCGGGCCGACGCCGACGGCCATCCGATCCTGCTCAGGACCCACACCTCGCCGGTCCAGATCCGCACGATGCAGAGCGAGAAGCCGCCGATCTACATCATCGCGCCGGGGCGGACCTACCGGTCCGACAGCGACGCCACCCACACGCCGATGTTCCACCAGATCGAGGGGCTGGTGATCGACCGCGGGATCACCCTGGGCCATTTGAAATGGACGCTGGAGACCTTTCTCAAAGCCTTTTTCGAGCGCGACGACATCGTCCTCAGGCTCCGCCCGAGCTATTTCCCGTTCACCGAGCCCTCGGCCGAGGTCGACGTCGGCTTCCACCTGGAGGACGGCCGGCGCGTGCTCGGCGGGTCCGATCATTGGATGGAGCTGCTCGGCTCCGGCATGGTCCACCCCAAGGTGATCGCCAATTGCGGGCTCGACCCCGAAATATGGCAGGGCTTCGCGTTCGGCGTCGGCATCGACCGGCTGGCGATGCTCAAATATGGCATGGACGACCTGCGCGCCTTCTTCGACGGCGATCTGCGCTGGCTGCGCCATTACGGCTTCGCCGCCCTGGACGTGCCGACGCTCTCGGGAGGCGTCGGGGCATGACGAGGGCGCGGGAAACCCCCTTGTCCGGTTCCCCCGCGAAGGCGGGGGTCCAGGCTGCCGTGCCGCTGGGCTCCCGCCTTCGCGGGAGCGCATTGCGGGGCGGATCACGATGAAGTTCACCTTGTCCTGGCTGAAGGAGCATCTCGACACCGATGCCGGGCTCGACACGATCGTCGAGACGCTGACCCGGATCGGGCTCGAGGTCGAGGGCGTGGAGAATGCCGCCGCTAAGCTCGCGCCGTTCGTCGTCGCCGAGGTGCTGACCGCGGCGCCGCACCCGCAGGCGGACAAATTGCAGGTGCTGACCGTCGACGCCGGCACCGGCGAGGCGATCCAGGTGGTGTGCGGCGCGGCCAACGCCAAAGCGGGCCTCAAGGGCGTGTTCGGGGCGCCGGGCGCCTATGTGCCGGGCAGCGACCTCATTCTCAAGGTCGCGGCGATCCGCGGCGTGGAGAGCCGCGGCATGCTGTGCTCGGTCCGGGAGCTGGAGCTGGGCGACGAGCATGAGGGCATTATCGAGCTGGCCGCGGACGCGCCGGTCGGGGCGCGCTACGCCGATCATGCTGGTCTCAATGATCCCGTGATCGACGTCGCGGTGACGCCCAACCGGCAGGACGCGATGGGCGTCCACGGCATCGCCCGCGACCTCGCCGCGGCCGGCCTGGGGATTGTGAAGCCCGTCGATGCGCCCATGCTCCCGGGCGATTACCCCTGCCCGATCGAAATCCGCACCGACGATCCCGAAGGGTGCCCGGCCTTTTACGGGCGGGTGATCCGCGGCGTGCGCAACGGCCCCTCGCCCGACTGGCTGCAGCGGCGGCTGAAGGCCGTCGGGCAGCGGCCGATCAGCGCGCTGGTCGACCTCACCAACTTCATCATGCTGAGCTACGGCCGGCCGCTGCACGTCTACGACCTCGCCAGGCTCGAGGGCGCGATCGTCGCACGGCGCGCGCGCGACGGCGAGGAGGTGCTGGCGCTCAACGGCAGGACCTACCGGCTCGACGGCTCGATGACGGTGATCGCCGACGACCGGCAGGTCCACGACATTGGCGGGATCATGGGCGGCGAGCATTCGGGCGTGACCGGGGACACGACCGACATCGTCATCGAATGCGCCTATTTCGACCCGGAGCGGATCGCCCTCACCGGCCAGAAGCTGGGCCTGTTCTCCGATGCGCGGAGCCGGTTCGAGCGGGGCGTGGATCCCGCCTTCGTCGAGGACGGGCTCCAGATCGCGACCCGGATGGCGATCGAGCTGGCCGGCGGCGAGGCCTCGCAGATCGTCCGCGCCGGCGCGCCGCCCGCCCCCGACAAGATCGTCCTCTACGATCCGGCGCGCTGCGCCGGCCTTGCCGGCGTCGCCGTCGCCGAGGACCGGCAGCAGATCGTCCTGCAGCGGCTCGGCTTCACCGTCACCCGCGGCGATATATGGCGGATCGCGGTGCCGTCATGGCGTCGCGATGTCGACGGCGCCGCCGACATCGTCGAGGAGGTGATCCGGATCGAGGGGCTCGACCGGGTCCCCTCGACCCCGCTGCCGCGCGCCCCCGGCGTGGCCAGGCCGACCGCGACCCCCGAGCAATTGATCGAGCGCAAGGCGCGGCGCGCCGCCGCCGCGCGCGGCCTCAACGAGGCGGTGACGTGGAGCTTCATCTCGGAGGCCGAGGCGGCGCCGTTCGGCGGCTCGGCCTGGATCCTCGCCAACCCGATCAGCGAGGAGATGAAGGCGATGCGGCCGTCGCTGCTGCCCGGGCTGCTGGCGGCGGCGTCGCGCAACGCCGCCCGCGGCGCCGGGGGCATCGCCCTGTTCGAGATCGGCCGGCGCTATCTCGACGAGGAGGAGCGGCCGACTTTGGGCCTGGTGCTCGCCGGCGACAAGGCGGCGCGGCACTGGCGGACGGGCAAGGCCGAAGCCGTCGACGCCTTCGACGCCAAGGCCGAGGCGCTGGCGATCCTGGCGGCGGCGGGGGCGCCGGTCGACAGCCTGCAGATGATCGGCGACGCCGCGCCGGTCTACCATCCCGGCCAGTCGGGACGGCTCTGCCTCGGCCCGAAGACCGTGCTCGCCGAGTTCGGCGCGCTCCATCCCCGCGTCGCCAGGGCGTTCGACCTCGACGGGCCGGTGGCGGCGGCGGAGATCTTCCTCGACGCCATCCCGCAAAAGCGCGGCGGCCAGGGCCACCGCCGCGGCCCCTTCGCGCCGCCGGCGCTGCAGGCGGTGACCCGCGACTTCGCCTTCCTGGTGCCGGCCGACCTACCCGCCGACCGGCTGCTGCGCGCCGTCAAGGGCGCCGACAAGGCGGCGATCGCCGCCGTCAGCCTGTTCGACGTCTTCACCGGCCAGGGGGTGCCCGAGGGGCGCAAGTCGCTGGCCGTCGAGGTCGTCCTGCAGCCGGCCGAGAAGAGCTTCACCGAGGAGGACCTCAAATCGGTCTCCGACCGGATCGTCGGCGCGGCGGCGAAGCTCGGGGCGACGCTCAGGGCCTGAGGTGGCGGGCGAGGACCAGGTCCGCGCGTCCTTCGCCGAGCAGGCCCTGTGGTGCGAACGGCTCGGATCGCCGTTCACCGCGCGCCTGTGCAGTGTCCTCGGCCGGCGGATCGACCGCGCCACGGCGATCGGGCGGCGGCTGCTCGGCTGGCCCGGCGACCCCAGGGGCGCGGCGGACGCGCTGGCGCTGCGCCTCTGCGGCGGGCTGCACGCCCTGGTGCGGAGCGGCGACGCGCCGCGGCTCGCGCGCCTCTATCCGCTCGCGCCGCCGCCGGACGAGGATATTCTGTGGCCCGCCATCGGGCAGGTCCTGCGCCGGCACGAGACGGCGCTGCACCGCTGGCTCGACGGCGCGCCGCAGACCAACGAGGTCGGCCGCGCGGCGCCGCTGATGGCCGGGCTCATGGTCGTCGCCGACCGGTTCCGCCTGCCGGTCCGCCTCCACGAGCTCGGCGCCAGCGCCGGGCTCAACCTGCTGCTCGACCGCTATGGCTACGATCTCGGCGGGCGCAGCGCCGGCGACCCTGGCTCGCCGCTGCAGATCGCGCCCGAGTGGAAGGGGCCGGCGCCGCCCGACGCGAAGGTGCGGATCCTTGGCCGCGCCGGCGTGGATCTGAACCCTGCCCGGCTGCCCGCAGACCGCGAAAGGCTGCTCGCTTATGTCTGGCCCGACCAGCCGCGCCGCCTCGCCCGGATCGGAACGGCGCTCGATCTCGCCGCGGCCGACCCGCCGTGCCTCGACCGGGCCGACGCCGCCGACTGGATCGAGGCCCGCCTCGCGGCCGCGCCGGAGCCCGGGGTCGCGCGCGTCGTGCTCCATTCGGTGGCGTTCCAATATTTCGGCGCCGGGGCGCAGGCGCGGATCGCCCGCCACATCGAGGCGGCCGGCGCCCGCGCCGGCGCCGGCGCCCCGCTCGCCTGGCTGCGCTTCGAGAAACGGCCGGAGGACGAGAAATACAGCCTCAGGCTGCGCACCTGGCCCGGCGACGACCGCCTCCTCGCCTGGGCGCACCCGCATGGATCTTCGGTGCGCTGGTTCGGTTAACGGAACGGTCTTAGGCGCTGCCCGAAGCTTAGTGATGCGGTGGCAAACGGGGCTTTGTCCTGTAAAAGATTCCTTTCGTCTCACGGGAGACACAGCTCGTCGTGACATAATTGCCGTTCACCTGTAAGAAATTTCTGACAGGAGTGGAGCCGAGTTCATGCCTGTGGACCGTATCGCAGAAATCGAACAAAACTTTCAGGCGTTCCTGGGCGTCGTTGGGCCGCTTCTGGCGGAACATACGGGCGAATTCGCGCTCTTACGCCATCGGAAGGTTGTGGACCTTTTCCCTCGCGCTATTGACGCCATGTCGGAAGGCCACCATCGTTTTGGCGACGGCCTATTCTCGGTTCAGCGGATAACAGATAGGCCACTGGACTTGGGATTCCTGTCCTATGCCGCAGACGAGCGGATCGCTATTTGAGGGAAAACCTCTCATTGAGGTAGTGATCGCCGACGCCGTGCCGATCCCAAAGGCCGTCGTGCCGCAAATCGAAAAAATCCCGTTCTCGATAACGCATTATCGCGCGCTCCTTGATACCGGTGCCGACGTAACGTGCCTTTGTGACCACGTTGTCCGTGAATGCCGGCTAAGGCAGTACGGAATCATCCAGATGACGGGAGGCATCGGTACGGCTCCGCACCGCAGCTACATCATCAACCTTGGGATTCTGTGTCGTGAGCCAACGGATTTCGAAGGGCAGGTGGAGACCACCACGACATTATTCCAGCTGCCAGAGCCTTTTGAAGCTGCGGCGATTTGCGACAACCGGTGGTTTGACGTCATCATCGGAACCGACATCATTTGTCAGCACGACCTTCGTCTAACCAAGGGCGGTGGCTTCATTTTTACGCTCAGCTAGCGCCTCACCCCAACCGGCTCGACCGATAGTGCTGCTAATTGTTGCGATTCCGAAACTATTGCGTTTGAACCAGATCGTCGGTGACGTTCCAATATCCGTCCAGCCAGGCCAGTATCTCGCGCGCGGCGGGATGGCCGAAGGCGGCGTAGCGGTCGCGCAGCACCAAGCGGCGCTCGCCGAGGCGGTCGAGGCCGCGGTCCTGGAGGGCGAGGAGGTCGCGGCCGACCCGTTCGGCCAGCGCCTCCCCCAGGACCGCCCGCGCGGCGCGGGCGAAGGCGGCATGATATTCGTAGCCGTCGCCGAGCCGGTAGCTGTCGGCCAGCGTCAGCGCCGGGATCCGGCTCAGCACCGGCTGCGAGGCGGGATTGATGCCGTGGCCGGCGACATAAGGTGCGATCGAGGCGGGCCGGCCGGTGAAGGCGCGCAGATGGAGGTGCCGGGACATGCGGGCGCCGTCGTTGACCGGATAATTGTCCCACAGGAAGGGCTTGCGGCGGAGCTGCTCGCCGACGCGGGCGAGGTGCCCGGGCGTGAACATGCGGGCGCAGACTTCCTCGCCGGTCCACAGGATGCGGACCGCGGGGTCGAGCAGCCGGCCGATTTGCGCGAGATAGAAAGGCGGGCGGGGGCCGAAGGCGGCATCGAGGATCGGATCGTCCGAATAATAAGACGGGCAGCAGAGGATGCGGTCGGCGATGCCGCGCTCGGCGGCGAAGTGGACGATGGCGGCCTGGCGCTCGGCGAGGTCGGCGACGTCGCCGCGCATGTCGTCGAACAGGATGGCGAGGTCGTCGGGCTTCAGCGCCGCCAGCGCGGCGAGCTTGGCGGCGAGCCGGTCCTGCCACCCGGCCCGGGGGTGGAGATGGAGCTCGAACGGGCTGAGGCCGATGCCGAAGCGCACGCCCTCGGCGCGGCAAAGCTGGCGGAAGCCGTCGAGCTCGGCGAGCTCGGCCTCCGGGTGCGGCTCCTGCCAGCGGCGGCGCAGCCAGGCGTCGGCCTTGGGCGCGTAGAGGTAGAAACGATAGCCGTGGGCGCCGAGGAAGCGCACCGCCCCGGCGCGGTCGGCCCAGCTCCAGGGCCGGCCGAAAAAGCCCTCGATCAGGCCGAGCTCAGGCGTCACCGGGCGGGGGGTCCAAGGCGTTGATCGCGGCGTGGACGGCGGCCTCGATCGCGCCGCGGTCGAGGCCGGGCGGGATCGGCGGGGCGAAGCGGAAGGTGACGATGCCGGGGCGCTTGGCCAGCCGCCCGCGCGGCCACAGCCGGCCGCTGTCGACCGCGAGCGGCACCACCGGCAGCTTCAGGGCGCGATAGAGGCCGGCGAAGCCGGGCTGGAGCGGCGGCCGCTCGCCGGGGGCGACGCGGGTGCCTTCGGGGAAGATGATGATCGGCCGTCCCTCGGCGATCGCCGCCCCGGCGGCGCGCATCATCCCCCTCAGCGCCGTCGCGCCGCCGGCGCGGTCGATCGCAATGATGCCGTAGCGCCGCGCCACCCAGCCCCAGAGCGGGATGTCGGAGAGCTGGCGCTTCATGATGACCGCCGGCTCGCGCAGGAGGAGGACCAGCTCCATCGTCTCGTACATCGACTGGTGCTTGGCGGCGACCAGCACCGCCCCTCGCGGCGGCGCGCCCTCGATCCGGGTGCTTATGCCGAGCAGCACCCGCGCGCAGCGGCGGTGGACGCGCACCCAGAAATGGGTGACGGCGCGCAGGGTGGGGCGGCCGAACAGGCTCGCCGGGAACGCCGCCAGGACGCAAAGGACGGTGAGCGGATAGAAAGTGAGCGCGAAGGCCAGCGAGCGCAGGACGTGCATCGCGCGGACCTTCAGATGCCGATCAGGTCGGCGGCCATGCCGAGCAGATATTTGTTATATTCGATGAAAATCTGGCGGAAGCCGGGCTCGGTCGGCACCGCGTCGGTGACGATGACGACCTCGCGCCCCAGCCGCTTGCGGATCTCGTAGCGGGCGCGCGGCATGTGAAGATCGTTGGTGACCAGGCGGATCGAGGCGAAGCGCCGCCGCTCCAGCCAGCGCGCGACCTCGTCGGCGTTGGAGCGGGTGTCGAACGATTCCCGGTCGAGCGCGATGCAGCAGCGCAGCAGCCGCGGATCGACCCGATAGGCGTCGACCAGATCCTCGGGCCGCACGGTCCGCGCCACCCCCGAGATCAGCATCCGCTGGGCGAGGCCGCGCTCCATCAGCTCGAAGCCGCGGTCGAGCCGTCCCGACCCGCCGGTGAGGACGACGATGGCGTCGGTCCGCTCGTCGCCGGCCGGCTTGGGCAGCAGCACCGCGAAGGCGGCATAGCCGAGCACGTAGAGCAGCAGGAAGAAGGCGACCAGGCGCGACAGGAAGCGGATCACAGCATCCGCCCCAGCGCCTTCAGGATGGTCAGCCGCGCAACCAGCATGGCGAGGAGAACGCCCAGCGCCGGCAGGGCGACCAAAATCCCCCAGGCCGGCGCCGGCACCGTCGCCGAGCCGAGCAGCTCCGAGCCCAGCGCCGAGACGCGCTCGCCGATGGCGATCAGGATGAAGGCGGCGAGGATGAAGCCGACCAGCCCGCCGAACAGGGCGTCGAGCGCGATCCGGCGCTGGAACAGGCGGGCGACCTGGACGTCGGTCGCGCCCATCAAATGGAGAATCTCGATGGTGCCGCGATGGACGTCGAGCGCGGCGCGGGCGGCCAGCACCACCGTCGCCGCGGTCGCGCCGACCATCAAGAGGACGAGGCCGGCGGCAAGCCATTTCAGCGCCCCGATCAGCGACGCCAGCGGCGCCAGCCACTGGCCGTTATCGTCGACCCGCGCCGCCGGCGCCACCGCGGCGACCGCCCGGCGCAGCCCGTCGAGCGTCCGGTGCGCTTCGGGGGTGAGGTCGACGTCGATCAGGGCGGGAACCGGCAGGTCGCTCTCCAGCCCGCCGGCGCCGAGCCACGGCTCGAGCAGGGCCTGGACCTCGGCATCGGGCACCGGCCGCACCGCGAGCACGCCGGGCAGCTCCTCGATCGCCGCGGCGGCGGCGGCGGCCTGCGCCCGGCGGCTGTCGGGATTGGCCTCGACGATCTGGATGGTGATGCGGGTGCCGATCTGGGTGTCGAGCCGCGAGGCGGCGCCGGCGAGGCCGAGGCCCGCCGCCGCCGCCAGCACGGTGAGGAACATCATGATCGCGATCACCCAGGGCATCGGCCCGGCGATCCGCCCCTCGGGCAGCAGGCCGCGCTCGGCGGCGCCGAACTTGCGCACCCCGCCCCTCACGTCTCCTGCCTCTTGGGCGGATGGCGGAGCGCGCCGGTGGGATCGGCGATCTGGCCGCGGTCGAGGCGCAGCATCTCGGCGCGCTGGATGCGGGCAAGCAGGTGGAGATCGTGGGTGGCGACGATCACGGTGGTGCCGAGCTTGTTCAGCGAGTCGAACAGATGGAGGAGGCGGGTCGCCATTTCCGGATCGACGTTGCCGGTCGGCTCGTCGGCGACGAGAAGCTCGGGCCGGCCGATGACGGCGCGGGCGATGGCGACGCGCTGCTGCTCGCCGCCCGACAGGGTGGCGGGACGGGCGGTGGCGCGATCGGCGAGGCCGACCCAGGCGAGCATCTCCCGGACCGGCGTCTCGAGGTCCTTGTCCTCGACTCCGGCGACCCTCAATGGCAGCGCGACATTGTCGAAGGTCGACAGATGCGGGACCAGCCGGAAATCCTGGAAGACGACGCCGATCCGGCGGCGGAAGCCGGGCAGGCGGCCGCGCGGCATGGTGACGATATCCTCGCCGAACAGCCGGATCAGGCCGCGGCTGGGGCGCAGGGCGAGATAGAGCAACTTCAGGAGCGAGGTCTTGCCGGCGCCCGACGGGCCGGTGAGGAAGTAGAAGCCGCCTTCCCGGAGCGAGAAAGCGAGATCGGACAGGGTCTCGGCGCCGGTGCCGTAGCGCAGCCCGACATTTTCGAACTGTACGATCGATCCGCTCGCGTTCAGCGCCGCCTCCCCGGCCCGTGCCGTCGCGCCAGCCATGGCATGGCGGCGGCGTGTGCTTCAAGCATCTCGCCTTTCTTTCGGCCCCTGCCGTGCTTGCATGACGCGACTTTGCCGTGCTTAGAGACGTTTAAGCACCAGCACAGCCCGGAGTGCGCGCCGCCGATGATCCTGTCCTGCCCGTCCTGCAAGACCCGCTACGTCGTGCCGGACAGCGCGATCGGGCCGACGGGCAGGAAGGTGCGCTGCGCCAGCTGCCGCTTCTCCTGGGTCCAGGACCCGGCGCCGCTCGACCTGCGGACCACGGCGCCGGCCGCCGCCGCCGCGCCCGCCGCCGCCCCGCCGGCCGCGCGCGACGAGCCGCCGGCGCACTGGCGCGAGCCGGCGCCGCCGGAGCCCGAGCCCGATAGCTATGCCGACCCGTTCCGCCCGCGCCGCAACCCGGCGCGGCTGTGGACGATCATCGCCATCGCCGCGGCGGCGCTGATGATCGCCGCCATCCTCGCCCTCCAATTGTTCGGCCTGCCGGCGATCGGCCAGCGGATCGGCATCCCGGTCCAGGCGGTGAACAGGCTCGACATTGCCGGCCAGGCCGACCGGCGGCGGCTGGAGAGCGGCAACGAGCTGCTCGCGGTCAGGGGCGAGATCACCAACCAGACCGACGCCGTCCAGCGGGTGCCGCAGATCCGCGCCGAACTGAAGGACGGGCAGGGGCGGGTGGTCTACGCCTGGTCGATCGCGCCGCCGGTGCGCGAGCTCCAGGCGCGCGGGCGGGTGACGTTCGACAGCGCCGAGATGGACGTGCCGCGCGGCGGCCGCACCCTCAGCCTCAGCTTCGGCCCGATATCCTGAGCACCCAGGCGAAGCGGCCGAACTGCAGCAGCGCGCAGACCAGCATGCCGGCGCCGGCGGCGTAAGCCAGGCCGTCCGGGCCCCAGCCGGCGCGGACCAGCAGCCAGCCGAGCCCGCCGGTCACCACGAAGAAGCCGATGATGCCGTTCAGTCCGGCCCAGACCTGCTCGCCCAGCGAGCGCAAGGCGGCGCCGAAAATATATTGGAGGCCGTCGAAGACCAGGAAGGCGGCCATCACCCCGAGCATCGAGGCGGCCAAGGCGAGCACTTCGGGATCGTCGGAGAAAGGCAGGACCAGGATGGCGGCGAACAGGACGAGGAGGAGCGAGAGCGCGCCCAGCGCGACCATCGAGAGGCCGCCGGCGATCATCGCCCGCGGCCAGGCTTCGCCGCGCTCGCCGGCGCCGACCGCATTGCCGACCCGCACCCCCGCCGCCGAGCCGAAGCCCATCGACAAAGCGAAGACCAGATTGTGCAGCGACAGCATCGCCTGGAAGGCGCCGGCGGCGGCGTTGCCGAGCTGGGTCGACAGCACCATCAGCCAGGCGAAGCCGGCCAGCTCCAGCGCCGCGCCGATCGCCGGCACCAGCCCGAACCAGGCCAAAGCCGGCACGCCGGCGAGCGCGCGGCGCAGCGCCGGCAGGCCGAAGTCGCGGATGCGGCGCTGGCCGGCGCGCGGCAGGGTCCAGATCAGGGCGATCATCGCCGCGGCGCCGGCCCAGGAGACGGCGGCGGTGGCGTAGGCCGCGCCGACCGCGCCCAAAGCCGGCAGGCCGAGATGGCCGCCGACCCACGCCCAGGCGAGCAAGGCGTTGACCGGCAGCATGACGAGGTTGACCGCCATCACCCGGCGCGGGCGGCTGATCCCCTCGAGGAAATAGGACGAGGCGGCGAGCGCGAGCTGGGCCGGGAAGGCGAGCGCCATCGCCGCGACCACCGCCGCGCCGGGGCCGCGCAGCCCGGCCTCGACGCCGACCAGCGCGAGCAATGGATAGGCCCACAGCCGCAGCACCGCCATCGCGGCGAGGCCGAGCATCAGGCCGAGCGCGAGGCCGGAGCGGAAGATGTCGCCGGTCTCGGCGAGCCGGCCGCCGCCGTCGGCGCGCGAGGCATAGACCAAGACCCCCGACAGGCCGGAAAAGCCGATGACGATGCCGATGAAGGTCAGGATCCGGCTGGCGGCCAAAGCGGCGAGCTCGCCGGTGCCGTAATGGCCGACCACGGCGACGTCGATGATGTGCATCAGCGTCCAGTTGAGGCTGGTCAGCATGATCGGCCAGGCCAGGCGCAGGATGCGCTTCGTCTCCGCCATCGTTTCTGCCCGGTTGTAGCGCATCGCCGCCGCCGATAGACGAGGTGCATGCGGATCGGAATACTCACCGGCGGCGGCGACGTACCCGGGCTCAATGCCTGCATCCGCTCGGTGGTGCTGTCGGCCGACGATCTCGGCTGGCAGGTGCTCGGCTTCCGCCGCGGCTGGGAGGGGGTGATGGCGATCGACCCGGCCGACCCGGCCAGCATCGCCGCCCACAGCCTGAAGCTGACCCGCGAGGGCGTGCGCGGCATCGACCGGACCGGCGGCACCATCCTCCACACCTCGCGCCGCGATCCCCGCACCGAGCAGGGGGGCGACCGGACCGGCCATGTGCTGGACGTGCTGGCGGCGCTCGGCGTCGACGCGATGATCACCCTGGGCGGCGACGGCACCTTGCGCTTCTCGGCCCATCTCGCCGCGCAGGGCGTGGCGGTGATCTCGGTGCCCAAGACGATGGACAATGACGTCTACGGCACCGATTATTGCATCGGCTTCTCGACCGCCGTCAGCCGCTCGGTCGAGGCGATCAACGCGCTCCGCACCACCGTCGAGAGCCACGAGCGGATCGGCGTGGTCGAATTGTTCGGGCGCCGGAGCGGCGAGACCGCTTTGCTCGCCGGCTTCCTCGCCCAGGTCGACCGCACGGTGATCGCCGAGGTCCCCGCCGACCTCGACGTGCTGCTGCCCTTGCTCGCCGAGGACAAGGCGTCCAACCCGGCCCGCTATGCGATGTGCGTCATCTCCGAGGGCGCCAAGATCGCGGGCGAGGGGCCGGACGACGGCGACCTCGCCAGGCCGGCGTCGGCGCGCGCCGAAACCGGCGTCGGCCACCGGCTGGGCAAGGCGATCACCGCCCGCCTCGGCGACGGCGTCGTCATCCAGGAGCTCGCTTACCTGATGCGCTCGGGCGAGCCCGACGCGATGGACCGGATGGTCGGCTTCGCCTTCGGCGGCCTCGCCGTCCAGCTGCTCGAGCGCGGCGAGGCGGCGCGGATGGTCACCCTGTCCGACGGCAATTACGACCATGTCCCGATCGACACCCTGCTCCGGGGCCGGAAATCGGTCGACGTCAGCGCGCTCTACGACAAAGCGAGCTACCGGGCCCGGCTGATGCGGGTCGAGGGCATGCCGATGTTCCTCTATTGAGGCGGGGGACAGTCACTTTTCCGCACGGCATCGACAGCTGGTCGCCGCGGCGCGGAAAAGTGACTGTCCCCAAGTTGCGCGCTGAGGAAAGCGCTGCTAGAGGCGCCGCTCCTACCGGCCCCGAAGGCTTCCGAGGGGCATCACGTGCGGTCGTGGCGGAACTGGTAGACGCGCAGCGTTGAGGTCGCTGTGGCCGAAAGGCCGTGGAAGTTCGAGTCTTCTCGACCGCACCATTTGCTCCCGGCGCCGAGATGGCGCATCACCCGCCGATGGCGGGGGCTTCCGGCGAAGAGATCGTAGCGCCCGGGCGGATGCTCGGCTTCTGGATGTGCCTCGCGCTCGTCGTCGGCAACATGATCGGCTCGGGCATCTTCCTCCTGCCCGCCAGCCTCGCGCCCTACGGCCTCAACGCGATGATCGGCTGGGGCGTCACCATCGCCGGCGCGCTCTGCCTGGCCTTCGTCTTCGCCGCTTTGGCCCGGGCGATGCCGCACGCCGCCGGCCCTTACGATTATGTGCGCACCGGGTTCGGCGCGCCGGCCGGCTTCTTCGTGATGTGGAGCTACTGGATCTCGGCCTGGGTGACCAATGCGACCATCTCGGTCGCCGCGGTCTCCTACCTGAGCTCGCTCGCGCCGGGCGCGTTCGCGCGGCCCGGGGCGGCGCCGCTGGCGGCGATCGGCTTCGTCCTCCTGTTCACCGCCGTCGCCTGCCGCGGGGCGCGGGTGTCGGGCGGGGTCCAGATCGTGACCAGCGTCTTGAAGCTGCTGCCGCTGATCGCGGCGATGGTGATCGCGCTGATGGTGGTCGGCGGCGGCGGCGAGACCGCCGCCTTCGCGCCGACGCCGGTGTCGCCGGGCGGGATAGCGGGCGCGGCGGCCTTGACCTTGTGGGCGATGCTCGGCTTTGAATCGGCGACCGTCCCCACCGGCAAGGTGCGCGATCCGGCGTGCAACATACCGCGCGCCACCCTGATCGGAACGCTGGCGTCGGGGCTCGTCTATCTGGCCGCCTCGAGCGCCGTCTTCCTGCTGCTGCCGCCCGACGTCGCGGCGGCGTCGAGCGCGCCGTTCGCCGACCTGGTCGGCGCCTATTGGGGCCCGGGCGCGGCGTCGCTGGTCGCCGTGTTCGCCGCCATCTCCTGCCTCGGCGCCTTGAACGGCTGGGTGCTGCTCCAGGCCGAAGTGCCCTATGCGCTGGCGAAGCG
Organism: uncultured Alphaproteobacteria bacterium; assembly: GCA_963701615.1. Lineage (GTDB taxonomy): Bacteria > Pseudomonadota > Alphaproteobacteria > Sphingomonadales > Sphingomonadaceae > Allosphingosinicella. The sequence goes on along the minus strand of OY969615.1, from coordinate 2,452,270 downwards.
CGGCGTCTTCCCGTCCTGGTTCGCGAAGGAGAACGGGCGCGGCGTGCCGGTGCGGGCGCAGATCGCCGGCTGCATCCTCACCACCGCCCTCATCGCCGCCAACTACACCCGCGGCCTGACCGAATTGTTCGCCTTCATGGCGCTGCTCGCCACCGCCGCCACCCTGGTCCTCTATCTGGTCGCGTCGCTGGTCGCGCTTCGCCTGATCGCGCGCGGGACGCTGCGCGGCGCGACCCTGGCGGCGCTGGCGCTGGTCGGCGCGCTCTATTCGGTCTGGACCTTCTACGGCGCCGGCCGGGAAGCGACGGGGTGGGGCGCGGTACTGCTCGCGACCGGCATCCCGGTCTATCTCCTCATGCGCCTTTCCCGCTCCAGCCCGGCGCCGGCGGCGCATCCAGCCGCGCTTCCGGAATGAGCCGGCGCAGCTTCCTCGCGAAGCTCCTCAGGCAGACCTCGCTCCGCCCCAGCGGCCCCGGCGTGTAGAGCGAGGAGGCCATGCCCTGCTGGACGCGGCGGATGAGGGCGGTGTCCTCGAGGTTGACGCGGCGGTTGATCCGCCAGTTGAGGTAGCGCGCCGCCTTCATCCCGCGGCGCGCGTCGGGGAGCGCGTAGCTCACCTCGCGGATCAGCGTCTCGGTCGGGCCGACGGGCACGAAATGCATGAAATCGACCTGGTCGGGATAGATGTCGATGGCGACGTTCGGCCACAGCTTGAAATAGAGCCAGCGGCGGCCCGCCTCCGCCGGCAGCAGCTTCTGGTAGGCGCGCTCGGAGAGGTTCGAGGACGGCTTTTCGACGAGGTCGCCCGACATCCGGTCGACATGCTCGCCGGCCTCGATCCGGTAATCGCCGCCGAACAGCCGGGTGAGGCCGGGATGGGCGACATTGATGTGGAGCCCGTCCGAATAATTGTCGGCGACGTTCTTCCAGTTGACGTCGCGCGGCCGCAGCGTGATCCGGCCGATCGCCTGCAAGTCCTCGAAGCGGTGCGGCGCGATCTCGTCCTCATAGGGCGCCATCATCTCCGCGACGCTCGGGCCGCCCCCCTCGAGCCGGACGAACAGGAAGCCGCGCCAATCCTCCATCTCGACCGGGATCAGGCCGAGCGCCGCCATGTCGAGCCCGGGATAGTCCTCGCGCTGCGGGACGCCGACCAGCCGGCCGTCGGCGGCATAGGTCCAGGCGTGATAGGGGCAGGTCAGCCGCTTGGCGCAGCCGCCGGTGCCGTCGACCAGCCGCGAGCCGCGGTGGCGGCAGACGTTGGCGAAGGCGCGCGCCAGCCCGTCGCTGCCGCGGATGACGAGGATGCCCTCGCCGGGCAGGTCGAGCGTCCGCCAGTCGCCGGCATTGGCGATGTCGCTCGCATGGCAGACGATCTGCCAGGACGGCCGGATCAGCCGCTCCATCTCGACCCGGAAATATTCGGCGTCGCGATAGACCCAGCCGGGGAGGCTGAGATCCTCCCGGGCATCGGCCTCGCGCGGCCTCAGGCGTGCGACTTCGGACATCGGCGGCTCTTAGCACAACATCGTCATTCCGGCGAAAGCCGGAATCTCCCTTCCGCTTTCCGGCCGCGGCCGGGAAGAAGGGGGATTCCAGCTTTCGCTGGAATGACGGACCGGCGAAAGTCGCGCCAGACGACTTCGGATTGACCTCGGCCCTGCCGCGCCCCACATCCGCGCCATGGAGCCCAGCGACCTTCCCGACACCGAATGGCGCAAGCGCCTGTCGCCCGAGCAATATCATGTGCTGCGCGAGGGCGGCACCGAGCGCGCCTTCACCGGCGCCTATTGGGACAATCACGACGAGGGCGCCTATCGCTGCGCGGCCTGCGGGGCGATGCTGTTCGACAGCGGCACCAAGTTCGACAGCGGCAGCGGCTGGCCGAGCTTCACCAGCCCGGCGGCGAAGGACCATGTCACGCTCCACGAGGATGTCGGCCACGGCATGCGCCGTACCGAGGTCCGCTGCGCCGCCTGCGGCGGCCATCTGGGCCACGTCTTCCCCGACGGGCCGGGGCCCGACGGCCAGCGCTACTGCATCAATTCGGCCGCGCTCGATTTCGAAAAGGGCGCGCCGAAGTAAGCCGCCGTTAAGGCGTTTCGCGCTTCTGCTTGCCGCCATGACTCGCCGACTCTATCCCTGACGCCCGATGGCCAGCGCCCCCCCTCAAGGCTCCCGCTTCAAGCGCGCATTCGTCACCGGGCTCAAGCTGTCGGCCTATCTCCTGGTGATCACCCTGGTCGCGCTCGCCGTCGCCGTGTCGGTCGCGGTCAGCCAGCTGCCGAGCTATGGCGAGCTGATCCGCCGCGACGACCTCGGGCAGATGATCCGGGTCCGCGCCGCCGACGGCACGATCATCCATTCGATGGGGCCGAGCTTCGGCGAGTGGCTCACCTATGAGGAGATTCCGCCGATCATGCGCGACGCCATGGTCGCGGTCGAGGACCGGCGCTTCCGCTCCCATCCCGGCATCGACCCGATCGGCGTCGCCCGCGGCCTGTGGCTCGGCCTGACCCGCAGCGAGCGGGTGCGCGGCGTCTCCACCATCACCCAGCAGCTCGCCCGCAACATCTTCCTGTCGAACGACCGCACCTTCGCCCGCAAGGTCCGCGAAGGCATATTGGCGCTGGCGCTCGAATGGCGCTTCTCCAAGGACCAGATCCTCGAACTCTATCTGAACCGCGTCTATTTCGGCGGCGGCGCCTACGGCATCGACGCCGCCTCGCGGCGCTTCTTCGGCCACAGCGCGACCGAATTGAACCTCCCCGAGGCGGCGATCATCGCCGGCCTGGTCAAGGCGCCGTCCAACTATTCGCCGACCGCCGACGCCGAGGCCGCGCGCAACCGCGCCGGCGTGGTCATCGACCTGATGGTCCGCAACGGCACGATCACCCCCGCCCAGGCGCGCGCCGCCAACCCGCAGGACGTGACTTTGGTCCGCAACCCCGAGCGGCAGAACATCACCCGCTATTTCACCGACTGGGTGCTGCCCCAGCTCGACATGATGATCGACGAGACCGTCCAGCCGCTCGACGTGTGGACGACGATCGACCTCAACATGCAGCGGACCGCCGTCGCCGCGATCAACGCCCACGCGCCGCGGGCCGCGCAGGGCGCGCTCGTCTCGCTGGACCGCGACGGCGCCGTGCGGGCGATGGTCGGCGGCCGTGACTATGTCAATTCGAGCTACAACCGCGCCACCCAGGCGACCCGCCAGCCGGGCTCGTCGTTCAAATTGTTCGTCTATCTGGCCGCGATCGAGGCCGGCTGGCAGCCGAACAGCACGATCGAGGACGCCCCGATCACGATCAACGGCTGGAGCCCGCGCAACAGCTCGGGCCGCTATGCCGGCACGGTGTCGCTGCGCCAGGCCTTCGCCCTGTCGATCAACACGGTGGCGGCGCGGCTGGCGCAGGAAACCGGCACCCGCGCGGTCGCCGACATGGCCCAGCGCTTCGGCATCACCAGCCGGGTCAACACCCATCCGTCGATGGCGCTCGGCTCGTCGGAGGTGCGCGTCATCGACATGGCGCGCGCTTTTGCCGCGGTCGCGCGCGGCGGCGTCGCCGTCACCCCCTACGGCGTCCGCAGGGTGACCACCGCCGACGGCACCCTTCTCTACCAGCACCAGGACGACGAAAGCCGGGTGCTGGTCGCGCCCTGGGTGGCGGCGCAGATGACCGACCTCCTCCAGTCGGTGGTCGCCAACGGCACCGGCCGCTCGGCCGGGCTCGGCCGCCCCACCGCCGGCAAGACCGGCACCACCTCGTCGAACAAGGACGGCTGGTTCATCGGCTTTTCGAGCGGCCTCACCACCGCGGTCTGGATGGGCCGCGACGACAACCGCGCCCTGCCGGGCCTGGCCGGCGGGCAGGCGCCGGCGCGCGCCTTCCACGATTTCATGATCCGCGCCGTCGCCAACCGCCCGGCCGAGCCGTTCGCCACCGAGGTCGCCACGCCGGACTGGCAGATGGAGGGCGACAACGAGATCTGGTTCGCGCCGCCCGAGGACGGGCCGATGGTCGACGCCGACGGCAACCCGATCGAGCCCGAAGGCCCGCCGCCGCCCGAAGGCAAGCCGGGCGGCCCCGACGAGGCGACGCCGCGCGACGAGGAGGAGCTGGAGCTCGAGCGGCTCGACGAGGATTTGCGGGACCGGCCGATCGCCCGCCCGGCGCCGCCCGTCCGCCGGCCGCCCCCGCCGCGGCGCGACGAGCCGCCCCGCGAGCCCCGCCGCCGCGGCGACACCTACATTCTCTAGAGCGGTCGTCGGTTGAGCCTGATCCCCGAGCGCTCGTCCTGAGTAGGGACTGAGCGAAGCCGAAAATGCCGTATCGAAGGACCGCTCAGACCCGCGGGCCGATCCGGTGGAGCGCGGCGCCCTCGCGCTTCAGCCACGCCCGCGCCGGCTTCGGGTCGGCGCCGTAGAGGCGCTCGACCAAGGCATGGAAGTCCGGGCCGTGGTTGAGGTGGACGAGATGGGCGACCTCGTGGGCGACGGTGGCGCGGCGGACATGCTCGGGGGCGAGGATCAGCCGCCAGCTGTAGCGGATCGTGCCGCTGCCCGAGCAGCTTCCCCAGCGCGACGCCGGGTCGCCGATGCCGATCCGTGACGCCATGACGCCGGCCTGGAGCGCGAGCGCGCGGGTCTCGCGGCCGAGCAGGTCCAAGGCGTGCGCCTTCAGCCAGCGCAGCAGGCGGCGGTCGAGGCCTGCCAGCGGGCCGCCGGCGACCAGCCGCCCCTCGCCTTTCTCGATCCGGCGCGGACGGGCCGGGTCCCAGTCGAGCCGGTGCGCGAGGCCGTAGAGCGGGATGGTCGCGCCGGGCGCGAACGAGACCCTGTCGGGGATGCCGGCGAGCTGCGCCTCGATCCAGGCGCGGTGGCCGGCCGCCCAGGCGAGCGCGCGGCGCTGCGACATCCGTTTCGGCACGGTCAGCGTGACCAGGCGGGTGCGCGGATCGACCCGCAGGCGCAGCCGGCGGGCGCGCGGGCTGACCCGCAGCGTCACCGCCGCGCCGCCGATCTCGTGCCGAGGGTCCGCGCTCATGGCCGGACCCTAAAGGCCACGGTCGACGAGATGATGTTTCAGGTCGCCCGCTTCATCTTCCGAGACCGTCCAGCCGCGCACCGACATGCCCGCCTGGTGCACCGATTCGCGGTCGCCGCTGATCAAATAATGCCACGGCTCGAGCGGCTTGCCCTCGGCGCGGAGGCGGTAGGCGCAGGTCGAGGGCAGCCAGTCGATCGCCGCCAGGTTGCCGGCATCGAGGCGCACGCAATCGGGCACGAGCGCCTTGCGCAATTTGTAGTTGGTGCAGCGGCAGCTGCTGCGGTCGAGCAGCCGGCAGGCGACGTTGGTGGGATGGAGCTGGCCGGTCATGCCGTCCTCGAGCTTGTGGAGGCAGCATTTGCCGCAACCGTCGCACAGGGCCTCCCATTCCGCCCGGTCGAGCGCGGCGAGCGGCTTCTCCCAGAAGCGGTCCCTCATCGCACCCAGCGCTCGAGCTCGGCGGCGACGGCGGCCGGCCCCTGGTCCTGGGGGATGGGTGCGACCGGCTCGCCCTGCGGCCCGTAGAGCACGGCGTTGCGGCTGTGGTTGACCTGATAGGCGCCGTCGGGGCCGGGTTCGCCGCGTTCGTAATAGATGCCGTAGGCGCGCGCGGTCCGGGCGATCTCCGCCTCGCTGCCGGTCAGGCCGACGAAGCGCGGATGGAAGGCGGCGACGAACTGCCGCAGCACGGCGGGCGTGTCGCGCGCCGGGTCGACGCTGACGAAGATCGGCTGGACGAGGGCGGCGCGCGACGGATCGCTCGCCTCGAACCGGCGCAGGCCCGCGCCGAGCACCTGCATGTCGGTGGGGCAGACGTCGGGGCAGAAGGTGAAGCCGAAATAGACGAGCCGGTATTTGCCGGCGAAGGCCGAATCGCTTACCCGGCGGCCGTTCTGGTCGGTGAGGGTGAACGGCCCGCCCATCGTCGCCCCCTTGAGCGGCGGCGCCTCGCCCCGCTCGGCGCACGCCCCGAGCGCGAGCGCGAGCAGCAGCCCGGCGAGCGCGGCAAGCCGGGTGAAGGCGCTTTGGTTCACGACAGCCTCGGCGGCGGGTGGAGGACGCTTTCGTTCATGACAGCCTCAGCCTTGCTTTGCTAAAGCGTTACGATCAAGTGGAATGAAACGGGGATGTTCAGGTTGATCAGCAGAACCAACTGGCTCGCGCCGGCCTTCGCGGTGATGGCGCTGGTGGCGGTGCCCGCCGCCGCCCAGGGCTATTCGGAGGGTTTCACCTTCCTCAAGGGAGTCCGCGAGCGCGACGGCGCGGCGGTCGAGCGGATCGTCGCCAATCCGAGCTCGACCGCGGTCAACGCGCGCGACAGCTCCACCGGCGAAGGCGCGCTGCACATATTGGTGCGCGGCCGCGACCTCACCTGGCTGTCCTTCATCCTCTCGCGCGGCGCGCGGGTCGACCTCCAGAGCCAGGACGGCACCACGCCCCTGATCCTCGCCGCGCAGATCGGCTGGCGCGAGGGCGCCGAGCAATTGCTCGCCCGCCGCGCCAACCCGAATCTGGGCAATAATCGCGGCGAGACGCCGCTCATCTTCGCGGTCCAGCGGCGCGACCTGCAGATGGTGCGGCTGCTGCTCAGCCAGCGCGCCGACCCCAACCTGACCGACAATGTCGCCGGCTATTCGGCGATCGACTATGCCCGCCAGGACCGGCGCGCGGCGGCGATCCTGCGCGAGCTGGAATAGGCTTCAGTCGAGGCCGGCGAGGCCCGGATCGAGATCGCCGGCCAGCCTTCGCGCCGCGCGGCGCGCGAAGCGCAGCGTCTCGGCCTTGCGCCGGGCGGCGGCGAGCGGGCGGCAGGGGGCTTCCCTGACCATTTCGGCGTCGTAGCGGTCGGCGACGATCAGGCCGGCGCAGTCGGGGCCGAGCCCGTCGCCGTCGAACGGCTCGAGGCCGAAGCCGGCCGGCACCGCCCAGTAGAACAGGTCGCAATAATCGAGATAGTCGCACCATTTGCCGTCGCCGAGCAAATCGGCGCGCGAGACCTTGATCTCGACGATGACCAGCCGGCCATGGGCGTCGATCGCGACCATGTCGGCGCGGCGGCCATTGGGCAGCGGCACCTCGCAGATCGCGAACATGTCGGCGCGGAAGAACAAGCGGGTGACGCCGCGCGCGACGTCCCGCGCCGCCAGCGGCGCGTCGGCGAAGCAGTCGGAACGAGGCGAATCGGGCAGGCTGGCCATGCCGCCAGACTAGAATGAAACGGGAACGCTGGGAAGGCGGAGCTTCTCATTGCCGCGATTTCCGAGTCGCCGGGCTCGCCCGGCTCGAAATCGCTCTAGCGGTAGAAGACGTGGTTGCCGACCGTCGCGACGCGGGTGAGGCGCCAGCGCGGATTGACCCGGCGGGCGTGGAAGAACAAGGCGCGCGGCGCGGCGCCCTCGGCCAGGTCCTGCATCGCGATCTGGGCGATCGCCACCGCGATCCGCCAGTCGCGCGACGCCGACGGCGGCTGCGGGATATGGCCGCGGCGGACGAAGGAGAATTGGCTCGGCTGGCGCACCACGCCGCAGATGGTCGGCGCGAAGCGGCCCGATTCGGCCCGGTTGATGATCACTTCGGCGACGGTGAGCTGGCCGGCGAGCGGCTCGCCCTTCGCTTCCCAATAGACGGCGCGGGCGAGGCAGTCGGTCTCATGGTCGGGCGTCTCGGTGCCGGAATAGTCGCTGACCAGCTCGGCCAGCGAGCGGCCGGCGCGCTCGGCCGGCTCCGCTTCGTCGAGGATGCTCTGCGGCGCGGCCGGCGCGATGGCGTGGGTCGCCACCGGCGCCGAAACCTCGACCTCGGCAAGCGGGGCGGGGTCCTGAAGGTCGTTGAGGCCGAGAGTCTCGGCGGTCAGGGTCGAGCCGGCATGGTCGGCATAGAGGGCCGGGGCGCCGTTCGCCTGCGAGGCGATCGAAGGGCCGGCGAGGCCGCCGGCGGTGCTGAACGTAAGGGCAGCCGCGGTCCATGCCGCGGCGCGGAAGATGCGTCGCATTGAAACTCTAGTCTATGCGGTTGGTCGATCGAACATGGGACGGAAATTGCCCCCTGATCGCCCCCCGACTTGCGTGACCGCCCTGCCCGTTCGGGCAAATGCGGCGGTCCCCGCTCATGCGCGTGAAGTGCTGTCCGGTCCCTGGGCCGCGCCCAAATCGCCGTCAACCTGCGGCGTTCATTTCAGCGGCGAACCGTTCGGCGGACGGGATATCCAGTTCCAAAATCCACAGATCCGGGTCGAATTTCCGCCGCCGCTGCAGGAACTTTTTGAATTCCTCTTCGTTCTCAATCTCTTGGCGGGAAGTCTGCCAATCGTAACGCCCATCCGGCTGGAGCAGGCGCTCCAGAAAGCACGCTTTTCTGCCCTTTTCCGCGAGAATCACCGCGACCGAGCCCGACGTCGCATCGCCCCTGGCCAGCACCGCGGCGAAGCCGCCCTGCGTCCTGAGCGCGGCGGACCAGAGCCGACACGAGCACCGAGCTGGCCAGCCTCGGCTCCATCTAGGGCCGATAGCCGTCGAGGCTGGACAGGGGGATGTGCGAGCGCATGAAGGTGCCGGTGCCGCGCGCCGCTTCCTCGCCGTCGGGCAGGACGAGCCGCGCCTCGCCGACGAACACGCGGCGCTTGCCGCTCACCCAGCGCCCCTCCGCGACCACCGGTCCCGCCTTCAGCGGCCGGGTGAACACCAGGTTGAAGGCGGTGGTCAGCAGGAAGCGGTCGCTGACCATCGAATTGCAGGCGTAGAAGGCGGCGTCGTCCATCATCTTGAAATAGAGCGTGCCGTGGGCCGCGCCGGCGGCATGATGGGTGGCCGGATCGACGTCGAAGCGGATCCGCGCCAGGCCCGGCTCGGCGATCTCGATCTGCGAGTCGAACAGGCGGTTGATCGCCGCGTGCCGGTAGAGCGATTCGAGCGCCCGGAAATGCGCCTGTGCGCCCGCCTCAGGCGGCATCGCGCGCTTCCACGCCGGCGAGCAAGGCGAACAGGGCGTCCTTCGACCGCGCCCCGCGCAGCTTGGCGACCATCTGGCGGTCGCGGAAGGCCCGGCTGACGGTGGCCAGCGCCTTCAGATGGTCGGCGCCCGCGTCGGGCGGCGACAGCAGCAGGAAGACGAGATCGACCGGCAGGCCGTCGACGGCGTGAAAGTCGACCGGCGCGGACAGCCGGGCGAAATAGCCGAACACGCCCGGCAGCCCGTCGATCTTGCCGTGCGGGATCGCGGTGCCGCCGCCGAAGCCGGTCGAGCCGATCTTCTCCCGGGCGTTGAGGCAGGCGACGATCTCCTTGGCGGGGACGCCGCTCAGCTTGGCGGCGGCGGCGCCGAGCTGCTGGAACAGGGCCTTCTTGTTGGCCGCCACCAGCCCCGCATCGACCGCATCGATGGACAATATATCGGAAAGATCGCTCATTTGGTGCACCGATCGGGAGCCGGCATGGCGCCCTGGTTCGAGGATATAGGATGCGGCTGCGGCGATGCCAGTTCAGTCGCGTTGCGGCTCGACCCAGCCGATCGTGCCGTCGCCGCGCCGATAGACCATGTTGAACGCGCCGGTGCCGCTGTTGCGGAACAACAGGGCGTTGGTGTTGCGAAGGTCGAGGAGCATCACCGCGTCCGACACGCTGGCGTTCGGGATGTCGACCCGGGTCTCGGCGACGACCGGCGGATTGTCGACCGGCTCGTCCTCCCCGGGCGGCGGCGCGAACACGGTATAGCCGGCCTCGCGCGGCATTGGAGGCATGGGCGCCCTGGACGTGGCGGTCCTTGAGCCGCCTCTTGTAGCGCCGCAGCTGCTTCTCGATCCGGTCGGCGGCGAGCTCGAACGCGGCCGGGGCGTGGGCCGCGCCGGCCGAGCCTTTCAGCACCACGCCCTGGGGCACATGGGCGACGATGTCGCAGGTGAAGCTATGGTCGTAGGGCCCCTTGCCGAAGGTCACCTGGGCGGAAATGGCGCGCGAGAAATATTTGTCGGCGATGGCGCCCAGCCGCTCGTCGACCTGGCCGCGCAGCGCCTCGCCGGTATCGATCTGGTGACCCGAAACCCGGATGTCCATCTTGTTCTCCGCACTGGATTCGGGCGCGGCTTAGGCCCCGCTCCGCGGTGCCGTCAACCGCGCGGCGAGAGCCGATTCCAGATCGGATCGGCGATCGCCGCGAGAAAGGCGGCGTGCCGCGCCAGCTCCTCGGCCGACGGCGCATGCGGCCGGGGCGGCCGGACGGTGACGGCGAGCGGCACCGGCGCCAAGCCGCCGAGGTCCGAAACGCGCGGCGCGTCTCCGGCGGGCTCGGCGACCAGGGTGAGGCCGATCTGCCGGCCGCCGGTCAGCTCGACATAGACCTGGGCGAGCAGCTGGGCGTCGAGCAGGGCGCCGTGCTTGACGCGCTGCGAGCGGTCGACGCCGAAGCGCGTGCACAGCGCGTCGAGGCTGTGCTTGGCGCCCGGAAACTTCTGGCGCGCGATGGTCAGCGTGTAGACCATCCGCGAGGTGCAGACGGCCGGGCGGCCGCACGACCCGAGCTCGTGGTTGATGAAGCCGAAATCGAACGCCGCATTGTGCGCGACCAGCGGCAATTCGCCGATGAACTCGAGCAGCTCCTCGCAGACGTCGTGGAAATTGGGCTTGTCGGAGAGGAAGCGGTCGGAAAGGCCGTGCACCTCCTCCGCTCCGCTCGGCATCGGCCGGCCGGGGTTGAAATAGGAATGGAAGGTCCGCCCGGTCTCGACCCGGTTGAACAGCTCGACGCAGCCGATCTCGACCATCCGGTCGCCGCCGGCCGGGCTCAGGCCGGTGGTCTCGGTGTCGAAGACGATTTCGCGCATGATTTCCCTATGAATCGCCCAGGGCGGCGAGGCAAGCGAGGATGTGGCGAACCGAAGCCCTTGTTTCCTCGAGCGAACCGCCGGTCGGGATGACGAAGTCGGCGCGCGCCCGCTTTTCCGGCATCGGGCAGCTGGCGGGCGAGGATGCGGCGATATTTTTCCGCGGTCATGCCCGGCCGGGCGAGGGTGCGGGTCGCGCTGCACCTCGGGCGGGGCGGAGACCACCGCGACCTTGTCGACCTGGTCGGCGCCGCCTTTCTCGAACAGCAGGGGAATGTCGAGCACCACCACCGGCGCGGCGCGATGGGCGGCGAGGAACGCCTCGCGCTCCCGCGCCACCGCGGGATGGATCAGCGCCTCGAGCCGCCGCCAGCACTTCGGGCTCGGCGAGCACCCGCTCGGCGAGCGCCGTCGCGGTCGACGCCTCCGGGCCCGGTCGTGCCCGGGAAATGCGCCTCGATCTCGGCGACCAGCGCGCCTTCCGGGCCCTGCAGCCGGTGCACGACGGCGTCGGCGTCGAACACCGGCACGCCTTCCTCGGCGAACATGCCGGCGACGGTCGACTTGCCCATGCCGATCGAGCCGGTGAGGCCGAGGACGATCATCGGACCAGCAAGCGCGCGCAGCTCCGCGTCTCTCGGCGCGGAACGGCGGCGTCTCGAAGAAATGGGTGAAGGCCATGCCAGCCTGGCGATCAGCATGGTCAGCCCGTCGATCGTCCGCAGCCCGCGCGCCCGCGCCGCCTTCAGCAGAGGCGGTTTCCAGCGGATCGTAGACCATGTCGAACACCGTCGCGTCGGGAGCGAGGTTGGAGAGGCCGATGTCGAGCGGCGGATAGCCGGCCATGCCGAGCGGGCTGGCGTTGATCAGCAGGTCGGCAAAGGGCGCCGCGCCGAGCGGCGCCACGCCGCCGGCAAGCTCGAGATCGCCGCAGCAGGTCGCGCGCCTTCGCCGCGGTCCGGTTGACCAGGGTGACGTGCGGGACCCGCTCCAGCCGCATCTCCGCCAGCGCGGCGCGGGCGGCCCCGCCCGCGCCGACGATCGCGACCCGCTGCGGCTTCAGCCGCGGCGTGTCGAGCGCGAGGTTGACGCCCTGCCAGTCGGTGTTCGTCCCCGACAGGCGGTCCTCGTAGCGCAGGATGGTGTTCAGCGGCGCCGATCCTCCGCGTCACCGGATCGACGTCGACCAGCCGAAAGGCCGCTTCCTTCAGCGGCATGGTGACGTTGCAGCCGCGCCAGTCGGGATCGTCGCGCCGCGCTGTCGAGATAGTCCGCCAGCTCCCCGGGCCGCAGCCGGACCGCCCGATAATCGCCTTCGATGCCCAGCTTCTCCAGCCAGAATTTGTGGATCAGCGGCGATTTGCGATGGGCGACCGGGTCGCCGATCACCTCGGCATAAGGCATGCCCATCAGCTCTGCAGCACGCCGCGCTCGCGCAGATAGGCGAGCAGCGGCAGGAGCGGCAGGCCGAGGACGGCGAAATGGCTGCCCTCGATCTGCTCGAACAATTGCGCGCCCAGGCCCTCGATCCGGTAGCCGCCGACGTTGCAGCGGACCGCTTCATATTCGGCGTCGAGATAGGCCTCGAGGAAGGCTTCGCCGAGCGGCCGGACGGTCAGCGCCACGGTCTCGGTCTCGCCCCAGACCCGCTCGCCATGCTCGACGACGACCGCGGCCGAATGGAGGAAATGGGTCTGGCCGCTCGAGCGTCCGAAGCTGCTCCAGCGCCTCGGCGCGCGAGCCCGGCTTGCTCAGCATGGTGCCGTCGTCGAGCTCCAGCGTCTGATCGGCGCCGAGCACCAGGGCGCCGTCGGCCGCCGCCACGCTCTTCGCCTTCATCTCGGCGAGCATCTCGGCCAGGTCGCGCGGCTCGAAGCCGGCCGCTTCAAGCCCGGCCTTGGCCGCCTCCTCGTCGAGCGCCGCCGCGACCGCCTCGAACGGGACGCCGGCCGCCTCGAGCATGCGCCGCCGCGCCGCGCTCTGCGAGGCGAGCAGCAGCTTCACCCGGCGGCCTGCTCCAGCCGCTCGCCGTGCAGCTTGACGATCGCCAGCGCGGTCTCCTCGATCGAGCGGCGGGTGACGTCGATCACCGGCCAGCCATTGTCGGCGAACATCCGGCGGGCGAAGGCGAGCTCGGCATTGACCGCCTCGACGTCGACATAGTCGGTCTCCGGCGCCTGGTTCAGCGACAGCAGGCGGTTGCGGCGGATCTGGATCAGCCGCTCGGGATTGGTGGTGAGGCCGACGATCAGCGGATGCTTGAGGCCGAACAGCGACGGCGGGCGGCGGCGATTCCGGGACGAGCGGGATGTTGGCGACCTTGTAGCCGCGATTGGCGAGATAGATGCTGGTCGGCGTCTTCGAGGTGCGCGACACGCCGGCGAGGACGATGTCGGCCTCCTCCCAATTCTCGGTGCCGACGCCGTCGTCATGGGCGATGGTGAACTGGATCGCGTCGACCCGGGCGAAATAGGCGGCGTCGAGCGCATGCTGGCGGCCGGCGCGGCCCTTGGCCTCCTCGCCGCTCACCGCCGCCAGCGCGTCGATCACCGGATCGAGCACCGACACCGCGTGGATGCCGCGGCGCCGGCACTTGCGCTCGAGCTCGCGGCGGATGGTGGCGTTGACCACGGTGTAGAGGACCAGGCCCGGCCGCTTCTCGACATCGTCGAGCACCCGGTCGAGATGGCCTTCCGAGCGGACCATCGGCCAGAGATGGCGGAGCGCCTCGACCGTGTCGAACTGGGCCAGGCAGGCCTTGGCGACCATGTCCAGCGTCTCGCCGGTGGAATCCGAGAGGAGATGGAGGTGGAGCTGTTTCACCCGCTTTGGCGCCTGTGGAAAAACATGGGGAAATCGCTAGCGGAAGCCTCGGGGCGCTTTCAAGGACGGGTTTCGTCCCCGCGGCCGGCGCGGCCGTCCACAGCTCCGCCAACGGTGGAAGAAATCCGCGCGCTGCCTTGTGGATCATGGGGACGAAAGCGCGCGACTCCGCGGGGAAGCGCGGGCCGCGGAGAGTCAAGCTGTTGGCAAAATCTGTGGGAAAGCAATAAACCCCGCTCTCACCGCCCCTACTAACCTCATCAGACTCTCTAGTAAATCTCTTATTAAGAGAGATAGAGAGCGGAGACCTCCCGTCCTTATGCCCGGCGCGCCCAAGCCCTTGCTGAGCGTCCTAAGTGGCGGAAATTCGGAGAGATTGCCGATCTGGCTGATGCGCCAGGCGGGGCGCTATCTGCCCGAATACCGCGCGCTTGCGGGCCGAGAAAGGCGGCTTCCTCGAGCTCGTCTACGACAGCGACGCCGCGGCCGAGATCACGCTGCAGCCGATCCGCCGCTTCGGCTTCGACGGCGCGATCCTCTTCTCCGACATCCTGATCGTGCCGCACGCGCTCGGCCAGGATCTGCGCTTCGAGGCGGGCGAGGGGCCGCGCCTGTCGCCGCCGCTGGTCGATGCGGCGCTCGCCGCGCTCGAACCGGTTCCGGCCCGGCTGGAGCCGATCTACCGGACTGTGGAGAAAGTGAATCGCAGCTGCCCGCCGAAACGACTTTGCTCGGCTTCGCGGGCAGCCCGTGGACGGTCGCGACCTACATGGTGGCGGGCCAGGGCAGCCGCGACCAGGCCGAGGCGCGCGGCTCATGCCTATGCCGATCCGGAGGCCTTCGCGGCGATCGTCGAGGCGATCGCCGCGATGACGGTCGATTATCTTTCCGGCCAGATCGCAGGCGGGCGTCGAGGCGGTGCAATTGTTCGACAGCTGGGCGGGCAGCCTGTCGCCGGCGCAGTTCGAACGCTGGGTGATCGCGCCGACCGCGCGGATCGTCGCCGGCCTCAAGGCGCGGCATCCCGGACGTGCCGGTGATCGGCTTTCCCAAGGGCGCCGGCGCGCAAGCTCGCCGCTTATGCGCGCGAGACCGGGGTCGACGCGGTCGGGCTCGACGAGACGGTCGATCCGGCCTGGGCGGCGCGGGAATTGCCGCGCGACCTGCCGCTCCAGGGCAATCTCGACCCGCTCGCCCTGCTCGCCGGCGGCGCGGCGCTTGAAAACGGGGTGGCGCGCATCCTATCTAGCTTCGAGGGGAGGCCGCACATCTTCAACCTCGGCCACGGCATCATCAAGGAGACGCCGATCGCGCCATGTCGAGCAGTTGCTCGCGCTGGTGCGCGCGGTGACCTATGATCTCGGAGCGGCCCTGACCTTGCTCTACGCCTGGCTCAAGGCCGGCCACGTCATCTTCGTGATCTTCTGGATCGCGGGCCTGTTCATGCTGCCGCGCTTCTATGTCTATCACCAGGAATCGCCGCCCGGGTCCGACGAGGAGAAACGATGGATCGAGCGCGAGACGCAAGCTGCGCACGATCATCATCACCCCGGCGATGATCCTGGTCTGGGGCTTCGGCCTCGCGCTCGCCTATGTCACCCAGGCCTGGACCCAGGGCTGGTTCCTCGCCAAGTTCGCGCTCGTCCTCGCTCTGTCCGGCTATCATGGCTGGATGGTCGGCTACGGCAGGAAGCTCGCCGGCGGCGAGCGGCCGGTCAGCGGCAAGGCGCTGCGGCTGATGAACGAGGTGCCGGGCATCGCGGTGGTGCTGATCGTCGTCCTGGTGATCGTCCGCCCCTTCTGACCTGAGCCGTCACCCCGGCGAAGGCCGGGCTCCTGTTGAGACCAGCCGTGCCTTCCCTTCCCAAGATTCCGGCCTTCGCCGGGATGACGAGAGGGGGTTGGCTTGACTTGCCCCGAGGCGGAGCATAACGGCGACCCAGTCGTTGGCCTGCCGTCCGCGCGGGTGTTCAAGCCGCCCCCCATTCCTTTCCGAGCGCTCACCGCCCGGAATCCGTTTCCCGAAGAGACTCCCAATGCATTTGAACGATCTGAAGCAGAAAACCCCCGCCGACCTGGTGGCGATGGCCGAAGAGCTCGGCATCGAGGGCGCCTCGACCCTGCGCAAGCAGGAGCTGATGTTCTCGATCCTCAAGGTCCGGGCCGAGCAGGGCGAGCGAGATCATGGGCATGGGCACGATCGAGGTGCTCCAGGACGGCTTCGGCTTCCTGCGCTCGGCCGATTCCAACTATCTGGCCGGCCCCGACGACATCTACGTCTCGCCCAACCAGGTCCGCAAGTTCGGCCTCAGGACCGGCGACACGGTCGAGGGCGAGATCCGCGGCCCCAAGGACGGCGAGCGCTATTTCAGCCTGGTGCGCGTCTCCCAGGTCAATTTCGACGATCCCGACGCCGTCCGCCACCGCGTCAATTTCGACAATCTGACCCCGCTCTATCCCGACGAGAAGCTGACCCTCGACAGCGCCGACCCGACCGTCAAGGACAAGTCGGCGCGGGTGATCGACATCATCTCGCCGCAGGGCAAGGGCCAGCGCGCGCTGATCGTCTCGCCGCCGCGCGTCGGCAAGACCGTGCTCCTCCAGAACATCGCCCGGGCGATCACCGACAACCATCCCGAGGTGTTCCTGATCGTCCTGCTGATCGACGAGCGGCCCGAGGAAGTGACCGACATGCAGCGCTCGGTGAAGGGCGAGGTCATCTCCTCGACCTTCGACGAGCCGGCGTCAGCGCCACGTCCAGGTCGCCGAGATGGTGATCGAGAAGGCCAAGCGCCTGGTCGAGCACAAGAAGGACGTCGTCATCCTGCTCGATTCGGTCACCCGCCTGGGCCGCGCCTACAACACGGTGGTGCCGTCGTCGGGCAAGGTGCTGACCGGCGGCGTCGACGCCAACGCGCTGCAGCGCCCCAAGCGCTTCTTCGGCGCCGCGCGCAACATCGAGGAAGGCGGCTCGCTGTCGATCATCGCCACCGCCCTGATCGACACCGGCTCGAAGATGGACGAGGTCATCTTCGAGGAGTTCAAGGGCACCGGCAATTCCGAGATCGTCCTCGACCGCAAGGTCGCCGACAAGCGCATCTTCCCGGCGCTCGACGTCGGCAAGTCCGGCACCCGCAAGGAGGAGCTGCTGGTCGATCCGGCCAAGCTCTCCAAGATGTGGGTGCTGCGCCGGATCCTGATGCAGATGGGCACGGTCGACGCGATGCAGTTCCTGCTCGACAAGATGAAGGACTCGAAGACCAACGAGGACTTCTTCGCCTCGATGAACCAGTAAGCGCACCAGGGACCTACACCGGCGATGCTCGACTTCCTCCACAGTCTCGGCGCTTCGATGGGCGGCGCCGCCGGAATCTGGGCGTCGATCGTCCACGATTTCTCGAACCTGGGCAGCGCCTCGGCGCTGGCCGCGTTCGGCCAGGTGCTGATGATCGACATCATGCTCGCCGGCGACAATGCGATCGTGGTCGGCGCGCTCGCCGCCGGCCTGCCGCCCGAGCAGCGCAGGAAGGTGATCCTGATCGGCATCATCGCCGCTCTGGTCCTGCGCATCATCTTCGCGCTGCTGGTCACCCAGCTGATGCAGATCGTCGGCCTGATCCTCGCCGGCGGCATCCTGCTCCTCTGGGTGAGCTGGAAGATGTACCGGGAGCTCAGGCACGTCCCCGACGATCCCGCGACGCCGGGCAACGAAGCCTCGGGCCTTCGCCCCGCCAAGAGCTTCGCCGGGGCCGCCTGGGCGGTGGCGCTGGCCGACGTCTCGATGAGCCTCGACAATGTGCTCGCGGTCGCCGGCGCGGCGCGCGAGCATCCCGGCATCCTGATCATCGGCCTGTTCCTGTCGGTGGCGCTGATGGGCGTCGCCGCCAATTTCATCGCCCAATATATCGAGCGCTACCGCTGGATCGCCTGGGTCGGCCTCGTCGTCATCCTCTACGTCGCCGGCAAGATGATCTACGAGGGGGCCGTCGACCACGAAGTCGGCGTGCTGCAATATTTCTGGCCCGAGGCGGTCCACGCCCCCTGACCCGACCCGGCGTCACGAAGTTGAAACCGGTTCGCGCCATGATCGCCGCCATGACGCGCCGTTCCGGAGATCGCGAATGTGGGCAATGCGCCTTCTGGGTCCGGCTGATCCGATGGGCGACCCGCAACGCCCGGGCCTGATCAGGGGATCAGCAGGGTCGAGCCGGTGGTCTCGCGCGCCTCGAGCGCGCGGTGGGCCTCGGCGGCGTCGGCGAGCGCGAAGCGGGCGCCGATCCTGACCGGCACCGCGCCCGATCCGATCATCGCGAACAGCCGCGCCGCCGACGCCTGCAGCTCGGCCGGGTCGGCGACATAATCGAACAAGGTCGGCCGGGTCAGGAACAGCGACCCGCCGCGGGCGAGCTCGAGCGGGCTGAGCGGCGGCACCGGCCCCGACGCATTGCCATAGCTGACCAGCAGGCCGCGCCGGGCGAGGCTCGCCAGCGACGCCGCCCAGCTCGCCGCGCCGACCCCGTCGAGCACGTAACGGACGCCCGTCCCGCCGGTCAGCCGCCGCACCGCGCCGGCCAGCTCCTCGAACGGGCAGGACAGCGCATGATCGGCCCCGAGCGCCCCGGCGATCGCGGCCTTGTCCGCCGAGCCGGCATGGGCGATCACGCGCGCGCCGACCGCCTTCAGCCAGGGAACCAGGATCGACCCGACCCCGCCCGCCGCGGCATGGACCAGCACCCACTCGCCCGGCTCCACCCTGGCGCAGCGCTCGACCAGCATCTCGGCGGTGCAGCCCTTGAGCATCGCCGCCGCCGCGGTTTCGGCGTCGATGTCGTCGGGCAGCCGCACCAGGCGGTCGGCGGCGACGATCCGGTGGGTCGCATAGGCGCCCGGGCGCGCTCGAGAAATAGCCGACGCGCTCGCCGGCGTCGAGATCGACCGCCTCGCCCACGGCCTCGACCATCCCCGCCGCCTCGCTGCCGAGGCCGGAGGGCAGCTGCAGCGGATAGAGGCCCGAGCGGTGATAGGTGTCGATGAAGTTGAGCCCGATCGCCTCGTGCCGCACCAGCACCTCGCCGCGGCCGGGCGCGAGCGACCCGAGCGGCTCGCGCTCGATCACCTCCGGCCCGCCGGTCCTCCGGATGACGAGGCGATAGCCGTCGCTCATCGTGCCGCGGCCGACAGCGCGGGCCATGCCCGCCATGTCCCGACCGCATAAAAGACGCCGTAGGCCAGCACGATCAGCGAGCTCCACAGGACGAAGGCGTCGACCCGTTCCGGGCGAAGCAGCAGCAGCGGGACCGGGACAAGCCCGCGCAGCAGGTAGACGCAGGCGATCGTCGCCAGGGCCGTCCGCATCATCGGCAAGCGGCGGATCAGGCCGGCGCCGGCAAAGGCATAAGCGGCCGCCAGCGCCAGCGCCGTTGCGATCGCCACCGCGATCAGCGCCGGCCTCGCCAGGCCCTGCTCGGCCATTCGCGCCATTCTCTCGCCGGCGCCGAAGAATCGGTACCAGTCCGGCCCGCCGACGATGATGGCGAGGTGGAGGAGCGCCGCCGCGGCGCTCAGCAGTCCGGCCGCGACGAGCCAGGGATTGCGGGGCACGGGGGCGCTCCCCTAGCCGAGATGCTCGGCGAAGAAGGCCTCGGTGCGGCTGTCGGCGAGCCGGGCCGCTTCTTCGCTCCGCCGCTTGCCCATCTCCGCCGCGAAGCCATGATCCTCGCCGGGATAATCGTGGATGGCGACCTTGGGATGGTCGTCGAGGCCGGCGTGGATCAACGCCTGCTTGTCCGGCGTGACGAAATGGTCGGCGCCGGCGACGTGGAGCATGACCGGGCGGGCGATGGCGTGCTTCTCGTGCATCAGGCCCTCCAGGCCGACGCCGTAATAGCCGACGCTGGCGTCGACGTCGGTGCGCGCCGCCGCCATGAAGGCGAGCCGGCCGCCGAGGCAATAGCCGACCGCTCCCACCTTGCCGCCTTCGGGCAGCCGCCCGCGCGCCTCGCGGATGGCCGCCTCGATGTCGGCCACGGCCTTGTCCTGGTCGAGCTTCTGCATCAGGCCCAGGGCGCGCTGGAAGTCGTCCGGCACGTCGGGATCGAGCTCGACATCGGGCTCGAGCCGCCAGAACAGGTCGGGCGCGAGGGCGAGATAGCCGAGGCCGGCCCAGTGATCGCATTTGCGGCGGATCCCTTCGTTGACCCCGAATATCTCCTGAATGACGACGATCGCGCCCCGCGGCATTCCCTCGGGCTCGGCCAGATAGGCGCCGAACGCCCCGCCCCGTTCGAGCGTCTCGATCGCGATCCGCGCCATGGCTCTTCTCCTCACTTGCGAAGCAAGCCTCTATAGACCTAGAGGCGGGCCGGCCAACAGGTGCGCACGGGAGCGAGCCCATGAAAATCACGGTCGACGTCGACTGCACGCCGGAGGAGGCGCGGCGCTTCCTCGGCCTGCCGGACCTGACGCCGGTGCACGATGCCTATGTCGAGAAGATGAAGGCGGCCGTCACCGAAGGCCCGACGCCGGAAATGTTCGGCGAGATGACGAAGGCGTGGGGGCCGATGAACGAGGCCGGCATGAACATGTGGAAGCAGATGCTCGACCAGATGGGCAAGCCCCGCTGACCGACACCATCTTCGCTCTGTCGTCGGGGGCGCCGCCGGCGGCGATCGCCGTCGTCCGGATCAGCGGACCGCAGGCGGATGCGGCGGTCCAGGCGCTTGCCGGGATGCTGCCCGAGCCGCGGCGGGCCACGCTGGCGGTGCTGCGGCAGGGCGAGGACGTGCTTGATGAGGCGCTGATCACCCGCTTTCCGGGGCCGCACAGCGCGACCGGGGAGGATGTCGCCGAGCTGCACCTCCATGGCGGCCGCTCGGTGGTCGCGGGCGTGCTGGCGGCGCTGGCGGCGATCGAGGGCCTGCGCGCGGCGGCGCCGGGCGAGTTCACCCGCCGCGCTTTCGAGAACGGGCGGATCGACCTTGCCGAAGCGGAAGGGCTCGCCGATCTGCTCGAAGCGGAGACCCAGGCGCAGCGGCGTGCGGCGCTGGCCTTGGCCGGCGGCGCGCTGAGCCGCCAGGTGGATAGCTGGCAAGGCCGCCTGCTCGCTTTGGCGGCCGAGATCGAGGCGAGCCTCGATTTCTCCGACGAAGGCGATGTCGAGCCGATACCCGGCGATTTCCGCGGACGATTGGCGACGATGATCGAGGAGCTCGGCAGGTTTATCGCCCGGCCGCCGGCCGAGCGGCTGCGCGACGGCATCCGGATCGTGATCGCGGGCCCGCCCAATGTCGGTAAATCAAGCCTTCTCAATGCGTTAGCGGGCCGGGAGGCGGCGATCATCTCGGCCACCGCCGGCACCACGCGCGACCTGATCGAGGCGCCGGTGGCGCTCGGCGGATCACCCTTTCTGCTGGTCGACACCGCCGGCCTTCGTGACGGTACCGATACGATCGAGGCGATCGGCGTGGCGCGCGCCCGGGCTTCCCTGGCGGCGGCGGACCTCATCCTGTGGCTCGGCGACCCGGGCGACTGTCCGGACCCGGAACGATCGATCCTGGTCCACCCCAAGGCCGATCTCGGCGCCGTCGACGCGCGCGCCCATCTCGCCGTTTCCGCCAGGACCGGCGAGGGGGTGGACGCGCTGCTCCGAAACCTGATTCAGCGTTCAACTGCGCTTCTGCCTGGGGAGAACGAGGTGGCGATCAATGCGCGCCACCGTCGAATCCTCGCGGACGTGCTCGAGCATCTGGGCGAGGCCGAAGCCTCTCGGGACCCCCTGATCGTCTCGGAAGCGCTCCGGCAGGCGCGGGCGGCGCTCGACCGGATCACCGGCCGGGCGGGAGTCGAGGACATGCTCGACGCGCTGTTCGGCCGATTCTGCATCGGAAAGTAATGAAAAGGCGCGGATAGCCTGACCATTTCATTGTTCCACGTGGAACAAATGCGCTAGAGGCGCGCCGATGACGCGGGCTTATGACATCCTTGTGGTCGGCGGTGGTCATGCCGGCACCGAGGCGGCGGCCGCCGCGGCGCGGATGGGCGCTACCGTTGCCCTGGTCAGCTTCACCCGCGACCAGATCGGCGCGATGTCGTGCAACCCGGCAATGGGCGGGCTCGGCAAGGGCCATCTGGTGCGCGAGGTCGACGCCTTTGACGGCCTTATCGCCCGCGCGTCCGATCAGGCGGCCATCCACTATCGCATGCTCAACGCCAGCAAGGGCGCGGCGGTGCGCGGGCCGCGAATCCAGGCCGACCGGCGGCGCTACAAGGCGGCGATTCACGCTCTCATCGACGCCGAAGGGGCCCTTACCGTGATCGAGGGCGAGGCGAGCGCCCTGATCCTCGACGGACGCCGCGTGACCGGCCTCTCGCTCGCGGACGGGCGGGATTTGCGGGCCAGGGCCGTGATTCTCGCCACCGGCACCTTTCTCGGCGGCAAGCTCCATTTCGGCATGGCCAGCCGTGCGGGCGGCCGGGTCGGCGAACGGGCCGCCACCGCGCTCGCGTGCCAGCTGCGCGCGCTGGACCTGCCGATGGCGCGCCTCAAGACCGGAACGCCGCCGCGGCTGGACGGCCGCACGATCGACTGGGCGGCGCTCGAGCGCCAGCCTTCCGATACGGACCGGTGGACGATGTCGACGATGAGCGCCGGCCGGCCGGCGCCGCAGCTTTTTTGCGCGATCACCCGGACCAATGCCCGCACCCACGATATCATTCGCGCCAATCTCGACCGGTCGCCGCTGTTCGCCGGCGCGATCAGCGGCGTGGGGCCGCGCTATTGCCCGTCGATCGAGGACAAGGTCCACCGCTTCGCCGACCGCGACGGCCACCAGGTCTTCCTCGAGCCCGAGGGCCTGGACGATCCCGCCATCTATCCCAACGGCATCTCCACCTCCCTGCCCGAGGACGTCCAGGTCGCGATGGTCCGTTCGATGGCGGGCCTGGAAAGGGCCGAGATCCTGCAGGCGGGCTATGCGGTCGAATATGACCATGTCGATCCCCGCATTCTCGAGCCGACGCTGGCGGTGCGCGACGTGGCCGGGCTCTATCTCGCCGGCCAGATCAACGGCACCACCGGTTATGAGGAAGCGGCCGCCCAGGGGCTTGTCGCCGGCCTCAACGCCGCCGCCGAAGCCGGAGGGACGGCGCCGATCCTGTTCGACCGCAGCGATTCCTATATCGGCGTGATGGTCGACGACCTCGTGCTGCAGGGCGTCACCGAGCCTTACCGGATGCTGACGGCGCGCGCCGAATATCGCCTGCGGCTGCGCGCCGACAATGCCGAGGCGCGGCTGACGCCCAAGGCGATGGCGGCCGGCTGCGTCGCGGCGGAGCGCCGGCGGCACTTCGCGGCGGCCGAGGCGGAGCGCGGGCGGATCGAGGCTTTGCTGGGCAAGGCGTTCGGCGGCGCGGCGCTCAACCATGCGGGCATCAACGTCCGCGACGACGGCGTCCGGCGCTGCCTCGCCGACTGGTTGCGCTTCCCCGAGGTCGATGCCGAGGGGTTGCGGCGGCTGGAGCCGGCGCTCGCGGGCTGCCGGCCCGACAAGGTCGAGGAAGCGGTCCAGGACCACCGCTACGCGCCCTATGTCGCCCGCCAGCAAAGCGAGATCGCCCGTCTGAAGGCGGACGAGGCGGTCTATTTGCCGATGGATCTCGATTATGGCGCGGTCCCCGGCCTTTCCAGCGAGATGGTCGAGCGACTGTCGCTGGCGCGCCCCTCGACGCTGGGCGCGGCGGCGCGGCTTCGCGGGTTCACCCCCGCCGCCTTGGCCGCGATCCTGGTCCATGCGCGGCGCAAGGCGGCCTGATGCAGGAAGCGGTAGCACGGGAATGGATCGCGCGCACGTTCGATGTTCCACGTGAAACAATGGCCCGGCTCGACGCCTTCGAAATGCTGCTCCGGGCCGAGAATGGCGTTCAGAACCTTGTCTCCACGGCGAGCCTGGACCGGCTCTGGCTGCGCCACATCGCCGATTCGGCGCAATTGCTGCGTTTCGCCCCGTCGGCGGCCGCCAGCTGGCTAGACCTCGGTACCGGCGCCGGCTTTCCCGGCCTGATCGTCGCATTGCTCCACCGGGGGCCGGTGACCCTGGTCGAAGAACGCCGGCTCCGGGCGGATTTCCTGCGCCGCGCCGCGACGACGCTCGACGTGGCCGTCGAGATCGTCGCCGGCAAGGCGGAGCGGCTGGCGCCGCGCCCGTTCGACGTGATCAGCGCCCGCGCGTTCGCGCCGCTCGACCGGCTGCTCGATTTGGGCACAGCCTTTTCCACAACAAACAGCGTCTGGATCCTTCCCAAGGGCCGAAACGCCCAGTCGGAACTGGAAGCGCTCGATCCTTCATGGCAGGGTGACTTCCGGCTGGAGCCGAGCCTTACCGACGCCGAGGCGCAGATCGTCGTCGCCGAGGGCGTCCGCCGCAAGGCCGGGAGGAAGCGCGGATGATCCGAATCGCGGTCGCGAACCAGAAAGGGGGGGTCGGCAAGACGACCACGGCGATCAACCTGGCGACCGCCCTGGCGGCGACCGGCTGCCGGACGCTGCTGATCGACCTCGATCCGCAGGGCAATGCCTCGACCGGCATGGGCATCGGCCACAGCCAGCGCGACCGGTCGAGCTATGAGCTCCTGACCGGCCAGTGCGTGCTCGACGAGGCGGTGGTGGCGACCAAGATTCCTCGGCTCGACATCATCCCGGCGACCGTCGATTTGTCGGGCGCCGAGATCGAACTCATTGAATTACAAGGAAGAACTCATCGCCTCGACAAGGCGCTGGAGGGTGCCGCCGATGCCCGCTGGGACGTCTGCCTGATCGATTGCCCGCCTTCCCTGGGCCTGCTGACGGTCAACGCCCTGATCGCCGCCAATTCGATCCTGGTGCCGCTGCAGACCGAATTCTTCGCGCTCGAGGGCCTGAGCCAGCTGCTCCAGACGGTCGAGCGGATCCGCGCCCGCTTCAACCCGGAGCTGTCGATCCTCGGCGTTGCGCTGACCATGTACGATCGCCGCAACAACCTCTCCTCCCAGGTCGCCGACGATGTCCGCGCCTGCCTGGGCAAGGTGGTGTTCGATACCGTTATCCCGCGCAACGTGCGGCTGTCCGAGGCGCCGAGCCACGGCGTGCCGGCGCTGATCTACGACCATCGCTGTCCCGGCTCGACCGCTTACATGGCGCTGGCCCGCGAGCTGATCGAGCGGCTGCCCAGGAAGAAGGAGGCGGCATGAGCGATCCCTTCCCCTCGAAGAAGCGCGCCTCGGGCCTTGGGCGCGGCCTCTCCTCGCTGCTCGGCGAGGTATCGCAGGAGGCGCCGGTGCGCGGCGGCGAGGCCGGCCGGGGCACCATCCAGATGGTCCCGATCGCCAGCATCGAGCCCCATCCCGGCCAGCCCCGGCGCATCTTCCAGGAGGAGAGCCTGATCGAGCTCGCCGCGTCGATCCAGGCGCGCGGCGTGATCCAGCCGATCCTTGTCCGCCCCCACGGTCACCGCTTCCAGATCGTCGCCGGCGAGCGGCGCTGGCGGGCGGCGCAGAAGGCGCGGCTGCACGAAATCCCGGCGATCGTCCGCGACTTCAGCGACGAGGAGACGCTCGAGGTCGCCCTGATCGAGAATATCCAGCGCCAGGACCTCAATGCGATCGAGGAGGCGCAGGCTTACAAGCGGCTCGTCGCCGAGTTCGGCCATACCCAGGAGGAGCTCGGCCAGCTCGTCCACAAGTCCCGCAGCCATGTAGCTAACCTATTGAGATTGCTCGATCTTCCGGCGAAGGTCCAGGTCATGGTCGGCACCGGCCAGCTGAGCATGGGCCATGCCCGCGCGCTCGTCTCGGCTGCCGATCCGGAGGCGCTCGCCGACGAGGTGGTCCGCCGCGGCCTTTCGGTCCGCGAGACCGAGAAGCTCGCCCGGACCGGCAAGCCCACCCGCCAGCGCCGGCTGCCGATCGAATATAAGGGCGCCCATGCCGACATCGCCGCGCTCGAGCGGCAATTGGGCGACCTGCTCGGCCTCAAGGTCGCGATCCGGCACAGCCCCAAGGGCGGCACGGTCGCGCTCTCTTATTCGAGCCTCGACCAGCTCGACATGATCTGCCAGCGCCTCAGCGGCGACAAGTTTTGACGGCCCCCACAGGCCGTCACCCCGGCGAAGGCCGGGGTCCGGTGGAAATTGCCGCGACTTTTCCTTGGCTGAGATCCCGGCCTTCGGGTCCCCGCAAAGTAATACTTTGCGGGGGTGCCCCTTCGCCGGGATGACGGGAGGGGCGCTAGCGCAACCGTGCCGCCTGGCGGCAGATGGCGAACAATTCCTCGTCGGCCGCGACCGGGCCGAGGCCGCCGGGCGCCTTCACCTGGCGCTCCGCCTCCGCGAGGCGGCTCATCGCCTTGGCGAGGAGGTCGGCGCGCCACCGCGAAACCTGTCCGCCGACCGCTTCTTTCTCCTTCCAGAACAACGACTTGCCGGCTGACGTCATGACGGCTGCCACGCTGCTTCCCTGCTCGACCTCGGCCCTGAGCCGGGCCAGCAGCGCCATCCGCCGCAGCACCGCGCGAATCAATATTATCCCCTCCAGCCCCTCGGCGCGCAGCCGCACCAGCTCGGCGTGGAGCGCCGCCGGGTCGCCGCCGGCGACGCTGTCGACCAGCCGGCTGAGATCGCCTTCGTCGGACGCGGCGCCGAGCGCGTCGAGCGTGTCATGGTCGACCGGCCTGGGCGCGTCGGGCGAGGCGCCGGCGTAGAGCGCGAACTTGTTGAGCTCCTGCGCGATGATCGCGCGATTGCCGGCGCAGGCCTCGGCGATCCGCCGGGCGACGTCGCTCCTCAGGATGAGGCCGTGCGACCGCGCCAGGTCGAGCACCAGCCGGTCGGCCTCGCGCGCGTCGGGCACGTAGCTGGCGAAGGCCAGGGCGGCCGGCGACGCCAAAGCGAGCTTGAGCAGCTTCGACGCCGGCTTCAGCGCCCCGGCGATCACCGCCACCGGGTTCCCCGCCGCCGGCACGTCGGCCAGCGCCTCCAGCGCCGGCACGATCTCGTCCCCGGCCGACTCGACCTGGATCCAGCGCGCGCCGCCGAACATCGAGAGCGATGCCGCTTCGTCGGCAAGCCGCGCCGGATCGGCCTTCAGCTCGGGCCCCGAAAGGTCGATCCGCTCCGCCTCGGCGCCCATCGCGGCGCCGAGCGCCCTGGCCAGCGCGCGGCTGCCCGAATCGTCGGGCCCGTGGAACAGGAAGAAGCGGGTGTCGCCGGGCGCCTTCAGCGCCTTGTCGATCTGGGCGCGGTTCGCCTTCACCTCAGCGCTGGCCGCGCGGCGGCCCGGTCCGCGCCGCGTAGAGCGCGATCCGCGAGACGATCTGGTCGGCGATCTCGACCGACAGCCGCTCGAGCGCGGTCTGCTCGGCGGCGACGGTGGCATATTCGGAGCTGACCACGTCCACGCCCGCGTCGGAGCCGGCGGTGGCGTCGAGCAGCACCGTCCCCCGCGCGGCGTCGACCAGCCGGTAGCGCGCCCGCAACGTGCGCCGCTCACGCGTCACCGCATTGTCGGAGCGGATGCCGAAGCCGGTGATGTCGTCGTCCAGCTCGACCTCGAGCCGGTAAAGCGGCGCCTCGCCGCCGCCATTGCCGAGCCGGTCCTCGAGCGCGGTGCGGACCAGCCAGCCGCCTTGCCCGGCGATCGGCGCGACCTGGACGGCGTGCAGCGCCTGCGCGACCGGGCCGGCCGAGCCGCCGCCGTAGAGCGGCCTCAGCGTGCAGCCCGACAGCGCCAGGGCGAGAGCCATGGCCAGCCAGGCCCCCCGTTCGGGCTGAGCCTGTGGAAGCCCTCTCCTTCTCCCGCGCCGCCAGAAGGAAAGCCCTTCGACCGGCTCAGGGCGAACGGCGTTGTTGGAGCTGCCCTTCATCATGCCACCAAATTCACCAGCCGGTCGGGGACGACGATCACCTTGCGCGGCGGCTTGCCGTCGAGGATCCGCACCACTTTTTCGGACGCCAGCGCCATCTCCTCGAGCTTTTCCTTCGGCGCGCCCTTGGGCGCGGTGAGCGTGTCGCGCAGCTTGCCGTTGACCTGGACGGCGATCGTCACTTCCTCCTCGACCAGCAGGGCCGGGTCGGCTTCGGGCCAGGGGGCGTCGGCGATCAGGCCGCCCTGCCCCGCCGCCGCCCAGGCCTCCTCGGCGATGTGCGGCACCATCGGCGCCACCAGCCGGATCATCGTCGCCACCGCCTGGGCGCGCGAGGCCGAGGGCGGCGCCTTCTCGATCGCATTGGCGAGCTCGTAGATATTGGCGACCGCCTTGTTGAAGGCGAGCGATTCGATGTTGGTGCCGACCGCGGCGATGGTGCGGTGGAGCTTGCGGTCGAGCGCCGGGTCCTCGCCGGCGCCTTCGCCCGTGCCGCCGCGCTCGGAGGCGGCCAGCCGCCACAGCCGCTGGACGAACCGCCAGGCGCCCTCGATCCCGGCCTCGCTCCATTCGAGGTCGCGCTCGGGGGGCGAGTCGGAAAGCATGAACCAGCGCACCGCGTCGGCGCCATATTGGTCGACGATCGGCTCGGGATCGACGGTGTTGCGCTTCGACTTGGACATCTTCTCGACCCGGCCGGTCTCGAGCGGCTGGCCGGTCGCGGCTTCGACGAGACGGCCGTCACGGCGCTCCACCTCGTCGGGCGTCACCCAGCGGCCGTCGGGCGCGCGATAGGTCTCGTGGGTCACCATCCCCTGGGTGAACAGCCCCTGGAAAGGCTCCGCTATGTCGAGCCGGCCGATCTGCCGGAGCGCGCGGGTCCAGAAGCGGGCGTAGAGCAGGTGCAGGATCGCATGCTCCACCCCGCCGATATATTGGTCGACCGGCAGCCAGCGCTCGGCCCCCGCCTTGTCGAACGGTGCGTCCCGGGGCTGGCTGGCGAAGCGGATGAAGTACCAGGAGGAATCGACGAACGTGTCGAGCGTGTCGGTCTCCCGCACCGCCTCGCCGCCGCAGCCGGGACAGCCGACATGCTTCCAGCTCGGGTGGCGCTCCAGCGGGTTGCCGGGCGCGTCGAAGGCGATGTCCTCGGGCAGCACCACCGGCAGCTGGTCCCGGGGCACCGGCACCGCGCCGCACTTTTCGCAATGGACGATCGGGATCGGCGTCCCCCAGTAACGCTGGCGCGACACGCCCCAATCCCTGAGGCGCCAGACGATCGTGCCCTCGCCCCAGCCCTCGGCCTCGGCGCGGCGGACAACCTCCGCCTTCGCCGCTTCGACGTCCAGGCCGTCGAGGAAGCGCGAATTGACCAGCACGCCGTCGCCGCTCTCGGCCTCGCCTTCGACCGGCCTGACGGCATCCTCGGCCGACGCGGCGACGACCCGCCGGATCGGCAGGCCGTATTTGATGGCGAACTCGAAATCGCGCTGGTCGTGGGCGGGCACGCCGAAGATCGCCCCGGTGCCGTAGTCCATCATCACGAAATTGGCGATGTAGACGGGGAGCGTCCAGTCGGGGTCGAGCGGATGGACGACCTCGAGGCCGGTATCGAACCCCTTCTTCTCCGCCGTTTCCAGCTCCGCCGCCGTCGTGCCGCCGCGCTTGCACTCGGCGATGAAGGCTGCGGCCGCCGCATCGGTCTCCGCCAGCGCCAGGGCGATCGGATGGTCGGGCGACAAGGCGGCGAAGCTGGCGCCGAAGATCGTGTCCGGCCGGGTGGTGAAGACTTCGAAGGAAGAAGGAAGGGCTTCGACAGGCTCGGCCCGAACGGCTTTTACGTCCGGGCCCCCCTCCGTTCGCCCCGAGCCTGTCGAAGGGCTTTCCTTCCTTTCTACCGCCAGCCGGAAGGAGAACTTCATCCCCCGGCTCTTGCCGATCCAGTTTTCCTGCATCAGCCGGACCTTGTCGGGCCACTGGTCGAGCGCCGCCAGCCCGTCGAGCAGCGCCTCGGCGAAGTCGGTGATCTTCAGGAACCACTGGTTGAGCTTGCGCCGCTCCACCAAGGCCCCGGAGCGCCAGCCGCGGCCGCCCTCCACCTGCTCGTTGGCGAGCACGGTCATGTCCACCGGGTCCCAATTGACCTCGCTCTGCTTGCGATAGACCAGGCCCGCCGCATGGAGGTCGAGGAACAGCGCCTGCTCGTGGCCGTAATAATCGAGGTCGCAGGTGGCGAGCTCGCGGCTCCAGTCGAGGGCGAAGCCGAGCCGCTTCAGCTGCGCCTTCATCACCTGGATGTTGGACCTCGTCCATGTTCCGGGATGGACGCCGCGCTCCATCGCCGCATTCTCGGCCGGCATGCCGAACGCGTCCCAGCCCATCGGGTGGAGCACTTCATAGCCGTTCATCCGCCGGTAGCGGGCGAGCACGTCGCCCATCGTATAGTTGCGGACATGGCCCATGTGGATGCGCCCCGACGGATAGGGGAACATTTCGAGGATATAGGCCTTGGGGCGGCCGCTCTCGTCCGAGGCGCGGAACGTGCCCGCTCGGTCCCAGACGTCCTGCCAGTGGGCATCGGCCTTGAGCGGATTGAAGCGCGATGCCATCGCGGAAAAATTCCTCGATAAGAGACTATCCGGCGATGGCGGCGCGCCGCAGATCGCGGGCGCGGGTCAGGATGATCTCCTCGAGCCGCTGGACGGTGGCCGCGGTGACAGGCGCCTCGATCCACTGGCCGTTCTGCAGCGTCTGCCGCGACGCGGTGACGCGCAGCGCATCGGCGCGCAGGTCGCGGTCGAGGATGGCGACGGTGACCTTGGCCCGCTCCGCCGGGTTTTGCGGGTTGGAATACCATTCGGTGACGATCACGCCGCCGTTGGAATCGGACGTCGCGAGCGGGGCGAAGGACAGGGTTTCGAGCGAGGCGCGCCACAGATAGGCGTTGACGCCGATCGTCGTCACCTGGCTCGCCGCCTGGTCGATCTGGCGGGCCTGGTCCTCCGGCGCCCGGCCCAGGGTCCGGTTGATGTCGTCCTGGATCCACTGGCAGCCGGCCAGGGAGAAGGCGCAGGCGGCGGCCAGGCCGAAGGAGATTACGCGAGCCATATATGATCCTTGGAAACAGAGGGGTCGTTCGTCGTTATAGATATCGCCGCGCGGGCGGCAAGCGCTGTTCGGCACCGCCGGCCGGCCGGCGCTTCATCTGCGGGTAAAGGAGATTGTGTGAAAGTTGCAACATGGCCGGATGATTCAGGGCCGGTCCACCGCGCTTTGCTGGGATTCGGCGCCGACTCGTACTAAATCCCTGAAGGAGGGGAGAAAGGGTTCCTTGACGAAGCTGCGCGCCATCGGGACGGCAGGAAGCGCATCGCTCGCTGCGATCGCGCTGATGCTTGCGCCTGCCCTGGCGGCTACGACGCAGAGAAGCAAGGCGAATCGGCCGCCGGCCTCGCTCAACGCGCGGCCGGTCGGCGCCTTCACCCCCGCCGTCTCCGATCCGCGACTCGCCGCCGCTCTGGCCCGCCGCGGCACCGCGCTCAACGCCGATTTCCGCTT
The DNA here is from genome assembly GCA_963701615.1 of uncultured Alphaproteobacteria bacterium. Classification (GTDB taxonomy): domain Bacteria; phylum Pseudomonadota; class Alphaproteobacteria; order Sphingomonadales; family Sphingomonadaceae; genus Allosphingosinicella. Next base: position 2,421,129 of record OY969615.1, on the reverse strand, counting down.
CACCCCGGCCACCGCCGCCAGCGATCGCAGCCGCGCGGTCCGCGTCGCCATAAGGGCGCGCAGCAACAGGCCGGCGGAAGCGGTGCGCACGACCGGCACCACCGCCTCGCCGTCGGTCACCGCGATCACGCCCAGCTCGTACAATCTCGGCGTCTCGGTCGGCTGGCGGCGCTTCGCCGTGTCGGGCGACGTCGCCCAGGCCGACGGCGGCCTGATCGCCGGCACCCGCGAGTCCGCCCAGGTCGGCATGAGCTACCGTGCCAATCGCCGCCTCACCGGCCGGGTCGCGGTCGGCGCCGAGCGCACCGAGGGCGGCCAGCGCATCGTCGCCGACGACGAGGCTTACTCGCTCGACGTGGGCGGCGCCTTCTCGATCGCCCGCAACATCGACGTCACCGCCGGCGCCCGCTACCGCATCGCCCGCGACCGGCTCGAGCCCTTGTCCCGCGACGAGCGCCGCGACAGTCAGGCCGTCTACGTGGGAACGGCCTTCCGCTTCTAACATCCTCCCCGGCATGGGGAGGGGGGACCAGCAATAGCTCCAGCGAAGGCTGGTGGAGGGGTCGCTCAGGCCTTTGTGCCCCACGCATCGATCCCAGCCCATCCGTACGCCCCCCAGGCGCGCAGCGCCCTGCCGCGCTCGGCGTTCATCCCGCCGAGCGCGATGACCGGCAAACGGGTCCGCCGGACCAGGCGGACGAACAAGGCCGGGCCGAGCGTTCGCGCGCCGGGGTGGCTTCGGGTCGGATAGACCGGCGAGAGGAAGAGGAGGCCGGCGCCGTCGCGCTCGGCGGCGCGGACCTCGCGAAGATCGTGCACCGGGGCGCTGCGCAGGCCGCCGCCCCGGTCCCGCCCGCGGCCGTGGCTGCCGTCGGCGCCCCAGGCGCGCGCTTCCGCGGCCGGGCCGGCGAGGAGCAACATGCCCCGATGCACCCGTCGCACTTGGTCGAACAGGGCGCGCCGGTCGGTCCGGGCGAGGCTGTAATGGCGGAAGACGATGCCGGCGCCTTCGGCGAGCCGCGCGACCGCATCGAGCAGCCCGTCGTTTTGGCGTTCGTCGGTCATCATCCACAGGCGCGGCAAAGGCTGGCGGGTCGGCATCGCCCTTCCTATAGCAGCCGCCATGGCGGATTCACTCGGGGAGGTTGTCGCGCGGATCGGCAAGGCGGCCGCTTTGGCCGGGCGCAAACCGGAAGACGTGACCCTGATCGCGGTCTCCAAGACGCAGCCGGTCGAGGCGATCGAGGTGCTGATCGCGGCGGGGCAGCGCGATTTCGGCGAGAATCGGGTGCAGGAGGCCGAGGCCAAGTGGCCCGCCTTGCGGGCGCGCCATCCACAAACCCGGCTGCACCTGATCGGGCGGCTCCAGTCGAACAAGGCCGAGGACGCGGTCGCCCTGTTCGACGCCATCCACTCGGTCGACCGCCCGTCGCTGGTGGCCGCGCTGGAGAAAGCGATGGCCAAAAGCGGGCGTCGTCCCGACTGCTTCGTCCAGGTCAATATCGGCGACGAGCCGCAAAAGGGCGGCTGCGCGGTCGCGGACCTGCCGGCCTTGCTCGATCGGGCACGGACGCTCCCGATCGTCGGCCTGATGTGCCTTCCGCCGGAAGGCGTGGAGGCCGCGCCTTATTTCGCGCTGCTGGCGAAGCTCGCCCGGCGCCATGACGTCGCCGGCTTGAGCATGGGCATGTCGGCCGACTACGAGACCGCTGTGACGATCGGCGCCACCCATGTCCGCGTCGGCACCGCCTTGTTCGGCCCGCGAGGAAAAGCTTATGGATAAGCAAGGCCTGAGCCGCACCCAGCGATTCTTCACCCGCTTCGCCGGGGCGCAGGCCGCGGCAGCGATCGAGGCCCATTCCCGCGCCTGGATGGTCCAATGCCCGCATTGCGGCTTCGAGCGCTCGATCTGGGACCTGGGCGGCATACGCTACAAGGCGGCCGGCAATCCGCGCATGCTGGCGCGTTGCCCGGGCTGCGGGAAGACCGGCTGGCACAAGGTCCGCAAGTCCGCCGACTTTCCCACCGGCCCCGCCCCGGCCTGGCCGATCGTCCGCCTGGTCCTCTCGATCCTGCTGGCTTCGCTGATCCTCGCCGCTTTGATCCTCGGCATCGTGCTGAAGCTGACCGGGGCCGTCTGAGCACATGCGCGTCGATGCCCTGATCTTCGATTTCGACGGGGTGCTGCTCGAAAGCGAGTGGGCCGGCAACAGGCAGATCGCCGACTGGCTGACCGCCAGGGGCCATCCGACCAGCGTCGAAGATTCGATGAACGAGTTCATGGGTCTCGCCGGGCTCGACTTCATCGGCGCGATCGAGCGCTGGATCGGCGGCCCGCTGCCCGACGATTTCCACCACGCCCGGGCCGAGGAGGACGCGCGCGCTCTCGCCGAGGGGCTCGACGAGGTCGCCGGCGCGGTCGCTTTCATCCGGACGCTGCCGGCGGGCCTGCCCAGGGCCGTCGCCTCGTCGAGCTCGAGCGAGTGGATCACCCGCCATCTCGCCCATCTCGGCCTCGAGGACGCGTTCGGGGCGATGATCTTCAGCGGCCGCGAGCATGTCGCGCGCGGCAAGCCGGCGCCCGATCTCTACCTCCACGCCGCCGCCGCTCTGGGCGTGGACATCGCCCGCACCGCGATCATCGAGGATTCGCCGGTCGGCGTGCAGGGCGCGGTGGCCTCGGGCGCACAGGTGATCGGCCTCGTCGCCGGCCGCCACTGCATGCCCGGCCATGCCGAGCGGCTGCGCGCGCTCGGCGTGCGGCACATCGCCCGCAATTTCGACGAGGTGGCGGCGCTCCTGGCCTAGAGCTGGTGGCCGCTGCGGTCCCTCTTGGCCGCCAGATAGGCCCTATTGTGCGCACTTCCGGCAACCTTCAGCGGCACTCTTTCGACCACTGTGATCCCTTCCGCCTCCAGCGCCGCCACCTTCCCGGGGTTGTTGGTCAGCAGCCGGATCGCGTTGCGCGACACTTTCGCCAACATCCGCGCCGCCACTCGATAGTCGCGCTCGTCGTCGGCGAAGCCCAGCCGGATATTGGCGTCGACCGTGTCGAACCCCTGGTCCTGCAGCGCATAGGCCCTCAGCTTGTTGACCAGCCCGATCCCCCGCCCCTCCTGCCGCAGATAGAGGAGGATGCCCCAGCCGGAGGCGGCGATGGCGGCGAGCGCGTCCTCGAGCTGCGGCCCGCAATCGCATTTCAGCGATCCCAAAGCGTCCCCGGTCAGGCACTCGCTGTGGATCCGCACCAGCGGCGGCTCCTCTCGCGGCTCGCCGATGACGAGCGCGACATGCTCGGTCGTGTCGCCGTCCGAGCGAAAGGCGATGATCTCGGCCTTCTCGGAAAAGCGGTTGGGAAGGCGCGCCCGCGAGACGATGCGCAGGTCGGCGCCGGTCCCGAACGCCGTCACCTCCGCGGCCGAGACGCGCGCCTCCGCCTCTCCCGAGCGGCGGGTGAACAGGGCCGGCAGCAGGCCCGCCAGCCGGGCGAGGCGGAGGGCGGCCAGCGCCGTCGGCGGCGAGCAGAGCGGGGCGGTCTGGAACGGCCCCTTGAGCGGCGTCGCGAGGTCGAGCGCGGGATCGGCAATGGCGACCGCGGCGTCGAGGTCGATCCACGGGCTGCGGCGGATCAGCACCGGCTCGGTCGGAAGCGCCTCGCGCTGGTTGGTGAGCTTCAAGGTCGCGGCGCGGCTGCCGGAGATGAGGAGGTCGGCCCGCGCGTCCCCGTCGAACGCCGCCAGCCCTTCGGCATCGGCGGTTTCGATCGCCAGGAACGAAATCTCGTCGACCGCCACCGGCCAGCCGCGCCGGAGGGCGTCGATCGCGCGGGCGACGTCCCGCGCCCCGGTCAAATCGCGAATTCCGTCATCAGCGGGACATGGTCGGACGGCCGCGTCCAGTTGCGGCAGGGCTCGTAGACCTTGTGGCCGGTGGCCAAAGCGGCGACGTCCCCCGTCGCCCACATATGGTCGAGCCGGCGGCCGCGGTCGTTCTTCGTCCAGTCGGGCGAACGGTAGCTCCACCAGGTGTGGAGACGCTGCGGCGCCGGGTGGAAGTGGCGACCGAGATCGACCCATTCGTTGCTCTGCTGCAGCCGGGTCAGCGCTTCGACCTCGACGGGCGTGTGGCTGACGACGTTGATGAGCTGCTTGTGGCTCCACACGTCGCACTCGAGCGGCGCCACGTTGAGGTCGCCGACCAGGATGGTCGGGCAGCTGCAGACCTCGGACCAGCGCGTCATCCGCTCGATGAAGTCGAGCTTCTGGCCGAACTTGGGGTTCTGCGCGCGGTCGGGCAGGTCGCCGCCGGCGGGCACATAGACATTCTCCAGCCTGATGCCGCAGTCGAGCCGGACGCCGACATGGCGCGCCTCGCCATTGGCCTGCCAGTCGAACCGGTCGTCCTCGCGCATCGGCACCCTGCTGGCGATGGCGACGCCATGGTGCATCGGCTGGCCGCAGATGATGACGTGGTTGTAGCCCAGCCGCCGGAACAGGCCTTCCGGAAACTCGGTGTCGCGGACCTTGGTTTCCTGCAGGCACAATATGTCGGGCGACTCCTCGACCAGGAACTTCTCGACGATGTCGGTCCGGGCGCGGATGGAGTTGATGTTCCAGGAGGCGATTTTAAGAGACGAAGACATGGCGCGGGGCTTAGCGCCAGCAAGGCTGCCTGTCGATGACTGAGGGGGTGAGCCGGACATGGAAGGGCCCCCGCTCCGGGGGCGTGGAGCGGGGGCCCACCAAGCGTTGCTACGCGAGGTCAATCACCTGGTCCTGGCTCGGGCAACAGGGGGAAAACCCAAGGCCGGGACCGGCAATTGCAGCCTCAGGTCTAACGGCCTCGACCTGTCGCCCCGATGAACGGGGGTTCAGCCGCGCGGGCCGCGCGGCCTTGGATTCTGGTAGCGGAACGCGCTGTCGGCCACGGGCACGTTGAAGCGCTGGTTCGACAGCCTGACCGTGGTGAGGTTGTTCTGCGCGTCGCGCGTGTTCCAGCCCTGCAGGATCAGCCCGGCCGGCGCGCTCGCCACCTTGGCGAAGGCGATGGTGATGGTGCCGAATTCGCGGCGGCGGGGGTCGCGCGCCTCGATCATCAGCACCCGGGCGTCGTTCTGCACCACCCGCGAGAAGCGCGCCAGATCCTGGTTCGGGTTGAGCAGCACGGAGAGCGGCGAATCGTTGATCGGCCAGCGCTGACGCTGCCCGACATCATAGTCGACGAAGGTCAGCGCCCGGCCGTCGCCGACGATGAGCATGTTCGCGCTCCGGCCATAATCGAAGCGCACCCGCCCGGGGCGCTTGATGGTCAGCCGGCCGCTGAGCGAGCGGCCGCGGCGGTCGCTCTGGGTGAAGCCCGCCGTCATCGTGTCGACCGCCTTCAAATGGGCCTGCACCTGGGCGAGGCCGGCGGGTGCGGCCTGGGCGCTGAGCGCGACCGGCGCCGCGGCGGCGAGCGCCGCCGGGGCAGCCGCAAGAGCGAGGGCGCGAAGACGCAGCATGGAGGTTCCTTCCGGGATTGCCTGGATTTCGGGCGGCGATATCGCGCCCCCCGCTTGAATGTCCAGTGAACCCGCGGGTTTGGCTGACGACACCGACACTACCCTTGCCAGCCTGCGCACTTCCGCCGGACTCGCTTTTACCTCCTTTCGGCGCAAAGAGGATTGGGCGGGGGTTCAGGGGGAATCTCAACGGCCTTTTCCAATGCTAAGACGAGCCGGCAATGAAGCAGAGTGCATTCGAGACTGAGGTCGATCGCAATTTCGAGGCCTTTGAAGGCCTGCTCGGCACGATTCTCGCCGACCGCCGCGGGCAGTTCGCATTGATGAGGGGAGGCGAAGTGATTTCTTACTTCCCCCGCGAATCTGCGGCATTAGCGGCCGGGCGACAGCAGTTCGACGATGGTCTCTTTTCGGTGCAGGAAGTTACGGATCGCCCGGTCGACCTCGGCTTCTTCAGCCATGCGATCAATCCACGGATTGCTTGATCAGCTTCAGCCACTCGTTGAGGTCAGCATCGGCCCGCCCCCCGGCGTCGCGGGCCACCGCGAAACCTGTCACGCCCTGATCGACACTGGTGCGACGCGTACCTGCCTCACCCAGTCCTTGATTGGCAGGTTGAATCTGGAGCCCAAGTCGAAGCTTCTCGTAGCAAGCGCCACGTCGGCTCCAGAGAGGCGCCGGGCCTATGGCTACACGCTCGGCCTGTTCTGCACCGAAGCGGGAAACGGCATCAACACGCTTTACGTCATCGGCTTCGAGTTCGTTGCCCCATGGTTCGAGAATAATCAGAACTTTGATGTCTTGCTGGGAATGGACATTCTTTCGCAGGGGAAGCTGATCTTTGAGCCGGGCGGTGCTTTCAGCTTCGATTTCGACTTCTGACGCTCAGACCAGCGGCCGCCCTTCCGGGTCGACCAGCACTTCGCGGCGGCCGACATGGTCGGGGGCGCTGACCACGCCTTCCTTCTCCATCCGCTCGATCAGGCGCGCGGCGTTGTTGTAGCCGACGCGCAGCTGCCGCTGGAGGTAGGAGGTCGACGCCTTCTGGCTTTCCGCGACCACCTGGACCGCCTTGCGGAACAGCTGGGTCTCGGCGTCGTCCTCGCCGATCGGCTGGCCCTCGAACATGTAGCCGCCGTCCTCGGGCTCCTCGGTGACCGACTGGACATAATCGGGCCTGCCCTGCGCGCGCCAGAAGTCGGCGACGGCGCGGACCTCCTCGTCGGACACGAACGGGCCGTGGACGCGGGCGATCTGCTTGCCGCCGGGCATGTAGAGCATGTCGCCCTTGCCGAGGAGCTGCTCGGCGCCCTGCTCGCCGAGGATGGTCCGGCTGTCGATCTTGGAGGTCACCGAGAAGGAGATGCGGGTCGGCAGGTTCGCCTTGATGACCCCGGTGATGACGTCGACCGACGGCCGCTGGGTCGCCATGATCAGGTGGATGCCGGCCGCGCGCGCCTTCTGGGCGAGGCGCTGGATCAGAAACTCGACCTCCTTGCCGGCGGTCATCATCAAATCGGCGAGCTCGTCGACGATGACCACGATCTGGGGGAGGACCTCATATTCGAGCTCCTCCATCTCGTAGCGGGGCTGGCCGGTCTCGGGGTCGTAGCCTGTCTGAACGCGTCGCCCAAGCGGCTGGCCCTTCATCTTCGCCTCGCGCACCTTGGCGTTGAAGCTGGAGAGCTGGCGCACGCCGATCGACGCCATCATCCGGTAGCGCTCCTCCATCTGCTCGACCGTCCATTTGAGCGCGCGGATCGCCTTGGCGGGCTCGGTGACGACGGGCGAAAGGAGGTGCGGGATGTCATCATAGACGCTGAGCTCCAGCATCTTCGGGTCGATCAGGATCATTTTGCACTGCTCGGGGGTCAGCCGGTAGAGCAGGGACAGGATCATGCAGTTGAGGCCGACCGACTTGCCCGAGCCGGTGGTGCCGGCGACGAGGAGGTGGGGCATCGGCGCCAGATCGGCGACCACCGGGTCGCCGGCGATGTTCTTGCCGAGGATGATCGGCAGCTGGGCGACCTGGTCCTCGAACGCCGGGCTGGCGACCAGCTCGGAGAGGATCACCATCTCGCGCTTGGCATTGGGCAGCTCGATGCCGATCACCGAGCGGCCGGGAATGGTGGCGACGCGGGCGGAGAGCGCCGACATGTTGCGGGCGATGTCGTCGGCGAGCTGGATGACGCGGCTCGCCTTGATGCCGCTGGCCGGCTCCAGCTCGTACATGGTGACGACCGGGCCGGGCCGGACCTCGACGATCTCGCCCTTCACCGAGAAATCGTCGAGCACCGATTCGAGCAAGCGGGCGTTGCGCTCGAGCGCGGCCTTGTCGAGCACGACGTTGACCGGCGGCGGCGGCGGGTTGAGCAGGTCGACCGACGGCAGGGTATAGCTGTCGCCGAGCGCCAGCGACGGTTGCCGTTCGCGCAGCGGCCGACGGACCGCGTCGCGGGCGCGGTCGGCGATGACCGGAGTCCGGGGCTGGGCCGGCGCGACCACCGGCGTGCGCGCGGGCCGATCCTCGGGCGCCGGCAGATCCTCCCCCGCCTGGGCGCCCGCGCCGCGCAGCCGCCGGCTGGCGAGCCAGCTTCGCTCTTCCGCGGTCAGGCCGAGGCTGACGAGGCAGAGCACCAGGCCGACCGCGGCGGCGATGGCGATGATTGCGATCCGGAACGGCGCGGCGATGCTCGCGTCGCCGAGGGCATTGAGGCCGAGCTCGATCAGGCTGGCGAGGCCGAGGCCGATCGCGCCGCCCCAGCCGGCGGGAAGGCCGTTGACCGCGCCGCCCGCGAACAGGCCGGCGGCGGCGCCGATGAGGGCGATGCCGACAAAGGTGACGATGAGGGCGCGCAGCCAGCGTCCCGGCTCGGTGCCGCGGGCCAGCCGCAGCCCCAGCACCAGGATCAGCGGCAGGAGCAGCCCCGCCGGCGGGCCCATCAGGCTCAGCAGCATGTCCGCGGCCCAGGCGCCCGGGCTCCCCATCCAGTTGCCGACCGGCCCGGCCGCCGCCGTGTTGAGAGAGGGGTCGCTGGGGCGGTAGCTGACCAGGGCGACGAGCGCGAACAGGGCGGCGATGCCGAGCGCGATGCCGCCGAAGAAGCTGCCCGAGCGCCGGGCGAGGCGCTTCGATCCTTCGCGCCACTGCGCGAGCCGCCCGGATCGGCCGTTCTGCGCTGTTGCTGCCGCCATCCTATGTGCCCCAAATGTTCCCGTCCGCCTTCATGCGCCCTGGCGGACTCCCGGGTCAAGCGCTTGGCGTTGCAGGCCTGCAACGCTAGGGGAGGGAAATGGAGCGCGCCGACGTCATCGTCCTGGGCGGGGGGCTGGTGGGCCTGACCCTCGCCCTTGCGCTCGACCGGCACGGGCTCGCCAGCATCGTCGTCGATCCGGCCGAGCCGGAGCAGCAGGCCGCGCCGGCCTATGACGGGCGCGCGACCGCGGTTTCCAGCTCGTCCTGGCGGATGCTCGAGGCGATCGGCGTCGCCGAGCGGCTGGAGGGCAGGACGTGCCCGATCCGGTCGATCCGGGTCAGCGACGGCCTCAAGCCGGGCGGCATCCTGTTCGACTCCGCTGACGACTCCGGCGCGGGGTCCGGAGCCGGCGATCCGCTCGGCATCATGGTCGAGAACCGGCTGCTGAGGGCGGCGCTGCGCGCTTCGGCGCTGGCCGCGGAACGGGTCGATCTCGCCATGCCGGCGCGGCCAGGCGCGATCGTCCGCGACCTCGATGGGGTGCGGGTGGCGCTGGAGGACGGGCGGTTGCTCGCCGCGCCGCTGCTGGTGGGCGCGGAGGGCCGCAACTCGCCGGTGCGCGAGGCGGCGGGCATCCCGCTCGCCCGGTGGCGCTACGATCATGTCGCCATCGTCGCCACGATCGCGCACGAAAGACCCCACGGCCACGCCGCCTACGAGATTTTCTATCCCGACGGGCCGTTCGCCATTCTGCCGATGCCGGCGGGGGAGGATGATGAGACCCCCGGCGCCATTATGCCGCGCTCGGCGATCGTCTGGTCGGTGAGGGCGCGGGATGCCGACGCCATGCTCGCCTTGCCCGATCGCGCCCTGAGCCACGAAATCGGGAAGAGGATGGGCGGCTTCCTCGGCGCGGTCGCGCTGGCCGGGCCGCGCTGGAGCTACCGGCTCGGCTTCCACCATGCCGTCCGGATCACCGACCGGAGGCTGGCGCTGATCGGCGACGCCGCGCACGGCATCCATCCGATCGCCGGCCAGGGCCTCAACCTCGGCTTCCGCGACGCGGCCGCGCTGGCCGAGGTGCTGGTCGAGGGCGCGCGGCTCGGCATGGACCTGGGCGACGCCCAGCTGCTCGCCCGCTACGAGCGCTGGCGCAGCCTCGACACCTTCATGGTGGCGATGGCGACCGACACGCTGACCCGCCTCTACGGCGTGCCGGGCAGGGCCGCCTCGGCGATCCGCCGCTTCGGCATGGGCGCGGTGCAGCGGATCGGGCCGCTGAAGGAACGGCTGATGGCCGAAGCGCGCGGCGAATCGGGCGAGCTGCCGTTATTGTTGCGCGGCCTCCCGATCTAGCGGCCTCGCCGCCTCCACCAGCATCACCGCTACGCCGTCACGGACCGGGTAAGCGAGGCCGGCCGCGTCGGACACCAGCTCCTCGGCCTCGGCGTCGTAGCGAAGCGGCGTACGGGTCAGCGGGCAAACGAGCTTGGCGAGCAGCGCCGGATCGAACGTCATTGCAGCGTCTCCGGCCCGTCGGCGCCGCCGGGCGCCATCCGCTGGAACTGCATGAACTGGACGAGCAGGTCGGCGCGGACCGCCAGGTCGGCCGCCTCGAGCAGGGCCTGCTTCGAGCCGACATCCAGCGGCGCGATCTGGGCGATGCCGTTGACCAGCATCTCGTCGTCGAGGCGGGACACCGAATCCCACTCGATCATGTAGCCCAATGCGTCGGCATAGCGGCGCGCCTCGCGCTCGATCTCCGCCCGCTGGGCGAGGCCCAGCACCTGGTCCTCGTCCTCGGTGAAGCCGCTGCGGTCGGCATCGACCTGGCGGTAGGGCGTGGTCGACCTCCGCCTCGCGGGCGATGCGGAAGCGGCTGAGGCCCTCCAGCACGATGTTGAAGCGGCCGTCGTCCAGCTCGTCGCAGCCGCCGATCCGGCCGATGCAGCCGATCTCGAACAAGGCCGGCGGCTCCTCCCCGTCCTTGGGCTGGACCATGGCGATCAGCCGGTCGCTGGCGAGCGCGTCGCGGACCATCGCCCGATAGCGCGGCTCGAAAATATGCAGCGGCAGCTGGCTGCGCGGGAACAGCAGCGCTCCGGCGAGCGGGAAGACCGGCACGCGGAGGAGCGCTGTTTCCATCGGTGCGGACCTCAGCCGAACAGGATCGCGGAGAGGCGCCGGCGCTGCGCCGCCGCCCAGGGATCTTCGAGCCCGACCGCTTCGAGGAGCTGGAGCAGCCGCTTGCGCGCGGCGCCGTCGTTCCACTCGCGGTCGCGGCCGATGCTTTCCAGCAGCTGGTCGGCGGCGCCGTCGCGGTCGCCGCGCGCGGCCAGCGCGCCGGCGAGCTCGTAGCGCGCCTCATGGTCGTCGGGATCGGCGGCGATCCGCGCCTCGAGCGCGGCTGCGTCGACGGCCGGGGCGATCTCGGCCAGCGCCAGAGCGGAGCGCGCGCGGGCGATCGCCGGGTCGCGGTCGGCTTTCTCGGGAAGGTCGCTGAGCCGCGCGCGCGCCTCGTCGACGCGCCCGGCCGCGGTCAGCGCGCGGGCGAGGCCGGAAATCGACGCTGGGATTCTCCGGCGCCATGTCGAAAATCTGCTGGAAGATGGTGGCGGCCCGCTCGGCATCGCCTTCGCCGAGCACCTGCTCGCCCATCGCGATCAGCGGCTCGATCTCGGCCTCGAGCTGCTGGGCCTCGCCCTGGACCGGCAATTGGGCGAGGATCTGGTCGAGCGCTCCGGCCAGCTGCGCCTCGGTGCGCACCGAGCTCAGATCGGCGACGGGCTGGCCCTGGAAGAAGGCGTAGACGGTCGGGATGGACTGGACGCGGAACTGCGCCGCGATCAGCTTCTCCTCGTCGACGTTGATCCTGACGAGCCGCACGCCGCGGTCGGCATAATCGGCCGCGACCTTCTCCAGCACCGGCGCGAGCTGCTTGCTGGCGCCGGACCGCTCCGTCCAGAAATCGAGCAGCAGCAGGGCGGTCATGCTGGGCTCGACCACGTCGCGCTTGAACCGCTCGACCGCTTCCCGCTCCGCCTCGGTCATGCCCAATGTCGCCACGTCACACTCTCCGTCCGCGCCTCGTCCAACGCCCTATGTGGGAAGGCGGCCCGGTCTGCCAAGCCCATCTATTCGGGGGTTGCCGGGCCCAAAGGCCCATGCTAGCAGCCGCCGCCTTACCTCAGCCGAGCGTCCGGCCCGCATGAAGCGTGCCGGCCGGGCGGCTCAGCTCGAGAGCGGGCGTAGCTCAGGGGTAGAGCACAACCTTGCCAAGGTTGGGGTCGAGGGTTCGAATCCCTTCGCCCGCTCCATATTCCGGAAAAAATCGACGGCAGCGAAGGCCCGGCGGCTTGGCGCGCCTGCGCGCAGGGCCTATTTCGGGCCGATGATGGTCCTTGCCCTGCTGCTTGCGATCGCCGGTCCGCCGCCGGCTCCCGCTCCGGCCGGCTCCGCCATCGTCACCACCGCCTCGGGCCTGCGCTTCGAGACGCTGGCGGCGGGGATCGGGCGCCGGCCCCGGCCCGGCGACGCGGTGCTCGTCACCTACGAGGGCCGGCTTGCCGACGGGACGGTGTTCGAATCGACCGCGCGGCCGGTCGGCCTGCTCGTTTCCGACCTCGTTCCAGGCTTCACCGAAGCGCTCCAGCTGATGAACGAGGGCGGCCGCTACCGCTTCTGGATTCCGGCGCCGCTCGCTTATGGCGCGCAGGGCTCGCGCGGAATCATCCCGCCCGATGCCGAGCTGGTCTTCACGCTCACCCTGATCGACGTCGGCCGGCCGGCGGCGCCCGCCGCGCGCTGACGTGCCGCCTACGGGCCGTAGCCGGTGTTCATCCAGGTCTGGAAAAGCTGGACGAATTCCTGCGGGAAGGGCGAAAAGGGCGGCGGCGGCATCGCCGGCGGGTTGCCCGGGCTGTAGGAGATGAATTCGTAGATGATCGGCGCGTTGGCCTTGACGTCGTCATAGGAGGCGAGGTCCAGCCGCCATGCCATCTGGCCGCGATATTTGAACAGGATCGGGGCGATGTCGTCGGCAAATGACGGTGAGTTGGTCATTGGTGCAGCCTCCTAATCCAGCCTGAGCTTCCACAGCCGGCCCGAACCGGCCTGCGCGTCCAGCCCGCCCGCCGCGCGCATCTCGAAATGGCCGAAATCGAGCACGAGCAGGGCGCGCCCGCCGTCGCAGGCGGCGACGTCGATCGGCCGGTCGAACGCGCCGAGGTCGAGCGCGTGCGCCGACCAGTCGGACGGATCGACGCGCAGCAGGTTGCGGCCGACGCGGCCGCCGGGGGGCGCCGTCATCGGCTTCTCGTCGCCGAAGATCGCCACCACCATCTGCCCGGGCCAGAACGGGGCGCCCTGGGGCAGCACCGCGAACTTGGTCGCCGCGGCGTTGACCGCGAAGCGCAGCACCGGCTCCTCCGGCGGCGGCAGCGAATCGTGGTTGGCGATGAGGAAGGCCGGCTGCGGCCCGCGTGCCGGTTTGAAGCGGGGGTCGGTCACCGGCACGCCGCCGACGAAGTCGGGCCAGCCGTACCAGGCGCCGGCCTTCACCTCGTAGAGCAGATCGGGCGCGGCGCCGATCGGCCGCGAGCCGCGGTCGTCGGCGCCCTGGTCGGTCGCGATCAGCCTGCCGTCGGTGAGGAAGCCGAGCCCGAACGGGTTGCGCAGGCCCCAGGCGACCAGCTCGAGCGACGACCCGTCGGGCCGGCAGCGCATCACCGCCGCCGTGCAGGGGACGCGGCCCGGAAGGCGGGCGTCGGGCGTCCCGGCTTCGCCGAACGGCGCGAAGGCGGCGGTGCGCGCCCGGGCGTTTTCGGTGCGCGGGTCGGCGGTCTCGAAGGTGGCGCCGGCAAGGAGGATGTCGTGACCGGGGATGTCGACCGGGTGGTGGAGGCGCCGCAGCCAGGCGAGGTCGACGGCGTCGAGGCCGGCGACGCCGGAATTGCTCAGCGCGCCCTGCCCGAAATAGAGCCATCCGTCGGCGCCGACGGCGACCATGTTGGTGTGGTAATTGCCACCGCCGGGAAGGCCGTCGACGACGATTGCCGGCGCCTGGCCGGGCGCCCAGCGGCTGATCCGCCCGGGCGACCCGCCTTCGGAAATATAGAAGCCGCCCTCATAAGCGGCGATCCCGGTGACCGGCGCGCCGAGCCCGTCGAGGACGGTTTCGCGGCCGCCGTCGCCGTCGATCCGCACGATCCGGCCGCCCGGGCGGGCGCCGCCGAACGGCAGCCCGCTCTCGGCCACGTACCAGGCGCCGTCGGCGCCGGCGGCGACGCTCGTCGGAAAGTCGAATCCTTCCGCGGCGAGCTGCCGCGTTGCGCCCGGGACGTCGTCGCCGCGCCCCATCAGGAAAGGAGGCTGGCGGTGGCGATCGCCAGCAGCATCACGCTCGACAGGAGGCCGGCGCGCCGCCGGTCCAGCCGCCTGGCGAGCAGGACGCCGAGCAGGCAGGCGGCGGCGGCGACCGAGGCGCTGGCGAGGCCGATCGCCGCGACCGCGGCGATCGAGGACCCGGCCGCGGACATGCCGGCACCGGCGACGAGATTGTCGAGCCCGAGCAGCACGGCCAGGCCGGCCAGCGCCGCCGGGGAGCCGATCAGGGCGGCCGGATCGCGGCGGACCAGCACCAGCCCGGCGATCGAGGTCGCCAGCAAGGCCAGCAGCCCGGCGCGGACCGCTTCGCCGGCGCCGAGCGCCGGCAGGGCCATCGCTGCCCCGACAAGCGGCATCAGCATCTCGGCCGCACCGAACAACAGGGCGAGCAGGAGGCCGCGCCGCCAGCCCAGCAGCGGCGCCAGCGCCAGCGCCACCAGCGCATTGTCGATGCCGTAGAGCAGGCCGAGATTTGCCGTCATCATCGCCTCCGATCAGCTTCCTTACGTCCCGGTCGGCCCGTAGATCCGCAATATGCCGCCGTCGCCGCCGAACACCAGCCCGCCGGCGACGACATAGTCGCCGCAAATCGCCGGCCCCATGCAATAGCCGTAGCCGCCGTTCATGCCGCCGGTCTGCTCGCCCATCCGGTCCTCGAACAGCGGCGTCCCGTCGGCGGTCGAGAAGGCGTAGAGCGACACATAGGTGGTCGCCATGAATACCAAATCGTTGACCACCGCCGGCGCGCTCAGGCCCGATTCCGAATAATTGGTGTACATCGGCGGCATCGCCTTGACGTAGCGCGGCGGGTTGTTGGTATCGACCGGCCAGGCGTCGCTGAGATCGTAGTTCAGCGCGCGCATGAACGGCGTCGTGTCGGTATCGATGCCGGGCGCGACGGTGTGATAATTGTTGCCGCCGACGCCGACGAAGATGCGCTGGGTCAGCGGGTCCCAGGCGGCGCTGCTGTAGATGCCCGAATAATTCTCGGCATCGTAGGCGTTGGATTCGGTGTTGGTGAGGTGGGGGTCGATCTCGGGGCCGCCGTCATTGGCCCAGTGCGGGTCGACGGTCGGGATCTGGGCCTGTTGCGGCGTGCCCTCGTTATAATAGGGCAGGAGCTGGCGGCGCGCGATCAGCTCCAGCGTGTCGGCATTGAGCACGAAGAAAGAGCCGTTCTTGCAGCCGATCCCGACCGCGCGGGTGCCGTCGGCGAGGTTGAGCAGCAGCGGCGAGGCGCCGAAATCGACGTCGTTGTCGCTGTCGCGATAGTTGGAATCGGCGGGCGCCTGGAAGAAGCCCTTGAAGCCGCCGGTCGCCGCGTCGAGCGAAAGCAGGCCGTTGGTCCAGCCCGACGTCGGCAGGCTGCCGTCGGGCTTGCCGTTGCCGGTCGGGCAGTAAAGCCGGTTGAGCTGCTCGTCGAAGGCGATGCAGCCCCAGACGCTGGCGCCGGTGAGCGCCGGATCGGGCATCGCGGTGAACGGGGGCGGCAGCGGATCGGGCGCGGTGCTGGCCGGGATGACGTTGGGAATGTTCGGCAGGGCGATGTGCTCGCTCAGATAATGGAAGATGTTGGTGCACATCACCCACACGACATTGCCGTTCGCCGCGTCGATGCAGAAGACGAAGGAGAAGACGCTTTGATTCTCGCCTTCGCCGATGCCGAGATAGATGTTGCCGTTGACCACCAGAGGCGCGGACCATCCCGCGGCGGGCGGGAAGTTGCTGGGATCGGCGGTCGGGTCGTAATTCTGGATCGGCTGGTTCTTGGCGAGGTCGCGGTTGCGCAGGTCGGTCGACCAGACCAGGGTGAGGTCCGCCTCGTTGAGGCAGTAGAGCGTCGCGTTGAACGCCACGAAATAGACGAACCCTCCGATCACCGAGGGGGTGGAGCCCATGCCGCAAAAGCCATGGGAGTCGCGCTCGTTCGGCGCGATCTCCCAGTTGAAGGAGGCGGTGACCTGGCCGCTGGCGAGGTCGATCTTGCGCAGCGTGCCGCCGAGCTCGCCGATCGCCTCGCGCGAATTGGCGAGCCCCACATAGATCGAGCCGTTGCACACCGCCGGCACCGAAAGGACGGGGCCGCCCAGGCTGAGCGTGTGGAGCATGCCGAACTTGTTGCCCGACAGCATTTGCGCATTGATGCTGCTGCCGGTGGCGCAGCCGCTATGCCCCCAGTCGCCGTGGAACATCCACCATCCGCTCGGCTGATCCATGTTTCCTCCCGATCTGCGCGCAGGGCGCGGTGCCGCCTCAGTCCGCCCGCAAGGTCAGCGACCAGCTGAAGTCGGACTGGCCGGCGCCGTAATGGCATTGCATGCAGCTGTTGCCGCCGGCCCCGGCGGCGTCGCGTTGCGTCTGGAAATAGGTTTCCATCGTCGTGTTGACCGCGTTGTTCACCGGGAAGGGCGATCCGGAATCCTGCGGGTAGACGCCGCCCGCCTCCTTGATCCGGAACTGCTGGGGATTGGTCGGCCACTGGGTGATCACCAGCTGGTAATTGGCCCACGGCGTGCCGGCGAGCGCCGCCCGGTAGCGGTTGTTGATGTCGACGGTGGATTGCCCCGCCGGCGTCGTCGGGATCGGGTTGAACCGCGTCACCTGGGTCGGCGAGCGATTGGCGGTCGGCTGCTGCGAAGTGGGGCGGTTCGCCCAGCCGCCGACCGTCGGCGGATTGCCGGTGCCGTTGTTGAGCGTCATCCGCGCGGGCGGCTGCGACCCGTCGTCGGGCGGGACGTTGTCGACCTGCTCGAAGCTCGACCACACCCATTGCGGCTGGGCCTCCAGCTTGTGGCCGATGTGGAGGCCGATCAGCCCGATCGTCGCCGGCCGGCAGACCGGCGTCGGGCCGGTGGTGTCGTAGATCATGGCGGGCAGGGTGAAATAGCGGCTGGCGTCGTCGGCGTCGGTCAGCTGCCGCCAGGCGGCCTTCACCATCACCGCGCCCTGCACATAGGGATTGGGGCTGCCCCACGGCATGACGATCGGGCCGTTTTGCTCGGCGGCCATCAGGTAGCGGGCGCGGTAGAGCCAGCTGCTCTGATCGCCGTCGTTGCCGCGCACGAAATCATATTGGTCACGATTGAAGCGCACTTCGTAATAGATGTAATTGTTGTTCTGGTCGACCAGCGGGAAGGAGAAGGCCTCGTCGCCGCTCTCCAGCAGGGTGCCGACCTTCGACGCCATGACCAAGGTGCGCCGTCCGGCGGCGTTGTCGCCACACACCGGCGGCGCGCCGTCCGGGCCGTCGAACGGGACCGGTCGCACCGGCCCGGTATAGAGCTCGTAGGCCTCTCGATAGCTTCCCCAGACGCTGGCATAGCTGGCGCCGGCGGACAGCAGGGTCTGGGGATTGCCCGGGTTCAGCGGCGCGCCGCGCATGTTCGGGTCGACCGGCCAGTTCAATGCGATGAAGCTGCGCCACGAGAAATCGTCGAAGTTCGGCCGCACCGAAACCGGGCTGGGCGGGTTGGGCGGCAGCTCCACGACCACCGGAAGGATGCCGTTGAGGGGGACGCCGGCGGCTTGCGACCCGTTGCTTGCGACCGCCGCGGTCATATTGGACCCTTGGTCGTCGCACGCCGCGGCAGAGAGGGCTGCGACCCCGACGATCGCCGCGCGCCAGATGTTCGATGCGCCCATCATAGAATCATCCGTAGGTTGTTTCGGACACGATATCGGAAATGCCTGCGACATGAACGCGGAAATGGAGCCAAAACGGCGGATTACCGCCGCCAGCCTGTGGCCGGCTCCGAAGCCGGGCGGCGGGCGGGCTCGGAACGCATTCCGCGACCCTCCGTTCTCCTTCCGCAATGAGCACCCAGCTGCCGACCCTCGACGCGTCCGCCTTCAAGCCGCCGCCCGAAGCGGTCGATTTCTATGTCGAGAGCCTCAAGCTTCTCGCCGAATCGGGCCTGCCCTTCCTTCTGTCCGGCACCTATGCCCTCTCCTGCTACACCGGCATCACCCGGCCGACCAAGGATCTGGACGTTTTCTGCAAGCCGGGCGATGCGCCCCGCATCCTGAGCTTCTTCAAGAGCCGCGGCTACCGGATCGACGTCGAGGACGAGCGCTGGATCGGCAAGGTCTGGAAGGGCGAGCATTTCTTCGACGTCATCTACAACATCTCGACCGCCTCGATCCCGATCACCGACGACTGGTTCCGCGAGGTCTATGAGGTCGAGGTCTACGGCACCAACGTCCGTATCACCCCGCCGACCGAGTTCATCCTTTCCAAGCTCTTCCTCCAGGACCGCTACCGCTATGACGGCGCCGACGTCGTCCACGTCATCCTCAAGAAGCATGACGAGATCGACTGGCGCTACCTCCTCAACGCGATGGAGCTCTATTGGGAGGTGCTGCTGATCCACATCCTCAACTTCCGCTTCATCTACCCGACCGAGCGCGAGCGGATTCCGCGCTGGCTGTTCGACGAATTGATGGCGCGGCTGGCGGCGCAGGCCGAGATGCCGGCGGCGCGGATGCGGATTTGCCGCGGGCGGCTGTTCTCGCCGCGCGACTATATCACCGACATCGCCCAATGGGGCTTCGCCGACGTCGTCGGCAAGGGCATCGAAGAAAAGCATGAACGCAAGCCGTGAGACGATCACCCTCGCGGCGATCGGCGACCTCCACGTCACCGAGACGAGCGAGCATCGTTACCGCGACCTGTTCGCCGGAATCTCGGAAGTCGCGGACGTGCTCGCTCTGTGCGGCGACCTGACCAATTTCGGCAAGACCCGCGAGGCCGAGATCCTCGCCGAGGATTTGCGCGCCTGCACGATCCCGGTCGTCGCCGTGCTCGGCAACCACGATTACGAATGCGGCCAGCCCGAGGAAGTCGCCCGCATTCTCCACGGCGCCGGCGTCACCGTGCTGGCCGAGCAGGCGGTGATCATCCACGACGTCGGCTTCGCCGGGGTGAAGGGCTTCCTCGGCGGCTTCGGCCGCGGCGAGCTGGGCGCGTTCGGCGAGCCGGCGATCAAGGCCTTCGTCGACGCCGCCCTCGATGAGGCGCGCAAGCTCGAAAACGCGCTCCGCAGCCTGAAGACCGAGCGCAGCGTGGCCGTCCTCCATTATGCGCCGGTGGTCGACACCGTCGTCGGCGAGCCGCTGGAAATCTATCCGTTCCTCGGCTGCTCGCGCCTCGCCGACGCGATCGACCGCTTCGACAATATCGCGGCGGTGGTCCACGGCCACGCCCATCGCGGCAGCCATGCCGGCCGGACCCGGCGCGGGACGCCGGTCTACAATTGCGCGCAGATGGTGGTCGAGGCGGCGCACGGCCGTCCCTATGCGCTGATCGAGGTCTAGCGGGGCCGCGCGGGCTGGGGCCGTGGCGGGGCGGGCCTTGGCTGCTGGGTCCGCGGCTCGAGCAAGGCGGCGGTTTCGATCGTGTCGAGCGCGGCGCGCGCGGCGACGTAGCGCCGCGCCTTCTGGATCCAGTCGGCGGCATTGTCCCGCCCCGATATCCGCATCACCTCGGCCAGCGCGACCTCGACCTGGCCCGCCTCCAGCCGCTGGGTGGCGCGGCGCAGCCGCTCGGCGGGCTGGGGCGACGGCGTCCCCTCGCGCCGGACGGTGATCAGCGAGCCGAGCTCGGCCTTGAACGCATCCCACCAGTTCGCGTCCGGCGGCGAGCCGACCAGCTGCGGGCCGGCTTCCTGCAGGCCGAGCTGCAGCTCCTGCAGCGTCACCGGGTTGCGCGCCGCCAGGATGATCATGCCGACCGCCCGCGGCTGGGTCTCGCCGAAGCGCTGCCGCAGCAGGGCTTCGAGGAAGCCCAGCGCGACGCCGCGGTCGAGCGCGCGCCGGGCGGCGAAGGCGACCAGCAGCCCTTCCGCCCGGTCGGCATTGCCGACCGCGGCGCGGGCCTCGGTGCCGACCTGGCCGACGCGCTGCTCGAGCGCGGCGACGCGGCGGGTGATTTCCGGGTCGATGACGATCCGCTCGGGCTCGGCCGCGCCGTCGTCGGGCGGGGCCGGCGCCGGTCGCGGCGCGGGCGGCGGAACGACGGCCGCGGCCGCGGGGGCCGGCGGCGCCTCGGGCGCGACGCCGACCACGCGCGCCGCCGCGTCCCACTTGGCGAGGACGTAGCCCATCGCGCCGAGGCCGAGCAGGAAGGCGATGCCGGGCACGAGCAGCCACCTGAGCAGCGGCCGCCGCACCGGGACGCTTTCTCTGTCGACCGGATCGTAATCGCCATTCATTCGCCAGCGCGCCTCGTTTCGCCGCGCTCAGTCTGGCACAGCTTCGCCGCAAGCTCCAGCAAGGCTTCGTCGCGCGGCACCGGCGCGATCGCGACCGAGCGCCAGCCGCCCCCCGCCGCTTCCGCCGTCTGCGGGCTGATCGCCGCGATCCGGAACGCGCCGCGCCGTTCGGCGACAAGCGCGGCGAAGGCCCTCGCGGCGCGCGGCGAGTGAAGCAAGGCGAGGGCGGTTTCCGCCAGCTCGGCCGGCTGGGCGATCGGATCGGCGGCGTAGACGGGCACGTCGGTCACCGCGACCGCGCCCCGGTCCAGCGCGAGATGGTCGCGGCCGCAGGGATGGAAGGCGGCTGTCACCCCGCCGCCGGCGGCCAAAGCGAGCAGCGCGTCGCCGTCGGCGGGGCCGGCAAGCACATGGGTGAAGCCGGCCGCGCTGGCGGCGTCGGCGGTGCCCGCGCCGACCGCATAGCAGGGCAGCGTCAGAAATGGCGTCAAGCCGTCACCGCCGTGGCGCGCGGCATTGGCGCTGGTGAGGAGGACGGCGTCGAACCCGGCGGGATCGGGGGCGCTCCAGGCGAGCGGCCGCACCGCGAACAGCGGCGCGACCACCGGCTCCAGCCCCAGCGCCCTGGCCCGCGCCGCCGTCTCGCCGGCGCCGGGCTGCGGCCGCAGGATCAGGACCGCCGCGCTCATCCCTCGTACATCGCGCGCAGGCGCGGGCTCGCGCTGGCGAGCAGGGCGCGGGCGAGCGCGGCGGGCGCCTCGCCGCCGGCCTCGAAGCCGGTCTCGCCGGACCGGACCTCGCTGCCGTCGGGCAGCAGGATCTCGGCGCGGAAATGGATGCGCCCGCTTTGCCATTGCGCATGCGCGGCGCAGGCGGAGCGGCAGTCGCCGCCCAGGGCCGCGAGGAAGGCGCGCTCGGCGAGGACGGCCTGGTGGGTCGGGCGGTGATCGATCGCGGCGAGGAGCGCCCGCAGCGCATGGTTGCCGGCGAGCGTCTCGATGCCGATCGCCCCCTGCGCCGGGGCGGGGAGGATGGCGTCGATCGCGGTGCCGATGCCGTCGAGGCCGAGCCGGTCGAGGCCGGCGGCGGCGAGCAGGATCGCGTCGACCTCGCCGCGCGCCACCTTGGCGAGGCGCGTCTGGACGTTGCCGTGGATCGGCACCGGATCGAGGTCGGGCCGCCGCGCCAGCAGCTGGGCGGTGCGCCGCGGCGAGGAGGTGCCGATCCTGGCGCCGTCGGCCAGCGCCTCGATGCTGTCGGCGCCGATCAGCCGGTCGCGCGGGTCGGCCCGTTCCAGCATCGCCGCGATCGACAGGGCCTCGGGCCGGACCGTCTCGACATCCTTCAACGAATGGACCGACAGGTCGGTGCGCCCGTCGATGAGGCAGGCGTCCAGCTCCCTGGTCCACAGCGTCTTGCCGCCGGCCTCGGCGAGCGGGCGGTCGTGGATGAGGTCGCCGGAGGTGGTGATCGGGACGAGCTCGATCGCGTCGCCGGCCCAGCCGTGCGCCGCGCGGAGCGCGTCCGCCACCAGCCGCGCCTGGGCGAGCGCGAGCGGCGATCCGCGGGTGCCGATGCGAAGCGGGGGAACCATAGCGCGCTTGTGCTAGCGGCTCGGCTGGTGGCAGGGAAGTGGCCCATGACCCTGATCCTCGGCATCGAATCGAGCTGCGACGAGACGGCGGCGGCCTTGGTCGCCTCCGACCGGCGCATCCTCGGCCACCTTCTGGCCGGCCAGGAGGCGGCGCACCGGCCTTATGGCGGTGTCGTCCCGGAGATCGCCGCGCGCGCCCATGTCGAGATATTGCCGGGCCTGATCGAGGCGCTGCTGGTGGAGGCGGATGTCGCGCTCGCCGACGTCGACGCGATCGCGGCCACGGCCGGCCCGGGCCTGATCGGCGGCGTCATGGTCGGGCTGGTCACCGCCAAGGGGCTGGCGCTGGCCGCGGGCAAGCCGCTCGTTGCGGTCAACCATCTCGAGGGTCACGCGCTGTCGCCGATGCTCGCCGATCCCGACCTCGCTTTCCCCTATTTGCTGCTGCTCGTCTCGGGCGGGCATTGCCAATTGCTGTTCGTCGAAGGCGTCGGCCGCTATCGCCGCCTCGCCACCACCATCGACGACGCCGCCGGCGAAGCCTTCGACAAGAGCGCCAAGCTGCTCGGCCTGGGCTTTCCGGGCGGGCCGGCGGTGGAGCGCGCGGCGGCGGACGGCGATCCGGCGGCGGTGCCGCTGCCCCGGCCGCTGGTCGGCTCGGACGAGCCGCATTTCTCCTTCGCCGGCCTGAAGAGCGCGGTGATGCGCGCGAAGGCGGGCGGCCGCTACCGCGACGCCGACATCGCCGCCTCCTTCCAGCAGGCGGTGGTCGATTGCCTGGTCGACCGCACCCGGCGCGCGATCGCCGCCGCGGACGGCGCGACCGCCCTGGTCGTCGCCGGCGGCGTCGCGGCCAATGGCGCGATCCGCAGCGCGCTCACCGATCTTGCCGCGGCGAGCGGCCTGCCCTTCGTCGCGCCGCCTTCCTGGCTGTGCACCGACAATGCGGCGATGATCGCCTGGGCAGGTGCGTTGCGCTTCGAGGCGGGGCTGGTGGACGGGCTCGACGCGCCGGCGCGGGCGCGCTGGCCCTTGGATCCGGACGCGGAGAAAGCGCGCGGCGCGGGAGTGAAAGCGTGAAGATCGGCGTGATCGGCGCCGGCGCCTGGGGGACGGCGCTCGCGCAGGTCGCCGCGGCGGAAGGCGAGGAGGTGCTGATCTGGGCGCGCGAAGCCGAAGTGGTCGAGGCGATCAACGGCGTCCATGAGAACACAGCCTTCCTGAAGGGCGTGGGCTTGCGCGAATCGATCCGCGCCACCGGCGATCTGGCGGCGCTCGACGGCTGCGACGCCTATCTGGTCGTCGCCCCGGCGCAGCATTTGCGGACGGTCCTCGCGGAGCTCCCGGCGCGCGGCCGGCCGCTCGTCCTCTGCGCCAAGGGGATCGAGGACGGCACCGGCCTCCTCATGCACGAGGTCGCGCAACAGATTCAGCCCCGCTCGCCGATCGCGGTGCTGTCGGGACCGACCTTCGCGCATGAAGTGGCGGCGGGGCTGCCGACCGCGGTCACCCTGGCGGTGGAGGACCGCGCGCTCGGCGAGCGGCTGGTCGCGCGCATCGCCCGGCCCTTCTTCCGCCCCTATCTGTCGGACGACGTCGCCGGGGCGGAGGTCGGCGGCGCGGTCAAGAACGTGCTCGCCATAGCCTGCGGCGTGGTCGAAGGCCGGAAGCTCGGGCAGAACGCGCGCGCCGCCTTGATCTCGCGCGGCTTCGCGGAGATGACCCGCTTCGGCCTCGCCAAGGGCGCCCGGGCGGAGACCTTGGCCGGGCTGGCCGGCCTCGGCGACCTCGTCCTCACCTGTTCCTCGGTGAGCTCGCGCAACTTCAGCCTCGGCAAGGGCATCGGCGAAGGCGCCCGCCCGGCCGACCTGCTCGCCGACCGCCGCACCGTCGCCGAAGGCGCCTTCACCGCGCCGGTGCTGAAGCGCGCCGCCGATGCGCTCGGCGTCGACATGCCGATCGTCGCCTCGGTCTGCGCGCTGCTGGCGGGGGAAGCGTCGGTCGACGAAGTGGTCGGCAGCCTGCTGTCGCGCCCGCTCAGGAGCGAGGGCGTCTGACCCATCTCGTCATCCCGGCGAAGCCGTGATCCCAGGACGAGAAGCCTCGGCGCTCCTCCACGAGACCCCGGCCTCCGCCGGGGTGACGCAATAGCGTGGTCACGCAATAGCGGGCGAGGAGCGCCCGGACCCGTCAGAAATCCCGGCAAATGCCCTTGCTTTCCCAGTCGCCGTAGCGGGTCGGCTCCTTGCCCTTGGGGCCGCCGCTCTCCTCGGCCGGCTCGGCCTCGCCCGGCTCGGGCACGGGCGGGCTCTTCGACAGATAGGCGGGCGGCTTCACGTGGGGCGGGCGCTCGGCCATCGATGATTCCGTTTGTATTCGGCGTCTCGCCGACCCACATTTCGGCGGTGGAGGCGCACAAGGCAAGATGAACTTCTTACGGACGACGATGCTGCTGGCGGCCCTGACCGCCCTGTTCATGGCGCTGGGCTATACGATCGGCGGCTCCGGCGGCGCCCTCATCGCGCTGCTGGTCGCCGCCGGCATGAACCTGTTCACCTACTGGAACGCCGACAAGATCGTGCTGAAGATGCACAATGCGCGCGAGGTCGACGCGCGCGCCACGCCCGAGCTTTACGGCATCGTCCACAACCTCGCCGCGCGCGGCGGGCTGCCCACGCCCCGGGTCTATCTGATCGAATTCGCCGCATCCGAACGCCTTCGCCACCGGCCGCAACCCGGAAAATGCCGCGGTGGCGGTGACCACCGGCCTGCTCGGCCTGCTCACCCGCGACGAGGTCGCGGCGGTGATGGCGCACGAGCTCGCCCATGTGAAGAATCGCGACACGTTGATCATGACGATGACCGCGACCATTGCCGGCGCGGTCTCGATGCTCGCCAATTTCGGCCTGTTCTTCCGCGGCAGTGACAGAGGCGGCAACATCGTCGCGATCCTGCTGGCGGTGATCGTCGCGCCGTTCGCGGCGATGATCGTCCAGCTGGCGATCAGCCGCACCCGCGAATATGGCGCCGACAAGGGCGGCGCGGCGATGCACGGCAATCCGCGCGCCCTGGCCTCGGCGCTGGCCAAGCTCGCCCGGGGCGCGGCGGCGGTGCCGAGCCCGATCGCGGCGCGCAACCCGGCGGCGACCGCGCTCTATATCGTGCCCGGCCTCGGCCGGGGCGATTCCATGTTCTCCACCCACCCGGCGACCGAGAACCGGATCGCGGCGCTGGAGGCGATGGCCGAGGAGATGGGCCTGCATTCGCCGCCGCCGGTGATCGCGGTGGCCCGTCCGGCGACGGCGGTGCCGAAGAGCCGCCGCGGCGCCAGCGCGCTCGATCCGCTCGGACGGCGCGACTGAACCGCGCCGACCCGTCCGGCACGGCCTCCCGCCGCGCCGCCTTGCGCCTGCTCGACGCGGTGCTGCGCAAGGGGCTTCCACTCGAATCGGCGCTCGACGCCGCCGCCCGCGACCTCGACCGCGCCGACGATCGCGCCTTCGCCCACGCCATCGCCGCCGAGGCGCTGCGCCGCCTCCCCGATCTCGACGCGCTGATCGACCGGGCGACGAAGAAGCGCCTGCCCGACGACGCCAAGGCCCGCTTCGCGCTCCGCATCGCGCTGGTCCAGGCGCTGGCGCTCGATACGCCGCACCATGCCGCCATCTCGACCGTGCTCCCCCTCGTCGAGGGCGGGCCGCGCCGCCTGGTCCATGGCGTGTTCAGCGCCGTCATCCGCGAGAAATGGACGCTGCCGGTAATCCCGACCCTGCCCGAAACCGTCGCCGAGCGCTGGCGCAAGGCGTGGGGCGATGACGTAGTGGCGGCCGCCGCGCAATCGATCGCGGTGCCGCCGCCGATCGACCTTATCGGCGATCCGCCGGCGGACTTGGACGGCGTCAGCCTGATGCCGGGCCACCTCCGGCTGGCGCGCGGCACCGCGGTCGCCGGCCTGTCTGGCTATGACGAGGGGAAATGGTGGGTGCAGGACATATCCGCCTCGATGCCCGCGCGCCTGCTGGGCCAGGGCAATGGCCGCAATGCGCTCGACCTGTGCGCGGCGCCGGGCGGCAAGACGATGCAGCTCGCCGTGGCGGGCTGGAAGGTGACGGCGGTGGACGCGTCGGAAAGTCGTCTGGCGCGACTTTCGGAGAATCTGGCGCGCACCGGTCTGGAGGCGGAGATCGTCGCCGCCGATGTGCTGAAATGGGCGCCGTCGGAGCCGGTCGACGCCATCCTGCTCGACGCGCCCTGCGCGGCCACCGGCATCTTCCGCCGCCACCCCGACGTCCTCCACCGCGTCCGCCCCAGGGCCATTGCCGCCCTCGCCGAGGCGCAGAAGGCGATGCTGATGCGCGCCGCCGACTGGCTGAAGCCGGGCGGGACCCTGGTCTATTCGGTCTGCTCGCTCGAGCCGGAGGAGGGCGAAGAGGTCGCCGAAGACTTCATCGCCCGCCGCACCGATTATGGACTCGACGAGCGCCAGCGCATCCTTCCCGGCGCCTATGCCGAAGAAGGAGGTGCGGACAGCTTCTTCATCGCCCGCTTCATCCGAAATAAGAGGGGATAAGTCGGGCCGTTTCCTTGCCCAGCGACTCGGCGGGATGTTAGGGTCCCGCTCGTGCAGCAGCCGGTCCGCATCTCGCCTTCGATCCTGTCCGCGGATTTCGCCCGTTTGGGCGAGGAGGTGCGGGCGGTCGACGCGGCCGGGGCCGACTGGATCCATGTCGACGTGATGGACGGCCATTTCGTGCCCAACCTCACCATCGGCCCGATGGTGGTGAAGGCGCTCCGCCCCCATACGATGAAGCCGCTCGACGTCCACCTGATGATCGCCCCGGCCGACCCCTTCATCGAGGCGTTCGCCGAAGCGGGCGCCGACATCATCACCGTCCATCCCGAAGCCGGCCCCCACCTCCACCGCACCGTCCAGCGGATCAAGGCGCTGGGCAAGCGCGCCGGCGTGTCCCTGAATCCGGCGACGCCGGCCAAGGCGCTGGATTATGTGCTGGAGGAGATCGACCTCGTCCTGGTGATGAGCGTCAATCCGGGCTTCGGCGGCCAGAGCTTCATCACCGGCCAGTTGAAAAAGATCGAGGCGGTGCGCAAGCGGATCGACGCCACCGGCAAGGTGATCGACCTGGAGGTGGACGGCGGCATCGACCAGTCCAACTGCCGGCGGGTGATCGAGGCCGGCGCGGACGCGCTCGTCGCCGGCACCGCGACCTTCCGCGGCGGATCGGCAGCCTATGCGGAGAATATCAGGGGGCTGCGCGGGTGAGCCTCCTCGAAAAGGTGGAGAGCGAGACGGGCGATAATGAGATCGAGGCCGGCAAGAGGCTGATCCGGGTCGGCGACGATCGCGGCCTGTCCCTGTTCGAGCGGCTCAACTACCGGCTCCACCGCTTCGCCTGGCGGACGCCGCTCCATGCCTTTCGCCTGCGCGGCCGGGTGCCGCTGAAGCTGATCGCGGTGCCCAAGGACCCGATCGCCGGCGACAAGGCGGCCGGCGAGGCCCTGCTCCACGGCGCGTTCCGCCACGGCGGGACCGAGGTGCCGGTCGAGGGGCTGGATTTCGCGACCCTCGGCCTGCCGGCCGATTTCAGCGCCTATCTGCAGAGCTTCGCCTGGCTGCGCGACCTTTCGGCCGCGGCGACGCGCGAGCGCGGCGCGAAGCTCGCCGAGACGATCACCCGCAAATGGCTCGCCGCCTTCGCCGAGCAGGTCAGCGAGCCGGCCTGGCGCGCCGATTTGTGGGGCCGCCGCATCCTCTTCTGGACCGCCTACGCCCCCTACATATTGTCGAGCGCCGACCCGGTCTATCGCTCCTCCGTGCTCTACGCCCTCGCCCGCGGCGCCCGGCACCTCGAGCGCAGCGCCGACAAGGCCCTTCCCGGCCTGCCCCGGATCGTGGCGTGGAGCGGGGTCATCGCCGCCGCCCTGGTCGTCCAGGGCGGGCCGGCGCGCCTCAAGTCCGGCGAAGCGGGCCTGTCGCGCGCGCTCGGCCTGTCGCTCCACGACGATGGCGGCCTGGTCAGCCGCTCGCCCGCCGAGCAGGTCGCGGCGGTCGAGATCCTCGGCCAGCTGCGCGCCGTCTATGCCGCCGGCCGGCGCGACGTGCCGGAATGGCTGGGCGAGGCTTTGGCCTCGGCGGTCGGCGCCTTGCTCTCGGTCACCCTCGGCGACGACGCGCTGTCGAGCTGGCAGGGCGGCCATATGGCGAGCCGCCGCCGCGTCGCCGCCGCCGCCGACGGCGCCGGGCTCGCCGTCCGCCCGCTGCGGCAGGCGCGGGGCTGGGGCTATCAGCGGCTTCAGGCCAAGGCGAGCGTGCTGGTGTTCGACGCCGCGCCGCCGCCGCCGCCGCGCGCGCTCGGCGGCGCCTGCGCGTCGACGCTCGCCTTCGAGTTGAGCGACGGGCTCAACCGGCTGGTCGTCAATTGCGGCGGCGTGGGCGATTCGAAGGGGGCGCTTTCCGCCGCCCTGGTCTACGCCCTGCGCACCACGGCGGCCCACTCGACGCTGACGCTGGGCGACCGCAACTCGACCGCGATCCACGAGGACGGCTCGCTCGGCAAGGGCGTCGGCGAGGTCGAGCTGGTCCGCGACGACACCGCCGGCATCGGCCGGGTCGAGGCCAGCCATGACGGTTATGCCCGCCGCTACGGCCTCATCCACGAGCGCCGGCTGAACCTGTCCGGCGACGGCCGCCAGCTCCTCGGCGAGGACCGGCTGATCGCGACCGGGCGCCGGCGGCGGACCGAGCCGGTGCAATTCTCGGTCCGCTTCCACCTCGCGCCGGCGGTCGAGGTCACCTCGACCGCGGACGGCCAGGGCGCCTTGCTCCGGCTGCCCGGCGGGGTCTGGCAGTTCCGCTGCCGCGGCGGCCGGCTGTCGGTCGAGGACAGTTTGTGGATCGACGGCGAGGCGCGCGCCCACGCCACGCTCCAGCTCGTCATCGCCGGCGAGACGCCCGCCGAGGGCATGACCATCTCCTGGGAGCTGAAGCGGGCAAGCTGAGCCCGCCAAGAAGGAAGATGATGGATAAGGTGAAGATCCAGCGGGCGCTGCTGTCCGTGTCCGGCAAGGCCGGTCTTGTCGAGCTCGGCCGGGCGCTGGCCCGGCACGGGGTGGAGCTGGTTTCGACCGGCGGGACGGCGACGGCGCTGCGCGCGGCGGGGCTCGACGTCCGCGACGTCTCCGACCTCACCGGCTTTCCCGAGATGATGGACGGGCGGGTGAAGACGCTCCACCCCAGGGTCCATGGCGGCCTGCTCGCCGTCCGCGACGATCCCGCGCATGCCTCCGCGATGCGCGACCACGGCATCGGCGCGATCGATCTGGTCGTGGTCAACCTCTACCCCTTCGCCCAAACCGTGGCCCGGGGCGCGAACCGGGACGAGATCATCGAGAATATCGACATCGGCGGGCCCTCGATGGTCCGCTCGGCGGCCAAGAACCACGCGTTCGTCGCCTGCCTCACCGATCCGGGCGATTATCCCGCGCTGATCGCCGCGCTCGACGAAAATGGCGGCATGACGTCGCTCGATTTCCGCAAGCGTCTGGCGGCAAAGGCTTTCGCCGCGACCGCCGCCTATGATTCGGCGATCGCTCAATGGTTCGCCTTCGCCGACCAAAGCGCGCTCTTTCCCGTCGCGATCACCCTTGCCATGCGCCGCGGCGAGGAGCTGCGCTACGGCGAGAACCCGCACCAGCAGGCCGCGCTCTACCTTCCCGAGGGCCCGCATGCGCGCGGCATCGCCCAGGCCGACCAGGTCCAGGGCAAGGCGCTCAGCTACAACAATTACAACGATGCCGACGCCGCGCTCGAGCTGGTCGCGGAGTTTCGCGACGGCGGCCCGGCCTGCGTCATCGTCAAGCATGCCAATCCCTGCGGCGTCGCCGTGGCGGACGATTTGGCCGCCGCCTATCGGGCCGCCTTCGCCTGCGACACGGTGTCGGCGTTCGGCGGCATCGTCGCCCTAAACCAGACGCTCGACCGCGAGGTTGCCGAAGCCATCGCCGCGATCTTTACCGAGGTCGTCATCGCGCCCGGCGCGGACGAGGGCGCGCGCGCCATATTCGCGGCGAAGAAGAACCTTCGCCTGCTGCTCACCGGCGATCTGCCCGATCCCGCCCGGCCGGGCATGGCGCTGAAGTCGATCGCCGGGGGCTGGCTGGTCCAGACCCGCGACAATGGCCGCGTCGGCCGCGACGATCTCAAAATCGTGACCCGGCGCGCGCCCAGCGAGCGGGAGCTGGCCGACTGCCTGTTCGCCTGGACGATCGCCAGGCACGTCAAGTCGAACGCCATCGTCTACGCCAAAGACGGCGCCACCGCCGGCATCGGCGCCGGCCAGATGAGCCGGCTCGAATCCGCCCGGATCGCCGCCTGGAAGGCGAAGGACGCCGCCGACAAGGCGGGCTGGCCCGAACCGCGCACGATCGGGTCGGCGGTCGCCTCCGACGCCTTCTTCCCGTTCGCCGACGGGCTGCTGGCCGCGGTCGAGGCGGGGGCGACGGCGGTGATCCAGCCGGGCGGCTCGATCCGCGACGAGGAGGTGATCGCCGCCGCCGACGACGCCGGCCTCGCCATGGTGTTCACCGGCATGCGCCACTTCCGCCACTAGGCGGCCGGCGCCCGTCACCGAACGGCGAGTCGTGGAAGCCCGTTCCTGCCCGGCTTAGACCTCGCTCGTCCCCGGCGGCGGCAAAGTGGGCTCCTCGTGGCCGTGGCGGCGGAACAGGGCCCGGTCCTCGTGGGTGAAGCCGCGGTACCAGACGACGAGGCCGAAGGTGACGAGGATCAGCGGCATGCCGAGGCTGAGCTCGAGCCATTCGGGCAATTGGGTGGCGCCGAAGCCGACGATCGTCGCCGCGGCCGCCGCCCACACCAGCGACCAGCGCCAGCCCAGCACCGGCGCGCCGAGCAGCCGGCGGAGCAGGCGCGCCTTGAGGATGGAGGCAAGGCCGAGCGCCAGCGCCAGCGCCAGCGCCGCGCCCGCCGCCTGATAGGCCTGCGGCCAGCCCAAAGCGCGCATGCCGAGGATCATCCCGACCGTCAGCGCGGCCTGGACCGCGATCATCAGCGTCGAGATCATCAAATTGCGGTGGCGCGCCACATAGACCAAAGCGGCTTCCGAAACCGCCGCGGTGGCGGCGACCACTTCGGCGGCGAGCAGGAAGGCGAGCGCCGCGGTGCCGCCGACGAAGGCGGCGCCGACCACCCCCATCACCGCCTCGCCCGGCAGGCCGAGCGCCAGCCCGATCCCGGCCTGGGCGGCGATGATCCAGAAGCCGACCTGGCGGACCTGCCGCGCGATCGCTTCCTTGTCGCCCTCGGCGAGCTTCTGGGTGATGACCGGCGCCAGGATCGGGTCGAAGCTCGTCTTCAGCTTCTGCGGCATCGAGGCGACCTGCTGGGCGACATAATAAAGGCCGATATAATAAGGCGCGACGAACAGGCCGAGGATGGCAATGTCGAGCCGCCGCGAGCCCCATTCGATCGCATCCGCCGCGGCGAGCGGCACGTTCTGGCGCGCCACCGCCAGCAGCTCCGCGGGATGCGGCTTCCAGCCGTGCGGCACGCCGTAGCTTCGGTAAAGCCGCCACAGGGCGGTGGCCAGCCCGGCCACGACCGAAACCACATAGGCGATGATCAGGCCGTCGCGCGAGGAAAAGAAGACGAGCGCCCCCGCCGCGATGCTGATCGTCCACGGCTCGACGATCGCGCGGACGTGGACGGTCGAGGCGACGTCGTGGCGATAGGCCAAAGCGGCGAGCGCGACATCGGCGCCGGCAATGCCGAAGATGACGAGCGGCAGCAGCCATTCCGCGCCCCTTATGTCGCCCGCCGGGAACATCGCCTGGGGGAATATCATCAGGATCGCGCTCGCCGCCGCCGAGGCGATGAAGGCGGCGAGCAGCCCGTCCCAGACGACGCAGACGTGCGGCTGGTCGGTGGTCGAAAGCTGCTGGGCGAGGCCGCGCTTCAGCCCCATCGTCGCGAGCTGCGCGGCGAGCTCGATGACGATCACCGCATAAGCGAAGCGGCCGAGCAGATCCGGCCCATAGGCGCGCCCGGCGATGAACAGGAAGGGCAGGCGCGCGGCGAGCCGAAGCACGAAGCCGAGGAAGTTGGTCCGTCCCCCCTTCGCCAGCGCGACGATGTCCGCGTCGGGCCCGGCCGCGCCGGTCATCCCGGCTCCCCTTGCCGGCCGGGCGCGATCAAGGCGCGGGCGTCCGCCACGGCCCCGCCGCGCCCTGGGCGTTGATCTCGCGCGTCCGCGCCTGGCCGCCTTGCCGGGCGACCTCCCAGATCACCGGCGGCCTTACCCACTCGCCGACGATGAACAGGCGGACGCCGGTGCTCTGGGCGTAAGCGAGGTCGGCCGGGTCCGGCGCGGAATTGTTGTTGGGGGTGGACGTGCGGGTTCGCATCACCGCGACCGCGCCCGGCGGCGGCTCGACCCATTCGGCGCCGGGAGGGAGCACGAGCATCGCCGTCACGACGATGTCGCCCGCCGCGTTCCTGCCGAAAGCGAGGACCTTGTCCATGACCTGTCCGCCCCGGGTCTGCTGTCCGCCGGTGATGTCGGCGAATTGCCGCATCGTCCGAACAAAGCCTGCGTCGTCGGGCTGGGCCAGCGCCGGCGATTGCCCGGCCGCGACGGCGAGCAGGATCGCGGCGAGCGCGGCCACCATAGTCTTTACCATCTGCGCTTCTCCCTCAATGCGCTTCTCCCCAGTTCCGGCCGGTGCCGATTTCCACGCCCAGCGGCACGCTCAGCGCGATCGCGGGCTCGGCGGCGCGCTCCATGACGCCGCGGATCACCGCCGCGGCACCGTCCACCTCTCCGTCCGGCACTTCGAAGACGAGCTCGTCATGGACCTGCATCAGCATCCGCGTGCCGTCGAGCCCTTCGTCCGCCAGCGCCGCCGCCATCCGCGCCATGGCGCGCTTGATGATATCGGCAGCGGTGCCCTGGATCGGC
Source organism: uncultured Alphaproteobacteria bacterium (assembly GCA_963701615.1). Taxonomy (GTDB): domain Bacteria; phylum Pseudomonadota; class Alphaproteobacteria; order Sphingomonadales; family Sphingomonadaceae; genus Allosphingosinicella. Next base: position 2,388,253 of record OY969615.1, on the reverse strand, counting down.
GCGTTGATCGCGGCGCGCTCGGCGCCCTGGCGCTCGTGCTGGATCTTGGACTTGATCCGCGGGAAATGGGTCTTGCGGCCGAACAGGGTGGTGGAGAAGCCGGTCTCGCGCACGCCGGAGAGGGTGTCGGCGATATAGTTGCTGATCCCGGGGAAGCGGTCGAAATAGCGGTCGATGATCGCCTGCGCCTCGTCGGCGGTGACGCCAAGACGTCCCGCCAGCCCCCAGCGCGAAATGCCGTAGAGGATCGCGAAGTTGATGGTCTTGGCCGAGGCGCGGGTGTCGCGGTTGACCGCGCCGAACAACTCGCCGGCGGTCATGTTGTGGATGTCGGTCCCGGCCGCGAACGCCTCGCGGAGCTGGGGAACGTCGCAGATATGGGCGGCGAGCCGCAATTCGATCTGGCTGTAGTCGGCGGAGAGGACGACATGGCCCGGCTCGGCGATGAAGGCGTCGCGGATGCGCCGCCCGATCTCGGTGCGGATCGGGATGTTCATCAGATTGGGGTCGGTCGAGGCGAGCCGCCCGGTCTGCGCGCCCGACAGGCTGTAGCTGGTGTGGACCCGGCCGGTATCCTTGTTGATCTGCTGCTGCAGCGCGTCGGTATAGGTCGATTTGAGCTTGGTCAGCTGCCGCCAGTCGAGCACCAGCTGGGCGATCGGCACGCCGTCGCGGGCGAGCCGCTCGAGCTCGGTGACGTCGGTCGACCAGGTGCCGGACTTGCCCCTGCGGCCGCCGGCGAGGCCCATCTTGCCGAACAGGATCTCGCCAAGCTGCTGCGGGCTGCCGATGGTGAACCTGCATCCCGCCTCGCCGCAGATCCGCTCCTCGAGCGCGGCGATCTGGGTGGTGAACTCGGCCGACAGGTCCCTGAGCACGTCGCGATCCACCTTGACCCCGTCGCGCTCCATCCGGCCGACGACGGCGACCATCGGCCGGTCGACCATCTGGTAGACGCGGGAAACCTGCTCGAACGGCAGCCGGGTCTTGAACCGCATCCACAGCCGCAAGGCGACGTCGGCATCCTCGGCGGCATATTCGGTGGCCTTGTCGAGCGGCACCTTGTCGAACGTGATCTGCTTCTGGCCGGTCCCGCACAGATCCTTGAAGGCGATGCACTCATGGTCGAGATGCTTCCTGGCGAGGTCGTCGAGCGCATGGCTGGCAAGGCCGCCGGCGTCCAAATTGAAGCTCATCACCAGCGTGTCGTCATAGGGCGCGACACGGATGCCGCGGCGGTCGAGCACGACCCAGTCGAACTTGAGGTTGTGGCCGATCTTCAGCACCGCCGGGTCCTCGAGCAGCGGCTTCAGCCTCGAAAGGACCAGCTCGGAGGCAAGCTGGTCCGGCCGCTCGGCGAACATGTCGTCGCCGCCATGCTCCAGCGGGATGTAGCAGGCCCGGTTGCACGCCGTGGCGAGGCTGATCCCGACCAGGCGGGCGGTGACGCAGTCGCGGCCGTCGGTCTCGGTGTCGAACGCGACCAGGCCGCCCGCCGTCGCCTCGGCGATCCAGCGGTCGAGCGCCGCTTCGCCGGTGACGGTCTCGTAGAGCGAGCGGTCGATCTTCGGCTCGGGCCGGACCTCGGCCTGGGTCGGCGTCGACGACGGCGCGGCGGCCGCGGCCTGGCCCCGGACGCCCAATCGGGCGAGCAGCGAGCGGAAGCCGTGATGCTCGAGGAACTCGCGCAGCGGCGCTTCCGGTATGCCCTTGATCGCCAGCGCGTCGAGCGGCTCGGGCAGGGGCGAATCGCAGATCAGCTCCACCAGCTGGCGCGACAGCCGCGCCTTGTCGGCATGCTCGATCAGATTGTCGCGCATCTTCGACGGCTTCATGTCGGGCGCGGCGGCGAGCACGGCCTCGACGTCGCCGAATTCCTGGATCAGCTTCGAGGCGGTCTTGGGGCCGATCCCGGGCACGCCGGGGACGTTGTCGACGCTGTCGCCCATCAGCGCCAGCACGTCGCCGACCTTCTCGGGCGGGACGCCGAACTTCTCGATCACCGCGTCGCGGCCGATCCGCCGGTCGTTCATCGTGTCGAGCATGTCGAGGCCGGGCTCGATCAGCTGCATCAGGTCCTTGTCGGAGCTGACGATGGTCACCTGCCACCCTTGCGCCAGCGCCGCCTTCGCATAGCAGGCGATGATGTCGTCCGCCTCGAGCCCGTCCTCTTCGAGGCAGGGGATGGAAAAAGCGCGGGTGGCGTCGCGGATCAGCGGGAATTGCGGAACCAGCTCGGGCGGCGGCGGCGGCCTGTTCGCCTTGTACTGGTCGTAAAGCTTGTTGCGGAACGTGCTTTCCGAGGCGTCGAGGATGACGGCGAGGTGGGTCGGCCCTTCCTCCTTGTTGAGGCTGTCGGCCAGCTTCCAGAGCATGGTCGTATAGCCGTAGACCGCGCCGACATTGAGGCCGAACTTGTTGGTCAAAGGCGGCAGCCGGTGGAAGGCGCGGAAGATATAGGACGAGCCGTCGACGAGATAGAGGTGCGGGGAGGGCATGGCGGCGGTCTAGACGAAGGGGGCGCGGCTGCAAACCTCCCGCGGCGCCGAGGTAAGGCTGCGTTCAAACAATTCGGGCTAGGCGTGGCGGATGGACCGCAGATTCTTCCTTCTCGGCGGCATCGCGCTCGGCCTGGCGGCGATGCCGGCCCCGGCTGCCCAGCGCTTCGCGCCGGCGCGCTTCTCGGTCGAGCTGCGCGGGCGCGGGCCGGACGTGATCCTGATCCCGGGCCTCACCGCCGGCCGGGAGGTGTGGCGGGCGACCGCCGACGCCGTCCCCGGCTACCGCTACCACCTCGTCCAGGTCGCGGGCTTCGCCGGCGAGCCGGCGCGCGGCAATCGCGCGGGGCCGGTGGTGGCGCCTCTGGCCGACGAGATCGCCCGCTACATCGCCGATCGCGGCCTCGTCCGGCCGGCGATCGTCGGCCATTCGATGGGCGGCACGCTGGCGATGATGGTCGCCGCGCGCCACCCCGGCCTCGCCGGCCGCATCATGGTCGTCGACATGCTGCCGCAGCCCGCCGGCCTGCTCGGCCAGACCGCCCGGGGCATCGCTCCCCTCGCCAGCTTCATGGGGACGCCGGGCGGGCGCCGGCTGTTCGGGTCGCTGATGGGCGCGTTCAGCCCGCCCGATTCGGGCAACCGGCGCAGCGACCCCGACGTCGTCGGCCGGGCGATGCACGATCTGGCGACGCTCGACATGACCCCCCGGCTCGCCCGCATCCGCGCGCCGATGACGGTGGTCTACGCCTCGCCCGACCCGCGGGCGCGGGCGGCGATGGACCGGACCTTCGCCGGCGCCTACGCCCCGGCGCGCGGCGCCCGCCTGGTCCGCATCGACAATAGCGGCCACATGGTGATGCTCGACCAGCCGGCGCGGTTCCGGGAGGCACTGCGCGACTTTCTCACCCGCTAGGAATCAGCACCGTATCCACCGCCTCGGGCAGCATGTCGGGATAATCGAGGGTGTAATGAAGCCCGCGGCTCTCCTTGCGGGCGAGGGCGGAGCGGACGATGAGGTCGGCGACGACGACCAGGTTCCTCAATTCGATCAGGTCCGCCGTGACGCGGAAATTGGCGTAATAATCCTGCGTCTCCTGGCGCAGCAGGGCGATCCGGCTCAGCGCGCGCTCCAGCCGCTTGGTGGTGCGGACGATGCCGACATAGTCCCACATGAAGCGGCGGATCTCCTGCCAATTATGGTGGACCACCACCTCCTCGTCGGAATCGGTGACCCGGCTCTCGTCCCACGGCCGCACCGCCGGCGGCGGCGCGAGCTCGCTCCAGCCGGCGTTGACGTGCCGCGCCGCGGCGAGGCCGAAGACCAGGCATTCGAGCACCGAATTGGAGGCGAGCCGGTTGGCGCCGTGCAGGCCCGACATGCTGACCTCGCCGGCGGCGTAAAGGCCGGGAAGGTCGGTCCGGCCGTCGAGGTCCACGACCACGCCGCCGCAGGTATAATGGGCGGCCGGCACTACCGGAATCGGCTCCCGGGTGATGTCGATGCCGATGTCGGGCTCGGCGAGCCGGGCGGCGATCATCGGGAAATGGGCGAGGATGAAGTCCGGGTCGCGATGGCTGATGTCGAGATGGACGTAATCGAGGCCGAGGCGCTTCAGCTCATGGTCGATGGCGCGGGCGACGATGTCGCGCGGCGCCAGCTCCTCGCGCGGGTCGAAACGCTTCATGAAGCGGCGGCCGGTGGTCGGGATCTTCAGCTTCCCGCCCTCGCCGCGCATGGCCTCGGTGATCAGGAAGTTCTTGACGTCATGGTTGAACAGGCAGGTCGGGTGGAACTGGGCGAACTCCATGTTGGCGACACGGCAGCCGGCGCGCCAGGCCATGGCGATGCCGTCGCCGGTCGAGCCCCGGGGATTGGTCGAATAGAGCCAGGCCCGGCTCGCGCCGCCGGTGGCGAGGATGGTCGCGCGGCCGGTGAGCAGCGCCACCTTGCCGGTGCCGCGGTCGAGCGCATAGACGCCCCACACCCGCCGTTCGTCGGCAACGCCCACGGCGTGGCGCCCGGTCGCCAGGTCGAGCGCCGCCATGTTGGGCACCAGGGTGATGTTGGGATGATCGGCGGCCGCCTTTTCCAGCGCCTGCTGCACCGCCCATCCGGTCGCGTCGGCGACATGGACGACGCGCCGGTGGCTGTGGCCGCCTTCGCGGGTCAGATGCCAGCGGTCCGCCTCTCCCCGGGTGAAGGGCACGCCGAGCTCGGCCAGCCGCTCGATCGCCGCCGGCGCGTTCTCGACGACGAACTCGACGGTGCGGCGGTGGTTGAGCCCGGCGCCGGCGCCGATCGTATCCTCGATATGGCTTTCGAACGTGTCGCCGGCTTCGAGCACCGCGGCGATCCCGCCCTGCGCCAGCGCGGTCGATCCGGCGCTGATCCCGCCTTTGGCCAGCACCGCGACCCTGAGGTCCGGCGCGAGGTTCAATGCCGCGCTCAGCCCGGCCGCGCCGGAGCCGATGACGACGACGTCGAAGCCGTGCTCAGCCATCCGTTCCGGTCGCGCGGGTGAGGTTGAGGAAGACGTCCTCCAGGTCCGCCTCGCGGGTCGAGACGTCGACGATGCCGAGCCCCTCCTTCTGCAGCGCCGCCAGCACGTCGCCGGCATTGACCCGGTCCTTCCGGTAGGTGATCGCCAGCGTGCGCTCGCCGCGCAATTCGATCTTGTCGAAGCAGGGGGCGTCGGGCGCCCGGGCGACGTCGCGGTCGACGACCACCTCGACCACCTTCTCCTGCGCCATTCCGACCAGGGTCCTCGTCTCCTCGTTGGCGATCAGCCGGCCATGGTTGATGATCGCGATCCGGTCGCAGAGCTTCTCGGCCTCCTCGAGATAGTGGGTGGTGAGGACGACGGTGACGCCCTGGGCGTTGAGGCTGCGAATGAAGGTCCAGAGCTGCTGGCGAAGCTCGACGTCGACGCCGGCGGTCGGCTCGTCGAGCACCAGGATCGGCGGCGAATGGACCATCGCCTTGGCGACCAGCAGCCGGCGCTTCATGCCGCCCGAAAGGGTGCGCGCATAGGCGTCGGCCTTGTCCTCGAGCCGCATCGCGCGGAGCAGCTCCATCGTCCGCCGCTCCACTTTGGGGATGCCGTAGAGCCCGGCCTGGATCTCGAGCGCCTCCTTGGGCGTGAAGAAGGGGTCGAACAATATCTCCTGCGGCACCACCCCGATCGAGCGCTTGGCGTTGCGTGGATGCTCGTCGATGTCGAAGCCCCAGATGGTGGCGCCGCCGCCCGATTTGGTGACCAGGCCGGCGAGGATGTTGATCAGCGTCGACTTGCCGGCGCCGTTGGGGCCGAGCAGGCCGAAAATGCCGCCGCGCGGCACGTCGATGGAGACGCCGTCCAGGGCGCGCTTGCCGCCGGTGTAGGTCTTCTGCAGGTCCCGGATCGAGATGGCGGCCTCGGACATGGCCGTCGGCATAGACGTGTTAACCCAAGTCGGGAAGCAGCCGTTAACCCGGCGAGCGCAAGCCTCGGCCATGTTCGGCCATGTCCATTTCGCGACGCTGTCGCGCCGGGCGCTGCTCGCGTCGGCGATTGCCGCCGCCCTGATCGCAGTGCTGATCGCCGGCGGCCCGGCGTCGATCTAGGCGATTGTCCGCCGCCGGGCGCGTTGCTAAGGCGCGGCGATGGCCGCGACCGACCCCTTCGACCCCGAAATCGCTTATGTGACGAGCCCGCGCGTCGCCTGCGACGGCGCGACCGACACCGCGCCCGCGCTCGGCCATCCCCGCGTTTGGCTGCAGATCGACGAGACGGGCTTCGCGGACTGCGGCTATTGCGACAAGAGGTTCATCCTGAGGGGCGGCCCTGCGGACCTGGCCGGCGGCCGGGCGGCGAATCCGGAGGACTCGCGCTAGGCGGCGAATCCAGGGGCGGGCTCGGCTCGCCCGCAAGCGCGCCAGCGGAATCGCGAAGGAAGGCGAGCCCCTCGAAATGCCGCACCGGCGGCGCGCCCTCGCGGTCATAATCAAGGCGCGCGAAAACGCCGACCTCCGGCGATCGGCGATTGCCCGTGCATGTCGCCGTCATTTCGCCGCGCAATTCGTCGCCGGACTGGAAATGCAGGCGGATCGGCGTGGCGCGGGTGGCGTGAAGCTCGACATGCTGGGTCTCGACGGGCGGCCGCCGACAGGTCACGGCGACCCGATAGGCCTGCGCCCCCGAATCCATCGTGAAGACAAGGTCGAAGACGGTGTCGACTGGCGGAAGCCGCCATGTTTCTTCGATCATGCCCATTCCGTCCGTCCTCGTTCCGGCGCCGTTCGTCGATCAGGCCATGACCACGTTCTGCAGCGTGAAGGTGAAGGGCTGGGACGACGGGCCGGGGCCGCCGCCGGTCATCACGATGTCGGCGCTGGCGATGCCGAGCAGCGAGAATTCGGTGTTGACCGCCTCGACGATCGCCGAGTTCATGACCTGGCCCTGCGTCACCTGCGAGACGGCGCCGATCCAGAGCGTCGGCATGAACTGGAACGCCGCCATCTGCTGCGGCGCGACCGACGTCTTGATCGCGAACAGCGCGCCGGCCTTGTAGATGCATGCCTTGATCGCGCCCTGCGTCAGGTTGTTCAGGATCTGGATCTCGGTCGGATAGGTGGCCGCGCCGGCGGGGGCGAGCGTGTCGCCCGAGCTCGTCAGGCTGACCGCGAAGGCCTGGCCGGGCTGCGCATCGAGCTTGGGCGTGTAATTGCCCCAGCTGTCGCCCGCGCCGACCTGCGTCGCCATCGGATAGACGAACGGATGGTTCGCGCCCGCGCCGCAATTCTGGATGACGTGCCACGCCACCGCGACCTCGTTATAGCCCGTCGCGACGTTCTTCGAGAAGATGACGACCTGCGAATTGTTGGCGTCGTTCGAGTGATTGATGAAGTTGAGCTGGACGTCCATTTAGCTTCCCTCCCAGAGAGCCAGAACTTCCCAACATGCCCCGCTTTTGTCGCCGACTCAACACGCGGGCGGCGGGCCGCTCGATGCCGGCTTGCGGCTGAATGGCGGGCGCGGACCCGTCCCCCTTCGACTTTGTCCCGGGCGGCCCTATATCGGGTCCATGACCCCCGATCCCCGCCGCTTCCTCTACCGCCCCGACGGCCTCGATCCCGACGCCGCGCTCCGCCTCACCGCCGACGCCCTGAAGGGCTGCGACGATGGCGAGCTCTATCTTCAATATACCGCCTCGGAGAGCTTCGGCTTCGACGACGGCCGGCTGAAGACCGCGGACTTCAGCACCCATGCCGGCTTCGGCCTCAGGGGCGTGTCCGGCGAGACCACCGCCTTCGCCCAGGCCAACGAGCTCTCCGAAGCCGCGATCCGCCGCGCCGCCGAGACGATGGCGGTGCTCGATCCGGCCAAGGGCGCGCGCCCCGCGCCGCCGCGGCGGACCAATGCCAGGCTCTATACCGACGCCGATCCGCTGAGCCTGATCCCGTTCGCCAGGAAGGTCGCGCTCTGCCAGGAGATCGACGCCGCCGCCCGCGCCCGCGATCCGCGCGTCGCCCAGGTGTCGGTGGTGCTGGGGGGGTCGTGGAGCGTGATCGAGATCGTCCGCCCCGACGGCTTCGTCGCCCATGACGTGCGGCCGCTGGTCCGCCTCAACGTCCAGATCGTGGTCGAGCGGAACGGCCGCCGCGAGACCGGCTATCACGGCCTCGGCGGCCGCAATCTGTATGACGACCTGTTCAAGCCGGCGACCTGGAACCGGGCGATCGACATTGCCTTGGCCCAGGCGCTGGTGAACCTCGAATTGGTCGCCGCGCCGGCGGGCGAGATGAGGGTGGTGCTCGGCCCGGGCTGGCCCGGCATATTGCTGCACGAGGCGATCGGCCACGGCCTCGAGGGCGATTTCAACCGCAAGGGCACCTCGGCCTTCTCCGGCCGGATCGGCGAGCGGGTGGCGGCGTCCGGCGTGACCGTGATCGACGACGGCTCGATCGGCGGCCGGCGCGGCTCGCTCACCATCGACGACGAGGGGACGCCGACGCGGCGCAACGTGCTGATCGAAAACGGCATCCTCAAGGGCTATATCCAGGACCGCCTCAACGCCCGGCTGATGGGGGTCGAGCCGACCGGCAACGGCCGCCGCGAGAATTTCAGCCACGCCCCGATGCCGCGGATGACCAACACCTTCATGCTCGGCGGCGACGACGATCCCGGCGAGATCCTCGCCCGCGCGAAGACCGGCATCTACGCCAAGAGCTTCGGCGGCGGCCAGGTCGACATCACCAGCGGAAAGTTCGTCTTCTCCTGCACCGAGGCCTATCGGATCGAGAACGGCCGATTGGGCGCGCCGATCAAGGGCGCGACCCTGATCGGCGACGGGCCGACGGTGCTGACCAGGGTGGCGGCGATCGGCAACGACATGGCGCTGGACGAAGGCGTCGGCGTCTGCGGCAAGGGCGGCCAGTCCGTCCCCGCCGGCGTCGGCCAGCCGACCCTGCTCATCGAAGGGATCACCGTCGGCGGCACCGCCTCGTGAGCGAGGCGCTTCGGGAGGTCCTGGACTTCTGGTTTTCCCATGGCCGGGACGATTGGTGGCGGCCGGACGCGGCGTTCGACGCCGAAATCCGCAAGCGCTTCCTCGCGCTGTGGGAAGAGCAGCGCGAGCAGGTGCCCGAGCACTTCCTCGGCTCGGCCGACGCGGCGCTGGCCGCGGTCATCCTGTTCGACCAGCTCCCGCGCAACATGTTCCGCGGCCATGCCGACCAGTTCGCCACCGATCCGCTCGCGCTGGCGGTGGCCAGGGGCGCGGTCGAGCGCGGCCATGACGACGGCATGACGTCGGCGCGGCGCGGCTTCCTCTACATGCCGTTCCAGCATAGCGAGGATCTGCGCGACCAGCGCCAGTCGCTGCTGCTGTTCACCGCGCTCGGAGACAAGGAAATGCTCGATTACGCCCGCAAGCACCATGACGTGATCGAGCGGTTCGGCCGCTTCCCGCACCGCAACGCCGTCCTCGGCCGCAAGCCGACCGCGATCGAGCAGGCGGCGGGCAAGGTGGTGCCCTGGTAATGGCGCTGGTCGAGATCGCCTCTTATTCGGACCCCATCCAGGCCCAGATCGCGCGCGGCCATCTCGCGTCGGCCGGGATCGAGGCGGTGCTGTTCGACGCCGGCCTGTCCAGCCTCGGCCTCGGCGCCATGACTCCGGCGCGGCTGATGGTCGACGAGGAGGATCGCGAGGAGGCCCGCCGCATCCTCGCCGACTGACGCGGCAGCCTTGACACGGCGGGTGTGTCAGTGCACTAATACACCTATGTACGCAAGCGTATGAGGGAGGCCGGCCGATGAGCGATTCCGAAGCGCCGGTGCTGGAGCTGGTGAACCTCAGCAAGACCTATGGGCGGCGGGGCGGCGGCGTTCGCGCGGTCCGCGACGTCACCCTCTCGGTCGGCGCGGGCGAGGTCTACGGCTTCCTCGGCCCCAACGGCGCCGGCAAGAGCACGACCATCCGCATGCTGCTCGGCCTGATCTCGCCGAGCGCCGGCATGGTACGCCTGTTCGGGCAGGATTTGCGCACCGATCCTTCGGTGCTCCGCCGGATCGGTTCGCTGGTCGACGGCGGCGCCTTCTATCCTTTCCTGTCGGGCCGCCGGAACCTGGAGGTGCTGGCAAGGACGCATGGCGGCGGCGGCGAGCGGATCGACGCCTTGCTCCACCAGGTCGGCCTCGCCAGGGACGCCGGGCGCAAGGTGAAGGGCTATTCGACCGGCATGCGCCAGCGGCTCGGCGTCGCCGCCGCCTTGCTCAACGATCCCGAGATCGTCATCCTCGACGAGCCGGTCAACGGCCTCGACGTCGCCGGCATCCAGGAGATGCGACGGCTGATCCGCAGCCTCGCCGCCGATCATCGCAAGACCGTCTTCCTGTCCAGCCACCTGCTCAGCGAGGTGCAGCAGGTCTGCGACCGCGTCGCGATCATCCACAAGGGCGAAGTCGTGCGCGAATTGACGGTCGCGGACCTGCTCGATCACGACGCGGGCGGCCTCGGCATCGAGGCGAGGCCGATCGAGGCGGCGGAGGCGGCGCTTCGGGCGCACTGGACGGTGGAGCGGCGTGGCGCAATGCTGTCGGTCGCCGCCACCCCGGCCGAGGCGCCGGAAGTCGCGCGCCGGCTGATCGCCGCCGGCGTGGCGCTGTTCGGCATGACCCCGGTGCAGCGCAACCTCGAGGACGTGTTCCTCGCCATCACCGCGGAGGATCCGGCCGATGCTTGACGCGATCTCCGCCGAGGCCCTGAAATTGCGCGGTCACCGCGCCACCTGGGGCCTGGTGTGGATCTGGCCGATCGGCCTCACCCTCGTCTGGCTGCTCGCCATCGCCATCGATCTCGCCAATGGCGGGGGAGAGAGCCGCGGGGAGGCGACCGCCGCGGGCTGGATCGCGGACGCCGTCGGCTTCTGGAACGTCCCCGGCCATCCGTTCGGCCGCTACCTGATCGGCGCCTTCGTCGCGGTGGCGTTCGCCGGCGAATATGGCTGGAACACCTGGAAGCTCATCGTCCCCCACCGCGCCCGAACCACCCTGATCGCCGCCAAATATGTCGTTGTGCTGGCGCTGCTCGCATGCGGCTTCACGCTCGGCGCCGTCCTGTTCAACGCCTTCGGCTGGGTCGAGGACATCGTCACTGGCGACCCCATTCCTGCCGGGATCGCCGCCGGGGCCCTGATCGAGGCGCACGGCCTCGCCGCGCTTGCGGCGGTCGCCCCGGCCCTCCTCACCACCGCTTATGTGAGCCTTGCCGCGATCCTCACCCGCTCGTCGGTCGCCGCGCTCGTCATCGGCCTCGTGGTCACCACGCTGGAGCAGCTCTTCCGCAACTTCGCGCCGATGCTCGAGCCCTACGCCCCGACGCTGGTCGGGGCGCTCTACCAGGCGCTGCCCGGCTACCACCTCGCCAATCTCGCCAGCTCGATCACCGACGGCCGGATCCTGGAAATCCCCTTCCCTTCGGGCGCCTTTTCCGCGCCCTGGCCGGCCTCGCTCGTCATCGTTGCCGCCTGGACGATCGTCCTCGCCGGCCTCACCTTCTGGAGCTTCCGCCGCCAGGACATCAACTAGCGCAGGAACCTCAGGATCGGCGTCGGCGACGAATGTGCCGCCATCGAGAGCCCTGAAGGTCATGGCGCCACCTTATCCTCCCTGCAAAGGCAGGGGAGGAACTACGCCTCCCAGCCCCGGATCACCGCCACGAAGGCCTCTCCGTAGCGTTCCAGCTTGGCTGCGCCCACCCCGGACACGCGCGCCAAAGCGTGGAGCGTGGTGGGCTTGAGCTCGGCCATCTCGCGCAGGGTGCTGTCGTGGAAGATGACGTAGGGCGGCACGCCGGCTTCCCTGGCCAGGTCGCGGCGGCGGGCGCGCAGCGCCTCGAACAGCGGATCGTGCGGATATTCGGCGGCCTTGCGGCCGCGGCGCCGCGTCCGCTTGGGCGGCAGGACGATCTTCAGCGCCTCCTCCCCCTTGAGGAAGGCCTTGGCGGAAGGTCCGAAGGAGAGGCCGCCAAAATCGTCCGCTCGCAGCGCGTCGCGCGCCATCAGCGCCCGCGCGACCGGCTTGACCAACGCCAGCTCGTCCTCGTCGGCGATGCCGAACACGCTGAGCCGGTGGTGGCCGAAGCCCAGCACCTTGTCGGTCTCCTTGCCGGCGAGCACGTCGGTGAGGTGGCCGATGCCGAACCGCATCTCGGTGCGGAAGGCGGCGGAGAGGAGCTTCCGCGCGACGGTCGTCGCATCGGTCGACTGCGGCGGCTCCAGGCAATTGTCGCAATTGCCGCACGCGGCGGGCGGGTCCTCGCCGAAATGGCGGAGCAGGACGCGGCGGCGGCAGCCGGCGGTCTCGACCAGCGTGGCGAGCGCGTTCAGCCGCTCGCGCTCGCCGGCCCGGCGGCCCGGCTCGACCTCGGTCTCGATCCGGCGGCGGGCGCGGGCGAAATCCTCGGCGCCCCAGAACAGCCAGGCCTCGGCCGGCTCGCCGTCGCGGCCGGCGCGGCCGGTCTCCTGGTAGAAGGCCTCGATCGACTTGGGCAGGCCGGCATGGGCGACGAAGCGCACGTCCGGCTTGTCGATGCCCATGCCGAAGGCGATGGTCGCGACCATCACCATCTCTTCGCTGTTGACGAAGGCGGCCTGGTTGCGGGCGCGGACCGGCGGCTCGAGCCCGGCATGATAGGGCAGGACCGGGCGGCCCTTGGCCGCCAGCTGCCCGGCCAGCTTCTCGGTCGCCGCCCGGCTCGGCGCGTAGACGATGCCCGGCCCCGGCTGCTCGGCGAGCAGCGCCTTCACTTGCCCGGCGACGCCGTCGCGCGGCCGGACATGGTAGCGGATGTTGGGCCGGTCGAAGCCGGCGAGGATCGTGCCGCCCGCCGGGATGCCGAGCTGGCGGGCGACGTCCTCGCGGGTGCGCTGGTCGGCGGTGGCGGTCAGCGCCAGCCGCGGCACGTCCGGGAAGGCGTCGAGCAGGGGGAGGAGCAGCCGATAGTCGGGCCTGAAGTCATGGCCCCACTCGCTGACGCAATGGGCCTCGTCGATGGCGATCAGCGCCAGCGGAACGGTCGCGATCAGGCTGCGGAAGCTCTCGCCGGTGGCGCGCTCGGGCGCGACGTAGAGGAGGTCGAGATCGCCGCCGCGCAGCCGCTCGATCGTCTCGGCGCGGTTGTTGTCGGCCGAGGTCAGGGCGGCGGCGCGGATGCCGAACGCCTCGGCGGCGCGGATCTGGTCGTGCATCAGCGCGATCAAAGGCGAGATGACGAGCGCGGTCCCTTCCCGCGCCAGCGCCGGCACCTGGTAGCAGAGCGACTTGCCCGCCCCGGTCGGCATCACCGCCAGCGTGTGCTCCCCCGCCATGACGCGGGCGATCACCTGCTCCTGGACGCCACGAAAGGCGGAGAAGCCGAAAATATTGCGCAGGATTTGAAGCGGGTCGTTCACGAATATCCAGCCACCGTCATTCGGGCGATCTCACCACCGTCATTCCGGCGAAAGCCGGAATCCCGTTTCTTCCTGCGCCCAAAGGGCAAGGAGATTCCAGCCTTCGCTGGAATGACGGACCGCCTTCATCATTCCGCCGCCTGCGCCTCCTCGGCCTCGCGCTCGCTCTGCTGGCGGGCCCACATGTCGGCGTAGAGGCCGTTCTTCCTCAGCAATTGGGCGTGGGTGCCGCGCTCCGCGACGCGGCCCTGGTCGAGCACGACGATCTGGTCGGCGTCGACCACGGTCGACAGGCGGTGGGCGATGACGATGCAGGTGCGGCGCGCGGCGACGTCGTGAAGCGTCTCCTGGATCGCCGCCTCGGTTCGGCTGTCGAGCGCGCTGGTCGCCTCGTCGAGGATCAGGATCGGCGGATCCTTGAGCAAGGTACGAGCGATGGCGACCCGCTGCTTCTCGCCGCCCGACAGCTTCAGCCCGCGCTCGCCGACCATCGATTCATAGCCCTCGGGGCAATTCCAGCACGAAATCGTGGATCGCGGCGCCGCGCGCCGCCTGCTCGATCTCGGCCTGGGTGGCGCCTTCCCTGCCGTAGCCGATATTGTAGCCGATCGTGTCGTTGAACAGCACCGTGTCCTGCGGGACGATGCCCAGCGACGCGCGCAGGCTCGCCTGGGTGACCCCGCTGATATCCTGGCCGTCGATGGCGATCCGGCCGGAGGTGGGCTCGTAGAAGCGGAACAGCAGGCGCGACAGGGTGGACTTGCCGGCGCCGGACGGGCCGACCACCGCCGTCATCGTGCCCGGCTTCACCTCGAGGTCGATGCCCTTCAATATCGCCCGGTCGGGATCGTAGCCGAACCAGACGTCCTCGAAGCGGACATGGCCGGCGGCGACGTCGAGGTCCGGGGCGCCGGGCGCGTCGGTCACTTCGGGCGGCGTATCGATGACGTCGAACATCGCCTCCATGTCGATCAGGCCCTGGCGGATGGTGCGGTAGACCCAGCCGAGCATGTCCAGCGGCCGGAAGAGCTGGGCGAGCAGGGTGTTGACCAGCACCACGTCGCCGGTGGTGAAGGCGCCGCGGCTCCAGCCCCAGACGGTGTAGGCCATCGCGCCGGCCATCATCACATTGGTGATCAGCGACTGGCCGATGTTGAGCCAGGCGAGCGAGCTTTCGTTCTTCACTGCGGCGTCGGCGAACGCCTTGGCGGTCAGGCCGTAACGCCGTGCCTCGCGCTCCTCGGCGTTGAAATATTTGACCGTCTCGTAGTTGAGCAGCGAATCGACGGCGCGGGCGATCGCCTGGTTATCGACCTCGTTCATCTGCCGCTGCAGCCGCGTCCGCCACTCGGTCACGATGCGGGTGAAGGCGATATAGGCCACCACCATCACCAGGGTCGCGACGACCAGGCCGGGGCCGAACTTGACCCCGAAGATGATGCAGATGGCGATCAGCTCGATGATCGTCGGGGCGATGTTGAAGAGGAGGAAATAGAGCATCATGTCGATGCTCTTGGTGCCGCGTTCGACGATCTTGGTGAGCGCGCCGGTGCGCCGCTCGAGGTGGAAGCGGAGCGACAAAGCGTGGATGTGGCGGAACACGCTTTCGGCGAGGCGCCGGGCGGCATCCTGCCCAACCCGCTCGAAGATCGCGTTCCTGGCATTGTCGAACAGCACGCCGCCGAAGCGGGCGCCGGCATAAGCGACGACCAGGGCGATGGCGAGCCCGGCCGCGTCGTTCATTCCCGCCGACATCCGGTCGATCGCCGCCTTGTAGGCGAACGGCATGGTCAACGTCGCCGCCTTGGCCGCGAAGACGAGGATCACCGCCAGCACGACGCGCGCCTTCAGCCCCGGTTCGCCGGCCGGCCACAAATAGGGAAGGAAGCGCCTGAGCGGCGCCCACCCCGGATCGTTCGCTTTGCTGGAATCGTCGGCGGCCATGGCCGTTCTAGATAGGCACGTCTTCTCCCAGACCCAAATCGGCGGCGAAACGACGGGAACAGGCACGCGATTCAGGCATTTGAGCGGATATGGGACCGGGCATCTTCCTCATCGCCATCCTCGGCTGCGGCGAAGACGATTCGGCGTGCCGCGAGGTGCAGGTCGCCGCGCCCCGCTACGAGAGCGCCGCCGCCTGCACGGCCGCCACGCCGCAAATCCTCGAGCGCTACGCGGACCTCGCCTTCCCCAACGTCGTCGCCCAGTGCCGCCCGGCCGGCGCGCGGCCGGCGCTGCTGCGCGGCAGCGACGTGATGAGGCCCGAGCTGCGGCCCGCTTCGCCGCCGCGCTTCGCCGGGGTCGGCCGGATCAGATCGTCCCGCTGATCGTCAGCGTGAAGATCGGGCCGTAGAAGCGGTCGCGGTCCTCGGTGAACAATATGTTGCTGTTGGTGGCGTTGCGCCGGCCGTCGAAGAAGGTCCGGCTGAAGCTCTCGTTGGTGCCGAGCAGATTGTCGACGCTGGCCCGGACGGTGAGGCCGAACACGTCCTTATGCTCGACATAGAGGCCGAGATTGCCGGGCGTGTCGAGGAACCGGAAGCGCTGGTCGAGGCGGAACCCAGCCGACTGGCGGAACTGGAAGAAGCCGCCGCCATAGGCCCAGCTCGTGCTCGGCACGTCGTGGCGGAAATTGACCTCGACCTGGCGGGTCATGTTCTCGTTGATCGCCCGGCTGATCCCGGTCAGCGGGTCTTCGAGCCGCGTCCGCTGGAACTGGAGGTTGACGTCGACCTTGGCGCCGCGCCAGCCGATCGGATCGAAGTTGAACGTGCTCGTCCACTGGATGCCGAAGACGGTGGCGGCGCCGTCGAGATTGCCCGGCGACTGGCCATCGATCCCGATCGGGATGATGTCGACGATGTCGCTGATCAGGCGGCCGTAGAGCCGCGCCGTCGCGGTGCCCCACGGCCCGAGGTTGCGGCTCGCCTGGATCTGGGCGTTCCAGCTTTGCGGCGGGACGAGGTTGGCGTTGCCGGCATTGGCGGTGCCGCCGCTGACATTGGCGGAGGCGACGAAGTCGAAGAAGTTCAATTGGCCGACGGCGCGCTCGATGCGGGCGCTGACGTCGAGCCCCGGCCGCGGCCGCCAGGCGAGGTTGAGGAAGCCCTTGGGCCGGTAGAAGGTGCGGGTGAGCCCGCCCGCGCCGGTCTGGCTCAGCTCGGAATATTCGCCGCCGGCCGAAGCCTGCAGCGTCAGATTGGCGGAGAGCGGGCGGCCGTAGGTCAGCATCGCTTCGGCCCGCCGCTCCTCGACCGTGGCGGCGCTGTTCGGGAAAGGCACCACGACGAAGGTCCCGGCCGTGTCGAGGTCGAACAAGGCGTTCTCGATGTCGAGCTGGTTGAGCGCGCCTTCGAGGCTGACCTGCCAGTCGGCATTGCCGCCGCGCCAGCGGAACTCGCCGCGCGCGATCGTCTCGGTCTCGTCGGCGACCTGGGTGAAGCGCTGGCCGAAGGTCGGGCGGCCGTCGGCGAAGGTCTCGGTCAGGGTCTGGCTGTAGGGGCTGTGCTCGAACCGCCGGAGGCCGATCAGCTTCAGCCGCCCGCCGAGCAGGGCGAACTCGTAATCGCCGCCGAGCTCGTAATTATATTCGCGCTCCTGCTCGTGGAATTCGCGCAGGCGAACCGGATTGGAGCGGGGCGAGGTCTCGTCGGCGTTGAAATGATAGAGGCCGAAGGCGGCATTGGCGTTGAGGATCGAGCCGTCGCCGAAATTGCGGCGCAGCGTCCCCGACAGGCGCGGCTGCTCGCCGTCGACGAACAGCACCTCGTCGCGGACGTCGAGGATCACGCCGGCCGGGGTGAACACGGTCTCCGGGCCGGCATTGCCGTTGCGGAAGCTGTCGTTGCGGAAGCTCAGCGAATATTGGGTGGCCGGGTCGATCGACCCGTTGATCGATATCTCTCCATTGAGCAGCCGCGCCGGCGTGCGCCGCGCCCGGATTTGCGGCCGGTAGACGAAATTGCCGCTGAGCCCCTGGTTGGTGGTGATGATGTTGGCGACCTGGCCGGTCAGGCCGGAAATGTTCAGCGTGGCGCCGTCGACGATCTCGATCCGGGCGACATTGGCGGCGCTGATCCGGCGAAGCTCGGTGAAGATGTCGGTCGACTTGCCCGAGAAGCGCTCGCCGTTGATCAGCACGTTGCCGGTCGCCTGGCCGAGGCCGCGCCGCTCGTTGTCGCTCTCGACGATCGCGAATCCGGGCACCTGGTTGAGCATGTCGAGGGCGTTGCGCGGCGCGAAGCGGGCGAAATCGGCCGGAGTGTAGGTGCGGCCGCCCTGCGGCGCCGGGCTCTCGGTCGCGACCGGCGGCGGCGCGCCGGCGGCCGGCTCCGGGTCCTGCGCGAAGGCCGGCGCGGCCGAGCCGAGCAAGGCGAGCAGCAGCGCATGGCGGCCGCGCGGCGCCGCGTTCGACGGCTTCATCAGGCTATTCCCCTTCCTGGGCCGTCGTCCCCTACGGCGGTTGCACGAATGTTACGCGCTACATTTGTAGCACAAGATTTGGCGAAGCAACATGAACGCCAGCCGAACGGCGCCCGGCGCCGGCGTCGCCACGGAACGGCTTTTCGACAAAGCGGTTTTTCCCTTCGACCAAGCTCAACGAGGAAGGCCTTTTGATGTCCGACACCGAAACCGTCGAGATGATCCACGAGGACGCGCTGCCGGGCCATGAGAGTCGAGCTCGAGCCGAAGCCGGACTGGGAGCCGAAATATCCCGGCTCGGGGCGCCTCAAGGGCAAGGTCGCGCTGATCACCGGCGGCGACAGCGGCATCGGCCGGGCGGTGGCGGCCCTGTTCGCGCGCGAGGGCGCCGACGTCGCCATCGTCTATCTGTGCGAGCATGACGACGCCGCCAGGACGAAGGAGATCGTCGAGAAGGAGGGCGGCAAGGCGATCGCCATCGCCGGCGACATCGGCGACAAGGACTTTTGCGAGCGCGCGGTCGAGGAGACGGTCGACAAGCTCAAGCGGCTCGACGTGCTGGTCAACAATGCCGGCGAGCAGCATCCCGACGAGGACATTACCGACATCACCGAGGAGCAATTGAAGCGCACCTTCCAGACCAACGTGTTCGGCATGTTCTTCATCACCCAGGCGGCGCGGCCGCACCTCAAGAAGGGCGCCGCCATCATCAACTGCACGTCGGTCACCACCTACAAGGGCTCGGAAGGGCTGCTCGATTATTCCTCGACCAAGGGCGCGATCGTCGCCTTCACCTACAGCCTGTCCGAAAATCTGGTGAAGAAGGGGATCCGGGTCAATGCGGTGGCGCCCGGGCCGATCTGGACGCCGCTGAACCCGTGCGGCGGCCAGCCGCCCGAGAAGATCAAGGATTTCGGCAAGGACGTGCCGATGGGCCGGCCCGGCCAGCCCAACGAGGTCGCGCCGAGCTTCCTGTTCCTCGCCTGCGAGGATTCGAGCTACATGTCGGGCCAGGTCCTCCACCCCAATGGCGGCACCATCGTCGGAAGCTAGGGCCCGCACCGGCTTCCCGCGACCGGCTTTCATGCTATAGGCGCCGGAAGGCGAAAAAAGGGGGGTGAGCGTGAGAATTTTCGCAGGCAGCCTGGTCGGGATCGTCGTCGGCATCCTCGTCCAGTCGCTCGCCGCCTATATTTCGGGGCGCCTGTTTCCCGTCCGCGCGATCGACATCTGGGATCAGCGGCAGATCGCCGAGGCCTTCGCCACCCGCCCGGTCGGCGGCCTGGCGATCAGCATGGCCGGCTATTTCGCCGGCGCGCTGACCGGAGCCTGGGCCGCCCGCCTGATCAGCCGCGCCGACTATACCGCCTGGATCGCTGCCGGCGTCATCGCGCTGATGGCGCTGATCGTCGCGGTCGCCTATCCCGACCCGGCCTGGGCCCAGTTCGGCGCCTTCGGCGTGGCGCTGCTCGGCGGCCTGATCGGCCGGCACCTTCCCGTTCCGAAGCGGCCGATCGAACCGGGCCCGCTTGGGCTGGACGAAGATTCGGCCTGAAGCGCGGTGCACGAAAGCGGGCGCGCCTGTCCGGATTCGAAGGCAATTATATACTTGACGTAGAAACGGACAGGGCGTAGGAGGGCGTATCAAAAGGAAGCGCCCGATGTTCGATCTCACCAACCCCATCTTTGCCGATGCCGACAAGGCCCGCGAGCATCTAGAGCGCGTGAACTGGCCGGATGGGCCTTTCTGCCCCCATTGCGGTGAGTGGAAGAACGTCCACCGCCTCGCCGGCAAGTCGCATCGCGCGGGCCTGATCCAGTGCAATTCCTGCCTCAAGAATTTCACCGTCACGGTCGGGACCGTGTTCGAGCGCTCCAAGGTGCCGCTCAACAAGTGGATGCTAGCGACCTACCTCATGTCATCCAGCAAGAAGGGCATGAGCGCCCATCAAATCCACCGCATGCTGGGGGTGACGTACAAAACGGCGTGGTTCATGTGCCACCGCATTCGCGCAGCCATGGAGCCGGGCAACGATCCACTGGGCGGCTCGCCTGAGAGGATCGTAGAGGCCGATGAAACCTATGTCGGCGGCAAGTCCGCGAACCGTGCGTTCGGCGCGATCCCGAAGAAGAGCATTGTCGTTACGCTCGTCGAGCGCGGCGGTCATGCTCGCTCGTTCCACGTCGCCAACGTCCATGCCGCCACGATCCGCCCGCTGCTCTTCCAGCACGCGGATCGCCTGTCCTCGCTCATGACGGATGAGTTTTCCGCCTACACCAAGGCAGGCGAAAGCTTCTGGCAGCATCAAACCGTCAACCATCGCAATCAGCAATACGGCAAGGCCGGGGGCTGGCACACGAACACGGTCGAGAACTTCTTCTCGATTTTCAAACGCGGGATCATCGGCATCTACCACCATGTGAGCGAAGCCCATCTGAGCCGCTACGCCGTCGAGTTCGACTTCCGCTATAACCACCGCAGTGTGACAGACGGCGAGCGTGCCGACACCGCCCTCAGAGGCATCGTCGGCAAGCGCCTGACATATCGGCGGCCTTATCGACTCGCCGCCTAAGCCGCACGGCCCAAAGCCTCCCCGTGGCGAGCGCAGGAAGCGCTACTTCGATTGAGCCCGCTTCTGCCGCCAGACTTCGGCGGCGATGGCCGGGGAGAACAGAAGCATTTCCAAGAAATAGTTCTTGAGGTTGTACGGGCTGAAAATCTCCCATAGTCGCGACAGGCCATCCCAAAAGGACGGAGCCAGCACGAAGATCGCCACAATCGACACGAGATTGAACAGGATCACCAACCCAACCCAGATTCGGATGAACCACGTCAGCGCCCTGTCCATGCCGGTTAGCGCGGATCAGACCAGTTGGGACAGAGATTTTCGGCCAGCCCCTCCATCATCGAGTCCGGCGCTATCGGGGCGTAGGCATAGTCTGGCTGGCTGTCTGAGCGGTACACGCTCCCATCGGCTCGGTGCGAGGTCGTCGAGAGGAATTCTTGAAGATCGGTCGGGACAGTTGATCTGAATGTAGTGGACCGAGGAGCGGTAAGGAACTCTGCGGTTAGCGCTGTGATCCGCTCTAATCCAAGCCCAGGCTATGTCGTTTTCCCAATGGGTGCTGTCGGCATCCAGAGACCAGATTACTCCCGTTTCGGACGTGGCGATCTGAACCCATCTCGCGGCCGAGGCGGGTGTGGCGACAAGGCAAATCGCCAGTGCGAAGGTGAAAAAACGGACCATGCCTCGCTCCCGAGCTCCCGGCTGGCGCCGGGTGGTTCGTAACGTGCGAGCACGGTGGCAGCACGCCCCACGTATTCGCCGTGAGGCTATTGTATTTCGCGGGCCGCCCGACATGAGCGGACCGTGCTCAGCGCCAGAAGGCGCACCGCGCAGGTTTACGAGACCGGCGCGACGGGGCGGAGATTATGCTTGTTGAAGGCGCGAGTCTATCGCGGGGTTTTCGCCTTGACCGGCTTGTGCGGCGTTGGCGGTGTCGCCAGCATCCGCTTCAACGCCGCTTCCGCGCGCGCTACCGTCTCCTTTGAGGAGTACGAGTTGGGATCATCCTTGGGCAAGGGAGCATCGGGCATGTCTAAGGCTCATACAGGATTGCTGACCAAAGAACAAAACGATCTCATCACCGCGCACGAGATCAACCTAGGTAGGCTGTGTATGACGTGGGCCGCGCTCGATCACCAACTAGATGCCCTCTTTCAGCCCTTGCTTGAGTGCTCTCGGAAACAGGTCGCAGCGTTGGTCGGAAACATCGACAACACCGCCATGCGCTGCGAGATGCTAAAGCGCCTTATTTGGGTCGAAGCGCCGAGTGAGGCTTGGCGGGAATGGTTCGTGAAAGTTCTGGATCGCACGTCGGGCGAACTCGCCTCCGTGCGGAACAGGTACGTTCACGATACTTGGTCGATCATCGGGCAGCCGTTCACTCGCACAGATCGACGCGCCAAGGTCCTACAGATTCAAGCTCACCAACCGCCACAATTGGTTTTCGACACCAAGCACGCTGCCGCTCCGGGCGAAGTCGAAAAGTTTGTGATGGCGGTCAGTTCGGTTCTGGCGGCTCTCGCATTCGCAACTCAAGACCTTCGGCACTGGCGCAAGACAGGGCGGCCGATAGAGCCTTCGCCGCAATTAATTCCGGTGAGTATGTCGCGTGCTCGATATCGGACCCCCCGAGAGCATCTTGAAGCGCTTGGACAAGGGAGACCTCCATCCGACTACGTATTTGATCCGTGAGATCGGAAACGCCGCCCTGTCCACAATCGGACACTGTCCGTATCCCTTCATTCGAAGGGCAACCACATCCTTGGGTAGAGCGCCGGCCTGTCTCGGGCCATGTGCGAATTGAAGGCGTTCTACGTCAAGTATATAACTGCCGATTCGAACGCCACCTATTGGTAAAATCCGCCGGGAAGTGGCGGCGCTGAATCGGCTTTTCTCGCACCCTGAATTCGGAAAACGGCGGATTTCCGCCATTTCCTTCATTTGGCACGGGGCCTGCAAATGCTCTGGCATGGCCGACGGATGGTCCGGAGGCCGAACCAGGGAGACTTAAAATGACGCTTTCCTACGCCAATCTGCAGCAGCTGGCCGCCTCGGTCATCGGTGCCGTCCTCGTCAGCACCTTGTTCATCTCCGCCGCGGTGGGCCCGGTTCCGATCGTCTGATCGGCCGGGTCTTCCCGACCCTCTCCACCTTTCAAGGCCGAGACGATGAACAGCCCCTATGCCCTCGACAAGAGCAATGCCAGGCTCCTCGGCGTCTGCGCCGGCCTCGCCCGCAGCACCGGCTGGGACCCGCTGGCGATCCGCCTCGGCGCGGTCGCGCTGACCCTGCTCCTGCTCGGCCCGCTCGCCATCCTCGCCTACATCCTCACCGCCTGGCTGGCCGACGCCCGCTAGGCCTGCGCCCCGGCCGGGACCACCAGGCCCGAAGCCGCCGCGACCGGAAGCCAGAGGACGAGGTCCGCGAGCAGCGCGCCGCCTTCCCGCATCGAGGCCCGTGCCGCCGTCCTGGCCGCGCCGTGCACCTCCGCCCCGCCTGGCCCCAGTGCCTCCAGCCAGGCATGCTGCCACGGCTCCAGCCGATGCTGCCGCACCCGATAGCCGCTCCGCGCCACCGCGATCAGCGTCTCCTTTCGCTCCGGCACCACCGCTTTCTCGCCGCGTTCGCGGCCCTCGACCAGCGGCAGCAGGTCGAAATCGAGCCGCAGCAGCCGCACGCTGTCCGGCAATTTCAGCTTCAGCCCGGGAAGCATGGCGGCATCCGCCATCAGCACCGGGCCGGCGAGGCGCTCCACCCCTTCGGCGCGCTGCACCTCCGCCCGCGCCCGCTCGAGCCGCGCCACCGCCGCCGGCACCGCCGCCAGCGGTCCGCCGCCCTCGCTGGGCCGCGTCGCCTCGAGATGGCCGGCGAAGCCGGCGCCGTAATCGTAAAGGCTGAAATGGCGCGGCGGCCGAGCGGCGATATAGCCTTGGGCGAACAGGTCGAAAACGGTGTCGCCGACCAACTGGCGCAGCGCCGGATAATCGTCCCGCAGCGTTTCGAGCAGGCGGCTGCGATAGCCGCCGGCATAGATGGCCAGCCGCCCCTCGGGGCCAAGCTTGCCGTCGCCCGCGATCCGGGCCCGCACCGCCTCGCCTTCGGCCGAGCCGGCGACAATGCCGTCCAGCATCCACTTCTGCAGATCGGCAAGCATTTCAGGCACGGACGGGCTCCGCCGCACGATGGGCCCGCGCCTTGCCGAGCTCGGCCAGCAATTCCTCATAAGGCGGGATGTTCGCATCCCATTCGAGCAGGGTGGAGACGCCGCCGGTCAGCCGCTGCGCCAGCGCGTAGAGCGCCCAGACCGCCTCCAGAACCGGGCTGTCATGGGTATCCAGCAGGTGGGTGCCGCAATCGCGCGGGCCGGCGAGATGGAGCTGGACGATCCGCTCGGCCGGCAGCGCCTCGATATAGGCCGCGGCATCGAAACCATGGTTGACCGCGCTCACATGGACGTTGTTGACGTCGAGCAGCAGGCCGCAATCGGCATCCTCGGCGAGCCGCGCGAGATACTCCCATTCGGCCATCTGCGCGCCGGTGAACTGCAGGTAGGAGCTGGGGTTCTCGAGGATCAGCGGCCGCCCCAGCCGATTCTGAACCTGCCTCACCCGCGCGGTCACGTGGGCGAGGCTCGCCTCGGTGAGCGGCATCGGCAACAGATCGTGGCTGTTCCTGCCGGCGATGCCGGTCCAGCAAAGATGGTCCGAAATCCAGACCGGATTGACCCGCTGCGCAAGCTCGGCGAGCTTGCCGACATAGGCCTCGTCGAGCGGATCCGAGCTGCCGATGGACAGCGACACGCCGTGCATCACCACCGGCCGGTGCGCGGCCACCCGCTCCAGCACATGGGCCGCATAGCCGCGATGATCGAGGAAATTCTCGCTCAGGATTTCGAACCAGTCGACGCTCCACGCCGCCGGATCGGTGCGCATCAGATGCGCGAAATGCGGCTCGCGCAGCCCGAGCCCGTCGCCGAGGTCGGGAAGGCCGAGCCTCGGCGGGCGGATCGTCGCCGGGTCCGCGCGCGCCATCAGGTGGACGGCGGGAAGGCGAGCCGCAGATCGTTCGGCTTCGGCTTCTCCTCGGGCGGCGTCTGCCGGTAGTTCATCACCTCGGCAAAGGCCTTGTAGGCGACGTCGTGCACGGCCTCGCCGATATTGTAGCGCATCCGGCAGATCGGGTCGGATGTGATCGCCTTCGTCGCCGCATCGGTCTGGAAGTCGAAAATCTGCATCACGCCTTCGGTCGGATAGAGCTGCGAGGCCGAGATCGGCACCGCGCAGCCGCCCAGGCTGGCGCATTTATTGTCGCTCGGCGCCGAATAGAAGGTGCTGGGCGGCGGCGGCGGCCAGCCGCAATTGCCGCCGAACATTCGGGTCGAAAGGACGGTGCCGCAATTGCCGCCGCCGCCGCTGCTGCTGGTCGCGCCGCTGCTGCAATTGCCGCCGCCGGTCGTCACCTGGACGAAGCCGCAGCCGCCTTGGGCCTGGCAATGGTTCGAGCCCTTGCAGCTATGGAAGATCGAGACCTGCGCGCAGTCGTTGTTGCCGCGATTTTCGAAGTCGAGTCCCTGGCAGGCGTGCTTCAGCGTGTTGGGCTCGGGCGGATCGATGCCGAGCGAAAGGTCCGGCGATTTGCCGGTCACCGCCCAGGCGATCGCCATGCGGTCGCCCGATCCGGCCATCGAGGGATAAGGGAACAGCACCTTGGCCCCCGCCTGCGGCGCCCAATAATCGTTGAGCACGGTGGTGACGCCGGCGATCGCGCCGATCGCCGCCTGGCTGAGCAATTTGTGGCTGTCCGGCTGCCCGGAGAGGCGATTGAGCGCCCCGGCGATGTCGTCGGCGCTCGGCAGCACGTCATTATAGGGATTGTCGTCATAGTCGGCCGTCTTGAGGTCGCTCGCCTGCCAATGGCCGACCCTGGGATTGTCCGCCCAGGTGGTGATCGATCCGGCCGCGATCAGCGCCTGCACCTCCTGGAAGCGCTCATAATGGTCGGCACGGTCGTTCTCGAAACGGGCCGCGGCGTCGGCGGAGACGGTGAGCTGGCCCTTGGCGTCATAGCTCGGATAGTCGGATTCGAGCGCATCCTTGTCGGGGCAATATTTCGGCATCACCGCCTTGAGCAGCTTCGGGTCCTTCTTGAGGATGCTGCCCTCGCCCTGATCGGTGATCGCATCCATCATCGCCACCATCTGCTGGTAGGCGATGTCGGGATAGGTCATCGCTATGATCGTGTTGAAGCCCATGAACTCGCGCATCGGGTGCCCGCCCGAGGCGGCGTTGAACAGGTCGTTCTGAACCGGCGCGCCTTTCGACGCCTGCTTCCACACATTTTGCCACAGGGTCGAGCCGTCGGCATACTGCAGGCTCAAATAGTCGTAATAGCATTGGTACATCCAGCCGATCGTGCCGAACAGCGGCAGCGGATCGCCGAACTTCCAGCCCTGGAAGGGCGCCGGCGGGAAATATTTGCCGATTTTGTCCGGCTTGATCGCCTTCTTGGCATCCTCCTCCGGCGCTTCGATGGCGAGGAACAGGCGGATGCGCTCCGCGTCGAGCGGCCCGGTGTTCACCGGCACGTCCTCGAAGGTCGTGTCCTGGAGGTCGATGATGTTGGGAATGACGGTCTTGTCCGGCCCATAGCAAGTCCAGCCGCGGCGCTCGTCCTGCAAGGCGGCGCTGGTGAAGTTGGGCCTGGCGCCGATGACGCTCGCCATGTTCGCCGCCATCTGGAGGTGGAGCATCTCCTGGATGAACACCGAGAAGACGATGTTGAACGCCCGTTCGTTATCCGTCGCCGGCGCGGCGCTGGCCTTGCCTCCCGGCCACAGCCGGCCGAGATAGAGCTTGTTCGCCGCCCCGTTGATCTGGTGCATGCCCTCGATCGAATAGAGGCTCGTCATGTAGAGCGGAATGGTGAACAGCTCGACGTCGATCGCCCCTTGGGCGATCGCCTTCAAAGCGGCGAGGTCGGTCAGCTTGTTCGAGGCCGGGCGACCGGCCTGCGCGCTGGCGCTGAGGGTGCGGGTCATTCTGTTTTCCTCCCTTTTTCTTTCGGAAGGCCGCGACCAATGCCGCCGCCCCGCGGCGAAGGATCCGCGCGATGAACCCTCTGCGAGCGAATAGTATCGCCGACGCCGACGCTACTCCGCTGCCCCGGCGAGTCAATCGCGGGAAAACCCCGCATCAGCAAGGGCGGCGGCCGGCAAAGTTCGACCTGACAGGGGCCGCGCGGCGCTCTATCACCGTCGCTCAGGCGCCGTTCCGACGGGAGCGCCGCGCCCGGGGAGGGGAAATATGGCGCAACCGGCGCGGCCGTTCTGGCGGACGCTCTATTTCCAGGTGCTGGTCGGGATCGCGCTCGGCGTGCTCACCGGCTGGCTGTTCCCCGAAACCGGCCGGGCGCTGAAGCCGCTCGGCGACGGCTTCATCAAGCTCGTCAAGATGATCATCACCCCGGTCATCTTCCTCACCGTCGTCACCGGCATTGCCGGCATGGCCGATCTGAAGGCGTTCGGCCGGGTCGGCGCCAAGGCGATGGCCTATTTCCTCACCGTCTCGACGCTGGCGCTGGCGATCGGCCTGGTCGTCGGCAATGTCGCGAGGCCCGGCGCCGGCCTCAACGTCGACCCGGCGACGCTCGATACCGGCGCGGTCTCCTCCTATGTCAGCCAGGCCGAGGAGCGCACGGTCACCGAGTTCGTCCTCCACATCATCCCCGACACCGCGTTGAGCGCCTTCACCTCGGGCGAGATCCTCCAGGTGCTGTTCGTCGCCATCCTGTTCGGCATCGCCCTCGCCCTGATCGGCGAACGCGGCGAGCGGCTGCTCGGGAGCCTGAGGACGATCACCGCCGTGGTGTTCCGCATGGTCCACATCCTGATGTACGCCGCCCCGATCGGCGCGTTCGGGGCGATGGCCTTCACCATCGGCCAGTACGGCATCGGCACGCTCGCCAGCCTCGCCGGCCTGATCGTCACCTTCTACGTCACGTCCCTGTTGTTCGTTCTCGTCGTCCTCGGCCTGGTGGCGCGGGCGGCCGGTTTCTCGCTGCTCGGCCTGGTCCGCTACATCAAGGACGAGCTCCTGCTCGTGCTCGGCACATCGTCGTCCGAAAGCGCGATGCCGCTCCTCATGGAGAAGCTCGAGCGCGCCGGCTGCCCCAAGCCGATCGTCGGCCTGGTGGTGCCGACCGGCTATTCGTTCAACCTCGACGGCACCAACATCTACATGTCGCTGGCGGCCCTGTTCATCGCCCAGGCCTGCGGGATCGAGCTCGGCCTGAGCGACCAGCTGCTGCTGATGGCGGTCGCGATCCTGTCGTCGAAGGGCGCGGCCGGCGTCACCGGCTCGGGCTTCATCGTGCTCGCCGCCACTTTGTCGGTGGTGCCGTCGGTGCCGGTCGCCGGCATGGCCCTGATCCTCGGCGTCGACCGCTTCATGAGCGAATGCCGCGCGCTGACCAACTTCGTCGGCAATGCGGTCGCGACGATCGTCGTCGCCCGCTGGGAGAATGCGGTCGATCCGGCCCGGCTCCGCGCCGCCTTCCGCGGCGAGGGGGGCGACCTCACCGAGGCGGAAAGCGACGCCCTCCAGATCGAGGGCCGGAGCGACGTCCCCGCCTGACGCCGATTGTCGAAAGAACGGCTTTTCGGCTATGCAGCGAGCCGGCCGCGGAAGACGGCTTCGGGAGGGGGAACGACATGCGGATCGTATTGGGCGTGGTGGCGGGGCTGGCCGTCGCCTTTCTGTGCGTGATGGGCATCGAGGCGATCGGGCACAGCCTCTATCCGCCGCCGGCGGGGCTCGACCTCACCAATCCGGCCGACGTCGAGCGGCTGATGGCGGTGGCGCCGGTCGCGGCGCTGGTGTTCGTCGTCCTCGCCTGGTTCATCGGCGCGCTGCTCGGCGCGTGGACCGCGAACGCGATCGCGCGGCGGGGCCTTGCCGGCTGGCTGGTCGCCGGGCTGGTGGTCGTCGCCGGCGTCGCGACGATGCTGATGATCCCGCATCCGGGCTGGATGTGGGCGGCGGGCATCCTGCTGCCGCTCCTCGCCGCATGGCTGGCGCAGCGGCTGGCGGGCGTCCCCTTCTAGCGCGGAATCGTCGCTGGATCGGGCGCCGATTCCGAGGCATGGTCGGGCAGCGGCCGCAGAGTCGCTTACAGGGGAGAATAAGCCATGACGCTCGACCTGTTCATACCGCTCGGCCTGTTCGTCATGATCACCGTGTCGATCGCCCTGCTGACCCGGCTGATCGCCACCGCCATGCTCAACAAGACGATCAGGGAAGCGCTGCGCAGCGATCCGGGCAGCGTGCCGCTGCTCGCCTCCAGGCTCGAGGCGCGCCAGCCCTGGGCCGACGCCTTGCTCGGCTGGCTGTTCCTGGCCTTTGCGGCGACCCTGGTCGGGCTCGGCCTGTTCGAGGATGCCGACGACCGCCGGGAGATCTTCCAGGCGGCGGTGATTCCGGCGGTGCTTGGCGTGACGACCCTCGTCTATGTGTGGGTCGCGGGCCGCAAGTCGCCCTGAGGGCCCGGACATCGGGCGATGGCGAGCAACATCGTTCAGGTGACGCCGTTCATGCACGTGCCCGATCTCGGCGCGGCGCTCGACTTCATGACCGCCATTCTCGGCTTCACCGTCGACTTCAAGATGCGCGATTATGCCTATGTCAGCCGCGAGGGCGCCGGGTTGAGGATGATGGAGGCGGGGCCCGGCGACCCGTTCCAGCCCGGTACCCGGCGCTTCGCTTATTATTTCGACTGCCGGGATGTCGACGCGCTCTATGCCGAGCTGAAGCCGAAGCTCGACACGCTGCCGCGCGGCGACGTCCACGGCCCGGCCGACAAGCCCTACCGGCAGCGCGAGCTGCTCGTCCTCGCCCCCGACGGCAACCTCATCGCCTTCGGACAGGCGATCGGCACGTGACGAGCGGACCCGAAAAGGTCTAGGTACCGCATCGGGTATCGCACCGCGAGGAGAAGGACCATGGCCAAAGGCCAGAAGAAATCGAACAAGGAAGCCCGCAAGCCGAAGAAGGAAGTGGCCAAGAAGATCGCCGCCAACCCGTCCACCAAGGGCATGGTCGCCGACATCAAGCGCTGAGCGCGGCTCAGGCCTCGCGGCCGGCGCGGATCGCCGCCAGCCTGCGGGCATGGTCGGCGTCGAGCGCGCTAAGGTTGCGGAGCAGCGATTCGATCTCCTCCACCCCGGCGAAGTCGCCCGGCGGCGGCTCGGCCTCGAGCGCCGCGCCGCAGGCGATGCAGCCGTCGTCGCCGGCGAACGAATAATGGCCGCAATGCCGGCACAGCAGGATGTCCCCGTCCGGGTCCTTCGGCCGGGGCGAAACCGGATAGGCGCCTTCGGGCAGCGGCGCGCCGTCGAGCGTCTCGGCCACCAGCCGCCACTTGGCGAGGTCGAACGGCTCGCCCGGCGCGGCGGCGACCTGCTCGAAGCGCTCGCGAACGCCGGCGGCGCGCAGCGTCCGGGCGCGGTGGTCGCACATCGGGTTGTTGCCCGGCACGCCCATGATCGCGCCCGCGGTCCAGGTGCAGCCCGCCCGGCACACCGACTTGTAGTAGCAGCCGCCGCAAAAGCCCCAGGCCGGCCGCTCGACATTGGGGCGGACCGACGCCTGCATAGCCGCCCAGATTTCGGCGAGCGGCGCGTCGCGGACGTTGCCGCCGCCATATTCGCCCTTGTGGAGCGAGGGGCAGCCCTTGATCACGCCGTCGGCCTCGATCGCCATGCCGCTCTCGGCGGCGCCGCAGCCGTCCCAATAAGCCGGCTCGTCGGTCATCGTCCGCCAGAGATGCTCGTATGGCCCGAAATAGCCGATATTGTTGCCGGCGAACAACCGGAAGCCGGACCGGCGGCCCTTCTCGAACAGCCTCGCCAGCGTGTCGTAGACCTCGGGTATCTGCCACGGCTGGAGGATGAGGTCGGCCTGCTCGGCGGCGTTGCCGGCGGGGACGGTGAGCTGGATCTGCCACAGCCGGGCGCCGGCGGCGTAGATCTGCTCGAACGTTTCCTCGATCACGGGCGCCGACAGCCGGTTGATCTGGGTGTTGCAGCCCGGCTTGATGCCGGCGCGGGCGAGCTCCGAGATCGCGTTCAGCGCCTGGCGGAAGCTGCCCGGGACGCCGCGCAGCCGGTCGTGGACCTCCTCGGTGCCGTCGACCGACACGCCGGCCGAATCGAGCCCGGCGGCGACCGCCGCCTCGATCTTGGCGCGGGTCAGCGCGCGGCCGCCGGTCTGCAGCCCGCACCTGATGCCGGCGTCCGACACCGCCTTGATGATGTCGAGCCAGTCGCGGCGGAGATAGGCCTCGCCGCCGATCAGGCTGATCTCGCGCGTGCCCAATGCGGCGAGCCCGGCGACCACCGACTTTATCTCGTCGAGCGAGAGCTCGTCGCTGCGCGGCCGGCCGGCGCGCGATCCGCAATGGGCGCACCGCAAATTGCAGGCGAGCGTCAGCTCCCAGACGACGTGGACCGGATGGCGCATCCGCCGGTCGAGCAAAGATCGCACCCGCACCGGCTCGGTGCGTTCGGCCGTCCTCGTGGCCATAGGCTCAGGCCTTGCCGCGGCGCCTGGCGATCTCGGCTTCGAGCTTCTTCAGCGCGGCCTGGAGGTCGCCCTGCTGGGCGAGGACCGCGCGGGCATGGTCGCGATGGGCGTTCAGCTCCTCGAGCGTGGTGCTGGGATCCTTGAGCGCGTCGGCGATGGCGACGCCATAGGGCGGGATCGGCCCTCTTGCTGCTGCGGGCATGTGCTTCTCCTCGGTTCGAGCCTGGTTGCGAGACCGGCCGGGGGCGGGGTCTTTGCCCCCCGGGCGCGTCTCCCTATTTCTTGCCGCGCCTGGCGATCTCGGCCTCGAGCTTCTTGAGCGCGCCGGGCAGGTCGCCCTGCTCCTTCAGCGTCTTCCGCGCGCTGTCGCGCAGCGCGTTCAACTGATCGAGCGTCGATTTGGGATCCTTGAGCGCGTCGCTGATCGCGACGCCATAGGGCCTGACCTGGCCCCCGGTGGGTGTCGGCATATGCCTCTCCTTCGCTTGCTGGAGCGGCACCCTAGCCATGGCGCCGCGGATTTGTCGCGCGGAGTTGCCGCCGATTCGGTGCAACCGCTGCTTTCGGCTCAGTCCCCCTCGCCGCCTTGGTCGCAGCCCGCCCGCTCGGGCTGGCGCCAGCAGCGCAGGGCGGTTTCGATCGCGCCTTGGGCGGGCGCCGCGCCGGTGAAGGCATATTCGAGGATGAGCGCGTCCGCGCCCTGCTCGGGATCGTCGTATACATTCGGGTCGGCGGTGCCCTCGGCGTTGCGCACCACCAGCCGGGTGAACGGCGCGAGATCGGCGGCGCGCAGCGCGCCCGCCGTGCACAGCCGCGCCGCCGCCGCGACGAAGTTCGTCGCCGTCTCCCGCGCCAGCCGCGCGCCGTCGGCGCGGAAGCTCTCGGCATCCGCTTCGGCGCGCAGCGCGGTGCCGCAGCCGCCCGTCGCCGGCTGCGCCGCGAGAGCGGACGCCGCTGCGATAACGCCTGCGAGCGAAAGGGCGAGAAGAGCGACGCGCATTCACTGTCTCCCTCGAAAGCGGACGGGCGGCAGACTAGCAAAGCGGCGCGGCGCGGCCAATGGCGGCTGGCGGGGCCGGGCGTTTGCGCCTATCGTTCCGCCGCAATCCGCACGGGAGTTTTCGACGATGCGCCTCCTCGCCTTCGCCCTTGCCTCGGCCCTCGCTTTGGTTCCGTCGGCCGCCGTTCCGGCCTTGCCGGCCGGCGCCGCCGCCCCCGATTTCACCACCAGCGGCGCGCTTGCCGGGCGGCCGTTCCGGCTCCACCTGCGCGAGCAGCTCCGCTACGGGCCGGTCGTGCTCTATTTCTACCCGCGGGCGTTCACCGAGGGCTGCACGCTCGAGGCCCGCGCCTTCTCCGAGGCGGCGCGCGACTTCCGCCGCGCCGGCGCCCGCGTCATCGGCCTCTCGGCCGACGACTATGAACCGCTGCGCCGCTTCTCGGTCGAAGCCTGCCGCAACGCCTTCCCGGTCGCCACCGCCACCCCCGAGACGATCCGCGCCTATGACGTGAGGCTGCGCGAGGGGTCGCCGATGACCAACCGCACGTCGTACGTGATCGCCCCCGACGGCCGGATCATCTACGCCTTCACCGATTTGGACTGGCGCAACCACGTCACCAACACGCTGGCGGCGGTGCGGGAATGGCGCGCGCGGCAGCGGCAGCGGCGGCGGTAAGCCCGGCATGGCGGACGGAGTCAGGCTCCACCAGAGCTGGCTGGCGCCGCTCGGGGCGGAGTTCGCCAGCCCCTATATGCAGGCGCTGAAATCCTTCCTCGTCGCCGAGAAGCAGGCGGGCAAGCGCGTCTTCCCCAAGGGCAACGAGTGGTTCGGCGCGCTCGACCTGACCCCGCTCGACCAGGTCCGCGTGGTGATCCTCGGCCAGGATCCCTATCACGGCCTCGGCCAGGCGCATGGCCTGTGCTTCTCCGTCCGGCCGGGGGTGCAGCCCCCGCCCAGCCTCGTCAACATCTACAAGGAGCTGGAAACCGACCTCGGCGTCCGGCCGGCGCGGCACGGCTTCCTCGAACATTGGGCGAAGCAGGGGGTGCTGCTCCTGAACAGCGTGCTGACGGTGGAGATGGGCCGCGCCGCCTCGCACCGCGAGCGCGGCTGGGAGCGCTTCACCGACGCCGTCATCCGCCTGGTCGCCGCCCGCCCCGATCCGGTCGTGTTCATGCTCTGGGGCAGCTACGCCCAGAAGAAGGCCGCGTTCGTCACCAGCGTCGAGCAGGGCGGACATCATCTCGTCCTCAAGGCGCCGCACCCCTCGCCCTTGTCGGCGCATAACGGCTTCTTCGGCTGCCGCCATTTCTCGAAGGCGAACGCGTTCCTGGCGTCGCGCGGCCTGCCGCCGATCGACTGGGCGCTGCCCGAGGCGTGACCGCGTCCGGCCTGGACCGTTTCGTCGCCGCGCAGGCGCCGATCTACGCGCAGGCGCTCGCCGAGCTCAGGCAGGGGCGCAAGCAGGGCCACTGGATGTGGTTCGTCTTCCCCCAGATCGCCGGCCTGGGCAGGAGCGCGACCGCGCGATTTTATGCGATCGCCTCCATCGGTGAAGCGCGCGCTTATCTCGCCCACGAGCTGCTGGGCCCGCGGCTCAGGGAATGCGCCGCGGCCCTCCTCGCCCATCGCGGCCGAGGCGCGGCGGCGATCCTGGGCGCCGTCGACGCGAGGAAGCTCCGCTCCTCCATGACCCTGTTCGAAGCAGTCGCCGACGATCCGGCGCCGTTCGCGGCCGTGCTAGACGCCTGTTACGACGGCACGCGCGACCCGGCGACCTTGCGCCTGCTGGGGGAGCGCAGCGAGGCTTAGACCGGGCCGCCGCGCCAGGCCGGCATCGGCCGGTCGCCGAGCGCGACCGCAACCGCCGCATGCGCGAGGAGGCGGGTGGAATCGAGGATCGGCAGCGGCGAAACCTCCGCCGTGACCAGCAGCGGGATTTCGGTGCAGACCAAGGCGACGGCGTCGCAGCCGCGCCCGGCCAGCCCGGCAATGATGCCGACATATTCCGTCCGCGATTCGTCCCGGAAGATGCCGAGGCAGAGCTCGTCGAAGATCACCCGGTGGATCGTCTCGCGCTCGGCCGCGCCCGGTATCTCCCAGGCGATGCCGCGGCGGGCGAAGGCCGCCGGGTAGACCGGCCCGGTCATCGTCCACTCGGTGCCGAGCACGCCGACCCGCCGCCGCCCCTCCGCGTGCGCCCGTTCGGCGACAACCTCGGCGATATGCAGGCAAGGAATCGGGAACGGGTCGCCCGGCGTTTCGAGCGCGATATGGGCGGTGTTGTCGGGCAGCACGAAGAAATCCGCGCCGGCGGCGGCGAGCTTCGCCGCGTCGGCCATGAAGCGCCGCCGGAGGGCGGCGAAATTGCCGCTTTCCCAGTCCGCCATGGCGTCGTGCATGGCGGTGCCGGTCAGGGTGATCTCCGGATGCCTGTGCGGGCCGAGGCGGCTTATCCCCTCCTGCCACATCGTCCGGTAGCAGAGCGTCGCGCCCTCGGCGCTGTGGGCGAGGATGCCGACATGCTTCATCACGCCTGTCTAGCGCGTTCGCGGACGCGAAGCGAAGACCGTGCGCGGCCTCAGCCGGCGTCGGGCCGTCCGCTCTCCTCGGCGACGAAGGCGAGCAGCGCTTCTTCCAGCGGATCGCGCGCGCCGTCGGCGAGGATGCGGGCCTGGAGCCACCGGCCCTCGTCCGCGGTGACCGCGCGGGCCGCGGCGGCGGCGGCGTCATGGTCGGCCTCGGGCTCGGTGCCGTCGAGCCATGTCCGCGCCGCCTGGGCCGGATTGGCGGCGCGCATCCGCGCGAAGAAGCCGAGCACATTGCTCCTGTGGTCGCCGACGAACGCCTCGAGCCGTTCGGCCTCGCCGCGGTCCAGCGGCCGGTAGGAGGAATAGGCCATCAGATGATTGCCGACCGCCTGGACGAACAGGGTCTTCCAGCCCTCCGCATTGTCGGCGCCGAGGCAGGCATCCTTCAGGCGCCAGAGCATTTCCGCCTCGTCCCGGCTGACGACCAGCGCGCCGTCGCCGCCGCCGGCGAAGACGATGCGGCGGAGCAAGGCCACCTCGGCCTCGTCGATCGCGCGGGGGCCCTCGCCGCCGAGCACGGCGGCTTCGATCTGGCGGAGCGCCCAGGCCTTGAGCGGCGACGGGCAGTTCAGCGCCTTTTCGAGCACCTTCACCACCAGCGCGAGCTCGGCCCCGCCGGCGGGCGGGCCGTCGCGGTCGACCTGGCCGATCAGCCAGTCGGCCTTGGCGTCGTCGACATAGCCGTGCGGCGCCCTGCCGTTGACGACATGCTCGGTCATCGCCTCGATGAAGAAATCGGCCCATTCGGGCGCGGGCTCGCGGGCCAGCCGGTTCAATTCGAAGACCGCCTCGGCCTCGGCATCGGAAACGGCGCCATCGGGCCACACCCAGCGCCGCACCTCGATCACGTCGTCGGCGGAGATTCGCGCCCCGGCCTTCAGCGCGGCGGCGAAATCGGAGAAGGAGAAGCTCATGCGCGGTTCACCCCGTAATTCGGCCGCGTGAGATAGCGCGCAAGGGTTAAGACGGGGCTAAGCGGGCGGCTTTCCACCCTGGCCGCGGCCTGTCTTGCCGCGGGCGGCCTTGCTTTTTCGCGGGATCGCGGCGACGGCGTCGCCGCGGACGATCTCTTCCGGCTCAAAGCGCGGCCCCGGCACGCGCCCAAGCGGTTGGCGGGCGTCACGGATCGGCTTGAGCGTCTTGCGCGGCAGCTCCCGCGGGTCGCCCGGATCGCGAAAATCGCCCGGAATCGCGCGCTTCCCTCCTTCGCGCCGGGACTTGGGCGGATCGATCTTCGGCGGCGGGATGAGGAAATCGTCCTGCTCCGGCACGCGCAGCGCTTCGCCCTCCGGAAGCTCGAGAATGAAGTCGGCGCACTCGACTTCGATCAGATCCTTGTGGGAGAAGACCTGGACCCGCACCAGCGACGTCACCATGCGCACATGCTCGAAGCGCGCGAAAACCGTGCCCTCGAGCGCCAGCAGCCGCCGCAGCTCCGCCTGGACCTTCATCGCCCGATCCGCGATCGCGTCCAGGTCGCCGAGCAGCGAGCGAAGGTCGGCGAAGCCGGCGACCTCCCTGAACACCTCACCGAAGGGGATGGCCGGGAACAGCCTGGTGATGATCTCCACCGCCTTGGCGACGTCGAAATCATCCTGCAATTCGATATATTCCACGAGCCTGCGCCGGGCGGCCAGCACCGCCACCATCCCGGCCTGGTTGATCGCCGCCAAGACGGCCGTCAGGTTGACTCGGAAAATGAAGATGCGGGTTCCGGTCACCGTGGTGACGTTCCAGCCGTAGATACAATAATCCTCGATGCGAAAGCAGCTGCCGCCCCGGCGGACGTAGCTCTTCTCGATGATCGTCGTGCTCAGCGAGAGGTCGAGCGCCACGCTCTCCTTCTTGAACTCCCAATCCTCCGTGACCCTGAAGTCGTCGAACCATTTCGGGATCTTCAGCTTCTTTTCCGCCGTCGCGATGCGATCTGGAAGATCGTAATAGTCGATAGGCTTGGCCATGAGCGGTCCCTCCCCGCTGCCTATTTCATAGCAGATCGACGAGCGGATGACACGCCGGCCGTCAGCGCCGGCGCTCCATCAGGATGGCGCGGCCCCAGAGCGTGTCGAGCGGCGCCGAAGCGACGGCGAAGCCGGCTTTCCCATAGGCGCGGCGGGCGCGCAGATTGTCGGGGTGGGGGTCGGTGCCGATCGCCGGCGCGCCGGCCGCGAACAGGCGGTCGCAATGGGCGCGGACGAATGCGCTGCCGTGGCCGCGGCCGAGCATGTCCGGCTCGCCGATATATTGGTCGATCCCGCGCGATCCGCGGGGCAGGTACGCGAAGGGGTGGTCGTCCCAGCCGTGGGGATCATAGTCCTGGGCGTAGGCGAGGGGGCGCCGCGCGCCGCCGGGCACGCTGTGCTCGACGATCCACATGGCGATGCGGGGATCGGCGAGCTCCTCCTCGAAATGGGCCTCGGCGTCCCGCCACTCGCCCCACCATTGCCGCACGTCCGGCGTCCGCCGCCAGCGCAGGAGCAGCGGGAAGTCGCCGGCGCGTGCCGGCCGGAAAGCATAGGGAGTCACTTCGGCGCGAACTCGACCAGGTCCCAGAGATTGCCGTAGAGGTCGGCGAACACCGCGACCGTGCCGTACGGAGCCCGTTTGGGCTCGCGGACGAAGGTGACGCCCTGGGCGCGCATCGCCTCATGGTCGCGCCGGAAATCGTCGGTCTCGAGGAACAGGAAGACCCGCCCGCCCGCCTGGTTGCCGACAAAGGCCGCCTGCTCGGGCGTCGAGGCGCGGGCGAGGAGGAGCGACGTCCCGGCGGAGCCAGGCGGGGCGACCAGCACCCAGCGCTTGTCCTGCTCGGGCTGATATTCGTCGGCGACGAGGGTGAAGCCGAGCTTGCCGGTGAACCAGGCGATCGCTTCGTCATAGTCGCGGACGATGAGGGCGATGTGGGCGAGCGACTGCGGCATCGGCGACTCCGGTTCGGCAACGCGTCATGCCCCCGCGCGTTGAGTCGCCGCAAGCGCCGGGGCGTTTTGGAGTATGTCACATGAAGAGGCTTCTCGTCACCATGGCCGCGGTCTCGGCCCTCTCCGTCGCCGCGCCCGCCGCGGCGCAATATGCCGGCGGCGGCATCCAGGCGCAGATGGAGCAGCTCCAGCTCCGGCTTCAGGCCGGCGTCCGCAGCGGCGCGATCTCGCGCGGCGAGGCGATCCGGCTGCGCGAGCAGCTCGGCCAGCTGACCCGGCTGGAACGGCAATATGGCCAGGGCGGATTCAGCCGGCGCGAGCTCGGCGATCTCCAGCAGCGGATCCAGGCCGCCCGTCAGGCACTCCGTTATGCCGAGCGCAGCGCCGACAACCGCTACGACCGCAACGCCGACGGCCGCGACGACCGCTACGACCGCAATCGCGACGGCTATGACGATCGCTACGACCGCGATCGTGATGGCGACGACGACCGCTACGATCGCAACGACGACGATCGCGACGACCGTTACGACCGCAACCGCGATGGCGACGACGATCGGTTCGACCGCGACAATGACGGCGACGACGACCGTTACGACCGCGACGACGACGATCGCGACGACCGCTACGACGGCGCCGAGGACCGCTACGACCGCGACCTCGATCCCGACGGCCGCGGGCGGGACGATGCGCAGGAGGACGGCGTCGGCCTCAGGATCGGCCAGCGGGCCCCGGCCGATCTCGGCGCGCTGCCTTACGAATATCGGAGCCGATATCGCGACGGCAACGGCACCTATTACCGCTCCGACGGGCGCTTCATCTATCAGGTCGACGGCCGCACCCAGGCGGTGGTCCGGATCTATCCGATAGACCGCTGACCCGTTTGCCGCCGCGCATCAGCAGGTAGCGTCCGGGCTTCGGAGCTTCCCGTCGCATCCTTGGCGGGTCTTCGGTCCGGGCGCTGCCCTGCATCGGGCGGAAACCGTCGCGCGCGCCGCGCGTTGAATCAGGGCAGGCG
Organism: uncultured Alphaproteobacteria bacterium; assembly: GCA_963701615.1. Lineage (GTDB taxonomy): Bacteria > Pseudomonadota > Alphaproteobacteria > Sphingomonadales > Sphingomonadaceae > Allosphingosinicella. The sequence goes on along the minus strand of OY969615.1, from coordinate 2,349,720 downwards.
CTGGGGCGTTTTTGGAGTGCGTGACATGAAAAGGACCCTTCTTGCGATCACCGCGATATCCGCGCTGGTGACGGCGGCGCCGGCCGCGGCCCAATATCGCAATCAAACCGGGCTCGACACCAGCTTCGATGCCCGCATCGGCCAGCTTCAGACCCGGCTCGACGCCGGCGTCCGCGAAGGCACGATCGACCGGCGCGAAGCCTGGCGGCTTCGCCAGCAGCTGCGCGACCTGTCGCGGCTCGAGGACCGCTACGGCTATAATGGCTTCACCCGTGCCGAGCGGGACGACCTCCAGATGCGGATCCGGACGGTGCGCGGCGATATCCGCCTCGCCGACAATGGTGGCTACGACCGCTACGAGCGCTACGGCGAGTGGCGCGACTATGACCGCTACGACGGCCGCGGCGGCCCCCTCGAGGAGGTGGTCTGCGAACGGCGCAGCGGCGTCGGCGGCCTGATCGACTCGGTGACCGGACGGCAGAACTGCTACGTCGTCGGCGATCGCGTGGGCAGCGGCCTTTACGACGTGCCGACCAGCTATCGCGACCGCTATCGCGACGGCCGGGGCGTCTACTACCGCTCCGACGGGCGCAACGTCTACGAGATCGACGCCCGCACCAACACGGTGATCGAAATCCACCGGCTCCCGCGCGACTGAGCCCTCTTGGATCGCGCAAACGGGCGTCCCGGCCTGCCGCCGGGGCGCCCGTCGCCATCGGCGCTAGTGCGGCTCGGATGCGACGCCGCTGTTGGTTTCCATCCCCGCGTGGAGATCGACGGTCGCGTTGGTGTCCACCGCCATGTCCATCGACAGGTTGGCGTCGGTCATCTCCATCCCATAGTCCGCGATCGCCGCCGCCTCGGCCGCGGTGGACGCTTCGGCGTCCTCGCCCCACGCGGCCGCGAGCGCGAAGGCGCGTTCGAAGCCTTGCAGCGCCGCCTCCACCTCCTGGGGCGACGCTTCGCAGGCGGCGAGATAGGCGGCGAGCCGGGCGCGCAGCCCGGCCGGATTCACCTCGGCCCGCGCCTCGTCGCCGCCTTCCCCGTCGCCACGCATGCAGGTGAAGCGCTGGGCCGAAGCGCTGCGATTGGGCCCGCTATTCCCCCGCCAGAAGGACATATGATATTCGAGGCGGTAATCGTCGGCGTCGCGGGTCATCCGGACGATGCGGCCGCCATCCTCCTCGGCGACGTCCTCGACCAGCCAGTCGCCGACGGCGCGGCGGCGGTCTTCCGCCGGCGCCGGCTGCGCGGCAAGGATCGCGGCGCCCGCCAAGGCGGTGAGCAGCAGCGGGGCGGCGAGGCTGAGGGCGCGGGGCTTCATGGTCCATCTCCCGTCATGAGCGGCCGGGCCGGGGCGCCGTCCGGGTCACGCCCGCCCTCCGCCGCTCGAGCCAGTCGCCGCGGCGGACCTCCCAGATGTCGCAGGAATCCCGGAACGGCGCAAACCGCTCGGCCGTCCGGCGCTCGCCGACAAGCCTGGCGACCCGCCGGCTCGCCAGGTTGCGCGGGTCGATGATCGAGATGATCCTCTCGAGGGGGAAGGTTTCGAACGACCAGTCGATGGCAGCGACGGCGGCCTCGACGGCATAGCCCTTGCCGCGGAAGGCGGGGGCGAGCGCCCAGCCGACTTCGAAGCCCGGCCAGCCCCTGGGCTGCAACGGCCCGACCCGGCCGACGAAGGCGCCGCTGGCGCGTTCCGCCACGACGAACATGCCGTAGCCGAGCATTTGCCAATGGCCGGCCAGGAAGGCCATCTCGCTCCATGCTTCGCGCTCGCCATAGGGCCGCCCCGAACGGGTGATGAAGCGCGCGGTCTCGGGGTCGGACAGCATCGCGGCATAAGGCGCGAAATCGCCGGGACGCCAGCCCCTGAGGACGAGCCTGGCCGTCTCGATCACCGGTGCGGCGGGCGTGCCGAGCTTCATGCGCCCGATCATTCCACCCGCTTGTGGCGCAATTCGGGCGCCCTAAAGTGGCATGCATGATTCGCCCGCTTGCCTGTCTCGCCTTGCTTGGCCTGGCCGTCGCCGGCTGCGGCCAGGGCGCGCCCGCCGACGCTCCGGCTGGCGCCAACGCCGCCGCCGCGACCAACGCCGCCGCGCCGCCGCCGGCGCCCGCGCCCGAGGCGGAGATCGTGCGGGTGCGGCTCGAAACGGATGCGGGGCCGATCACGGTCGCGCTCGAGACCCGGCGCGCGCCGGTCACCACCGCGAACTTCCTGCGCTATGTCGACGGCGGCCGGTTCGACGGCACCTTCTTCTACCGCGCCGCGCGGACCGAGGGCAGCGCGGGGCGCGGCTTCGTCCAGGGGGGAATCCGCCGCAACTATCGGCGCATGTTCCCGCCGATCGCGCACGAGCCGACCAGCGAAACCGGACTCAGGCACGTCGAAGGCGCGATCTCGATGGCGCGCAGCGACACCGGCGCCGGGGCGATGGGCGATTTCTTCATCCTCACCGCCGCCATGCCGGCGATGGACGCCCATGGCGACGAGCCGGGCTACGCCGCCTTCGGCCGGGTGGTCGAGGGGATGGACACGGTCCGCCGCATCCTCGCCGCCGAGACGGTCGCCAATGCCGGGCGGGGGGCGATGCGCGGGCAGATGCTCGCGGCGCCGGTGCGGATCGTCAGCGCAAGGCGGGCCCAATAGCGCCGGGCCTGGCCATGTGCGCTGTCGTCGCCCGCCCCCGGCGCAGGATCCCGCACCGGCGGAGCGGGTTCGGGCCGAACCCGCTCAGCACTGCGTCAGGCTGAGGCCGTTGCCGTCGGGATCGTTGAAGAAGGCGACCCTGGCCTTGCCGTCCGGCGACGCCCAGATGCCGCGCGCGTCCTGCCCCATCCCGTCGCAGACGGTGAAGGCGACGCCGTTCGCGGCGAGCGCGTCGACGGTCGCCTCGATGTCGGCCACCTCCCAGCCGAGCACCGGATGCGGCGACGGCTTGTGGTCGGGCACCTCGGTCAGGCGCATCGGCACGCCGGCAAGGTCGAAGACCGCGGCGAAATCGTCGCCGGGCAGCCGCCTGAGGCCGAGCGTGTCGCCGTAGAACGCCTCGGCAACCGTGCGGTCGCGGGTGATGACGAGGGCGACGGGGCGGGCATCGGCAAGCGGCATGGCATCTCTCCCTGGCATTGGCGCCGCCCGGACCATGGCGCGCCGGGTGCGCCGGGTCCATCGCCCTTATGGGTGATTTGGGGATAAGGGCCCGAACGGGCGAGGGGATGGGCCGTGCTGAGTTTCCTTGACCGGGTCGAAAGACTAAGACGGCCGGACACCGCGCTTTAGGAGGCGATCAATGGCCGCGACGGCACTCCCCTTCCTGATGTTCCAGGGCCAGGCCGGCGAGGCGATGCGGCTCTACGTCTCGCTTTTCCCCGACGGAGCGATCGAGGAGATCGCGCTTTACGGCCCGGAGGGGCCGGGGGCGGAGGGATCGGTGTTCAAGGCGCGCTTTCGCGTCGCCGGCCAGCAGGTGCTGTGCATCGACAGCCCGATAGCCCACGCCTTCGATTTCACGCCGAGCTTCTCCTTCTTCGTCCAATGCGGGAGCGAGGAGGAGCTCGACCGCCTGATCGCCGGGCTGGGGGAGGGCGGCAAGATGCTGATGCCGCCGGACGATTACGGCTTCAGCCGCAAGTTCGCCTGGGTGAGCGACCGGTTCGGCGTGTCCTGGCAACTGAATCTGGACTAGGCTTCGGCGGCCGCCGGCGCGCTGCACCAGCTTCCGCCCGGCGACGCCGCGAGGAGGATGCGACCGATGCCGAAGAACAAGCGCTCGCCCGAAGCGGAGAAGATGCGCCGCCGGGCGCTCGCGCGCTGGGAGGACGAAGGCGGCGCCGACGCCTGCGGCCCGCAGGTCCCGGGCGTGGCGAAGGATTGCGGGGAGGAGGAGGCGGAGCCGGAAAGCGGGCAGACAGAGGACAATTAATGCGCTGTCACCGCAATCGGGGCGTGCCCTTCAGTCGATCGCCTCGATGCCAAGCTGCCGCAATCGTTCGAGATGGTCCTTCATTTCCTTCAGCCGTTCGGGCGAGTGCCCCTGCCAATCCGTGACCTCGCCCGTGACGCGCAACGGCTCGCGGGAGCGGTAGGACTGCGTCGGATTGCCGGGGAACTTCTTGTCCGTCAGATTGGGATCGTCCTCGATCGGCCCGGTCGGCTCCACGACGTAGATCCGGCCCGGCCCGTCGCCAACGGCCAGCTCGGCACCCCAGATCGCCGCATCCAGAGTGCCGGTCAGATAGACCCAGGACCCCTGCTTCCGCTTGCCGTAGTTGGAGCTGTAACCGGCCCCGATCAGGTCTCCCGGTTGAAGGTCGGCGCGGGTGCCGTGGTAGAGCAGCCGCGGGATCGCATTGTCGGTCGCCGTCATCGGTTCCCTGCTCATCCTTCTTGTCCCAGGCGCCAAGGCCGTCGTGGCGGCATCATTATTGCGGACATCTTACCGGAATCGAGCGCTTGGCGGGTGGGTTCCGGGGGACCGGATGGGTCGCTCATCCGACAGGATAGGCCATAAGGGAGTGATGTAGGAAAGAGGATTCTGGCTGCGGGACTGGCGCAGGTCTACTGACCCGCAGTCGCTGCAGCCTCATAGGAAGACTTCATCGTCCGAAGGTCAGCCTCCAGCCTCGACAGCAGTTTGACATGAACGACCGGGAAACGCTCCGGAGCTGCCACCGCCGGCGACGCTATCCCCGAATAGGACTGGAAGACGGCGCCTAAGTCCTTGTTCTTCTTCGCAACTTTACCGCCAGCTCCGTGATCCACATCGTGCTGAATGGCAGTCCGAAGAGCGTTCACGTCCTTAAAAGATTCCGGCTGTTTTCCCTCCAGCTTTGAGCCCGGTCCCTCCCAAAAAAGAAAATAAAGATCTTCTATTAGAGTCTTATATTCCTCGAAATCAGTAGCAGGATCCAGTAGATTAGAGAGAGAGGCTGTCGTCTTGTTGGTCGACTTAAACAAATCTTTGCCCGTAACCGCCGCCTCGGCCTCGTTTATATCAGCCACCAACTTCTGTATCTCACCGCCAAGCCTTTTGATCTCCTTGTCAATACCAGACACCTTTATAGCTAGAGCGTCAAAGTGCTCAGCAAAGTGAGGGTCGAATTCGAATAGCTTCCTCAGCAGAATTGTGTGGCGAGTCTTGGGCCCCGACTTGACGTTTGCATTGATTGTCTTTTGAAACTCCAACATATCCGGATCGGTTGCCTGATGACCAAGCTCAACTTGCTTAGACAGGTCGGAAGCAAACTTCTCAACAAATTTGCCAAATGAAACCGTTTGATCGTCACCGACTCCGTTTTCTACGAGCTTGAAGGCCCCCGTTGAGGACGTCAAGGATCAATCGCGAACAGCGGGAGTCCAAGGCCCGTCCCATCCTGTGATATCGCCGTCATTGCGCCGTCGGCAGGTAAATCTCTCCGCCTTGCTCTCGGAACTTCTCGCTCATCTCCGCCATGCCGGCTTTCGCCGTCGCTGAAGCTTCAGCGGACAAGTCGGCGGCGATAAACGCGTCCGCGCCTTGGTTCTGCTTGGCCGCGAAGTCCCTCACCTCCTGGGTAATCTTCATCGAGCAGAATTTGGGGCCGCACATCGAGCAGAAGTGGGCGGTCTTGGCGCCTTCGGCCGGCAACGTCTGGTCGTGATATTGCTCGGCGGTGTCGGGGTCCAATGAGAGGTTGAACTGGTCGCGCCAGCGGAATTCGAACCTTGCCCGGCTTAGCGCATCGTCGCGCATCTTCGCCGCCGGGTGGCCCTTCGCCAAATCGGCGGCGTGGGCGGCGAGCTTGTAGGTGACGACGCCGACCTTGACGTCGTCGCGGTCGGGGAGGCCGAGATGCTCCTTGGGGGTGACGTAGCAGAGCATCGCCGTGCCGAACCAGCCGATCATCGCCGCGCCGATCGCCGAGGTGATATGGTCGTAGCCGGGCGCGATGTCGGTGGCGAGCGGGCCCAAAGTGTAGAAGGGCGCCTCTCCGCAGGCCTCGAGCTGCTTGTCCATATTGGCCTTGATCTTGTGCATCGGCACGTGGCCGGGGCCCTCGATCATCACCTGGACGTCGTGGCGCCACGCAATCTGGGTCAGCTCGCCCAAAGTCGCCAGCTCGGCGAACTGCGCCTCGTCATTGGCGTCCGCGATCGAGCCGGGGCGAAGGCCGTCGCCGAGGCTGAAGGCGATGTCGTACGCCTTCATGATCTCGCATATCTCCTCGAAGCGTGTGTAGAGGAAGCTCTCCTTGTGGTGGCTGAGGCACCATTTGGCCATGATCGAGCCGCCGCGGCTGACGATGCCGGTGACGCGGTTCGCGGTCATCGGGATGTAGGGCAGGCGGACGCCGGCGTGGATGGTGAAATAGTCGACGCCCTGCTCGGCCTGCTCGATCAAAGTGTCGCGGTAGATTTCCCAGGTGAGGTCCTCGGCGACCCCGCCGACCTTCTCCAGCGCCTGGTAGATGGGCACGGTGCCGATCGGCACCGGGCTGTTGCGGATGATCCATTCGCGCGTGTCGTGGATGTTGCGGCCGGTGGAGAGGTCCATCACCGTGTCGGCGCCCCACCGGATCGCCCACACCATCTTGTCGACCTCGGCGGCGACGTCGCTGGCGACCGCGCTGTTGCCGATATTGGCGTTGATCTTGACCAGGAAGTTGCGGCCGATCGCCATCGGCTCGCTCTCGGGATGGTTGATGTTGGCGGGGATGATCGCCCGGCCCCGCGCGACCTCGTCGCGGACGAATTCCGGGGTGACGTAATCGGGGATCGACGCGCCGAAATCCTGGCCATCACGCGGAAACGCCTCGGCCAATTGCGCGCGGCCAAGATTCTCGCGGATCGCCACATATTCCATTTCCGGCGTGACGATGCCTTTGCGGGCATAGTGCATCTGGCTGACATTGGCGCCGGGCCTGGCGCGGAGCACGGTGCGGCGGACGTTGGGGAAGGGCTGGACGCCGCCGCTGCGGTCCGGACCGCTCATGCCGTTGTCCTCGGGCCGGACCTCGCGCTGGTCGACCTCCTCGACGTCGCCGCGGCCGCGGATCCAGGCCGACCGCAGCTCGGCAAGGCCGGCCATGATGTCGATCCGCGCTTCGGGATCGGTATAGGGGCCGGAGCAGTCGTAGACCCTGAGCGGCGGCTCGCCGCTGGTCGGCTCGAGGTCGATCTCGCGCATGGCGACGCGGCGCTCGCCGACATGGATCTTGCGGCTGCCGCGGATCGGTCCGGTGGTGACTCCGATGGCGCTTGCCCCGGGGGGCAATTCGGTGCGGGCGGGCCCTTCGACTTCGCTCAGGGCAGGGATGTCGGCGATGGCAACCTCCTATGGGGAAATCGGGACCAGGGTGATGGTGAGGCCGACGATCAGCAGGGCGAGGCCGGCGAGGAGCCCGACGACCGCCCAGAGGCGGCCGAGGCCGAACATCAGGCGGCCCAGCTTGATCCACAGCTGGGGATAGATGAGAAGCAGGATCCCCTCGCCCACCCAGATGAGGCCGAACACGGTAACGACGATGGCCAGCGGATCGGCGAAGCTCCAGTGGATGAGCAGGACCACCACGCCGACCAGATAAGCGAGGCCGGCCATGGCGAAGGTGAGGCCGAACGAGCCGGCCAGCTCCTCCGGCAGCCTGCGCCAGCGCTCGGGCGCGATCAGCCCGCTCGTGCAGGTGGCGATCAGGTAGATCGCGATGGCGTCGGCAAGGTGGTATGTCAGCACGCTGTGGGTGACCATGGCTCGTCCTCCTCTCTTGCGAGGGAGAGCCGGCGGCCGCTCCCTCCCTCCGCCGGTCTCAACCGGATCAGGTTCGGCGGGTCGCGTCCGCACAGACGCCTCTCAACCCAGTGCGCTGGGTCCCCCGGGGAAAGGCCGGTCTACGCCGAGGCGGCCGGAGATTCCAGCCCATACCGCCGACCGCAGGGCGACGGTTCGCGCCGGTGCCACCGTTTCGGGTGCAGTTGCGCTGGGCTCGAACCGCGGATCGTCCTAGAAATCGCCGCGCAACAGGGGGAGACTGCAAATGGACCCGAGCCAGGCCTCGTCGCTCGCGGCCGCCGACATGGGCAAGGGCCCTGCCGGCGCCGGCGACCCTCACGCCCTCGCCTACATGCAGCTTTGCGCCCTTTCCTACCATACGCCCCGCAGCGACATCGCTCGGCTGGTCGCCGATCGCAATCACGTCACGCCCTGGGGCAACGGCGCCTGGTCCTGCGTCTGGGGCCCCGCCTGGGACGATGAGGACGCCAATCTCGCCTACATCGCCGCCTACCGCGACTTCGAACGGCCGTCCGCTCGCCCTCGTCCTCGTGCTGCGCGGCACCGACATCACCGACAACGTCTGGGGCGATTTGTGGGAGGCCTTCGAGGATCTGCAGGTAGCTGTTCAATATCCGCTGCCCTGGATGCCGTCGTCGCCGGCGCAGGTGGCGGGCGGAACGCTCGACGCGCTGAACACCATCCAGAGCCTGCTCAGCAACTCGACCCTGCTCGAATTCCTCACCGCCTTCCTCCGCAATCCCGCGAACGGCAAGCCCGGCCTCGTCGTCACGGGCCACAGCCTGGGCGGCTGCCTCGCCACGGTCGCCGCGCCGTGGCTGCGCCTCGCGCTGGCGGCGAGGGGCGCCTCGGCGCCGATCATTCCCGCGACTTTCGCCGCTCCGACGGCCGGCAATGCCGATTTCGCACGCTACCTGGACGCCACCTTCGACTATGCGCCCCGTTTCTACAACAAGCTCGACATGGTCCCCCACGGCTGGGGCGATCTCGATGGCGTGAAGCGGCTCTACGAGGGATACGGCTTACCGACGCCGTGGTGGGTGGCCCCTGCGATCGACGTCTACAGGGACGCCATCTGGGCGGGCGGGGCGAGCTACGCCCAGCCGGGCGGCGCCTGGGCGCTGCTGGGGAGATTCTGCCCGAATTTCGACTGGCTGCAGGAGGTCAGCACCCAGCACGACCACCGCACTTACGTCGCGCTGATGAAGGGCCAGACCCCGCCCTGCTTCAAGCCGCTCCGGCCTCGCAACCAGCATTACGCCCCTGAAGTGCGGGAGGCCGTTCTGGGCGACGTCCAGGAGCCGCCGCCGGCCTAGAGCGGCAAAGCGAGCTCGCGGGGCTCCGCCCTTTCGCGCGCCCCGTCCAGGCCGGAAAGGCCGAGGCCGAGCAGGCGGATGCTTTTGACCGGCGGCAGCAAGCTGCGCAGCAAGACCGCGCCGATCTCAAGGAACTCGGCCTCGCCACTCACCGGCCGGTCGAGGGAGCGGGCGCGGGTGATGATCTGGAAGTCGGCATATTTGACCTTGAGGTTGACGGTGCGCCCGGACAGCCCCTTGCCGACCACCCGCTTGGTCCAGACGTGGCGGCCGATGCGGTCCAGCTCCGCCAGCAAAGCGTCGGGATCGCTCAGGTCCTCGAGGAACGTGTCCTCGGCGCTGACCGACTTGTAGGGCCGGTCGGCCCTGACCTGGCGGTGGCAGATGCCGCGGGCGAGGTCGTGATAATAAGGGCCGCTGCTGCCGAAATGATGCTGCAGGAAGGCGAGCGACTGGGCGCGCAGGTCGGCGCCGGTGACGATGCCCAGCCGCGCCATCTTCTCCGCCGTCTTGGGGCCGATGCCGTGGAAGCGCTTGACCGGCAGGCCGGCGACGAACGCCTCGCCTTTGGCCGGCGTGATCACGCACAGGCCGTCGGGCTTGTTCTGGTCGCTGGCGAGCTTGGCGAGGAACTTGTTGTAGGAGACGCCGGCCGAGGCGGTGAGGCCGGTCTCGGCGCGGATGCGGGCGCGGATCTCCTCGGCGATGACGGTGGCGATGCCGATCCCCTTGAGGTCCTCGGTGACGTCGAGATAGGCCTCGTCGAGGCTCAGCGGCTCGACCAGCGGCGTGTAATCGGCGAAGATCGCGCGGATCTGGTGCGAGACTTCGCGATAGGCGTCGAACCGCGGCTTGACGAAGACGAGGCCGGGGCAGCGGCGTCGGGCGGTGACCGAAGGCATCGCCGAGCGCACGCCATATTTGCGCGCCTCGTAGCTCGCCGCCGTGACCACGCCGCGCACCCCGCCGCCGACCGCGACCGGCCGCCCGCGAAGCTCCGGATTGTCGCGCTGCTCGACCGACGCGTAGAAGGCGTCCATGTCGACATGGATGATCTTGCGCTGGGGCGGGGCTGCCGGCGTCTCGTTCACGCTTTGTCTTACCGCGCCGCGGCCCCCGGCGACAGCCGAAAATGACGCCGGAGCCGGACGATCCGACCGCTTGCCGGACAGCCATGCCGCGCTCGAACAGTCCCAAAATGACGCTGTCGCGGCGGGACCGTGGCGGACGAGGACCCGGTTGCGCTAAGGCGGCCGGCTATGGCGCGGGGCAGACGAAACGGCATCCTGATCGCCGGCGGCGGGCTGGCCGGCTCGCTCGCCGCTTTGGCGCTGGCGCGGTTCCGGCCCGACGTGCCGCTGCTGATCGTCGAGGAGCAGGAAAGTTTCGGCGGCGGGGGCTACCGCATCTTCGCCGACACCGAGCTGGGCGAGGAGGGCGCCGGGCTGATCGGGCCGCTGACGATCGACCGCTGGCCGGGCTTCTACGTCGCCTTCCCGGGCTTCAGCCGCAAGTTGCGGGCGGACCATGAAGGGTTCGGCGCCGGCGACGTCCACCGCGCGATGGTGGCGGCGCTCCAGCCCAGGCAATATAGGCTCGGCACCCGGGTGGTCGCGGTGCGCGAGGACGCTCTGGTGCTCGACGGCGGCGAGACGATCAAGGCCGAGGGCGCGATCGACGCGCGCGGCGCCGCCAACCTGTCGACGCTCGACCTGCTCTACGAGGCGCGGCTGGCGCGGGACTATCGCTTCAAGGCGCCGCACCGGGTCGACCGGCCGGTGCTGATCGACGCCACCGTCGACCAGAGCGGGGGCCTGCGCTTCGTCCAGTGCATCCCGCTTTCGGACGAGCGGCTGCTGGTCGCCGACGTCGCGACGTCCGAGCGGGCGCAGCCGGACGACCAGGCCGGCGCGCGGCTCGACGCCTACGTCGCCGCGCGCGGCTGGAAGCGGCGCCGGCCGGACGCCGAATGGGTCGAGGTGCGCCCGCTGCCGGCCGGCGGCGACTTCGCCGCCTTCTGGCGGCATGGCGGGGCGCGGGTCGCCAAGCTCGGCCTGCGCGGCGGCTTCGTCCATCCGGCCACCGGCCGCACCGTCGCCGACGCCGCCCGGATGGCGCTGCTGCTCAGCCGGCAGCGCGACTTTTCCGGCGCCGCGCTCCACGATCTGTTCGAGAACGAGGCCAAGCAGCTGTGGAAGAAGCGCGAGTTCCTGCGCGCCGTCACCGCCGCGCTGGCCGGCGCCAGGCCCGAGGACCGCCGCGACATGGTCGAGCGCCTCTACCGGCTCGACCCGGGCCTGATCGCGCGCTTCCACGCCGACCGGCTCGGCATGCTCGACCGGATGCGGATCCAGCGGGCGCTGCGGCGCGGCTGACGCCGGCGCGGCGAAACGAGTTCATTCCGGGTTCAGCCGCGCGCATGTGATAGTGTCACATCATCCTGCGAGGAGAGTGACCATGCGCGCCTTCGGCCTGCTTTCGATGACGGCCCTGATCCTGACCGGCCTTCCGCCCACCCCGATCGCGCCCGCGCCCGCCGCCGCCCAGCGCGGCGACCGAATCGTCCGCGGCGAGGATCCCGACGCGCGCTGCCGGCCGTTCCTCACCGGCTTCCGCGCCGACGAAGACGGCTATGGCGGCGTCGGCCGCGGCCGGCGCCCGACCGGCCTCGTCCAGTCTCCCACCTACGCGCCGCCCTCGCCTCCGCCGCCCCCGCCGCCGCCTCCGCCGCCGCCGCCGCCGCCGCCCTCCGCGCCGGCGCAGGCGGGCGAGGACGCCAGCGCCGTCGTCACCGGCACCCGCGTCCCGCGGCCGAATCTCCAGAGCAACGTGCCGCTGACCTCGGTGACCGGGAACGCGCCGAACAGCCTGCCGCAGTCACGCTACATCCCCTCGCCCGACAATCGCGAGCGCTATGCCGGCGAGGAGGTCGCGGCGGTGCAGGCGGTGGCCGACGCCCCGGTTTCGACCTTCTCGATCGACGTCGACACCGGCTCCTATGCCAATGTCCGGCGGATGCTGAACGCCGGGACGATGCCGCCCCAGGCGGCGGTCCGCACCGAGGAGATGCTCAACTATTTCCGCTACGATTATCCGGCGCCGCAGGACCGGTCGCGGCCGTTCAGCGTCCAGGCCGACATGGTGACGACGCCGTGGAACCCGGACACCCGGCTGCTGCGCGTCGGCCTGCGCGGCTACGATCTGCCCCGCCGCCAGCGGCCGCCGGCCAACCTCGTCTTCCTGGTCGACGTGTCGGGATCGATGGCCGAGCCCGACAAATTGCCGCTGGTGCAATGCTCGCTGGCCCTGCTCGCCGACCGCCTGTCGCCGCGCGACCGGGTGTCGATCGTCGTCTATGCCGGCGCCGCCGGCCTGGTGCTCGAGCCGACCTCGGACCGCGACGCGATCGTCGAATCGCTGAAGCGGCTGCAGGCCGGCGGCTCGACCGCGGGCGCGCAGGGCATCCAGCTCGCCTATCAGACCGCGCGGCGGAGCATGATCGAGGGCGGCATCAACCGCGTCATCCTCGCCACCGACGGCGACTTCAACGTCGGCCTGACCAACAACGAGGCGCTGATCGACATGGTCGAGCGCGAGCGCGAGGCCGGGATCACGCTGACCACTTTGGGCTACGGCACCGGCAATTACAACGAGGCGATGATGGAGCAGATCGCCGACCACGGGAACGGCAATTATTCCTATATCGACAGCCCGCGCGAGGCCCAGAAGGTGCTCGACGAGGAGCTCGCCTCGACCCTGTTCACCATCGCCCACGACGTCAAGATCCAGGTCGAGTTCAACCCGGCCCATGTCCGCGAGTACCGGCTGATCGGCTATGAGAACCGGGCGCTGAGGGAGGAGGATTTCGACAACGACCAGGTCGACGCCGGCGAGATCGGCGCCGGCCACCAGGTCACCGCGCTCTACGAGATCGTGCCCGTCAACGCCCGCGGCTGGCTGCCCCGGCGCGCGTTCGACGAGAACCGGCGCGAGGCGGCGGCGGGCGGCGGGCAAAGCGGGCAGATGGCGCATCTGCGGCTGCGCTACAAGCTGCCCGGCGAGAGCCAGTCGCGGCTGATCGAGCAATGGGTGGGTGCCGGGCTGATCGCCAATGCGCGGCCGCCGGCCGGCGACACCGCCTTCATCGCCGCCGTCGCCGCCTACGGGCAGCTGCTGCGCGGCGACACCAGGCTGAACGGCTTCACCTTCGCCGACGCGCGGGCGCTGGCGGAGCGCAATACCGGGTCCAATTACTGGCGGCGCGAGTTCGTCACCCTCACCGATTTGGCGCAGCGCCACCGCTTCGCCGGCGGCGGCGGCGACAAATAGGGCTCAGGCGAGGCGGGCGGGCGTCCAGCGTTGGCGGCGCCGGTCCGCCTTGGCCGCCCCGTCCTCGCCGTCATAGGAGACCGGCGCCGCCGCCAGATCGGGGCGAGGGTCGTCGAAGGCGTTGAGGTTGAGCGTGGCATAGGCCCGCCCGCCGATCTCGGCGACCGCGCCGACATAGACGCCGCAGGTCGCGCACAGCAGATAGTCCGCGGCCTTCGAGGCGAAGCGGTAGCGGATCGGCTCCCGCACGCACTCGATCATTGCGCTGCCCGCGGGATCGCTGACCGTGCGCGCCGCGTGCTTGCGGCAGAAGCTGCACTGGCAGGCCCGCGGCGCGAGCGGCCTGTCGGTCTCGAAGGCGACCCGGATCGCCCCGCAATGGCATCGGCCGTCATGCTTCATGGCAGCGCCCGTAACCGATCGGCCCGCCGAAGTCAGCCGGGCCAGATCGCGCGAAGGCGCTGAAATTCGGCCTTGCGCTCGGCCAGGCCGAGCAGGGCAGGCCCGTTTATGGCGCGCGTGATCTGGGTGATCTGGTCCTTGTCGGCTTCGTCGTTGAGGTCGCAGGCGTGCCAATAATCGGCCGCGACCTTCGCGCCGATCGCGGGCGTGAGCACCTGCTCGGGACTTCCGACCAGATCGATCCCGCTCCGCGCCGCCGCCTTCGAATAATTGGTGCGGCCGGTCAGTTGGATCGCGCCCATGCCGCGATATTTCCAGCCGTCGCCGCTGGCCTCGTCGCCATTGCCGTTGCGGTTGGCGTAGACGCGGTTGCCGATCGCCTTCGGCCCGCGCGCGATCAGCGCCGCGGCGTCCGCCGTTCCGCGGACGGCCGAGAAGACCGCGTCGAGCCGGGCCGGAGTCTTGTAGTTGAGATTCTCCTCGAAGGTCGTGAACCCGTTCGACTCGTGGGCGAGCTGGGCGAGGAAGTGGCAGATGCGCCGGGGCGTGCCGATGCCGACCCGCTTCGCCTCGGCGTCGAGGGCGTCGGCCCACGCGTCCGGCTGCTTGGCCCGGGGGAAGGCCTGGCGGAACTTCGCTCTCGAAATGTCGGCCATCAGCTCTGCTCCTTTTCTGCATCGTCGCGCGCCGCCGGCGCGCCGGTCCGGAGGGCGGCCGCCGCCGGCATAATGTACCAGCTCGCCATCGCCGCGTCCCCCCGACGGGCGAGGCTTCGCCCGACAGCAGGAAGATTCAAGCCGGGTTGGAGCCGAAACGGAGGGATCGACGTAAATATTCGGACCGTGGGGAAGCGAGGACGCCCTGCCGCGGTTTCGATTCGCGCCCCTCATCCGGCACCGCCGAGCCATGCCGCCTTTTGAAGCCCGTCAAACGTCGAGATTGGCGACGTTGAGCGCATTCTCCTGGATGAACTCGCGGCGCGGTTCGACGACGTCGCCCATCAGGCGGGTGAAGATCTCGTCGGCGACGTCGGCCTGGGCGACCTCGACCTGGAGGAGGGCGCGGTTGGCGGGGTCGAGGGTGGTCTCCCACAGCTGGTCGGCGTTCATCTCGCCCAGGCCCTTGTAGCGCTGGATCGAAAGGCCCTTGCGGCCGGCGGCGAGGATCGCCTCGAGCAACTGGGTCGGCCGGGTGACGAGGTTGCCGCGCGGGTCGGGCGCGCGCTCGCGCCGCGCCGGCTCGTCGCTTTCCTCCTCGGTCTCCGCCTCGGCCGCCTGCGCGGAGGCCTTCAGCGAGACCAGCCGCGAGGCGCCGGCATAGGTCGCCGCCTGGCCGATGGCGAGGCCGTGGAGCTTGCGCGCCTCGGCCGAGACCAGGAACTTGTGGTCGATGACATGATGATCGGTGACGCCGCGCCACAGCCGCCTGAGGACATAGTCGCCGTCGGCGCCCATCTCGCCGGTCCATTCGCCCTCCTCGTCGCCGGCGTTGAGCCAGGAAGCGGCGCGGGCGATCGCCTCGGCGCGCTGGCCGGGGCCGAGCCGGGGATCGAGCGCGCCGGCCAGCGCCAGGGCTTCGATCATCGCCGGGTCGTAGCGGCGCGGAATATAGGCCATCAGCGCGCGCATCCGCCGGCCATGCTCGGCCAGCGCGCGCAAATCCTCGCCCGAGCGCGGCCCCTCGGCGGTCTCCAGCACCATCGATCCGATGCCGGCGTCGACCAGATAATCGTCGAGCCTGGTGTCGTCCTTCAAATAGACTTCGGAGCGGCCCTTGGCGACTTTGTAGAGCGGCGGCTGGGCGATGTAGAGGTGGCCGCGCTCGATGATCTCGGGCATCTGCCGGTAGAAGAAGGTCAGGAGAAGCGTGCGGATATGGGCGCCGTCGACGTCGGCGTCGGTCATGATGATGACCTTGTGGTAGCGCAATTTCTCGATGTTGAAGTCGTCGCGGCCGATGCCGGTGCCCATCGCCTGGATGAGGGTCCCGACCTCCTTCGACGACAGCATGCGGTCGAAGCGGGCGCGCTCGACGTTCAATATCTTGCCCTTCAAGGGCAGGATCGCCTGGACCTCGCGGTTCCTCCCCTGCTTGGCCGAGCCGCCGGCGCTGTCGCCCTCGACCAGGAACAGCTCCGACTTGGCGGGGTCGCGCTCCTGGCAGTCGGCGAGCTTGCCGGGCAAGGAGGCGATGTCCATCACGCCCTTGCGCCGGGTCAGCTCGCGCGCCTTGCGCGCCGCCTCGCGGGCGGCGGCGGCGTCGATGATCTTGCCGACGATCGAGCGGGCGTGGGCGGGATTCTCCTCCAGCCATTCGGCCATCTTGTCGGCCATCAGGCTTTCCATCGGCGATCGGACCTCGGAGCTGACCAGCTTGTCCTTGGTCTGCGAGCTGAACTTGGGATCGGGCAGCTTCACCGAGACGATCGCGGTCAGCCCCTCGCGCATGTCGTCGCCGGTGAGGGTCACCTTCTCCTTCTTCAGCATCCCCGATTTCTCGGCATAATTGTTGAGCGTGCGGGTGAGCGCCGCGCGGAAGGCGGCCATGTGGGTGCCGCCGTCGCGCTGGGGGATGTTGTTGGTGAAGGCGAGGACGTTCTCGTAATAGGAGTCGTTCCATTCGAGCGCGATGTCGATGCCGATATCGTCGCGCTGGCCGTGGATGGCGATCGGATCGGGGAAGAGCGGCGTCTTGGCGCGGTCGAGATAGCGGACGAAGGCGGCGATCCCGCCTTCGTAATAGAGGTCGACCTCCTTCGATTCCTCGTGGCGCGCGTCGGCGAGCAGCAGGCGGACGCCGCTGTTCAGGAAAGCGAGCTCGCGGAAGCGGTGCTCGAGCCTGTCGAAATCGAAATCGGTGACCTTGAAGGTGGCGGGCGAGGGCAGGAAGGTGACCCTGGTGCCCTTCTTGCCGTCGGGCGCCGGGCCGGCGACCTTGAGGGGCGCTTCGGCGTCGCCGAGGCGAAAGCGCATGCGGTGCTCCTCGCCGTCGCGCCAGATGACCAGCTCGAGCCATTCGGAGAGCGCGTTGACGACGCTGACGCCGACGCCGTGGAGGCCGCCGGAGACCTTGTAGGCATTGTCGTCGGAGGTGTTCTCGAACTTCCCGCCGGCATGGAGCTGGGTCATGATGACTTCGGCCGCCGACACGCCCTCGCCCTCGTGGATGCCGGTCGGGATGCCGCGGCCATTATCCTCGACGCTGACCGACCCGTCGGGATTGAGGGTGATGCGGATGAGGTCGCAATGACCGGCCAGCGCCTCGTCGATCGCATTGTCGGAGACCTCGAACACCATATGGTGGAGGCCCGACCCGTCGTCGGTGTCGCCGATATACATTCCCGGCCGCTTGCGGACCGCGTCGAGGCCTTTCAGCACCTTGATGGATTCGGCGCCGTAGCTGCTTTCATTGGGGGAGGATGCCATAGACGATCATATAGGGAATCGGGGCCCGAAACCCAAGGAAAAAGGGCGCGATTCAGCCGCTGCGGACGGTGCCTTCCCTGACCTCGAACCAGGTTGCGCTCGACCCGATTCCGGCGAACAATCCGGCTTCGGTCCCGGTCATCCACACCTGCCCGCCGGCCGCGCCGAGCCGCTCGAACAAGGCGGCGCGGCGCAACGGGTCGAGATGGGCGGCGATCTCGTCGAGGAGGAGGATCGGGCGGCGGCCGGCGCGCTCGGCGACGAGGTCGGCATGGGCGAGGATAAGGCCGATCAGCAGCGCCTTCTGCTCGCCGGTCGACGAAAGCGACGCCCGCTGCGCCTTGCCTTCATGGGTGACGAGGAGGTCGGTCCGGTGCGGACCGGCCAGCGTGCGGCCGGCGGCGGCGTCGCGGGCGCGCGATGCGGCGAGGTCGCCCGCGCCGCCGCCTTCCAGCGCCAGCGACGCGCGGGCGAACGGACCGTCGGGGGCCGCGGCGAGGCGCTCGCCCAGCGCGGCGACGGCGGCATCGCGGGCCGCGGCGATGGCGGCGCCATGCTCGGCCATCCGGGCCTCCAGCGCGCCGAGCCAGGCCTCGTCCCAGGGGGCGTCCTCGCCGAGCAGCTTGTTGCGCGCCCGCATCGCGGCCTCGTAGCGGGCGGCGTGGGTAGCGTGGTCGGGGCGCAGCGCGAGGACCAGGCGGTCGAGGAAGCGGCGGCGCCCGGAGGCGGCGTCGGCGAACAGCCGGTCCATGGCCGGGGTGAGCCACAGCACCGACAGCCATTCCGACAAGGAGTTGGCCGAGGCCGGGGCGCCGTTGATCCGGACCTGGCGGCGCGCCGGCGCCGCGCCGGCCGTGCCGGTGCCGATGTCGACCGCGCCTGTCCCGGGCGGCGCCCCAGGGCCGACCCGCGCCGCCACCGCGAACCCGCCCGGGCCGGTGCTGCGGGCCATTTCGGCGAGGCTCGCGCCGCGCAGGCCGCGGCCGGGCGAGAGGAGCGAGACGGCTTCGAGCAGGTTGGTCTTGCCGGCGCCGTTCTCGCCGGTGAGGAGGACCAAGCCCGGCCCCGGCGCGACCAGCGCGTCGGCATAGGAGCGGAAGTCGGTCAGGCTGAGGCGGGCGACGTGCACGGCTTGCCACTAGGCGATCCGCGCGGCCAAGGAAATCAGCGCTGGAGGCCGGCCACATGCTGCGCCAGGACCGGATCGGTCCGGGTCGGGCGCGCCGGCGGGATATAGGCGGTGAAGCCGGGCGTCATCGGCGCCGCCACCAGCCCGGCCACCGTCACCGGCAGGATCACCGGCTCGCAGCCGGCGAGCACCGCCGCCTCGTAGAGATAGACGGGATGGTCCGGCGGGTAGAAGAGGAGCAGCCGCTCGACCAGCAGCGGCAGCGCCGCGCGGCCGTAGCCGCCCGCCCGGTAGGCCGCGTCGCCGACCACGCCGATCTGCCACAGGACGACGCTGCCGCTGGTGTCGAGCGTGCGCCCGTTCACCAGCAGGTCGGTCGCCTCGTAGGACTGGCAGCCGGTCACCCCCGGATCGACGCCGAGATCGGCGAACAGGCAATCCTCCGCCGAAATCCCCGGCAGCATCTTCGCCGCATAGCCCTCGGCGCGGGCGCGCCGGATCGCCTCGTGCGAGGGGAAGGCGAAGACGCCGGGATGGCCGTAGGCGGCGAAGCAGGTGCGCGCGCCGGCGCGGACCGAGGCGAGGATACGCTCGACCATCTCCTGATAGGTGTCGAGCCGGTGCTTGCCGTCGGCATAGAGGCCGGAAAGCGATTCCGCCCGCGGGTTGAGCGTGTGGATCATCGCCGCGGCGATCGGGTCGCCGACGACGTAGAGCACCCGGTCCGCCTGGCGGATCCAGGCGACCGCCTCCATCGTCATCTGGCCGACGGTGCGGATGCCGGTACCGACGACGATCAGGGATCCGGCGCTCATAGGGGTTCCTTTCGGCGAAAAAGGGAGGCGGGCGCCTCCCGGGGCGTCCGCCGCGCCCCGGCGGAAAGGCGAGGCGCGGGCCCCGCTTATTCGGCGTCGGGCGGAGACCCCGTTTGCGGCGCCTCCCCGGCCTGCGCCGTCGGGCTCGCCATCGCCGGCGGCGTCATCGCCGGCGGCGTCATCGCCGGCGACATCATCATCGGCGACATCATCATCGGCGACGGGAACGGCATCGGCATCGGGTACATGGTCGGCATCATCATCATCGGCGCCATGGTCGGGTACATCATCATCGGCGTCGGGAAGGGCGACGGCATCATCGGCGAGGCGAAGATCATCGGCGGCGACAGCGGCGCCGCCGCCACCGCCGCCTGCGGGCGCTCCGCCGGCGCCATCGGCTGCGCCGTCGCCATCACGGGAGACGCCGGAAACGGCGAAGGCATCATCGGCTGCGACATCATCGGTGACATCATCATCGGCGACATCATCATCGGCGACATCATCGGCGACATCATCATCGGCGACATCATCGGCGACATCATCATCGGTGACATCATTGGCGACATCATCATCGGCGACGGAAACGGCGTCGGGAAGGGGGACGGGCCCGGCGACGGGAAGGGCGTCATCATCATCGGCGAGAATTGCGGCGGCGCCGCAGCGACGCTGGGCCGCGGCTCGCCGCCGCCCTCGCCTTCCTCCATCGCGACGATCAGGAAGGTGGCCGGCGCGGCTGCCGCGGCGGCCGGCCGGCCGCCGATCAGGGCGTGGATCGCCAGCGGATTGCCGCTCTTCAAAACCGCGCGGCCCTGCTCCTCGATGCCCGCCGCCTCGAGCTCGGCGTCGGGCGACTGGATGAAGCGGCCGAGCCGGGCGGGGTCGGTCGCGAGCCCGACCAGGAAGGCGGTGACCCTGTCGGTCTGGCTGGCGCCGCCTTCGGTGCCTTTCGAACCCTTCCTCGCCATGATCGCTCTCCCCAGAAGTGCTCAGGAACATGAAGGCCGGCGGCCGGCTCCCGCCCGAACCGGCGGCCGGCGAGTCGTTTCCGCCATCTTACGTCGGTTGCGCCCGGCCCTCAATCCGGCCGCCCCCAGCCGCCCCAGCGGCGCCGGGCGCCGGGCGCCGTCACGCCTTCCCTGGGCGCGTCCATCGGTCTAGTCCGGTCGACTCATGGGCGAGGACGCGAAAGCCGGGCCGGGGATCGAGCCGCTGGAGGTGGCGGGCAACCGGCTGACCCTGCTGCCCGACGGCCCCGGCCGCCTCGAGGCGCTGATCGCGCTGATCGACGGCGCCCGGGAATCGCTGCGCATCCTCTATTATATCTGGGAGGACGATGCGTCGGGCCGGCGGGTGCGCGACGCCCTGCTCAAGGCGGCCGGGCGCGGCGTGACGGTATCGATGCTGGTCGACGGCTTCGGCTCGGCCAACGCCTCGGCCGGCTTCTTCAAGCCGCTGGTCGACGCCCACGCGCGCTTCTGCCGGTTCGTGCCGCGCTGGGGGCGCCGCTACCTCCTCAGGAACCATCAGAAGCTGGCGCTCGCCGACGGCAGGAAGGCGATCGTCGGCGGGTTCAACATCGCCGACGAATATTTCGGCACGGTCGAGACCGGCGCCTGGCGCGACCTTGGGCTGGAGGTGGAAGGGCGGAGCGTGGAATGCCTGATCCGCTATTTCGAGGCGCTGTTCAGCTGGGCCGAGACCCCCGACGCCTCGATCCGCCGCCTGCGGCGGATGCTGAGCCGGCACAGCGTCAGGGACGGGCCGCTGCACTGGCTGTTCGGCGGGCCGACGCGGCGGCTGAGCCCGTGGGCGCGCTCGGTCAAGGACGACATGATGCGCGCCAGGGCGGTCGACATGATCGTCGCCTATTTCGCGCCGAGCCGGTCGATGCTGCGGCGGATCTACGGCGTCGCCGGGCGCGGCCGGGCGCGGATCGTCACCGCGGCGAAATCGGACAACCGGGCGACGATCGGCGCGGCGCGCTTCACCTACTGGCGCCTCTTGAAGCGCGGCGCCGAGATTTACGAATATCAGCCGACCAGGCTCCACACCAAGCTGATCGTGATCGACGATGCCGTCCATATCGGATCGGCCAATTTCGACATGCGCAGCCTCTATCTGAACCTCGAGATGATGCTGCGGATCGACGATCCGGCCTTTGCGGCGATGATGCGCGGCTTCGTCGAGGGCGAGATCGCCGACAGCCGGCGGATCACGCGCGAGGAGCACCGCCGCCAGCTGACCTGGTGGAACCGGCTAACATGGGCAATCGCCTATTTCCTGATCGCGACCGCCGACTTCAACCTGTCGCGCCGCCTCAATTTCGGAAGCCGCCGGCTCGGCGGCTAGGGTCCGGACTCGATTACAGCAGTTACAAAGGCAACAGAGTCATCCCGGCGGAAGCCGGGATCCATGAACACCGGTGCTCAACGATGCGCGAAAGCGCCCGCGTCTCGTTTTCCATCGCTTCGGTTCATGGGCCCCGGCCTTCGGGCCCCATCAAAGTATTACTTTGATGGGAACCCTTCGCCGGGGTGACTCCGAAGGGCGCGCCCGCCCGTCAGTCCTTATACGCCCAGAAGAGCTGGCAGGGCGGGATGTTGATCCACTCGAAGCCCTTGTCGATGCGGCTGAAATGGGGGGCGATGAAGTCGCGCACCTTGGGCGAGAATTGATAGACGAGGAACGCCCCGCCGGGCCGCAGCGCCGCCGCCGTCTCCGCCGCGATCTTCGGGCCCACGCCCGGCGGCAGGGTCGAGAAGGGCAGGCCGGAAAGCACGTAGTCGGCATGGTCGAAGCCGCATTCGGCGACGATCTCGCGGACGTCGGCGGCCGAGCCGGTCACCGCCATCAGCCGGCTGTCGTGGAACTTGCGGGTCAGATATTTGGTGAAATCGGGGTTGGTGTCGATCGCGATCAGGGTCGCGTCCGCCGCCATGCGCTGCAGGATGTGCTCGGTGAAGGTGCCGACGCCGGGCCCATATTCGACGAACAATTTGCAGTTCGTCCAGTCGACCGGCTCGAGCATCTTGTCGATCACCGCCTTCGACGACGGAATCACCGAGCCGACCATCACCGGATGCTTGATGAAGCCGCGCAGGAAATGCCACAGCGGGCCGCCGCCCGCGCTGCGCGCGAACCGGCTGTCTGTTTGTGCTTCGTCCCAGGATGCCGACATGCTGCTTCCAAATGCTCGGGGAAAGATCGTGCGTTGGCAAATCGCGCCGCGATTGGCAAGCCGCAAGCGCTGCTCCCCCTTCGTCGGCGACCGCCGCGGCCGGGCCGGAAGGCCGGAAAGGCGGGGTAGATGAACGGCTTCGGCCTTTCGCGCGAGCGATTCGCTTTGCTCTTTTCGGTGATGCTGGTCGCCGCGGCGGGCAATACGGCGATGCAGTCGCTGCTGCCCGCGATCGGCCGCGAGCTCGGAGTCGCCGACATCTGGGTGGCGATCGCGTTCAGCCTGTCGGCGGTGGTCTGGGTGGCGATGGCGCCCATCTGGGCGCACCGCGCCGACCGCCGTGGCCGGCGGGCGCTGATGCGGCTTGGCCTTTACGGCTTCATCGTCTCGATGCTGATCTGCGGCGGCGCGCTCGCCGCCGGCCTCTCGGGCTATGCCGGCGGCATGGTCGTGTTCACCATCTTCATGCTCGGGCGGACCGTCTACGGCGCGTTCGGATCGGCCTCGCCGCCGGCCGTCCAGGCCTATATCGCCGCACGCACCGAAGGCCCCGAGCGGACCAGCGCGCTCGCCGCCATCGCCTCCTCCTTCGGGCTCGGCACGATCATCGGCCCGGCGATCGCGCCGCTCTTCATCTTCCCGCCGCTCGGCCTGTCGGCGCCGCTGTTCGCCTTCGCCGCGATCGGCGCGCTGGTGCTCGCCTTGCTGGCCCTGCGCCTGCCCGACGACACGCCGCGCAGCGAGGCGAAGGGGCCGATCGTCGCCTATCCCTCGATCGGCGGCGCCGACGCGCCGGTGGCGAGCGAGGACCATGCGCCGGCGCGGCTCCACTGGCGCGATCCCCGGGTCCTGCCCTGGCACCTGATCGGCATCATCGGCGGCCACGGCCACGCCGTCCTCCTCGGGGTGATCGGCTTCCTGGTGATCGACCGGCTGAGGCTGCCGCTCGACCATGCCCAGCAGTGGATCGCGATCGTGCTGATGGCCGGGGCCGCCGCGTCGCTGCTCGCCCAATGGTGGCTGATCCCGCAGCTCGCATTGAGCCCGCGCCAGCTCATTCTGTGGGGCTCGCTCCTCGCCGCGGCCGGATCGGCGGTGACCGGCCTCGCCACCGGCGTCTACGCCCTCGCGCTCGGCTTCGCCCTCGCTTCGCTGGGCTTCGGCCTGTTCCGGCCGGGTTTCACCAGCGGCGCCTCGCTCGCCGTCAGCCTCGACGAGCAGAATGCGGTCGCCGGGCAGGTGACCTCGGTGAACGGCGTCGCCTTCGTCGCCGGGCCGGCGCTCGGCGTCGCCCTCTACATGGTCGATCTGCCGCTGCCGTTCCTCGCCACCGCCGCCTTGATGCTCGGCCTCGCCCTGTGGACGAAGCTCCGCTTCAGCCCTTCGGCCCCCGCGGGGTGAGCATGCCGGGGCCGATGAAGCCGATGCCCGATCCGGCGCCGCGCGCGTCCTGCTTCAGGCTCTTCTGGATCTGGTCATATTCCAGCTCCATCTCGGGCGTCACCGAGGCGCGGGTCTCCTTCAGCGCCCGCTCGAACTGGTCCATCGTCACTTCGTCCGCCTCGATCGATCCGCGCAGCGCCATCAGGCCGGCGCGGCGGACGAGGTCCTCGAGGTCGGCACCGGTGAAGCGCTCGCTGCGCTCCGCCATCGCGTCGAGGTCGACGTCCGCGGCCAGCGGCATGCTTTTGGTGTGGATGCCGAGGATGTGGCGCCGTCCCTTGGCGTCGGGGACCGGCACGTAGATCAGCTCGTCGAACCGGCCCGGCCGCAGCAGGGCCGGATCGATCAGGTTCGGCCGGTTGCTGGCGCCGATCACCACCACCGACTGCAGCTCCTCCAGCCCGTCCATCTCGGCGAGGATGGTGTTGACCACCCGCTCGGTCACCTGCGGCTCGCCCAGGCCGCCGCCGCGCGCCGGCACGAGGCTGTCCAGCTCGTCGATGAAGATGACCGTCGGCGCGACCTGGCGGGCGCGGGCGAACAGCCGCGCGATCTGCTGCTCGGATTCGCCATACCATTTGGACAAAAGGTCGGACGATTTGGTGGCGATGAAATTGGCCTCGGCCTCGCGCGCCGTCGCCTTGGCGAGCAGGGTCTTGCCGGTGCCGGGCGGGCCGTAGAGCAGGAAGCCCTTGGCCGGGCGGATGCCGAGCCGGCGGAAGCTGTCGGGATGCTTGAGCGGCAGCTCGACGCCTTCGCGCAGCCGCTCGCGCGCTTCGTCGACGCCGCCGACATCGTCCCAGCCGACATTGGGCGCCTGCACCATCACCTCGCGCATCGCTGACGGCTGGACGCGCTTCAGCGCCTCCTCGAAATCCTTGCGGGTGACCGACAGGGTGTCGAGCACCTCGGGCGGGATCGTCCCTTCCTCGAGGTTGAGGTGCGGCATGATCCGCCGGATCGCCTCGATCGCCGCCTCGCGGACCAAGGCGGCGAGGTCGGCGCCGACGAAGCCGTAGGTCTGGCGCGCCAGCCCGTCCAGCTCCACGCCCTCGGCGAGCGGCATGCCGCGGGTGTGGATGCCCAGGATCTCGCGCCGGCCGCCCTCGTCGGGGACGCCGATGACGATCTCGCGGTCGAAGCGGCCGGGGCGGCGAAGCGCCTCGTCCAGCGCCTCGGGCCGGTTGGTGGCGGCGATCACCACCAGGTTCTGCCGCGGCTCGAGGCCGTCGAGCAGCGACAGGAGCTGGGCGACCAGCCTTTTCTCGGTCTCGCCGGTGACCTGGCCGCGCTTGGGGGCGATCGAATCGATCTCGTCGATGAAGATGATCGACGGCGCCGCCTTGGCCGCCTCCTCGAACAGCTCGCGCAGCCTCTTCTCGCTCTCGCCATAAGCGGAGCCCATGATCTCGGGGCCGGCGATGTGGAAGAAATTGGCGTCGCTTTCGTTCGCCACCGCCCGCGCCAGCCTGGTCTTGCCGGTGCCCGGCGGGCCGTGGAGCAGGACGCCCTTGGGCGGATCGACGCCGAGCCGCTCGAAAATCTCCGGATAGCGCAGCGGCAGCTCGACCATCTCGCGCAGCTGGTCGATGGTCGTGCCGATGCCGCCGAGATCGTCATAGGTGACGTCGGCGCGGCGGGTTTCCTTGGCCTCGGTATATTCGGGGCGGAGGTCGATCTCGGTATTGGCGTCGATATGGACGATGCCCTTGGGCACGGTCGAGACGACGACCAGGCGGATCTCCTGGAGGGCGAAGGCCGGCGCGGTCAGCATCTTGCGCAGCTCGGGCGGGATGTCGCCGCGCGGCATCTGCTGCTGGCCGGTGGTGGCGACGACGTCGCCGGCGGTGAGCGGCTTCATGCCGAAGCTGCGCTTCAGCGCGTGGGCGGAGCCGTGGAGGCGCAGATTCTTCTGCGCGGGGGCGAAGATGACGCGCTGGGCGGGCTTGGACTCGGCCTTGCGGACCTCGATATAGTCGCCCGAGCCGATCTCGGCATTGGCGCGCTGGAGGCCGTCGAGGCGGATGATCTCCAGCCCCTCGTCCTCGGGATAGGGGCCGACCGCCCGCGCCGGGGTGGCGCGCTTGCCGCCAAGCTCGATCACGTCGCCTTCCGCAAGGCCCAGTTCGGCCATCATCGCGCGCGGCAGCCGGGCGATGCCGCGGCCGCTGTCCTCCGGGCGCATGGTCGCGACCTGCAGGCGCTTGGGTTTGCGTTCTTCGTCGGCCATCGGCTCGGCTCTCCTCGGAAGCGCCCCACATAGGCATGCTGAACGACTGGTCAAATCGAGGGGTTCAAAAAAGGTTGGGTTGGGATTCGCGCGGAGGCGCGAAGAGATGACGGCCGCTTGAACCGGGGCGGCTCTGCGGGCAGGGTGGGCGGGGGGAAAGATGCCGCTAACGATCAGTCAGCTTGAAGAGATCGTCGCCGAACTCGTTACCCGTCCGGGTCACGAAAAGGTGCGGACTCTTGTCTATCGGCTGCTGACCGACGGGCTCGGCGCCAAATCTCAGGACATCACCTTCGAGCAACAGACATTCGAAGTTCGTGGGCGAATGGACGCGCTCCTTGGCAGGACGGTGATCGAGGCCAAGCGCGATCTCCGCCAAGAAAAGTTCGAGGTTCAGCTCGCCGGCTATCTGAAGGATCGCAGAGCCGAAACGGGCCAGGATTTCGTCGGCATCGTCAGCGACGGCGCCACCTTCTCCGTGCATGAGTTGGGGAAGGATGGCGAAACGCTCGACGCGATCGGCGATTTCAAGCCGACCGCCGACGAGCCGCACAGGCTGCTGAGCTGGCTCGAAAGCGTCGTCGCCCTACAGGACCGGCTGCCCCCGGAGGTCGAGCGGATCAAGCTCGAGCTCGGCCGCGATTCCGTCCTCTACCCGCGCGCGATGCGCGAGCTCAGGGCGCTCTGGGATCAGGTCGGGACGGACCCCGAGGTCGTGGTTAAGCGCCAGCTCTGGGACCGCCTGCTCCGCGTCGCCTATGGCAGCGAAGTCGAGGCGCCCGAGCTGTTTCTGCAGCACACCTACCTCGTCATCGTCGCCAAAGCGGTGGCG
This sequence comes from uncultured Alphaproteobacteria bacterium, assembly GCA_963701615.1. Lineage (GTDB taxonomy): Bacteria > Pseudomonadota > Alphaproteobacteria > Sphingomonadales > Sphingomonadaceae > Allosphingosinicella. Next base: position 2,322,849 of record OY969615.1, on the reverse strand, counting down.
ACGGCCGCATTCGTGAGCCACCTTCCCGACAGCGGGCGGGATCTCCTCGACGGCAGGGAGTTCCGCGATCTCGGCATCGTCGGCGCGGTCGAAGCGGACTTCTTCGACTGGCTGCTTCGTTCGCCGGAAGGCGATGCGCTCGTCCTGAAGATCGCGCACCAGGCCGCCCGTTTCGATCTCGACGCGATCGAAGCCGACGTGCTCAAGGGCCTCTACGAGAGCCTGATCGACCCCGAGCAGCGGCACGAGCTGGGCGAATATTATACGCCCGATTGGCTGGCGGCGTGGATCGTAACCGAAGCAGTGGACGATCCCCTCAGGCAAAGGGTGATCGACCCAGCCTGCGGCTCCGGCACGTTCCTGTTCCATGCGATCAGGCGCCTGACGGCGGCTGGGCGGGAAGCCGGTGTGCCCTCGGCCGCCATAGTTTCGCTGGCCGCCGAGAAGATCGCCGGCATCGATATCCGTCCGGTGGCCGTCATCTTCGCGCGGGCGACGTGGCTCCTCGCGCTGCTGCCGACATTTTCCGAAGACCGCCCCCGTTCGCTCACCATTCCCGTCTACCTCGGCAACTCGCTGCAGTGGAATGCGCGCGAGCTGATGGGCGTGCATGAACTGGAAATCCTCGTCCCGCCGGCGCGCGAGGGCGAGCATCCATCCGTGCTTCGCTTTCCCGAAGACGCGGTGATCGACCCCAATTTCTTCGATGAGCTTCTCGACACCATGATGTCTTATGCCGAGGCGCCTCGGCCGGCGAAGGATTTGGCGGGTTGGTTAAAAGGCCGGGGCCTCGACGGGACCGGCCGGACCATGCTCGCCGAAACCTACGAGCTTTTGTGCCGCCTGAATGCGGAGGGGCGTAACCATATCTGGGGCTATGTCGCCCGAAACCTGTCGCGGCCGATCTGGCTTTCCACCGAGAAGCAGAAGGCGGATGTGGTGATCGGGAATCCGCCTTGGGTCCGCTACAGCTCGCTTTCGAAGGAAAATCAGGAGCGACTGAAACAGGAGGCGACGCGGGCCGGAATTTGGGTCGGCGGCAAGGCGGCGACGGCCAATGACATGAGCGCCTATTTCTTCGCCCGTGCGGTCGATCTTTACATGAAACGCAAGGGTCGGATCGCGTTCGTCCTCCCCTATGCGGCGATGAGCCGCGATCCTTATACGAAGTTTCGCACCGGCGACTTCAACAAGTGGCGCAGCGCACCCAAAGCGGTTCGATTCACTGCCGCCTGGACCTTTCCTTCGGAGGTGCAGCCGTTGTTCCCGGTTCCGTCCTGCGTCCTCTTCGCTGAGGGCACGCGCCACCCGGCAAAGCTGCCAACAAAAGTACGACGCTTCTCGGGTCATTTGCCGAAGCGGGACGCGCATCCCGAGACAGCGTTACGCTACCTGACCGAACATGAGGAGCCGTGGCCGGCGGACACCGGCGTCACGGAATCACCCTATCAAAAGAAGTTCCGACAGGGCGCCACTTTGACGCCGCGACGGCTTCTGATCGTTGAGGAGTTGCCGGGCGGCCGACTCGGGCGGAACGCCAAGGCGCCCCGCGTCCGTGGCCGAACATCGAGTCAGGACAAGCGGCCCTGGAAGAATCTCGACCCGCTGGAGGGACCGATTGAGATCGACATGCTGCGGCCCGTGTACCTAGGGGAATCTATTGGCCCCTTTCGTGTGATTTCCGGCGCGACCGGGGTGATACCGTGGGACGCCGAAAAAAAGCGGGTCATGGACAGCGAAGCCGCGCTCAAATCGGGCTATCGGGACTTAGCGCGATGGCTGCTGGAGGCGGAACGACTTTGGGACGGTCATGGGCCGCGCACAATGACCTTTCGCCAGCAGTGCGACTATTTCGGCAAGCTCTCGGCGCAATTCCCGATCAGCCCCATCCGTGTCGTCTACTCAAAAGCGGTCAGTCAGCCCGCTGCGGCGATCATCGAGGACGGCAAGGCCGTGATCGATCACAAGCTTTACTGGATGGGGTGCAAGCTCAAGGACGAGGCCCGCTATCTGTGCGCCATCCTCAATAGCGAGACCGCCCGTTCCCGCGCCGAGCATTGGCAGTCCGAAGGCCAATGGGGAAAGCGGGATTTCGACAAAGCGATGTTCAATCTGCCGATCCCGCCGTTCGATCCCAAAGACATGCTGCACAAGGAGCTGGCGGCGGCCGGCATGCAGGCCGAGTATGTCGCCGCGCGCGTCGAAGTGAAGGAGGGCGAGTATTTCGTCACCACGCGCGGTCGTATCCGCAAGGCGCTGGCCGAGGACGGGATCGCCGGCGACATCGAGAATCTTGTGGAAAAGCTGCTCGGACCGGTTTGATCCCAGACGCCCAGGGGCTAGGCTGACGCCATGGACGACCAGCCCGACATGTTCGGCCCCGATCCGGCGCAGGCCGAGATGTTCGACGAGCCGGCGGCGCCGCCGCCCACGCGGCTCACCGCCGACGACATTCGCGCGGAGATGCTGGCGCTGATCGCCACCGCGCGCGCGGCCGAAACCATGCCGTGGACGCCGCGCGAAGTCCGCTCGCACACCGCCCTGTTCCCCTACATGGCCGAGTGGCTTCCGAAGGAGGAAGGCGGGCAACTGCTGCTGGCGTTCGAGATCGAAATGGCGCGGCTGCGCAAGGCCGCCTGAGAATTCCAGCATGAACCGGGCCGAACCGTCTTCCGGCCCCGGCACGGCGTGGGCTCCGGCAAGTCACGGAGCGAGTCGCCGCCTCTCCGATTAGCCAAGAAAAAAGGGCCGGCCCGGGGGCCGACCCTGAAAGTTTTAGGAGAGGATGCCTGAAAGGCAGGGTCGTTTTCGCGCTTGCGCGGCTTTTGTGCAAGTGCGAAGAGAGCAGCCACGAGTGCAAATCATGCAACCAGAAAGGGGCGGATTCCCCTTAGGCGCGGCGGATGGCTGAAAATGTGCACCGCACAAGATAAGGCATGAAACGGCTGCCGCCGATGACCGCGGTCGAGGCGTTCGTGCAGGCGGCGCGGCTCGGTTCGGTCAAGGCCGCGGCCGAGGCGCTCGCTTTGTCCTCGCCGGCGCTCACCCGCCGCGTCCAGGCGCTCGAGCGCCATGTCGGGCGGCCGTTGTTCGAGCGCCGCCACCACGCCGTCCACCTCAACCCCGACGGCGAGCGGCTGCTGGCCGAACTGGGTCCCGCCCTCGACGCGCTCGGCCAGGCGATCGGGCGGGCGGCCGGCAATGCCGAGCTGATGCGCCTGCGGCTCGCGGTGCTGCCGCTGTTCGCCTCCTACCGGCTGATGCCGCGGCTCGGCGCCCTGCGCGCGCTCCACCCCGATCTTCACATCGATATTGACACCCGCCCCCACGCCCTCGCCCGCCTCGACGAAGGCCTCGACGCCGCGATCGCGCTGGCCCGCGAGGTCGATCCGTCGCTCTACGCCCGCCGGCTCGGCACCAACCGGGTGGTGGCGATCGGCGCCGCGGGCCCCGACGCGCTCACCGATCCCGCCCAGCTGGCCAAGGCGACGGTGCTGCTCCACCGCGACCTGCCCGACGCCTTCGATTATTGGCGCGAGGCGGCCGGGCTTCCCCATATCGAGCCCGCCACCGTCGACCATTTCGATTCCGGCCAGCTGATCCTCGACGCCGCTGCCCAGGGGCTGGGGGTGGCGTTCATGTTCGACATGCACTTCGAAGGGGCGCAGGATCCGCGGCTGGTCAAATTGTTCGGGATCGAGGCCGAAAGCCCCTACGCCTACTGGTTCGCCTGCCGCCGGTCGGCCCTGAGCCGGCGGCCGGTGCGGACCTTCCACGACTGGCTGATCGGCGAGCTCGGCTAGACCTTGATCGCGCCGACGATCCTGCGCATCGCCGCGCGGGGCAGGAAGCGGCTCGCCTGGGCGGTGACCTTGTTGGGAATCCCCGGTATCACCACCGCCTGGTTGCGGTCGAGGCCCTTGAGGCTGGCGCGGACCACGTCGGCGGCCTTGCCGGCGACATATTTCATCGCCGGGCTGTTCACCTCCGCCACCTCGCCGAACTCGGTCGCGGTCGGGCCCGGGCAGAGGGCCGAGACCCTGATGCCGGTCCCTTTGAGCTCGTGGTGCAGCGCCTCGGTGAAGGACAGCACGAACGCCTTGGTCGCATAATAGACCGCCATGTTCGGTCCCGCCTGGAAGGCCGCGGTCGAGGCGACGTTGAGGACGGCACCCTTGCCTCGCTCGCGCATCGCCGGAAGGACGAGGTGGCAGAGCTCGACCAGGGTGCGGACGTTGAGATCGATCATCTCGCTCTGGCGATCGAGCGGCCGCGACGCGAACTTGCCGGCGAGGCCGAAGCCGGCATTGTTGATCAGCGTGCCGACGCTCAGTCCCTCCGCCTCGATCTCGCCGATCAGGCTCGCCGCGGCGCCCGCCCTGGCGAGGTCGGCGACGAAGATATGGACGTCGCCGCCGATCTCGGCGGCCAGCGCCTCGAGCCGGTCGCGGCGCCGCGCGACCAGCGCCAGCGCCTCGCCGCGCGCGCCGCACTGGCGGGCGAACTCGGCGCCCAGGCCGGCGGACGCGCCGGTGACGAGCGTGACCGGGCGAGCCATGGGGGTCAGTCCCGCAATGACGCTTTGACGATCCGGCCCGGCGCGCGCGGCGGCTCGCCTTTGGGCAAGGCGTCGACATGCTCCATGCCTTCGACCACCTCGCCCCAGACCGTGTACTGGCCGTCGAGGAAGCTGCAATCGTCGAAGCAGATGAAGAACTGGCTGTTGGCGCTGTCCGGATTGTGCGCGCGTGCCATCGAGGCGGTGCCGCGGACGTGCGGCTCGCGGCTGAACTCGGCCTTGAGGTCGGGCTTGCCGGAGCCGCCGGTGCCGGTGCCGGTCGGGTCGCCGCCCTGGGCCATGAAGCCGTCGATCACGCGGTGAAAGACGACGTCGTCGTAAAATCCCTCCTCGGTCAGCTCCCTGATCCGCTCGACATGGCCGGGCGCGAGATCGGGGCGCAGCCGGATGACGACGTCGCCGCCCCTGTCGAGGGTGAGGACGAGATTGTTCTTTTCGCCGGCCATGGCCGTCTCCCGATCGTTCCCGGGCGCTTTAGGCCGCCCGCCACCTATATTCCAGAGCGCGCGCCCAAATATCGACAGGCGGGACCGACGCGCCTAGGAAGCCCTCCAGCCAGGCATCGAACGTTGGAGGGCGAGATGAGCGACAGCGACCTCGAAACGCCCGAAATCCCGGCAGCCGTCGCTGTCGCCGACGACCGGCTCGACGCCGACGACCGGCTGAAGCCCGAATTCGTCAGCGCGGTGATCGATCGGATCGAGGCCGGCGACGACGAGGGCGCGCGCGCTTTGGTCGAGCCACTCCACCCCGCCAACGTCGCCGACCTGTTCGAGCTGGTCGATTCCGGCGACCGCCGGCTGCTCGCCGCCGCTCTTGCAGACCTGCTCGACGGCGACGTGCTCGCGGAGATGAACGACTGGGTCCGCGACGAACTGCTCGACGCGCTCGAGCCGCACCAGGTCGCGGAGATCGCGGGCGAGCTCGAGACCGACGATGCCGTCGCGATCATCGAGGACATGGAGGAGGAGGAGCAGCGCGCGGTGCTGCGCGCGCTCGATCCGGACGACCGCGCGGCGATCGAGGAAGCGCTCTCCTACCCCGAGGAATCGGCCGGCCGCCTGATGCGCCGCGACGCCGTCGCCGTGCCCGAGCATTGGACGGTCGGGCAGGTGATCGACTATCTGCGCGCGAGCGACGAGCTCACCACCGACTTTTTCGAGATCTTCGTCGTCGATCCGGCCCACCGTCCGGTCGGCACCTGCCTCCTTTCGTGGATCCTGCGCACTCCGCGCCGCATCGCGGTGGCCGACGTCATGCAGCGCGAGCAGACCCTGATCCCGGTCGACATGGACCAGGAGGAGGTGGCGCTGCGCTTCCAGAAATATGCTCTGGTCTCGGCGGCGGTGGTCGACCAGGCCGGCCGGCTGGTCGGCATGATCACCGTCGACGACATCGTCCACATCATCCAGGAGGAAGCCGGCGAGGACGCCCTGCTCCTGTCCGGCGCCGGCGTGGAAGGCGACATCAACGAGCCGGTCCGGGACAGCTATCGCGCGCGCGTCAAGTGGCTGGCCGCCAATCTCGTCACCGCTCTGGTCGGCTCGTCGATCATCTACCTGTTCGGCGCCGCGATCGAGCAGATGGTGGCGCTGGCGGTGCTGATGCCGATCGTCGCCTCGATCGGCGGCAATGCCGGGACGCAGACCATGGCGGTCTCGGTCCGCGCGCTGGCGATGAACCAGCTGACCCGCTCCAATACCTGGCGGACGATCTGGCGCGAGATTTCGGTGGCTTTGCTCAACGGCGTCACCATCGCCATCCTGCTCGGGATCGGCGCCGCCATCGTCTTCTCCAATCCGCAGCTGGGGGCGGTGATCGCGGCGGCGATGCTGATCAACATCCTGATCGCCGGTTTGTGCGGCGTGGTGGTGCCGGTGGTGCTCGAGCGGGCGGGGCAGGACCCGGCGGTGTCCTCGTCTGTGTTTGTGACCATGATCACCGATTCGATGGGCTTCTTCGCCTTCCTGGGCCTCGCCGTCGCCACCGGGCTGGTAAGCTAAGCGCTTGATCTGTAAGTTTTAGCGCGCCATTGGGAACCCCATGTCCTCGCTCCATCTCAGCAAGGTCGCGGTCGGCTGCGCCAGCCTCGAGACGCTCAGGCGCCGGCTGGAATCGCGGGCGCAGGGCGGGGTGGTGCCGATCGTCACCCGCTTCCGCCCGAAGCGCGCGGACGAGCTGGTCGGCGGCTCGATCTACTGGATCGTCAAGCACCGCATCGCCGCCCGCCAGACCATCCTCGGCTTCGACGAGCGCGCTTCCGATCGCAAGACGGTCATCCGGCTCGATCCGGAGCTGGTGACGGTCCGCGCCCTGGCCAAGCGCGCGCATCAGGGCTGGCGCTATCTGGCCGGGGCCGACGCGCCGCCGGACCTCGGCGAAGGCGGCGATGGCGTGATGGACTTGCCGCCGGATCTGGCCGGGAAGCTCGCCGTCCTAGCGCTGATTTGAGCAGCGCACCTGGGCGGCGCCGATGCCGCGCACGGTGCAAACCGCATTGCCCAGGATATGGACGTCGCCGAGGCCGTTGGCGTTGACGGTGACCGGGCCGTCGACGGTCAGCGTCACGGTGCCGACCGTGTTGGTGGTGACGGTCGCATTCCGGGCGCGCAAATTGGTGCCTTCGACGTCGCCGGTGCCCTGGAAGTCGGCGCGGAGCGCGCGCGCGCTGCCGGAAATGTCGAGCCGCCCGGAGCCGAGCAGGCCGAGCGTGAGCGTCTCCGCGTCCACGCCGGTGGCGCGGATGCGGCCGCTGCCCTCGACGGTGAACTGGACGTTCAGCCCCTCCGCGTCGACGACGTCGAGCAGGGCCGGGCCGATCAGACGGGCCGAACGGATCGAGCGGGTCGTAAGCTCGACGGCCAGCGGCCCGGCCTCGGCGCCCGGCGTGCCGCTCCAGGCGGAGCGGTTGCGGCGGATGCGCAATATCTGGCCCTGGACGTCGATCGTCACCCGGTCGATCGCCTCGCGCGAACCGGTCACGGTCGCGGAGGAGGGACGGCCGGCGACCAGATGCACCCGATAGGGCCCCTCGACGATCACCCGGTCGAAATCGGTCACCGAATAGCGGCGTTCGGCCGCCGCTGCCGGCGCGGCGAGGGCGATGAGGCCGAGAAAGGCGGGCAGGATCCTGATCATGTCAGGACCATGCCGCCAAATCATGAATCGTCAATGAGGAAGCGTGCCGGCGCCGGACTCAATTCGCGGTAGGGCGATCCGCTTCCCGGAGTCACCCATGAACCGAAGTATTGGAGAATGAGACGTGGGCGCTTTTACGCAAACGGCGGTGTCCATGGATCCCGGCTTTCGCCGGGATGACTCCATCTCCGTTGGAGTGGCTGCCAATCGGGCCCAACTCTAGCCGCCGCAATGGACCTCGCCGGAGCCCGACTTGCTGATCGAGCAGCGGGCCGGCCCGCCGACGGTGACGTCGCCCGAGCCCCTGAGCTCGATCGCGGCGGTCTCGGTCGCGCGCAGGCTGATGTCGCCGGAGCCGGCCAGGGCGATGGTCGCGTTGGCGGCTTCGAGCCGGCCGAGGTCGAGATCGCCCGAGCCGGTTACCGAGGCGCTGGAGCGCTGCGCGCTGCCCGCCGCGGCGATGCCGCCCGATCCGGTCACCGAGAAGCTGGCCTCGCCGACCCTCAGATTGGCGATGTCCATGTCGCCCGAGCCGGTGATCGCGGCGGCGAATCGCGGCCCTTCGACGCGGTCGATCCGCATGTCGCCCGACCCGGCGATCGACGCGCCGGCGAGAGCCGGAACGGTGACGTGGACGGTTATGCCGCGGCGGTGGCCGCCGAACCACGACCAGCCGCTATTGCCGCGATTGCCGATCCTGAGCTGGCCGCCCTCCACGCCGATCTCGAGCCGCTCCAGCGCTTCGGCGTCGCCCTCGGCCCGGACCGAGGGCGCGCCCCCGACGGTCACGATCACGTCGTGCGAGCCGGCCAAGGCGATGCGGTCGAACGCACCGACCTCGAAGCCGCGCTGGGCGGTGGGGCCCGTTCCCTCGGCGCTCCCGCCGGCATGGCAGGCGCCGAGCAGAAGGACGGAGCTCAGCAGGATGATGGCGGGGCGCATGGCGATTTCCTCCGTAGCTGTATTAGGCTAATAATACACGTGTCACAGCCGCGCGCAACAGAAAAAGGGCGGCCCGTTTCCGGACCGCCCCCGGGGACAGTCGCTGGTGACTGTCCCGATTCATCTTTCGCTACCGCCCTCAGGCGTCGACCTTGGCCTTGTGGTGAATGACCGCCGCCTTGTTGAGGATCTCGAGCAGCTTCTCGAGCGCCTGCTTCTCGTCGATCTCCTCCATCGCGCCGAGCTCGCGGGCGAGCCGGGTCGAGGCGGCCTCGAAAATCTGCCGCTCGGAGTAGCTCTGCTCGGGCGCGTCGTCGGGACGGAACAGGTCGCGGACCACTTCGGCGATCGACACGAGGTCGCCCGAATTGATCTTGGCCTCATATTCCTGGGCGCGGCGCGACCACATGGTGCGCTTCACCTTGGGCTTGCCCTTGAGGGTGGCGAGCGCCTCCTGCATGGTCTTGTCGGAGGACAGCTTGCGCATGCCGACGCTCTCGGCCTTGTTGGTCGGAACGCGCAGCGTCATCTTTTCCTTCTCGAAGCGCAGCACGTAGAGCTCGAGCTGCATGCCCGCAATATCGGTGCTCTGCAGCTCGACCACGCGGCCGACGCCATGCTTGGGGTAAACCACATAATCGCCAACGTCGAAGCTCAACGCTTTCGTTGCCATCTATTGAAACCTTCCATGAAAGATATCCGCATGTGACCGGTCTAAACCCGCATCCGCCCCAAAAGACGCGTTTCCGTTTTCCGATTGTGCGGCAATTCTCGTTGATCACCGGGTGCGAATGCGAAGGCATCCGCTTCGATGCCTTATCTTATAGCAGGAAATGCGGGAGAAAGCTAGGGCCGCGGCGCGCCGCGCGCCCGGGCCGCGTCGAGGCTCCACGGGCCCGGGCCGGCGAAGACGATGTAGAGGAAGACGAAGCAATAGAGGATCGCCGCGTCGCCCATATTGTTGACCGGGAAGAAATTCTGCGGCGCGTGCTGATACCAGTAGGCGACCGCCATCGTGCCCGAGGCGAGGAAGGCGGCGGGCCGGGTGAACAGGCCGATCGCGATGAGGAGGCCGCAGGCGATCTCGATAAACCCGGCATAGGCGCCGAGATTGGCGAAGGCGTGGCCGCTCCCCGCCTGTTGGCCGGCGGGGAAGCTCAGGAACTTCTGGGTGCCGTGCTCGAGGAAGAGGAGGCCGGCGACGATGCGGAGAATGGCGCGCATGACCGGCGCCCAGCGGGACAGGGTCGCCTCCATCGCGCTCAGTCGCCCTCGCCCGGCGCGGAAGAGAAATATTTCTCGAACTTGCCGTCCTCGCCTTTATGCTCGTCGGCGTCGGCGGGGCTGTCCTTCTTGCGGGTGATGTTCGGCCATTCGGCCGAGAAAGCGGCGTTGACCTCGAGCCATTTCTCCAGCCCCGCATCGGTGTCGGGCAGGATCGCCTCGGCCGGGCATTCGGGCTCGCACACGCCGCAATCGATGCACTCGGAGGGGCTGATGACGAGCATGTTCTCGCCTTCGTAGAAGCAGTCGACCGGGCAGACCTCGACGCAGTCCATATATTTGCAGCGGATGCAGGCATCGGTGACGACGTAGGTCATATGCTTCACTCTCTCCTTGGGCGTCCCTAGTCCCCGCCCGACGCGCGCGTCAATTCAGAATAAAGCGCTCTTGTCTCGGCGGGCGGGCCGCGCCGGGCGGGGAGCGCCTCGACCCGCAGCACGCGGACGGTCGCGCGCTGGGCGAAGCTCAGCACGTCGCCGACGCGGACGGGAGCGTGGGCGCGGTCGATGACCCGCCCGTCGATGCGGATGCGGCCCTTTTCCGCCATTTCCTGGGCCAGCGCCCTGGTCTTCACGATCCGCGCGAACCACAGATACTTGTCGAGCCTGAGGCTGTCAGCCACGCCGGAGTTCCGCCAGCGCCGCGAAGGCGGGCGATCCCGTCGCCGGCGCCCGCGCCCGGCGCCGCCGCTCGCGCCCGCGCCAGATCCAGCCGGCGGTTTCCGCGTTCGGGTGGAAGCCGATGTCGCGCATCAGCTTCGCCACCGCCTGCGGCTGCAGGCCGAGCGAGGTCACCAGGGCGGCGTCGACCGGCTCGCCCGCCTTGGCCGCCCGCGCCTCGTGGGCGTGGCGGGCCAGCCGCTCGGCCATGTCGACGCGGATCATCTGCGGGCCCGCCGCGCGGAAGCCCAGGCGGGCCAGCAAGGCGCGGCCGACCTCGTCCGGCAAGGCAAGGACGACGCTCGCCTGGGGCGGCAATTCAGGCATGAGCGCGCCGCCTGCCGCGGCGCGGAAGGCGGCGCGCCACCGCCTCGCCTCGGGCTTCAGCACCGCCGGCATGAACAGATCGAGGGCGCCGATCCTGACGCCGAGACGGGTGATCGCCCGCCTTTGCTCCCGGTCCAGGGCGGCCAGCGGTTCTGCGGCCGTGTCGCGCGCGACGATCCCGCCTTCGTCGACCAAAAGGGCCAGCACCGAGCGGACCGCCGCCGGCGCCGCCGGGTCCTGCGCGGCATGGCCGGCGGCGCGCAGCGGGCCCAGCGCCGCCTCGGCCCCGGCGCGCAGCCAGTCCTTCAATCGCGCGATCACCGCCTCGCGGCCGCGCTCGGAGACGCCCTCGATCCGCCGGTCGAGCAGGATGCGCGGGCTGAGCAGGTTCTTGCCCGGTCCCAATCGCGCCACCTCGTGGCCGCGCCACAGGATCGCGACCGGAAGACCGGCATCGGTACGCAGGGCGAAATGATCGTCGGTGTCGGCGACCAGGGCGGCGGCGCGCTTCTCATATTCGCCGGCGAGGCGGCGCTCGGCGGTCGCCAGCAGCATCTTCCTGTCGGCGTGACGCGCGCTCGGATCGACCTCGAAGGCGAAGCCCTGCAGCCGCCCGATGGCGTAGGAGCCGACGCTGACCTCGCCCTCGGCGTCGACCAGGATGGGAAACTCGCCGCCGCCCTTCTTGCCCAGGTCGCGCATCAGCACCGCGGTGCGCCGGTCGACGAAGCGCTGGGTCAGCCGCTCGTGGAGCGCGTCGGACAGCTTTTCCTCGACCGCCATCGTGCGTTCGGCCATGGTCGCGGGGTCGGCCAGCCAATCGGCGCGGTGGGCGATATAGGCCCAGGTGCGGACCCCCGCGATCCGGTCGGCGAGCGCGTCGATGTCGCCCTGGACATTGTCGAGCCGCGCCACTTGCTCCGCATACCAGCCCTGCGGGATGCGGCCGTCGCCGTCGCTCAAATAGTGGAAGATGCGCGCGACCAGCCGGGCGTGATGCTCGGGTCCGGTCTTGCGGAAGTCGGGAAGGCCGCACGCGGCCCAGAGGCGGCGCACCGTCTCGGGATGGTCGCCGCGGGCGCGGACCTCCGGGTCGCCGGCGAGCAGCTTGAGCACGGCCAGGTCGATCGCTTCGGGTGCGGCGCGCACCTGCGGCCGGACCGGCCGGCGTTCGAGCGACCGGACCAAAAGGTCGACGGTGCGGAAATCGAGGTCGCTTTCGCGCCAGTAGAGGAAGTCCAGCGGCGCGAAGCGATGCTCCTCGATCCGCTCGATCTCTTCCGGGCGGAATTCGGCGAGCGCGTCGCCCTCCAGCGTCAGGCTGCCGAACGTGCCGTCGCGCTGGTGGCGTCCCGCGCGGCCCGCGATCTGGGCCATTTCGGCCGGCGTCAGCCGCCGCCGCCGCTTGCCGTCGAACTTGGCGAGGCCGGCGAAGGCGACATGGTCGACGTCCATGTTGAGGCCCATGCCGATCGCGTCCGTGGCAACCAGATAGTCGACCTCGCCGGCCTGGTACATCGCCACCTGGGCGTTGCGGGTGCGGGGCGAGAGTGCGCCCATCACCACCGCGGCGCCGCCGCGCGTCCGGCGCAGCATCTCGGCGACGGCGTAGACCTGCTCGGCCGAGAAGGCGACGATCGCCGAACGCGGTGGCAGGCGCGAGAGCTTGGCGGGGCCGGCATAGGACAGGGTCGAGAAGCGCGGCCGGCCGACGATCTCCGCCTCGGGCAACAGAGCGCGCACCATCGGCTTGAGGCTTTCCGAGCCGAGGATCATCGTCTCCTCGCGGCCGCGGGCATGGAGCATCCGGTCGGTGAAGACGTGGCCCCGTTCCGGATCGGCGCCGAGTTGCGCCTCGTCCAGGGCGACGAAGGCGAAATCGCGCTCCATCGGCATGGACTCGGCGGTGCACAGGAACCAGCGCGCGTCCCCGGGCAGGATCTTCTCCTCGCCGGTGATCAGCGCGACCTGGTTCGCCCCCTTCAGCGTCACCACCCGGTCGTAGACCTCGCGCGCGAGCAGGCGCAGCGGAAAGCCGATCATGCCCGAGGAATGGCCGCACATCCGCTCGACCGCGAGATGGGTCTTGCCGGTATTGGTCGGCCCGAGAATGGCCTTCAGCGGCTGGGCGGGGAAGGCGCGCATCGCCGCTAGATTGGCCTAGGCCGCGCAAAGCGCAACCTTTTCCACCGCTTGCGACTGCCGCTCCGCTCGTCCGGCGCGCATTTCGCTTCGCCGCAAGGAGGGCCCGCAGGTAGAATCCGTAATTTGACTTTAACCTCTTTTCTCCACAACCATCGCCACCTGCCAAGCGGGGTGCGCGGCGGGGGATCGAAGCGGGCGCGAGGGCGAGAGCAGCCTTGTATCAATATAGCGAAATTGGCGCCGGGTCGGGCAGCGGAACCGCTGCCCTGAGCCTCGACACCGCTCTCTACCGCGCGCCGCCCGCGCGCCCGGCTTTCGGCCAGAAGGTCGACGCATTGCGCTCCCGCGCCGGCGAGTTCGACCTCGTCGTCGATCTCGGCCAGCGGATCGGCTCGCGCGACTGGTTCCGCGGCTTCGCCACCTGCGCCGCGCTTTGCTATTCCGCCTGGTCGTTCGCCCCCGCGATCGAGCCGCTCGCCGGCGTCTCGCCCGCACCCCTGCCCGAGGCCCAGTTCGAGGAATCGCGCGCGCTCGCCATTTCGCCGCTCGCCTACGGCGCCGATACCGGCCGCCGGATGGCGCCGACCGATGCCGTCGAGCCGCTCGCCGAAACGCCCGAGCGGCCGATCATCGACCTTCGCGCCACTTTGGGCCGCGGCGACGGTTTCGCCCGCGTGCTGGAGCGTGCCGGTGTCGCCGGGGCCGAGGCGGACCGGGTGGCCACCATGATCGGCGAGATCCTTCCGGTCGGCGACATCCGCCCGGGCACGGTGATGGACCTGACCCTGGGCCGCCGTCCGAACCGGCTGGTGGCGCGGCCGCTCGAGAAGCTTGCCTTCCGCGCCCGCTTCGACCTGCGGATCGAGCTCGCCCGCGTCGACGGGGCGCTTTCCCTGACCCGGATCCCGATCGCGGTCGACGAGACCCCGCTGCGCATCCAGGGCCGGGTCGGCGCCAGCCTCTACCGCTCCGCCCGGGCGGCCGGCGTGCCGGCGCGGGCGGTGGAATCCTATATCCGCGCCCTGAACAGCCAGATCAGCGTGCCCTCGGGCCTCAATTCGGACGACCGCTTCGACATCATCATCGAGCATCGCCGCGCCGCCACCGGCGAAACCGAGACCGGGCCGCTTCTCTATGCCGGGCTCGAGCGCGCCTCCGGCCGCGACCTCCAGCTGATGCAATGGTCGAGCGACGGGCGGTCGCAATGGTTCGAGGCGTCCGGCGTCGGCCGGCAGAGCGGCGGCATGCAGCAGCCGGTGCCGGGTCCGATCACCTCCAATTACGGCCTCCGCATGCACCCGATCCTCGGTTATTCGCGGATGCACCGCGGCCTCGATTTCCGCGCCGCCTACGGCACGCCGATCCTCGCCGCCAGCGACGGCAGCGTCGCCCGCGCCGGCTGGGCCGGCGGCTACGGCCGGCAGGTGCGGCTGAGCCATGCCGGCGGCATCTCCACATCCTATTCGCACATGAGCCGGATCGCGGTTCAGCCGGGCGGCCGCGTCCGCCGGGGCCAGGTGATTGGCTATGTCGGCTCGACCGGCCTCTCGACCGGGCCGCATCTCCACTATGAGATGTACCGCAACGGCGCCGCGGTGAACCCGCGCTCGGTCCGGTTCGTCGGCCGCGCCCAGCTGTCCGGCTCGGACCTGGCCAGCTTCCGCAGCCGGCTGAGGAGCCTGCTCGGCACCCCGGTCGGAGCGGCGAGGACGCAGCAGGCGCAAGCGGAGGCGGCCGGCACCGCCAAGCCGAGTAACGCGCCCTAACCCGTCACCCCGGCGAAGGCCGGGGTCCCAGGACAGGAAATCTCAGGAGTCTCGACGAGATCCCGGCCTTCGCCGGGATGAGGCGGTCGTGGCGTCGGGGTCAGCGCCCCTGGGCGCGCCAGCGCTTGACGACGCGGGCGACCATCGCATCCTCCTCGCCGCTCTGCCGCCAGAGCTGCGAGAAGAGCGGGTCGGACGAGGCCGGGCAGCGGTCGCGCTCGAGATCGTCGAACGAGACGCGAATCGGGATCGACACGCCTTCGCCGCAGACGATGCACTCGCGGTTCCTCAGCGCCGGGATGACGTCGAGGAAGCCGCGCGAGCCTTCCGGCATCGCCGATTTGACGAACGCCTGGTCGCGGTCGTTGTTGAGGCGCATGGCGATGATCGTGCCGCATTGCGAGAGCACGCCCTCGGCGAGGTCCGACGGCCGCTGGGTGATGAGGCCCAGCGAGACGCCATATTTGCGGCCTTCCTTGGCGATCCGCTCGAGCACCTTGCGCACCGCCTGGCCGCTCGAAGTCTTGTCGGCGGGGATGTAGCGGTGCGCCTCCTCGCAGATGAGGAGGACCGGCCGCTGCACCTCGCTGCGCGACCAGATCGCATAGTCGAACACCAGGCGCGAGAGCACCGCGACCACCACCGAGACGATGTCGGACGGGACGCCCGACACGTCGATGATCGAGATCGGCTTGCCGCGGGCGGGGAGGCGGAAAATCTTGGCGATGAACGCGCCCATCGAATCGGCGATCAGCATGCCGGAAAACATGAACTGGTAGCGCGGATCGGACTTCAGCTCGTCGATCTTGCTCTTCAGCCGCATGTAGGGCGCGGTGTCGGTCGCCTTGTTCAAGAGGCCCATTTCGTGGGTGATCGCGCTGGTGAGGTCCGACAAGGTGTAAGGGATCGGCGAATCGACGGTGAGCTTGGAAAGGCCCTCGGCCGCCCGGTTCTTGCCGCGCGCCTGGAGCAGGCACTTGGCGAGGATGTCCATGTCGCGCTGGCGCTCGGCGCCCTGCGAGGTGACGAACACCTCGGTATGCTCCTCGAAGTTCATCAGCCAGTAGGGCATGGCGAGATTGTCGACGTTGAACAGCTCGCCATGGCCCTTGAAGGCGGCGCTATATTCGCCGTGCGGGTCGATCATCACGATATGACCCTCGGGCGACTGGTCGCAGACGCGGTGCATGATCAAGGCCGCGGCGGTCGACTTGCCGGTGCCGGTCGAGCCCAGCAGCGCGAAATGCTTGCCGAGCAGGGCGTCGACGTAGAGCGCGGCGCGGACGTCCTTGGTCGGATAGACGGTGCCGATCTCGATATGGGCGCGCTCGTCGGCGGCGAACATCTGCTTCAGATCGTCGCCGGCCACCGGATAGGCCTTGCTGCCCGGGATCGGGTAGGAGGTGATGCCGCGCTTGAAGTTGATCAGCTTGCCGGTGGCGGGGTCCTCGTCGCCCTCGCCGAGGAAATCGATCTCGGCCGCGATGGTGCCCGCCTCGGCGTCGATGACCTTCAATTTGCGGACGTTGGCGAGCAGCCAGCGCCGCCCGGCCGCGATCTTGATCTGGCTGCCGACCTGGCCCGACATGGCGATGCTCGGATCGGAATCGCTCCCGAGCTCGGCCAGGCGCCGGCCGACGATCTCGACGCGGGCGCCGCTGCCGCCGACCTCGACGATCTGCCCGATCGCTTCGAGGTGCGAGATGAGCGCCTTGCGCGACGCCGGCGACGCCGGCGACGACGCACGGGGCTGGCCGTCCTCGGGCTGGGGAAAGCTGTGAAGGTTCATCGCGTCGGTCATGCGTTGGGCCGCCCTCTTGAACTGGCACGGAACAGATTGTCCCGGGTCTTAGAACAATAGGGTAAACAAGTGGTTGGCGTAGATTTAGCCGTACCGCCGCTGGAAGAAGGCGCTGGCCGCCCAGCCGAGCAGCAGCGACAGCGCCACCGCGACGACGCCGTAGGAAAGCGACCAGCGCTCGGCCGCGTCGGCGACGAAGCGCTCGAAGCCCAGCTTTTCGATGCGGATCTCGCGCGCCGCGCCGGCGATCACCCGGCCGTCGCGGATCAGGAAGGTCTCGGCGGTATAGGTGCCGACCGGCACCCGTGCCGGGATGCTGATGCGGGCTCGGTAGAGCACGCCTTCGCTGATCTCCACGCCGCGCGGATATTCGGCATAGAGCTGGTTGCGCCGCCTGAGGTCGATCAGGCCCTGCTCGAACCGGCGCAGCATGTCGGCGGGCGCCCCGCCGCCGGGCGAGAGCTGGAGGTTGTCGAGCCCGAGCTCGTAGATCGCCGCCGTGCGCTCGTCGACCAGCCGGGCCAGCGGCCGCGACGAGGCGACCGCGTAGAAGCTCGGCGCCGAGCGGAAGCGCACCCGCTCGACGTTCATCCAGATCCCGGCCACCTTCTGCTTCTCCCGCAGCACGATCCGCTCGAGCGGCCCTTTCAGCACCACCGCGATGTCGGTGGCCTCGGTGGGGGTGCGGCCGCCGGGATGGAGGATCGCGCCGAACAGCAGCAGCTCGGCGCCCGAGAAGCTGTAGCGGATTTCGACGTCGCGCTGCGACACGTCCGGCACCAGCCGCGGCTGCGCCAGGCCGAGCGCGAGCGGCGCGAGCAGGGCAAGAATGAGGGTTCGGAGCCGCCTCACAGCATCTGCACCGCGTAGATCTCCGCCGGCCGCCAGGCCAGCTGCAGCGCCATCCGGAAGGCGACGGCGAGGACGACGATGGCGAGCACCATGCGCAGGAGCTCGGGCTTCATCTTCTGCGCCAGCCGGACGCCATATTGGGCGCCGACCACCGAGCCCAGGAGCAGCAGCCCGGCGAGGACGATGTCGACCGAGCGCGTGGTGGTGGCGTGGACGATGGTGGTGACGGCGGTGACGAAGAGGATCTGGAGGAGCGAGGTGCCGACCACGACCTGCGCGGACATGCCGAGCAGGTAGATCATCGCCGGCACCATGATGAAGCCGCCGCCGATGCCGAGGAGGACGGTCAACATGCCCGAGATGAAGCCGAGGCCGAAAGGCGCCAGCGGCGAGATGTACAGGCCCGAGCGGTAGAAGCGCCAGCGCATCGGCAGCGCGGCGATCAGCGGATTGTGGCGGCGCGCCGGCTTCGCCAAAGCGCGCTTGGTCGGCTTCAATATGTCGAGCGCGGTCGCCGCTTCCCTGGCCATCATCACGCCGATGCTGCCGAGCAGCAGCACGTAGAGAATGGAGATGACGGTATCGATCTGGCCCATGTCCTGGAGGAGGCGGAACAGGAAGCCGCCGAGGATCGAGCCGGCGACGCCGCCGGCGATGACCACCGCGCCCATCTGCAGGTCGACGCCGCGGCGTCGGCGGTGGGCGAGCACGCCGGAGATGCTGGTGCCGGTGATCTGGGTGGTGGCGGACGCCACCGCGACCGCCGGCGGGATGCCGTAGAAGATCAGGATCGGCGTGGTCAGGAAGCCGCCGCCGACGCCGACCATGCCGGTCAGCAGGCCGACCAGCCCGCCCAGGCCGACGATCACCAGCGCGTTCACCGACAGGCCCGCGATCGGCAGATAGATATCCATGAGCCGGGGACCCTAACGGCTAATGGCGGGGCGCGGAAGGCGCGCCGGGCCCAAAAAAGGTGGCCTCAAAAGTCGGCGGCGAGGGTGAGCGCGGGGCCGGAGCCGGGCATTGCGTCGCCGGCGACGCGGAACCGCCAGTCCGCCTGCAGCCGGAGCGACGCGCCCGCGACGGGCAGCCGGACCGCGACGTGGGGGCCCGCGTCGAGCCGGGCGGCGCCGGGCTGGGCCGCCCCCCAGGCGCTGCCGCCGACCTCCACCGGCCCGAGCGGGGCGCCGATGCGGAGCGCGACGTCGACGAACGGGTCGCGGCGATCGAGGCCGACGATGCCGGCCTGCGCGTAGCCTTCGGCGCTGAGCCCGCCCGGCAGGCGCCGGCTGCCGCCTCCGTAGAGCGTCAGCGCGAAGGCGGACCGGCCCTCGTCGCCGAGCGCCTGCCTGCGTTCGGCCAGGACATGGATGGCGGCCGCGGACGACGGCTGCCAGTCGAGCCCGAACGCCGCTTCCGCGCCCGATAGCCGCTGCAGCGGTGCGTAGAGGCGCCCGCTCAGCGCGACATTGCGGCGATAGCGATAGAGGATGCGCGCGCCCGCCTGACTCCCGCCAAGCGTTCCGCCGGGCGCCAGCGCGGCGACGCCGCGGTCGCGGCGGAGGAGCAGCCAGGCGGAGCCCGACCAGCGGCCGGCGCCGGCGGGACGGGCGGGCGAAGGCGGCCCGGCGGGGACCAGTCCCGCCGATGGCGGCCCCGGCAAGGCGCGGCCGGGCTTCAATGCAAAGTGCATTGCCGGCAAGGCCGCCGCGAATGCGGGACGGGCCCTCTGCCGCTCCCGCACCAGGGGCGGCGGGCGCGGGATCGGCGGCCGGCGGGCGTGCATCGCCGCCGCTGGCGCGAGAGGCGGCGGCGCAGCGATGGCCGTAGGCGTCGGCGCGCCCGGCGGTCGGCCGGCCGGCTCGGCGGGCTTCCACCAGCCCGGCGCAAGCATTGCCGCCCGGATGCACACCCATCCGCCCACGACCAGCGCGAGGAAGCGGAGCGGCGGCGCGCTCATTCGGCGGGCAATTGCGGCGGGAAGGCGTGGGCGGTCTTGTCCCAAAGCCACGCGCCGGTCCTCAGGATGCCGAGATAGCGGGCCACCGCCCGGCGGGCGGCGAGCATCGCGATCAGGTTTCCAGTCACCGTGCGCGGGATCGCGCGCAGGCCTTCGCGCCAGCCGTAGGAATGGGTGACGAAGCCGAACCGCATCGCCAGCCGCCAGAGCAGCAGCCCGCTGTTGATCGCGAGCAGCAGCGCGAGAGTGTCGGGGAGCGGCCGCATCTCCCGCCAGCCCATGGCCTGGGCGGCGAACAGCCCGGCCCACAGGACCAAGGCCGCATAGGCGGCGCATAATATCAGGGCGGCGAGCGGTGAACGGCGGTCGCGCAGCCGCATCCAGCGCTCGGCGGGGCCGCCGCTCCAGCCGAGCCGGTCCCAGCCGGCCAGCGCGATGCCGGTCGTCCAACGGGCCTTTTGGCCGACGGCGGCATTCAACGTGGCGGGAAAATAGGCCCGCGTCGCAACCAGCGGGCGTCCCGGTCCGGAGGGCAGGCGAACGAAGGCGGCGCGGCGGCCGATCGCGTGGAGCCTGAGGCCGAGCTCATAATCCTCGGTGAGGCTGGCGGGATCGAACGGCGCGCCCTGCACGGCGGCCAGCGCCGCCAGCGCGTCGCAGGCGATCGCGCAGCCGACGCCGGCCGACGGCAGCCCCGCGCCGAGGGCCTCGCGCACGACGAGCTCCTTGCCGTGCGCCTCGACGAACTCCTCGATATAATGGCCGCCGATCCAGCGCGACCGTGGATCGACCAGCGGCAGCACCGGCAGCTGAACGAGGTCGAACCGCTCGACCAGCGTATCGAAGACGCCGAGCTCGGCCGAATGGACGACGTCCTCGGCGTCGTGCAGCACCACCGCCTTGATGCGCCGGCCCTCCGCCGCCTCGTCCTCCCGCATCCGCTCCCAGATCCGGTTGAGGCAGTCGGCCTTGCTGGTCGGGCCCGGCGCAGGGCCGACCACCAGCCGGACGCGCGCATCGTCGGTCGCCGCTGCCACCGCCGCGATCGTCGCCGGATCGTTGGGATAGCAGCCGACATAGAGGCGGTAATCGGCGAGCCCGTAAGCGGCCCGCGCAGCGCGCAGCATCGCGCCGATGACCCCCGCCTCGTCCCAGGCCGGCACGAAGATGGCGAGCCGGCCGGGCGCCGCCGGTGGCGGCAGCGCATCGGCGCTGGCCGGCCCCCGGCCCCGCCGCCGCAGCCGCGTCGCCGCCCAGACCAGGTCGACCGCCAAGTCGCCGGCCCCAAACAGCAGGAAGCCGATGGCGGCGAACAGCGCGGTCTCGCGCATGACGTCTTCCGCGATTGCCGCAAAAAACCCCGCCAGACTCATGATTCCCCCCGAATCGGACTGAAATACATCCGGTTTGGATGAAAGTTATGCAAGGACTTTCGGGAAACCGACGCTTCGCACCATTTCGGATCAGAATAGCCCGTCCGGATCGCCGGTTCGCGCCGTTTCGGACTCACCTCCTTTCGACCGGTCTCGCCTGCAGGCGCAGCCTCCCCGCGGGGGAGACTCGCCATGAAAAGCTGGACCTTATCCGCTGCCTTCGCCGCGGCTCTGCTCGCAATTCCCGCCGCCGCCTCGGCGCAGCTGGCGGCCGCGAGCGGTCCCCCGCCGGCGGGCACCTTCATCGTCCACACCATCGACGTCGGCACCGGCCTGGCCGTCTTCGTCGAGGGTCACGATTTCACCCTGCTCTACGACGCCGGCAGCAATGACGATTTTGCGCGCGGGGCCGGCAATCGCGTGATTGCCTATTTGCGCGCGGTGCGCCGGGACCTGACGACGATCGACCATCTGATCCTCAGCCATCCGCACAAGGACCATGTCGAGATGATGGACGACGTCCTCGGCACCTACGCGGTGCGCAACGTCTGGGATTCGGGGGCGCTGAACCCGACGTGCGGCTACCGCGCCTTCCTGGATGCGGTCGTCGCCGAGACCGGCGTCACCTATCACGACGCGCTCGGCAGCGGCGGCACCCACGACGCGACCTTCCCGGCCAGCAGCGCCAGTTGCCATGGACGGGTCCGCCCGGGCGGCGTGGTCAGCGTGCCCCGGGGCAGCC
Organism: uncultured Alphaproteobacteria bacterium; assembly: GCA_963701615.1. Lineage (GTDB taxonomy): Bacteria > Pseudomonadota > Alphaproteobacteria > Sphingomonadales > Sphingomonadaceae > Allosphingosinicella. The sequence goes on along the minus strand of OY969615.1, from coordinate 2,301,281 downwards.
AGATCGCGCAGGGCACAGCGGTTCCGCTGGGCGCCGGCGCGCGGATGACGATCCTCCATGCCGACGGGACGGCCGGGGCTTCGCACTATAACGACGCGAGCGTCGTTACCCGCCTCGACCTCGGGACGCGGCAGATCCTGCTGGCCGGCGATGCCGAGGCCGGCGCCCGCAACCCGCCCTCGACCCCGCCGACGCCCACGTCGGTCGAGGGGCAGCTCCTTGCCTGCTGCACTCCGGCGCTCCGCTCCGATGTCCTCGTCGTCGGCCATCACGGCAGCATGACCTCGTCGCGAGTCCCCTTCCTCAACGCCGTCGCCGCCCGCCATTTCGTCGTCTCCGTCGGCCCGATGAAATATTCGGGGACGATGCTTCCCGACGCCTCGGTGATCACCGAGCTTTCCAGCCGGGGCACGGTCTGGCGCACCGACCTCAACGACGCGACGTGCGGTACCAACCCGCGCAAGATCGGCCGCGACAATGACGGCAAGGCCGGCGGCTGCGACAATGTCCGGATCGTGATCAACCCCCAGGGCGCGATCGCGGCCGGCTACAATCGCGGTTCGGACTGAGCCGCTCGCTCCATTTCGGACCAAATTGGCGGGCTGGGCGGCTCAGTTCCCGCCGTTTTGGATCAAGCTTCTTTCGACCGCGATGATGCGCGGGCGCAGCCTCCCGGCGGGGGAGACTCGTCATGCACACCGCTTTGCGCTCGATCGTCGCCGCATTCGTCCTGGTCGTCGGCCTGGGCTGGGCCTCGCAAGCCTCTGCCTGGGGAGATTCGGGCCACCGAACGGTCTGCGAGATCGCCTTGCGCAACCTGACCCCGGTCGCGCAAGCCGAGGTGACCCGGCTGTTGCGGGCGCATCCGCAAATCCTCGCCGCCAATCCGCTCAATGCGGAATATGGCTGGGCCTGCACCTATCCGGACCATCCCGCGGCCGGCGGCCCGGGGCGGCGCAGCCCCGAGCATTTCGTCAATTATCCGCGGACCAGCCTGGTCGTCACCAGCGCCTCCGGCTGTGGCGGCGCCCCTTTGTGCGTGATTTCGGCGATCGCGGCCGACTTCGCGACCCTGCGGTCTGCCTCCGCGACCGACCGGGACAAGGCGGCGGCGCTGGTTTATTTGGGGCATTGGCTGGGGGACGTTCATCAACCGCTGCATAGCTCGTTCCGCGACGACCAGGGCGGCAACGAGGTGGGCTCGTCCGGGCTGTGCACCAACAACCTGCATTCGACCTGGGACACCTGCATCCTGCAGAGCCGGCATCTGGGGCGGAACCCGTCGATCGACAGCGTCCGCCTGCTCGCCGCCGAGTGGAGCCTCCAGGTGGCCGACGAGGATCGCGCCCAGTGGCTCTCCACCCTGCCGTGGCAATGGTCGGCCGAATCCTATGTCACGACCATCCGGCCCGAGGTCGGCTATTGCGTGCTGGTGCAGGGGGCCTGCCAATTCTCGGCCACCCAGATGAATTGGGCCCAGGGCCAGTCGCGCAGCGTGGCGATCGACAACGCCTATATCGACTGGGCGATGCCGATCATCCAGCGGCGCATCACCCAGGGCGGCGTCCGGCTCGCGCACCTCATCAACCTGGCGCTCGACCCGGCCTATCGCGGCTGACCGGCGGCGCGCCGCTCCGTTTCGGATCAGAATGAAGGCCGGCAGCGGCCTGTTCCCGCCGTTTCGGATTCAGCTCGGCGCGACCGCGTACCGCCCGAGGCGCAGCCTCCCCAGCAGGGAGACTCGCCATGAGAAGCTGGAAATTGTTCGCCGCCTTCGCGGCAACCCTGGTCGCGGCACCGGCCGCGTTCGAGGCCGCGTCGGCGCAGCCCTCGACGCCTTCCGACCGGATCGCCATCCACTATATCAATGTCGATCAAGGCAGCGCGGCGCTGCTGGAATTCCCATGCGGGGCGATTCTGATCGACGCCGGCGGCCGGAACAACGCCTCCACCACCCACCTGATCAACTATCTCGAAACCTTCTTCGAGCGCCGGGACGACCTTGGCCGGCGCCTTGACGCCGTCTTCCTCACCCACAATCACGACGATCACGACCGCGCCCTGTTTCGCGTCGCCCAGACCTTCCGCGTCCGTGGCTATGTTCACAACGGCCAGCCCCGCACCGAAAGCTCCGGCGCCGGCCGGATGATCGCCCATGCGGACGGCGCATCGCCGCCCATCCCCCATTTGGCGATCACCGCGGCCAGGGTCGCCGCGGCCGGAACCGCGGGCGTCGGCGGATCGATCGTGGATCCGCTCGCCTGCCCGCGCGTCAATCCCCGAATCCGAGTGCTTTCGGGCGGCCAGGGCACCAGCTCGGGCGAGTTCAGGAATCCGAACAACCACAGCCTGGTCGTTCGCGTCGACTATGGGCAGGCCTCCTTCCTGTTCACCGGAGACCTGGAAGTCGCCGGGATAGAAAGGCTGCTCGCCCGTTACGCCGGCACCCGCGCCCTCGACGTCGACGTCTACGTCGCCGGACACCATGGCGCCGACAACGGCACCACCTTGCCGCTGGTCAACGCGGTGACTCCGGAAATCGCGGTGATCTCGATGGGGCCCCCCACGCAGATCAGGGGGAAAACCGCGTGGTCGCACGGCCATCCGCGGCAAGTCACCGTGGAGCTTCTCGAGCGCGTGATCAGCCGGCGCCGGGCATCGCCGATCACGGTCATGGTCGCCGAGGGCTCACAAGACTTCCATACCCTGGACCATCCGCTTGCTGACGCGATTTATGGGACCGCCTGGGACGGAGACGTCGTCGTCAGCGCCGGCGCCGACGGCGTCCTTGCGGTGGCGACCCAGCCATAAGGCCCGGTCCGGCGACGCCGCCAGAAACAATTTTCCTGCATGGCCGGAATTCGCCATGCTGCGGCAATGACCTGGCTTCGCATCCTGCTCGCGGCATTTCTCGTTGCCGGCTGCACCACGACTCGCCCGTCGGCCGACTCGCTCGACGCCATCGCCCGCGACTATGTCCGGCTGCAGCTCGAGATCGGCGAGCGCGACGAAGGCTATGTCGACGCTTATTACGGGCCGCCGGAATGGCGCGAGGCGGCGCGCGCCGCTCCGCGCACCGTTGCGCAGCTCGCCGAGGCCGCCGCGGCGCTCCATGCCCGCGCCGCCGCGATCGATCCGGCCGGGATCGATCCGCCGAACCGCCGCCGCGATTTCCTGATCGCCCAGCTCACCGCGGCCCGCACGCGATTGCGCATGGTCCAGGGCGAGCGGCTGAGCTTCGCCGAGGAGGCGCAGGGCCTGTATGGCGTGACCCCCGAAATCCATCCGCTGGCCAGCTACGATCCCCTGCTCGCCTGGATCGAGCGGCTGGTGCCGGGAGAAGGCCCGCTCGCCGCCCGAGTCGATGCGTTCCAGGACCGTTTCATCGTCCCCGCCGCCCGGGTCGACGCGGTGATGCGCGCCGCGATCGCCGAATGCCGGCGGCAGACGCTCCTCCATATTCCGCTGCCCGCGGAGGAAGCGTTCACGCTCGAGTTCGTCACCGGCCGGAGCTGGTCGGGCTATAATTGGTACCAGGGCAATTATCGCAGCCTCATCCAGGTGAACACCGATTTGCCGGTGCGCCTCAGCCGGGCGGTCGACCTCGGCTGCCACGAGGGCTATCCCGGCCACCACGCCTATAATGTGCTGCTCGAGCGGGAGCTGGCGCGCGGCCGCGGCTGGGTCGAGTTCACGGTCTACCCGCTTTACTCGCCGCAGTCGTTCATCGCCGAGGGGTCGGCCAATTACGGCATCGAGCTGGCCTTCCCCGGCGCCGAACGGCTCAATTTCGAGACGCGCGTCCTTTACCCGCTCGCCGGCCTTTCGGCCGAGCGCGCGGCCGACTATCTCGCCCTGCAGGAGGCGGTCCGCCACCTGGCCGGCGCCCGCTTCACCATCGCCCGCGACCTGCTGGAAGGCCGGATCACGCGGGCCGAGGCGGTCGAGCTCACCCGGCGCTACCAGCTCGTCTCGGCGGCACGGGCGGAGCAGCTCGTCGCCTTCACCGAGCACTACCGCGCCTATGTGATCAATTACGGCCTCGGCCTCGACATGGTCCGCTCCTATGTCGAGTCGATGCCCGGCAGGCACTGGACGACGATGGCGGAGATCCTGTCGGGACCGACCCTGCCGAGCGACCTCGTGGTTCCCTAGCATGCGCTGCTTCTGGGACCCGCGCCAGCTTGCCCACGCGCCGGCGCTGGAGCTGCACAATGGCGGCTTCGTGCCCTTCGCAGAAAGCCCGAGCCGCGCCGAGGCGATCCTCGCCGCGATCGGGCCCGCCGAAGCGCCGGTCGACCATGGCGAAGGGCCGCTCCGCGCCGTCCATGACGAGGCCTATCTCGCCTTCCTCTGGTCGGCGCACATGGACTGGCGCGCGGCCGGGCGCGACGGCGATGCGAGCGGCTATGCCTGGCCGGTGGTGCGGCGGCGGCCGCTCGACCTCGACCGGATCGACGCCCGGCTCGGCCGCTACAGCTTCGACGCATCGAGCCCGATCGCGGCGGGCACCTGGGAGGCCGCCTATTGGTCGGCGCAGGCCGCGCTCACCGCGCTCGATGCGGTGCTGGCCGGCGACCGGGCCGCCTTCGCGCTGTGCCGGCCGCCCGGCCATCATTGCGGGCGCGACTATCTCGGCGGCTATTGCTACCTCAACAACGCCGCCATCGCCGCCGAGGCCGCGGTCGCCGCCGGAAAGCGCGTCGCGATCCTCGACGTGGATTATCATCACGGCAACGGCACCCAGGACATCTTCTACGCCCGCGGCGACGTCCTCACCGTCTCGATCCACGCCGACCCCAGGATGGACTATCCCTATTATTGGGGCCATGCCGACGAAACCGGGGAGGGTGAAGGGGAGGCGATGACCCTGAACCTTCCGCTGCCGCGCGGGGCCGATCTTGCGGCCTATCTGCCGGCGCTGGAGGCGGCGCTAGAGCGGATCGCCGCCGTCGCGCCCGATTTGCTGGTCGTCTCCTACGGCGCCGACACGTTCGTCGGCGACCCGATCTCCCATTTCCGGCTGGAGACCCCGGATTATTCCGGCCTCGCCCGCCGCATCGCCGGCCTGGCGCTGCCGACAGTGGTGGCGATGGAGGGCGGCTATGCCGTCGACGCGCTCGGCGCCAACGTCGCGGCCTTCCTGGACGGCTTTGCGTGACGCCCACCCTCCTCGACCATTTGTTCGTCGTCCTCGTCCTCGGGCTCATCTTCCCGCTGGGCGGCTGGTGGGCCTATCGCCGCTTCCTCGCCCGGCTGGCGCGCGACGGCGGGGCGGCGCTGGTCCGCGAATATCGGATCACCCTCCTCTGGCTGCTCGGCCTCGGCGCCGGCGCCATGCTGGTCTGGCTCGCCGGCGGCCGGACGCTGGCGGCGCTCGGCCTCGTGCCGCTCCGGCTCGGGCCGGACCAGGGCCTGATTGCCGGCATTTCCGGCGGCGCGCTCGGCGGGCTGGCATTGCGCCCGCTCCTCGCCGCCGCCAGCTCCAGGGTGGCGGCATCGCTGCGGCGGCAGTTCGGCAGCCTGGAGGCCTTCCTCCCCAAGACCAGGGAGCAGCTCGGCTGGGGGCTCGCCGTCTCGGTCTTCGCCGGCCTGTTCGAGGAGATCGCCTATCGCGGCTATCTGATCGCCTATTTCAGCGCCTGGCTGAGCGATTGGGGTGCGATCGCCGCCTCCTCGCTCCTGTTCGGCTTCGCCCATTTCTACCAGGGCAGGCTCGGCGTGCTGACCACCAGCCTGCTCGGCGCGGCGCTCGGCTGGATCTATGTCGAAACCGGCTCGCTGCTGCTGCCGGTCCTGCTCCACGCCGCCGTCGACCTGTCGGCGATGGTCACCGCCTGGATCGTGCTGCGGCCGCGCCCGGCCGGCGCCTAGCCGCCCGCCCGCCGCATCTTCAGCCCCAAGGCAAGCATGGCGCCAAACAGGAAGATGCCAATCCCGGTCTTGAGGTTGACGCCGTCGTTGAGCAGGTTGAGCCCGGTCGCCACCGCGAACAGGCCGGAGGCGATGAAGTAGAGGAGGCTCTGTCTCATCGCGCGCCCTTTCACAATTTCCCGGTCAGCTCGGGGACGATCTTGAACAGGTCGCCGACCAGGCCGACGTCGGCGACCTGGAAGATCGGCGCGTCCTCGTCCTTGTTGATGGCGACGATGACCTTCGAATCCTTCATCCCCGCAAGGTGCTGGATCGCGCCGGAAATGCCGATCGCGATATAGACTTGGGGGGCGACGATCTTGCCGGTCTGGCCGACCTGATAGTCGTTGGGCGCATAGCCGGCGTCGACTGCGGCGCGGCTGGCGCCGACGCCGGCCTTGAGCTTGTCGGCAAGCGGATCGAGCAGCGCGTGGAACTGCTCCGATGAGCCGAAGGCGCGGCCGCCCGAGACGATGATCTTGGCGCTGGTCAGCTCGGGCCGCTCCGACTTGGAAAGCTCGGAGCCGACATAGGAGGACAGCCCCTTGTCGCCGGCGGCGGGGACCGCCTCGACGGTACCGGAACCGCCTTCGGCGGCGGCCTTCTCGAAGGCGGTGCCGCGGACGGTGATCACCTTCTTGGCGTCGGACGACTTGACCGTGGCGATGGCGTTGCCGGCATAGATCGGCCGGGTGAAGCTGTCCTCGCTCTCGACCGACAGAATCTCCGAGATCTGCATGACGTCGAGCAAGGCGGCGACGCGCGGGGCGACGTTCTTGCCGGTGGTGGTGGCCGGCGCCAGGAAGGCGTCGTGACCGGCCATCAGCGCGGCGGCGAGCGGCGCGACATTCTCGGCGAGGTTGTGGGCATAGGCCGCGTCGTCGGCGACATGGACCTTGCCGACGCCGGCGATCTTCGCCGCCGCCTCCGCGACTCCGCTTACGCCCTCGCCGGCGACGAGCAGATGGACCTCGCCCAGCTTCGAGGCGGCGGTGACCGCGGCCAAAGTGGCATCCTTCACCTTGCCGCCCTCATGCTCGACCAGAACCAGCGTCTTCATGCCACCACTCCCCCAGCGCGGCGCCCACCGCGATCGTGGCGATTCACGCCACCACTCCCAAAGCCTTCAGCTTGCCGATCAGCTCGTCGACCGAGCCGACCTTGACGCCCGCCTGGCGCTTCGCCGGTTCCTCGACCTTCACCACCGTCAGCCGCGGCGCGACGTCGACGCCGTAATCGGCGGGCGTCTTCTGGGCGAGCGGCTTGGATTTCGCCTTCATGATGTTGGGCAGCGAGGCGTAGCGCGGCTCGTTCAAGCGAAGGTCGGTGGTGACCACGGCGGGGACGTTCAGCTTCACCGTCTCGAGGCCGCCGTCGACCTCGCGCGTCACGTCGACCTTGTCGCCGGAAACCTCGACCTTCGAGGCGAAGGTGCCCTGCGGCCAGCCGAGCAAAGCGGCGAGCATCTGGCCGGTCTGGTTCGAATCGTCGTCGATCGCCTGCTTGCCGAGGATGACCAGCCCGGGCTGCTCCTCTTCGGCGACCCTGGCGAGCAATTTGGCGACGGCGAGCGGCTCGAGCTCGTCGTCGGTCTGGATCAGGATCGCGCGGTCGGCGCCCATGGCGAGCGCGGTGCGCAATGTCTCCTGCGCCCTGGCCGGGCCAATCGACACCGCGACGATCTCGGTCGCGACGCCCTTCTCCTTCAAGCGGATCCCCTCCTCGACCGCGATCTCGTCGAACGGGTTCATGCTCATCTTGACGTTGGCGAGATCGACGCCGCTGCCGTCGGCCTTGACCCGCGGCTTGACGTTGAAATCGATCACCCGCTTGACGGCGACCAGCAGCTTCATCGGTTCCTTCCTCTCCTCCGTGTCCCCGCGCAGGCGGGGACCCAGTCTGGGCTCCCGCCTTCGCGGGAGCACAGGTTTGTCTAAGCCGCCTCTTTCACTTCGGCGACGATCTTCCGCGCCGCATCCCCCAAATCGTCGGCCGGCACGATGGCGAGGCCGGAATCGGCGAGGATGCGCTTTCCCTCCTCGACGTTGGTGCCTTCGAGCCGGACCACCAGCGGCACCTTGATGTCGATCTCCTTCGCCGCGGCGACGATGCCCTCGGCGATGATGTCGCAGCGCATGATGCCGCCGAAGATGTTGACCAATATGCCCTTCACCGCCGGGTCGGACAGGATGATCTTGAACGCGGCGGCGACCTTCTCCTTGTTGGCGCCGCCGCCGACGTCGCAGAAATTGGCCGGGAAGGCGCCGTTCAGCTTGATGATGTCCATCGTCGCCATGGCGAGGCCGGCGCCGTTGACCATGCAGCCGATATCGCCGTCGAGCTTGATGTAGGCGAGGTCGTATTTCGACGCCTCCAGCTCCATCGGATCCTCCTCGGATTCGTCGCGCAGCGATTCGAGGTCGGGGTGGCGGAACATGGCGTTGGCATCGAAGCCGACCTTGGCGTCGAGCACGAGGAGCCGCCCCGGATTGCCTTCACCCTCGTCGGTGACGGCGAGCGGGTTGATCTCGATCTGCGAGGCGTCGGTGCCGATGAAGGCGTCGTAGAGCAATTTCGCCACCTTCTGCGCCTGCTTGCCCAGATCGCCGTCGAGGCCGAGCGCATGCGCGACGGCGCGGCCGTGATGGGGCATGAAGCCGGTGGCGGGATCGACGGTGAAGCTGTGGATCTTCTCGGGCGTGTCGTGGGCGACGGCCTCGATGTCCATGCCGCCCTCGGTCGAGGCGACGAAGGCGATCCGCCCGCTCTTCCGGTCGACGAGGAGGGCGAGGTAGAATTCCTTCGCGATGTCGACGCCGTCGGTGAGGTAGAGCCGGTTGACGCGCTTGCCCTGCAGCCCGGTCTGGACGGTAACGAGCGTGTTGCCGAGCATCTCGGCCGCCGCCGCGCGCACCTCGTCGGGCGTCCGCGCCAGCCGCACCCCGCCCTTGGCGTCGGGGCCCAATTCCCTGAACCTGCCCTTGCCGCGCCCGCCGGCGTGGATCTGCGCCTTGACCACGTAGAGCGGCCCGGGGAGCTTCGCGGCCGCCGCCACCGCCTCCTCGACGCTCATCGCCGGATAGCCGTCGGGCACCGGCACGCCGAACTTCGCCAGCAATTCCTTGGCCTGATATTCGTGGATGTTCATGGGCCGCGCCTAAAGCACAGGCGGGGAGCCGAATCCACCCCCGCGCTCATCGCCGGCGCCGGCGCGCTCCGACCCGCATGGCGAGCCGGCAAAGTGGACGAAATGGACGCCTGAAACACGCCTCGCCGAGGCAAAGTGGACGAACTGGACGCCTGGAACCGGTTGCATCGAGGCGAAGTGGACGAAGTGGACGCCTGAAGCCCTTCGAACGCTCGCCGGGGGAGGCCCTGGAAAAGCACGCACACCCAGCGCCCCGGGAGCGATGCCGCCCGCCTCCGGGACCAACCGATTCGTCTCGCCTATGTACTCCTTTCGTTCCACATTGTCAAGAGCAAACCGCCCACGCGTTCGCCCGGTGCAGGGCGGCGAAGCCCTAGCCGCGCACCCCGCAGACCGCGGCGGCGGCCGAGGCGACGGTGAGGATCTCGGTGTCCCTCAGCGCCCGCACCCGGTGCAGGAAGCCCGGCACCGACCGCTCGTCCCGCGCATAAGGCAAATCCCCGATCCGCCTCAGTTGCGCCAGCGACAGGCGGTCGACCATCCGCTCCGCCATGCACGCCGCCATCGGCCGTGAGAGGCCGGCATTGACCAGGCCGGTGCGAAGCCGCGCTTCGGGGACCGCGCAGGAGGGGAGGAGGGCGGCGCCGGAGAGGAGGGCGGCAAAAGCCGGAATCTTTCCCATCCCCGCTGGCTAGCCCGCCGGCGCCGCCGCGGCAATCGCGACGTCGCGCTCGTCCTCAGGGCAGGTTGACCTCGGAATATTTGATGAGGTCGGCCAGCGTGAAGGTGGCGCCGAGCGACGGCTGGAAGACCGGGTTGGCGTTGAGATAGGAGGTTGGATCGCGCTTTAGCATCCTGAGGAAGGTTTCGGCCACGATCCTTGCGCCGACCGGGCCCAGCCTGTTGCCCCCGCTCAGCACCGCCGCCTCGCGCAGGCAGTAATACCAGAGCGGCGTCTTCGCCAGCAGAACCGGATTGGCGGCGAGGAACTGCGCCTCCGCCGCCGGGAGGCCTTGGGTCAGCTGCGCGGGCGTCATCGCCGGGACGCCGAACATCTGCGCCATGCCCTGGCCGCTGGGCAGGCCGAAGGCCAGCCCGCGCAGCAGGTTGCGGCTGGCCAGCTCTGCCATGATGTTGGCGAAGCCGGGCAGGCTAGCCAGCCCCGGCGCGAGCGCCGAATCGATCTTCAGCGCCAGGTTGAAGACTTTGGTCGAAACGCCGGTCTTGAAGAAGGCGTTGAAATCGACCACCCAGTTCGAAAGGACCGGAATCCTCGGATTGCGGATGAAGTCGAACACCTCCTGGAGCGACGCGCCCGGCTGGGCGGCGCTGACCCAATATTGGTCCCGGATCATCGAATGGCCGAAGCGGTAGGCGGCGACCGCGAACTCGACCGGCATGCTGAATGGGCTGCCGACCGGCACGTTGAGGGCCTTGGCCGCGGCTACCGAGGGCGCGTCGCAGACCTGCGCGGTCAGGAAGTCCTCGACCACCGCCCATTGATAATGGTGGGTCACGAGCCGCTTCGCCTCGGCGAAGATGTCGCCGGCAAAGCCGATCGCGACCAGGTCGTCGACCACCTTGTTGTGGAATTTGAGCATGGCGTGGTGGAATTGCGCGACGATCAGATTCTCGTCGTTCCTGGGATCGCCGATGATCGCGGTGTTGGTCGACAGCGCCGGATTGAGCGGGTTGATGACCCGCGGCACGTCAAAATCCACCTGCTCCTGCATCGCGGCGCCCTGGTTCGGATCGTCGCCTGGGCCGCCCGCCCCGGCCGGCTGGTTGGAGCCGAGCTGGAACTTGATCGCGGACGAACCGGAGGGCGGAAAAACGTAGAGATAGGTGTCGAGTGCCGGTCCCCGCCCATAAAGGCTGTCGAGGTCGAGCGAGGGGGAGCGCATGTTGTTGATCGTCGTCGCGTCGGTCGCCACGTCGATGGTCGAGGACGTGTCGAACGTGACGTCGTGATCGACGAACTGGCCGAAATAGGTGTAGCCGGCCGGAATCGTGGAATTCGACCACCGGACCCGGCTGCATCATCAATTGCCCGAGCTTGCGCAGCATCTTGCGGGTCGGAACATCGAACGGGAGCCTGGTCAGCGCACGCAGCTTGGCCGGCGACATGTAGCCATATTTGTCGGCGCAGGGCGAATTGACCTGCGATTGCGGGAAATAGGCGAGCGCGACCTTGGTGCCGTGGAAGCGCTTGATCTCCGGGCGGAGCGCCCGCACCGAAACCTCGCGCTCCTCGGTAAGGACCGGCACGTCTTTTTGCCGCGCGATCGCGTCGCGCAGCGCGCGGATACGCAGCTCCTGCGGAAAGCGCCCCTTCGCCTTGGCGTCGTCCGGCCGCGGTGTCTTTGCCATGATGCTCCCTCCCCTACGCCCCCAGGGCGATGCGTGTGCTCGGCTCGCCGAGACGCACAAGGACTGCCCGGGCCACGCGGCCCATCCGATTTCAGTCCCAAACGCGGTGTACATAGATTGAATTGCTACCGTTTTCTACGCGGTATTCCCTGCGACTCGAAGCACAGAACAGTAAACGCAAAGTCGAGAAAAATCAAATATTCACGCCTTGTTCTAAAGTTGCTCCATTTCGATCGGACGCGGCTCGAGATCAGGCCTTTCTCTGATCTTCTTCTTGCGGCCCCCGTCATTGAAGTCATCATCCGCCGTGGGCCGTAAGAAGCGGGGCGGGCAATGGCGGCAGACAGTTGACCGTCCCGGCGCGGGCGCGGGCGAGGTGACCCGCGCCATGCCGCCGCTCGGCGCCGCGGGCATCGAGGCCGGCACCGAGCTCGTCGCCGATCCGGGCCTTCTTCACCAGCACCGGCTGCGCCGGGCAAGCCTCCTCCAGGCGCGGCCACTGCACCGGCTCGGCGCCGGCCAGATCGACACGGGGCCGGCGGACGTCGCCGCGATCGGCGACGACGCCTATGGCCGGCGCAGCATGGGGCCGCGCCGCCTCAGGCCGCCCTTCCGATCGCCTTCTGCCGGCGCCTTTGCACCGACGAGCCGAGCCCGATCGCCTCGCGATATTTGGCCACCGTGCGGCGGGCGATGTCGAAGCCTTCGGCCTTCAGCATGTCGACGAGCTGGTCGTCGGAGAGGATCTTCGCCGGCTCCTCGGCGCCGATCAGCGCCTTGATCCGGCTCTTCACCGCTTCCGATGACGCCGCGTCGCCGCCGTCGCTCGACTGGATGCCCGAGGTGAAGAAATATTTGAGCTCGAACAGGCCGCGGTCGCAGGACGAGATATTTGTTCGAGGTCACCCGGCTGACCGTCGATTCGTGCATGCCGATCGTCTCGGCGACGGCGCGCAGGGTGAGCGGCTTCAGGTGCGAGACGCCATGGCGGAAGAAGCCTTCCTGCCGGGTGACGATCTCCGAGGCGACCTTGACGATGGTGCGGGCGCGCTGGTCGAGCGCCTTCAACAGCCAGTTGGCGCTTTGCAGGCATTCGTTGAGCCAGGCGCGCGACGCCTTGTCCTGCGGCCCGCTCGCCAGCTCGTGATAATAAGAGCGGTTGACGAGGAGGCGGGGCAGGGTCGCATTGTTCAGCTCGACCGCCCAGCCGGCGCCGCGGCGGGCGATGAAGATGTCGGGGACGATGGCGTCGACCCGCTCGGCGCTCATGAACCGGCAGCCGGGCTTGGGATCGTAGGCGCGAAGCTCGCGGATCATGTCGGCCATGTCCTCGTCGTCGACGCCGCAGATCCGCTTCAGCGCGGCGAGATTGCCCTTGGCGAGATAATCGAGATTGCCGATCAGCCGCGCCATCGCCGGGTCGTAGCGGTCGGCGTCCTTGGCCTGCAGCGCCAGGCATTCGGCGAGGCTGCGGGCGGCGACCCCGGCCGGATCGAAGGTCTGGACCACGGCGAGGATGCGCTCGGCGTCGACGAGCGGCACGCCGAGCCGGTGGGCGATGTCGCGGAGCGAGGCGTGGAAATAGCCGGTCTCGTCGACCTCGTCGATGATCCGGCCGGCGACGAGGAGGTCCGGCCCCGACAGCATTTCGCCGGCCTGGCGGCGGAGATGGTCGTGGAGCGACACCTCGCCGCCGGCGAAGCTGTCGAAATCGGGGCCGTCCTCGAAGCCGCTGCCGCCAGCGCCGGCGGCGCCGGTGAGGCTGAGGCCGCCGTCGAGGCCCCGGGCGTCGGGGCCGTGCATGGCATCGGCGGCGCTGTCCTGGTGGAGGTTCTCGCTGTCGAAATCCATGTCGAGCGGGGCGTCGCCGATGCCGTCGCCGGTCATCACCAATTCGTCGACCGTCGCCGGCTCGCTTTCGCCGTCGCCAGCTTCGGCCGGCGCCTCGCCCGGTTCGCCGCCGGGCTCGGCGTCGCCGGTGTCGAGCAGCGGGTTCTTCTCGAGCTCCTCGGCGATGAAGCCTTCGACCTCGAGGTTCGACAGCGCGAGCAGGCGGATCGCCTGTTGCAGCTGCGGCGTCATCACCAGGGATTGGGATTGCCGGAGGTCGAGGCGGGGACCAAGGGCCATTTCCCTATTCCGTCATCCCGGCGGAGGGGCACCCCGCAAAGTAGTACTTTGCGGGGACCCCGAAGGCCGGGATCCAGACCGCTCTCGCGCTGCTCCGCGTCCGTCTGGGCCCCGGCCTTCGCCGGGGTGACGCAAGTGTTGGCAACCGGACCGGCATCGCTAGAGCTCGAAGCTTTCGCCCAGATAGAGGCGGCGGACATTCTCGTCGACGACCAGGTCCTCGGGGCTGCCGGCGAACAGCACCTGGCCGCCGTAGATGATGCAGGCGCGGTCGACGATGTCGAGGGTTTCGCGGACATTATGGTCGGTGATGAGGACGCCGATATTGCGCTTCTTCAGCTGGACGATGAGGTCGCGAATGTCCTGGATCGAGATCGGGTCGATGCCGGCGAACGGCTCGTCCAAAAGCATGATCGAGGGGCTGGCGGCGAGCGCCCGGGCGATCTCGCAGCGCCGCCGCTCGCCGCCCGACAGCGCCATCGCCGGCGCGTCGCGCAGCGGCTCGATATGGAATTCGGCGAGCAATTGCTCGAGCCGCTCCGCCCGCGCCGCCTTGTCCGGCTCGGCGACCTCGAGCACGGCCATGATGTTCTGCGAGACGGTGAGGCCGCGAAAGATCGAGGTCTCCTGCGGCAGATAGCCGATGCCGAGGATCGCGCGGCGGTACATGGGAAGGCCGGTAATGTCCTGGCCGTCCAGCAGGATGCGGCCGCTGTCCGGCTTCACCAGGCCCATGATCGAATAGAAGCAGGTGGTCTTGCCGGCGCCGTTGGGGCCGAGGAGGCCGAGCACCTCGCCGCGGTCGACGCCCAGCGAGACGTCGGTCAGCACCGCCTTCTTGTCGTAGGACTTGGCGATCGAGACGACCGAGAGGCCGCGCGACATGTCGCCGATCGCGGCGTCCGCGTGCGGCCGGTCGATGGCAAGGGTCTCGTTCATGCGTGCTCCGCTATCCCTTTGGCCTCATTAGGCGAAGCCGGGCAAAGCCTCAACTGGCAAGCTTTATGCATGGATATCCCCGCCGTCATCCCCCGCGCCTCATCGTCATTTCGGACTTGATCCGGGATCCATGAACGGGAAGGCCCAGGATCACCGCAGACGCATTCGTTCATGGGTCCCGACTTTCGCCGGGATGACGTGGATTTTTTTCGCAGAGGCCTGCCTAATTCCCCTTGCGCGGCGGCACGGTGAAGCGGCCGGTGACGCGGCCGCCGGCGGCCTGGGTGCCCGGCGCGCCGGCGGCGCCGCCGTCCATCACCGCCCGGCCGCTGTCGAGGTCGAGCACCAGCCGGCCGCCCTGGACGTGGTTGCCGCCGCGGTTCAAGGTGACGCCGCCGATCATGGTGACGATGCGCCGGTCGAGATCGTAGATCGCATATTGGCTGCGCGCCGTCTCGGACGGGCTCCTCAGGATGACGCCGCCGCTCGCCTCGAGCCGCTGGATCTGGATGCCGCCGTCATTGGCATAAGCGACGATCAGCCGCGCGGTGTTGAGGCGGAGCGTGCCCTGGCGGACGTCGACATTGCCGGAAAAGACGGCGCGGTCGGCGCGGTCCTGGACCTCGATCCGGTCGGCGGCGACGTCGACCGGCGCGTCGGTGTCGTGGCCCTTCAGCGCCGAGCCCGCGCCCTGGCCGGCGGCCGGCGGCACGGCGAAGGCGGCAAGGACGAGCAGCGGCGCGGCGGCGAGGACGAGGAAGCGGTTCACGCCCCTCATCTGAGGCCGCCCTGGACGATATGCAAGCGGGCGCGGCCGGAGAGCTCGACCCGCCGATCGGGAAGGTTGACCCTGAGCCGGCCGGCGGAGAAGCGGCCGAGCGGCATCCAACCCTCGACCGGGCCGCGGCTGACCAGGGTACGCCGGCGCATGTCGACGAGGACGTCGCGGGTCTCCATCCGATAGCCGTCGGCGGCGGTGAACAGGATCGGCCCGACCACGTCGACATGGTCGTTGTCCATATTGTAGCGCGCCCGGCCCGCCTCGAGCCGCGCCGGCCCGCCGTCGAGCTGGATCTGCGCGGTCATGTCGCGGATGTCGACCACCGGCTCGGCCGACGTCGCCTGCAGGGCGGAGCGGGCGCTGAGCAGGAAGGGGCGGCCGAGATCGTCCTGGCCGCGATACTGGGCGGAGGAGACCTTGAGCCTTTCCTCGGCGGTGTCGACCTTGTTCTTGTCGAGGAGGAAGCTGACCTCCTGCTTCTCCTCCAGCGGGGCGAAGGCGAGGAAGGCGAGCACCACCCCGATCGCCGCCGGCAGGATGAGCTTGAGCAGGCGGATGACATGGTCGTGGCTGCCGCCGGGGGCCGCCCAGCCGCGCTTGACCCGCAATTCGCGCTCGGCGAGCTCAGACATGGGCGAAAATGTCCTGGTCGGCCCAGCCGGCGAGGTCGAGCCGGGCGCGGTGCGGCAGGAAATCGAAGCAGGCCTGGGCCAAAGCGGTCCGGCCCTCGCGGGCGAGGCGCTCGTCGAGCTTCGCCTTCAGCGCGTGGAGGTAGCGGACGTCGGCGGCGGCATAATCCTTTTGCGGGTCGCTCAATTCGGCCGCTCCCCAGTCCGAGCTTTGCTGCTGCTTGGAGATTTCCTGGCCGAGCACCTCCTTGACCAGGTCCTTGAGGCCGTGGCGGTCGGTATAGGTGCGGATCAGCCGCGAGGCGGTCTTGGTGCAATAGACCGGCGCCGCCATCACCCCGAGATAGGCCTGGATCGAGGCGAGGTCGAAGCGGGCGAAATGGTAGAGCTTCAGCCGCCCGGGATCGGCGAGCACCGCCTTCAGATTGGGCGCCGCATAATCGCTGCCTTTGGCGAAGCGGACGAGATGCTCGTCGCCGCCGCCGTCGGAGATCTGCACCAGGCAGAGCCGGTCGCGGCTGGGCTGGAGGCCCATCGTCTCGGTGTCGACGGCGACCGGGCCGGGGCCGAGCGCGCCCTGGGGCAGGTCCTCTTCGTGCAAATAGACGGTCATGACAGGCCCGAGATAGGCGAAAGGCCGCGGCGGCTCAATGGATGCGGCCGAACTTTGCAGCGGGCTTGATCGAAGCGGGCGAGTCCGTAACAGGGCGAGGTCGCCAACTCTTGAAAGCGTGCTTCATGCCCGGTGGTCTCGCCGCACTCCTCGACGACGTTGCCGCGATCGCCAAGCTCACCGCCGCGTCGATCGACGATATCGGCGCCGCGGCAGGCCGCGCCGGCGTCAAGGCCGCGGGCGTGGTCGTCGACGACACGGCGGTCACGCCGCGCTACGTCACCGGCTTCACCCCGGACCGGGAGCTGCCGATCATCTGGCGCATCGCCAGGGGGTCGCTCCGCAACAAGCTGCTGATCATCCTGCCGGTCGCGCTCGCCCTGAGCGGATTGCTCCCCTGGGCGATCACCCCGCTGCTCATGCTCGGCGGCGCCTATCTCTGCTACGAGGGCGCCGAAAAGGTCTGGCACTCGCTCGCGGACCGGGAGCACAGCCTCGCCGAGATCGCCGAGGAGCTCAACAGCGCCGAGCATGAGCGCGAGATGATCGCCGGAGCGATCCGCACCGACTTCATCCTATCGGCCGAGATCATGGCGATCGCGCTCGCCGAGGTGGCGACCGAGCCGTTCCCGATGCGGGCGGCGATCCTCGCGCTCGTCGCGGTGGCGATCACGGCCGGGGTCTATGGCGCGGTCGGCCTGATCGTGAAGATGGACGATATCGGGCTTCATCTGGCGGAGCGGCGCGACCGGGCCTCGCGCGCGCTGGGCCGCGCCCTCGTCCACGCCATGCCGGGGGTGATGGCGGCGCTTTCGGCGATCGGCATCGCCGCCATGATCTGGGTCGGCGGCGGGATCATCGTCCACGGCCTGGAAGCATTTGGCCTGACCGGCGTCGCGCACGTCATCCACGATGTCGCGGCGGCGGCCGGCCATGCCGTTCCGGCGCTCGCCGGGGCGATCGAATGGGCGGTTGGTGCGGCCGGAGCCGGGCTGGTCGGGCTTGCGATCGGCGCGGTCATCGTCCTGGCCCATCACGCGCTTTGCGCGCCGGCGCCCGCCGGAGGCCGGCGCTTGACTGCCGTTCGAATCGAAAGTCCCTCGCTCCTAAGCATATTTTCGGTTATGTGAGTCGCCAGTGCGCCGACTTCCGGCGCCAAGGCCGTTGCGCGCTCTGCCCGGCGCGGTGGTTTGACAGGGGTATGGGCGCACGAAAGTAATTGATTCAGATGGGTTTCGACAGAGGGCGCCGCGGAGAGCGCGGCGGGCGCGGCAAAGACAAGCGCGACGGTTTCGGTGAAGACAATTTCGGCGGCGGCGGATTCGGTGAACGGAGCGGCTATGGCGGCGGCGGCGATCGCTTCGGCGGCGGTGGCGGCGGCTATGGCGGCGGCGGCGACCGATTCGGCGGCGGCGGCGGCGGCGGTGGCTATCGCGGCGGCGGCGGTGGCGGCGGCTTCGGCGGCGGGCGCGGCGGCGGCGGTGGCGGCATGCCCCCGCAGGTCGTCGGCGAGGCCAAGGGCGTCGTCAAATTCTTCAACGGCCAGAAGGGCTTCGGCTTCATCGTCCGCGACGACGGCGGCGAGGACGTGTTCGTCCATATCAGCGCCGTCGAGCAGGCCGGGCTTACCGGCCTGGCGGAAGGCCAGCCGCTCGAGTTCACCCTCGTCGATCGCGGCGGCCGGGTGTCCGCGACCGACCTCAAGATCGAGGGCGATCCGCTCCCGGTCGAGGATCGCGGCCCGCCGCGCGATCGCGGCGGCGGCCCCCAGCGCGAGCTGACCGGCGAGAAGGCCAGCGGTACGGTCAAGTTCTTCAACGCCACCAAGGGTTTCGGCTTCATCACCCGCGACGACGGCCAGCCCGACGCGTTCGTTCACATCTCGGCGGTCGAGCGGGCGGGGATGATCTCGCTGAACGAGGGCGACCGGGTCGAGTTCGAGCTCGAGGTCGACCGTCGCGGCAAGACCGCCGCGGTCAACCTGAACCCGATCCAGTAAGGACGGCCCCGGAATAGCTGAGGCGCGGCGGCGGGGGGCCGCCGCGCCTCATGCTTATTTTTCCGTCAACCATTGCTGGCGACCTCGCGTCCACCTTTGCCGTTTACCAAGACCGGCATGGAAAGCGTGCTGCTCGCGGCCGTCCTTTTGGCGGCCGCACCGACACCGACGCCGGTCAACGAACCGGTCAGCCCCGCCGCGCTCAACGAGCGCTGCTTCCGGCTGATGGCCGACCTGGCCGAGGACGAGGATCCCAGGATCCAGTCTCTCGGCCGGGTGGCCGCGCAATATTTCCTCGGCCGGATCGACGCGGCCCGCCCGGGCTTCGACCCAGCGGCGGCGCTCGACGGCGACCCGCCCGCCGGCGCGGAGCGCGAGCGCCTGCTCGGCGCTTGCGGCGACGCCATGCAGGCCGGCGGCCGCGACTTCCGCTCGATCGGCCAGGCGCTGGCGCCGCCGAGGCGGCCGACGGTCTAGCTGCATCGTTATCCCGGACTTGATCCGGGCTCCGGCCTCCGCCTCAGGTCACCATCCTTCTCAGCGTGTCGATCGTGTCGGCCTCGGCCGCCGGCTTGTCGGTGCGGATCCGGGCGATGCGCGGGAAGCGCATGGCGAGGCCCGATTTGTGGCGCCGGCTCTGGTGGATCGAATTGAAGGCGACCTCGAGCACCAGCTTCTTCTCCACCTCGCGGACCGGGCCGAAGCGCTCGATCGTGTGGTTGCGCACGAACCGGTCGAGCCATTTCAGCTCCTCGTCGGTGAAGCCGAAATAAGCCTTGCCGACGGGGAGCAGCTCGCCTGCCTCGCTCCAGCAGCCGAACGTATAATCGGAATAATAAGAGGAGCGCTTGCCGCTGCCGCGCGCCGCATACATCAACACGCAATCGGCGTTGAGCGGGTCGCGCTTCCACTTGTACCACAGGCCGGCGCGGCGGCCGGCGACGTAAGGCGAATCGCGCCGCTTCAGCATCACCCCCTCGATCGACGCGTCGCGAGCGCCGGCGCGGATCTCCTCGAGCGCTTCGAAATCCCCTGCCTCGATCAGGGCGGAGAGGTCGAATCGATCGGGTGCGAGGCGGGCGACGAAGGCTTCGAGCCGGGCGCGGCGCTCGACCAGAGGGAGCGGCCGCAAATCCTCCGCGCCGTCGAAGAGGATGTCGTAGAGCCGGACGAAGGCGGGATAGTCGCCGAGCATCTTCGCCGACACCGTCTTGCGCCCGAGCCGTTGCTGGAGGGCGTTGAAGCTCGCCGCCCCGCCTCCCGATTCCTGGCCGCCGCCCTGGAAGGCGCCCTTGACCAGCAATTCGCCGTCGAGCACGCCCGCAGCGGCGAAGGCCTCGGCGACGTCGGGGAAGCTCCTGGTGATGTCGTCGCCGGCGCGGCTGTAGAGCCGGGTCTCGCCGCCGGCATGAACGAGCTGGACGCGGATGCCGTCCCATTTCCACTCCGCCGCATAATCCTCCATCGAGACGCGCGCATCCTCGAGCGGATGGGCGAGCATGAACGGCCGGAAGACGGGGACGTCGCGCGCGGTGGGCTGGGGCCCATGCCCCTCCGCCCAGGCGAAGATCGGCAGGTAAGGCGGGCCGATGCCGTGCCACACCTCCTCGACCGCGTCGACGTCGAGCCCGAAGGCCTGGGCCAGAGCGACCTTGGCGAGCCGCGCCGAAATGCCGATGCGCAGCGCGCCGGTGGCGAGCTTGAGCAGGGCGAAGCGGCCGCTGGCGTCGAGATGGTCGAGCATCGCGGCGAGCGTTCCCGGCGCCTCGGCGCGGCCCAATGAGGCCAGCCGCTCGACCACGCTCGACAGGCGCAGGGTGCCGTCGTCGAGGTCCGGCGGCTGGGCGCCACTCTCCCCGCCCGCCCCCGGCCACAGCAGGGACACCGTCTCGGCCATGTCGCCGACATAGTCGCGGCTCATGTAGAGGAGGACGGGATCGACCCGTTCCTCGGCGATGGCGCGGATCGCCGCCGGCTTGACCGCCGGCAGGTCCAGTTCGCCGGTCAGCGCCGCCAGCGCATAGCCGCGGTCGGGATCGGGCGTGCGCTTCAGATAATCGCCGATCAGCTTCAGCTTGGCGCTGCGCGAGCGGGTGTAGACGAGCGCGTCGAGGAGCTGGGAAAAATCGCGCATGGCGGGCCAACGAAGGAGGGCGCCGCCGGTTCGCTGTCAAGAGCGGCGGAACGCGAACCGCCGCCCGCCGTTGTCGCCTCGAAACGAAAGTCGGGAGTCTCGAAATGCTGCGTCTCGTCGGAATCGTCGTGCTGGTCGTGATCGTGCTTGCCCTTTTGATGGTGTTCGGCTTGCTCGACGCGATCTTCTAGACCAGCTGCAGCGCGCTCACCGCGGCGACGAAGCCGGCGATCAGGAACAGGCCGGCGACCGTGTAACGAATCGCGCGGATCGGCACCGTCGCCTGGAGCCGTTCGCCCAGCATCGCCGCCGGCAGGCACGCCGCGACGATCCCCGCCGTCGCCCCGGCCGCCGCCAGCGGCGCGCTGTCGAACCGCCCCGCCAGCGCGAAGGTGAGGAACTGGGTGCGGTCGCCCATTTCGGCGGCGAGGCAGAGAATGAAGGCGGTGACCAGCGGGACGCGCACGGCGGCGGGGGGCGCCGGCGGCCTGCGGCGGACGAGGCCCGAAGCGGCCCCGAACAGCAGGGCCAGCCCGACCATCAACGTCATCGCGCGGATGGTGATCGTGCCGGCGATGAAGACGCCGGCGATCGCGGCGGCGACGCTGCTCGCCAAAGCGGCGAGGGCGAGGCCGGTCAGCACCTGGCCGGGCCTCCGCGTCGCCGCGGCGAGCATGGCGACGAGGAGCTGGGTCTTGTCGCCCCATTCGGCAAGGAAGGCGGTGACGAAGGCGGTGACGAGAGCTTCCATGCGGGGCCTATGCGTCCCCCGTCACGCGCCGAGGCGGACCGAGACCGAGGCGAGCAGGGCCACGCTGGCGGCCTCGTCGAGCCGCTCGCAGCCGATCGCGTCGCGCAAGCGGTCGAAATAGAGGCCGGCCGGGCAGCTGCGCGGCTGGGCGCGGAGCGCGCGCTCGAGCGCGTCGGCGAGGCTGACCACGGGGAGGAGCCCGTAGGCGGCGGCCATGGTGCGGATCGAGCCCAATCGCTGCGCGAAGTCGCGGACGCCGATCTGCGCCGCCGCGCGCTGGAGGCTGTCGAGCCGGTCGCACAGCTCGGCCCTGACCACCATCATCCCGTCATGATCCGCCCGCATCGGCCGGCTCCTTCTGACCTTTGGAGCCAGGATGCGCGCTTATGGTTACCGACTGGTTAACCATGAGCGTCGGGCGCGCGTCACGCGTGCGGCCTTGACAATCGGCCGGACTTGGGAGAGAGGCGGCGCGGCAAGCAGGGCGGCGGTTTCGCCGCTTTATTTTTTCGCACCAGATTTTTGAGAGAGGCTGTCATGGCCAAGCCGACCACGGTCAAGATCAAGCTCGTCAGCACCGCCGACACCGGCTTCTTCTACGTCACCAAGAAGAATCCGCGCAACATCACCGAGAAGATGAGCTTCCGCAAATACGACCCGCGCGCGCGCAAGCACGTCGAGTTCAAGGAAGCCAAGATCAAGTGACCCACGACCTTAGGGCGTGTCGCCCTTAGGTCCTGCGTCGCCCCGGACTTGATCCGGGATCCATGAACACCGACGCCGGCGAGTAGCCGCTTACTCCCATGTTCATGGATCCTGACTTTCGTCAGGATGACTCTGTGGGGGTTCTTCTTCCCCTTCACCGCCGTCGTCTGGGCCCCGGCCTTCGCCGGGGTGACGATCCGGGGACGGGCCTTCGTCCGAAGCGGCCTCGCCTTCGGGTTCGGCCGCTTCTTCCGTTTCCGGGGCTTCCGCTTCGGTCTCGGACGCTTCCGTTTCCTCGGCCTCGGACTCCTCCTCCGCGGCCGTCTCCGCCCGCCCCGCCGCGGCGGCGAGCAGACCGGCGACCGCCTCGACGAACTTCATCACCGAGATCGGCTTGGAGACATAGCCTTCGGCGCCGGCGTCGCGGATGCGCTCCTCGTCGCCTTTGGCCGCATAGGCCGTCACCGCCATGATCGGAATCGCCCTCAATTCGGCGTCGGCCTTGATCTGCTCGATCAGCTCGAGGCCGCTGATATGGGGCATCTGGATGTCCATCACGACGAGGTCGGGGGCGAAGGCGCGGGCGCGCTCGATCGCCTCGCGGCCGTCGCGGACCGGCTCCGCTTCGTAGCCATGGGCGCGGAGCAGGTCGCAGAACAGCTTCAGATTGAGCTCGTTGTCCTCGACAACCAGTATTTTTTGTCCCACGCGCGCACCGTAAGCGATGAAGCCGGAACAGACAAATGATGCGGAGGCGCTGGCGCTCGGCGCGCTCGGCTGGACCTTGAGCGACGATGCGCGCGCGTCGCGCTTCCTCGCGCTGACCGGCCTGACGCCCGAGACGCTGCGGGCGCGGCTGGCCGAGCCGGCATTGCTGGCCGCGACCTTGCGCTTCCTCGAGGGCCACGAGCCGGACCTGCTCGCCTGCGCCGACGCGCTCGGCGTTCCGCCCAGCTTTCTGGTCGAGGCCCGGCGAGAGCTGGAGGGATGAGCAGGCCCCTCCTCATCACCGATTGCGATGAGGTGCTGCTCCACATGATCGGCCATTTCGCCGAATGGCTCGATGAGGCGCACGATCTCGCCTTCGCGCTCGACGCGCCGGGCTTCCGCGACGCGATCCGCGACCGCGACGGGCGGCCGGTGGCGGCCGAACGGGTGTGGCCGCTGCTCGACCTTTTCTTCGACAGCGAGATGCACCGGCAGAATGTCGTCCCCGGCGCGGTCGAGGCGCTGGCGGCGATCGGCGAGCAGGCCGACATCGTCATCCTCACGAATATCGGCGACCGCTACCAGGCGGGGCGCGTCGCCCAATTGGAGGCGTTCGACATCCGCCACCGCGTGCTGTGCAACCGCGGCGGCAAGGGCGGGCCGGTGGTCGAGCTGATCGAGCAGATGCGCCCCGGCGTCACCGTCTTCGTCGACGACCTCGCCGTCCATCACGAATCGGTGGCCCGGCACGCGCCCGACGTCCGCCGCCTGCACATGATCGCCGAGCCCCGCCTCGCCGCCCACACGCCGCCCGCCCCGCACGCCCATGCCCGGATCGACGAATGGCACGAAGCCGTGCCCTGGATTCTCGCGCAGTTTCAATAGAAGCTATTGATCATTCTTGCTTTTTTCACTAGCGGGCTTGCCGATGCGGCGGCGCCGTGATTGGCTCGCCGCGGGGCTTCATGAAAGAGACAGAGATGAACTTGCGCCTTTCCCGGTTCGCGCTGGCCGCCGGCCTTGCGCTTGCGGCGTCGGCCGCGATTTCCCAGGACCGCCCGGCCGCCGCGCCGGCGGCGGAGCCCTGGCCGCAGCAGGCCAGCGACCTTGCCGCCGATCCCGACGTCCGCTTCGGGACGCTGGCCAACGGCATGCGCTATGCGATCCGGCGCAACGCCACACCGCCGGGGGAAGCGTCGCTGCGCCTCAGGATCGACGCGGGCTCGCTCCACGAGCAGGAGGACCAGCGCGGGCTCGCCCATTTCCTCGAACATATGGTGATGAACGGCACCACCAACGTTCCCGAGGGCGAGTTCATCCGGCGGCTCGAGCGGCACGGCCTGAGGTTCGGGCCCGACACCAACGCCTCGACCGACTTCCGCCAGACCGTCTACAAGCTCGACCTGCCGGAGACCGACGCCGAAACCGTCGACACCGCCCTCTTCCTGCTCCGCGAGGTCGCCGACGAGGCCCTTCTCGCGCCCGCGGCGATCGACGCCGAGCGCGGCATCGTCCAGGCCGAGGAGCGCAGCCGCGCCGGCCCGCAGCTGCGGATCGTGATGGACCAGTTCGATTTCCTGCTGCCCGGCCAGTTGCTGCCGCGGCGCATGCCGATCGGCGCGCCCGAGGTGATCGCCAACGCCCCGCGCGAGCGGCTCGCCGCCTTCTACAATGCCTATTACCGGCCCGAGCGCGCGACCCTGATCGCGGTCGGCGACTTCGACGTCGCCGAGATGGAGCACCGGATAAGGGAGCGATTCGCCAGCTGGCGGGGCGAGGGCCCGGCCGGGCGCGATCCCGATCTCGGCACGGTCGCCGCGCGGCGGGCGCAGTCCCGGCTGCATGTCGAGGCCGGCGGCCCGGCGCAGCTGTTCCTCGGCTGGGTACGGGCGCCCGATCTCAGGCCCGACAGCCGGGCGACGCGGGCGGCGAGGCTGGCGGACATGCTCGCGCTCCAGATCCTCAACCGCCGGCTGGAGCGGATCGCCGCGACCCGCTCGCCGACGCCCTTCGTCGCCGGTCTCGGCCTGCGCAGCACCCTGTTCGAGAGCGCCGATGTCACCCAGTTGGTCGCCGTGGTCCGGCCCGGCGAGTGGCGGCCGGCGCTCGCGGCGATCGAGACCGAGCAGCGCCGGCTGGCCGAGCATGGCGTGACCGGCGCCGAGCTGAGCCGCGAAATCGGGCAGCTTCGCAACGCGCTGACCGCCGCCGCGGCCGGCGCCGCGACGCGCCCGTCGGCGGCGCTGTCGGAAGCGCTGGTGGCGGCCGTCAACGAAGACGACGTCTTCACCGCGCCCGCCGGGGATCTGCAGCTGTTCGAGCAGGCGGCGGCAGGGATGACCGCCGATCGCGTCAATGCGGCGGCCCGGGCGATGTTCGCCGGCGAGCCGATCGTCTACATGACCTCCCCGAGCGCGGTGGAGGGCGGCGATGCCGCCCTGCTCGCCGCCTATCGCGAATCCCGCGCGACGGCGGTGGCCGCGGCCGAGGCGCAGCAGGGCCAGGCCTGGCCCTATGCGACATTCGGCACGCCGGGCGAGGTCGCCGAGCGCCGCGCGCTGCCGGCCGGGATCGGCGCCACCGCGGTCCGCTTCGCCAACGGCGTCCGGCTGACCGTCAAGCAGACCGATTTCGCCGACGACCAGATCCTGGTCGCGGTGCGGGCCGGCAACGGGCGGAGCGGCATGCCCGCCGACCGCCCGAGCCCGGAATGGACGTTCCCGCTCGGCTTCGCCAATTTCGGCCTCGGCCGGATCAGCTATGAGGACATGCAGGAGGCGCTGGCCTCGCGCAGCTACAGCGTCGGGCTCAGCGTCGGCGATGACGCCTTCCAGCTGACCGGCGCGACCCGGCCGCAGGATTTCGCGCTGCAGATGCAGGTGCTCGCCGCCTATGTCGCCGATCCGGGCTGGCGGCCGAGCGTCTGGGACCGGCTGCGCGCCTATAGCGGCACGATCCACGACCAGCTCGCCTCCACCCCCGCCGGCGTGTTCGGCCGCGATGCCGAAGCCTTGCTTCACGGCGGCGACCGGCGCTGGGCGACGCCGTCGCGCGAGCAGATGGCGGCGAGCAGCATCGCCGATGCCCGCACCGTGCTCGAGCCGGCCTTCGCCCAGGGCCCGATCGAGGTGATCGTCGTCGGCGACATAACGGTCGACGAGGCGATCCGCCAGACCGCAGCGACCTTCGGAGCGCTGCCGCGCCGCGCCGACGCGCCCGCGCCCCCGGCCGCAATCCGCTTCCCGGCGGGGACGGCCGAGCCCGTCCGGCTGACCCATGGCGGCCGTGCCGACCAGGCGCTCGCCTACATCGCCTGGCCGACCGCCGACTTCTTCGCCGACACCCGCCAGGCGCAGACGCTCAACCTGCTCGCCGACGTGTTCGGCCTGCGCCTCACCCAGAAGATCCGCGAGGAGCAGGGGACGAGCTACAGCCCGCAATCGGGCCACAGCGCGTCGCGCACCTTCGCGGGCTACGGCATGCTGTTCGGCGTGATCGAGGCCCGGCCGGAGGCGCTGGCCGGCTTCCTGCGCGACGCCGAGGCGATCGCCGCCGACCTGCGCGACCGGCCGGTCGGCGCCGACGAGCTGCAGCGGGCGCTGCGGCCGCGGGTCGAAGGCCTCCAGCGGCAGCGCAACGGCAATGGCTGGTGGCTCGCCAACCTCGCCCGCGTCCAGCAGGACCCGCGGGTCGCCGCCTGGGCGGCGGACGCGCTCGCCGGCTATGAGGCGATCACGCCGGCCGATCTGCAGCGCGCCGCCCGCGCCTTCCTGCAGCCCGGCCGGGCGTGGAAGGCGGTGGTGGTGCCGGCGGCCGGCGCCCCGGCGTCTTGACCCGGCGGCGAGGGCGGTGCTTAGCGGTCTCATGACCGACCTGATCTCCGACCGCCTCGCCGAGCTCGGCATCGACCTCCCCGAGCCCGCGGCGCCGGTGGCATCCTATGTGCCGGCGGTGGCGGCGGGCGGGCTGCTCTACATTTCCGGGCAGCTGCCGTTCCGCGCCGACGGCTCGCTGATCACCGGCCGGCTCGGCGAGGATTATGACGTCGCCCACGGCCAGGAGGCGGCGGCGCGCTGCGCGGTGATGCTGATCGCGCAAATGAAGGCGGCGCTCGGTTCGCTCGAGCGGGTGGAGCGGATCGTCAAGCTGGGCGCGTTCATTGCCTCGGATCCGCATTTCACCGACCAGCCCAAGGTCGCCAACGGCGCCTCGGAGCTGATGGAGCGGGTATTCGGCGAGGCCGGGCGCCATGCCCGCAGCGCCGTCGGCGTGCCGGTGCTGCCGCTGGGCGCGGCGGTCGAGATCGATGCCATCGTCGCCCTCAAGGCAGGCTGAGCTTCGCGCCCTGATCGCGAGGCCGTTCGCCCATCGCGGCCTGCACGGGCCCGGCCGGGTCGAGAACAGCCGCGCCGCCTTCGAAGCCGCCATCGCCGCCGGCCACGGCATCGAGCTCGACGTCCAGGCGAGCGCCGACGGCGAGGCGATGGTCTTCCACGATTACGAGATCGAGCGGCTGACCGAGGGCTTCGGCGCGGTCCGCACCCTCGGCGCGGCCGAGCTGAAGCGGGTTCGGCTGAAGGAGACGGACGAGACGATCCCCGCTTTGGCCGAGATTCTCGCACTCGTCGCCGGGCGGGCGCCGCTGCTGATCGAGGTGAAATCGCCGGACCGCCGCGTCGCCGCGCTGGGCCGCGCGGTGCACCGGGCCCTGGAGACCTATGCCGGTCCGGCGGCGGTCATGTCGTTCAATCCCGAGGTCGTGCTCTGGTTCGCGCGCCGCGCGCCGCGGCGGCTGCGCGGGCTGGTGGTGACCGAAAAGGGCAAAGGGTGGCGGGGCGTGATCGAGCGCCGCCTCGCCTTGTGGCGGTCGCGCCCCGATTTCCTCGCCTACGACATAAGCGACCTGCCCTCGCGCTTCGCCGAGGCGCAGCGGATGAAAGGCATGCCGGTCCTCGCCTGGACCTGCCGCAGCATCGAGGACCGCGCCCGCGCGGCCGAGCATGCCACCCAGATCATCTACGAGGTTCCGCCGCGATGAGCGGCGAGCCGGTCGTCGCGCGGCTGTCCGGCGGCGTCGCCACGTTCGAGGCGGCGGACTGGGACCGCTGCGCCGGCACCGGCGATCCGTTCCTCACCCACGCCTTCCTGTCGACGCTCGAGGATTCGGGGAGCGCCACCGCCGGGACCGGCTGGCAGCCGCTGCCGATCGCGATCGACGGCACCGACGCGCGGCCCGCCGCCGTGATGCCCGCCTATGTGAAGAGCCACTCCCTGGGCGAATATGTGTTCGATCATGGCTGGGCCGACGCCTATGAGCGCGCCGGCGGACGTTATTATCCCAAGCTCCAGATCGCGATCCCGTTCACGCCGGTGCCGGGCCGGCGGCTGCTGGCGCGCGACGCGTCGCTCGCGCCGGCGCTGATCGCAGCGGCGGAGCAGGTGGTGGAGCGGCACGGCCTCTCCTCCGCCCACGCCACCTTCATCGCGCCGGAAGAGGTCGGCCTGTTCGATCGCGCCGGCTGGCTGATCCGCACCGACAGCCAGTTCCACTGGCTCAACCGGGGCTATGCCGGGTTCGATGATTTCGTCGCCTCCCTGTCGTCGCGCAAGCGCAAGGCGATCCGTCGGGAGCGGGCGCTGGCGACGGCGGGGCTCGACATCGTCCACCTGCACGGGCCCGACATCAAAGAAGCGCATTGGGACGCCTTCTGGGCCTTCTACCAGGATACCGGCGCACGCAAATGGGGGCAGCCCTATCTCACCCGCGCCTTCTTCTCGCTGCTCGGCGAGCGGATAGGTGACGCGGTCCTGCTCATCCTCGCGTTGCGGGACGGGGCTCCAATCGCCGGCGCGCTCAACATGGTCGGCGCGGACGCGCTCTACGGCCGCTATTGGGGCACGGTCGAGGCGGTGCCGCACCTCCATTTCGAGCTTTGCTATTACCAGGCGATCGACGTCGCCATCGCGCATCGGCTGAAGCGGGTGGAGGCGGGCGCGCAGGGCGCGCATAAGCTGGCGCGCGGCTATCAGCCGGTGCCGACCTTCTCCGCCCATTATGTCGCCGATCCTGGTTTCAGGCGGGCGGTGGCGGACTATCTCGACGCCGAGCGGCGCGCGGTGGCGCGCGAGATCAATGCGCTGGAGGGAATGACGCCGTTCAGGAAGGGTTAGCCGTCACCCCCGGCGGAGGCCCGAGTCCGGTAACGAGAAGCGGCGGCTTGGCGGCAGGAGATTCCGGTCTTCGCCGGAATGATGATGGCGCCGTCAGGCGGCGCGGCGGGCCTCGGCGATGTCGGCGAGCCAGGCGCGGGCCTGGCGCTGGGCCTCGGCGATCTCGCGCGCGCTCATGTCCTCGGCGATGTCGGCGCGGCATTCCTGCGCCAGCTCGCTGCCGTTCAAGGCGGCGAGGTTGAACCATTTATGGGCTTCGATGAAATCGACGGCGACGCCGCCGCTACCGGTCGAGTAAGCGACGCCGAGCTCGTAAAGCGCCTGGACGTCCCCCATCGCCGCGTCGATCATCCGGCTTTCGGCCAGGAAGGCGGCGGATTTCAGGCTGTGACCCATTTCTTGCCCCTCGATTGCGTATCGAGCGGCCATCTGTGCGCACCACATCCCAACAAATGGTTAACGCGGCGGTGACGATGTTCGGCGCGGGTCGACGGCGAGGTTGTCGATCAGGCGGGTGCGGCCGATGTGCGCGGCGGCGAGCAGGCGGGCCCGGCGGTCGAGGACGGCGAGCGGGGCGAGCGTCCCGGCGTCGCGCAGTTCGACATAGTCGATCGGATCGAAGCCCGCCGCGGCGAGGCGCGCGCGGGCCCGCTCGATCGCCTCGCCGGCAGGCGCGCCGCCGACGATCGCCTGCGCCGCCTCGCCGAGCGCGCGGGGCAAGGCGCGGGCGGCCGCCCGCTCCTCGTCCGAGAGGTAGAGGTTGCGCGAGGACAAGGCGAGGCCGTCGGCGTCGCGCTGGGTCGGCACGCCGACGATCTCGACGCCAAGGTCGAGGTCGCGGACCATCTGCCGGATGACGGCGAGCTGCTGGTAGTCCTTCTCGCCGAACAGGGCGACGTCCGGCCCGACCTGGTCGAACAGGCGCGCGACCACGGTCGCAACGCCGTCGAAATGGCCGGGCCGCGCGGCGCCGTCCAGATCGTCGCCGACCGCGCCAGCCTTGATCGTCGCGGCGGGGCCGTCCGGATACATGGTTGCCACGTCGGGCGCCCACAGGATCGCGCAGCCCTCCTCGTCGAGCATCGCCGCGTCGGCGGCCTCGCGGCGCGGATAGGTGGCAAGG
The DNA here is from genome assembly GCA_963701615.1 of uncultured Alphaproteobacteria bacterium. Lineage (GTDB taxonomy): Bacteria > Pseudomonadota > Alphaproteobacteria > Sphingomonadales > Sphingomonadaceae > Allosphingosinicella. The sequence continues at coordinate 2,271,167 of OY969615.1, read as the reverse complement.
TCCTCGTTCGGCCCGAACTGGGCCGGGTTGACGAAGATGGAGGCGACGACATGGCCGGCGCGCCGCCGCGCTTCCGCGACCAGGGCCATATGGCCGGCATGGAGCGCGCCCATCGTCGGCACCAAAGCGATGGTGCCGCCGTCGGCGCGGAGCGCCGCGACCGCCTGCTTCAGCGCGTCGGTCTCACGGATGATTTGCACCGCTTTGCGGCCTCCGATAGAGGGAGTGAGCGGGCTGTTTGGGGCCCGCGACGCACAAGATCAAGTGTTCGGGACAAGAGCAGGATGGCTGGCGCAACGCCGCATTTCATCACCTTCGCCAACGAGAAAGGCGGCACCGGCAAGTCGACCACCGCGGTCCACAGCGCGGTGGCGCTGGCCGCGCAGGGGCGCAGGGTGGCGGCTCTGGACCTCGACACGCGCCAGCGCACTCTCGGCCGCTATCTCGACAACCGGGTCGCGACGATGAGGCGGCTCGGGCTCGATCTGGCGATGCCGGCCTATGCCACCTTCGATCCGGACAAGGGCGAAAGCCTGGACGCGGCGATCGAGCGCATCGCCGAGGGCGCCGACGTGGTCGTCATCGACACGCCGGGCCGCGACGACCCCCATTCCCGCGCGGCGATGGTCTGCGCCGACACCTTGGTGACGCCGATCAACGACAGCTTCGTCGACCTCGACCTGATCGGCGAGGTCGATGCCGAGACCTACCGCATCCGCCGGCCGAGCTTCTACGCGGAGCTGGTCTGGACCAGCCGCACCCAGCGCGCCAAGTCGCACGGCGCCAGCGTCGACTGGGTGGTGCTGAGGAACCGCATGCAGCATATCGAGGCGCGCAACATGCGCCGCGTCGGCGCGGCGCTGTCCGAGCTCTCGCGCCGCGTCGGCTTCCGCATCATCCCGGGCCTGGGCGAGAGGGTCATCTACCGCGAGCTTTTCCCCAAGGGCCTGACCCTGCTCGACCTCGCCGAGATCGGCCAGATCGGCCAGGTCGGCATCGCCCATATCGCCGCGCGGCAGGAATTGCGCGAGATGATCGCCGGCTTCGCGCTTCCGGAGCCCGGCGGCGCCGAGGCGGCGCCGCGGACGGCGATGGCGGGCTGATGGTCAAGCTGATCCTCGCGCTCGTGCTGGCGGGCGCAATCTATTTCTGGTGGCAGCGGCGCATGGGGCCGCGCGCGGCGATGCGGCCGGCCGAGGCACGCGCCCTGCTCGGCCTCGCGCCGGGGGCCAGCCTCGAGGAGATCCGCGACGCCCACCGGCGGCTGATCGCCAAGGTCCATCCCGATGCCGGCGGCTCGGCCGAGCTTGCCACCCGGGTCAATGCCGCGCGCGACGCTTTGGTCGAGGAATTGAAGCGCAAGCCGCACCTTCCCTGACGGAGAGCAATTTGAGTCATCAATTCCATCCCACCTCGCTGCGCGAATATGACATTCGCGGCATTGTCGGTACGACGCTGGGCAAGGGCGACGCCTATGCGATCGGGCGCGGCTTCGGCACCCTCGTCCGGCGCGGCGGCGGAACCCGCGTCGCGGTCGGCCGCGACGGGCGCGAAAGCTCGCCGTTGCTGGAAGCGGCCCTCGTCGGCGGTCTCACCGAGAGTGGCGTGGACGTCGTCCGGATCGGCCTCGGGCCGACGCCGATGCTCTATTATGCCGAGGCGGTGCTCGACGTCGGCGGCGGCATCATGATCACCGGCAGCCACAACCCGCCCGACTATAACGGCTTCAAGATGGTGCTGTTCGGCCGGCCCTTCTTCGGCGCCGACATCCAGCAGCTCGGCGCGATGGCGAGCGAGGGCGACTGGCTCGCGGGCGAGGCGGGACGGGTGAGCGACCGCGACGTCCTCGACGCCTATGTCGACCGGCTGATCGACAATTTCGACGGCGGGCCCTTCCGGATCGCCTGGGACGCGGGCAACGGCGCCGCCGGACCGGCGCTGGAGAAGCTGACCGCCCGGCTGCCGGGCGAGCACCACCTGCTCTATACCGAGGTCGACAGCCGCTTCCCCAACCACCATCCCGATCCCACCGACGAGGCCAACCTCGCCGACCTGAAGGCGGTGGTGGCGGAGAAGGGCCTCGATTTCGGTCTCGCCTTCGACGGCGACGGCGACCGGATCGGCGCCGTCGACGGCAGGGGAAGGGTGGTCTGGGGCGACCAGCTGCTGTCGATCCTGGCCGAGCCGGTGCTGGCCGAATTGCCCGGCGCCACCATCATCGCCGACGTCAAGGCGAGCCAGGCGCTCTACGATCGCATCGCCGAGCTCGGCGGCAGGCCGCTGATGTGGAAGACCGGCCACAGCCTGATCAAGTCGAAGATGAAGGAAACCGGCGCGCCGCTGGCCGGCGAGATGAGCGGCCACATCTTCTTCGCCCACGATTATTACGGCTATGACGACGCGCTCTATGCCGCCGTCCGGCTGATCCGCGCCGTGAGCGGGCTCGGCGGGTCGCTGACCGCTTTGCGCGACGCCATGCCGGCGATGGTCAACACGCCGGAGCTGCGCTTCCAAGTCGACGAGAGCCGCAAGTTCGCGGTGGTCGAGGAGGTGCTGGAGCGGCTCGCGGCCTCGGGCGCTGAAGTCAACCGCACCGACGGCGCTCGGGTCAACACGGCCGATGGCTGGTGGCTGCTGCGCGCCTCCAACACCCAGGACGTCCTCGTCGCCCGCGCCGAGGCGAAGGACCAGGCCGGCCTCGACCGCTTGGTCGCCCAGATCGACGAGCAGCTCGCCTTGGCGGGCGTGGAGCGGGGCCCGCAGGCCGGGCACTAAGAGGAGGGTCGAATGAAATACGATCCGACGTTGAGGGCGCTGCTGACCCCCGAACGGGGCGCGCCGCTCCCCGACTTCAGCATCGCCTGGGAACGCGATCCGATTTGCGCCGAGCTCGCCCGCCTCGCCTACGTCCGGTTCGAGAAGAGGGACAAGCCGCGCCTTGCCAAGGCGTTGGCGGACGCCGGCTTCGTCGGCGAGCCGGAATGTTTTCACAGCAAGCGGACGGGCGCGCAGGCCTTCGGCACCGCCGCGCCGGACGGCACGATCTACATCGCCTTCCGCGGCACCCATGTCACCAGCATCAAGGACCTGCTGACCGACCTCGCCGCCATCAAGGTTCGGTGGCCGGGCAAGGGCCGGGTCCATTGGGGCTTCTGGACCGCCTATCGCAGCATAAGCGGCGCCATCGACCGGTGGCTGGAACAATATCCGGCGCCGCCGCTGGTCGTAACCGGGCACAGCCTCGGCGCGGCCATGGCGACACTGATGGCGGTGCTGCACCCGCGGGCCGATCTGGTGACTTTCGGCGCGCCCCGCGTCGGCGACCGGGCGTTCGTCGACCAGCTCGCGGCCCGCGCGGTCCGGCGCTACGTCGATTGCGTCGACGCCATACCGCGCCTGCCGCCGCCGATCGGCTACGCCCATGTCCAGGAGATGGTCTATATCGATCATCGCGGCGAGCTGCACAGCCCGCCGCCGGACCGGGCCGCGCTCCGCGAGGACCGGCGGGCGGCGCGCCGGATCTACCGGCGAAAACATGCTTGGCGCTTCGGCAATGTGCCGAGCCGGTCGGGCGCCGACCACGCGCCGGTCAACTATGTCTCCGCCCTGCTCAGCCGGCGCGAGGGGGTCTAGGCTGCGCCGATGATGCCCAAGCTCCACGTCGAGGCCCTGATCTTCTGCGTCGCCTGGGCCGCGCTGGCGGTGACGGGTGCGCTCTACGGCGGCTGGGTGGTCGGCGGCCTGCTCTCGGCCGGCCTGTTCCCGATCATCATGCCGGCGAGCGCCCTGATCATCTCCAGGACCGAGGATTTCGCCCTGGAGCGCAACGTCCGCTGGGGGATATTGGCGGTGGCGGGGCTGGCGCTCGCCGTCTGGCTCAACGCCTAGTCGTCCTCGTCCTCATAGCCGACCAGGTTCAGCTCGCGCGCCTTGATCTGCCGGGTCATGCACCAGTGCTTCAGCGCTTCCTCGCGGCCGTGGGTGATCCACACCTCGCGCGGGGCGAGCTCGGTTATGGTCCGGGTCAATTCGTCCCAGTCGGCATGGTCGGAGAGGATCAGGGGAAGCTCGACGTTGCGCTGGCGGGCGCGCTGGCGGACACGCATCCAGCCCGAGGCCATCGCCGTGATCGGATCGGGCAGCCGCCGCGACCAGCGGTCGTTCAGCGCGCCCGGCGGGGCGAGCACGATCCGGCCCTTCATCTCCTCCTTGGGCACGCCGGTGGCGGGCCGGAGGTCGCCGAGCGGGACGCCGAGCTCGGTATAGAGGTCGCACAATCGCTGCAGCGCGCCGTGGATGTAGATCGGGTCGTGATGGCCGCGGCATCGCAGCTCGACGATCAGCCGCTGCGCCTTGCCCAGCGCATAGGCGCCGACCAGGATGCAGCGCTCGGGATTGTCGTGCAGCCGCTGGAGCAGCCGGTCGATCTCGCCGGCGGTCGCCGGATGGCGGAAGACGGGCAGGCCGAACGTCGCCTCGGTGATGAAGATGTCGCACGGCACCGGCTCGAACGGCGCGCAGGTCGGGTCGGGCCGGCGCTTGTAATCGCCCGAGACGACGACCCGCTCGCCCTTGTGCTCGAGCACGATCTGGGCCGAGCCGAGGACGTGGCCGGCGGGGACGAAGCTGATTTCGACCTCGCCGATCCGCACCGATTCGCCATAACCGACCGGGTTGCCCGGCTGCGGCCCGTAGCGGCAGCCCATGATCGCCAGCGTCTCGGGCGTCGCCCACACCGCCTCGTGGCCGCCGCGGGCATGATCGGCATGGCCGTGGGTGACCAAGGCCCTCGGCTTGGGCTGCGACGGATCGATCCAGGCGTCGGCGGGGCGTACGTAAATGCCTTCGGAAAAAGGCTCGATCCAGGAACCGAGGCGGGCCATGATGAGCTATATGGGGAAAGCCGTGCGGCCGGCCAAGCGGCGCGGGGCCGCGGAGGAGCAGGAAAGGGAGCCGGAAGATGGACTCGGGCGGAGTGAACTGGACGTTGATCACCATCGTCGGCGCGGCGCTGCTCGCGCTGGTGATCGCCTGGGCGGCGCTGCGCAACCGCGGCGACCGGGTCGACGGCGAGCACGGCGAAACCAAGCGGCTCTACGAGGAGGAGGACCGCGCCCATCGCGGCGAAAGCGACGACGTCCCCTGATGGCTGGCCCGGCCGGCCTGCCGGAGCCGATCGCAGGCTGGTTCGCGGCCAAGGGCTGGGCGCCGCGGCGGCACCAGCTCGAAATGCTGGCGGCGGCGCGGGCCGGGCGAAGCGCCCTGCTGGTCGCCCCGACCGGGGCGGGCAAGACGCTGGCCGGCTTCCTGGCGACGCTCGCCGAGCTGGTCGAGCGGCCCACCGACGGGCTGCACACGCTCTACATCTCGCCGCTGAAGGCGCTGGCGGTGGACGTGCAGCGCAACCTGCTGACGCCGGTCGAGGAGATGGGCCTGCCGATCCGGGTCGAGACCCGGACCGGCGACACGCCGGCCGATCGCAAGGCGCGGCAGCGCGTCCGGCCGCCGCAAATCCTGCTGACCACGCCGGAATCGCTGAGCCTCCTGCTCTCCCATCCAGGACAGCTTCCAGTTGTTCGGGCGGCTGAGCACGGTGGTGGTCGACGAGATCCACGCCTTCGCGACCGGCAAGCGCGGCGACCTGCTCGCTTTGTCGCTGGCGCGGCTCCAGCATATCGCGCCCGGCCTGCGCCGGGTCGGCCTGTCGGCCACGGTCGCCGATCCCGAGGCCTATCGGGGCTGGCTCGCGCCGCACGGCGACGTCGAGACGGTCGATATCGTGATCGGCGATCCGGGCGCCGAGGCCGATATCAGCGATCCTGCTGCCCGAGGACGAGAAAATCCCCTGGTCGGGCCATAGCGGCCGCTGGGCGGCGGCGAACGTGATGCGCGAGATCGAGACGCACAAGACGACACTGGTCTTCTGCAACACGCGCAGCCTCGCCGAGCTGATCTTCCAGGATCTGTGGGCGGTCAACGACGAGAATCTGCCGATCGGCATCCATCACGGCTCGCTGTCGGTCGAGGCGCGGCGCAAGGTCGAGGCGGCGGTGGCCTCGGGGCGGCTGCGCGGCCTCGTCTGCACCGCCAGCCTCGATCTCGGCGTCGACTGGGGCGACGTCGACCTGGTCGTCCAGATGGGCGCGCCCAAGGGCTCGTCGCGCCTGCTGCAGCGGATCGGCCGCGCCAACCACCGGCTCGACGAGCCGTCGGAGGCGATCCTCGTCCCCGGCAACCGCTTCGAATATCTTGAGGCGCGCGCGGCGCTGGACGCGATCGGCGAGGGCGAGCTCGACCCCGAGCTCTTCCGGCCCGGCGCGCTCGACGTCCTCGCCCAGCACATCATGGCGGCCGCCTGCGCCGCGCCGTTCCGCGAGGACGAGATGCTGGCCGAGGTCCGCGGCGCGGCCCCTTATGCCGGGCTGAGCGACGAGCTGTTCCGCGAGGTCCTCTCCTACATCGAGAACGGCGGCTACGCGCTCAGGGCCTATGACCGGTTCAAGCGGCTGACCCGCGACGAGGACGGCACGTGGCGGGTCTCGCCACCCGCGCTTCATCCAGCAGCACCGGATGAACGCCGGCATCATCGTCGACGCGCCCCTGCTCGACGTCCGCTTCAAGAACGGCCGCAAGCTCGGCACGGTCGAGGAATATTTCGCCGCGACCCTGATGCCCGGCGACACCTTCTTCTTCGCCGGGCTGGTGCTCGAGGTGGAGCGGATCGACGGCACCGACCTGATCGTCCAGGCGACCAGCCAAGTCGGCCCGCATCCCGACCTATGTCGGCGCGCGGATGGCGATGACCACCAACCTCGCCGAGCGGGTGCGCGCAGTTCCTCCACGACCGCGAGCAATGGCCGCGCTTCCCCGACGACGTGCGCGAATGGCTCGAGGTGCAGGATTACCGCTCGGTCCTGCCAGCGCCCGACCAATTGCTGGTCGAGACCTTCCCGCACGAGCATCGCCACTACATGGTCGCCTACAGCTTCGAGGGCTGGAACGCGCACCAGTCGCTCGGCATGCTGATCACCCGGCGGATGGAGAGCGCGGGGCTGAGGCCGCTCGGCTTCGTCTCCAACGATTATGCGCTCGCCTGCTACGGCCTCGATCCGGTCGAGGACCCGGCGTCGCTCTTCTCGGCCGACATCCTCGAGCATGAGTTCGTCGAATGGGTGCAGGGCTCGAACCTGCTGAAGCGCGCCTTCCGCGAGGTGGCGGTGATCGGCGGGCTGGTCGAGCGCCACCATCCGGGCAAGAGCAAGTCGGGGCGGCAGGTCACCTTCTCGACCGACCTCATCTACGACGTGCTGCGCCGCTACGAGCCCGACCACCTGCTCCTGAAGGCCGCCTGGAAGGACGCGCGCGCGCGGATGACCGACGTCGGCCGCCTCGCCCACCTGCTCGACCGCGCCGCCGGCACGATGGTCCATGTCGCGCTCGACCGGGTCTCGCCGATGGCGGTGCCGGTGCTGGTCATCGTCGGCCGCGAGCGCACCGCCACCGGCACGGTCGACGACAGCCTGCTGATCGAAGCCGAAGCGCTCGCCGAGATCGCAATGAAAATGGACTGATCTCCGAATCCGGACGGGGCCGCCGCATGATAGGGCGGGCCGCAAGGGCGGATGCCTGGGTGCTCCGCCGAAAGGGGGCGGGACATGGCGGATCAGGCGAAGGTGCAGGGGGCGGCGACCGGCTGGCGGCGCTGCTGGCGCGGCTGGAAAGGCGGGACCTCTAGACGAAGAAGCCGGTATGGCCGCTGAGGTCGGCGAGCGGGGCGCCGCCGATGGCGAAGACGAAATCCTCGCCGGCCTGGTAGCCGGCCTCGCCATTGGCGTCGACGATCAGGAAGATGGTGCCGGCGAGGTCGCCCGCGTCGGGCGCGAACCAGACCGCCTGGGACGCGCCGAGGCCGCCGAGCGCGGCCGACAGGTCGTCATCGAAGCTGGCGAGCGAAAGCGAGCCGCTCTCGATCGCGCTGCCGAAGCCGGAAACCGTGCCGGGCAGGTCGAGCCGGTCGGCCCCGGGGTCGAAATCCCCGATCGTGTCGTAGGACGGCCCGCTCGAATCGCTGGCGAAGGTGTAGGCGAAGGTGTCGCTGCCGTCGCCGCCGTTCAGCATGTCGGCGCCGCCGAGCCCGAGGATGCGGTCGTCGCCGCCGCCGCCGAGGAAGATGTCGATCCCCCGGCTGCCGAAAAACTCGAAGCGGCCGTCGGTTTCCGCGCTGCCGTCGAACAGCATATGGTCGCCAGCGCCCAACGGCATCGCCGAGATGGTCAGCGTCCGCCCGGCGTCGACAAGGTCGTCGGTGGTGACGAGATTATAGTCGTTGCCCGGCCGGACCACGATCGTGTCGAGGCCGGGCACCACCCGCGTAAGCGTGAAGCCGCCCGAAAAGTCTCCCGACAGGTCGAGCAGGTCGTCGGGCCCGTCGCCGAGCTCCGGGAAGTTGCCGGGGCCTCCGGGCAGCAACTGCTTGGTGCGCGCGTCGTAGACCAGGGAGGCTTCGAAATTGTCCGACAGGACCACGACATAATCGGCGGAACCGGCGCCGCCGCCGAGCGCCGCCGCGGCGCCGAACTGCAATTGGGGCATGGTGCCGTACTGGACGGTGGCGATCCGCTCGGCGGGCTCGCCGGCCACGCTGTCCGGGCCCGGATCGGCGGCCGCCGCGGCGGGAATGACGGCCGCGAGGTCGAATTGGACCTGGAGGTCGGCCTGAACGTTCGCCGGAATGCTCATCGCCGGCCATTCGGCGGAGCGGAAGACCGGATTCCTGTCGGCAGCGGTCGCTGCCGATTGCGCCGAATCGGTCGCCGCGGCCGAATCGGACCGCGCCGGCGTGGCGAAAAGCTGGAAGAACCGGTTGCCGACGATTCGGTCGGCAAGGCCGTCCTCGGAGAGCGAGCTCCAGAACTGCTCGAGACTATGCTGGCTGTCCTCGCCGAACAGCTTGAACCAGAAAGGCTTTGCCACCCGTGTCTGTCCTCAACCCAAATTATTCAATCGGAAGAGGGCCTAACACATGGTGGAGGGCCCGTCCACATTGCCGCGCGCGCGGCGCTCTGCCATGGCCGGATCGAACCTCGGCGCAAGCCGTTACGGCTCGATGAAAGGCGATACGGACATGGATGTTTCGGTCGAGATCCACTGCGAGGCGTGCGGCAGCGCCAATTACAGCCTGCCGGACGGCGCCGGGGACGGCTCGCCGATCCGCTGCAACGATTGCGGCGCGGACCAGGGCTCGGTCGGCGAGCTGAAGGCGGTGCTGGCGGCGCAGGCGCTCGACCATTCGGCGGAGGCGCTGCGGCGGCGCCTCGACACGCTGCGCGCGGCCGACGCCTGACGCACCGCCGCTTGACCCCGGGTGCGCGGCGGCTTCAATAGCCGCCCAGCCGGAGTCCAGCCGATGCGCATCCTGTCCGTCCCCGCCCTCGCCCTCCTCCTCGCCATTCCCGCCTCGGCCCAGCAGCCGGACGTCGGCGCCGAGGACCGCCATGCGCATGAGCGGATGCTGGTGCTCGACACCCATCTCGACACGCCGACCCGGTTCGACGACGGCGCCTGGGATTTCGGCGCGCTCCACCGCTACGGAGAGGACGGCAGCCAGGTCGATCTGCCGCGCATGGCCGCCGGCGGCCTCGATGGCGGTTTCTTCGTCATCTACACGGTGCAGGGCGCGCTGACGCCCGCGGGCTATGCGGCGGCGCGCGACGCCGCTTTGGTGCGGGCGGCGGCGATCCACCGGGTGATCGGCGAGAATCGCGAGCGGCTCGGCCTCGCCCTCACCGCCGCCGACGCCGAGCGGCTCCACCGCGCGGGCAAGCGCATCGTCTTCCTCAGCATGGAGAACAGCTGGCCGCTGGGCGAGGATCTGAGCCTGCTCGCCACCTTCCACCGGCTCGGCGTGCGCATGGCCGGACCGGTCCACAGCCGCACCAACCAGCTCGCCGATTCGACCACCGGCGAGGCGCGCTGGAACGGCCTGTCGCCGCTCGGCCGTTCCTGGGTGGCGGAGATGAACCGGCTCGGCATGGTGATCGACGCCAGCCACAGCTCCGACGCCGCCTTCGATCAGATGCTGGCTCTGAGCCGGGTGCCGATCGTCCTCTCCCATTCCGGCCCGCGCGCGATCTTCGCCCATCCGCGCAACATCGACGACGATCGGATGCGGCGGCTGGCGCGCGCCGGCGGCGTGATGTTCATCAACTCGATCTTCCTCGTTCAGCACGACAATTCGCCGGAGCGCGACGCGATCAACGAGCGCCACGAGCGCTGGGCCGAGCTCGACGAGCCGGCGCGCCGGCGGCTGCTCGCGGACACCGCCGCATTGAATGCGCTGCGGCCCTACACGACCGCCGATTTCGACCTGTTCATGCGCGCGCTCCTGCACGCGGTCGCGGTGATGGGCGCGGACCATGTCGGGCTCGGCGCCGACTGGGACGGCGGCGGCGGCGTCATCGGCATGGAGGACATCGCCGCCCTTCCCCGGATCACCGCCCGGCTCCGGCGCGAGGGGATGAGCGAGGCCGACATCGCCAAGATCATGGGCGGCAACCTGCTGCGCGTCCTTCGCCGCGTGCAGGCCGGGGCCGCGCGGCCCTAGGGGCTTCCTTCCGCTTCGGCGTGCGGCTAGGCTCGCGGCGGGCGGGGTGGCATGTAGGCGTGGAGCCAAGCGTCGGATGGATCGCATCCCCAACCAGCCCGCATATGCGAAGCCGGCGGCCTTTCCCGGAGCGCCGGTCTGGTCGACGGCGGGAACACAGGACTGGGCCGCGACGCCGCTGGGCCCGGTGGAGAGCTGGCCGCAATCGCTGAGGACAGCGGCGAGCATGGTGCTCGGCTCGACCGTGCCGATGTTCATCGGCTGGGGCCCGGACCTGCTGCTCCTCTACAATGACGGCTATGGCGAGATACTCGGCGACCGCGGGCCGGCGTTCGGCAAGCCGGCGCGGGAGGTGTGGGCCGACGCCTGGGACAGGATCAGGCCCAATGCCGAGCGCGCGCTCGCCGGCGAGACCCTGTTCTTCGAATCGGAGCCGCGCACGCTGAGGCGCGACGGCCGGGAAGAGCCGATCTGGCTGACCTTCTGCTACAGTCCGATCCTCGGCGAGGACGGCACGGCCGCCGGGCTGTTCGGGGCGGTCACGGCGGTCAGCCGCGACGCGTTCGTCGAGGACCGGCTGCGCGAGAGCGAGGAAAGGTTCCGCCTGATCGCGGATTCGGCGCCGGTGCCGATGTGGGTGACCAAGCTCGACCGCAAGCGCAACTTCGTCAACCGCGCCTATGTCGACTTCATGGGCATCACCTACGAGCAGGCGGTCGACTATGACTGGCGCGCCATCATCCATCCCGACGACGCCGCCCGCATCCTGGCGGAATCACTCGCCGGCGAGGCCTCGCTCAGGCTGTTCGTGCTCGAGGGCCGCTTCCGCCGCGGCGACGGCGAATGGCGCTGGCTGCGCTCGATCTCGCAGCCGCGCTGGGGGGCCAATGGCGAGCATGTCGGCTTCATCGGCGTCGCCCACGACATCACCGAATGGAAGCTCGCCAACGAGCTGCTCGAAACGCGCGTGGCCGAACGCACCGCCGATCTCCGCGCGGCGCTCGACCGGCTCCAGGCCGAGGTCGGCGAGCGCGAGCGCGCCGAGGAGGCGCTCAGGCAGGCGCAGAAGATGGAGGCGGTCGGCCAGCTGACCGGCGGCATCGCCCACGATTTCAACAATCTGCTGACGCCCGTCATCGGCGGCCTGGAGATCATCGCCCGGGGCGTCGAGGAGCCGCGGCTGAAGCGGATCGCCGAGGCGGCGCTCGAATCGGGCCGGCGCGGCGCCAAGCTCACCAGCCAGCTGCTCGCTTTCTCGCGCATCCAGCGGATCCGCATGGCGCCGGTCGCGGTCAACCGGGTGATCGACACGATGCGACTGATGCTGCGGCACACGATCGGCAGCGGCGTGACCATCCGGACCCGGCTGAGGGCGGAAGCGGACCGCGCTTTGTGCGACGAGAACCAGCTCGAGAACGCGATCCTGAACCTGGCCATCAATGCCCGCGACGCCATGCCCGACGGCGGCACGCTGACCATCTCGACCGGCCTCGTCGCCGAGCCGCCGGGCCTCGACCTCGAAGGCGGCGACTATGTCTGCGTCGCCGTCGCCGACACCGGCCACGGCATGACCGCCGAGGTCGCGGCGCGCGCGACCGAGCCCTTCTTCTCGACCAAGCCATTCGGCAAGGGCACCGGCCTCGGCCTCGCCCAGGTCTACGGCATCGCCCGCCAGTCCAAGGGCACGCTGAGGATCGAGAGCCGGGAGGGCGAGGGGACCGTGGTCAGGCTGCTCCTCCCCCATGTCATCGGCGCGGCGCCCGGGGAAGGCGCCGACCGCGACGCGCCGGCGCCGGAGGCGGACATCCCCGCCGCCGCGGGCGCGCGCATCCTGGTCGTCGACGACGATGCCGACGTCCGCGCTCTTCCTCGCCGACATCCTCTGCGATCTCGGCCACCGGGTCGAGACGCTGGACTGCGCGGACGCGGCGCTGGTCGCGCTCGACGGCGAGCCGCCCGACCTCGTCCTGATCGACTTCGCCATGCCCGGCATGAACGGCGCCGAGCTGGCCCGCGAGGCGCGCAAGCGACACCCGGCGCTGCCGATCGTGTTCGTTACCGGCTTTGCCGAGAGCGACCAGCTGGAGGGCGCGCTGGGCAGCGACGTGGCAGTGCTGCGCAAGCCGTTCGGCATCGACGAACTGTCCGCCATCGTCGCCGGCCATGTCGGCCCGGGCGCGGGGCGCCCGCGTGCCGGCGAAAGCGAGGAAGCCCAATGATCGACGGCCATCCGCTCGAGCTCTTCTCGTGGACCGAGCTCGCGCTCCGGCTCGGCGCCGCCTCGCTGGTCGGCGCGCTGCTCGGCCTCGACCGCGAGCTGCAGGGCCATGAGGCGGGGATCCGCACCCACGCCCTGGTCGCGCTCAGCGCGGCGGTGATCATGGCCTCGTCGCTGATGCTGACCGTGCAGCTGCGCAGCGACGATTTCTCGCCCGATCCGTTGCGCGCCATCCAGGGGCTGAGCCAGGCGATCGGCTTCATCGCGGCCGGCGTGATCTTCGTGCGCGGCGCCAATGTGGTGAACATGACCACCGCCGCGAACATCTGGATCGCCGCCGCGATCGGCATCGCCTGCGGCGCCGGCCAGTACCGGCTGGTGATCGTCACCTCGGTGCTGGCCTTCATCCTGCTCACCCTGCTGAAGCTGTTCCAGCTCTGGTTTCCGGGCAACGGGAAAAGCGGCCGGAAAGATTGACTCTGTTAGTTCAGCTTCCGTTTAGACTTGCGGGCGCAACGTTCGAAAAAGGACGTGCCAATGAAGCTCTGGGAGAAGCTGCAGAATCCGTTCGCGCTGGTCGGTCAGGGCTTCCTTGCCGGCGCGGTGCTGTTCTGGACGACCCAGGCGGACGCGGCCACCCTCCTTGCGGCCCTCCCCTTCGCGTTCTGACCGCTTGAACGCCGCCGCGCCCGCTTTATAGCGGAGCGATGGTTCGCTTTTCGTTCTGTGGCCACGAGCTGATGGCGCTGCCCCAGGGGGCGCTGTTCTGGCCCGCGCGCCGCGCCCTGCTGGTCGCCGACCTCCATCTCGAGAAAGCGAGCTGGTTCGCGCGGCTGGGACAGATGCTCCCGCCCTACGATTCGCTCGCGACGCTCGCCGACCTCGCGCTGGTCGCCACCGCCACCGGCGCCGCGCGAGATCTGGTGCCTGGGCGACAGCTTCCACGACCGCCACGGCTGCGACCGCCTGCCCAAAAGGGCGCGCGACATGCTGACCGGGCTTACCGGCGCGACGCGCTGGACCTGGATCACCGGCAACCACGATCCGGGCTTCGCGGACCATTGCGGCGGCGAGATGGTCGAGGAAGCGGAGGTCGACGGGCTGCTGCTGCGGCACGAGGCCGACCCCGCCGAGACGCGGCCCGAGCTGTCCGGCCATTTCCACCCCAAGCTCAGGATCAGCCATCGCGGCCGGCTGGTGTCGCGCCGCTGCTTCGTGGCGACGGCGCGCAAGCTGATCCTTCCCGCCTTCGGCTCGCTGACCGGCGGGCTCGACGCCCACCATCCCGAGATCGTCCGCGCGGTGGGGCCGCGCGCCGAGGCGCTGGTGCCGGTCCGGGACCGGCTGCTCAGGTTCCCGATCGCGGCCTAGTTCCTCCCCTCGATTTCGAGGGGTGGGGAGGATCTTATCAGCCCGGCCTGAACGTCATAGCGATGCCGTTCATGCAGTAGCGCAGGCCGGTCGGGCGCGGGCCGTCGTCGAAGACGTGGCCGAGATGGCCGCCGCAGCGCGCGCACAGGACCTCGGTGCGGCGCATGAGGAGGCTGTTGTCGGCGCGGGTCGCCACCGCGCGGGGCAGCGGCCGGAAGAAGCTCGGCCAGCCGGTGCCGCTGTCGAACTTCGCCCGCGACGAGAAGAGCGGGTGGTTGCAGCCGGCGCAGTGGAAGGTGCCGTGGCGATGCTCGCGGTCGAGCGGGCTCGATCCGGCGCGCTCGGTGCCGCCGCGGCGCAGCACCCGATATCGCTCCGGCGTCAGGCGGCGCGCGCCACTGCGCGTCGCTCAGATTGACCGGGAAGCGGCCCGGGGCCGCGTCGACCCTTCGGCCGGTCGTCAGGGCGGCGACTCCGGCGATCAGGCCGGCGCCGCCGAGGCCCAGCACAGCGCGTCTGTCGATGTTCATGCCACCGCTCATGCCGCCGGCGACCTTAACCGCGCGCGAACGAGGCCGCGCACCGCATTGCCGACGAAGAAGCCGTGGACGAGGTCGGCCTCGATCAGGTCCGCTTCCTCGGCCCGGCCCTCGTCGATCAGCCGCCCGCGCAGCACGCCGGGCAGCAGGCCGCGCGACAAAGGCGGGGTGAGCAAGATGCCGCCGCGCTCGACGAACAGGCTGGTGAAGCTGCCCTCGGTGAGAAAGCCCGCTTCGTCCCGGAAGACGATCTCGAACGCGCCGGCCGCCTCGCGGGCTTCGTCGTAGAAGGCGCGGTCGCTGGTCTTGTGGCGCGAGGCGGAAATCGTCCGCGGCGACCGGCCTTTCGGCGACCGCGACCTCGACCGGCTCGGCCGGCGGGCGGGCCGAGCGGCCGCAATTCGATCGCCAGCGCGCCGCCGCGTGCCAGCGCCAGGCGGATCCGGCTCGGCCCGGCGCGGAAGGTCGCGGCCTGAAGGTCGTTGCGCGCCTCGTGCCGGTCGAAGGCGAAATCGAGCGCGTCGGCGCTGGCCTTCATCCGGGCGAGGTGACGGTCGAGATCGATGACGCCGTCATGCGGATCGAAGCGCATCGTCTCGATGAGGTCGAACCTTCGGTCGGACTGCCACGAACGCCCCTTTCGCCAGACATTCGCGCCATTCGTCGCCGGCGCGGCTGTCCGCCACGATGCCGGAGCCGAGCCCCAGCAGGGCGACATTTTCGCCGCGCCTGAGGGTCAGCGTCCGGATGGCGACATTGAACGCGGCTTCGCCCTCCGGCGCAAGCCTTCCGATCGCGCCGCAATAGACGCCGCGCGGCCCGCGCTCGAGGCCGGCGATGATCTCCATCGCCCTGATCTTCGGCGCGCCGGTGATCGATCCGCACGGATAGATGGCGTGGATCAGGTCGATCGGGCCGAGCCCGTCCTCGAGCTCCGCGATCACCGTCGAGGTCATCTGCAGCACGGTCGGATAGGTCTCGACCGCGAACAGAGCGGGCACCTCGACGCTGCCCGGCCTGGCGACGCGCGACAGATCGTTGCGCAGCAGGTCGACGATCATCAGATTTTCGGCGCGCTGCTTGGGATCGCCGCTGAGCGCGGCGGGATCGGCGCCGGGCGGCGCCGTCCCCTTCATCGGCCGGGTGGTGACGCGCCCGTGCTCGAGGGTGAAGAACAGCTCGGGCGAGCAGGCTCAAACAGCCAGTGCGATCCGGTGAAGACCAGGCCGCCATGGCCGGCCCGCGCCCGCCTTCGCAGCGCGGCATAGAGGGCGAGCGGGTGGCCGGCGGTCGCCACCTCGGCCTGGAAGGTGAGGTTCGCCTGGTAGACGTCGCCGGCGTCGATATGCGCCTTTACCGCCGCCAGGGCGGCTTCGTAGTCGGCCCGCGCGATCCAGCGGCCGCGGCGCGCCGGCCCAGGCGCCGGCCGGATCGGGGAGCAAAGAGTCGGCGTCGACCTGCTCGGCGCCGTCGAACAGGCCGAACCAGAGCAGGGGCGGTGCGCCGTCCGGCGGCGGGCTTCGCAGCGGCGCGAGCCTCGCCTCCAGCGCATGGCCGGCCTCGTAGGAGAGGAAGCCCGCCGCGTGACAGCCGCGCAAGGCGGGCGAGACAGGCGCGGACCTCGCCGAAATCGCGGGTGGCGACGATCTCGCGCGGCGCGGAATAGAGCAGGGCCCGCCCGCCCTCGCGCGCGTCGTCGAGCAGGACGAACGGCTCGCTCAGCCTTGCCATCGCGCCGCTTCCGGCCCATTGCGGCGCGCCAGGAGAGAAATCTTGGTTTGCAGCGTCTTCGACCTCTTCAAGATCGGGGTCGGTCCGTCCAGCTCGCACACGATGGGACCGATGACGGCCGCCTGCCGCTTTGTCGAGAGGCTGCGCGCCGACGGCCTGCATGGAAAAGGCGACGCGAGTCGAGGTCGACCTCTACGGATCGCTCGCCTTGACCGGCAAGGGCCACGCCACCGATCGCGCCATCCTGCTCGGCCTTTCCGGCGAGCGGCCCGACCGGATCGACCCGGACGCCGCCGACCGCACGGTCGCGCAGATCCGCGACAGCGGCCGGATCCGACTCGCCGGGACCCACGAAATCGCCTTCGACGAGGCGCGCGACCTGCGCTTCCTCCAGCGCGAGCGGCTGCCGCACCACAGCAACGGCATGCGCTTCACCGCGCGCGACGAAGGCGGCGCGGTCCTGGCCAGCAACGTCTCCTATTCGGTCGGCGGCGGCGCGGTGGTCGACGAGGCGGCGGTCGCGCGCAACGCCCCGCCCGAGGGCGCCTGGGACGTGCCCTACCGCTACAGCTCGGGCGACGCCCTGCTCGCTTTCGCCGAGCGCGAGGACGCCACCATCGCCGACATCGCCCGCGCCAACGAGCGCGCCGCCCTCACCGACGAGGAGATCGATCGCCGCCTCGACGCGATCGCCGACGCGATGTCGGCCTGCATCGACCGCGGCATGGCGGCGAGCGGGATCCTGCCCGGCGGCCTCAACGTCAAGCGCCGCGCGCCGGCGCTCCATCGGCTGCTGACCGAGCGGGCCGAACGGGCGCTGCAGGACCCGCTGACGGTGATCGACTGGGTCAATCTGTGGGCGCTGGCGGTCAACGAGGAGAATGCCGCCGGCGGCAAGGTCGTCACCGCGCCGACCAACGGCGCCGCCGGCATCGTCCCCGCCGTGCTGCGCTACTATCAGCGCTTCACCCCGCGCGCGACGCAGGAGGGCGTGCGCGTCTTCCTGCTCACCGCCGCGGCGATCGGTTCGCTGTTCAAGGAGAATGCCTCGATCTCCGGCGCCGAGGTCGGCTGCCAGGGCGAGGTCGGGGTCGCCTGCTCGATGGCGGGGGCGGGGCTGACCGCGGCCCTGGGCGGCACGCCCGGCCAGGTCGAGAATGCCGCCGAGATCGGCATGGAGCACAATCTCGGCCTGACCTGCGATCCGGTCGGCGGGCTGGTCCAGGTGCCGTGCATCGAGCGCAACGCGGTCGGCGCGATCAAGGCGATCGAGGCGTCGCGCCTCGCCCTGGTCGGCGACGGCTCGCACCGCGTCAGCCTGGACCAGGTGATCGAGACGATGCGCAAGACCGGCCTCGACATGAACGAGCGCTACAAGGAAACCAGCCTCGGCGGCCTCGCCGTCAACGTGGTCGAGTGCTGAGCCGAGGTGGGGAGCGGCGGAAGTTGAATGACGATGCTACCGCGCTTCCAGACCCGACAGCGCGTGACGTTGAGGATTCGTTGGGCCCATCAGGTGGCGAGACCCAGTAATGGGCCTCCTTAGAACAACCGCGTCAGCCAGTAGAAGCCCGCCGCGATCGCGGCCGAGGCGGGGAGGGTGACGATCCAGGCGATGACGATGTTGCCGGCGACGCCCCAGCGCACCGCCGAGGCGCGCCGGGCGGCGCCGACGCCCATGATGCAGCCGGTGATGGTGTGGGTGGTGGAGACCGGGATGCCGAGCCAGGTCGCCGAGAACAGCATGATCGCGCCGCCGGTCTCGGCGCAGAAGCCCTGGTGCGGGGTCAGCCGGGTGATCTTCGAGCCCATCGTGTGGACGATCCGCCAGCCGCCCATCAACGTCCCCAGGCCCATGGCGAGCTGGGCCGAGATCACCACCCAGAAGGGCACGTAGAACTCGCCGCCCAGCGCGCCCTGCGAATAGAGCAGGACGGCGATGATCCCCATCGTCTTCTGCGCGTCGTTGCCGCCATGGCCGAGCGAATAAGCGGCGGCCGAGAAGAGCTGCATGCGGCGGAAGCTGCGGTCGGCGGTGCCGGCATTGACCCTTTTGAACAGCCAGGAGGTCAGGATCACCAGCAGCATGGCGACGACGAGGCCGATGGTCGGCGACAGGAAGATCGCGACGCTGGTCTTGATCACGCCCGACGATTCGACGACGCCGAGCCCGCCCGCCGAAATGCCGGCGCCGAGCAAGCCGCCGATCAGGGCGTGGCTGCTCGACGAGGGGATGCCGAGCAGCCAGGTGATCACGTTCCACGCAATCGCCCCCATCAGCGCGCCGAACACCACCGCCGGGCTGATGATGTCGACGTCGACGATGCCCTTGCCGATCGTCTCGGCGACGTGGAGGCCGAAGAACAGGAAGGCGATGAAGTTGAAGAAGGCGGCCCAGCACACCGCCAGCTGGGGGCTGAGCACGCGCGTCGAGACCACGGTGGCGATCGAATTGGCCGCGTCGTGGAGGCCGTTCATGAAGTCGAACAAAAGCGCCACGCCGATCAGGGCGACCAGCAAATAGAAGGGAAGGACGCCGTCCATCAGGCGTGGTCGATCACGATGCCCTGGATCTCGTCGGCGACGTCCTCGAAGCCGTCGAGCACGCGTTCGAGGTGGCGATAGACCTCGCGGCCAACGAAGAAGGCCATCGGCCGCTCGGCGCCATGGGCCTGGAACAGCGCCTTCAGGCCGGCGCTGTAGAGGCCGTCGGCCTGGCCCTCGAGATGGACGATCGCTTCGGTGATCTCGTGCAGCCGGGCGGCGTTCCTGCCGATGTTGCGCAGCAGCGGCACCGCCTCGAGGACCAGGGCGGCGGCCTCGGAGGCGAGCGCGCTCATCTCCTTCATCTGCGGCTCGAAGTTCGACACCTCGTAGAGCGTGATCGCCTTGGCGGTCTGCCACATCTCGTCGATGGCATCGTCCATCGCGCCGGTGAGCGCGGTGATCGCGCTGCGGTCGAACGGGGTGATGAACGAGCGCCGGACCGCGACCAGCACGTCGCGGGTGACGTCGTCGGCGGCATGCTCGTGCTCGGCGATGCGGGCGCAGGATTCGGCGATCCCGGCCTCGCCGGCGAACATCCTGGTCATCGCCTCGCCGCCGGCGACCAGCACCTGCGCGTGGCGTTCGAACATGTCGAAGAAGCGATCCTCCCTCGGCATGATGGCGCGGAAAACCTTCAGCATCCGATATCCCCAGGAGATTCGATTGACGCCCATAACGACCAGCGAGGCGCGCGGATAGGGCGCGGATGGCGCGTCGAAGGCGCGGATCAGCGCCTTCAGCTCCGGCTCCTCGACCGCGTCGGCGGCGCCCGCCCGGTCGAACCACTGCCGCCGCCGCTCGCGCCGCTCGGGCCACTCGCCGGCCTCGCGGGTGACGAGCAAGGGATAGACGGTGACGATCGCGGCGGCCTCGGCGCCCGAGCGCCGCCGCTTGCCGTAGCGGTAGCTGCCGGCCGGCGCGCTCGCGATCTTGCCTTCGACGCCCGCTTCCTCAAACGCCTCGCGCGCGGCCGATTCGTAATTGAGGAAGAAGGGGATCGGATTGCCCCGCGGGATCACCCAGCGGCGCCGCTCCTTCGAGGTGATGAGCAGGATCTGCAGCCGCCCGTCCGCGCCGGTCCGATAGGGGAGGACTCCATATTGGGTGATCAATGCAATGCTCCGCGCGCGATCGCCTTTCTTGGCGCATCGAACGCGCGAAGGCGAGCCTCGGCGCAAGCGGCCGCGACTGCCGATTGTCGCGTCCTCAAGCCGGCGATAAGGTCACGCCGCACATAAGAGGGGGAATCCATGCGCCTGAAGCTCGCCGCACTCGCACTCGTCGTCCCGCTGACCGCGGCGCTGGCCCAGGCCGACCCGGCGGCCGAGGCGCCGGCGGTGGAGAAGCCCGCGGCCCTGGTCGCCGACGGCATCCCGCCGGTCCCGGCCGCGCTCGCGGCGCAGACCCGCCCGTTCATGGAGTTCCGCAGCGTCGGCTTCAGCGGCTGGAACCCGCGCGATCGCTCGATGCTGATCACCACCCGCTTCGCCAATACCGCCCAGGTCCACCGCGTCGCCATGCCGATGGGCGCGCGCGAGCAATTGAGCTTCGAGGCCGAGCCGGTGTTCGGCGGCTGGTCGCCGGCCGGCGACGCGCTCGTGGTCCAGAAGGACGTCGGCGGCAACGAATTCTTCCAGATCTACACCCTCGCCAACGGCCGCCTCAACCTCGTCACCGACGGCCGCAGCCGCAACCAGTTCGGCGCCTGGAGCCATGATGGCCGCTGGGTCGGCTACAGCTCGACCCGGCGCAACGGCACCGACGCCGACCTTTATGTCGTCGACCCGCGCGATCCCTCGACCGACCGGATGGTCGCCCAGGTTGCGGGCGGCGGCTGGGGCATCGCCGATTTCTCGCCCGACGGCAGAAGCGCGGTGGCGATCGAATATCGCCAGGTCACCAAGTCCAACCTCCATCTGGTCGACGTCGCCAGCGGCGGCCTCACCCCGATCGGCGACCACAGCCGCGAGATCGCCTATGGCGGCGCGGCCTATGCGCCCGACGGCACGCTCTGGGTCACGTCCGACGAGGGCTCGGATTTCCAACGGCTCGGCACGCTCGACGCCGCCACCGGCCGGTTCACGCCGGCGGTCACCGACATTCCCTGGGACGTCGAGAATTTCGACATCGCCCCGGACGGCAGCTTCATCGCCTTCGTCACCAACGAAGCCGGGGTCGGCCGCCTGCGCCTCATGGACCTGCGCACGCGCCGCGCCCGGCTGGTCACCGGCCTGCCGGCGGGAACGGTCGGCGGGCTCGAGATCGCGCCCTGGGGCACGGTCGGCCTGAGCTTCAGCTCGGCGCGCAGCCCCGCCGACGCCTATTCGGTCGATCCGGCGACCCTCGAGGTCACCCGCTGGACGCGCAGCGAGACCGGCGGCCTCGACGCCTCGGTCAATGTCGAGCCCGAGCTGGTCGAGGTCCGCAGCTTCGACCGCGAGCCGGTTTCGGGCTTCCTCTACCGGCCCGATCCGGCCCGCTTCCCCGGCCGCCGGCCGCTGATCGTCAACATCCACGGCGGCCCGGAAGGCCAGTCGCGCCCCGGCTTCCTCGGCCGCAACAATTATCTGATCAACGAGCTCGGCGTCGCCATCTTCTATCCCAATGTCCGCGGCTCGACCGGCTATGGCAAGCGCTTCGTCGGCCTCGACAACGGCCCCGACCGCCGCGAGAACAGCGTCAGGGACATCGGCGCCTTCCTCGACCGGCTGGCCGCCGATCCGGCGCTCGATCCGGCCCGCTTCGCGGTCACCGGCGGCTCCTATGGCGGCTATATGTGCTACGCCGCCGCGATCCGCTTCGGGACGCGCCTGCGCGCCGCCAATTGCGTCGTCGCCATCTCCAACTGGGTCACGTTCCTGGAGAACACCCAGAGTTATCGCCGCGACCTGAGGCGGGTCGAATATGGCGACGAGCGCGACCCCGCCCAGCGCGCCCGGCTGACCGCGATCAGCCCGATGACCCGCGTCGCCGAGCTGCGCATCCCGCTGATGGTGGTGACCGGCGCCAACGATCCCAGGGTGCCCGCTTCCGAGGCCGACCAGATGGTCCGCGCGGTCCGCGCCGCCGGCCGGCCGGCCTGGCACCTGCTCGGCCAGAACGAAGGCCACGGCTTCGCCAAGAAGGAGAACCAGGATTATCAATTCTGGGTCGGCCTGATGTTCTGGCAGCAGCATCTGCTCGGCGGCGAGGGATAGGAGGATGGGCGTCTCGATCATCGAGGGCACGATCGAATCCGCCGACTTGCGGCGCAAGGCGGCCAGGGTCAGGATCTACAGGAGCATCGTCTTCCGGCTGGCGGACGGCGAGACCCGGACGATCGCCAAGCCGATCGCCCATCCCGACGTCGCCGAATATCTCCAGCCCGGCGCCAGCGGACGCTTCTATCTGTTCACCTCGATCGACCATCGCGGCCTGCACGGCGTGCGCACCGCCGCCGGCGCGGCGGCCTACGCCTATCCCAGGAACAACGAGGTCGTCGGCCTGGTCCTGTTCCTGATCGCGATCCTCTGGGTGGGCGCCGGCATCCTCGTCTTCCAGGGCCTCCCCATCCTCGGCACGATCGTCCTCATCCTCGGTGCCCTGGTCTGGATCGTCAACCGCCGGCTCAGGGGCGAGGCCCAGCGCCAGTTCGAGGCGGACAGCGGCTACCGGCCCGCCGGGGCCTGACCGCGATGGCCGGGGCCAGCGGCTGGACCTATCGCGACGCCGGCGACGCCGCCGGCTGGGCGCAGAGCCTGCTTAGGGCCGACGCCGCTCTGGCCGCCGTCGCGGTCGCGCTGGCGCTGATGCGCGGGCTCGACCCCGACGCCGCCGGCGACGCCGAAATGGCGGTCGGGCTCGGCCAGCTCGTGGTCTATCTCGCCGGCGGCGTGCTGGCGCTGCGCTGGCTCTACCTCGCCAACGCCAATGCCCGCGCTTTGGGCGCCGACGACATGATGGGCTCGCCCGGCTGGGCGGTGGGCTGGTTCTTCGTCCCGCTGGCCAACCTCGTCATGCCCTATATGACCGTCCGCGACATGTGGAAGGCGAGCGCCAGGCCGAAAGACTGGCAGGCGGCGCCGGCGCCGGCGGCGATCGGCCTGTGGTGGGCCTGCTGGCTCGCGGCCGGGATCAGCGGCATCGTCGCCTTCCGGCTGTGGCTCGAATATCCCAAGGAAGCCGGCGACGCGGCCGAAACGCTGTTCCTGGCCTCCAACGCCTCTTCCATTCCCGCCACCCTGCTGCTCGCCTGGATCATCGGCCGCATCCAGGCGATGCAGGCGGCGGCCCGGCCGGCGGGCGCCGCCTAGACCAATCGCCGCGCCCGCCAGCCCGGCTCGCCGGGGAGGGCACTAATCGAAGCGCCGTCGACGATACCGCGATAGGTGCGCGGCCCCGCCGCATCGTCGACGGTGAAGCGCAAGGCCGTGCCCCTGAGAGCCGCGTCGCGCAGCTCGGCCACCCGGCCGCCGCCAGCCAGCGTGCCGGCCACTTCCTGGAAGCGCTGCTCGATCTCCAGGACCAGCATCGTGCCGTCCCCTTCGGTCAGCGCCCAGCGGCCGCCGGCGACGGCGGGCACGATCCACAGGAAGATGCGCCGGCCGTCGTGGCGCTCCTCGGCCTCGGGCCGCCAGTCGCCCATGTCGAAGGCGTGGCTGACGATCCGGGCGCCGGGGCGCAGCTCGGTCAGCAGGCGCGGGCGCAGTTGCAGGTTGATGCGCGGCAGGAGGTAGAGCGCCACCACGTCGGCGTCGAAGATCGGCGTGCGGAACAGGTCCTGGCGGCGGAAGCGGACATGGGCCTCCACCCCGGCGATGCGGGCGGCGGCGGCGGCCTCCTGGAGGCGCAGCGGATCGAGGTCGACGCCCAAGGCGCGGGCGCCCCTTTGCGCCGCCGCCACCGCGATCCGCCCGTCGCCGCAGCCGAGGTCGATCAGATAGTCCTGGGCCCCGACCCCGGCGAGGTCGAGCATGCGCTGGACCAGCGCATGCGGCGTCGGCACGAACGGCACTTCCAGCTCGGGCGCCGCGAATCCGGCGAGCGCCGGCAGCAGGGCGGCGGCGAGGATTTCGCGTCGGCTGAAGTCCATCGCCCGAGCATAGCTTGCATCGCCCCGCCGCCAAGGCCATTTGCGAGGCGATGACCAACCCTTCCCAGATCCCGCCGCTCAGGGCCGCGATCATCCCGGTGACGCCGCTCCAGCAGAATTGCTGCCTGATCTGGTGCACGAAGACGATGCTCGGCACCTTCACCGATCCCGGCGGCGACCTCGACCGGCTGAAGGCGGCGGCCGTGCAGCAGGGCGTGACGATCGAGAAGATCCTTCTCACCCACGGCCATATCGACCATTGCGGATCGGCCAAGATCCTCGCCGACGAGCTCGGGGTGAAGATCGAGGGGCCGCACGAGGCCGACCGCTTCTGGATCTCGCGACTCGAGGATGACGGCCGCGCCTACGGCATCACCGGCAAGTGTTTCGAATCGGACCGCTGGCTGGTCAACGGCGACACGGCGAGCGTCGGCGCGCTGACCTTCGACGTCTATCACTGCCCCGGCCACACGCCGGGCCATGTCGTCTTCCACCACCCGGCGTCGAAGCTCGCCATCGTCGGCGACGTGCTGTTCCAGGGATCGATCGGCCGCACCGACTTCCCGATGGGCAACCATCAGGATCTGATCGATGCGATCACCCAGCGGCTGTGGCCGCTCGGCGACGACACAGCCTTCGTTCCCGGCCACGGCCCGATGAGCACCTTCGGCCAGGAGCGGCGCACCAACCCGTTCGTCGCCGACCGGGTGCTGGCGCGGGGTTGAGGCTGCCGAGCTTGGGCGGAATGACGATTTCAGGACCGCGGGTTCACCGCCTCCGCCGTGCGCCCGGGCGAGATCTGGAAGCCGCCGCGGATCGGGGGGCTTTGGTAGGCGATCAGGATCGCGTAGATGGCGAGTCCGAGCAGGACCAGCCAGGTGATCGCGACGCTGCCGATCCGAAGCGCGTTGGGCGCCGGGCGGTCCATGCCGAAGACGTGCGCGATCCGGGCGAGGATGAACAGGATGGCCGCGCCCCACAGCCACAGGTCGCCGCCGGTGGCGAGCTCGAGCAGGGCGAGCAGGATCAGGAAGATCGGCACGGTCTCGGCGAAATTGGCGTGG
Source organism: uncultured Alphaproteobacteria bacterium (assembly GCA_963701615.1). Classification (GTDB taxonomy): domain Bacteria; phylum Pseudomonadota; class Alphaproteobacteria; order Sphingomonadales; family Sphingomonadaceae; genus Allosphingosinicella. The sequence goes on along the minus strand of OY969615.1, from coordinate 2,246,023 downwards.
GCGCGAATCCGCGTGCGCAGCGCGGGATTGTCTCCGTCGCCCACCGAGATATGGAAGCGCCGCCGAAGCTGGCTGACGCGGCCGCCGAGCCAGACGAACAGGATCGCAGCGGCGCCGGCGATGGTGAGCGTGATCGGCAGGATCATGGCGAGTCTCCCCTTTTCGGCCGAGGCTCGCATGGCCAGCCGGTGCTTGCAACTGCGGGCGGAATCGCTATAGGCCGCACCCTTCAACGAGAGCGTCGGGCCGCGAGGCCAGCGGCCGGACCAGCCGCTGACCGTGGGCCCTGCCCTCGAACATCATTCAACCGCTTCGATCGGAACAGGTGCCACCATGGCCGTCCCCAAGAGAAAAACGTCGCCCTCCAAGCGCAACATGCGGCGCAGCCACGATGCGCTGAAGCCGACCCAGTACCAGGAATGCCCCAATTGCGGCGAGCTTCGCCTGCCCCACCATCTGTGCCCGAGCTGCGGCCACTACAAGGGGCGTGAAATCCTGAAGAGCGAGGCGTAAGACGAACGCAGGCTTCACGAACGGGAGACTGCTAGAGTGGGCAGCGCGCCGCGGATCGCAATCGACGCGATGGGTGGCGATTCCGGCCCGGCGGTGATGGTCGCGGGCGCGGCGGAGGCGTTCCGCCGTCGCGACGATCTGAGCTTCCTCCTGTTCGGCGACGAGGCCGCCATCCGCGCCGAGCTCGCCCGCCATGGCCGCCTTTCGGGCGTCAGCGAGATCGTCCATTGCGACGACGTCATCAGCGGCGAGGAGAAGCCGAGCCAGGCGATCCGCCGCGCCAAGACCAGCTCGATGGGCCTCGCCATCGCCGCGGTGAAGGACGGCGACGCCCAGGCGATGGTGTCGGGCGGCAATACCGGCGCGATGATGGCGATGGCCAAGCTCGCGCTGAGGACCATGCCCGGCATCGACCGGCCGGCGCTGGCCGCCCTGCTGCCGACGCTGGGCGACAACGACCTGGTCATGCTCGATCTCGGCGCCAACACCGAATGCGACACCGACAACCTCGTCCAGTTCGCGGTGATGGGCGCGGCCTATGCCCGGGTCGTGCTCGAGCTCGAGCGGCCGCGGGTGCAGCTGCTCAACATCGGCACCGAGGAAGCCAAGGGCACCGACGAGCTGAAGGAGGCCGCCGCCATCCTGCGCGGCTCGCAGCATCTCCACATGCGCTTCGACGGCTTCATCGAGGGCGACAAGCTTTCGCGCGGCGACGTCGACGTGGTCGTGACCGACGGCTTTTCCGGCAATATCGCGCTGAAGTCGCTGGAGGGCACGGCGCGCTTCGTCACCGATCTGCTGCGCCGCGCCTTCACCAGCTCGGTCCGCTCCAAGATCGGCTTCCTGATCTCGCGCCCGGCGACCGAGCTGCTCCGCCACCATCTCGACCCGAACAACCATAATGGCGCGGTCTTCCTCGGCCTCAACGGCCTGGTCGTGAAGAGCCACGGCAGCGCCACCGACAAGGGCGTCGCCAATGCGGTCCGGGTCGCGGCGCGGATGGTGCGCGAGGACCTGACCCGCAAGATCGTCGAGGATCTCGCCAATGTCTCCGCCCACAGCGCGCAGCTGGCGGCGGCGAAATGAGCCGCCGCGCGGCGATCGCCGGCACCGGCTCGGCGCTGCCGCCGCGCCGGGTCACCAATGCCGAGCTGGCCGAGCCGGGTCGACACCACCCACGAATGGATCGTCGAGCGGACCGGCATCCACGCCCGCCACATCGCCGCCGACGGCGAGACCACGGCGACGCTGGCCACCGAGGCGGCGCAAAAGGCGCTCGCCGCCGCCGGCCTCCCGGCAAGCGAGATCGGCCTCATCGTCCTCGCCACCGCCACTCCGGACCAGACCTTTCCGGCCAGCGCGACCCTGGTCCAGACCGCCCTCGGCATCGACGACTGCATCGCCTTCGACGTCGCAGGCGGTCTGCACCGGCTTCCTCTATGCGCTGTCGATCGCCGACAACATGCTGAAGGGCGGCATGGCCGATCATGCCCTGGTGATCGGCTCGGAGACGTTCAGCCGCATCCTCGACTGGGAGGACCGGGCGACCTGCGTCCTGTTCGGCGACGGCGCCGGCGCGGTCGTGCTGAGCGCCGAGGAGAGCGAGGGCGCCGACGAGGAGCGGGGCATCCTCGCCACCCGGCTCCACGCCGACGGCCGCCACAACGACCTGCTCTATGTCGACGGCGGCGTCTCGACCACGGGCACGGTCGGCAAATTGAGGATGAAGGGCAAGGAGGTGTTCCGCCACGCGGTGACGAACCTCGCCGACGTGCTCGGCGAGACCCTCGCCGCCGCCGGCCACGACGCCGGCGAGATCGACTGGGTGGTGCCGCACCAGGCCAACAAACGCATCCTCGACGCCACCGCCAGGAAGCTCGGCCTCGATCCCGCCAAGGTGATCGTCACCGTCGACCAGCACGCCAACACGTCCGCCGCGTCGGTTCCGCTGGCGCTCGACGTGGCGGTGCGCGACGGCCGCATCCGGCGCGGCGACCTGCTCGTCCTCGAAGCGATGGGCGGCGGCTTCACCTGGGGCGCGGCGGTGGTCCGATTCTGATGCGTTCCACCGTTCCGGAGTCGGATTATGCTTGCGCTAAAGCCGGATTAATGTTCCATATTCTCGATTGAGAGGGGGAAGGCGCCATGGCCGACGCAGGCACGATCAGGAAACCGTCCGTCGGTACGCTGACCCGGGCGGACCTCGCCGATATCGTCCATCGCGAGATCGGCCTGTCGCGCGCCGAATCCGCCGGCATCGTCGAGGGAATCCTCCACCATATGTGCGCCGCGCTGGCGCACGGGCAGAACGTCAAGATCTCCGGCTTCGGCAGCTTCATCCTTCGCGACAAGGGCGAGCGCGTCGGCCGCAACCCGAAGACCGGCGTCGAAGTTCCGATCGCGCCGCGGCGCGTCCTCACCTTCCGCGCGAGCCAGATCATGCGCGAGCGGATCGCCCGCGGCGACTGAGCAGGCCCTGAATGGCCGAAACCCTCCGCAAGAGCGACCTCGCCTTTCGAACGATCGGCGAACTTGCGGCCGACCTCGGCGTTCCCCAGCATATCCTGCGCTACTGGGAGACGCGCTTCCCGCAGCTGAAGCCGCTGCAGCGCGCCGGCAACCGCCGTTACTATCGCGCCGACGACGTCGCCCTCGCCCGCCGCATCCACCGGCTGCTCAACCAGGACGGCTACACCATCCGCGGCGTCCAGCAATTGCTCGAGCGGGGCGATGGCGGGGAAGGCGAAGCCGCCGCGCCCGCCGCCGCGGCCGCACCGACCCCCGCCGGCCGGCCCGAAACCTTCCCCGCGGATGCCCTGCGGACGCTTCGGCGGACGCTGGCGGACGCCCTTGAGGAGACCATGACATGATCCTATGCCTGCCTTCGCTGCGGTTCGCCGCCTTGTGCGCCGTCGGCCTCGTCACGCTCTCCGCTGCGGCCGTCGCGACGACGACGAGGCCGACGCGCGAGATGCGCTGCGACATGATGGAGGAGGAAAGGGGCAGGCTGACCACGATCGAAGCGCCGGGCCTCCACGTCCTCGACCAGACGGCGCAGGCGGGCCCGTTCTCGCCGACCATCCCGGCCGGCATAGCGGGGATCATGTGCGCCCGCACCAGCATCCTTCCGGCCATGCACGACGATGAGGTGATCGTGCTCGGCCTGCCGCTCTATATCGCCGAGATCGGCGGCCGGCGCCGTCTCGGCGTGCTCGAGATCGACAACGGCCAATATCGCTTCCGGATGCTCGAAGGCAGGCTGCAGGCCGAGGAGGAACCGGCGCTCCAGCAGCGGCTGAGCGAATTCCAGGCCCGCTTCCCGGCCGCGCCCGCCCGATAGTTGCTATTCGTCCGGGCCGAGCTCGGGATCGAGGTCGCGCGGGCGGATGAAGCGCTCGAGCGTGCCGGCGCCTTCGCCGACGTCGCGCCAGTGCGCGACCGGCAGGCCGATCTCGGCGAGCGCGGCGGTGGGATATTTGACCGCCACCTCGTCGCGCAGGGCGCCGCCGCGGCCGAGCAGCAGGGCGAGCCGCTCCATCCCCGGATTGTGGCCCACGATCAGCAGCCGGTCGTAGCGATCGTCGGCCTCGCGGACGATCCGGAGCAGCGTCCCGGCCGAGGCGAGGTAGACGCGTTCGTCATAGGCCGGCGCAAGCGCGCCGCCATAGCCCTCGGCCAGCCCCGCCACCGTCTCCACCACCCGCGCCGCCGGCGACGCGACGACGGCATCGAAGGCAAGGCCCAGCGATTGCATCTCGCGGCCCATCGCCCGCGCCGCCCGCCGTCCGCGCGCGTTCAGCGGGCGGCCGAAATCGCTGAGCGCGGGATCGGCCCAATCCGACTTGGCGTGCCTGAGCAGGGTCAACGACTTCATGCGACGTCTTCGGGCCTCTCCTGCGGCTCAGCATGCCCCAGCCCGCCGCCCGGCGATAGCCGCGACCTGACGCGGCCGATCGCCTCGGCGAGCGGGACCCGCGACACCCGCACCCCCGGCGGGAAGGCGGTGAGCAGGCGCGACGGCGTCGCCGCGGACAGGAGGACGAACATGCCGCGGTCCTCCTGCCGCCGGATCAGCCGGCCGAACGCCTGGGCGAGCCGGGCGCGCACCACCCGGTCGTCATAGGACGATCCGCCGCCGCTCGCCCGCCGCGCGGCGTGGAGCACGTTCGGCCGCGGCCAGGGCACGCCCTCCATCACCACCAGCCGCAGCGAATGGCCGGGCACGTCGACGCCGTCGCGCAGCGCGTCGGTGCCGAGCAGGGAGGCGCGCGGATCGTCGCGGAAGATGTCGACCAGGGTGCCGGTATCGATCGGGTCGACATGCTGCGCGTAGAGCGGAAGACCGGCCCGGGCGAGCCGGTCGGCGATCCGGGCGTGGACCGCCTTCAGCCGCTGGATCGCGGTGAACAGGCCCAATGTGCCGCCCTCGGCCGCCTCGATCAGCCGCGCATAGGCGCCGGCCAGGGCGGCGAGGTCGCCCTTCCTCACATCGGTGACCACCAGCACTTCGCTGTTGGCCGCATAGTCGAACGGACTCGCCGCCTCGAACCGGCCGGCCTGATCGCCGAGATGGACGGCGCCGGTGCGCGCCTCGGCGACCGCCCAGTCGGCGCCGCCGCCGCGCAAAGTCGCCGAGGTGACGAGCACGCCGTGCGCGGGCTTCAATACCGCCTCGGCGAGCGGCCGGGTCGGATCGAGCCAGCGGCGGTGGAGGCCGGCATCATATTCGCGCCCCTCGACCCGCTCGACCGCCAGCCAGTCGACGAAATCGGGATCGGCCGGCCCGCCGATCCGCGACGCCAGCGCGATCCAGGCCTGGAGCGTCTGCACCCGCCAGGAAAGGCCGCCGATCGCGCCGTCGACGCGGGCGCGGGCCTGGGGGTCGAGCCAGTCCGGCGCATCCTCCAGCACCGCCTCGAGCCTCTTGCCGAGCGCGACCAGCGGGCGGAGCAGGAGCTCGAGCGCCTCCACCGCCGGCGCCGCCGTCTCGACCAAGACCGGGTCCGGCTCGGCCATCTCGGTCTCCAGCCCATAGCCCGCATCCTGCGCCGTCGCCCGCGCGTAGACGGTGCCGCGCACCGCCGCGAGCAGGGCCTCGACCGGACCGAACGGCATGCCCTCGGCGATTCGCTGCAGCCAGCTTTCGCCCGGCAGGGCGCCCGCATGCTGCACCGCCGCCTCGAGCGCCGCGGCGCCCGCTTCGTCATAGGAGGCGACGTCGGTCAGCCGCGCCGCCAGGCCGCGCCGCCTTCCGCGCGACTTCCCCTCCGGCCCGACGATCCAGCGGCGCAGCTCGATCGCCTCCTGGCCGGTGAAGGCGGTGGCGAAGGTCGAATCGGCGGCGTCGAACAGATGATGGCCCTCGTCGAACACGATCCGGGTCGGCGGGTTGCCGCCGTCGCGCCCGCGCGCGGCGTTGACCATCAGCAAGGCATGGTTGGCGATGACCAGGTCGGCGTCGTGGCTGGCCCGTGCCGAGCGCTCGATGAAGCAGCGGCGGTAATGCGGGCAGCCGGCATAGACGCATTCGCCGCGCCGGTCGGTCAGCGCCGTCGCGCCGGCGCGGCGGAACAGGCTGGTCAGCCAGCCCGGCAGGTCGCCGCCGACCATGTCGCCGTCCTTGCTATATGCCGCCCAGCGCGCGACCAGCTGGGCGAGGATCGCCGCGCGCCCGGCGAACCCGCCCTGCAGCGCATCTTCCAGGTTGAGGAGGCAGAGATAATTCTCCCGCCCCTTGCGGATCACGACCTTGTGCCGGCGCGTCGCCGGATCGGGGAAGATCCGCTCGCCTTCGCGGTCGAGCTGGCGCTGCAGCGCCTTGGTGTAGGTCGACACCCACACCGCGCCGTCGGCCTGCTCGGCCCAGACCGAGGCCGGGGCGAGATAGCCAAGGGTCTTGCCGATGCCGGTGCCCGCCTCGGCGAGCAGGATATTGGGCCGGTCCTCGACCGCGCGCGGCGCGAACACCGCAGCCGCGGCGGCGGCATAATCGCGCTGGCCCTGGCGCATCTCGGCGCCGTCGCCGACCAGCCGCGCCAGCCGTCCGGTCGCCGCGTCGGCGCCGATCCGGACGGCGCGCGGCTGCGGCCGCCCGCCGCTCTCCTCCCATTCGGGGAGCCGGCTGAACAGCCAGGGCTCGTCGCGGTCGGGCCGCCGCAGCCGCTCGGCGATCGCGCCCGCCCACGGCCAGCGCAGCCGCCAGAGCGCCTGCGCCGAGGCCCAGGCGCCCTCGCGCTCCGGCCAGTCGGTCCCGATCGTCGCCAGCAAATGCGCCGCCGCCGCGCGCAGGAACGGCGCCGCCTCGTCGTCCCCGGCCGGCGGCGCGAGCCCCAGCGCATGAGCCAGCCCGCGCGGCGTCGGCACCGCGAAGCGCGCCGGATGGACGAAGGCGAACAGCTCCAGGAGGTCGAGCCCGGAGAGATCGGGATAGCCGAGCCGGTTGCCGACCAGCGGCGCGTTCAGCATGATCATCGGGGTTTCGGCGGCGCGCGCGATCGCCTCGCCGCGCCCGACCGCCTCCACCGGTCCATCGGCCTGGGCGATCCAGATGCCGCCATGGGTTGCGTGAAGCGCCGGATAAGGCAAAGAGGCCGCCATCCCCGCCTGATGGCTCAGGCGGAACGAAAGGGCAACTCTTGGCGGTTTCTTCCGAACTGCGCGAAGCGGCGAAGGTCAGCAAGGCCTGGCCCTATGAGGAGGCCCGCAAGCTTCTCAAGCGCTATCCGGACGGGCCGGGCGACCGCGCGATCCTGTTCGAAACCGGCTACGGACCCTCCGGGCTCCCCCATCTCGGTACCTTCCAGGAAGTGGCGCGGACGCTGATGGTCCGCCACGCGCTTTCCGAGATGGCCGACTGGCCGAGCCGGCTGATCGCCTTCTCCGACGACATGGACGGCATGCGCAAGGTGCCGCCCAACCTGCCCAACCACGACATGATGCAGCAGCATCTCGACCAGCCGCTCAGCAAGGTGCCGGACCCGTTCGGCTGCGGCCATGAAAGCTATGCCGACCATAATAACGGCATCCTGCGCCAGTTCCTCGACCGGTTCGGCTTCGACTACGAGTTCCTGGCGTCGAGCGACTGCTACGCGTCGGGCCGCTTCGACGACGCGCTGCGCGCCGTCCTCGGCAACTATGAAGCGATCATGGAGGTCATGCTGCCGACCCTGGGCGAGGAACGGCGCAGGACCTATTCGCCCGTCCTCCCGATCAGCCCGGCGAGCGGCAAGGTGCTGCAGGTCCCGGTCGAGGTGGCCGACGCGGAAGCCGGGCTGGTCCGCTATACCGACCCGGACAGCGGCGAGAGGCGGGAGCAGTCGATCCTCGCCGGCGGCGCCAAGCTGCAGTGGAAGGTCGACTGGGCGATGCGCTGGGCCGCCCTGGGTGTCGACTATGAAATGTCGGGCAAGGATTTGATCGATTCGGTGACCCACAGCTCGAAGATCGCCCGCATCCTCGGCGCCCGCCCGCCCGAGGGCTTCAACTACGAGATGTTCCTCGACGAGAATGGCGAAAAGATCTCCAAGTCGAAGGGGAACGGCCTCACCATCGACGAATGGCTGGCTTATGCGCCGGAGGAGAGCCTCGCTTTCTACCTCTACCGCGACCCGAAAAAGGCGAAGCAGCTCTCTTTCTCGGTCATCCCCAAGGCGGTGGACGAATATGAGCAGTTCCTGGCCGCCTATCCGGACCAGCCGTGGGACAAGCGTCTAGGCAACCCCGTCCACCACGTCCATGCCGGCCGGGTGCCGCCGGCGCGGATGCCGATCAGCTTCGCCCTGCTGCTCAACCTGGTCGCCGTCGCCTCGACCGACGACAAGGACCTGCTTTGGGGCTTCGTGCGGCGCTATGCGCCGGAGGCCTCGCCTGCCTCTCACCCCGAGCTCGACCGCCTGATCGATCACGCGCTCGCCTATTTCCGCGACTTCATCGCCGATTCCCTGCGGCACCGGCCGCCGACCGAGATGGAGGCGGCGGCGCTTCGCGATCTCGACGCGCGTCTCGCCGCGCTGCCCGAGGATGCCGACGCCGAGGCGATCCAGGCCGAGGTATACGAGGTCGGCAAGGCGCACCCGTTCGAATCGCTGCGCGACTGGTTCAAGGCACTTTACGAGATCCTGCTCGGCACGTCGCAAGGCCCCCGCATGGGCAGCTTCATCGCCCTGTACGGCATCGCCAACAGCCGCAAGCTGATCGCCGAGGCGCTCGCTCAGCCGAGATGATCCTGGCGGCCGACGGCATAAACCTCCCGCGCATAGGGCCGCAGCGCCTCGACCTCGGCCGGGTCGTCGAGGCGGAAGGCGTGGAGGTGGTTGCGCGGCGAGAAGGTCTCGATGCGCGTGAACAACGCGTCGTCGACGCGGCGGGCGAGGACGAGATGGCCGAGGACCCAGTTCCGCCGGATCGTCAGCTGGGCGAACGACATCCGCACCTGGAAGGCGATCCGGGTCTTCTCCGGCAGGACCAGGACCGGGCCGAAGCCTTCCAGCATCGCGGCGAAGGCGTCGAAGATGGCCCGCACGCGCTCCGGCTTGCCCTCGAAATGCGGGGCGAGCGCGTGGCGGGCGCAGGCGTGGCTCTGGTTGCGGTTGGCGAATTGCCGGCCGCAACCGGGGCAGGGCCACAGGTCTGGTTTCGGTCGGCTCATCGCCGGATAGTAGGTTGGAGGCGGGCCCTCGCCAACCGATGTGCTGGCGAGGCAGGCCCGGCCGCTATTGCCGGATCGAAGCCAGCCGGCCCGCCCGGTGGAAGAGGGCGAAGTCGTGGATCGACAAATAGCCGTGAAAATAGAGCGGATCGGCCGAACGGTCGTCGATGAGGATCAGGCCGCGCGAGCCCGCGTCGAACCGCGTCCCGCCCCCGCAATCGGTCTCCGGCGTGGCGCGGAAGCTGAGCTCCGTCCCCGGCGCGATGTCGCCCTTGTAGCTGCGCAAAACCCGGACGCTGCCCGCCCGAAACTCGCTGACCGGGGTCAGCGCGACGACCTCGACCAATGCGTCCGCAGCCTCCAGCCGGGCGAGCGCCTGGCGGTCGTAGGCCAGCCGCGCCGCCTCCGCCCGCTCCGCCTCGCTGCGCGGACGGTCGCCGATTTCGACGACGGGCGTGAAGAAGCAGCCCAGCGCAGGCTCGGATGCGGTCAGCATCGCGGCGGCCGCGATGAAGAGGCGCGGGATCTTCATGCCGCGGACGATATCAGCCCGCGCGCCGGCTGGCGATCCAATCGTCGATCTTGCGCTCGAGCACGAGCAGCGGCAGCGAGCCGGTCATCAATATCTGGGCGTGGAATTCCTTGAGGTCGAAGCGGTCGCCCAGCGCCGCTTCGGCGCGCGCGCGCAGCTCGAGGATCTTGAGCTGGCCGAGCTTGTAGGCGAGCGCCTGGCCGGGAATGGCGATGTAGCGCTCGACCTCGGCGACGACCTCGGTCTCGCTCATCCCGCTATTGTCGAGCATGTAGCGGATCGCCTGGTCGCGGGTCCAACCCTTGGCGTGGATGCCGGTGTCGACGACCAGGCGCATCGCGCGCAGCATCTCGTCGTTCAACCCGCCGAAGCGCTGATAGGGGTCGGTCTCCATGCCGAGCTCGTCCCACAAGGTCTCGGCGTAGAGCGCCCAGCCCTCGACGAAGGCGGTGTTGCCGCCAAAGCGCATGAAGGCGGGCAGCGCCTCGTTCTCGTTGGCGAGGCTGATCTGAAAATGGTGCCCGGGCGCGCCTTCGTGGAGGTAGAGCGTCTCCATCCCCGACGTCCGCCGCGAGGGCAGATCGTAGGCGTTGTAGTAGAAGATGCCGGGCCGCGACCCGTCGGGCGTGCCGTCCTGGTAGGAGCCGCCGGCCTCGTTGCGCTCGCGGAAGGCCTCGACCTCGCGGATCTCCAGCCGGGTGCGCGGGATGGTGGAGAAGATCTCGCGGATGCGCGCGTCGACCCGGCGGCCGATCTCGTAATAGCGGTCGCGCAGCCATTCGCGGCTCTGGGGCTCGAAGCGGGGGTCGGTGCGGATGAAGTTGAAGAACTCGGCGAGCGTGCCGGTGAAGCCGGTCTGGGTGCGGATCGCGTCCATCTGCGCGCGAATGCGCGCGACCTCGGAGAGGCCGAGATCATGGACGTGGTCGGCGGTCAGCGGCAGGGTGGTGTTGGTCTCGATCAGGCGCTGGTAGAGCCGGTCGCCGCCGCGCATGTGGACCAGGCCGACGCCGTCGCGGGCGTGCGGCAGATATTCGTCCTGGAGGAATGCGCGCAGCCGCCGGTAGGCCGGGAAGATGCCGTCGCGGACGATGGCGAGATATTCGCCGCGCAGCCGGACGCGGTCGGCCTCGGGCACCGCGTCGGGAAAATTGAGCACCGGCGCGTAGTAAGGCGAGGCCTCGGGCGCGTCGCGAAGCTGGGTGTCGAGCTGGTCGATGACGTTGCGGATGGTGAGCTTGGTGTCGACGACGCCCGAGGCGAGGCCCTGGCGGAAGCGGGCGATGGCGCGGTCGACCGCCGGGACGAACTGGCGGTGGCGGCTCAGATTGTTGTCGTAGTCGAGAACGGTGCGGAACGGCGCGGCGCTGCGGCCCGAGGCGAACACCGGATAGAAGGTGTGGAAGCCGCTGAAATGGTTGATCGGGCGGACCTGGGTCAGCGCCAGCAGATCGGGCTGGAGGTCGCGCAGGTCGTTTTCGCGCTGATATTTGAACACGTCGTAGGCAAGCCGGTCGGTGGCATTGAGCGCGTCGCGGTCGATCGCGGCGAGGGCGGCGAGGTCCTGCTCGGCGGCCGCGCGCTCGGCGGCGACATATTCGTCGGTGAAGAAGTTGCCGAGCCGGTCGGCGTAGCGCAGGTCGCCGCGGAAGATGGCGGAAAGCGGGTTGCGGCGGAGATTGGCCTCGTCGCTGTCGTGGAACAGGCGGTGGAGCCGCGCGCCGGGGCTTTGCGCCGCCGGCGGGGCGGCCTCGGCGGGCGCCGCCGGCGGGGTCCCGGCCGTGGCGCAGGAGGCGAGAAGCAGGGAGACGAGGAGCAAGGTGGTCCTGGCGGACATGGATTCCCTCCGGGGCGAAGACGACTGTGTTGCTGCTCTATGACGGCGAGGCGCCTGCGGCAAGCCGCTCAATAGGTCGGCACGCTGGAATAGCCCCACGGCCGCTCGCGATTCCATTTGGTGATGATATATTTGACGCCGGCGGTGACCGGCATGCCCTGGTGCAGCGAGAAGAAGTTGGGCTCGCCGATCGCATCGAGATTGTTCCACGCCAGCAGATTGCCGGTGCGGGGCGCGACCTTGATCGCCGCCTTTTCGAACCAGGTGTGGCCGCCGCCTTCGGGCTCGTTCAGGAAGACCATCGCCGTCCAGGTGCGCTGGCCGCCGCTCTTCTGCATCTCCTCCCAATAGGGCTGGTCGATGTGGAAGAAATCGTGGTGGAGCTTGAATTGCTGGCCGGCCGCATAGCGCTGGCCCTGGATGGTCTCGCCATGGGCGGGGTCGATGCCGAGCAGGCCGGTGATCTTCGCCTCGACCTGCTGGACGATCGGATCGAACGGGTCGAGGTTGCAGCTTTCGCTGGTGCGGAACTCGGGATCGGAGGTCGGCGCGAGCAGCTGCGAGGGGATGCGCTGGGCGTCGATCAGGCGGATCAGCCGCTCGCACTCGCCGCGGGTCAGGAAGTCGCGGACGACGAAGATGTCGAGGTCGTTCGACGGGATCTTGAACGCGCTCGGGCTGCGCGCCAGCCGGTCCTTCACCCGCGCCCCGATCGCGATCTTATAGTCGGCCGGCTCAGCCATGGCTCATTCCACGGGGCGGCCGCGCACCATCGCGAACTCGACCCGCTCGAGTGCGCGGACGTCGGCCAGCGGGTCGCCGGCGACGGCGATCAGGTCCGCCGAAAAGCCCGGGGCGATCCGGCCGATCTCGTTTTCGAGGCCGAGCAGGCGGGCCGCGCTGGTGGTCGCCGAGGCGATCGCCTCGGCCGGGCTCATGCCGACGAGCTCGACCAGGAGGGCGAACTCCTGGGCGTTGCGGCCATGCTCGTAGACGCCGGAATCGGTGCCGAAGACCACCGCCACGCCCGCCGTCCGCGCCGCCCGCGCCGCCTCGCCGACGCGGGACAGCGTCTCGCGGACCTTGGCCGCGACCGGCGGCGTGTAGCGATTCTGGGCGAGGCCTTCGCGGATGCCGGTGAACGCCATCAGGGTCGGCACGAAGGCACTGTTCGCCGCCCGCATCGCGGCGATCGCGGCGCGGTCGGCGAAAGTGCCGTGCTCGATCGAATCGACGCCGGCGCGCGCCGCCGCCTCGATGCCGCGCGCGCCATGGGCATGGGCGGCGACGCGCAGGCCGAGGGCATGGGCGGTGGTGACGATCGCGCGCATCTCCTCGTCGGTGAAATGGGCCTCGAGGCCGCGCGCCTGCTGCGAGAGGACACCGCCGGTGGCGGTGAACTTGATCACCTGGGCGCCGGCGCGGGACATCTGACGCACCCGTTCCGCACATTGCACGGCACCAGTGCAGGTATTGCCGACGGAGAGGGCTTCGATCACCTCGGGCCGGAAGCCGTTGACGTCGCCATGGCCGCCGATGATCGAGATGGCCGGGCCCGAGGCAATGATGCGCGGCCCGGCGATGAGCCCTTCCTGGGTGCCGCGGGCAAGCGCGAAGCCGACCAGGGGCGCCGAGCCGAGGTCGCGGACGGTGGTGAAGCCGGCGCGGGCGGTGAGGCGGGCGTTCTTGACCCCGAGCAGCACCGCATATTCGTCGCTGTCGACCGTCTCGCGCCAATAATCGCCGCCGGGGTCGCTGGAGAGGTGGACGTGCATGTCGATCAGGCCCGGCAGCACGGTCCGGGTCGAAAGGTCGATCAGCCGGGCGCCCTCGGGCGGCGGGACGAGGCCGGCGGCGACGCTCTGGATGCGGCCGTCGACGATGGTGACGGTCGAGGGCCCGGCGGCCGGCCGCGAGGCGTCGGCGATCAGCCGGCCGGCATGGACGATAATCGTTTCCGCCGGGGCGGGCACCGCGATGAGGAGCAGGAGGAAAGCGAGGAAGCGGGCGAACATCGGTCGAATCCCTCCGGCAAAGCGGGGGGCATCCATGCGACAGGGCGAGGCGCGCTGACAAGCGAAAAGCCCGGAGCTGGAGCGTCCGAGCAAAAGGAAAGCGCCCCGCCGGCATCGGGCCGGCGAGGCGCTTAAACCCACCCCTCGATCCCCTCCCTTGGAAGGGAGGAAGGCAAAGGGCTTACCAGAAGAAGTCGTAGATCACGTCGAGCACCTCGCCGCTGTAGACGTCGACGAGAAGGACGTCGTTATAGTAGCGGACCCACTGCGTGCCCGGATAAGCGGGCGGCAGCCGGTACTGCCAGGGATCGCCGATCCAGTAGCGCTGGTTGTAGAACAGGGGCTGCAGGAACAGGCCGATCGAGAAGCGCGAATAGCCCCAGTTCCGGTAAGGCGAGAAATAGCGCGAGCCGCGGAAGATGTTGCGGTTCGAATTGCGCCAGCTCCGCCAGTCGTAGCGGCGGTCGTTGCGCCAGTCGCGATTCCAGTCGCGCCGGTCGCCGCGGCGGTCGCCCCGCCAGTCGCGGCGGTCGTCGCGCCGGTCGCCTCGCCAATCCCGGCCGTCGCGGCCGTCGCGGCGCTCCCCGCGCTGCTGGTTGCGGCGCTCGAGATCCTGATAGTGGCGAAGCCTCGGATCGTTGGGATTGCCCTGCCAGGCCTGCGGATAGACGCTGCCCTGGCGGTTGCGGTCGCCGCGATTGCCGCGGTCGCCGCGGTCGCGCTGGACGACCTGGACCGCCGGCTGCTGCGGTTGCTGGACCTGGACCTGGACCTGCGGCTGGGGCTGTGCCTGCTGGCGCGCTTCCTGCCGAGCCTGGCGGCGCTCCTGGCGCTGCTCGGCGCGATCGTCCGCGCGCTCTTCGACGCGCTCGGCGCGGTCGCGTCCGCCGCGGCGCCCTTCCTGGGCCTGGACCGCGATCGGGGTCAAGACCGTCGCCGTCATGATCAATCCAATCAATGCCTTGCGCATCGAGATACTCCTTCACTGTCCGGCGGCGAGTCCGCCCGATTGCAGGACGGGATGTGCCCCATCGTGGATGAGCGGTTGCTGAACCGGCAAGTAAGCATGGCGACAGAAATCAACGCGGCGGCGGGCGTGGCGATCCACGTGCGCCGCCCGGTCGTGCCGGCTCGGCGCGGAGCGCGGGAACCTCGCGCGCCGCGTCGCGCGGGTCGATGCCGGGCGGCGGCGCGCCCGGCACGGCCTCGCGCCCGGTCTTGATCCGGACCGCGCGGCGGATCGATTCCCTCAGGCGCGGATAGATGCCGCAGCGGCAGATGTTGGTGATGGCGGCGTCGATCTGGGCGTCGGTCGGGCTGTCGTTGCGGTCGATGAGGGCCGCCGCCGCCATGATCATGCCCGGGATGCAATAGCCGCATTGCGGGACCATGTCGGCGGCGAAGGCCTGCTGGACCGGGTGCGAGCGGTCGCGCGACAGGCCCTCGATGGTGGTGACGAAGCTGCCTTCCAGTTGGGCGATCGGCACCCGGCAGCTGCGCACCGCAT
Source organism: uncultured Alphaproteobacteria bacterium (assembly GCA_963701615.1). Classification (GTDB taxonomy): domain Bacteria; phylum Pseudomonadota; class Alphaproteobacteria; order Sphingomonadales; family Sphingomonadaceae; genus Allosphingosinicella. The sequence goes on along the minus strand of OY969615.1, from coordinate 2,230,972 downwards.
TGCCGTCGACATGGACCATGCAGGCGCCGCAATGGCCGGTGCCGCAGCCGAACTTGGTGCCGGTGAGGTTGGAAGCGTCGCGCAGCGCCCAGAGGAGTGGCGTCGCCGGGTCCATCCGGTAGTGGACGGGCTGGCCGTTGACGGTAAAGCGGGTCATGCACCATCTCTAGGGCGGTTTTCGTTTGCACGAAACCGCCCTAGATTCTCGGATGCCGCGATTTCCGAGCCGTTGGGCGATTCCGCCCAACTCGAAATCGCTACAGGCGCGAAAGGGCGGCCATGGGAAGCGACAGGATCGTGGTCAAGGTGGAAGCGGGCGTCGCCCATGTCGAGCTGGCCCGGCCGGAAAAGTTCAACGCGATGGACAGGGAGATGTTCGCCGCGATCGGCGACGCCTTCCGCGCGCTCGGCCGCGACCCGGCGGTGCGGGCGATCCTGCTGACCGGGCAGGGCCGGCACTTCACCGCCGGGCTCGACCTCGAATATGCAAGTCGGCAATTCCCGCCCAACGACGATCCCGGCCGCGCCGCCGAGGCGCGATTGCGCCACATCGAATGGCTGCAGGACGCGTTCAGCGCATTGGAGGCGGCGCGCGCGCCGGTGATCGCGGCGATCCACGGCGGCTGCATCGGGGCGGGCGTCGACCTCGCCGGCGCCTGCGACCTGCGCGTCGCCAGCGAGGACGCCTTCTTCCAGATCGCCGAGGTCGACGTCGCCATCACCGCCGATCTCGGCACGCTGCAGCGCCTCGGCTATTTGCTGCCCCACGGCGTGCTGCGCGAGCTCGCTTTTACCGGCCGGCGGATGAATGCCGGGGAGGCGGCGCGCTACGGCCTCGTCAACCGGGTAGAGGCCGACCGCGAGGCGGCACTCGCCGCCGGCCGCGACCTCGCCCACACCATCGCCGCCAAGTCGCCGCTCGCCGTCGCCGGCGCCAAGAAGAGCCTCAATCACAGCCGCGGGCGTCCGGTCGAGGAAGGGCTGCGCGACGTGGCGCTGTGGAACGCCGCCACTTTGGTCAGCGCCGACCTCACCGAAGCGATCCGGGCGCGGCTCGGCAAGGCCGAGCCGAGCTTCGGCCCGCTCGACGAGTAGGCGCCCCGCCGCCCCGGCCCGCGCACGATCCCGGCGGCCGGCCGCGCGAGCCGCGGCAAAGCCCTTGGCAAAGCGCGGGAAATCGGGCAGCGGACGGGGACAGGATCGGGGCGGGGAAAATAACTCAGTGATCATCGAATTCGCCCTCATCGCCCTGGGCATGGGGTTGTTCAGTGTGTTGGCGCTGATGTGGCCGCTTTGGGTCAAGCCGGCGCTCCGCCGCCGCTACGAGCGCGAGTACCACCGGAGGAAGGCGCGCGGCGGCTGAGCGCCGCCGCCGGCAGCACCCGCTGGCCGCGGCGGGAATGCGGAGCTCCAGGAGTGACGCGCTTTCACCGAGGTTGACATTGTGCACCGCAGCATGCATATGCCCCCTCAGCGAGGCGCCATGCAGCGTGAACAGACGGGTCAACCGTCCCGGCTCCGCTTCGTATTTTCCCAAGGTTTCCCTTTTCACGCGGGTTGCCCAAACCCGCCGCGTATCCGCGCGCCATTCCCGGCCGCGCGAGCGCCGCATAATTTGTGAGTTTTTTCATGTCATTCCAATCCCTCGGGCTGTCGCAGCCCGTCCTCCAGGCGCTTGCGCTGAAGGATTATAAGGACGCGACCCCGATCCAGAGCCAGGCCATCCCGCCGCTCCTGAAGGGCCGCGACCTGCTCGGCATCGCCCAGACCGGCACCGGCAAGACCGCGGCCTTCATGCTGCCGTCGATCGACCGCCTCGGCGCGTCGAACCGCCGGCCCGGCCCCCGCGCCTGCCGGATGCTGGTGCTGGCGCCGACCCGCGAGCTGGCCAGCCAGATCGCCGAGAGCGCCCGCGCTTATTCGCGCTTCTCGCAGATGCGGGTGGCGACCGTGTTCGGCGGCACCTCGGTCGGCAAGAACCGCCAGGACGTCGCGCGCGGCGTCGATATCCTCGTCGCCACGCCGGGCCGCCTCATCGACCTCATCGAGCAGCGCTATCTGACGCTGCAGGACGTCGAGATCCTCGTCCTCGACGAGGCCGACCAGATGCTCGACCTCGGCTTCATCCACGCGCTGAAGCAGATCGTCCGCATGCTGCCGGCGAAGCGCCAGACCCTGTTCTTCTCGGCGACCATGCCAAAGGCGATCAAGGAGCTAGCCGACAAGTTCCTGACCGATCCGGTCCAGGTCGCGGTGACCCCGGTCGCCTCGACGGTCGAGCGGGTCGAGCAGTTCGTCACCTTCGTCCAGCAGTCGGAGAAACAGTCGCTGCTCACCATGACGCTGCGCAACACGCCCGATATGGAGCGCGTGCTGATCTTCTCGCGCACCAAGCACGGCGCCGACCGGATCGTGAAGCTGCTCGGCCAGAGCGGCATCCCGGCCAACGCCATCCACGGCAACAAGAGCCAGCCGCAGCGCGAGCGCGCCTTGGCCGAGTTCAAGGCCGGCCGGGCGAAGATCCTGGTCGCCACCGACATCGCGGCGCGCGGCATCGACGTCTCCGGCGTCAGCCACGTCATCAACTTCGAGCTGCCCAACGTCTCCGAGCAATATGTCCACCGCATCGGCCGGACGGCGCGCGCGGGGGCGGCCGGCATCGCCATCGCCTTCTGCGCCGACGACGAGAAGGCCTATCTCAAGGGCATCGAGCGGCTGACCCGGCAGCGGATCGAGATCGTGCCGCTGCCGGCCAATTTCATCGCCGAGGCGGGCCGGATCAAGGCGACGCGGGTCGCCTCGCCCGAGCCGACCTACCAGGAGCGGCGCGACGAGGAACGGCGCGAGCATCGCTTCCGGCCCCAGCGCGCCCATCGCGGCCGGGGCCGCTATGCCGGCGCGGTCAAGCCGACCGGCGGGCAGGGCCGCCGCGCGGCGCGTGGGTAGGAATGGGGACAGTCACCAGTGACTGTCCCCTCCCACCCTTGCGCCGAGGACGGGCCTCTGCTACGGGCACGGCCCTGCGCCGCGGGCTCCGTCTCGCGGCGAATCCATTTCAAGGCGCAGGCAAGAACAGGAAGAGTGACGGGCGTTTATGCAAATCATCGTTCGCGATAACAATGTCGACCAGGCGCTGCGGGCGCTGAAGAAGAAGCTGCAGCGCGAGGGCGTCTATCGCGAGATGAAGCTCCGCCGTCACTACGAGAAGCCCTCCGAGAAGCGCGCCCGCGAGCGCGCCGCCGCCATCCGCCGGGCCCGCAAGCTCGAGCGCAAGCGCGCCGAGCGCGACGGCGTCCGCTAAGGCTCGCCGTCATCCCGGCGAAAGGGCACCCATCAAAGTAGTACTTTGATGGGACCCCAAGGCCGGGATCTCAGCTCAAGAAGTCATAACGCGTCTCTATCGGACCCCGGCCTTCGCCGGGGTGACGGGATAGGGAGCTTGGCATCCTGACCGGGCGGCGATAGACATCGCCGCCCGTTCTCGTCTGGGGATCCCCGCATGTCCGAAGCCACCGCCGTTCCGATTCGCCCGATCGCCAGGGGCTCCGTGCTGAAGCTGTGGATCGTGCTGGCGCTGTTGCTCGCCGCCGCCGCCGCTCTGGCCTGGGTCGGGACGCGGAGCCTGCAGCGGATCACCACCGCTTCGGGCCTCCAATACCAGATCCTCAAGGCCGGCGAGGGCCCGACCGTCACCTCCGCCGACGTCGTCGCCCTGCACTATGAAGGGCGGCTGCCCAACGGCACGCTGTTCGATTCCAGCGCCAGCCGCGGCGAGCCGATGGTGACGACGGTCAACGGCATCCTTCCCGGCTTCGCCGAGGGGCTGCAGCTGATGCAGGCGGGCGGCCGCTACCGGCTGTGGATTCCGCCCAACCTCGGCTACGGCCCGGGCCGGATTCCGCCGGGCGCGCCGTTCACCGCCGACGACACGTTGGTGTTCAGCATCCAGCTGCTCGAGATCGCGCCGGGCGCGGCGGGGATGTTCGAAATGCAGCGGATGCAGCAGATGCAGCAGCAGATGCAGGGCGCCGCGCCGCCCGGCGCCGCGCCCGGCGGGCCGCCGGGCTCGCGGGGCGGGGAATCGCCCGGACGGGGCCGGGGCGGCCGCGGCCGCTAATTCCTCCAGCCATCGTCATTCCGGCGCAAGCTGGAAGCTCGCTTCCGCAGCCTGGTGGCGGACAGGGAAAAAGGGGATCCCGGCTTTCGCTGGAATGACGCAGAGGGCCGAGGCTTGAAAATCTAGCCCTTGGCGGCCCGCCTTCGCGGCGCGGCCTCGTCCTCGGCGTCGGCCTCGTCCTCCTCGGACTTCTGCTCGAGCGCGGTCTTGACCATCGCCACCATCGGGTCGGCGAGCGCCAGCCCCATGATCCCGAACAGGGCGCCGAACAGGAGCTGCGCGCCCAGCACCAGAGCGGGGGCGAGATCGACCGTCTTCTTCGCCACATATGGGACGATCAGATAGCCGTCGACGGTCTGGACGATGACATAGACCGCGATCGCCCACAGCCCCTCGTTGACGCCGACCGAAAAGCCGGCAAGCACGATCAGCACGCCCGAGACGATCGCGCCGATATTGGGGATGAAGGCGAGCAGGCCGGTCAAGATGCCGAGCAGCGCCGCCATCGGCACGCCGCCGATGAGCGAGCAAGAACCAGGTGCCGACGCCCTCGACCGCCATGCCGATCAGGCGGCCGGCCATCAGCCGCCGCATGGTGTAGCCCATCCGGCTGGCGGTCCGGTAGAAGCGGTCGCGATGCTCCAGCGGCAGCATCCAGGCGACGCCGCGCTGGTAGAGCCGGGGCTCGACGGCGATGAAGATGCCGATCACCAGGATCATCACCAGGCTGGCGATCGCGCCCAGCGCGCTCGATACCGCCGAGCCGAGCCGGCCCAAGGTCCCCATCAGCTGGCCGCTCAACTGCTCGACCTGGAGGTCGCCCTGGACGAGGCCGAGCTCGTTGCCCCAGGCGAGGATGCGGTTGGCCTGAAGCGGTCACCGTCTCGCGCAGCCGCTCGGCCTGGGCGGCGAGCTCGGTGCCGGCGAAATAGATCGTCCAGACGACGAAGCCGACCCCGGCGAGGGTGACGATCGCCAGCCGCCAGCCGCGGCCGATCGGCAGCACCCGGCCGAGCAGGCGGGTGCCGCCGTCGAGCATCGAGGCGAGGACGATGCCGGCGAAGATCAGCAGCAGGGGCTGGGCGAGGAAGATCACGCCGACGACGAGCGAGGACGAGGCCGATCCAGACGCTGGCGCGCTTCAGTTCCTCGCGGATGACGGGATCGCGCAGCTCCGCCGGCCCGGGCTGCTCGACATGGCCGGAAGGCGGCTCCTCGTTCATGGCCGGGCGGCCGGGGGCGGCGGCGGAGGCGGCACCGGGCCGCGCTCGGCGTGGAGCGAGGTGCCGGCGCGGCCGCCGCGCAGGGCGGTGAACCAGCTGATCGGGTTCCAGTAGCTGGAGCTGCCGTCGAGCGAGAAGGTGATGAACTCGGCGCGGCCGCCGATATTCTCCCACGGCACCGGCCCGCCCAGGCCCTGCTCGGCGATCGAGAAGCGGCTGTCGGCGCTGTGGTCGCGATTGTCGCCCATCAGGAAGACATGGCCGGCGGGCACGGTGATCCGCGCGAAATCGTCGACCTGGGGGTTAATGCCGAAGTCGATCGTGTCGTAGGACCGGCCGTTGGGCAGGGTCTCGCGGAAGACGGGCAGCCGGCAATAGCCGCGGCCGTCCGGCCCGCGCACGCGGAAGTCGCCGAAGCTGTCGGGCCGGCAGGGGACGTTGGCGTCGATCGGGATCATCGCCGGCGGCCGCTCCTCGCGCGGCAGCGCCCGGCCGTTCAGGATAGACGATGCCGTCGACCAGCTCGATCGTGTCGCCGGGCAGGCCGATCACCCGCTTGATATAGTCGGAGCTCTGCCCCGGCGGGGTGACGATGACGACGTCGCCGCGCTCGGGCATCGCCCCCCACAGCCGGCCCTGGCAGTGCGGGAAGATGTGGAAGCTGGGGCTGACCCACGACCAGCCATAGGGATATTTGGTCACCACCAGCCGGTCGCCGACCAGGAGGCCCGGCATCATCGATTCCGACGGGATGTAGAAGGGCTTGGCGATGAAGCTGTGGAAGGCGAGCACGGCCGAGGATCAGCCAGAAGATCGCCTTGACCTCGTCCCACCAGTCGGTGCCCTTCTTCCTCGGCCGGCGCGGGCGCGACCCCGGGCGCCGCGTCGACGGGGCCTCGGCGTTCGGCGGACGCATCCTCGGCGGCCGGCTCGGCGCCGGCGGGAGCGGCGGGCGCGGCCGCGGGCGCCTCGGCGTCGGCCGCGGGCGGTCCGGCGGGGGCGGTGGCGGCTTCGTTCGCGGGTTCGGCCGCCTGCGCGCGGTCGTCGTCGGTCAAGTGGGTCGCTCCTCGGGCAGTGCGGTGATGATGACGACGGCCAGCGCGAACGGATGGTCGTCGGTCATCGTCAAATGGATCCGCGCGGCGTGGCCCGGCGGCGTCATCGCGTCAAGCCTCTCCTTCGCGCCGCCGGTGAGCGCGAGCGTCGGCTCGCCCGCGGGCAGGTTGACGACGCCGATGTCCTTCATGAAGACGCCGCGCCTGAAGCCGGTGCCGACCGCCTTGGAGAAGGCCTCCTTGGCGGCGAAGCGCTTGGCATAGGTGCCGGCGCGGGTGAACGGGCGGCGCTCGGCCTTGGCGCGCTCGGCGTCGGTGAAGACGCGGGCGACGAAGCGCTCGCCGAAGCGGTCGAGCGACCGCTCGATCCGCTCGATGTTGCACAGGTCCGAGCCGAGGCCGATGATCATGAGAAGGCCCTCACCCTGCCGTCTCCCGCAAGCGGGAGAGGGGAAGGAATCGCGCCGACGCGCGCCTTCTCCCGCTTGCGGGAGAAGGTTGGGATGAGGGTCTTCTTCTTCATCCCCGCGCCTCGTCCATCAGCGCGCGCATCCGCGCGACGCTGGCCTCGAAGCCGGTGAAGATCGCCTCGCCGACCAGGAAATGGCCGATGTTGAGTTCGGCGAGCTGGGGGATGGCGGCGACCGGCGGCGACATTGTCGAAGGTGAGGCCGTGGCCGGCATGGGGCTCGATGCCGTTCTTGGCCGCGAGCGCGGCGGCGTCGGCGATGCGGCGCAGCTCGGCCGGCGCGCTCCTCGCCCTCGAGATGGGCGTAGCGGCCGGTGTGGAACTCGACCACCGGCGCGCCGAGGCGGATCGCCGCCTCGATCTGGCGCCGGGTCGGGCTCGATGAACAGGCTGACGCGGATGTTCGCGCGCGCCCAGCCTGTCGACATAAGTAAGCGAGGTGGTTGTGCTGGCCGGCGGCGTCGAGGCCGCCCTCGGTGGTGCGCTCCTCGCGCTTCTCGGGGACGATGCAGGCGGCGTGGGGGCGGTGGCGCAGCGCGATCGTCGAGCATCTCCTCGGTCGCCGCCATTTCGAGGTTCAGCGGGATTTCGAGCCGCGCCATCAGCCGGTCGATATCGCTCGTCGGTGATGTGGCGGCGGTCCTCGCGCAGATGGGCGGTGATGCCGTCGGCGCCGGCCTCGGCGGCGGCGAAGGCGGCGCGGACCGGATCGGGATGCGCGCCGCCGCGCGCGTTCCGGATCGTCGCGACATGGTCGATGTTGACGCCGAGGCGGAGGTGAGGGGTCACGCCGCCTTCCGGCTCCCGGGCTTCTCGGCGGGGATCGCGGCGAGCTCGGGCGGCAGCTCGCTCGGCCCGATAGCTCGGCACGTCGAGGCGGACCAGCGGGAAGAAGGGCACGCCGAGATCGGCCGCGCCGTCCGACCGGTCGACCAGGGCGGCGGCGGCGATCGACCTCGCCGCCGGCCGCCTCGACCGCCGCGCATCGCCTCGCGCGAGCGAGAGGCCGGTGGTGACGACGTCCTCGACCAGCAGCACCTTCTGGCCCGGCGCCAGCCGGAAGCCGCGGCGCAGCTCGAACGTGCCCGTGCGGCCGCTCGACGAACATCGCCTCGACGCCGAGCGCGCGGCCCATTTCATGGCCGATGATGACGCCGCCCATGGCCGGCGAGACGACGATGCTCGATCGCGCGACCGGACGTCGCGCGGAATCGAGGCGGCGAGCGCCTAGGCGAGGCGCGAGGCGCGCGCCGGGTCCATCAGCACCCGGGCGCATTGCAGATAGAGCGGGCTGTGCAGGCCCGAGGAGAGGATGAAATGGCCCTCGAGCAGCGCGCCGGCGGCGCGGAATTCGGCCAGGACTTCCTCTTCGGTCATCGATTTTCCCCGGATCGAAACGGTCCGTGCGCCTGATAGGGAACAGCAGACGGGGCTTCAAGCGTTCCGCAATCCGGCGAACATGCTTGAGACAGCAATCCCCTGCCTATAAGGCGCCCGCAAGCGCCCCCGGGCGCCCGAATCCAGCCGCTCCGCCGGGCGGGTCCAAGGGGTCTAGATGAAGACTTTGCTCAAGCTGTTCGCCATTGCCGCCGCCTTCGGCCTGGCGCCCGCCGCCGCCCTCGCCGCAGGCCGCCGCGCCGCCGGCGCCGGCCGCCGACCGCCGCCGGCCCGCGCCGGCCGCCGCCGACCGCGGCCGCGAACGCGCCGCCGCGCGCCGACGCCGCGCCGCGCGCCGCGCCGCCGCAGCCGCGCCGACGCCCGGCATCGGCCAGCCCGACGGCCGCGCTCGGCCTGCAGGACCAGGTCAGCCCGATCGGCCAGCGAGGCGCTCTGGTTCCACGACGTGATCCTGATGCCGATGATCACGATCATCTCGCTCTTCGTGCTGGCTGCTGCTCGGCTGGGTGATCGTCCGCTACCGGCGCGGCGCCAATCCGGTGCCGTCGCGCACCACCCACAACACCACGCTCGAAGTGGTCTGGACGCTGGTGCCGGTGCTGATCCTGGTGGTGATCGCGGTGCCCTCGATCCGGCTGCTCGCCCACCAATATTCGCCGCCCGCGGCCGACCTCACCGTCAAGGCGATCGGCAACCAATGGTATTGGGAACTATGAATATCCCGACCATGGCGGTCGAGCTCGTCTCCAACATGCTCCCCGACGACCAGGCGCGCGGCGCGCGGCGAGCCCCGGCAGCTCGCCGTCGACGAGCGGATGGTGGTGCCCGGTCGGCGCGATGGTGAAGGTGATCGTCACCTCCAACGACGTCATCCACGCCTGGGGCGTCCCCGCCTTCTGGGTGAAGATCGACGCGGTGCCGGGCCGGCTCAACGAGACCTGGTTCCGGGCCGACCGGCCGGGCGTCTATTACGGCGTCTGCTACGAGCTGTGCGGCGCCCGCCACGGCTACATGCCGATCGCGGTCGAGGTGGTGAGCCGCGAGCGCTTCGCCGCCTGGGTCGCCTCGAAGGGCGGCGCCATGCCCGGCGCCGCGCGCCCGCGGCCGCCGGCGGCGCCCGCGCCGACCGTCGCCGCGGTCGAGGCACCGCCGCCACGCCGGCGCCGTCCAACGTCGTCGAGGCCGCGGCGACGCCGGCCGGCCACCAACCAAAGCGCCGACCAGATAAGGCGGCCACTGACCATGACCGACACCACCGCCAACGCCGTCCATTTCGAGGCCGCACCACGCCCATGCGGCGCATCACGACGCCGATCACAAGCCGGGCTTCTTCGTGCGCTGGTTCATGTCGACCAACCACAAGGACATCGGCACCCTCTATCTGATCTTCGCGATCACCGCCGGGATCATCGGCGGCGCCATTTCCGGCCTGATGCGCGCCGAGCTGGCCGAGCCCGGCATCCAGTATCTCCAGACCTGGGCGTCGATGCTCGGCGGCAGCGCCGCGACCTTCGACGAGGGCCTCCACATGTGGAACGTGCTGATCACCGCCCACGGCCTGATCATGGTCTTCTTCATGGTCATGCCGGCGATGATCGGCGGCTTCGGCAACTGGTTCGTGCCGCTGATGATCGGCGCGCCCGACATGGCCTTCCCGCGGATGAACAATATCAGCTTCTGGCTGCTGCCGCCGGCCTTCATCCTGCTGCTCGGCTCAGCTCGTTCGTGCCGGGCGGCACCGGCCTCGGCGCCGGCGTCGGCTGGACGGTCTATGCGCCGCTCTCGACCTCGGGCTCGGTCGGGCCGTCGGTCGACATGGCGATCTTCGCGCTCCACCTCGCCGGCGCCAGCTCGATCCTCGGCGCGATCAACTTCATCACCACCATCTTCAACATGCGCGCGCCGGGCATGACGCTGCACAAGATGCCGCTGTTCGTCTGGTCGATCCTGGTCACCGCCTTCCTGCTGCTGCTGGCGCTGCCGGTGCTCGCCGGCGCGATCACCATGCTGCTGACCGACCGCAATTTCGGCACCCATTTCTTCGACGCGGCCGGCGGCGGCGATCCGGTCCTCTACCAGCACCTGTTCTGGTTCTTCGGCCATCCCGAGGTCTACATCATGATCCTGCCGGGCTTCGGCATGGTCAGCCAGGTGGTGGCGACGTTCAGCCGCAAGCCGGTGTTCGGCTATCTCGGCATGGCCTATGCGATGGTCTCGATCGGCGTGATCGGCTTCGTCGTCTGGGCGCACCACATGTTCACCGTCGGCATGGACGTGAACACCAAGATGTACTTCACCGCCGCGACGATGGTGATCGCGGTGCCGACCGGCATCAAGATCTTCAGCTGGATCGCGACCATGTGGGGCGGCTCGCTGACCTTCCAGACGCCGATGCTGTGGGCGCTGGGCTTCATCTTCATGTTCACCGTCGGCGGCGTCACCGGCGTCGTGCTCGCCAATGCCGGCGTCGATAACGATGATGCACGACACCTATTATGTCGTCGCCCACTTCCACTACGTGCTGTCGCTCGGCGCGGTCTTCTCGCTGTTCGCGGGCTGGTATTACTGGTTCGGGAAGATGTGGGGGAAGATGTACAACGAGCTGCTCGGCCAGCTCCATTTCTGGCTGTTCTTCATCGGCGTCAACGTGCTGTTCTTCCCGATGCACTTCCTCGGCCTGGACGGGATGCAGCGGCGCGTGCCCGATTATGCCGACGCCTTCGCCGACTGGAACGAGGTCGCCACCTGGGGCTACATCCTGATGGCCGCCGGCATGGCCTTCTTCTTCATCAACATCTTCTGGTCGCTGCTCGCCGGCCGGAAGGCGCCGGACAATGAGTGGGGCGAAGGCGCGACGACGCTCGAATGGACCCTGTCGAGCCCGCCGCCCTTCCACCAGTTCGAGACCCTGCCGAAGGTGGATTGAGGCTTCATACGTCATCCCGGCGCAGGCCGGGACCTCGGCGAGAAGGGCCGCGACTTTTCGACCCGGGACCCCGGCCTTCGCCGGGGTGACAAGCGGGAATTTATGACAAGCACGACGTTCGATCATCAGACCGCCCTCCCCGCCGACTGGCGGGACCTGCTCGCGCTGACCAAGCCGCGGGTGATGACGCTCGTCGTCTTCACCGGCCTGTGCGGCCTGCTGGTCGCGCCGGTGCCGCTCCATCCGGTGCTCGGCTTCACCGCCATCCTGTGCATCGCGCTCGGCGCCGGCGCGGCGGCGGCGCTCAACATGTGGTACGAGGCGGATATCGACGCGCTGATGAAGCGCACCGCCTCGCGGCCGCTTCCGGCGGGCCGGATGGACCGGCAGACGGCGCTCCATTTCGGCGTCGGCCTCGCCTTCTTCTCGGTGCTCCTGATGGGGGTCGCGACCAACTGGCTCGCGGCCGCCGATCCTCGCCGTCTCGATCCTGTTCTACGTCTTCGTCTACACGATCTGGCTGAAGCGGCGGACGCCGCAGAACATCGTCATCGGCGGCGCCGCCGGCGCCTTCCCGCCGGTGATCGGCTGGGCGGCGGCGACCGGCGACGTCACCACTGCTGCCGCTGCTCCTGTTCGCCCTGATCTTCCTGTGGACGCCGCCGCATTTCTGGGCGCTGTCGCTGTTCGTCCGCTCCGATTATGCCAACGCCGGCGTGCCGATGCTGCCGGTCGTCGCCGGCGCGAAGGCGACCCGGCAGCCAGATCCTGCTCTACACGCTTGCCGATGGCCGCGGCCGCGGTGGCGCCCTGGCCGCTCGGCCTGGCCGGGCCGCTCTACGGCGTCGCCGCGGCCGCGCTCAGCCTCGCCTTCCTCGCGCTGGCGCTCGCGGGTGCTCGCCAACCGCGCGACCGAGCCCGGCGGCGATGAAGCCGGAGAAGCGGCTGTTCGCCTTCTCGATCCTCTATCTGTTCGCGATCTTCGGCGCTCTGGTCGTCGACCGCTGGCTCGCTGCGCATGACCGCCGCACGAACCGGACGAGATCCGCCGCCGCCAGAAGAGCCGCGCGATCATCATGGCGGTGCTGCTCGCCGCCTTCGTCGTCCTGGTCTACGCGATCACCATCGCCAAGATGGGCGCTCGGCCGATGAGCCGCAACGGCGCGGACCGCCCTGCTCGCGGCGCTGCTGGTGTGCGGCATGACCGGCCTCGCCTTCGCCAGCGTGCCGCTCTACCGGCTGTTCTGCCAGGTGACCGGCTTCGGCGGCACGACGCAGATGGCGGTGGGCGGCGAGGCGCCCGGCGCGGTCGGACGGATGATCAGCGGTCCGCTTCGACGCCAACATCGCGACCGCCCTGCCGTGGCGGTTCGCGCCGGTCGAGCACCCGCCGCAGACGTCGCCATCGGCGCGCGCAACATCGCCCTCTACGACGGCGCGCAACCTCTCGGACCGCGCCGGTCACCGGCACCGCGACCTTCAACGTCACGCCCGCCCAGGCCGGCCAGTATTTCACCAAGATCCAGTGCTTCTGCTTCACCGAGCAGACGCTGAAGCCGGGCGCAGGAAGTGCGCATGCCGGTGGTCTTCTACGTCGACCCGCGGATCCTCGACGATCCGGACGCGCGCGACATCAGCGAGATCACCCTTTCCTACACCTTTTACCCGGTGGACCGGCCGGGAACGGGAAGCTAGAGGACACCGCACGCCGAAAGACGGGAACGAGAAGCATGGCCGGAGCGAAGAACCACCAATATCATCTCGTCAATCCGAGCATCTGGCCGCTGGTCGGCGCCGTCTCGGCGCTGGCCTTCTTCGGCGGCATGGTGCTGTGGATGCACGCCAATCCCGTACGGCGCCTATGTCATCGGCGCCGGCCTGATCGGCATCGCCTTCACCATGTTCAGCTGGTGGGCCGACGTGATCCGCGAGGCCCATGGCGGCGACCATACGCCGATCGTCCAGCTCCACCTGCGCTACGGCATGATCCTGTTCATCGCCTCGGAGGTGATGTTCTTCGTCGCCTGGTTCTGGGCCTTTTTCAACGCCGTCGCTCTTCCCCTCGACGGTCGAGGCGGTCGGCGGCGTCTGGCCGCCCGAGGGCATGCACGTGCTCGATCCGTTCGGCTGGCCGCTGCTCAACACCCTGATCCTGCTCTGCTCGGGCTGCACCGTCACCTGGGCGCACCATGCCCTGATCCACGGCCATCGCGACGGCCTGATCAAGGGGCTGTGGCTGACGATCGGGCTCGGCCTGCTGTTCACCTGCGATCCAGGCCTATGAATATGCCAACGCGCCGTTCGGCTTCAGCGACAATATCTACACCTCGACCTTCTTCATGGCGACCGGCTTCCACGGCTTCCACGTCATCGTCGGCACGATCTTCCTGATCGTCTGCCTGGTCCGCGCCTATAAGGGCCATTTCACGCCCGCAGCAGCATTTCGGCTTCGAGGCGGCCGCCTGGTACTGGCATTTCGTCGACGTGGTCTGGCTGTTCCTGTTCCTGTGCGTCTACGTCTGGGGCGGCTGGGGCGCGGCATATCATTGATCGCTCGTCACCCCGGCGAAGGACCCGTCAGAGTACTTTGATGGGACCAGGGCCGGGTCTCGATGAGCAGGACCGTGACGCTCCTGACCCCGGCCTCCGCCGGGGTGACGCCTGTGGCCGCGGCCTGCGCGGCCTCTGCCCGCGCTGCGGCAACAAGACGCTGTTCGCCGGCATCGCCACCTTCGCGCCCAAATGCCGCGCCTGCGGGCTCGATTTCGCCGGCTTCAACGTCGGCGACGGGCCGGCGGCCTTCCTGATCTTCATCGTCGGCGGGATCGTCGTCGCGCTCGCCATCGCCTCGAGCTCAGCGCCGAGCCGCCCTTCTGGGTGCACGTCCTCCTCTGGTTCCCGCTCACGGCCGTGCTGGTGGTCGGCCTGCTGCGCGTCGCCAAGGGCGCTGCTGCTCGCGCTCGAATATCAGGCACCGCGCCCGCGAGGGGCGGATCGAGGACGGCGAATGAGGCGGCTGCCGCTCGTCCCGACGCTCATCGTCGCGGCGGCGGTGGCGGCGATGATCGCGCTCGGCGTCTGGCAGCTGCAGCGGGCGGCGTGGAAGGAGGCCTTGCTCGCCGATTATCGCCATGCCGCCACCCTGCCCGCCGTCGATCTCGATCCCCTGCTCGACGGGCGGGGGCCGATCCCGCCGCTCGCCTTCCGCCGCGCGCTGGTCACCTGCCGCGCCGACAATGTCGAGCCCGACGTCCATGCCGGCCGCAGCCAGGCCGGGATCGTCGGCCAGGTCTATGTCGTGCCCTGCCGGCCGGGCGCGGAGGGGCTGGCGGGGCGGCTCCGGGTCAATGCCGGCTGGGCGCGCCGGCCCGACGCGGTCCGCCGGCTGTCGCTGGACGGGCTCGTCGCCGGCCATCTGGGGGCGGTGGACGAGGAGGGGCCGATCATCCTCACCGCGGCCGCCGCGACGCCGCCGCTGACGCCGAGCGCGCCGCCGCGCATCGAGGCGATCCCCAACAACCACCGTTTCTACGCCTTCCAATGGTTCTTCTTCGCCGCCGCGGCGGCGCTGATCTACTGGCTGGCGCTGCGGCGGCGGCCGCCGAGATTGCCGCCGGAGCCCTGAGCGCCTAAATCCCGCCTTTCCATGATGAAGCTCACTTGCCTTCCCAACGGCCTCCGGGTCGCCAGCCGCCCGATGCCCGGCTTCGAGACGGTCGCCGTCGGCCTTTACGCCGACACCGGCTCGCGCCACGAGCCGGCGCGCGTCAACGGCCTCGCCCATCTGTTCGAGCATATGGTGTTCAAGGGCGCGGGCGGGCGATCGGCGCGCGAGATCAGCGAGGCGATCGAGGATGTCGGCGGCGACCTCAACGCCTGCACCGAGCGCGACGGCACCAGCTTCAGCGCCTCGCTGCTCGCCGAGCACCTTCCGCTCGGGGTCGAGCTGTTCGTCCGACATGGTGCTGCGGCCGCATTTCGACGCCGCCGACCTCGAGCGCGAGAAGGAGGTGGTGCTGCAGGAGCTGGGCGAGGCGCGCGACACGCCCTCCGACATCATCTTCGACGAATCTCTGGGCGGCCGCCTATCCGGACCAGCCGCTCGGCCGCTCGATTCTCGGCGACGAGGCCAGCATCGCCGCGATCGCGGTCGACGACCTCCACGGCTGGCGGACCGGCCAGTACCGCGCCGGCAGCCTGTCGCTGGTCGCCGCCGGCAAGCTCGACCACGACGCGCTGGTCGGCCTCGCCGAGGCGCCATCTCGCCGGCCTGCCCGAAGGGATTATCGACCCGCCGGAGCCTGCGCGCTTCGCCGGCGGCGCCCGCGCCGGCCGGGCGCGCGCCGACCAGGCCCATCTCGCCGTCGCTTATGCCGGCCCGGCGCAGACCGACGCCGATTATTATGCCGCGCGGCTGTTCGCCGACCTGGTCGGCGGCGGCGCCTCGTCGCGGCTGTTCCAGGCGGTGCGCGAGGACCGTGGGCTGGCCTACAGCGTCTGGGCGTCGCTCCATCCCTATCGCGATTCGGGCATCTTCCATCTCTACGCCGCGACCGCGCGGCGCGAGGCCGCGGCCGCCGCCGCCCTGATCGGGCAGGTCGTCGCCGACGCCGCCGAAACCGCCAGCCAGCGCGAGCTCGACCGGGTCCGCACCCAGGCCAAAGCGGGCCTGCTGATGTCGCTCGAGACCGCCTGGGGCCAGGCCGCCTATGTCGCCCGCCAGCTTGCCATCCACGGCCGGCTGGTCGAGCCCGCCGAGGTGGTGCGCGACCTCGAGCGGGTGACGCTCGACGCCGTCCGGGCGGCGGGCGCGCGCATGCTCGACGGGCCGCGGGCGAGCGCCACGATCGGCTCCTGCCGTCCGGCGGCAGACGGTCGGCCAAGCGTCACCCCGGCGCGGGCACTCGATACCGCTTTGCGGGCACCCCGAAAGCCGGGTCACGAGACCCGCCATGACCTCTTGTCCTGAGATCCCGGCCCCGCCGGGATGACGGCGTCCTGGTCGCCGAGCCCTGGGCCGATTACGGCCTGGTCGATTCGCGGCGGCGGCCGGAAGCTCGAACGCTACGGGCCCTATCGCTTCATCCGGCCCGAGCCGCAGGCATTGTGGGCGCCGGCCGCGCCCGAATGGGATGCCGACGGCGAGTTCGTCCCCGGCTCGGACGAAGAAGGCGGCGGGCGCTGGCAATTCGCCCGGCCGGTGCCCCGCCAAGGCTGGGACCTCGCCTGGGAAGAGGTGCGCTTCCGCGCGCAGGCCACGCCGTTCCGCCACCTCGCCTTCTTCCCCGACATGGCGCCGCAATGGGCGTGGATGCGGGAGCGGCTCGACGAAGGGGCCGAAGCGCTCAACCTGTTCGGCTATACCGGCGTCGGAACGCTGGCGATGGCGGCGCGCGGCGCGCGCGTAACCCATGTCGACGCGTCGAAGAAATCGGTCGAGGCGGGCAAGGCCAATGCGGCGCTCTCCGGCATGGCGGACCGGCCGATCCGCTGGCTGGTCGACGACGCCGCCAAGTTCGCCGCCCGCGAGGTGCGCCGCGGCCGCCGCTATGACGGCATCGTCCTCGATCCGCCCAAGTTCGGCCGCGGCCCGGCGGGCGAGGTCTGGCGGCTCGAGGAAGGGCTGCCCGGCCTGATCGCCGACTGCCGCCGGCTGCTCGACGCCGACAGCCGCTTCCTCGTCCTCACCGTCTATGCGGTGCGGATGTCGGCGCTGGCGATCGGGGAGCTGCTCGGCCAGGCGCTGGGCGATCTCGGCGGCCGGGTCGAGTGCGGCGAGATGGCGGTGCGCGAGGAGGCGCGGGGGCTCCTTTTGCCGACCGCGATCTTCGCACGCTGGAGCCGCTGAACGGGGACAGTCGCTTTTCCGCGCGCCGGGAGCGAAACGATGCGGCCCGCCCGGAAAGGTGACGGTCCCCTTAGTCGCGCGCCGCCCGGATCGCCGCGCCGGCGACGAAAGGCGCGGCGGCGAGGAAGAGGAGCGACGTGGCGCCGAGCAGGCGCAGCGCGCCGGCGTCGCCGCCGCGCTCGACCAGGCCGGCGCCGAAGATCAGCAGCGGCACGGCGAGCGGGAGCATCAGCAGGCCGGCGAGCGCGCCGCCGCGGCGCAGGCCCGCGGTCAGCGCGCTCACCGCCAAGGTCAGGGCGGCCAGGCCCGGCGTCCCGACCAGCAGCCCCAGCTCCAGCCGCAGCAGCACGTCGCTCGGCAGCTTCATCAGCGCCGCCGCCGGCACCGCGACGACCATCAGCGGCGGGCCGAAGCTCAGCCAGTGGCCGGCCAGCTTGGCGACGGCGACGCCTTCCTCGCTGAGGCCGCGCAGGGCGAGCTGGTCGAGCACGCCCGACGCCCGGTCGGCCTCGACCAGCCGGTCGACCGGAAGCAGGGCCGCGAGCAGGGCGGCCATCCACAAGGCGCCGCCGCCGGTGCGGGCGAGCAGCGGCCCGTCCGGGCCGACGGCGAACGGGAACAGGGTCGCGACCAGGAGGAAGAAGACGAGCGGCAGCAGGGCCGCGCCGCCGCTCGCCGCGAGGCGAAGCTCGCGCAGGATCAGGCTGGTCATCCGAGCGTCACTAGCTGCGCGCCGGCGAGGGCGAGCGGCTGATGGGTGGCGGCGAGGATCGCGCCGCCCGTGGCGCGGTGCGCCGCCATCGCCGCCTCGAGCCGCTCCTGCCCGTCGGCGTCGAGGCCGTTGGCGGGCTCGTCGAGCAGCCACAGCGGCGCGCCGCTGGCGATCGCCCGCGCCAGCGCCGCGCGCCGGCGCTGCCCGGTCGAGAGCATCCGGACGGGGACGCCGGCGAGGCGCGCCAGGCCCATCGCCTCGAGCCCGGCGGCGGCGTCCCTGCCGCCGAACCGCGCCCAGAAGGCGAGCGCGTCGCCGAGCCGCTGCCGCTCGTCGAGCGCGACATGTTCGTCGGCGAGCGCGGCCGCGGATCGGTCGACCCTGCCCGCCGCCGGCCGCAGCAGCCCGGCCGCGACCCGGATCAGGCTCGACTTGCCGGCGCCGTTGGGGCCGCGCACCAGCGCCGCCCCCCCGGCGCCGAGGGCGAGGCAGAGCCCCTCGAACAGCAGCCGGCCGCCGCGCACGCAGGCGACGGCGTCGAGCGCGAGCAGGCTCACCCGGCCTGGTCCTCGAGCCGGTGCATGTCGGCGTCGGAGAAGCCGAAATGATGGCCGACCTCATGGACGATGACGTGGGTGATGAGCGCCTCCAGGCTCACCCCCGTCTCCACCCATTCGTCGAGCAGGGGGCGGCGGTAGAGGTGGATCATCGGCGGCAATTCGCCCGAGACCCAGCTGTCCTGCCTGTCGAGCGAGCGGCCGCTGTAGAGGCCGGTAAGGTCGAACGGGTCGTCGATGCCGAGCGCGGCGAGGACGGCATCGTCGGCGAACTCCTCGATCCGGAGCACGACATTGGTCAGGTGCTTGCGGAAATGCGCGGGCAGGCGGGCGATCGCCTGCTCGGCCAGAAGCTCGATCGCCGCCGCGTCGGGCGCGTAGGTTTGACCCGTCCCCATCCTTGCGCGACATAGAGGCGGAGCGGCGAAGGAGGAAGAGGCGGTGGCGACACTATCGCAAGGCGAGCGCGACGAGGCGCTGGGCGGGCTGCCCGGCTGGGCCTTCGACGAGGCCCGGAACGGCATCGCCAAGCGTTTCAGGTTCCGCGACTTCGGCGAGGCGTTCGGCTTCATGGCGCGGGTCGCGCTGGCGGCGGAGAAGGCCGACCATCATCCCGAATGGACCAACGTCTGGAACCGGGTCGACATCCTGCTCACCACCCACGACGCCGGCGGCCTCACCCGGCGCGACATCGAGCTTGCCGGCACGATCGAGGTGCTGCTGGGGGGCGTTTGAGGCCGCGATTTTTCGAGCCGGCGGCCGAGGCTGCCGGCTTGGAATTGCTCGGCTTGCCCAAAGCGGCGGCTCTTACTAGATGGGCCGCTTCCAGTGCATGCGGAGCGGTGGCCGAGTGGTCGAAGGCGCTCGCCTGGAAAGTGAGTATACGGCAAAACCGTATCGAGGGTTCGAATCCCTCCCGCTCCGCCACAATGTCTGCATGCGTGAAGCGCCTAACCATCTGTTATTGGATGCGCTCGACCAGCCGCGACCGGGCAGTTCCCCTCATCCGTTCATGCAATTGTCACGAGCCCGTCACCGAAACTGCTGCAAAGCCGGCTAGCCGGACCGGTGCGTTCCACGGGCTCCGGGGAGAAAAGGGTGAGGGCGGCGCCGCATACGTTGACCGTGTTCGACGACGAGCTCGACCGGCTGCGCGCCAGCGTCTGCGACATGGGCGGGCGGGTCGAGGCGGCGGTGGCGGATGCCGTCGCGGCGCTCGTCCAGGGCGATCCGGAGCGGGCGACCGGCATCGTCTCCGCCGACGCGAAGATCGATGCGCTCGCCGCCGAGGTGGAACGCGCCGCCGTCCACCTGATCGCGCTGAGATCGCCGCTGGCCGACGATCTTCGGGAGGTGCTGGCCGCGTTCAAGATTTCGGGGCTGATCGCGCGGATGGGCGATTGCGCCAAGAACATCGCCCACCGAGTGGAGCCGATCGGCGACTGCCGGGGGATCGGCCAGCTGAGGAGCCTTGCCGCGATGGGGGAGGAGGTGGCGGCGATGGTCAAGGCCGCCCTCGACGCATTCGCGCGCCGCGACGCCATGGCCGCGGCCCGGGTCGAGGCGATGGACGACGCGGTCGATCGCTACCGGGCGTGCATCGCACGCGGCCTCATCGATCTGATGGCCGAGGATTCGCGCAGCATCACCGCCGCCACCCACCTCATGTTCTCGGCCCAGAAGCTCGAGCGGATCGGCGACCATGCGGTCGCCATCGCCGACATCGTCCGCTTCGCCGTGGGCGCGGGGGAAGACGAATGATGAAGGGCCGCCTCCTGCTGGTGGAGGACGACCCGGCCCTCGTCGACCTGCTCAAATGGCATTTCGAACGCGAGGACTTCATCGTCGAACACACGCCCGACGGCGAGGAGGCCCTGCTGCTCGCCGCCGAATCGCCGCCCGACATCATCCTGCTCGACTGGATGATCGAAGGGGTCTCGGGGATCGAGGTCTGCCGCCGGCTGCGACGATCGGCGGAAACCGCCAACGTGCCGATCATCATGCTCACTGGCCGCGCGGAAGAGGGGGACCGGGTGCGGGGTCTCGAAACCGGTGCCGACGACTATGTCACCAAGCCCTTCAGCCCCATGGAGCTGGTGGCGCGGACCCGCGCCGTGCTGCGCCGGGTGCGGCCGGCGCTGGCGGGCGAGCAATTGCGCTTCGCCGATGTCGAGATGGACATCGTCGGCCACAAGGTGAAGCGCGGCGGCAAGACGATCCCGCTCGGGCCGACCGAGTTCAGGCTGCTGCGCCACTTCCTCGAACATCCCGGCCGGGTCTTCTCGCGCCCGCGGCTGCTCGACTCGGTCTGGGGGCGCGACAAGGACATCGAGCTGCGCACCGTCGACGTCCATATCCGCCGGCTCCGGCAGGCGATCAACGCCGGCGGCCGGGCGGAGCTGATCCGGACGGTGCGCTCGGCCGGCTACGCCCTCGACGACGATGGCGCCTAGCGTCCGGCACCGACGCCTGGCCATGGTGGGCGGGGCACTGGTCGTCGTCCTGCTTCTCTTTGTTCTGCCTCGGGACGAGCCGGCGCAGCCGTCGCTGGCGCCGCCGCCTCCCGAGGCGCGGCCGCCGGCCGCATCCCCGGCGCCGCCGGCCATGGCCGCACCGGCTCCGGCGCCGGACGCCTCGCAGCTGCGGCTGGCCGGCCTGTTGGCGACCG
Source organism: uncultured Alphaproteobacteria bacterium (assembly GCA_963701615.1). Taxonomy (GTDB): domain Bacteria; phylum Pseudomonadota; class Alphaproteobacteria; order Sphingomonadales; family Sphingomonadaceae; genus Allosphingosinicella. Next base: position 2,209,999 of record OY969615.1, on the reverse strand, counting down.
GGGCGATCATCGGCACGGCCGGCGGCAATCAGCGGTTCGTGCCGCTCGGGCGCGACGTCGTTCCCGGCCTGACGCTGCGGCGGGTCGAGCTGCACCACGCGATCCTCGCCTCCGCAGGCGGCGAGGTTCGGCTCGGCTTCGACGGTGCCGCCCAAAGCGGGGCCGCGCCGGCTCCCGCCGCCGCCGAGACCGATCTCCGCGACGAGACGCTGCGCTATCGGCTCGGCCTTGCGCCGCGCCGGGCGGGCGGGCGGATCGCCGGTTTTACCCTCCGCCCGGGTGCCAGCATGCCGGCGCTCGAACGCGCCGGGTTGCGTCCGGGGGACGTGATCCTTGCGGTCAACGGCAGCACGTTCGACGAGGAACGGATGCTGGAGCTCGCCTGGCAGATGGCCAATTCGTCGCGCACCGAGTTCGAGATCGAGCGCGGCGGGCGGCGCCTGAAAATTGGCGCTGGACGGCGCTGATTTGTGACGACGACGTGACGGTGATGCGACGCCGCGATGACGATTAAGTTACTCAAAATAAAAGCGGAAATGCCGATCGCCATGTAACAAAACCATCATGCTCGCCCCCTAGCTGCGGGTCATGGGCCGCTCCTCGGTTGAGTTGCCCGGACGTTCACCTAGGGGGTGCCGCCATGTCCAAATTCCGTGTTTTGTTGCTGCTCAGCACCGTCATCCCGCTCGCCTCCTGCGGGCCCGGCGACGTGGCATCCCCGGGCGAGGGCACGCTGGTGACGCCGCCGGGGACGCCGGCCCCGCCACCGCCGCCGCCGCCGGGCAACGGCACCCCGGCCACCAGCTGCCCGGCCGGCACGGTCGATCGTGGGGTCATCGCCACGGCCTTCCGCAATTGCGAGATTTCCGGCCGGATAAGCGACGATTATACGGTCCAGAGGCTGCCCGGCGTGATCTATTCGCTCGCCGGGCCGGTCAATGTCGGCACCGACGTCGGAGGGGACGGGGCTGCGGCGGGCGGCGACGGCGTGACGCTGACCGTCCAGGCCGGGGTGACGGTCTTCGCCTCGTCGGGCAACGACTATCTGGTGGTCAATCGCGGCTCGCGGATCAACGCGGTCGGCACCGCCACCCAGCCGATCATCTTCACTGCCCGCGCCAATGCCGAGGGCACCGCGAACGATTCGAGCCAGGGCCTGTGGGGCGGCATCATCCTCCTGGGCCGCGCGCCGATCAGCGACTGCAACACCGCCGTCCCGGGCGGCTCGGCCAATTGCCAGCAGGTGATCGAGGGCACGACCGGATCGCTCTACGGCGGCGCCATCGCCACCGACAACAGCGGCACCATGCGCTTCGTCCAGATCCGCTATTCCGGCTTCGCGATCGCTCCGGGCAACGAGTTGCAGGGGCTCACCCTGGGCGGCGTCGGCAGCAACACGACGCTCGACCATATCCAGGTCCACAACAGCTCGGACGACGGCATCGAGATTTTCGGCGGCCGGCCGAACCTCAAGCATCTCGTCATTTCCGGCGCCGACGACGACGGGCTGGATACCGATCTCGGCTACCAGGGCTTCATCCAGTTCGTGATCGCGGTCCACCGCGACGCGAGCAACGGCGATTCGATGATCGAGGCCGATTCGAACGGCAACGAGGACGCGCTCCCGCGCCAGTTCACGCGCGTCTCCAACGCCACCTTCGTCCACCGCAGCACCGTCCAGGGCGGCAACACCATGCTGATCCGCGGCGGCGCCGACTACGCGCTGCTCAACAGCGTCGTCGTCGGCACCCAGGCCTGCCTCGACATCGACGAGACCGGCGGCACCACCACCCGGGCCGCTGACGCGGCACTGCAGGACCAGGGCCCGCCGATCTTCCGCTCGGTCCAGCTCGCCTGCCCGACCGCGTTCCGCGAGGACGGCAACGTCACCGCCGCGACGATCGGCGCGATCTTCGGCACGGGTACGAACAACAACAATTCGGCCTTCCTCCCGACGCTGACCAGCGCCTTCGTCAACGGCGCCAACGAGACGGCGGTGCCGCCGACCAATCCCACCACGTTCAACCTCGCCGGCTCGGCCGCGCCCGAACCAGTTCACCGCGGTCACCTATATCGGCGCCGTCCAGAACGCCGCCGACACCTGGTATTCCGGCTGGACCTGCAATTCGTCCTACGTCGGCTTCGGGGCCGCCAGCGCCACCTGCGTCACCGTGCCGATCTTCTGACCGCCGCCGCCGCGTTCCGCGCAACGAACCGTCGGGGGAAGATATGAGACACACAACCAGATATGCGGCGCTGCTCCTCACCACGGGGCTGGTCGCGCCGTCCGTCGCGCTGGCGCAGGACGCCGCACCGGCAGCGACCCAGCTGGCGGCGATCGGCGACGAGATCCCGCGCGACGAGCGGGACGAAGAGGTCGAGATATCCGCACCGGGCGCCGAGATCGTCGTCACCGGCACCCGTTCGCGCAACGTGATGCAGCAGACGCCGGAAGTGGTTTCGGTCCTGTCCAGCGCCGACATCGCACGGACCGGAGAGGGCGACATCGCCGGCGCGCTGCGGCGGGTGACCGGCCTCAGCGTGGTCGGCAACGGCTTCGTGTTCGTCCGAGGCCTGGGCGACCGCTACTCGCTCGCCTTGCTCAACGGCTCCCCTTTGCCCAGCCCGGAGCCGCTGCGCCGGGTGGTGCCGCTCGACATCTTCCCGACCGGGATCATCGCCAGCTCGCTCGTCCAGAAGAGCTATTCGGTCAATTATCCCGGCGAGTTCGGCGGCGGGGTGATCAACCTCACCACGCCGGCCGTGCCGCACGAGAGCTTCCTCGACATCGGCGCCAGCGTGTCCGGGGACGTCGAGACGACGTTCCAGCTCGGCTATTCCTATTATGGCAGCGACCTCGATCCGCTCGGCTTCGACGACGGCACGCGCGACTTCCCGATTGCGCTGCGCAATGCGGTAGCCGGCGGGACCTTCAACGCCACGGCCGACGCGGAGCGGCGCGACTTCGCCGCCAGCCTCGTCAACGCACCCACCACCCTGCTCCAGCGGATGGGCGACACGCCCGCCAATTTCTCCGCCGAGATCAGCGCCGGCAGCTCCACCGAGATCCGCGGCGGCCGGATCGGCTTCATCGCCGCGGCGGGCTACAGCAACGTCTGGCGGACGCGCGACGCCTTGCAGCAAACTTCGCTGGATCCCGGGCTCGGCGGCAGCCCGCAGACCAGCTTCGCCACCGTCACCACCGACAACCGGATCATCGTCAACGGCTTGCTCGGCCTCGGCGCCGAGTTCGGCGAGCACAGGATCCGCTGGACCAACCTCTATATCCGCGACACGCTGAAGCAGGGCCGCCTTGCCGCCGGCTTCAACCGCAACGTCGCCGACCAGGATCCCGATCTGCCGGCGTCGCTGATCGAGCAGAACACCTATTGGTTCGAGCGCCAGCTGATCGACACCCAGCTGGTCGGCGAGTTGCGCTTCGGCGACCTCAGCGTCGACCTGCGCGCCACCTACGCCAATTCGCAGCGGGAATCGCCCTACGAGCGGGCTATCAGCTATTTCTATCTGGGCGACGGCGATCCGGCGACGAGCGGCGCGGGCGACGTCGACGATTATGTCAACAACCTTTCCTCCGCCGGCCAGTTCGCCAACATCGCGTTCAGTTCCCTGAACGAGAATGTCTATGCCGGCGGCCTGGACCTCGCCTACCGGCTGCCGGTCGCAATGCCGCTCACGCTTTCGGCCGGTTACGCCTACAACCGGACCGACCGCGCGGCATCGCGCTTCCAGTTCCAATATTTCCGTCCGGACGGGGCGCTGCCGGTCACCGTCGCGCAGGAACGGCCGGATTTCCTGCTCTCCGACTTCAACGTCTATACCTACAACATCCAGCTCCGGGACGTATCGGGCGTCGGAAGGCACCGCGGCCTATGAAGCGGATTTGCGGGTCCATGCCGGCTACGTTCAGGTGGAGGCGGAGCCGATCGCGGGGCTGCGCGCCACCTTGGGCGTGCGCTACGAGGACGGCGTCCAGAACGTCCAGCCCGTCGGCAGCGCCTTGGCGCCGACCCGGATCGCCAATGCCTACTGGCTGCCGGCGGCGACGGTGACGTGGAATTTCTTCGAGGACATGCAGCTTCGCCTCCACGCCTCCAAGACGATCGCCCGGCCTCAGTTCCGCGAGCTCGCGCCGCAAATCTACCAGGACTTCGAATCCGACCGCGAGTTCACCGGCAATCCGTTCCTGACCGACAGCGAGCTGCTCAATCTCGAGGCGCGCTACGAATATTATTTCGCGCCGGCCCAGCGGCTGACCGTCGCCGGCTTCTACAAGAGGATCGACAATCCGATCGAAGCCGCGGCCTTCTTCGCCGGGGGCGGCCAGCTCCGCACCGGCTTCGCCAACGCGCCCCGGGCGACGCTCTACGGCCTGGAAGTGGAGGCGCAGGCGCATCTCCCGCTGGAGGGTCTGGGCGGCCGCTTCTTCTCGACCCGCCGGCTCCTCTTCATCGGCAACTATACCTACAGCCGATCCCGGATCAGCGCCGACGATTCCACCATCATCGGCCCGGACCTCCAGCCGATGGCCTCGAACCTCCTGTTCCGGGACGGCGCGCCGCTGACCGGCCAGTCGGACCATCTCGCCAATCTCCAGATCGGCATCGAGGACACGGAAAGCCTCTCGCAAGCGACCTTCCTCGTCACTTATGCGAGCGAGCGCGTCACCAATCGCGGCCCGATCCAGGGCCTGCTCAGCCAGCCCGACATCGTAGAGCGGCCCGGCATCCGCCTCGATTTCGTCTTGCGGCAGGAGGTGCCGATCTTCGGCGTCGACACCGAATTGAAGTTCGAGGCGCGCAACCTCACCGGCCAGGATTATGAGGAGTTCCAGCGGGCGGGCGACAACCGGATCGACATTAACAGCTACGAGGTCGGCCAGAGCTTCAGCCTTGGCGTGACGGTGCACTTCTAGGCGGCGTCACAAATCCGCAATCGGGGGGTCACCTTAGCCGCATAGAGCGGACGTGATGCATGCAGCGCTCGACAGCCCCGGCAATTCGGACCAGCGCCCCGGCGGCGCGGACATCGGCCGCACGCTGGGGATGAGCGCGGCGGTCGAGACGGTCTTCCGCGACGCCCTGTCCGCGCCCAGCGGCCTCATACTGATCGCCGGCCCGGCGGGCTCGGGCAGGACGACGACGCGCGAAGCGGGTCTGATGCTTCGCCCGCACGCGCTTACAATTGGCGAGATAGAGGATCGCGCGACAGCAGAAGGGGCCGTCCAGGCGGCGCTGGCGGGCGAACTTGTCCTCGCCGCCATCGACGCCGGCGATGCGGTCGGCGCGATCAGCCGGTTTCGGGCCATGAAGGTCGAGACCTTCCTGATCGCCTCGACGCTCCGCGCGGTGCTGGCGCAGCATCTGGTCCGCCGACTGTGCCCGGACTGCTGCGAGCCAATACAGGCCAGCGCCCGCCTCACCGCGCGGCTGGGCTTCGACCCGGGCACGATCGTCTATCAGTCGGCGGGATGCGCGTCCTGCGATCGCCTCGGCCATCGCGGTTGGATCGGCCTGTTCGAAGCCATCCCGGTCGACATGGCGATGCGGCGGCTGATCAGCGGCGGCGGCGACGAAGCCGTGATCGCCGGCCACGCCTTTCGCGACCGTCCGAACCTCGGCGGCGCGGCGCGGGCGGCGGTGCGCGACGGCGCGATCGCGCCCGAAGACGCGTTGCGGCTTTCCTAGAGCCAGTAGCCGGCGGCGGCCGAGGCCCGACCGAGCGCGTCTTGCGCCGCCGCGATGCCGTCGCCGGCCAGCGCATGCCGTCTGATCCTCTCGGCGCTGCCGCGGAGGCCGGGCGCCAGCCGGGCGGCCATTGCCTCGGCGGCCTCGGCGTCGTTGAGATCGCCCAGCCGCTCCTGCAAATCCTTCAGAGCGGCGATGAACCGGTCGCGGCGTGCCAGCTTCGGCTTCCTCGCCCAAAGGCCGGCCAGGAACTCGGCCGCATAGCGCAGCTTCTTGACCTCGATCCGCAGCCTGTGCCGCGCCTCGCTGTCGAGCTTGGCGAGCTTGGCCGAATGGCGGCGAACCTTGCGCCATTGGCGTTCGAGCCGGTGCACCGCCAGCGGCGCCAGATCGCGCAAGGCCCGTTCGCGAAAGCGCCACGGGCCGATCTCAATCCACAAGGCCAGCCCCAGCATCAGCGCGCGGGCGCGCTGCGAGCGGAGCGCCGCGCCGACGCGGTCATAGGCCTTGACGCGCCTCTTGACGAGGCGGGCGCGCAGCGACTCCTCGTCGGGCAGGCCGGACTGGCCGGCCAGCAGCACGTCGAGGTTGCGCGCCTCGCCGAACCGGCCGGCGAGCCAGCCGAGTTCCTCGCCCAGCTGCTGATAGTCCTTGCCGCGCGCGGTCGGCCGGAACAGCGAGAAGGCCGACCGGAGGCGCCGTAACGCGATCCGCGCCTGATGGAGCGCGTCGGCCTCGGAACGATCAAGCAGGACGATCTCGTTTAGCCGATAGTGGCGCAGGCAGGCATGGGCGACCGCGCGGAAGGCGTCGGCCTCGGTCAGCGGCGCGGTGAGTGCGACCGGCTCCGCCTTGGCGGCCCGGCCGAGGCGCTGCTCCGCCAGCGCGAGGCCGCGCTCCTGCTTGGAGAGCACGCCGAGCCGCAGGGGCACGGCGGCGCCGATCTCCTCGGCCAGCTCGAACAGCGCACGCGGCTTGCCTTCGACCAACTCCAGCTCGAGCTCGCACAGCGGCGCCTCGGCCTTGCCGCTCACGACCACGCCCTCGTCGAGTACGACCTCGATGCGGCTGCCGCAGCGCTCGATCAGCCAGGACGAGCGCCGGAAGCGCGTTCGAACCTTCGAGACGAGGGCCGTCGGCTCTACCGCGCCGAGCAGGTGCTTCGGCGGCGTCGATTTGAGCGCGCCCCGGTCCAGAGCGAAGCCGGCGACCGGGCGATCCCACTCCTGCCGCACGAACAGGCCCGCTTTGCTGGCCCGCTTGCGCTTGACTGTCTGCGTGTATCGCCCGTCGGCCCGGCGGATGCGCAGCGAGAAGCCGGCGCGGCGCAGGACGTCGTCCTTGGTGTCGAAATAGCGCGTCTCGTAATGGGCGATCCGCTGCGGCTCGCCCGCCAGCGCGGGGCAGGCGCGCAGCCGTTCGACATCGCCCGGCGCGAGGTCGAATTTTAGCTCGACTTCGTGAGACATGCCTTCCCCGCCGAGCGCGCACCGGCCCAGGCTGACCCTGCACCGCGATTGTTACATTTTTGTTGTGGCCGCCTCGAACCGCCAGAATGGGAACGATTGAGGGAACGAACCGCCCCTGACCACCAAAGGCTGTTCCCTGCTGACGGCTGCCGCCGGCCTCTATTTCCCTCCGAAATCGATGTTCGCTTGCCGGCGCACGCGGATCTCGTCGGAGGGGGCCAGCTCGATTTCCTCGAGATTGTCGCCGGGACCGGCACGGTCGACGACGAGGAAATCGCTCTCGGCGTCGAGGACGAGCAGGAAGTGGTGCCAGACCCCCTTGCGATAATGCACGCCCTGGTGCCCCTCGGCGTGAAACAGCCGGACGTTGGCGGCATCGAAAGCCCCTGCAGGCGCCACCGCGACCAGGTAGGGCCGTCCGCTCAGCGGCACGAAGCTCTGGCTGCCCAGCGGATGGCGCTCGAACATTCTCAGCACCAGCGCGCCGAGCGGCCGGGCGCGGAACAGGCTGATCACGCCGACGCCGCCGCCGTCCGCGACATCGATCTCGGCGAGCCGGTCGTATCGGACCGCGTGGCCCTGGTTGATGTCCACCTTCACGGCATCGTCGGAGGCCTGGATCACGCTGCCGAACGGCGCGAAGGCCTCGGCGGTCAGCGGCTCGGGCGTGAGTTCGCGCATAAGTCTTCCTTCGCTCCGGCCTGCCGCATTTGGAGGGTTGTGCAGGGCGGAGCTCCGTTTCATCCTAGCAGGCTTGATAGGCGGTGCATGTGACTCAGGATAGCTACCCACGCGATCTGGTCGGTTATGGCCGCACGCCGCCGCATGCTTCATGGCCGGGCGGCGCGCGCATCGCCGTCCAGTGCGTGCTGAACTATGAGGAAGGCGCCGAAGCCAATGTCCTCGACGGGGATTCGGGCGCCGAGGTCTTTCTCTCCGACATCGCCAATGCGGCGCCAACGCCGGGCGCGCGGCACATGAGCATGGAGCAGATCTACGAATATGGCTCGCGCGCCGGCGTATGGCGGCTGCTCCGGCTCTTCGCGCGCTACGATATTCCGGTCACGATGTTCGGCGTCGCGCTGGCGATGCAGCGCAACCCGGCGGTCGTCGAAGCCTTTCTGGAGGCCGGGCACGAGATCGCTTCGCACGGCTGGCGGTGGATCAACTATCAATATGTGTCGGAAGCCGACGAGCGCAGCGACCTCAAGCGCGCGATCGAGGTGCACAGGCAATTGACCGGCGAGCGCCCGTTCGGCTGGTACACCGGCCGGACCAGCCCCAACACGCGCCGGATCGTGGCGGAGGAGGGCGGCTTCCTCTACGACGCGGACGATTATTCGGACGACCTGCCCTTCTGGACGAAGGCGGCGGGGAAGAGCCACCTCATCGTCCCCTATTCGCTGGAGACCAACGACATGCGGTTCGCCTCCGCGAACATGCAGACCGGCGATCAGTTCTTCCAATATCTGCGCGACACGTTCGACACCCTCTATGCGGAGGGAGAGGAGCTGCCGAAGATGATGTCCGTCGGACTCCACTGCCGGCTCGCAGGGAGGCCGGGCAAGATGGCGGGGCTGGAGAAATTCCTGCGCCATGCGCTCGGCCACGAGCATGTCTGGTTCTGCCGGCGCATCGACATCGCGCGTCACTGGCGCGCGACGCATCCCCATGAAGCCTAGCACGCTGACCCGGGACGCCTTCATCGCCCGGTTCGGCCCCGTCTATGAGGCTTCGCCCTGGGTGGCGGAGGCGATATGGCCCGTGGTGGCCCGCGGCGAGCTCGACGAGCCGCAGGCGCTGGCGCAGGCGATGCGCGAGGCCGTCGAGGATGCGCCGCGCGCGCGGAGGCTCGAGCTGATCCGGGCGCATCCGCAGCTCGCGGTGGCGAGTGGGGCGATGGCGGAGGCCTCGGTTCGGGAGCAACGCGGCGCCGGCCTCGATCAATGCTCCCCGGATGAGCTCGAAGCCTTCCGGAGCCTCAACGCGGCCTATCTCGCCCGCTTCGGTCATCCGTTCATCATCGCGGTCGCCGGCCTCTCGCGAGACGATATCCTGGCGGCATTCGCGGACCGGCTCGAAAACGACGCCGAAGCCGAGTTTGCTACCGCCATGAAGCAGATTCATCGTATCGCGGGATTCCGCCTTGCGGCACTTTTCGACCCGGGATGAGCATGTTCGAAAATCTGCGCCGGCACTATGTCAACCTCGCCCAGCCCCGCCTGGGCGCAGAGGTGATTTATGCGACCGACGATTTCTTCGCCGACAAGGCGCGGCTGATCGACGCGGCAGAGCCCCAATTCATTCCGGGCAAGTATGACGAGAACGGCAAGTGGATGGACGGGTGGGAGAGCCGGCGCAAACGGACGCCCGGCCACGACTGGTGCGTGATCCGCCTGGGCGTGCCGGGCCTCGTCGCCGGCTTCGAAATCGACACCCGGCACTTCACCGGCAATTATCCACCGGCTGCCGAGATCGAGGTCTGCCGAAGCGACGAAGCGGCTCCGGACGAGCAGGCGGGCTGGACGACGGTCACCGCGCGCCTCGCGCTGAAGGGAGACGACCGCGTCTACGTCGCGATCGACCATGGCGAACCGGTGACGCATGTGCGCCTCAACATCTTTCCCGACGGCGGGGTGGCCCGGCTGCGCGTCTGGGGTCGGGTCGCCAAGGACTGGTCGAGCATCGATGCGGACGCGCGCGTCGACCTGCTGGCCATGGAGAATGGCGGCCGCGGCATCATTGCCAACGACGAGCATTACGGCTGCATCGAGAACCTGACCGCGCCCGGGCGCGGCGTGAACATGGGCGACGGCTGGGAGACTCGGCGGCGGCGCGAGCCCGGGCACGACTGGGCGGTGCTGGAGCTGGGCGCCCCGGGGCGGATCGAGGAAGTCGTCATCGATACCGCCCATTTCAAAGGCAATTATCCGGACCGCTGCTTCCTCCAGGCGGCGCCCACCGCCACCGGCTCGCCCGAGGAGATCGCTTCGCTTTCGCAAGGCTGGCCGCTGCTGCTGTCCGAAGTGAAGCTCGAGGCGGACAAGGTGCACGTCTTTCGGGACGGCCTGGCCGACCTGGGAGCCATCCGCTTCGTGCGGCTGAACATCATCCCCGATGGCGGAATCAGCCGGATGAGGCTGGTCGGGCGGGTCGCCCGATGAGAAAGGAAGGCCCGGCATGACCAGCCTGAGCACCCATGTTCTCGACATCATGCACGGGCGGCCCGCGGCCGGCCTGACGGTGGCGCTGAGCGGGCCGGACGGCGAGATTGCGCGGGGCGCGACCAACGCCGACGGCCGTTGCCCCGATCTGACGCAGGGCGCGCTCGCGCCGGGGCGTTACACGATCCGCTTTTCCGTGGCCGATTATTTCCGCGGCCTCGGCGTCGCGCTGCCCGATCCGCCCTTCCTCGACGAAGTGGTGGTGGATTTCGGCATCGCGGCAGGCGGCGGCCACTATCATGTGCCGCTGCTCGTCTCGCCCTACGCCTATTCGACCTATCGGGGCAGCTGAAAGATGGGCTTCGACCTCGCCGAATGGCTCAACCTCGCGATCAGATGGCTGCATCTGACGGCGGGCATCGCCTGGATCGGGTCGTCCTTCTATTTCGTATGGCTCGACAACCACCTGACCAAGCCGGCCGAGGGCGACGCCTCGGGCGAGCTGTGGTCGGTGCATGGCGGCGGCTTCTATCACAACCAGAAATACCAGGTCGCGCCGAGCCAGCTGCCCGAGCGGCTGCATTGGTTCAAATGGGAGGCCTATTTTACCTGGATCAGCGGTTTTTCGCTGCTAGTGCTGATCTATTATGTCGGTGCGCAGAGCTTCCTGATCGATCCGGCCAAGGCGACGCTGAGCCCGGGCGCGGCGATCGCCATCGGCCTGGCGGCGCAGGCGCTGGGCTGGCTGGTCTATGACGGGCTGTGCCGCTCGCCGGTCGGATCCAACAATTTGGCGCTCGGCGTCTTCTGGTTCGTCTGCTTGCTGCTGGCCGCCTCCGCGCTCGACAACCTGTTCAACGCGCGCGCGGCCTATATGCACGTCGGGGCGATGATCGGCACGGTGATGGTCGCCAATGTGTTCTTCATCATCATTCCCAACCAGCGCAAGGTCATGGCCGATCTGATCGCCGGGCGCACGCCCGATCCGGCGCTGGGCGCGGCGGCCAAGCAGCGGTCGCTGCACAACAATTACATGACGCTGCCGGTGCTGTTCATCATGATCAGCCCTCACTATCCGATGACCTATGGCGCCGAGCGGCCATGGCTGGTGCTCGCTTTGCTCGGCCTGACCGGAGTGGCGGTCCGCCATGTGTTCAACCTGCGCGGCCGCGGACAGCCAACGGGCCGGACGATCCTCCTGGCGACGGCCCTCGCGCTCGCCAGCGTCACCTATGTCACGCTGGAGAAAAGCGGAGTCGCACCAGCACCGGCCCAGAATGTCACCTATGCCGACGTCGCGCCGATATTGGCCACCCATTGCGCGGGCTGCCACAACGTGCAGCCACCACCCCGCGGCGTGGCGCTGGATAGCTGGGAGCATGTCAGCGCCGCGTCGGCGCGGATCAAGGCGGTGGCGGTCGATACCCATGTGATGCCGCTGGGCAATCCCACCCGCATGACCCAGGCCGAGCGGCAGAGGCTCGGCGCCTGGATCGCGGCGGGGAGCCCAAGATGATCCGCTTCCTCCTCGACGGCGAGGTGATCGAGGTCGAAGACCCCGATCCCACCGGCACCGTCCTCGATTATCTCCGCTACACGCTCCGCCGCACAGGCACCAAGGAAGGCTGCGCCGAGGGCGATTGCGGCGCCTGCACCGTTCTGCTCGGCGAACTGGACGGCAACGCGGTCAGGTGGCGCGCGGTCAATGCCTGCATCCTCTTCGTGCCGATGCTCGACGGCAAGGCGCTGAAGACGGTCGAGAGCCTGTCGCACGGTGGCGCGCTCCACCCCGTCCAGCAGGCGATGGCCGACGGCCACGGCTCGCAATGCGGCTTCTGCACGCCCGGGTTCGTGATGTCGCTCTACGCGCGCAGCATCGGCGCGGTCGGGACCGAGGGCATTCCGGTCAAGGATGTCATCGCGGGCAATTTGTGCCGCTGCACCGGCTATGGCCCGATACTGGACGCCGGCGAGGCCAACCCGCCGGGGCCCGCCGACGATCGCGAAATCGTCGCTCTCCTTCGCACGATCGCGCCCGCCCGCGCGGGGCGGGGCTGGTTCGCGCCGCGGACCTCGGGCGAGCTGGCGGCGCTGCTGATCGAGCATCCCGAGGCGCAGATCGTCGCTGGGGCCACCGATGTCGGGCTTTGGGTGACCAAGGGCCTGCGCGATCTCGGCACCGTCATCTTCATCGGCGACATCGCCGATCTGAAGCGGATGGAGGATGCGCCCGACAGCCTCACGATGGGCGCGGGCGTGCGCTATTCCGAGGCGAAGGAAGCGCTCGCCCGCCTCCACCCCGATCTGGGCGAGCTGGTCCGCCGCATCGGCGGCCTCCAGGTCCGCAACGCGGGCACGATAGGCGGCAATATCGCCAACGGCTCCCCGATCGGCGACATGCCCCCCGCTTTGATCGCCCTGGGCGCCGAGCTGGTGCTGAGGAGGGGCAGCGAACGCCGCACTATGCCGCTCGAACTCTTCTTCCTGTCCTACGGCAAACAGGACCGGCAACCGGGCGAGTTCGTCGAGAGCGTCCGCATTCCCCGTCCCGCCGGCGACACTCGCATCCGCATCGTCAAGCTCTCCAAGCGCCTCGACAGCGACATCTCCGCTTTGTGCGGCGCCTTCGCCCTCCGTCTGGAAAACGGCCATGTTACCGAGGCCCGGATCGCCTTCGGCGGCATGGCCGGCATCCCCGCGCGCGCCCCTGCCTGCGAGGCGGCGCTGACCGGCAAGCCCTGGTCCGAAGCGGCGATCGAAGCCGCCGTTGAGGCGCTGGCGCAAGACTATCAGCCGCTCAGCGACCTCAGGGGATCGGCCGAATACCGCCTCGCCGCCGCCGCCAATCTGGTGCGCGGCCTCTGGCTCGAACCCGAGAGCCTGTTCGATGTCTGACGCCGTCAGCCAGCCGCTCCGTCACGACAGCGCCGAGGGCCATGTCGCCGGCAGCGCGCGCTATGTCGACGATTTGGCCGAGGCCCCCGGCACGCTCCACCTCGCCTTTGGCCTCGCCACCGACGGCCATGCCCGGCTGACCGGCCTCGATCTCACCGCGGTCCGCGCCGCGCCGGGCGTGATCGCGGTCTTCACCGCCGCCGACATCCCCGGCGAGAACAATGTCGGCCCGGTCATCCACGACGACCGGCTCTTCGCCGAGGACGAGATCCTCTACCCCGGCCAGCCGCTGTTCGTCGTCGCCGCGACCAGCACCCGCGCCGCGCGCGTCGCCGCGCGGCTGGCGAAGGCCGAAACCGCAAGCCTTCCCGCCCTCGTCACCATCGCCGAGGCGCTCGACGCGAGTTCCGAGCTCGAGTTGCCGCAGCGGATGGCGCGCGGCGACGCGCAGGCTGCGCTGGAGCGCGCGGCGCACCGCCTGTCGGGCAGCCTCGAAATGGGCGGGCAGGAGCATTTCTACCTCGAAGGCCAGGCCGCGCTCGCCACGCCGGGCGAGGCGGGCCAGATCCATGTCGTCAGCTCGACCCAGCACCCGAGCGAAGTCCAGCATCTGATCGCGACATTGCTCGGCCTCAGCAGCGCCGATGTGACCGTCGAGGTCCGCCGGATGGGCGGCGCGTTCGGCGGCAAGGAGACGCAGGCCGCCGCCTATGCCGCCGCCTGCGCGCTGGTCGCCGCGAAGACCGGCCGCCCCGCCAAGATCCGCGCCGACCGCGACGACGACATGGTCATGACCGGCAAGCGCCACGATTTCACCGCGGACTATGATGTCGGCTTCGACGGCGAGGGCCGGATCGAGGGCATAAGCATCGCCCTCGCCGCGCGCTGCGGCGCCACCCACGACCTCAGCCTCGCCATCAACGACCGGGCGATGTTCCACGCCGACAATTGCTACTTCCTCCCCGCGGTCGAGATCGTCTCGCGCCGGCTCAAGACCCACACCGTCTCGAACACCGCCTTCCGCGGCTTCGGCGGGCCGCAGGGGATGATGGCGATCGAACGGGTGATCGACGCCATCGCCGCGCATCTCGCGCTCGATCCGCTCGCCGTGCGCCAGGCCAATCTCTACGGCCCCGGCCGTGACGTGACGCCCTATCACATGACGGTCGAGGACAATGTCGCGCCGCAGATCATCGCCGAGCTGGCGACGAGCGCCGGCTATGCCGCGCGGCGCGAGGCGGTGGCCGCGTTCAACGCGAGCCATCGCATCCTCAGGAAGGGCCTCGCGCTCACGCCGGTCAAGTTCGGGATCAGCTTCACCACCACCCACCTCAACCAGGCCGGCGCGCTGGTGCTGGTCTATGCCGACGGGTCGATCCACCTGAACCATGGCGGCACCGAGATGGGCCAGGGGCTGATGATCAAGGTCGCGCAGGTGGTGGCGGACGTCTTCGCCGTGCCGATCGAGACCGTGAAGATCAGCGCGACACGGACCGACAAGGTCCCCAACACGTCGGCCACCGCCGCCTCCTCGGGCTCGGACCTGAACGGCATGGCCGCGAAGAACGCCGCCGAGACGATCAAGCAGCGCCTCGACGCGTTCGCCGCGACCGATCCGGACTCGGCACACTGGACCTTCGCCGAGCTCTGCCGCGCCGCGCATCTCGCGCGCATCTCGCTCGCCGCGACCGGCTTCTACTCCACGCCCAAGATCGGATATGACCGCCCCAGTCATCGCGGCCGCCCGTTCCTCTATTTCGCCTATGGCGCCGCGCTCAGCGAGGTCGTGATCGACACGCTCACCGGCGAGCATCGCGTGGTCGCGGTCGATATCCTTCACGACGTCGGCCGCTCGCTCAATCCGGCGATCGACCTGGGACAGATAGAGGGCGGCTTCATCCAGGGCATGGGCTGGCTGACCACCGAGGAGCTGGTGTTCGACGAGCGCGGCCGCCTGCTCACCCACGCGCCCTCGACCTACAAGATCCCCACCGCGAGCGACCGCCCGCCGCACATGGACATCCGCATCTGGGAGCGCGGCGAGAATGTCGAGGCGACGATCCACCGCTCCAAGGCGGTCGGCGAGCCGCCGCTGATGCTCGCCATCTCGGTCTTCTCGGCCCTGACCCAGGCCGTCGCCGCCGCCGCGCCCGGCAAGGGGCTGCCGAAGCTGGATGCCCCGGCCACGCCCGAGCGCATCCTGGCTTCGATCGACGAGCTGAGGGCCCGCAATGACTGACTGGACCCTGCACGCCCGCGAAGCGCTGCAACAGGGTCCGGCGGCGCTCGTCACCATCATCGCCACCGAGGGCTCCGTCCCCCGCAGACCGGGCGCGCGCATGGTCGTCACCGGGACCGGCCTCGCGGGCACGATCGGCGGCGGCGCGCTCGAATATCAAGCGACAGCGCAGGCGCGCGCCATCCTCTCGCTCGCGCCGGGAAGCTGGCGCGTTCAGGATTATCCCCTGGGGCCGCTGCTGGGCCAGTGCTGCGGCGGGCGGGTCCGGCTGCTGGTCGAGCATCTGGAGAGCGTGCCCGACGGCGAAGGCCCGTTCGAAGTCATCCTGTCCGACCGCGTCGACCGCAAGCTGCTGCCCGGCGCAGGCCGGCGAACGATAGGGGCGAGGGGCCCGCTCCCCACCGCCGGCGCGCGTTTCCTCGAGCCCGTCGAAAGCCATTCCCTCCCCGTCTATCTCTTCGGCGCGGGCCATGTCGGCCGCGCCATCGCCGCCCGCGCGACCGGCCTTCCGCTCGATATCGCCTGGTATGACAGCCGCGCCGAGGCCGCCGAGACCCCCGGCGTCGTCCTCGCGGACGAGGCCGCAATGGCCGCCTGCGCAGCCGAAGCGCCCGACGGTGCGGCGGTCGTCGTCCTCACCCACGATCACGCGCTCGATTATCGCCTCGTTGCCGCCGCGCTCGGCGGCCGGGCGCGCTTCGTCGGACTGATCGGCTCCAAGACCAAGCGCGCCCGCTTCCTCTCGCGGCTCGCGGCCGACAAAGTCGACGCCGCGCGCCTGACCTGCCCGATCGGCCTGCCCGGCATCGGCGGCCGGGAGCCGGAAGTGATCGCGATCGCCACGCTCGCGCAGCTGCTCATGCTGAAGAACCCCGCATGAAGGCGTTCCGCGGCGAGATCCTGAGCGTTCCCGACGATCCCGCCGTCGCCGGCGCCGACGCGATCCGCCATTTCGAGGACGGCCTGCTCGTGGTGGAGGACGGCCTCGTCCTCGCCTGCGGCCATGAGGCCGATCTCGCCGACAGGTTCGCCGATGTCCCGACCGAACGGCTGAACGGCCTGATCGTCCCCGGCCTGGTCGATGCCCATGTCCATTATCCGCAGATCGAGCGCATCGCCTCGCACGGCGAACAGCTCATGCAATGGCTCGAACGCCATATCTTCCCGGCCGAGCAGGCCTTCGCCGATCGCGGCCACGCCGATGCGATTGCCGCCTTCTTCCTCGACGAGCTGCTCCGGCACGGCACCACCAGCGCGCTCGTCTTCGCCACCGTCCATGCCGGCTCGGTCGACGCGCTGTTCGAAGCCGCGCTCCGGCGCGACATGCGGATCGTCTCCGGCAAGGTGTTGATGGACCTGGGCCCCGACGGCCTGCGCGACACCGTGGCCTCCGGCCGCGCCGAGACCGAGGCCTTGATCGCCCGATGGCGCGGCCGCGGCCGCCTGGGCTATGCCGTCACGCCGCGCTTCGTGCCGACCTCCAGCGCCGAGCAGCTCGCCGACGCCGGCGCGCTGGTCGCCGCGCACCCGGACGTGCTGATGCACACCCACCTTTCCGAAAATCCGGGCGAGATCGACTTCGTCGCCAGGCGCTTCCCCGAGGCCGCCGATTATCTCGACGTCTACGACCGGTTCGGCCTGGTCGGGCCGCGCTCGGTCTTCGCCCATTGCGTCCACATGAGCGAGAGGGCGCTGGCGCGCATGGCGGGGGCGGGCTCCGGCATCGCCTTCTGCCCGACCAGCAATCTCTTCCTCGGCTCGGGCCTGTTCGATCTCGCTTTGGCCGATCGTCACGGCGTCAGGCTCGGCATCGGCACCGATATCGGCGCCGGCACCAGCCTCTCCGTCCTCCACACGCTCGGCGAGGCCTACCGGATCTGCCAGCTCAAGGGGGCCAGCCTCGATCCCTTCCGCGCGCTTCATCTCGCCACCGCGGGCGGCGCGCGCGTGATGGGCATCGCCGATCGCGTCGGCGGGCTCCTGCCCGGCCAGGAGGCCGATTTCATCCTCCTCGACGAGGGCGCCACGCCGTTGCTCGCCCGCCGCTGCGCCGGCGCGTCGCTGCACGACCGGCTGTTCGCCTTGCAGGTGCTGGGCGACGACCGCGCCGTCGCCGCCACCTATTTGCGCGGCCGCCGCGCTTAGCTTCGATTTTTCTGTCATGGCGCACCATGAGGTCGCGATTGGCGGCGAGGGTGGGCGGTCGCCTAAGACCCTTGCGGACTGGAAGGGCAATGTCTGCTTTCGACCCATTGCGGACATTCTGTAGGACAGACTGCGCTCCGCCCACCGGTGAACCCAGGCTGTCGAGCTGGTTCAGCTCCCCTCCACCGCTCACCGGGAAGGAAGTGTGGAATGGACGACAAGGGGCAAGAAGTGTGGCGGCCAATCGACGAGCCTGAGCCATTGACGCGCTTGGGCGACTGCCTTCATGCGAGCTTCACGGCCGACAATCACGATAGCCTCAGCGGTGACATTGCTCGCGCGCTGCTCCACCTTTCCTGCGAAGCAAAGACTGCTTCGATGCGCGCCAGGCTCAGTTCGGCTCGCGACCGCTAGCGGATGACCAGACCGCAATTGCTGGGAAGCAGATCAATCAATATTATCTCGGAGATGACTCACAAATCCGAGAAGCAGAAGGGCGCGGAGGGCGAAGTCGAAAGCCTTCGTCAAGAGGGCGGTCCGTTCGTCGTCGCCGCCGAAGAGACACGAATGCCAATGGTGTTCATGGACGCAAGGGAATCGGGCAATCCGATCATTTTCGCCAATGACAGCTTCCTCTCGCTGACCGGATACGGCCGGGACGAGGTGCTCGGCCACAGCTTCAACTTTCTGATGGCGCAGGGCGCCGATGCCAAGGCGCTGGCGCTCGTCGAAGCCGCATTCGAGGGTACCGACGACCACAGTTCGGAAGTCCGCTACCGCCGCAAGGATGGGAGCGAGTTTTGGGCAGCTCTCTTCATCAGCCCGGTTCGGGATGAGAGCGGCGATGTCGTCCAGCATTTCGCGTCGTTCATTGATCTCACCCGGCACAAGGAGGAGCAAGCCCAGTCCAGGATGCTCATCGACGAGCTGAATCATCGCGTGAAGAACACGCTGTCAACGGTCCAGTCGATAGTCGCGCAGGCTCTGCGAAACGCCTCCGATCCCGAGGTGATCCGGGAAGCGATTGAGTCCCGCATTTTGGCGCTCTCCCGATCACACGACCTTTTGACCCGTGAGAATTGGGAAAGCGCCGGGCTGCGCGATGTGGTTGATGCGGCCATGGAGCCCTTCGGCGTAGCGGACGGACGGTCGGAGCGGTTTAAGGTCACTGGTCAGAACATCCGTTTTCCGCCCAAAGCCGCCTTGGCCCTCGGAATTGCGTTCCACGAACTTGCGACCAATGCCGTGAAGTACGGCGCGTTTTCCGGCGAAACGGGATGCGTCCGGATCGCGTGGTCGATCGAACCTTCGCCGCAAGGCGCTCGGGTACTCCTATACTGGCACGAGGAGAACGGCCCGCCCGTCATGCCACCGTCCAAAAAGGGGTTCGGCTCGCGGGTGATCGAACGCGGTCTGGCGCTCGAACTGGGCGGCACCACGCACCTCGATTACCTCCCGGACGGCGTGGTCTGCACCATCAACATTCCCGCACCGCAAGCTGCCAGAGATGGATAATTTGCTTTCCGGTCTGCGCGTCCTCGTTGTCGAGGATGAGATGCTGGTTCTCCTGAACATCGAAGACCTGCTGACTGACCTCGGATGCGAGTCGGTGAGTGCTGCCGCCATCGTCGACCAAGCCCTTGCCCTCATAGATGGGCAAGCCTTCGACGCCGCCTTGGTGGATGTGAACCTCGATGGCAGGCAGAGCTATTCGGTGGCCGACGCACTCACGGCCCGGGGCGTGCCGTTCGTGTTCTCGACGGGCTACAGCGGTCAAAGCCTGAGGGACGGCTACCGGGACCGGCCCGTGCTGGGAAAGCCCTATCGTGATGTGGACATGGTCGAGATTCTCACACGACTGCTCCGTCCTTGATCGATGCGATCCATCTGCCGGGCCACCAGTGATCGCTTTCGCATTGTCCGCTTTCCACCCTTAGTGGACCGGCCGCTTTAGACCCACTGCGCACATTGAGGAAGGACGCCGCGCCTCCCAATAGCATGCCGGAATCTAGAGCCCGCCGATGATCAGCACTTCGGCCAGGTCGCCCGGCGCCGCGGCCGGCGCGTTCGCAACGCGGCGGATCAGGGCATTTGCCGAAGCCAGAGGAGTCTGCAGGCTTGAATCCTGTCGGTCGTCCGGGGTGACCTCGAGGCGGCCCGCACCGTCGGCGCGAAGCCGGGCCCGCCAATAGACCTCCCGGTCGGCGCCTTCGGGCATGTCGCGCGTCAAGGCGGCCGGGACCAGCCGGTCGGGCTCGGCGCGGCCCAGCAGCGCCAGCATCAGCGGCTTCAGCAGCAAATGCGCGCAGACGAAGGCCGAGGCGGGATTGCCCGGCAGCCCGAGCACCAGCCGGCCATCGGGAAACCGGGCGTGCCAGCACGGCTTACCCGGCTGCACGGCGATCCTTTCGAAGATCATGCGGGCGCCAAAGCCCAGCAGCACGGGCCTCAGCACGTCGCGCTCGCCAACCGAGGCGCCGCCCAGAGGCAGGATTATGTCGGCGTCGAGGCCCGCGCCGCGAATCTGCTCCACGCATCGGTCATGGTCGTCGGACAAAATGTCGTGCCGGACCGCAACGCCGCCCCACGCCGCGACCAACGCGGCCAGCGCGTAGGCGGCCGAATTGACGATGATTCCGGGCGCCAGCGCCGAACCGGGTTCACGCAGTTCGTCGCCGGAGGCGAATATGGCGACGCGCGGCTGGCGGCGGACCTGGAGCGCGCCCAGGTTGGCGGCAGCGGCAAGGCCAAGCCGCGCCGGCGTCAGCGGGTCGCCGGCATGAGCGAGCACCTGCTTGTCCCGGAAATCGCAGCCTGCGGGGCGGACGTAGCCAGCCGGGCCCGGCGGCTCGACGATGCGGATCGTCTCGCCGTCGCGCCTGACGATCTCCTGGATCACGATCCGGTCCGCGCCCCCCGGGACGACGCCGCCCGTCGCGATCCGCACCGCCGTGCCGGGCGCGACGCCGCCCGCGAAGGGCGCGCCGGCCGGCGCTTCGCCGATCAGCGTCAGCGTCGCCCCGACGACCGCGTCTTCCGCGCGCACCGCATAGCCGTCCATCGCCGAAACCGGATCGGGCGGCTGATCCCGGGCCGCGACGATGTCGGCGGCGAGCGTGCGCCCCCCGCACTCCGCGAGCGACAGGATTTCGGCATCGACGGGCGCGACGTCCGCGAGCAGGAGCGCGCGCGCCTCGTCGAGCGAGAAGGTCACTCCCGCCGCCAGTCGCCCGACGCACCGCCGGTCTTCTCGACCAGCTCGATCCGCTCGATCGTCATGTCGCGCGCCGCCGATTTGAGCATGTCGTAAATGGTGAGGCAGGCGACGGAGACGGCGGTCAGCGCCTCCATCTCGACGCCGGTCCGGCCCGTCGTTCGCGCCTCGGCGGCGACGGCGAGGCCCGGCAGGGACTCGTCCGGCTCGACCCTGACCGCCACCGCGGTCAGCGGCAGCGGATGGCAGAGCGGGATGAGGTCGCCGGTTCTCTTCGCCGCCATCGTGCCCGCCAGCTCGGCGATGCGGATGACGTCGCCCTTCGCGCCGCTCCCCGACCGGACCAGGGCCAGCGTCGCTTCATCCATCCGCACGAAGCCGCGCGCCGCCGCGAAACGGTCGGTTTCGGGCTTGGCCGACACATCGACCATGCGCGGGCGGCCGCTCTCGTCGAAATGCGTGAGATCTGCCATCAGCACTCTCCCAATCGCGGCATGATCTCGACCAGGTTGCAGGGCCGCGTCCGCGCGTCGAGCTGGTGGACGATCACCTTCTCCCAGCCGTCGCGAACGGCGCCGCCGGACCCAGGCAGGCAGAAGACGAACGTCCCGTTCGCCACGCCCGCGCAGGCGCGGGACTGGATCGTGGAGAGCCCGACCGACTGAAAGCTGATCGCGTGGAACACCGCCGCGAAACCGTCGATGACCTTGTCGAACAAGGGGGCCACCGCCTCGGGGGTGACGTCCCGCCCGGTGAGGCCGGTGCCGCCGGTGGTGATCACGACGTCGATGGCGGGATCTTCGGCCCAGAATTGGACCGCGGCGCGGATCATCGCCTCGTCGTCCGGCACGATGGTCCGCGCGGCCAGGACATGGCCCGCCGTCTCGATCGCGCCCGCCAGATAGCCGCCGGACCCGTCCGTCTCCAGATTGCGCGTGTCCGAAACGGTCAGCACGGCGATCCGGACCGGCACGAAATTGCCGGTCACCTGCCCTGCTCCTCGCGCCAGCGCCGGCGATCGGCGAGGTCGCTTGCACGCGCTTCCAGCCAATGCGCGCCGTCGCTTCGCTGCTCGCGTTTCCAGAACGGTGCCTCGGTCTTCAGCCGGTCCATCACATAATCGACCGCGTCGAACGCGGCGCGGCGGTGCGCCGCCGCGGCGGCGACGAAAACGATCGCCTCGCCCGGCATCAGCACGCCATGGCGGTGGACGATGGCGACATCGGTCAGCTCGAAGCGCGCGACAGCATCCGCGCCGATACCGGCAATCGCCTGTTCGGTGAGGCGCGGATGATGGTCGAGCTCGAGCCCGGACACCGCGGCGCCGTCATTTTCGGCGCGCACCAGCCCGGTGAACGAGGCGATGGCGCCCGCGCCGGCCGCGCGCGCCGAAAAGTCCGCGAGCAATGCGGCGGCATCGAACGGATCGGCCTGGACCGCGATCATCCGCCGCTCATCGGCGGCAGGAACGCAATTTCGTCGTCATCGCCGAGCGGTCGACTGCCGAGGATCATCTCGTCATTGACGGCGATGCGGATCGAGGCGTCGAGCAGTTCGGGGCGGTGGCGGCCCAGCCATGCCCTGAGCGCCCCGGTATCGCGGACGCCGGGCGGCACCGGGCCGGCCGGCGGGCCGTCCCTGAGACGGCCGAAGAAGATTATGCGCACCGCCTATCCCCCAGTCACCGACATGTGCCGTTCGACGGCCGGCGCCTGGCCGGCACGAATGACGAAGTCATGACCCTTCGGCTTGCGCCCGATCGCCTCGTCGATCGCGGCGTCGAGCAGGCCATCGTCCGCTGTAGCGCGGAGCGGTGCCCTGAGGTCGGCCCGCGCCGCCCGACCCAGGCACATATACATCTGGCCGGTGCAGGTTACCCGCACCCGGTTGCAGCCGTCGCAAAAATTGCGGCTCAAAGGCGTGATGAAGCCGATCGTCCCGCCCTCGTCGGTGCGCACGTAGCGGGCGGGCCCGCCGGAGCGGCGCGCCAGATCGGTCAGCGTCCAGCGTTGCTCGAAGAGCCGCCGGACCTCGATCATCGGCACATGCTGGTCGATACGCTCGATCTCGACCGACCCCATCGGCATCACTTCGATCACGGTCAGTGCGGCGCCCCGCGCATGCGCCCATTCGGCGAGGCCGACGAGATCATCGAGATTGTCGTCGCGAAGCGCGACCGCGTTGATCTTCACCGCGATGCCGGCGTCGCGGGCGGCGGCGATCCCGGCCACGACCTCATCCAGCCGCCCGCCGCGCGTGATCCGCGCGTAGGTTTCGGGATTCAGGCTGTCGAGCGAGACGTTGATCCGTCGGACGCCGCAGCGCGCAAGGTCGGCGGCATGCTGGGCCAGCTGCGTGCCGTTGGTGGTCAGGGTCAGCTCGTCGAGCGCGCCGCTCGCCAGAAACCGGGAAAGACCGCCAACCAGCGTCATCACGTCCTTGCGGACCAGAGGCTCGCCACCGGTCAGCCGGAGCTTGCGCACCCCCTTGCGAATGAACGCCGCCGCGAGCCTGTCGAGTTCGCCGAGGCCGAGCACCTCCGCGCGCGGCAGGAAGGCCATGCGCTCCGGCATGCAATAGGTGCAGCGAAGGTCGCAGCGGTCCGTCACCGACAGGCGCAAATAGCTAACCGTCCGTCCGAACGAGTCGATCATCCGCTGGCTCCAATCGCCTCGCCATAGAAGCGGATCGCCAGCCTGACCGCCACATATAAAATGAGAAAAGCGGTGAGGATGCGGACATATTTGGGGTCGAGCCGGCCGCTGCCCAGCGTCGATCCGATCAGCCCGCCGGCCAGCACCGCCGGAAAGAGCGGCCAGTAAGTAGCGAGCGCCTGGCCGCCCGCGCCGCCGCTTCCCTTGGCGAGCTGGCCCGCGAGGCCCGATAGTGAATTGGCGAGGATGAAGACCGCGCTGGTCCCCGCGATCGCCCTGGGCGGCCCCCAGCGCAGCATGTAGAGCAAAGGCGCAAGGAAGATCCCGCCGCCGATCCCGACCAATCCGGCGAGGAAGCCGAGCGCGCCGCCTGCCACCGGCTCGAGCCAGCGGGAGCGGACTGCGACCGGCGCCTCTTTCTCCCACAAAGGCTGCCAAAGCATCAGCAGCCCGGCGACGAGCAAAGATGCCGCCAGCAGACCGACGAAGACCATTTCCGCGACCACCAGCCGGCCGCCGACCCAGGCGCAGGGGATGGAGAGGACGAACAATGGCCAGATCCGCCGCCAATCGACATGGCCCGAACGGGCGAACCGCCAGCTTCCCACCGTCACGACAAGGATGTTGCAGGCAAGCGCGATGACCGGCACCGAGCGATAATCGGTCCCGGCCAGAACCAGCAGCGCATTATAGGTCGATCCGCCGCCGAAGCCGGCGGCCCCATAGAGCAAGGCGGTGAGAAGGAAGAGCGCGGCAAGACCTGGCATGAGACGCCTTTATCCTATCGGGCTTCGCGCGCCCTGGATATGTCGGAACGCGCTTTGTATCAGCCAGTCCGGCGCGAGAAGGCGGAAAGGCTGAGCGTCAGCGCGTTCAGCGATGCACCCATTTCGGGATCGTGGTTGGCCAGCAGGTTGACGAGGTCCTCCTGGTCGGGCTGCCCCAGCGCCAGCCGGTAGAGCAGCCGCTGCGCCCGCAGGCGCTCGAACCGATCGATGTCGCGGCTGTGCGGCAGCACGAAAACATGCCGCTTGATCTCCGCCCCGGGCAGGCGCCACCAGGGGTTGAGGCCCGTTTCGTCGCCGAGCTTCGCCTCCGCCTTCTCGGCGATCACCGCCCAGGGCGACGTCCATCGGGCGGCATGGGCTTGCGCCAGCGCCTCTTGCCCGAGCGCGTCGGCAAGGCGCCTGCGAATCATGAGCCCGGCGAAGCGCTGGATCCTGCCCTCGCGCTGCTCGAGATCGACCGGGCTGCCGCAAAGGTCCCAATGGCCGACGCGATCGCACCAGCTGTGGAAATCGAGACCCTCCTGGCCGACCGACGTCGTCGCCAGCACATGCGGCCAAAAGGGCGTGTTGAAGGCCGCCCGTATCTCCTCGGAGCGGGGCGGAGGCAGCGCTCCCGGCGCGGCCGCCTTGCGCGCGGCGCTGCTCTCCGTCCCGCCGAACGGGACTGCCGCATGGCAGCGGATCCGGATCTTGCCGCGCTCGTCCGGCCGGCCGGTATGAAAGGCGAAGGTGCCGACATTGGCCGCGAACGCCTTGCCGAGATCGCCGATCAGCTCCTCCGGTGCGATCTTGGTCCTGCGCAGCCAGAAATGCTCGTCGAGCGTGGCTTCGAGGCAGCCGTCGACCGCGGCGCGCTGCAACGTGTCGGCCGCGTGCTCGCCGGGCAGACGCTTCCAAAAGACCGGGGTGTCGAAATAGGCGCGCAGGCGGCGCCAGCAAAAGTCGACCAGCGCCAGGCAATGGTCCTTGCGCGGGTCGCCGTGGTGATCGAGAGCGGCGCCATGGTGGCGCAGCAGCGCCCGGCCGACGACGACGCCGGGACCGCCCATCGCCATGTCGACAAGGTCTTCCAGCTCGGGGGCGCTGATCCAGTCGAGCGGTCGCGCGGCCGTGCGCTGGCTGAGCAGCTGCTCGAGGACGCGGTCCTTGCGCGCGAGCCGCCGCCACGAGCGATGACAGGCGTCGAAATCGCCGGACCGGCGCTCGATGGCCGCGAGCACCTCCCAGCCCGGGCGGTGCCTTTTATTGGCCCTGGCATTGGGCGCCCGGGAAGCGATGCCGGACGGCAGGGCGGAGACGATCTGCCGCCGGATCCTGGCGCGGACCTGCCCAGCCGTGCTGCCGGGGCGCGCGGCGAGCGGGTCGGCGGCGCGGATCAGGAAGGGAGAGGGATGGAACAAGGCGAGCGTCGGGCCCTGATTGGGCTTCGGGTTGAGCTTCTTCTTCGCCCAGGCCGCCTGATAGGGGGACCGCTCGGCCCCCGCCAGCTTGCGCTCCACCTCCAGGCTGAGCAGCGCCGCGACGCTTTGCGGGGTCGCCCGGAAGCGACTGAACACCAGCATCTTGGGCGCGCCGTCCATCTTCGCCCATGGGCCGGCCGGTGGCCACCAGGGAAGCGATGGGGGCACCCAGGGCAAAGCGAGCGCGTCGGCCGGCGCAAAGCCCTGAAGGGCGCGAAGCTTGGGATTGCCCCAGCCGGGCCTGGGCGCGTCGAAGCAGGTGCCGGCCCGCAAATGGGCAATGCCGCGCGGAGGGCGGAACCGGGCGCCCTTCCAGATCTGGTAGCGCGGCCCGAGCGCCTGCGCCGGCAGCGGCACCGACAGCCAGTAGGCGATCGCGCTCGAAGCCAGCTTGTCGGGCACGCCCTCGACGAAGTGGCGATAGACGTCGAGATCGTGCGCCTCGAGCCGCGCCACCGGCCGCGCCGGCGGGGCGGACGGGTCGGGAGCGGCGTGCCCGGGTCCGTGGCGCTCGGTACGCGACAGGATCGGCGCGAGCAGCGCCTCGAGCTCGCGCTTGACGCCCTGGGCCTCGGCAACCAGGGCGTCGCGCTGCTCCCCTGCCTCCAGCCGGCCGATCGCGCGAAGCAGGGTCCCGAACCGGCCGAACAATGCTTCGGCCTCGCGGCTCGCCTGCGGCCCGCCCAGGAAGGCAATGACGTTGTAGAGCTCGTGATGATGCGCGACGCCGCTCTCCAGCCCCGCCCAGCGTTCGGCATAGAAGCGATAGGGCGTCGCCGACAGCAGGAGGACGGCCGGTGCCTTCCCGCCGCCGCCCGTCAGCAGCCGCGCCGCGAGCCGGTTGTCGGCGGCCGGGTTGAGCAGCTCGCGATAGCATTGGAACTCGTCGAGGATGATGAGGTCGGGCGGCGTCGCGATCAGCGCCGCCTCGCCGAGCGCGCGCCGCAGCCGGCCGAGCGTGCTGCCGCGCGGCTCCTTTCCGGCCGCCTCGAGAATCCTGTCCCGGCCCGGTTGCCCGAACTCCGTCCGCAGGGCCTTGCCATAGGCGTCGACGAAGCGCCTGGGGACGTCCTTCATTCGCCGCGCCGCATCGTCGCGGGCGATCTTCCAGCCCGGCGGCTTGGCGGTGTGGCGGAGGAAGCCGCGGGGAAACCTGGCGGTGAGGCCCGCATAGACCTCGTCCAGCAGCAGGGCGATGAACGCCCGCTCGATCGCCTTCCCGCCGTAAAGGCGCGCCGCCGCCGGAAAGGACGTCGTCGGCGTCAGCGCGTAGAGACGGATCCGGCTCTTCAACTTCCCTACCAGCGGGATCAGCCCAACCCGGTCGGCGGTCGAGAGCGCGCGCTTGGCGTCCTCCGCATCGAGGAAGGCGAGGAGATCGGCCTTGTTCTGGTCCGATACCTTGTGGCCGCTGGTGATGTAGAAGACCGTGTAGCTGCGGCGATGCGCGGCAAGGGAAGCGATCACGTCGCGGGCGACGACGGTCTTGCCCAGCCCGACCTCGTCCGCGACCAGGAAGCGCCGGCGGGCATTGCCGCCGCGCAGGGCGTGAACGGCGGCTTTCGCCGTTGCTTCCTGGAAAGGCTTGGCCTGGGCGCTCATTGCGCTCGCGGCAGGCGCTCGCGCGCCAGCCCCCAGATTTCCCGCAGGCCATCCAGCTCCTTGCGCTCGGCCGGGTCGAGAAGGTCGGCATGGTCGAGCAGCGCGGTCACATAGCGCCCGAAATGCCGGTCGGCGCGGCCAAAGGCGGCACGGTCCTTCGCCCAGCCGGTAAGGATGTCCTCGAGCGTCAGGCGGGCGGTTTCGGAGTCCGCGCGTCTCCCTGCGGCCCCGGCGCCGTCGGCATCCCAGGGAGTCGGGTCGACGGCCAGCGGGTCGCCGGTCAGCATCCGGCGCATCCAGTCCTGGAAGCCGCGAAAGCCCAGATGCCGCACGATCGCCGCGGCGTCGCGGGTCTCGTCGAGCGGCGGGTTGACGGTGACGCGCTGCATCCAGCCGACGCTGCCGTCGGGGCCGACGATCCGGGCCTGGATGAACTCGCTCTGCAGGGCGAGCGGGATTTCCCCAAGATCAAGTCGGTCCGCGCCCACCTGCCAGGGGACCAGCTCGCCATTGGCGAGGCCGACCTCGAGACGATAGCCCCTGAGCGCGAGCTTCGGCGGAGCGCGGACAGTCAGCGCAAAAAGATTGCCGTGGCGCGCCAGGGCCGGCTCCCATTGGGCGATGAGCTGCCGGCGGCAGGCTTCAAGGGCTTCCTCCGCCGCCATGTCGGCCGCCGGCGCCGTTTCCAGCTCTTCGAGCGAAACGGGCATCGCCCCCTTGATGAGGAAATCGAGCCCGGCCCGAAATTCGTCGCCGCCGACCATTTCGATCAGCAACTCCGCATTGCGGCCGCTCCACCCGCGGTCGGTGGCGTTGGCGCTGCCGATCAGGATGACGCTCCGGCCGCCCTGGTCGAAGCTGTAGAGCTTGGCATGGAGCGTCTGCGGCGGCGGCTCGGCATCTTCGTCCGCTTGGTCCGGCGCGATCGACGCGCTCTCCAGCGGCGCGGGCTTCTCGGCGATCGGCTCGGCGCTGACGTCCGGAACCGGATCGGGCGATTCCAGGGCAAGGATATTCGAGAAGCCGGCGAGCGGCCGCAGTCGATGGCGCGCCACCGACGCCAAAGCCGGTCGCGTCGACAGCAAGGTGCGATGCCCGTCCGGCCCCCAGCTCCCAGCCTGGGCCAGAAATTTCGGGCACAGGAAGGGGCTGACGATGGTCACCGCGTCGACGGCACCGACGGGCGGGACCATCGGGATGGCGGCGCCGTCATCGAGCGCCAGGTGGAGCGCGCGCAGCTCGTAACCCGTCGGCGCTCGCCACCAAAGCCCGGCCAATTCATGCGCAAGCGCCTCGGCATCGTCGCGCCCGGCTTCGGCGGCCAGCTTGCGGGCAAGGGCGCCGGTCTCGGGCAGTTGCCGGAGGCCCGGCCGGCGCTCGGGCCCGCCCTCGACAAGCAATCCGACGTCGAGATCGCGGGAACGGGTCAGGTTGCGGCTGCCGATCCAAAGCTTCCAGCGCCGGCGGTCGCCGGGACCGTCATAGCCGACGAGCGCGATCTTCGGGTGCCAGCTTCGCTCCGCCTCCTTGTGGGGAACTTCCACGATGAACTGGTCGAGTATGCCGGCGATCTTCGGCAGGCGGTGCGGCCGCGCGATCCGGCCGCGCTGCGCGATGATCCTGAGGCGGCCCCGGAGGCCCTCGATCGCTTCCGCGAAATCCGCGACGTTGCCCGATCCCTGCTCGCTGTTTCTGCCGATCAGCGCCAAGAGCGCCGCCGCGACGGCGGAGACATCGACCGAATAGGTCGCGAACAGGGCGAGACGGACGGTTGTGCCCCGCTCCGGCCGCAGCGCATCGAGATAGGCCTGGCCCGCCCACGCCCGGCGCGCGGTCACGCGACCCCCTCGAGATCGTGCAGCAGCCGCTTCACATTGCGCCAGCGATAGTGGAGCGGCTCGGCCGGCCCATGCTTGTCGCCGTCCCACTCCAGACGGCGATCGACCCCGAACTGCGCTTCGGCGAGCCGCGCCCGGCGGTCCTTGCGACTCTTCTCGGCCCGCGCATAGGGCTCGAGCAACAGCATCGGATCGTGCTTGCCGGCGCGCAGCCAGGCGAGCGTCTCGAGCAGCACCGCCCGCACCGGCCCGGGCAGCGGCGGCGCATCCACATCGGCGAGGAGAGCCGATTCATCCAGCGCGGCCGCGCGCCGCGACCAGCTGTCCAGCGCCGGCGCGAGCGCATCGCGATTGCGGGACGAGGTGGCGCGCTTGTCGTGCTTGTCCTTCAGCGTCTCGACCTGCGCCGCATAGATGGCGCGGCCGACAGCCGCGAGCGCCGCGGCCTGGCCCGCGCGCCGGAGCGCCGCCGCCTCGCTGCCGGCAAGCGCGACGATGCTGCCATGCCAGCAATGCGCTGCGTGACCCAGCGAATGCCCCACCAGCCGCGACAGCAGCGACCGCTCGACCGGGTTGGCCGGCGACATCACGTCGCGCAGCTTCGCGGCCAGATACCTCGCTTCCCGCCGGTCGAGGGCGAGGGATAGCGGCCCGTCGCCCGCCCAGTCGCGTCCCGGCTCGATCATCGACGAGAAGGGCCAGGCGGCAAGCTCGAGCGGACGGCCGTCATCGTCGCGCAACGAACGCGCGCGGACGACGGGCATGAGCCGCGCCATGTCCGCCCGGCTCCACGGGCGTCCGTCCGGACGGTGCCCCATCAGTCCCCATTTCGCCAGTGCGGTCCAGTAGACGTAGGAGGCCGGTTGGCTGCTGGGATCCGGGTAGACGTCGCCGCCGATCACGCCGTCTTTCTCCTTCTCCCGCAAGCGCCGGGTGAGCTCGTGCTCCATCCGGTCGAAGGCGAGCCGCTCGTCGCGCGGGGCCGGGCGCGCGGCGCGGAGATCCGCATAGATCCAGGGTATCAGCAGCGCATAGCGCAGCCGCGTGTGCAGCACCGAGGTTCCCGGGAAGAAGCGGTCCGCATAGCGCTGATGGACGAGCAGAAAGCCGACCTCGTCGCGAACGCCGGCGACGCCGCCGAGCATCAGCCGCTCCGCATCGCCCAGCGCCTTGCGCGACAAATAGGTGAATCCGAAAGACGACAACGGCTTCCCCAGCGATTTCGTCAGGTGATTAGCAGAAGCCCGGCGACGCCATCCAGACCTCGTTTCCAATTCCTCCCGTGCGGGCAGCTTCTTTTCCAGCGGAGCGCAATAACCTTTGCCGTAATCATGCGCGACGAGGGGCAAGGTTCATGAACGAGCACTTCGCGCCGCAGCCTGCGATAAGGGGCTCGACCCGCTCGCGCTGTCGCCGCTAGCCTGCGCTGGTGGCGGCCACGCCGAGAGCGAGGGCGGCGCGGGCGCGGTGGCCGTCGGGAAGGTCGAGGTCGCGCCAGAGCCAGAGCGCGTCGGCGTGGCGCGCCTCGCCGCTCGCCCGCTCGGGGCCGAGGCCGGTCTCGACCCTTGCCGACAGCCCGGTGCCGGCTGCCTTCAGGATCGCCTCGTGGCGGGTCCACAGGCGGAGGAAGGCGTCGCCGGCGCGGTCGGGCGGAAGCGCCTCCAGGGCGCGGCAGTCGGCCGCCGCGAATCGCTCCCGCGCGATCGCCGGCCAACCGATCGCCGCCGGCAGCGGCGCCCGTTCGAGGTCGACGCCGACCGGCCCGTCGCGCCGGATGGCGGCGAGGGCGAGGGGGCCGCTGCGGGTGAAGTTGAAGTTGAAGAGCGGCGTGCCCGGCGCGCGCAGCTCGGGCCTGCCCGTGCAGCCGGCGGCGATGGTCACAGCCTCGGGCGGGCAGCCGAGCGCGGCGGCGAGCAGCCGGCGAAGCCAGTGCCGCCCGCCGCCGCCGCCGCCGACGTCGGCGAGCCACAAATCGACCCAGCCCGGCTCGGGCGGGCCAGGCGCGGCGCGCGCCCAGCGTGCCGGGGCCGGCGGACCGCCGACCCGCAGCCGGGCGCGCAGCGCCGGTTTCACTCGGGCTCCGGCCGCCCGGCGCGGCGGCGGGCGGCGGCCGCCGGCGCGGACATTCGCCTCAGGCACCATTCCGAATAAGCGGCGAGCGCGACCACCACCACCAGGGCGGCGCCGAAGCCGATCAGCGGCATGGCCCCGAGCTCGGGCAGGGAGAACAGGGTCGCGGCCCCGATCACCGGCATCACCGGCACCACCGCCCAGCGCACCCAGGGGGGGAGGCGGTTCCGGAACGGGCGGTTCTGCTCCGGCTTGGTGCGGCGCAGCCGCTCGACGGAGAGCAGATAGGCGGCATAGATGAAGCAGATGATCGCCGATCCGATCAGCGCCGCGGTGAGGTAGAGATCGAGCGCGGCGATGGTCAGCGCCGAGATCATGCCGATCGTGCCGAGCAGGAGGATCGAACCGATCGGCGCCCCGGTCTCGAGGTTGACCGTGCCCACCCAGCCGGGGAGCGACCCTTCCCGCGCCATCGCCTTGAGCAATTGCGCGCCGCCCATGATGCCGGCGTTGAAGGTCGAGATGATCGCGGCGAGGGTCAGCAGCACGGCGATGGCGAGGCCGGGCCCGCCGAGGAAGGCCGAGAAATAGGTGACATGCGGGATCGGGCTCGCCGCCGCCGTCTCCCGCGGCAGCACCGTCCCGATCGCCAGCACGAACAGCCCATAGGTGACCAGCAATACGGCGATCGCGATCAGCATCGAGGTGGGAACGCGGCGGGCATAGGCCTGGCGCGACAGGCCGACCGGAGTCACCCATTCGAAGCCGGTATAGATGAACACCGCGAACCCGATCGCCGCCGGAAGCGCGGCCATGTCGCCGAAATCCGAGGCCGCGGCCCAGGCCGCCGGCGGATTGGAGCCGACCGCGCCGAACGCGCCCAGGCAGATGATGGCGATCGCGCCGAAGGCGGTGAGGATCTGGACGCGGCGGGGCAGCTCCAGCCCGCGCAGATTGACCGCGATCACCGCCACCAGCAGCAGGCAGATGGTCACCATCGGCGGGATCCCCGGCAGCACCTCCTTCACCATCAGCCCGAAGCTGTAGCTCTCCACCCCGGCGATCAGGATGACGAAGACCAGATAGAGGTGAACCAGCAACAGCGACGCGCGCATGCCGAACGCCATCCTGAAATAGGTCAGGATGGCCGGCGAGGAGGGCCACATGCTGGCGAGCTCGCCGATCGACAGGGCGATCACGCTGCACAGCAGGCCGCCGACGACGAAGGCGATCAGCATCGGCCCCACGGGCACGACCGCGAACAGCCCCGACACCATGACGAAGGCCGACGAGCTGAGCGCCATGCCGGCGCCGATCGCCACGTAGAACAGCCATTCGCGGCGCAGTGCCGGCGTCATCCCGTCAGATTCCCCAGATCACCATGGCGAGCGCCTCGAGCTTCACCTTGTCGCGGGCGTCCGAATAGACTTCGAGCTGGCCGTCGATCAAAGCGGTCGACGGATTATAGTCGCCGGAAAAGATCCGGATGAGGGTGGCCTCCTCCGCGCTCATCGTCACCAGCTTCTCGTCCTCCTCCGGATTGACGCCGCCCTCGCGGATATCGGCCAGCCGGGCGTCGGCGACGGTGAGCGTATATTGGAAGCCGGCGTCGGTGGCGTCGACGAGGAGCTGCCGGTCCCATCCGGTCGCCAGCTTGGCGGCGCGGGCGTTGCTGTTGAACCGCGTCTGGAAGTCCTGCAGCCAATGCAGGAGGCCCTCCTCGCCGACGGCCTGCGCTGTGGTGGTCTGCATCGTCATTCTCCTTTTGAACGTCGTAAGGGCCTCAGGCCCAGGGTTGCGGGGTGCCGAGCAGCTGGTTGCCCATGATCACCTTGAGGGTATCGTCGGACGGTCCCATCAGCGAGCCGGCGCGGGCGTCGCGATAGCAGCGCTCGACCGGGTGACCGCGCCTGTAGCCGGCGCCGCCGCAGACCTGAAGCGCCATGTGCGCGACCCCGACCGCCATCTCGCTGGCGACGATCTTCAATTCGGCGAGCTCGACGAAATAGGGGTCGTCAGGATTTTCGCGGATGATCTCGTCGAGCAGGCCGGCGCTGTTGAATTCGTTGAACAGCACGGTGGCGTTGTCCGACATCTGGGCGACCCGGAGCACGGTCGCGCGCACCATGTCGAGCCGGCAGCGCATCTCGGCCGCGTAACGCTGCACCGTCTCGACCGTCGCCAGCGATCGGCCGGTATCGGAATGGACGCGCCGTTTCACATGCTCCACCGCGGCGTCGAAGGCGGTCTGGGCGATGCCGAGATAGCAGGCGGAAAGCCCGACCAGGTAGATCGGCAGCGCATAGGCCATCATGAACGAGAAGCCGGCGGTCACGTCGCCGAACCGGGCGATCCCGGGAACCCGGCATTTATTGAAGTGCAGCGGCCGGCTGCCGTTGCCGCGCAGGCCCATGCCGTCCCACTCGCCCTTCGGCTCGACGCACGGATCCTTGCCGTCGATCCAGAACAGGCTGAGGTCGGTCGGGCCGACATCGGCGTTGCCGCGGGTCGGAACCAGGTAGAAGTCGGCATAGCCGGACGAGGTGCAGAACGACTTGAAGGAGTCGATGATGAACCCGTCTCCCTCCTCCTGGGCGTGGCTGTCCATGTGCCAGATGCGGTTGCCGGAGCCGGCCTCGCTCATCGCGAAGGCGCCGACCAGCTCGCCGCGCGTGATCGGCTTCAAAAATCTCTCGACCTGCTCCTCGGTCGCCAGCGACGACATCAGCGGCAAGGTCGACTGGTGCATGGTATAGATCATCGCGGTGGCGGCGCAGCCCTTGGCCAGCGCCTCGGTGACCAGGGCCGCGGTGACGATGCTCTCGCCGGCGCCGCCCATCTCCACCGGGATGGTCAGCGACAGCAGGCCCGATTTCTTGAGCGCATCGACATTGTCTCGCGGGAACACGCCGGCGCGGTCGATCTCGGCGGCATTGGGCTTCAGCACGTCGTTGGCGAGCTTTTCCGCCAGCCGCCGCCATCGGCCCTGCTCCCGCGTCAGCGCGATACCTTCAAGATTCAGTGCGTTCGGCATTCCATTCTCCCAGTTTCAGATGTCGGCGTCGCGGGCCGGCGGCATCCTGCCCGCGCCCGTGTCGCGCGGATCGAGGCCGGCGACCGGCGAGGACGGGACGGGGGCGTCCTGGCATGACGTCGCGTCCCGCGCCGCCCGCAGGCGCTGCCACGCGCCCTCGTCAAGCAGCTTTCCGAAGCTGCGCAGTTCGGCAAGGCGGAAGCCGTGCTTGTGCGCCCAGCCGCGAAGCGCGCGCAGATAGTCGAGCGGGACTCCAACCCCCTGCGGCGCGGCGGTGAACTGCTGCTCGAGCGCGAGGATCATCGGCTCGCACATGCAGGCATAAGCGACGCCCGGGGCAAGGCCGAACGTCCATCCCAGATCCGCTCCGTTCGGAACGGCGACCAGGCCGCCGTCGAGCGCGAGCACGTCGGGGCGAAGGCGGACGAGGTCGGGCGACAGGTTGCGCGGCTGCGACAGCTCGCAGACCACCGCCCCGTGGCGCAGCGCATGGGGCGCGATCAGCGGCTCGGGGCAGGACGTCGCCGTCATCACCACCTCGCATTCGGCAAGGGCGGCCTCGATGTCGACCGACAGCGCCAGGCGCCCGGTCTGGATCAGCCAGGCGACGACCGCTTCGGTGCCGGCGCCGGTGCGGTCGTGATGGTCGAGCGCGCGCAGCGCCAGCCCGCCCATCTCCGCCCGCCGCGCGCCGAGCAGCGCTTCGACGGTCGCTTCCGCGACGCGGTGGAGGAGCGCGAGGCTGGCCTCCGGATGGGCGGGGTTGCCGATCAGGATGAGCCGGCCGGCCTGCTCGGCCATCAGGAAGGAAAGCGCCTGGCCCACCGATCCGCCGGCGCCGACCACGCCGACCGTGGCTTCGCCGATCCGCACGTCCAGCCGCTCGCAGGCCGCCGCCACGCCCAGGGCACCGCAGATCGCCGTATAGCTGTTGCCGGTGGTGAGCGGGACGCCGACGTCGGCGAGATCGACGCCGCCGCTGCTGGCGATGGAAACATAGCCGCCCAGGCCGACGACCTCGGCGCCCCAGTCGCGGGCCATGGCGGCGGCCTCGCGAATGGCTTCCAGGCTTTCCGACCGCGCCTCGGCCAGCCGGGCGCTGGTATAGGGGACGACGAGGAACTGGCCGGCCACCGCCGCGCCCTCGCCCTCGACCCGGGTCTCGCCGACGACGAACGGGTCGATGCCGTCGTTCAGCCGGTCCTGCAGCTCGAACAGCTCGGCCGGGGTGAAGCCGGCGAGGGCGGGATCGAGGTCGCTATAGCCGGTGGCGTCGATCGGGTGGGCGAGGAAGGCGAAGCGCCGCGTTCCCGCCGGCGCGGCGTCCGGCGCGGCCGGCCGCGGCGCCGGCCGGGCGCCGGCCGGCACGACGTGGCGCGGCCGCTCGAGCATGTGGTTCAGCAGCGCCGCGGTGTCGCGGTTCGCCAGATGCCGGACCGCCCGCTCCACGGCGGCGACGAGCAGATCGACCTCGGCATCGGTGAAATTGAGCGGCGGCTCGATCCGGATCACCGAGCTGCTGAGCAGGGTCGGGGCGACCCGGACATGCTCGACGTTGAGCAGATAGGAGGCCATCAGCGCCGACAGGCCGCCCTGCTCGGCGAGCACGCCGAGCAGCGACGCCCACCCATATTCGTCGCGCCGGTCGACCAGCTCGAGGCCGAGGAAGTAGCCGCGCCCGCGCACGCCGCGGAGCGCCGTCGGGTAAAGGTCGGCGATCCGCTGCAGCGCCTCGCGCAGGCGGTCGCCGCGGGCGGCGACCTCGCGCACCAGCCGTCCGTCATCGGCGGCGAGGACGTCGAGCATGGCCGTGCCGACGCGGCAGGCAAGGGTGTTGCCGGCGAAGGTCGAGCTGTGCGCGCGGCCGAAATCCTCGGTATAGCAGTCGGCCCGGTAGAGCATGGCGCCGATCGAGACCAGGCCGCCGCCGAGCGCCTTGGCGAGCAGCAGCACGTCGGGGACGACGCGTTCGGCGGTGCAGGCGAACAAGGCTCCGGTGCGGCCGAGGCCGGTCTGGATCTCGTCGACCACCAGCTTGACGCCATGCTCGGCGCACAGGGCCGCCGCCGCGGCGAGGTAGCCCGACGGCGGCTCGACGATGCCGCCCTCGCCCTGGATCGGCTCGAGGATGAAGGCGGCATAATCCCGGCCGCGTTCGCGCAGCTCCGCCTCGAGCGCCGCGACATCGCCGAACGGCACATAGGCGACGTCGAAGATCGGTGCGCCGAACGGCTCCTGGAAGGAAGCGCGCCCGGTCACCGACAGCGCGCCCAGGGTCTTGCCGTGGAAGCCGTTACGGGTCGACAGGAAGGCGCGCCGGCCGGTGGCGGCGCGGGTGAGCTTCAGCGCGGCCTCGGTGGTCTCGGCGCCGCTGTTGGTGAAGGTGACGTGGGCGAAGCCCGGCGGGGCGATCTTAAGCAGGCGCTCGGCAAGCACGCCGGCGGCGTCGTTCATCGACGGCTGGACGAGGCTGGGCTCGCGACGGTCGCGCACGTCGAGGATCGCCTTCCAGACCGAATCGGGATTGTGGCCGAGCGGCAGCGCGCCGAAGCCGGCGATCGCGTCGAGGATCCGGCTCCCGTCGGCGCGCTCGAGCCAGGCGCCGTCGCCGCGCACGAACGGCTGATCGAGCTTGAACCGCCGCAGCAGCTCGCCGACGTACGGATTGACCAGCGTCTCGAACGCGTGCCGCCCGCCGCCCTTCGGGCCGGGGCCCGGATCGGCGCGGCCGAACGTGCCGACCAGGTCCGCGATGCTGCAGCCCTGGAGGAGGCGGGCGAGCGGGATCTCGATCGCGAACTCCGCTTCCAGCGCGCTCTTCAGCTCGGCCAGCTCGAGCGAGCCGAGGCCGAGACGGTGGAAGGGCACGGCCAGGTCCACCTTGAGATCCGGGTCGTGGAGGATTCTCTGGACGTGGCGGACGACGGCGGCGTGCAGGCGCTCCGCACCGGCGGCATCCTCGCGCGGGTGCGCCGCCTCGTCGCCATGCGGGGCTTCGGCCGGCCATTGGGCGACGACGGCGCCGAAGCCCGCCAGCCAGGCGTCGCGGGCGGCGTTTCGCCTGAGCTTGCCGCTCGACGTTTTCGGCAGGACCCGGCCGCGGAGCAGGGTGACGGCCCCGACCGCGACGCCGTGGCTTTCGGCCACCGCCGCGCGGATGGCGGCGATCACGTCGCCGGCGGCGGCCCCGGCGAGGTCGCCGACCACCTCGGCGGCGATCACCAGCCGGTCGGTGGCGCCGCCGACGGCGAAGGCGACGACATTGCCCGGCCGGATGGCGGGATGGGCGGCCTCGACCGTCGTCTCGATGTCCTGCGGCACGTGGTTGGCGCCGGCGACGATGATCAGGTCCTTGAGCCGCCCGGTCACCACCAGCTCGCCGTCGGCGATGAACCCCGAATCGCCGGTGCGCAGCCACTCGCGCGGATCGCCGTCGGCGAGCCGGGCGCGGAAGATATCCGCATTCTGCTCCTCGCGTCCCCAATAGCCGCCGGCGACGCTCGGCCCGGAGAGCCAGATTTCGCCCGGGTCGCCGTCCGCGACCCGCACGCCGGTTTCGGGGTCGACGATCGCCAGGCCATGGCCGCTGGCGACGGTGCCGCAGGCGGCGTACCAGCCCTGCGGCAAGGCGGTGCCGCCGTTGAGCGGCCTGCCCGCCACCATCCGCGGCGGCGAGGCCGCGGCCACGCCGGTGGCGAAGACGACGGTCTCGGCCAGCCCGTAATAGGGGCTCATCGCCTCGCGGCGGAAGCCGGCGGGGGCGAAGATGTCGCAGAACCGGTCGACGGTGGCGCGCCGGACCGGCTCGGAGCCGCTCGCCGCCACCTTCCAGGCGCTGAGGTCGAGCTCGTCGAGGTCGCGGGGCCGGGCCCGGCGGCAGCACAGCTCATAGGCGAAATTGGGCCCCCCGCTCCAGGTCGCGCGGGTCTCGGTCATCGCCCGCAGCCAGCGCATCGGATTGCTGAGGAAATCGGCGGGCGGCATGAAGGTGAACGGGAAGCCGCCGTAAAGCGCGCTGAGCAGGCCGCCGGTAAGGCCCATGTCGTGATAATGGGGAAGCCAGCTCACGCCGGCGGCGTCGGCGGGATGGTCGAGCGCGTCGTAGATGGCGGCGAGGTTGGCCATGACGTTGCGGTGGCTGACCATCACGCCCTTGGGCGTGGCGGTGGAGCCCGACGTATATTGAAGGTAGACGAGCGCGTCCGCGGCGGGCGCTTCGAGCGCCTCGGCGGGGCCGTTCGAGGCGAGGTCGGTGGCCAGCCATTCCGGGCCGCCGGGCAGGTCCCGGAAGGCCTCGGGCAGCGCCGCCAGCACCGCTCCGGTGGTCAGCGCCAGCCGGGGCGTGCAGTCGGCGATCATGGCGGCGACCGGGGCGAACTCCTCCGGCGAGATCGCCCGGCCGCGCGGCGACGGCGTCGGCACGCCGACCAGGCCGGCCCGGCAGCAGGCGAACAGGCCGACCAGGAAGTCGAGGCCGGCCGGATAGTGGAGCAGGACCCGGTCGCCCGGCTCGGCGCGGCCGCGCAGCCGGGTCGCCAGGCTGCGCGCGCGCCCGTCGAGCTCGGCGAAGCTCAGCGTCCGCGCGGCATCGCCGTTGCTGAGGAAGCGATAGCCGGTGCCGCCGCCCTGCGCCGCCCTGAGGTCGAGCAGGTCGACCAAAGTCGCGCATTTCGCGCCGGCCTCCGATCGCGCGGTCCGCTTGGTCATCGGCCCTGGTCCATCGAGACGGCGCGGGCCGCCGCCGCGGGCACGGCCGGGGCCGCGTCCGCCGCCAGCTGGGCCTGAACCCAGGCCACGGCGGGCGCGAACACGTCGCGCGCCGAGCGCGAGCGGAAGCCGAGCTCGGCCTGGGCCTTGCGGGAATCGACGAACCAGAAACGGCGCAGATATTCGATCAGCGTCGGATCGACGGGCGGGCGGACGCGCAGCACCCCGCAGACCGCCGCCGCCGCCCCCAGCACGCCGCACGGCACGTTGACGATCGGCCGGCGCAGCCCGGCGATGTCGAGGACCAGCCGGACGATGTCGCGGATCATCAGATTTTCCCCGCCGAGAATGTAGCGCTCGCCCGACCGGCCCCGCTCCAGCGCGGCGACGATGCCGTGGGCGACGTCGTCGACATGGGCGATCGACGATCCGCCGTGCACCGACACCGCCGGGCGGCTGCGCAGGATGTCGCGGATCGTCCCCGAGGTGATCCAGTCGTCGTCGTCGGCGCCATAGGTCTCGGCCGGGTTGACGATGACCGCCCCGAACCGGCCGGTGCGGGCGAGCACCGCGCGCTCGCTGTCATGCTTGGAGACCGCATAGACCAGGCGCGAGCCGTCGAGCGTGAACGGGCTGTCCTCGTTGCACACGGTCGGGCCCGGCGTGCCGTCGATCGCCGCGGTCGAGGAGACGTAGACCAGGCGGCCGATTGTGCTCGCCGCGATCGCGTCGAGGAGATGCTCGGTGCCGACGCAGATATTGTCGCGGACATTCGCGCCCGCGATCAGGTCCCAGCCGCTGACCCCGGCGAGGTGGATGCAGGCGTCGCAGCCGGCGGCCGCCCGGGCGAGGCTGTCGGGGTCGAACAGGTCGCCCCTGACCTGCTCGACGGGAAGCCCGGCGAGCCGGCTCACCCGGCGATCGGAGCGGACCATGCACCGGACCTGATAGCCGTGCTCGACCAGGATCCGCACCACGCGCGACCCGATGAACCCGGTACTGCCGGTGACCAAAACCCGCATCAAAAACCCCCCGTACGATCCGTTCATTCATGCTAAGCCGCGAAAGCGTCGCATTTTTTCACGTTAACATTGGGATGCTCCGCTTGGACATCCTCTATAGCCACCGTAATGGATCATATTGAGAATGCTAGGCCCGAGATCGCCGATATCGGCGACGATGTTCGCTGCGACCGGCCTTCAGCCCTGCCAGCCGCCGCCCAGCGCGAGGAACAAAGTGACGAGCCGATCGGAGAGCAAAGCCTCCGATTGCGCCAGGGCGGCATCGGTCTGGACCAGGGCGCGCTCGGCCTCCAGCACCACCTGGAAGGGCTCGCGGCCGGCCTGGTAGCGCAGGCGGGCGATGCGCGCGGCTTCGGCGCTCTGGCCGCGGGCGCGGCGGAGCGCGGCGCGCCGGTCGAGCTCGCGCGCATAATTGGTGAGCGCGCTCTCCGTCTCTTCGAGGGCGCGCAGCCAGGCGCCCTCGAACCTCGCGAGCGCGCCTTCGGCGTTCGCCTCGGCCTGCACGACGCGGGCGCGGCCGACGGCGAGGTTGGTGAACGACCAGCTGATGAGCGGCCCGAGGCTGAAGCGGAAGGATTCACCGGAGCCAAGGCCGGACAGCGAGGTCGCCGACGTGCCGACCGAGCCGCCGAGCGTGATCGTGGGATAGAGGCTCGCCATGGCGACGCCGACCCGCGCGGTCGCGGCGGCGAGCTCGCGCTCCGCCTGGCGGACGTCGGGACGGCGGGCGAGCAGCGAGGCGCCGTCGCCGACCGGGATGGGCCGGGCCAGCTCGGGCGGCGTCTCGCAGGCGGCGACTTTGGGCGGAAATTCGGCGGGCGGCCGCCCGGTCAGCACCGACAGGCGGAACAGCGCCGTCTGGCGCTGTGCCTCGAGCGTCGGCACGGTGGCCCGCACCTGTTCGAGCAAGGAACCGGCCTGGCTGGTCTCCAGCGCGGTGCCGCGACCGCCCTCGAACAGGCGCCTGGTGAGGTCGAAGGTCTGCTCCTGGATGCGGACGCTCTCGCGCGCCACCGCGAGCTGGCGGCCGGCGCTGCATGCGTCGGCATAAGCCCGCGCCGTCTCCGCGGCGACGGTGATGCGGCTGACGTCGAACGCGGCCAAAGCGGCGCCGACCTCGGCGCGGCTGGCCTGGATGGCGCGGCGGATGCGGCCGAACAGATCGAGCTGGTAGCTGGCGTCGAGCCCGGCATCGTAGCTCTCGCCCTCGTCGGCGACGCCCGCGAAGCCGAGCTGGTCGCCCGATTGCCGGCTGTAGGTGGCGCTCGCCGAAAGATCGACGGTGGGAAAGAGGCCGGACCCCGTCTCGCGCAGCACAGCGCGGGCGCGGCGCAAATTGGCGGCGGCGACGCGCAGGTCGGTATTGGCCTGGAGCGCCTGCTCGACCAGCCGATCGAGCACGGAATCGCCGAACAGGCTCCACCAGCGCCCCGGCGGCTCGTCGCCGGTGAAAATGGGCGACCGGCCGCCGAGCAACGGGTCCTGGGCCGAAGCGCCCGGAACCGGCGAGCGATAATCGGGCCCGACCATGCAGCCCGCCAATGCCAGCGACGCAAGGAGAACAGCAGGCTCGCGCCTCATTCCGCCGCCCCCGGCGCTGGCTCGTCGGGGGAGCCCCCGAGCGCGGTGGGATAATGCAGGTCGCGATGCGGCCGTTTCGGCAGCCAGCCGCCCAGCCTGCGGCAGACGACATAGAAGACCGGGGTGAAGATCAGGCCGAACAAAGTGACGCCGATCATCCCGAAGGCGACCGCCGTGCCCATCGCCTGTCGCATCTCGGCGCCGGGCCCGACCGCGATCACCAGCGGGATCACGCCGAAGATGAAGGCGAAGCTGGTCATCAGGATTGGCCGGAGGCGCGAACGGGCGGCGTGGACCGCCGCCTCGAACGGGTCCATTCCGTGATCCTCCTCGCCCTGGCGCGCGAACTCGACGATCAGGATCGCGTTCTTGGCGGCGAGCGCGATCAGCACGATCAGCCCGACTTGGGTGAGGATATTGTTGTCGAGGCCCCTGAGGTTGATCCCGGTCATCGCCGCGAGCACGCACATCGGCACGATCAGGATCACCGCCAGTGGCAGGGTCAGCGATTCATATTGCGCGGCCAGCACCATGAACACGCACAAAACCGCGATCGCGAAGATGATCGGGGCGGTGTTGCCGGCCTGCTGCTGCTGATAGGCAAGGCCGGTCCATTCGAAGGCGAAGCCGGGGGAAGATTCTGCGCCGCGAGTTGCTCCATCGCGCGCAGCGAATCGCCTGAGGCCACGCCCGGCGGCGTCTGACCCTGCAGCTCGGCGGCCGGATAATTGTTGTAGCGCGTCACCTGCACGGGCCCGCTGCCGTAGCGGAAGGTCGCGACCGCCGAGAGCGGAACCATCGCGCCGGCCGACGAGCGCACCTGCAGCCGGCCGACATCGGCGAGGTCGTCGCGCGCCGATGCCTCGGCCTGCGCCGTCACACGGAAGGTGCGGCCGAGCAGGTTGAAATCGTTGACGTAGGTCGAGCCGAGATAGGTGCCGAGCGCCTGGTAGACCTGGCTCGGCTGGACGCCGAGCAGCTGGGCGCGGTCGCGGTCGATCTCGGCCTCGATCCTGGGGCTGCCGGTGTTGAACAAGGAAAAGACCTGGCCGACCTCCGGATTCTGCTGGGCGGCGCCCATCATCGCGAAGGTCGCGCCCTGCAGCGCCTGATAACCGGCGCCCGAGCGATCCTGGAGCATCATCGCAAAGCCGCTGCCGTTGCCGAGACCCGGCACCGGCGGCGGGGAGAGGAAGAAGACCTGCGCGCCCGCCTCCGCGCCGGCGACCGCGCCGGTGATCTGACCGGCCAGATCGGCCGCCAATTCGCCGTCGCCGCGGCGCTCCTCGTGCGGCTTGAGACGCAGGAACATGATGCCGCTGTTCGACGCCGGGCTGAAGGTCGAGCCGTCGAGGCCGGCGAAGGCCGCGGTCTCGATCACCATCGGATTTTGCGAGACGACCTCGCGGATACGGCCGACCGCCGCATCGGTTCGATCGAGGGCGGCGCCGGGCGGAAGCTGGATGACGCCGATCAGGAAGCCCTGATCCTGATCCGGAATGAAGCCGGTGGGCGTCGCGTTCAGCCGCCAGACCGTGAGGCCGAGCAACGCGCCATAGACGACCAGCATGATCGTCGAGCGATGGACCAGCCTGGAGGTGAGCGTGCCGTAGCGGCTGGACAGCCAGTCGAAGCCCTGGTTGAAGCGCTCGCCGGCGGCGCGCAAGGGCCGCATCCAGCGCCTGCCCTCCCGGTCGGTCCCCGCCCGGTGCGGCTTTAGCAGCAGCGCAGCGAGCGCGGGCGAGAGGGTCAGCGACACCAGCGTCGAGATCGCCGCGGCTGCGGCGATGGTGACCGCGAACTGGCGGTAGAAAATGCCGGGGATGCCCGAGATCAGGGCCGCGGGCACGAACACGGCGACGAGCACCAGCCCGATCGCAATCAGCGCGCCGGAAATCTCCTGCATCGTCCGGTGGGCTGCGTCGCGCGGGCTCAGCCCTTCGCGGATATGCCTCTCGACCGCCTCCACGACGACGATCGCGTCGTCGACGACGATGCCGACCGCGAGCACCAAGGCGAACAACGAGAGCGTGTTGATCGAGAAGCCCAAAGCGAGCTGCACCGCGAAGGTCCCGATCAGCGACACCGGAATGGCGATGATCGGAATGATTGCGGCGCGCCATGTCTGCAGGAAGATGACGATGACGAGGACGACGAGCGCGACCGCCTCGATAAGGGTCTGCTGCACCTCGTCCACCGAAGCCTGGACATATTCGGTGGGATTGTAGGGAATCGAATATTCCACCCCTTGCGGAAAATCCCGCGACGCCGCCTCCAGGTCGGCGAGGACGCCGGCCGCCGTTTCGAGCGCGTTCGATCCAGGCAGCTGCTGGATCGCCATGAACACCGCCTGCCGCCGGTTGGAGGT
Source organism: uncultured Alphaproteobacteria bacterium (assembly GCA_963701615.1). Taxonomy (GTDB): domain Bacteria; phylum Pseudomonadota; class Alphaproteobacteria; order Sphingomonadales; family Sphingomonadaceae; genus Allosphingosinicella. The sequence continues at coordinate 2,166,044 of OY969615.1, read as the reverse complement.
GCCCCGAATGCCGTAATCCTGGCTGCCGATCTCGACCCGCGCCACATCTCTCAGCCGGGTGATCGCGCCGCTTGCCGTATCGGTCTTGAGGACGATGTCGGCGAACTGGCCGGGGTCGGTCAGGCGCCCCTGGACCTGGACCGGCAATTCGAACGCCGGACCGCCGCTTCGAAGGGGGGGCTGGCCGACCGAGCCGCCGGCGACCTGAACGTTCTGCCCCCGCAGCGCCGCCACCACCTCATCGGCGGTGATGGCGCGCGCCGCCGCCCGGTCGGGATCGATCCAGATGCGCATCGAATAATTGCCGCCGCCGAACACCTGCACGGCGCCGACGCCCGGCAGGCGCAGCAGCCGGTCGCGCACCGTCGAATTGGCGTAATTGCCGACATAGTCGATGTCGATCGCGGGATCGGTCGTGGTCATCGCCGCGACCATCAGGAAGTCGGTCGCCTGCTTGGTGACGGTGACGCCGATCTGGCGCACCTGATCGGGGAGCCGCGGCTCGGCCAGCGCGACGCGGTTCTGCACCAGCACCTGCGCGGTATCGATGTCGGTGCCGGGCTGGAAGGTGATGGTGATCGAGGTCAGCCCCTGGCTCGAATTCGAGCGCATGTAAAGCATGCCCTCGACGCCGTTGATCTCCTGCTCGATCGGCGCCGCGATCGTCTCGGCCATGGTTTCGGCCGAGGCGCCGGGAAAGGCGGCGACCACCGCCACCGAGGGCGGCGCGATCTCCGGATATTGGGCGAGCGGCAGCGCCGGATAGGCGAAGGCGCCGAGCAGCGTGATGAACAGGGCGATCACCGACGCGAAGATCGGCCGCTCGATGAAGAAGCTCGAGAGGTTCATCGCCGCACGGGCGTCGCTACCGAGGCGGGCGCCGGCTGCGGCGGGGACACGCTCGGCTCGACATTGGCGGGCGGCGGGATCCGGCCGCGCCGGGGGCTCACCTTCTGGCCGGGCACGATGCGCTGGAGGCCATCGATGGCCACATAGTCGCGCGGATTGACGCCGCCGCGGATGACCCGCAGCTGGCCGACGCGCGGGCCGAGCACGACCGGGCGGTTGGCGACGTTGCCCTGGCGATCGACGACATAGACGATGCGGCGCACGCCGTCGGTGGCGATCGCGGTGTCGGGCACCAGCAGCGCGCGATAGGGCGGGGTGGCGGCGAGCCTCAAATGGCCCATCATGCCGGGCCTGAGGAAGCCGTCGGGATTGGGGACGACGGCGCGGGCGCGGATCGTGCCGGCGGCCGGGTTGATCACCGCGTCGACGAAGTCGAGCCGGCCGGCATGGGCGTAATCGGCCTCGTCCTGCAGGCGGATGCGGACCTCGCTGCCGAGCCGGCCGCCGCCCTCGCGCTGGTAGCGCAGCAGCAGCGCCTCCGAGCCGTCGAACACGAAATGCAGCGGCGCGGTGGAGACGATCTGGGTGAGCACGGTCTGGTCGGCGGTAACGGCATTGCCCGGATCGACGCGGCGGTCCGAGACCCGGCCGGAGATCGGCGCCAGCACGCGGGTGAAGCCAAGCGTCAGGCTTTGCGCGCGCAGGTTCGCCCGCGCCGCAGCCACATCGGCCTGGCCGGCACGCAGCCCCGCCTGCCGCTGCTCCACCTCCTCGACGCTCGCCGCGCGCTGCGCCGCCAGGGTGCGCGAGCGGGCGAGCTCGGTGCGGGCATTGGCGAGCGTCGCCTCCGCGCGGGCGAGCTGGGCGCGCGCCTGCTCGACCTGCGCGCGAGCGGGCCTTTGGTCGATGGTGAACAGCAACTGGCCGCGGCGGACATGGTCGCCGTCGCGGAAGTGGACGGCCTGGAGGTAGCCGGAGACGCGCGGCTTGACGTCGACGCTCTCGATCGCCTCGAACCGGCCGACATAATCGTCCCAGTCGACCACCTCGCGCACCTGCGGCTGGGCGACCGTGACCTGCGGCGGCGGCGGCGCCTGCGCGGCCCCGTTCCCGGACGAGCAGGCGGAGAGCGCCGTCAGGAGCAGCGACAATGCGCCGCCGGCCGCGGCGAGACTGGTGAATCGCATAGCAATCGACTTCCGAAGGGCCGCGAACAGGGGAGCCGCCGGCTCCGCCCCGACTCCCGCGACGGCCATGTAGCGCCGCTTCATCCGATGTCAAAAAAGTGTGGACTTATGACCCAACAGCCGTTGGACCAGGGACCGATGTCGGGCAATCCTTTCCCCCCGGACGGCAGGCCGGTCGCGGCCATCTTCCGCTCGCCTTTGTTCAACGCGTCCGAGACCTTCATCCAGGCGCAGGCGATTGGCCTCAGGCGCTACCAGGCGCTGATCACCGGGCTCGAGGACAAAGGCCATGTCGCGCCCGAGCTCGCCGGCCGCATCCTGCTGCCGCTCAGCCGCCAGGAGCGCGTTGCGTTCAGGCTGCTGGGCCGCGCCGGGCCGCTGGCGGAACGCATCCGGCGCTGGTCGCCGTCCCTGCTCCACGTCCATTTCGCCACCGACGGCCTGATCGCGCTGCCGCTCGCGCGCGCGCTCGGCGTGCCGCTGGTGACGACGTTGCACGGCTACGACGTCCACCGCTCGCGTTCGCGGATGCTCCTGTCGGGGCAATTGTCCTGGGCCCGCTATGCACTGTTCCAGCGGCGGCTGATGGCGGCGGGGCGGCTTTTCCTCGCCGTCTCCGATGCGCTTCGGCGCCAGGCGGTCGCGCGCGGCTTTCCCGCGGCCCGCACCGTCACCCATCATGTCGGCGTCGACCTCGATCGCTTGCGGCCGGGCGGCGCGGAGGCGGAGCCGGGCCTGATCCTCCATGTCGGCCGGCTGGTCGAGAAGAAGGGGACGGCCTTGCTGATCCGCGCCTTCGCCGCGGCGCGGCAGGCGTCGCCGGCGGCGTCGCTGGCGATCGTCGGCGACGGACCCCTGCGGCGCGCCCTCGAGCGCGACTGCGCGGCGCTCGGGCTGGGTGGATCGGTCCGCTTCCTCGGCACCCTGCCGCCGGCCGAGGTCGCCGGCTGGATGCGGCGCGCCTGGCTGCTCGCCGCGCCCAGCGTCACCGCCAAAGACGGCGACGCCGAAGGGCTGCCGACGGTGATCGTCGAGGCGGCCGCCGCCGGCCTGCCGACGGTCGGCTCGGACCATGCCGGCATTCCCGAAGCGGTGATCGACGGCCGCACTGGCTTCGTCGTGCCCGAGGGCGATGTCGAGGCGCTCGCCGCGCGCCTCGTCGCATTGCTCGCGGCGCCGGACCTGCGGCGGAACATGGGCGAAGCGGCGCGCGCCCTGGCCGAGGAACGGTTCGAACTCGGTCCGGCAGACCGCCTTGCTCGAAGACCATTACGACCGGGCGGTGCGCGCAGGCGCCTAGGGCGGCGGCGGCGCGTTCCGCCAGATCCGGTCGCGGCGCAGCAGGTAATTGTGGAGCCGCTGGGCGTCGCCGGCGCGCCGCAGCAGCGCTTCCGTCAGGCCCGGACGGCGGCCGGCCAGATCGTGGCGCTGCAGCCAGTCCCGGCGGGCGTCGAACAGCCGCGGGCGGCCGTCATAGGGATCGAGGAGCGCAGTCCACAGGCCGGTTTCGGCGAGGATCGAATCGCGCATCGCGAACGCCTCTTCGTCGCTCGCGCCCGGCGCCAGCAGGCTGTGGCCCTGCCAGGCATTGGCCTCGCGGATGCCGAGCAGGTCGGCAATCGTCGGCGCGAGGTCGAGCAGGCTCGCCAGCCGGCCGTGGGTGCCGTGGACGAGGCGGGGATGGGCGCCGGCGAAGATCAGCGGAACCCAGACCGATTCGCGGTAGAGGTCATGCTGTCCCGGGCTCTGGCCGTGCTCGCCGGTGTTGAAGCCGTGATCGCCCGCCATCACCACCAAGGTCCGCTCGAACCAGGGCTCGCCGCGCAGCGCCTCGATGAACTCGCGAACGACGTCGTCGGTATAATGGGTCGAGTTGAGCACCGATTCGGCGAGCGTCGCGTGGCCGGACATGTCGAACGCCGGCTCCGGCGAGACGAACGGCGAATGGTTGCTGGCCGAGACGACGGTGGCGAAGAAGGGCCGCCCGGACCGTCCGAGGTCGCGGATCCGCCGGGCGGCGGCGCGGAAGACGTAGCGGTCCTGCCCGCCGGCCTGCGGATAGCGCCAGAGCCGGTCGTACCAGCGGGTCAGCCAGGGCGTGCTGTTGTCCCAGTCGGTGTCGCCGGCATTGAAGATCTCGGCGCGATAGCCGCGCCGGCGCAGCGTGTCGGGAAGGCAGGAGAAGGCGGTGTCGGTGAAGCCGGTCATGTAGCGGCGCGAATGGGGCGCGACCGAGCAATGGACGGCGAACAGGCCGTTGATGCTCGGGATGCCGAAGCTCAGGGCACGGGTCCAGCTCGCGCTGTCCGGGCGCTGCACGAAGCGGTCGAGATAGGGGGTCGGCGAGGGCGTCCGGTCGGGCCGGAGGAAGCCCATGTCGACGCCGCGGAACGTCTCCAGCTGAAGATAGATGACGTTCCAGCGGGGGCCGGGGTCGGGCGGCGGCGGCGGCCCGACCGGCACCCGCAAATAGGGCCGCTCGGGATCGGGGAAGCGCCAGTTGCGGTCGCCGCTCGCCGCGAGCCAGCGCCGCTGATAGTCGCGCGCCAGCCGGTCATAATCCTCCGGCGCCTCGAAATCCTCGTAGCCGAGCGCGATGTCGGAGGCCAAAGCGAGCACCACCGCCTCGGTCTTGCGCAGGCGGAACTTGCCGGTCGCCTTGATCCAGGCATTGGCCGGCGCCGCCAGCGGCACCGCGAAGATCAGCAGCGCCAGCCAGATCGCCGGCGGCCGGCGCGGGCCGGGCGCGCGCGTCCGGCGGAGCAGCCGGAACGCCCACCAGCCGTAGCCGGCGGGGACGAGGAACAGCAGCAGGACGCCGACGAACGGCCCGCCATGGTCGGACAGCAGCACGTCGAGGAACAGGTTGTCGGACAGGATCTGCGGCTGGCCGTAGGTGGCGAGGAAGGAGAAGTTGAGGCGGACGCCCAGGAAGCGCACGATCTCGTGGTCGAACTGGCTGAACAGCAGGTTGAGCGTCAGCACCGCCGCCTGGACCTTGCCGACCACGCGCCACGCCGGCGAGGCGAGGGGCCGGCGGTAGAGGATCAGCCAGAGGAGGAAGAAGGGCGCGGAGAGCAGCCACACGCCGAGCAGGTCGTAATAGAGGGAGTAGGCGAAATAACGCTGCCACATGAGCAGGATCGGCCCGCCGCCCGGCGCCGGGCGGAGGTAGAACAGAAGCTGGAGGAAGACGCAGCACAGCCACGCCGCCGCGGCGAGCCGCCAGGCGATCGAAAAATGATGCCCGCCGGTGGCCGCGGCGGGCCCGCCCGCGGCATCGGGCGTGTTGTCCTTGTCTCGAAGCAGCGTCCTGGACCCCTTGAGGAATGAGCGTTTCCCGCGGCTGATAGCACGGCCGCGGGAAAAGTTGACCGATTGTCGACACGTTGCGATGCCCGCTTCCGATGCGGATCGTCTATCCCTTGCTATGGTCGCGGCTCGGCCGGCCGGCCTGCCGCGAGCAATCGGTGAGCACCGCCGCGGCGCTGGCGCGGCGCGGCGTCGCGATCACCCTGCTGATGCCGCAGGGGCGCGGCGATCCCGCGCTGACGGCCGAGGAGCTGCGCGCCTATTTTTCGGTGGAGGGCGATTTCCGGCTGGTCCAGCGCCCGAGCCGGTGGGCCGGCGAAGCCCTGGCGAGGAGCCTGATGTGGCTGCGGCAGGCGTTCCGGGCGCCCGACCTCAAGGACGCCGACCTCCTTTATTCGCGGATCCCGGCGATGCTGGCGCTGGGCGCCGCCGCGCCGCTCCCGTTCGCCACCGACCATTACCGGCCGTGGCCCGACGACATGCCGCTCGTCCGGCCGCTCGTCCGCCGCACGGCCCGCCACCCGAACTGCCTCGGCCTGGTCATCCATTCCGAGCATGCCGCCGGCGCCTATCGCCGGGCGGGCGTCGATCCGGCGCGGATCCTGGTCGCCCATAACGGCGCGGCGCCGCGTCCGCCGGGCCCACCCATGGGCAAAGGCGAGGCGCGAGCCCGGCTCGGCCTGCCGCCCGACCGCGCGATCGCGGCCTATGCCGGCCGGATCAACGCCCAGAAGGGCCTCGACCAGGTCCTCGCCCTCGCCGCCATCCGCCCGGACATCCTGTTCCTGCTGGTCGGCGCCGAGGGCGGCAGCGCGATCGCGGCGGAAGCGGCGCGCCATGCCAACGTCCGGGTCGTCCCATGGCAGGCGCCGGCGGCGCTGCCGCCCTGGCTCGCCGCCGCCGACGCGCTGCTGATCCCGGCCGCGTCGGCGCCGCTCGAGCGCCATCGCAATTGCGTGCTGCCGATAAAGCTGTTCGCCTATCTCGCCGCCGGACGGCCGATCCTCGCGCCCGCCTTGCCGGACACGGCCGAGCTGCTGGCCGACGGCGACACCGCCTTGCTGGTGCCGCCGGACCGGCCGGAGGCGGCCGCGGCCGCGCTCGACCGCCTCCTGCGCGAGCCCGGCCTGGCGGAAAAGCTGTCGCAGCGCGCCTTGCGCAGCGCGGAGGCGCTGACCTGGGACCGCCGCGCCGAGAAGATCGCCGATTTCCTCGAAGCGCGGCTCAGCGCTCGGAATAGAGCAGGACGGTGAAGCCGACGAGGGCGAAGACGACCGGCGCCGCCCAGGCGCCGACCACCGCCGGCACATAGCCGACCTGCGCCGCGACGGTGAGCACGCCGTCGGCGGTCAGATAGAGGAGCCCGCCGCCGCCGGCATAGAGCAGGGCCGGCCAGGCCACGCCGGTCCGCGGCGAGACAAAGGCGAGCGGCAGCGCCAGCAGCATCATCAGGAAGGGCGCCAGCGGCTCGGCGAACGAGCGGTGGAGCCGGGTGGCGAACAGGGCCTCGCTTTGGCTGACCGGCGCGGCCTCGTCGAGCGACCGGCGCGCGGCGGCTGCGGACAGGGTCGGCGCGGACGAAAAGAACATCGCCACATCGTCGGCCCGCAGCGGCGTCGTCCAGTCCATCCGCGCCATCCGGTCGGTGCGGCCGCGGCCCGAATCGAACCGGGTGCGCTCGGCGCCCTGCAACGTCCAGCCTTCCGGCCCGGCGACGGCGGTGGCGGCCGACAGCCGCTCGCCGAGCAGGCCCTGGGCGTCGCGGCGGAAGATGCGGACGTCGCGCAGCCGGGCGCCGTCGGGCGATTCCGTGCCGGCCCGCACGATCTCGCCGCCGATCCGGAACCAGCGCGCCTCGGCCTCGGCCTCGGCCTCGGGCGCGGACGCAGGCTCGGAGGCGGCCCACCAGGCGGCGAACGCGGCCTGGCTGCGCGGCGCGACATGTTCGGCCAGGCCAAAGGAGGCGAGCGCCAGCAGCAGCCGGTACCGGCAGCGCCATCGCCAGCACCCGATATTGCGAAATCCCCGCCGCCCGGATCGCGACCATCTCGCGGGTCCGTCCGAGCGCGATGAAGACGGTCATCGCGCCCGCCAGCGCGGCGATCGGAAGGGCCTGCTGCAGCAGGACGGCGGCAGCCTGAGCCAGGCGTAGAAGCCGACATCCGCCATCCCCATGCCGCGCGCGACGAACGCATGGCCGCGCTCGAAGATGTCGACCATCTGCAGCAGGAGGACGAGCGCGGCGGCGGAGATGAGGATCCATTTGCCCAGCCGCCACGCCAGATAGGTGGCGATCGTCCGGCCGCGCAGGCTCTTCATCGGCCCGGCGCCCGCGCGCAGCCGGGCGAGCGCGTCGCCGGGCGGCTTCAGCGCCGCGGCGATCGGGCTGTGGCTCGGCAAATGCCGCCCGGTGACGAAGATCAGGGCGACGACGAGCGCGCACAGGCCGGCGGCGCCGAAGATCGCGGCGGCCGGATCGGCGGCGCCGCCCCGCGCCAGCCGCTCGGCGAGGTTGAGGCCGTGATGGAAGGCGGCGAGGAGCGCGCCGCCGAGCAGGATGCCGAAGCCCCGCCGGCCCTTCTTGGTGGCGAAGGCCAGGGGCAGGACCAGGAACGGGATCAGCGCGATGCTCGCCGCCCGCGCCACCCGGCTGTAGACCTCGGCATCGAGGAGCCGGCGGGAAAAGCGCGCCGCCGCCGCCTGGCGCTCGGCGAGGAGCTCGGGAAGGGTGAGCTCGCTTGGGTCCCATCCCCGCCGCCACGATTCCTCGCGCAGCAGCAGCGATTCGCGGAACCCCAGCCGGTCGAAGGCGATCACGACCGGCGCCCCGGCTGCGGCCGGCAGCGAGACGTAACGGCCATTCTCAAGCTCGACGCCGAACAGCCGCCTGCCGGGCGCGAAGCCGATCCGGGCGGTGCGGCCGGTCAGGACCAGCTCGGTGCCGTCGGCGAGCCGTTGCCAGACGAAGGCGCCGCCAACCCGGCCGTCGCCCCCGCGCCGGTCGAAGGTGAGGGCGAGGCTCCCGGCGGGATGGTAGAAGGCCCCGGGCTGGAGGCGGCCGATCTGGCCGGCATTGATCGCGGCGGCGCGCTGCGACCGGAAGCCGTAGCGGCCGTGCGGCTCGAGCCAGCCGCCGGCGATAAGGCCGGCGAGGGCGATCAGCACGCCGAACGCCGCCAGCGGCGCCGCGATCCGCGACAGCGACAGGCCGCTCGCCAGCATCGCCTCGAGCTCGAGATTGTCGTCGAGCCGCGCGACCAGGAGGACGAGGGCGACCATGAACGCGGCCGGCAGCGCGAGGTTGAGATAATAAGGAACGAGCTGGGCCATCAGCGGAAGGAAGAAACCGATGTCGGCCCCGCTCGCCGCCAGCAGGTGGATCAGCCGCAGCGCCCGTTCCAGCATCATCACCAGCCCGACGCCGATGAGGATGGTGAAGAAGGGGCCGGCGACGCCGCGGACCAAATAGAGGTCGAGGAGTCCGGCCCGCGTCCCGCGCGCCCGGCGTGGCGCGCCGGCGGCAAGCGCGACGGCGGCCTCAGCCATCGCCATCGGCGCCGCGCCGGTCCAGCGCCTCGGCCAGCCGGCGGCTGCGGTGATTGTGGTGCCACACCGACCAGGCGAGCAGCAGGTTGAGGACGATCAGCACGGCGAGGAAGAAGTAGAGCGGGCTGCCGAGCGCCATGCTGGCGGCGATGAGGAAGGTCTTGGGATTGGCGCCCAGCGCCATCTGAAGGCGGACCGAATGGCGCGAGGCGCGCCGGACCATCAGGCGGATGCGGCGGGTTTCGCGCGCGTCGCCCGCCGCATCCGCCAAAGCCGCGTCGATCGGCCCGGCGCCGGGGCTCATCCGGTTGGAAAGCCACAGATAGCCGACTGCCCAGAAGCCGAAATAGCGGGTGAACCAGCTCTTGCGTTCGAACACGGGGTCGCCCGCAGCCGCGGCGTTCTTCAGCCAGGGGATGCCGTAGGCGCGCCAGAGGTAGATTCGCCGCTGGCTTTCGGCATGGTTGGTCTGGACGATGTGCGACGCGCCCGCCGCGACCGCCAGGATCCAGGCCCAGGCGCCGATGCTGTTGTCCAGCAGGAAGGCGAAGGCGAAGTACATGAAGACGTTGCCGGCATAGTCGCAGACTCCGTCGACCAGCTCGCCGGTCGGAGAGGCGATGTTCTTCAACCGGGCGAGATCGCCGTCGGCGCCGTCGATCACGTGCCAGGCGAGCATCGCGGCGAAGCCGACCAGCACGCCGTACGGCCAGGCGAGGCCGGTATAGGCCAGGGCCGCGCCGACCAGCGCGACAAAGCTCGCCAGCGAGACGGCGTTGGGCGACAGGCCGGTCGGCGCCAGCAGCCGCGCCAGCCGTGCGGCGAGCGGGTGGTAGACGAAGCGGTTGAGCGGATCCTCGAGCTCGCGCGGCCGGGTCCGGGGCCGGATGCCGGCGGCTTGCGCCGATGCCATGATACGGCCTCCTTTGTGGACGAAAAACCGCGAGCGGAAGCGTTTCTTGCGGTAAGGACCGGGGCGATGGAAGCGAAAAATCCATGCACGCGACGGCGCCCGTAGCCGGCTTCGCCTCCGCGCGCGAGGCGGACCGGCGGATCGCCGGCGTTGCCGCGGCCGGCCGCTCGGTCCGCGCGCTGGCCGACGCGGGGAACGCCGCGATCCGGCTCAGGATCGGCGACGGCGCCCCGCTCGCGCCGGCGACGATCGCGGATATCGAGCGGCTCCGCGGGACCGCGCGGGTGACCGTCGAAGCCGGCGAGGGCGAGGCGGGCGCGCCCCTTCCCTCGTCCTGGGCGGTGATCCGGGCTACCGGCAAGGCCAGCGACGGACCCGTCTCGCGCTGGCTGAACCGCCCCCTCTCCCGCCGCCTCTCGCTGCTGGCGCTCAGGCTTGCCGGCGCGCGGCCCATCCACGCGACCATCGCGACCGCGCTGCTGGCGCTCGCCATGTTCGCAGCGCTGGTCTTCGGCGGAGGCCCCGGCCTCATCCTCGGCGGGCTGCTTTTCCATGCCGCCTCGGTGGTCGACGGCGTCGACGGCGAGATCGCGCGCGCCACGTTCCGCGCGTCGGCCGCCGGCGCGACGCTGGACAGCGCCGTCGACGTCGCCACCAACATCGCCTTCATCCTCGGCCTGACGCTGAGCCTTGCCCTGCGCGACGGCCCATGGATCGCCTGGGTCGGCGGCTGGGGCCTCGGCCTGTTCCTCGCCGGATTGCTGCTCCTCGCCTGGCGCGGCCGCCGCGGCCGCGCCGCGTTCCAGCTCAACGTCCTCAAGGAGCGTTACAAGAGCCGGTTCGGCAGCGGCCTCGCGGGACGGCTGATCGAGGCCGGAACGATCGTCACGAGCCGCGACTTCTTCGCCTTGCTGTTCGCGCTGATGATCCTGGCCGGGCTGGAACGGGCCGTCCTCTACGTCTTCGCCGCCGCCGCGAGCGTGTGGATCCTGCTGGTGCTCGGGCTGGTATTCTTCGCGCGGCGGGCGGACGGCCCGGTCCCGGCCGAGATTCCGCAGTGCAGCGCAGGCGCTTGACTTCCCCCGGAATTGTGATGAGCCTAGGACAACGGCGCCGCAAGCGACCGGCCAGTAGGAAAAAATCGGAGACTCATGGGTAGGATCAAGGTGGCGCTGGTCGGGGTCGGCAATTGCGCGAGCTCGCTCGTGCAGGGGCGCTATTATTATGACAGCGAGCGGACGCCCACCGGCCTGATGCACGAGCGGATCGGCGGCTACAAGCTGGCCGACATCGAGTTCGTGCTGGCGATCGATACCGACGCCCGCAAGGTCGGCCGCGACCTTGCCGAGGCGATCTTCGCCCCGCCCAACTGCACCCACGTCTTCCACAGCCAGGTCCCGGCGACGGGGGTGGCCGTGCGGATGGGCCGGGTGCTGGACGGCATGGCGCCGCACATGCTCGAGGGCGGCGGGGAGCGCGGCTTCGTTCGCGCCGACGCGGCCGAGCCCGAAGAGGCGGACATCGTCGCCGCGCTGAAGGCGTCCGGCGCGGAAGTGCTGGTGAACTTCCTGCCCGTCGGCTCCGAGGAGGCGACGCGCTTCTACATGGAATGCGCGCTCAAGGCCGGCGTCGCGGTGGTCAATTGCATGCCGGTGTTCATCGCCAGCAATCCGGAATGGGAGCGGCGCTTCCGCGAGAAGAAGCTGCCGATCGTCGGCGACGACATCAAGGCGCAGCTCGGCGCGACGATCGTCCACCGCGTGCTTTCGAACCTGTTCCGGCAGCGCGGCGTCGTCGATGAGCCGGACCTACCAGCTCAACACCGGCGGCAATACCGACTTCATGAACATGCTCGACCGCGGCCGGCTCGTGTCGAAGAAGGAATCGAAGACCGAGGCGGTGCAGTCGAGCCTTGCCGAACGGCTCGGCGCCGACGACATCCATATCGGCCCGTCGGACTACATCCCCTGGCTCAACGACAACAAGCTCTGCTTCCTGAGGATCGAAGGCGGCCTGTTCGGCGACGTGCCGATGAACCTGGAGCTGCGCCTGTCGGTCGAGGACAGCCCCAATTCGGCCGCCGTCGTCGTCGACGCGATCCGCTGCTGCAAGGTCGCGCTCGACCGCGGCCTGGGCGGCGTGCTGGTCGGGCCGTCGGCCTTCTTCTGCAAGCACCCGCCGCAGCAGTTCAGCGACGACGTCGCCGCCCAATTGACCGAGGAGTTCATCGCCGGCGACGCGCTCGCGGCGGAATGAACTGCCTGATCATCGCGGCCGGCCATGGCAGCCGGCTGCGCGACGTGTCGCCGTCCAAGCCGCTCACCCCCGTCGCCGGCACCGCCTTGATCGAGCATGTCGTCGCCGCCGCCGCGGCGGGCGGCGCGACCGCGTTCACGGTCGTCACCGGCCACGAGGCGGAGCGGGTCGAGGCCTTCCTCGCCGCCCTGGCCGACCGCCTCGGGCTTGCCATCCGCGCCGTCCGCACGCCCGACTGGGACCGGCCCAACGGCCACTCCGTCGTCGCCGGCGCCGAGGCGATCGGCGGCGATCACCTGCTGATGATGGCGGACCATCTGTTCGATCCCGCGATCGTCCGCCGCCTGGTCGCGACCGGCGGCGGTCCGGGCGTGACGCTGGCGGTCGACCGCGACCTCGCCAATCCGCTCGTCGACATGGACGACGCCACCCGGGTCGAGGTCGGAGAGGACGGCGCGATCCTTCGCATCGGCAAGGCGCTCGACCGCTTCAACGCGATCGACACCGGCCTGTTTTGCGCCACCCCCGCTTTGGCCGGGGCGATCCGCGCGGCGGTGGCGGACGGCGGCGCCGGCAGCCTTTCCGAAGGCGTCCAGCGGCTGGCCGACCGGGGCCGGGCGCGGACGCTCGACGTCACCGGGGCCCGCTGGCTCGACGTCGACGATCCCGACGCGCTCGCCCGCGCCGAGCGCCTCTACGGATAGCGCAGCCGGATCGAGGTGCTCAGGTTGTTGCGCGGCACCGACAGCCGCACCCGCCGGAAGGCGGGAAGCCCGAACATGGCGGGGGCATTGTTGGAAAAGCCGTAGCCCTCGGCGGGCAGGCCGAGGCCGGTGCGGGTGAAGCGCCGGTTGCCGTCGGCGTCGTGATAGACGCCCAGCGCCCAGATGCCGGTGCTCGGCAAATGGATGCAGACTCGCGTCGTTCCCGCCCTCGCCGGCGCCCGGCCGACATAGAGCGAGCCGCGCCGGGCGAGGAAGCGGCTCCGGTCGTCGGGATAGAGGGTGACGGCGATCAGCCCCTGCGAGGAGCGGACGCCCTCGACGTTGACGTAGAGCCGGACCGGGCCCGGCCGGCCGGTGCAGTCTTGCGCGGCCGCCGCGCCCGCGCCCGCCGTCGCCGTCGCCAGCGCCGCCGCCAGCGCCGCCGCCCTCCACCGGCCGCCGATCATGCGACCGCGGCCACCTGGCTGCCCAGATAGGCATAGGGGTCGTGCTCCAGCGCCCGCGGCGGAAGCGCGTCCCAGAGCGGGCCGAGATCCTTGCGGATGCGGGCGCGGAAGAAATCGGGCATGTCCGCGCTCTCGCCTTCGAAATAGGCGCGCATGGCGGTGTCGCTGCGCAGCATCCCCGCCATCGCCGCCTGGTATTTCGGCCGGTCGGTGGTGGCGCTGCGGAACAGGCTGAACAGGCCGGTCATGTTCACCCCGTTGGCGCGGAGCCGCCGCCAGATGGCGCGGCCGTCATAAGCGTGACGGGTGACGTCGGCCACCCGATCGTAGAAGTCCGGCCAATCGTAATGGAGCGGCTGGACGTTCATGCCGTGATTGCTGTCGAGGAAATGGAACGCCATCGAATTGATCCGCCCGGCGCGCTGCAGATCGAGGTTGAGCGGCGAGGCGCGGCCATAGCAGGTGAACAGCGAGAAGGCCGGATAGGCGCCCGGCGTAAGGTCGATAAATTGCTTGGTGAGCTCGAACGGTTCGGCGCCGGCGTCGCAATCGAGGCCGAAGATGAAGTTGGTCTGCACGAAGGGGATATGATCGCGCACGCGGTTCACGTGATCGGCCACCTGCGCGACCTTTTCGGCGCCGGTGGTCCGGCTCGCCTTCGACTTGTTGCCGAAATCGTACCAGGATTCGACTCCCGGCAGCATGCCGACGAAGCCGTTCCTCTGCAGCCGCGCGAGATGGGGGTCGGTGAGCAGCGACAGGCTCATCTCGGCGATGTGGCGCATCGACCCGGGCGGCGCGACCTCCTCGATCGCGTCGAGATAGTCGTTGAAGCGGACTCCGAAATTGGGGTCCTGCCAGCCGATGATCGGGTTCTTCACCCGGGTGCGGACGAAGCGCAGGTCCGCCTTCAGCGTGTCGAAGTCGAGCGGCTGATAGGGGATGGCGGCATCGATGCAGAAGCTGCAGCTATAGGGGCAGCCGAAGCTGCCGATCATCGGCACCAGCTTGATCGGACCGGCCTGCTTCATCACCCGTTCGACATATTTCCAGCGCTGGCGGAGGTTCGGGATCTCGCGCGGCTGGACCGGGGCGCTGAGCTGGCGGCCGAGCGGGCGATGCGGCGCCGCCTCGCCGAGCACTTCCGCGATCTGGCCGCGCCCGGTCAGGCCGAGGACATAGTCGAAATGCCGGGCCGCATCCTCGGGGTAGCAGCGGGCGTGCGGCCCGCCAAGCACGGTGACCGCGCCGCCGGCGCGGTAGATGGCGCTCAGCGCATAGGCGGTGAATGCCGACAGGGTGTAGGCGCAGAGGAACAGGAGGTCGGTGTCCGCAGCGTCGGCGGTCAGGTCCTCGCAGCTTGTGCCGGTATAGCACAGATAGCGGACGTCGTGGCCCATCTCCTCGCACCAGACCGCGACTGCCTGCGGCATGATGCTCGCAAAGTTCGGGCTCATCTTGCGCTTGAACGGATCGCGCGTCGGCCCACGCTCGACGAGATCGATGATGGTGACCCGCAATGCGCCGCTCCTGCTCCTGCGCCCGGCCCGGAGTAGAGACTTAAAGCCGCTGCGCTGGCAAGCGGAACCTGAGGGATCGCCGGGCGATTCCGGTGGGTCCGCCTCAGCCCGGCGGCGGTGGCTCGACCGGCGCGGGACGCGGGCCTCGCATCGCCATGACGTTGAGGACGATCGCCGCGGCCAAAGCCGCGATCGTCAGCCAGAAGCCGAGGGCGACGTCGATCCGGATCAGCTCCGCCAGCTGCTGCTCGGTCATGCCTTCGGCGCCGCTGCCGCTGGCTGGGCTTTCATGCGCCTTGGCTGGAATCCGAACGAGGACGGTGTAGCAGAGCAAAGCGGCGGCCGCCGCGCAGCCGCCGATCGCGGCGATCGCGCCGGCCCGGCCCTTGAGGAGGAAGGTGGCGAGGAGCGCGGCGAGGATCAGGATCGCGGCGGCAATGACGTACATGTCGGCTTCGCCGGCGCCGGGCGGCCGCTCGCTCGCCCCGGTCATCGGGTTGGTGACGGTGACCGAGCCCATGGCGAGATCGACTCCGCTCATCGAGGCCAGGGTCTGCTCGGCGCAGGAGATGGTGACCCACGGCAGGACGAAGAGGAGCAGCGCGACGACCTTGGCGGCGCGCGCGAGGTTGGTCAGCGACAGCGATGATCCGGCCATTTCATCCCCCCTGGCGGTCTCGAAGGGGGCGATGATCCGCCGCAACGGCACGCCGAGTCAACCGCAATCGCCGTCCTTGTCACCGGAGAGGGGACGAAGCCTGCGCTCCGCCCCCTTCAGGCCCGGTCAGTAGCCGGACCGCCAGCGATAGCCGTCCCAGTAGCGGCCGCGATTCGGGGCGTAGCGATAGCCGCGGCGGTCGTCCCAGCGGTCACGCCGGGCGTGGGAGATCTCGCGGCGGCATTCGCGCAGCTCGCGGCGATATTCGCGGCGGCTGTCGGCGCGCCGCAGCTCGCGGCGGCACTCGCGGACCTCCTGGCGGACGTCGCGCTGATGGTTGTAATAGCCGCCGCGCCAGCTCTGGGCACTGGCTGCGGTGGCCGGGAGGGCGACGGCGCCGAGCGCGGCCGCAAGGATGAGGAAACGCATGACCATACTCCTGTTCGCGCCCGATCTGCAGACGCAGAGTCGGAACGAACGGACTATGCACCTGTTGCATGAACCCAAAACTACGCCCGGTTCAGCCCACGTTTAGGAACGGGGGGATTTCGAGGCGGGCGGCGATGCTGAGGCGCCGCGCCGGCGCCGAAGCGTTCGGCGAATGCGCCGGATGATCATTTTTTTTCGATAGAGAAAGGGGCGCCCCATTGGGACGCCCCTCCTCGCAAAAGCTGCCGTGCCTTAGCGGCAGCGGAGATCGCGGCGGTTGTCGCTGCGGTCGACCTCGCGGCCGATCGCCCCGCCCACGGCGGCGCCGAGCACGGTGCCGAGCAGGCTCGAGCGACCATTGTCGAGCGAGTTGCCGACCAGCGCGCCGACGCCGGCGCCGATGATGAGGCCGGTGGTGCCGTCGTTGCGGCGGCAATAATAGCGTCCGTCGCGGCCGCGATAGATGCGGTCGTTCGCGCTCAGCCGGCGCTCGCGATAATAGCGGCCGTCACGATAATAATCGTCGGCATAATAAGCGGTGACACCCGGCTCGTAGCGATTGTAGTCGTAGCGGCGATAGGTCCGCCAGTCGCGGTTGCGGGCCTGGCGCAGCTCGCGGGCGCATTCGCGCCGCTCGCGGCGATATTCACGTCGGGTGTCGGCGTTGCGCAGCTCGCGCCGGCATTCGCGGGCCTCCTGGCGCTCGTTATAGCCCGTCTGTGCCGCGGCCGGCGCGGTGGCGATCGGCATGGCAACGGCCGCCACGGCGGCGGCAAGAATCAGCTTACGCATCACTTCACTCCTTGAATGGTGCCCCGCAAACGGGGTCGGAAAGGGTAACGAAGCGGGACGCAGGAGGTTTCGTGAACGGAACATAAGCGCGCCGTTCATCGCGGGTTTAGGAATCCGCGCCGGCGACCTCGGTGAACGCGTAATGATCGCGGATATGGGCGTTGAAATGGCGGCCCTTGCTGAACGCGGCGCGAAAGGCGTCGGCGGCCTCGGGCGGCACGCGGTGGTAAAGATAGCGCCGGCCGGTGGTGAACCGGATGTCCAGCACCTCGCGGTCGGGATCGTAATGCGCCGCCCGGATGACGCTCGAGGGCATCGGCTAGTCGACCAAGGCGCGGACCATGCCCGGCTCCTTTCCGCAGCGAAAACGCGCCACGCCCGCGGCCGTTGCCGTCAGCAGATTTCCGTCAGGCCGGGCACGGATTCGAGGTTCGGCCCGCGCAGCGGATCGCCCGTGCAGGGCCGGAACGGATAGTGCGGCGCCTGCATCTCCGCCCGGCGAAGGATCGCGCCTTCGAACGGCCGCGGGAACAGGGCGGCGAAGACGGTCCGGCGCAAGGCCGGCGTGCGGTAGAGCGGAAAGCCGAACGGCGCGGCGGCGCCGCCCGGGCCGTAGCCGGCGCTCGCCGCCTCACCGCGGTCGCGATACGGGTTGCGGCGCGGGAAGGGCATCGAGCTTCCCTGCCATTGCTGGCTGCCGTCCAGCGAGCGGACGGCGTCGAGCAGCAGCGAGTAGCGCGGCTGGGCGCCCATGCGGAGCTCGGCCGGGTCGCCGCCGAAGCGCGCCGTCAGCTGCCGCACCCCGGCCTGGTCGAGCAGGGCGAGCCGCGCCAGGGTGAGCGCATAATCGAGCGGCGCGAACCGGGCGGGATCGAGATGGGCGCGGGTGCGCGGGGCACCGTCGCAGTCGCCGTCGGCAGGCGAGGCGGGCGGCGGCCGCATGCCGAGATCGGCGTCGATCCAGTCGGTCACGCAGCGGAAGACGAGTTGCCCGTTCGGCCCGCGCTGGAAGGCGTCGTTGAGCGCGAACGGTTCGACCGGCGCCGGGTCGATGACGTCGGTCAGGAGATCGGCGAACGAGCGGTCCTGCAGCCGCGCCAGGCCGATCAGCGCGCCGGTCAACGCATCCGAAAGATTTTCGCTCACCTGCAGCAGCCGGAAATAGAGCGAGCGTGGCTGCTCGCCGAGGCCGGCCAGCAGGGCCGCGCGGCTGAGGCTCAAATCGGCGCGAAGTTCGCGCATCCGCGCGCAGACCAGCTCGGCGCTCGCCGCCGGCACGCCGCGCAGCACGTCGCCATAGCAGGAGAGCCAGCGGCGATAGGGCATCATCGCGCTCTCGCGCTCCTCATAGGAGGCGCGGCCCGGCCCGCTGTCGCGGACCATGTTCCGGGCGAATTCCAGCGACGCTTCGATATAGCGCCGCGCCGCCAGCGCAATGTCCGCCTCCCAGCCGACGGTGAAGACGACCAGGGCGCGGGCGATCCGCCACGCCTCGACCGCCGCCCGGTAGCGGGCATAGGCCGCCTCGACCTCGCGCCGGCCGGCGGCGTTGAGGTCCCGCCACGCCGCGCTGCGGCCGTCGAGCACCATCGTCTCCGACCGCGGCAGCCGGTGGCCCGCCTCGACCGCGCGCACCGCCGCCGCCGCTGCGTCGACCTCGGCCCGCGCCGCCCGTTCCTCGACCGGCGCGCGGACTTTCGCCGCCCTCGAAATCTCGATCATGGCGAGGATGGTCATCACCGGCGCCGCCGGGCCGCCGGTCCTCAGCCGCCGCACCGCCTGCGCCTGGAAGCGCTCGGGATCGCGCAGGCCCGTGTCGAAATGGGCGGCGCCGAGCGGTCCGCCGCCGCGGCTGTAATCATAGTGGATCAGTTGCTCCGACAGGAATTGCGCCGGCACGCGCAGCACCGCCGGGTCGATCGCGAAGTCGAGATGCTGGTCGATATATTTTTCGAGTCGGAAGTGCCTGAGCTCGATATTCTTGGTGCGGTCGCTGGTGATCTCGAACACGCCGCCGGCATAATTGTTGACATAGGAGTGGGCGAAGCTGTCGCCGGCGAAATGCATCGCATAGCCCCAGGCGAAGGCCAGCTCGTCGGGCGCGTCGGCATTTTGCAGCAGGTGGTTCAGCCAGTCGTTCGCCTGCCAGCCGCCGGGCGTGCCGGGATGGACGAAGCTCTGGCCGACGATGAGGTCCGGGAAGACGTCCGGCCCGAGCGCCCCGGCGAGGAACGCGCCCCGATGGTCGCGGATCGCGCGGCAGCTGTCGGCGGCGACGCGGAACGCCTCGCCGCGGATCGTCACCTGGCAGTCGGCCAAATCGTCATAGACATGCTGGGCGATGTAAAGGTGCGTCCGCAGCCCGAACGCGTTCGCCGGGCCGGCAAGGCAGGCGGACGCGGCGGCGGCGAGCAACAGGCGTTTGAGCACGAGCCGTTCCCTCCCCGTAACGAAGGGAGGGATCGGTCAGGTGCGCGCCGGTGTCAATCGCGCCGGTGCGTGTCGTCAGCGCCCGCGCCGGTCACGGCTCAGATCGACCATCGGCCGGCCGGGCTCGAAGCTGGTTTCCGGCGTGCCCGCTGCGGCGGCCGGCGGCGCGCTGCCCATCCGGTTCGAAATGGGCTGGAACCCGCCGTCGGGACCGCCGCTGGGGCAGCCGAGGCGCCGCAATTCGGCTTGGATCCCGCCCAGCATGACGATCGTCCGGGCGGTGCCGCCGACCGCTTGCCGAAGATTGTCCGGCCGGTCGGTGAGGCCCGCCGGGGCGTTGGCGATCAGCATCTGCTCCTCGAGCTCGATACACTCAGCCCGGCTCCGGCGCGGCGGCGCGACCAGCTCGTCCAGCTCGCCTTCGAGAGCCAGCGAGAACAGGCCGAGCGTCATCCCTTCGGAGCGGAAGGCCGGGGAGACGAAATCGTCGGGCGCGTCGCCACGCTCGACCTTGGCGGTGACGCGGGTGCGCCGGCCGTCGTCCAGGGGCTCGAGGATCGCGGTCATGCGGGTGGCGACGCGATCGCCGCTCATCACCAGGAAGCTGATGCTGTTCTCGCCGCGCTCGGTGCGGAAGACGGGCCGGACACCGCCGGAGCGGCCGGCGTCGGTGCCCGGCGCTCCGGGCTGCTCGCGCACGTCGAGGTCGCCCAGCGCGGCCATCACCTGCGCCGGCGGCCGGTCGACCACGCGCGAATAGGCGCCGCCTCCGAGCACGCCGCCGAAATAGAGTCCGCCAAGCGCCAGCGGCGCCAGTAATCCGAATGCCTTCAACGACATAAGTCCTCCCGTTGCGCGACGAGACTAGCGGCCGAGGGGTTAACAAGCGGTAGCCGCCGGCGGAGGAAGCCTCTTTCGCAGGATACGGTAATGTTATATCATGCATCCTCCGCGTCGAAGGAGAAGGACCATGATCCGCTCGCCCGCACCGCGCTACATCCGCACCCGCTTCCTGCAGCCGCAGGGCGATTTCGCGCCGATCGCGACGATCAACACCACCCCGCTGATCGACATGATGCTGGTCCTCCTGATCATGTTCATCGTCGCCATCCCAATGCGCAGCCACAAGGTGCCGCTCGACCTGCCCGCCGGGCCGACGCCGCCGACGACCGAGCCGCGCCCGATTCACCGCCTCGACGTCGCGGCGGGCGGCGGGCTGCGCTGGGACGGGCGGCCGGTCGCGGCGGCGGCGTTGCCCGCGCGCCTCGCAGCCCTTGCCGCCGACCCGGCCGATCCGGAGCTCCATTTGCGCGCCGACGGCGAGGCCCGCTACGAGCAGGTCGACCAGATCCTGGCCGACATCCAGCGCGCCGGCATCACTCGCCTGGGCTTCCTCGACAATCACCGGTTCGCGGCGGCGCTGGACCGGTAGCGGCGGGTGCATTGCGGCGCCGATTGCCTTAAGGTCGCGCGCCTGGGTCGATGAGAGGAGAGGAGGCCGCGATGGGCGGGGATTGGCAGGAGCGCGAGGACACCACCATCTACAAGGTGGTGGTCAACCATGAGGACCAATATTCGATCTGGCCGGCCGACCGGGAGAACCCGCTCGGCTGGAGCGACGCCGGCAAGACCGGCCTGAAGCCGGAATGCCTCGCTTATATCGAGGAGGTGTGGACCGACATGCGGCCGCTGAGCCTCCGCAGGAAGATGGAGGAAGCGCAGAGGGCGAAGGAGGAGGGCGGCGGCCAGGGCTAGCCTGCGCGGGTCCGGGCGCTTCGGAAGGACCTACTCCCTCGTTAATCAATCGGTGAGCGGCGTCCGGCTAGGCTTGGCCGATGGGAAAGATGGTTCCCTTCCGGCGGTATCGGCCCGCGGACGTCCGGATCATGATCTGGATCGGGCTGCTGCTGGGGCTGCTCGCCTTTCAGGCGATGCGCTTCGCCGCGCTGTCGGCCGAGGTCGGGCACGACGCAGGCAGCGGCCCGGCGGCGGCCGATACGATCGACGGCGGCTGGCGCGTCGTCGACGGCGACACCTTTGACCAGGGCGACGTGCGCATCCGCATCGCCGACATCGACACCCCGGAAATCTTCTCGCCGCAATGCGCGGCCGAGGAGGCGCTCGGCCAGCGCGCCCGCGTCCGGCTCGAGGCGCTGCTCGCCGCCGGCCCCTATAGCCTGGCGCCCAATCCCGACAGCCGCGACGAGGACCGTTACGGCCGCAAGCTCAGGATCGTCACGCGCGACGGCAATTCGCTCGGCCAGATGCTCGTCGCCGAAGGCGTGGGGCGGCGCTGGACCGGGCGGCGGCTGGGATGGTGCGGCCAGGGCCTGGCCCCTTAGCGGGTGTGGCAGGGATTGCAGCACCAGTAGCAGCCGTCGACATCGTCATAGATCTTCCGGGCCGCCGCAACCGCACCATGGCAGCTGGCGTGGGTGCCCAGGTGGTGACGGTTGGCCGGCTCCGGCGGATGCGGGCAGACATCCTCTTCATGCACCTCGTGCTCGCCGGTCGGCTGGGCGTTGGTGTTGACATAATAAGCTGGCATCGCGGTTCTCCCGGCCGTGCAGGTTAGGCCGGCGCGGCCCCGACGCTAAATGAAGTCGCATCCGCTTTGGATCGGGCACGTCGCCCATTTTGGAGAGAGCGGGGCGCCGTCGTCCCGGTCAGGCGGCGCAGACCGCCTCGAGGTCGCGCTGGTGCTGCGCCGCGGGCTCGCCGGCGGGGTGGACGGAAGAGGGGCCGAGATCGGTCGTCACCTCGAAGCCACGCATCAGGGTACGGTGGACCGGGCATTTGTCGGCGATCTCGAGCAGCCTGGCGCGGCGCTCGGGCGGCAGCGGCCGGTCGAAGGCGATGTGGCGGTTGAACCGGTCGCGCGGCGGCGTCCCGTCGGGACGGCCCGGGACGATCACATGGGCGACCTCGACGCTGAACGGCGGCAGCGGCCATCCCTTGCGCTCGGCATAGACGCGCAGCGTCATCGCGGTGCAGGCGGCGAGCGCGGCGCTGAGCAGCTCATAGGGTGTCGGCCCGGTGCCGCGGCCGCCGGCCTCGACCGGCTCGTCGGCGAAGACGGCGCCGCCGCGCAGCGCGATCTCGACCTGGAAGCGGCCGTCGCCGGTGGGACGGGCGACGACGCCATCGTCGAAGGTCTGATATTGGTGCAATGCCATGGCCGTTCCTTCCGTGCCGCCCGGCCATGGCACAGGAAGCAGGCGCGTTTAAAGGAGGGCGTTCGCCCGCCTCCTCACACCGCGCCCTCGAACCGGTCCTCCCGCCAGCGGGCGAGGTCGGCCGCGCCGCGCGGCGAGGCGAGGAAGCGGGTCCAGGCGGCGGCCTCGTGGGCGACCACGCCCAGCTCCCAGACGCAGAAGGTCGGGCGGAGCGGCGCCGAGGGCGGATAAGCGGGATCGAAGCGGGCGAAGCCGGCCATGTCGCCCTGCCGGTACCAGACCGCCTCCCACAATTCGTTGGATCCGCGCCACACTCCCAGGAGCAGGAAATAGAAATCGGCGCCGCAGCGGTGGAGGATGACGAAGCCGCAATCGCCCTCAAGGCCGGCCGCCGCGACGCCCTCGCCGGCAAGGAAGGCGCGCGCCGCCTCGGCGATCGCGGAGGGCACCGGCTCGCCGGGCTTCTCGACATGGTAGAGCTTGAGCGCGGCCCCGGGCGCGCCGGCCATCCCGCACGGCACCGCCTCTTTGGCATATTGGACATAGGCTGGATCGACGTGGGCCGGTGCGGGCATGACCATTCCCTTCGTTCGTTCTTCTTCTGTTCTAGGCGATGCCAGCGATTCGGGAAAGCGATTTCCTTGCCGCGCCGCCGCCGACGGCGACGCTGGGCGGCTGCTCGGTCGGTGTCAGCCGCACGCCGGGGATGAACCTTTACAGCCAGGGCCGGATTGCCGAGGCGGTTCCCTTGCTCGAGGCCGAGGTGGTGGCCGGCCAGGTACCGGCGCGCTATCCGCTCGGGCTCGCCTATCGCGACGGCCAGGGCGTCGCCCGAGACCCGCGGCGGGCCGAGATCCTGCTGACCGGCGCGGCGATCGGCGGCGACCCGCGCGCGGTGGCGGCGGTGCGCGAGATGCTGCGGACCGAGAATCGCTGCGACAAGGACGTCGAGCTGCACAACCATTGGGGGGCGGTCGGGACGATGTACCGCAATCTGATCACCGGCGTCGTCGAGCTCAACACCGCGCCGCCGGCGATCCTGCGGCGGATGGCCGAGATTTACGAGGCGCCCTGCGCCGGCCGGCCGGTCCAGGACGAGGCCGCCAAGAGCCTGCGCGCGCTGGCCGGCGGGCCCCGCCACATCTGGATCTATGTGCCGGGCTGAGCCGGTGCTGGTCGGGGCGCCGGCGCCGGCGCGCGGATGTTGAGCCGCGGGCCGAGCGTGCGCCGGGTTTCCTCGACCGAGAGGGTGCGGCAGGCGCTCCGGTCGCTCATCTCGCAGGCGATCGGCTGGGCGCGGTCGTGGACGCCGCGGATCTTCACTTCGGCGCGCTGACCGGCGAGCGACGCGAGGTCGCCCAACGTGTCCTCATTGTCCTCGACGTAGGAATCGAGCAGCTGGAAATAGGGGAAGCCGGCACTGCCCGCCAGCTCGGCCGCCCGGTAGGTCGCCATGTCGAGGGCGAAGCGCGACTGCGAATAGGCATTGGCCTGGGCGCGGACCCGCCACAGGCTGGGCCCCAGCTGCTCCTCGCGATAGCCGTCGCCGATGCCGAGCGAGTTGCGGCCGTAGCTGGTCGCGCAGCCGCCGAGGGCGAGGATGGCGGCGGCGGCGGCAAGCAGGCGATGACGGGTTCCGGTCATGGCCGACACATAGACCGCCGCGCCCGCCAAGGCGACGGCGAAAAGAAGCGCCGCGCACGGGCGCTAGCGCGGCTCCCGGCGGTGCGCCGGGAGCAGCTTCTTCATCTCGCCATAAGGCGCGACAGCGTGGCCGCAATCGCCGCAACGGACCCATTCGTCGTCGCCGAAATCTTCGGGCGGGAGCAGGAAGATGCTTTGACAGGCGGCGCAGAAGAAGGCGCCGTCACGGTTGCGCAGCTTCGACCAGTGCGTCTTCATCGGGTCGACGCCGACGCGCCGGCGGACATAGGCCACGTACAGCCGGTCGACGGCGATCATGGCGAGGATCGCCGCCGCGAACCAGGTGAAGATCTCGAGCTCGGAATAACGATCGCCGGCCGCGCGCATCGCCGCCGGTATTTCCGCGAGCGGCGGCGCGCCGAGGATCAGCCACCAGGACAAGACCAGCCAGACGACGGCGACGAGGGCCGGGAGCCGGTTGCGGATGCGCAGGTACATGGCGGGGAGGGTATCGCCGGCGGGGGGAGAGGGGAAGCGGGCGCACGGAGGCACGGCTGAGCCGGCGCTCGCGGGGAAGGAAAATCGGCCGCTCATGCTGCAGTGCAACAAATCCTTCCTATATAGGTTGGACCTGCAGCGCCGCCCGGTCCGGGCCGGCCGAGGAGAGACGCACCATGCCAGTGACCAGACCGGGATTTCCGCTGAGGCGGGGCCGTGGGGACGGCGCGGCCCACGGCGGCATCGCGCCGGGCGCCGCGATCCGCGACCGGCTCGCCGACCTCCCTCCGCCCCGCGACAATCCCGGCAACCTCGTCTGCCGCTTCCATGTGCCGGCGGGGCTCGACGGACCGGCGCCGCTGGTCGTCGTCCTCCACGGCTGCACCCAGGATGCCGCCCTGTACGACCATGGCTCGGGCTGGTCGGCCCTGGCCGACCGCCACGGCTTCATCCTGCTCTTTCCCGAGCAGCAGCGCGCCAACAATCCCCTGCTCTGCTTCAACTGGTTCTCCGGCAACGACAATCAGCGCGGCATGGGCGAGGCGGCGTCGATCAAGGCGATGATCGAGGCGATGAAGGCGGCGCACGACATCGACCCCAAGCGGATCTTCGTCACCGGCCTCTCCGCCGGCGGGGCGATGGCCTCGGCGATGCTCGCCACCTATCCCGAGACGTTCGCCGCCGGCGCGATCATCGCCGGCGTCGCCTATGGCTGCGCGTCGGGCGTCGCCGAGGCGTTCGACTGCATGGGCGGGCGGGCGCACAGCGACGCGAAGGAGCTCGGCCTCAAGGTCCGCCGCGCCTCGCCCCACAAGGGGCCCTGGCCGCGCATCCAGGTCTGGCAGGGCAGCGCCGACTCGACCGTGGTGCCGAGCAACGCCGACGCGATCGTGCTGCAATGGGCCTGGCTGCACGGCCTTGGGCCCCGGCCGGACCGGACCGACCGGGTGGCGGGCTATCCGCGGCGCGCCTGGCTCGGCGCCGACGGCGCGCCGCTGATCGAGCAGTACACGATCACCGGCATGGCCCACGGCATCCCGCTCGACCCCGGCACCGGCGAGGGCGAATCGGGCGCGGCCGGGGCGCACATGCTCGACGTCGGCCTGAGCTCGACCGACCGGATCGCCGCCTTCTTCGGCATCGCCCCGGCGGTGGCCGAGGCGGCGAAGGCGGGGAAGCGGGCGGTGCCCGAGCCAAGCGCCATGGCCGGCCGCCGCGACGCTCGCCCCGTGGCAAGGCCGGCGGCCGCGGACGGCGTCCAGCAGGCGATCGAGCAGGCGCTGAAGGCGGCCGGCCTGATGCGCTGAGCCGCCCGCCGCGCGAAAGCCGAAGCTGACGACTGGCACGAACGGCACGAGATATTGTGTCCCCGGGATTTCGTGTCCCCGGAATTCCGGCGTGCTCAGCGGCGCGGGCGCTCCTGGCCGGCCATGATCTGCACCTGGGTTCCACGCGGCGTCCCGGTCGCGGTGACGTTCATGACGTCGCCATTGTCGCGCTCGAGGGCGAGGATCGCTCCGGCCGGGGTGTCGCGCCGCTCGACCAGCCGGAAGCCGGCGCGCGCGCCGGCCTCGGCGTAGAAGGCGGCGACCGCGGTGGGCGGATCGGCGGTCTGGAAGCCCATCACCCGCGCCTCGCCCTCCTCGGTCGGGCCGCCGAACTGGATCGCGCCGCGGCTGTCGGCGCGCGGATAAGGCGGGATGCCCTCGGGCAGGCCGGAGAGCGCGGCGTCGCCGGCGCGGACCTCGGCGCGGCCGCCGGGCGTGGCGTAGCTCCCGACGGCCGAGCCGGCCGAATTGCCGCCGCCGGCCTCGGGCGTGCCTTGGCCGCAGCCGCCGAGCGCCAGCAGCACCGTCCCGGTCATCGAGATCCCGCGCATCGTCCATCCTCTCCGATTTCCCGCGCCGGTTCGGGCAGGCGGCGAGGATATAGCACGGCCGGCGCGGCGCCGTCAGGAAAACCGGCTCAGGCGGCGCCCGGGGGTTCCGGATCGCCCGCCGACGTGCTGAACCGGGCGAATTGCGGCAAGGCGGGGTTGCCCGCCTCCCAGGACAGCCGTTCCTCGACCCATATCTCCCTGGTCGGCGGGAAGGCTTCGGGATCGTCGAGCGAGGCGGTGGTGACGTCGAACAGGCCGGGGCGATTGGCGCGCGCATAGGTCAGCGACGTCCCGCAGCGGGCGCAGAAACCACGTTCCACCCCGGGCGAGGAGGCATAGACCGCAAGCGCGCCGGCGACGATTTCCACGTCATCCTCGGCGAAAATCGCCCAGGCCAGCGACGGCCCGCCGGTCGCCCGGCGGCAGGATTGGCAATGGCAGAGCGAGGTCGATCGCGGCGGGCCGGTCACCCGGTAGCGGATCACGCCGCAGAGGCAGCCTCCTGTTGCGTCCATCGATCGGCTCCCTGCTTGGCGGGGGCGGCGAAACCCGCACCCCGACTAGCGCAGCGCCATCGTCATGGCATGCCTTATCTTCGCCCGATTGATGGCGGAGGGTCGCGGGCCGGTCGGCCGTGGAGCGGCTTATGTCATTGGCGATCCTGCTGGTCCTGCAGGCGGCGGCGCCGCCGCCCCCGCCGTCGCTCGCTCTCGCCCCGATCGATTTCGATCTGGCTTACTACCGCCCGGCCGATGCCGGCTTCGCGGCGACGGCTCGCCCCTGCGACCGCGGCGACGGCGCGGCGATCGTCGTCTGCGGCCGCCGCGGCGCCGGCGCCTACCCACTCGCCGAAATGGCGGCGATCTTCGCGCCCAGGCCGATCCGCGCCGATATCGGTCTGGCCGGCGCCCTGCGCGGCCGCGCCTTCGTCGAGGGCGTCGAGATCGCGCCGGGCGTGGTCAGCAACCGGGTGATGCTGGGGATCCGGCTGCCGTTTTGAGGGGGCGTCGGTCGTCGCTGAAGCCACCGCAGGCAGGCGGCCGTCTTCGCCGCTAGGCGGCGGCCTCGGCCTGCTTCTTGACGATCTCGCGCTTGAGGCGGCGGACCTTGAGGCTCAGCTTGTCGTCGCTGGTCTTGGCGAGCCAATTGTCGAGGCCGCCGACATGCTCGACCGACCTCAGGCCGTTCATCGAGACGCGCAGCTTCACGCCGCGGCCGAGCGCGTCGGAGATGAGCGTGACGTTCTGCAGGTTGGGCAGGAACGTGCGCTTGGTCTTGTTGTTGGCGTGGGAAACGTTGTTGCCCACCAGCCGGCCCTTGCCGGTCAGCTCGCAAATGCGCGACATTTCAATCTCTTCCTGGAATGGGGGCGTGTCGCTCCCCGGAAAGGAGGCGCGGATAGCCGCCCTGGCGGGATTCGTCAACCGTCCGGCGCGCACCACCATCGTTGCGGACATGCAACCGATCTGTCATCCTCACGTTCTTCCCTGCAACCCCGAACCCATGAGGACGGCCATGCTGCGGACACTCTTGCTCCTGATCGCGCTCGTCGTGCTGATCGTCATCGCCCTCGTCGCGACCGGCACCATCAACCTCACCCAAAGCAGCGACGGCACCGTCTCGATCAAGACGCGCGACGTCGAGGTCGGCACCACCACGACCAACGTCAACGTGCCGGTGGTGAAGATGGAGAGCCGGCAGGTCGAGGTGCCCAGCGTCGGCCTCGAGCAGGAAAACGCGCAGGGCAACGCCCAATAGCCGCCTTTCCGCTTCCCGATCCGATGCGCCTTGCCCTCGACGAGGCACGGGCCGCCGCCGGGGACGGCGAGGTGCCGGTGGGCGCGGTCGTCACCAAAGGCGGCGCGGTGCTCGCGGTCGCGCGCAACCGGATGCGCGACACCAACGACCCCACCGCCCATGCCGAGATCGTCGCGCTGCGCGCGGCCGCCGCGGCGATCGGCGACTGCCGGCTCGACGGCTGCGACCTGTGGGTGACGCTCGAGCCGTGCGCGATGTGCACCGGCGCGATCGCGCTCGCCCGGATCGGCCGGCTCTATTTCGGCGCGCCCGATCCCAAGGGCGGCGCCGTGCTCCACGGCCCGCGGCTGTTCGCCCAGCCGACCTGCCACCACGCGCCGGACGTCTATCCCGGCATCGGCGAGGAAGAGGCGGGCGCGATGTTGCGGGATTTCTTCAGGGCGAGGCGGGCCTAGCTCCCCTCCCGCTTGCGGGAGGGGTCGGGGGCGGGGCTATCCGGCTTTCTCGGTCGGCACCTCACCCCACCACTTAATCCCCTCCCGCGAGCGGGAGGGGAGACGGGTTACCCCTCCACCGGCACGATCCTGATCTCGACGCGGCGGTTGGCGGCGCGGCCGGAGTCGGTCGCGTTGTCGGCGATCGGCTGGGTCTCGCCATAGCCCAGGGTCGCCATGCGCTCCTGCCGGACCCCGCGCGCCGACAGGTAATTGGCCACCGAGGCGGCGCGGTTCTCGGACAGGGTCTGGTTGTAGGCGTCGCCGCCGACCGAATCGGTGTGGCCGTAAATGTCGATCATCGTCTGCGGATAGTCTTCGAGAATGTCGGCGATGCGGTCGAGCGTCGGCCGGAATTGCGGCTGCACGTCGTGGCGGTCGAAGCCGAAGGTGATGCCGGAGGGCATGGTGAGGACGAGCTCGTCGCCGCGCCGCTCGATCTCCACCCCGCTGCCGGCGGTCTGGCGGCGAAGCTCCTGCTCCTGGCGGTCCATATAGGCCCCGACGGCGCCGCCGGCGAGCGCGCCGATGCCGGTGCCGACGATCCGCTCGGTGCGGTCGCGCCGGCCGCCGACCAGGTCGCCGACCAGATAGCCGCCGACCGCGCCGATGCCGGCGCCGATCGCCGCCTTGGAGACGCGCCGCTCGCCGGTGTTGGGATCGGTGACGCAGGCGGCGGTGGTGGTGAGCAGGGCGGCAGCGAAGGCGGCCAGGACGAATTTATCGGGAGCGGGCATGCGCATTCCTTCGGGTGTCGGGTGATGCAGGGGAACGGGGACTCAACCGCCGCCGCGACGGGTTGGTTCCAGAAGCGTATCGAGCGCGGCCGATGAAGTTGTTGTCGAGCGGCGACGTTCGCGGCTAGGACAAGCCAAGCTTATGCCTTCCTCCCTCCCGCTCCAATCCTTCCCCTGGCTGGATGTCCTCATCATCCTGCTGCTGGTGGCGCTGAACGGCCTGTTCGCGATGTCGGAGCTGGCGATCGTCTCGTCGCGCAAGCCGCGCCTCAGGGCGATGGCGCGGGCCGGACGCAAGGGCGCCCAGACCGCGCTCGACCTGGCCGGCGACCCGGGCCGCTTCCTTTCCGCCGTCCAGATCGGGATCACCCTGATCGGCATCCTCGCCGGCGCCTATTCCGGCGCCAGCCTCGGCGGCCCGACCGGGCAGCGGCTCGCCCTGCTCGGCATCCCGGCGGACACTGCCCAGACCCTGGGCTTCGCGCTGGTGATCGTGCTGACCACTTATGCCTCGCTGGTGATCGGCGAGCTGGTGCCCAAGCAATTCGCCCTGCGGCAGCCCGAGACGATCGCGGCTCTGGTCGCCCTGCCGATGCACTGGCTGTCGAAGGCGACCGCGCCGTTCGTCTGGCTGCTCGACCGGACCAGCGCGCTGATCTTCCGCCTGCTCCGCCTCGATCGCGAATCGGCCGACCACGTCACCGCCGAGGATCTCCACCTGGTGGTCGCCGAAGCGGCGACGGCGGGGCTGCTCGAGGAAAGCGAGCGGGCGATCATCTCCGGCGTCGTCCGGCTCGCCGACCGGCCGACGCGCGAGGTGATGACGCCGCGCACCGAGGTCGACTGGATCGACGCCGACGCCGATCCCGAAACCATCCGCCACACCCTGCGCGAGGCGCCGCACAGCCGCCTCCCCGTCGCCGAAGGGTCGGTCGAGCGGCTGATCGGCGTCGTCCAGGCGCGCGACATCGTCATCGCGTCGCTCGAGGGCAGGCCGCTGAACCTGCGCGAGCTGATGCGCCCGGCGCCGGTGGTGCCGGACCAGCTCGACGCGATGGACACGCTGAACGTGCTGCGCGACGCCGAGGTGCCGATGGTCTTCGTCCACGACGAATATGGCCATTTCGAAGGGCTGGTGACGCCGGCCGACCTGCTCTCGGCGCTGGCCGGCGCGTTCGCCTCGGACCAGGACCTCGACACCGATCCGCCTCTGGTCGAGCGCGACGACGGCAGCTGGTGGGTGTCGGGCTCGGTCTCGGCCGACCTGCTGTCCGACCAGCTCTGCATCGCCCTTCCCGAGGACCGCGACTATGCGACCGCGGCCGGCCTCGCTCTGTCGGTGCTGAAGCATTTGCCGGAGGTGGGCGAGCGCTTCATCTTCCGCGGCTGGCAGTTCGAGATCGTCGACATGGACGGCCGCAAGATCGACAAGCTGCTCGCCGCCCAGGTGAAGCGCGGGCGCCGGGCCTGAACGTTACGTCATCCCGGACTTGATCCGGTCCTGACTTTCGTCAGGATGACGTGGTGCAACCCAAGGCGCTTACCCGCCCAATTTGCCGAACTTCTCCTCGAAGCCGTCGATGTCGCCGCGGGCGAGATAGGCGGCCTGCTCGGCCACCCGGTCGCGGGCCAGCCGGCCGCGGAAGGCGCCGAGCCGCTCGTCCAGATGGGCGATCTCGGTGCCGTTGAAGCCGGCGAGCTGCTCGTAGCGGGTGACGCCGAGCGCGTTCAATTGCGCCGCGAACTTGGGGCCGACGCCCTTGAGCAAGGAGAGGTCGTCGGCCGCGCCCGCCGGCGCGGCCGGCGCCCTGATCCCGAGCACGTCGCCGGCGACGTCGGTGGTGGCAACGGCGAGCTCGTCGGCGACGCTGTTGCCCTGCGGCCCGTCCGCGCCCGCGGGCGGCTTCATATAGGGCCGGTCCTGGCGCGCGACATAGGGGCTTTCGCCCTCGGGCCGACGCGCGATCCGCGGCCCGCCCCGGCGCGGGCGCAGGGCGAGGAAAGCCAGGATCAGCCCGGCGAGGATGGCGACGACGATCAGGATCGTATCGGTGTCGAACGTCATGGCGGTGGCGTTTCCTCCAATCGTGTCTCAGGGGCGGGCCGATGGCGGCGATGTCCGAACGCCCACCAGCCGGTGGCGATTCCGATCAGCAGCGCGACCGCCAGGGTGACGAGGCTGAACTGGGCCAGGGTCAGCATGAAGCCGGAATCCTCACAAATAGCCCTCGCGCTTCGGCCGGCCGAAGAACAGCCAGCCGAGCCCGAGCCCGACCAGCCAGGCGAGGCCGACGAGGATCAGCGTTTCGGCCAGCAAGGGCATCCGCCGCCCTTCCTCCCACCGCACGCCGGAAATGCCGGGAATCGCCCGGACCCGGTCGTTGAGGCCGGGAAATTGCCCCAGGCCCTCGCGCTGGAAGTCGTCGGCCGGTCCGGAAAGGATCGCCTGGCGCGACAGCGGGTCGCGGGCGATGCGGACGCCCACGCCGGGCAAGGCCGCCTTGTGGACCACCGTCCTGGCCTGCGCCTCGAGCCGGCCGGCAAAGGCCTCGCCCTGGCCGAACGGCCCATGGCCGATCCAGCCGGCGGCGAGCGCCGAGCCGAGCCCGATCAGCAGTTTGACCATGGGCGACATCCATACCTCGTTGCCGGGAGCCGCAGCTCGCCGGCCGAGGTCTAGCGCGGACATGCGGCGCCGTCACCTCCCACGCTCGTCCTATTTCAGGCCTGCAATCGCGCGGCCGTCCTTGTCCTGCGGCTCGCGCGGACCCCGGTCGTCGTCGAGCCCGCCGCCACGCCCGCCGCGCGTTTCGGGTTATAAGGGAAGAGGGCTCCTCCGGATCAATCGCTGGCCTTGCGGCGGTTGCGCGCCGCTTCGCGCCAGCCGATGTCGCGGCGGCAGAAGCCGGTGGGGAAGCCGATCGCGTCGACGGCGCGGTAGGCGGCTTGCTGCGCCGCGCGGACGGTGGCGCCACGCGCGGCGACGCCGAGCACCCGCCCGCCGTCGGCGACCAGCCTGCCCTTCTTGCGGGCGGTGCCGGCGTGGAAGACCTTGACGCCGCCCTGCTCGGCCTGGTCGAGCCCGGCGATGGCGCCGCCCTTTGCCGGCGTGCCGGGATAGCCGTCGGCCGCCATGACCACGACCAAGGCCGCGTCATCGGCGAATTTCGGCGGCGCGGCGTCGGCCAGCTCGCCTTTGGCGGTCGCCAGCATCAATTGAAGCAGGTCGCTGTCGAGGCGCAGCATCAGCGCCTGGCATTCGGGATCGCCGAAGCGGACATTATATTCGACCAGCTTCGGCCCCTCGTCGGTCAGCATCAGCCCGGCATAGAGGATGCCGGAAAAGGGCGTGCCGGCGTCGGCCAGCGCATGGACGGTGGGGCGAACGATCTCGTCCATGACGCGCGCTTCGAGATCGGGGGTGAAGATCGAGGCCGGGCTGTAGGCGCCCATGCCGCCGGTATTGGGGCCGGTGTCGCCATCGCCGACGCGCTTATGGTCCTGCGCCGACCCGAACGGCAGCACGGTCTCGCCGTCGACGAGGGCGAAGAAGCTGACCTCCTCGCCGGCCATATATTCCTCGACGACCACCGCCGCGCCGGCGCCGCCGAAGCCGCCCTCGAACATCGCGTCCAGGGCGGCGTCGGCCTCTGCCGCCGTCTCGGCGACGATCACCCCCTTGCCGGCGGCGAGGCCATCGGCCTTGATCACCACCGGCAGGCCGAAATCCTCGAGCGCCGTCTCGGCCGCCAGCCGATCCGAGGCGCGGGCGTAGCGGGCGGTCGGGATATCGTGCTTCGCGCACAGATCCTTGGTGAACCCCTTCGAGCCCTCGAGCTGAGCCGGGATCCGGTCGGGCCCGAAGACGAGGATGCCCATCGTCCGCAGATTGTCCGCCAGCCCCGCCACCAAAGGCGCCTCGGGCCCGATCACGACCAGCCCGATCGAATGGCGGCGGCTGAAATCGATCACCGCGCGGTGATCGCGGGAGTCGAGGTCGACCAGCTCGGCCGCCTCGGCGATGCCGGGATTGCCGGGCGCCGCATAAAGCTTGCCCATCGCCGGCGATTGCGCGAGCTTCCAGGCGAGGGCATGTTCGCGCCCGCCCGAACCGATGAGCAACACATTCATGAGCGACGACCCTTTCACCGACGCCGGGCTCCTAGCAACCGAGACGCCCGGCGACAACGCGCCGGCCTTGTCGGTTTCGGAGCTGTCCTTGGCGCTGAAGCGCACGGTCGAGGGCGCGTTCGACCATGTCCGGGTGCGCGGCGAGATTTCCGGCTTCAAGCGGGTCGCGTCCGGCCATTGCTATTTCACCCTGAAGGACGATGCCGCCTGCATCGACGCGGTGATCTGGCGCGGCCAGGCCGGAGGCCTGCGCTTCCAGCCCGAGGACGGGATCGAGGTGATCGCGACCGGCAAGCTCACCACCTATCCGGCGCGCTCGCGCTACCAGATCGTCGTCGAGCGGCTCGAGCTGGCCGGCCAGGGCGCGCTGATGGCTCTGCTCGACAAGCGCCGCCGGGCGCTCGCCGCCGAAGGCTTGTTCGACGAGGGCCGCAAGCGAAAGCTGCCGTTCGCGCCGGTGGTGATCGGGGTGGTGACCTCGCCGACCGGCGCGGTGATCCGCGACATCATCCATCGTCTCGAGGACCGCTTCCCGAGCCATGTCCTGCTTTGGCCGGTGGCGGTCCAGGGAGAGGGCGCGGCGGCACAGGTCGCCGCCGCCATCGAGGGCTTCAACGCCTTGGCCGCGGGCGGCCCGATTCCGCGCCCGGACCTGCTGATCGTCGCCCGCGGCGGCGGCTCGATCGAGGATTTGTGGGCGTTCAACGAGGAAGAAGTGGTCCGCGCGGTGGCGGCGTCGGCGATCGCCGTCATCTCCGCGGTTGGCCATGAGACCGACACCACCCTCACCGACTTCGCCGCCGACGTCCGCGCGCCGACCCCCACGGCCGCCGCCGAGATCGCCGTGCCGGTGCGCGCCGAATTGCTGGGGCAGGTGCGCGAGCTCGGCGCGCGGACGGAACGATGCGCCCGGCGGACAGCCGAGCGCGGCGCCGAGCAGCTCGCCGCCTTGCTGCGGCACTGGCCGGAGCGCGAGGCGCTGCTCGCGCCGCAACGCCAGCGGGTCGACGAGCTGGCCGAACGGCTGCCGCGCGCGCTGGCCGGACGGCTCGACCGGGCGCGCGGCGATCTGGGGCGCGCCGGCGGCGCGCTGCGCCCGGCGTTGCTCAGGGCCGCGCACGACCGGGCGAAGGAACGGCTCGCGGCGCTCTGGCGCGTCGCCGAGCTCGCCCATCCGGAAAGGCCGCTGAAGAAGGGCTATGCGCGGGTCGAGGATCGCGCCGGCAAGACGCTGATCTCTGCCGCCGCGGCGCGGGAAGCGCGGCTGCTCCGGCTCGTCTTCGGCGATGGGCCGGTCGACGCCGCGGTCGGCGACGCGGTTGAGCGGCCGCGGCGAGGCGCTTATTCTACGGGCAAGGCGGACCAGCCGAAACTGCTGTAACGGAACGAGATCATGCTGATGACGCACCGCGGCCGACTGGCCAAACTCTATTATTTGCCGGGCACGTTCCGCGTGCTCTCCCACGGCGACCACGTGCTGTGCGCTGTGACGCACCAGCCGATCCCGCTGGCCGAGCTCAAATATTGGAGCGTGGAGCGGCAGGAACCCTATGTCTCGGCCGAGGCCTCGCTCCAGGCCGAAGGCAAGGACTGATCGCGGCCATGGCGGACGCGGACGAGTTCGCCCGGGCCTCGCGGGCGTGGAGCGAGGGCCGGAGCGAGGCCGCGACGCAGCTTCTCCAAGCGCTGGTCGAGAAGCAGCCGCAGCACGTCGCCGCGCTCAACGCGCTGGCGATGATCGCGCTGAACGTCGGGAATGCCGAGCGGGCGGTCCACTATCTCGAGCACGCGGCCGCCGCGGAGCCGGGCGCGGCGCCGATCTGGTTCAATCTCTTCCAGGCCTTCGACCTGGCCGGCGACCTGGAAGGCGGGCTGAAAAGCCTCGACCGCGCGCTGACGATCGATCCCAATTATGTCCCCGCCATCGTCATGAAGGCGGCGCTTCTCGAAAGGCTGGGGCGCGTGCCGGAAGCGGTGGCCATCTATCGCGCGCTCATAGCCGCCGGACCGGACCTCGACGGCCTTCCCGAGCCGGTGCGCCAGGCCTTCGCGCAGGGGCGCGCGCTGGTCCAGGCCGACGACGACCGGCGCGCCGCCGCCTTCGAGCGGCCGATCGCCGAAGTCGAGGCGGCCTATCCGGAAGCGGATTTTCATCGGGCCAGGGCCTATGTCGAGCAGCGGACCGGGCGCCGGAAGGTCTATGTGCAGCAGCCGGTCAACGGCCATTTCCCGTATCTGCCCGCCATCGAATTCTTTCGGCGGGACCATTTCCCGTGGTTCGCGGAGCTCGAGGCCAGGACGGAGGACATCCGGCGGGAGCTGCTGCCGCTGCTGGAGGAAGGCGGGCGGGGCTCACGCCCCTACGTCGCCTTCGATCCGACCCAGCCGGCCAACCAATGGGCGGAGCTCAATCACTCGCCGCGCTGGAGCGCCTGGTTTTTCTGGGAGGACGGCGTGCGGCACGAGGAGAATTGCGCCCGCTGTCCCGCGACCGCCGCACTGCTCGATTCGCTGCCCCTGCTGGACCTCCCCGGCAAGGGGCCGACGGCGATGTTCTCGATCCTGGAGCCGCATACGCGGATCCCGCCCCACACCGGCTCCAGCAACGTCCGCACCACCGTCCATCTCCCGCTGATCGTGCCGCAGGGCTGCGGATTGCGGGTCGGATCGGAGACGCGGACGCCGGAGGCCGGCAGGGCGTGGGCGTTCGACGACACGATCGAGCATGAAGCCTGGAACGACAGCGATGCGCCGCGGGCGATCCTCATCCTCGACATCTGGAATCCGTTGCTCAGCGAGGCGGAGCGCGCCGCCGTCCGGGTGGTGGGCTAGGATCCATGGTGGCGGGAACCCGGTCCCTGATCGCAGCGGCGGCGCTGCTCGCGTCCGCCGCGGCGCAGGACACGGACTTCCGGCTGAACGGCGCCGCCGAACAAGGGGCGCTGCTGCGCGGCACGGCGCCACCCGGAACCGTGGCGCTGGACATGAACGGGCGGGAGGTTCCGCTTGCTCCCGACGGGCGCTTCCTGCTGGGCTTCGACCGTGACGCCGGTCCGGCGGCGACCCTGACGGCGAGGCTCGCCGATGGCAGCGAGATTCGCCTTCCGCTCGACGTTGCGCCGCGGCGTTGGCGGCTCTCCTACGTCAACATGGCCCGCCCCGCGACCGGGCCGACGCCCGAATATCAGCGCGTCCGCGACGGCGAACTGGCGCGGATCGGCGCGGCGCGGGCGCGGCGCTCGAACAGCAGCGGCTGGTCGCAGCGCTTCATCTGGCCGGCGCGGGGGCGGATCAGCGGCGCGTTCGGAACCCAGCGCATCTATCGGGGCGGCGTGCCGGCCGCCTATCACAGCGGCGCCGACGTCGCCGCCGGCGCGGGCGCGGCGGTGGTGGCGCCGGCGGACGGCGTGGTGACGCTGGCGCCGCCGCCGGCCTTCAGCCTGGAGGGCAACCTCGTCATCATCGACCATGGCCTCGGGCTGAGCAGCGCCTTCCTGCACCTGGCGAGCGCCGCCGTCCGCACCGGCGACCGCGTCCGCCAGGGCCAGCCGATCGGCCGGGTCGGCGCCACCGGCCGGGCGACCGGGCCGCACCTCCACTGGAGCCTGGTGTGGAACGGCGCGCGGATCGACCCGCAGGCGGTGGCGGGGCGCTAATCCTCCCCTGCCTTTGTAGGCTCATCACACGAAGCGCGGTGGAGGGGCCGAACTCACGTTCGAAGAAGGCGCCTCCACCATGCTGCGCATGGTCCCCTCCCCTCGAAATCGAGGGGAGGAATTAGAGCTGGCGGCGGACGCGGATGCCGGGCTGGCGGTTGACCCGCATCATGTAGCTGCCGAGCGCGCCGCGGTTGATCACCACCGGCTGGCCGGGCCGGGGGCGGAGCGCGAGCGGATTGTTGTCGACCTGGCTCCAGGTGCCGCCCTCATTCTCGAGCCGGACGATCCACTGGCCGTTGCCGTTCTGGGAGGCGGAGGCGACCACGCCCTCGAGCGAAGTGATCTCGTCCGCTTCCTCCTCGTCGTCGTCGCCGCCGCCGAAGATCGGCAGGCGCGGCAGCGCCAGGCCGAACAGCCGGCGCCGGCTCTCGCGGACCTGGGCGCGGTCGACGACCACGACCTCGCGCCGTTCGGCCGCCTGCTGAAGCGCGGCGGCGGCGGCGTCGAAGCATTGCAGCCGGGCGGCATCGTCGGCGATCGCGCGGCAGCGCACCAGCGCCTCGAACAATTCCGGCCGCTGCCGGGAGGGTGCGCCGGACTGGGCGAGCGCCGCCGCCGCCGGCAGGCCGACGAGCAGGCTGGCGAATAAGAGGTGCTTTCGAGTCATTGCATGGGTCCCCGCTCTCGTTCCCGCCGATATTGCTGGTCGCCGCGCCGTTGCGCAACCCTTCTGCGCCCGTCCCTGCATGTGGCAATTTTGCCACGAACGGTAAAAATGGGGTCGCAGCCCGAGAGAGGGAATTGCTTCAGTTTCGCTTCCTCCCGTAAACACGGCCTGTTCCACCAGGTTCAGGCTGGTGCAAGACTCACGGCTGCGGCCGATACAAGGGGACCGACATGAGGAAGAATCAGTTTCTGCGCAATTTGCTGGCCACCACGTTCATCTGTGGTTCGGTTGGCATTGCCTCGCCCGCTTTCGCGCAGGACGACCAGCCGCAGGCCGGCCCGGTCGAAGCGTCGGACGCAGACGATCAGGAAGGCGCCATCGTCGTCACCGGTTCCCGTATTCCCGCGCCCAACCTCACCGCGGTGAGCCCGGTCACGGTCGTCAACAGCCAGGAAATCCGGCTGCAGGGCACGACCCGCACCGAGGATCTGATCAACTCGCTGCCGCAGGCCTTCGCCGGCCAGGGCGGCAACCTCGCCAACGGCGCCTCCGGCACCGCCACGGTCGACCTTCGCGGCCTCGGCCCCGACCGCACCCTCGTGCTGATCAACGGCCGTCGCCTCGTCCCCGGCGATCCGTCGACTCCCAATCCGGACATCAACGTGGTTCCCGCGCTGATCGTCGACCGCGTCGAGGTTCTCACCGGCGGCGCTTCGTCGGTCTATGGCGCGGACGCCGTCGCCGGCGTCGTCAACTTCATCATGGACACCAATTTCGAGGGCATCCGCCTCGACGCCCAGTACAGCTTCTACCAGCACAACAACCGCTATCCGCGCGGCGACGGCCTGATCGACGGACCGGCGGGCATGGACGCCCGCGGCTTCGGCTATCCGACCGGCAGCGTCGCCGACGGTGGCACGTTCGACATCAACCTGGCGCTGGGCGCCGGCTTCGACGACGGCCGCGGCAACGTGGTCCTCTATGCCGGCTATCGCAAGATGGACGCGGTCACGCAGGGCCGTCGCGACTACAGCGCCTGCGCCTCCCAGGCGCGGTCTCCCGCCCAGGTCGCCGCGGCGCCCGCGCGCCTTGTCGATTGCGGCGGCTCGGCCACCTCGGCGAACGGCACGATCATCGCGTTCGAGGATTTCGGCGGCGCCACCGGCATCACCTCGACCCTCTTCCAGATCGGCCCGAACCGCACTTTGATCCCCGGCTTCACGCCGTACAACTTCGCGCCGACCAACTATTTCCAGCGTCCCGACGAGCGCTACACGCTCGGCGGCTTCGCCACCTACGAGATCAGCCCGGCGCTGCGTCCTTACCTCGAAGTCATGTTCATGGACGACCGCACGGTCGCCCAGATCGCGCCCTCGGGCGACTTCGGCAACACGCTGTCGATCAACTGCGGCCCGCCGGCCTCGCCGACGACGAACACTCCGGGCGGCCAGGGCAACCCCCTACTCTCCGCGCAGCAGCGCGCCATCCTCTGCGATGACGAGAATCTGGTCACGGCCCTGACGCCGACCGGCTTCCCGCTGGTCAACTCGCAATCGCCGGGCGCGCCGCTGGTCTTTGTCGATCCGACCACCGGCCTCCCCTATAATCGTGGCTTCGCGCAGATCCTGCGCCGCAACGTCGAGGGCGGCGGCCGCAGGGACGATCTGCAGCACACCAACTTCCGCATCGTCGGCGGCATGCGCGGCGATCTGAGCGATGTCTGGTCGTACGACATGTACTACATGTTCGCGCAGACCAACTTCGCCGAGACCTACACCAACGACTTCTCGGTCACCCGCCTCACCCGCGCGATCGACGTCGTCGACAATCCGAACACGATTGGCGTCGATCCGGTCTGCCGCTCGTTCCTGGACGGCACCGACCGGACCTGCGTGCCCTACGACATCTTCGCGACCGGCCAGGTCACCCAGGCCGCCCTCAACTATCTGCAGACGCCGGGCTTCCAGCGCGGCACCAACCAGCAGACCGTGGCCAACGCGGCGATCACCGGCAATCTCGGCGGATGGGGCATGCGCTTCCCGTGGGCCGAAGACGGCATCGGCATCGCGTTCGGCGTCGAGTATCGCAAGGAATCGCTGGAGCTGCTCACCGACGCGGCCTTCTCGCTGCTGCCGTCGAGCGATCTCGCCGGCCAGGGCGCGCCGACGCTCTCGACGTCGGGCGACTTCGACGTCCGCGAGGCGTTCGCCGAGGTCCGCATCCCGATCGTAGAGGATAATTTCATCTACAATCTGTCGCTGGAAGCCGGCTATCGTTACTCCGACTACCAGATCGGTGCGCGCAGCGTGAACACCGACACCTACAAGATCGGCATCGATCTCTCGCCGATCCGCGACATCCGCTTCCGCGCGGCCTACAACCGGGCGGTCCGGGCGCCGAACATCCAGGAGCTGTTCGCGCCGCAGCGCGTCGTCCTCAACGGCAACGGCGATCCCTGCTCGGGCGGCGCCCCGAGCGCGTCGCTCGCGGCCTGCCAGGCGATGGGCGTCTCCGCCGCCCAGTACGGCAACATCCAGCCCAACCCGGCCGGCCAGTATAACGGCCTGATCGGCGGCGTCGCGACGCTCGATCCCGAAATCGCCGACACGATCACCATTGGCGTGGTGATCCAGCCGCGCTTCATCCGGCGGCTGGCGATCACGGTCGACTTCTTCGACATCGAGGTCAGCGACGCGATCCAGGGCTTCGGCCAGGACGCCATTCTGGCGACCTGCTCGCAGACCCTCGATCCGGCCCTGTGCGGCCTCGTCCATCGCGACGCCTCCGGCTCGCTGTGGCGGACGTCGGACGGCTTCGTCGAGGATCTCGAGCGGAACATCGGCTCGTTCTCGACCCGCGGCGTGGACGTCGGCGCCAGCTACTCGATGGAGCTGGGCGGCATGGGCGGCCTCAGCTTCAACCTGGTCGGCACCTGGCTCGACGAGCTGGTCGTCGAGAACGGGATTTCGGCGGCCTATGACTGCGCCGGGCTCTACGGCCCGACCTGCGGCGTTCCCAATCCGGAATGGCGGCACAAGCTCCGGCTGACCTGGACCCACCCCGACGGCTACGGCCTGTCGGCCCAGTGGCGCTACTTCTCGTCGGTCGACGTCGAGAATACCAGCAGCAGCCCGACGCTGAACCAGCCGTTCGCGCCGTTCAACGAGACCATCCCGTCGCAGAGCTACTTCGATCTGGCGTTCACCGCGCGGATCGGGGACCATTATAATTTCCGGCTCGGCGTCAACAACATCCTCGACCGCGCCCCGCCGATCATCGGCGCCAACGGCGGCAACACGGTCATCAACGCCTGCCCGGGTGTGGTCTGCTCCGGCAACACCTTCCCGCAGGTCTACGACGCGCTCGGCCGCTACATCTTCGCCGGCGTGACCCTCGACTTCTAAGTCGCGGGAAAAGCTTCGAACTGAACGGCGGGCTTCGGCCCGCCGTTTTCTTTTGCGGGATACCGGCGCTAGAACCCCCGCCATGGACCAGACCCTCGATCAGCCGAATCGGGCCGCCGCGCTGGAGGCGGAGGCCGACCGGGCCGCCGGCCGCGGCGATGCCGCGTCGGCGCGGCGGCTGCTGGAGCAGTCGACCGAGGCCGATGCGGGCCGCACCGAGGCCTGGCTGAAGCTCGCCGCCATGTGCCGCGCGCAGGGCGACCTTGCCGCCGCGCTCGTTGCCGTGTCGGGGGCGCTGCGCGTCGATCCGCTCGGCTTCGTGCCGCTGCTGCTCAAGGCCAATCTGCTGGAGCGGCTGGGGCGCGAGACGGAGGCCGGCGAGACCTATGGCTATGCGCTCGCCCAGGCGCCGGCCGCGGTGCCGCCGCACCTGGAGGCGATGGCCGCGCACGCCCGCGAGCGCCACGACGCGCATGTCGCGAAGAGCGCTGACCGGCTCGCCGCGGCGGCCGCCCACCTCTCTTTGTCGGAAGCGGAGCAAAGCCGGCTGGCGCGGTTCCGGAGCAACGTCCTGCGCAGGACCCGGCCCTTTCATTCCGAGCCGACCCACTTCCACTATCCCGGCCTCAGGGAGCGGGAATATCACGACCGCGCGCTCTTCCCCTGGCTCGACGCGCTGGAGGCCGAAACCGCGGCGATCACCGAGGATTTTAGCCGCGTGATGGCGGCGGAGCGGGCGGAGCTCGTCCCCTATATCCAATATCCCGACGACGTGCCGCTCAGGCAATGGGCCGAGCTCAACCGCAACAAGGCGTGGACGGCGATCCACCTCGTCCAGAACGGCCTCACCATCGAGGCCAATGCCCGTCACTGCCCGACCGTGATGGCGCTGCTTGCCGGGCTCGACCAGCCGGCGATCGAGCGCCGGGGCCCCAATGCGATGTTCTCGCTGCTCGCGCCGGGCGCCCACATCCCGCCCCATACCGGCGTCGCCAACACCCGCCTGGTCTGCCACCTGCCGCTGATCGTGCCGCCGGGCTGCTGGTTCCGAGTCGGCGACGACAGGCGCGAATGGGAAGTCGGCAAGGCCTGGGTATTCGACGATACGATCGAGCACGAGGCGGCCAATCCCAGCGACGCCCTGCGCGTGATCCTGATCGTCGACACCTGGCATCCGGACCTGTCGCCGGCCGAGCGCGAGGCGGTGGCGGCGATCATGGCCGCGACCGACGCCGTCGAGGCGCTGGAGGGGCTGTGACGGTCAAGGCCGACGCCGCGCGACTGCTCAAGGCCGCCGATCCGGGCAATGCCGATTCCATCTTCCGCGCCGGCGCCAAGGCGGTGAAGATCGGGCTGGCCGCGGAGGCGCTGCCGCTGCTCAAGGCGGGTGCGGCGAACCACCCCGACGATGCGCGCATCTGGCAGGTGCTCGGCCTCGCCTATCGCAAGCTCGAGGATCTCGCGCTGGCGGTCGAGGCGCTGGTCAGGGCGGCCGCCCTCGCCCCCGCCGATCCGCTCATCGCCCATACCCATGCGCGCGCGGCGCTCGAAGCCGGCCTGCCCGCCGCCGAT
Organism: uncultured Alphaproteobacteria bacterium; assembly: GCA_963701615.1. Lineage (GTDB taxonomy): Bacteria > Pseudomonadota > Alphaproteobacteria > Sphingomonadales > Sphingomonadaceae > Allosphingosinicella. Next base: position 2,123,362 of record OY969615.1, on the reverse strand, counting down.
TTGTTCGAGCGCGCGCACCGGATCGCGCCGACCGACGGCCAGGTCATTCTCGGCCGCGCCGCCGCTTTGCTGGCGGAAGGGCGGATCGACGACGCGATTGCCGGGCTCGACGACCAGCTCCGCCAGCACCCGGGCTGGCTGCCGGGCCACGGCTCGGCCACCCGGCTGCGCTGGCTGAACGGCGAGCAGGCGGACTTCACGTCGAGCTTCGAGCGGGCGCTGGCCCAGGCGCCGGGCGAGATCCCGATCTGGCGCGAATGGGCGGACACGCTGATGCATGCCGGGCTCTACGACGAAGCGCTCGCGGTGGTCGCGCGCGGCCGCGCCGCCGCCGGCGCGCACATCGTCTTCGATGCTCTGGAGACCGTCTGCGTCGCCGAGCAGGGCGACATCGCCGAGGCCGACCGGCTGTTCGCCGCCCTCGGGCCGATCGCGCATGTGACGATGGCGATCCGCTATGTCCGCCACCTGCTGCGCGCCGGCCGTCCCGCCGAGGCGGTCGCCTTTGCCGAGCCCTGGCTCCAGGACGAGGGGGCCGATTTGCTCTGGCCCTACATGGCGGCGGCGTGGCGGCTGACCGGCGACCCGCGCTGGCAATGGCTGGAGGGCGATCCCAGCTTCGTCGGCGTCTACGACCTCGGCGGGGCAATGTCGCTCGAAGCGCTGGCGGACGTGCTTCGCGGCCTGCACCTGGCGCTGCACCAGCCGCTCGAACAATCGGTCCGGGGCGGCACCCAGACCGATGGACCGCTCTTCTCGCGCGTCGAGCCGGAGATAAGGGCGCTGCGCGCCGCGATCGTCGACGCGGTCGAGACCCATGTCGCCCAATTGCCGCCGTTCGAGGCCGGGCACCCGCTGCTCGGCTACCCTCGCGCCAGCCCGGTCCGCTTCTCCGGCTCCTGGTCGGTGCGGCTCGCCGGCGGCGGCCGTCACGCCAACCATATCCACCCGGCCGGCTGGCTGAGCTCGGCCTTCTACGTCGCCCTGCCCGAGGCCGCGGCGCAGGACGATCCGCATGCCGGCTGGCTGACGCTGGGCGAGCCGCAGGCGGAGCTGGGCGTCGAATTGCCGCCGTTCCGGACGATCGAGCCGAAGCCGGGGCGGCTTGTCCTCTTCCCTTCGACCATGTGGCACGGTACCCGCCCCTTCGCCGAGGGCGAGCGGTTGACGGTCGCGTTCGACGTCGCCCGTCCCATCGAGTGAGCCAAAACTTGCCGCAGCCTCCCGAAAACCTCGCTCCCGCGCTCGGCCTCTATCGTCGCGGCGACCTTGCCGGCGCGCGCGCCGCCGTCGACGCGGCGCTCGCCGCCGAACCCGATGCGCATGCCCTCCTCGACTTTGCCGGCCTGCTCGCCGCGCAGATGGGCGAGCCGGCCGCGGCGGCGCCCTATTTCCGCCGCGCGCTCGCGGCCGCTCCAGCCGATGTCGCCACCCGCGCCAATTTGGCGATGGCGCTGATTGCCGTCGGCGACCTCGACGAGGCCGGCGCGGTCTGCGCGGCGGGCGGGGATGATCCGAACCTGCTGCGGCTCGCCGCTTATGTCCACCAGCAGCAGGGGCGGCTTGACGAGGCCGCCAAGGCCTATGAAGCGGTGGTCGCGGCCTTTCCCACCGACTTCGAGAGCTGGAACAATCTCGGCAACGTCAGCGCCGCGCTCGACGACGCCGAGGGGGCGCTCGCCGCCTTCCAGCAGGCGATCGACCTCAGGCCCGACATCGTCCATATCTACATGAACGCGTCCGAGGCCCTGGCCCAGGTCGAGCGCAACGAGGTGCGCCAGCAGATCATGCGGGCGGCGGCGAAGCTCGCGCCGGACAGCCCGGCGGTGCTCACCGAGCTCGGCCTCGCCGAATCGGCGGTGCGCAGCTATGCCGAGGCGGAGGCCGCCTATCGCGAGGCGCTCCGTCTCGATCCCCGCTTCCTGTCCGCCTATCTCGAGCTCGGCCTGCTGTTCGAGAATTTGAACCGGGTCGAGGAGCTCGCGGCGCTGGTCGAGCGCGCCGAGGCGCAGGGCATGGCCGACCCGGAGCTTGGCTTCATCAAGGCGTGGGCGCTGCGCCGGCAGGGGCGGTTCGCCGAAGCGCTGCCGCTCGCCGAAGCGATCCCGCCGACCATCCATCCGGTCCGCCGCGCCCGGCTCCTCGCCGAGCTCGCCGATCGGCTCGGCCAGACCGATCGTGCCTTTGCCGGCTTCGTCGAGATGAACGCCGCCTCGCTGGCCGCCCGGCCAAAACGGGAAGGCCCCAGCTACCGCGACGCGGTCGGCGCGAGCGCGGCCCTGCTGACTCCCGACTGGGTCGCGTCCTGGTCCAGGATCGAGGTCGAGCGCGCGCCGCCGTCCCCGGTCTTCCTGGTCGGCTTCCCGCGCTCGGGAACGACCCTGCTCGACACCTTGCTGATGAACATGCCGAGCCTCCACGTCCTCGAGGAAATGCCGGTCTTCACCCAGGTCGACGTGGCGCTGGGGGACGAGGCGCGGCTGGCGTCGCTCACCTCGGAGGAAGCCAACCGGCTGCGGCGGCTCTATTTCGAGGTTCTCGGCCAGGTGGCGCCGCCGGGCCCGGGCAAGACCGTCGTCGACAAGCACCCGCTCAGGATGGCGCGCATGCCGATCCTCCACCGGCTGTTCCCCGACGCCAAGGTGATCTTCGTCGAGCGCCATCCGTGCGACGCCGTGCTGAGCTGCTTCATGTCCAACTTCCAGCTGAACCAGGCGATGCGCAGCTTCACCGACCTTAAGGAAGCCGCCCGGACCTACGACGCTGTGTTCGACGCGTGGACCCGCGCCGAAACCCTGCTGCCCCTCCAGGTCCATCGCGTCCGCTACGAGCGGATGGTCGCGGACCTCGAAGGCGAGATGCGGGGGCTGCTCGCCTTCCTCGGCCTCCCCTGGGACCCGGCAGTGCTCGACAATCGCGCCAGCGCCGCCGAGCGCGGCCATATCCGCACCGCCAGCTATGCGCAGGTCACCGAGCCGATCTACCAGCGCTCGGCCGGCCGCTGGGAACGCTATCGCGCGCAGATGGCGCCGGTGCTGCCGATCCTCGCGCCCTGGATCGAGCGGCTCGGCTACGAGCCGCCGGCCGCGGCCGGGCAATGACGGCGCCGGACGCCGCCGATGCGAAGGCGGTCGTCGACCATGCGATCGCCGCGCTCCGCCGGCAGGACGAGGGGCCGGCGCTGCCCCTCGTCGCCGAGGCGGCGCGCCGCCATCCCGGCGACCCTCTGCTGTGGCGGATGCTCGGCGCGTTGCACCGCGGGCTGGACGACCACGCGGCGGCGATCCCCGCGCTCGAGCGGGCGGCGGCGCTGGCGCCCGACGACCCGGTCGTCGCCCATATGCTGGCGCGCAGCTGCCTCGAGGGCGGCAAGCCCGCCTCCGCGTTGTTCGAGCGCGCGCTCGCGCTTGCGCCTGGGGACATGGTCGTCCGCCTCGGCGCCGTCTACGCGATCCTCGCCGAGCGCGGCCCGCCCGCCGCCATCGCCGCGCTCGAGCGCGAGCTCGCTTTGGCTCCCACCTGGCATGAAGGCCACGCGCAGCTGGCGCGGCTGCGCTGGTCGGCCGGCGACCGGACCGGCTTCGTCCGCTCGTTCGAACCGGCGCTGGCCGCAGCGCCGCGGGACGTGAACCTGTGGGGGCACTTCCTCGCCAGCCTGATGCTGGCGCTTCGGCACGAGGATGTGCTGGCGGCCGTCAGGCGCGGCCGGGCCGCGGCGGGCGGGCATCCGATGTTCGACCTTTACGAGGCGACGGCGCTCGACGACCTCGGCGACCTCGACGCGTCGACGCCGCTGTTCGCGGCGATGGCATCGATCAACGATCCGATCGCCGCCATCTATCGGGTCCGCCACCTGCTGCGCGCGGGCCGGCATGGAGAGGCGGCTGCGCTGGCGGAGCGATGGTCGGCGACGCCCCATGGCGACCATTTCCTGCCCTATCTTTCGATCGCCTGGCGGCTCACCGGCGACGCGCGCTGGCAATGGCTCGAGGGCGATGAACGGCTGGTCGGCATCCACGATCTGGGCGAGGCGCTCGGACCGCTCGACGACCTGGCGGCGCTGCTTCGGCGGCTTCACACCGCCAAGGACCAGCCGCTCGACCAGTCGGTGCGCGGCGGGACCCAGGTCGACGGACCGCTGTCGCGGGTCGAGCCGGAAGTGCGGCGGGTGCGGGCGGCGATCGTCGCGGCGGTCGAGCGCCATATCGCCCAATTGCCGCCGCCCGATCCCGGCCATGCCGGGCTGGCGCCGGCGCGGGACAGGCCGGTCCGGCTCAGCGGTTCCTGGTCGGTCCGCCTCGGCGGCAAGGGCCATCATGCCAGCCACGTCCATCCGGGCGGCTGGTTCAGCTCGGCCTTCTACGTCGCCCTGCCGGACGAGGCGGAGCGCGGACCGGCCCCGGCGGGCTGGCTGTCGCTCGGCGAGCCGCCGCCGGAGCTTGGCCTGGCGCTGCCGGCGCTTCGCCTGATCGAACCCAGGCCGGGACGGCTCGTGCTGTTCCCCTCGACCATGTGGCATGCGACCAGGCCGTTCGATGCCGGCGAAAGGCTGACCATGGCATTCGACGTCGCCCGTCCGCCCGGGGACAGTCACTAGGGACAATCACTTGTGACTGTCCCCCAGCTCAGGCGGGGACGAGCTTCAGCGCGCCGTCGCCCTCCTCGACCCTGACCGTCTGGCCGCCCAGGATCTCGCCCCTGAGGATCGCGTCGGCGAGCGGGTCCTGGAGATATTTCTGCACCGCCCGCTTCAGCGGCCGCGCGCCGTAGACCGGATCGTAGCCGACCCGGCCGAGCCAGGCGCGGGCGCCGTCGGTCAGCTCGAGGACGATCTTGCGGTCGGCGAGCAGCTGCTGGACGTGGCGCACCTGGATGTCGACGATCGGCCCCATATGCTCCTGGCTCGAGCCGGTGGAACAGGATGATCTCGTCGAGCCGGTTGAGGAATTCCGGCCGGAAATGGGCGCGGACCACCTCCATCACCTGCGGCTCGACCTCCTCGACCTTCTGGCCGTCGGCGAGGCCGGTGAGGAAATGGCTGCCGAGGTTCGAGGTCAGGATGATGATCGTGTTGGTGAAGTCGACGGTGCGGCCCTGGCCGTCGGTCAGCCGGCCGTCGTCGAGCACCTGGAGGAGGATGTTGAAGACGTCCGAATGCGCCTTCTCGACCTCGTCGAACAGCACGACCTGGTAGGGCCGCCGCCGCACCGCCTCGGTCAGCACGCCGCCTTCCTCATAGCCGACATAGCCGGGAGGGGCGCCGATCAGCCGGGCGACGCTGTGCTTCTCCATGAACTCGGACATGTCGATGCGGACCATGGCGTGGGAATCGTCGAACAGGAATTCGGCGAGCGCCTTGGTGAGCTCGGTCTTGCCGACGCCGGTCGGGCCCAGGAACAGGAAGCTGCCCATCGGCCGGTTCGGGTCCTGCAGGCCGGCGCGGGCGCGGCGGATGGCGCGGCTGACCGCGGCGACCGCATCCTGCTGGCCGATCACGCGCTTGCCGAGCTCTTCCTCCATGGCGAGCAGCTTCTCGCGCTCGCCCTCCAGCATCCGCTCCATCGGAATGCCGGTCCAGCGCGCGACCACCGCGGCGATGTCCTCGGCGGTCACTTCCTCGCGCAGCATCGCGCTGGAGCTCAGCGCCGCGGCCTCTTCGAGCTGCTTCTCGAGCTGGGGGATGACGCCGTAGGAGAGCTCGCCCGCCTTGGCGAGGTCGCCCGAGCGCTGCGCCTGCTCGAGCTCGAGCCGGGCGGCGTCGAGCTGCTCCTTGATCTTCGCCTCGGCGTGGATCTTCTCCTTCTCGGCCTGCCAGCGCTGGGTCAGCTCGGCCGACTGCTGCTCGAGATTGGCGAGCTCGGCCTCGAGCGCCTTCAGCCGCTCCTGGGAGGCCGCGTCCTTCTCCTTCTTCAGCGCCTCGCGCTCGATCTTGAGCTGGATGATCCGCCGGTCGAGCGTCTCGATCTCCTCGGGCTTGGATTCCACCTCCATGCGGATGCGCGACGCCGCCTCGTCCATCAGGTCGATCGCCTTGTCGGGCAGGAAGCGGTCGGTGATGTAGCGGTTGGAGAGCGTCGCCGCGGCGACCAGCGCGGCGTCGGTGATCCGCACGCCGTGGTGCAGCTCGTATTTCTCCTTGAGGCCGCGCAGGATCGAGATCGTGTCCTCGACCGTCGGCTCGCCGATGAACACCGGCTGGAAGCGCCGCTGCAGCGCCGGGTCCTTCTCGACATGCTTCCTATATTCGTCGAGCGTGGTCGCGCCGATGCAGTGCAGCTCGCCGCGCGCCAGCGCCGGCTTCAGGAGGTTGGAGGCGTCCATCGCGCCCTCGCTCGCGCCGGCGCCGATCAGGGTGTGCATCTCGTCGATGAACAGGATGACCTCGCCCTCGGCCTGCTTGACCTCGTCGAGCACGCCCTTGAGCCGCTCCTCGAACTCGCCGCGATATTTGGCGCCGGCGATCAGGCAGCCCATGTCGAGCGCCATCAGCCGCCGGTCCTTCAGGCTGTCGGGCACGTCGCCATTGGCGATGCGCAGCGCGAGCCCCTCGGCGATCGCGGTCTTGCCGACGCCGGGGTCGCCGATCAGCACCGGATTGTTCTTGGTGCGGCGGGCGAGGATCTGGACGGTGCGGCGGATCTCCTCGTCGCGGCCGATCACCGGATCGAGCTTGCCGTCGCGCGCCGCCTCGGTGAGGTCGCGCGCGAACTTCTTGAGCGCGTCGTAGCGGTCCTCGGCGCTCTGGGTGTCGGCGGTGCGGCCGCCGCGCAATTCGTTGATCGCCGCGTTGAGCGCCTCGGCCTTGAGGCCGGCATCCTTGAGCGCCTTGCCGGCGTCGGTGTTGGAGAGGACGAGCGCGAGCAGCAGCCGCTCGACGGTGACGTAGGAATCGCCGGCCTTCTGCGCGATCTGCTCGGCCTGGTCGAGCACGCGGATGGTCTCGCCGTCGAGCGCCGGCGCCGCGCTGGCGCCGCTGCCCGAGACCGCCGGCACCTTGGCCAGCGCCTCGTCGGTCTCGCGCCGCGCCGCCTCGGCGCTGCCGCCGGCGCGCGCGATCAGCCCCGCCGCCATGCCCTGCTCGTCCTCGAGCAGCGCCTTGAGCAGGTGGGCGGGCGCGATGCGCTGATGGTTCAGCCGCAGCGCGACGGTCTGCGCCGACTGCAGAAAGCCGCGCGCCCGGTCGGTGAATTTCTCGAGATTCATGGTGTCGTGCCCTGTCTTGACGCCTCCGGATGTAGGGGCGCCGCCTCCGCACGCAAGGCGGCCGTCAAAAACGGGATGGACGCGCCGTCCCGGGCGGTTTCGGCATGTCGTTGGTCGTCTCGTCACGTCATTCGTCGGAAGCGTATTGCTTTGGCGGCACACCGCGCTAGTGTCCGCCCCCTGCACGACATGGGGAATCACATGCGCAAGATCTTCACTGCTTTCGCGATCGCCGCCGGCGTCTCGCTGGCCGGCTCCGCAGCCCCGGCGCAACCCGCCGCGGCGCCGGGCTCGGCCGCCAACACCACCCGCGAGCTGGTCGAGCGGGTCAACATCCCGTACGAGACCTTCACCCTCGACAACGGCCTGCGCGTCGTCGTCCACGAGGACCGCAAGGCGCCGGTGGTCGCGGTCAGCGTCTGGTACAATGTCGGCTCCAAGGACGAGCCGGCCGGCCGCACCGGCTTCGCCCATCTGTTCGAGCATCTGATGTTCAACGGCTCCGAGAACGCGCCGGGCGACTATTTCGACCTATACGCGCGGCATGGGCGCCACCGACCTCAACGGCACCACCTGGTTCGACCGCACCAATTATTTCCAGACCGTGCCGCACCTCCGCGCTGGAGCAGGCCCTGTTCCTGGAGAGCGACCGGATGGGCCATCTGCTCGGCGCCGTCACCCAGGAGAATCTCGACCAACCAGATCGGCGTCGTCCAGAACGAGAAGCGGCAGGGCGACAACGAGCCCTACGGCATGGTCGAATATGCCCAGCTCGAGGCGCTGTTCCCGGAAGGCCACCCCTATCGCCACTCGACGATCGGCTCGATGGCCGACCTCTCCGCGGCGACGCTCGACACCGTCCGCGAGTGGTTCCGCGACAATTACGGCCCGAACAATGCGGTGCTCGTCCTCGCCGGCGACATCAACGCCGCCGAGGCGCGGCCGCTGGTCGAGCGCTATTTCGGCGATATCGCGCGCGGCCCGGTCAACACGCCGGCGGCGGCCGACGTGCCGACGCTGCCGGCCCGGGTCGACCAGGTCATGCACGACCGCGTCGCCAACACCCGGCTCTACCGCGACTGGGTGGTGCCCGGCCTCACCCACGAGGACACGGCCGCGCTCGCAGGTCGCGGCGTCGGTGCTCGGCGGCCTTGCCAGCTCGCGGCTCGACAATATCCTGGTCCGCGGCGAGCAGACCGCGGTCAGCGTCACCGCCGGCCTCCAGGCATTCCACCGGGTCAGCATGTTCGAGGTCAACGTCGACGTGAAGCCGGGCCAGGACGCCGACGCGGTCTCGCGCCGGCTCGACGAGATCATCGCCGATTATGTCCGCACCGGCCCGACCGAGGACGAGGTGCGCCGCGCGGTGATGCGGACCCTCTCCGGCCGCGTCCAGGGCCTCGAGCAGGTCGGCGGCTTCGGCGGCAAGGCCGTCGCGCTCGCCGAGGGCATGCTCTACGCCGACGATCCCAATTTCTACCGCACGCCGGCTCGACGCAGCTCGCGGCGGTGACGCCGGAGCAGGTCCGCGCCGCCATGCAGCGCTGGCTGAGCCGGCCGGTCTACGCGCTGCGCGTCGATCCCGGCGAGCGCGAGGCCTATGAGGAAGCGCCGGGCGTGACCGGCAGCCGCGCGCCCGGCGTCAACGTCGGCGCGCCCAGCCAGCGCCCCCGTTACTACACCCCGCCGCAGCCCGGCGATCAGCCGCTCGCGCCGACTCCGTTCGACCAGCGCGAAATGCCGACCGTCGGCAATACCCCGGCGCTCGATTTCCCGGCGGTCGAGCGCGCCCAGCTCTCGAACGGCATCCGCGTCGTCTATGCCCGCCGCAACGTCGTCCCGGTGACCCGCGTCGCGGTCGAGTTCGACGCCGGCATCGCCGCCGATCCGGCCAACCGGCTCGGCACCCAGGCGATGATGCTGAACATGCTCGAGGAAGGCACGACCAGCCTCAACTCGGTCCAGCTCGCCGAGGCGCAGGAGCGGCTCGGCGCCACCATCGGCACCGGCGCCAGCCTCGACCGCACGGCGGTGACGCTGACCGCGCTGACGCCCAATCTCGGGCCGTCGCTCGACCTGCTCGCCGACGTCGTCCGCAACCCGGCCTTCGATCCCCGGCGAAGTCGAGCGCATCCGCCAGCAGCAGCTCGCCGGCATCGCCTCGGAGATGACCCAGCCGGCCGGCCTCGCCTTGCGCGCGCTGCCGACGCTGCTCTACGGGCCGGACCATCCCTACGGCAAGCCGTTCACCGGCACCGGCGATCCGCGCGTCGTCCAGGCGCTGACCCGCGACGAGCTGATCGCGCTTCCACCAGAGCTGGATCCGTCCGGACAATGCGACCATCTTCGCGGTCGGCGACCTGCCGCTCGCGCAGCTGGTGCCGATGCTCGAATCGCGGTTCGGCAACTGGCGGGCGCCCTCGCGGCCGCGCGGCACCAAGGCCTTCACCGCGGCCAGATCCCGGCGCCGCGGCCGCGGATCGTGCTGATCGACCGGCCGCAATCGCCGCAGTCGTTCATCCTCGCCGGCCAGATCCTGGGCGTCGAGGGCACGCAGGACCTCTTGAACCTGACCGCCGCCAACGAGGTGCTGGGCGGCAACTTCCTCGCCCGCATCAACATGGAGCTGCGCGAGCGGCGCGGCTGGTCCTATGGCGCGCGGCGGCGGCGTCAACCTGGTCGAGCACCAGGTGCCCTACATCATCCAGGCGCCGGTCCAGGCCGACCGGACCGGCGATTCGATCGCGGCGACGATCGAGCAGATCCGCGGCTTCCTGGGCAGCAACGGCGTCCAGCCGCCCGAGCTGGAGCGGGTGATCCTCGGCAACACCCGCCAGCTGCCCGGCCAGTTCGAGACCTCGGGCGCCGTGCTCGGCGCGCTGCGCTCGAACGCGCTCTACCGGCGGCCGGACAATTATTGGGAGACGATCGCCGACCGCTATCGCGGCATGACCGCGCAGACGCTCGACACGACCGCCCGGCGGATCATCAACCCGAACAATTTCGTCTGGGTGGTGGTCGGCGACGCGGCCCGCGTCCGCCCGCAGCTCGAGCGGCTCGGCCTGCCGATCGAGGTGATGACTCTGCAGGGCGCGCCGCAGCCGCAGCAATAAGCGGAAAAGCGCCCCGGCGACGATTCGGGCCCTCCGCCGCAAGCCGGCGGAGGGCCCGGTCTTCAGGCGACCTCGTCGCCGAGCAGCCGGGTGACGTGGCCCATCTTGCGGCCGGGGCGGGGCTCGCCCTTGCCGTAGAGGTGGAGGTGGGCGCTCGCGGTCGGCGAGGATGTCGCGCCAGCCCGCCGACCTCCTCGCCGACCAGGTTGCGCATCTCGACGCGCGGGCACGACGCGGCCGGTCGCGCCCAGCGGCAGGCCGCAGATCGCGCGGACGTGATTCTCGAACTGCGAGGTCAGCGCGCCCTCGATCGTCCAGTGGCCGCTATTGTGGACGCGCGGCGCCATCTCGTTGAACATCGGCGTCGGCGCCGACCGCGAAAAACTCCATCGTCAGCATGCCGACATGGTCGAGCGCGTCGGCGACGCGGCGCGCCAGCGCCTCGCCCTCGACGATCGCCGCGGCCAGCTCGGCGCCGGCGCTGGCACGTCCGAGCTGACCAGGATGCCGCCTTCGTGGCGGTTGAGCGGCGCGTCCCAGGTCACCGTCTCGCCGTCGGCGCCGCGGCAGAGCAGGATCGAGAATTCGGCGTCGAAGCGGACCAAGCCTTCGAGGACGCACGGCGCGCCCTGCACCGCCTCCCAGGCGGCGTCGGCCTCGGCCGGCGCGTCGATCCGCGCCTGGCCCTTGCCGTCATAGCCGAAGCGGCGGGTCTTCAGGATCGCGGGCGTGCCGATCTCGGCCAAGCGCGGCGTCGAGCCCGGCGCGGTCGTCGACCCGGGCGAACGGCGCGGGGCGGCCGCCCTGGCGCAGGATGAACGCCTTCTCGGCGAGCCGGTCCTGGGCGATCTCCAGCGCCTCGCGCGGCGGGTAGAGCGGCACCCGGGCGGCGAGCGCGGCCAGCGGCGCGATCGGGATGTTCTCGAATTCGTAGGTGGCGACGTCGACCTCGGCGGCGAAGCGGGCGAGCGCGGCCTCGTCGTCGAACGCGCCGCGGGTGAAGCCGCGCCGCGACCGCCGCCGCCGGGCCGTGCTCGTCGGGCGCGTAGACGTGGCAGCGATAGCCCAGCTGCGCCGCCGCCATCGCCAGCATGCGCCCCAATTGGCCGCCGCCGACGATGCCGATGGTGGAGCCGGGCGGGACGATCATTCGGCCGGATCATTGGGTTGCTCGGCGACGCCGTCGGTCTGCGTTCTTCCGCCAGGCCGCGAGCCGGCTTGCCAGCGCCGGGTCGGCGGTGGCGAGGATCGCGGCGGCGAGCAGGCCGGCATTGGCCGCGCCGGCCTTGCCGATCGCCAGCGTGCCCACCGGCACGCCGGCCGGCATCTGGACGATCGAAAGCAGGCTGTCGAGGCCGGCCAGCGCCTTGGTTTCGACCGGCACGCCGAGCACCGGCAAATCGGGTCATCGACGCCGCCATGCCGGGCAGGTGCGCCGCGCCGCCGGCGCCGGCGATGATCACCTTGAGGCCGCGCGCCGCCGCGCTCGCCGGCATAATCGTAGAGCCGGTCGGGCGTGCGGTGGGCGGAGACGACCTTGCTTCTCATAGGGCACGCCGAGCGCGTCGAGCGTCTCGGCGGCATGGCGCATCGTCTCCCAGTCGGAGCGGCTGCCCATGATGATCCCGATGAGAGGCGCTTCGTCTGCCATGTCCCGACCCGCTTTGCCCGGCGAAGCGCCACCCCTTAACCGGCGCGCGCGGCTTCGGCAATCGCGGGCGGTCTAAGCGTTGCGTTAACCTTCGCGTCGATAAACTGGCCGCCATGCGACGCCGAAAGGACAGTTCGGAGACGGTGGCGGCGGGAGCTCCGGCCGAGCAGCCCGCGCGCGAGGCGCGCGAGGCGCTGTCGCGGCTGACCGACGAGAATGCGCTGCTGCGCGCCGCGCTCGCCGAGGCCCGCGCCCGGCTCGGCGACCTCGAGGAGGATGCCGGCCGCGACCCGCTCACCGCGCTGCTCGACCCGCGCCAGTTCGTCCGCGAGCTCGAGCGCGTGCTCAGCCAGGCCGCGCGCCACGGCACGCCGGCGGCCCTGCTCTCGGTCGATCTCGACGATCTCAAGGCGATCAACGAGGGCCATGGCCGCGTCGCCGGCGACGCCGCCCTGCGCCATGTCGCGCGGCTGCTCAAGCAGCCTCATCCGCGCCAGCGACGTCGCCGCGCGCAACGGCGGCGGCGCCTTCTCGCTGCTGCTCGACCATCTCGACGCCGAATTCGGCGCTCGACACCGCCGAGCGGATCGCGCGCTGCGTCGCCGCCCACCCGCTCGACCTCGGCCATGCCCTGGTCCGGCTCGAGGCGACGGTCAGCGTCGCCACGATCATGCCCGGCGACACGATCGAGGAAGTGCTCCGCCGCGCCGCCCGCAACCGCGAGCGCGTCAAGGAATTCTAGGAGCCTCCCCTCCCGCAAGCGGGAGATTAGGTCAGCGGTCCTTCAGATAATAGCGGTCGACCGGACGCAAGCGCGTCGTCGAGCTCGTAGACGATCGGCTGCCCGGTCGGGATTTCGAGGCCGACAATCTCCGTCGTCGGCGATGTCCGACAGATGCTTGACCAGGGCGCGCAGCGAATTGCCGTGGGCGGAGATCGAGCACGCCGCTGGCCCTTCTTCAGCGCCGGCGCGATCCGCTCCTCCCAATAAGGCAGGACGCGGGCGATCGTGTCCTTCAGGCTCTCATGGGTGGGGATGGCGAATGCCGGCATAGCGGCGGTCGTTGGCGAGGTCGAACGTCGCCGCCCGGCTCGAGCGCCGGCGGCGGGATGTCGAACGAGCGGCGCCAGATCTTCACCTGCTCCTCGCCGATGCTTCGCCGCCATCTCGGCCTTGTCGAGCCCGGTCAGGCCGCCATAATGGCGCTCGTTCAGCCGCCAGTGCTTCTCCTCCGGCAGCCACAGCCGGCCCATCGCCTCCAGCACGATGTGCAGCGTCTTGATCGCGCGGGTCTGCAGCGAGGTGAAGGCAGATGTCGAAATCGAAGCCCCTGCGCGGCGAGCAGCTCGCCCGCCAGCTTCGCCTCCTCCTCGCCCTGCGGCGTCAGGCCGACGTCCCACCAGCCGGTGAAGCGGTTCTCCAGATTCCAGGCCGACTGGCCGTGGCGGATCAGGACGAGCCGGGGCATTGACAGACTCCATCTGCACACAACCCGTTCGGGCTGAGCTTGTCGAAGCCCTTTCCTCCTTTTCGCCGCAAGAAAAGAAGAAAAGCCCTTTGACAGGCTCAGGGCGAACGGGGCCTGGGGCTCAGGCCTGGGCCTGACCGCGATATTCGCCGAGCCGGTCGATGACGGCGTGGAGCGCGTCGAGGCAGGCGCGGGCGAGCAGGCGGCAGCGCTCGGGCGACCAGCCATGGACGGGATCGGGCAGATCGTCATTGTCCTTGAACGGCATTTCCAGCGTCATCGACACCGCGCCGAACCGCTCGGCGAGCTGGGCGGTGGACATCGACAGGTTGGCCTGGCCCGGCCCCGGTATCTCATAGCCCTTGGCGGTCTGGAAATCGGGGGAGATGCGGACCAGGGCCTCGGCGAACGCGTCGAACAGCGTCCTGCTGCTCGCGCTTCCAGCCGGGAATGCCCTCGAAGCCGGCGAGGAAGTTGGCGGCGATCGCCTCGTCGCCATGGACGTCCATCGCGAAATCGACGCCGGTCTTCTTCATCTCCTCGCAGGACGTGGAAGACCTCGGGGCTCTTCTCGAGGCTCGGCGCGTGCCATTCGCGGTTGAGATTGACCCCGACGGCGTTGGTCCGGAGGTGGCCGCGCCGCGAGCCGTCCGGATTCATGTTGGGAACGATGTGGAACGTCGCCTTCTGCCGGAGCCGCCGAGTCACCGGGTCGGCCTCGTCGAGCAATTTCTCGAGCGCGCCTTCCATCCAATGCTCGGCCATGGTCTCGCCGGGATGCTGGCGGGCGTAGAGCCAGACCTGCAGGGGGCCGCCGTCGAGCCGGAAATAGTCGATCTCCTGCCCGTCCAGCGTCTGCCCGAGCGAGCGATAGGCAATGCCGGGAACCGCCGCGACCGCGGCGACGAGGTCGTGGTGCCGCTCCATCGTGTAGGGCGCGAAATAGGCGAACCAGAGGCTGTCCGACGCCGGCGTGACCCGGATCGTCAGCACGCCGCCTTCATAGGAGGTGTCGACGCGCTCCCAGGTTTCGCGATCCTCCGACATGCAGGCGCGGTAATTCTCCCAGCCGTGCGGGTAGGCGGCGCCGGCGGCGTTGAGGATCCGCAATTCCAGCGTCCGGCCGCGGCCGCCGGTCAGGCGGAAATAGAACCATTGGTAGAAATCGGACTGGTGGTCCCGGACGATTTCAAGGTCGACGCGGTCGCCCTCGATGGCGACCAAATGGATGTTTCCGCCATCAAAGGCGCTCGATACTGATAGGCTCATCGAACCCTGATAGTGCGGCCCGAGCTCTCCGGGGAAGTCTTGAAACAGGGCCGAAGCGAGCCTATCCACGGCGGCCCTTTTGTCGGCCAGCGGCGTGCCGGCGCGGGCCTCGCTCTGCGCCCGGCCCTCCCAGGCGACGGTGGCGTCGGAGCGGCGCTGGATGCGCACCCCGAGCTCGGTGGCGACGACCTGGTTCGAGCGGCTGCCAAGGGGAACTGTGCCGCCGACGCCGACCCCGACGCCGCTCCTGCGGCCGAAGCTGCCGCCGCCGACGCCGATGCTGAGCCCCGAGCGGCGGCGCATGCTCTCGCGCGTGCCCTGCTCGACGCGGACCACGGCGACCTGCTCGGTGCGGCCGGTGCGCGGCTCGACCGCCCAGCCGAGCCGGGCGAGCTCGCGCTCGACCGGGGCCGCGATCTGGCTGAATTCGAGGCTGCTGGCGTCGGCCGGGTCGGCGGGCTCGACCGCGATCGGGCCGCGTGCGATCGTCTGGCCGAGGTGGAAGCGGGTGACCGACGCGCCGGACGGACCGCCGCCCCCCATGTCCATCGCGCAGCCGGCGAGCAAGGCGACGGCGAGGATCGTGTTGAACCGCAAGGCGATTTTGTTCATGGCGTACCTCATTTCTTGGCCTCGTCCTCGGCGAATGAGACTGTATAGGATGTGTAACGAGTTTAGCCGGTTTTTGCTGCATCGGACAGCGCTGGAGTGTGGATGACGGAAGCGAGGGTATCGGTGCTGGTGACGGGCGGGGCCGGCTATATCGGCAGCCACGCGGTGCTCGCCTTGCTCGACGCCGGCTGGCCGGTGGTGGTGTTCGACGATCTGTCGACCGGCTTCGACTGGGCGGTGCCCGACGGTGCTGTCTTCGCCAAAGGCGACGTCGCCGACGGCGCGCTCCTCGCCCGGCTGATCGCCGAGCAGCGGATCGGCGCGATCATGCATTTCGCCGGGTCGGTGGTGGTGCCCGAATCGGTCGAGAACCCGCTCAAATATTATGACAACAATACGGTGAAGAGCCGCGCCCTGATCGAGAGCGCGGTGCGGGGCGGCGTCGGCCATTTCCTGTTCTCCTCGACCGCCGCCACCTATGGCATTCCCGATCATGTGCCGGTGCGCGAGGACGCGCCGACCGAGCCGATCAACCCCTATGGCGCCTCGAAGCTGATGACCGAGCGGATGCTGGCGGACGCGGCGGCGGCGCACCCGATCAACGCCTGCGCGCTGCGCTATTTCAACGTCGCGGGCGCCGATCCCGGCGGGCGCGCCGGCCAGTCCACCGCGGGCGCGACGCACCTCATCAAGGTCGCGGTCGAGGCGGCGACCGGCAGGCGCGAAGCGGTCGACATCTACGGCACCGATTATGACACGCCCGACGGCACCGGGGTGCGCGACTACATCCATGTCACCGACCTTGCCGCCGCCCACCTCCGGGCGCTCGAGCGGCTGATCGCCGAACCGGGGCGGAGCTTGGTCCTCAATTGCGGCTACGGACGCGGCTATTCGGTGCTCGAGGTGCTCGACAGCGTCGACCGCGTCACCAACCGGCGGATCGAGCGGCGGCTGGCGCCGCGCCGCGCCGGCGACCCGCCGGCCCTGATCGCCGACAACCGCAAGATCCTCGAAACCCTCGACTGGCGCCCCGAGCGCGACGACCTCGACACCATCGTCGCCGACGCCCTGGCCTGGGAGCGAGGCCTGGCGGCGCGGGGATGACCGGCTTCGATCCCGGCGGCGAAGAGGCCGAGCTCGGCAAGGGCGCGGCTTGACTTGAAAGGCCCCGCCCACTAGGTGGGCGCCTCGCATTTCAGCAGCAGCATCGCTTAGAAACAGGCAGGCGTCCCAGGCCATGAAGATCCGCAACTCCTTGAAGTCCCTCAAGTCGCGCCATCGCGACTGCCGCGTGATCCGCCGCCGGGGCCGCACCTACGTCATCAACAAGACCAACCGCCGCTTCAAGGCGCGCCAGGGCTGACGGCCCAGGGCCGTCATCCTGACGAAAGTCAGGATCCATGAACACGGCGACAGGTCGTTCTCGAACTCTTCGGTTCATGGATGCCGGATCAAGTCCGGCATGACAAATAGGGGTGTCACCGCCGTCGTCTTCGACGTCGGCAATGTCCTCTACGGCTGGGACCCCGATTCCTTCCTCGTCCGGCAGGTCGCCGACGACGCCGCGCGCCTCAAGTTCATCGAGGATACCGACCTTTACGGCTGGCACCAGACGCTCGACGGCGGCCGGCCCTACGCCGAGGCCGCCGCCGAGCTTTCCGGGAAATTCCCCGAATATGCCCATCTGATCGCCGCCTGGAGCGACCGGTTCGGCGAGACGATCAGCGGTCCCGTGCCCGGCGTCCACGCGATCGTCGAGGCGCTCGACGCCCGCGGCGTGCCCTTGTTCGCGATCACCAACTTCTCGGCCGACTTCTGGCCGCGCTTCCACGCCAGGGAGCGTGCCTTCTTCGATCGCTTCCGCGACATCGTCGTCTCGGGCGAGGTGAGGCTGCTCAAGCCCGATCCGGCGATCTACTATCTTGCCCTCGACCGGTTCGGACTCAGGCCCGACCAGGCGCTGCTGATCGACGACCGGCAGATCAACGTCGACGGCGCGGAGGCGGTCGGCATGCGCGCCCACCTGTTCACCGGCGCCGAAGGCCTGCGCGCGCGACTGGAGGCCGAAGGCCTGCTCTGACCCCATCGGGAACCCCGGCTCCCGCTCGCGCTTTGTTTCGGGCGTGAGACAGAGATGGCCCGAAAGATTGTGGATCGTCCGCCACGGGCAAAGCGCCGGCAACGTCGCCCGCGACGCCGCCCATGAAGCGGGCCTGCCGGTGATCGACATCGCCATGCGCGACGTCGACGTGCCGTTGAGCGAACTCGGCCACGCCCAGGCGCGGGCGCTGGGACGCTGGTTCGCCGCCCTGCCCGAAAGCGAAAAGCCCGAAATCCTGCTCTCCTCTCCCTATGTCCGCGCCCGTCAGACCGCGCAGGCGATCTGCGAGGAGCGCGGCGTGATCGGCGAGGCGCGCCCGCCGATCGTCGACGAGCGCCTGCGCGAGCGCGAGTTCGGGGTGCTCGACCGGCTCACCACCCACGGCATCCGCCAGAAGTTTCCCGATCTCGCCGAGCACCGCACCTTGCTCGGCAAGTTCTACTATCGCGCGCCGGGCGGCGAGAGCTGGGCCGACGTCATCCTGCGCCTGAGGAGCGCGCTCGACACGGTCAGCCTCCACCATGCCGACCGGCGGGTGCTGATCGTCTGCCACCAGGTCGTGGTCCTGTGCCTGCGCTACATCCTCGAGGAGATGGACGAGGCGCAGGTCCTGACCATCGACAAGGCGGGCGACGTGGTGAATTGCGGCGTCTGCGAATATGCGTTCGAGCCGGACGATGCCAAGGCCTGCGTGCCCCGGCTCACCCGCTACAATTTCGTCGCGCCGCTGGTCGCCGAGGACGCGCCGGTGACCTCCGAGCCCGACGCGATGGTCGCCGCGCGATGAGCGACGCCGTCGCGCTCGACGCCGAACGCCTTCGTTCCTTCCCGCTTCCCCGCCTGGCCGAGGACGGCGACAAGGAGGAGCGCGGCCGGCTGCTCGTCGTCGGCGGCTGCCGCGAGCTGCCGGGCGCGGCGCTGCTGGCAGGCGTGGCGGGCCTGCGCGCCGGCGCCGGCAAGCTCCAGATCGTCACCGCGGACAGCATCGCCGTGGCGCTCGGCATCGCCGTCCCCGAGGCGCGGGTCGTCGGCTGCCCGGAAACCGCGGAGGGCTGCCTCGGCGCCGAGGCGGTCGCGCCTTTGCTGGCGATGGTGGAAGACGCCCAGGCGGCGACGATCGGCTGCGGCCTCCAGCACGGCCCGGCGCTCGACGACCTGCTCGACGCGCTGCTCGCAAGCGGCCTCGATTGCCCGCTCGTCCTCGACGCGGCCGCGCTCGGCGCGCTGCCGCGCCGCGCCGCCGCGCTCCGCGCCTGGCAGGGCGGCGCCGTCCTCCTTCCCCATGCGCGCGAGATGGCGCGGCTGCTCGAATGCGAGGCCGAGAAGGTGGAGCGCGCGCCGCTCGACGCGGCCCGCCGCGCCGCCGAGCGCTACGATGCCGTCGCGCTGGTCAAGGGCCAATGCAGCTATGTCGCCGCGCCGGACGGCCGCGCCTTCCGCTTCGAGGGCGGCGGCGTCGGCCTCGCCACCTCGGGATCGGGCGACGTGCTGGCGGGGATCGTCGGCGGCCTCGCCGCGCGCGGGGCCGACGCGCTGACGGCCACGCTGTGGGGCGTGTGGCTGCATGGCGAGGCCGGCCGCATCCTCGCCGAGCGGGTCGGGCGCGTCGGCTTCCTGGCGCGCGAGATCGCCGATCTGGTCCCGGGGCTGCTCCAGAATGGTCATCCCGGCGAAGGCCGGGACCCATGATCACCGGATTTTGAAACGAGGTGCCGACGTCTGCGCGCCCTTTCCAGGTCCGTGTTCATGGGTCCCGGCTTCCGCCGGGATGACTCCTGCGTTTAATCGGGCCTGTGCCGGTCGAGCTCGTCGCCGATCAGCCGGGCGACATGGACGACGTTGGTCGATCCGGGCACGCCGAAGGGCACGCCGGCGGTGACGATGATCCGGTCGCCGGCTTTCGCCACGCTGTGCCGCAACGCCATCCGCTTCGACTTGCCGACCATCTCCTCGAAGCTGTGGACGTCGCGGGTGCGCACGGCATGGGCGCCCCACAATATGCCCAGCCGCCGCGCCGTCTTCAGCGACGGCGTCAGCACGAGCAGCGGCACGGTCGGCCGCTCGCGCGCGACGCGGCGGGCGGTCGATCCCGAGCTGGTGAAACAGACGATCGACGACGCGCCGACGGTGCGGACGATCTCGCTCGCCGCGCGGGCGATGGCGTCGTTGGTGGTCGCGTCGGGCAGGGTCTCGGTGAAGTGGACACGGGCATAATGGCTCGGGTCGGCCTCGACGCTGGTCGCGATCCGGTTCATAATCTCGACCGTCTCGAACGGATATTGGCCCGACGCGCTTTCCGCCGACAGCATGATCGCGTCGGCGCCGTCATAGACGGCGGTGGCCACGTCCGACACTTCGGCGCGGGTGGGCGAAGGCGAGCCGACCATCGATTCGAGCATCTGCGTCGCCACCACCACCGGCCGGCCCATCCGCCGCGCGGCCTCGACAATCTGCTTCTGAAGCGGCGGCACCTCCTCGGGCGGCAGCTCGACGCCGAGGTCGCCGCGCGCGACCATCACCGCGTCGGCCAGCTCCAATATGTCGTCGAGCCGCTCGATCGCCGCCGGCTTCTCGATCTTGGCGAGCAGGGCCGCCTTGCCGCCGATCAGCCGCCGCGCCTCGGCGACGTCCTCGGGCCGCTGCACGAACGACAGGGCGATCCAGTCGACATGGCTGTCGAGGGCGAAGGCGAGATCGGCGCGGTCCTTCTCGGTCAGCGCCGCCAGCGGCAGGACGACGTCGGGGACGTTGAGGCCCTTGTTGTTCGAGATCGTGCCACCGACCTCGACCCGCGTCCCGATCCGGTCGGCGCCGGCCTCGACGACCCGGAAGACGAGCTTGCCGTCGTCGACCAGCAGCCGCGTTCCGGGCCCTACCGCCGCGAATATCTCGGGGTGCGGGAGCGTCACCCGGGTCGAATCGCCGACCTTGTCGTCGCGGTCGAAGGTGAAGGCCTGGCCGGCGGCGAGCGCTGCCTTGTCGCCCCTGAACCGGCCGACCCTGAGCTTGGGCCCCTGCAGGTCGACGAGGATCGTGGTCGGCCGCTGGAGCTCGCCTTCGAGCCCGCGGATCGCCGCGATCAGCTTCTCGTGCTCGGCATGGCTGCCGTGGCTCATGTTGATCCGGAAGGCGTCGGCGCCGGCCTCGGCGAG
This sequence comes from uncultured Alphaproteobacteria bacterium, assembly GCA_963701615.1. GTDB lineage: Bacteria > Pseudomonadota > Alphaproteobacteria > Sphingomonadales > Sphingomonadaceae > Allosphingosinicella. Next base: position 2,102,792 of record OY969615.1, on the reverse strand, counting down.
CCGGCGGATCATCGCCGGGGTGTTGCTCGCGGGCCCGAGGGTGGCGAGGATCCGGACCTTGCGGCTGCGCGGGACGAACCGGCTGGGCGTCGTCTCATTCGTCGGCATGGAGAGTGGCAATAGCCGCTCCTCGCCCCAGTTCAACCCGCTTGAGCGCGCGCGCCGGAGCCCCTAGAGGCTGCCCCTCAACCCCAACCGATGGAGCATGAATTGGCGGAAGGAAGCATCGCGGCCGACGAACTGAGGCTGCTGATCGAACGGATCGAGCGGCTCGAGGAGGAAAAGAAGGCGATCGCCGACGACGTCCGCGACGTCTATGGCGAGGCCAAGGCGCGCGGCTACGATCCCAAGACGATGCGCACCGTCGTCCGCCTCCGCAAGATGGAGAATCACGCCCGCCAGGAGGCCGAGGCCCTGCTCGATACCTACAAAGCGGCGCTCGGGCTCGGCTGATTGAAGCCGCGCCCGCGCCGGGCTAGAGCGATCGTCACAGGACAAGGAAGGCGCGAACGGCGATGGCCGGCCACAGCAAGTATAAGAACATCATGTACAGGAAGGGCGCGCAGGACAAGAAGCGCTCGGCGATGTTTTCCAAGCTCTCCCGCGAGATCACCGTCGCGGCCAAGATGGGCACGCCCGATCCGGACATGAATCCGCGCCTGCGCGCCGCCGTCAACGCGGCCAAGGCGCAGTCCATGCCCAAGGACAATATCCAGCGTTCGATCGACAAGGCCGCCGGCGGCGACGCCGATACCTACGAGGAGATCCGCTACGAGGGCTTCGGCCCGGGCGGCGTGTCGCTGGTGGTCGAGGCGCTGACCGACAACCGCAATCGCACCGCCACCAACATGCGCACCATCTTTTCCAAGAATGGCGGCAATCTCGGCGCGTCCGGATCGGTGACCCACGGCTTCGACCGGCTCGGCCTGATCGAATATCCGGGCTCGGCGGGCTCGGCGGACGCCGTGTTCGAGGCGGCGATCGAGGCCGGCGCCGAGGATGTCGAATCGGACGGCGAGAGCCACGAAATCTGGACCGCGCTGGACGATCTCCACGGCGTCGCGCGGGCGCTCGAGACCGCCCTCGGCGAGGCCGAGAGCGTCAAGCTCGCCTGGCGGCCGACGACGCCAGTGGATGTCTCCGAGGGCGACGCCGAGCAGCTCATGAAGCTGGTCGACGCGCTCGAGGACGACGACGACGTGCAGACCGTCTGGGGCAATTACGAAATGTCCGACGAAGTGCTGGAGAAGCTGGCCTAGCCGGCAGAAGGGAGGGGTTGGCGTGGTGCTGATCATCGGCCTCGATCCGGGCCTGGGCTGCACCGGCTGGGGGGTGATCGCCGCCGAGGGGAATCGGCTGAGCCATGTCGCCAATGGGCAGGTGCGGACCGATCCCAAGCAGGATTTGCCGGCGCGGCTGGTCAGGCTGGACGAGGCGCTCGGCCGCGTGATCGAGGAGCATCGCCCCGCCGAGGCCGCGGTCGAGGAGGTGTTCCTCAACGACAATCCGCAATCGACGCTGAAGCTGGGCCAGGCGCGGGGCGTGGTCCTGCTCGCAGCGGCGCGGCGGGGGATCGCGGTCGGCGAATATGCGCCCCGGCTGGTCAAGAAAGCGGTGGTCGGCACCGGCGGCGCGGACAAGGCGCAGATCCACTTCATGGTCCAGCGGCTGCTCCCCGGCGCCGGCATCGCGGGCGCCGACGCCGCCGACGCGCTCGCGGTGGCGATCACCCACGCCCACCATCTCGCCAGCCGCCGCGCAAGCCAGAACCAAATAAGCGGGAACGCGGCATGATCGCCAGGCTGCGCGGCCTGCTCGACGGCTTCGGCGCCGACCATGCCGTGGTCGATGTGGCGGGCGTCGGCTACCTCGTCTACGCGTCGAGCCGAACCTTGTCGGCGCTGGGCGCGATCGGCGACGAGATCGTGCTCCACACCGAGATGCTGGTCGCCGAGGACTCGATCCGGCTGGTCGGCTTTTCGACCGCGGCGGAGCGCGACTGGTTCCGTCTCCTGACCTCGGTCCAGGGGGTCGGCGCCCGCGTCGCGCTCGCCATATTGTCGGCGCTTTCGGTCGACGAAGTCCACCGCGCCGTGGCGAGCGGCGACAACGGCATGATCGCCCGCGCCCAGGGCGTAGGTCCCAAGCTCGCCCAGCGCATCGTCCACGAGCTGAAGGACAAGGCCGGCAGCATCGCGCTCGGGCCAGGCGGTCCCGCCATCCCTGCCGGCGGCAACGCCCAGGACGCACTCTCCGCCCTCGCCAATCTGGGCTTCCGTCCGGTCGAGGCGGCGGCGGCCGTCGCCAAGGCGGAGGTCGAGATCGGGCCGGACGCGACGCTCGATCTCCTCGTCCGCACGGCGCTCAAGAAAGCCGCGCGCTGAGGATTCGGGCCAGAGAGGCTTAACCTTTCCCCGCTACGCCGAGAGCGGAGGAGAGGGCAGGCATGCTCCACATGGGCTTTTCGCGCCAGCTTGCGGCGAGTGGCTTCCAGCGTCGGGCGACGGCCGTTTCCGGCGGCCGAATCGTCCATCGGCTCGCCGACGGGGCGGGGCATGTCGGTCTCGATGCCGGCGAATGGAGAGCCGTGGGCGAACATTTTGCCGCCCAGGCCCGTCCGGTTCGGCGGACGGTGCGCTACCTGTCGGCCGGTCTGTTCCCGGCGATCTTCCTGTTCGGCATGACGATCGGGCAGGTTCTGCCGGGGGCCGGGCTTGTCATCGTCGCCGGGATATTGCTCGGCCCGCTGGCCATCTATCTGTGGCAGTCGCACCGGATCAATCGCATCGCCCGGGTGATCGAGGCGGAGCTGGCGCGCAAGCCGCGCGTCGCGGCCCCGGCCGTAATCGAATCGCGCCCGCCGCGCTGGCTCGAGATCGCCTTCATGCTGCTGGTCGGTCCGGGCCTGATCGTCCAGGTCTATGGCAGCCTGAACCCCGACGCCTTTCGCAACACGCCCTGGTCCGGAACCCATCTCGGCTGGCCCGGGATTGCGGGCTTTGCCGTGCTGGCAGCGATGCTGTTCCTGCGCCGGCGCGCCGGCCGCGGCACCGCCTCCGATGGTCCCGCCGATGATATTGGCGGCCGCAAGCGCGACGTCGTCGCGCGGGCGCGCGCGAGCTTGCCCTAGCGAATCGCGACGACTGCTCGACTTTGCTTGATGAGGGCGGCTAAGCATCGGCTGCCCGATGACCGACCCCGATCGCCTCACGACGCCCGAGCGACGCCCCGAGGATCTCGACGCGGCCCTGCGGCCCAAGACGCTCGACGAGTTCGTCGGCCAGCAGGCGGCGCGCGAGAATCTGCGGGTGTTCATCGAGGCCGCCAAGAGCCGCGGCGACGCGCTCGACCATGTCCTCTTCTTCGGCCCGCCCGGGCTCGGCAAGACGACGCTGGCGCAGATCGTCGCCCGCGAGCTCGGCGTCGGCTTCCGCGCCACTTCCGGGCCGGTAATCGCCAAATCGGGCGACCTCGCGGCCTTGCTCACCAATCTCGAGGACGGCGACGTCCTGTTCATCGACGAGATCCACCGGCTCGCGCCGCCGGTCGAGGAGATTCTCTATCCCGCGATGGAGGACCGCGTCCTCGACCTCATGATCGGCGAAGGCCCGTCGGCGCGCTCGGTCCGCATCGACCTGCCCAAATTCACCCTGATCGGCGCGACCACGCGCCAGGGGCTGATCACCACTCCGTTGCGCGACCGGTTCGGCATCCCGGTGCGGCTTACTTTCTATTCGGTCGAGGAGCTGGAGAAGGTGGTGCGCCGCGCCGCCCGCCTGCTCGGCCTCGCGCTGACCGGGGACGGCGCCCAGGAAGTGGCGCGGCGCTCGCGCGGCACGCCGCGCATCGCCGGCCGGCTGCTCCGCCGGGTGCGCGACTTCGCCCAATCCGCTGGCGAGACCGAGGTGACCGCGACGGTGGCCGACGGCGCGCTGACCCGGATGGAGGTCGACCATCTCGGCCTCGACGCGATGGACCGCCGCTACCTCCACATGATCGCCGACATTTATCGCGGCGGCCCGGTCGGGGTGGAGACGCTCGCCGCCGGCCTCTCCGAGCCGAGGGACACGATCGAGGAAGTGATCGAGCCCTATCTCATCCAACTGGGCCTGGTCGCCCGTACCGCACGCGGGCGCTGCCTCAACGGCCCGGGCTGGACCCATCTCGGCCTGCCGCAGCCCAAGGGGCAGGCGGGCCTGTTCGACGCGAAATGAGGAGTGGGACGATGAAGACGCTGCTTGCCGCGATCGGCCTCATCGTGTCGGCCGCGCCGGCGCTGGCGCAGCCGCCCGCCGGCGCCGCGCCCGAGGCGGTGGACTATTCGAACGACGCCAGCTGGCTCTGCCTGCCCGGCCGCCAGGACGCCTGCGGCCGGCCCCTGCCGACGGCTGCGCTCAACCCGAACGGCTATGGCCCGGCAGTGCGGAGCGCGCCGGCGGCGGACCCGCCGATCGACTGCTTCTACGTCTATCCGACGGTTTCGCGCGATGCCGGCATGAACAGCGACATGGACGCCGGCATCGAGGAGAATGGCGCGGCCGCGGTCCAGTTCGCGCGCTTCGGCAGCGTATGCCGCACCTTCGCGCCGACCTACCGTTCGGCCACCACCGGCAGCATCGCCGCGGCGCTGATGGGCCAGGATCCCGCCCCCTATCTGAACTTCGCTTATGGTGACGTCCTCGCCGCGTGGCGCGATTACCTCCGGCACCGGAACAACGGCCGTCCCTTCGTCCTGATCGGCCACAGCCAGGGCACGATCCACCTGATCCGCCTGCTCGCGTCGGAGATCGAGGGAAAGCCGGAAGCGGCGCGGATGGTCTCGGCGCTGCTGATCGGCTTCAACGTCGAAGTGCCCGAGGGCCATGCGACCGGCGGCACGTTCCGCACCACCCCCATCTGCACCCGCGCCGGCCAGACGGGATGCGTCGTCACCTATGTCTCGTTCCGGGCCGAGGCGCCGCCGCCCGTCGGCGCCCTGTTCGGCCGCGCCGCGCGTCCCGGCAACACCGTCGGCTGCACCAACCCGGCCGCGCTGGGCAGCAATGCGAGCGCCCCGCTCGACAGCTACTGGTTCACGATCTCGTCCGCGAGCATGCAGAGCAACATCGCCTGGTCGTCCGAGGGCCCGCCGCCGGCCACCTTCCTGCGTACCGAAGGCCTGGTCTCGGCGGCCTGCGTCAACGACGGCCCGCTCGGCTATCTGGCGGTGACGGTGAATGCCGATCCGCAGGATGCCCGCACCGACCGGATACCCGGCGACGTCTCGTTGGGCGGGATTGCTGCGCCGGGCTGGGGCATCCACCTGGTCGACGTCAACATCGCCCAGGGCGACCTGATCCGCGTCGTCGAGGCGCAGAGCGCCGCCTTCCGCAGCGCCGCGCGCTAGCCTTCGAGGAAGAAGACCTCTTCAACCGGCCGGCCGAGCGCGCGGGCGATCTTGAGCGCCAGCAATGCCGAGGGGACGAAGACCCCGTTCTCGACGGTGTTGATGGTCTTGCGGCTGACCCCGACCAGCTCGGCGAGCGCGGCCTGGGTCAGCGCGCGCTCGGTGCGGAGCGCGTGAAGCCGGTTGCCGAGCCCATCAGCCATCCCTGTGGGCGCGCCGCTCGAGGAATCCGAAGCGGAACAACGCAGCGGCGATGCCGACCGTCGTCAGGACGTGAATCGCCATGCGTCCGCTCATCGGCTCGAACAGGCTCACGAAATAGAGCAGTATCGCGCCGGCCATGGAGGCGAGGAAGCCGATCCGGAACGCCTCGGCCCGGTTGGCGCGGGTTATTTCGTCCTCCATCAGCGCCCGCACCCGCTTCGGCTTGAACCAGAAGCCGCCGGTGGCCAAGGCGAGGAGGAGCACGATCGAGAGGAGCAGCCAGGCGCCGATCTTGACATGGTCGACCGCGCGCATGCCGGCGTCGGGCTCGGCGAAATAGGAGATTTGCTGCGCCACGAAGATGACGGCGAGCGCCGGCAGCATGCGCGCGCGCCGGCGCGACAGCCGGTCGGCGGCTTCAATATCGGAAGAGGAGGTCATCGGCATTCCTTTTTTGTAACCTGTAGGTGACATGTAACCTACGCGTTACATCACTGTCAACGCAAAATCGGCTCGCTTCGTCTATGGGTGGTTCCACGGGGTTCCCGCCGCCGGCCTTGGCCGGTAGAGGCGCCGTGGTGGGTGGTGATATCGACAGGCCTTATGAGGGCGCCTTCATCGGCGGGACCCATCATTTCGCGCTCCGCGTCTATTTCGAGGACACGGACGTCGCCGGCATCGTCTATTACGCCAATTATCTGAAGTTCATGGAGCGTGCCCGGTCGGACATGCTGCGCGCGGCCGGCATCGACCAGCGCGCGACGCTCGAGCGCGGCGAGGGCGTCTATGTCGTCGCCGAGGCGGACATCAAATATCGCCGCCCGGCGAAGCTCGACGACGATCTCCTCGTCCTTAGCGAGGTCAAGGCGGTGCGGGCGGCGAGCTGCCTCATTCATCAGCGAGTTCATGCGCGGCCATGAAATCCTCGCCGACGCGACGATAACGGCCGCCTTCCTCGTCGACGGACGGCCGAAGCGCCAGCCGCGCGCGTGGGTGGAGGTGTTCGAGCGGCTGAAGAAGGAAGGGAATTAGTGGGACTTCTCGCAGCACCCGGCAGCAGCGGCGTGATGTCGCCGGTCGCCCTGTTCATGCAGGCCGACATCGTCGTCAAGGTGGTGATGGTCGGGCTCGTCCTTGCCAGCATCTGGACCTGGACGATCATCGTCGGCCAGTGGATGCGGATGCGCCGGATCGCGCGGGAGAACGACAGGTTCGAGCGCGATTTCTGGAAGTCCGAGGATATCGACAGCTTCCACGAGACGCAGGGCCGGAGCGAGCTGCCGTCGGCCAAGGTGCTCGCCGCCGGCGTCGCCGAATGGCGCCGTTCGACCGCCGGCAAGTCGGTGGACAGGGAAGGGACGCGCGCACGCCTGTCGGTGGCGATGCACTCGGCGGTCGCGGCGGAGACCGACCGACTGGCGTCGCGCCTCAACATCCTCGCCACGATCGGCTCGGTGGCGCCGTTCGTCGGGCTTTTCGGGACGGTGTGGGGGATCATGCGCAGCTTCGCCGACATCGCCGGCGCGCAGAACACCTCGCTGGCGGTGGTCGCGCCGGGCATCGCCGAGGCGCTGTTCGCGACCGCCTTGGGCCTGTTCGCGGCCATTCCGGCGGTGATCGCCTACAACCGGTTCAGCTATACGATCAACCGCATCGAGGCCCGCCTCCAGCGCTTCGCCGACGGCTTCCACGGCACCTTGTCGCGGGAATTGGAGGCGGAGGGATGAGATTACCCAAACCCGTTCGCCCTGAGCTTGTCGAAGGGCCTTTTTTCTTGTGCCGCAAGGGCAAAGAAGGGCTTCGACAAGCTCAGCCCGGACGGTTCTTGCCGGGGGTTTCCCGCTAGTGGCGATGGGCCCCATCCTCGGCCCCGGGCGGCGCGGGCGGCGGACGCCGATGGCGGAGATCAACGTCACGCCGATGGTGGACGTGATGCTGGTGCTGCTGATCATCTTCATGGTCACCGCGCCCCTGCTCGTCGCCGGCATCCAGGTCGACCTGCCGGCGAGCAAGGCGGCGGCGCTGGAGCAGAACAGCGAGCCGGTCTCCATCTCGATCGACGCCGCGGGCGGGATCTTCGTCGACGATGTTCCGGTTGTACCCGAGGCGCTCGGCCCCCGGCTGCAGCAGATCGCCGCCGCCAGCCGCGAGCCGGGCGGCCCGCGCATCTTCCTGCGCGCCGACCGCGGGCTCGATTACGGGCGGGTGATGGCGGTGATGGGCGAGATCAGCCGGTCCGGCCTGAGGCACGTCGCCCTGGTCAGCCTCCCGCCGGGCGAGGCGCGCTGATGGAAAGGGCGGAGGCCACCGGCTTCGGCGTCGCGATCGTGGGGCATGTCGCCCTGCTCGCGGCGCTGACATATGGCCTTACCCAGATCGGCAGTCCCCCCGCCATCCCCGCCGCCATGGAGGTCTCGTTCGTCGACGAGGTCGGCCTGGTCTCGGCCGCGCCGGCGCCCGCGCCTGCGCCGCCAGCGCTTGGCACCGCGCCGGACGCCGGGCCGATCGAGGAGGCGGCACCCGCGCCGGCGCCCGAACCCGAGCCGCTACCGCCCAGGCCCGCGCCGAGCGCGCCGCCGCGGCCGGCGCAGGCCACGGTCGCGCGCGAGCGCGCCGCGCCGCCCCTGCGCCCGGCCGCCCGGCCGACGGCACGCCCCACCGAGCAGCGGGGGAGCGGCAGCGGCCAGCGCACGAGCCGCAGCGTCACCGACCCCGATTTCCTCGCCGGCATCGGCAGCGATCCGGCCGCACGAAGCAACCGTCCGCCGGCGACGGTGACCGGCGAGGCGCGGGCCAGCATCAACGCCGCCATCCGCCGCGCGCTGGTGCCGTGCGAGCGCCAGCCCTTGCCGGCGCCCGAGGCCGGCGCGATCAAAGTCGACGTCCGGGTCACGCTGAACCCGAACGGCAGCCTCGCCAGCGCCGAGGTGGCCCGAGTGCTGAACGGCAATCCGGCCCTCGGCATCTACGAGCGGCGGATGCAGGACCTCGCGCTCGCCATCGTCCGCCGCTGCACGCCGATCCGCGGACTTCCTGCCGAGCTTTACGACGTCCCGCGGGGATGGCGGCAATTCACCTATCAATTCGATCCGAGGCAGACCCGATGACCCTCCTCCGCTTGCTTCAACGGCCCCTCGCCGGGTTTGCCTTCCTGCTGCTGCTCGCGGCCGCCGCCGGCGCGCAGGACAGCGGCCAGGAAAGCCAGCCGCCCGAGGACGAGCCGATCCGCGTCGGCGAAGGCGTCACCGCCGCCATCCCGATCGCCATCCCGTTCATGCCGACGCCGCGCGAGGCCGACACGCCGGCCGGGGCCACTCAGACGCTCGGCCGCCAAGTGGCCGAGATCGTCGCCAACGACCTCAGGAATTCGGGCCTGTTCACCCCGATCGGGCCCAATGGCCTGCGGGCGGTTTCCTATCCCCAGGTGACCGCGCCCGATTTCACCTATTTCGCCACCGCCGGCGCCCAGAACCTGGTCCAGGGCTTCGTCCAGGCCAATGGCAACGGCACGCTCACCGTCGGCTGCTACCTCTACGACGTCGCCGCCCAGACCGAGCTGGCCCGCCAGGGCTATGTCGTAAGCCCGCGCGACTGGCGCCGGGCCGCCCATCGCTGCGCCGACACCATCTATTCGCGCCTCACCGGTGAAGGCGCCTATTTCGACACGCGTATCGTCTACGTCTCGGAAACCGGCCCGGCCCGGCGGCGGGTCAAGAGGCTGGCGATCATGGATTATGACGGCGCCAACCACCGCTTCCTGACCAACGGCCAGTGGACGGTGCTGACCCCGCGCTTCGCGCCGAACCAGCAGACCATCACCTTCATGACCTATCAGGACGAAAGGCCGCGGGTGATGGTCTACGAGCTCGACTCGGGGCGGACGCGGCCGCTGGTCGCCCAGCCTTACATGACCTTCGCGCCGCGTTACGCGCCCGACAGCCGCCACATCATCTTCTCGATGGCGGTCAACGGCAATACCGACGTCTACCGGATCCCGGTCGGCGGCGGCACGCCGCAGCGCCTGACCGGAGCGCCGGGCATCGACACCGGCGGCTCCTATTCGCCCGACGGCAGCCGGATCGTGTTCGAAAGCGACCGCGGCGGCAGCCAGCAGCTCTACGTTATGAACGCCGACGGCTCCGATCAGCGCCGGATCAGCTTCGGCGGCGGCGGCTACGCCACGCCGGTGTGGAGCCCGCGCGGCGATTTGATCGCCTTCACCCGCATCGGCGGGGGCTTCCGCATCGGGGTGATGACGCCCCAGGGCGGCGGCGAGCGGCTCCTGACCGGCGGCGGCCATGCCGAAGGGCCGAGCTGGGCGCCGAACGGCCGGGCGGTGATGTTCACCCGCGGCGCGAGCCAGGGCCAGCTCTGGTATGTCGACGTCGCCAGCGGTGCCGTCCGCCAGGTGCCGACCCCGCTCGGTGGCTCCGATCCCGCCTGGTCGCCGCTGCGCGACTGAGACTTTTCAACCGAACCCGAAGCGATGGAGGATTAGAATGACCAAGAGAATGACGAGCCTGGTGGCCATCGCCGCGGCCCTGTCGCTGACCGCGGGCTGCGCGTCGCGGCGCACCGCCGACCAGCTGCCGCCCGAGCCGCCCAGCGATTCGACGCCAAGCGACCCGAACGAGGGCCTCGATGCGCAGGCCGGCGATATCGGCGGCACCCCGCTTCCGGGCTCGCGCGCCGACTTCCTGCAGAGCGTGACTTCCAACCGGGTGCTGTTCGCTTTCGACTCCTATTCGCTCGACGACGAGGCGCAGGCGATCCTCAACAGCCAGGCCGACTGGCTTGGGCGCAACCCGACGGTGCGGGTGACGATCGAGGGCCATGCCGACGAGCGCGGGACGCGGGAATATAATCTCGCGCTCGGCGACCGCCGCGCCAACGCCGCCCGCGTCTACCTTGAATTGCGCGGCGTCTCGGCGAGCCGGATGCAGACGATCAGCTGGGGCAAGGAGCGGCCGGCTGATCCGGGATCGAACGAATATGCCTGGGCCCAGAACCGCCGCGCGGTGACGGTGGTGCCGGAGTAAGGCTTAAATCCTCGCCAGCAATGCTGGGGAGGATCTTTCTAGGCCAAAGCCTCGTCGAGCAGCCGCGCCAGGCGGAGGCCGCCGCGGGCGGCCTGGCGGCGGACGATCGGGATCAGCCGGCGGGTGGTCTCCTCATTGATCACCGGCCTTTCCGCCGGCGGCGGGCCGCACGGATCGGCGAGCGCGGTGCCATAAGCGAACTCGCGGCTCACCCCCCAGCTCTCGCGCGCCCAATCGGCGACGGCGCCCTGGCGCATCGCCGCCCTGTCCGCCGCGCCGAGCTCGGCGATTATGCCTTCGGCCCCGCCCGGCGGCGTCGACAGGCTGCGGTCGGCCAGCAGACCGTCCCAGATCGCGTGCAGGTTCGAGGAGATCAGGCCGTAAGAGGCCCGCACCCGGTTGCCGCCGAGGTCCTGATGGTCGCCGGCGTGCATCGGCTGGTGGAGATCGCCCATGAAGTGGACGAGGAAGGCGAGCGCCATCAGCCGCTCGCGGGCCGGCAGCGCCCGGTCGGCGAGCAGGCGCAGGTTGCGCTCGATCTGGGCGGAGACGCAATTGCCGTCGCGGCAGGCGGGGGCCGGGTCGAACGGCTGGCAGACATCGACATTCTGATAGTGCCAGGACGAGGCATAGCTGAACCGGTCGCCGAGCGGCTTGATGCAGTCGGGCCAGACGCTGGCGGCCTCGATCGTCGCCGCCGAGCAGGTCGGCGTATCGAGCAGGCGCGACTGGGCGAGCAGGCGGCGGAGCGCCGCGCGCGTTTGCGGGCTCGCCTCGAGCCAGGCGATCCGGGCGACGGTCTCATGGCCATATTCCCACCAGGCGAGGGCCGGCGAAGGCAGGAGGAGCAGCGCGAAAGCGAGAAGGAGGCGGCGGATCATTGTTCGTCGCCGTAGATGGCGACCCCGCGGCCGGCGGGCGAGGCCATGCCGCGATACATTCCGGGCGTGTTGAAGCTGTAGACGCCGTCGCCCCACGGCGTCGCGACGATCACCCCGCCGGAGCCGCCCAGGCCCGCCATCTCGGCGATCACCCCGTCGGCGATCGCCTGGACCTCGGCGCGGTCGAGCGCGAACTCGCTGGCGTGGACGACATAAGTCGGGTTGCCCTCGGCGTCATTGGGGACCGAGGCCTGCGCCTCCCGGATCGCTTCCCGGAAGCGGAAACGGATCTGGGCGCAAATCTCGTGGGCGACGCCGACCCGGATGAAATATTCGCCGGCCCCGGTCGCGGAGACCGCGCAGCCGCGGTCGTCGGCATAGGTGCCGGCGCCGATGATCGGCGAATTGCCGATCCGGCCCCAGCGCTTGCCGGTCAGCCCGCCGGTCGAGGTCGCCGTCGCCATATGGCCCTCCTGGTCCATCGCCACCGCGCCGACCGTGCCATATTTCAAATGGACGTCAAAATGCTCGGCGCTCGGGCGCGACCGCAATTCCTCGAGCTGGCGGCGGCGCTCGTCGGTCTGGAAATATTCGGGTGCCTCCTGCGGCAGGCCTTGCTCGCGCGAGAACTGGTCGGCGCCCTCGCGGGAGAGGAAGACGTGCGGGCTGTGCTCCATCACCCGCCGGGCGAGGCTGATCGGGTTGCGGGTGGCGGTGACGCCGGTCACCGCGCCGGCGTTGCGGTTGCTGCCGTCCATGATCGAGGCGTCCATCTCGATCGTGCCCTGATAGGTGAAGACCGAGCCGCGGCCGGCGTTGAAATGGGGGTCGTCCTCGAGCACCCGGACCGCCGCCTCGACCGCATCGAGCGCCGTACCGCCCCGCGCCAGGATGGCCGAGCCGGCTTCGAGCGCGCGGTCGAGCGCGCCGCGGATGGCGCGGTCTTCGTCCGGCGACAGCCGCGCGCGCTCGATCACGCCGGCGCCGCCGTGGATCACCAGCCGCCAGGCCGGCCGGCCGTCCCCGGCTTCGGTCTGGTGGGCGGCGGCAGCGGCGGTTGACATCATGAGGGCTCCAAGCAGCAGCGATAGGAAACGCATTCGGCTCCCCTCCTTCTCCGCCGCCGCCCATAGCGCCGAACAGGGGACAGTTACTAGTAACTGTCCCATTCTTTGCGCCCGTAACGATTCCGCTTGCGTCGGCCGAATCATATAAATATGATATCATCATTCAAGGGAGGAACGACGATGACCACCAACACCGATTCGGCCGGCGTCAACGCGCTGACCCTGTCCCGCGAACGCCCGGCCAGGACGCAGAACGGCCTCTTGATGCTGCTCGTCCTGCTGCTGCTCCTGGTGGCGCTCGCCACCACCATCGCCTGGCTGGTCGACGGCGGCGGCAAGGAGGCAAGCCTGCTCGCCCCGATCGGCCTGCTCGTCCTGCTGGCGCTGGCCTTCCTGTTCGTGCTGTGCGGCTTCTACCTGCTCCAGCCCAACCAGGCGGCGGCGATCCTGTTGTTCGGCGCCTACAAGGGCACCGACCGAACCACCGGCCTCCGGTGGCGCCTGCCCTGGCTCACCCGGACCAAGATCTCGACCCGCATCCACAACATCACCTCGGACCGGATCAAGGTGAACGACCTCAGGGGCAATCCGGTCGAGATCGCCACCAACGTGGTCTGGCGGGTGACCGATACCGCCCAGGCCTTGTTCGACGTCGCCAATTACATGGAGTTCGTCGAGATCCAGATCGAAAGCGCTGTCCGCGCGATCGGCGCCAAATATCCCTATGACGATCTCGAGCATAAGGAAGTGACGTTGCGCGGCGACGCCGAGGTGGTCAGCGAGGAGCTCGAGCGCGAGCTGCAGGACCGCGTCTCCCGCGCCGGCATCACCGTCGACGAATGCCGCCTTACCCACCTCGCCTACGCCCAGGAGATCGCCCAGGCGATGCTCCGCCGCCAGCAGGCCGAGGCGGTGATCGCGGCCCGGCAGAAGATCGTCATCGGCGCCGTCTCGATGGTCGAGAACGCGATCCAGCTTCTGTCGGAGAAGGGTGTCGTGGACTTGGACGACGAGCGCAAGGCGGCGATGGTCTCGAACCTGATGGTGGTGCTCTGCTCGGAGCACAGCACCCAGCCCGTCGTCAACGCGGGCTCGCTCTACCAATAGGAGCGGGCCCGTGCCGCAGCCCCCGAAGAAAGCCTATCCGCTGCGCATCGAGCCCGCGCTCTGGGGCGTGCTCGAGCGCTGCGCGGCGGCCGACTTCCGCAGCGTCAACGCCCAGATCGAGGTGCTGCTGCGCGAGGCGCTGCGGCGGCGCGGCGTCAAGGTGGCGCCGCCCGAGGAGCGCAAGCGCGGGCGGCCGAAGAAGGAGGATAAGGAATGATGTGGCGAAGGCCGCCCGTCACCGCGCAACGATGAGCTGGTCCGGGATTGCCGCCAGCCCGCTCGGTCCGACTCCCCACAGGCTGAGGAAATGGGAGGCTTGCCCGGCCTGGGTCAGCAGATCCTCCAACGGCACCGGCATATTCAGGTCCGGCGGCACGTCCCACGTCCCTTGGAGAACGCTGCCCGACCGCCGGAAATCGTCGGCGACGGTCAGGTCGAACAGACCGATCGTCTCCCTCCCGACGATCGCCGCCAGCCGCACTCGCCAAACATTGCTGGCGACCCACTCGTCGTAGCGATCATAGGCGCTGGCATCGTCCGGCCCCCGGGCAAGGCCGAGGCTTATCGCAACGCGCCTGACCCGGCCGGAGGCGTCGAGCTCCGGCCGCAGCTTGGCCATCTCGATCGCGGGCGGCGACAGCGCGTCGACCTCCCGGCCGACCGTCAGCCCATGCAGGTCGCGCGCGTTGCGGCGATGCGCCAGCAGCTCGATCTCGACGACATGACCGGGATCGGCGGCGTCGACCAGCCTTGCCAGTCTCCCGTCCGGCAAGGGGTCGAGGCGGATCAGCTTGTCGTCGCGCCGATCCGCCAGCGTCATGGTCCAGCCCAGCGCGCCGCGCTCGCCGAGCCTCACCTTCATCGGCGCATTGTAGATCGATGGATGGGTGCGCGACTCTCGGGCGGAAGCGACCGCATCGGCGAACGCCCGCGCGGACCGAGCGAGCCGCCGGGCGCTGCCGCGGCCGGTGAGGAGGCCGACCAGCGCCCCGCCCAGGCGCGAGGCACGGCGGCCGAGGCCTTCGAGCGTCCGGGTCAGTTGCGCATAGTCGAGCCGTTTATGCCGGATGCTAAAGGCACCGCCCTCGTCCAGCCACAGGGCTCGTTCGATGCGCGCCGGGTCGCCGCCCTCGACGAGCCTCACCTGATAGAGCTGGTCGCGGCCGTCCACTGGCTCGTGCACGCCGAAATGGCTGTACGTCGCGTCGGCGAAGGCGCCGGCACCCTGAGCGACGAACCGCCAGGGGTGGGTGTAGCGGCGGGTGGGGGCGGCAAAGGCGGGCTGGCCGCCCAGCTCCGCGACCGAGGGCGCCTCCTGCCCGCTGGCGGGAAGCACGGGCTGGAAGAAAAGACCCTCGATCGTTCGGCGGCCGTATCGGCGGCGGCCGGGAACGAGCAGCATCTGTTCTTCGCGAAGCCGCAGGCCGGTCGCGACGGCCTCGATCCCGACGCGTGGCCCATCCATGGTCTCGGTGTCGCTGCCCGGCAGGAAGCGCCGTCGCCAGGTCTTATCCATGGTCGGCCAGGAGAAATGGATCGTGTAGATTTCAGCCTCGCCGCTCTCCGGATCGACGCCGGTCAAGGCGACGTGCTGGCGGGCCACGGCCATGCGGCTGTCGGGACGGATATGGCCTTCCAGCAGCGGGCAGAAGAAGCGGTCGCCCGAAAAGGGCGCATCCGGATAAAATTCACTCTCGCTGCGCGTGATTATCCCCAGGATCGGCGGGGACGGCGAGGTGAAGTCGCGGTCGAACGGGTGGAGGACGCGCCATCGTTCGGTGAACGACATCTGCTCGTCGATCCAGAGCACGGCATAAGCCTCGTCCCATTCCTCCCGGCGGATCGCCTCGTCGCTCTTGAGCTGCACCAACTGGAAATAGATGCAGGTTCCGTCGACCCAGCCGCCATAATCCCGGATCGGCCCGTTCGCGAACCGGTATCCCGCCTCCAATGTCTCCTCCCCGAACAGCGCCCGGCTCCCCGGTGCGAGCAGCTCTTCGACAAGCCCGTGCCTCGAGAGGACATCGACCTCTCCGCCGAACCGATTGTCGTGCTGCTCGTGGAGGTGGGTCGAGCCTATGCCGAGATCGAGAACGCGCTCGTAGCGGACCGATTTGCGGACGACGTTGCGAAAGGGGGGCGGGAGATTGCTTCGATAGGTGACGTGATTGTAGCGCGGGTAGCGGGGGGGCGGATCGGACGTGTCCCGGCGCGGCCGGGCATCGATCTTAATCCAAACCAGCGGCCCCGCCTGGACGTCCATGATGTCGAGAAAGACGTTCAGGTTCCCGAACATGAAACGGTACAGCGCAAAGCGTTCCGTGGCCGGGTGACGCTCGTCGTCGCCGGGGATGGCGACATGAGCCAGCAGGTCGGCCCGGGACGCCGTGCCGCGGCCGCACTCCGGGTCCAGCTTGAAGAAGGATTGCGGGAGATCGATGGTGCGGCGGCCGATCCGGTGGCGGTACGGGTTGGCGAAGAGAAGGAGATAGAGCGCGTCATCCCCCGACGCCTTGGCGAACGCCCGGTCCCCCGCGGCGGCGATCAAGTCGAAATCCGGCGGCTTGCCCCAGTCGCCGAGCCGCGAACCGTCGTAGGAGACGGCGAGAGGGCCCCGCCAATTCGCCGGCACCCGGTCGATCGCGAAGGCCGGAAGGTCGCCCATCGTCGGCGCCAGCGGCGAGGGCGCCCCCTCGATGCCGGCAATGCCGTCGACCAGGGTCAGCGCAACGAAGGCGCCGTCTTGGTTGTAGGGCATCAGCGGCGGCGCCGAGTCCAGGCCCAGGGCAAGGCTGCGCGCGGACGCCCGTTGATTGGGCCGCGACGGCACGGGCCGTGCCCGGCTGTCGATGATCGGCAACTGGCCGGTATCGTTGCCGGTGAACGATCCGACGACGCTATCGAACGCGCCCCATGCCGTCTTGGCCGCGCCCTCGATGAGCGGGACGATCTCCTCGACGATCTCGATCGCCGCGCAGACCAGCTTGCGGGTGACATGGACGATCTCTTCGACAAAATCGCGGACCACATTGACGATCTCGCAAAACCATCGCTGCGGGTCCCACCAGGGACGTTCCCGGCAGCTTCTGTGGCGCTCCGTCCGCTGGCTTCGCTTCCTCTCGATCCAGCGACGGGTCTCGTAGCGGCATTCCTCGCCGCTGGGCGCTGCCATCCTGCCTCCCCCTCGTCGGGAGCCTTGTGATGCCTCAGGTTCAAGGCAAATGGAGTCATCGCGCGAACCGGCGAAGTGGCGCAAGAGAATTGGTTCATTCTCGATCAAACTGTCTCCGGACGGTGAAATAAACGGCGGCCGCGGCGGACTAATCCCCTGACGACGTCGCCGGGGCCGATGTTGGCGCCGGCCAGCAGAGGAGGGAATGAACATGGCTATCATCACCGGCACGGCGGGCAACGACACGCTCAACGGCACCTCGGGCGCGGACCAGATTTTCGGCCTGGGCGGCGACGACGTCCTGAACGGCAATGGCGGCAACGACCAGCTCGACGGCGGCACCGGCGCCGACACGATGAGCGGCGGCACCGGCAGCGACATCTATTTCGTCGACGACGTCGGCGACAGCGTGATCGAGGCGTCGGGCGAAGGCAATGACGAGGTCCGGACCACGCTTGCCAGCTATGCGCTCACCGCCAATGTCGAGAGGCTCAAATTCACCGGCAGCGGCAGCTTCACCGGCACCGGCAACGACCTCAGCAACGAGATCACCGGCGGCGCCTCGAACGACACCCTCTATGGCGGCGACGGCCATGACACGCTGATCGGCGGGAATGGCGACGACAGCCTCTATGGCGAGGCCGGCCACGACACGCTGATCGGCGGCGCCGGCAGCGATACGATGGTCGGCGGCGACGGCAACGACGTCTATATCGTCGATTCGTCCGGCGACACGGTGACCGAAGCGGCCGGCGAGGGCACCGACCTCGTCTACACCACCCTTGCCAGCTATACGCTCGGCGCCGACCTCGAGAATCTCGACTATAACAGTCTCACCGGCAATTTTGCCGGCACGGGCAACGCGCTCGACAACGACATCTTCGGCGGCAGCGGCAACGACACGCTGAGCGGGCTCGACGGCAATGACGAGCTGCGTGGCGAGAGCGGCAACGACAGCCTGCTCGGCGGCGACGGCGATGATGTGCTGATCGGCGCGACCGGCACCGACACGATGGAGGGCGGCGACGGCGCCGACAGCTTCCGCCTCTCCACCCAATATGAATCGGGGCTGGGCGCGAGCGCCGACCGGATCACCGATTTCGAGACTGGCACCGACCTGATCGATCTCGGCTTCGTCGACGCGGACACCACCACCGGGGGCAACCAGGCCTTCACCTTCGTCGGCAATGCGGCTTTCTCGAGCGTCGCCGGCGAGCTTCGCTATTTCGACGACGGCACCGATACCTGGGTCCAGGCCGACACCAATGGCGACGGGATGGCGGACTTCGAGATCGCGCTGACCGGCGTGCTGACGCTGACGGCGACCGACTTCGTCCTCTGACCGCCGGCCTGGCGAAGACGGGCGCGCCGCGGCGCTGGCGCGTCCCGCTTTGCCAGGCGGTCCCGGGGCCACTATATGGGCGCCATGTCCATCCGCCCGTGGCGCGACATCGCGCGCCGCCCGTCCCGCCAGATCATGGTCGGCAACGTGCCGGTGGGCGGCGGCGCGCCGGTCACCGTGCAGACGATGACCAACACCGTCACCACCGACGTCAAGGCGACGATCGACCAGATCCGCCGCTGCGAGGAAGCGGGCGCCGACATCGTCCGCGTCTCCTGCCCCGACGCCGAATCGACCGCGGCGCTCAGGCAGATCGTCCGCGCCGTCGGCGTGCCGATCGTCGCCGACATCCATTTCCACTACAAGCGCGCGCTCGAAGCCGCCGACGCGGGCGCGGCCTGCCTCAGGATCAATCCCGGCAATATCGGCGCGGCCGAGCGGGTGCGCGAGGTGGTCAATGCCGCCAAGGCGAACGGCTGCTCGATGCGGATCGGGGTCAATGCCGGCAGCCTGGAGCGCGACCTCCTGGAAAAATATGGCGAGCCCTGCCCGGAGGCGTTGGTCGAGAGCGCGCTCGACCATATCCGCATCCTCGAGGACCATGATTTCCGCGACTATAAGGTGGCGGTGAAGGCGTCCGACGTGTTCCTCGCCGTCGCCGCCTACCAGCAGCTCGCCGACGCCGTCGACTGCCCCCTGCACCTCGGCATCACCGAGGCGGGGGCGCTGCGCGCCGGCACGGTCAGGAGCGCGATCGGCATCGGCTCGCTGCTCTGGGCCGGGATCGGCGACACCATCCGCGTCTCGCTGTCGGCCGAGCCCGAGGAGGAGGTCCGCGCCGGTTTCGAAATCCTGAAGAGCCTCGGCATCCGCAACCGCGGCGTCCGGGTCGTCTCCTGCCCGTCCTGCGCCCGCCAGGGCTTCGACGTCATCCGCACGGTCGAGAAGCTGGAGGAAAGGCTGGCCCACATCCGCACGCCGATGTCGCTCAGCGTCCTCGGCTGCGTCGTCAACGGGCCGGGCGAGGCGCGCGAGACCGACATCGGCATTACCGGCGGCGGCCAGGGCAAGCATATGGTCTATCTGTCCGGCGTCACCGACCACCATGTCCGCGACGAGGACATGATCGACCATATCGTCCGGCTGGTCGAAGCCAAGGCCGCCGAGATCGAGGCGGCGGACGCCGCCATCCCCGACGCGGCGGAATGAAGCCGCACTCGACGGCGGCCGCCTTCGCCGTCGCCACCCTCGGCATCGCGCTGTTTTCGGGCATGGACGCGGTGATGAAGCAGCTGTCGATCGCGCTCGGCGCCTATAACGCCCTGCTGTGGCGAACGATGGCGGGGGCCCTGTTCGGCGGGCTGGTGTTCGCCGGCGCGCGCCGGCCCTGGCCGGCGCCGCCGGTGCTGCGGCTCCATCTCCTGCGCGGCATCCTGTCGGCGGTGATGGCGATCCTGTTCTTCTGGGGCCTGGCGCGGGTGCCGCTGGCGCAGGGCGTGGCCCTGGCCTTCGTCGCGCCGCTGGTCGCGCTCTACCTCGCCGCGCTCATCCTCAAGGAAGAGGTCGGGCGGCGGGCGATCCTCGCCTCTTTGCTCGGCTTCGCCGGGGTGCTGGTGATCCTCGCCGGGCAGGCCGAGGCCGAGCTCGGCCCCGACGCCTTCCGCGGATCGATCGCGATCCTCGTCTCGGCGGCGCTCTACGCCTACAACATCATCCTGATGCGCCAGCAGGCGCAGGTGGCCAAGCCGGTCGAGATCGCCTTCTTCATGAGCGCGATCATGACCAGCTGCTTCCTCCTCGCCGCGCCGTTCCTCGCGCAGGTGCCGCCGGCCGGGCACCTGCCCGGCATCTTCGGCGCCGCCTTGCTCGCCTTCGCCTCGCTGATGCTGCTCTCCTGGGCCTATGCCCGGGCCGAGGCGCAGGTGCTGGCGCCGGTCGAATATACCGCCTTCATCTGGGCCGCCCTGTTCGGAATCCTGGTCTTCGCCGAGCCGGTCCAGCCGCTCACCATCTTCGGCGCGGCGATGATCGTCGCCGCCTGCATCCTCGCCGCGCGGCCCACGCCCTCGCCGATCGCCGATGCCGCGACCGGGCTCTAACCGCCGCCGAGCACGTTGATGGTGAAGGCCAGCACGCCGAGGTTGAACACGAACGCCGCCAGGCAATGCATCGTCACCACGCGGCGGATCGCGCGCGCGCCGATCGCCACGTCGGAGGTCTGGAAGGTCATGCCGAGCGTGAAGGCGAAATAGACGAAGTCGGCATAAACGGGCTCCATCGTGGCGGGAAAATCAACGCCGCCGCCGCCGAGATAATGAAGGTGCGCATAATGGAGCGCGTAGACCATGTTGCTGAACAGCCAGGCGACCAGCAGGGTGAAGACGATCAGCGCGCCGGTGAGGGCGGGCGTGCCGCCGCCCCCCGCAACCTCCGCCGCCACCGTCGCCAGCACGACGGTCATGACGATGCCGGTGATCGCCAGCAGCATCGTCCGGTTCGCGTCGTTATTCTCGGCATGGTCGCGGATCACGGCGGCGTCGGCAATGCACAGCAGGGGCAGGCAGGAGAGGAGAAAGGCAAGGGCGGCGATGTCGAAGCCGATCATGACGCCCTGCCGCCAGTCGCCGAGGAGGAGGATCGCGGCCGGCGCTGCGGCAATCAGCAGCACCATGAAGGCGATGAAGCGCGCGGGCGCCAGCCGCTTGCCGATCGTCGCGGGGGCGGGGCCTTCCATGCCGCGACGCTAGCGCGGGGCCCGCGCCGGCGCTAACGCTTTCGAACGATGGCGTGGGCGCTTTTGATCCTCGGCGGGCTGTTCGAAGTGGGCTTCACCACCTCGCTGCGCTTCGTCGACGGCTTCCGCAACCTGCCGTGGACGATCGCCTTCCTCGTCTCGGTCGCGATCAGCATGGGCCTGCTCGAACATGCGGCGCGGACGATCCCGATGGGCACGGCCTATGCGGTGTGGGGCGGGATCGGCGCGATCGGGACCGTGCTGGTCGGCATGGGCTGGTTTGGCGAGCCGGCGACGACTCTCCGCATGCTCCTGATCCTCGGCATCGTCCTGTGCATCGCCGGCCTTAGGCTGATCGCATGAGCATCGACGAGGGCCTCTACGCCTGGACACAGGAGGCGCTGGAGCCGCTCGGCCCCGTCACCATGCGAAAGATGATGGGCGCGGCGACGCTCTATCTCGACGGCGTCATCTTCGCGGTGCTCGACGAAAGCGAGCTCTGGTTCAAGTCCGATGCCGAAACCAATGCGATCTGGGACGCGGAGGGCTGCGAGCGCTTCTCGTTCACCACCAGGGACGGCACGGTCGAAACCATGAATTATCGGCGCGCGCCGTCCGACGTCTATGACGATGCCGAAGCGATGCAGCGCTGGGCGGCGCTGGCCCGCCAAGCCGGCACCCGCGCCGCCTCGACGAGGAAGAAGCGCTAGGGACGGTGCGGCCTGAGGTGCGGCGCGACCTCCTCGCTCTCCTCGATCGAGGGGAGGTAAAGCGGGTCGAAGCGGCGGTTGGACGCCTGCTCGTAGGCGTAGCCGAGCGACAGGACCAAGGCGTCCGACCATTTCGGCCCGATGAAGCTCAATCCCACCGGCAGGCCGCGGATCTGCCCCATCGGCACGGTGAGGTGGGGATAGCCGGCCACCGCGGCCAGCCCGCCGCCGCCGCCGCCCGGGCTCTGGTCGCCATGGACCGCATCGATCAGCCAGGCCGCCGGCCGGGTCGGCCCGACCAGGGCGACGACATTGTGCTCGCGCAGGACGCGGTCGATCCCTTCCGGCCCGGCCAGGCGGAGCGACGTGTCGCGCGCCGTGCGCCAGGCCGCGTCGAGGCCGGCGGTCGCCTGCGACTGCTCGAACAAATCCTGGCCGAACAGGGCCATCTCCACGTCGGCATGGGCGCGGTTGAAGGCGATCAGGTCAGCCAGCGTCCGCGTCGTCACCGCCGCCGGCAGGGTGGCGAGATAGGCGTTGAGGTCGTGCTTCAATTCGGCGAGCAGGACCGCGAACTCGTTGCGGCCGATTTCCTGGCGGTTGGGGAATTCGGCGATGTCGACCAGCACCGCGCCCTGCGCGCGCAGCGTCGCCACCGCCTCCTCGAACACCGCGTCGGTGCCGAAGCCCGAAGCGAAGCGCATCACCCCGATGCGGACGCCGCGCAACGCGTCGGGCGAGAGGCGGGCGGTATAATCCTCGCGTCTGCGGTCGGCCTCGGCGGTGGCGGCATCGGCGGGGTCGCTGCCGGCGATGGCGTTCATCACCAGAGCCGCGTCCCGCACCGTCCGGGTCATCGGCCCGGGCGTGTCCTGGCTATGGCTGATCGGCACGACATGGGTACGGCTGACCAGCCCGACGCTGGGCTTGAAGCCGACGATGCCGTTGATCGCCGCCGGGCAGGTGATCGACCCGTCGGTCTCGGTGCCGATCGCGGCGGGGACCATGCCCGAGGCGACGGCGACGGCGCTGCCCGAGGAGGAACCGCACGGATTGCGGTTGAGCGCATAGGGGTTGCGGGTCTGGCCGCCCAGGGCGCTCCAGCCCGAGATCGAATCGCTCGAGCGGATGTTCGCCCATTCGGAAAGGTTCGCCTTGCCGACGATCACCGCGCCCGCCGCGCGCAATCGCGCCACCAGGGGCGCGTCGCGGCCGGTGACGTTGTCGGCCAGAGCGAGGCTGCCGGCCGTGGTCGGCAGCGGCCCCATGGTCTCGATATTGTCCTTGATCAGCATCGGCATGCCGAACAGCGGCCCGCGCGCCCGCCCGACCCGGTCGAGCGCCCGCGCCTGATCCAAAGCTGTCGGATCGACGGCGATGACGGCGTTCAATCGCGGGTTCAATTCGGCGATCCGCTCGAGCGCGATGCGGGTGCGCGATTCGGCGCTGGCGGCATCGAGGACAGTGGCGGAGGGTCGCATGGGCGCCTCGGAGCTTGGGACGACGGCGCAGGCGGAAAGGCTCAGGGCCGCGCCGAGAAGCAGGAGCCGGATCATGGCGCCGGAAGGTGACGCAACCCGTGCCGTCCGTCCAGTCCCACTTGCATCACCCCGGCGAAGTGCGGGGTCTCGTGGAGCCCGCGTGACTTCTCTTTCTGGGATCCCGGCCTTCGCCGGGATGACGAGAAATGCGCTACCTGTGCTTCTGCCCCTGCGCCCTTTCGATCGCCTCCATGATCAGCCGCTTGGCGGTCTCGCGGTCGCCCCAGCCGTTCAGTTTCGCCCATTTGCCGGGCTCGAGGTCCTTATAATGGGTGAAGAAATGCTCGATCTGCTGGGTGACGATCGGCGGCAGGTCGCCATGGTCGTCGACGTCGCTGTAATAGGGAAAGGTCGAATCGACCGGCACGGTGATCAATTTCTCGTCGCCGCCCTTGTCGTCGTCCATCAACAGCACGCCGACCGGCCGCACGCGAATGACCGCGCCCGAGATGATCGGCGAGTGGGCGATCACCAACGCGTCGAGCGGGTCGCCGTCCTCGCCCAGCGTGTGCGGCACGAAGCCGTAATTGGCCGGATAGCGCATCGGCGTGTGGAGGATGCGGTCGACGAAGATCGCGCCGGACTTCTTGTCATATTCGTACTTCACCGGCTCGCCGCCCAGCGGCACCTCGATGATCACGTTGATGCGCTCGGGCGGATCGTCGCCGACGGGGACCAGGTCGATGTTCATTGGGCGCGCCTACACCCGCTTGGCATTGCGAGTCACGCGCCAGCCGGTGCATGACGGCGCCATGAAGATTGCGATCTGCATCCCGCGCTACGGCGACACCAAGGGCGAGTTCACCATCAGCCTCGCCCGGATGCTGGTCCACAGCCTGAGCGCGCCGATGCCAGGGGGGACGATTGCGCAGATCGAGATTTTCTCGCTGTCCTCATCCGACCTGCCGGCCAGCCGCACCGAGCTTCTCAAGCGCGCGATCGGCTGGCAGGCGCGCTACGCGCTGTGGCTCGACACCGACCATGTCTTCCCGCCGGACACGCTGGCGCGGCTGCTGAAGCACCGGCTGCCGGTGGTCGGCTGCAACCAGCCGCGGCGGAGCGAGCCGACCGGGCCGGTCGCCGTCCGCCTCAACGACGAGGGCGAGATGGAGCATGTCTACACCACCGCCGAGCTGGCCAAAGCCGGTGCGGTCGAGGAAGTCGCCCATGTCGGCCTCGCGCTCTGCCTGATCGACCTGAACGTCCTCCATGACGTGAAGGCGCATGTCGAGAAAGGCGTCGGCTGGGACCAGTGGAGCCCGTTCGACCGCAAATTGCTGCCGGGCACGAATGCGCGGATGGGCGAGGACGTCTCCTTCTTCCGCGAATTAAGCGAGGCGGGGGTGAAGGTCTATGTCGACCATGGTTTGTCGTGGGAGGTCGGCCATATCGCCGAGCGCGTGATCACCAACGCCGACGCGGTCGCCCAGAAAGAGGCCTGGCTCAACCGCAAGCGCTGAGCGGTTCCATCGCCGCGCAAAACTGCTAATGCGCCGCCGATGAGCAAAGGCACGCAGAGGATCAGGGGCACGCAGGACATCCTGGGTGAGGAGGCCGACCGCTTCAACGCGGTGGCGGCGGCGTTCGACCGCGTGCGGCGGCTCTACGCCTTCCAGCGCGTCGAGACGCCGGTGTTCGAGGCCACCGAGGTGTTCGCCCGCTCGATCGGGGAGACCAGCGACATCGTCTCCAAGGAGATGTACACCTTCCCCGACCGCGGCGGCGACCTGCTGACGCTGCGCCCGGAGTTCACCGCCGGCATCTGCCGCGCCTATCTTTCCGAAGGCTGGCAGCAGCATGCGCCGATGAAGCTTGCGACCCATGGCCCGGTGTTCCGCTACGAGCGCCCGCAAAAGGGGCGCTTCCGCCAGTTCCACCAGCTCGACGCCGAGATCATCGGCAGCGATTCGCCCGCCGCCGACGTGGAATTGCTCGTGCTCGCCGATCAGCTCTTGCGCGAGCTCGGCATCTCCGACGGGGTGACGCTGGAGCTGAACACGCTCGGCGACGCCGACACCCGCGACGCCTGGCGCGCCGCCCTGGTCGCCCATTTCGAAGCGCACCGCGCTGACCTTTCGGACGATAGCCGCGACCGCCTCGCCCGCAATCCGCTGCGCATCCTCGACAGCAAGGCGCCCCAGGACCGCCCGATCGCCGACGCCGCGCCCGGGATCGACGATTTCCTCACCGCGGAGGCGGCCGCCTTCTTCGCCCAGGTCACCGCGGGCCTCGACGCGGCGGGCGTCGCCTGGACGCGCAACGCCCGGCTGGTGCGCGGCCTCGATTATTACCGCTACACCGCGTTCGAGTTCGTGACCGACCGGCTCGGCGCACAAGGCGCGGTGATCGCTGGCGGCCGCTATGACGGGCTGATCGAGTCCCTTGGCGGCCCGCATACGCCAGCGGTCGGCTGGGCGGCCGGGATCGAGCGGCTGGGGATGCTGATCGAGGTGCCGGCCAAGGTCTATCCGGTCGTCATCATCGCCGTGGAGGACGATCGGGCGCTTGGCCATGGGCATCAGATAGCGGCTGCCCTTCGTCGCAACGGAATTTCCGCCGACATGATCGCGAGCGGTTCTCCCCGAAAGCGCTACGACAAGGCGACGAAAGTCCCTGCCAAGGTCTTGGTGACGATCGATCACAACGGCCAGAATGCGATCGCGCGCATCATCTCCGCTAGTCCGAGTGAAGAACGCTTCCGGGTGCAGGAGATACTCGAATCGATCCCGAGGCCATGACCCAGATCTCCGCCGAACGGATCGCCGCCATCGAGGGGCGCAGGGAAGAATTGCAGAACGCGATGTCGGCGCCCGATCTCGCGCCCGATCAGTTCGTGAAGCTCTCCAAGGACTATGCCGAGGTCGAGCCGGTGGCGGCGGCGGCGAAGGAAGTGCGGCGGCTGCGCGACGAGGCCGCCTCTCTGGAGCAGATGACCCACGAAGCGGACGAGGAGCTCCGGCAGATGGCCGCCGAGGAGATGGTCGAGAACCAGGCGAAACTGGCCGAGGCGGAGCGCGCGCTGGCGCTGAAGCTCCTGCCGCGCGACGCCGCCGACGACCGGCCGGCGATGCTCGAAATCCGCGCCGGCACCGGCGGCGACGAGGCGGCGCTCTTCGCCGGCGACCTCCTGCGCATGTACCAGCGCTACGCCGAGGCGCGCGGCTGGCGCTTCGAGATGATCTCGGCGAGCGCGGCCGAGCTGGGCGGCTTCAAGGAGGCGATCGCCTCGGTCTCGGGCACCGGCGTGTTCGCGCGGCTGAAGTTCGAAAGCGGCGTCCACCGCGTCCAGCGCGTGCCGGTGACCGAGAGCGGCGGCCGCATCCACACTTCGGCGGCGACGGTCGCGGTGCTGCCCGAGGCCGAGGATGTCGACGTCCAGATCGACGACAAGGACCTCCGCATCGATGTCTACCGCTCGTCCGGCCCCGGCGGCCAGTCGGTCAACACCACCGACAGCGCGGTCCGCATCACCCACCTTCCCACCGGCCTCGTCGTCATCCAGCAGGACGAGAAGTCGCAGCACAAGAACAAGGCCAAGGCGCTCAAGGTGCTGCGCACGCGCCTCTACGAGCTCGAGCGCGAGCGGCTCGCGTCGGAGCGGGCCGGCGCGCGCAAGTCGATGGTCGGCTCGGGCGACCGCTCGGAGCGGATCCGCACCTACAATTACCCGCAGGGGCGCGTCACCGACCACCGCATCAACCTCACCCTCCACCGCCTCCCGGAAATCCTGGAAGGCCAGCTGGACGAGCTGATCGGCGCCCTCATCGCCGAGGACGAGGCGGAGCGGCTGGCGAGCCTCGATGAACAATAAGACCGCCCCTCCCCCTCAGGGGAGGGGATCGAGGGGTGGGGCTCGACAGCGACGAAGCGGCATCGAGCCCCTCCGCCGCTCACCCACGCCCGACCCCTCCCTTGAAAGGGAGGGGCGGTGATAATCCGCACTGCCCTCTCCGCCGGCGCGGCGCGGCTGGCGGCGGCGAGCGAAACGCCGCGGCTCGACGCCGAGCTGCTGATGGCGCACGCGCTGGGTGCCGGCCGCGAGGACATGCTGCTGCATCGGCTCGCCGACGCCGTGCCCGAGGCGTTCGAAAGCCTCGTCCTTCGCCGGCTCGCCTACGAGCCGGTCGCCTATATTATCGGCCGCCGCGCCTTCTGGACGATCGAGCTCGAGCTCGGCCCGGGCGCGCTCGTGCCGCGGCCCGACAGCGAAACCCTGATCGAGGCGGCGATCGAGCGGCTCGGCGACGCCGGGCCCGCCCGCATCCTCGACCTCGGCACAGGTCCCGGCACGCTGCTGCTGGCGGCGCTCGACCGATGGCCCGCCGCCACCGGCCTCGGCGTGGAGGCGTCGGCGGAGGCGCTGGCTTATGCCCGGCGCAACGCCGAGCGGCTGGGACTGGCCGATCGCGCCGCCTTTCGTCCGGGCGACTGGGGGGAAGGCGTGGACGAAAGGTTCGACCTCGTCCTGTGCAACCCGCCTTATGTTGAGGCCGGCGCCGACCTGCCTCCCGACGTGGCGCGCTGGGAGCCGGCAGGGGCGCTGCGTGCCGGCGCCGACGGCCTCGCCGCCTATCGCCGCCTCGCGCCGCAGGTCCGCCGCCTGCTCGCGCCGGAGGGCGTGCTCTGCCTCGAAATCGGCGCCGGCCAGGCTGGCGACGTCCGCCGGATTTTCGAAGACGAAGGTTTCACGATACGGTCACGAAGCGACCTCAACGGGATCGAGCGGTGCCTGATTATTGCCGTATGATGCGGATTAACGCTTTTTCACTTGGATT
The DNA here is from genome assembly GCA_963701615.1 of uncultured Alphaproteobacteria bacterium. Lineage (GTDB taxonomy): Bacteria > Pseudomonadota > Alphaproteobacteria > Sphingomonadales > Sphingomonadaceae > Allosphingosinicella. The sequence goes on along the minus strand of OY969615.1, from coordinate 2,074,834 downwards.
TGGCGGCCGGGCTGGCTACATAGGGGGCAGGGACGGGGCCGACCACAGCAATGGATGCGTGAGGGCCTGACGTCGCCGACCCCCGATTGCTTGGTCGCTTGCACGAGGCGGTTTCGGAAGTGGTGGCTTGGGCCGTATGCGGCGCCTTGCCTCCTGGGGTCGCGCAAATAAGCGGCCGGGAATGGCCCGGCCGGAGCAGGGCAGAGTAGAACCACCCTTGGTAAGGATTTTCGTTTGATCAACAATCGTCAGGGTGGCCGCAGGCGCGGCCGCGGCGGCGGCGCCGGACGTCCGCCCAGCAGCAGTCCCGGTCCGGGCAACCGCCAGGACAATCGGCAGCGCGGCAATGCCGCCCAGCTCCTGGAAAAATATAAGGGCCTCGCCCGCGACGCGCAGATGCAGGGCGACCGCGTCCTCACCGAAAATTATCTGCAGTTCGCCGATCATTATTTTCGCGTGCTGAACGAGAGCCGTGCCCGCTTCGAGGAGCAGCGGCCCCGTCAGCGCGACGATTATCAGGACGAGGACGATTATCAGGAGAGCGCCCGCGAGGCGAACGACCGCGACCTGGGCGAGCGCGATTCCGACGACGGCGACGTCCGCGAGAGCGAGCCGCAGCGCGAGGCCGAGCCCAGCCGCGAACGCGCGCAGCGCCCCGAGCGCGACGACCGCAACGGCGAATATCGTACCGCCCGCCGCCCGCGCGCCCGCCGCCCGGAGGCCGACGAGGAGGAAGACGAGGAGCGGATCGCGCTCGACGTCCTGCCGCCGGCCATTTCCGCCGCCAACGAGGGCGACGACGAGCCGGCGCGGGTTCCGCGCCCCCGCCGTCCCCGCCGCCCGCGCGACCAAGACGAGGATATCGCGCCGGCCGCCTGAACCGGCGAACCTGTCGATCGAGGAGACGGCGGTCCGATGGGCCGCCGTTTTCCTTTGCCGCCGCCCGCTTCGTCTCCTGTAACATTGCCGTCATGGAAGTGCCGCGCGGCTGTCACCGGCCCCGCATAATCGTGTCATGGGGGCCGCGCCGGCCCGCAGGAGAAGCCAGAGGACATGCTGCCGGTCGTCGCCTTCCTCTCGATAGCCGCTCCGGCCGACCAGGCGGTCGCCGCCCCCGCGCCGCCGCCCGCGCCGGAGAGCGAGACCCGCTTCCGCGGCGCGCCGCGCTTCGGCTCGACAGACGGCTGGTCGATCAAGCCGCGCGGCCGGCTCCAATATGATATCGGCCATGTCGAGCGCCCCGACGGCGCGGCCGGCACCGGATTCGGCTCGGGGAGCATCCTGCGCCGCGCCCGCTTCGGCGTCGAAGGGACGATGCCCGGCGGCTTCGGCTTTGCCATCGACCTGGAGACCGCCGGCGGCAATGACGAGCTCACCGACGCCTATCTGACCTGGAAGGCTTCGGAGCGGGCGACGATCACGCTTGGCCAGCACAACAATTTCCAGGCGCTCGAGGAGCTGACCAGCTCGCGCTTCACCTCCTTCATCGAGCGCGCCGCCTTCACCGACGCCTTCGCCTTCACCCGCCGCCTCGGCCTGTCGCTGGCATGGACGCAGGGGCCGATCACCGCTCAGGCCGGGCTCTTCACCGGCAACATCCAGGAGCTCGACGAGCCGGCCGGCGAGGCGGTGCGCCTCGACGGCCGGCTCGTCTACGCGCCCCGCATCGGCCGCAGCCAGCTTCACTTCGCCGGGTCCGCCCATTGGCGCGACCGGAGCCCCGCCGCGGCGGCGACGGCGCCGCTGCGCTACCGCCAGCGGCCTCTGGTCAATTTCACTGACCTGCGCTTCGTCGCCACGCCGTCGCTGCCGGTCGAGGGCGAGAGGGCCTTCGGGCTCGAGGCGGCGCTGATCCGCGGCCCGTTCCACGCCGCCGCCGAGGTCCACTGGCTGACCGCGGACACGACGACGCCGAACCTCAGCCCGACCTTCTTCGGCGGCTATGCCGAGATCGGCTGGTTCCTGACCGGCGAGACGCGCGGCTATCGCGGCGCGCGCTGGGACCGCACCACGGTCCGCCGCCCGGTCGAATCGGGGCGCGGCTTCGGCGCCGTCCAGCTCAACCTGCGCTACGACCATCTCGACCTCAATTCGGACGGGATCGTCGGCGGGACGCAGAACGCGCTTCAGGCCGGCCTGACCTGGATCCCGACCGACTATGTCCGCTTCCTGTTCAACTTCAGCCGCATCAGCTATGACGATGCGGCAATCCCCGCGGCCGGCGGCGACCGGGATTACAGCGTCGACGTCGTCGCCGCGCGCGCCCAGATCGACTTCTGACGATTGCTTTGCGCCGCGCCGGCGGCCATGCGACATGCTGGCGTCTAACAGAGGGAGCGTGCGCGATGGCCGTCCGGAAAGCTGCGAAAAAGCCCTCGTCGAAGGCGGTGCCGCCCGGGCTCATCGGGACATGGAAGCTCGTCTCCGCAGAGGACAAGGATCCGAATACCGGCAAATGGGTTCCCTACACCTTCGGCCAGGCGCCGAGCGGCTATTTCATCTACGACGCGTCGGGCCATTGCTCGGTCCAGATCATGACGCCGCCGCCGACCAGCATCGCCACGCCCGACAGCCCAACCCCCGCCGAGGCGCTGGAGATATTCAACAATTACATCGCTTATTACGGCACCTACAGCGTCGCCGGCGGCCAGATCGAGCAGCAGATCGAAGGCGCCTGGGATCCCTCGCAGGTCGGCACCGACCAGGCGCGGCCGTTCCGGCTCAGCGGCGATACCTTGATCATCGGCGACCAGGTCACCTACCGCCGGACCTTGAAGCGGGTCTCGTAACGGCCGCCGCGCCGCGACTTCCGCATTGACCTGAAGGCGGCGGTGTAGGACGCTTGCCCCGTCATCATTCGGGGAGCGTCCAGATGCGTTTCATTCTCCTTCTGACCACCTTCCTTGCCGCGCCGGCTCTGGCCCAGAACGTGATCCCGCCGCCGTCGCAAAGCGCCCAGGGCGACGTCGCGGTCACCATCTACAACAACAATCTGGCGCTGGTTCAGGACACGCGGCAGCTCGACATCGCCGCCGGCCGCTCGCGCCGCGAGTTCCCCGACGTTTCCGCCCAGATCCGTCCCGAGACGGTGACGCTGACCGGCTCGGGCATCGGCATCGTCGAGCAGAATTTCGATTTCGACCTTCTGTCGCCGCAGGCGCTGATGCAGAAGGCGGTGGGCGAGACCATCACCCTGGTGCGCACCAACCCCGCCACCGGCGCCGAAGTGCGCGAGCGGGCGCGGGTGCTCGCCGCCAATGGCGGCGTCGTCCTCCAGATCGGCGACCGGATCGAGGTGCTGCGCGACGACGGCCTGCCGGTGCGGGTGATCTTCGACCGGGTGCCCGAGAATCTGCGCGCCCGGCCGACCCTCTCGGTCACGGTCGAGAGCGAGCGCGCCGGCCGGCGGCCGGTGACCCTGACCTATCTCAGCCCCGGCCTCGGCTGGTCGGCCGACTATGTCGCCTTGTTCGACGAAAGCGCCGGGCGGATGGACGTGCAGGGCTGGATCACCCTGACCAACAGCAGCGGCACGCCCTACAACAACGCCAACACCCTGCTGGTCGCCGGCGCGGTGGGCGAGGGCCAGCCGCAACCCTATCGCGGCCGGCAGCAGGGCCCGATCCGCGAGGCCGGGACCGAAACCTCGGACCGCGAGCGGCTCGGCGACTTCTACCTCTATCCGCTGCCGGAGCGGACGACGATCGCCAACAACCAGACCAAACAGGTCAGCTTCCTCGACGTCGGCGGCACGCCGGCCGTCCGCGCCTACGAATATCGCAACGGCTGGCTGGGGACGCAGACCGAGCCGCAGAGCGCCAATACGGTGCTGCGCTTCTCGAGCTCGCGCGAGCAGGGGCTGGGCGATGCGCTTCCCGCGGGCACGGTCCGCGTCTATCAGCGCGACGCCCGCGGCAATCCGCAGTTCGTCGGCGAAAGCGCGATCGGCCACACCCCGATGGGCTCCGACCTCGGCCTCGTCACCGGCCAGGCGTTCGACGTCAAGGTCCAGCCCGTGGTCGAGCGGCGCGAGCGGATCAATTCCGACCGCTGGCGCACGACTATGCGCTACACCCTGACCAACGCCCGGCCGACGCCGGTCACGGTCGACCTCCTCCAGTCGGGCCTGTGGGGCGACACCAGGATCACGGCCGAGAGCATGCCCAGCCAGCGCCGCTCGGCCGACGAGGCCTTGTGGCGGGTGCCGGTGCCGGCCAATGGCGAAGCGGTCGTCACCGCCACCTTCGACACCCGCTACTGATCCCATGCCCCGGCGGCGCGGCCTTTTGCTTCCGTTGCTGGCGCTCGCGGCGGCGCCGGCGGCCGCGCAGACAATCGTCACCTCGGCGGGACCCGAGGATGTCGACGTCACCGTCTATCGCGACCCGGGCCGCAGCCCGTCCAGGCCGTTCGATCTCGACTGGCTGGAAGGCTATGCGCTGATCAGCGAGACCCGCCGCGTCACCCTTCCGGCCGGCGAATCGGAGATCCGCTTCGAAGGCGTGGCCGGCGGCATCGTGCCGCAAAGCGCGATCGTCACCGGCTTTCCCGACGGCATCGTCGAGCGCAACCGCGACGCCTATCTGCTGTCGGCCGCGACCCTGCTCGACCGGTCGCTCGGCCGCCGCGTCCATCTGCGCCGCACCTCGCGCGCCACCGGCGCGGTGCGCGAGCAGGACGCGATCGTCCGCAGCGGCGCGGGCGGCGCCGTGGTGCTGGAGACCGCCGACGGGTTCGAGGCGCTGCGCTGCACCGGCCTCAACGAGACACTGGTCTACGATTCTGTCCCGGCCGGCCTGTCGGCGCGCCCGACCCTGTCGGTGCGCGCCCGCTCGCGCCAGCCGGTGACCGCGACGATCACTCTGTCCTATCTCGCCGACGGGTTCGACTGGCAGGCCAATTATATCGGCACCCTGTCGCCGGACGGCAGCCGCGTCGACCTGTTCGCCTGGCTGACGCTGGCCAGCAACGACGAGACCAGCTTCGCCAATGCCGACACCCAGGCCGTTGCCGGCCGGCTCAACCGCCGGTCGGTCGAGCGCGACGACCCGGAAGAGGGCTGGCTCGAGCTGCGCTGCTGGCCGGCGGCCCGGACCAGCGACATCCCGCTGGCGGTCGACCCGAGGCTGATCGGTCGGGGCGAGTCACGCCGGGGAAGAATGGCCGCCACGGCCGAGGAATATGCGAGCGACGATGCCGGTTCGATCATCGTCACCGGCTCGTCGATCCGGGCACGCCAGGAGGATCTCGGCGACCTCAAGCTCTACCGCATCGCCGAACCGGTCACGGTCGCCGCGAACAGCCAGAAGCAGGTGGCGTTCCTCGAGCAGCGCGGCGTCCAGGTGCGGATGGTCTATCGCCGCCGGCTCAGCCCGGAATACGACCACGACATCGATCCGGTGCGCCGGGTGCTGGTCACCCGCAACCGGGTGGCGGAAGGGCTCGGCCTGCCGCTGCCCGCGGGCGGCCTGGTCCTGTTCACCGAGGCGGGCGGTCGGCCCATCCTGGTCGGCGAGGGCTCGATCGCCGACCGGGCGGTCGGCGAGGATGTCGAGATCGAAGTCGGCGAGGCGCCCGGCGTGACCACCAACATCGAGGAAATCGAATCGGGGGACGATTGGGAAGACTTCGTCCTCACCGTGACCAACGACCAGGCCGCGCCGGTCCGCTTCGAGGCCGAGTTCACCGTCGACGACGAGACCGAGTTCCGGCCGCGCGCCCGGCTGTCGCGCCGCGACGGGCGGCCGCTATGGGCGGTGACCGTGCCCGCCAACGGCACCGCGACCTTGCGCTATCGCGTCGTCGAAAACGACGACGACTGATCGGCATGACCCGTTTTCGGCCCCTCGTCCTCCTGTGCATCGCCATGGCCGGCGGGGCCGCCCAGGCGCAGACCGTCGCCACCTCGGCGCGGCCGGACCGGGTCGCCGTCACCGTCTATCGGGATCCCAACCGGCCGCCGGAGCAGGCGCCGAACCTCAGATGGCTGAACGGCTACGCCCTGATCAGCGAGACGCGGCGGATCTCCCTGCCCGCGGGTGAAACCGAGATCCGCTTCGAAGGCGTGGCCGGCGGGATCATCCCGCAGAGCGCGATCGTCACCGGTCTTCCCGAAGGCCTGATCGAGCGCAACCGTGACGCCTATCTGCTGTCGCCGGCGACCCTGCTCGACCGCTCGCTCGGACGGCGCGTCCATTTGCGGCGGACGTCGCGCGCGACCGGAGCGGTGCGCGAGCACGAGGCGATCGTCCGCTCCGGCGCGGCCGGCGCGGTGGTGCTCGAGACCGCGGACGGGTTCGAGGCGCTGCGCTGCACCGGGCTCGCCGAAGCCACCATCTACGATTCGGTGCCCCCGGGCCTGTCGGCGCGGCCGACCCTGTCGGTGCGCGCGCGAAGCGCCCGGGCGGTCACCGCCACCGTCACTCTCTCCTATCTCGCCACGGGGCTCGACTGGCAGGCCAATTATGTCGCCGCTTTGTCGCCGGACGAGACCCGCCTCGATCTGTTCGCCTGGCTGACGCTGGCCAGCAGCGACGAGACCAGCTTCGTCGCCGCCGACACGCAGGCCGTGGCCGGGCGCCTCAACCGCCAATATGTCCGGGTGCAGCCGTCCCAAGGCGGCCCCTTGAACATCCAGTGCTGGCCGCAGGACACGACCAGCGACATCGAAGAGGAGGCGTACGAACGGATCGTCGTCACCGGATCGAGGATACCTGTCGACGCGATGATGGCGCCTCCTCCTCCGCCGCCGCCCCCGCCGATGCTTTCGCCGTCGCCCGCGATGCAGGCGCAGCAGGAGGATCTGGGCGATCTCAAGCTCTACCGGATCCCCGAGCCGGTCACTGTCGCCGCGCGCAGCCAGAAGCAGGTCGCCCTGCTCCAGCGCTCCGGAGTCCAGGTGCGGATGCTCTACCGGCAGCGCGTCTACGCCGATTCCGCCGCGTCGGGGCCCGCGCAGCGCGTGCTCGTCACCCGTAACCGCGCGGCCGAAGGCCTGGGCCTGCCGCTTCCCGCCGGGCGCCTCGTCCTGTTCTCCGAGGGCGGGCCCCGCCCGATCCTGCTCGGCCAGGGAACGGTGCGCGACCGCGCGGTCGGCGAGGATGTCGAGATCGCGCTCGGCCCCGCGCCCGGTGTGCGGACCGAATTGCGGCTGGTGAGCGGCGCCAAGGGCGTGCGCGACTATGAGCTCGTCGTCACCAACGATCGCGCGCAGCCGGTCCGGTTCGAAGGCGAGATCGCCCACGGCGCGCTGGACCTGCGGCCGGCGGCGACGCTCGGCAGCCGCGACGGCATGCCGCTGTGGACCGTCACCGTGCCGGCGAACGGCAGCGCCACCTTGCGCTACCGCGTGACCGACCCCTAGTCGCGCCGCACCGCGATCCCGTGGTGCCCAAACAAACAGGTTGCCAGAGGCCCTCGCGAGGCGGACTGTCGAGGAGGATGAGTCGCCGGCTCGGCTCGACAATTAAAGGGGATAAGTCATGGCCAGTTCGTTCAGGACCGCCGCGGTCAGTTGGTTCGATGATGGCGGCAATCTGCACATTCGGGTCTACTCGTCCGACGGCTACACGGTGACCGAGAAGGGCATTGACGGTCCGGGCGGATGGTTCACCGGATCGTTCAGCCAGCCCGGAGGCGACGTGTCGGCGACCTCATGGCAGCAGAACGGCATCCACATCAGGGTCTATTGCAGCTTCGAGGGCACGTGCGTCGAATGGTGTCTGGACGAGGGCACCGGATGGACGAAGGGCGTCTATCCGGGCTGATCGCCTCGGGCGGCAGGCGCCCGAGGCCTAATCGCGCTTCACCGGCCGCGGCCGGTGATTCTCGTCGAGGGCGACGAAGGTGAACAGGCCTTCGGTGACCTTGACCTCGCGCCGGCCGCGGTCGCGGCTGGCGACGACCTCGATGCGGATCGCGATCGAGGTGCGGCCGATCCGCTCGACGCGGGCGAACACCGAGATGAGGTCGTGGAGCAGGATCGGCTCCAAAAAGGTCATCGCGTCGATCGCCACCGTCGCCACCGGGCCCTGGGCCTCGCGCGAGGCGACGATGCCGGCGGCGATGTCCATCTGGGAGAGGACCCAGCCGCCGAAAATGTGGCCGTTGGCGTTGATGTCGCCGGGCCGCGGCACCACCCGGAGGATCGGATCGGCCCTAGTCTCGCTCGTCGTCATTGCGCTCTCCGCCGCCGGCGCCCTCGTCATGGCCGGACCGATTGCTCAAAAAGACCAGGCCCATCAGGCCGGTGCCGACCAGCACCGTCAGCCCCACCCCGGCGAGGGTCGCGATCACCATGTGGATCGGCACCGGATCGCCGAAGCTCTTCAGGTAGACGATCGACAGCAAGGCGGTGACGACGGCGGCCAGCGCCATCCACTTCATCATGCTCTTGTAGCGCGCCCAGGCGGCGGCCGCGCGCTCATAGTCTTGCTTCCGCCTCGGCGGAACCGGATCGTGATGGGGCATGGCTTCCATTTGGCGCCGCCTCATGTGATCATCAAGGCCTGAGTCGCCCTAAAGACGAGGGAGCCGCGCCATGACGATCGCAGCCATCCTGCAGGCGAAGGGAGCCGAGGTTATCAGCGTCGAATGCGACACGCCGGTGCGCGACGCGGTCGACCTCCTCGCCCAGCGCCGGATCGGCGCCGTGCCGGTGGTCAAGGCGGGCGAGGTGGTCGGCATCATGTCCGAGCGCGACGTCATCTACTGCCTGAGGACCGACGGCGCCGCGATGCTCGACTGGCCGGTCGAGCGGATCATGTCGGCGCCCGCCATCACCATCGGCCTCGACACCGAGATACTCGGCGCGCTGTCGCTGATCACCCAGCGCCGCGTCCGCCATCTGCCGGTGATCGAGGACGGGCGGATCATCGGCTTGGTATCGATCGGCGACCTCGTCAAATATCGGATGGACAAGATCGAGGCCGAGGCGGCGGCGATGCTCAGCTATATTCAGAGTGTCTGAATGGCGGTTTTGCGGGGCCGGAAGAGGTTCAGGACCTCCTCGACGATCGGCCGCGCGAACAGGCAGAGCAGCCCGGCATAAGCGGCCATCCCGGCGACGACGAGCACGGCCAGCCGCGATCCGGCGCCGATCGCCGGCAAGGCCGCATCGACCGCCTCGACCAGGCCGGCCATCGCCAGCGACGCGGCCAGGCCCGGCGCGACCGCGAGGAACAGGGCCCGGCGGCTGACGGCGAGGACCGGGCGGGACATTTCGACGGTGACCGCGAGCAGGACCGCCATGCCGCCCAGCCAGGCCCAGGCCAGGCCCTGGACGCCCCACTGGATGCCGGTGAGATAGGCGGCGGGGAGCAGGGCGGCTCCCACCAGCCCGGTCCGCACCGCCAGGCCCGGCCGCCCGAGCGCGTTGGTCGCCGGCGCGAACAGGATCTGGAGGGTCATCAGCGGCATCGCCATGGCGAGGATCGGCACCAGATGGGCCGTTTCGGTCCATTTCGCGCCGAGGAAGGTGACGACGAACGGCTCGGCGGTCACCGCCAGCCCGAAATAGAAGGGCAAAGCGGCGAGCATGATCAGCCGCACCGACTTCAGGAAGGCGGTCTGGATCACGTCGGGCCGGGTCTGGAGCCGGGAATAAGCGGCGAAGGCGACCTCGTTCAGCGGCGGCACGAACTTGGCGGCGAGGATCTGGGTCAGGAACAGCGCCGTCGTATAGATGCCGAGCCGGTGGGCGTCGAGCAGCCGGCCGCCGATGAAGATGTCGGCCTGGCTCTGCACGAACCAGCAGAATTGCACCGCGACCATAGCGGTGCCGTAGCGCAGCATCGTGCCCGCGCCCTCGAAGCGGAAGCGCGGCCTGATCTCCCA
>OY969615.1:0-2057500 GCA_963701615.1 uncultured Alphaproteobacteria bacterium | reverse complement strand
TCGTGGTCCGGGTACCGGTCGACGGCGCCGTGTCGGCCTCGACCAGCCTCAAGCAGGACGGCGTCGCCGGCGCCTCGCTCACGCTGACGGCGCTGAGCTCGGGCCTGGGCGGCAATGAGATCTATGCGGAGATCGATCCGTTCGAGATCGGCGCCGACCCCTATGGCGCGAACGACAATAAGACGATCTACAACCTGTCGCTGTTCGACCGGCAAAGCGGCCGCACCGAGCGGTTCGGCGGCCTCAAGACCGCCGCCGGCGAGGCCCGCACCGCGCAGACGGTGGTCAACGATGTCGCCACCGGCTCGCAGCTGGTCAAGCTGTCGACTCCCGCCTTCGGCCTCAAGCGGCCGGAGCCGACCGGCAGCGTCTATGCGATCGCCTTGCCGCTGCCGGCAGCGGGCACTTTCGCCAAGCCGGTGAACCTCGAGGTCACGGTCTCGGTGCTCAACGCCGCCGGCACGGCCACCGTCGCTTTGTCGGTCACCAACCTTTCGGTCACCGTCTTTGCGACGGGCGCGGCCAAGCCGACCTCGTCGCTCGAGCTGGTGGCGAAGATGGCGACGGCGATCAACGCGGCGCTGCGGGCCGACGCGGCGGCCAGCGCCATCATGGAGGGCGTCGGCGTCGAGGCCGAGCTGTTCGAGGCCGGCCGGCTGTTCCGGCTGCGCACCGCCGCGCCCGGGCCGACAGCCACGACCAAGCGGCTGAGCGATGCGACGGTGACGATCAAGGACCCGGCGGCGAACGCGGCGATCCTCCAGTTCCTGACCGTCCACGCCATCACCGAGAAGGTTGCCGGCGCGTCCCGCTACCGGCTCGGCGCGGCCTATGCCAGCGCCCAGGTCACGGCCGCGACCGCGGGCACCGAGGGCAATGTGTCGGGCCAGCCCAAGACCGACGATTTCAAGGCCGCGGTGATGGCGCTGGAGACGCCCGATCCCTTCTTCAACACCGTGTGCCTGCCCGATCTGGTGCGGCCGTCCGCGACCGACCCGGCAGCGCTGCAGCACGCGGCGGCGATGTCGATCTACGGCGAGGCGGCGCGGATCTGCAAGGAGAAGCACGCCTTCCTGATCGTCGATCCGTTCCCCAACGTCGTCGACGTCGGTTCGGCCGAGGCGTGGAAGTCGGCCGGCTTCACCTTCCAGTCGTCGCATGCCGCCGCTTACTTCCCGAACATCAGGGTCGACGACCCGCTCGTCTCCGGGTCGATCCGCTCGCACCCGCCGTCGGGCGCGATCGCCGGCATCTATGCGCGCACGGACGGCAATTTCGGCGTCTGGCAGGCGCCGGCCGGGATCGAGGCGTCGCTGTCCGGGGTCTACGGCCCCTCGGTCGTCCTGTCGGACGACCAGCACGGCATCCTCAACCCGCTGGGCCTCAACGTCATCCGCCAGTTTCCGATCTACGGCACGGTGAGCTTCGGCTCGCGGACCGTCGACGGATCGAACGCCCTGGCGAGCGAGTGGAAGTACATCCCGGTCCGCCGGACCGCGAGCTACATCCTGAGGAGCCTCAGCGAGGGCCTGCGCTGGGCGGTCCACAAGCCCAATGGCGACGCGCTCTGGGCGGACCTCAGGATGAACGTCACCGCGTTCATGCACGGGCTGTTCCGCCAGGGCGCCTTCAAGGGAGTCTCGGCGCGCGAAGCCTATTTCGTGCAGTGCGACGCCAGCACCACGACCGCCACCGACATCGACCTCGGAATCGTCAACATCGTCATCGGGTTCGCGCCGTTGAAGCCGGCCGAATTCGTGGTGATCAGCCTCAAACAGATCGTCAAGCCGGCGGCTTGAGGGGGAGCGGATATGGGCCAGTTTTCAACCAACGCGCAGCGTCTCGATCCCTACAAGAACTTCAAGTTCAGGGTGAAATGGGACGGCCGCTACGTCGCCGGCGTGTCCAAGGTGTCGCTGCTGAAGCGGACGACCGAGATGGTCAAGCACCGCTCCGGCGGCGATCCCTCGACCAGCTTCAAGTCGCCGGGCAAGACCGACTATGACGCGATCACGCTCGAGCGCGGCGTCACCCACGACATCGACTTCGAAGCCTGGGCGAACAAGGTCTGGAACTACGGTTCCACGGCCGGCGGCGAGGTGTCGCTCGCCGACTTCCGCAAGGACATCATCATCGAGCTGCTCAACGAGGCGGGCCAGGTCGTCCTCATCTACAATATCTACCGCTGCTGGGTGTCCGAATATCAGGCGCTGCCCGACCTCGATGCCAATGCGAACGCCGTCGCCATCGCCAAGCTCAAGCTCGAGAATGAGGGCTGGGAACGGGATTACGCCTGGGCTGAGCCGAAAGAGCCCAGCTTCGTCGAGCCCTAGGCGGCGCCATGGCCCCGCTCTCGGCCGCGCAGCTGATCGCACTCTGGGAGCCGTCCGCAGCACCGGCGCACCGGCGGCTCGAGCCGCTGCTCGCGGCGCTCGATCCGGGCCGAGCGATCGACCGCGACACGCTCGGCGCTCGCAACCGGCGGCTGCTCGCGCTCCACGCCGAGCTCGGCGAGGCGTCGATGGAGGCGCGGCTGCGCTGCGCATCGTGCGGCACCGACAATGAGTTCACGGTCCCGGCGGCCGACATCCTCGCCTGTCCGGCGCCGCCTCCCACCGCCCGCGTCACCATCCGCTGCGGGCGGCGGCGGCTGACCTTCCGGCTGCCGCACATGGCGGACCTGGCGGCGGCCGCGGGCGCGGGCCCGGACGATGCCCTGCACCGGATCGTCGCCCGCTGCCGGATCGGCGGCGCCGCGGACGATCCGGTCCCCGCCGCCGTGCTGGCGCGGCTTTCCGCCCGGTTCGAAGCGCTCGACCCGGCGGCGCGGATCGTCGTCGACCTGAGCTGCGCGGAGTGCCGGTCGGCGCTGCGGGCGTCGGTCGACATCGCCGAATTCGTCGCCATCGGCATCGACCGCATGGTCGAGCGGCTGTTTCGCGAGATCCACGTCGTCGCCCAGGCTTATGGCTGGACGGAGGCCGCGATCCTGGCGCTGCCGGCCGAGCGCCGGCGACGCTATGTCGCAATGATCGTCGCGGCCGGCGCGGGCGCGCAGCCGGCGCGGACGCCGCAGGCGCTCAGGGCATGAGCGATTATTGGGACGCGGTTCTGGGCGCGGCGCTCGGCGTTCCGGGCACCGCCCGGCCGCCGCCGTCGCCGCCGTTCGCCGCCGACGAGGGCGCCGGCCTCACCGAGGTCGAGGAGCGGATCGAGGCCTCGCCCATGCCGGCGCCGCGAGCATCGGCCCCCGCGCCGCCGGCGCCGGGGGAGCCGGACAGGATCGCGCCCGACCGCCCGCCGACGGTAGCCGCCGCGGCGCCGGCGGCGGAGCGCGGCCCGATCGAAGCCCCGCCGCCTCGGGACGAAATTCCCGCCGTGCGAGCGCCGGAACCGCCGGCGGAGCCGCCGGCCGTCCCGCCGGTGCGCGCCGCCGATCCGGTTCCGGCCGGCGAGGCGGCGCAGGCGCCGGCTGTCCCGCCGGTCCGGCAGGCCATCGCCCCGGTGCCGGCCGAACCGGTCCGGCCCGAGCCCGCTACCGCGCCCAAAGCCGATGCGGCGGCGGCCGCGGCGCCGCTGCCGGCGCGCGAGCCCGCGCCGCCGGCGCCGCCCCCCGAGACGCGCATCGCCGAGGCGATCCTGGTCCCCGCGCAGCCGGCACCGGCGCCCGAGCCCCTGGCCGAGGAGGATCGGGAGGCGGCAGCGCCCGAGCCGCTGATGATCGAGATCGGCCGGATCGACGTCCGCATCGTGGCGCCCGATCCGCCCCGTGCGGCGCCGCCCCCCAGGCGTGAGCGCGATCCCGCGGTGCCGTCGCTTGCCGACTATCTGGCGCGGCGCAGCGAGGCCGGGCGATGAGCGCGCATTTCGCGATTCCCGCGACCACCTTCGTGCTGCGCGCGATCATCGAGGCGCGCCTCAAGGCCGCCTACGGCGCGTTCACCCCGCCCAAGGTGTCGATCGAGCCGCCGCCGCGCCCGCCGGCCGCGAACGGCGCGCCCGCGGAAGCCGCCGGGCTGATCCTCTACCTCCACCATGCCGGTCCCAATCCCGCCTGGCGGAACATGTACGACCCGCATGTCAATTCGAGCGGCGAGCGCTTCGCCAAGGCGCCGCTGGTGCTCGATCTTCACTACATGCTGGCCGCCCAGGGCCTCGATCTCGAGCGCGAGGCGCTGCTCGGCGTGGGAATGAGCGCCTTCCACCGCAACGGCATCGTCCCGCGGCCGATGATCGAGGCTCTGCTCGGCGCCATCCCGGTGCCGCCGGCGCCGACCAAGCTGATGGAGGAGCTGACCGGGGAGCCACTGCACGATCCGGCGAACCAGCCCGAATCGATCACCGTCAGCCAGCAGCCGATCGACGTCGACCAGTCGACCAAGATCTGGTCGGCGCTGCAGTCGCCGCTCCGCCCTTGCGCTTTCTATCTGGTGACGACGGTCTTCCTCGACACCGGCGAGATGTTCGAGGCCGGCGAGGATGTGGAAACGGTGGTGGTCGCGGTCCGCCCGACCGCCGATCCGGCCGCCCCCGCGGTCGACGACGCCGTGATCACGATCACCGAGCCGCTGCCGTGAACGCGCCGCTCGTCCACCGCGCGTCCCCCCGCGACCTGCTCGCCGCGGCCGAGGCCCTGGCCCTGGCCCGGTTCGACGCGCTCGAAAGCGTGGATTCCGGAACGGAGCCGGAGGAATTCGCGGCCTGGCTCGCTGGCGCCGGGGCGGCGACGCCGCTGTCCAGGCTTGCCGCCGGCCTCGGCCTCGGGCCCGGCGAGACGGCGCTGGTCGCCCTGCTGTTCGCCGCCGCCTGCTCGGAGCCGGTGGCGCGGCGCGTCGCCGGCGCATCGGTGGCCAGCGGCGGCCGCGGCATCCCCGTCTGGCTGGCACTGCGGCTGATCCCCGGGCTCGATCCGGCGACGCTGGCGGCGGCGTCGCCGCTGCGCCGCTTCGAGATCCTCGGCGTCGAGCCCGGCGCGGTGCGGGTCGAGGCCCGGCTCTGGCTGGGCGAGGGCCTCGTCGACCGGCTGTGCGGCGCGCCCCCGGTCGAGCCCGACGTCGCCGCGCGGATCGTTCCCCTTCGTCCGCAGCTGGCGCTCGCGGCCCCGGCGTTCGCCGCCCAGCTCAAGGCGGCGCTGTCCGTGCGCGGCAGCGACGGCCTGTCGCCGCTGGTCATGACCGGCCGGACCGAGCCCGGGGCCGTCGCCGCCAGCCTCGCCTCGCTCGGCCTCGTCCCGCACGCGCTGCGCGCGCCGCTCATTCCGGACGAAGCGGAAGCGCGCGCCCTGCTCGCCCGCCGCTGGAGCCGGGACGCGGCGCTCGACGCAGGCGTGCTGCTGGTCCTGCTCGACGAGGCCGGGCCGGCGGCGCCGGCCGTGGCCGACTTCGTCGAGCGGGTGATGGGCCATGTCGTCGTCGCCGGCGCGGCCTCGTTCCACTGCCTCAACCGCTCCGTCCGGATCGTCGGCGAGACGGCGCCGGCGGCGCCCGCGGACCGCTGGCGGCAGGCGCTCGGGCCGGAGCGCAGCGCCCAGCTAGGCCCCGCGGTGGCGCGGGTCGCCGCCCAGTTCCGGCTCGACCCGGCCGAGATCGACGCCGTCTGCGCGCGCGTTGCCGACGAGCTCGACGCCGCGCCGGACCGCGCCGCCGCCGCCCGCATCCTCTGGCACCAGGCCGGGCGGGTGACGTCGGGGCCGCCGACGCCGGGCGTGGCGATCGTCGAGCCGAGCTACGGCTGGTCCGACATCATCCTCGCCGCGCCGATCGAGGCGGCGCTGCGCCGGATCGAGACCCATGTCCGCCACGCCACGACAGTGATGGACGATTGGGGCTTCGCCGAGCGGCTGGGCGGCCGCGGCCGCGGCGTCGCCGCCTTGTTCAGCGGGCCGAGCGGCACCGGCAAGACGATGGCGGCCGAAGTGATCGCAAGCTCGCTCGACCTCAGGATGATGCTGATCGATCTCAGCCAGATCATCAGCAAATATGTCGGCGAGACCTCCAAGAACATCGCCGCCGCCTTCGACCAGGCCGAGCGCTGCGGCGCGGTGATGGTGTGGAACGAGGGCGACGCCATCTGGGGCAGCCGCGGCTCGGTCGGCAACGCCACCGACCGGCACGTCAATGCCGAGGTCGGCGACCTGCTGCAGCGGATCGAGGCGTTCCGCGGCTTCACCATCGTCACCACCAACCTCAAACATGCGATCGACCCCGCCTTCCTGCGCCGCTTCCGCTTCGCCATCGACTTCCCGATGCCGTCGGAGGCGGAACGGCTGCGGCTGTGGCAGCGGGCGTTCCCGGACAAGGCGCCGATCGAGCCGATCAACTGGGCGGCGCTGGCGTCGCTGCCGCTGAGCGGGGGCAGCATCCGCAACATCGCTTTGGGCTCGGCCTTCCTCGCCGCCGACCGGGGCGGTTCGATCGACCGCGCGTCGATCTCCGCCGAGCTGGGCGAGGAGCTGCGCAAGCAGAACCAGCCGGTGCCCGGCATCGACTGGGAGGCGGGGGCATGAGCGCCGGCCGCCCCGTCCGGATCGCGATCGACCGGATCATCGTCAGCGCCGCCTCGGGCCTCGAGGCGCGGCGGCTGGCCGACGCCTTGCCGGGCGCGCTCGACCGGGCGCTCGCCGGCCTCGCGGCGGGAAGGCCGGCGCCGGGGCCGGGGCTCGGTCCCGCCGAGCAGGTCGCCGCCCAGGTCGCGGCGGCCGTCGACGCGCGGATGAGGGACGGGCGATGAAGGCCCTCGCCCTCGATCGTGCCCCCGATATGGCCCGGCCGGGCCGCGCCGGGCCTCCGCCCGCCGCGCTGCTCGCCCAGCGCCATTCCACTTTGGGGCAGGGCGGCAGCGTCGCCGCCCCGCCGATCCTCGATGCCGGGCGCCCGCTCGAGCCAGCGACGCGCCATGAGATGGAGCACGGATTCGGGCGCGATTTCGGCGCGATCCGGGTTCATGATGACGCCCGCGCCCACGACAATGCCCGCGCGCTGGGGGCGCTCGCTTATGCGGCGGGCGACGACATCGTCTTCGGTCAGGGCCATTACGCGCCGCAGACCGCGGCCGGCCGGGCGCTGATCGCGCACGAGCTGGCGCACAGCGTCCAGCAAGGCGGCGTGCAGATGAAGGCGGACGGCCCGCTCGCCGCTGCCGCCGACGCCCGGCTGGAGGCGGAGGCCGACCGGGCTGCGCTCGCCATCACCGCCGGCCGGCCGGTGCCGAGCCTGTCGCGGGTCCGCGCCCCCGCCATCTTCCGCGCCGACGAACCGCCGCCGGTCGCGCCCGCGCCCGTCGCGCCCGCCCCGGTGGCGCCCGCCGCGCCGGCGACGACCGATGCGACCGCGACCGCCACGCCGACGCCGGTGGCGGACACCAAGCCGGCCGATCCGGCGGTGGTGCCCGGCGTGCCGGCGGACGTCGAGGTGGTCGAGGAAGCGCCGAAGGGGACCGGGGCGACTCTCCTCATCGTGTCGGTGCCGGCGCTGACCCTGCCGCGGGTCAAGGGCGCCGGCGAATGGGTCAAGCAGGCCTATACGACGATGGCCAGCGGCAAGCGGCTGATCTTCTCGCCGATCTTCGACGGCAAGAATTACGAGGCGGCGACCTCGATCAAGGCGTTCATGGAGAAGCCGGGGGAGAAATATAAGGACATCTGGCTGCAGAGCCACGGCTTCACCACGTTGAGCGGCATGGCCAAGGCGTTCCGCGACGCAGCCTTGACCAACGAGGAGGTCAAGACCCAGCTCGCCAAGCCCGAGGTCAAGAAGATCGTCGACGGCTTCGCGCTCGGCAAGCTGACCAGCGCCGGCTGCGACATCGACCATATCGTCGAGAAGCAGATCGGCGGCACCAGCGTTCCCGGCAACCTCCAGCTTTTGGTCTCTGACAAGAACCAGGAATCCGGCCGGCAGACCTACGCTTCGATGGTCGCCGAGGTGAAGCGGATCCTCGAGCCGAACCGGACCAAGGTCACCCAGCTCCAGATCCGCTTCAAGACCGCCAAGGTGCTCGACGACACCTCCGACGGCAGTTTCGAGATCGAGACGATGCTGCGCAAGGGCATCGTCACCGGCTCGGCCGACGTCAAGAAGAAGGGCGAAGGCTCCCCCTTGATGCTGCTCGCCGGCGGCGCCCCCGAAACCATCAACGTCAAGGCGACGGGGACCACGCCGATCGAAGCGAGCGAGAAGCGCCTGATTCCGGGCATGCGGCTGATCAACTATGTGCGGACCGCGGGCAGCACCGCGACCAAGGGCATCGACAAGGTCGAGGCCGAGCTGGCGAGCAAGCCGATGCTGCCCGGCGACAAGGCGATCACCCTGTCGGCGACGGTCGCGCCGGCCCCCGCCGCCCCCGCGGCGCCGGCCCCGGATCCCGCGGCGGCGGTGCCGGCCGCGCCCGCGTCCCCGGCGGCCGTCACCGCCGGCGAGGTCCGCAAGCTGACGCTCGATCCCACGAAGAACAAGGACCTGCCTTTCTATTATCCCTATCTGAGCAAGGGGAAGCTGACCAAGATCTCGGTCGACGCCGAGGGCAAGCTCTCGGGCGAGGGCGTGATCAGCCCGACCGTCAAGTTCTTCGGCGACATCAAGTTCAAGTTCGCGCCCGACACGATCGAGGCGCTGGCCAGCATTCCGGTCGAGAACCTCAAGACGCCCGGAAAGGCCTTCTTCCGCTTCACCGAAAGCACCTTGTCGCTGCAGCTGGCGCCGACCCTGCTCCCCAAGGGCACCGTCAAGTTCTCGGTCGGGCCGGCGACCAAGCCGGTGATGAACGGCTGGGTGACGGTCGCGGTCAAGGACGGCGCGGTGATCGGCACCGGCGAGCTGACCCCCGCCGGCGCGATACCGGGCATCAAGGAAGCCAAGGGAGAGATCGGCTATCACAGCGAGAACGGCTGGTCGGGCAAGCTCATGGCGAGCAGCGCCTCGATCCCGGGCTCCACGGTCAACGCCGAGCTCGGCTTCGCCGAGAAAGGCGGCGTCCTCACGCCTTATGGGGCGGGCGGCATCACCACCAAGATCAGGGAGTCCGAGCTCTTCCTCAAGGTGGGCTGGAACGGGGTCACGGTCAGCTATTGGGGCGGCGTCAAGATCCCCAAGCCGCTCCCGCTCGTCCAGGAAGTGTCGCTCAGCGGCAGCTATATCAACAACGTGCTGTCGCTCACCGGCACGGCGCCGATCAAATGGAAGTCGTTCGGTGCCGACGTCACCGTCGACTATCGCCGCAAGGACGGGGAAGAGGGCAAGTTTTTCGGAGCCGCGACCTTCACCATCGCGACCGCCAAGGCGTCGGGCTCGATCACCCTGACCTTCAACGAGGCCGGCTATACCGGCAAGGGCGAGATCAGCTATCAGGTCACCAAGGATTTGAGGCCCAAGCTGGGCGTCGAGCTGACCAAGGACAGGCGGGTCAAGGTCTCGGGCGAGGTCGTGGTCGGCGACATCGCGCTCAGCAAGATGTGGCCCGGGCCCAGCGGCGCCATGCAGCCGATCATCAAGGGCGTGGGGGTCAAGTTCAACATCCCGACGCCGGTCGCCGGCGTCACCGCTTATGGCGAGATCAAGGGCATGCTCGGGGTCGGCTACGGCGTCGGCCCGGTGATGCTGAAGGGCGTCAAGTTCAATGGCGAGCTCTATCCGCTCGAGGACGATCCGCAGGTCAAGGCGCAGCTGACCGGCAAGCTCAGCATCCCGGCCTACGGCAAGCTCTACGGCACGTTCGGCGCCTATATCGGCCTCGAGGTGCTGCTCGGCGCGGTCGGCGTCAAGGGCGGCATCGAGGTCTCGCCGAGCCTCACCGTCAAGGGCGAGGGCGGGATCGACTTCGACGCCGCTTATGCGGAGGGCGGATTCAGCTTTTCGGCCGTTGCTTATGCCAAGGGCGCGCTCGTCGCCGAGCTCGACGTCAAGTTCATGGCCGAAATCTATGCGGCGTGGGGCGTTTTCTCCCACGTCTGGACCTATCCGGCGGCTTCCGTTTCCAAGCAGATCGGGCCGGAGCTCAAGATCACCCTCGGCAAGATCGCTTATTCCCCGGCGGGCGGGATCACCTGGCCGGACCCGTCCCAGATCACCTTCGAGCCGAAAGGCATCGATCCGCTCGAAATGGTCAGGTCGCTGATGAGCGAAGGCAAGGCCAGCAAGCAATGACCAGCTTCCCGCGCTCGCCGAAGACCCTGAAGGGCGGCTTCATCCAGATGGATGCGGACGGCAAGCAGGTGCTGCGCACGATCGCCTTCCAGTACAATCCCGACACGCTGAGCCGCACGCTCGCGCCGCGCGCCGCCAGGGCCGAGGGCGGCGACCGGCTCGAAAGCCTGCGGCTGACCGGCCCGCCCGTCGAGACGATGAAGATCGACATCGAGATCGACGCCACCGACCGGCTCGAGCGGCCCGGCGAGAATGCCGAGACCGTCGCCAGCGGCATCACCCCCGAGCTCGCCGAGCTGGAAATGATGGTCTCGCCCGCAAGCGCCGACCTCGACGCCGCCAACCGGCTCGCGCTCACCGGCACGATCGAGGTCCTGCCCCTGCCCTCGCCGATGCTGCTGCTGGTGCTGGGGACGAACCGCACGCTGCCGGTCCGGATCACCGAATTCTCGATCGTCGAGGAGGCGTTCGACGTCAACCTCAACCCGATCCGGGCGCGGGTGTCGCTCGGCCTCCGGCTGCTGTCGAGCGACGACCTCGCTTATGGCAGCAAGGGCGCCGAATTGTTCATGGCGGCGCTGAAGCGGCGCGAGAAGCTGGCCGGCCGCAAGCCTCCCAACATCCAGTCGCTCGGCCTGAGGAGCGCGCCATGAGCGACGCCATCTTCCCGCTCAACAGCCGCTATTACGGCGTGCCGCTCCGCACCCGGACCGCGGCCGACGGCACGGTCGAGACCTTCGTCGGCCGGCGGATCATCCCGGCCATGGCGCGCTACGGCGTGCTCAGCCGCCACAAGCTCGGCGGCGACGAGCGGATCGACCGGATCGCCGCCGACGCCTTCGGCGATTCCGAGCAATATTGGAAGATCTGCGACGCCAACGGCGATGTCGACCCGGCGCTGGCGGCGACTCCCGAGGGCCGGCTGATCGTCATTCCCCTCCCGCTGGAGATAGAAGACAATGGCGACGCTTAAGGGCGTGACTTTGACCCTGCTGATGGGCCCGATCGCCGTGGCGCCGGTTCCGGTCGCCGTGGTCGAGGCGCTGGAGAGCGCCCAGGTCACCAGCGCGGTCGGCCAGCGCTCCGGCTTCCAGCTCGTCTTCTCTTATTCGAAGACCTCGCCGATCGCGACCACGCTGCTGCCGGCCGGCTATTTCGATCCGCTGATCCGGGTGATCCTGATGGCGACCCTGAACGGCATCCCCAAGGTCCTCGCCGACGGTCCGATCAAGCGGCAGGACGTGTCCGCGTCCGCCCAGCCGGGCCAGAACCGGCTGACCATCACCGGCGAGGACGTGTCCGGCTATATGGACCTGATCGACTTTTCCGGCTTTCCGTTCCCGGCGATGCCGCCGTTCGCGCGGGTGGCGCTGATGATGGCGAAATATCCGATGTTCGGCGTCATCCCGCTGACCATCCCGCCCTTGTTCCAGGACATCTCGATCCCGATCGAGAAATATGCCCACCAGGCCGGCACCGACTTCCAATATGCCGACAAGCTGGCCAAGGATGCCGGCCACGAATTCTACATCACACCGGGGCCCGCCCCGGGCACCAACACCGCTTATTGGGGCCCGACGATCCGGGTCGGCCTGCCGCAGCCGGCGCTGACCATCGACATGGACGCGGCCAGCAACATCGAAACGATGTCGTTCAGCGCCGACGGCAACGCCTCCGAGCTGCGCATCGCCCACGTCAAGGTCGCCGGATTCTCGGTGCCCGTGCCGGTGCCCAATATCGGCATCCTCAAGCCGCCTTTGTCGGCGCGGCCGCTGGTCCCGACCAAGATCAAGCTGATCGAGACCGAGCGCAAGAAGCTGCCCGAAGTGCTGATGGCGCTGCTGTCCGGGCCGGCCCAGGCCGATCCGGTTTCGGCCTCGGGCAGCATCGACGTCACCCGCTACGGCCGGCCGATGGACGCGCGTTCGCTGGTCGGCGTGCGCGGTGCCGGGCTCGCCCATGACGGCCTCTGGTTCGTCCGCTCGGTGACCAGCACGATCGGCCGCGGCAGCTGGAAGCAGAGCTTCCAGCTCTCGCGCGAAGGGATGGTCTCGAACACGCCGGCGGTGCCGCTATGACCGCCGGCCCGCTCTATTTCGGCAAGTATCGCGCGACGGTGCTCAACAATGTCGACCCGATGTTCCAGGGCCGGATCCAGGTCCAGCTCGGCGATCGTTACGGCCTGTTCCCCTCGACCTGGGCGATGCCGGCCTTTCCCTGCGCCGGCAAGGGCAACGCCATGGTCGCGCTGCCGCAGCTCGCGTCGAGCGTGTGGGTGGAGTTCGAGGCGGGCGATCCCGATTACCCGATCTGGACCGGCGCTTTCTGGCCCGATCCGGGCGGCTTCCCGCCGCTCGCGCTGGCGGCCGCGACGCCGGTCACTCCCAACATCTTCTTCCAGACGACGAGCGGGACCAGCGTCACCTTGTCGGACAATCCGGCCCAGCAGGTGTTCATCAAGACCGTGACCGGGGCGATGATCACGATCGGGGCCGCCGGGATCACGATCATGAATGGGCAGGGGGCGTCGATCGCCATGGTCGGCCCCTCGGTCATCATCAACAACGGGGCGCTGACCATCACTTAGGGGGACGAATGCCCGGACCGGTGCTGCATACGGGAACGACCGCGACCTGCCCTCATGGCGGGATGCTCAACATCGTCGCCGCCAGCCCGCGGGTGATGGTGAGCGGGATGCCGGCGGCGGTGCTGACCGACCAGGGACTGGTCGCCGGCTGCGTCTTCACCCTTCCCAACGGCAAGCCCCAGCCCTGCGTCACCACCCGCTGGATCGCGGCGGCGACGCGGGTGCTCGCCAACGGCGCCCCGGTGCTGATCAACCCGCTGGTCGCGATCTGCCAGTCGGTCGAGCAGATCCCGGCCGGGCCGCCGATCATCACCGCCTCGCAGACGCGGGTGATCGCGACATGAGCCGGCTCGCCTTCCCCTTCGCGCCCGGCGCCAACGGCCGCAGCGAAACCGTCGCCTATGGCAGCGACGCGCATGTCCGCCAGATGCTCGAGCTGCTGATCCTGACGATGGTCGGCGAGCGGGTGATGCGGCCCGATTTCGGCAGCCCCGTCCGGCAGATGCTGTTCGGAGCCGGCCAAGGGCCGGTGGCGATCGCGCTGGCGGCGACGCTGCAGGCGACGATCACCCAGCGGCTCGGCCATGTGCTCGAGCTCGAGGATCTCACCGTCGAATTTGACGACGCGGAGGCGGTGCTCGACATCGTCGTCAGCTATGTCGTGCTCGCCTCGAGAGCATCCGACCAGCTGTCGGTCCGGGCCGGGATCGCATGACCGCCGACCGCTACATCTGCTGCGACGAGCGGCGGCGGGCGGCGCTGGCGGCGCCGGGCGCGCCCGCCAATATCAGCGGCATCGACTATATCGAGGTCGAGGCCGGCGCGACGACGGCGGACCCGACCTTCATCGACATCGTCCTGGTCAAGCCGCTGCCGCTCCCGCTGGCGGCGCTGGCCGGCGCCAATATCGCGATCAGCGGCGGCGTCCGCTTCCCCGCCCCGGCGGTCGATCCGGCGGTGGGGGAAATCCCCCCGGCGGGCCCGGTCGAGCGCTACCGGGTGACAATCCCCGGCAACCAGCCGACCGATTTCTCGACCTACCGCCTGGCGATCGTCACCGGCGCGACCAGCCCGGAGCCGCCGGCCTTCATCGATCCCCGACTCGCCGCCGTCGACTTCTCGTTCAAGATCGCCTGCCCGAGCGACTTCGATTGCGCCCCCTGCGAAGAGGAAGGCGAGGCGCCCGGCCCCGAGCCCCTGTTCGACTATCGCGTGCGCGATTATCCCGGCTTCCGCCGGCAGCTGCTCGACCGGCTCACCGAGCTGGTCCCCGACTTCCGTGAGGACGATCCCGCCGACCTCACCACCACCCTGGTCGAGGCCGCGGCCTATCTCGCCGACCAGAAGAGCTATCGGCTCGACTGGGTCGGCACCGAGGCTTTCCTGCAGACCGCGCGCAGTCGCACCTCGATCGCGCGCCACGCCCGGTTGCTCGACTATTCGATCGGCGAGGGGGCGAGCGCCCGGCTGTTCGCCCAGTTCGATTTCGAGGCCGTGCCGGTGGCGGACGGCATGGTGCTGGCCGCCGGAACGCCGCTCCTGGTCAGCATCGAGGGGCAGGAGCCGGTGGTCGCGGCCGAGGATTATCGGACCTTGCTCGCCGCCGCCCCGATCGTGTTCGAAACGGTCGCCCCGCTCGCTCTGTGGGAGTGGCGCGACCATATCGCCTTCCACAGCTGGGGCGACGAGGAGTGCCGGCTCGCGCGCGGCGCGCTCGCCGCCACTCTGGTCGACGGCAGCGGCGGCGGCGCGGCCGCGCTTGCGCCGGGCGATTTCCTCCTCCTCGTCGAGACCGCCTCGCCCGAGACCGCGGCGGAGGAGGACGCACGGCCCGATCGCCGGCACGTCGTCCGTCTCACCCGGGTGACGAGCGGTGTCACCGACGTGCTCGCGCCCGGCGTTGCTTTGGTCACCGTCGAATGGGATCAGGAGGATGCGCTTCCCTTCGACCTCGTCATCCAGGCACCGCGGCCGGGGACGATCGCCGGGTCGGCGACGCAGGTCTGCGCCGAGGCGCGCGGCAACGTCATGCTCGCCGATCACGGCGCCTCCTATCCGCCCGCCGCCGCCCTCGGCCTGCCGCCGTCCGACGTGGCGGCGCTCACTCCAAAGCTGACGCCGGAGACGCCGAGCGAGGACGAGACCTGGCGGCCGGTGCTCGACCGCGCCGACGTCTCCCGGATCATGCCGGCCGACCTCGCCGTCGAGCCCTTTGCCGCCGCCCAGGCGCTCGCCGCCGTCGACCCGCAGCAGGCCGAGGCGGCGCTGGTGCTGGACGACGATTTCGGGCCGTGGACGGCGCGGCGCGATTTGCTGAAGAGCGGTCGCTTCGATCGCGACTTCGTCATCGAGACCGGCATCGACGGCCGCCCCGGCATCCGCTTCGGCGACGGCGTGAACGGCCTCGCGCCGGCGCCCGAGAGCCTGCTGACGCCGCTCGGCCGCTTCGGCTCGGGCCTGGCCGGGAATGTCGGCGCCGGGGCGCTCGGCCATGTCGTCCTGCCGCTCGCCCAGCAGACCGCGCGGATCGCGGTGACCAATCCGCTGCCGGCGCGCGGCGGCGCGGCGCCCGAGCCGGTGAGCGCGATCCGCATCGCCGCCCCCCAGGCGTTCCGGATCCAGGAGCGGGCGGTCACCGAAGCCGATTATGCCACCGCCGCCATGGCCTATCCCGACGTCGCCAACGCCATCGCCATCGCCCGCTGGACCGGGGCCTGGCAGACCATCCTCGTCTATGTCGACCGCAAGGAAGGCCGCCCGGTCGACGAGGATTTCGCGCGCGGGCTGGCCGATCATCTCGAATATTACCGGCTGATGGGCTTCGACGTGGCGCTGCGGGCGGCGAAGCCCGCCCCGCTCGACGTCGAATTGCTGGTCTGCGCCCAGGCCGGCGCGATTCGGAGCGCGGTCGCCGCCCGGGTCCGCGAGGCGCTGCGGCCGAGCGGCGTGCCCGGCGGCGCTTCCGGCTTCTTCCATCCCGACAATTTCAGCTTCGGCACGCCGCTTTACGCCTCGCGGCTGATGGCGGCGGTGATGGCGGTGGAGGGCGTGCAGAGCGTCCGCCTGCTGCGCTTCCATCGTCTCGGGCGCCTGCCGCAGGGCGAGATCGCGCTCGGCCTGATCCGGCCGAGCGACCTCGAAGTGCTCCAGCTCGCCGACGATCCGAGCTTCCCGGAGAGCGGCAAGCTGTCGCTGGTGATGGGAGGCGGACGATGAGCGCGAGCCCGGCTGCCTGCGCCTGCGGCACCTGCCCGTCCTGCTCCGGCACCGCGGCGCGCCCGGTCGTGGCCGATCCGCTGGTCTACCGCCACGGCGCGATCAGGGATCGCATGTTGGCGCGGATCGCCAGCCTCGAGATCGACGGCGAGCGCCCGCTCGACGGGCTCGGCACGCGCGACTCCGACGATCCCGCCATCGCCCTCATCGACGCCTTCGCCGGCAGCCTCCACATCCTCGCCTACAGCGCGGCGCGGCTGTCCGACGACGGCTCCCTCCTCCGGACCCAGGACCGCGACGCGCTCGTCTACCTGACGCGGATGCTGGGCTATGAGCCGCGCCCGGCGCTCAGCGCCTCGACCACGCTCGCCTTCATGGTCAACACGGTGGAAGGCGGGCCGACCGAGGCGACCATCCCCCAGGGCGCCAAGGTGGCCTCGGTGCCGGGCCAGGACGAGAAGCCGCAGACCTTCGAGACCGACGCCGAGCTCGAGGCGCAGGCGGAATGGAACGCGCTGGCGCCGCTCATCCCGCAGACAGTGCCCTCGGTGAGCGCCGTGACCACCAGCATCGTCATCGCCGGCACCGGGACCGCCGCCAAGGTGGGTGACGTGGTGCTGGTCTATCTGTCGCCGACGCCGGCGGACACGACGCGCTGGCTCTACGGCCGGATCGCCTCGCTCAGCCGGAGCACCGATCCCGAGCTTGCGCCGCAGACCCTGATCACCCTGAGCTCGACCGCCGCCTTGCCGAGCATCGCCGGGCAGCAGGGCGCCGCCTACCCGAACAAGGTCATCCTCCTCGCCCAGCGCGCCGCCGCCTTCGGCTCGACCGCGCCGGACCTGACGCTGCTCCACCCCGACGTCAAGACCCCGCTCCAGGACGCGACCACGCTCGACTGGGCGGGCCTGACGATGGACGCGAACGCGGCCACCGCCGGCGTCCCGGTCGACCTCGATGCCGTCTATCCGGACGCTATGAAGGATCGTTTCGTCCTGTTCTCATCGGACGCGCTGACCGAGATCGGCCGCATCACCACGGTCGTCGAGCGCAGCCGGAGCGGCTTCGGGCTGTCGGCCAAGGTCAGCCGCATCGAGACCGAGGGCATCAACCTCACCGCCTCCGGCTTCCTCAACAAGGTTCGCGAGACGTCGATCTTCCTTGAGACCGGCCGCGAAACCCTGTTGACCGAGGACGCCGAGATCGAGATGCCGTCTTCGCCCTACGACCGCCTGACCGTGGTCGGCGATGCGGCGCTGCCGCCCGGTCGCAAGGTGGTGCTGACCGGCCTGAAATGGGGGGCGGCGAACACCGAGATTTCCGAGGTGGCGACGATCAAGTCGGCGACGATCGTCGCCGGCGGCGATACCGAGCTCGTCTTCGAGCAGGCCATCGCCAGCCGCTTCCGTTCGACCGCCCTCACCATCCTCGCCAACACCGTCGGCGCGACCCATGGCGAAACCACCCCCAATATCGGCATGGAGCTGCTCGGGTCGGGCGATGCCGCCCGGCTCAACCCGCGCTACGCCCTGAAGGGCTCGCCGCTCGCCTACGTCCCGGCGACCAATGCGCGCGGCTATGCGCCCGCCATCGAGGTGCGGGTCGGGGATCGGCTCTACGGCGAGGTGCCGACCCTGTTCGGCCTGCCGCCGGAAGGCCGCGTCTACACCGTCCAGACGGTGGCCGAAGAGAAGGCCGAGCTGCAGTTCGCGGGGCGCCTGCCCACCGGCGTCAACAATGTCGCCGCCCTCTACCGGGTCGGCAGCGGGCTGGCGGGCAATCTCGATTCCGGCCGGCTGTCGACGATGATGACGCCGATCCTGGGCATCACCTCGGTGAGCAATGCGATACCCGCGTCGGGCGGCAGCGATGCCGAGACGCTCGAGGACATGCGGTCGTCCGCGCCGCAGTCGATCCGCACCCTCGACCGGGTCGTGTCGCTCAGCGATTTCGAGGTGTTCGCGCGCCGATTCCGCGGCATCGGCAAGGCGCTGGCGACCGAGCTCCATGTCGGCATGCGCAGCATGGTGGTGTTGACCATCGCCACCACCAGCCTCGAATCGCCGATTCCCGGCTCCGACGAGATCGAAGACCTCCGGGACGCGCTCGCCTTGGTGAGCGTGCCGGGCCGCCTGGTCAGGATCGAGGGCTTCGTCGATCTCACCGCCCAGCTGACCATCGCCTTCGCCGCCGATCCGGCGTTCCGGCGCAGCGACGTCGAGGCCGCGGTCCGCGCCGCGCTCGGCGAGCGGTTCAGCCGCGACGCCCGCGGCTTCGGCGAGGCGCTTCACGAAAGCGCGGTCGTCGCCGAGACGCAAAACGTCGAAGGCGTCGTCGCCGCCCGGATCGCCGCCTTTTCGCTGCTCAACGGGCCGCCGGCGGTGGACGGGCGCCTGCTGTCGCCCGCGCCGACGATGACCAATGGCGTGTTCGCGCCCGCCGGCCTGCTGTCGATCGATTCGGCCGCGGTGATCTTCACGGAGATGGCGCCATGACCGCTCCCACGCCCGCGCGGATCGAGGCCGGGACGGAGGCGCTCTACGCGCTGCTGCCGGCCCATATCCGCAGCAGGGACGCTGCTGGCGGCTATCCGCTGAAAGCGCTGGTGGCGATCCTCGCCGGCGGCGCCGCCGAAATTGACGGCGAAATTGACACCCTCCTCGATTCGATGTTCGTCGACACCGCGCCCGAGGGCGCCCTCGCCGACTTCGCCGCGCTCGTCGCCGCCGAGCCGCTCCGCCCGCTGCCGCCCGGCGCCGGCCACAACCAGCGCGCCTATATCGCCAACACGCTTCGCTACCGCCGCGGCAAGGGCACCGCGCGGGTGCTGGAAGCGCTGGCCGCCGACGTCGGCGGGTTCGGCGCCGTCGCCGTCGAATATTTCATGCGGCTCGCCCGCACCCAGCATCTGATCGACGTCCGGCCCGAGCGCCCCGGGACCGCCCATCTCGTCGCCGGCGAGACGGCGGCGCGGGCGGCGACCGGCTTCGACCGCATGCCCCGGCTGGTCGACGTCCGCTCGATCGCCCGCGCCGCCGGCCGGCACCATGTGCCGCACGTCGGCGTCCACCTGCTGCGCCCGGTGGTCCCGGCCTTCCCCGCCCCGTCGGACAGCACGGTCACCGCCGCCCACGTCATCGGTGTCCCGGTTGCACGGCCGTGGCTGGACGGCATGACGGTGCTGCCCGGCTATTTCCAGCTCGCCGCGCAGCCGAATGGCGTGCTGCGCCTGTTCAACCCGGACCGCCGTGCCGAGAGCGGCGCCGGCCGGGTGATCGAAACCGACCTGCGCGACCGGCTCAAGCGCCTGCCGCTGCACCTTGAGACCGAGGAGCTCCGCCGCGCCGCGCTCGAGGGGCGGGCCGCCAGGCTCGGCGAGACGCCCTGGTTCGACGAGGCCGGTCAGCCCTTCACCATCTTCACCCGCGTGGCCGGCGCGCTCACCTTCACGCGGGTGCCGCCGGCGGAGATATTGATCGCCAATCTCGAGGCGATGCCGGCGCCGGCCGGGGCGCGGCCGGCCGCCGACAAGGCCTATCAATGGTTCACCAACGGCACGCCGCAGCCGGTCGCCGGCAGCGGCAGCCATCCGGTCGCCTGCGGCTTCGATCCGGTGACCGGCCGGCTGATCGCCGCCGAGCCGGCGGTGGGCGATCCGGATGTCGAGGAAGTGCGGATCGCCTACGGCTACGGCATCGGCCGCGAGATCGGCGCTGGCCCGCAGGACCGCAACGACGCCGACGTGCCGTTCGACGTCACCGACACCGCCGACATCACCCACTTCGTCCGCATCGTCGACGCGGCGGCGGCCGAGACCGGCGCCGCCACCGACCCCTTCCGCCCGGTCCAGACGCTCGACAAGGCGCTCACCGAATGGAGCGCCGAGGGCGCCGGCAAGCGCGGGCTGATCGTGCTCGCCCGCTGCGACCTGGAAGGGCCGGCCGCGCCCGCGACCGACATCCCGGTCGAGGTCCATCCGGGGTCGGAGCTGCACATCGTCAGCGCCCAGTGGCGGCCGAAGCGGACCGGGCCGGGGATTGCCGACAATCCCGAGCGCTACGGCTATCTCGTCCGCAAGGACCGCCGGTTCACGGTCGACGGCCAGCTCCGGGTGACCGCGGCCGCGCTGCCGCCGCCGGACGGGCGGCCCGGCGTGCTGATCCTCGACGGGCTGGAAATCACCGGCGGCGTCTCGCTCGCGGTGCGGGCGGTCTCGCAGCTCGTCATCCGCTATTGCACCTTGCGGGCGCCCGGCGGCGCCGCGCTCGAGACCAGCGCGCCGCTCGACCAGATGGAGGTGAGCATCCTCCGCTCGATCCTCGGCCGGATCAGGCTCGATTTCGGCGCCGGCCCGGCGACCGGCGAGATCGCTGTCACCGAGAGCCTGGTCTCTGCGGACGGGGCGGCGGCCGCGGCGATCGCCGCTTCGGCACTCGATGCGCGGCTCGACGACGTGACGATCTTCGGCGAGAGCCGGTTCAAGTCGCTCGAGGCGACCAACGTCATCTTCGCCGGACCGGCGATCGTAACCCGCACCCAGGCGGGCTGCGTCCGCTACAGCTCGATCGCGCAGGGCTCGACCGTGCCGCGGCGCTATCGCTGCCAGCCCGATCTCGCCATCGCCGCCGCGGTCGAGCTGAAGGGCGGCCCGCTGACGGCGGCCGAGCGGGCGGCGGCGGTGCTCGGGGTCACGCCCTTGTTCCTCGATACCGAGCTCGACGAGCCGACCGTGGCCATGCTCCATCCGCTCACCGACGCCGCCATCGCCAGCGGCGGCGAGGGCGATTGCGAGATGGGCGTGTTCGCCCCGTCGGCGGAGAGGCTGCGGATGAGCAACATTGAAAGCCTCTTTGATGACTATCTGCCCTTCGGCCTCGAAGCCGGCCTCATCGACGACACCCGCTCGAGCGCGGTTGCCCAGCGAAGGAATCGACCATGACGATGCGCAACGACGCCACCCGACTCCGCATTCAGGCCCGGGAACGGCGCCGGGCGCGCGCGGTGGTCGCCCGCCAGGGGCAGGTCCTGCTCGACACCGATTTCGACCAGCAGGCCGGCGCGCTGCTCGGCCGGATCGAGATCGAGACCGCCGACATCCTCGATTCGGCGGGCAAGCTGGTTTACCCGGCCGGCACCACCGGCTTCCAGATCAGCGCGGACGGCGTCGCCGCCAATTTCAACATCGGCGCCGGCCACGGCTATCTCGACGGTTGGCTGCTCGAAAATCCGTCGATCGTGAAGCTCGGCACCCAGCCCCATCCCCGCACCGGCGACGTCGTCACCCCGCCGGCGATCATCGCCATCAAGGCGCTGGTGCGGCACATCGATCCGGTCGAGGATCCGGCCCTCGCCGACGTCGCGCTGGGCGATGCCCAGGCGTCGGGCCGGTCGCTCAACGACTGGCAGGTCTTCCCGCTCAACATCACCGGCGGCGGCGGTCTCGACTGCACCAATGCGGCGGACAAGGCCGCCTGGATCGCCCTGACCGCGCCCTCCGCAGGAAAGATGAGCGTCGCCAAGCAGGCGGCCGGGCCGTCGACCGACCCCTGCTCGCTGACCCCCGGCGGCGGCTATACAAGGCTCGAAAACCTGCTCTACCGGATCGAGGTGCATAACGGCGCGCCCAAGGCGGGCCTGCCGACCGCCGACGGGCCGCGCTTCGGGCTCAACGCGCTGAAGGTCAAGCTGTCGCGCCGCAATGCCAGCCTGATGGTGCGGATCACCGCGATCAACGGCAGCGACGTGACGGTGGAGCCGGCGTCGCTCGACGCGCGCGCCTGGTTCGCGCCGGGCGCCTATGCCGAGATCGTCAGCATCCACGACGACGTCGATCCGCGGGCCGCCCTGCAGAACGAGCGGCTGTTCCGGGTCTCGCTCGCCACCGACGACCGGGTCACGCTGGATGCGACCCCGGCGGCGATCGGGCTGACCGGCGCGGCCGCGGACGGCGACTGGTTCCTGCGCCTGTGGGACGCCTTTCCCGACGGCAGCGGCCTCGCGACCATCGTTGCCGGCGGCGCCAACTCGCAGGTCATCGACATCGGCGACGGCCTTTCGATCCGCTTCCACAACGGTGCCGCCGCGACCTTCCGGCGCGGCGACTATTGGACCTTCGCGGCGCGGGCCGACGGTTCCGTCGCCTGGCCGGAGACGATTCCGGGGACGCCCGACCAGATGACCCCCCACGGGCCGGAGGTCCGCTACGCCGTGCTCGCGACCGTCGGCGGCAGCACGTCGGTGCCGATCTTCGAAAATTGCAGCGTCCCCTTCTTCAGCCTCACCGACAAATTCCTCTTCTACCGCGGGGGCGACGGCCAGGGCGTGTTCGCCGGCGCCGGTGCGCCGGCCTTCGTGCCGCTGCCGCAGAAGCTCAGGGTAGCGGTGATGCGCGGCGAGACGCCGGTGAAGAATGCATTGGTCCGCTGGTCGCCGCCGATCGGCGCCCCGGAATCGCGGATCAACGGTCTGGCCTGCAACGCGGTGCAGTCGCCGCCTTCGTTCACCGACGCCAACGGGCTCGTCGAAGTGGAATGGGCGATCGACCGCGCGCAGCCGCTTGCCGTCCACCGCGTCCAGGCGACGCTGGCGACGTCGCCGACCGAGGACCTTCCCAACACCGTGCTTTTCACCGCGACCTTCGAGACCGCGGCGCACACCGCTTATGTCCCGGGGGAATGCGACCATCTCCTCGGCATCGACAACGTCCAGGAGGCGCTCGACATCCTGTGCGACAAGATCGGGGAGCGGCCGCCGGTCCTCACCCTGACCGAGATCAGGCTGCTGCCGAAGGCCGGGTTCGCGGTCGACCTCATCGCGGAGGATGCGAAAGAGAAGGAGCATTACATCCTCAACGCGCTCGAAGTCGACTATGACGCGTTCGTGGCCGGGATACAGTTCGGCTTCGACGGTCCCGTCACCAATGTCGCGATCGAGCCGTTCGACCCGGTTGTCGAGGTCGAGCTCGACCTTCCCTACCCGACCACCGATCCCGACCGGGTCTATTGGGCCACCGCCGCCAGGGCCAATGTCGGCGGCGTCGCCATCGGCGTGCAGGGGCCGTTCGGCTTCCAGCGCATGCGGCTCGACGGAATGGTGCATCTCGCCACCGAGGGCAGCGGCGGCAAGGCCGGGTTGATCTGGAAGCCTTCGCCCCAGGCGGAGATGTTCCTGGAGACGGCGATGGAGCATCGGTTCGGCCAGAAGATCAACCCCAATGCCGACACCCAGCTCAAGCAACTGGGCTGGACCAACCAGCCCGTGCACGACCGCATCCTGTGCCGGATCCGCCTGCGCGCGCCGATGATCTGGACCGGCATCAAGCGCGAGCGGGCCTATCTCAACGCCGAGCATCTCGGCGTCATCGGCTCGGTGACCAAGCGCGAGCTGGACCTTAAGACGCGCGATCCGCAGGCGGCGGCCGACCTCGACATGTTCATCTACCTGACGCCGCGCGGGACCAACCCCAAGCGCCCGTTCATCCCGGACACGATCGCCATTCCCGTCGACGGGCCGGTGACCAAGCCCTGACGGGCCGTGGGGGCCGACGGGGGACTGCGCCGCCGGGTTTCCGGCGGCGCCCGCGGATCGCTTGTGATTTGCGCGCGAACATGCTTCACTCGACCCTCATCCAGGGGGAGAGTTGCGATGGAAGACACGCCCACGCCGGAAGCGCCGCGCGTCGAGCCGATGCCGGGGCCGACCAAGGGGCTGATCGAGCGCGTCAGGGACATCCTGATAAAGCCGAAGGAGGAATGGGGGGTGATCGACGCCGAGCCGTCGACCGTCAACAGCATCTACACTTCCTATATCGTCATCCTCGCCGCGATCGGGCCGGTCTGCGCCTTCATCGGCCAGCAGGTCTTCGGCTGGGGCGGCTACGGCATCACCATCAAGCCGCCGATCGCTTATTCGCTGGCGTTCTCCGTGATCAGCTACGCGCTGGCGCTGGTCAGCGTCTATGTGGCGGCTTTGGTGATCGACGCGCTGGCGCCGACGTTCGAAGGCACCAAGGACTTCATGAAGGCCTTCAAGGTCGCCGCTTATTCCGCGACCGCGATGTGGGTTGCCGGAATTTTCCAGATCATCCCGCAACTCGCCATCCTCGGGATCGTCGGCTTGTACAGCCTCTATCTGCTGTACCTCGGCCTGCCGCGCCTGATGCGGGTGAAGGAGGATAAGGCGATCGGCTATGTCGGCGTGATCATCTTCGTCCAGATCATCCTCTACGGCATCGTCATCGTCATCGCCTCGCGGCTGGTCATGGCCTTCTTCCCGATGTCGTCGTTCATCGGCGGCGCGACGATCAACCTCTAGCCGAACAGATCGGCCTGGACGGCGCCCGACAGGGCGCCGTCCAGCACCGCCTGCTTAGCCCAGGCGATGTCGTCCGCCAGATAGCGGTCCGCGGCGTAGAAGGGCACGTCGGCCCGGATCGCCGCGTGCGCGCGGCGCAGCGGCGGCGAGGTCTCCAGCGGCGCGTGGAAATCGACGCCCTGGGCGGCGGCGAGCAGCTCGACCCCGATCACGCCGGCGGCGTTGTGCGCGATCCGCCGCGCCTTCAGGGCGCCGTGCGTGGCCATCGAGACATGGTCCTCCTGGTTGGCCGAGGTCGGGATCGAATCGACGCTGGCGGGGAAGGCCAGGCTCTTATTCTCCGACACCAAGGCCGCGGCGGTCACCTGGACGATCATGAAGCCCGAATTGACGCCGCTATCCTCGACCAGGAAGGGGGGCAGGCCGCTCATCTTCGGGTCGACCAGGACGGCGGTGCGCCGTTCCGAGATCGAGCCTATCTCGCACAGGGCCATCGCCAGCATGTCGGCCGCGAAGGCGACCGGCTGGCCATGGAAGTTGCCGCCCGACACGGCGTCGTCGCCGAACAGCAGGGGGTTGTCGCTGACCGCATTGGCCTCGATCTCCAGCGTGCGCGCGGCAGCCCGGATGAGGTCCAGCGCCGCGCCCATCACCTGCGGCTGGCAGCGGAAGCTGTAGGGGTCCTGGACCCGGTCGCAGCCGGCGTGGGACCGGCGGATGGCGCTGCCCTCGAGCAGCCCGCGCAGCACCGCCGCGACGTCGATCTGCCCGGGCTGGCCGCGCGCCGCGTGGATGCGCGGGTCGAAGGCGGCGTCGGTGCCCTTGAAGGCGTCGGTCGACAGCGCCCCGCCGATCAGGCCGCTGGCGAGGACACGCTCGGCGGTGAACATCGTGTCGAGCGCGATCGCGGTCGACACCTGGGTGCCGTTGATCAGCGCCAGACCCTCCTTGGGGCCGAGCGCGAGCGGCGCCAGGCCGAGCCGGGCCAGCGCGTCGCCGGCGGGCAGCTCGTCGCCGCCGATCCGGATCCGCCCCTCGCCGAGCAGCGCCGCGCTCATATGGGCGAGCGGCGCAAGGTCGCCCGACGCGCCGACCGAGCCCTGGCTCGGGATCACCGGCAGGGCGTCGGCCGCGACCAGCGCCAGCAGCCGCTCCACCACCGGGCGGCTGACGCCGCTATGGCCGCGGGCGAGCCCGACCGCCTTCAGCACCATCGCCAGCCGGACGATCCGCGGGTCGAGCGGATCGCCGAGGCCGCAGCTGTGGGAGAGGATGAGGTTGGTCTGCAATTCGGCCAGCCGGCCGTCGGGGATCCGGGTCTGGGCGAGCAGGCCGAAGCCGGTGTTGACGCCATAGACGGTGCGGCCGCTCGCCAGGATGCGGCCGACGCTCGCCGCCGAAGCCTCGACCGCGTCCCACGCCTCGCCATGCAGCGAAACCGGCGTGCCCGCCCACACGGCGCGCAGCTCGGCGAGGGTCACGGAACCGGGACGAAGGGTGATCATTTCAGCTCGTCATCCCAGCGAAGGCCGGAATCTCGTCGAGACACTCCGCGACGTCTTTGGCCTGAAATACCGGCCTTCGCCGGGGTGACGAAAAGCTTCATGATCACCGTCCCACCATCGGCAGATCGAGGCCCTGCTCGCGCGCGCAGGCGATCGCCTCCTCATAGCCGGCGTCGGCATGGCGCATGACGCCGGTGCCCGGGTCGTTCCACAGCACCCGCTCCAGCCGCCGCGCCGCGGCCTCCGTGCCGTCGGCGACGATCACCATGCCGGCATGCTGCGAATAGCCCATGCCGACCCCGCCGCCATGGTGGAGCGACACCCAGGTCGCGCCCGAGGCGGTGTTCAGCAGGGCGTTGAGCAACGGCCAGTCCGATACCGCGTCCGATCCGTCCCTCATCGCCTCGGTCTCGCGATTGGGGCTGGCGACCGATCCGGAATCGAGATGGTCGCGGCCGATCACGACCGGCGCCTTCAATTCGCCGCTGGCGACCATCGCGTTGAAGGCGAGGCCGAGCCGGTGCCGCTGCCCCAGCCCCACCCAGCAGATCCGCGCCGGCAGCCCCTGGAAGGCGATCCGCTCGCGCGCCATGTCGAGCCAGCGGTGGAGGTGCCGATCGTCGGGGATCAATTCCTTCACCCTGGCGTCGGTCCGGTAGATGTCCTCGGGATCGCCCGACAAGGCGCACCAGCGGAACGGCCCGATCCCGCGGCAGAAAAGCGGCCGGACATAGGCCGGCACGAAGCCGGGAAAATCGAAGGCGCGGGTGACGCCCTCGTCCAAGGCGACCTGGCGGATGTTGTTGCCATAGTCGAAAGTCGGCACGCCCATCTCCCTGTAGGCGAGCATCGCCTCGACATGGACCGCCATCGAGGCGCGCGCCGCCGCCTCGACCGTTTTCGGGTCGGTCTCGCGCAGCGCGGTCCATTTCTCCACCGTCCAGCCGGCCGGCAGATAGCCGTTGACCGGGTCGTGCGCCGAGGTCTGGTCGGTGACCGCGTCCGGGCGGATGCCGCGCCTCACCATCTCGGGCAATATCTCCGCCGCATTGCCGAGCAGCCCGACCGAGATCGGCACCGGCGAGGCGCGCAGCATGTCGAGCGCCTCGTCGATGCTCGCCGCGCGCCTGTCGAGGTAGCGCGTCTCCAGCCTCTTCTCGATCCGGCTCTCCTGGCATTCGATGGCGATGCAGTGGGCGCCGGCCATCACCGCCGCCAGCGGCTGCGCGCCGCCCATGCCGCCCAGCCCCGCGGTCAGGATCCAGCGGCCGCGCAGGTCGCCGCCATAATGCTGCCGGCCCATCTCGGCGAAGG
This sequence comes from uncultured Alphaproteobacteria bacterium, assembly GCA_963701615.1. Classification (GTDB taxonomy): domain Bacteria; phylum Pseudomonadota; class Alphaproteobacteria; order Sphingomonadales; family Sphingomonadaceae; genus Allosphingosinicella. Next base: position 2,030,426 of record OY969615.1, on the reverse strand, counting down.
TCTCGTAGGTGCCCTGGACGATGCCCTGGGTGCCGATATAGATCCACGATCCGGCCGTCATCTGGCCGTACATCATCAGGCCCTTCTTATCCAATTCGTGGAAATGCTCCCAGGTCGCCCATTTCGGCACCAGGTTAGAATTGGCGATCAGCACGCGGGGCGCGTCCTCGTGGGTACGGAACACGCCGACCGGCTTGCCCGACTGGACGAGCAGGGTCTCGTCGCCCTCGAGCCGCTTGAGCGCCGCGACGATCGCATCGTAGCTCTCCCAGTCGCGCGCCGCCCGGCCGATGCCGCCATAGACGACCAGCTCCTCGGGCGCCTCGGCGACGCGGGGGTCGAGATTGTTCATCAGCATCCGCATCGCCGCCTCGGTCGCCCAGCTCCGGCAGCTCAGCCCGGCGCCGGTCGGCGCCGCGATATGGCGGCTGTTGTCGCGTCTCGAGTGCATGCGGCGTTCTAGAACGCGAAAAGGGCGAAGTGAACTCTCGTCATCCCGGCCTTCGCCGGGATGACGGCTAGAGAGGCGTATCCTCGCCGGCGACGATCCGCCGTTCGGGCCCGGCCATGCCGATCCAGTAGCAAAGCTCGGCCGGGCGCCCGATCCGCCAGATGCACAAATCGGCGGCCTTGCCCGGGCCGATCGTGCCGGCCTCGTCCTGCAGGCCCAGCGCCCGGGCGGCGTGGCGCGTCATCCCCGCCAGCGCTTCCTCCGGGGTCAGGCCGAACAGGGTGCACGCCATGCTCATCATCAGGGTCGGCGACAGCACCGGCGAGGTCCCCGGATTGCAGTCGGTCGCCACCGCCATCGGCACGCCGTAGCGGCGCAGCAGCGCGACCGGCGGCTTCCTCGTCTCGTTCAGGGCATAAAAGGCGCCCGGCAGCAGCACCGCAACCGTGCCGGCCCGCGCCATCGCCGCGACGCCTTCCTCGTCGGCATGTTCGAGATGGTCGGCCGAAAGCGCGCCATAATCCGCCGCCAGCGCCGCGCCATGGAGATTGCTGAGCTGCTCGGCGTGGAGCTTGATGCCGAGACCGTAATCGGCGGCCGCCTCGAACAAGGCCCGTACCTCCTCGGCGGTGAAGCCGATCCCTTCGCAAAACGCGTCGACCGCGCCCGCCAGGCCCGAATCGGCGGCGGCCGGCAGGATGGTCTCGATCACCATGCGGACATAATCCTCGCGCCGGCCGCCGAATTCCGGCGGCAGTGCGTGGAGCGCGAGCAGGGTCCGCTCGACCCGGACCGTCTCGCTCTCGCCGAGCGCCTTGGCGGCCCTCAGCATCTTGAGCTCGGTCTCGATGTCGAGGCCGTAGCCCGACTTGATCTCGACCGTGGTCACGCCGCCCCGCATCAGCGCCTGGAGCCGTGGCCGCGACGCCTCGACCAGCTCATCCAGCGTCGCCGCGCGCGTCGCCTGCACCGTCGCCAGGATGCCGCCGCCGGCCAAGGCGATCTCCTCGTAGCTCGCGCCCTCGAGGCGCTGCTCGATATTCGCCGGCGCGGTTGCCGGCGAAGACCAGATGGGTGTGGCAGTCGATCAGCCCCGGCGTCACCCAGGCGCCGTGCAGCGGCTCGACCTTCTTCGCCTGGTAGCCGGCCAGCTCGGTCCGCCGCCCGACCCGGACGATCCGCCCGTCCTGGATGCCGATCGCGCCGTTCTCGATCGCGCCGAACGGGGCGTCCACGGCCGGGTCCATGGTGGCGATGTTGCAGTCGACGAGCAGGCGGTCCCACATGGCTCGCCTTCTAGGGGCATCGTGATAGAGGAGCAAAGGATGAGCTGGAAATCGATCGCCGACCTGATCGTCGAGGATGCGGAGCGCCCCGGTGGCGATCCTCGGCGCGCCGATGGAGGCCGGCTCGGTGACGCCCGGCCGCTGCGACCTCGCCCCGGAGACGGTACGGCGGGCGCTCAGGCGGTTCAGCACCTTCGACCTGGCCGCGGGGCTGGAGCTCGACCTCGCCATCCGTGACGCCGGCGACGTGCCGGTGCGGGGCGTGTCGCCGGCCGACGGCTTCGATCCGATCCGCCTCGCGGTCGAGCAATGCGCGGCGCGCCACGACCTCACCCTCCTCATCGGCGGCAACAATGCGGTGACCCGACCCGCGGCGCACGGCCTCGGGCTGCCGCTCGCGGGGGTCGGCCTCATCACCTTCGACGCCCATTTCGACATGCGCGAGACCGACGGCGGACCGATGAACGGAAACCCGGTGCGCTGCCTGCTCGAAGACGGCCTGCCGGGCCGCGAACATCTGCCAGATCGGCCTGGCCCCGTTCGCCAACACCAGGAAAATGTACGACGACGCCTGCGCCGCCGGCATCGAGATCTGGGACATCGAGCAGGTCCTCGATCAGGGGATCGAGACCGCGATCGACGCGGCGCTCGAGCATCTGAGCCATGTCGAGGCGATCATCGTCGATTTCGACATCGACGTGATCGACCGGTCGCAATTGCCCGGCGCGCCGGGCGCGCGGCCGGGCGGGCTGCCGGCCGGCGACGTTCTTCCGCGCCGCCCGGCGGCTGGCCGAAGAAGCGCGGGTGCGGCTGGTCGACCTCACCGAATTCGATCCGAGCCTCGACGTCGCCGACATTACGGCATTGACCGCCGGCCGCTGGGTCTGCGAAATCCTCGCCGGCTATAAGTTGCGGCGATGACCGATTCCGTTCCCGATCTCGACCAGAGCTTCCGCCAGGCGATGCGCCGCGTCGCCTCGACGGTGAACGTGATCTGCATCTGCGTCGACGGCCAGCCGCTGGGCATGACCGCGACCGCGGTCGCTTCGGTCTCGCTGCATCCGCCGAGCCTGCTGGTCTGCGTCAACCGCGCCGCCTCGCTGCACGCGCCGATGGGTGGCATGCCTCATTTCCGGGTCAACGTGCTCCACCGCGACCAGGAAGCCGTTGCCTGCATGTTCGCCGACCGCAGCCAGCATGCGCTGCGCTTCCTCAGCGGCTGGGATTTGGACTGCGCGCCGGCGCCGCGCCTGCTCGACGCCCAGGCCTCGATCCTCTGCCGCCGCACCGATCATCACCAGTTCGGCACCCATTCGATCTTCATCGGCGTGGTCGAGGAGGTGGTCACCCGCCCCGACGTCGATCCGCTCCTCTATCTCGACGGCCGCTACGGCAGCGCCTCCTTCTAGCGGGCGAACAGGTTCGCCGGATCGCGCATCGCCTTGATCTCCAGCGCGTTGCCGGAAGGGTCGCGGAAGAACATCGTCGCCTGCTCGCCCGGCTCGCCCGCGAACCTTATGGTCGGCGGGATGGCGAAATCGATGCCGGCCTTTTCCAGCCGCGCCGCCAGCCGCTGCCAGTCCGCCATCGCCAGCACCGCGCCGAAATGCGGCACCGGCACGTCATGGCCGTCGACCGGGGCGCCGGCCCTGCTCGCTTCCATGTCGGGGACGAGATGGGCGACGATCTGGTGACCGAAAAAGTCGAAGTCGATCCACCGCTCGGCGCTGCGCCCTTCCGGGCAGCCGAGCAGGCCGCCGTAAAAGCCGCGCGCGGCGTCGAGGTCGTGGACCGGGAAGGCGAGATGGAAGGGCGGAAGGCGCATCGCCGCTTCCTAGCGCCGATCGGCCGCGCGCGGGGGTGCTTGCGGCGGACCGTTGCTGCGGCGCGGCGCTTCGCCTTGCCGGGGCGCCCGTTCCGTGATTCCCTCGCGCGAAAGGGAGGGGCGCGTGGACAAGAGAATCGGGGCGATGCTGCTGGCCGGAGCGGCGCTCGCCGGCTGCGTGCCGCGGACCGTGGAGGCGCCGCCGGTGCCGGCCGCCGGGCCCCCGCCCGCCCCCGCCTACAGCACTGCCGGCCTCGAAAGCGTGATGGGCCGCGGCGCCCGCGCGCTCGTCGCCCTGTTCGGCAACCCCGATCTCGACGTCCGCGAGGGCGCCGCGCGCAAGCTCCAGTTCCTCGGGCCCGCCTGCGTGCTCGACGCCTATCTTTATCCGCCGGGGAGCGGCGGCGATCCGGTCGTCACCCATGTCGACGCCCGCCTGCCGGACGGCCGCGACATGGACCGCTCGTCCTGCGTCGCCGCGCTCAGCCGGAGACGCGAGGCGCGCTAGAGAGGAAAGATCCTCGCTCGATTTCGAGCGCATGGTCCCCCTCCCCTGCAGATGCAGGGGAGGATAATTGCGCCAGCGCCCACCGCGCCGCCTCGGCCACCACCGGGTCCCCGTCCTTTGCCAGCGGTCGAAGCAGCGGCGCCAGCGCCGGCAGCGCGCTGTTGCCCGCCGCGATCGCCGCGTTGCGCACCATCCGGTTGCGCCCGATCCGCTTGATCGGCGAGCTGGCGAAGATCTTGCGGAAGCCGGCATCGTCGAGCTGCAGCAGGTCGGCGAGCGCCGGCGCCGCCAGCTCGGCGCGCGGCAGGAACGCCCGGTTGGCCCGCGCCGCGTTGGCGAAGCGGTTCCACGGGCAGACCGCCAGGCAATCGTCGCAGCCGTAGATGCGGTTGCCGATCGCGGCGCGGAACTCCTCCGGGATCGGCCCCTTATGCTCGATCGTGAGATAGGAGATGCAGCGCCGCGCATCCAGTTGGAACGGCGCCGGAAAGGCGTCGGTCGGGCAGGCGGTCGAGGCAGGCGGTGCAGCTGCCGCAGCGGCCGGCATGCGGCGCGTCGGGCGCAAGGGCGGTCCCGAGGTCGAGCGTCGTGTAGATCGCGCCCAGGAACAGCCAGCTGCCGTCGGTGCGGCTGACCAGGTTGGTGTGCTTGCCCTGCCAGCCGAGCCCAGCCGCCTCGGCGAGCGGCTTTTCCATCACCGGCGCGGTGTCGACGAACACCTTCAGTTCGCAGCCCGCCTCGGCGGCCAGCCAGCGGGCGAGCCCCTTCAGCGCCTTCTTGACGACGTCGTGATAGTCGGCGCCCTGCGCGTAGACCGAGATCCGGCCGCGGTCCGGCCGGTCCGCCAGCGCGCGCGGGTCGGCTTCGGGCGCATAGCTCATGCCCAATGCGATCACGCTCCTCACCTCGGGCCACAGGCCGGCCGGCGAGCCGCGCCGCGCGGCATTTTCCTCCATCCAGATCATGTCGCCATGGGCACCCGAGGCGAGCCAGGCGTCGAGCCGGGCGGCGGTTTGCGGGGCGGCATCGGCGCGCGCCACCCCGACCGCCGAAAAGCCCAGCTCGGCGGCTTTTTCTTCCAACATCGCACGCAGGTTCGTATTGCCTTTCAATGCCTTCTCCCGCTACGACGCCAGTTGAGCCAGGGGGAGCCTAAGTCAAGTGCAGGCCGGTTTAGCTATTGAGGCACAGGGCCTCGTCAAGACTTTCGACGGCAAACCGGCCGTCCGCGGCATTGATCTCGCGGTCCCCGAGGGAAGTATATACGGCATATTGGGCCCCAACGGCGCGGGCAAAACCACCACCCTCAGGATGCTGCTCGGAATCATCGAGCCGGACGCCGGGCGTCGCTCGCTGCTCGGCCATGAGCGGCCGCTCGAGGCGGCGAAGATCGTCGGCTATCTGCCCGAGGAGCGCGGCCTCTATCCCGCGATGACGACGCGCGAGGCGATCGCCTTCATGGGCGCGCTCCGCGGCCTTCCCCTCGAGGTCGGGCGCAAGCGCGCCGAGATCCTGCTCCGGGAAAACGGGCTCGGCGACTATGTCGACAAGCCGATCAAGAGCCTTCAGCAAGGGCATGGCCCAGACCATCCAGCTGTTCGGCACGATCGTTCACCGGCCGAAGCTGGTCGTGCTCGACGAGCCCTTCTCCGGCCTCGACGCGATCAACCAGGGCCGGCTCGAGCATCTCATCCGCGACGAGGCCGCGTCCGGCACCACCGTCATCTTCTCGACCCACGTCATCGCCCATGCCGAGCGGCTGTGCGAGCGGATCGCGATCATCGCCGCCGGCCAGATCCGGTTCGAGGGCCCCGTCGCCGAAGCGCGCGACCGGCTGCGCCCGCAGGTGCGCCTCAAGACGCGGAGCGCCGACGGCGGCTGGCGGCGGGCGCTGCCGGCCGGCGCGCGCCACGACCGACGGTTTCTGGCACTTCGAGCTGCCGCCCGAGGGCATCGAGCCGCTGCTGAAGGCGCTGATCGACGGCGGCGCCGGCATCGAGGAGCTGTCGATCGAACGCGGCGGTCTTCACGACGCCTTCGTCGCCATCGCCGGCGAGAGCGCGGCGCGGGAGATGGAGGCCAGCCTTCAGGCCGACCTGGGAGAGGCGGCATGATGAGCGTGTTCGAAGCGGCCTGGGTGATCGCCCGCCGCGATTTCATTGCCCAGGTCTTCTCGCGCAGCTTCATCCTGTTCCTGGTCGCGCCGCTGGTGCTCCTCGTCTTCTCCCTGTTCGCCGGCAACATGGCCGAGCGTGCCGGCCGCGGCGCGAACCAGCCGGTCGCCGCCCTGGTCACCGACAGCGGAACGGCGGAGGCGCTCGAAGCGGCGCGCGCGCGGCTTGCGCGGGGAACCTCGGAGTTCACCTTCCCGATCTTCCGGGTCGTCCAGCCCGCGGAGAATGTGCGGGTCCAGGCGCGGGGCCTCCTCGCCGACGAGGAGGGGGGCTATTCGGCCGTGCTCAGCGGCACGCTCGACCGCCCGGTGCTGACCGGCCCGGAGCGGGTCGACGAATCCCTCGGGCCGCGGATGCAGCTGATCGTCGACGAGGCGCGGCGCACGGCGGCGCTCGAAGCCGCGCGCGTCACGGTCCGCGGCGCGCCGCTCGTCCGCGATCTCACCGCGCAGGCGGCGGGCAATCTGCAGATGCTCCGGCGGGTGATCGCCCAGGCGGGGCAGATCCTGATCTTCATGGTCACCCTGATGCTGGCCACCCTGCTGCTCTCCACCCTGGTCGAGGAGAAATCGAACAAGGTAATCGAGGTGCTGGCGGCCGCCGTGCCGCTCGACGCGGTCTTCCTCGGCAAGCTCATCGCCATGCTCGGCATCTCCCTGGTCGGTCTCGGCCTGTGGGCGGGGATGCTCGGCCTCGGCTACACCTTCTTCCAGATATTGCAGGACTGGATGGCGCTGCCCACGGTCGGGCCGGCGATCGGATGGCCGATCTGGATCGTGCTGCTTTTCCTCTATTACACCGCCAATTTCATGCTGCTCGGCTCGCTCTTCCTCGGCATCGGCGGCCAGGCGACGAACATTCGCGAGATCCAGACCATCTCGATGCCGGTGACCCTGCTCCAGCTCATGGTGCTGCTGCTCGCGATGAACGCGATCGGCGGAGCGGGCGGGGCGACCGTCTGGACCGCTTATATCATGCCGTTCAGCTCGCCGATGGCGATGGTCGCCCACGGCGCCCAGTACGAGACCTTGTGGCCGCACTTCCTCGCGCTCGCCTGGCAGGCGTTGTGGATCGTGATCATCATCCGCGTGTCGTCGCGGCTGTTCCGGACGACGGTGATGAAATCCGCCTCCAGCGGCTCCTTCTTCGGCTTTCTCAAGCCGGGGAGGAAGGGGACGGAGACGGGCTGAGCCGGCGCCTAGGCGGGCGCCGGCCCCTTCTGCTGCCACAGCTCGATCTTGATGCCGTCGCAGTCGAGGATCCAGGCGAAATTGCCGTAATCCTCGTCCTGCCGGCCGAGGATTTCGATCCCCTTCCCGGCCAGCGCGGCGGTGAAGGCGTCGAGATCGTCGACCCGCAAGTTGATCATGAACGGCGCCGACGACGGGTCCAGGTAGTCGGTCGTGTCCTTGAACGGGCTCAACAGGCTGTAGGCGTCGCCGCCGGCTTCGGAGCTCCACGGGAACATCGCGCCCCAGTCGCCGCCGATGCCGAGATTCTCCCGGTACCAGGCCTGGGTCCGCGCCGGATCGGCCACCTTGTAGAAGACGCCGCCCAATCCCGTGATCCTCGCCATAAGCGCCGCCCTTGCCTCGGTTCCTGCCGGCGTGCTTAATGCCATTCGACCTTGAAAGCCATAAGGAGGGGGGCATGCCCAACAGCGCAGCCGAAGCGTTCCGGAACCTCCAGCAGGCCAATGCGGCGATGGCGCAGCATATCGGCTGGGGGATTTACATGAATCCCACCAATGGCGGCCACACCGCCCAGGCGTTCGGCCTCCCGGGCGGGCTCGAGATCGACTATGTGCAGGGCAACCCCGCCATGGCGAGCGCCGACGTCATCCTGTTCGGCAGGCCGTTCGTCCCGGTGGGGCGGCCGGTCATCCTGCCGATCTCGCCCGGCCACAGCTCCTTTCCCGGCACGTTCCCGTTCGGCGCCGGCATCGGCTGGGATTATGCCGAAGGGGGCGGCTCGGCCACTTTCAGCTGGGAGCTCGATTCGGGCGCCTGGCAGATGGTCGACGAAATCCTGTCGCCCAACCAGGCGAACGTCCAGATCGCGTCCGAGGCCGGGGGCGCGACCTGGCAGTTGAGCGTGTCGATCACCAGCGTCCTCGACACCACGGGCATCGTCATCCTGTTCGCCGACGGCGTCTCCAAGGGCACGCTGTCCGACGGCGACCAGGTGACGGTGACCGGGAACATCATCTCGCTCGGGATCGAAACCGAATTCCCGACGCCGTCGCAGGACGGCTTCTCGATCGGCTACACGCTGGACCGGCAATGAAGGCGGAGCGGCGGCGGCCTAGCTGTCGCCGCCCCCGCCGAACCGGGCGGCATAAGCCGGGGTCTCGCCGATCCCCTTGAGCACCACCTGCTGCTCCTCATAATCCTGGATCGTGCGGGTCTGGAAGTAGGTCGCTTCGGAGACGGCGACGCCATTCAGCGGCGCCACGCCCTGCAGCCGGCTGGCGATGTTCATCGTGTCGCCCCAATAATCGTAGGCGAGCCGCACGCTGCCGATCACCCCGCCGACCGCCGGGCCGGTATGGACGCCGATCCGCACCTGGAGCGCGATGCCGCTCTCCCCTTCCATCGTCCCCAGCTCGGCGACGAGGTCGCGGGCGAACAGGATCGCCGCCTTGCTGTCGGCCCCGGCCGACGCCATGCCCCCCGCCACCGCCAGATAGGCGTCGCCGATCGTCTTCACCTTCTCCAGCCCGTGCCGCTCGGCGCAGCGGTCGGCGGCCGAGAAGAAGGCGTTGAGGAGCTTGACGAGATGGCCCGGCGACAGCCGTTTCGCCAGCGCCGAGAAGCCGGCGAGGTCGACGAAGATGGCGGTGAGGTCGGAGAAGGAATCGGCGACCGCCTCACCGGCCCGCAATCGCGCCGCCACCGCCTGCGGCAGCACGTTGTAAAGCAAGGCCTCGGTCTTCGCCCGCTCCGCCTCGAGCGCCCTGTTGGCGGCGAACACCTTGCGGGCGCGGCGCTCGATGTCCCAGTTGAAGTAGAGCGCGAAGATGAAGAAGGTGCTGAAGTTGGTCAGCGTGTAGAGCTTCGAGATTTCGGACACGCCGGCGCGGGTCAGCAGCCAGGCGGCGAACAGCGCGAGCACCGCGAACGACCAGATCAGGAACAGCCGGAAGGTACCGGCGAAGCCGACGCTGGCGAACACCATGAGGATGGCCATCTGCACCATCGCCATGACATGCGGCGGGAAGCCGGTGAAGGCCGCCTGGCTCGCCAGCACCAGCGCCAACCACTTCATCCCCGCCGCCAGGGCGACGAACGCGGGCAGGTCGATCCACGGCTTGTCCAGATAGGCCTGCGTTCGGGTGAGCAGGAAGAAGCCGATCATGAGCGCGGTCAGCGCGCCCGCAGCCTGGGTGTAGGCGGCAACCCCCGCGGGCGGGAGATGCATCGGGTTGAGGACGATGTAGGAGAGGAGGGTCACCGCGGCGATGACGATCAGCGCGCGGATCGCCTGGCCGCGCTCCGCCCGCTCGGCGCGCAGGAAGGCGCGCTCCGTCTCCGCCTCGTCGAAGCGCTGCAGCAACAGGCTCATCGGCGCGAAGGCTAAGAGGGTTGCCGCTCCAAGTCCATTGCGGCGGCCGCGGCCTCCTTCAGCGCCTTCATCGCCAGCTTGTGCGGGAAGGGGCCGTGGCTGATCCGGGCGACGCCCGCCGTCGCGACCTCGGCGGCCGACGGCGCGCCGGGATAGGCCATGAAGTTCACCGGCAGGGGCGAGGCGGCGCAGAAGCGGGCGAGCAGCCTCGGATCGGCGAGCAAAGGCACGAAGAAGCCGCTGGCGCCCGCTTCGGCATAGGCCCGGGCGCGTTCGAGCGCGGCGTCGACCATCGCCTCGTCGTGGCTGTCCTGCTTCGACTTGAGGAAGATGTCGGTGCGGGCGTTGATGAAGAAATCCTCGCCCACCGCCGCCCGCGCGGCGCGGATGCGCGCCGCCTGGAAGGCGAGGGGATGGAGGCCCTCGCCGCCGACCACCTGGTCCTCGAAATTGCAGCCGATCGCGCCGGTCGCGGCCAGCCGGGCCATGTTTGCCGCGACCGCGTCCGGCTCGACCGCATAGGCGCCTTCGAAATCGATCGTCACCGGCAGGTCGACCGCCGCCGCCACGCGCTCGGCATTGGCCAGCGCCAGCTCGAGCGGCAGCCCCTCGGCATCGTCATAGCCGTGCGCCGCCGCCACCGACGCGCTGCCGGTCGCGATCGCCTTGGCGCCCGCCTCGGCGACCGCCGTGGCGCTGCCCGCGTCCCAGGCATTGTAGAGGATCAGCGGCGCTCCGGCGACGTGGAGCGACGCAAACAGCCTGGCTTTGTCCTGGTGCGACGTCATGAGGGACCTCCCGCGCCTGTTTAGCCTGCGCGGCGAAGGAATCCTCCCAAATCTTGCGGCGAAAGCCCAGCCTAGCGCGGCAGCGGCTGTTGCCCGCTGACCCGGCGCGAGGAGATCACGCGGTTGGCGGTGTCGGTCACGACCTCGAGCAACTGCCCGCTCCGATCGGTCACCCGCCGCACCGTCTGGCCGGCGGTGTTCACCGTCCGCGACACCTCGGTCAGCCCGGACGCGGCGAGATCCTTTCCCGGTTCCGAACGGACGCGGCGCCGCTCCGTTCCCGCTCAACGCGAGTCCGGCCGGTCCCCGCTCGCCATGTCGCAGGATGTCTCCTGAATGTTGCAAATGCCGGTCGCCCAGCCCTGAAGGATTAGGGGTTGTCGGGAGACGACCGCACTCGCGCTGTAGGTGAAATTTGCGGAATCCGCGATCTTCCAGCGGGCGAGCACCCAGTTGCCGTGGCACGCGGCGATGGCGTCCACCTCCTGACTGTCCAAATAGGCCCGGTCGTTGGAGTGAAACACCATCTCGCTCGAATGGCGCGGCGCGGCAAATGCCTGGGAGGCCTGCACGGTGACCGATACTCCAGCACCACGAATCCAGCCGGAGCCATGATACATCGGCCGCGCGGGCATCTCGGTAAGCTGGGGATCGTCGCTGGCGCCCTCGATCCGCAGCCAGCCGTCGCGGCTGGCCTCGATGTCGAACGAGACTGCCCGGCTGAAATCCGGTTCGATCGGCTGCGGTTCGAGGATTCTGCCGAGGACGCGCGATCGTGGGTCTGGTCGGGCATGCACCTCGCGGCCGCCAGGTCTCTCGTCGGCGAGATAGCCGCGGATATCGATGCATCGCCGGAGGCCCCGCCCGTCATCACGATCGTGGAAAGGGGTCGCTCCCGACAGGGCCAGACCCGCGGCTAGCAGCGCGATCCGGCCGGCCCTACTGCTCAATGCACGAATCTCGCCACCACGTCGCGGTAGCTGCGCGATACCTTCACCTGGCTGCCCGACCCCAATACCAGGAAGCATTCGCCGTTGGTGTGCGGCTTGACCTGGCGGACCTGGTCGAGGTTGACGATGGTCGAGCGGTGGACGCGCTGGAAGCGGCGCGGGTCGAGCCGTTTCTCGAGGTCCTTCATCGTCTCCCGGAGGATGAGCGTGTTGTCGCCGGTATAGATGCACATATAGTCGCCGGCGGCGTCGATCTTCTCGATCGAATCGACGTCGACGCGGAAGATCTGGCCGCGGTCCTTGATGTTGATCATCTTCTCGTAGCGGTTGGAGGCGTGGGCGTCCTCGATCCCCTCGACATTCTCGGCCGCCTCGGGCGCGACCTCGGCGAGCACCTCCATCAGCCGCCCGACCTCCTCGACGCCGCGCTTCTCGGCGAGCCGCACCCGGACCCGCTCGAGCGTGTCGGCGAGGCGGTCCTCCTCGACCGGCTTCATCAGATAGTCGACCGCCTGCGCCTCGAAGGCGCGGATGGCGTGGTCGACATAAGCGGTGACGAACACGAACAAAGGCGGCTCCACCTCCATCAGCCCCTGGATCACCGAAAAGCCGTCGAAACCGGGCATCTGGATGTCGAGGAAGACGAGGTCGGGCTTGTGGGTCTTGATCGATCGGATCGCCTCGCGCCCGTTCGAGCAGGTATCGACGATCTCGACGTCGTCATGCTTGTCCAGGCGCACCTGCAGCCCCTGGATGGCAAGCGGCTCGTCGTCGACCAGGATCGTGCGGATGGTCATGTCGGCTCCTCGGTTTCGATTTGATAGGGAAGTTCGATGAAAACGCGGAAGCCCCCTGTGATGTCCGATTGTGTCTCGAAGCGGTGGTTGTCGCCATAGGCCTGCGCCAGACGGTCGCGAATGTTCGCCAGACCGACGCCGGTCGAACTCGTCGGCGCGCACTTTATAGTGGGCGTCGGTCCCCGGGCCGGTGTCGGAGACGGTGATCAGCACCCGGTCGGCCTCGCGGCGCATCTCGATCGCGATGTCGGCGCCTTCCTCCTGCGGCGTCACCGCATATTTGATCGCATTCTCGATCAGCGGCTGGAGCAGGAGCGAGGGCAAATGCGCCCCAGTCACCGACTTGTCGATGTGGAAATGGGGCCTGAGCCGTTCCTCGAAGCGCATCTTCTCGATCTCGAGGTAGAGCTTCAGCGTCTCGACCTCCTGCGCGACCGTCACCATGCCGATCGATTCGTTGACCAGGGTATAGCGCAGGAAGGAGGAAAGCCGGCTCAGCATCGCATTGGCGCGCTCGGTCTGCTTCAGGAGCACCAGGGTCGAGATCGAGTTCAACGTGTTGAACAGGAAATGCGGGTTCAGCTGATAGCGCAGCATCGCCAGCTGCGCGTTCGATGCCTGGTTCTCGAGCCGCAGCAGCCGGTCGGTCTGCTCCTCGAGGAGGATGAAGAAGTTGATGCTGTAATAGAGCGCCGACCAGGCGACGAGCAGCGAGACGGTGAGAAGGATCGCGCCGAGGAAGCGGATCCCCTCCGGCCGCGTCCCCGGCTGGATGAAGGTGGAGACGCTCCACGTCTCGATCGCGGAGAAGCCGCCGGCGGCGATGACGACGATGACGATCGATCCGACCCAGGTGTAGACCGGCTTCATCCGGATGAGCCGCCGGTAGGCGGCGGCCATCAGCAGGGTGATCGAATAGCCGGCGGCGGTCAGCAGGGCGGTGTGGACGATGTAGAACCAGCCCATCGCATTGGCGATGCCGGAAAGGGTGCGCAGCACGAAATAGCCGGCCCACCCGGCCGACTGGAGGATCCAGAAGGCGCGGTTCTTGTCCTCGAAGAAGGGCTGCTGCCGGAGCCGGAAGGGGTTCCAGCTTCGCCTTCGCGCCTGGAGCGGAGCGGGCTCCGCGATCTGGACTGCGCTATTCGTTGCCATTCGTTGCTCTTGCCGGTGCTCCTCTAGCGGGAAGAACGAGCATCGACCAGTCGCCTTGGTCGGTCACGTGTTGGGCAACGGCGCGGCGGACGTCCTCGGCGGTGAGGGCGCGATAGTCGGAAAGATAGGTGCGGACATTGTCGATGGCGCGCGGCTCGTGCTCCCAATTCTCGAGCGCGTCGATCCAATAGGCGTTGGTCGCCAGCCGCCGCTCGATCCCGGTCACCACCGGATTGAGCGCCCGCGCGAACTCGTCGGCCAGGGCCGGATTGGCGGCGAGGTCGGCGACGATCTCGCGGGCGATGCGGAAGAAGATCGGCGCGCTGGCCGGGCGGACTTCCGCCGCGGCGTAGAAAATCCCCCAATTGGGGAAGGATTCGGCGCTGAGATGGACGGCGTTGGGCAAGTAGGTCGCCCCTTCCTCCTCGCGCAGCCGGTCGAACAGCCGGACCTCGAACATGTTGGCGGCCAAAGCGAGCGCGCGCCGGTCGCGGATGCGGTCGATTCCGCCCAGCGTCGACCAGCCGATCATCGCATAGGCCTGGTTGGGGTCGCCCTGGTGGGTAAAGGTCCTGGGCGCGGCGGCGGGCGCCGGCGGCCGCAGCGCCGTCGCCTCCGCCGCGAGCCTGGGCTCCGGCCGCGCCGGCAGGGCGGCCACGGTCCGCCGCATCGCCTCGACCGCGGCTTCGAGCCCCATGTCGCCGACGATGATCGCGTGGACCGGCCCGGCGGCCAGCAGCGGCGTGAAGAAGTCGCGGAACTGCTCGACCGTCACCGCCTGCATCTCGCTTTTCTCGATCGGCCGCCAGCGCTGGTCGTTGGGGCGGACGACGCCGCCCAGCTCGCGCCCGGCCCGCGCCGCCGCCGACGAGAAATGAAGGTCGAAGCTCTCCACCGCCGCCCCGCGGAAGCGCGCGAACAAAGCCGGGTCCCAGCGCGGATGGGTGAGCTTGGCGGTGAGCAGCCGCAACTGGTCGCCGAGGTCGGCGGCATTGGTCTGCCCGGCGAGCACGAAGGCGTCCTCGTCGACCGAGAAGGCAAGGCCCATCCGCCGCCCGGTGAGCAGCCGCTCCATCGCGTCGAGGTCGAGCCCGGCGAGGCCCGAGGGCGCGACCAGGCCGGCGAGCCAGCCCAGGGACGGCCGGTCGGGCGCGATGCCGGCCAGGCCCGCGCCGAAGCGCAGGCGGACCTGGACCGAGCCGCGCTCATGCTCGGTATGCTTGAAGGTGAGGGTGGAGCCGTTGGCGAAGCGGACGATGGTGACGTCCATATCCTCGATCCGCCGGCGCGAGACCTCGCGGCCCGGGGCGCCGGGCCGCGGCAAATCGTCGAAGCTGACCCGCCGCTCGCCGGCGCGGACGGCCGGCGCCGCCGCCCGCGCGGCGGCGAGGCCCTCGGCCAGCGCGGCATCGCCGCCGGTGATCGGCTCGGGCGAGATCAGCATCATCCGCGGGCCCGATCCGGCGAACATCGCCCGCATCGCCGCGCCGATCCGCTCGGGCGTCATCAGCGGCGCGCTCGCCTCGAAATTGTCGAGCACGGTGCGGGCGGTGGCGACCACCCCGCCGTCGTCGATGGCATTGACCAGCTGGTCCGCGCGGCTCTGCGACAAGGCGGTCGGCTCCCCCTGCACGGCGGCGGTGACCCCGGTGCGCAGGTTGCGGAGCTCGCGCTCGATCTCGGCCGCGCTCGGCGGCGCCCGCAGCGCATCGCCGATTATGGCGAAGCTCTGCTCGAGCGCCGGCCGCCAATTGCCTTCGCGGGCGACCACCGACATCTGGGTCGCCTCGACGACGTTGCGCGACCGCGAGCTGCCGACCTGGGCGCTGGTGAAGGCCGATTGGCCGCGCGCATGCGCCTCCAGCCGGCGGTTGATGATCTGCGCGGCGAGCAGCTCCCCGAGGAATTCGCGCTCGCGCGCCAGGGTGTGCGGCATCGCCCGATAGGGCCTGAGCCAGACCAGGTTGGCGGCGACCGGCGTGCCCGGATAAGCGAGGTTCGCGACCGGCTGCGCCACCTCGGCGATGCGGCCGTAATCGGGGTCCCGCGGCGCCGGCCCCTCGGCCCGCCAGCCGCCGAACCGGGCGCGGATCAGTTCCTCCATCATGCCCTCGTCGGCGTCGCCGACCATCACGATCGTCGCCCAGTCGGGCCGGTACCAGCGCCGGTAGAAGGCCTTCAGGCCCTCGGCGCTGGCGGCGTTCAGCGTCTCGTCGGTGCCGATCGTGTCGCGGTCGCCGAACCTGAGGCCGGCGTAGAACAGCCGCCGGGTCAGCTCGACGATGCGCTGGGTGAGCTCGGGCCGGCGGCCCTTCTCGGCCAGCACCACCGGCCGTTCCGCCGCGACCGCCGCCGCCTCGAACCGCGCCCGCGACATCATCTCGGCAAGGACGCCGAGGCTGGTGTCGAGCGGGGCGCGCTCGGCATGGGGCAGGTTCAGCATGTAGACGGTTTCGGTGGCGTTGGTGCGGGCGTTGCTGTCGCTGCCGAAGCTCGCCCCCAGCTGCTGCCAGATCTGGCGTGCCTGGCGGTCGGGATAGGTCTCGGTGCCGCGGAACAGCATATGCTCGACGAAATGCGCCCAGCCGCGCTCATTGTCCTCCTCGTGGAGCGCGCCGGCGTCGATGCGGATGCGGATCGACACCTGCCCCGCCGGCAACGCGTTCCTGCGCACCGCGTAGCGCAGGCCGTTGGGCAGCGTCCCGAACCGCCAGGCCGGGTCGCGGGCGATGTCGGAGCCGCGATAAAGCCAGTCCCCGTCGCCCGCCTGGCCGAGAGCCGGCGCGGCAAGAAGCAGGAACAAGGCAAGAAACGCACCACGAAGCCAAGTCATCCGGGCCTTCTGGGTGAGGCGAGCGGGAATGTCGAGTTTGGCGTCATTCGCCGATCAGCTGGAGTCCCGGCGGCCTCGGTTCGGCCTTTTCGCCGCCCCTGGACGATCGCGACGAGAATGCCGGGGCCGATCGTCGATCGGGAGGGGGTTCTTCCTTGCGTGACGGCCGTCACACCGCATTTGTCGTCGCCCCCTTATGCTCCTCCGATCTGCCACGGTGACACAAGGGATGAAGGCCATGGAACTGGCGGCCGCACTCGAAATTCGTGATGAATTCGTTGCCGATGCTCGGGCGATGACTGCGCGTCGGCTGATTCGGCCGATGGTGTTCAACGAGGCCGGCACGGCGGTGGCCGCGGCCGCCGGCGCGGATCGCCCGCTGGTCGTGAGCCTGGGTGTCGCGCTGACGGAAAAAGAGGGGGACTATCGGGTTGCGATCCGCTCCAGCGCCCCGGCGGCGATGCTGGAGCAGGAGCTGCTGCCCGCCATCGAGGAGCGGGCTGCCGGCGAGGTGGACGTTCTCTATCTCGGCCCGATTACGGCGCGGCGGGCGATTCCAGGTCCGATCCAGTCGCGCACGCGACCGCCGGTGATCGGCTGCTCCTGCGGACATTTCAACGTTAGCGTCGGGACCTTGGGAGCCTTTGCGCGGGATCGGAAGTCCGGCCGGATCGGCATTCTTTCCAACAATCATGTCCTGGCGGACACCAATGCCGGCAATCGCGGGGATGCGATCTGGCAGCCGGGCAAGGCCGATCAGGGAAGCGCCGCGGACGCCTTCGCCCGGCTGGAACGGTTCGTTCACATGGCCGGCCGCGACAATCTGGTGGATGCCGCGTTCGCGCTTCTGGACGAAGATCCGGGCTCCTACGACGATATTGCCGGGCAGGTGCGCCTGTCGGGCAGGACGCTGAAACCGCGGAAGCTCATGGAAGTGGTCAAATATGGGCGTACGACGGGTTTCACGGCAGCGCAGATCACGGCCATCGACCTGATCAATGTGGACGCCGATTATGACGGCACCATGATCGGGTTCGACAGCCAGATCGAGATCCGCGCGCCGACCCGTTCGCCGTTCAGCGCGGGCGGGGACAGCGGCGCGCTGGTCGTGACGCCCGCCGGCGATGCGGTCGGGCTGTTGTTCATCGGCGGGCCGACCGCCGACGGCACGCAGGATGTCACCTTCGTCAATGAAATTGACAATGTGCTGGCGCAACTCGATATCGACCTTGCGACCTGACGCCCGAAAAAAGAGTGATCAATGGCCGATTATGCAAAGGCCCGCGCCGTTCAGTTTAAGCTGCGGGATCGGCTGAAGGGCAAGGCGAGGCTTGCCGGAATAGGGCTCGTCGAGAGCGGTGACGGCTACGCCGTCAAGGTCAATCTGATCGATGCCGGCGGGGAAGAGATCCCGGATCAGATCGACGGGGTCGAGATCGAGATCCAGCATATGAAACAGCCCGTCGCCAGGCGCCGGTGAATCCCGCGCGAGCGCTGGCGGTCGTGCGCGACGCTTCCTTGCGGCCGCCGCGAGAGGACGCGCCGGCGGGGGCTGGCCTGGCAATCGAAACTGAATTAGGCTTGGCTTGCGCTGGATATCGTTGCATCTTCAGATGTCGTTGAACTTTGAACCGACGAGCGGAACAGGGGGAGAGAATCGATGAAACAGCTGATTGCCGTCGCCGTGGCCTTGTCGTCCGCGCCCGTGCTCGCTGCCCATGGCAGCGACGAGGGCGCGACGAATCAGCGGCAGGAGCGCAGGGTCTGCACGCGGGTGGAGCGCCGCGGCGCATCGCGCCTCGCCTATAGCCGGGTCTGCAAGACCGAGGCCGAATGGCGCGAGGCCCTGGGCGCGGACTGGCGCCTGCACTTGTCGGGACGGACGCCCGACGAGGATATCGATGCGATGGAAGTCAGGACCCGCTCGTTCAGCGACCATCCGGCTGCGCCGCAATAAGATTCCGCAAGCGGCGCCGCCTGGCTTGCGAGGGCGGCGGGTTCTTCGTCAGCCGGCAAAGCCCGGCTTTGTCCCCGCGATTCCGGCGGCGTCCCTTGCGCATTCGCGCGCGGCGGGGGCCATTCGCCGGCAGGAGGCCATGAATGAATGCTCGGCTCCGTTCCGCGCTCGCCGCCGCCGCCGCGATGGCCGCGGCTTCCGATGCCCTTGCCGCGGAGCAGCCGCCCATCGTCGCTTCCACGGCGATGTTTACTTCCGATCCCAGGGGAATTGCGCAGCCCAGCCCCTTTGGCCATCGTCCCTGGGTGAGATGGTATTGCAACTTGGATGGGTCGAACTGCCTTGTTTTCCGGCGCCACCGGACTCGCGTCCAATGCGAACGGGCCCTGTATCGGCACCTGGCGGCCACCAGGATCGGCGACGCCAAATGCACCTATGAAGGGTGAGCGCGCCGCCGTCCGGGCCTAGCCCAACGCCCTTTCCACGCGCGACCTTGACTCGGCGGGGAAGTGGGCGGAACATAACATGAACATATGAGCCCGAGTCGCATTCTTGCCTCGTCCCCCATGGACGCGCGCCTCGCCGCCCTGCGGGCGGAGGTCGGCGCGATCGAACGGTGCCGCCTTGCCGCCGGTGCCGGTGCCTGCCTGCCGTTCGGGATCGGGGAGGTCGACGGCCGGCTGGCGGGCGGCGGGCTCGCCGTCGCGCTGCACGAGGCGGCGGCCGCCTCGCTTGCGCCGGGCGACGAGGCCGCCGCCACCCTGTTCCTCGCCGCCGCCGCCGCCCGCTTCGCCCGCGCCCGGAGCGAGGGGCAGGTGCTGTGGGCGCTCGCCCGCCGCGACCTGTTCGCCCCCGGCCTCGCTCTGGCGGGCCTGGCGCCGGAGCGGCTGATCTACGCCGAATGCCGCCGCGACGAGGAGGTGCTGGCGGTGATGGAGGAAGGGCTGCGCCACGGCGGCCTTGCCGCGGTGGTCGGCGAGGTCGGCCGCGCCGCGATGGCCGCCACCCGCCGGCTCCAGCTTTCCGCCGAGGAGGGCGGCACCGCCGCCCTGATGCTGCGGCGCTGGCGCAAGGCCGATGCCGACCCGCTCGGGCCTCCGTCCGCCGCCGTCACCCGCTGGCGGATCGCCTCGTTTCCCTCGGCGCCGCTCGCCATGCCCGGCGTCGGCCGGGCCCGCTGGCGCGTCACCCTCGCCCGCCAGCGCGGCGGCGCCGGCCACGAATGGATATTGGAGGCCCCCGATGCCGAGGCTCGCCTCGCTCTGCCTGCCCGATCTGGCGACCGACCGGATCGTGCGGGCCGAGCGGCCGAAAGCGCCGCCCGGGCGCGCGCCGAAGCCGCCTGAGGCCGATCGCGTGCTGACCGCGCCGGGCGGCCACTGGCGCCCCGGCGCACGCTGGGCGCGCGAGGCGCAGCCGCGGGACGTCGTCCTGCGCCGGGACGGCGCCGGCGCGCTGGTCACCACCCATCGCGAGGGCAACAGGAACGTCCTTGCCGCTTTGTCGCCGGCCGCACGCGAGCTCGGCCTCGAGCCCGGCATGCCGCTCACCAAGGCGCGCATCCTCGTGCCCGGGCTCGACGTGCGCGCCGCCGATCATGAAGGCGACGCCGCCTGGCTGGCGCGCCTCGGCCTGTTCGCCGCCCGCCGCTGGACGCCGCGCGCCGCCCCGTCCGGGCCGGACGGCCTCTGGCTGGACCTCAGCGGCGTCGCCCATTTGTTCGGCGGCGAGCGGCGGATGTGCGAGCGCATCCTCGCTTTCTGCCGGCGGCTGGGCTTCAACGCCCGCATCGCCGTCGCCGGCAGCGCCGGGGCGGCGCATGCGCTTGCCCGCTTCGGCGGCAAGGCGCTCATCCTCTGCCCGTCCGATGGTGAGGCGGACGCTTTGGCGGCCATGCCGCTCGCCGCGCTCCGTCTCGACGAGCAAACGCGGATCGCCGCCTGCCGGCTCGGCCTCGAGCGGATCGGCGAACTGATCGCCATGCCGCGTGCCCCGCTCCAGCGCCGCTTCGGCGCGGCCTTGCTCACCCGCCTCGACCAGGCCATGGGCCGCGCGCCCGAGCCGTTCGATCCCATCGTCCCCGAGGAGCCGCCATCGGTCACCCTGCGCTTCCTGGAGCCGATCGCCACCGCGGAGGCGATTGCGGAAGCCGCCGCCGAAGCGCTGCGCCGTCTCGTCCCCGCCCTTGCCGAAGCCGGCCTCGCCGTCCGGCGCCTCGTCATGGCCTGCGACCGTGTCGACAATAGCGCGCAATATGTCACCGTCAGCACGGCCCGTGCGACCCGCGACGGCCCTCATCTCCTCACGCTCATATGCGCGAAGATGGAGAAGATCGAACCCGGTTTCGGCATCGAGCGCCTCCGGCTCGTCGCTTCCCGCGTCGAGCCGCTCGCTCCCCGGCCGATCGAAGGTGCGCTGACCGGCGAAAGGCCGGCGCCCGACCTCGCTCTGCTGATCGACCGCCTCGCCGCCCGGCTGGGCCCGCGCCGCATTCACCGCCTCACGGCCAGGGAAAGCGACCTGCCCGAACGCAGCGTCGCCCGCGCCGGCCCGCTCGAAGCGACCGCCTGCTGGCCGCTCTGGCCCCGCCCGGTTCGCCTCCTCTTTCCGCCCGAGCCGATCGAGCATGTGATGTCCGGGCTTCCCGACGGCGCTCCGGCCCGCTTCACGTGGCGGGGCAAATCCTACCAGGTCGCCGCCGCCGACGGCCCCGAGCGCGTCTATGGCGAATGGTGGCGGCAGGCCGGCGAGAGAGAGGCCGTCCGCGATTATTTCCAGGTCGAAGACAAAGAGGGCGCGCGCTTCTGGCTCTATCGCCGGGGCGACGGCGAGAATCCCGCCGCCGGCGGCCTGAGCTGGCATCTGCACGGGATTTTCGCATGACCTATGTCGAGCTCCAGGTCGCGAGCCATTTCAGCTTCCTGCGCGGCGTCTCGAGCGCGCAGGAGCTGTTCGCGGCGGCGGTCGAGCTTGGCTATCCCGCGCTCGGCATCACCGATCGCAACAGCGTCGGCGGCCTCGTCAAGGCGCTTCGCGCCGGCGACGAGACCGGGGTTCGTCTCGTCGCCGGCTGCCGCCTCGATCTGATGGACGGAACGGCGCTCCTGGTCTGGCCCGAGGACCGCGCCGGCTGGTCGCGGCTCACCCGCCTGCTCACCCTCGGCAAGAGCCGCGTCGACCGCAGGAAAAGCGAGAAGGGCCAATGCTTCCTCCACTGGGAGGATGTCGCGGCCTGGTCGGAGGGCCTCATTGCCGCTTTGGTCCCGGAGGAGGCCGGCACGGCCACCGAAATCGCCTTGGCCCAGGCCGCCGACATCTTCCAGGGCCGCGCCCACCTCGCGCTCACCCATCGCCGCCGCCCGGGCGAGGCGCAGCGTCTCCACGCGCTGGACGCGCTCGCCCGCCGCTACCGCGTCCGCGGCCTCGCCACCGGCGACGTCCTCTACGACAGTCCGGACAAGCGCATGCTCCAGGACGTCGTCACCGCCATCCGCAACAAATGCACGATCGACGATCTCGGCTTCCGCCGGGAGCGCTACGCCGACCGCCATCTCAAGAGCCCGGCCGAGATGGAGCGCCGCTTCCAGGCCTTTCCCGACGCCGTCCGGGCCAGTGCCGACATCGCCGAAGGCTGCACCTTCGGCTTGCGCGAATTGAGCTACCAATATCCCGACGAGATCGTCATGTCCGGCCGCTCGCCGCAGGACGCGCTGGAGCGGCTGACCCGGGCGGCGATGGCCGCCAAGTTTCCCGAGGGCGTGCCGAAAAATTATGCGGACCTGCTGGAGCACGAGCTGAGGCTGGTCGCGAGCTGGCGCTACGCCCCCTATTTCCTGACCGTCAATTCGATCGTCGAGTTCGCCCGCAGCCAGGAAATCCTGTGCCAGGGGCGGGGCTCGGCCGCCAATTCGATGATCTGCTACGTGCTGGGGATCACCTCGATCGATCCCATCGTCCACACCCTGCTGTTCGAGCGCTTCCTCTCCGACGATCGCGACGAGCCGCCCGACATCGACGTCGATTTCGAGCATGAGCGGCGCGAGGAGGTGATCCAGTGGATCTACGAAACCTACGGCCACGATCATGCCGCGCTGGCCGCCGTCGTCAGCCGCTACCGCACCCGCGGCGCGGTCCGCGACGTCGGCAAGGCTTTGGGCCTTTCGGAAGACATGACCGCAACATTGTCCGGCCAGGTCTGGGGCTGGTCCAATGACGGCGTTGCGGAAAGGCATGTGGAGGAGCTTGGCTTCGACGGGAACGAGCCCCGCCTTGCGCTCACGCTCGCGCTGACCCGCCAGCTGATCGGCACGCCCCGCCATCTCAGCCAGCATCCCGGCGGCTTCGTCCTCACCCGCGACCGGCTCGACGATCTCGTGCCGATCGAGCCGGCGGCGATGGAAGACCGCCGGGTGATCGAATGGGAGAAGGACGATCTCGAGGAGCTGAAGATCATGAAGGTCGACATCCTCGGCGTCGGCATGCTCGGCTGCATGCGCCGCGCCTTCGATCTGCTCGCCGACCATAAGGGGCGGCGCCTCACCCTCGCTTCACCCGAGATGCAGGAGGACGATCCCGTCGTCTACGACATGATCTGCAAGGCGGACACGATCGGCACCTTCCAGATCGAAAGCCGGGCGCAGATGTCGATGCTGCCCCGCCTCAGGCCCAGGAAATTCTACGACATCGTCATCCAGGTCGCGATCGTCCGGCCGGGCCCGATCCAGGGCAATATGGTCCATCCCTATCTTCGCCGCCGGGAAGGGAAGGAGCCGGAAGAATATCCGTCCCAGGAGCTGCGTGACGTCCTGGAGAAGACCCTGGGCGTGCCGCTCTTCCAGGAGCAGGCGATGAAGGTGGCGATCGTCGGCGCCGGCTTCACGCCGGCCGAGGCTGACGCGCTGCGCCGCTCGATGGCCACCTTCAAGTCCACCGGCGGCGTCAGCCATTTCCAGGACAAGATGATCGGCGGGATGATGGCGCGCGGCTATACCGAGGATTTCGCGACCCGCACGTTCAAGCAGATCGAGGGGTTCGGCAGCTACGGCTTCCCCGAAAGCCACGCCGCCAGCTTCGCCCGGATCGCCTACGCCTCGTCGTGGATGAAATGCCACCATCCGGACGTGTTCTGCGCCGCGCTCTTGAACGCCCAGCCGATGGGCTTCTACGCCCCCGCCCAGCTCGTCCGCGACGCCCGCGACCACGGCGTTGAGGTGCGCCCGGTTTGCATCAATGCCAGCCGCTGGGATTGCACGCTGGAGGACGGAGGGATGTCCTCCCTGTCGAGCTGCGCTCGCAGGGAGGATAAAATCTCCTTGCTCCCCCTCCGCCTCGGTCTGCGGATGGTGAAGGGGCTTTCCAACGAGAACGGCGCTTTGATCGCGGCGGCGGCGATGGAGGCGCCCTTCGTCTCCGTCGACGACGTCTGGCGGCGCTCGGGCGTGCCGGCGGCGGCGCTGGAGAAGCTCGCCGACGCCGACGCCTTCGCCTCCCTCGGCCTCGACCGGCGCCGGGCCTTGTGGCGGGTCCGCGGTCTCGGCGGCACGCCGCTGCCCTTGTTCGCCGCCGCCGATGCGCGCGACAACGAGCCCGAAGTCGTGCTCACCCCGCTGACCGACGGCCGCGAGGTGGTGGAGGATTATCGCGCCACCCAGCTCAGCCTGCGCGCCCACCCAATCCTCTTCCTGCGGCCGGAGCTCGACCGCATGGGCATCCTCCCCTGTGCCGCGCTGCGCACTGTCAGGGACGGCCGCAAGGTCCGCGTCGCCGGCATCGTCCTCGTCCGCCAGCGCCCCGGCGCCGGCAACGTCACCTTCCTCACCCTCGAGGACGAGACCGGCATCGCCAACGCGATCGTCTGGCAGCGGATTTTCGAGGCGCAGCGCCGGATCATCCTCTCCGCGGCGATGGTCAGCGTCGCCGGCACCCTCCAGCGCGAGGGCGAGGTGATCCACCTCATCGCCGACCGGCTCGAGGATCTGACCCCGCGCCTCCATTTGGTCGGCGCTATGCACTTCCCACACCGCCCCGGCCCCGCCGACGCCGCCAAATATGGCGGCTCCGACCCGCGCGAGCGGCCGCGCCGCGCGCCGGCGCTGCCCGCCGGGCGGGACGGCGGCATCCGCATCAGGTCCCGCGATTTCCATTGACGGGCCATTGCTTGGCGCACGCTTGGGGCTTGTGTCCTGCCGGTCCCGGCTCTTAAACCCGGCCGGTCCATCCGGAGAGTTTCATGCGTATCCTCGTCTTCACCGCCGCCCTCGTTCTCGCCGCTCCCGCCGCCGCGCAGGAGCTTGGCCAGCGGACGCGCTCGCCCGAATCGATCCTCTCCGAGCTTGGCCTCGCCCCCGACCAGGACGATCTCGCCGCGGCGATCGCCGCCGCCGAGGCGCATCCGCTCGGCTCGGCGGAGAATCCGGTGCGGGTCGGCGGCCCGCCGGGCGAGCGCGCCTATATCGCCCGGCTGCGCTGCGCCGACGGTGCCGCCCCGCGAGTCGGCCAGCGCGGCAGCGCCGGCGTCGGCGCGTTCGGCACCATCGTCGACGCCTATCCGCTCGATTGCGGCGTCGCCGCGCCCGGCCGGGTGACCCTGGTCATGGACATGTACCACGAGGAGCATCGCGAGGACCGCGCCCCGCCGGGCTTCACCATCGTCCCGCGCTAGAACAGCCCGAGCCCTTCCACCTCGCCCGCGTCGAGGCCGAGCCCGAACGTCTCCGCCAGGATGCGCCGATAGTCGTCCGCCGTGCTGATCTCCCGCGCCTCCGACCGCCCCATCCGGCTGGTGGTGAGCGTCCGGTCGACCAGCGAGACATAGCCGTCTTGTGTCGTCGCCGAGGCGATTCGGAGCGTGGTGAAGCGCGTCTCCGGCCGGGTCGCGGTGAAGTGGTTCGCGGCTTCGAGGTCGGCGGGCCAGACCCGCTCGAGGGTGAAGCTGTACTGCCGTCCCCAGCCGTCGCCGCCGTCCCGCTCCAGCATCCAGCCATGGTCCGGATCCTGGCGGAGGCGGTGGCGGGCGCCGTCGGGAGTGACCGTCTCCGTGCCGGCTTCGAGCCGCATCGGCGGCACGAACGAGCCGCCGAAGCCGACGTCCGCGATCATGTCGTCGCCTCTTTCCAGGCTGACGAGGTTGAGCGTATGGGTGCGCGGCGGCGTCTCCTCGACGCCCAGCCAGACCCGCGCCAGCAGCGGCTGCGCCTCGAACCCGATCGCCTGGAGCATGGCGAGGAACAAGGCGTTCTGCTCGAAGCAATAGCCGCCGCGCCGCGCGCTCACCAACTTGTCGAACAGCCGGTCCGGATCGAGCCGGATGCCGCGGCCGAGCAGGATGTCGAGATTCTCGAACGCGACCGCCAGCCGGTGCGCCCGCTGCAGCGCCGCCAGCGTGTCGCGGTCGGGCGCGACCGGGCCGCGATGGCCGATCCGTTCGAGATAGGAAGAAAGCTGGGCGGGGCTGTAGGCCATGAGGCTTGCTTTGGCACGACCGGGCGGCGGCTCTCAAGCGGCAGTTGGTCGCCGGCGCCGGGCGCGCTATTCTCGGGCCGATGCGAACCTTGCTGCGGCGGATCGGCACCGTCCTCCTCTTCCTTCTCGTCGCCCTGTGCTTCGCGCCGACGATCGTGCCGCCTTTGCTCGACCGCATCTATTATGACGGCCCGGTCAGCGATCATTATGACGGCGCGCGCTTCTTCAACCCCGGCGCGGCGCCGGCACCGGGCGCCAATCCGCAGCGCTTCATCAACCGGATGGTGGGCGACGAGCGCGCGCGATGGCCCGCGCAGGTCCCGGTCCGGCCGACCGTGCCGCCGCGCGAGGTTGCGCGGGGCGACATGCTGGTCACCTGGGTCGGCCACGCCACCGTGCTCGTCCAGACGGCGGGCATCAACATCCTCACCGACCCGATCTGGTCGGACCGCGCCTCGCCTTTCTCCTTCGTCGGCCCGCGGCGCGTCCGCGCGCCGGGCGTGCGCTTCGAGGATCTGCCGAGGATCGACCTCGTCCTCGTCAGCCACAATCATTACGACCATATGGACCTGCCGACGCTGCGCCGCCTGTGGGCGCGCGACCGCCCGCTGATCGTCACCAGCCTCGGCAACGACGCGATCCTGCGCGGCGCCGGGATCGAATCGGTCGCGCGCGACTGGGGCGGCCGCGTCGCCTTGCGACCGGAGGTTTCCGTCATCGTCGAGCGCAACCACCATTGGGGCTCGCGCTGGGGCGCCGACCGCAACCGCGCGCTCTGGTCGGCCTTCACCGTCGAGACGCCGGCCGGAAGGATCTTCTTCGCCGGCGACACCGGCTGGGGCGGCGGCGCCTGGGTGCGCGAGGCGGCCCGCCACGGCCCGTTCCGGCTCGCCATCATCCCGATCGGCGCCTACGAGCCGCGCGACGTCATGCAGAACAACCACGTCGATCCCGAGGAGGCGCTCCGCATCTTCGAGATACTGAACCCGACGCGCGCGCTCGGCATGCACTGGGGCACCTTCCAGCTCACCTTCGAGGGTATCGACGCGCCGCCCCGCGCCATCGCCGGCTTGCTCCGCCGCCGCCGCATCGCCCCCGACCGCTTCGTCGCCACCGAGGTCGGGCGGACGTTCAGCGTGCCGCGCTGACCCTCCCCTCCCTTTCAAGGGAGGGGACGAATATCCTCAGCGCCCCCGGCCGGATCCGGTAGCGCAGCGGCGTCTCCAGTAGGATCGTCTCGCCGTCCACCGACACGGTGAGCGCCGGCCGGTTCGACGCGATCTCGGCCTCGCGCCCGTAATCAGTGACGAAGTCGCGCTGCTGGTCGAGCCTGCCGAAAATGCCGCGGATGCCGGCCCAGAGCAAATGCGCGCGGCTGCGCGCCCGGATCGCGTAGAGGCAGAGCTCGCCGCCGTCGAGCCGCTCGCGCCGGCCGAGCGCGAACAGGTTCACCTGGTAGCGGTTGTTGCCGACGAACAGGAGGGGCGTGCGCACCGGCGCCTCCAGCCCCTCGGCGCTGATCCACAGCCGGTGCCGCCGGAACGAGCGCAGCGAGGCGAGGCTCGCCGACAGCATCGCCAGCCTCTTGCCGCGGCCGATCCGCTCCTGCTGCGCCTCGCGGAGGCGGACCATGTCGGGATAGAGGCCGACCGAGCTGTTGTTGACGAACACCCGCCCGTTGACCTCGGCGACGTCGATGACGCGGACATGGCCGCCGGCGATGATCGCCGACCGCCTCGTCGAGCCCGGTCGGAATGCCGGCGTCGCGGGCGAGATGGTTCAGCGTTCCCAGCGGCAGGATGCCGAGCGGGCGTCCGCTTCCGGCCAGATGGCCGGCGGCGCAGCTCAACGTGCCGTCGCCGCCGCCCGCGACCACCGCGTCGAGGCCGGGCGCCGCCGCCGCGTCGCGGAACGCCTCGGCGATGCCGCCGGGCTCGATCAGCCGCACGTCGGCCTCGACGCCCTGCGCGGCGAACGCCGCCCGGATCCGCGCCTCCTCGCCCTCCTCGCCCGCCTTGAAGGTGCCGCCCGCTCCTGTTGACGATCACCCGGACCTTCATCGCCAGGCCCTAGGCCGGCCCCATCCGGAAGGCGCACAGCTTGTTGCCGTCGAGGTCGCGGAAATAGGCGCCGTAGAAGGCGCCCGGCCCTTCGGGGGTGCGCAGGCCCGGCGCGCCCTCGTCGGTGCCGCCGAGCGCGAGCGCCCTGGCATGGAGCCGGTCGACGGTTTCGCGGCTGTCGGCGGCGATCGCTGCCATGTTGCCGTTGCCGGCCGTCGCCGGATTGCCGTCATAGGGCCTGGTGATCGCAATGCCGGGCCGGCGGTCGCCGGTGCCGTAAAGGGTGAAGCCGGTCTCCGCGAACTCCATCTTGCGCGTCGCGCCGAGCTCGCCGAGCAGGGCGTCGTAGAACGCCCGCGCGCGGTCGATGTCGTTGGTGCCGAGCGTCACATAGCCGAGCATCAGCCTTTTCCTTCCTTCCTCGCTTCCGGCGGGCAGTCACCGATCCGCCGGCCGCTCCCGCGCACCTCCAGGACCATCGTCGCGCCGTCGGGCATCGGGGTCTCCATCCGCATGCGGAGCGCATAGCCGCGCGGTCCGTAGCGGCCCTGCATGGTCGCTTCCGTCGGGCGGGGCAAGCTCGGGTCGGGGCAGGACATCGCGCCGCGAAGCAGCCCCCCCTGCATCGAAAAGTCGCGATAGCGGCAGGCGCTGCCGGCGCGGGCGGCGAGGAAATTGGCCCCGGGCCGGGCGGCCTGGGCCGGGGTGATGCAGTTGCGCGCCGGCGGCCGCGGCCCGATCATCCGCCGCTGTACCTCGATCGGCAGGTTGGGCGCGCTGACGCCGACGACCGCGCTGGTCGATTCCCACAGGCCCGGCTCGATCGCTACCCCCGCCAATTGCCCGGCCACCTCCCGGGACGAGAGGTTGCGGCCCTCCTCCTGCCCACCACAGCCCGCGGCCGCGGCGAGGAGGACGGCGAGCAGCGCCCGCCTCACTGGCCCGCCGCAGGGGCTCCCGGCCGCATCAGGTCGAGCACCGCGACGATCATCGCCTCGGTGCCGAGCCGGACCGAGGGCTCGGGCGCGATCCGGAACAGCGGGCTGTGGTGCGAGGGCACCGGCGGGCCGCCGGCGCGGGCGGCGTCGATCTCGGCCTGCGGCGTGCCGCCGACCGAGAAATAGACGCCGCGCACATTATGTTCGGGCTGGACGAAATAGGCGAAGTCCTCGGCGCCCATGCCGGTTTGCGGCTCGGGCTCGAGCAACGTGCCGGCGGCGAACGCGCCGGCGAAGGCCGCGCGCACCCGCGCCGCGGTCTCGCCATGGTTGATCGTCGGCGCGGTCGATTCGGCCGACACCCTGACCTCGGGCAGCCGGTCCTCGGGCATGCCGTTCATTCGGCCGACGTTCAGGGCGATGCGGCGGATGCCGTCGAGCAGGATCCGGCGCACCGCCGCGTCGTTGGAGCGGACGGTGAGCTGCATCTCGGCGCGGTCGGAGATGATGTTGTGCTTGAGGCCGCCATGGAAGGCGCCGACCGTGACCACCGCCGGCGACAGCGGCGGCACCTCGCGGCTGACCAGGGTCTGCAGCGCCATGATGATCTCGGCGCCCATCACGATCGGGTCTTTGCCCTCGTGCGGATAGGCGCCGTGGGCGCCGACGCCGTGGATCAATATGTCGACGCTGTCCGACGACGAGGCGACGAGGCCGGGCTGGACGTCGATCCGTCCCGCCGGCAGGTCCGCGGCGACGTGGAAGGCGAGCGCGTAATCGGGCCGTGGAAAGCGGGTATAAAGACCATCCGCCAGCATCGCCCGCGCGCCCCCGATCCGCTCCTCGGCGGGCTGGGCGACCAGCACCACCGTTCCGCGCCAGCGTTCGCGCAGCCGGACGAGCTGCCGCGCGGTGCCGATCAGCGAGGTGATGTGGACGTCGTGGCCGCAGGCGTGCATCACCGGCGCCTCGACATTGTCGATGCCGGTCTGGCGGACGGTCGAGGAATAAGGGAGGCCGCTCGCCTCGCGCAGCGGCAGGCCGTCCATGTCGGCGCGGACGAGGACGGTCGGGCCGGTGCCGTTGCGCAGCACCCCCACTACGCCGGTGCCGCCGACCCGCTCGGTTACCTCGACTCCGGCCGCGCGCAGCTCGCGGGCGATGATCGCGGCGGTTCGCGTCTCGCGGTAGGAAAGCTCCGGGTTGCGGTGGAAATCGAGGAACAGCGCCTCGAGATGGGCCTGGTAATCGGCGGCGACGGCGGGCGCGAAGTCGGGCGTGGCCGCCGCGGGCGCCGCTGCCAGGGCGCAGGCCGCCGCTGCCCAGGCCGCGCCGCGCCGCCTCACTTGCCCGCGCCTTCGCCGTCCGCGGGGGCGGGGGCGCACGCGCCGGTGCGGCGGCCGGTGACGCGGGCGTCGATCTCGACGTCGCCGTCGGTTGAAAGGATGGTCCTGAGGTTGCGGCGGTAGGAAAGCGACCGCGGCTCGAAGCTGCCGTCGACGGTCATCGGCACCGAGCCCTCCAGCCCGTCGCGGCGGCAGTTCATGGTCACGTTCACCCGGCCGTTGCGGACATAGTAATTGCCGTAATCGCATTCATAGCCGGCACCGGCGAACAGGGCGGCGGGCAGCCGCCCCCCGGCGGGGACGCAGACGCTCTCGGTGGCGCGGGTGCCGACCGGCGTGTCGATCTTCGGCGCGCCCTCGTCGGCACGGTCGAAGCCGGTCACTTCGGAGACCAGCTCCCACTGGCCCGGCTCGAGCGCCGCCGCCCGCCCGGCCGCCGCCTTGTTGCCGCCGGTCCCGCTCTCGCCGCACGCGGCAAGCGCCAGCAGGCCCATGAGTGCCACGACGCGCATCCCCCATCTCCCCCTGTTGGATCAGGTCCGGCACGGTAGCGCCGGACGGGGGAGATGGCCAGAGACCGCGGCGCGCCGTCGCCACGCGGGCGCGCCGGCGTTCAGCCGGCCGGGCAGTCGCCGATCCGGCGCGAGGTGACCCGGCTCGCCGTGTCGATGGTGGCGCCGTTGGCGGAAACCCGGCTTTCCGATTCCATCTCGTAGCTGTCGCCGGCGAACCGGCCGTTCATCGTCGTCCGCGCCGTCGTCCCCTGGCTGTTGCAGGTCACCGTCCCCTGGATGCGGCCGCCGGTCATCGAGAAATTCTCGTAGGTGCAGCCGCCCTGCTCGCCGCTGCCGGTGAGGAAATTGGCATTGGGCTGGCTTGCCTGCTCGGGTGTCAGGCAGGATCGGATCGTGGTCGGCGGCGGCAGCGGCGTGGTCATCCCCGCCGGCATGTTGGGCATGTTCGCCATGTCGAGCCGCAGCACCTCGACCCTGGTTTCCCACTGGCCGGGCTGGAGCGATATGGTGGCGCCGGCGGGCCCTCCCGCGCCGCCCTGGACCGCGGCCTCGCCGCCGGCGGCGGCGTTGCCGCCTTCGCCGCCTGCGGCCTGGTTGCCGGCTTGGTCCCGGCCGCCGCAGGACGCGAGCAGCAGCGCCGCGACGGCGGCGGTGACGATCGTCTTCATGTCATCCTCCCTCAACCTCGTTATACGCTCTACCCGTCGGAGCGCAGGCTAGCGCCGGGCGAGGCGCATGGCCATGGCCGTCGCGATCCCGCGCTCGCCGGGCGAACGTGGCGGGCCGCAGGGGCCTTGCCGGGCGCCTCTGCCCTTGGCATGTCTCGATGCCGGCGGGCATCGCACCTGCGACTTCCCTGCTCCGGGCGTCCATCGGCGCGTTACCGCCGCTTACCTCGTTCGCATCATTGGAAATGACTGCCTTGAGGACGGTTGGATGAGACGGGCCAAGGCATGCTATCTGGGCCTGTTCCTGCTGCTTGGCGGATGCGGCGACTATTTCAGCAATTTGCGCATACGCAACCGGGGCAGCATGCCGGCGGACGATCTGGTCATCCGATACGGGACGGGGAGCGACCGGCTGGGGACGGTGGAGCCCGGAGGCGAGGTGACGTTCACGCGGCATATCCCCGGCGAAGGCGCTCCGACCATCCACTTCGTCACCGGCGGCCAGTCCAGGAGCTTCGAGACCTGCTATTATACCGGCGGATTCCCGCCGCGCGGCGTGATCACGATCTTCGACAACAGAATAGAGAGGCGATGTGCCTGAGGCGTTTGCCGGATTGGGGTGAGCGCACGGATTCATCCGTGCACGGAGCCGGGTCGGCCCGCCTCGCGCCTTGGCCATGATTCACCCGGCGCGGACCGCGGCGGGCCTCGTCCCGCCGCGCCGCGCTCAGGCCGCCGTCAGGACGGGCAGTCGCCGGTGCGACGGCCGGTCATCGTGCCGGACATCCGCATCGGCTGCGGCCCGCCCTCGACATTGGCCGAAATCCGGGTGTCCATCGTCGTCGCCGTATAGGTGCCCTCGAGCGAGGTCTGCACCGTGCCGCCGCCCGGGCCGGGGCAGGAGCCGGCGACGTTGATCGCGCCGCCCGAGAAGGTCTGGCTGGTGAAGGTGCAGCCCTGGGGGTTGCCGCTCGGGCTCATCATCCCGCCGGCCGGGTTGGCGGCCTCGGCCGGGGTGATGCAGCGGGTCTGGGTCTGCGGCTGGTTGGTCACCGCCGCCTTCATCTGCGCGGCCATCGCCGGCGCCATGCCCGGGACGGTGACGTCGGTCATCCGCGTCGTCATCTCCCACTGGCCCGGCTGGAGCGAGTCGGCGCCGCCCGAGCAGGCGGCGATCAGCGCCAGCGACGGCGCCAGAAGGACGAGTCTTTTCATGATGTCTCCCCGTTTCAGGTTGCTGTTGGAGTCGCGACCTTGCGCCCGGCTTGTGCCGAAAGTCGGCGCGATAGGCAATCGGCGGCGTTGCGCGCCGCCAATGCCGCGACCATATCTTGGCCATGGCGATCACCATCCGCACCAGCCTCGCCGAGCCCGAGACGGATACGGCGTTCATCCCCCACCGCCCCCAGCGCCCCGCCAAGGCGGAGGGCGGCAAGCGCTTCATCCTCGTCTCCGACTACCAGCCGGCCGGCGACCAGCCGGCGGCGATCGACGAGCTGGTCGGCCAGTTCCGAGAGGACGAGCGCACCCAGGTGCTGCTCGGCGTCACCGGCTCGGGCAAGACCTTCACCATGGCGAAGGTGATCGAGGCGCTACAGCGGCCCGCTCTCGTGCTCGCGCCCAACAAGATCCTGGCCGCCCAGCTCTACGGCGAGTTCAAGAGCTTCTTCCCCGACAACGCGGTCGAATATTTCGTCTCCTATTACGATTATTACCAGCCCGAAGCCTATGTGCCGCGCTCCGACACCTATATCGAGAAGGAAAGCTCGGTGAACGAGGCGATCGACCGGATGCGCCACTCGGCCACCCGCTCGCTGCTCGAGCGCGACGACGTCATCATCGTCGCCTCGGTCTCCTGCCTCTACGGCATCGGCTCGGTCGAGACCTATTCGGCGATGACCTTCTCGCTGAAGAAGGGCGACAGCGTCGACCAGCGCGAGATCATCCGCAAGCTGGTCGCGCTCCAGTACAAGCGCAACGACCAGGCTTTCGCCCGCGGCAATTTCCGGGTCCGCGGCGACAATCTGGAAATCTTCCCTTCGCATTACGAGGATATGGCCTGGCGGGTGAATTTCTTCGGCGACGAGATCGAATCGATCGTCGAGTTCGACCCGCTGACCGGCAAGAAGATCGCCGCGCTCGATTACGTCAAGGTCTATGCGAACAGCCACTACGTCACGCCCGGGCCGACGCTGAAGCAGGCGATGGAGGCGATCCGCTTCGAGCTCAGCGAGCGGCTGAAGGAGCTCCACGCCGAGGGCAAGCTGCTCGAGGCCCAGCGGCTCGAGCAGCGCACCAATTTCGACCTCGAGATGATCGCCGCCACCGGCAGCTGCGCCGGCATCGAGAATTATTCGCGCTTCCTCACCGGCCGCCTGCCCGGCGAGCCGCCGCCGACCCTGTTCGAATATCTCCCGGAAAACGCCTTGCTGTTCGTCGACGAGAGCCACCAGACCATCCCCCAGGTCGGGGCGATGGCGCGGGGCGACCACCGCCGCAAGCTGACGCTGGCCGAATATGGCTTCCGGCTGCCGTCCTGCATCGACAACCGGCCGCTGCGCTTCAACGAATGGGATGCGATGCGCCCGCAATCGGTCGCGGTCTCGGCGACGCCCGGGCCGTGGGAGCTGGACCAGACCGGCGGCGTGTTCGTCGAGCAGGTGATCCGCCCGACCGGCCTGATCGACCCGCCGGTCGAGATCAAGCCGGTCGAGGACCAGGTCGACGACCTCATCTTCGAGGCCAGGAAGACCGCCCAGATGGGCTATCGCACCCTCGTCACCACCCTGACCAAGCGAATGGCCGAAGACCTCACCGAATTCCTCCACGAGGCGGGCCTTCGCGTCCGCTACATGCATTCGGACGTGGAAACGCTGGAGCGGATCGAGCTGATCCGCGACCTGCGCCTCGGCGTCTACGACGTGCTGGTCGGCATCAACCTGCTGCGCGAGGGGCTCGACATCCCCGAATGCGGCCTGGTCGCCATCCTCGACGCCGACAAGGAGGGGTTCCTCAGGTCCGAGACCTCGCTGATCCAGACCATCGGCCGCGCGTCGCGCAACGTCGAGGGCCGGGTCATCCTCTACGCCGACCGCGTCACCGGCTCGATGGAGCGGGCGCTCAGGGAAACCGACCGCCGCCGCGAGAAGCAGCGCGAATATAATGAGGCGCACGGCATCACCCCGACCACGATCAAGCGCAACATCTCCGACATCCTCGCCGACGTCTCGCAGCGCGACGGCGTCCTCATCGACACCGGCGACGAGGACGCACCGCACCTCGTCGGCCACAATCTGCGCGCCTATATCGACGATCTCGAAAAGCGCATGCGCAAGGCCGCCGCCGATCTGGAGTTCGAGGAAGCCGGCCGCCTGCGCGACGAGATCCGCCGCCTCGAAGCCGACGAGCTCGGTCTGCCCGATGCGCAGAAAAGGGCGCCGATCCTGGGCCACTCGACGGAGGGCAAGCCGGGGACGCGCAAGACGCGCTACGGCAAGCAGAAATCGATCCGCATGGGGCGGCGGATGCGGTAAGTCCGCGGCGCGTGATCGCCGTCACACATGTCCTTCCCGCTTTCATGCTTCTCTCTCGCATCGATCAATCGCCGCGAATCATAAGGAGAGAGACAATGGGTCGGGAAATCACCGGAATGCTCGGTGCCGCAAGCCGCGTCCGCCTGGTGCCCTTCGACAACGCCCAGGTGGTCCCCGGCATCGCACCGGACACCTACTTCCTCATCGTTCAGGGCCAAGTGCCGTGCTTCAACATGGAGGTGAGACTGGTTCCGCGGATCTATGTCCGATGCCCCGGATATTGGATCATCGAGGTCGTAGGGACGCTGATCGGCGACGTTTGTCTCGATACGACGCGGCCCTATGTCGAATGGACTTCGCTCGACGGGATCACTGGCTGCAAGGGCATCGAGGTCGTCGGCGAGAATCGCAGCCAGCAATTCGAGGTTTCCGGCGGCTGCGCTTGCGACGACGGCTGAGCGACGCCGGAGGCGGGGGGCGGCAGCGCAGCC
Source organism: uncultured Alphaproteobacteria bacterium (assembly GCA_963701615.1). Classification (GTDB taxonomy): domain Bacteria; phylum Pseudomonadota; class Alphaproteobacteria; order Sphingomonadales; family Sphingomonadaceae; genus Allosphingosinicella. The sequence goes on along the minus strand of OY969615.1, from coordinate 1,995,126 downwards.
CGCCGTCGCGAGCCTTCAGCGCATGGCGCCGATGATCGCGCCCATCGCCGTGAACTGCAGGGTGAAATAGCCGGCGTTGATCAGCCACAGGCCGAGCGGGCGGCGCTCGAACAGATAGTTGACGCCAAGGCTCGTCGCGACCCAGCACAGGCCGACCGACAGCCCGGCGAGCGCGGCATCCTGCCAGCTCATGCCGGCGACGAACATGGCGAGGACGTAGGCGGCCACCAAGTTGAGGAGGAAGGCGCCGCCGAAGACGATCGCCGGATTGCCCGATTTCAGCGTCTCCTCGCTCTGGCCGGTGCGCCGCATCCACTGCCTGGCGAACAAGGCCGAATACCACAGGCCCCCGAGCAGAAACGCCGAGAGCGCCGCCAGCAGCACCGCGAGATAATTGACTTCAGGCATCTTTCCCTCCCTCGTGCCGTCATTCCAGCGGAAGCTGGAATCTCCCTTCTTGAAGGCAGCGGGATTCCAGCTTTCGCTGGAATGACGTGTTCCCCGCTCCTTACGCCGTCACCCGCTCCGCCCGCGCCGCCGCGGCCAGCATGTCGAAATGCTCGCGCAGCACCGCGACGTTGCGGTCGAAGCTGGCGATGTCGCGATAGGTGCGCGCCTGCATGATCGCGCCCTCCATCACCGTCAGCGTGAACTCGGCCAGCCGCCGCCGGTCGAGCGCGGCGGGCAGCCGGTCGCCGGCCGCGGCGAGGCAGCGCTCGATCGCGCTCGTCCAGTTGGCGAAATTGGCGGACAGCAGGTCGCGGATCCGGGGGTCGGGCTCGTGCAGCTCGAGCGCCAGGCTGCCGATCGGGCAGCCATAGGTGCAGTCGGTGGTGACGAGCTGGGTGCGGTAGCCGTCGAGCAAAGCGAAGATCCGCTCGACCGGATCGTCGACGCCCGACCAGGCCGGCGCCAGCAGCCATTCCTCGATGCCGTCGCGATAGGCCTCGAGCACCGCGGCGAGCAGGTCCTGCTTGCCCGGGAAGATATGATAGAGGCTGCCGCTATGGGCCTGGCTGCGGCTCAATATGTCGGCAATCGAGGTCGACTGGTAGCCCTTCTCCCAAAACAGCTCCATCGCGGTCATCACGATCCGGCGGCGGGTGTCGGCGTTCATCGCTGCGCTCCTCCGACTTGGTTGAACGATCAATCAACTCGCTTGTCAAGGGCGCTTTGGCCGCAAGCCGCGGGACGCGCGCCGGCGCTACCCGGCCTAGACGCCGACGCATGACGAGGATCGATTGGCAAGCCGCCGCGGCGGCGCTCGCCGCCGACGGTTGCGCACTCCTGCCCGCGCTGCTCGATCGCGACCGGTGCGCGGCGCTTGCCGCCGGCTGGGACGCGCGCGAGCGCTTCCGCAGCGAGGTGGTGATGGCGCGGCACGGCTTTGGCAGCGGCGCCTACCGCTATTTCGCCTATCCGCTGCCCAGGCCGGTCGCGGCGCTGCGGACCGCGCTCTACCCGCCGCTCGCCGCGATCGCGAACCGCTGGGCGGCCGCGCTGGGCAGCAACCTCCTTTATCCCGGCGACCATGCCGATTTCCTCGCCCGCTGCCACGCCGCGGGCCAGACCCGGCCGACGCCGCTGTTCCTGCGCTACGAGGCCGGCGGCTGGAACGCGCTCCACCAGGACGTCTACGGCGCCCACGTCTTCCCACTCCAGGTCACGATCCTCCTCTCCGAGCCGGGCGCGGATTTTACCGGCGGCGAGTTCGTCCTCGTCGAGCAAAGGCCGCGCCAGCAGTCGCGGGCGGAGGTGGTGCCGCTGCGCCGCGGCGACGCGGTCGTCTTCCCGGTCCGCGACCGGCCGGTGCAGGGGAGCCGCGGCTGGCACCGGCGCGCCGTGCGCCACGGCGTCAGCCGCGTCCGCTCCGGCCTCCGGCTCACCCTGGGCCTGATCTTCCACGACGCGCTCTAGGCCGCTTGCCAGCCGGCGCGCCTGCCGCCACCTTGCCAGCGGGTGGGCGAATCGAGCGGCAGGAGGCGGGCGATGGCGCGCGCGGACGACTTCGACCCCGAAGGCAGAAGGCTGCCGATCAAGATCGACCGCAGCTCGAACGGCGAATATGCGCCGCCGCCGCTCACCCACGCCCAGCGCCTCGCCCGCCGCCTCGCCCACGAGGCGGCGAGCGAGAATGCCCGCCGGCTCGGGCTGTCGCGCCGCGCCTTCCTGGTGTCGGCGGCCGGGGCGGCTTCCACCCTCGCCGCCTGCAACCGGGCCAATGACGGCGCCCGCGGCGGCTCGTTCGCGATTCCCGCCGAGGCCGCGCTCGACCAGCAGCGCGCGGCGGCCACGGTCGGCGGCGGCGAGTTCATCTTCGACGTCCAGACCCATTGCGTGGAGCCGAGCGGCCGGTGGGCCCAGGGCGCCGACGGGCAGCGCTGGGCGCGTACCTTGCGCCAGGTCTTCGGCCAGGCGGCGAAATGCGCGAACGACAGCTTCGACTGCTATTCCGCCGAAACCCTGGCGCGCGAGGTGTTCCTCGACAGCGACACCGACGCGGCGGTGGTGTCGGCGCTGTGGGGCCAGCCCAATCCCACCCCGGTCGACTATGCCGCCGAGGCGCGGGCGATCGTCGCCGCGATCGGCGGGGAGGGCGCCCGCGCGCTGATCCACGGCGGCGTCTTCCCGCAGGAAGCGGGCGCAATCGAGGCGATGGACGAGATGGCGCAGCTTCACCGGGTCGATGGGTGGAAGCTCTACCCGCAATATGGCGCCAACGGCCGCGGCATCTTCCTCGACCGCAGCGACGACGCCAACCGTTTCTTCGAAAGGGCCCGCCGGCTCGGGGTGAGGACCGTCGCCGTCCACAAGGGCGTGCCGCTGCCCGGCCTCGAATATGAGTACAGCTCGCCGCGCGACATGGGCCCGGCGGCGATCGCCAACCCGGACCTCAACTTCCTCGTCTATCATGGCGGCTTCGAGGGCGGCGTGGTCGAAGGACCGTACGATCCCGGCAATCCGCGCGGCGTCGATCGCCTGATCAAGTCGCACCAGGATGCCGGCCTCGCCCGCAACCGGGGCAATCTCTACGCCGAAACCGGTTCGCTGTGGCGCTATTTCATGACCCGGCCGGACGAGGCGGCGCACGTGATCGGCAAGCTGCTCCTCTATTTCGGCGAGGAACGGATCCTGTGGGGCACCGATTCGATCTGGTACGGCAGCCCGCAGGACCAGATCCAGGCGTTCCGCGCCTTCCGCATCTCGGAGGAATTTCAGGAGCGCTACGGCTATCCGGCGCTGACCGACGCCGCCCGGCGCCGGATCTTCGGCCTCAATGGGGCGCAGGTCTACGGGATCGACGTCGCCGCTTTGCACAATCGCGGCGCGCTCGCCGCCCGCCGCGCCGCCCGCCGCGCCGAGCCCAATCCCAGCTTCGCCACCTTCGGCCCGAAGAGCCGGCGCGAATTCCTCGCGCTATGGGATGCGCGCGGCGGCCGTCCGGGCTAAGGGCGGTCCGAACCCGCTTGTGGAGGGATGGAAACATGATCCGGAACGCGCTGCCTTTGGCCCTTCTCCTCGCCGCCGCCTGCGCGCGCTCGGAGGAGGCGCACCTGGTCCCGTCCGACGGCAACGAGACGCGCGAGGTCGAGACGGTCCGCCCCGAGCGCGACGACCAGGAGCTGGCGCTCGGCGCATGGCGCGACACGCTCCAGGAGGAGCAGCGGGCGCTGGAGTTCGGGCCGTCCGGCGCGGCGCCGCTGTTCAGCCTGCGCTGCGACGCGCGCCGCGGCGTGCTGCTGCAGCGCCACGGCATCTCGCCGGCCGGCGACCTGCCGGTGATGCTGATCTCGGTCGGCAGCGAGACCCGCCGGCTCGCCGTCACCAGCGGCGAGGGGCCGCTGCCGATGCTGCGCGCCGCGGTCAACGCCAGCGACCAGTTGCTCGGCGTGCTGACCGGGGCGAGCTCGCCGATCGCCGTCCGGATCGGCGATTCTCCGCCCCTGATCCTGCCGCCCAGCCCGCTGATCGGCACCTATATCGCCCAGTGCGCGAGCGGCGCGTCGCCCCGCGCGCCGGAGGCGAACTCCGCCGCCAACGCCGCCGCGCCGGCCAATGCCGCCGCGCCGGCGGCCGAATGAGCCGGCCCGGCGGGCTCTCGATCGGGTGAAAGGCATGTCCATGGCGCGGTCGCGGTTGGCGTGGGCGGCCCTGGCCGCGGCCTTGCTTTCTTCCTGCGCGCCCCGCCCGGCACCGCCCCCGCCCGTCCCGCCGCCGCCGCGGCCCGAACCGCCGCCGCCCCGGCCCGGACCGCCGGCGCCGCCGCCCGCCGACTGGCGCGACGGACCGTTGAGCGACGGCGACTGGCATTATCGCCGCGACGGCATCCTCTCGGTGGCCGCGTTCGGATCGGCGCAAGGCACCGTCTTCGTCATCCGCTGCGAAGCACCGGGCTCGATCGGCCTCGCGCGCCTCGGCGCGGCGGCGCCGGCGATGGTCGTGCGCACCACCCTGAGCGAGCGCCGCCTGGCGGCCTCCGCCGCTGCCGGCGAGACCGTCGCCGCGCTCGCGGCCTCCGATCCTTTGCTCGACCAAGTCGTGTTCAGCCGCGGCCGCTTCCTGATTGCGGTCGAGGGGGCACCGACCCTGGTCCTCCCCGCCTGGCCCGAACCGGCCCGCGTGATCGAGGATTGCCGAAGCTAGGAGTGGAGCCCCGTCCTCCCACGGCTTCGCCGCAGGGAGGATAGGAACTACTCCGCCGTCAGCATGCGCTGGAGCCGCTCGACCAGCTGCATGCTCACCGTCCAGCCGGACACCGCGGTGCCGTTGGACAGGCCGCCGCAGCCGATGCTCGGCGTCTGGACGTGCTGGTGGTCGAGCGCGAACCGCTCGGTCCGCGGCTCGGCGCCCGGCCGCTCGAGCCGCGCCTCGCCCTCCACCACGGTGCGGACGATGCACCTTTCGTCGAGCTCGGCGACCTGAATGCAGCGCAGCGTGGAGCGCGCGCCCTGGATCCGGACGTGGAGCAAGGGCCGGCCGGCGACCGGCTCGAGCAGGCCGTCCTGGTCCCAGCCGCCGAGCGCCCGCCGCACCATCTGCGACAGCGGGTTGACCACCTCCCAGGCGCGGCACGAAATGGCGAGAATAAGCACTTCGTGGTCGAGCTTCTCGCCGTCCTCCAGGACGATGTCGGCCGTGCCGCGCGCCGGCTCGGGGCTCAGCGCCGGCGCGTCGAGGTCGGCGGCGATGCGCTGCATCTCCGCCTCGCTGCGGCTATAGTCGACGGTCCGGGCCGCGGCCGGCACCGCCCCGGCGAGGAGCAGGGCCGCGGCCCCGGCCGCCCAGCGCGCCCTTGTCACCGCCGCGCCCGCCGCGGGCCGAGCTGGCGGGCGATATGCCCGGCAAACTCCTCGGCCAGCCGCTCGCGGATGCCGCCGCCGCGGATGGCGAGGCCGAGCAGGCCGCTATGATGGTTGATCACGTCGACGTAGAACTCGCCGAGCCGCTCGCCGCTCTGGGCATCGAGCACGGTGACGGTGCCGGCCAGCTGGTCGCTGCTGCCCGCCAGGATCGCCATCCCGGCATTGGCGGTCTTCAACGTGTCGATCTCGACCGCGAGCCGGACGGCGCGGCCGCCGTTCAGGCCCGCCGCGCGGGTGACGTCCTCGACCACCAGCTCGAACATCTGGGCGAAGGGCAGGGTGCGGTATTGCTCGGTCGGCGGCCGCTCGGCCAGGCCGTCGGCCGGGACCGGGGCGAGACCGGCCTCGCGGCGCTCGTCGCGGGCCTTGTCCTCGAACTCGGTCATCATCCGCGCGGCGAGCGGATTGACGGCGACCTCGACGTCGGCGACATGGCCCGCGCCCTGGAGCGAGGGCGGAAGCGGCTGCACGATCCGCACCGGATTGGGCGTGCAGGCGACGAGCAAAAGAGCCGCGATCGGCGCGGCCAGCTTCAGGATATTCATCTTGTTTCCCCCAACAGTCTCGGCGGCCGGCCGAGTGCGACTCGCCTTATGCCACGGGGTCAAGGCCCTGAAAAGTATGATTTTTAGCGAAGGTCGGCGGGCAATCGCCGGATCGGGCGGGGTGGATCCCCGCGCGAAGCTGGAAAGACTAGCGCCAAAATAATTGAGTTCAAGACTTGATCCGCGATTCCGCGCGAATCATAGTGGCGCCTGTTCAACAAGCGAAAGGAGGTGATCCGATGTCTCATGGTTCAGCGCAGAGGTCGGTCAAGTCCGTTCGGGAGATGAAAGTCTAAGCTTTCCAATATCTTCCGGGCTGGAGACTTCCGGCCGCTGACCATGTCGAAAGGGCCGTCGGGGAACCATCCCGGCGGCCTTTCGCTTGTTCCCGCAAGGAGGACCGCGATGGCGCAGGACCCGAACGCCGCGGAGGGAAGGCAGGGCCACCCCCTCCCCGACAGCGACGAGGCGCGCGAGGAGGAAATCCCCGAGCATCTCGTTCGCGACAAAGGCCACGGCGACGACGCCCACGAGGCGGCGCGGCCCGATGGCGTGCACGTCGCGCCGGACGGCGAACGCTACCCGATCGAGCGCTGAGCCGCCGCGGCCCCGAGCCGCAGGGGAACTGTTTGCATCCCCATGTGTCTGTTACGCTTGAGATACGAACTTGAAGGAGCTCCGACATGGCAAAGAAGGCATCCTCAAAGGCCGGCAGCGAAGGCGGCGAAGGCACTGGCGGCCGCCGCACCACCGCCGACCTGATCCCCGACGCGCTGCGCGAGGCGGGCCGCCGCGCCGCCGAGCTCGCCCAGAATCCGGTGGCGCGCAGCCTGCTCGCCGCCGGCCTCGTCACCGCCGCCGCGGCGCTGGCCGCCAACAAGAACGTCCGCGACACCGCCCGGCGCGGCGCCCGCCAGGCGCAGGATGCCGCCGAGGCCGCGGCCGATGCGGCGGCCGAGAGCGCCAACAAGATCGGCGCGGCGATGATCAACGCCGCCACCGAGGCGGTTCGCCGGATGATGGGCGACACCGCGCCTGCCGGCGCGGCTGCCGGGGGCGGCGGCGTTGGCGCCGGCGGAGGGGGCAGGCCTGCACCGAGGAAGCCGATGCCCCGCGCCAAGCCGGCGGCGAAGCCCGCGGCCAAGCGGACCGCCAAGGCCGCCGCCAAGCGGACCGCCAAGGCCGCTGCCAAGGGAGCGGCCAAGCCGCCGTCCAAAACGAAGGGCGCCAGCACCGCCAAGCGCAAGTCCGGCGCGAAAAAGTCCCGGCCCAAGCCGGCCGCTCCCGGCGCCGGCGCCTGACCGAAAAAGGCGGACGGCCTCTCTTTCCCCTGCGCGCACAAAGAGCGGGGCGCCCCCTAAGGGAGCGCCCCGCTCTTTCGTTCAGCTTTGCGCCGGGTGGCTAGCGGCAGCGGCGCCGGCCGCCGCGGTCGATCTCGCGTCCGACCAGGGCGCCGGCAGCGGCGCCGAGGATGGTGCCGGTGGTGCGGTTGCGGCCGCCGTCGATCTCGCGGCCGACCAGGGCGCCCGCGGCGCCGCCGACGATCAGGCCCACCGTGCCGTTGGAACGGCGGCAGCGCTGGCGGCCCTGGCGGTCGCGCCAGGTCGGGCCGTTATAATAGCCGTCGCGATAGTAGCGGCGCTGGGCGTCCGCCGACGCGGTCGGCAAGGCGAACGTGACCGGAACGGCCATGGCCGTCGCGGAGACGGCGAGAATCAGATTACGCATGACGTCACTCCTTTTTGGGAAACTCGGCCTTATCAACGCGCCCGCCATGCGACGGGTTTCATGAACCTAAAACAACGTTTCGGTCACGCTACGGCAAGCCGTGGCTGGACTGCGACGGCCCCGCTCACTAGAGGCGGCGGGCACTTCAAGGAAAAATCAGGCTTTGGCGAACGTTACCGTGATCGGCGGCCAGTGGGGCGACGAGGGAAAGGGCAAGATCGTCGACTGGCTGGCCAGCCGCGCCGACCTCGTCGTCCGCTTCCAGGGCGGCCACAATGCCGGCCATACGCTGGTCGTCGGCGACAGCGTCTACAAGCTCTCCCTGCTGCCTTCCGGCATCGTCCGCGGCACCTTGTCGGTGATCGGCAACGGCGTCGTCCTCGATCCCTGGGCGCTGAAGGCCGAGGTCGAGAAGCTGACCGGGCAGGGGGTGTCGATCACTCCAGACACGCTCCAGATCGCCGACACCTGCCCGCTCATCCTTCCCTTCCACCGCGATCTCGACGCGCTGCGCGAGGACGCGTCGGGCGCCGGCAAGATCGGCACCACCCGGCGCGGCATCGGCCCGGCCTATGAGGACAAGGTCGGCCGCCGCGCGATCCGGGTCTGCGACCTCGCCCATGTCGGCCGTCTCGGGCCGCAGCTCGACCGCCTCTGCGCCCATCACGACGCCCTGCGCGCCGGCTTCGGCGAGCCGCGGATCGACCGGGCCCGGCTGGAGCGCGACCTCGGCGAGATCGCCGATTTCGTCCTCCAATTCGCCCAGCCGGTCTGGATGACGCTGAACGACGCCCGCTCGCGCGGCCGGCGGATCCTGTTCGAGGGCGCGCAGGGCGTGCTGCTCGACGTCGACCACGGCACCTATCCGTTCGTCACCTCGTCGAACACCGTCGCCGGCACCGCCGCCGCCGGCACCGGCCTCGGCCCGGCGGCGGCGGGCTTCGTGCTCGGCATCGTCAAGGCCTATACCACCCGGGTCGGCTCCGGCCCGTTCCCGACCGAGCTTCAGGACGAAATCGGCGAGCGGCTGGGGACGCGCGGCCGCGAATTCGGCACCGTCACCGGCAGGAAGCGGCGCTGCGGCTGGTTCGACGCCGTCCTCGTCCGCCAGTCCATGGCCGTCGCCGGGGTCACCGGCATCGCGCTCACCAAGCTGGACGTGCTCGACGGCCTCGACGAGATCCGGATCTGCACCGGCTACACGTTGCGCGGCCGGCCGCTCGGCCACTTCCCCGCCTTCGCCGCCGACCAGGAAGCAGTGGAGCCGATCTACGAGACGATGACCGGCTGGCCCGAATCGACGGCCGGCGCGCGCAGCTGGCGGCAGCTTCCCGCCCAGGCGATCAAATACATCCGCCGCGTCGAGGAACTGATCGCCTGTCCGGTCGCTTTGGTGTCGACCAGCCCCGAGCGCGAGGACATCATTCTCGCGCGCGATCCGTTTGCGCACTGACGGCGGCCCGGCTTATGCAGGATAGACGATGACCACACGCCAAGCCACCAGCCTCCTGCCGCGGATCGGCGACACGCCGGTGATCGGCTCCGACGGCCGCTCCATCGCCGACTGGGCGGCGTTGCTCGCCTTCGGCGCGATCCAGTGGCCGTGGCTGCTGCGCAGCCTCCACGGCGGCCGGCTCAAGGACAAGCATGCTTTGCTCGACCGGCTCGATCTGCCCTACGACGCCTTGCCCTATCTCGGCAGCTGGAAGGCCGATACCGGCCTCCTCACCCTGGTCACCGACCATATCCTCTCCCACAAGCCGAAGCTGGTGGTCGAGTTCGGCACCGGCGCCTCGACCCTGATCCTCGCCCGCGCGCTGCAGCAGGCCGGCGGCGGCCGGCTGATCAGCTTCGACCAGCATCAGGATTTCGTCCACGCCACCGGCCAGTGGCTGGCCGATTACGGCCTCACGGCGGACCTGCGGGCGGTGCCGCTCAGGCCCTCGGCGCACTGGCCGGGCCTGTGGTACGACCACGGCCCGCTGCCCAAGCCGATCGACCTGATGCTGATCGACGGCCCGCCCTGGTCGATCCACCCGCTCACCCGCGGCGGCGCCGCCGCTCTCTTCGACCATATCGCTCCCGGCGGCACCGTCATGCTCGACGACGGCGCCCGCCCCGGCGAGCGCACCGTGGCGCGGCGCTGGCGCCGGCTACGGCCCGATTTCGACTTCGAATTGGTGAAGAGCGGCACCAAGGGGACCTTGGTCGGCCGCCGGCGGGGCTGAGCGTCTGGGCAAGGGTCGCGGCGCATAAAGCCGCGATCGCCACGAATCATTCGAGGAACGCTTCTTCGCCCTGTTCGATACTTTTCGACTTATTGGATATTTCAACCGCGGCGCGACAGGGCTGCGTCTCACGATGCTGACCATCGATGCGGGCCCGTGCGGGCGCCACGTCCGCCCGCGCTTCACTGCGCCGACAGCAGGTTGGCCGCGATCGCGGAAAGCGCGGGCGCGAAGATCGCTGACAGGTTGTAGACGGAAAAGCCGCCGAACGCCTCCTCCGGGTCGGACGGGCCCCGCCCGCTTCGGCCCAGCAGCAATAGCGAGATCAGCCATGTCACCGCCAGCAGTGCCGTCTCCAGCGCGCCGTTGAGCGTCGCCATGCCGGCCACATAGGCGGCGATGTCCTTGGGCGGCCGCTCGAGCGCCAGGAAGTCGGCGAACGCCCAGTGAAGAAAGCTCTTGTCGTGCAAGGCGACCGAGACCAGCAGCATCGAGGCCGCCACCAGCAACACGGTCACGCATCGCTCCGCCGAGCGGACCATCGCCGGCAGGCCAGGCGGAGGGCGCACGCTGGCGACGATGAAGATCGCGAACACCACCGTCGCGGTCGCGGCGACGCAGACCGCGTCGATCACGGCGTTGAAGCCATAGTGAACCGACAGGAAGCCGGGTCGTGCGATCCTCTCGATCGAGCAGACGTCCCAGGACGGCGCAGGGCGGGCCGGCGTGCACAGCATCTCGCTCACCGCGGCGGACATCCCGCTGCCGATGCCGAGATTGGCCAGGACCGCGACCAGGATCTGGCCGAGCAGCACCCAGAGAAGGATTTTGCGCGTGCGGCGATCCGGTACGAACAGCGAGAGCGCGATGAGGGCGATGACGATGACCGCGACCGCAATGGTGACCGTGACCGCCGCATAGCCCCGATAGGCCATGAATGCGCCGATCTTGGCGAGAGTTCCCGCCCCGACCGCGAATTGGGCGGGGACGACCGGCGTGGACGGGATGAGGCTCGCCGGCTCGATCCGGGGAAGCGGATTGCGCGAGGAATCCGGGATGTCGAGCAGCACGACACCGAGCGCGAAGGCAAGCCCCACCGCGAAGCACAGGCTCATCGGCAGGAGAAATCGCCTCCAGCTTTCAGCGCGGTCTTTGCTCTGCTCCTCAGCCACGTCTCGCCCCGAAGGCCCGCTGGTCCGGGCGCCCGACTGTGATCCGCCGTCGCGCTTTCGGCAATATCTTTGCGGCGGCGCCCGCACATGCTCCGCGCCCGTCTCGCGGCGAACGGCGGCGACGCCCGCTAACCCCAGGTTCACCGGCCTCGCTTATGGTAGCGCCCGCACATTGCCATCCGCCCCGGAAATCCTATTTTAGGGCGGACAGGCTTTGGCGGTCCTTCCCTGGCTCCCCCTTCCCGGGGCCCCATCGAAGCACCACTGCGATGGGATGAGACGAATGTCGGACGACAACCGCAACCACAATCAGGGCGACAAGGACCCGCAGCCCAACACCTGGATGAAATCGCTCCTGATCTGGGCGGGCATCCTTCTGGGGCTCGTCCTCGTCGTCCAGATGGTCGGCGGCGGCGCCGGCGCGGCCGGCAATGCCATCCCCTATTCCGAGTTTTTGAACAAGGTCGACGACGGCTCGGTCAAGCAGGTCGTGATCGGCAAGGAGGTGATCTCCGGCCAGTTCACCAACAACGAGACCTTCCGCACCAACGGGCCGCCCTCGGATGCCCAGCGCGACCAGCGCCTGCGCGAGCGCGGCGTCCCCTTCTCCGACCAGGCCGAGCCGACCACCAGCGTGTGGCTGATCCTCCTCTACCAGTCGCTGCCTTTCCTGCTCATCCTCGGCATCGCCTTCTTCGTCATGCGTCAGATGCAGAAGAATGCCGGCTCCGGCGCGATGGGCTTCGGCCGCTCCAAGGCCAAGTTGCTCACCGAGAAGCACGGCCGCGTCACCTTCGACGACGTCGCCGGCATCGACGAGGCGCGCGAGGAACTGCAGGAGATCGTCGAGTTCCTCAAGGACCCGACCAAGTTCGCGCGGCTCGGCGGCAAGATCCCCAAGGGCGCGCTGCTGGTCGGCTCGCCCGGCACCGGCAAGACGCTGCTGGCGCGCGCCATCGCCGGCGAGGCCAACGTCCCCTTCTTCACCATTTCCGGCTCGGACTTCGTCGAGATGTTCGTCGGCGTCGGCGCGAGCCGCGTCCGCGACATGTTCGAGCAGGCCAAGAAGAACGCCCCCTGCATCGTCTTCATCGACGAGATCGACGCGGTCGGCCGCCATCGCGGCGCCGGCCTCGGCAACGGCAATGACGAGCGCGAGCAGACCCTGAACCAGCTGCTGGTCGAGATGGACGGCTTCGAGGCCAATGAAGGCATCATCATCATCGCCGCGACCAACCGCCCCGACGTGCTCGATCCGGCGCTGCTGCGCCCGGGCCGCTTCGACCGCCAGGTGGTGGTGCCGCGCCCCGACATCGACGGCCGCGAGAAGATCCTGGCGGTGCACATGAAGAAGGTGCCGCTCGCCCCCGACGTCGATCCGCGGACGATCGCGCGGGGCACGCCCGGCTTCTCCGGCGCCGATCTCGCCAACCTCGTCAACGAGGCAGCCTTGCTCGCCGCCCGGATGGGCAAGCGGCTGGTGGCGATGAAGGAGTTCGAGCTCGCCAAGGACAAGGTGATGATGGGCGCCGAGCGCAAGTCGATGGTGATGACCGAGGAGGAGAAGAGGGCGACCGCCCATCACGAGGCCGGCCACGCTCTGGTTTCGCTCCACGTCGACGGCTGCGACCCGCTGCACAAGGTGACGATCATCCCGCGCGGCCGCGCTCTGGGCGTGACCTGGAACCTGCCCGAGCGCGACCGCTATTCGATGTCGATGAAGCAGATGAAGGCGCGGCTCGCCCTCTGCTTCGGCGGCCGTATCGCCGAGCAGCTCATCTATGGCGAGGAATCGCTCAACACCGGCGCCTCCAACGACATCCAGCAGGCCACCGAAATGGCCCGCGCGATGGTGATGGAATATGGCATGTCGGAGCGATTGGGCTGGCTGCGCTACCGCGACAACCAGGAAGAGGTGTTCCTCGGCCACAGCGTGTCGCGCGCCCAGCACGTCTCCGAGGAGACCGCGCAGCTGATCGACCAGGAGATCCGCCGCCTGGTCGAGGAGGCGGAAGGCGTGGCCCGCACGGTGCTGACCGACCATCTCGACGAGCTCCACCGGCTCGCCAACGCGCTTCTCGAATATGAGACGCTGACCGGCGAGGAGGCGAAGCGCGCGATCCGGGGCGAGGATATCGGCCGCGAGAATCCCAGCGACAAGCCGACCGTCTCGCCGGTCGGCGGCTCCTCGATCCCGACCACGCGGCGGCCGCGCGGCGGCATCGGCGGTCCGGCGCCGCAGGGCGCCTGACGCGGATCCTCAGCCGAGCACGCCGAGCGCGAGCAGCAGCAGGAAGAAGATCACCGCCGCGATCATGGTGAAGAACAGAAGCACGGCCGTCCGCCACAAGGCGCTCGGCCGCGACAGGTCGTAGGCGCCCCTGACCTGGCGGTAGATGTGGATCGGCGGCACCAGGGCGATCGCCAAGCCGGTGAACGCGCCGCCGATCCCCAGCGGCCGCAGCAGGCTCAAGGCGATCAGCCCGAGGCTCATGAACGCGATCGAATAGGTCACGAACACGACATGGTCGTAGGCCTTGAACCGGCGGTAGCGGCGCCGGTGCAGGAACAGGAGCCAGACGAAGGGCACCGAGATCGGGATCAGCGCCCAGGAGAATTTATAGGCGTTGGTCTGGATCTTGTAGAGCAGCAGCGACGGATTCTCGCTGGCTTTCCGAAAGGCGCGGTTGATCCATTCGACATTGGTCGGCCCCTCGCCGAGCTGCACGCCCGGGCGATCGGTCTCGGCCGGCCCGCCGGCCTTCAGCTGCCTGGCGACGGGCTCGCCGCCCGCCAGGCTCATTGTCCGCCGGAACATCTCCTGCTCGAGCCGCCGCTGCCGCTCGCGGTTGCGGATGTCGGCATCGATCGACGCGGTGGGGCGGCCGGCTGCGGCCAGCCGGGTCCGCTCCGCCCGCAGCCGGTTCAGCGCGACGAGGCCCTCGGCGCGCGCCGCGCTGAACTCCCGTTCCGCCTCGGCGATCGCCTGGGGGTTGGAGGCGAAGGTGAACGGGCCCCCGATCCACGAGAAGACGGCGAACATCAGGAAGACCGAGAACAGGAACAAGGCGATCGGCGACACGAAGCGGGCGCGCTCGCCGTCGACATAGCGGCGGGTGAGCTCGCCCGGACGCCAGGCGAGGAGCGGCAGCGTGCGCCAGATCTTGCCCTCGAAGTGGAGCACGCCATGGGCGAGATCGTGCCAGAAGGCGGTCAGCGTGCGGTGGACATGGCCCTTCTGCCCGCATTGGTGGCAATAAGGTCCGCTCAGCTCGGCGCCGCAATTGAGGCATGCCGTCTCGTGGGTGTGGCCGTCCGTGCCGGTCTCGGGCTCGACGGCACGGGCGAGCATGCCGCCGGTGACCGCCTCGCCGACCCCCTCGATGCCTGAAACCATGGCGCCGCCCCCTCGGCCTTCATCATGGCGAAACCGGGCCGGGCCGTCGAGGCCAATCGCGCCCATTGAAGCCACGTGCTATCGGCGGGCGATGACCCTGACCGGCCTCCTCGGCGGCTCCTTCAATCCGGCCCATAAAGGCCACCGGCAGATCAGCCTCGGCGCGCTGAAGGCGCTCGGGCTCGACGAGATCTGGTGGCTGGTCTCGCCGGGCAACCCGCTGAAGGAGCGGGCCGGGATGGCGCCGCTGCCCCGGCGGATCGCCTCGGCCCGGCGGGCGGCGGCACGCGCCCCCATCCGCGTCACCGCGATCGAGCAGGCGCTGGAGACGCGCTACACGATCGACACGCTGCGCGCGCTCGTCCGCCTTTATCCGGACCGCCGCTTCGTCTGGCTGATGGGCGCCGACAATCTCGCCCAGTTCCACCTGTGGCGCGACTGGCGGAGGATCGCGCGCATCGTGCCGATTGCGGTGGTCGCGCGGCCCGGCTATGATGCGCGGGCCCTCAGGGCACCGGCCATGGGCTGGCTGCGGCGCTTCGTCCGGCCGGCCGCCATGGCCCGGTACTGGACGAAGTGGAGAATGCCGGCGCTCGTGCTGCTGCCATTGCCGCCCGATCGGACGTCCGCCACCGCCATTCGTGCCGCCAATCCGCATTGGCACGAACCCTCCGCAAAATCGTTCCACCCCAAGGCCTTTCGCGACGGCGTGACGCGGCGGCCATATCCAGGAAGGAGGCAGTTTGCCCGTAACCGCACCCGCTCCGCAGACTGACGGAGCCATCGAACAGGCCGAGGCGCTTCATGACCTCGTGCTTCGTTCGCTCGACGACGACAAGGCCGTCGAGATCGTCTCGATCCCGTTGGCCGGGAAATCCAACATCGCCGATTATATGGTGATCGCCAGCGGCCGCTCGACCCGCCAGGTGGCCGCCATGGCGCACAAGCTCGCCGAGCGGATCAAGCGCGACCTCAGGCGCAACGTGCGGATCGAGGGGCTTCCGGTCGCCGACTGGGTGCTGATCGACGCCGACGACGTGATCGTCCACCTGTTCCGGCCCGAGGTGCGCAGCTTCTACAACCTGGAACGGATGTGGGCATTCGAGGAGCGCGCGCCGGAAGAACGTCCCCCGGCCGCGGCCAGCGGCTGATTTGCCGCTCCCCATCCTCGCCCCCCTTCGTCATCCCGGACAGGGTGCCCATCAAAGTAGTATTTTGCGGGGACCCCGAAGGCCGGGATGACTGAGAAATGCTGCTCCACATCGTCGCGCGGGGGAAGATCGGGCGCGGCCCCGAGGCCGAGCTGGTCGACCGCTATCTGCAGCGCATCGCCTGGCCGGTGAAGACGACCGAGCTGCCCGAAAGCGGCGGCAGGCTGCCGCCGCCCGCCGACCACGGCGTCACCATCCTCCTCGACGAGAAAGGCGAGCCGCTCGGCTCGCGCGCCTTCGCCGCGAGGCTCGAACGCTGGCGCGACGAGGGACGGCGCGAGGCGCGCTTCCTGATCGGCGGCGCCGACGGCTTCGGCGACGCGGATCGCGCCGCGGCCGACCTCCTCCTCGCCTTCGGCAAGGCGACTTGGCCGCACCTCCTCGCCCGCGCCATGCTCGCCGAGCAATTGTGGCGCGCGACGAGCCTGCTTGCGAACCACCCCTATCATCGTGAAGGATAGGCCATGCGCCGCGCCGGCCTCTTCTTGTCGATCGCGCTCGTCCTTGGGGCGGGGGCGGCCGCGCAGGCCGCGCGCGGCGGCGATGCCGAAGCGCTGGCTCTGGCCAAGCGCGAGGCGGCGGTGGCGACGCGGCGCTACGAGCAGCTCGACCGCGAGGCGCGCCGCGCCACCAACGACGCCGACCGCGCCCGCGCCGCCGCCGAGGCGCTCGCCGCCCGGATCGAGGCCGCCGAGGCCGATCTGACCGCCGCCGAGCGGCGGATCGCGATCATCGCGGCGATGCAGGCGGCGCAGCGCGCCCGCATCGCCGAGCGGCAGGGGCCGGTGGTGCGGCTGACGGCGGCGCTGCAGACGATGACGCGGCGGCCCGGCGCGCTCGCTCTGGTCCAGCCCGGCTCGGTCCGTGACGCGGTCCACGTCCGCTCGCTGCTCGCCGCCACCATGCCCGAGATCCGGCGGCGGACGGCGGCGCTCCGCGCCGAGGTCGCGCGCAGCAACGTCCTGCGCCGCCAGTCGGAGACCGCCCGCCAGGGCCTGATCGCCAGCCGCTCGGCACTTCGCCAGCGCCGGGTCGCGCTCGCCCGCTTCGAGGCCGAGCAGCGCGCCCGCTCCCAGCAGCTCGCCGGCCTCGCTTTGTCGCAGTCCGACCGCGCCTTGGTGTTCGGCGAGGAAGCGCAGGCGCTGGCGCGGACGATCGGCACCCGCGAATATCAAAATGCGCTCGCCGCCGGCCTCGCTCGGCTTCCCGGCCCGGTGCCCCGGCCCGGCGGCGACGCGGCGCCCGGCCCGGATCGCGACCGGCTGCCTTATTCGCTCCCCGTCGAGGGCCGGCTGATCACCGGTGTCGGCGAGATTTCGGACGGCGGCGTCCACGCCCGCGGCCTCACCTTCGAGACCGCCGCCCGGGCGCGGGTGATCGCGCCCGCCGCCGGCCGCGTCGTCTATGCCGCGCCGTTCCGCCGCTACGGCAATGTCGTCATCATCGATCACGGCCGGGGCTGGTCGAGCGTGGTCACCGATCTCGCCACGCTCGAGGTCCGGCCCGGCCAGGCCGTCCGGCGGGGGAGCGCGATCGGCCAGGCGGGCGCGGGCGCGCCGCGCGTCACCGTCGAGCTCCGGCGCAACGGCCGCCCGGTGCCGGTCGCCCAGCTGATCGCCGGCTAGGCTTGTCCGCTCACGCGGGATACGGCACCGGCCCGCTCCCCCTGAAAAGAAGCGTTCATCCGCCATTGCTTTTCGCCGGCCTAAAATGGCTGTAGAAGCCGGCAAAAGCCACCACAGCAGGAACATCATGGCCAACAACCTCTTCCGCTCGCTCGGCCTCGTCAGCGCGGTCGCCTTCATCCCCGCCGCGACCGCCGCCTTGGCCCAGGTCGACGTCGGCGCCTATCGTGAGATCGACCAGTTCATGAGCGTGCTCGAGCGGGTGAAGGCCGAATATGTCGACCAGGTCGACGACGCGACCCTGATCCGCGGCGCCATCGACGGCATGCTCAACAGCCTCGATCCGCACAGCTCCTATCTCGACGAGCGCGGCTTCCGCGGCCTGATGACCACCACCGACGGCAATTATGGCGGCCTCGGCCTCACCGTCACCATGGAGGACGGCGCGGTCAAGGTGATGGCGGCGACCCGCGGCACGCCGGCCGACCGCGCCGGTTTGAAGTCGGGCGACTTCATCACCCATATCGACGGCCGCCTGTTCTACGGCGGCACGCTCGACGAAGCGGTCGAGCGGATGCGCGGGGCACCGGGCACGGCCGTCCGCTTGACCGTGATCCGCGCCGGGCCGCGACCGGCCGTTCGACGTCACCATCACCCGCGCGATCATCGACATCCCGGCGGTGCGCTCGGAGATGCGCGACCGCGTCGGCATCCTCACCGTCACCACCTTCAGCCGCGTCACCACCGAGGCGGCGCAGCGGGCGATCGCCGAGATCGAGCGCAATCCGGGCGGTCCGCCCTTGGGCTATATCCTCGATCTCCGCTCCAATCCCGGCGGCCTGCTCGACCAGGCGGTCGGCCTTTCCGACCTGTTCCTCGAGCGCGGCGAGGTCGTTTCGCAGCGCGGCCGGCGGCGGACCGACATCGAGCGCTATTATGCCCGCCCGGGCGACGCCGCGCAGGGCCGGCCGGTGATCGTGCTGGTCGACGCCGGCAGCGCCTCGGCCTCCGAGATCGTCGCCGCGGCGCTCCAGGACCATCGCCGCGCGGTGGTGATGGGCGAGCGCACCTTCGGCAAGGGCTCGGTCCAGACGCTGCTGCCGCTCGGCAGCGGCAACACCGCGCTGCGGCTGACCACGGCGCGCTACTACACGCCGTCGGGCCGGTCGGTGCAGGAAGGCGGCATCACGCCCGACATCCTGGTGCCGCAGCTCTCCGATCCCGATTACCGGTCGCGGACCCGGGTGCGCGAATCGGACCTCCGGCGCCACCTGGTCAACGAGGTCGGCGTCCAGGAGGATCTGATCCAGGACGACGGCCGCCCCGATCCGCGCTTCGCGGCCACCACCGAGGAGCTGACCCAGCGCGGCATCACCGACTTCCAGCTCCACTACGCGCTGCAGACGATCGCGCGGCTCGGCCGGCCGGCCGCGCCGCAGGTTGCCGCCGCGCCCGGCCGCCGCCGCGCCAGCCGCTGACGAACCGCGCATGCGCCCGCCCGCTTGGCCTCGCCAAAGCGCTCGCGCTGCTCGTTCCCGCCGCCCTGCTCGCCGGCGCCTACGGTTCGCAATATCTCGGCGGCCTGGCGCCCTGCGAGATGTGCTACTGGCAGCGCTAGGCGCACATGGCGGCGCTCGCCTTCGCCGTCGTCGCGCTGCTCGGCGGCCGCCTGCCGGACCGCGGCCGCAGCTTCGTCTGGCTCGCCGCGCTTGGCCATCCTCGCCAGCGGCGCGATCGGCGTCTACCATGCCGGCGTCGAGCTCGATTATTTCCAGGGCTTCACCCAATGCACCTCGACGGTCGGCGGCGGCTCGGCCGACGACCTGCTCAACGCAGATCATGGCGGCGCCGGTGGTCCGCTGCGACCAGGTCCAGTGGTCACTGGCTCGGAATCTCGATGGCGGGATGGAATGCGATCCTTTCGCTTGGCTCTGCGTTGATGATCCTATGGCTGAGCCTCAGACGATCGCCGATCCGCTGACCTCGGGCGCCCCCGCATGGCGCCCCGGCGATGCGCGGCCGGACGTGGCGTCGATGCTGCGCGTCGACCAGGCCGGCGAATATGGCGCGACCCGCATCTATGCCGGCCAGCTCGCCGTGCTCGGCGACCGCCAGCCTTCCTCGGGCCTGATCGCCCGGATGGCGGCGCAGGAGCAGCAGCATCTCAGGCATTTCGACGACCTGCTGGCCGCGCGCGGCGTGCGGCCCGACCCTGCTCCAGCCGGTCTGGCGCGTCGCCGGCCATGCCCTCGGCGCGGCGACCGCGCTGATCAGCCCCGAGGCGGCGATGGCCTGCACCGCCGCGATCGAGGACGAGATCGACGCCCATTATTCCGAGCAGCTCGAGGCGCTGGGCGACAGCGACCCGCCGCTTTCCGCCAGCATCGCCGCCTTCCAGGCCGACGAGCGCGAGCATCGCGACGCGGCGCTTGCCGCCGGCGCCGAAAGCAGCCTCGGCTATCCCCTGCTCTATGCCGCCATCCGGGCGGGCTGCCGTGTCGCGATCGAACTTTCGAAGAGGATCTGAACCATGCGCCTCATCTTCTCGCTCTCGCCGCCGCCTGCCTGGCGGCGTCCGCTCTGGCGCAGCAGCCCGGCGTCCCCGTTCCCGGGCGCCGTCGGCCGGGCCGGAGGACGTCCCGGTCAACCAGGTGATCATCTATGGCGACGATCCCTGCCCGCCGAGCACGGACGAGCTGATCGTCGTCTGCGCTGCGCCTGCCCGAGGGCGACCGCTTCCGCATCCCGCCGAACCTGCGCGAGGATCCCAACGCGCCGGTCAACCAGAGCTGGGCCAACCGCGCCGTCGAGCTCTCCTATGTCGGCCGCACCGGCACCGACAGCTGCTCGACGGTCGGCGCCGGCGGCTTCACCGGCTGCCTCAACCAGATCATCACCCAGGCCCGCGCCGAGCGCCGGGGCATCGGACCAGGTCAACTGGGCGCGGATGATCGAGGAAGCGCGGCAGGAGCGCCTCAGCCGCATCGACGCCGAAGCCGAGGCCGCCGAGGAGGAGGCGCAGCGTCCCGACTGAGGCGCGCCTCGCGATGAAGGATCCCGGGGGCGGGCTGCGGCGCGACATCGGCTTCACCGGCTCGGCCTTCCTGTCGTTCAGCGGCATGGTCGGCGCCGGCATCTTCGCGCTGCCGGGAACGCTCCACGGCCAGTTCGGAACGTTCAGCCCGTGGCTGTTTCCGATCTTCGGCCTGCTGTTCCTGCTGATCGCTCTGCCCTTCGCCCGGCTGGCCGCCCTCCACCCGGTGTCGGGCGGCCCGGTCGCCTATACCGCGCCGTTCGGCCCGCTGGTCTCCTTCCAGGCCGGCTGGCTCTATTATGTCGCGCGGATCACCGCGCTCGCCGCCAACGCCAACGTCTTCGCCACCTATGCCGCCTCGCTCTGGCCGCCGCTCGGCGGCGCGGCCGGCCGCGCGGCGGTCGATCGTCGCTGATGGTGGGCGCGATCACCTTCATCAACATGGTCGGCGTCCGCCGCGCCGTCCGCACGCTCGATGTGCTGACCCTCCTCAAGGCACTGCCGCTGATCGCGCTCGCCCTCTGGGGCCTGGCCTGGTCCGCCGGCGCCTGGCCGCCGCCCGGCCCGCCGCCGCCGCTTTCGGCGATGGAGGCGGCGGCCCTCGTCATCCTCTACGCCTTCGTCGGCTTCGAGAATTCGGTCGTCCCCGCCGACGAGACGACCGACGCCGCCCGCACCATCCCGCGCGCGCTCATCGCCACCCTCGTCGCCACCGTCGGCATCTATTTCCTGGTCCAGCTCGCCTATGTCGCGATCATGCCGGCCGGACCCGCGCCGGCGGCGCCGCTCGCCGCCTTGGCCGAGGCGCTGATCGGGCCGGCGGGCGCGCTCCTCCTCACCGCCACCGCCCTCGCCTCGATCGCCGGCAATCTCGCCGGCTCGATGACCTCGACCCCGCGCGTCACCTACGCGCTCGCCGGCCAGGGCTCGCTGCCGCGCTGGTTCGGCGCGGTCAGCCGGCGCTGGGCGACGCCGGCCAATTCGATCCTGTTCATGGGCCTTGCCGGGATCGCGCTCGCCGTGACCGGCAGCTTCCTCTGGCTCGCCATCGTCAGCACTCTGGCGCGGCTCTTCGTCTACGGCGCCAGCATCGCCGCCTTGCCCAAGGCGGAGCGGCCGGGCGCGGCGACCTGGGCGATGATCGCCGCGGCGCTCGCCGTCTGCCTCTGGGCAGCCGCCCAGTCGAAATGGCAATCCTGGGCGATGCTGGCAGGCCTGGTGATCGCCGGCCTCCTGCTCTACGCCGTGGCCCGGCGTCAGGCCGGCTCCAGCTCCGCGGCCACGGTTTCCTCGATCCAGCCGCCGCCGAGCACCCGGCTCGCCCTCGTAGAGCACCGCCGCCTGGCCGGGCGCGACGCCGATATTCCGGCCGCTCGAAATGGACCGCCGGGCCGCCTGTCCCGGCCCCATCGGGTCGAACCGCGCCGGCACCGGCCTGGCCAGCGAGCGCACCTTCGCCGTCAGCCCGCCGCTCTGGCCCTCGCCGAGCCAGTTGATCCCGTCGAGCCGCGCCGTCGCGCACCGCCAGCGCGCGTCTTCGGCCCGACCACGACCCGCCGGCTCTCCGGCTCCAGCCTGAGCACGTAGAGCGGCTCGGGCTGGCCGCCGATCTCCAGGCCGCGGCGCTGGCCGACGGTGAAGTGGATCAGGCCCGGATGCGCGCCCAGCACGCGCCCCTCGCGGTCGACGATCTCGCCGGGCGCGGCCGCGTCGGGCCGCACCTTCTCCACCACCCGCGCATAATCGCCGTCGGGGACGAAGCAGATGTCCTGGCTGTCGGGCTTGTCGGCGACGGCCAGCGCCGAGCTCGCGGGCGATCGTCGCGCACCGCCGGCTTGGGCATGTCGCCCAGCGGGAAGCGCAGATAATCGAGCTGGTCGCGGGTGGTCGCGAACAGGAAATAGCTCTGGTCGCGCGCGGGATCGGCGGCGCGGTGCAGCTCGGCCCCGGACGGCCCCGCCACCCGCCGGACATAATGGCCGGTGGCGAGGCAGTCGGCGCCGAGGTCGCGCGCCAGGCTCAGAAGGTCGGTGAACTTCACGCCCTGGTTGCAGCTGATGCAGGGGATCGGCGTGCGCCCGCGCGCATATTCGTCGGCGAAGCGCTCGATCACGCTGGTCCGGAACCGGCTTTCATAGTCGAACACATAATGGGCGATGCCGAGCCGGTCGGCGACCGCCTTGGCGTCGTAAATGTCCTGGCCGGCGCAGCAGGTCCGCGTCCGCCCGACCGCCTCGCCATGATCGTAGAGCTGGAGGGTCACGCCGATCGTCTCGGCGCCGCTGCGCGCGGCCAGCGCGGCCACCACCGAGCTGTCGACGCCGCCCGACATGGCGACGACGATTCGGGCCTTGGCCGCCGGCCGGCCGAGCTGGAAATCCGCCTGCATGATGGGCGCTACATAGTCGCTGGCGGGCCGATCGCCCACCCCCGGGCCTGGGCCCGTTTGGGTATGGGCCCTAAGCACAGGCTTTACCGGCTCTTCACCCTCTTCGCGTAGAGACTCGGGAGATGGACGAGACCTTCCAGCTTCGCGCCCGGCGCCTTCTCGACGGCCGCCAGCCGGCGCGGCTCGACTTTTCGGTGCTGCGCGCGGCACTGGGCGCGCAGCAGGCGGCGAGCGCCGCCGCCTGCGCGCAGGCGCGGGCCGCGGATCGGTCCGCCCCCGCCGCCCAGTCCGACCCGCTGACCGAGCTGGTGCTCGCCGGCCCCGGCTGGCGGCAGGCTGTTTCGGCCCAGCGGGGCTGTTTCAACCGTGCCGAAGCGGGACGCCGGGTCAACACGCCGTAAACCATGCTCACCGTGTTATTTACCTTGGCGTTTTAGCCTTCCTTCAACGCTCTCCCGCTAAAGGAAGGAACGCAGACGGCGCAATGAGCCGAAAGCGCGTGAAGTCTTGAGGTACGAATGATCGAGAATCAGAAAATCCGCCCCGCTCAGGTCATCGGCCCGCTCGGCGAGCCGCTCACCATCGAATCGCTGCCCGATCCGACGACCACCCGCTGGGTGGTGCGCCGCAAGGCCGAGGTCGTGTCGGCGGTCAATGGCGGTCTGCTGAGCGTCGACGAAGCGTGCGAGCGCTACGGGCTCAGCCTCGAGGAGTTCGCCGGCTGGCAGCGCGCGGTCGACCGCTCGGGCATGCCCGGCCTCAGGGTGACGCGGATCCAGCATTACCGTACCCTCTACGAGCGCCAGCAAAGCTATTGACGCGCCCGCGGCCGGGTTCGGCCGCGTCGCGCTTCGATACCTTCCCGAAAACAGGAACAAGCCCCTCACCTCCGGTCCGGCCGTCGCGCCGGGCAGGAACAAGCGCGGCGGTGGCGCGTCTTAGGACCGGACCGCTGCCCTGGCCATGGGGTTGGGCGGCGCCGACAGCAGGAGGGAAGAATCATGGGCTTCATCGTTTGGCTTATCATTGGCGGCATCGTCGGCTGGCTGGCCAGCCTGCTGATGCGCACCGACGCGCAACAGGGGATCCTGCTCAACATCGTCGTCGGCATCGTCGGCGCCTTCATCGGCGGCCTGATCTTCAACCGCGGCACGATCAACCAGGATTGGGGCAGCCCGACGGCGTGGATCGTCTCGCTGATCGGCGCGGTCATCCTGCTCGCCATCGTCAACCTGTTCCGCCGCGGCAGCGTCCGCTGATCCGGCTTTCGAGGTGAAGGAAAGGGGCCGCCCCGAAAGGAGCGGCCCTTTTCCTATTCGAGCTCGAAGCTGACCGTCAGGCTGACGCCCAGCGCCTGCTCGCCCAGGACGATATTGGTCGCCGCCGCTGCCTGCGCCATCTCGCGCCGGGCGAACGGCATCGGCCCGGGCGACGCCGTCCCTGCCTCGCTCACCGACAGGACCCGGCGAACCTGCATGCCGAGCGCGCGGGCGTAAAGGTCGGCGCGGGCGCGGGCGTCGGCGAGCGCGCGCCCCCGCGCCTCGTCCAGCGCGGCCCCGGGCCGCTCGATCTCGAAGGTCGGGCCGTTGATTTCGTTGGCGCCGGCGGCGACCAGCGCATCGAGAATCCGGCCGGCATTGGCGACGTCGCGGAAACGGACGTTGACCATGTGGTGGGCGCGGTAGCCGACGAATTGCGGCGACCGATTTTGCACGTGCCGCCATTCCGGGCTGAGGTTGACCGAGCTGGTCTGGATATCCCGATCGGCGACGCCGGCACGGCGCAGCGCCGCCCGCATCGAATCGATCTGGACGGCATTCGCCCGGATCGCCTCGCTCGCCGTCGGCGCCTGCGTCGTCACCCCGGCATTGATCAGGACGATGTCGGGCACCCGCGTCACCTCGCCCGTCGCGACCACGTCGAGCCGGGTCCCGCTGATCGCCTGCGCCGGCACCGATTGCGCGGCGGCGGGCGCGGCCAGCGGCGCGGCCAGCGCCAGCAGCGCCGCCGTCGTCATTCTCAGTTTCACCATCTCGTGCTTCCTCTCCACACGTCCCAGGGACATGCGGCCCTTAGCGGGCCGGGCTGCACGAGCGCTGAACCGCGCGGTCAGCGGCGGGCAATGAAGCGGTAGATGATGAGCAGCAGCACCGCGCCGACGATCGCCGCGAGGAAGCCGGCACCTTCGCCCGGGTCGTACCAGCCGATCGACTGGCCGATGAAGCCGGCGGCCAGCGCGCCGGCGACGCCGATGACGATGGTGACCAGGCAGCCGCCGGGGTCGCGGCCCGGCGTGATCGCCTTGGCGATGGCGCCGGCGAGGAGGCCGATGACGATCCAGGTCAGCCAGTGATAGTCGGCGAGATATTGGGCCATGACGCTTGCTCCTTGCGCGGGGGCCGCGGGCGCGGCCCTCATTCAGCATTGGTAAAGCGCTATAAACGGTTGTAAAGCGCGGGTTCCCGGGCGCCGGGGGCGAGTAGCGGGGCGCCTGTTATTATGGCTTGTTCCAGGTGATCTATTCGAGCTAATACAGCTCCCGAGGGAGCGGCTGCGGCCGTGTTGTCTGAGTGGGGACGATGAAAGCGATGAACTACGAGTCGACGAAATGGAGCCGTGACGCGATCGACGACGTCGCCGTCGGGGAGGAGGAGCTCACCAGGCGCCGCCGGCGCAAGCGGATCATCATCGCCGTCCTGGCCGTGGCGCTGGTCGCGATTCTGGCCGTCTTCATGTTCGGCGGCGGCGGCGAGAAGGCCGCACCGCCCAAGGCCGACCAGGGCCAGCAGCTTCCGCCGGTGACGGTGATCGTCCCCGGCCGCCAGGACATTCCCGCCCTGATCTCGGCGACCGGCTCGCTCGCCGCCCGCCGCGACATGCCGGTCGGCGTCCCCGGCGAGGGCGGCCAGGTCGAGCGTGTGCTGGTCGAGCCCGGCCAGTGGGTCCGCGCCGGCCAGACGCTGGCGGTGATCAACCGCTCGGTCCAGGCCCAGGAGGCGCAGCAGCTCGCCGCCCAGATCGAGGTGGCGCGCGCCGACCTGCAGCTCGCCCAGAACGAGCTCGACCGGGCCCAGTCGCTGGTTTCGCGCGGCTTCGTCAGCCAGGCCGATCTCGACCGCAAGCGCGCCGCCCGCGACGCCGCCGCGGCCCGCGTCCGCGTCGCCCAGGCCCAGCTCGGCGCCACCCGCGCCCGCATCGGCCGGCTCGACGTCCGCGCGCCCACCGGCGGCCTCATATTGTCGCGCAGCGTCGAGGTGGGCCAGGTGGTCGGCGCCGGCTCGTCCGGCCCTGTTCCGCATCGCCGAGGGCGGCCAGATGGAGCTGCTCGCCCGCCTGCCGCAGACCGATCTCGCGCGGATCAGCGCCGGCGTGCCGGTTACGGTGACGCCGGTCGGCTCGACCCAAAGCTATCAGGGCAGCGTCTGGCAGGTCTCGCCGATCATCGACCCGCAGACCCGCCAGGGCGTCGCCCGCATCTCGATCCCCTATAATCGCGACTTGCGGCCCGGCGGCTTCGCCGCGGCGCAGATCCGGGCCGGCTCGGTGAGCGCGCCGCTGCTGCCCGAATCGGCGGTCCTGACCGACGATGCCGGCCCCTATGTGATGATCGTCGGCCCGAACGACACGGTCGTGCGCCGCGCGATCCGGATCGGCACGGTGAACGACCGCGGCGTGGTCATCGCCGAGGGCCTCAACGGCACCGAGCGCGTGGTCGAATCGGCCGGCGCCTTCCTCAACCCGGGCGAGCGCATTCGCCCGGAACGGGCGCGGCGGCCGGCCCGATAGACGCGCGCAAGTGGAGCTGAACGATGCGTAACATCTCGGCATGGGCAATCCGGAATCCGGTGATCCCGCTCGTCCTCTTCACCTTCCTGCTGGCGATGGGCCTCCTCGCCTTCAAGCGGATGGACATCAACCTCGAGCCGGACGTCAGCATCCCGGCGGCGTACATCTCGATCAGCCAGCCCGGCGCGGCGCCGCCCGAGCTTGAAATCCAGATCACCCGCCGCGTCGAGGCGGCGGTTCGCGGCATCAACGGGGTCAGCGAGATCAACTCGACCATCCGCGAGGGCAATAGCGGGACCTTCGTCATGTTCGAGATCGGCACGCCGATCGATCGGGCCGTCACCGACGTGCGCGACGCCGTCGCGCGGATCCGCGGCGACCTTCCCGACGGCATCCTCGAGCCGCAGGTCCAGCGCATCGAGAATGACGACGAGCCGATCGCCTATTTGTCGGCGGAAAGCACCGCGATGACGGTCGAGCAGCTCAGCTGGTATATCGACGACACCATCAACCGGCGCCTGATGGCGGTGGAAGGCGTTTCGATCGTCAGCCGCACCGGCGGGGTCAGCCGCGAAATCCGGGTCGAGCTCGATCCCGTCCGCATGCAGTCCCAGGGCGTCACCGCCTCGCAGATCAACCAGCAGCTTCGCGCGATCAACATGAACGCGGCGGGCGGCCGCGCCGAGATCGCCGGCTCGGAGCAGTCGGTCCGTGTGCTCGGCAGCGCCCTCAACGCGCACCAGCTCGGCGAAACCCAGATTTCGATGGGCGGCGGCCGCACGATCCGGCTCAACTCGGTCGCCAGCGTCCGCGACCAGTGGGCCGAGCAGACCTCCTACGGCGTCCAGAACGGCCGTCAGGTCGTGAGCTTCATGATCCAGAAGGCCAAGGGCTATTCGGACGTGACCGTCTATCAGGACGTCATGCGCGAGCTGCGGGCGCTCGAACAGGAGGATCCGCGCGTCCACTACACTCTGCTGTTCACGCCGGTCAAATATATCGAAATGCAGTATGAATCGGCGATGCGGGCGCTGGTCGAAGGCGCCTTGCTCGCGGTCCTCGTCGTCTTCCTGTTCCTGCGCGACTGGCGCGCGACCCTGATTTCCGCGATCGCCATCCCGCTCTCGGCGATTCCGGCCTTCTGGTTCATGGGCATGATGGGCTTCACCCTCAACATGGTGACGCTGCTGTCCCTGAGCCTGGTAGCGGGCGTGCTCGTCGACGATGCGATCGTCGAGATCGAGAATATCGTCCGGCACATGCGGATGGGCAAATCGGCCTATCAGGCGTCGATCGACGCGGCCGACGAGATCGGCCTGCCGGTGGTCGCGACGACCTTCTCGATCGTCGCCGTGTTCCTGCCGGTCGCCATGATGGGCGGCATTATCGGCCAATATTTCATCAGCTTCGGTCTCACCATCGTCGTCGACCGTGCTGATCAGCCTCGCCGTGGCGCGGATGATCACGCCGATGATGGCCGCCTATTTCCTCAAGGCCAAGGGCCAGGCCAAGCATGGCGAAGGCTGGCTGATGGACAGATATCTGGCGCTCCTGCGCTGGACCCTCGTCCACCGCTGGAAGACGGTGGCCGTCGGCGCGGCCTGCTTCGTCCTGCAGATTTTCGCGTTCGCGACTCTGCCCTTCACCTTCCAGCCCAATACCGACGAGGACACGGTGCAGGTTTCGGTCGAGATGCCGCCGGGCGTGACGCTCGACCAGACCCGCGCGGTCGCCGATCGCGCCGCGCGCGTCATCCGCTCGCAGCCCGACGTCCTGTCGGCCTTCGAATCGGTGCGCGCCGGCAACAGCCACCATCTATGTTTCGCTGAAGGACCGGGGCGAGGGCCGCGAGCGCACCAGCACCGATTTCCAGCGCGAGGTGGCGCCGCTGCTGCGCGAGATCCCCGACGCGCGCGTCAATTTCCGCAACCAGAACAGGGTCGGCGGCCGCGACATTTCGGTGCTGCTTGCCGGGTCCGATCCGGCCCGGCTCCAGGCGGCCGCGCTCGCGCTGGTCGAGCAGATGCGGCAGCGGCCCGAGTTTCGCGCGCCGCGCATCGCCGGCGACCTGCGCCGGCCGGAGATCACGATCACGCCGCGGCTCGACCTGATGGCCGATCTGGGCGTCACCACGGCGGCGCTCAGCCAGGCGATCCGCGTCGCCACCCAGGGCGAGATCGACCAGGCCAGCGCCCGCTTCTCGCTGTCCGACCGCCAGGTCCCGATCCGCGTCGCCCTCGAGGAGGGCTCGCGGCGCAACCTGTCGACGATCGAGAACATGCCGGTGCCGACGTCGAGCGGCGGATCGGTCCCGCTCAAGGTCGTCGCCGAGATCACCTTCGGGGCGGGCCCGTCGATCATCCAGCGCATCAACCAGGAGCGGCGGATCATGATCGGCGCCGATTACGCGCCGGGCGTGGTCGACGGCGATGCCATCATCGACCAGCTTCCGATCATGCAGAACCTCCCCGAAGGCGTGGAGCGCGCGCGCTCCGGGCAGCAGCGCGAGGAGGCGAAGCTGGTTTCGGAGTTCCTGACCGCGCTGATCTCGGGCACGTTCCTGGTCTTCGCGGTGCTGGTGCTGCTCTACAAGAGGCTGATGGCGCCGTTCGTCAACATGGGCTCGCTGCTGCTCGCGCCGCTGGGCGGGGCGATCGCGCTGCACATCGCCGGCCACGCCGTGTCGATGCCGGTGATGATCGGCATCCTGATGCTGTTCGGCATCGTCGCCAAGAACTCGATCCTGCTGCTCGATTTCACCATCGAGGAGATGGCCAAGGGCGTGCCCAAGAACGAGGCGATCGTCGACGCCGGCCACAAGCGCGCCCAGCCGATCGTGATGACGACGATGGCGATGGTCGCCGGCATGGTGCCGACCGCCCTGTCGCTCGAGGGCGATGTCGAGCTGGCGGGCGCCGATGGCGGTGGTGGTGATGGGCGGCCTTCTGCTCTCGACCCTGCTCACCCTGGTGCTGGTCCCGGCCTCGTTCAGCCTCGCCGACAGCTTCGAGAAGTGGCTGACGCCGAAGTTCCGCCGGATCATCACCTACCGGGGCAAGCAGGACCACGGCCCGTCGCCGGAGTCGGCGCCGCAGCCCGCGGAATAATCGTCGGCGGGTATCAACCGTGCCCGCCGCCGGTTATTGATCCGGCATGAGCCTCTTCAACAGGCCGCGCCTTAGCCGTTTCAACCCGGCGCAGGGCGGCGCCCGCGGCATGCGGATCCTCGCCACGGCGATGCTGGCCGGCATGGCGGCGGTGTTCGTCGCCGCCGCCGGCCTCGTCGAGCTGCATCCCGCCTGGGGCTTCGTCCGCGCCTTCGCCGAGGCCGGGCTGGTCGGCGGCATCGCCGACTGGTTCGCGGTGACCGCCCTGTTCCGCCACCCGCTCGGCCTCCCCATCCCGCACACCGCGATCATTCCCCGCAACAAGGACCGGATCGGCGCCACCCTCGCCCAGTTTCCTCAAGGACAATTTCCTTACCCCCTCGGTGGTGGCGCGGCGGATGCGCAAGGTCGACGTCGCCGGCGCGATCGGCCGCTTCCTCAGCCAGCCGCCCGGCGAGGGGCGGCTGCGCGAAGGCGGCTCGCGGCTGCTCGCCGACATCCTCGAGGCGCTCGACCAGGAGCGGCTCGGCGGGATGGTGAAGACGGCGGTCGGCGGCGCGGATGCGCAGCGTCGAGGTCGCGCCGTTGCTCGGCCAGACGCTCGAGGCGGCGATCACCGACGAGCGCCACGTGCCGATGGTCGACGGCATCGTCACCTGGGCCGGCCGCACGCTGGACGCCAACGAGGACATGATCCGCGACATGGTCCATCAGCGCGCCGGCTGGATCGTGCGCATGGCCGGGCTCGACGAGCGGCTCGCCGACGCCATCGTCGACGGCCTCAGGCGCCTCACCATCGACATGGCGGTCGATCCCCATCATCCGCTCCGCGCCAAGGCCGAGGAGGGCCTCGCCCGCCTTGCCGCCGGCCTCCGCTCCGATCCGGAGATGATGGCCAGGGTCGAGGCATGGAAGAACGAGATGATCGACAATCCGGCGGTCACCGACTGGCTCGACGGCATCTGGGAGAAGAGCCGCGCCGGCCTCCTAAGGAGCGCGCGCGATCCCGATGCGGCCCTGGCCGGCAAGTTCGGCGAGGCGCTGAGGCAATTGGGCGAGACGCTGCAGCAGGAGCCGCGGCTCAAGCAGGCGATCAACCAGTTCGCCCGCCGCGCCCTGGTCGGCGTCGTCGCCTCCTACGGCGACGGCATCGTCACTCTGGTTTCCGACACGGTCCGCGCCTGGGACGCCCGCACCGTCTCCGACCGCCTCGAAGCCGCCGTCGGCCGCGACCTCCAATATATCCGCATCAACGGCACCCTGGTCGGCGGCCTGGTCGGCGTGGCGATCCACACCGCCGAGGTCGCGTTCTAGGGGTCGGGGACGGAAACCCGGTCCGTCATTCCAGCGAAAGCTGGAATCTCACTTGGTCTTTGCTAGCCTGGGCCCATGCGCGGCGGCTGGACTTATATCATGACCAACCAATGTGCGCGGCGTCCTCTACATCGGCGTGACCGCGAATCTGGCTGCCCGGGTCGCGCAGCATCGGGCCGGCGAAGTGACATAATCGCTTGAAGGTAGAGAAATTCCAGCTTTCGCTGGAATGACGAGCGGGCGGTCAGCCGTCGCTGACCCGTTCGATGTCGGCCCCGACCGCCTGCAATTTCTCCTCGAGCCGCTCGTAGCCGCGGTCGAGATGGTAGACGCGGTTGACCTGGGTCTCGCCCTTGGCGGCGAGGCCGGCGAGGACCAGGCTCATCGAGGCGCGCAGGTCGGTCGCCATCACCGGCGCGCCGATCAGGCCGCCGACGCCGCGCACCACCGCCGAGCGGCCGCGCACCTCGATGTCGGCGCCCATGCGGGAGAGCTCGGGGACGTGCATGTAGCGGTTCTCGAAGATCGTCTCGGTCAGGAGGCTGGTGCCGTTCGCCAGCGCCAGCATCGCCATGAACTGGGCCTGCATGTCGGTCGGGAAGGCGGGGTAGGGCGCGGTCGACAGCGACAGCGGCCTGGTGCCGCCGTCGGCGCATGACCTTGATCCCGCCGCTCTTGAACTCGACGATCGCGCCGGCGTCGGCGAGGCCGGAGAGGATGGCGTGCATCGAATCCTCGCGCGCGCCGGCAAGCTCGAGCGCGCCGCCGGTGATCATCGCCGCGCAGGCGTAGGAACCGGCCTCGATCCGGTCGGGCATCACCGCATAGGTGGCGCCGTGCAGCCGGTCCTTGCCGTGGACGGTGAGCGTGTCGCTCTTCAGCCCCTCGATCTCCGCGCCCATCGCGATCAGGCATGAAGCGAGGTCGGTGATCTCCGGCTCGCGCGCGGCATTTTCGATCACGGTCGTGCCGCTTGCCGAGCACCGCGGCCATCAGCGCGTTCTCGGTGGCGCCGACCGACACGGTGGGGAAGCTGATCGTGCCGCCGGTGAGGCCGCCGGCGGGCGCGGTCGCCTTCACATAGCCCGCCGCGATCTCGATCTCCGCGCCCAGCGCCTGCAGCGCCTTCAAATGGAGGTCGATCGGCCGGTTGCCGATCGCGCAGCCGCCGGGCAGCGACACCGTCGCCTCGCCGGCGCGGGCGAGCAGCGGCCCGAGGACCAGGATCGAGGCGCGCATCTTCCGGACGATGTCGTAGGGCGCGACCGTCGAGGCGATATTGGCCGCGCGGAAGGTCATCACCCGCCCGAACTCGCCCTTGCGCGCGCCCTCGACCGTGGTCGAGACGCCGAGCTGGTTGAGAAGATGGCCGAAGCTGTCGACGTCGGCGAGCCGCGGCAGGTTGCGAAGGGTCAGCGGCTCGTCGGTCAGGAGCGCGCAGGGCATCAGCGTCAGCGCCGCGTTCTTGGCGCCGGAAATGGGGATCCGGCCGGTGAGCGGCTTGCCCCCGCTGATGATGATCCTGTCCATCGAGCGAAGCTATGAAGAGGTTGGCCGGCGCGCGCAAGCGGCGGGCGCGGGCCGGGAAAAAGGTCGGCGGATGAATATCTTCTTGATTTCGATCAGGGCGTGTAGAGGATTTCGTCCCTAGAACGACCTCGAAGTATTTGTGCGTGCCCGCGGGGGGTGATTGGCGTTGGGGGTAAGTTGTCTCGCTGAGAGTCTCAGCCGCCACGTCCGGCTGTCCCCGGGCGAGCAGGAGGCGCTCGACCGGCTGGAAGAGCAGGAACGGTCCTGGCGCCGCGGCGCCGTCATCATCGCCGAGAACGAGGCGCCGCGCGAGCTGTTCATCGTCCGCAGAGGCTGGCTCCATTCCAGCGTGGTGCTCGGCAACGGCAGCCGCCAGATCATGCGCTTCCATTTCCAGGGCGACATATTGGGCCTCGCCTTGCTCGCCTTCGCCGATTCCCCGGAAACGGTGACCGCGGTCACCGACGTCACGCTCTGCCCGTTCGGCCGCGAGCGTCTGGCGGCGCTGATCGCCGGCCATCCGCGCCTCGGCGCCCTCATCCTGGCGATCACCGTCGCCGACCGCGCTGCGCTCGCCGACCGGCTGGCCTCGATCGGCCGCACCTCGGCCCGCGCCCGGGTGTCGTCCTTGCTGTGCGAGATCCTCATCCGGATGCGCCTCCTGGGGGCGTGCATCGACGACGAGATGCAGCTGCCGCTGACCCAGGAGGAGATCGGCGACGCCACCGGGCTCACCGCGGTCCACGTCAACCGGATGATGCGCGGCCTGGTCGACGACGGGATCATCGAGCGCACCGGCAGCCAGATGCGGGTGCTCGACGAGGCGCGGCTTTGCGCCGAAGCCAATTTCAGCGACCGTACCGGCCTCGAGACCAGCTGGCTCCCGCCGGCGAAGTGACGCTGCCGCGCCGGCAGCGTCCGCCATCCCGGCATAAGCAGGGACGGTCGCTCTTAAATACGTCCGGGCGGGGCGACCGTCGCTGTGCTACGCCTTCTCCAGCGTGCATTGCAGCGGGTGCTGGTTCTGGCGGGCGAAGTCGATCACCTGCGCGACCTTGGTCTCGGCGACCTCATAGGGGAAGATGCCGCACACGCCGACGCCGCGCTGGTGGACATGGAGCATCACCCGGGTCGCGTCCTCGATCGACATCTTGAAGAAGCTCTGGAGGACGTGGACGACGAACTCCATCGGCGTGTAGTCGTCGTTGAGCATCAGCACCTTGTAGGGCGACGGCGTCTTGGTGCGGGTGCGCGTCTTGGTGGCGAGGCCGAGGCCGGTGCCGTCCTCGTCGCCGGGATTTCCGTTCGCGGCAATGATCGTTCGGTCCATCGGCATCTCAACGCGATAAATATGGCAAGGTGCCCACGCGCCGCAAGGGGTGATCCTCCCCGGAACGGGGGAGGGGACCGCGCCGCAGGCGCGTCGTTGAAGGGGCTAATCCTCCCCGGACCGGGGAGGAATGAAAAAGGGCGGCCGCTCCAACGGGAGGGGCCGCCCTTTCTACAGGCTCGGACTCTGGCGGATTACGCGGCCAGCGTCTTCACACGCTCCGCCGCCACGGTGTAGCGGCTGTTGATCGGCTCGGCGACGTCGCCGGCCAGCTTCAGCACGGTCTCGCTGAGGCGGGCGCTCTCGGCGACCGCGGCGTCGAACGCGCTGCGGGCGAAGTCGCCCTGGAGGCGGAAGAAGTCGGTGGCCGACTTCACTTCGGCGAAGCTCTTCAGGGCGGCCGAAGCCTCCTCGAAGCTCTTGCGGCCATAGTCGGCCGCGTCCTGGCCGAGGGTTTCGACGCCCTTGGCGGCGATCTTCGAGGAGGCGACCAGCGCCTCGACGTTGCCGCGGGTCAGGTCGGCGAGCTCCTCGACGATCTTGGCGCTCTTCTCGGCGGCCGTCTTGGCGCGCTCGTTGATGTCGCCGAAGGCGGCACGGAACTGCTCGGCGGCGATCTGGCCGGTCTCGGCCGCTTTGTTGGTACGGGTAGCCATGATGTTCACTCCTGTCTTGATCGCCTTGGCGGCCGCGCGGGCCGGCTTGGCGGTTTTCACGACCGGCTTCTTCGCCGGCTTGGCTTTGCGGACCGCGACCGGCTTCTTCTTCTTCGCCGGCTTGCGGGCCTTGATGGTCCTGGACGCCGTCTTGACCGGCGCCTTCGCCCGGGCGGCGGCCGCTTTCGCGGCGGCCGGGGCGGCCTTCACCGGCTCGACCTTGGCCGGTTCGGCTTTGGCGGGCTCGGCCACTTGCGCCTTGACGGGCGCAGTTTCCCGCAGCATTTCCGCTTTGGTTTCAATCACTTTGGTGTCGGTCTGGTCGGCCACGAAAACGCTCCTTTGATGCTGCAGTGCAGCAAATAGGAGAGCCCGCCGCCGATTTCAAGCTCTTTTTTGTGCGCTGCAACAATTCTTGGGCCCAGTCACTTTTCCCCGCGGTGGCGACGGTCTTTCACGGCGGCGCGGAAAAGTGACTCTCCCTTCGTGCTACCGCGCCTTCACATAGCTTCCCGGCGCGTCCTCGATCGCCTTCGCCTTGCCCCTGCCGGGCACGCGCGCGCCCTTGGCCGGGACCTCCTCGCCGGAGATGTCGCGGATCCAGGCCATCCAGTCCGGCCACCAGCTTCCCTTGGTCTCGGTCGCGCCGGCGATGAACGCGTCGAGCGTGTCGACCTTCTCCTCGTTGGTCCAATATTGGTATTTGCCGGCCTCGGGCGGGTTGACGACGCCGGCGATATGGCCCGATCCGGCCAGCACGAAGCGCATCGGCCCGGCGAAATGGTGGGTGATCTTCCACACGCTCTGCGGCGGCGCGATATGGTCCTCGCGCCCGGCCTGGACATAGGTGGGCACCTTCACCGTCCGCAGATCGATCGGCACCCCGTCGATCCTGATCCCGCCCGGCTGGACCAGCCGGTTCTCGCGGTAGAGCTGGGTCAGATAGGCGCGGTGCCACTTGGCCGGCAGGTTGGTGGTGTCGCCGTTCCAGAACAGAAGGTCGAACTGCGGATAATCCTCGCCCATCAGGTAATTGCTGGTGACGTAGTTCCAGATCAGGTCGCGGCCGCGCAGCAGGTTGAAGGTCGCCGCCATGTAGCGGCCGTCGAGATAGCCCTTGTCGGCCGAAAGCTGGCGGATCAGCTCCATCTGCTCGTCGCCGATGAACAGCTTCAAATCGCCGCTTTCCGAAAAATCGACCTGGGCGGTGAAGAAGGTCGCGCTCGCCACCTTCGCCGCCTCGCCGCGCGCCTCCATCAGCGCCAGGGTCGCCGCCAGCATCGTCCCCGCCACGCAATAGCCGATCGCGTGCACCGCCTCGACGCCGAGCGCGTCGCGCACCGCGTCGATCGCCTCGGCCTGGGCGAGGACGTAATCGTCCATTGTCGTCTCGGCCATGCTCTCGTCGGCCGACTTCCACGACACCACGAACACGGTCAGCCCCTGCTCGACCGCCCATTTGATGAAGCTCTTCTTGGGATTGAGGTCGAGGATGTAGAAGCGGTTGATCCAGGGCGGGAAGATGATCAGCGGCGTCGCCAGCACCTTCCCGGTCGCCGGCGCATATTGGATGAGCTGGTACATGCCGGTCTGCTTGATCACCTTGCCGGGCGTCGTGGCGATGTTGCGGCCGACCTCGAACGCGCCCGGGTCGGTATGGGTGAGCTGCCCCTTGGCGAGGTCCTTGAGCATGTGCTCGAGGCCGTGGAGCAGGCTCTCGCCCCTGGTCTCGGCGGCGCGCTCCAGCACCTGCGGGTTGGTCAGGGCGAAGTTCGACGGCGCCATCGCGTCGACGAACGCCTTGGTCATGAACCGCATCTTCCCGCGGGTCGCCTCGTCCACCCCCTCGATCGCGTCGACCGAGCCGAGCAGCCGCTCGGAGACCAGCAAATAGGTCTGGCGGATGGTGTCGAACAACGGGTTGTCGCGCCATTCCGGAGCGGAGAAACGCCGGTCGCTGTCGGCCTTCTCCTCGAGCGCGCTCTTCGCGCCTGCCTCGCCCGCGCCTTTCGCCCCGCCGAGCGCCCGCTGCCAGATGTCGAGCCCCTCGGCCCACATGTCGGCCTGCGCCTGCATGATCTTCGCCGGATCGCCGAGCAGCGCCATCCCCGGCCATTGAGCGGCGGCCTTCGCCGGATCGGGCGCGGTCTTGGCGGCCCCGCCCATATGCTGGGCGAGATGCTCCATCATCAGCTGCTGTGCGCGCCCCATCACCCAGGTCCAGTGCTGCATGTCCTCGAGCGTGGTGGCGGCGGGCGCCTCGGCGTTCGCGGCGTCCCTGGTGTCCTGATCGGCCATGACGTGGGTCCTTGTCCTGCCTCGCTATCTAGTCGGCGCGGGCCCCGGGCGGAAGCCTTTGCGGCGGGTTGCGGGATTTCGGCGGGATATGATATCCGGGGCGCTCCTTGGGGGGAGGGATCGGCATGGCAGTTCCGAAGGCGGCCGTCCTGGCCGCGATCGCGATGGTTGTCGCGGCGCCGGCGGCGGCGCAGTCGGGCTGGACCGGGGTTGGCGGGCGCCGGGTGGGCGGCGATGCCGGCCGGGGCACGATCACGGTGCGCTGGCAGGCGCAATTCCGCGAGATCATGTTCTGCGTCGAAGGCCGCGCCGTGCGCCTGCTCGACGCCGACATCCGCTTCCGCGACGGCCGCAGCCAGAACGTCCGCATCCGCTCCCGCATCCCCGACGGCGGCTGCTCGCGGGTGTCGGCCGTGGGCAGGAACCGCGACATCGCCACCGTCGACATCGCCTACGACCCCGCCAGCCTCGAAGGCGGCCGCGTCGACGTCGACCTCTTCGCGCGGTAGCCAAGTCGCGGGTGACCGGTAAAATTGGTTCCCGTCTTGGGAAAAGACACCTTGCTTCCCATTTTGGGAAATGATATCGGCGTGCATGCGTATCATCGCGCGCAGCACGCTGGCGGCCTTTGGGGAGAGGCACCCGGCGGCGGCATCGCTGGGGCATTGGCAGAGCGTGACGAAGGCGGCGAACTGGGCGAATGCGGCCGAGGTGCAGGCCGCCTTCTCGAAGGCGAAGGTGCTGAACGGGGAGCGGGTCCGGTTCGAGGTGGCGGGCGGCGACTACCGGATGATCGTGGCGTTCGATTTCCGGCGCTCGCTCGCCTTCGTGAAGTTCATCGGCAGCCACGCCGAATATGACCGGATCGATGCGCTGGCGGTAAGCGCGTTCTAGGAGGTGAGAGTGGACATCAAGCCGATCAAGACCGACGAGGATCACCGCCTCGCGCTTCAGGAGATCGAGCGCCTCTGGGGCGCCGGGGAAGGCACGCCCGAGGGCGACCGTCTCGACGTCTTGGCGACCCTCGTCGAAGCCTATGAGGACCGGCGCTGGCCGATCGCCGAACTCGACCCGGTGGAGGCGATCGAGGCGGCAATGGCACATGAGGGGCACACGCGCGCCGATCTCGCCGCCCTGATCGGCCAGTCGCGCGCCACCGAGATTCTGCAGCGCCGGCGCCCGCTCACCCTCTCGATGATCCGCAAGATCGCGGCGGCCTGGCACGTGCCGGAACAGGTGCTCGTCAGGGACTACGCCCTGGCGAAGTGAGGAGGGTCGCTGGATCCCGCCCGGCTGGGTCCGGATCGGTGATGCGGCAGCCGGATCGGCGGGCGGCGGCGACGATCCGGGCGAGGGGCGGATTCCCCGCATTTCCGTGTGACAATCGTCACTTTCGTCCCCCTCGTCACTTTTCGCCGGCCGCGCCGGGCGGCGCCCTCAATCGGGATGAAGGATGCGGTCGATGCCCCGGCCGATCGCGCGGACCGTCTCGAGATCGATCTTGACCCCGACATTGCACAGCCTGAGGCAATATTCGGCGTTGAGCGCGTCCATGCCGGTCGGGGCCTCGCCGGGGAGCCGCGCGATCCGGCCGGGCACTGGCGGCGCGTCGAGCGGCAGTGCCTGGCGCTCGGTGTCGAGCGAGCGGCCGCAGACCACGATCTCGCCCTCGGGGGCGTCGCGGCGGCAGTCGGCCGCGACCAGCCGGCGGATCTGCTCCTGCTGCGCGGCCATCAGCTCCTCGAATCCGGGCGCGTCCGGCTGCGCCGCCGCCGCCCCCGGCCAGGCCGCGGCGAGCAGGAGGAGGAGGAGCGCCGGCCTCATCTCGGAGCGCACGATCCCTGTCCCCTCCCGTCATTCCGGAACAGCCCCCTCCCGTCGTTCCAGCGAAAGCTGGAATCTCCCTTCCTTCCTCCCGGCTGCCGGGCAACAGGCAGTGGGATTCCGGCTGTCGCCGGAATGACGCGAGGGCGGATCGAGCGCGCCTCAGTCACGCCGCCGCTCCAGCCCGGCGACGACCTCGCGCAGGATGGTGAGGCCGATGCCGAGCAGGTCGACGAAGCCGCATTGCGGGTTGCGGCCGACGGTGGTGCAGCGGCTCGAATTCGGCGGCCAGCGCGGCGCGCTGCTCGCCGCCGGCGCGGTCGTGGGTTCCCGGCGTCCGCTGGTCGGCGAAGGGCAGGCGGTAGTGCGGCAGCGGCTCGCGCCGCCCGCAGACGACGATCGGCTCGGCCTCGGTGCCGGGCGGGCATCTCTGCGCGACGATGTCGCGGATCCGCGCCTGCAGCGCCGCCGCCGCCTGGTCGGCGGTGACCGGCGCGGGCGGCGGTCCGGGCTGGGCGCCGGCCGCCACGGGCAGGACGGCGAGCGCGATCAGCAACGGGGCCGTTCTCGACTTTGTCATGGGCCTCGCTTATCCGCCCCGGAACGCCCCCGTTCGCGCAAAGGATGACAGGAAAAATGGTCAAGGCAAGCCACGTTCTCGACCGCGTGCTGGTGCTGGAGATGGTGCGGGTCACGGAGGCGGCGGCGGTGGCCGCCTCGAAGCTGATCGGCCGCGGCGACGAGAAGGCGGCCGATCATGCCGCGGTCGAGGCGATGCGCGCGGCGCTGAACACGCTCGACATCGACGGCACGGTGGTGATCGGCGAGGGCGAGCGCGACGAGGCGCCGATGCTGTTCATCGGCGAAAGGGTCGGCGCGGCCCAGGGCACCGGCCCCCGCATCGACATCGCCCTCGATCCGCTCGAGGGCACCACCATCACCGCCAAGGCCGGGGCCAACGCCATGGCGGTGCTCGCCATCGCCGAGCAGGGCTGCCTGTTGAACGCCCCCGACGTCTATATGGACAAGCTCGCCGTCGGCCCCGGCTATCCCGAGGAGGTGATCGACCTCGCCCGGCCGGCGGCCGACAATGTCCGCGCGGTCGCCGCCGCCAAGGGCGTCGCGCCGTCGGACATCATCGTCTGCGTGCTCGACCGGCCGCGCCACGAGAAATTGATCGCCGAGCTGCGCTCGCTCGGCTGCGGCATCCAGCTCATCCCCGACGGCGACGTCGCCGGGGTGATCGCGGTCACCGATCCCGACACCGGCATCGACCTCTACATGGGCTCGGGGGGCGCGCCGGAGGGGGTGCTGGCGGCGGCGGCGCTGCGCTGCGTCGGCGGCCAGTTCCAGGGCCGGCTCCTGTTCCGCAACGACGACGAGCGCGGCCGCGCCGCCAAATGGGGAGTGGAGGACCTGCACCGCATCTACCACCTCCACGACCTCGCCAGGGGCGACGTCATCTTCGCCGCCACCGGCGTCACCGGCGGCACTCTGCTCGACGGCGTCCGGCGCCGCAAATCGGGCATCACCACCGAAAGCGTGGTGATGCGGGCGTCCACCGGCACGGTCCGCTGGGTCAGGGGCGAGCACCGCAACGAGCCGGGCGGGCACTAGCCGTCGCACCGAGGAGCCTCCTGTTGCGAAGACGAGTACTCTAGATTATAGAGTACTTGTTGATTCGCAAGGGAGACGAAGATGAGACGCATTTCGATGACGGTCGCCGGCCTGCTGGCGCTGGCCGCGCCGGCCCTGGCCCAAGCGGGGACGGTCCAGGTCGATCTCAGCGGGCTGCGCGGCGGCGGCACGCTCTACGTCCAGGTCCAGACCCGCGCCCAGTTCCTCGGCGACGAGCGGGTCGGCGGCCGGATGGTGCAGGCGCCGGCGGCGGGCGCGCTCAGCCTCGACCTCGGCGACGTGCCGCCCGGCGACTATGCGATCAGCGTCTGGCACGACCAGAACGGCAACAACCGGTTCGAGATCGATCCGAGCACGGGCTCGTCGCCCGACGGCTGGGCGATGCCCAATGGCGACGCGATCCGCGCCCAGCCGGCCTTCGACCAGGTCAAGCTCTCGATCCCCGCCACCGG
This sequence comes from uncultured Alphaproteobacteria bacterium, assembly GCA_963701615.1. Lineage (GTDB taxonomy): Bacteria > Pseudomonadota > Alphaproteobacteria > Sphingomonadales > Sphingomonadaceae > Allosphingosinicella. The sequence continues at coordinate 1,954,499 of OY969615.1, read as the reverse complement.
CCTCCGGGTCCCGCTCGAGGTCCGCTATTATCCCTGAGGGGCCGGCGGGGCCAGCCTCGCCCTTCTCGCCGCCTATCTGGTGTCGGAGAATATCGGCCACATGATCCGCGCCGCCGCCTGGCGGCTTTTCCACAGGCATCTGGCGCCGCCGATTCCCTTTTGCGCCGCCGCGGCCTAGACATGGCCGATGCTGATGGCCTCGTCCCCCGTCTATCTGGCGAACGCCTGCGGCGTGTCGCGCTCGATCCTGGGCCAGCCGTGGCGCTGGCGCGGCACCGCGGCGGACGATGTCGACGCCGGCTTCCGGCCGGACGACCTGGTCGATCGGCTGCTGATGGCGCGGGGCGTGGCCCGCGCCGAGCTCGAGCGCCACCGCCGGCCGACGCTGCGCGGCTTCATGCCCGATCCTTCGGTGTTCCGCGACATGGACAAGGCGGCGGCGCGGATCGCCGATGCGGTCGAACAAGGCGAACCGGTAACGGTGTTCGGCGACTATGACGTCGACGGCGCGACCTCAGCGGCGCTGCTGATCCGGCTGCTGCGCGGACTCGGCCTTGCCGCCTCGGCCTATATCCCCGACCGGCTGATGGAGGGCTACGGCCCGTCGGGCGAGGCGCTGGTGCGGATCGCGGCCGGCGGCGCCAGGCTGATCGTCACCGTCGATTGCGGCGCCCAGGCGTTCGAGGCGCTGGCCCAGGCCAGGGCGGCCGGGGTCGACGTGATCGTCGTCGACCATCACAAATGCGCCAGCCGCCTCCCCGAGGGCTTCGCCATCGTCAACCCGAACCGGCTCGACGAAAGCGACGAGGGGGCCGCGCAGGGCCATCTCGCCGCCGTCGGCATGGCCTTCCTGCTCGGCGCCGCCCTGCTGCGCACGCTGCGCGGGCGCGGCTGGTTCGCCGATCGCGAGGAACCCAGGCTGATCGAGCTGCTCGACCTCGTCGCGCTCGGCACGGTGGCGGACGTGGCGCCGCTGCACGGCCTCAACCGCGCCTTCGTCACCCAGGGGCTGAAGGTGATGGCGGGCCGGGCCAATGTCGGCCTCGCCGCTTTGGCCGACGCCGCCCGCCTGACCCGGGCGCCGGAATGCCGCGACCTCGGCTTCGCGCTCGGCCCGCGGATCAACGCCGGCGGGCGGGTCGGCAAGTCCGATCTCGGCGTCCGCCTGCTCACCACCGAGGATCCGGCCGAAGCCGAAGCCATCGCCGCCGAGCTCGACCGGCTCAACGAGGAGCGCCGCGCGATCGAGGCGGCGGTGTGCGAGGCGGCCGAGGCCTTGTCCGCGGCGCAGGGCAACCGCGCAGTCGCGCTCGTCGCCGCTTCCGGCTGGCATCCCGGCGTGATCGGCATCGTCGCCGGGCGGCTGAAGGAGAAGCTCCACCGGCCGGCGATCGTCGTCGCGATCGGCGAGGACGGCATCGGCAAGGGCTCCGGCCGCTCGATCTCCGGCGTCGATCTCGGCGCGGCGGTGCTGGCGGCCCGGGACGAAGGCCTGCTCATTGCCGGCGGCGGCCACGCCATGGCGGCGGGGCTGACAGTGGCGGCGGGCGGGATCGAGGCGCTGGGCGATTTCCTCGAGGAGCGCCTCGCCGGGGATGTCGCCCAAAGCCTGGGCGACCGCGCGCTGCTGCTCGACGCCTTGCTGGCGCCGGGCGGCGTCTCCCCCGACGTCTGCGCGGCGCTGGAGGCGGGCGGCCCCTACGGCGCCGGCTGGCCCGGCCCGCGCGTCGCCGCCGGGCCGGTCGGCATCGTCAAGGCCGATGTGGTCGGCAACGGCCACCTGCGCGTGATCGCCGCCGGCGACGACGGCCGCCGGTTCAAGGCGATCGCCTTCCGCATGGCCGACGGCCCATTGGGCGAGGCGCTGCTCGCCGCCCCGCCCCACCGCCGGCTGTGGCTCGCCGGCCGGCTGAAGCGCGACGACTATCAGGGCAAGGTTTCCGCCGAGCTCCACCTCGAGGACGCGGCCTGGGCCGATGCTTGACCCCCGTCCTGGCAGCCCCTAAGTCGCGGCTCGCCTCACGGCCCCTTCGTCTAGCGGTTAGGACGCGGCCCTTTCACGGCTGAAACACGGGTTCGATTCCCGTAGGGGTCACCAGCCTTCGCCGCTGGGCGGCTTCGGCTGGCAAGCCAGGATTCGCCTGAGCTCGGTCCAGTCGAGATTGCCGCCCGAGACGATCGCGACCGATCGATCGATCCGGACCTTCGCGGCCGCCGCCACCGCCGCCGCGCCGGCGCCTTCGGCGATGACGTGATGCTCGGCGGCGAGGCGCCGGATCGCCTCCTCGACCTCGGCGACGCTGACGATGACGACCTCGTCGATCAGCCGCCGCAGCAGCGGCCACATCGCGTCGAGCAGGCGGGTGCTGCCGATCCCGTCGATGAAGCTCGGCTCCCTCGGCACCGTGACCGGCTCGCCCGCCGCCAGCGCCGCCTTGAGCGGCATCGACGTGTCCGTCTCCACCGCCAGGATCCGGCAGCCCGGCCGCTTCATCCTCACCGCCTGGGCGATCCCGCAAGCGAGCCCGCCGCCGCCGATCGCGATCAGCACCGCCTCGACGTCGGGCAGGTCTTCGACGATCTCGGCGCCGATCGTCGCCGCGCCGGCGATGACCTCGCGCTCGCAGACCGGATGGATGAAGGTGCCGCCGTCGCCGGTCTCGCGCGTCGCCATGATCCGCCACCAATCGTCGAAGCTGTGCTCGCGCACCTCCGCGCCGAGCCGCCGCAGCGCCTCGACCTTGACCCGCGCCGCATAGTCGGGCGCGTGGATCACCACCGGCAGCCCCTCGCGGCGGGCGGCGGCGGCGATCGCCTGGCCGAAATTGCCGGCGCTCGCCGAGACGATCGAGGCGATCGCTTCGCCCTCCTCGAGCCGGGCCCTAAGCGCGTTGGTCGCGCCCCTGATCTTGTAGGAGCCGTAAGGCTGCAGGCATTCGAGCTTCAGCCAGGCCGGTCCGTCGCGCATCGCCACCAGCGGCGTGCGCAGGGCGACGCCGGCGATCCGCCGCCGCGCCGCCTCGATTTCCTCCGCCGTCAGCGGGTCGCTCAAGCTCATCGGCAGGCCCTCCATCCCCACGCGCCGCGCTCCGCCTGGTCGAGGTGGAGATGGTCGCGGTGCGCCGCATTATAGTCCGGCGAGAGCACGGTCGAGAACAACCGGCAGGCGCCGTCGCGGACCTCGCGCAGGAAGGCGGCCTTCGCGCCCTCGCCGCGCCAGTCGCCGGCGACCGCGATCCGCCTGCCGTCGGCGAGGCGGAAGCCGGCGATGTCGACGGCATTGGCGGCGGCGTGCTCGCTCCATGCGCCTTGGTCGCGGCCGTAGAGGCGGCGGCAGGAATAGCTGCCGAAATGGTCGATGGCGGCGACGTCGCGGCCGAAATGGCGGCGCGCGGCGGGCTGGACGACATGCCATTCCCACAGCGCCAGCGCCGCCGCGACCGCGCAGGTGGCGCCGAGGTCCGCCGGGCGATAGCGGATCGCCAGCGCGCCGCCGGGGGTGAAGCGGACGGCCTGGCGGTAGCCGCATTGCGGGCCGCCGACGCGCGCCGGCAAGACGGTGTGGCGGATGCCCGCGCCGTCGAGCAGGGCCAGGCAGCGCCCGCTTTCCCCGGCGAGGTCGGCGAGCTTGCGGCCGGTGAACGCGCCGACCGGCTGGCCGAGGTCGAGCGCCGTCCACGGCATGTCCTCCGGGTGGCTGCGGGCATAGCCGTAGAGGATGAGGGCGCCGAGCGCGGCCAGCCCCGCGAGGAGCAAGGTGATGATCAGGCGTCTGAGCCGCCGCATCCCCGCTCAGCGCCGCCGCGCCGTCTCCAGCCGCTCCGAAGTGACCGGATAGCCGATCCCCTCGGGGATGCAGACGTGCGGCTCGCCCTCGCGTTCCTCGACCCAAGGGGTGATCCGCGTCACCGGATGCCGCGCTGCGTCCGCCCGCGCCTCGGCGATCGAGACGAAGCGCGCCAGCCGCTCGAGGTTGCGGCGGGTCGGGAAGATGACGTGGGCGCGGCCGGCCTCGACCTCGGCGAGGATGTCGGCGGCGCTTGCCCAGAAGGCGCGGACCGCCTCATGCTCGCTGACGCTCGGCTCGGGCGCGTCCGCCGGCGCCTCGGCAAGGAAGAAGAGGGTGTCGAACCGCCTGGTCTCGCGGAAATTGGGGCACCAGCGCGCAAACGGGACGAGCGCGTCGCCGGCGATCGCCAGCCCGTGCGCGCCGAGCAGCGAGGCGAACGGCTCCTCGTCGGCGATGCCTGCGCGCAGCGCACCCGCGGTCGCCGGGTCCGGCGGAGGAAGCAGGCCGGGCGCGAGGCCGGTTTCCTCGATCGTCTCGCGGATCGCCGCGACCCGCGCCGCGTCGGTCCCGAAGGTTTCGGCGGTGCGGTGATCGTCGGCGTCGATCCGGCCGCCGGGAAAGACCAGAGCGCCGGCGGCGAAGGCCATGTGGCCGGTCCGCTCGGTCAGCAGCAGCTCGGGCGGGCCGGGCCCGCGCCGGCGCATCAGCACCAAAGTCGCGGCGGGGATCGGATCGGGCAGCTCGGACACAAGCGCCCTGCTAGGCGCTCGGCCGCCGCGATGCTAGGGTCCGTACTCGATACCGGAGGCGGTCGTGACGGGTTGGCATTTGTTGTCCGGCAAGGAGCGAGGAGGGAGCGATGTTGAATACATCGTGACCGATCGAGCGACGCCGTCTGGGCGGCAAAGGACAGCCCGCCGCTATGCGGTCGGCCGGGGAAAGCGGCTGGGGGCGTCGAACGCCTTGGACGGGCTGCCTGGCCCGCCCTTCGGCGCTCTCCTACCCAGCCGCCTTCCCCGGCCGATCACGGCCACCTCCGGTATTGAGTACGGACCCTAGGCCTCGGCCGGAGGGGAGGGGCGAATGAGCGCGGGCTGGATCGGGTTCATCAACACCGCCGTCGTGCCGGTGGGGCTGATGCTGATCATGTTCGCTTTGGGCCTGACGCTGGCGGTCCGCGACTTCGCCCTCGTCGCGCGCAACCCGCTGCTGGTCGGGGCGGGCTTCGCCACCCATCTCTTCGTCCTTCCGCTGCTCGGGCTCGCGATCGGCGCGCTGTTCGCGCTGTCGCCGGAAATGGCGCTGGGCCTGTTCATCGTCTCGATCTGCCCCGCGGGGACGACGTCCAACGCCCTGACCTTCGTCGGCCGCGGCAACGTGGCGCTGGCGGTCGTGCTGACTGCGCTCACCAGCCTGGTCACCGTCTTCACCATCCCGCTCCTGCTGAGCTGGGCCGTGCCCTGGTTCCTCGAAGGGCAGGGCGGCGCCGTGCCGACCCTGTCGGTGCCCAACGTCATCCTGCAGCTGGTGCGGATCACATTGGTCCCGATCCTTGTCGGCATGGCGGTGAGGCATTTCACGCCGCGGCTGGCGGCGACGCTGGCGCGCTGGCTGAGGCCCACGGCCTTCGTCATCCTGGTCGTGGTGATCGCCTTCTCGGTGCTCGTCAGCCTGGAGATGGTGATCGACAATCTGGTGCGCGCGACGCCGGCCATTTTCGCGCTCAACCTCGCCGCGATGGGGTTCGGGCTGCTGCTCGGGCGGCTGCTCGGCGCCGGCGCGCGCGATTCGATGACGCTGGCGATCGAGACCGGCGTGCAGAACGTGACCCTCGCCATCTTCCTGACGCTGACCGTGCTCGGCAGCCTGCCGCTCGCGGTCACCCAGAATATCTACGGCGTGGTGATGATCCTGAATGCGAGCCTGCTGATCCGCTGGTGGTGGGGCAGGATCGCCGCCGAGGCACGATGACCCCGCTCCTCGTCCCGGCCGAAGCGGTGGCGCGGCTGCTGCCTTATGGGGAATGCATCCCGCTGATGCGCGAGGCGATGATCGCCTTGTCGGAGGGGCGGACGCGCCAGCTCCTGCGCGGGATCGTCGACCTGCCCGGAGGGCGCGCCTTCGGGGTGATGCCGGGGGCGATGCTCGACGATGGCGCGTTCGGCGCCAAATTGGTCAGCGTCTATCCGGACAATTTCGCCAAAGGCGGGCACTCGCATCAAGGCGTGGTCGTTTTGTTCGACGCCTCGAGCGGCGCGCCGTCGGCGATCCTCGAGGCCGGCGAGATCACCGCGATCCGCACCGCCGCGGCGTCGGCCGCGGCGACCGACGCGCTGGCGCGGGCCGACGCCCGGCACCTCGCGATCCTGGGCTATGGCGAGCAGGCCCGGCGGCACGTCGCGGCGATCCGGTGCGTCCGCGACATCGCCCGCATCACGATCTGGGGCCGCTCGCCCGAAAAGGCGCGGGCGTTCGCCGACCGCGTCGGCGGCGAGGCGGCGGCGAGCGCCGAGGCGGCCGTCGCCGGGGCCGACATAATCTGCACGGTGACCGCCGCCGCCGAGCCGATCCTGATGGGCGGCTGGGTGGCCGACGGCGCCCATGTCAACGCCGTCGGGTCGAGCCGCGCCGGCCCGGCCGAGATCGACAACGAACTGGTCGCCCGCGCCCGCTTCTTCGCCGACCATCGCGACGGCGTCCTCGCCCAGGGCGCCGAGTTCATCCGCGCCAAAGCGGCCGGCCTGATCGGCGACGACCACCTGCTCGGCGAGATCGGCGAGGTGATGGCCGGCCGCGTCGAGGGCCGCCGCAGCGATGCCGAGATCACCCTCTACAAATCGCTCGGCAGCATCGTCCAGGACCTCGCGGCGGCACGGCACATCGTGGGGAAGTTGCGGGAAGGCGGGTAGCCCTGCCTCGCTCTTTCAGAGCTACGGCGGGCAGCCTTCGCGCCGCCGGAGCTTAGGCTGGCTTGCCAGCCGAAGCCGCGCAGGGGCGAAGGCTGGTGGAGCTGAGGGGAATCGAACCCCTGACCTCTGCAGTGCGATTGCAGCGCTCTCCCATCTGAGCTACAGCCCCGCGCCTTTCGGGCGCTCCAGATAGCGACCGGCCGGGCGCGATGCAATCCCGCCTTCCGAGCCTATTTTGACTCTTTGCGGTCCGCGTCCGAAGAAGGCGCGGATCATCCGGTTCAGGGAGAGAGCTATGACCACCACCCGCGCCTGGCATTTGATGTCGCGCCCCGAGGGGTTGCCCAAGATGAGCGATTTCGCGCTGAAGGAGGCGCCCCTCCCCGACCTCGAGGACGGCTGGGTCCGGGTCGAGAACAAGTGGCTGTCGGTCGATCCCTATATGCGCGGGCGGATGAACGACGTGAAAAGCTACGTGCCCCCGTTCGCGCTCGGCGAGCCGATGCAGGGCGGCGCGGTCGGCAAGGTTGTCGAGAGCCGGTCCCCCAATTTCGGCGAGGGCGACACCGTCTTTCACATGCTCGGCTGGCGCGAGGCGGCGGCGGGGCCGGCCGAAACGTTCAACAAGGTGCCGCCTTTGCCGGTCGAGGACCATCAATGGCTCGGCAACCTGGGCCTCACCGGCGCGACCGCTTATTTCGGCCTGCTCCGCGTCGCCCAGGCGAAGGAGGGCGACATCGTCTTCGTCTCGGCGGCGGCGGGCGCGGTCGGCTCGGCGGTGGTGCAGATCGCCAAGGCCAAGGGGATGAATGTGATCGGCTCGGCCGGCGGCGCCGACAAATGCGAGTGGGTGCAGGCCTTGGGCGCCGACGCCGCGATCGACTACAAGGCCGGGCCGGTGGTCAAGGCGTTGATGGACGCTGCGCCCAAGGGCATCGACGTCTATTTCGACAATGTCGGCGGCGACCATCTCGACGCCGCCTTCGCCGCCGCCCGCCAGAACGCCCGCTTCGCGATCTGCGGCATGATCGAAGGCTATAATGAGGGCTCCAGCCACGCCTTCCGCTACATCATGCGGGTGATCGCCGCGCGGATCATGATGAAGGGCTTCATCTACACCGACTATCTCCCCGAAATGGGCGACTTCTACCGCGACATGGGCGGCTGGATCGCGAGCGGCAAGATCACCTCGCGCGAGACCGTCCATGACGGGATCGAGGCGGCGCCCCAGGCCTTCCTCGACCTGTTCAGCGGCGGCAACATGGGCAAGATGCTGGTCCGGCTCTGATGAGCGACGAAGCGGCGATCCGCGCGCTGATCGACGAGCGGATCGAGGCCATCCGCAACCGGGACGCGGCCGGCGCCGTCGCCACCCTGGCCGCCGACATCGTCGCCTTCGAGATGGCGCCGCCGCTGCGCATCGGGGCGGAGGGCGTGCGCGATGCCGGCGCCCTTCAGGCCTGGTTCGACACCTGGGAAGGCGCGATCGAAATCGACTATCGCGACCTCGTCATCGAATGCGGCGGCGACATCGCGCTCGCCCACAGCCTCAATCGCATGCGCGGCACCAGGCGGGACGGACGGCAGGTCGATTTCTGGATGCGCTCCACATTGGGCTTCCGGCGGGTCGGCGGCCGCTGGAAGATCAGCCACGGCCATTCCTCCGTCCCCATCGCCATGGACGGCAGCCACCGCGCTTTGCTCGACCTCGCGCCCTGAGCGCTGCTCAGGCCAGCGCCTTGGCCCGTGCGCCGATGCGGGCGAGGTCGTCGACGAAGCGGGCATATTGCGCCTCCCGATCGTCGCGCACGCGCAGCAGGAAGCTCGGGTGGACGGTGACCCAGGCCTCGCCGCCTTCGGGCAGGTCGTGGCCGCGGCCGCGCAGCGAGGCGATCGTCACCGCCTTGCCGAACAAGGCGCGGGCGGCGGTCGCGCCCAGCGCGACGGTCACCGGCGGACGGATCAGGGCCAGCTCGCGCTCGAGCCACCAGCGGCAGGCGGCGATCTCGCCGCCGTCCGGCTTCTGGTGGATGCGGCGCTTGCCGCGGCGCTCGAACTTGAAATGCTTGACCGCATTGGTGACGTAGGTCCGCGCGCGGTCGACGCCGGCATCCTCGAGCGCGCGGTCGAGCAGCAGGCCGGCGGGGCCGACGAACGGCCGGCCGGCGAGATCCTCCCGGTCGCCGGGCTGCTCGCCGACGAACAGGATGCGGGCGTCGAGCGGGCCTTCGCCGAACACCGTCCGGGTGGCGCATTTGTAGAGGTGGCAGCGGGTGCAGCGCATCGCCTCGGCGCGGAGCGCCTGCCAGGCCTTCGTCGCATTGTCTCCGGCTGCCACGCCCGCTCAACGCGGCAGCGCCGGGCTTTCTCCCGATCGTGCCCCTCCGCGCGCGGCCGGAATTCAGCCCGGGTTCAGCGCCGGCATGCCGGATTGGGCCGTCCGGAAGAGGGGGGAGCTTATGCGCAGGGCCTTGGTTCCGATGACCGCCTGGGCGGCGCTGGCCGGCGCGGCCGCGCCGCCCGCGCCGCCGCCGCTCGGCGCCGAGATCGAGTCGGTCCGCGCCTTCGCCCGCACCGTCGGCGAGGCGCTGTGGCCGGGCTACGGCACCGCGCCGTTCGGCTTCCTGCTGGTCGAGCGCGAGACCGAGACCCTGCTCTGCCACCCGGCCGCGCCGGCCGGCTTCACCGCCGCGGGCCGCGATCCGGCGACCGGCTGCGCGCGGTTCGTCCGGCCGCGCAGCGCGCTTCCCGGCAACTGGCTCGCCGCCATGCCTTTGTTCGGCCCGCCCTCGACGATCGTGATGGGGACGGCCGAGGCCGCCGGCCTGTCGCCGGCCCGCTGGCGCGCCACCATCCTCCACGAGCATGTCCACCAGTGGCAGGCGGCGCTGCCGGATTATTATCCGCGGGTGGCGGCGCTCGACCTCGCCGGCGGCGACGAGACCGGCATGTGGATGCTGAACTTCGCCTTCCCCTATGCCGAGGCGCGGGTCGCGGCGGCGGCGGCCGAGGCGTCGCGCGGCCTCGCGGCGGCGCTCGCCGCGCGGCGGAGCCCGGGCTTCGCGCCGGCCGTCGCCCGCTACCTCGCGCTGCGCCGTGCCTTCGCGGCGGCGGCGGGAGAGCGCAACTGGCGCTATCTCGAATTCCAGCTCTGGCAGGAGGGCGTCGCCCGCTGGACCGAGATCGCGCTCGCCCGCCGCTTCCCCGACCCGGCGGTGCGCGCCGACGCCGACGTCCGCGAGCGCGAGGTGATGGACGCGCTCCAGCGGCTCGATCCGGCCGGGCAGCAGCGGCTGATCGCCTATCCGCTCGGCGCCGGCGAGGCGATGGTGATGGAAGCCTGCGGGCCGGAATGGCGGCGCCACTATCCGGCCGTGCTGGCGCTGGGGCCGCTGCTCGAGGTCGCGGCGGCGCGCTGCGGCGGCTAGCCGTTCGCTTTTTGTTCTTGCCAGGGCGCCGCCGGCGCGCTATGGGAACCCCCGAACGGGCGGATCGTTACGCCCTTGCCAGACCGGTTGCCGATTGAGAGAGACGCGCCGGGGCGATCAGGAGCCCTCCAGAAGCCCAACCCCACGGGCTCCTGGAGGGCTTCTCACATGCGCGTCACATGCGCCGCCTCCGGCTCATTCCGCCACCCGGCACACGTCCACCCACTTTTCCGCCACCAGCGCCGCCAGCCGCGCGGGCGCGACCTCGACCGAGCTGCTCAGCGAGCCGGCGGCCGGGTAGACCAGGTCGAACGCCTTCAGCGACAGGTCGCAATAGACCGGCAGCGCCGTCTTCAGGCCGAACGGGCAGACGCCGCCGACCGGGTGGCCGGTCAGCGCCAGAATCTCCTCGGGCCCCAGCATGCGCGGACGGGCGCCGAAGCTGGCCTTGGCCTTAACATTGTCGAGGCGGGCGTCGCCGCGCGCGACGAGGAGGAAGACCGGCCCCTCGGCCCCGCCGGCGCGGATCGCCAGCGTCTTGGCGATGCGGCCGGGCTCGACGCCGAGCGCCCGGGCGGCGGTGGCGACGGTTGCCGTGCTCTCGGCGACCTCGATCAGCGGCAGGTCGGGGGCGTGCTCGGCCAGCCAGGCGCGGACGGAGGCGAGGCTCATCGGCGGCGCCCGCGACCGCCGCTCAGCCTTCGTCCGCGTCGGTCGCCTGGGCGCGCGCGGCGGCGAGGGCGGCGGCGAGGGTCTGCGCGCCATAGGGCTTGGCGAGGGTCTCGTACGCCCCGGCCTCGCCGCTGGCGATCTCCTCGCTGAAGCCGCTGGCGAGCAGGACCGGCAGGCCGGGGCGCTTCGCCCGCGCCTGGGCCGCCAGCTCGATGCCCCCGATCCCGGGCATCAGGACGTCGGTGAACAAGATGTCGATCGGCTCGCGGTCGAGCAGGTCGAGCGCCGCTTCGGCCGAGGCCGCGGGGATCACCCGGTAATCGAGATCGGCCAGCAGGCTTTGGGCGAAGTCGCGCACCGGCTCGTTGTCCTCGACGAGGAGGATCGTCGCGCCGCCGCCGCCGATCACTTCGCAGTCGCGCCGGCGCGGGCTCGCCGCCGCCGCCAGCGTGCGCGGCAGGAAGATGCTGAGCGTCGTCCCCTCGCCGGGCGCGGAGCGGATCTCCGCCCGGCCGCCGGACTGCGCCGCGAAGCCGTGGATCTGGGAGAGGCCGAGGCCGGTCCCCTTGCCCACCGGCTTGGTGGTGAAGAAGGGATCGAACACCCGTTCGATCACCTCCGCCGGGATTCCCTCGCCGGTGTCGGCGAAGCGGATCGCGACCATGTCGGCGCCGTCGCCGGCGGCGTTGCGGGTGGCGATGGTCAGCCGTCCGCCGCCGGCCATGGCATCGCGGGCGTTGATCGCGGCATTGAGCAGGGCGGTCTCCAGCTGCGCGGAATCGGCCTCGACCGCCCACAGGGACGGCGTCAGATCGAGCACGATCTCGATCCGGTCGCCCAACGTCCGCGACAGCATCTCGGCGAAGGTGTGGAGCCTCAGGTTGAGGTCGATCACCTCGGGCTTCAGCGACTGGCGCCGGCTGAAGGCGAGCAAATGGCTGGTGAGGGTGGTGGCGCGGTCCGCGGTCTCGATGATCGCGTCGAGATAGCGGGCGCTCCGGTCGGCGCTGAGTCCGCCGCGGCGCAGCAGCTCGGCCGAGCCCCTGATCACCGTCATCAGGTTGTTGAAGTCGTGGGCGATGCCGCCGGTGAGCTCGCCGATCGCCTGCAGCTTCTGCGCCTGGAACAGCGAGATCCGGGTCTCTTCCAGCTCCTGCTCGGTCCGGCGCCGGTCGGTGATGTCGCGGGTGATCTTGGCAAAGCCGATATGGCGGCCGGAATCGTCGCGGATCGGATCGATGACGACATGCGCCCAGAAGCGGTTGCCGTCCTTGCGCACCCGCCAGGCCTCGGTCTCGTACTTGCCGGTGGCGAGCGCCGTCGCCAGCGCGCGCGCGGGCTCCCCGCGCGCGCGGTCCTCCTCGGTATAGAAGCAGGAGAAATGGCAGCCGACGATCTCGGCGGCGGTATAGCCCTTGATCGCCTCCGCGCCGGCGTTCCAGTTGGAGACCGTGCCGTCCGGATCGAGCATGTAGATGGCATAGTCGCGCACCCCCTGGACGAGCAGGCGGAAGCGCTGCTCGCTGGCGAAAAGCGCCCGGTCCGCGTCCCGCTTCTCGGTGATGTCGCGGGTGATCTTGGCGAAGCCGATCAGCCGGCCTTCCTCGTCGCGGATCGGGTCGATCACCGCGTTCGCCCAGAAATGCGTGCCGTCCTTGCGTACCCGGACGCCCTCCGCCTCGAACCTCCCGTCGCGCGCCGCCGCCGCCAGCGCCCGCTGCGGCAGGCCGGCGGCGCGATCCTCCTCGGTGAAGAAGCGCGAGAAATTCTCGCCGATGATCTCGGCGGCCTCATAGCCCTTGAAGCGGCGCGCCCCCGGATTCCAGCTGGCGACGGTGCCGTCGGGCTCGAGCATGTAGATGGCGTAGTCCGTGACCGAGTTGATCAGCAGCTCGAAGCGCTGGTCCAGGAAGTGGGTTTGAAGGGGGGTCTGATCCGCCATGATCGCCTTGGTGATGGAGCCGGACCGATGTCCCGCGCAACATCCTCCATCTACAGGCAAAAATGTCGCGGGCAAGCGTATTGGCGGCGATGGCCGGCCTGGGCGGCGACCGCCGCCATGCGATGCGGAAGGAGGACGGGAACTTCCCGCATCCATGGCGTTTTTCCTCGAAGGACCGTCGGAGGAGAAAAGCGCCATGTCGACCCATGCCGAAATCCAGGGCCGCTTCTGGACAGAGCTGAAACGCGACCGCATTGTCATGCTGGGCCTCGACGGCGCCCGCGACGGGCGGACGCAGCCGATGACCGCGCTGGTCGAGGGCGACCAAGGGGGGCCGCTCTGGTTCTTCACCGCCCGCGACAACAGCCTCGTCCAGGCGCTCGGCGACTCGCACCGGGCGATCGCGACCTTCACCGGTAAGGGCCAGGACCTGTTCGCCAGCATCGCCGGCGATCTCAGGCTCGACAACGACCCGGCGGCGATCGAGCGGCTGTGGAACCCGTGGACGGCGGCCTGGTTCGAGGGCGGCAAGGCCGATCCCCGGCTCGCTTTGCTGCGGTTCGAAGCCGAAAGCGCGAAGATCTGGCTCAACGCCTCGTCGATCGGCGCCGCGATCGAATGGCTGCTAGGCCGCGATCCGAAGGAGAGCTACCGGGAGAAGGTCGCCGAGGTATCGCTGTGACCGCGCGCCATGGCTGACAAGGACCGTGACGCCGAGCTGAGGGCGCTGGCCGGGCATCGCGGGCTCAGGCTGGTCAAGTCGCGGCGGCGCAAGCGCGGCGGCGACCGCGGCCGCTACGCCCTCGCCGACGCCGCGACCGGCGAGAAATGCTTCGGCTTCGGCAAGGAGGGGCTCGAGGCGACCGGCGAGGAGATCGAGGCCTATCTGCGCGCCCGGGCGGAAGCGACCTGGCGCAAGTCGGCGGGCGCCCGATCGCCTAGAAGGTGACCGTGACGATGATCGTGTCGCCGTAGGTTCCCGCCTGGACGTTCTGCAAAGCGGGGATGCGGCCGAAGACGCTGCGCGAGAAGTGGCGCTGCCCGCCCGAGACGGTGCCGCCGGTGAAAGTGACGGCGACCGTGCCCGACGTGCCATCGCCCCAGATCGTGGTGCGGGCGCTGTTGCTGTAGAGATTGTAGTTGAGCCGGTTGGCGCCGCTCCCCATCCGGCGGACGGCATAGCTACCATAGAGGCCGGGGCTGAGCGTGACCACCGGCGCGGTGACGCCGGTCGCGCAGGCGAGCGCGATCGTGCCGGTGCCGTTGTCGGCCCCGGCGGCCTGCGGATTATAGGCGCCGAACGCGACCCCGGTGGCGGTGATCGTGCAGGCGCGCGCCGGCGTGGGCGCGAGCAGGACGCCCAGCGCGAAGGCGAAGGCCGCCGCGGCGGGACGGAAATCACCGGCTCGCATAACCGCTCCCTTCCCGGCAGACGAGATTGTCGAGCCGCGGTTGCGGATCGTCGTTGGCGGGGACGATGGCGGTGAAGCCGCAGGCGCCGCCCTCCCACGACGCCCGCATCGCGACCGTGCCGTCGAGATCGGGCATATAGACCTCGCCGCCCGATACCGCGATGGCGGGCGCGGCACTGCCTTGCGCCCAGACCCGGGCGCCGGCCGGAAGGAGGCTCCCGTCGGCGAGCTTCACCCGCATCAGCACGCCGCGCTCGCGGCGCACCGCGAAGGCGATCGCCGTGCCGGTGCGGGCGAACGGGCGGATCGCGATTTCGGTCGTGTCGACGCGCATGTCCATCGGCAGGTCGCTCTCGTCGACCCGGATGCGGTTGGCCTCGAACGCGCGCAGCCCGGGCACGATCAGGGCGCCGCCGCGGCCGGTCACGCCGACATAATGATCGTCGGCATAGACCCGCACGCCGGGGCGGCCCTCGACCCGGACGGCGGCGAAGCTCTCGCCGAGGCTGCGCGAGGCGAAGGCGTCGCCGTTCATGAAGCCGACCGCGCCGGCGGCGGAGAGCCTGAGGCCGGTCGCGCCATTGGCGTGGCCGACCTCGGCAATGAGGGTCGCCATCGGCAGATTGTGGACGTAGGCGGCCTCGCCGCCCCAATGCTCGCCGAGCCGGGCGGCGGCGCGGAAGCCGCCGCCGGGCCCCGAAGGCGGATCCTGCTGGAAGGCGAGCGTGCCGCGGACGCCGCGGCGATGCGCCTCGATCCCCGCCGAGGCGCTCCGGCGGCCGCCGAGGGCGAAGGCGACATGGACGCCGGCAACCGTGTGGCGGGTGCCGGCGACGGAATGGCGGGCATAGGCCTGGAGCGAGACGGAATCGCCGATCCGAACCGTCCCGGACAGGCCGGCGAGGCTTTCGTCCGGGCCGTCGCGAATGCCGCGATGGGTGACGTTGAGCCCGATCGAGCCGATCGGCAGCGCGAAATCGGCGAAGGCCTGGACGGTGAAGCGCGGCAGGCGCTCATTGTCCTCCATGCCGATGAAGGCGTAATCGGCGCTGGCATGCTCGGCGCGGACGCCGAAGGAAAGGCCGCGGCCGTGGCGCTCGGCGGCGGCGGCGAGGCGGTAGCCCATGCCGCGCGGCCCGTGGCTGACCGAGGCCGAGCCGCCGACCTGGGCGAGGTCGAAGGCGAGGAAGGTGACCGCCGCGCCGGCCATCTGGCGGTCGGCGCTCGCCTGCGCGTGCGCTTCGCCGGTCATCCAGTCCGAAATGCCGTAACGGTGCGTCGTTGACGCGATAAACTCACCGTATTGGTTGCTCCTTCGCCCGAAGCGGCGGCGGATGAAGCCGGCTTCGTAGGAGAAATCGTGGAGTCCGCGGCGCAGCATCTGCTGGGAGGCATAATAAGCCTGTTCCGACACCATCTCGCGGCCCAGCAGGTCGCGCACGACGATCTGGACGGTGCCGCCGCCGCTCTGCACCGGAATGTCGGTGAGCTCGAACGGGCCCGGCGCGACCGGCCGGCTGCCCTGCAGCATATTGTTGACGTAGACGTCGACCACCGAGGCGACGGCGGCGCTGCCCTGGGTGGCGAGCAGCGGCATGGTGAGATAGCCCGGCTGAACCGCGAAGTTGCGCGCATATTGGATGCCGCCGAACCGGACCGGCACCGCGCCGGGCCCGGCCGACGAGATCGAATCGCCGATCCGGAGGCTGGTCATGCGGCCGGGGCGGTCGATCGTCCAGGCGGTTTCGAGCCGGACCAGCCGCTCCGGCCCGGCCCCGGCCTGGGCGATGAAGGTCGTCGATCCGACTCCGTGACGGGTGAACAGGACGGCTTCGAAGGCGCCGCTGACGACGGTGTCGCCGCGGGCATGCTCGACGAACAGGTCGTAGCCGATGAAGGCGCCGGTCGCGGGCGGGGTCATCGCCATCTCGTCGGCCGGGCCGAGCGATTCGGTCTGGCGCTCGAAATTGACGGCGCCGGCGTCGATCGCCACGGCCTGCTCCTGCTCGGCGAGGCGGACGGCGAGGCCCGGCAGCGAGGACAAGGGATAATAAAGATCGCCTTCGAACCGGATCGGTTCACCAGCGGGCAGACGCAGCCGCCATGCGGTAAACGAGGCGGCGGCGGCGTAGAGCGTGCCGTCGCCGCTGCGGAGGAACAGGACCGGCTCCGCATCGGCCTGGCCGTTGAGCGTTACCGTCAGCAAGGCCGGGACCGGCTCCGAGGGGGTGCCGGCTTCCGCGCGCACCATAGTGTGGGCGAGCAGCATCAGCAGGGCGAGGCAAAGCCTAAGGACGGCTTTGCGTGGTGCGAGGCGCGCCACTGTCCGCTTCCCGGAGGATCTGCTGGAGCCTGGCGGCGTCGACGATCTCGGCCGCGCCGCCAAACTCCCAATGGCGGGTGGCGCCGGGCAGGACGGTGCCGAACGCGGCGTCGTCGCCGAAGCGAAGGCCGGTGGCGGCGGCCGCCGCCTCGTGGTCGAGCCGGACATAGCCGGCGCCGCGATTGGCCGCCTCCAGCACCCAGCCGCCGCCGGGCCGGCGCGCCGCCGTCCAGCTGAGGTCGGCGGGCGTGCCGGCGGGGATCATCGCATAAAGCGGAAGGTTGAGGCGCAAGGCGACGCGGATGCCCGAGCCCGGCGCCGCCGCCTCGGGCACCTCCTCGATGATCAGCCGATAGGCCTGGCCGGCGGCCGCCGCGTTCCTCAGCCCCACCCGGACCACCTGGGTGCCGCCGGGCGGGATGGTGAAGACCGGCGGCGAGACGATCAGGGCCGCGGTCTCGTCATAGCTTTCGGCGCCGGCCTGCTGGCGCCAGGCCAGCGGATAGGCATGGATGGTGACCGGCGACGCCTCCTCGTTGCGGACCGTCACCGAGCCGGTGCGGTGGTCCGCATCGATCGCCACCAGCACGGGATTGACCTGGAGCGTGCCGGCGGCGGCGGGGGCCGCCGAGGCAAGGGCGCAGGCGGCGGCGGCGAGGGCAAGGAGGGGAAGGCGCATCGCGGTCATCGCGTCAATAGGTGACGGTGACGGCGACGGTGTCGGCATAGCTGCCGGCCGGGGCCGAGGTCTGGCCCGAGCCGACGCGGCCATAGACCGTGACGCTCTGGGCGGTGCCGGTGCCGGTGCCCGCCAGCGTCGCGGTGCCGGCGGTGCCGTTGCCCCATATGGTGGTGCGGGCGGCGGTGGTGAACAGATTGTAGGTGAGCAGATTGCCGCCGGACGTCATCCGCCGGCTGGCGAAGCTCGCCCCGCTGCCCGTGCCGATTCCGGCCGCGGCGCTCCAGCCGGTGCCGTTGGTGCAGGTGATCGAAAGACCGCCGGCGCCGTCGACGTTGGAGCCGCTCAGCGTGTCGACGCTGCCGAACGCGAGCGCGCTGGTCGAGACCGTGCAGTTCGCCGTCACCGTCGCCGAGACGCTGAGCGACGAGGTCGCCGTCGCCGCGGAGGCGGCGGAGGGCAGGACGAGCAGCATCGCTCCGGGGATCGCCCCGGTCATCAAAGCCTTGAACATGGTCAGTCCTTTTCGTCGGGCGGAAGGCGGCGCGGGCCCCCCGGTGGCCGGGGCGCCCGCGCGGCGATCCGTCAGTAGGACACCGTCACCGCCACCGTGTCGGCATAGGCCCCGGCCGGGGCCGAGGTCTGGCCCGAGCCGACGCGGCCATAGACCGTGACGCTCTCGGCCGAGCCGCTGCCGGTGCCCGCGAGGGTCGCGGTGCTGCCGGTGCCGTCACCCCAGACCGAGGTGCGGCCGCTGTCGGTGAACAAATTGTAGCTCAGCAGGTTCGAGCCGGACGTCATCCGGCGCGAGGAGAAGCTCGCGCCCGAGCCGCTGCCGACGCCCGCCGCGGCGGTCCAGGCGGTGCCGTTGGTGCAGGTGACCGAAAGGCCGCCGGCGCCGTCGACGTTGGAGCCGCTCAGCGTGTCGACGTTGCCGAAGGCGAGCGCGCTGGTCGAGACCGTGCAATTGGCGACGACGTTGGCGTTGATGCCGATCGTGGTCGCCGCCGTGCCGGCGATGGCAGCCGCGGGGGCGAAAAGGCCCAGGGTCGCGGCAAGCAGCAATCCGGGCGTACGCGCCCCGGTAAGCGTTGTGTTGAACATTTCTGGTCCTCTTTCCCGTATTGGGGGCGCCGGCCTGCGGCCGACGCCCCCGATCCCCGGTGTGCGGGCTGGTTAACGAATTACCCTTCCCGCCCTGTGGTTAATGACGGCGCCGGGTTAAGATTGATTTAAGCAACGGAATATTCTTTGCCCGGGAACGGATAAGCGCCGGCTGCCGGCCCCCGCTAGCCGCCGTCGGCGGCGCGCTCGACCGCGGCGATGTCGATCTTCCTCATCTCGAGCATCGCCTCCATCGCCCGCCGGGCGCGGTCCTTGTCGGGATCGGCGATCAGCTCGAGCAGCCGCCCGGGGGTGATCTGCCAGGAAAGGCCCCAGCGGTCCTTGAGCCAGCCGCACTGGCTCTCCTCGCCGCCGTCGGCAATGAGCGCGTCCCACAGCCGGTCGGTCTCGGCCTGGTCCCCGGTCCTGACCTGGAACGAGACCGCCTCGGTGAACGGGAATGAAGGGCCGCCGTTGAGGCCGATATAGGGCAGGCCGTCCAGGGTGAACTCGACCACCAGCACGCCGCCTTCCTTCATCGACGGATTGTCCGCCGGCGAGCGCAGCACATTGTCGACCCGGCTGTCGGGAAAGAGGGTGACGTAGAAGCGCGCGGCCTCCTCCGCATCATGGTTGTACCAGAGGCAGGGGGTGATCCTGGACATGCTGCTCTCCTGAAACTCGTCTAAAAATAGCCTATCCTTCCCCGGCGAAGGCCGGGGTCCAGCCATTCTGTCCGCGCCGCTGGACCCCGGCCTTCGCCGGGGAACAGCTTGCGGGCGTCAGCGCGTCGTCGAGAGGAGGGCGAAATTGGCGCCCTGCGGGTCCACCGCCTGGACGATCCAGCTGCCGCCGGGGACTTCGTGCGGCTCCATCGGCACCTGGCCGCCATTGGCATTGATCCGCCCGATCGCGGCGTCGATGCCCTCGACGTTGACGTAGAAGCCCCAGGCCGAGACCGGCATGTCCTCGGGCTTGTTCATCATCCCGCCCAATTGGACGCCGTCCTTGCCGAAGATCCGGTAGGTGCCCATCGGGCCCATATCCATCTCGGTCATCGTCTCCCAGCCGAACTGGCCGGAATAGAAGTCGAAGGCGGCCTTGTCGCCGGCGCTCGAATAGAGCTCGTGCCAGCTGACCTTGCCCGGCGTCTCGGGGGCGAGCGGCGCCGGCTCCTCGTCGCGCGGCAGCGGAGTGAGCAGGTAGAACGCCGCGCCGCCGGGATCCGCGACCATCGCGAAGCGCCCGACATCGGGGATGTCGTCCGGCCCCATCAGGATCGAGCCGCCCGCCTCGACGATCGCCTTGGCTTTCGCGTCGGTATCCTCGACGCCGATATAGCCGACCCAGCCGGGGCGGGCGCCGCCCGCGCACATCTGGTCGGTGAGCTGCATAAGCCCGCCGACGCCTTGGGTGCCGACCGAGAGGATGGTGTAGCGGAAATCGCCCATCGCCGGGTTGGTCTGATCGGCGGCGTTCCAGCCGACCACGGCCTTGTAAAAGTCGGTCGCGGCGTCCTGGTCCGTCGTCATCAGCTCATACCAGATGAACGTTCCTTGCCAGTTCGGCCTGCATTCGTTCGCCGCGGCCGGAGGCGCGTCGGTGAGGGTGTCGGACATGGGTCATCATCCTTTCCTGCCTGGCTGGATCGGGCGTTCGCCCTATTTGTCGAGGATCGGCGCGAAGCCGCCCCAGAACATGCGCTTGCCGTCGAACGGCATGTTGGCGAAGTCGGGCTTCATCCGCTCGTCCTCCATCAGCTTCGGCCAGGCCGCGTCGCGGGCTTCCTTGGACGGCCATTCGATCCAGGAGAAGACGACATTCTCGCCTTCCTCGGCCTTCACCGCGCGGCGGAAGTCGGTGACCTTGCCGTCGGGGATGTCGTCGCCCCAGGCCTCGACCACCCGGGTCGCGCCATATTCCTCGAACACGGCGGCGGCCTTGGCGGCCATGGCGCGATAGGCCTCCTTGTTGCCCGCCGGCACCGGCAGCACGAAGCCGTCGGTATAGCCCATCGTGCCTTCGCCCCGTTCCTCGACGATCGGCGCGAAGCCGCCGACGATCATCCGCTTGCCGTCGAACGGCATCGATTCGCCCATCTCCTTCATCCGCGGATCGGTCATCATCCTTTCATTGGCCGCGTCGCGGGTCGCCTTGTCCGGATATTCGAACCAGGAGAAGACGACGGCCTCGCCCTCCTCGGCCTTCACCGCGCCCTTGAAGTCGGTGACCTTGCCGTCGGGGACGTCGTCGGCCCAGGCCTCGACATGGCGGGTGACGCCGAAATCCTTGAACAGCGGCACCGCCTCGGCGGCATGCTTCTTATAGGCGTCCTTGTTGGCCGCCGGCACGGCAACCACGAATCCTTCGACATAGGTCATCTTCTCTCTCCTCGTTCGATTTAACGTGCGCGTCAGGCGCTGAGCGGGATCGGCGCGGGGATTCGCGGGTCGCGAAGCCAAAGGCCGTCCCGGACGACGATGCCCCTATAGACCCCCGACAGGATGGGGGTGAACAGCGGGCGGCCCGCCCGGACGTGCGCAGCGACCGCTCCGCCGAAATATCCGGTGGGCAGGACCGCAAACCCGATCATCGCCATGTCTGCCTCCTCCAGGCGGGTGGCGGCGCCGGCCCGGGGGAGGCCGGCGCCGCGCGGGGGTCAGGCGTCCGCGGCCTCGGGCTGCTGGGCCATGGCGGCGGTCGCGGCTTCCAGGTCCATCCACATCGGCTCCCAGATATGGCCGTCCAGATCCTCGAAGCTGCGCGCGTACATGAAGCCGTGATCCTGGGCCTCGCGCGGCTCCTTGCCGCCGGCGGCCAGCGCCTTGCCGGTGATGTCGTCGACGGCCTCGCGGCTGTCGGCCGAGATGCAGATCAGCACCTCGCTGGTCGCGTGCGCATCGGCGATTCGCTTGGGCGTGAACTGGGCGAACTTGTCGTGGGTCAGCAGCATGACGTGGATGGTCTCGGAAAAGACCATGCAGGCGGCGGTCTCGTCGGTGAACTGCGGATTGTTGACCGCGCCGATCGCCTCGTAAAACGCCTTGGCGGCGGGCAAATCGGCGACCGGCAGGTTCACGAAGATCAGCTTCGACATTTTTCTCTCCTCGGGGTCCTGGTTGCGAATCGGGATTTGACGCTGATGCGCCTTTCAGTTATAAAATGCAACTGTGGAGTTAGAAAAAGTAACCGACTCGCGGCACGCCCCGTCGCGTCGCCGCTATGACGACGCCTGCGGGGCGGCGCATGCGCTCGACCTGGTGGGGGAGCGCTGGGCTCTGCTGGTGATTCGCGAGCTTATGCTCGGTCCGAAACGCTTTAATGACATTCGCGCCGGCCTCCCCGGGATCAGCGCAAACACCCTCACCCAGCGGCTCGAGGGGCTGGAGGCGGCCGGCGTGCTGGTGCGCCGGCGGCTGCCGCCGCCCGCCTCGGCGCAGGTCTACGAGCTGACGGCGTGGGGCTATGAGAGCGAGCCGATCTTCCAGACCCTGGGGCGCTGGGCGGCGCGCTCGCCGGCCCACGACCCGCGCCTGCCCCTGAGCGCGGCGTCGCTGCTGCTGTCGTTCCGGACGATGATCGATCCGCAGCGCGCGCGGGGCATGAAGGCGACGATCGGGCTTCGCCTCGGCAGGGAGAGCTTCGTCGTCCGCATCGACGACGGCGAGGTCGAGGCCGGGCGCGGCGCGGCCGAAGGCGCCGACCTGATCCTCACCGGCCCCGCGCCGGCGATCGCCGCCGCCGTCTATGGCGGCGTCCCGCTGGCGGCGCTCGAGGCCGAAGGCGCGCTCGGGATCGAGGGCGACCGCAGCCTTGCCGAGCGCTTCACGACGCTGTTCCCGCTGCCGTCCAAGGTCGGCGAGGAAGCCCAGGCCAGTGGCGCCGGGGCGCGTGTCGGCTAAGGCGCGCATGGCGCGGCCGGGCGGCTCGCCCCGACCGGCGGCGCTCCCGGGAGGCCGGGGGAAGTTCAGAGAATGATGGGCCCGCTTCCGCAGCCGTCTTGCCCGAGCTCGTCGTCGATCTCGCAATAGCTGAAGGGCTGCGGGCTGAGCGAATAACCGTGGAATTGCGCCGAGGTCGCCCAATAAATGACGTTGGCGTCACCGTCGTCGCCGCGCTGCAGCAAGCCGCCCCGGACCGTCACCAGGGTGCCCACGACCAGGGTCTCGCCGCTACCGGCGGCCGGCGTCGACTGGTCGCTCAGGGCCTTGCCGATCTGGCCGCCGAGGAAGGCCACGGCGAGGACGACCGCCGCCGCCACCAACAGGGCCACGAGCAGTGCCAGCAGGCAGAATATGACGGTGGCGCAGCCGATCGCGATGGCGGCCGCGAGCCCCGCGACGAGTTCCCGCGGGGATTCCGGCGATCAGGCTGATTGCAGCCCCTCTCGCTGCCGCGCACACGCGCGCCTCGAAGAAATAACAGCGAATGATCTCGGATTTCCGGTTGAACGGCTCGCCGGTGCAAAAGACGCGCGCGTCGCCCGACTCGATCAGGTCCCAGAAGGACGACTTGGCGACGAGATCGACCCGGTCATGCTGTGCCGTGAACGGCAGTATCTCGTCCCAGGCCGACGAGAAGCTGTCGGCCAGGTCGACGACGACGCCGGCAACGCAGGCCGGCGGGGCCAGTTGCGAACGGCACCGGTCGAACCAGGAAAGCAGGATGACGGTGCCCACGACGAGCGCGCCGACGAAGGCGGCGCCCAGGCCGGCGCCCGCCGCGGTCCCTATCGACAGCCCCCCGATCGTCAGCACTCCGCCCGACACCGACACGGCGCCCAACCCCGCGGCGATGCTGATGATCGCGGCGCCGAGCACGGCGATCAGGCCGAGCGCGGCGGCGATGTCGGTCAGCGCCTCGGGAACGGCCGGGGCGTCCGCTCCGGAGCATCTCGGGCTGCGGGCGATGCAAACCATGGCCCTAATCCCTCGCCAACAGCCGGGAGAGGCGGCAGAGCAGGAGGCCGATCGCGATCCCGACGAGGATCCCGACCAGCCACGCCCAGCCGTACAAGGCGAGCGCCCGGCACAAAAAGACGGTGAGGCCGCTGACCAGCACCGCGTTGAGCAGCGCCGGCAGCGCGACCGAAGACAGCGTCCAGCGCACCAGCGCCACGAAAATGAAGAGCAAAGTCAGCCAGCCGAACAGTGCGGTGATCGCCCAGAAGCGCAGCGCCTCGGCGAGGCTGAGCGCCAGCGGGCCCTCGAGGAAGTCGATCAGCGACAGCGCGCCGCCGGTGAGGATGCCGACGATCAGCCCGGCATTCGCGCACACGCCGAGCGGTCTCAACCGGCGGGCGATCGCAGCGACGAGGTTCGTGAACCAGCGCATGTCAGCTGTCGATCCTCACCAGCCGGGTGGCGCCCCCGATCAGCGCCCCCGTCGCCGCGAGCCTGCCGACGATGGTGACTCCCTTTTGAACCGGGCTGGCGGGCGTGCCGGTGAGGAAAGCGGGCACATCGATGTGCAGCGTGGCCAGAATCTGCTCGAAGGGCGCGAAGACGTGGCTCGTCGGCGTCAATGAGGCCGACAGCTCCGTCGGCAGGACCGACAGGTCGATCTGCCGGCTTTCGCCCGAATCGTTGAACACGGGAACCCGCACGTCGAAGCTGCGGCCGCTCTCGCTGGTGAAGCCCCCATCGTGAACCTGGGACCCGGAATTATTGATCTTGTTGGGGTCATACGGGTGCTCGATCTCGATATGCACTGCGGTGCGCGGATCGCCGGACAGGACTTCCTGGTGAAGCGGAAAAAGAAGGGTCGCCTGCTGTCCCGGCGCCAGGCTGACCATTTGGCTCAGCCGGAGCTGCCGCCGAGGCCCGATGCCGAACGGCGACGTGTAATAATGCACGATCGCGTTGGCTGCCGCCGTCGTCGGCGACAGGTTGCGCACGGTCACCTGCGCTTCCTCCATCAGCCGGAACGGGGCCCAATGGTTGGTCACGATGTCGGGGCTGTCCCAGCTCGGCATGGCGCCGTTGGCGAGCTGTTCGATTTGGCTGTAGATCGCCAGATCGGGCCGCTCGATCGGCGTGTCGGTTGTTGTGACGCAGCAGCTCCCGGCGTCCGGCTTTACTCCGGGCCGCCCGCAATTGCACAGGCTGCGATAAATGGGCGCCACACGCTGCGTCGCCAGACCTTGTCCCGAAGTGGCTTGGACCTCCACCGCCATTATACAGACATCCCCATCGACCCTGTTCCATCTTGCGCCGGCAAGGGAATAGAGCGAGCGAGTCGCAACGACTTGTTTCGGTACAGCAGTCGACCTTCGACAAACAGGAATATTTCGGGCAAGCCTAAGCGGATTGGGTCCGGGTCTAGGCCGGCAGCGGCGCCGGTTCGCCGGACATCAGGCGCTTCGCCAGGAACAATTTGAACAGCACGAACACCGCGCCCGAGGCGGCGGCGAAGCCGGCATGGACCAGCCAGAAGCTGGTGGTCGGCATCGTCGAATACCAGCCGCCGACCCAGCCGACCATCGAATTGGCGGCGAAGAAGGCGAGATAGTAAAGGCCGATCACGGTCGCGTTGATCGCCTTGGGGGCGAGCTTGGCGAACAGAGCGAGGCTGACCGGCAGGATGTGGGCGAAGCCGATGCTGTTCAGGACATGGAACATCACCGGCCAGAACAGGCCGATCTTGTCCCCCGGCGTCGTCGTCGCCGCGGCGGTGAACAGGCACAGCATGCCGGCGATCGAGAAGGCCGAGCCGATGATGATCTTGGTGAGCTCGTCGGGCTCGCGCCGGCGCCTGCCGTACCAGCGGTAGAACAGGGCGACGCCGAGCAGGAAGCTGACGGAAACGATCGCGTCGAGCGTGACCAGCCAGGTCGTCGGCAGGCGGGTGCCGAAGAAGACGAGATCGAAACGCTGGTCGCCCCAGACCAGATAGGCGTTGAAGATCTGGTTGTTGGGCACGATCGCCACGGCCATCACCGGAATGAGGAGGAGGAGGGCGAAGGTCGCCAGCCAGTCGGTGCGGCTGAGCTTCGGCCGGTCGGCGCGCGCCGACCGCGACGGCACGTCGAAATGCTCGGCGGGAAGATATTTCTGGCCGGCGATGTAGATCGCCAGCGCGACCAGCATGCCCACGCCCGCGGCGCCGAACCCCCAGTGCCAGCCCCATTTCTCGCCCAGCGTGCCGACGATCAAGGGCGCCGCGATGACGCCGGCGTTGATGCCCAGGTAGAAGATCTGGAAGGCGTCGGCGCGGCGCAGGTCCTCGGGCTTGTAGAGCGAGCCGACCTGGCTGGCGATATTGCCCTTGAGCATGCCCGAACCGAGGATCAGGCACAAAAGGGCAAACAGGAAGCTGGTCTCGAACGCCATCAGGAAATGGCCGGCGGCCATGGTGATCGCGCCGATCAGCACCGTCCGGCGCTTGCCGAGCACCCGGTCGGCGAGCAGGCCGCCGAAGATCGGCGTCAGATAGACCGCGGCGAAATAGGTGCCGACGATGGCGGAGGCGAGCGGCTGCCCGTCGAGATCGCCGTAGACCCGGCGGAAGCTGTCGAAGAAGGCGACATTGTCGACATTGCCGGGCAGCAGCAGATAATTGACCAGATAGAGGACCAGCAGCGCCTGCATGCCGTAATAAGAGAAACGCTCGAACGCCTCGGTGAAGGCGAGATAGCCGAGGCCCTTGGGATGGCCGAGGAAGGCGCGGTCGGCATGATCGGCGATATCGAGCTCCGGCGTGGCTTCGGCGGTGGTCATGCGCGCGGATCCTCTTCCCGGGATGGGCGGAAGCTAGCGGCGCGCGCGGACGATGCCAGCGCTTTTTCGACGAAGGCGCTCCGCCCGGCGCCCGGCGTCAGCCGAACAGCCAGTCGCCGAGCATCCGGCCGAACGGAAAGGTGAAGATGCCGGCGATGATCAGGGCGCCCGTCACCATGCCGCGGACGGCGGCGCGGTGGCGGGCGATATGGTGGCTGCGCGCCGCCCACACGATCAGCGGCACCTGAACGAGGGTCCAGGCCGACAGGATATGGATGAAGCTCAGCGACCCGCCGTTGAGGCCGCGTATGCCGAAGGTGAGCAAGGCGGTGAGGCCCATCGCGCTCACCCAGATCCAGCCGAGCCGCCGGTGCAGCCGGTCGCCGCGCCGGCGCAGCAGCATCACCGGCGTCAGCCCGACGGCGAGGACGATGGTGGCGATATGCGCCCAGACGAAGGCCGGGACCTCGCCCCATTCCCCGCGCCCTCGCCACAATGCGGTGAAGACGAAGCCGAGCAGGACCATGGCCGCGGCGGAAAGGAAGCGGTCGAAGCCGTCGGGGGTCAGGCGGACCTTGGGGCGCGCCGGCGCGGCTTCGGCGGCTTTGGTGGCCATGATCGAACCCCTTCCCCGCGGCCGATCATTCCCCCGATCGCCGCCCCGCGCAAGCCCTTGCGCGCGCCGGCTGCGCCGATAGGGTGAGCGGCGATCCCGAGGGAGAGGCCCGATGCGCATTCCGATCCTGCTCGCCACCGCCGCTCTCGCCTGCGCATCGCCGGCAAGGGCGGCGCCGGCCGACGACTTCCATGCCATCCTGGAGGAGCATTACGCCTGGCTGCTGCGCGAGAACCCGACCGACGCGACCGCGCTCGGCGTCCGCGACCATGACGACCGGATCAGGGACATCAGCCCGGCGGCGCGCGACCTTCGCGCCAGCCACGCTCAGGCGTTCATCGACCGGATGAACCGGATCGACCCGGCCGCGCTCGCCGCCGCCGACCGGGTCAATTACGCGATCCTGAGACGCCTGCTTTCGGAGGACGTGGAAGCGAACGGCTTTCCCCAGCGCGACATGCTGTTCACCACCTATGCCGGCTGGCACCAGGGCTTTGCCGGGCTGGCGCGGAACCTGCCGTTCCGCACCCGCGCCGATTATGAAAGCTACCTCACCCGCATCGCCTTATACCCCCGGTTGAATGACCAGGCGCTGGCGATCACCGCCAATGCGGTCAGGAGCGGCCATATTTTGCCCTGCTCGGTGCTCGACGGCCATGAGCGGACGATATCGGGCGTGGTCGCCGCCGATCCCGCCCAATCGCGCTTCTACGAGCCGTTCGCGGGCAACCGCCCCGCCTCGATCCCGGACGCCGACTGGGCGGCGATGCAGGCGCGGGCGCGCACCATCATCGCCACCATCATCAACCCGGCCTACCAGCGGCATCTCGATTTCTACACCCGCGAGTACAAGCCGCATTGCGCCCGCTCCGACAGCGTCCGCGACCAGCCGGGCGGGGCCGATTATTACGCCTTCCAGGTGCGGGTCCAGACGACCACCGACCTCACCCCGCAGCAGATCCACGACATCGGCCTTCGCGAGGTCGCCCGCATCCGCACCGAGATGGAACGGGTGGCGCGCGCCGCCGGCTTCGCCAGCCGCGAGGCCTTCATCCAGGACCTTCGCACCAACCCCGAACATTATCCGACGTCGGGCGAGCAGCTGATGCGCGAGGTCGCGCGGGTCACGACCGAGATCAACGGCCATCTGCCGCGGCTGTTCGGGACCTTGCCGCGGCTCCCCTACACGATCCGCGAAATCCCGGCCGAGATCGCCGAGGGCACGACCACGGCCTATTACAACCAGGGGTCGCCCGAGAGCGGGATCGCCGGCACCTATTATGTCAACACGTCGCGGCTGAACCAGCGGCCCTTGTGGGAAGTGCCGGCCCTGAGCCTCCACGAAGCGGTGCCCGGCCACCATCTCCAGATCGCGCTCCAGCAGGAAGTGGACATCGCCCCCTTCCGCCGCAACTTCGCCTTCTTCACCGCCTTCACCGAAGGGTGGGGCCTCTATGCCGAGAGCCTGGGCGGGGAGATGGGGCTCTACGCCACGCCGGCGCGGCGGATGGGCGAGCTCTCCTACCAGATGTGGCGGGCGTCACGGCTGGTGGTCGACACCGGCATCCACGCCTTCGGCTGGGACAAGGCGCGGGCGATCGCCTTCATGCGCGACAACACCGCGCTGACCGAAGCCAATATCGAGGCCGAGGTGAACCGCTATATCAGCTGGCCGGGCCAGGCTTTGGGCTACATGATCGGCCGGCTCAAGATCCTCGAATTGAGGGCCCGGGCGGAGGCCGCTTTGGGCGAGCGGTTCGACGTGCGGCGCTTCCACGACGCGGTGCTTCGGAACGGATCGGTGCCGCTCGACGTGCTCGAAAGCCAGGTGGACGAATGGATCGCGGCGGAGCGCGCGCGGTCGTAATCCCCATCGTCATCCTGACGAAAGTCAGCATCCATGAACAGGGCGGGCGATTGTCTGGCGAGTCCGTGTTCCTGGATCCCGGATCAAGTCCGGGATGACTCCTTGAGCGCCCACTTTCAGACGGCGCCGATGCTGCGCTGGACCGTCCGCCAGCCGCGCCAGAGCCGGTCCTTGAGCGTGCGGCGGGCGCTGGACCGCTCCGGCGTGGGCAGCAGCGCGAGCTGCGCGGCCTCGGGCTCGGCCTCCTCCTCGGCATAGAGCCTGAGGTTGCGCGGGCGGCTGGGCCGAAGGCGCTCGCGGCCGCGCAAGATGTCCTCGGCCGCCTTCAGCGCGCGGACGAGGTCGTCCTCGCTGAACGGCTTGACCAGGCAGCCCAAAGCGAGGTCCGGCATCGGGAACGAGGGCGCCTTGCCGGTGGTGAACAGGCAGGGCACGCCCAATTCGTGGAGCTTCACCGCGACCGAGAAGCCGGTCGAGCCGTGGGCGAGCTGGAGATCGACGAGAGCGAGATCGGGCCGCCTTTCCTCGACCGCGGCGAGCGCGCCGGCGGCGTCCTCGGCGACCGCGGTGACGTGGTGGAGCGGGTTCAGTTCGATCAGATATTTGAGCGTCTGGGCGAACAACGGTTCGTCCTCGACGATCAATATGCTCAGCATCTCCCGGCCCTTCCCCGCAACCGGCTCGATTCTTTACCGAAAAGCGCGCGGAGGGAATCCGCCCGGGCGAGATTTGCGATGGACGACTCCCTGCGCGCGGCGAAACGACTAAATCCGCATCGTCCCTTCGATCACCGTCACGCATCGGCCGGCGAGGATGGCGCGGTCGCCGTCGAGACGGCCGGTCAGATGGCCGCCGCGCCTGCTCGCCTGGAAGAAGCTTATCGGGCCGGGGCGGCCGAGCCGCTCCGTCCAATAGGGCACCATGACCGCGTGGGCGGCGCCGGTAACCGGATCCTCGTCGACCCCGGCACCCGGCACGAACACGCGGCTGACGACCTCGGTTTCGCTTCCCGGCGCCGTCGTCGCGATGATCGTGGTGTCGCCGCCGGCGGCGAGCGCCCGGAAATCGGGGGCGAGCGCGCGCACTTCCGCCTCGCTCGCCAGGACGATGAGGGCATAGCCGTTTTCGTGCCACAGCGTCTCGACCGGCGCGCAGTCGAGCGCCGCGACGATCCCGGGCAGCGGCTTCGGCGCGGGCGTCAGGGCGGGCAGGGACAAGGCATAGCCGTCGCCCTCGCGCGCGACTTCGAGGAGGCCCGCGCGCCTGGTGCGGAAGCGGATACGGTCCCGGTCGCCGATCAGCACATGGCCGCTGGCGAGCGTGGCGTGGCCGCACAGGGCGATCTCCAGCGTCGGCGTGAACCAGCGCAGCTCGTAATCGGCCTCGCCATTGCCAGCGGGAATCGTGAAGGCGGTCTCGCTGAGATTGTTCTCCATGGCGATCGCCTGCAGCATGTCGTCGGGCAGCCAGGCCTCGAGCGGCATCACCGCGGCGGGATTGCCGGTGAAGGGCCGGTCGGCGAAGGCGTCGACCTGGACGATGCGAAGCTCGGTCATGAAGCGGGTTCCTGTCTTGTCTCGTCGGTCTCGACCAGGGCATTGCCGGGGCAATCGACCTGGCCTTCCGGATCGAGGTGGATCAGAACCTCGCAGCCGGGAAATTCGGCCGCGAGGCCCGCCTCGATTTCCTCGATCACGACATGGGCGGCGGCGACGCTCATCGCCGGATCGACCCAGATGTGGAACTGGGCGAAATCGTGGCTGCCGCTGCTGCGGGTCCTGAGGTCGTGAATGCCGCGGCCGGCCGGGTGGCGGGCGGCGACGGCCAGGAAGCGCTGCCGCTTCTCCTCCGGCCATTCGCGGTCCATCAGCTGGTCGAGGGCATGGCTGGAGGCGGACCAGGCGCCCCACAGCAGCCAGGCGGCGATGAGGATTCCGAACAGGGGATCGGCGCCGGTGAAGCCGAGATACTGGTCCAGCACCAGGGCGGCGATCACCGACAGGTTGAGGAGCAGGTCGCTCTGGTAATGGAGATGGTCGGTGCGGATCGCGACCGATCCGGTGCGGCGGATCACCGAGCGCTGGTAGGCGAGCAGGGCCAGGGTGACGGCGATCGCCACCACCGAGACGGCGATGCCGTAATCGGCGTGGGCGGTCTGCTGGCCCTCGGCCAGCCGGGCGACGGCGCGCCAGCCGATGGCGACGGCGGAGATCGAGATGATGGCGACCTGGGCGAGCGCGGCCAGCGATTCCGCCTTGCCGTGGCCGAAGCGATGCTCGTGGTCGGCCGGCATCGCGGCGACGCGAACGCCGAACAGGGTGACCAGGGAGGCGAGCAGGTCGAGGCCGGTGTCGGCGAGCGAGCCGAGCATCGCCACCGATCCGGTCTCCCAGGCGGCGAAGGCCTTGAGCAGGAGCAGGAACAGGGCGGTGCCGACGCTGGCCAGCGCCGCCCGCGTGGTGAGCGAGGAGCGGGCATGATGATGGAGGCGATGAGGGCGGCCGGGGCTCATGGGTAGAGCAGGCCTTCGGTCCAGGAACCGTCGGCGGCGCGGGTGAACAGCCGCCGCTCGTGGAGGCGGTGGGGCCGGTCGGTCCAGAATTCGATCCGCTCGGGCGCGACGCGATAGCCCCGCCAGTAAGGCGGGCGGGGCACGTCCCTGCCCTGATATTCGGCGACCAGCGCCTCGTAGCGCGCCTCGAAGGCGGCGCGGCTTTCGAGCGGGCGCGACTGGTCCGACGCCCAGGCGCCCAGCCGGGCGTCGCGCGAACGGGTGGCGAAATAGGTGTCCGCCTCGGCATCGCTGGTCGGCTCGACACGGCCTTCGATCCGCACCTGGCGGCGCAGCGACTTCCAGTGGAAGAGGAGCGAGGCGCGGGGATTGGCGGCGATCTCCCCGCCCTTGCGGCTCAGCGCGTTGGTGTAGAAGGCGAAGCCGCGCGCATCATGGCCCTTCAGGAGCACCATCCGCACCGACGGCCGGCCGTCGGCGTCGGCAGTGGCCAGCGCCATCGCCTCGGGGTCGTTCGTCTCCGCCGCCCGCGCGGCGGCGAACCAGTCTTCGAACAAGGCATGCGGATCGGCCATCGCTTCGCTCTACGGGGCGGCGGGCGCCGGGTCGAGAGGAAGCGATTGAATCCAATCCCCTTGCGGCTCACAGGAACATGGCCCATTTCTCGGCTGTTGCAGCCCTGCTGCAATGGACTATTGCCGCGCGCGGGAGAACGACACGGGCATGGCCGACCTTTATTCCCAGCTCAATGTCGCGCGCGGCGCGAGCGAGGCCGACATCAAGAAGGCCTATCGCAGGCTCGCCAAGGAGCTGCATCCGGACAAGAACAGGGACAATCCCAAGGCGACCGAGCGCTTCGCCAGGGTGACCCAGGCCTATGACATCCTCACCGACAAGGACAAGCGCGCCCAATATGACCGCGGAGAGATCGACGAGGAGGGCAATCCCCGCATGCCGTTCGGCTATGGCGGCGGCGGGGCGCGTCCCGGCGCGGGGGGCGGGGGCTTTCGCGGGCCGAACGGCGAGCCGTTCGAGTTCAGCGGCGGCGGCGAGGCGGCGGATATTTCCGACCTGTTCGAGGGGCTGTTCGGCGGCCGGCGCAGCGGCGGCTTCTCCGGCTTCGGACGCCGGTCGGCGCCGCCGCAAAAGGGCGCGGACGTCGCCTATCGGCTCGACGTGCCGTTCGAGGACGCGGCGCGGCTGGAGGGCCAGCGGGTCACCCTGGGCAGCGGCAAGACGCTCGACATCAAGCTGCCGCCCGGCGTCGAGGACGGCACCCGGATCCGCCTCGCCGGCCAGGGCCAGCCCGGCCCCGCCGGCAATGGCGACGCGATCGTCACCATCGCCGTCAAGCCGCACCGCTTCTTCCGCCGCGAGGGCGACAATATCCGGCTCGATCTGCCGGTCGCGATCGACGAGGCGGCGCTCGGCGCCAAGGTGCGGGTGCCGACGGTCGACGGGCCGGTGATGCTGAGCGTGCCCAGGGGATCGAGCTCGGGCAAGGTGCTGCGCCTGAAGGGCAAGGGCTTCACCGGCAAGAGCGGTGCGCGCGGCGACCAGCTCGCCACGTTGATGGTCGACGTGCCCGACGATGCGGATCTGGCCCGCTTCCTCGAAGGCTGGACCGGCAAAGGCAAGAGCAACCCCCGGGCGGCCTTGGGCGTCTAGCCAAGGACCTGCACTTGAGGGCGGAGGCGGTCGTGACGGGTTGGCATTTGTTGTCCGGCAAGGAGTAAGGAGGGAGCGATGAAGATTCATCGTGACCGACGAAGCGACGTCGCCGGGCGGCAAAGGACAACCCGCCGCTTCGCGGTCGGCCGGCTGGGGGCGTCGTGCGCCTCGACCGGGCTGCCTCGCCCGGCCTTCGCCGCTCTCCTGCCCAGCCGGCCTCCCCGGCCGATCACGGCCACCTCCGCCCTCAAGTGCAGGTCCTAGCGTGCGTGAGATCTCGCCCGAATCACCCGAAGCAAGGCGCAAGCGGCTCGCCAAGGCCACGGCGCATCCGGAGATAGCGGCGCAGCCCCGGCCCCCGAAGCGCTGGTGGGAGGTGGTGAAGAGGGTCGCGATCGGCGTCTATTCGGACGGCTTCATCCATGCCGGCAACCTTGCCTATCTCGCCCTTCTCTCGCTGTTCCCGTTCGTGATCGTCGCCGCGGCGGTGGCGCGCCTGTTCGGCCAGACCGAGGAAGGCCTCAACGCCGTCAACGCCCTGCTCCTGACCATGCCCCGGGACGTCGCCGACGTGCTGAGGACGCCGATCCGCGACGTCGTCGAGGCGCGGTCGGGCAACCTGCTGTGGCTCGGCGCGGTCGTCGGGCTGTGGACCACGGGGAGCTTCGTCGAGACGATCCGCGACATCATCCGCCGCGCCTACGGCGTCACCTATAGCCGGCCGTTCTGGGAATATCGGCTCGGATCGCTGGGCATGATCATCGCGTCCGTGGTGATCGCGATGCTTGCCTTCAGCGTCTCGATCCTGCTCGCCGGCGTCCAGCAGTTCCTGGTCGCGCTCATCCCCGGCGCCGACGATCTGGTCGGGCTGCTCACCCTCCTGAAATTCGCACCGGCCCTGGCCCTGTTCGGCTCGCTCTACCTCCTGTTCTACGTGCTCACGCCCAAGCGCTACCGCCGGCGTTGCCCGAAATGGCCGGGCGCGGCGTTCGTCGCCGGCTGGTGGGTGCTGACCACCACCTTGCTGCCCGTCACCCTGGCGAATCTGGGGGGCTACGACCTCACTTATGGCAGCCTTGCCGGGGTGATGATTGCCCTGTTTTTCTTCTTCATCATCGGCCTCGGCCTCGTTATCGGCGCGGAGCTCAACGCGGCGCTCGCCGAGACTCCCACGCCGACCCGGGAGGACGTCGTCGCGGTGGTTCGGGAGGAGGCGGCCGAAGAAGCCGTGCATGTGGCCGAGGAAAAGGCCATTGAGGCGGAGGACAAGGCCGTGCAGCAAGCGGAACGGGAGGACAAATGACGGGCTTGATGGAGGGGAAGCGCGGGCTGATCATGGGCCTCGCCAACGACCGCTCGCTCGCCTGGGGCATCGCCAAAGCGTTGGGCGAGCAGGGCGCGGAGCTTGCTTTCTCCTATCAGGGCGAGGCGATGGAACGGCGCGTGCGTCCGCTTGCCGAGCAGCTCGGCGCCGCCTTCCTGATCGATTGCGACGTCGGCGACATGGCCAATCTCGACGCGACCTTCGCGGCGCTGAAGGCGCGCTGGGAGACGATCGACTTCCTCGTCCACGCGATCGGCTTTTCCGACAAGAACGAGCTCAGGGGCCAGTTCGTCGACACCAGCCTCGACAATTTCCTGATGACCATGAACATCTCGGCCTACAGCTTCGTCGCGGTGACCCAGCGGGCGCGGGCGATGATGCCCGACGGCGGCAGCATCCTCACCCTTTCCTATTACGGCGCCGAGAAGGTGATCCCGCACTATAACGTGATGGGCGTCGCCAAGGCGGCGCTGGAGACCAGCGTCAAATATCTGGCGATGGATTTGGGGCCGGAGAATATCCGCGTCAACGCGATCTCGGCCGGGCCGATCAAGACGCTGGCGTCGAGCGGCATCGGCGACTTCCGCTACATCCTCAAATGGAACGAATATAACAGCCCCTTGCGGCGCAACGTCACCATCGAGGATGTCGGCGGGGCGGCGCTCTACCTCCTCTCCGACCTCGCCAGCGGGGTGACCGGCGAGATCCACCATGTCGATGCGGGCTACAACGTCATCGGCATGAAGGCGGAGGACGCCCCGGACATCGCGACCACGTGAGCAGCGTGCCCTCGCCCTGCGACCGGCCGCGCCGCTCGCTGTCCCTCTCCCTGGAGGGAAAGGGCTAGATGCGTGTGCGGCCGGCCGAACCAAAAGACGTAACGGCAATTCGGGCGGTGCATCTTGCCGCCTTTCCGACCGGCGCGGAGGCCGATCTGGTCGAACGGATCGAGGCGGAAGGGGACAAGGCGGTGTCGCTGGTGGCCGAGGACCAAAGCGAGGTGGTCGGCCATGTCCTGCTCAGCCGGATGCGGGTCGCGGGCGACGGGCGCGGCTTTCGGGCGGTGGGGCTCGGGCCGGTGGGCGTGCTTCCCGGCTTTCAGGGCGTCGGCGCCGGCGCCCGGCTGATCGAGGGCGCGCTGGCGATCGCCCGCGCGACCGGGGAGGAGCTGGTCTTCGTGCTCGGCGAGCCCGAACATTACCGGCGGTTCGGCTTTGCGGCGGAGGCGGCCGCGCCGTTCGCCTCGCCTTATGCCGGCCCCTATTTCATGGCGCTCGCGCTGCGGCCGGACGCCCGGCTGCCGGAGCGCGGCACCGCGGCTTACGCGCCCGCCTTTGCGGGCCTTGGCGAAGGCGAATGAGCTTCAACAGTTTCGGCCGCGTCCTGCGCTTCACCAGCTGGGGCGAGAGCCACGGGCCGGCGATCGGCGCGGTGGTGGACGGCTGCCCGCCGGGCCTGCCTCTCGACGAGGCGGCCATCCAGCACTGGCTCGACCGGCGGCGGCCCGGGACGGGCGGCCTCGTGTCGGCGCGGGCCGAGCCGGACCGGGTGCGGATCCTGTCCGGGACCCATGAGGGGCGGACGACCGGCACGCCGATCAGCCTGATGATCGAGAATGTCGACGCGCGCGCGCAGGACTATCCGGCCAACGCGCCCTACCGGCCGGGCCATGCCGATCATGCCTATGACGCCAAATACGGCCTGCGCGATCCGCGGGGCGGCGGCCGCGCCTCGGCGCGCGAGACGGCGGCGCGGGTGGCGGCGGGGGCGGTGGCGCGGCTGGTGATCCCCGAGGTGGCGATCGCGGCCCGCGTCACCGAGATCGGCGGTGAAACGGCGCAAGAGCAATGGTCCGGGCTGATCGAGCAGGCGCGCGAGGCGGGAAGCTCATTGGGCGCAGTGGTCGAATGCGTGGCGACCGGCGTGCCGGCGGGCTGGGGCGCGCCGGTCTATGCCAGGCTCGACGCCGAGCTGGCGGCGGCGTTGATGTCGGTGAACGCGGTCAAGGGCGTGGAGATCGGCGACGGCTTCGCCGCGGCCCGGCTACGGGGCGAGGAGAATGCCGACGCGATGCGGCCCGGCGGGGATGGCCCCCTGTTCCTCTCCAACCATGCCGGCGGGATTGCGGGCGGGATCTCGACCGGCCAGCCGGTCGTCGTCCGGGCGGCGTTCAAGCCGACTTCCTCGATCGCCACGCCGGTCCCGACGGTCGATGCGGAAGGGCGGGCGGCGGTTGCGTCGACCGGCGGCCGGCACGATCCCTGCGTCGCGATCCGCGGCGCGGCGGTGGTGGAGGCAATGGTGGCCTTGGTCCTCGCCGACCACAAGCTGCTCCACCGGGCGCAATGCGGCTAGGCCCGGCGAGGGCCTGTTCGTCCTTCGATACGGCTTCGCCCGATACGGGCTTCGCCTTCTCTCGGTCCCTACTCAGGATGAGCGGAATGGGCCAGGTCGAAGGACGGGCTCAGTTGCCGGCCTTCTTCCGGCCGTTGCCCGAGCGCTTGCGCTCCGGCGGCGCTTCGTCCGTCTTGCTCCGCGCGGCGCGGACGAGCGGGATGGCGGCGGCGGCGACGACCCCGGCGGTGACGGCCGCGCCGGCGGCGATGGCGGCTTTCGGATGCTCGCGCACCAGCTCGGCGAGATCGGCGGCGTGCTGCGACCAGGTCCGGCCGCCGGCGTCTTCGGTCTCGGCCTCGGCGGGGCCGGCATGGGGCATGGCGCTGTTGGGGATACGGGACATGGGGACGCTCCTCGAGGTGAATGGGTCCGCAACGACGCGGCGCCGATGCCGGTTCCGCCACCGCGCCGAACCGTTACAAGGGGCTGATGAGCGCCCCGATCATCCTCGTCGACGCCGACGCCTGCCCGGTGAAGGAGGAGATTTACAAGGTCGCCTGGCGGCATCAGGTGCCGGTCAGGATCGTCAGCAACGCCTTCCTCAGGGTGCCGGCCCATCCGCTGATCGAGCGGGTCGTGGTGAGCGGGGCATTCGACGCCGCCGACGACTGGATCGCCGAGCGCGCGGACGCCGGCGCGGTGGTGGTGACCGGCGACATATTGCTCGCCGACCGCTGCCTGAAGGCGGGAGCGGCGGTGATCGCGCCCAACGGCAAGGCGTTCACCGGCGCATCGATCGGGGCGGCGATCGCGACGCGGGCGATCATGGCCGACCTGCGCGCCGGGGCGGACGGGATGATGGGCGGGCCGGCGCCCTTCGCCAAGGCCGACCGGTCGCGCTTCCTGTCGGCGCTCGACGACGCCCTGGTCAGGCTGAAGCGAAGCTAGGGAAGGCTTGCCGCGACGAAGCCGAGCAGCAGGGCGAAGGCGGCCGGAAAGGCCAGGGCGAAGGCCAGGGCGGCGTCGGGCGCGCGCCCGAGGCGGGTCAGCAGGAAGGCCGGCACGGCGGTCAGCGCGAACAGGGCCGTCACCGCCGCCAGGGCCGCCGTGTCGAGCCCGCTCGTCGCCGGGTCGGAGCCGGCGGTCAGCAGCAGCAGCACGATCAGCGCCCAGATGGCGAGATCGACGGCGCACAGGATGAGGGTGACCCGCCGCCTCATGACCCGCGCCTCGGCGGCGCGGGCTCGAAGCGCCAGCGCGCGCCGCCGGTGCAGAGCAGGTCGGCGAGGGTGGCCTTCTCCCCCGCCTCGAGGCGGGGGAGCAGGCGGGCGACGTCCTCGCCGCGCGGGGCGGGGCGGTCCATCGCCCTGAACACCTCCACGACCAGCCGCCGCCGGAGCTCGGCCGGCAGGCCTGAAGGATCGAGGGTGAAGCGGCGGGCATCGCCCTCGACACGGTCGCGCCAGAGGCCCTCGGCCGTCCATTGCAGCGCCGCCTCGGCCTCGGCCAGCGCGCCGGCGCTGCGGGCGAGCGGCAGCGGGTCGATCCAGCCGCTATCGGCGAGAAGGCGGCGGATGCGGGCGCGGTCGAAGCGCGCGTCGGAATTGCCCGGGTCGTCGACCGGCGCGATGCCGGCGGCGGCGACGATCCGTTCGAGCGCGGCGCGCCGCCAGCCGAGCAGGGGCCGGGCGACGGCGACGCCGTTCATGGCGGTGGAGGCGCGGATGCCGGAAAGGCCGGAAAGGCCCGCGCCGCGCAGCAGCCGCATGACCAGCGTCTCGGCCTGGTCGTCGAGATGGTGGGCGGTGAGCAGCCGGCCGATGCCGGCTTCCGCCGCCCAGGCGGCGAGCAGGCGGTAGCGCAGGGCCCGCGCGCCGGACTGGATATTGCCGCCGATCGCCGCATCGGCGGGGAGAATCGCGTGGGGGACGCCGATCCGCTGGCAGAGGCGGGCGACGAAGGCCGCCTCGTCCGCGCTTTCGGGGCGGAGGCCGTGGTCGACCGTGGCGGCGTGGACGCGCTCCGGACAGGCGGCGTGGGCGAGCAGCAGCAGCGCCAGGCTGTCGGGGCCGCCCGAGACGGCGATTCCGAGCCGCTCCGGCGCGGTGCCGGCGAGCGCTTCCAGGTCGCTCCGGAAGCGGGCGACGAGGTCGGGATCGGGGCCGGTCATCGCCGCACCCTAGCGCCCTCGCGCGCGCGACGGAAATCGCTTATCCCGGCGTTGGGGAGAGGTTCGATGAAACCGACGCGAAGGCTGAGCCGCAGGTCGTTCATCGCCCGGGTCGCCGGCGGGGCCGCGGCGGGCGGCGCGCTGGCGCTGGTCGCGGGCGAGGCGCTGGCCTTCCAGGCCACCGACTCCGACAGCGGGGCCAAGGCCGATCCGGCGGGCCGTGGGCGCGGGCGGACCGGCGAGAGCGACGGCGACAGCGGGCCCAATGGCGATCCGGCCGGCCATGGCCGCGCCCGGACCGGCTGCACCGACAGCGACGGCGGCGCCAATTCCGATCCGGCCGGGCGCGGGCGCTGCCCGACCGGGGAAAGCGATTCCGACGGCGGCCCGCGCGGCGACCCGGCGGGAGGCGGCCGTCCGCGGACCGGAATCAGCGACTCGGACGGCGGCAGCCACGGCGATCCGGCCGGGCGCGGGCGCGGCCCGGGCAGCTGCAGCGACCGGGACAGCGGCGAATATGGCGACCCGGCGGGGCGCGGCCGCCGCTGCGTGCGGCGCTAGGCCGGCGGCTGACCTTTCCCGTTCGGGCTGAGCTTGTCCAAGCCCGCTTCTTCTTTTCGGCAAGAAGGACAGCCCTTCGACGGCTCAGGGCGAACGGAGATGTTTGAAGCGAGCCCGGGGACGCTAGTCGGCGAGCGCCATGCAGTCGCGCTTGGGCGTCACCAGCGGCGCGCCGCTGATCCGCGAGGCGCGGGGGAGGGGGCGGCGGCGCGCGCGATAGGCGTCGAGGATGTTGTAGAGCAGGGCGGGGGCGCGGCGCAGCGCCTCGGCGCGCTTGCGGGCGACCAGGACGAGCTCGGGGATGTCGGGCAGGGTCAGCATGACCATGCCCTCGCCTTCGCGCTCGACCCTCGCCGGATAAGCGACCATGCGCACCGATTCCCTGGCCTTCGTTACGGCTCCAACGCGCCAATTCCGGTTAAGGTCCGCCTGCGCTCCGGCAGTCGGGCCTAGTTCGCCGCCGTGCAGCGCGCGTCGGTGCGCGCCTGCGGCAGGCGGGTGCGGATGAAGTCGCGCATGTTGGGATAGACCTGGGCGAGCTCGTCATAGACCCGGCAGGCCTCGGTGCGCCGATTGAGCCGGGTCAGCGCAAGGCCGAGATAGTAAAGGCTGTCGGCGGCGCGCTCGCCGCGCGGATTGTCCTGATAATTGGCAAGGAGGATGCGCGCGGCGGTGGCCGGCTTGTTGTCGTCGAGGAAGGCACGTCCCTGGAGATTGCGCGCCCAGCTCGCCCACCGGCTGTTGGGATAGCGGGTGGCGGCGGCGTCCAAAGCGGTCTGGGCCTCGGCGTAGCGGCGCTCGTTCCACAGCCGGTAGCCGACATTATAGGCCTCTTCAGCGGCATCGGCGGTCGCGGCGGCGGGGCGGGTCTCCGCCGCCGCCGGCTCGGCGGCGGGCTCGGGCCGGGAGACCGGGGCCGGCGGGGGAATCGCCGCCGGGCGGGCCTGCGCCTCGGCCCGGTCGAGCCGCGCTTCGAGGTCGGTGCGCAGGCGGCCGATTTGCTCCTCGACCTGGCGGGTGCGGAAGCCGTTCTCCTCGACCTGGCCGGTGAGGGCCCGGAGCTGCGCCTCGACCGCATCGACGCGGGC
This sequence comes from uncultured Alphaproteobacteria bacterium, assembly GCA_963701615.1. Lineage (GTDB taxonomy): Bacteria > Pseudomonadota > Alphaproteobacteria > Sphingomonadales > Sphingomonadaceae > Allosphingosinicella. Next base: position 1,914,376 of record OY969615.1, on the reverse strand, counting down.
GTTGAGGCTCGACAAGGCGTCGCCGGAAAGGTTGGGGCCGGGGCCGGCCGGCGCTTCGGCGCCGATCTCGGGCTCGACGAACTGGGTCCGTCCGTCGGGGAAGACGCGGCGCTGCACGGCGCGCAGCTGCTGCTCCAGCCGTTCGACCCGGCGCTCGACCGGCTCGCTGCGCTGGGCGACGGCCGGCGCCGCGACTCCGGCCAGCAGCATCAGGCCAAGAAGATGAAAACGCATGACGATCCCCCGCACCCTGTGTCGGCGCGCATGATATTGGAGGATCGCGCCCGTCGCCAGCGTTAAGCGACGATCAGAGCGGTGGAGGGCAGGGAATTCGGGCCCGGGACTCTACCGGCCAGCCTGTTCCGACGCCGTTCGCAATGCCTCCTCGCCGAACTGGTTGAGGCTCTTTCCGGCGAGCTGCGCGGCGAGCGCCGCCCTCGCATGGACGTTCGGGTCGACGCGCAGCATCAGCTTGCCCGAATAGGGCTTGTCCGGTTCCTTGCCGATCGCCGCGCAGGTTTCGAGATAATCGTCCACGGCCTCTTCGAAGGCGGCGACCAGGCCGACGACCGTGTCGGCGTGAAAACCGACGCCATCGGCGATGCCGGCGATGCGGCCGACGAAGATGCGGTCGTCGGCGTCGAATTCCACGCGTGCCGAATAGCCCTTGTGTCGAAGGATGTTCGTCATGGCCTCACTCCCAGGCGCACCAGATAGTCCCGCGCCGCCCTCACCTGATACTTCTTCGCTTCCTTGGCCGGATGCGGACGGTGGAATGTCTCGACCATGCCGTCCTTCACGAATCGCACACGCGAGCCGCGACCCTCCACGATCTCGCATCCGGCCGCGACCAGCAGGCTCTCGATGGCGGCCCAGGCAATCGTTCCGGAAACGGGCTCCGCGAACAGCGCCTCGAGCGTTCGCTTTTGCCTGCGATTCATGCCGAGTCTTTAAGGCATTTATCGCCAAAGTGCAAGCATATCTTGATAGCACTCGATCATTGCGTGGGCGGCGCGGCCCGGGCGCGGGCGGCGAGGTCCTCGGGGCGGAGGCTGATATTGGCCACCACGCGCTCGACCGGCTCGAGCGGGCCGAGGTCGCGGGCGCCGATCGCGACGCGGAGCATCTGCGGCCGGCCGGTGCGGACCACGGGGCGCTGCGCCGACGCGGGGACCTGGTAGCGGTCGCCGGCGTCGAGGCTGCCCATGAAGACCGGCCCGCCGCCGGCCGCGGCGTCGTCGATCCTGAGCCAGACCTCGCCGGTGGCGGTGAGCGTCACCGGCTGGCCGGCCACGGCCAGAGGCTGGGCCGGCCGCGGCGCCGCGGGCCGCGGCGCCTGGGCTTGCGGGGCGGTCACCAGGTCGGGGACCTCGTCGCCGCCGAGCGTGCTGCGCCAGATCAGATAGGCGCCGATCAGCAATCCGGCGATGACGATGGCGACGATCGCGAGCGAGCGCGGCGGAACGCGGGCGGGATCGGCCGGCTCGTAATATTCCGGCGCCGGTGCGCGGACGCGCGGACCGCCGATCCGCTCCCTTAGCTCGGCCGCGATCTCCGCGCCATCCAGCCCGACCGCATTGGCATAGTTGCGCGCAAAGCCGATCGCGTAGGTCACCGCCGGCAGCGCATCCCATTCCTCGCGCTCGATATGCTGGAGGTGGCGAATCGGGATGCGGGTCTGGCTGGCGATCTCGTCGAGGCTCAGCCGCTTCGCCTCGCGCGCCTGCTTCAGCCGCTCGCCGACCGAGAGGCTTTCATCGAGCTGGCCGTCATCCTGTTCCGCCATCAATAATTCCGAACTCCGTTTCGGTGCCCTCGCCGCGCCCGTCTCATCGCACGCCGTGCCTCCTGTCAACCAACGCCGTCCGCGGAAGGTCCGGCGCGGGCCGACATGAGCTAGGAGATCGACACGCCGTTCCTTTCCGCCCACTGGCCGAGCGCCGCGCGCACGTCCGCCGGCGGTTTCCTGAGCAGCCGGTCGAGCAGGGCCATCACCGCCTTGCGGTCGAGCGAGCGGATCATTGCCTTCACCGGGCCGACCGCGACCGGGGTGATCGACAGGCGTTTGACGCCGATGCCGATCAGCGCCATCGCCTCCAGCGTCCGGCCGCCCATCTCGCCGCAGACGCCCAGCGGCACCTCATATTTGTCGGCGGCGCGGACGATGCGCTTCAGGAACCTCAGGATCGCCGGCGACAGCCAGTCGTAGCGCTCGGCGAGCCGCGGGTTGGAACGGTCCGCGGCGAACAGGAACTGGGTGAGGTCGTTGGTCCCGATCGAGAGGAAGTCGACCTTGGGCAGCAGCAGGTCGAGCATCTCGGCCAGCGACGGCACTTCCAGCATCGCGCCGTAGCGGATCCGCGTCGGCAGCGGCTTCTTGCGCTCGCCGAGCCAGGCGCGCTGCTCCTCGACCAGCGCCCTGGCGGCGTCGAACTCCCACGGCTCCGAGACCATCGGGAACATGACCTGAAGCTCGCGGCCAGCGGCAGCCTCGAGCAGCGCGCGCGCCTGCGCCTTCATCAACGTGTCGCGGTCGAGCGCCAGGCGGAGCGCGCGCCAGCCCATCGCCGGATTCTCCTCGGCGTCGGAGGCGCTGTGGAGATAGGGCAGCTGCTTGTCGCCGCCGATATCGACGGTGCGGAAGATGACCGGCTTGTCGCCGGCGGCGTCGAGCACCGAGCGGTAGAGCCGCTGCTGGCTCTCGCGGCGCGGCAGGGTGGCGGAGACGAGGAACTGGAACTCGGTGCGGAACAGGCCGATGCCGTCGGCGCCGGTGGCGCCCAAAGCCGCCACATCGTCCCGGAGCCCGGCATTGACCATCACCGAAATCCGGGTTCCGTCCCGGGTGACCGGCGGCTTGTCCTTGACCGCGGCATATTCGGCGCGGCGCTTCTGGGTGGCGGCGAACTTGGTGTCGAACGCCTCCTGGATCGCCGGCGTCGGCCGCGCGAAGACGACCGCCTCGCTGCCGTCGAGGAGGACGGGATCGCCCTCGGCGATCATCCGCCGGACGTCGCGGATCCGGCCCAGCATCGGCACGCCCATCGCCCGCGCGACGATCGTGACATGGGCGGTCAGCGACCCTTCCTCGAGGATCACGCCCTTGAGCTTGCGCCGGTCATATTCGAGCAGTTCGGCGGGCCCCAGATTGCGCGCGATCAGCACCGCGTCCTGCGGCAGGCCGGTCTGGGCGGCGGTGCCGAGCTGGCCCGAGACGATCCTCAGGAGCCGGTTGGCGAGGTCGTCGAGGTCGTGCATCCGGTCCTGGAGCAGCGGATCGGAGATCTGGCGCATCCGGTGCGCCGTGCGCTGGCGGACCCGCTCGATCGCCGCCTCGGCGGTGAGGCCGGAATCGATCGCCTCGTTGATCCGGCGGGACCAGCCCTCGTCATAGGCGAACATCTTGTAGGTCTCGAGCACCTCCTGATGCTCGCCGACGGTGCCGAACTCGGCCTGGCCCATCATCGCGTCGATCTGCTCGCGCATCTTGGCGAAGGCGGAATAGACGCGGTGGCGCTCGGCCTCGATGTCCTCGGCGACGGTATGCTCGATAAGGATGCGCGGCTGGTGATAGACGGCGACGCCGCGGCCCATGCCGGTGACGAGCTTCAATCCGGCGAGGCGGGCGGTCCCGGCGTCGCGATTCTCCGCGCCCGCCGCGTCGGCCTTGTCGGCGAGGCCGGCATTGGCGATCAGCTCGGAGAGGACCATGGCGACGGTCTGCAGCGCTTCGATCTCGAGCTCGTCATAGGCGCGCGGGTCGGCATGCTGGACGGCGAGGACGCCGATCGCCCGCTCCTTGCGCACGATCGGGACGCCGGCGAAGCTGTGGAACAGCTCCTCGCCGGTTTCCGGCCGGTAGGCGAATTCGGGATGGCCGGCCGCCTCGGCGAGGTTGAGGATCGCCGCATGCCTGGCGATGGTGCCGACCAGGCCCTCGCCCATGGCGAGCTTGGTGACATGGACCGCGGCCTGGTTGAGGCCGAGGGTGGCGAACAGCTCCAGCACGCCGTCGCGCAGGAGGTAGATCGAGCAGACCTCGCTCACCATCGCTTCGGCGATGATCTTGACGACCTTGTTCAATTTGGCCTGCGCGCCGAGCCGCGACGCCATCACGTCGTGGAGACCGGTCAGGATCTCGCGGGCGGAGGTGGCGGACGCGGTCGGCATGGTCGAGCGCTATCAGATATGGCGGCGCGGTTCCAAGGAGGAAGTCGCGCTAGAGGCCGGCGAGAAAGGCCGCGACCTCGGCGCATTCCGGGTTGTTGGAGACGGTGACCGAGGTCTCGGCCCAGCCCTGCGGCGTGCCGTCATAGCGGGCGTCGCGGGCGGCGACGTCCGCGCCCGCCTCGACGAGCAGCTTCACCATGTCGAGATTCCCGCCCCAGGCGGCCGAATGGAGCGCGCTGTGGCGGGAGTCGGCCTCGGAGCGGGCATTGGCGTCGGCGCCGAGCCCGAGCAGCCAGCGGACCAGCGCGACATGGCCGAAATCCACCGCGCCCATCATCACCGCGTCGCGGCGCGCCACGTCGGGCTCGGCATCGATCAGCACGGCGAGCGTCTCTTTGTCGCCCAGCCGCGCAAACTCCTCCGGCCTGGCGGTGACGCCGCGCAGCATCATGTGGCGGACCAGCGCGCGGCCGTCCGCGCCGGCGCGGCTCATCGCGTCGATCGGGGTCGCGCCCCAGCGGTCCTTCATGTCGGCGCGGGCGCCGCGCGCGAGCAGCAGGTCGATGGCGTGAGGCGTGCGGGCGAAGGCGAGGATCGAGCCGCCATTGGGGGCGATGTCCGGGAGGCCGGCTTCGAGAAGTTCTAGGACCCGCGCCTCGTCCTTCATCAGCAGCGCCTCGACCAGACCGACGCGGGCGCCGCGGCGCAGCAATTCGGCGCGCATGTCCTCGCATTCGCGCGAAAAGGTCAGCATCAGCGGCGACCACAGGTCGTATTCCCGGTTGCGGCCGTCCACGTCGGCGCCGGCGGCGAGCAGCAGGTCGAACATGTCGCGCCGCCTGGCTTCGATGGCGACGTGCAGCGGCTGCGGCCGGCCGCCCCAATAGGGATGCGGCCCGACCGCGTTGGCGAGCGCCGGCCTGGCCGCCAGCGCGGCGCGGACCCCCTCGACCTCGCCGTCGCCAACCGCGAGCAGGAAGGCGGCGGCTTCGGCTTCGTCCGGCGGCGAGCCTTCGAGATGCGCAATGAGCGCGCGCCAGCTGGGAAAGCCATGGTCGCGCGCGAGGTCGCGCTGGGCTTCGGCGAGCTTCGCGCCGGGATGGTCGGCGCGCAGCGCGCGCAGGTTCTGCTTGGCGGTCTTTTTCAGCCATTCGAGGCTGGCGCGCGGCGGCAGCGGCTTGGGCATGATGCACCTTCTTTCCTCGGCGCCCGGCGTCCGCGGTCACGGGCAGAAAGAAGGGGTGTGCGAAAACGCGACTTCAGGCGGGTTCAACCCTGCTCGCGGACCGACGGCCGCCTGTACGGCCGCGACCAGCCTAGCCCCGCTCGATCCGCGGCGTCAACGGCGCAGGTCGACGCCGCCGACGAACGCCCTTCGGCCGGGCGCCATCATCAATGGGCCGAGCGCCGCTCGAGCGCGTGGGCGGCCTCGTCGACCAATTGCGCCAGGATGTCGGCGACCGGCGCCTCGTCCTTGACCATGCCGACCGACTGGCCGGCCATCACCGAGCCGGTCTCGACATCGCCGTCGATCACCGCCCGCTTGAGGGCGCCTGCCCAATAATGCTCGATCTGGAGCTGGGCTTCGGCCATCTCGACCGCGCCCTCGTCGAGCCGCTGGGCGACCTCGCGCTGCTTGGCGGCGAAGCTCTCCATCTCGCGATTCCGGAGCGCGCGGACCGGGATGACGGGGAGGCGGGGGTCGATCTGGACCGAGGTGATCGCGTCGCGAGCGGAGGCGCGGATGAAGGCCTTCTTGAAATTGGGGTGGGCGATGCATTCGTGGGCGCATACGAAGCGCGTACCCAATTGGACGCCGACCGCGCCCATTTCGAGATAGCCTGCGATGAGGCCGCCATGGCCGATGCCGCCGGCGACGAAGATCGGCACCTCGGCGGCCAGCGGCGGCAGGATCTCCTGGGCCAGCACCGAGGTCGAGACCGGCCCGATATGCCCGCCCGCCTCCATGCCCTCGATGACGAGCGCGTCGACGCCGGAGCGGATCAGCTTCCTGGCGAGGGCGAAAGCGGGGGCGAAGCAGATCAGCTTCGCGCCATTGCCCTTGATGCGGTCGATCGAGCCGGTCGGCGGCAGGCCGCCGGCGAGGACGACATGGCTGACCCGATGCGCGGCGCAGACGTCGATCAGCTCGGACAGCATCGGGTGCATGGTGATGAGGTTGACCCCGAACGGCCTGGTCGTCCGCTTCTTCGTCTCGGCGATCTCGGTGTCGAGCAGGTCCGGCGTCATCGCGCCGCAGGCGATCACGCCGAACGCGCCGGCATTGGAGAGCGCGGAGACGAGGTTGCGCTCCGAGATCCAGCTCATCGCCCCGCCGAGGACCGCGACCTCGCAGCCGAGGAAGTCGGTCCCGCGCTTCATCAGGCGGGCGAGGCGGTCGTGGCCTACAGTCGAACCGACATCGTTCATCAAATCACCGTCATTCCAGCGGAAGCTGGAATCCCTTTGCCTTTTAAGGAAGCGAGATTCCAGCTTTCGCTGGAATGACGGGCCGGGCCTTCACGCCGCGTCCTCCGCGTCGAGGCCGAAGGCGGTGTGGAGGACGCGGACGGCGAGCTCGGCATGGTCCTCGGGGATCAGCACCGACACCTTGATCTCCGACGTGGCGATGGCGAGGATGTCGATCCTGCTCGCCGCCAGGGTGCGGAACATGGTCGCGGCGATTTCGGGATCCGAGCGGATGCCGACGCCGACGATGCTGACCTTGCAAATGGCGGTATCGGTAAGGAGGTCGGCATGGCCGATCGCGGCTTTCTCCTTCTCCAGCACGTCGGTCGCCTGCGCCAGCGACGCGGCGGGCACGGTGAAAGTGATCTGGCCCGGCGCGCCCTGGACGATCATGTCGCAATTGACGCCGGCCGCAGCGAGGGGCGAGAAGATCGAGGCCGCCGCGCCGGGACGCTCGGGAAGGCCGGTCAGGGTGATGCGCGCCTCCTTGCTGTCGTGGGCGATGCCGGTGATGAGCTGCCGTTCCATGCCATAATCCTCAAGCTTGTCCTCGCGCACCACCAGCGTGCCCGGCCTGCTCTCGAACGACGACAGGACCTGCAAGGGAAGGTTGTAACGCATCGCCAGGCCGACCGAGCGGGTCTGCAGCACCTTGGCGCCGACGCTGGCCAGCTCCAGCATCTCCTCATAGGTGACGATGTCGAGCTTGCGCGCCCTGGGCACGATGCGCGGGTCAGTGGTGTAGACGCCGTCGACGTCGGTGTAGATGTCGCAGCGGTCGGCCTTCATCGCTGCCGCGATCGCGACCGCCGACGTGTCCGAGCCGCCGCGCCCCAGCGTCGCCAGGCTGCCGTCGGCGGCGACGCCCTGGAAGCCGGGGATGATGGCGATGCCCTGTTCGTCGAACACCCGCTCGAGCACGTCGACGTCGATCCCTTCGATCAGGCCCGCGGCGTGGCCGCTGGCGCGGATCGGCAGCTGCCAGCCCATGTAGGAGCGGGCGTTCAATCCCATGCCCTGGAGGGTGATCGCGAGGAGGCCGCTGGTCACCTGCTCTCCGCTCGCCACGACGACGTCATATTCGCGCGGGTCGTAGATGCTGGCGGCCTCGCGGCAGAACTGGATCAGCCGGTCGGTCTCCCCGGCCATCGCCGACACCACCACGGCGACCTGGTTGCCGCGCTCCGCCTCGCGCCTGACCAGCCCGGCGACATGGCGGATGCGCTCGCTCCCCGCCATCGACGTGCCGCCGAACTTCATCACGATGCGAGGCATTCGCCATCCCCAAGCTCCGCTCCGTCATGCCAGCGAAAGCTGGCGTTGGCGGGTCGCCAGCACCCCGTGCTGGCTGCAAATTGCGGGGCAATTTGTACCCGTCAACCTTTTCCTTTCACGCCGGCAAGTGCAAGGGAGATTCCAGCTTTCGCTGGAATGACGGATTTCGGGAAATGAGCGACGCAACCACCATCGACCCCAGGGAGGCCGCGCATTTCGGGGCCCTGGCGGCGGACTGGTGGGACCCGAAGGGCTCGTCGGCGATGCTGCACCGGCTCAATCCGCTGCGGCTCCAATATATTCGCGACCGGATCGGCGCCCATTGGGGGCTGGACGAGCATGGCCTGAAGCCGCTCGCCGGGAAGAGCGCGGCCGACGTCGGCTGCGGCGCCGGGCTGCTCGCCGAGCCGCTGGCGCGGCTGGGCGCGACGGTGACCGGGATCGATGCGGCGCCGGAGAATGTGGCGGCGGCGCGCGACCATGCGCTCGGGCAGGGGCTGGAGATCGACTATCGGGTCGGCGGCACGGAGGCGCTGACCGGGCGCTACGATCTGGTCACGTCTCTGGAAGTGGTCGAGCATGTCGCCGACCCCGCGGTCTTCGTCGGGGGGCTGGCGGCCGCGGTGGCGGAGGGCGGCCTCCTGATCCTGTCCACGCCCAACCGCACCTCCTGGTCGCGGCTGATGATGATCACCCTCGGCGAGGGCACCGGGCGGATCCCCAAAGGCACGCACGACTGGGGCAAGTTCCTCACTCCGGACGAACTCTGCGCGCTGGTGCGGGCGGCGGGGCTGGAGGTGGTCGACGTCGCCGGTCTCGGCTGGACGCCGGCGCGCGGCTTCGTCCTCACCGGCGACCTGTCATTGAACTATCTGGTGACGGCGAAGCGCTGAGCGGGAAAGCGATGCATATCCGTCCCCTCGATCCGTCTCCGCACCCTTCGGCCTCGCCCAGACCTTTCTCGCCCGGCGGCTGCTCAGCGACGTCATGGCCCGCCACCGACGCCACCTCGGGCGCGCCGGCTAGGGACGCTGCTCGGTTCGCTCCCGGGTCAGGCGGGTGATCAGGATGGCGGCGCGCCTGGCCTGACGGGCGAGGCTGTCGAGGAGGACATATTCGCCGGTCGCATGGGCATTGCCGCCGGCGGCGCCGAGGCCGGCGAGGGTGTCAACATCGTTGGCAACGAAGCTCGAATCGGCGGCGCCGCGCCGCGCCGGGTCATATTCCGCCATTTCGGCCAGGCCGAGGTCGCGGTTGACGAGGTTGAGGCGGGCGAGGAGGGCGCGGTTGCCCGCGCTCGGCGCCATCGGCGGATAGCCGTCTTCGGCGAAGACCAGCTCGGCGCCGGTCTGCGGAAGATGCCGGGCGACGATCGCCTGCATGGCCGCGCGGATGCGCGCCTCCTGCTCGGCCGACAGCGTGCGGACATCGCCGCGGGCGATCGCGGTCTCGGCGACGATGTTGGTCTTGCCCGAGGCGGCGGCGCGGAAGCCGTCGGCGTCGATCGTGGCGGGCGTGCCGCCGGCGATGACGCCGACATTGAAGGTGAGGTTGGGCTCGGGCAGCTCGCGGCGGAAGGCGTCGAGGATGCGCGCCATCTCGTAAACCGCGCCATAGCCGAGGCCTTCGGAGAAGATTCCCGAGCTGTGGCCGGTGCGGCCGCGCGCGGTGAGCGTCCAGCTGGTCGAGCTGCGCCGGGCGACGGTGCCGAAGTCGCGGCCGTCCTCGACCGCCAGATTCTCGAACTCGAGCGCGAAATCGGCGCGGCGGCCGGCCTCGATCAGGTCGCGGCGGGCGATGGCGATCGGCGCGCCCGGGCGCTCCTCGTCGCCGGTGAGGACGATCGTGACGTTGGCGCGCGCGAGCGTGCCGGCCGCGTGCATGGCGCGAAGCGCGGCGACGATGACGGCAAGGCCGCCTTTGTCGTCGCCGACGCCCGGGCCGGTGGCGCGGTTGCCGTCGCGGGCGAAGGCCTGGAACGGGCTGTCGGCCTCGAACACGGTGTCGAGATGGCCGATCAGCAGGACGTTGCGGCCCGGCCCGTGGTGGGTGGCGACGATATGGCCGGCGCGGCCGGTCTCGCGCATGTCGATCCAGCGCACCTCGAAGCCCAGAGGCTCCAGCTCGGCGCGCATCATCGCCCCGACCGCGGCGACGCCCTCGAGGTTCAACGTGCCGCTGTTCCGGTTCACCAGCCGCTCGAGCAGGGCGATGGTGCGGTCGGCCTCGCGGTCGACCGTTTCGGCCATGCGCTGCTCGTCGCGAGACAGGCGGGCTTCGGCCGGGGCCGCGGCAAGCAGGACGAGCAGGGCGAGGATCAGGAAGCGCATGGACGAAGCGGATAGACAGCCGGCGGTCCGGGATCAACGGCGGCCGTCGCCGGCCGACGCTAGAGCGTCTTCAGATATTCGACCAGGTCCCGGCGCTGGCGGTCGCTGAGGCCGGCATTGCCGTAATCGTGGCCGCCGTTGAAATTGCCCCAGATGACGTTGCCCTGGGCGTCGCGGGCGCGGAACTCGAAGCTGTTGTCCGCCGACGGCGTCGTCACGTAGCCGACCCGCACCGGATCGAACTGGCGCGTCCCGACGAAGAAGCGGCTCGGCCGGTCGCCGGGCGGCAGCAGCAAGTCGTAGAGCGTCGGCACGGAGCCGTTGTGAAGGAAGGGTGCCGTCGCCCAGATCCCGGTCAGCGGCCGCGCCTTGTAGCCGAGGATGCGGTCGTCGTCGCCGCCCCAGGCCCGGTCGACGCACTGGCGGTAGCGTTGCGGGAGGCCCGGATAGAGGTCGTCCGACGCGGACTGCGCCGCGCGCACGGGAACCGCGCTCGGGGCCGGGCCCGAAGGCGGTTCCGGAGCCGCCTCCGCCAGCGGCCGGGGCTCGATGCCGAGGAAGATCTCGCCGGCGACGATCAGCAATTGCCGCCATTTTCCGACCAGCGAATTGGTCACGACGAGGGTGAGCAGGTTGATGATCTGGTCGCGCTCGCCGATCGTATGGCCGCCGGTCGAATAGCCGCGCAGCAGGCCGCTCGCGGCGCTGTAATAGAAGCCGTTGCAGGCCATGAGCGGGTCGGTGCCCGGCGGAACGTTGTTGCTGCCCGGGCGGGGCGGCGGCGCGTCATAGGCGAACCAGCCCATATGGGCATAGACCGGCGTCGTCAGGTCGGTCCGCCCGAGCGGCGCGTGGCAGCCCGAGCATTGCTGGTCGAACAGCAGCGCCCCGCGCGCCGCGCTGGCGCGGTCGATCCGGCCGAGCATGTCCTCCGGCCAGGCCGGCGGCAGCAAGACGTTGAGCAGCTCCTGCTCCACCACCACCAGATTGTTGGCGTTGATGCTCGACGGAAAGAGCTGGTAGTTGGACCGCCGCCGCGGGCGGACCACGACGTCGCCGAACACGCCGATCACCTCGCCGGCATTGCGGCCGACCGCGCCGATGTCGAGCCTGCCGCGGCCCAGCTGCAGCCACTTGTTCACCGCCGAACCGTTCCACTGCACGAAATCGTGCTGGGGCACGTTCCACAGGAAGGGATAGCTCACCGGCGCGTTGGAGGGATTGCCGGTCGGCTGGGCGGCGCCGCTCAGGATCACCGTCTTGTTGTAGATGTGGCCGAAGGCGTCGAGGCGGAAGAAGCCATAGCGGATCGGATTTCCGTTCAGCCGGGCGATCTGCTGCTCGTCGGCGATCAGCCGGTCGAGCGCGCCCCTCAGCAGCAGCCGGTTGCCCGGCGTGTCGTTGGTCGAAAGCACGGCGCGCGCGAAACGGTCCCACTTGGCGCCGTCGTCGCGGGCGGCGATCAGCGCCTGGTCCACCGCCTCGACGAAGCGCTGGAAGTCGGCCATGGCGGGGGCGCCGTCGACGCGCAGGCGCTGCCCGCCATGGGCGATTTCGCCGGTATGGCATGCGGAGCAGGTAAGGCCGACCCAGGGTTCCAGGTCGCGCTGGCCGGCATACCAGCGCAGCCGCGTCCTCACCAGATGCCGGTCGCCGCGATCCTCCACCGCGAACCCCAAAGGAAGGCCGGTCGCGCCCGCGCCGCTCCAGTCGGGGATGTAGCGGAAGCCGGCGATATGGTCCGGCGCCAGGAACGGGCGGCTGTTGCCGGGCTGCTCGAGCGCCCGCATCCAGCTGAGCGGCATCAGCCTCGATCCCTGGTTGATCGAATACCAGAGGTTGCGCTGCGTTTCGGTCCAGCCCTGCTCGGCGTTGCGGACCGGCCCCGACCAGGACGGCGGCGATTGCGCGCCGAGCAGGAAAAGCGGGAGGCTTGCCAGAAACGCGACTCTTGAGATCCTGCGCCGCATGGTCTTCCCCCCCGATGATCGGACGTGCGCGAATTACTCCCGTCAGGCCGCCGGGTCCCTCGCCGGCGCTCCCTGATGCGACAATGCCATCAAACGCCGCCCTCAGCAACGCGGAGCAACTCCGGATCGGTTCCTTCCGTGCGCATTGAACCGGCAGTCTGTGCGACGCGTTTCGCTTGCCGGAAGAGGAGCTCGCCATGACCGACCCGCGCACCCCCAGCACGAAGGACGCGCAGCTGCCCGATCCGCTCGATCAGACGCCGTCCGCCGCGCCGCTGCAGGACGCGGCAGAGCGCGGCTCCGAGGACGCGCAATTGCTCGCCGCCGCCGCGGCTCCCGAAGGCGACGTCGAAAACGAGGCGACGGGCCGGACCAACGACTGAGAAATGGGGACAGTCACGTGACTGTCCCCTGGGGCCGCTAGCGCCGGCCGCCGCCGATGTTGAACTCGAAGAACAGGCCGCCGCCGCCGGAGAATTGGTCGCGCGAGCCGAAGCCGCGGACGATCGGTGAATCCGCCGCGTCGCCGATCAGCCGGTCGTAGCCGACATAGCCCTGCAGGCCCCAGTTGCGGCCCAGCCGGTGGGTGAGGCCGGCGACGGCGCCGACCGCGTAAAAGCCGCCATTGGGATCGAACGCGGCGAGGCCGGTGACCGCGGACACCGCCGGCGTCACCCCGAAATAGGCGTCGTGAAAATCATTGTCGGCCCAGCGCGCGCGCGGGCCGATCGAGAAGATGGTGGTGTCGGCGTGGCGGACCACGAAATCGGCGCCGACATCGCCGGTCAGGCCCTTGTGGCCGCCAAGGCCCTGGCGGAGCTCGGCGCGGATGCGGAAATTATCGGATGGGAAGACCTCGACGAAGCCGCCCGCCTCGACCGTGAAGCCGACATCGCCGACCAGGGCGCCGACATCGTCCTCGTCGCGCTTGTTCTGGAAGCGGACCGCGGGGCCGAAGTTGAAGGCGCTGTCCCGGCCGAGAATGCCGAGGCCGAAGCCGTCGTCCGGCGCCTCGAACGGCATCGGCGTGCCTTCGCGGCGGAAGCCGAAGATCGGCAGCAGGTTGATGCCGTAGGAATCGGCGCCGGGATATTTGGGATAGGTCTGGGCGCCGGCCCCGAGCGTGATCGTATAGCCGCCGCTATCCTGGGCGGAGGCGGGCGCGGCGGCGAAGAGGGAAAGAGCGGCCGCGCCAGTCAAGGCTGCGGAGCGAAGCAGTGCGGATCGGTTTTTCATCAGGCGCTGAACGGCCCTTGGCGAGGATCGTTGCGGAACCAACATAAAAATACCCGTCCTGCCTTGCGGGGAATTCATTCGAACTCGAGGATCACCGCGTCGACGGCGAGGCTGTCGCCGGGCGTGGCCCGTACCTCCTTGACCGTGCCCGCCTTCTCGGCGCGCAGGATATTCTCCATCTTCATCGCCTCGACCACCGCCAGCGGCTGGCCGGCCTCGACCGGGTCGCCCGCGCCGACATGGAGCGCGGTCAGCAGGCCCGGCATCGGGCAGATCAGATATTTGCGAGAGGTCGGGCGGGACCTTTTCGATCATGTGGCGGCTGAGGGCCGCGACATGCTCGGGCAGCACGTCGGCGCGATGGGACGCGCCGCGCGTGGTGAGGCGCCACTGGCGGCCCTGCCGGGCGACCTGGACGATGCGGGCGCGGCCGTCGATCGTGCCCTTGAACTGGCCCTGGCCGGGCTGCCAGCGGCCGATCAGCTCGTGCGGGCCGCCATCGTCGAGGAAGGCGAGGAGGCCGCCTTCGATAAGGCTCGAAGCGGACGCGATGCTCGGCGCCGGCGATGCGGACGACGCGCAGCTCAGGCGCCGGCGACCGGGCCGTTCAGCTGGCCGCTGACCGCGCCGGCGCGGGCATCGGTTTCGTGCCCGGCCAGCGCGGCGACGATGGCGAGGTCGCCGATCAGCTCGGCGTCGGCGGGCGCGCCCTGGAAGCCTTCGGGATATTCCTCGGCGATGAAGCCGGTGGTCAGCTCGCCCGGCGCGGAAGCGCGGATGCTGCATCAGCGCGGACAGGAAATCGACATTGTGGCCGATGCCGTCGATCGCGAAGCCGTCGAGCGCCTCGATCTGGCGGTCGATCGCCGCCTCGCGGGTGGCGCCATAGGTGATCAGCTTGGCGATCATCGGATCGTAGAACATCGAGACCTCGCCGCCCTCGGCGACGCCGTCGTCGACGCGCACGCCGTCCTCCTCGGCCGGCGGCCGGTAGCGGACCAGCCGGCCGGTCGAGGGCAGGAAGCCGCGATAGGGATCCTCGGCGTAGATCCGGGTCTCGACCGACCAGCCGCCGAGCGTCACCTCGTCCTGGCCGAAAGCGAGCGTCTCGCCGGCGGCGACGCGGATCATCTGCTCGACGAGGTCGAGGCCGGTGACCTCCTCGGTCACCGGATGCTCGACCTGGAGCCGGGTGTTCATTTCGAGGAAGTAGAAGCTCTTGTCGGCGCCGGCGATGAACTCGACCGTGCCGGCGCTGTAATAGCCGACCGCCCGCGCCAGCGCGACCGCCTGCTCGCCCATCGCCTTGCGCATCGCGGGCGTGACGAATGGCGAAGGGGCCTCCTCGACCACCTTCTGGTGGCGGCGCTGTACCGAGCATTCGCGCTCGCCGAGATGGAGGATGTTGCCGTGCCGGTCGCCGAGCAGCTGGATCTCGATATGGCGCGGGCTGGTCACGAACTTCTCGATGAAGACGCGATCGTCGCCGAAGCTGGCAAGGCCCTCGCGCTTCACGCTCTCGAACGTCTCGCGCACGTCCTTCTCGTCATAAGCGAGCCGCATGCCCTTGCCGCCGCCGCCGGCCGAGGCCTTCATCATCACCGGATAGCCGATGCCCCCGGCGATCTCGACGGCGTGGTCGGTGTCTTTGATCTCGCCGATGAAACCGGGGACGACCGACACGCCCGCGGCCTGCGCCAGCTTCTTCGATTCGATCTTGTCGCCCATCGCGGCGATCGCCTCGGGAGGCGGGCCGATGAAGGCGATCCCGGCTTTGGCCAGCGCCCTGGCGAAGCTCTCCCGCTCGCAGAGGAAGCCGTAGCCGGGATGGACCGCCTCGGCGCCGGTGGCGAGGCAGGCGTCGACGATCAGCTCCGGATCGAGATAGGATTCGGAAGCCGGCGGCGGGCCGAGCCGGACGCTCTCGTCGGCCAGCTTCACATGCGGCGCGCGGGCGTCGGCATCCGAATAGACCGCGACCGTGGCGATCCCCATCCGCCTGGCGGTGCGGATGACGCGGCAGGCGATCTCGCCCCGGTTCGCGATCAGGATCTTGCTGAACATGGAAATTCCCTAGTCGGCGCGCCGGCGATCCCGATAGGCGGAAATCGACAGGCGGGACGCGGGCTCGCCGACGTCCTGGACCCCCGAGCTGAGGAAGACGCGAACCCGCATGCCGTTGGCGAGCCTGCCTTCCCAATGGGTCTGCGGCGCCCGCCTGGTCCCGGTCTGCCGGCCGGGGTCGAGGCCGATGGCCTGGGCCAGGGCGCGGGCAGCCTCCTCATGGCTGAAATCGGGCCCGGTCCGGAAGGCGTAATGACAGGCAGGGTTGGTTTCGGGGTGCGACAGGCCCGGCAGGTTCACATACGAAATCTCGCCCAGCGGCGAGCGCCAGAAATGCCCGATCGCGGCACTGCCGCGGATCCGCTTCTGATAGCGCCGCCAGCCGGCCGGTTCCGCATTGAGCGCGGTCCGGAATGTGCGCGATTCGGGCAGGGTCTCGACGCACACCCGCCTGAAATGGGCGATGGCCGCCGCGACGGGGATCGGGGTGAAGGCATCGCCCGGCGCCTGATCGGCGCTGGCGAACAATGCCGCGGCGGCGATGATCTCGAACATAGCTTATTCCTCCGGTGCAGGCTGGGCGCTGAGCTGGGCGATGCGCTCGCGGGTCAGGCGCGCGCGGCAGCCCTGATAAAGCATCGGCTCCATGCTGCCGCCGCGCGATTCGTAGGCGTCGTAGGCGCAATGGGCGTCGCGGAAGACGATCCACGCGCGCTGGGCCTCGCGCAGCCTGACTGCGCTCGTCGGGCGGTCGTCATAGGTGCGGTCGATCTCCCGGTCGGCCTCCCGGGCGGCCGCGACCAGCTCCGGCCACAGCGCATTGAGCGCGGCGTCGGCGCGCTCGAATTCGATCGCGGTGCAGGCGTTCATCTCCATCTGGCTCCGCGGGTCCTCGCAATTCCATTCTCCGGACGGGCCCTGCTGCGCGGCGAGCAGCGCCAAGGCGAGCGGGAGGATCATCGCGCGGCCTGCGCGGGCGGGACCAGCCGCGCGCGCCGCTCCGCCGCCGGCGTCCACAGCTGGTACGACAGGGCGATATGGGCGGAACGCGTGCCCGGCCAGTGCATCAGGCAGAGGCGGGCCACCCGATCGGGCGTCGGCGTCCAGCGCCAGCAGGTTTCGCCCGGGAATTCGTGGCGCGGAGGGACCGAGCCCGTGGCGCGCGACAAGGCCGCCTGGAGCGCGCCGTAGACCTGGTCGCGCTCCACCGCCGGGCGCATGACGACCTCCATGTTGCATTGCCCCGGCGCGAAGGTCCGGGCCTCCTGCAGGGGCGGCGCATGGAAGTTGAAGATCGCTTGCGGCGCCCGGCGGACGTCAGGCGCCGGCGTCCCCAGGCCCTGCTCGGTCCGGAACCGCCACCGCGACCGCCCGATCGCGGCGTCGAACCGGTCATGGCCGAACCCGCTCGCCAGGCAGATCCCCTCGAACTCGCCGACCGCGTCGGCGAGCGGCACCGGCACGATGACGACCTGCCGCACGTTCGCCGGGTCGACCCGCGGCTGGGCCAGCGATGGCCCGGCCAGCCCTGTCAGGAGCAGGGCGGCGATCCGGGCCCTCATTCCGCCGCCTCCTCGAGCGGCGGCAAATTGTGGCCGAGCAGCTTGAGCACTTCGCCGGCGGCCTCGACCAGGTTGGTGCCCGGGCCGAAGATCGCCTGGACCCCGGCCGCGCGCAGCATGTCGTAATCCTGGGGCGGGATGACGCCGCCGACGACCACCTTGATGTCGGCGCGGCCCAGGTGCGCAGGTGGGCGATCAGCTCGGGAACCAGGGTCTTGTGGCCGGCGGCGAGGCTGGAGGCGCCGACCAGGTCGACGTCCTTGTCCACCGCCAGCCTCGCGCTTTCCTCGGGCGTCTGGAACAGCGGCCCCGGCACGACCTCGAACCCCAGGTCGCGCGAACGCCGAGGAGACCAGGTTGGCGCCGCGGTCGTGCCCGTCCTGGCCCATCTTGGCGACCAGCATGCGGGGCTTGCGGCCAAGCCGGCGCTCGATCGTGCCGACGCCGCCGGCGGCGCGCGCCCAGGCGGGGTCGTCCTTCCAGGCGGCGCCGTAAATGCCCTGGACCGGCGTCGGCACGGTGTCGTAGCGGCCGAACGCGTCCTCGAGCGCGGAGGAGATTTCGCCCAATGTGCAGCGGGCACGGGCGGCCTCGACCGAAAGCTGGAGCAAATTGGCGTCGCCTTTCGCGCCTTCGCGCAGCGCGTCGAGCGCAGCCCCGGCCGCCGCCGCGTCCCGGTTGGCGCGGACCTGTTCGATGCGGGCGATCTGGCCGGCGCGGACCCTGGCATTGTCGATGTCGAGGATGTCGAGCGGCGGATCGCCGTCGGGACGGTAGCGGTTGACCCCGACGATCACCGTCTCGCCGCGGTCGACGCGGGCGGCGCGGGCGGCGGCCGCCTCCTCGATGCGGCGCTTGGGCATGCCTTCGGCGACCGCCCGGTCATGCCGCCGAGGCTCTCGACCTCCTCGATCAGGGCCCAGGCCTTGCCGGCCAGCTCGGCGGTCAGCGCCTCGACATAATAAGAGCCGCCCAGGGGATCGGCGACGTTGGCGATGCCGCTTTCCTCGGCGAGGACGAGCTGGGTGTTGCGGGCGATGCGGGCGCTGAAGTCGGTGGGCAGCGCGACCGCCTCGTCGAAGCTGTTGGTGTGCAGGGACTGGGTGCCGCCCAGCACCGCCGCCATCGCTTCCACCGTGGTACGGATGATGTTGTTATAGGGGTCCTGCTCGGTCAGCGACACGCCCGAGGTCTGGCAGTGGGTGCGCAGCATCTTCGACTTCTCGGTCTTGGCGCCGAACCCGTCCATGATCCGGTGCCAGAGCAGGCGCGCCGCCCGCAGCTTCGCCACCTCCATGAAGACGTTCATGCCGATGCCGAAGAAGAAAGAGAGGCGCGGCGCGAAGGCGTCGACGTCGAGCCCCTTGGCGCGGGCGGCGCGGACATAGTCCATGCCGTCGGCGAGGGTGAAGGCGAGCTCCTGCACCGCCGTCGCCCCGGCCTCGTGCATGTGGTAGCCCGAGATCGAGATCGAGTTGAACTTCGGCATGTGGGCCGAGGCGTAGGCGATGATGTCGGCGACGATCCGCATCGAGGGGGCGGGCGGGTAGATATAGGTGTTGCGGACCGCGAACTCCTTCAAAATGTCGTTCTGGATGGTGCCGGCGAGCTGGGCGTGGGAGACGCCCTGCTCTTCTGCGGCGACGATATAGAAGGCCATGACCGGGAGGACGGCGCCGTTCATCGTCATGCTAACCGACATCTGGTCCAAGGGGATGCCGTCGAACAGGATCTTCATGTCCTCGAGCGTGTCGATGGCGACGCCGGCCTTGCCGACGTCGCCGACGACGCGGGGATGGTCGCTGTCATAGCCGCGATGGGTGGCGAGATCGAAGGCGACGGACAGACCCTTTTGCCCGGCGGCGAGGTTGCGGCGGTAGAAGGCGTTCGAACTCCTCGGCGGTGGAGAAGCCGGCATATTGGCGGATCGTCCAGGGCCGGCCGGTATACATCGAGGCGTAGGGCCCGCGGGTGAACGGCGCGAAGCCGGGGAGGCCGGGGTCGAGGCCGGCGACATCCTCGGCGGTGTAGAGCGGGCGAACGTCGATGCCCTCGGGTGTGCGCCAGACGAGGTCCTTGCCCTTCACCTCCTTGGCGGCTGCGGCGTCCCAGTCGGCCTTGGTGGGTTTACTGCTGGTCATTTGGCCTGCCTGATCTCGCGCGCGCTACGAACGCAAGATACGAATATCATTCCCGACAAGATCATAGGTCACCACATATTGCACATCGGGAATCGAGAGTGCGCGGGCCGTTGTATCGGCGATTTGGCGGCCCTGATACGGCAGGTGCGCCAGGCTGCTGCAGCGTTCGATGATACGGCGATTCGCCTTGTGGGCCCATTCGACGCTGCGCTCTTCATTGAACGTCGCGATCCGATCCAGATCATCGAGCGCCGCGCCCGACCAGCGAAGCCTCATTCCGCGGCCGAGCGCCGCGCCCGCCTGCGCGCTTCCAGTTCCTGGATGACTTCTTCGGTCGTGAAGACCTCGCCGCGTTCGATGCTTGCCAAGCCCTCACGAATATCCTCCAGGAAACGACGCGCCTGCGCTTCCGTCCGCAAAAACGGGAATTGCGCGATCAATTCATCGATCGGCGCTTGCGGATCATTCAGCCAGCGATCGATCTCAGCAACATCAAGCGTTCCGATTTTCGGTTCCTCGGACATAGGTTGTCTCTATCACCTTCAATGCACCTCCGCCACTTTCGGCGTTTCCATCAGCTCGACCAGAACGCCGCCCATGTCCTTCGGGTGGACGAAGATCACCAATGTCCCATGCGCGCCGATCCGAGGCTCGCCGAGCACCCTGGCGCCCTTGGCCTCCATCTCCGCCTTGGCCGCGTGGATATCGGGCACTTCGAAGCAGACATGATGCTGCCCGCCCGCCGGGTTCTTGGCGAGGAAAGCATGAAGCGGGCTGTTCTCGCCCAGCGGCTCGATCAGCTCGATCTGGCTGTTCGGCGTATCGACAAAGCAGACCCTGACCCCCTGTGGCGGCAGGTCGAACGGCGCGTGGATCCTGGTCGCGCCCAGGAGGTCGCGATAGAGCGCGACGCTCTTCTCGATCGACGGGGTGGCGACCCCGACATGGTTCAGGCGGCCGATGGTCATAGCGCGTTCCTCAGCCCGAGGTTGAACAGGAGATCGAGCGCGATCGCGCCGATCAGGAAGAAGCTCAGGACATGGAGCGCGAGCAGGACGTCGAACCGGGCGGGCCGCTCGCCCCGATCCACATAGGTACGGTAGAGTGGCAAACGCCCGTCGCGCAAGCCGCGCAGGACCCGCCAGCCGATCAGCGGCAACAGCGCCAACGCGACGAGGCCGATGAGCAAATCCTCGGGCCGAAGGCTCATGGCGTGGTGCTCCAGCTTCCCGGATCAAAAAGGCGGCGGCGACCGGTGGCTGTCGTCCGCGGGGCTCATCAGGCCGACAGCCAAGCCGTTCGGGTCCTCGACGATGGCATAACGCGCGCCCCAGAAGGCGTCATACGGCGGCTGCAGCCCTTTATGTCCCGCAGCCGTCACTTCGCCATAGAGCCGGTCGACTTCCGCGCGGTCGGCAACGCGCAGGCCGACGACGACGCGGCCGTTCAAATCCGCTTCCTCTTTCCAACCCTCGTTCCAGACGCGCGCGAAGGCCGAACTATCCGCCTCGAGCTGTGCGCCCGCGCCCACCGGGCCACTGGCATGGAACGGCTCGCCGCCGGCGGTCCGGGCCGGATCGCCCAGCTCAATACCGAGCTGCCGATAGAAACGCACGGTGGCGTCCAAGTCGTCCGAGATCAGGCTAAGCTGATCGAATACCGATGAAGGCATGGGGCAAGCCTCCTAAAGCGGAATGTTGTCATGCTTCTTCCACGGATTTTCGAGCTGCTTGTCGCGCAGCTTCCTGAGCCCCATCGCGATGCGGCGGCGGGTGCCGTGCGGGTAGATGACCTCGTCGATGAAGCCCTTGCTCGCGGCCACGAACGGGTTGGCGAAGCGGGCTTCGTAGTCGCGGGTGCGCTCCGCGATCTTCTCGGGGTCGCCGATATCCTTGCGGAAGATGATCTCGACCGCCCCCTTGGCACCCATCACCGCGATCTCGGCGGTCGGCCAGGCGTAATTGAGGTCGCCGCGGAGGTGCTTGGACGCCATCACATCATAGGCGCCGCCATAGGCCTTGCGGGTGATGACGGTGATCTTGGGAACGGTGGCCTCGGCATAGGCGAACAGCAATTTGGCGCCGTTCTTGATGATGCCCTCATGCTCCTGGGCGATTCCGGGAAGGAAGCCGGGAACGTCGACGAAGGTGATGAGGGGGATGTCGAAGGCGTCGCAGAAGCGCACGAAGCGCGCCGCCTTCTTCGACGACTTGATGTCGAGCACGCCGGCGAGGACCATCGGCTGGTTGGCGACGATCCCGACGGTGCGGCCCTCGATGCGGCCGAAGCCGACGATGATGTTGGCGGCATGGGCGGGCTGGAGCTCGAAGAAGTCGCCGTCGTCGACCACCTTCTTGATCAGCTCGTGCATGTCGTAGGGCCTGGACGCGCTGTCGGGGATGAGCGTGTCGAGGCTTTCGTCGATCCGGTCCCACGGGTCGTGGCAGGGCCGCTCCGGAAGGTCGTGGCGGTTGCTGAGCGGCAGGAAGTCGACGAAGTCGCGCGTGGCGAGAAGCGCGTCGATGTCGTTCTCGAAGGCGACGTCGGCGACGCCCGATTTGGTGGTGTGGGTGATCGCACCGCCAAGCTCCTCCTGCGTCACCACCTCGTTGGTGACGGTCTTCACCACGTCGGGGCCGGTGACGAACATGTAGCTACTGTCCTTCACCATGAAGATGAAGTCGGTCATCGCCGGCGAATAGACTGCGCCGCCCGCGCAGGGGCCCATGATCAGGCTGATCTGCGGGATGACGCCGGAGGCGAGGACGTTGCGCTGAAACACCTCGGCATAGCCGGCGAGGCTGGCGACGCCCTCCTGGATGCGGGCGCCGCCGCTGTCGTTCAAACCGATGACCGGCGCCCCGACCTTCATCGCCATGTCCATCACCTTGCAGATCTTCTGGGCGTGGCGCTCGGACAGGGAGCCGCCGAACACCGTGAAATCCTGGGCGAAAACGAAGACGAGGCGGCCGTTGATCGTGCCCGAGCCGGTGACGACGCCGTCGCCGGGGATTTTCTGCGTCTCCATGCCGAAGTCGACGCAATTATGCTCGACGTACATGTCATATTCTTCGAACGAGCCGGGATCGAGGAGGACGGTCAGCCGCTCGCGCGCGGTGAGGCGGCCCTTGGCATGCTGCGCCTCGATCCGTTTCTCGCCGCCGCCGAGCCGCGCCTGCTCGCGGCGCCTCTCGAGCTCTTCGATGGTGGTCGCCATGGAGGGGTTTCTATGCGCGGGAGGGCAGGGAGGCAATAAATCCTCCCGTACCGGGCAGGATCTATTTCCCCTTGAACCTCGGAGTCTGCTTCTGGAGGAAGGCCATCACCGCCGACTTGAAATCCTCGGTGCGGCCGGCGTCGCGCTGGGCGATGCGTTCGGCGGCGAGCGCTTCGGCGAGCGGGAGCTGCCCGGCGTCGCGGGCGAGCCGTCGGAGCAGGCCGTAGGCCATTGTCGGGCCCTGGGCCAGGCGCGCGGCGAGGGCGACGGCTTCGGACGGCAGGTCCTCGTCGTCGACGACCCGCGCGATCAGGCCCCATTCCGCCGCCTGCTCGGCGGGGATGCGCTCGCCCAGCATCATCATCGCCATCGCCCGGGCGCGGCCGGCGAGGCGCGGCAGCAGCCAGGTGGCGCCGGCGTCGGGAATGAGGCCGATATTGATGAAGGCCTGCAGGAAATAGGCCGAGCGGCCGGCGACGACGATGTCGGCGGACAAGGCCAGCGAGCAGCCGGCGCCGGCGCACGGGCCGTTGACCGCGGCGACCACCGGCAAGGGCAGCGCGAAGATCGCCTCGATCAGGGGGTTGAAATGGGCCTCCAGCGCCGCGCCGACATCGTCGGGCAGGCCGCCGCCGGCGGCGAGGTCGGCGCCGCTCGAAAAGCCGCGGCCTTCGCCGGCGAGCAGCAGGCAGCGCGCGCCGGCGCCGGGCAGGCTTTCGACCGCCGCGCGCAGCTCGTCGAGCATCGCCGCGTTGAGGGCGTTCAGCGAATCGGGGCGGTTGAGCGTGACCGTCGCCACCGCCGCCGGGCTTTGCTCCAGCCGGATATGTTGAAAGTCCATGCGCCACGCTGTCACGCCTCGGCGCGCGCCGCAACTTTGTTTCGTCGCCGGACCGGCTTATGCTGCCTGCCGCCGCGCGAGCGGGAGCGAAGGATCCCGGGCGGCAGGGGAGGATCGTCATGCGCTCATTGGCCGTCGGCAGCATCGTCGCTGCCATCGTGATGTTCGCGTTGGGCTTCGTCTTTTTCGGATTGCTCGGGATGATGATGTTCGCGCCGCTCAGCCCGGAGACCGCCGCCGCGGTCCAGGGCGCGCTCGGCCAGCATCTGACCGCAACCGGCACCTATATGGTGCCGGGCGACGAGGCGGCATGGATGGCCGGACCCTCGGCCGTGGTCGATTTCATCGCCGCCGGCGACGCCCCGGCGATGGCGACGGCGATGATCCTGGGTTTCCTCCACTTCTTCGTCTCCGCCCTGTTGATCGGGATGGCGCTGAAGGCGGTGGGCGGCGACGCCACGCGCCGGATGAACGTCGCCTTTTGGTTCGGGATCGCCGCTGCCCTGTTCATGGATCTCGGCGACCCGATCTGGTACGGCTTCAGCTGGCGCGGCAGCCTGATCGAGTTCGTTTTCGACGCGGTGATGTTCGTCGCCGGCGGGCTGGTGCTCGCAAAATGGTTCACCTCGGAGAGGGCGGCGGTCTAGCGGCCGACCCGCCAGACCGTGTTGCCGACGTCGTCGGCGACGAGCAGCGATCCGTCGCCGGCGATGGCGACCCCGACCGGGCGGCCCATCGCCAGCGCCAGGGGCAATGGAGTGGGTCGCTTCACGGGCTCTCTCCCGAAGCAGGCGCCCGGCCGCCGCCGACCCCTCAAAGCGCCCGGCGGGCATAGGTTCCCGAACCTTGCGCGCTATCCGACCAGCGCGCTTTCCTTGGGGGCGTGGAGCCGGAGGCGGGTGACGCGGCGGGTGTCGGCCGCGATCACCTCCAGCCGCCAGCCGCTCGGATGCTCGAGGATCTCGCCGGGCTGCGGCACCCGGCCGGCCAGCACGAAGGCGAGGCCGCCCAATGTGTCGACGTCCTCCTCGACCGTGCCCAGCCGGGCGTCGATCGCCTCGGCGACATCGTCCAGCTCGGCGCGGGCGTCGGCCTCCCAGAGGCCGTCCTCGATCGGGATCAGCAGGCCGGGGACTTCCTCGTCATGCTCGTCCTCGATGTCGCCGACGATCTCCTCGACCACGTCCTCGATGGTGAGCAGGCCCTCGGTGCCGCCGAACTCGTCGACGACGATGGCGAGGTGGACGCGATCGGCGCGCATCCGCGCCAGCAGGTCGAGCACGCCCATCGATTCGGGCACGTAGAGCGGCGCCCGCATCAGCGCCCGTATGTCCTCGGGCGGCGGCCCGTCGGCGACCTGGACGGCGAACACGTCCTTGACGTGGATCATGCCGACGACGGTGTCGAGGCTGTCCTCGTAGACCGGCATGCGGCTGTGGCCGGCATCGGCGAAGGCGGCGACCAGCTCGGCGAAGGTGGTGCCGACCGGGACCGCGATGATGTCGCCGCGCGGAACGGCGACGTCGCCGGCATTCTTCTCGCCGAAATGAAGGATGTTGCGGAGCATCTCGCGCTCGACATGGGATAGGTCGCCGACGCGCGGCACCTCGCCCTCGCGGCTTTCGATCGCCTCCTCGATCTCGTCGCGAAGCGTCGCTTCGCTTTCCTCGCCGAACAGCAGCGCCCGAAGGCCGCTCCAGAATGTCCGCCCGTTGCGGCCGCTGCGACTGTCGTCTTCCATAAGGTTAGGATCGCACCTCTGTCACATAAGGGTCGGCGATGCCGATGGCGGCGAGCGCCCGCCGCTCCGCTTCCTCCATCTCCTCGGCCTCGGCGTCGCTCGTTTCGTGGTCGTAACCTAGCAGATGGAGCGTGCCGTGCACCACCAGATGCGCGGCATGCACTTCGATCGGCAGCTTCTTCTCCTCCGCCTCGCGGGCGCAGACGCCGTGGGCGAGGACGACGTCGCCGAGCAATTGGGCGCTGGCAAGCTCGGCTTCCGCGGCCATCGGGAAGGAAAGGACGTTGGTCGCCTTGTCCTTGTCCCGCCAGGCCGCGTTGAGCGCGCGGACCTCCTCGTCGGAGGTGAACTTGACCGAGACTTCGCTGTCGGCGAGGCCGGGATGGCGGCTGTGCGCGACCGCGGCATGGACCGCGCTGCGCGCCAAAGCGGGCCAGTCGATGCGACTGTCCCACTCTCCGGAAACGTCGGTTTCGACGCCGATCATGCCGCCGGGCCCTCATAGGCCTCGACGATCCGCCCGACCAACGGATGGCGGACGACGTCGCCGGGGCCGAAGCGGATGGTGGCGATCTTGGGAATTCCTTCGAGCTTGGCGACCGCGTCGGCGAGGCCCGACTTGCCGGCGTCGGGGAGGTCGACCTGCTTGGGATCGCCGCAGATCACCATCCGGCTGCGCATGCCGAAGCGGGTCAGGAACATCTTCATCTGCTGCGGCGTGGTGTTCTGCGCCTCGTCGAGGATGATGAAGGCGTCGGCGAGGGTGCGGCCGCGCATGAAGGCGATCGGCGCGATCTCGATCTCGCCCGAGGCGATGCGGCGCTCGACCTGCTCGGTCGGCAGCATGTCGTAGAGCGCGTCGTAGAGCGGGCGCAGATAGGGGTCGACCTTCTCCTTCATGTCGCCGGGGAGGAAGCCCAGTCGCTCGCCGGCCTCGACCGCGGGGCGCGACAGGATCAGCCGGTCGACGCTGCCGCCGATCAGCTGCTGCACCGCCTGGGCGACGGCGAGATAGGTCTTGCCGGTGCCGGCGGGCCCCAGTGCGAAGATCATGTCGTCGCGGGCCAGCGCTTCCATATAGACGGCCTGGGCCTTGGAGCGCGGGACGATCGTCTTCTTGCGGGTGCGGATCATCACCTTGGGCGGCTCGATCACCTCATTCGCGATGATCCCGTCCAGGGTCGGCTGGCCGGACATGGCGATGATCGCGTTGACCAGCTCGGCGTCGATGTCGTGGCCCTCGTCGAGCCGGTTGTAGAGGCCGAGCAGCACCTCGCGGGCGCGGGCGGCGGCCTCGGGCTCGCCCTCGATCTGCACCTTGGCGCCGCGCGCGGCGATATAGACGCCGAGCCGGTCCTCGATCGCGACGAGGTTGCGGTCGAACTCGCCGAACAGCGGCCCGAGCAGATGCGGCTGCTCGAACTCGATCTCGACGCGGGCGCGCGGCCCGGCGGCCTCGGCGGCGGCTTTCTTCGGGGCCATCAGGCGGCCACCCTCACCCCGGCCCCACTCGTCACCCCGGCGGAAGCCGGGGTCCCAGGACCAGAAGTCTCGGCGGGTCTGGTCGAGATCCCGGCCTTCGCCGGGAGGACGGATTTGCCGGCAAGGCTGTTCGGCCCCGCCGAGACAATCTCGACCTCGACGAGGTCGCCGATCGAGGCCGCGGTCTCGAGATGGACCGACTGCAGCCAGGGCGACTTGCCGATGAGCTGGCCCGGCTTCCTGCCCGCGCGCTCCAGCAGCACCTCGGTGCGGCGGCCGACGCTCGCCCGGTTGAAGGCGAGCTGCTGCGCGTTGAGCAGGGCCTGGAGCCGTTGCAGTCGTTCGTCCATCACGTTCGTCGGCACCTGGCTGTCCATGTCCGCGGCCGGGGTGCCCGGGCGCGGCGAATATTTGAACGAGAAAGCCTGCGCATAGTTCACCGCCGCGACGATGTTCAGCGTCTCCTCGAACTCCGCCTCGGTCTCGCCGGGAAAGCCGACGATGAAGTCGCCCGAAATGGCGATGTCGGGCCGGGCCGCGCGGACGCGCTCGATGATCCGCAAATAGCCTTCGCGCGAATGGCTGCGGTTCATCGCCTTCAGCACGCGATCGCTGCCCGACTGCACCGGAAGGTGGAGGAAAGGCATCAGCTTCCCGACCTCGGCATGGGCGCGGATCAGGCCCTCGGTCATGTCGTTGGGGTGGCTGGTCGTGTAGCGGATCCGCTCGAGGCCGGGCAGCGCGTCGAGCGCGCGGATGAGGCCGTCGAGACCCTCGCCGTCCTTGCCGGTCCAGGCGTTCACGTTCTGGCCGAGCAGGACGATCTCGCTGGCGCCCATGTCGACCAGCGCTTTTGCCTCGTCGACGATCGCCGCCCAGGGGCGAGAGATTTCGGCGCCGCGCGTATAGGGGACGACGCAATAGGTGCAGAATTTGTCGCAGCCTTCCTGGACGGTGAGGAAGGCGCTCGGCCCCTGCCGGCGGCGGGCGGGAAGCGCGCCGAACTTGGACAAGGCCGGCATGTCGGTGTCGAGGCCGCGGCCGCCCTGTGCCGCCTGGCGGACCAGCTCGGGCAGGTTGTGATAGGCCTGCGGGCCGACGACGATGTCGACGCCCGGCGCGCGGCGCGGGATCTCGGCGCCCTCGGCCTGGGCGACGCAGCCGGCGACGGCGATCATCGGCCGCGTCCCGCTTCGCCGCGCTTCACCAGCCGGCCGATGTCGGAATAGACCTTCTCCGCCGCTTTCTCGCGGATGTGGCAGGTGTTGAGGACGACGAGGTCGGCCTCGGCGCCGTCCGCGGCCGCGGTCATGCCCTCGGCCTCGAGCAGCTCGGCCATGCGCTCGCCGTCATAGACGTTCATCTGGCAGCCGAACGACTTGACCTGGAAGGTCCTGGGATTCCGGTTCTTCATTGGGCGCCCTATAGGGGATGCCGCGCCGGTTCGGAACCCGCCAGCGCGGCGACGATCTCGGCGCGGCTTTGCGCGGCGAGCGCCTTGCGATCGTCCGCTTCGTCCGGCTCGATCGGATCGAGGAAGCGCAGCACGACCGGGATCGTCCCGGGGCGCGAGAGGATGCGCTTGACATTGGCCCCTCCGTCTTCTTCCCCGACCCAGGCGATCTCGTCGGTGAGCGGCCCATAATCGATCGCCACCGGCTGGACCTTGACGCCGGCAAGCGGCGGGAAGAGCGAGGCGAACAGGCTGGCGCGGAAGGGAAGAACTTCCGCACCGCCGTCGGTCGTTCCTTCCGGGAAAAGGCCGACCGGCCCGCCCCGCCGCGAGCGCGCGGCGGAGCTGGTCGGCCTGGCCGTGAACGCCGCGGC
This sequence comes from uncultured Alphaproteobacteria bacterium, assembly GCA_963701615.1. GTDB lineage: Bacteria > Pseudomonadota > Alphaproteobacteria > Sphingomonadales > Sphingomonadaceae > Allosphingosinicella. Next base: position 1,886,051 of record OY969615.1, on the reverse strand, counting down.
GATCGTGGCGGGCGACGTAGATCGTGTCGTTGAGGCCGGCGAGCCAGCCGACCGCCGGCCAGTTGGCGACATCGTGGCGCGCGACGAACACCGCCGGCGCCGCGCCGCCCAGCGCCAGGATGTCGAGCCAGCTGACATGGTTGGCGGCGAACAGGACGCCGCGCTGAAGCGGCGCGCCCTCCACCCGGACGCGCAGGCCGCAGCGGCGGCCGGCCCAGCGCAGGAAACGGCGCGGCCAGGGCGAGCGGCGCCCGAACGCCTTCCACAGATAGTGGAGCGGCACGCAGAGGATCAGGCCGGCCACGATCGCCGCGAGCCGCAGCGTCATGCGCATGCGCTATTTTTCCCGGCCGAGCGCGACGCCGTAAAGCTCCATGCGGTGATCGACCAGGCGGAAGCCGAGCTTCTCGGCGATGCGGCGCTGGAGCGCTTCCAGCTCCTCGTCGACGAATTCGATGACGTTGCCGGTCTCGACGTCGATCAGATGGTCGTGATGGGTTTCGGCCGCGGCTTCGTAGCGGGCGCGGCCGTCGCCGAAATCGTGCCGCTCCAGGATGCCCGCTTCCTCGAACAGGCGGACGGTGCGGTAGACGGTGGCGATCGAGATGCCGGGATCGACGGCGGCGGCGCGGGCGTGCAGCGCCTCGACGTCGGGATGATCCTCGGATTCGCCGAGGACGCGGGCGATCACCTTGCGCTGCTCGGTGATGCGGAGGCCTTTTTCGGCGCACAGCGCCTCGATGTCGATGCTGCGGGTCATGTTGTCACGTCTTAGAGCAGATCATTGCCGGATCAAAGGCCCCGGCGCGAAAGGCGCCATCCCCGCGCGGGCGGGAATGGCGCTTTCGAAACGGGCCCCACGGCGCCGATATGATCCGATTCGGTGGAATCGGATCATGCCCCAACCGCTTGCGCTGCCGCGATTTCCGCGCCGCCGGATGACGCCGTCCGGCGCGAAACCGCCCTTATTTCTTGGCCGTGCGCTTGCGCTTGGTGCCGAGGCCGATCTTCTTGGCCAGCGCGCGGCGCTGCTCGGCATAATTGGGCGCGACCATCGGATAGTCGGCGTTGAGGCCCCATTTCTGCCGATATTCGTCCGGGGTCATGTTATAGTGGGTCATCAGATGCCGCTTCAGCATCTTCAGCTTCTTTCCGTCCTCGAGGCAGACGACATAGTCCGGCTTGATCGAGGAACGGATCGAAACCGCGGGCTCCGGCTTCGCGGTCGGCGCTTCCGGTTGCTCGCCGAGGCCGGCGAGCGCGCCGTGGACGTTGTTGATCAGCAACGGCAGGTCGGAGACCGCCACGCTGTTGTTGCTGACATGGGCCGACACGATGTCGGCGGTGAGGGTGATCAGCGTCTCACCGAAATTGTCCTGAGTGTCCATTTGTCGTTACAACTTTCTGTTCAGAGGAGTGTGACCGTCATTGGCCTGACCGTCCCGCCGGGGATAGGTCCGTTTTGGCGGTTCTGACAAGTCCGAAACGAAAATACGCGACTAACGGCGGCCGGACTTTGCCAAAGTTAGCGCGTCATAGCTGCGGCCGCCACGTCCGCTATAATAGTCCTTCCGCCGGCCGACCAAAGTATAGCCAGCGCGCTCGTACAAGCTAAGCGCATGATTTCCTTCGCGGACTTCGAGATGGAGGCGCGCCGCGCCGCGCGCCCTGGCCGAGGCCGCGAAATGGTCGAGCAGCATCGTGCCGATGCCGCGGCGCTGCCGGCCGCCGCGCACGGCGAGCAGCAGCAACTCGGCCTCGCCGGCCACCGTCCGCGCCAGCGCGAAGCCGACCACTGTCTCGTCTTCGAGCGCCAGCGACAGCCACACGCCGGGCATCGGCAGCAGGCCGGCGCATTGCGAGGCGGTCCAGGCCTCGCCGAATCGCGGGTCGAAGCTGTCGTCCATCACCGCCATCACGCCGTCGAGATCGGCGATGCCGCCGTCGCAGAAACGGATGGCGGGCGCGCTCATGTCATCGGCTTCGCATCGGGCGCGCGGCCGTAGATCGGCCGGGGCGGAAGGCTGCGCAGCGGCAGCGGGCAGCCGGCCGGCGTCGGCGGCGCGGGGCAAGGCGGCCGACCAGCGGCCGTGGCCGCGCGCGGCGACCAGCGCCTCGGCGCCCGAGCCGACGACCAGCTCGGCGCGGACGAGGGCGGCCGCCGCCTCCGGCGCAAGCGAGCGCAGGACGTCGAGGGGCGCGATCGGATCACCGCCGTAGCTTTGCACGAAAAGCTCGCCATGTCCCCCCGCCAGCGCCACCGCGACCTCGGCTTTGCCGGCGGCCGCGGCGAGGAGCGCCGTCGACGAGAATAGCCGGCGAGCGGGACCCCCCAGCCGATCGCGAGGCCGTGCGCCGCGGCGAGCCCGACCCGGACGCCGGTGAAGCTGCCCGGGCCGCAATCGACGAGGATCGAGTCGGGCCGCTCGCCGGCGAGCAGCTCGGCGATCATCGGCAGCAGCCGCTCGGCATGGCCGCGGCCGACGATCTCGTGCCGCTCGTCGAGAATCGCGCCGTCGTCGCCCAGGATGGCGGCGGAGCAGGCGGCGGTCGCGCTGTCGATCACCAATTGCATCGGGAAACATTACCGTTCGGCCTGCGCTTGTCGAAGGGCATTCCTTCTTTCGCATGCAGGGAAAGGGCCTCGACAGGCTCAGCCCCGACGGGACGTGGCGTTCGGTGCGATTGCGGTCAGACCGCCTCGACGGCCTCGACCTCGGGCACATAATGTTTGAGCAGGCTCTCGATCCCGTTCTTCAGCGTCATCGTCGAGGACGGGCAGCCCGAGCAGGCGCCGTGGAGCGCGAGATAGACGGTGCCGCCCCGGAAGCCGCGATAGACGATGTCGCCGCCGTCCTGCGCCACCGCCGGCCGGACCCGGGTCTCGATCAGCTCGCGGATCTGGGCGACGATCTCGGCGTCGGCGGGATCGTCGTCGATCTCGTCGGCGGGCGGGACCGAGATGCCGGCGGCGCTGCCCGGGCGGAACAAGGGCGCGGCGCTGGCGAAATGGTCGAGCAGGACCTCGAGCACCTGCGGCTTGAGCTGGCGCCAGTCGACGCCGGGCGCGGCGGTGACCGAGACGAAGTCGCGGCCGAAGAACACGCCCTCGACGTCGCCGGTGGAGAAGATCGCCTCGGCGAGCGGCGACGCTTCGGCCTCCTCCGGCGTCGCGAAATCGCGGGTACCGGCGTCCATCACCTTCTGGCCGGGCAGGAACTTCAGCGTCGCCGGGTTGGGCGTGGTCTCGGTCTGGATCAGCATGGAAGGGATGTGGCGCTTGTTGGCGAGCCGATCAAGAGCGACCGCGTCATCCCGGCGGAGGCCGGGATCTCGGGGAGACCAAGGCACGCACGGCAATTCGACGAGACCCCGGCCTTGGGTCCCATCAAAGTGCTACTTTGATGGGCGCCCTTTCGCCGGGGTGACGGATGCCCCGCACCCGTCAGAAGTCCGGCTTGTCGTAATGGGCGGGGGGCTGGATCACGTCCATCCGCTCGGTCAGCAGCGGGCGGAAGCTGGGGCGGGACTTCATCACCGCATACCAGTCGACCGTCTGCTTGTGGCCGCGCCAGTCGATGCCGCCGAGATAGTCGGCGACCGAAAGATGGGCGGCGGCGGCGAGATCGGCGAGGGTGAGCACCGGCCCGGCCAGCCAGCGGCGATGGTCGAGCAGGTAATCGAGATAGTCGAGATGGCCGTTGGCGGCGGTCATCGCCTTGCGGAGCTGGTTGGTGTCGGGCGCGTCGCGGCTGACCAGCCGCTTGGTCATCCGCTCCTCCATTAACGGCGCGACGACGTCGCGGTAGAGCTTCTCGTCGAACCAGGTGACCAGCCGGCGGATCTCGGCCCGGTTGACGGCGGTGCCCGGGATCATCGGCGTGCGGTCGATCGTCTCCTCGAAATATTCGCAGATCGCCCCGGAATCGATCAGCACCGTGCCCTTCTGCGCCTCGACCAGCACCGGCGTCTGGCCGGCCGGATTGAGGTCCATGAACTCATCCTGCTGCAGCCAGGGCGAAACCCGCACCAGCTCGTGCGGGATCGCCTTCTCGGCCAGAGCCAGCCGGACCTTGCGGGAGAAGGGGCAAAGCGGGAATTGATAGAGCTGCCACATCGACAGCGTCTCTTAGCGCCCGCGCGCCGCCAGTCCACCCATGGATTTGGGGCCGGCGATCAGTCTTCGTCGCGGTCGTCGTAAGGCGCTTCGTCTTCCCATTCCTCGTCGCGGGGATCGTCGCGGGGGTCGTAGCGCGGCGCATGGCGGGGCGGCGGCGCGCGCAGCGCGCGGGCCATGCCCGCCTCCATCTGGGCGAGCGAGCGGCGCATCGCCGGCGCGGCGACGGCGATCGCGTCCATCATCCGGGCCATGTCGGCGGTGGCGCCGTAGATCGAGGCGCGCAGGCGGCGATCGAAATAAGGATCGTCGCGCCGGGCGATGTCGCGCAGCGTGCGGCCGCGGCGGTAGGAATAGCGGCGATAAGGATCGGCAGCGTCGATGATCGGGCCGACGTCGAGGTCGAGCATCGCGCCCGTCATGCCGTCGATCACCGGCGCCATCGCTTCGACCTCCGCGGCCGGCGGGATCGAGCGGGCGATGCGGGCGTCCATGTCCTCGTCGAAAATGGGTTCTTGCGCGGCCGCCGGACCGGCAAGAAAGGCAGCGGCGGCGGCGGCGATCAACAGCTTACGCATAACAGGACCTCCTGGACGAACGCGTCCGAGCATAAACCAAAAACGCGCCGTCCGCGACTCGGTTGCCGCTCTGCCGGCGGGCCGATGAGCCGCGGCTGAACGCAATGCCCGCTCATCGCGGCAGCGCCCGGGGCAGGTTGCGGGTGCGCTGGCGGAACCGGGCGCGCGCGGCGACCAGCGCATCGGGGGTCGTCCGCTCGACGATGCGCCTGAGCTCGCGCCGGCGCTGCTCGGTGCGGTCCGGCTGCCGCAGCAGCGCCAAAGCGTCGAGGAACCGGCCGCCCTCGTCGCCGCGCAGGTAGACGACGAGGCGCGCCATTTCGTCCGGCCGCAGCGAATCGGCGAGCAAATAAGCGGTGATCCGCTCGGTCCGCTCGCGCTCGGACTGGCGGACGGCGGGGGCATGTTCGCGCGCGACGATCGTCGCCGCGCCGCGGCAGTCGGAGTTGAACGGGTCGCAGCCGCCGTCCAGGCCGGCGAGATCGTGCTCGATCCGCGCCTGGAAGCGGACCAGGTCGGCATCGCCGTAGAGCGACTCGTCCCGCGTCATCAGCAGGCGGGCGAGATCGACCGCCGCCGGGTCGGGCGCCGGAGGCGCCGGCTGCGCCGGGGCCGCCGACAGGGGCAAAACGAGGCCGGCGATGATAAAAGCGAGGCTGCGTCCGATCATGGCGTTCCTCCTCGATGCGGCATCGGCCGGGCGGGCGAAGCGGGGCCGCCAGCCGGTCACTGCTCCGCCGCGGCAGGCGCGGGATGCGCGCGCCGCCATGCTTCCGCTTCGCCGACGATGCGCTGCATCAGCGCGGGCATGCGCCGGGCGCTCGCCTCCAGGCCGATCTGGGTCAGCTCGGCCATGAACTGCGGCGCGATGCGCTGATATTTGACCATCACCGGCAGCGTCTGCAGCCGCTGCAGCTCGCGTATCTCCTCGAGGGTGAAATGGCGGGCATAGACCCGGGCCGACTCCTCGAGCGCGGTCGCCTGCAGATCGGCGATGACGGCCTCGGTATTCTCGTCGAGGATCGCCCTGAGGCGCGCCTCCAGCGCGTCCGGGAAGTCCTGTCCGTACTGCGTCTCCATCTCGCGCATGACGGTGGTGAAGGCGGCCCGCGACGACTGGCGGGCCGAGGCGGCGACCTGGGCGTTGAAGCCGACGGCGACCAGCATCTCGCGGGCGGCGGCGACCGCCGCCGGATCGGGCTGCGGCTGCGCCGGCGCAGGGTTGGCGCCGCCGGCCTGGACCGCCAGCGCCGGCGCGGATAACGCCAGGGCCAGTGCCGCCAACAGGCTCTTCATCCCGCCCAGGTCACGCATCGCCGTCCTCGTCGCCGTCTTCGTCGCCGTCCTCGCCGTCCTCGTCGCTATCCGCGTCGCCGTCACCATTCGCCGCCTCGGGGGCGGGCGGAAGGTGCGCGGTCGCCGCCGCCACCCGCTCGGCGATGCGCGGGCCGGCTTCGACGATCCGCGGCATCATCGCGCCGATCAGCTGGAGGAAGGCCGGATCCCGATTCATGGTCAGGGCGAGCTCGGCATATTTCCGGCCGGTCGGCGTGGCGAAGAAGACGATCATCTCCTCGAGCTCGGCGGCGGTGAAGCGCCGGGCGAAGAGATCGGCCATGATCCGGCGGAAGTCCGGCTCCAGATCGACCATGGCCTCCCGCATCACCTCGTTCGTCACCCGGTTGGTGATGCGCATCCGCTCCCGGAAGTGCGGATCGCGCGCCGACATGAACTCGCCGATCGTTTGCCCCGGGTTGGCCGGCGCCCCGCCCCCGGCCGCGCTGACGCTCCCGCCCGGCAGCGGAAGATCGCCGACCGGCATGTCCATCATCGCGTCCATGTCGGGTCCCATCGCGCCCAGCATGCGCTGCATCGCCCCCGGCGGCATGACGAGATCGACGAAACGCTCGGCGGTGGTGAGATGCGCGGGCGGCTGCGCCGGGCCGGCCGGTCCCGCGCCCTGGGCAGCCAGAGCCGGCGCCCACAAGGCCAGTGCCAATGCCGCGATCAATGTCTTCATCGTGAGTCGCCCCCCTCTTAACGGCTTCGCACTGCACCAGATTCGCGGCGGCGCGGCAAGCCTGCGCCCGCCGCCGCTCAGCGCAGCGTCAGCCAGGCCAGAGCAAGGCCGCCGGCCGCAATCCGGTACCAGCCGAACGGCGCGAAGCCGCGGCGCGAGACGATGCCGATGAACCAGCGGATCACCACCAGCGCGACGAGGAACGAGACGACGAAGCCGATGGCGATGCCGCCGGCGCCCGCATCCCCCAGATTGTCGTGATTCTTCGCGAGCTCGAGCGTCGAGGCGCCGAGCATCGTCGGGACGGCGAGGAAGAAGCTGAACTCGGCCGCGGTCCGCCGCTCGATGCCGAGCGAAAGCCCGCCGAGGATGGTCGCGCCCGACCGGCTGACCCCGGGGATCATCGACAGGCACTGGATCACGCCGACCCCCGCCGCCTTGCCCAGCGAAATGTCGGCGACGCCCTTTTCGTGGCCCTGCGGCGCGGTCCGCTCGATGAGGAGGATAAGGATGCCGCCGCCGATCAGCGCCCAGGCGACGATCGTCGCATTGCCGAGCATCGCCTCGATCTGGCGGTGGATCAGAAGGCCGAGCGCCGCCGAGGGCAGGAAGCCGACCGCGATGTTGCGGACGAAGCGCCAGGATTCGGGCCGGTTGTGCAGCAGGCCGGCCGCCACCGCCCAGAAGGTCCGCCAGTAAAGCACGATCACGGCGAGGATCGCGCCCAGCTGGATGACGACGTTGAACACCGCCCATTGGGCGGCGTCGTAGCCGAGCAGCTCGGAGGCGAGGATGAGATGGCCGGTCGAGGAGACCGGGATGAACTCGGTCACGCCCTCGACGATGCCGAGCAGGATGATGGTGAGAAGGGAATAATCCATAGGTGCGGGCGGCTGTAGCGGGAGAAATGCGGACGGGTCCAGCGGGATGTGGCGGCGGCGGAGGCCGACGGCGCGGGCGCGACATCTCGACGATTCCGGCAGGCGCCGTTGGCTTTTCCGCGCCCTCCGGCGAAAGGCGGCGAATCCGGCCCCGAATCGCGTTCAGGACCGGCTGCCGGTCGAGCCGATTCGCGTCCGGTCCGCGAAGTTTCGACCGTCGCCTGGCCGGAAGTTCAGTAAGTTCAGCGCTGCGGAAAAAATCCGGTCGATCATTCTCGCCCTTTTGATCGACTGGCTCGATCAGCGACGCGCCGGCCGGGCGGGAAGCCGGAGAAAACCGATGGCGCTCCAATCCGGCCTTGGACGCGAAAAGGGGGCGGCTGCGCTTCATCCGCAAGGATAGACCAGATGAAATCCAACATTGCAACAGAACAGGAAACGGGTGCGCCGCGGCCGTTGCGGGACTAGAATACAGGCATGAGGCGGATACTCGTCCTGGTCGCCGTTCTTGGGGCGGCGCCGGCAAGCGCGCAGGCTCCGGACACCCGTTTCGCCGGACCCGTGCTCGCCATCCACAACCGCGAGCGGGCGCTGGCGGGCGTGCCGCCGCTGGCATGGAGCGGCCCGCTGGCCGCGGACGCCTCCCTCTATGCCCGGCGCCTCGCCGCGCTCGGCCGGCTCGAACATTCCTCGCGCGAATCCCGGCCCGGCGCCGGCGAGAATCTGGCGATGGGGACGCTGGGCCGTTATTCGCCGCGGCGCCTCACCGAGCTGTGGGTCGGGGAGAAAAGCGCCTTTCGCAACGGCGTCTTTCCGGAGGTGAGCACGACCGGGAGCTGGCGCTCGGTCGGCCATTATACGGCGATGATCTGGCGGGGGACGACGCGCGTGGGCTGCGCCGCCGCCGCCGACCGGCGGAACCTCTATCTCGTCTGCCGCTACGCGCCCGCCGGCAATGTCGTCGGCCAGCGCGTCTATTGAGGCGGGACCGGCTCGACCTTCAGGCTCCCCGCCGGCAGCGGCTTCAATATTTCGGCGGCGGGCACGGCCGGGTCGAGCCAGCGCGCCCAGTCGCCCCGGTCGAGGACCACCACCTGGCGATCGTGGTAGGGCGCGACGTCCGGGCCGGGCGCGACGGTGAGCATCGTCCAGGCCTCGCCGACCTCCGGCGCGGCGCGCCACAGGCCGGCGATGCAGAACCAGTCCTCGCCCGCCTTGGTGAACAGCCATTTGTCCTTCAGTTGTTTCCCCCTCCCTTTCAGGGGAGGGGGTTGGGGGTGGGTGGCGAGCGCGAGCGAGCCTTGGGACGGCGGCGCTGCGGCATCGCCCGGGGCATCGAGCCCCGGGCGATGCCGACCCACCCCCATCCCCTCCCTTGAAAGGGAGGGGCGAAGATCGGGCGCGGTGAACTCGTAGAAGCCGTCGGCGACGATCAGGCAGCGGCCGCGGGCGAAGTCGCGCCCCTCGGAGCGGAAGTTGTAGACCGGCTTGCCGTTCGGGCCGGGCCAGGACCAGCGGCGGACGACGAGCTCGGCTTCGATGGGCGCGGTGGGGGCCTCGCCCGACTCCCCCTCTCCCCGGCCCTCTCCCCCTTGGGGGAGAGGGAGGCGCGCGCGGATGATGGCGCCCGGATCGGTGATGCGGATCGAGTTCGAGCGGGGCGAGGTTGGGCAGGCCCTCGGGGAAGATCAGGGGGATGCGGGTCTGGCCCCAATCCTCGCGGATCTGGCCCAAAGCGACGCGGCGGCGGTGCTCGTTGCACATGAAGCGTCTGGCTCAACCTTTTTCCCGGGTCAGGACGTCCTCGGCCTGGCGAACCGGCCGTGGCGGCGGTAGGGCGCCAGCCAGGGCTCGGCGACCGCGGCCAGCGGGGCCGGGCGGATGGCGAACGCTTCGAAGCCCCGCGCGCCCTCGGCCGCCACATTGTCCCGCTGCAGCATCAGCCACTGGTCCCAGGTGATCGGAGCGCCGGGAAGCCAGCCCATGCGGGCCATGAGCCTGCCGACCGCGTCGGGGATTTCGACGACCGGGCGGTTGCGGCCGGTGGCGGCACAGATCCAGCGGTTCAGCTCGGCCATGGTCAGCACCTGCGGGCCGCCGAGCTCGTAAATGTTGCCGGCATGGAGCGCGGGCGCCAGCGCCGCCAGGGCGATCGCCTTGCCGAGGTCGGCGGCGTGGACCGGCTGCAGCCGCCACGACCCGCGGATCACCGGCAGCACCGGCAGCAATTGCGCCATGCGGGCGAACTTGTTGACGAAATGATCCTCCGCGCCGAACGCGATCGACGGGCGGACGATGGCGGCGTTGGGAAAGGCGGCGCGCACCGCTTCCTCGCCCTCGCCCTTGGAGCGGCCGTAGGCGCTGGCGCTGTCGGGATCGGCGCCGATCGCGGAGACGTGGACCAGGGCCGGGACGCCGGCCGCGGCGGCGGCTTCGGCGACGTTGCGCGCGCCTTCGACATGCACGGCGTGAAAATTGCCCTTGAGGATGCCGACCAGATTGACCGCGGCGTCGGCGCCGTGGACGGCGGCCGCGACCGCGCCCCTGTCGGCGATGTCGGCGCGGACGAACTGGATCTGGCCGAGGCCGCATAAGGGCTTGAGGAAGAAGGCGCGCCGCGGCTCGCGCTCGGCGATGGTCACGCGGGCGCCGGCCTTGAACAGGGCCTGGGCGACGTAGCGGCCGACGAAGCCGCCGCCGCCGAACAGGGTGATGAGCCGGTCGGTCTTTACCGTCATGCGCCGCGCCTTCTGGAGTGCGCGGGTTCCTTGCCCGCGCGCCTTGCGTTTGACAAGCGGGGCGGGGCCACTTACCTCGCGCGGCCTACCTGCTATTTTGTTCTCTGGGCCCAGGTGGCGGAATTGGTAGACGCACCAGCTTCAGGTGCTGGCGCTCGCAAGGGCGTGGAGGTTCGAGTCCTCTCCTGGGCACCAGGGACCCGTCTGCGGACATCCCAAAAAGCTTGAAAAAACGGCGGAAATCTGCCATATTCGGGCATGGCTTTGTCCGAGAATGTCCCAGCTCGTTTTACATAATCCCAGCAAAAGTGGGCCACGAAACGGGCCATCAAACGGGCCATGATGGCCCCACCGATATTTGATGGCCCGTTAGCGACTTTTTTGGGGAGAGTAGAGGGCACTTTCAGGTCACGGCCGGTCGAATCGGATTGGAGTGGTCATGGCTATGAATGATCTGGAGCTTCGCAGACTCAAGGCGCGGGATCGCGTCTACAAGCGGGGCGATGAACACGGCCTCTACATCGAGGTTCACCCCAACGGCTCGAAGCTGTGGCGGTTAAAATATTCGCACCTCGGCAAGGACAAGCGCATCGCGTTCGGTCGCTACCCCGAGGTGGGGCTGGCCGAGGCCCGTCGGAAGCGCGACGAGGCTCGACAGAAGCTACGCGACGGCGTTGACCCCGCCGCCGAACGCAAGCGGGTGAAGCTTCTCGCCCTCTATAATGCGGCGAACACCTTTGGTGATGTTGCCAAGGAATATATCGAAAAGATGGTCGCGGAGGGCCGCGCCGAGACCACAACCACGAAAGCCACATGGCTACTCGAGCAGTTGGCACCGATCGCTCGTAACGCCATTGCCGATCTCAAGCCTGTCGAAGTTCTGGCCGCGCTCAAGCGCATCGAGGCCAAAGGGAAGCATGAGACGGCGCGCCGCTGCCGATCCTTCGCGAGCCGGGTGTTCAGATATGGCGTCGCGACGGGTCGAGGTGAGACAGATCCGACCTCAGTCCTGCGCGGAGCCCTGATAACGCCCAGGGTCCAGCATCACGGCGCTGTCCTCGATCCCGAAGCGGTCGGCGAAATGTTGCGGGCCGTGGATGCCTATTCGGGCCATCTGATCACGCGCCTTGCCTTGCAGATTTCGCCCCATGTCATGGCCCGGCCCGGCGAGCTTCGCCAAGCGCGATGGCCCGAATTCGATCTCGCGAAAGCCGTCTGGAAAATCCCGCCCGAGCGCATGAAGATGCGCCGGCCGCACGCCATTCCGCTGTCGCGGCAGGTGGTGGCCTACCTCGCCGAGCTGAACGAGCTCACCGGCCCAGATGGCTTCGTGTTCCCTGCCTTTCACACGTCGAGGCGGCCGCTCAGCGAGAATACCATCAACCAAGCGTTCCGGCGCATGGGGTATGGGGTTGGAGAGATCACGGCCCATGGCCTCAGAACCACGGCGTCGACGCTCCTCAATGAGAGTGGCAAGTGGAGCCCCGACGCGATCGAGCGCTCGCTCGCCCATGCCGACAAGGATTCGATCCGAGGCATCTACAACCGGGGGTTTTACTGGGAGGAGCGGGTCGCGATGCACCAATGGTGGAGCGACTATCTGGATGAGCTGCGCGCTGCGGTGGAGCTGTCGAATGTCGCGTAGCGAACGAAGTCTAGCCGTCCGCGCGAAAGGACATCGGATCGTGCATCCACGTCGAAACGGCTGACTCGCGCCAGCCCGCGGTCCGGACACCAAGCGCGATCTGTTTCGGAAACGTGCCCTCCTGAATCTTCCGATACAGCGTTGAGCGGCTGAGCCCTGTTCGGTCAAGCACGGCAGGAAGCCTCAAGATCCGATCGGGTCTGTCGGTTGAGACTGCTGCATCCTGCTGCATCCAAGCGGTCCTCCTGGGCTGAGCTGGGAGGTTGAAAACCGATCTAGCGGCCGTCGCAATGGTCGGCGGTTCGAGTTTCGTCCGAGAGCCGCGAAAGTCGTGCGGGAGGTAGGTAAGCAAGCTCCAAATCCACCCGGAGCAGACGATCCGATCACTCTTCGTCATCCTCGAACTGCCACAGCGAGATCGGTCTCATGTCGGCCTCTGGAGTGTCGAGCACCGATGGGGGAGCATCCTTCAGCGGATCGATCCGGTCCGCGCACCCGCGCGCCCAGCTGGCCCAGACAGGCGTCCTGGCATCGGACCGGTGTGCGGGATGGTTCTCGACGATAGCAACGAACGCCCGGATCCGTTCCGCCCGGTTCCAGGCGTCGAAGTCGCTTTCGAGCTTCGCCATCGCCTCCCGCTCGGCTTCCACCCGGACCCGCAGCTCGGCGCGGCGGTGCTGCTCGGCCTCGAAGCGGGCGGCTCGACGCTGGGCTCTCGCCCGCTCGACCTTGCGCAGCGCGGCGTGCCTGCGAAGGCTGACCATCACTTCATTCAGTCTCTGCTCGATCCGCTGATTGCGGGTGTCCTTCCAGCTCGACTGGATTCCGCTGCCGTAGCAGGGCTCGATCTTGAGCGTGAATTCGCCGGTGGGCGCGTAATCGTAGCTCTTCATGTAGATATAGAGACCGCGACGCTTTCGCGACAGTTCGTCCGGAGTCGGCTTGTGCGTTTCGCGCCGCATCCGCTCCTCGATCGAAATCGAGTAGGCTTCCTCGTCCACGATGACCTGGAGCCCGCTCGCGATCCGAAGGCCACGCTTGCCCGGCCTCAGCTCGAAGCCGCGCCGCTCGAAGCCCTTGAGCAATGCGTCGGCGATCCGGAGCAGCCGGCCCTTCGATCCAGGATGGATGCGCGCCGGCATGACGTCCGGCTCGACGCAGTGAATGGCCCCGTAATCGTCCGGCTTCTTTCGGGCGAGCTCGTCGCGCATCGCCGAGATGACGGCGTGCGGGCGCGCCAGCGTCTCGGCAACTGCGACAGGCCGGAATCCCTTTTCGATTTCGACCGCCGGATCCGGCGGCGGCGGTTCGGCGTCGGCCGCTGCTGCTGCCGGCCGGGGCCTGAACGTGATCGTCTGCGGATGCTTCATGGCCTGCAGCGGGATTCGCGGACTTTGTCTTCCGGCTCTCAGCTTCTGCCAATGGCCTTGTGCGGGAACGGGTATGCGGTTCCTGACGCAGACCTTCTTCAGGCCCACGTCCGATATGTGAAACCGCTTCGCCAGCTCGCGCATCGGCTCGGTCCAGACCAGCTCGTGGAGCTGCTCGCGCGTGAGGGTAACGGCCTGGATCGGATTTCTCCCGAGATGGCGGTGCCACCCCCAGACGCCCTTGCTGCGTGTCACCCCCCGATCGAGAACGCATCGCTTGGTCCGATCGCGCCCCAGCACTTCCCCAATCGTCTTGCGGCCGCAGCCCCTTGCGCTCTCGTTCCGCGACTCTATCCTTGAATGGCGCCGCTCTCGCGGCGCCGAGGCGTGAGAACCTCGCTTGTGGTACCGGCATGGATCTCGGCCGGGTGGCCGTCGCGCATGTCCAGACCGCTTGCGGTTAAAGGCGGCGGCGCATGTCCAAGCATGTTCTCAACACCCGGCTTCCCGCCGGCAGCCTCGCGGGAGGAGGCTGAGATGGGGAGCGCGTGGCGCGCGGCATTGCCTGAACTGCGGGTCGCGCGGCGGCTCTGCGAGCGCGGACTTGTTGAATGACCGGCGCCGGCGTCCCGGCGGAGGCCCCGCTCGATCCGGTCGACGTCGAAGGGGATCCGCACCCCCCCGTGGAGGGCGCCGCCGGCCTTGGGCCGGATGCTCTTCTGGAGGATCTTTACCGCACCGAATCACCACGGCTCGTCAGGATCCTTTCGCGGCGCACGCGCAACACGGATGATGCCCATGATCTCGTGCAGGATGTTTTCTTCAGGTTCGCGCGGCTGCGCGGCCAGGGCGCGCTGCTGGATCGGCCGCAGGCCTATCTTCGCCGCATCGCGTCCAATCTCCTGAAGGATCGCGCCAAATCAGCTTCAAGGCAGTCGGCCGCCCTGCATGTCGTAGCGGATGAAGAAACGCTGCCCGGCCTCGACCCCCACAGAATTCTTGAATCAAGGGATATGTTAAGACGGCTCGAGGCGGCTATCATGCGCCTGCGTCCAAGGACGCGGGAGGTATTCATGGCGCATCGCATGGAAGGTCTTACTTACGCGGAGATCGCGGAGCGCACCGGATTATCAGTCAAGGGTGTGGAGAAACAGATGAGCAAGGCGCTCGTCCAACTCGACCGCATGCTGAACAGGAATTAGCCGCGCATGGTCTTCTTTCGCACAAGCGGGCGTATCGGCCGCGAGGCAGCCGACTGGATCGCCCGCCTCGGCGGCGGCGCGGATGAGGAAAGCCATGCCGCCTTCCGACGCTGGTACGAGGCGGATCCCAGGCACGCGGAGGCCTATGACCGGATGGCAGCGATCTTGTCGGCCGCTGGCCGGATCGACGCGCCACCGAGCGAAATGACGGTCGAGGCGCGGGCGCCGCGTCCGCGCGGACGGCAAATCGGATTTGCCTTGGCGGCCTGCCTCGCGGGCGGAATCGCACTAATATCGATCCTTCTGCTCAGCTCGCGTTGGCTTCCGGATTCCGCGAACGAACAGCTGCAGACGTTCGCCACCGCCGTTGGCGAGATCAGGGAGATGGCCCTGCCCGATGGATCGCGGCTGGTGCTCGAACTCGGGCAGCCGGGTCGAGGCGCGCTTCACGGGCTCGGAACGGATATTGACCCTCCACGAGGGGCGCGCCCGCTTCGTCGTTGCCCATGAGTTGCGGCCGTTCATTGTGCGTGCGGCGTCGAACGAGGTGGTCGCTACCGGGACCATATTCGACGTCAGCCTGGTTCAGGATCGGCTCGCCGTCGTTCTGATCGAGGGCTCGGTCGAGGTTCGAAGGCAAGGCGACGGACAGGCGAACGCCGTGAGGCTCGGTCCTGGACAGACGCTCGAAATCACCCGAGCGGGCCGCCCGCTTCAGCGGCGCGCGAGCCCGGGCGAAACTCGTTGGCCCACCCGAATGCTCGAGTTCGACGACACGCCGCTTCGCGAGGCGGTCGCGATGGTCAATCGCTACAGCCGCATTCAGCTGAGCCTCGGCGACGAGCGAATTGCCGGGCTCAGGGTGAGCGGCGCCTATCGGGCGGGGGATGTGGAGGGGTTCGCCCGAAGCGTTGCAGCTGCGCTTCAGCTGCGGCTCGAGGCGCGCCCGGACGGGACCTTGCTGCTCGTCGATCGGCGTCCGGCCCCCTAGCAACCACCTTCACGTAGGGATTTTGCTGTCCTCGTCGTCATCGACTCGGTGCGCCGTTCGTTGGCCGGGGGAGAGCAATGGTGCGGTATCGCTATCGGACGGCCGCGCTCGTCGGACCCTGGCGCGACACGGCCGAGCGCGCCTTGGCCGATGCAATGCGCAGCAAACAGGCGCGGCTGGAGGAGGGCGGCGAGCTCGTCTGGCTCGTTCCAGGGAGGATCGAGTGCGACGAGGAGCCCGGATCGCTGAGCTAGCCGGACCTGCCCGACAGATTTCCGGGGGGTAATCTCGATCACTGTCGTCAACGCCCCCGAACGGCGCCGCATTCACGATGCGCCGGGGAAAGAGGGGGGGGGGGAAATGTTCGGCCAACCTTGTCTGCAGTCGGCCCGGTGGCTGGGCGCGACTGCGATTGCGACGATTCTGTGCGCGAGCCCCGCCCAGGCGCAAGCGGCCCGCGAGACAAACTATGATCTGCCGGCGCAGGAGCTCGCACGGTCGCTGCGCGAGGTCTCGGTCCGGTCGGGAACGGGCGTGATCGCGTCGAGCGAGCTCGTCGCCGGCCGACGGGCGCCGCCATTGATCGGGCGCTACGCGGCCCGGGAGGCCGTCGAGATCCTGTTGCGAGGCAGCGGCCTCGAGGCGACGCTCGTCGGCGAGGCTTTGGTTGTCCGCCGCGCGGACTCTCCGGAGCAGCGACCGGATTCCTCGCCGGCCGAGCCGGCCCAGTCCAACACGATCATCGTCACCGGATCGAACATCCGTGGCGGGCAGTCAGCGTCACCAGTCCTCGTGCTGGGCCGCGAGGAGATCGACCAGTCCGGAGCGAGTTCGATCGAGCAGCTGATGCGCACCGTTCCGCAAAACTCGCAAAGCGGGGTCAACCAGGAGAATTTCCTCGTCACCGGGGCCGGGGTGGATTCCACCGAGCATGGCGCCGGGCTCAACCTGCGCGGCCTCGGCCAGCGCGCGACCCTGGTTCTGGTCAACGGGCGAAGAGTCGCGCCGAGCGGGAGCGGCTCGTTCGTGGATGTCTCGCTCTTTCCGCTCTCCGCCGTCCAGCAGGTGGAGATCCTGACCGACGGCGCATCTGCCATTTACGGGTCGGATGCGGTCGGCGGCGTCGTCAATTTCATCATGAGGCGGGACTTCGACGGGATCGAGACCCTGGTGCAGGCCGGAACCGCCACCCGGGGCGACGGCGACGAGCTGGTGCTCGGCCTATCGGGCGGGCGCAACTGGGGAAACGGCCGCTTCATGCTCGCTTACGAATATCGACTCGAGGACGAGATCGAGGCGCGCGACAGGCCGTTCACGATCAATCTTCGGCCCGATACGACGATCCTTCCGCGCGAGCGGCGCCACAGCCTGTTCGGAATGGTGAACCAGGAGATCGTGCCGGGCCTCGAGCTCGACGTCAGCGGGACCTATGCGACGCGTGACACGGTCCGGACCTATTTCACCACGGGGAGCCCCTTTCCGGCCGGGGCGGTCGCCGAGGCCGAAACCGCGAGCATCGCCGGAAGCCTCTCCTACCAGATCGGGGGCGACTGGCTCGTTCGGGCAAGCCTCGGCTGGTCGCGCTCGTCGACCGAGCAATTGCAAACTCAGCCCGGCGGCGAGGAGCTGATCAATCGCTTCGACAGCCGCGCGGAGCTGCTCGATTATGGGCTCCAGGCCGACGGCACATTGTTCGCGCTCCCTGGCGGTGACGTGAAGCTCGCGATCGGTGCGCTTGGGCGCAGCGAAAGACATTTCGATCTGTTCGGCACGAGGACCGTGCCGCTGCGGGAGAAGCGGGCGAGCCGCGAGGTTCGAGCGGCCTTCGCCGAACTCCAGCTTCCCATCTTTTCGTCGATGAACCGTATGCCCGGGATGGAGCGGCTGACCCTGACCGCCGCGGTCCGCTACGAGCATTATGACGATTTCGGGGAGACCTGGGACCCCAAGGTCGGGCTTTTATGGTCGCCGGTCCCGGGCGTCGTCCTTCGCGCATCCTATGGAACCTCGTTCCGCGCGCCTTTGCTGTCCGAGACCGTGGGCCTCTACAACGTCTTCTACTTCCCGCCGGCGCTGCTCACCGCGTCGGGAGCCCCTCCGGGCGGAGTTGTGCTCGCGACCGCTGGCACCAATCCGGACGTCGGCCCCGAACGGTCGAGAAGCTGGACGGCGGGCGTCGAGCTGCAGCCGCGCTTCATGCCGGGCTTCAGGTTTCAGGCGAGCTATTACGACATCCGATTCTCGGACCGGATCGCGCTCCCCGCCGCCACATTGGTGGTGATCGGCAATGCCGCCTTCGATCCGATCGTCGAGCGCTCGCCGAGCCTCGAGCGGATCAATGCCCTGATCGCCGGTGCCGGCCGGGTGTTCGATATTTCGGGACCGAATTTCACGCCGGGCGGCGCCCGGCCGCAGGACGTCTCGGTCATCGTCGACAACCGCATCGGAAACACCGCGGTCACCTCGACGAACGGATTGGATTTCGTGCTCAGCTATGCGTTCGAGATCGGATCCAACCGCTTCGTCGCCGATCTCAATGCCAATTATATATTATCCTTCGACGATCAGCTGACGGCGACCGCGCCGCTGATCAGCGCGCTCAACCGGCCGTTCCGCCCGACCGACCTGCACGGCCGCGCCGGCCTCGGCTGGCAGCGCGGAGGATGGCGGGCGAATGTCTTCGTCAATCATTCGGACGGCTATCGGGACGACCGCCGCGCGCAGGCCTTGAGGGTCGGTTCGTTCACGACCGTCGATTTCGGGCTCTCTTATGAGTTTGGCGACGAGGAGGCGCGGCGCTCGAAACCGTTCCGGATCGCGCTCCATGTCGACAATCTGCTCGACCAGGATCCGCCGAGGCTCCTTCCGGACCCGATCTCGACGACGGGCCTCGGTTATGATCCGGTCAACGCGAGCGGCCGCGGCCGGGCCGTGTCGCTCCAGCTGCGCAAGGCCTGGTGATTATGGCGGGGCCTGTCCATCGCCGGAGGGGCCGGCGGTTGGCCATCCTTCTGTTAGGGGTGTCCCCCGGCCTGTTCGGACACGGAGCCTTTGCGGCCGATGGCGCGGGCGGCGATCCCACGGTCGCGGACATCATCCAGGTCGTCGAGATCACCAGCCTCGCGGGCTCGCCGGACGGTCGTCACGTCGCGTTCCGGACCGAGCAGGCGCGGATCGATCTCAACAGCCATGTCCAGACCTGGCATGTCGCGGATGTCCTGGAGGGCGGCGTCAGGCAAATCGGCGGCGGCGGCGCCCCGCTCTACCGAGATCCCGGCCTGATTGCCGACGAGCCGCCGCTTTGGTCGCCGGACTCCGGCGCAATCTTCTTTCGGGCGCTGGTCGACGACGCGATCGGCCTGTGGCGCGCGCCGATCGGCGGCAGCGGCGCGGAGCTCGTCTTCCGCGGTGAGTCCGACGTAGAGGCTCTCTCAGAGGAGGGTGGCCGAGGCCGCATAATCCTGGGGCCAGGCCGAAGCACGGTTCGGGCGGCGGAGAGCGCCGAATATTTCGACGGCATATTGGTCGACGAGAGAGTCGCACTGAACCAGAATCTCTTCAGAAGCGGCTTCGTGGAGGGGCGGCTCGCCACGCAGCGTCTGCGGGGTCCCTGGTTTACCCGTGTCGGACTGCTCTGGGATGCACCGCGCACCCAGAGAATGCTGGATCCCGCGACGCTCGAGATCGGCCCGGAGAGTCCGGCGCCGCCGCGCGATGCGCTTCCGCAGCTCGGTGTCGATCCGGGGATCAGCGCGCGTTCGCCGAGCGGCGCGCTGGTCCGTTCGATCAGGGAGAATGGCGCGACCAGGGTCGAGCTGGTTCCAGCGCGCGGCCGCGCCGCGGTCCGCTGCGAGGCGCCCGCCTGCCGCGAGAGGATCGTCGCTCTGGCCTGGCGCCCAGGCACCACCCAGGTCCTTCTCACGGCACAGGATCGCCATCTCGGCCAGTCGCTTCATCTTTGGGACACGGCGTCGGGCGCCGTCCGGCTCGTCTCGTCGAGCGACGGCTATCTGTCAGGAGGGCATGAGGGCCATTTGCCCTGTGCGGTCACGCGATCGGCCGCTCTGTGCGTCGCGGCCTCGGCCGTGTCGCCGCCGCGCCTCGAGCGGATCGACCTCGAAACCGGCGCGCGGCAGGTGCTGTTCGATCCGAACGAAGGATTGCGGAACGCAGATATGCCCGCCGCGGAGCGGCTCGCCTGGCGAACGTCCGAAGGCGATAACTTTGCCGGCATCCTCTTGATCCCGGCGGGCAGGCCCGCCGGACGATTGCCGCTCTTCATCAACTATTATCATTGCGGAGGGTTCATGACGGGGAGCGTCGGCGAAGAGCTTCCCTTTCTTCCGCTCACCGCGGCCGGGGTCGCGGTCGCCTGCGTCAACCTGCCGCCGCCCAGAGGCCCGGAGAACAATGTCGAGCGCAACCGGGAAGCGCTGAGGGCGGTCCGGAGCCTAATCGAGATGCTGGCGCGCCAGGGGAGGATCGATCCGGCCCGCGTCGGAATGGCGGGCCTCAGCTTCGGCAGCGAAGTGACGATGTGGACCCTCACCCATTCCGACCTGCTCGCGGCGGCCGCGATCGCTTCCTCGCAGATCGAGCCCACTTATTATTGGTTCAACTCGGTCCGCGGCCGCAACCAGCCGGAAGTGCTTCGGCGCTTCTGGGGCATCGGCGCTCCGGACGAGACTCCCGAGCTCTGGAGAGACCAGTCGGCCGCGCTCAACGTCGATCGGATCAGGGCGCCGCTGCTGATGCAACTCCCCGAGCAGGAAGCGCGCAACGTCATCGAGCTTTACTCGCGGCTGAGCCGGACCGTTGTGCCGACCGAGCTCTACGCGTTTCCGGATGCCGCCCATCTCAAGCTTCAACCGCGCCAGCGCAGGGCAGCACACGAGCGCTATCTGGACTGGTTTCGATTCTGGCTGCAGGACCATTCGGATCCCCGGCCGGCCAAGGCCGCGCAATATCGGCGCTGGGCCGAGCTTCGGCGGCGCTGGCGCGCTTCGCCTTCAGCTACGCCATGAGCGAAGCCAGAGCTCGGCGCTGAGAAGCTCGAACAGCCGGAAATAGCGCGTGTCGGACGGAGGCGCGGAGCGCTCGAGATAGGTTTCCAGCGAATCCGGATCGAGCAGCTCGGCTTCGCGCAGGAGGCCGCCGAGCAGCAGGTCGGCGATCTCCGACTTGTGCCGTCCGAAGGCCCGGATGCAGAGGCTTTCGAGCCCGCCCTTGCTCCGCCGCGCGAGCACCTCCTCCGGCAGGAGACCCCGGAAGGCATGGCGGGCGACCGCCCGATTATGGCCCCCCCGAACCCAGAGCCAGGTCGGGATGCGCAGGCAGAGCTCGGCAATTGGCTGCGCGACCAAAGGGTGAATGAAGCGCAGGCCTGGGATCCGGGTCTCGGGATCCGTGACATGCTGGATCCGCATCAAAGCGATGACATGCTCGCGCGTTCCGGGCAGCGCGTCCCTGAAGCCGTCCAGCCAGGGATGCGTTTCTAGCCCCGCGGGCAAGGCCTCCGGCATCAGAAAGTCGGTCTCGCGCGGCCAGCGACCCGGATCGCGAAGCTCGCGCAGGGCCTTGCGCATTGCGAAGCGCAAGGCGGTCCAGATGGTGCACCCGCCCATGTCAGCGACGTCGCGCAGAGTCGCGCCGAGCGCCGCGGCCGGACCCAATTCCCGCCAGGCGTCAAGGATCGGCGCGGCGGTCGAGAGGAAGCAGAAGACATTGTCGCCGCCCGCCCCGGTCAGCAGGGTGTCGGCGCCCATCTCGCGGCCATGGTCCGCGAACTGCCGGTGAAGCGGGATCATGACGGGCGTAAGGCCGGGTCGAAAGCTGCGCCGGTCGGGAAGAGAAAGGGCGAGGCTCGCCTCTTTCTCGCCAATCTCGGAATGCTGCTCGGACAGGCCCTCGGCGACCGCGCGCGCATAGCGCCTTTCGTCGCCTTCCGCGGCTTTGGTGACGAAATTGACCGTCTGGAACGGCACCTGCGCGGCCCCGAGGGAGGCCGCGACGATCGAGGAATCCAGCCCTCCTGACAATTCGAGGAGGAGGCGCCCGCGCCCCTCGGCCTGGGCCGGAATCACTCGAAGCGTCTCGCGCCTAACCTGATCGGCCGCTTCCTCGAAGTCAGCGATCCGGCTCTCGGCCGAGGCGAAGTGCCGAGGATCCCAGGCCGTCTCGATCATGGCCTTGCCGGTCCCGGCTCGCCGCCGGGTTCCGGGAAGAAGCTCGCTCATCCCCTCCAGGCCCGTCCTCGCGGTCCGAAGGTGCGGGAAGACCAGCCAGTGGCGCAGAAACTCGGGATCAACTGCGCGCTTCGAAGCGTCGAGCGCCTCGCTCGTTTGCAGGTCGGAGCAGTAGATGCTCACCTCACCGCTCGAGCGATGAAAAGCGGGTGCGCAGGGGGAAGGGTCCCGGAGCGCCCAATGGCCGCCATCATCACGGAAGATCGCGAACCAGGCGCCCCAATAGCTCTCGATCAGATACTGGCCCCGGCTCGCGAGGATCGCGTGATTGAGCCCCGGACCGATCTTTTCCAGCGCGGCCATGCTCGCCCGGCTGAAGATCGTCCCGAGAAGAGCGCCGTCCGGGAAGACGAGCGCCGGTTCGTCGTCGCGCGTGATGACGAGGAGCTGGTCGAGGCGAAGAAGGATTGTCCAGCCGGCGGGAAGCGTATGCCATTGGCTCGCCTCGAAAGTTTCGGTG
Source organism: uncultured Alphaproteobacteria bacterium (assembly GCA_963701615.1). Taxonomy (GTDB): domain Bacteria; phylum Pseudomonadota; class Alphaproteobacteria; order Sphingomonadales; family Sphingomonadaceae; genus Allosphingosinicella. The sequence continues at coordinate 1,863,804 of OY969615.1, read as the reverse complement.
AGGCGATCGGCGGGCCCCGCGGCCGCGAGGAACCGGCTCCGCATCAGATCACCATGATCGGCGTGAAACCGGCGACGCTGTCGGCTGATTCGTTGAGCACAGCGCCGTCGATCTCGAGCCAGCAATGCGCGGCGAAAGCGTCCAGCTTCACTCCGAAGACCAGCTGGCAGCCGATATCCCTTCGAAAAAGGAAGGCGGCCAGAGCGAGCGAATCCGGGAGGCAGTTCGGCTTCAGTGGGACCAGCCTCCGCGCCGCCCTGAAGCGTGGAAGCTCCATGCGCACGTCGCCGCTCTTGGAGGCCGGTCGAGTCCGACGGACGTGCTCGACAGCGGCTTCGAGGCCTTGCGAGATTCGGCGCCTTGCGGCCCAGATCCTTGCCGCAACTTCAGCGACCAGGGGCCACGCTCGCCGGGCTGGCGGCAGGTCCCCCACGAGGCTTCGCTCAGGCGCGGTCCGCTCGGTCCAGCCCGACCGGTCGGGGCGGTCCGCTGGAACGAGCATTTGCATGCGGATGAGCCGATCGAGTCCCGGATCGTCCGCAACTGGCTCGCCATGCAGCCAGGATCGGAAGGCTTCGGCGCTGGCCGGATCGAGCTCGAGATAGCGATCGCTTCGGACGTTCAGCATCAGCAGGCGGCCGTCCACCTCGCAAAGTCCGAGATAGTCGGGGAGGCGAAGGTGCCGCATGAAGCGGGCTAAGGGCGCGCCCGAAGGGGCGCGCCCTCGCCGTGGCTCATTCGTCCGAGATGCCGAGATGCATCGTCGATTCCTTCTCGGGAACCGGGCCGAAGCTGCCCTGCGTCGCCACGCTGGCGATTCCGAGCTCGGTGGGTCGGTCATGAAGCTCTTCGCGGTTCATTGCTCGTCTCCTTGGGGCTGCGACTTGCAGCAGCCTCGAGGCTAGGCTCCGCCCGGAGATACCCGAAACGTATAAGCCTCTTATTTTGCGATTGTTGGAGGTTGGCGAAGGGTCAGGCTGATCCGGCGCCCGGCGGGCGCGGAAGGGCGAGGCGCGGAGGGGAAGGCGCGGCGCGGACAGGCCGGCGCCGCGCCCCCTGCCGCGTCACTCGTCGGAAATGGCGAGGCTGATGCGGTAGCCCTCGGGTTCCGAGACGGGCCAGGCCGAGCCCTTTGTCTCGACGCTGGCGATGCCCAGTTCCTGGGGCTCGAGCGCGCGCTCATTCTGCTGGCGAGTCATGGTCATTCTCCTGAAGCTGCGGAAGCGCAGCCCCTCGAGGATAAGGTGCGGTCGATCTTATCCGCAGCTTATACCGCGCGAGTTTTGCAATTGTTTTGGAGCTCCATAAACCGTCCAGAGTTGGCCGACAGCGGAACGGCAGCTTTCGGGGCCGTTAGCAAGAATCGGACGTTTGAAATCGGCCGAATCCCCGACCGCTTGCGGCCACAGGACGATCGTGAGCAGCCGGTGACCAATGCGCGCCCTATGGCCAACTCGCCTCAGACAGCTTCGGCTGGGCCGACTGTCCGATCGCCGTTTTCGCCATGAGCGCCAGCAGACCCGTCAGCAAAGCCTGTGGTGACGGCGGGCAGCCCGGGATGTGGAGGTCGACCGGCAGGACCGCGGCCACTCCGGCGACGCAGGCATAGTTGCCGGCGAAGATGCCACCGTCGATCGCGCAGGCGCCTGCGGCGATCACCCATTTCGGGGCGGACATCGCATTGTAGGTCCGCTCCAGCGCTTCGCGCATGTTCAGAGTCACCGGCCCCGTGACGAGAAGCACGTCCGCGTGGCGCGGCGACGCCACGAACTTCAGGCCGAACCGCTCCAGGTCGTAATAGACGTTGCCGAGCGCGTGGAGCTCGAGCTCGCATGCGTTGCACGAACCGGCGTCGACATGGCGGATTGCCAGGCTGCGGCCCAGCCGTGCCCGTGTCGCCTGCTCGACGCCGGCGCCAAGTTCGACCAGCGCGATCTCGGCGTCGTCAGGAGCGGGCTCCGTCAGCGGCGGTCGGATCAGGCCCTGGAGCAATATGTCGCGCATTGCCTTCGTCCCTAAAGATCGTGGCCCGAATAGGAGCAGTTGAACGATTTGTTGCAGAGCGGGAAATCGGCGACGATGTTGCCCTCGACCGCCGCCTCCAGCAGCGGCCACTGGAACCAGGATGGATCGCGCAGATGGCAGCGCTCGACCGCGCCCTTCGCGTCCAGCCGCAGCCAGCACAATATGTCGCCGCGGAAGCCTTCGACCATGGCGACGCCTTCGCGTGTTCCTCCGGCGCCGGGCGCGGCCGCCAGGATTGCGCCCGGCGGCATCCGATCGAGAAGGCGATCGATCAGCGCCATGCTCTGTTCGATCTCGCGGATGCGGACCCACAAGCGCGCATTGACATCGCCCTCCTGCAAGACGGGCACCTCGAACGGCAATTCGTCATAGGGCGGATAGGCGAGGTCGCGCCGGGCATCGAAATCCCGGCCCGATGCGCGCCCGACAAAGCCGCCGCATCCGAATTGCAGCGCAAGCGCGGGCGAGAGCCTGCCGGTGCCGACGGTGCGGTCCTGGAGCGAGGCGGTGTCGTCGTACAGCGCGACCAGCCTGGGGAAGGTCTTGCGGATCATTGTCAGAAGGTCGCGAACCGCCGAGGCTCCCTCGGTGCCGAGGTCGCGGACGACGCCGCCGGGCACGACCGCGTCCATCATCAGGCGGTGACCGAAGCAGACCTCTGAGGCACGCAACACGCGCTCGCGCAGCGCGCCGCATTGGGCGTGCATCAAGGCGAAGGATGCGTCGTTGCAGACCGCGCCGATGTCGCCGAGATGATTGGCGATCCGCTCCATCTCGGCCATCAGCGCCCGCAGCCAATGCGCGCGGGCGGGCACTTCGATGGCGAGCGCGGCTTCGACCGCGCGGGCGAAAGCGATCGCATAAGCGACACTGCTGTCGCCCGAAACCCGACCGGCGAGCCTCGCCGCTGTATCCAGCGTCGCACCCGTCATCAGCGCCTCGACGCCCTTGTGCTTGTAGCCCAGCCGTTCCTCGAGACGGACCACGGCCTCGCCGTTCGCGGTGAAGCGGAAATGGCCCGGCTCGATAATGCCGGCGTGGACCGGGCCGACGGGGATCTGATGGAGGCCTTCGCCCTCGGCGATCAGGAAGGTATAAGGTTCCGCTCCGACCGTCGCTTCAGTCCGCGCGCCGAGGGGATGGCGGAAGGGCCAGCGTCCATGATCGAGCCATGGGCGGGCATCCGGCGCCCCGACGGGTTCGTAGCCAAACAGATCACGGATCGCACGCTCCAGGCGTTGCGCGGGTGCATGATGCCGCCCGACCGACGGGAATTGGCCGGAAGGGCATTCCAAGCTGGCGATGGCGATCTCGGCGCGGCCGGCGTCGAGCAGGGCCATGTGGACGGTGCCGCTGTCGCCCCAAAGGCCGGTCAAGGTCCAGCGCCCCTCCGCAAGCTGCCTGGCAAGTCTGGTCCAGGTCGCTTCGCTCACCGTGCGCCGCGGCCACGGACGATGCAGGTGCGGCGGCGCCTTGCCGGAGAACGCCTGGGACAGGCTCGGTTTCTGCCGGTCCCGTTTCAATGGAGGAGCTCCGCGACATGCTGGAACCAGGCGACCATCGCGGGCGGCAGATAGAGCCCGGCGGCCAGCACCAGCGCGAAATGGACGAAGATCGGCAGATAGGAGGCCTTGACCGGCTCGGTGCTTCCTGTGGGTTCTCCGAACGCCATTCCGTGCAGCCGCAGCATCAGGGCGCCGAAAGAAATCAGCAGCCCGGCCAGGAGCGCGAGCGCGAGCAAGGGCGCGTGCGCAAACGTCGAGCTCACCAGCAGGAACTCGCTCATGAAGATGCCGAACGGCGGCATCCCGGCAATCGCGACGACGCCGACGACCAGGCTCCAGCCGAGCAGCGGATGCGTCACGGTGAGGCCGCGAATCTCGTCGATCCGCTGCGTGCCCTTGACCTGCGCGATATGGCCGACCGTGAAGAAGATCGCCGATTTGGTCAGGCTGTGCATGGTCATCTGGAGCAGGCCGGCAAAGTTTGCCAGCGGCCCGCCGATGCCGAACGCGAACGCGATGATCCCCATATGCTCGATCGAGGAATAAGCGAACATGCGTTTGATGTCGCGGCGCCGGTACAGCATGAAGGCGGCGAAGATCACCGAGACCAGCCCCATGGTCGCCATCAGCGGGCCCGGCGCGATCGCGCCCGGATTGGCCGCGAGCAGCAGCTTGAAGCGCAGCACCGCGTGCAGCGCGACGTTGAGCAGCAGGCCCGAGAGCACGGCGGAGATCGGGGTCGGGCCTTCGGAATGGGCGTCGGGAAGCCAGGCATGGAGCGGCGCCAGCCCGACTTTGGTGCCGTAGCCGAGCAGCAGGAACACGAAGGCAAGGTTGAGCAGCGCCGGATCGAGCGCTGCCGCGTGTCGCATCAGCACGGTCCAGACCATGCCGTTGGGGCCCTCGCCGACCACCGGGCGGGCCGCCATATAGATGAGGATCGTGCCGAACAGCGCCAGCGCGATACCGACGCTGCCGAGGATGAAATATTTCCACGCCGCTTCGAGCGCCTCGTGCGTGCGATAAATGCCGACCATCAGCACAGTCGTCAGCGTGGCCAGCTCGATCGCCACCCACATCAGTCCGATATTGTTCGCCAGCAGCGCCAAGTTCATGGCGAACAAGAGGATCTGATACATGGCGTGGTAGAAGCGCAGGTGCGCCTTGGTGAGACGTCCGATCTCCAGCTCGTGACCGATATAGCTGGCGCTGAACAGGCTGGCGGTGAAGCCGACGAAGCTGTTGAGGAGGATGAAGACGATATTGAGGTCGTCCACCAGCAGATAGGCGCCCGGCGCCGGCCTGTAGGCCAGGAGCGACAGCGCCGCCAGCAGCGTCAGCAAGGCGGAGGTCGCATTGAGCCGGGCCGACAGCCGGTAACCCGGTAGAAAAAGGAGCAGCACGGCGGACGCGAACGGAATCGCCAGGACGAGGGCGACGCCGTTGGTCGTCATCCAGTCGATGGCCGCGATCACCGCTGACTCTCCCGGACATCATCGAGAGCCTGGAGGTCGACGCTGTCGAAACGCTCGCGGATTCGGAACAGAAAGATGCCGATCACGATGAAGGCGACGAGCACCGAGAAGGCGACGCTGATCTCGACGACGAACGGCATGCCCTTGGCGCCGGTAGCCGCGAGGATCAGCCCGTTTTCCAGCGACATGAACCCGACCACCTGGCTGACGGCGTTGCGGCGGGTGACCATCGTCAACAGCCCGAGCAGCACGACCGACAAAGCGAACGCCAGGTCCTCGCGCGCGAGGACATCGGTGGCGGCGGTGACGCGCAGGATCACGGCCATCGACAGCGCAACCAGGCCGAGCCCCGCCAGCATGGTGGCCCCCGTATTGAGCGCGGTCTCGATCTCGCGATGGATGCCAAGAATCCTGATCATCCGATGAAGCGCCACCGGGATGATGATCGCCTTGACGATGAGAGCGATTGCCGCCGTCAGGTACAAATGCGGCGCGTCCTGGATATAGGCTTGCCACGACACGGATAGGGCCAGCACCAGGGCCTGAAGAGCGAAGACGTTCAACAGCGCATAGAGACGATCCTGATAGAGCAGCATCAAGCTGAGAAGGACCAGGCTGCCCGCCAGCAAATGCGCAACGTCGAAGGCGAACCGGTCCATCCTAAAGACCCCGCGCCACGAACAGCAGGAGGGCGCCGAGCGACCCGAGCATCAGCGCCGCCCCAAGGAAATCCGGAACCCTGAACACCCTCATCTTGGCGATCGTGGTTTCGAAGACGGCGAGCAGGAAGCCGGCAACGCCGAGCTTGCCCACATAGGCGGCGATGCCGATCAGATGCACATGGAGCGGAGCGCCCGCGGGAGCGAGGCCCCACGGCGTGAACACGCAGGCGATGAGCGAGGTATAGAGCAGAAGCTTGAGCGCCGACGTCAATTCGATCAGCGCGAGATGCCGTCCCGAATATTCGAGCACCATCGCTTCATGGACCATGGTGAGCTCGAGGTGCGTCGCCGGATTATCCACGGGAATGCGCCCGTTCTCCGCGATCGCAACGATGATGAGCGCGACCAGCGCCATGCCCAGCGACACGCGCAGGCCAACGCCCGAGAGGAAGACCTCAGCGACGGTCGAAAGCTGGGTCGAGCCGGCGACGAGCGCCAGCGTGAAGACGATCATGATCATCGCCGGCTCGGCGAGCGTCGCGATCATCACTTCGCGGCTCGACCCGATGCCGCCGAAGCTGGTCCCGACATCCATGCCTGCAAGCGCGAGAAAGAAGCGGGCGCTGCCAAGCAGCGCGATGATGGCGATGAGGTCCGCCGACCAGCTGAACAGCAGCCCGGTCGCGAAGGTCGGGATCAAAGCGGCGGCCACCCAGGTGGTCGCGAACACAAGGTAAGGAACGACCCGGAACAGCCAGGACGCGCTCTCGGCGACCACGGCCTCCTTGCGCCCCAGCCGGATCAGGTCGCGATAGGGCTGCAGCAGCGGCGGGCCTCGCCGCCGAAGCAGCCGCGCCTTCGTCATCCGCACGACCCCGGTTAGCAACGGCGCCAGCGCCAGCACCAGCAGCATTTGCGTGAACTGGATCGAGAGGCCGTCGATCATTGCCATGTCGCGAGGACCAGCAGGAGGAGGACCAAGGCGGCGAAGACGAGCGTCAGATATTGGCGGATGGTGAGAAATTGCAGGTGGTTCATCCGCTCGGCCAGCCAGGTCACCACCCACGCGATCGGCTCGTAGATGAACTCCCAGATCAGATCTCGCAGCGTGACAATGAGGCGCGCCGGCCGGCCATCCCCGGGCGGCGGTATCTCGATTTGCTCGGACGCGCGGAACACCGAGCTGCCGAACACGCGCCGGATCGGCTGGGCGAAGCTCGACGCCGTATATTGGGTCGCCGCGCCATCGTCCGGAAATCCGCAATCCCATGCCGGTGCCCGGCGTATCTTGTTCGACGCAAAGCGATGGATCGCAAAGGCGGCCATCGAGGCGGAGGCCGCGATGAACGCGAAGACGAGAAGCCCATTATAGGAGCTGCGGCTTTCGCCGATCGGAACGATCGACAGCCATTGCACATTGGTCTGGACAGGCATCCGTTCGCCAACGAGGGACATGGTTGCCGGCGCGAGCCAGTCGATGACGAAGCCGGGCAGAACCCCGGCAAGCAGGCAGAGCGTGGCGAGGGCGAACATCGCACCGAGGGAGTAGCGATCCGTTTCCGACGCCGTTCTTGCCGCGTCCGAGCGCGGGCGTCCCAGGAAGGTGACGCCATAGGCCTTGACGAAGCAGGCGGCGGCCAGCGCCGCGGATAGCGCAAGCAGGCCGCCGACCGCGGGGACCAGGATCTTCAGGCCCCATTGCGGCAGATCGGGACTGAGCAGGATCGCCTGAAAGGTCAGCCATTCTGAGACGAAGCCGTTGAGCGGCGGCAAAGCGGAGATCGCCGCGCAGCCGACGAGGAAGACGAAGCTCGTATAAGGCATGCGGTGGCTGAGCCCGCCGAGACGTTCCATATCGCGCTCGCCCGTCGCGGTCAGCACGGCGCCTGCGCCGAAGAATAGCAGACTCTTGAACAGCGAGTGATTGAGAACATGGAACAGCGCGGCGGTCAGCGCGAGCGCCGCCGCCCACTTCATGTCGTTCGCCTGGAATGCGAGCGCGAGGCCGAGGCCGATGAAGATGATGCCGATATTCTCGACCGTGTGATAGGCGAGCAGGCGCTTGAGGTCGTGCTCCATCAGTGCATAGAGCACGCCGAGTACGGCGGTGACGCCGCCGAGGAACAGCACGATCATTCCCGACCATGAGCTTGGCTGGCCGAGCAGATCGAAGACGATGCGCACGAAGCCGTAGACCGCGACCTTGGTCATGACGCCGCTCATCAGCGCCGAGACGTGGCTGGGCGCTGCGGGATGCGCGAGCGGCAGCCAGACGTGCAGGGGGACGAGGCCGGCTTTTGATCCGGCTCCGAGCAGAACCAGGCCGAGCACCAGGCCGGCGACGACGGGAGACAAGGCATGCGCCCGCATGGTCGCGAAGGCGTAGCTGCCATCGGGTCCGGCGAGCAGGCCGAAGGCGAGCAGGAGCGCCAGCGTCCCGAACGTCGCCATCACGACATAGATATAGCCCGCGCGCGCATTGTCGCGTTCCCGATGGCGGGCCATCACCAGCGCCCAGGACGTGAGCGACATGAACTCCCACGACAGCAGGAAGGTGAACGCGTCGTCCGCCAGCAGGACCAGATTCATACCGGCGAGAAAGGCCGGGAAGAACGGCAGGACCCGCTGCGGTTCGCGCTCGTGCGATCCGTACCCGATGCCGTAGAGGCTCGCGGCGGCGGCGCCGAGATTGACGACGGCGAGGAAGAAGGCCGACAGGGCATCGGCCCTGAAGCAGGCGCCGATCCAGGGCAGGCCCAGAGGCAGCACGGTCGCGATCGGAGCTGCGTCCCGGATCAGGTGCAGGACGGCGCCACCCAGCAAGGCGAGCGACAGGACCAACGTGCCGGCATAGAGAGCTTTGGTGCCGACGGGCCGCCGCGCCAGCAGGATTCCGGCGGCGCCGAGGGCCAGCAGGGCCGCATCGCCGATCAGGAACAACGCAATCGGGACCGCCATCAATGGTCGCCTGGCCGTTCGACCGGCGCGCCCTCCGGCGCAGCCGCGGCCTGCTTCAGCCGAACGCCGCGCCCGCCCCCGGCGCTGGCGGCGCCTTCGGCGAGAAGTTCGACACCCGCCGCCTCCAGCGCCGCCATCAACTTCATCAGCGAGTTGACATTGCCCCTGATAACGCCGTCGCTCGCCTCCATGCGCTGGATGGTCGGCAAGGAGAGCCCGGCGAGGTCGGCCAGCCGGCGCTGGTCGATCGAAACGAGCGCGCGGGCGGCTCTAAGCTGGGCGGCACTTATCATGTCTCAGCCATCATATCTGACATGTCAGACGCTAAAGCCGATATGGGGAACATGCAACCCGACGCGGGCATGTCCTGCGCTCGGATTTCGGCGAGCAGCGTCGTTGTGCTAACGGGGCCGACGGAACGGAGAACGGGTGGGGGAGAGCGTGAAGCCGGAATCGTTCGAGCGTTTCCCGGGCCAGCCATCACCTGCGGGCGGTGCGTTTCCGGGAATAAGGTCCGCGACCTTGGTCGAGGCGAAGGTCTGTCTCGGTTACGCTGCCGTCATTCTAATCGCCGCAGGTTCAGGAGGGGTTGCCGCGGATTTGGCCCACTGGTGGATAGCCGCGTCGTCGGTCGGCACCGATTCGGTGCTGATCCTCGTGCCTGTACCGGACGCATCGGTCGCGCGCCCATTCGAGCTCGCCCTTTACCGGCACATCCTCGCGGCCTCGATCCTGCTCACGGTGATGACCTTCCTGGCCTTCCGACGCCACTGGACGCGTTGGGGCCAGCGGGCCGGGATGATCGTCAAGCATATGCCGCAGGAACGAGAAATGCCCGATGAGCTGGCCGAGGCGGGATACTATCAAATGGTCTTCGGGACTGCCGCGACAATCGTGCTGATGCTCTATGCCGATCAGCTGATCCGAAACCTGACCGAAACGGCCTACACGCAACCCTGGACATTCTTGCGGGCACCGTTGCTGGCCACCCTGGCATTTGCACTTGCATGCAACGCTGTGGCGCTTCGATTCGCATGTCGCAGGGAAGCAAGAGGCACGTGGCCGGATCATACGTAGCGCCAGCTCCTTTTTTCTGCTTTCGCGAAGCTGATCGGACTGACCAAACGACTAGGATGGGCGCTGATCAGAACGTCCGCTGTAATGCCGCCACCATCTGTGGAACCGCCCGGTCCCGCCGCCTCTGGTACGCCGCAATCTGAGACCTGAGCGCTGCCGTTTCGGTACGCGCGATCAGTCCGCGAAACGTGTCCAGCTCTTCGCCGAGCTCAGGTATGAATTGCTCCTCAAGGGAGTGCAGCGCCGCGACGCGTTCGCATACGTTGGAAATTGCGCTGAGCAGCTCGAGATCTCCGGCGGCGCGTGCCAGTTCAACGAACAACATGGCAGCGGGAATAAAACCGACTGAATGGGAGTCCCCGCCTGTCCGCGGCGGCCCCCCACGCAGCCGCCCCGCCGCGAGTCTCATCAAATCCGCCTGCCAGGCATACATCTGGCGAAGCGCGAACTCCGTTACCATCGGTACGCGGAAGCCGTCATTTCGCGGCGCCTCGACGAGCCGTTCCCCGACCAGGCGGTGAAGCGCATCTCGAACCGGCGTGATGCTCGAATGGAGCTCGTCGCCAATGAGCGAGGGCTCGAGATGATCACCCGGAGCAAACCGGCCGGTCATCAGCTGCTCCTTGAGCGCGAAATAAACCCGGTCGAATGTTGGTCCGGGGCTCATCCAGCCTCCCTCCGGGATGAGCGCCTCGGGATCACGCCGCGATCGGCCGCTGCTGCTGTGCGGCATGCTCGTCGACCGCATCGACCTGGTCGGGTCGCAACGCGTCGACGGCAGCTAGCCGGCCGGGGGGCGTGTCCCGGAGCAGAACCGAGGGGCAGCAGCCCTCGAAATTGCCGAGGTTTGGGCGGTGCTGGCGATAGCCGACCAAGGCGGCGAGCTCGGGCGAGAAGGTGCGCGCGATCTCGGGCGGATAGGCCAGGAACTGGTTCTCATAGGTCTTGAGCCAGCCGAGGCTGTAGCCGGCGATCATGCCGCGCCGCACCTGCTTGCTGCGATTGGCACCCGCCGCGTGGAGCGTCGAGCCGAGGAACAGCAGCGCCGAGCCCGGTTGGATCTCGGGGGCCTCCTGCCAACCTTCGGCGACCGTCTGGAAGATCCTGTGGCCATGGCTTTCGGGCCAGAGGCGCGTCGCGCCATTCTCTCGCGTGAACGGCGTCAATGGCCACATCACGTTGAGCAGATATTCGATCTCTCCGGTCGGACCGCGCCACATGTCCTGGTCGCGATGCGGCATCTGGGCGAGCGCACCTGGATGGACCGCGGTCGCTTGCGTCAGGTTGAGCTGGAAGCTGTCGCAAAAAGGCAAGAGCACCCGATCGACGACACCGAGCACGAGCTCGTGCTGAACAAGGGGCGCGGCGCGAGGAGAGCGGGCGAGGATTCGGCCGAAACGCTTGGTGCGCTCGCCGTAAAAGCGGCCCTCGCAAAAGGGCGTCGCTTCGAAGTCGGCGGCGAGGTCGGCATCGAGGGCCGCGATATGGGTCTCCGGCAGCAGGTCCGGAATTGCACAATAGCCGTTTGCCAGCAGGCGGTCGGTCCACAGGTCGATCGCCGCGTCGAGAGCGTGGCTGTTCATATTCTCTCCTTTCGCTTCAGGCGGCTTCGAGGATTTCGAGCCGCCGCAGCGGCGCGGGCCGATAGATGCCGTTCGCTTCGAGAAGCCGCGGCGTGTCGCTTGAAATGTCGATGCAAAGCGCGCCGAGCATCTTGCCGTCGATGTGGCGCGGCAGGCCGAGCGGACGGCAGCGCCAGCCGAAGGCCAGGATCTGCTGGAGCCAGCCCATCTCGGCGACGCCGGTATAGGTGTGGACTCCGTTCTCGAGAGCGTAGCGAATCAGGCCGGAGACAAGCAGGTTGCGGGTCTCCAGCCGACTCTGCGCACTCTGATCCCGTCCGAGGCAGAAACGTGTGATCTCCAGCACCTGTGGGCCGTGAGGCGGTGGCGCGGCGCACAAGTCGGGAAACAAAGTATCGAGGATATGGGGACGCGTGGTCTCGAGAAGCCGCGCCGAGCCGGCATGGCTGCCATCTTCGGCCGGGACGATCAGATAGATCGCATGCTCGTCGTCGAACTGGTCGACCTCGTAACGGTCCTCGAGGACCGGAACGTCCCACTTCAACAGGTCGACGAAGACGCGCTTTCGCGCTTCGAACATCTCGCGCAGGGCAGGATGGCGCAGCGGAACGGGAACGGATTCGGCGAGAGTGACCATGTCTTACTCCAGCTGGATGACATGGTCAGGATCGGCCGGCCGGCGGGCCGTCCGCTATTCCCAGAACTGGGTATTGTCAGCGCTTCAGGACATCGGTGAAGCTGATCGATCCATCAAACAGCGCCTGGACCGCAAGCATTGTCCTCTTTCCCACGCCGAAACGCTCACGGGCCTGCTTGAGATGGCGGACGACCGTCTCGTGCTGAATGCCGAGGATCCGGCTAATCTCCCAGTCCGACTTGCCGCGCGCGACCCACAGGATACATTCGCGCTGCCGGTCGGTGAGCTTCGGCAAGGGAAAGACCATCGGCGAGCGCACGCGCCACAGTCGGCGCGCGGCCTCGAAAGCGAAGGCGCCCACGAGCTGGGCGAGCGGCAGATCCTCCTCGCGGATGGGCGTGCCCTTGGGATTTGCGAAGGAGCAGGACCCATTGGATTCGCCGGGCACGTTGGCCGGGACGGTGAAGCCGTCGCCTATGCCTCGGCCTTCGCCACTGATCAGGATCTCATGATCGCGCGCTGTCATCGCGATCATACGGGGAATTTCGGACCAGGCGAAACCGACACTCGTCATATGGCTCGCCCGATGGACCGGATCGGACACGCCGAGGCTGTTGTCATCATAATATTCGACCCAGTCGGCGGGATAATTGTGCAGCCGTATCGCCGGCTGGGCGGCGTGACGGATGTCGACATGATGGGTGAGAGCGAAATAGGTGAATCCAAGATCCCTGGACATGACGCCCAGCGCGTCCGCGAGCTCGGTTTCGGTATTCGTCTCGCTCACATCGCGAAGGAAAGTCTCGGCACGCTTCATGAAGCCCTGCACGCGCGACCAGGGAGACGTTTCCAAGACGTCCGGGGCCCGGATCTCGTCCTCTTTGGGCCTCCGCGCGGGTCTCAACCGGAAGGGGCGCCGCTTCGTAACGGCAGCGATATTACCGGCTTTTCCGACATTGCCAATTGTCTGGGGGCCACAGTTCGCTGTTATTTGGCGATTATATCGGAGGCGCTCTTGACCCGTCACAATGGACCCTCGCGATCGCGGCCGTCGGCACGGGCTCCAGGCTGAGTGGCGACTTGTGGCTTATTCCCGCTTGATCGATCATTTCGAAGCGAAGGCAGGGTTTTGCTCCGCAGATGGAGACCTTCGTTCCTTGCTTGAAGACGCGACGCGCGAGCTCGGTTTCGACTATTTCGCGCTCCTTCACCATGCGAGCCTCGCCTCGCCGACGACCGGTCTCATTCGCATAGATACCTATCCGGCGGGATGGGAAGAGGAGCTTGCCGCTCGCGGGCTGATCGGCGCCGACCCGGTCCATCACGCCTGCGGGCGCACCAATATCGGCTTCGCCTGGTTCGAGCTGCCCGGCCTCGTCGCGATCGGGCGGAAGGGGCGCGAGATCCTCGAGCGCAGCAGGCGCTTCGACATTGGCGACGGCTTCACCGTGCCGGTCAATGTCCCCGGGGAGCCCGGCGGCTCCTGCTCGTTCGCGGTTCGCATCGGCACCGACCTACCGGTCGAGCGGCTCCTTTCTGCCGAGCAGATTGGCGCGCATGCGTTCCGCGCGGCGCGGCGAATGCACAATTATCCCGCCGCGGCGCGCTGCCCCCATCTCAGTCGGCGCGAGCGGCAGTGCGTCCGGTTGCTCGCCGCCGGCAAGACGGATTGGGAGATCGCGGCCATCCTCGGGATCAGCGTCGAAACGGCGCACCAATATGTGAAGCGGGCCCGCGCCGCCTACGACGTCGTCAGCCGAGCGCAGCTCGTCGCCTGCGGACTGAGGGACGCGCTGGTCAGCTTCGACGAGGCAATTCCCCCAAATGGGTGAATGGGTTAGCCGCGCGATCGCGGCTTTCCTCGCCGGGTGGACCGGCAAGAGGAAAATGTTGCCGACTGGAGGGATGCGGCGGCTTATGCTCCGTTCCTCGACGCGGACCGCTCGATCATGGCCTGGGAATGGCTTCGGCGCGATCCCGGCTACCGCGCCGCCGCCAGGGCCGCGGCAGAAGGCTCGAGGGCCGATGACGGAGCACCGGGTCCGGAGCGTTGGGGGCTTCTCGCCTTCGAGGCGCCTGACCTCGCGGCACCGCGCGCGCGACCGGTGTGGCACGCCGACATCTACCCCTATGCGCTGCCGGTCCTGGCCGTCGGGGCTGCCGCACCATCGGAAGCGCTGGATCTGGCGTGCCTTGGAGGAACGGCGACGATCGTCAGGGGTGCGGCCGGACGCGAGCATCTGCTCATTTCCGATGGATTCCGGGCTATCCGCGTCGACGTCCTCGCCGGCACCCTAGCACGTGGTCCCGTGCAGCTATGCTATTTGCTCGCCGGTGTGGCGTCGGCCGAGGCGCCGTTGTTGACACTGAGGCGACTGCTCGCCTTACTGCGCACCGGCCAGTTCAGCCGAGCGCTCCACGCCCGCGAAGTGCGCGCTCGAAGGTGGGTACTGGCGCTGCGCGCCCACGATGCCCTCGCCGTGGGTGCCGACCAGCGCGAAATCGCTTCGGTGCTGTTGAGCCGGGAGGCCGGCGTGCCGCGCTGGCGCAGCCATGCTTCCAGCATCCGTTCCCAGGTGCAGCGCCTTGTCCGGAATGCCCGCCGCATGGCGGAGGGCGGATATCGCCAGCTTCTTCGGTAGCGGCTGTGCGCGAGACCGCGAAACTTCCTGCCGTTAGATATTGAGTTCATACAACTTATCTGACGGCAGTTATCCGCGTTCCCTCGTTTGTTCCCCATCATTGCCGTTCGGCGACTAAGGGCGTTTACCCGTCCCTTACGGGCCTGTCCCCTACGGGATAGCCGACGAAGATCTTTGGCTTGCGCAGCAGCACATGCGTGTTGATGCGCTCCGCGCCGGCGTCGGCCGCCGTCAGCCGCTCGCCGATCCGGGTCCATTCGGGGAGTTCCTCAACGACCACCTTGAGCAGATAATCATAGGCGCCGCTCACATGGGAGGCTTCGACGATCTGCGGGATCGCCTCGATCGCCGCATCGAACCGCGCCAAATCCTCGGTTCCGTGCGCCTTCAGTGTCACCTCGGCGAACAGGACCAACCCGACCTCCAGGCTGAACGGGTCGAGCCGCGCATGATAGCCCTGGATGATCCCGGCCTCTTCCAGCCGCTTCACTCGTGCGAGGCAGGCGCTTGGAGACAGCGCGACCCGCTCCGAGAGCGCTTGGTTGGTGAGTCGCCCCTCGGCCTGCAATTGCCTCAGGATCCTCCGGTCGATCCGGTCGAGTGGGAAGGCTGCGCTCATCGGCGCATTGAACCGCAGAATCTGCGGCGCAGGTCAAGACCTTCGATGCCACCTGCGGCGGGTCACGACCTATATTGAATGCAAGCTTCGCGGGACATTTCCGCGGAGCGAAACTCGAACTTTTGGAGATGAGATCATGACCGTCAGGGAAAGAATCGAAGGCTGGATCTTCGCAGCCATCTTGGTCGTCGGCCTGCCCGCTTTGATCGCGGCAAGCCAGCGGATC
This sequence comes from uncultured Alphaproteobacteria bacterium, assembly GCA_963701615.1. Lineage (GTDB taxonomy): Bacteria > Pseudomonadota > Alphaproteobacteria > Sphingomonadales > Sphingomonadaceae > Allosphingosinicella. The sequence goes on along the minus strand of OY969615.1, from coordinate 1,848,395 downwards.
GCGGGGTGAATTGCTCCCGCGTGACCGTGAGGCTGATCGAGTGAATTTGGACGCACAGAAAGGAATGGAAATGAAACGCGAATTCGAAGGCAAGACAGCCATGGTGACCGGGGCGGGCTCCGGCATCGGCGCCGAGATCGCGCGCCGGCTTGGAGCCCAAGGCGCGCAGGTCGTCGTCGCCGACCTCAATGAAGAGGCCGCCCGCGGCGTGGCGGCGGAGATCGAGAAGGAAGGCGGCACGGCCATGGCCGTTCACCAGGACGTCGGCGACGCCGAATCGGTGCGGCGCTCGGTCGAGCTCGCTCTGGAGCGGTTCGGCGGCCTCGACATGGCGGTCAACAATGCCGGCATCAGCGGCGCCATCGGTCCGGTCGCCGAGTACAGCCTCGAAGACTGGGACAAGGTGATCGCCATCAATCTGAGCGGCGTGTTCTACGGCCTCAAGCACCAGATTCCCGCGCTTCTGCGCTCGGGCGGCGGCTCGATCGTGAACATCGCCTCGATCCTCGGCTCCGTCGGCGCGGCCAATTCGCCGGCTTATGTCGCCGCCAAGCATGGCGTGGTCGGCCTCACCAAGACGGCGGCGCTGGAATATGCGACGCAGGGCATTCGCGTGAATGCGGTCGGCCCGGGCTATATCGATACGCCTTTGCTCAACGCCCTGGACAGGGACGTCTATAACGGGCTGGTCGACCTGCACCCGATGGGGCGCCTGGGCCGGCCGGAGGAGGTGGCGGAGCTCGCCCTGTTCCTGCTCTCCGACCGCGCCTCCTTCGTCACCGGCAGCTACCATCTCGTCGATGGCGGCTATACGGCGCAATAGGCTTGAAACAGCCCTGGCCGAGAAGCTCCTGAATGGTCGCGCCCCGTCGGTTTTCCTGAATCGAACCGACTGCCCGCGAATGGCGCCCAACAGCATTGAACCGCAGAATCTGCGGCGCCGGCCGAGACCTTCGATGCCACCTGCGGCGGCTTCCGGGCCATCAAGGATGCAACGCTTCTTCAGACATTTGGCGGAGCGAAACCACAAACTTTTGGAGACAGATCATGAGAGTCGCTGAAAGACATGAAAGCCAGGTCCTGGAAAACATCCTTTTCCTGAGCCTGGCCGTGCTGGTCGCGATCGTGCTGCGCATCGCGGTTTGAGCCGACGCCCGGGTCCGCCCCTGGCGGATCCGCCCCCTCAATTCAGATTACAGGAGCAGAAGATGCAACATTTCGACAGAATTGGGCCCGCTCCACGCGAGCGGCCTCCGAGCTTGTACCGAGAGATGGCCTATCGGCCCCCGAGCCATATAGGCCGCGATGGCGCCTCGTTGCGCATGGTTGCGGCCATGGCCGAGCCTTTCCTGCCCGCGGCGCGGTCGCTCTTCGAAGGCGAAGAAGCCGCGGCGCGCTGGCTGACGCCGTTCGCTGGCGAGGCCCTGGAGAGCGACGCTCAATATTATCGGCGAAGGTCGAAGGAGGAAGGCCGGGCCGCCGGCGAGGCAGCGGTGCCGGAGGCGCGCGCCGCGCACCAGGAGCTTGCGGACCGATATGCCCGCTTGGCGCGGCGCGCGATGCGCAGTCGCGGCGGCGTCCCTTCTCATCACCAAGCCGCCGGGCGCTCGCGTGTTGCGGCCGTGCTAAGGCGGCGTTTCGGCCTTTCAGCCGGCGGCCGGGCGCGGCTACGCGTGCAGGAAGCGAGCCGCCCAATCTCATTTTCGCTGACAGGGGAACAGGCCGTTCGCTCGCTTGTTGGCCTTGGGTGACCGACAAACAACGCGCTGCGGCGGAGTTCCGGCGGATGATCCTCTGGATCGCTATCGCCGGCGTGATCGTCACGACCCTGGCGCTCTGGTATCTCTCACTATACGAGCCGCTTCGGCTTCACATGGTGATCGCAACCGTCGCCGGAGTGTTCTTCTCCATGCTTCTTGGATGCGGCCTGTTCGCCGCCGCTTTCTACAGCGAGAAGAGCGGACACGACCAGAACGTCACCGACGCCACGCGGCGCCAGGGACAGTCTGACGGGAAGATCTCCGACTCCGATTTGTAGTGTCAGCCCGTCCCGCCGCGGAACGAGCCGGTCCCCATTTTCACACTGTCGGTTTCTGGGCGGGACCAAGGCATGGCTCAACAGGGCGTGCGCGGGATCGACGGCGGGTCGCTGGCGGGAAAGGATTCCTCTAGCGCGGAGTCGAGGAGATTCTCTCGGTGCTCCTCGCAATCCTGTCGGGCCGCGGACTTGCCGCCGGCGGCAGCCGGGGATTTGTTGGGCTCGGCCTGGGCTTTCCTCGTCACGCGGTTCTCTCCATTTCACTGACTGGCTTCTACATGTTGCTCTGGTCGGGCGGCACGCCGGGCGGCAGCGTCGCCGCGCCTTCCGCGCCCTTTACGTCGAACTCGGTCCCCACGCCGTAGCAGGTCATCGAGAGGGAGCCCATCGCATAGCCTCGCACCAACGGATCGGCGCGCCCTTCATGCGCCGCTATTCCGGCGAGGTAGAGCAGCGGGATGAAATGGTCGGGTGTCGGCACTGCAAGGGCGTAGTCGGGATGCTCGGTCACCTTCAGTATCTCTGCCGGATCTCGAGCGAGCTGTTCGACGACGGCATCGTCGAATCGTTCGTTCCAATCGAACGCGGCATCGGGGCTGTCCCACTGGACCCGCCTCAGATTGTGGACGACGTTCCCGCTGCCGACGATCATAATTCCCTGGTCCCGCAGCGCAGCGAGGCGGGACCCGAGGTTGACATGATAGTCGAGCGGCTTCAGCGCATTGATCGAGAGCTGAACGACCGGAATGTCTGCGTGTGGGTAGAGGTGGGCGAGCACGCTCCAGGTGCCATGGTCGAGGCCCCATTGGTCGCGGTCGAGTCCGACCCAGAGCGGCTTGACGACCTCTGCAACTTCTTGGGCGACGTCGGGCGCGCCGGGCGCCGGATAGTCGAACGCGAACAGTTCCGGCGGGAAGCCGTAGAAATCGTGGATCGTGCGAGGACGGGGCATGGCCGTGACGGCGGTCGCGCCGATGAACCAGTGGGCGGAGACGACGAGCAACGCTCTCGGCCTTGGCAGCCGTTCGCCGAGCGTGCGCCAGAGCCGGGTGAAATCATTCAGCTCCAGCGTATTCATTGGGCTCCCATGGCCGATGAACAGGGCCGGCATCCTTTCTATTGCGTCGCTCATATCTTTGGTCCGGGGTCTTGCGACCAGCTTACTGCCTTGTAGACCAGTCTGGAAGGACGCCGAACGAGCAGACAAGCCACGTGAGAGGCTGGGACTGCAACTCAACTGCTCCGCATCGGTTGTCCGAATGCCTGCTCATCCCTAAGGAACGTGCGCCATGACCACCTTCAAGGTCGGCTACCTGATCGGCAGCCTCGCCACCGGCTCGATCAACCGCAAGCTCGCCAAAGCGCTGATCCGCCTCGCTCCCGAGAGCCTGGAATTCTCCGAAATCCCGTTCCGTGATCTGCCTCTCTATAGCTACGACTACGACGACGATTATCCGGAGGTCGCGCGAGCCTTCAAGAACGCGATCAAGGCATCGGACGCCATCCTCTTCGTCACCCCGGAATATAACCGTTCGATCCCGGGCGGCCTCAAGAATGCGATCGACTGGGCAAGCCGGCCCTATGGCACCAACGCATTCACTCGAAAGCCGTCGGCGGTGATCGGAACGTCACCGGGCGCGATCGGGACGGCGGTGGCGCAGCAAAGCCTTCGAAGCGTCTTGAGCTTCTGCAATTCGCCCCAGATGAACGCGCCGGAAGCCTATATCCAGTTCACCCCCGGCCTGATCACCGACGAGGGCGAGGTGACGGTCGGGTCGACCGAGGAATTCCTACGCAATTATATGGCCGAGTTTCATATCTTCATCGAGCGCGTGCTCACGGTCCTGCCGCGCGAGGACTGAGCTTCGGCCGAGCAAGGCCGCGTCAAAAACGAAAGGAGCCGACTCGGCGATCAGTCCACCCGCGGCAGCGTCTCGAACTGGTGATAGGGCGGCGGGCTCGAGAGACTCCATTCGAGCGTCGTCGCGCCCTCGCCCCATTGGTTGGCGGGGGCGCGCCTGCCGGACGCCAGCGACCAGATGAGGTTCGCGAAGAAGAAGACCATTCCGAACGCCATGATCGCATAGCCGTAGCTCGCGACATGGTTCCAGTGTGCGAAGGCGTCGGCATAATCGGGAACGCGCCGCTGCATTCCTTCCATCCCGAGGAAGTGCATGGGGAAAAACAGCAGGTTCACGCCGAGGAAGAAGATCCAGAAATGGAGCTGAGCGAGCAGCTCGTTATATTGCCGGCCCCACATCTTCCCGAACCAGTAATACCAGCCCGCGAACAGCGAGAAGACCGCTCCAAGGCTCAGCACATAGTGGAAGTGCGCGACCACATAATAAGTGTCGTGCATCACCGTGTCGACGCCGGCATTGGCGAGAACGACGCCCGTCACGCCGCCGATCGTGAACATGAAGATGAAGCCCATCGCCCAGAGCATGGGCGCTCGAAACGCGATCGAGCCGCCCCACATGGTCGCGATCCAGCTGAAGATCTTGATGCCGGTCGGCACCGCGATCACCATCGAGGCCGCAGTGAAATAGAGCTTGGTGTTCACGTCCATGCCGACGGTGAACATATGGTGCGCCCAGACGATGAATCCGATCACGCCGATCGCGACGAGGGCGTAGACCATGCCGAGATAGCCGAAGACAGGCTTCCGGCTGAACGTGGACACCACCTGACTCACGATTCCAAAGCCCGGCAGGATCATGATGTAGACTTCCGGATGGCCGAAAAACCAGAACAGATGCTGGTAGAGGATCGGGTCGCCGCCGCCCGAGGCGTCGAAGAAGCGGGTCCCGAAATTGCGGTCGGTCAGCAACATGGTGATCGCGCCCGCGAGGACCGGCAGCGACAGGAGCAGCAGGAAGGCGGTGACCAGGACGGACCAGACAAAGAGCGGCATCTTGTGCAGGCTCATGCCGGGTGTACGCATGTTGAAGATCGTCGTGATCATGTTGATCGCGCCGAGGATCGAGCTCGCGCCGGCGAGGTGAAGCGAGAAGATCACCATGTCCACCGCGGGGCCTGGATGGCCTGACGTCGAGAGCGGCGCATAGAGCGTCCAGCCGGTGCCGGCGCCGTTGCCGGAGCCCCCCGACACGAAGGCCGAGCCGATGAGGAGGATGAACGCCGGCGGCAACAGCCAGAAGCTTATATTGTTCATTCTCGGGAAGGCCATGTCGGGCGCGCCGATCATGATCGGCACGAACCAGTTGCCGAAGCCGCCCATCATCGCCGGCATCAAAGTGAAGAAGATCATGATGAGGCCGTGGGCGGTGATCAGGACGTTCCAGAAGTGGAGCGCCTCGTCGAAATTGGTTGCACCGGACCAGGCTTCGAGAAACTGGATCCCGGGCTGGGCAAGCTCGGCGCGCATCATCCCGGAGAGCACGCCGCCGATGATGCCCGCGCAGACCGCGAAGATCAGGTAGAGGGTGCCGATATCCTTGTGGTTGGTCGACATGAACCAGCGGACGAAGAAGCCCGGCTTGTGGTCCGCATGCGCTTGCGCCTCGTCGGCGCGACCGGCCTCGAAATGGACAGCGTTGGCGGCGGTATCGGTCATTGCAGCGCCGCCGACGAAGAACGCCTTTTCAGAGCCATTCCGGCCTCCTGGAAACCTGGCCGACGAGTCGCTCAAGAACCGCGGCGCGTTCGAGCCTTGGCGCCGCCATATATCGTGCTGCGATATTATTGCAAGCCGATCCCAGTGCGGCTGCGGCGGCCGATCAGTCCAGTTGCGACAGGAGCGAGATGAGAAGCGGACGAATCCGCCGGAGCTCGTCGCGATGGGTGAGCGACAATGACGACATGAGCTCCCTGGCCTTGTCCGTCAGCCGCAGCACGACAACGCGGCGGTCTTCCTTGCTACGGGCGCGATCGACAAGGTCGAGCGCCTCGAGCCGGTCGGCGAGGCCCGAAACGCTATGGTGGCGGAGCATGAGTATCTTCGCCAGTTCACCGACCGAGAGCTCGCCACCCTCTGCGGCACGGAGGGCAACCAGCACCTGATGCTGTTGCGGCTTCAGGCCGGCGGTCTGCACGACCTTTTCGGTGAAATGTGCGAAGCCCCTGATCGCCGCGCGAACGGCGGCGAGCGTCCGATAATCTTCGTCTTTGAGCATGAGGAATGGCTTTCCCTGATCATCTGATGCTTGCGGACGGTGTTTCAACACATCCATTACTGCAGACCCTTGTGTGGCGCCAGCAAACGACGCAGCGCCCCGGATTTGCGGCCGGAACCACTTGAATAATATCGTGACGCGATATATAAGTAAATGGCGGGCTGGGACTCAAGATATGCCGGGACGCCTCGGGCGCCATCGGCAGGAGGCCGATATGCTCGCTGAACAAGGAACGACAGATCCGGCGGCCACCGTTCGTGCCGATTGGTCGCTCCCCATCCAGTTTCAGCCTCGTTTGTTGCCTCCTGCCCGGCGATCGCTCGTGGGAAACATCTTCGCCGAAGAGATCGTCGTGTGCATGAGCGATGCGCGGCGCCCCACCCGTCGCGAGATTCAGATAGTGGCTGCCAAGATCTGGGCCGACATCCAGGCCGGCAGTGCCAGACTTGCGTGGCGCGACATTGTGCCGGGTTGCAGGCGATATCAGCGAATGATCGCCGCGGCACGCGCGGCGCTCGGTGACCGGCAGGACGAGGCGGGCGAGGGCAAGCCTCCCTGAGATCGATCTGCGCAAGCTGGACGTCACCCCCCGCTAACTCGGCGCTGAGGGCAGCTGCGAACTCCCAAAAGAGCACGCTCCAAACTCTCAGTCGCGACAGCAAATCTTGGAGATCGAAATGGCTTCCCTGGGCACCATCCTGATCATTGGCTACATCGTCGTCGTAGCCGCTTTGTTCACCTGGCTCCTGCGCCGGAAAACCAAGGCCCGTTCAACTTATCAGCGGCGTGCGGCGATCCTGGAGAAGATTCGCGAGCAAGCCGAGTCGGAATCCCCGATCGTCGGCTGGATGGTTCGCGATGATCCGGTTCCCGTGAAGTCGGCGCGCAGAGTCCGGGATCTTCACTAGAGGAGCCAGCGGCCTCGATCAGGGTTCGAGCGCTACGGCTCTGAAGAATTCGACATGGAAACGGACTGGGCCGACCGGTTCGACCGAGTGGAGGATTGTCGGCTCCACCACGCCCGGCGGCAGTCCGGCGCGAAGCAGACGCTCGGTCGGGATGCGCCGTTCGTCCTCGATCTTGTAAAGCAGTTCGCCCTCGGTGACCCGGATAAGGCCCCATGTTCCCGCCTTCGTCGCATGGGCTTTGAGCAGGCCGGCCGGAACGCTCTTCTCGGAAAAGGCATCGGTGCGGCGATAGGATACGAGGCCTTGCGGCAGATCGGCCGCAGTGACCTGCGGCACGGGCTCCTCGCTCTCGGGCATAATTGCCTCGCTAATCGAAACGAGCGGCCGCAGGAACCGCCTCGCGATCGCGATGGAAGGAAATTCCCAGCGACAGGCTTTCGGCGATTCTGCGGGCCTTCTCCTGCAGTGCCGCGGCGCTTCGGGGATCCAGCAACTCGTCCGTTGTTTCGCGCCAGATCACCAGCCATCGCTCGAACGATGCCGGTGAGATCGCGTCGGCATGCTTGATATGCGCGGGGAGCGGGCGGCCTTTGTAGCGTCCGCTGGTCAGCATGACGGAGGACCAGAATGACTGCAGTTTCTCCAGATGCTCGGGCCAGTCCGCGATTGCCGCGTTGAAAACCGGGCCGATCATCGGGTCTCGCCGAACCTTGGCGTAGAAGCTGTCGACGAGAGCCTTGAGGGCCTCTTCGGTGATGCCTTCGTGCATTTTTGCCCGTGAACTATCGCCACCATACACAAAGGTCCGAACGACGCGTTCCGTCAACTTTTCGCAATCCGCCCCGGCGAAAGGGAAGGTGCCGGTCAGCGCGTTCCTCAGCTCCGGTGCAAGATCGTTCTGGAGTCTTCGTCTGGCACGCAAATGACGAGTCTTGACCGTAGCCGGAGCGATGTCGAGCGTTTCGGCGACCTCGGCCACGCTCAGACCCTCGACGTCCCGAAGGATGAACACCATGCGAAACGTGGAGGGGAGCCTTGCGATCGCATCCTCGAGCATCTGTCTGATCTGCGTTCGTGCGACGGAAGCTTCCGGAGAGGACTGGCATGTCGACCCATTCATCAGCTTTTCCCGATAATCGTCGAGAAACACGACCCTATCGTCCTCCACATGCGCCCGCCGCCTTTTGGCGGCGCGCAAGCGGCCGAGCGCTTCATTGATGACGATCCGTGTAAGCCAGGTGGTCAAAGAGGACTTTCCGGCGAATTTGGCGATGGCGCCGAACCCGCGAAGATAGGCGCTCTGGACGGCGTCTTCCGCATCGTCACGGTTCTTCAATATGCTCCATGCGGCGCGGAACAGCCGGCGATTGTTGCGCTGGGTGACCAGCCGCACGGCTTCGGCGTCGCGCGCCGCGATCCGGGCGGCGAGGTCGAGGTCGGAGAAGGATTCGTAATCGAGCCTGAGCTGGGCAACCACTTCAATTCTCCTTCCGGCTTCCGGCGCCTGTCACGACCGCAGATCCTGGTGGCGGCTGTCCCGCACCGACTCCATGACGTCCCGGCGCAATTCGGCGTCGGTCTTGAACTCCCCGAGCCAGCATTTGGTGACCATCGAGCTGCCATGCTGCCGGACGCCCCGGGTGGACATGCAGCCATGGGACGCCTCGATGACCACGGCCACGCCGCGCGGCTTGAGCGCGTCATCGAGGGCATGGGCGATCTGGTTGGTGAGCCGCTCCTGGAGCTGGAGCCGGCGGGCGAAGGCGTCGACCAGGCGCGACAGCTTCGAAATCCCGACGACGCGCTCATTGGGCCGATAGCCGACATGGGCGACGCCGAGGATCGGGGCGAGATGATGCTCGCAGGTCGAAACGAGCGGAATGGATCGCAGCAGGATGGTTTCGTCATAGCCGTCGGCTTCGGTGAAGACTTGTTGGAGCAAAGCGGACGGATCGACTCCATAGCCTCCGAACCATTCGCCATAAGCTCTGGCGACTCGCGCCGGCGTATCGATCAGGCCTTCCCGCGTCGGATCGTCTCCGGTCGAGGCGAGGATGGTCCGGATCGCGGCCTCGACCTCGGCCCGAGTTGGGCGAGCCGGGGTCGCGCGCGGCGAAACGTCCGAATCGGAGACGAGGGTCAGGGGTGAAGAGCAAAGGTCCATGTGGGTTTCCGTTTGTGGTGTTCCGCATTTGATGTCGGTCCGGACCGAGGGTTCCCGACGGCTGATCCCAAGGCAGCTAAGTGGTCACGAAGTGGGGCGCTTGCCAGGTCGTTGATGGCGCTCGTGCTTCCCGGTGAGCCGCGACAGATTCACTTCAACAAAAGAATTATATCGCACTACGATATTTTATATGCTAGGGGAAGCGGCATCTCGCCGATGAGATTTCGCGAGGATCAACATGACTTCGTTCGAATGCCATCCTCCCGCCGCCGCCGATGTCGACGATGTCCAGGCCATGAGCGGTCGCGATTCGGCACTGTCATTGATAGATGACGCGCCCCGCCAGAGAAGCGCCCGGGCCAGCCAGCGGATGACGGCGCTCGGCGAGATGACCGCGGGCCTGGCGCACGATTTCAGGAACATCCTCGCGATCATCGAGTTGGGGCTGAGTCTCGCCGAGCGCAATCGCGACGATCCCGAAAAGGCGCAAGCGGCCCTGGCCGCGGCGCATGAGGGGATTCGCCGCGGCATAAGACTGACTTCGCAGCTCATCTCGTTCGCCAGGCCCGAGAAACCCGACGTCCATCCCGAGAATGTCAACGATTTGCTCGATGGTCTGAAGGCGTTCCTCAAATATGGCGCCGGGCCGGGGATCCGCATCGTCCTCGACCTCGCGCCGGACCTTCCCAAATGCCGAATCGACCCGCCGCAATTCAACGCGGCCATCCTGAACCTCGTCATCAACGCCCGCGACGCCATGCCGGACGGGGGCGAGATTCGGATCGAGACGGATGAATGCCAGCGATTGATCGATGATTCCGGCGCGCCGCCGCGCCGATGCGTCCGCGTCCGGATAATCGACCAGGGGTGCGGCATGCCTCCGGAGATCGCCCGGCACCTGTTCGATCCCTATTTCACCACCAAGGGCGAGGCCGGCACCGGTTTGGGCGTCCCGCAGGTCGCGACGTTCATGCGGTCCTCGGGCGGAAATGTGTGCGTCAACACCGAGCAGGGGGTCGGCACGTCTTTTGACCTTCTCTTCCCGACCGCGGATTGCCGCGACCCGATCGATGGCAATCTGTGGCGCCAGCTCGACCGCTGGGTGAATGAGGGCGGCCGTCCCGATTCAGCCGGGCGGCCGGCTCGCCGTCAATGCGAGATCGAGGGCCCGACGGATCAAATCCGACTGCCCGGCCCGGTTTTCGTCGCGCCCCGGCCGCCAGTCGGGCTGCCTGAAGCGGATTTGTCGGGAACCAATCCGGCCGCGCGGAATCAATAGGTAAAAGGGCCCTGCGGGCCCGGCCGCACGATAGAGCAATCCGCCAATCGCGCCCATGGCGCGAAGGAGCATCGCATGAGCACCGACACGTCAAAGCTTTCCGGGCCCGACCTCGGCCTGGGCGTCCCCATTTCGTCACTGATCGAAGGCGCCATGCTGCAGGGGCATGCGGGCGGCGAAGCGGTCTTGCTGGTCCGGCGAAACGGCGAGCTGTTCGCCCTCGGCGCCTTTTGCACCCATTATGGCGCGCCGCTCGCCGACGGGCTTCTGGTCGGCGACACGATACGCTGCCCCTGGCATCATGCCTGCTTCAACCTGCGCACCGGCGGCGTCCTGCGCGCGCCGGCGCGCGATCCGCTGCCGCGCTGGCGCGTCGAGGAAGCGCTCGGCATCGTCTATGTTCGCGAGAAGCTGGAGGACGTGGCCGCGCCTGTGCTGCCGGAGGCCGGGATGCCGGAATCCGTCGTCATCGTCGGCGGCGGCGCGGCGGGAAATGCGGCGGCGGAAACGCTCCGCCGGGAAGGTTTTGCCGGGAAAATCACGATGCTGAGCGCCGATCAGGATCTGCCGTGCGACCGGCCCAACCTTTCGAAAAATTATCTGGCCGGCACCGCGTCCGAAGACTGGATTCCTCTCAGAACGGCCGAATTCTACGCAGAGCACGCAATAGATGTGTACCTGAATGTGCAGGTGACCGCCATCGACGTTGAGGCCCGGCAGGTGGTTTTGGCGGAGGGCGGCCGGCACGCTTATGATGCATTGCTTCTCGCCACCGGCGCCCATCCGGTGCGGCTCGATATTCCGGGCGCCGGCCTCGGCCACGTTCATTATCTGCGCACAGTCGCCGACAGCCGGAACCTCGTCTCAGCCGCCCTGGCGGCGAAGCGTGCCGTCATTATCGGCTCGAGCTTCATCGGGCTCGAGGTCGCCGCCTCGCTCCGCGCCCGCGACATCGACGTGCATGTCGTGGGAAGGGAGTCAATTCCGATGGAGCCTGTTCTGGGGCCGAAGGTGGGAGCGTTCATCCGCGCCGTGCATGAGGACCATGGCGTGACCTTCCACCTCGGCACCACCGCCAGCGCGATCGACGAAGAGGGCGTCACGCTGGCGAACGGGGAGAGGCTCGATGCCGATCTTGTCGTGATCGGCATCGGCGTGCGGCCGGAGACGGGGCTGGCGGAGAAAGCCGGCCTTGCCATTGATCGCGGCGTGACGGTCAACGAATATCTCGAGACGAGCGCGCCGAATATCTTCGCGGCGGGCGACATCGCGCGCTGGCCGGACGCTTTTACGGGCGAGGCCATCCGGGTCGAGCATTTCGTCGTCGCCGAGCGCCAGGGGGAAGTTGCGGCCCGGAACATCATGGGTCGCCGGGAAAGGTTCGATGCCATCCCCTTCTTCTGGACCGAGCAATATGATCTCGGCGTCGCTTATGTCGGCCACGGCGCCGGCTGGGACGACATCGAAATCGACGGCGACCTTCAATCGCGCGATTGCTCGATCACCTATCGGCGCGGCGGGCGCAAGCTCGCCCTCGCCCTGATCCACCGGGATCTCGACGGGCTTCGCGCCGAGCTCGAATTCGAAAGCTCGGTTGCCGGGCGCGGTGAGCATTCCGCAGACGGTGCTCGCGCGCGGTTATTGGCAGCTGTCTGAGAAGGAGGAGCGGCAATTCATTTTCGAACTATTCCTGCGGAGCACGGGTGATGAGCACGAAGATCGCGGCGGCCGATGTCAGGCTGAAGCGCGCGTACGAACCGCAAGCGCCCTCGGACGGCGCGCGGATTTTGATCGACCGTTTGTGGCCGCGCGGCGTGACCAAGGCAGCGGCCGCCATCGATCAATGGGTCAAGGAGATCGCGCCGAGCACGGCCCTCAGGAAATGGTTCGGCCACGATCCCGCCCGCTGGCCGGAGTTCCGCCGCCGCTACGCCGCCGAGATACGCGAGCGCCCGGACGAGCTGCGCGCTCTGCGAGACCATGCGAAGCGAGGGACGGTCACCCTCGTCTATTCGGCGCATGACGAGGCGCATAACGATGCCGTCGTGCTGCGGGACATTCTTCTCGGACGGTCGCCGCGATGATCGAAACGCCCAGCACGGAAACGCACATGACGGATGCAATCTACCCTGAAGCGACGCGAGAGCTTGCGAGAAGGCGACATGAGTTGGCGCCGGCGACCGAGGCCGCGTTCATGGCGTTCAGCCGGCAGGTCTTCGAGGACGGCGCGCTCCCGGCCAGGATCAAGCAGATCATCGCGGTCGCCGTCGCGCACGTCACGCAATGTCCCTATTGCATCAAGGGCCACAGCGCGGCGGCGCTGCGCCACGGCGCCACGCCCCAGGAATTGATGGAGGCGATCTGGGTCGCGGTCGAGATGCGCGCCGGCGGCTCTTATGCTCATTCGGTGCTGGCGCTCTCCGAGATCGAGAAATTTTCGGCGGCGAAGGCGGGTTGAGCCGCTTTCCTGCCGCTTTGGCTGGAGGAATTTTGATGCAGGTCGATCAGGCTGTCGACGTCTCGCGGGAAGCGGTCGGCATCTTCCATAGTCCGCAAGGGCTCCAGGGTGCGATCGACGAATTGCTGAGCTCAGGCTTCCACCGCGCCGAATTGAGCCTGCTCGCGAGCGAGCTCGCCGTCGTGGAAAAGCTCGGCCATCGATATGCGAAGGTGGATGTCCTCGCGGATGACCCCGCAGTGCCGCGCGCAGCCTATGTATCGACCGAGGCTATCGGCGACGCCGAGGGCGCCCTGATTGGCGGGCTGGTGTATGTAGGAGCGACGGTTGCCACTGGCGCCGTCGTGGCGTCCGGCGGAACGCTGCTGGCCGTCATCGCGGGCGCGGCGCTCGCAGGTGGGGCCGGTGGCCTGATAGGTTCGGTTCTCGCCAAGTGGCTCGGCAACCACCATGCCCACTATCTGCAAGAGCAGATCGAACGGGGCGGCTTGCTGTTGTGGGTCCGGACGTGGGACGCAGCCAAGGAAGAGCGCGCCGTCGAGATTCTCACGAAATATTCAGCAGAAAAGGTCCACGTCCATGGGCTGCCGCTTGTGGCGCAAGATGCATGAGCGGTCAGGACGCTGGTCAACAGGGGTCAGGCCAGCTTGGGACGGCTGGAACTGATTCTCGGGGCCTCATGACCAATTTTGAAGCATTGCTGGCGGATGTCCGGGCTTGTCGTGCCTGCGGGGATCTACTGCCCTTGGGTCCGCGTCCCGTTTTTCAGATGTCCCCCACCGCGCGAATCCTCGTCGCTAGCCAGGCGCCAGGCACGAAGGTCCACGCCAGCGGCGTCCCGTTCTCCGATCCGTCAGGGGATCGCTTGCGCGAATGGATGGGGACCTCAAAGGACCGGTTCTATAACGCGGAGGATATCGCCATTCTTCCGATGGGGCTTTGCTATCCGGGACGAGCGCGGAGCGGCGATGCCCCGCCGCGCCCGGAATGCGCGCGGCTGTGGCGGGACCGGCTGCTCGCGGCCATGCCGGCGCTGCGGCTGACGCTTTTGGTCGGAAGCTATGCCCAGAACCATGTGCTCGGCCCCGGCGCGCTCACTGACCGTGTGCGCGACTTCGCCGCCTATCTCCCCGAACATTTTCCGCTCCCGCATCCTTCGTGGCGCGCGACAATCTGGTCGCGAAAACATCCGTGGTTCGAGGAGGAGGTGCTGCCGGCGCTGCGCGCCGCGATCCGGCACGCTTTGCCCGAACATGACGGAGCCGACGACCTTCGCACTGTTGCACAATCCGTAGGCTGTTGATCGCCCATGTCCGCGCCGCACCCGATCTACACCATCGGCCATTCCACGCGGTCCATTGCGGACTTCGTCGAGCTGCTGAAGGTCGGCCGGGTTGAGCTCGTGGTGGACATCCGCAGCATCGCCCGTTCGCGGACCAATCCCCAATATAATCTGGACACGCTGCCAACGTCGCTGGCCGCCTATCAGATCGGCCACGCCCAGATTCTGGAGCTGGGAGGATTGCGCAAGAAGTCCACGACGGTCGCGCCCGAGGTCAACGGCTTCTGGCTCAATCGGAGCTTCCACAATTATGCCGACTACGCGCTGTCGGGCGAGTTTCGGGCGGGCCTGCATCGGCTGCTCGAGCTGGCCGCCGGCCGCCGTTCCGCGATCATGTGCGCGGAGGCGGTCTGGTGGAGGTGCCACCGCAGGATCGTTGCCGACTACCTGCTTCACGAGAGCAGGGAGGTTTTCCATCTCATGGACCCGTCGCGCGCCGAGCCGGCCAGGATGAACGAGGCGGCGCGGGTCGCCGCGGACGGGCTTGTTTACCCGGCCCCACATGCAAGCTGACGACGCGTAACAACAATGAGGAGCCCGCAATGGCAATGATCGAATTCGAAAACGGTGCCATCCAGGTAGATGTGGCGATCGTCGCCGAGGGTCTCAGGATTGAACCCTCGCTCGTCCAGGGGCGCATGCGCGACGGGAAGATCACGACGCTGTGCGAGCGCGGGATCGACGATGATGAGGGCCGTCACCGGTTGAGTTTCTTCTCGGAAAATCGGCGCTTCCGTCTGATCGTCGATAAAGATGGGAACGTGGTCCAGCGATCGGCGGTCGACTTCGGTGATCGGGGTCTCCCTGTCTCGGCGCGCAGGCCGGGCGCATGATTTCGAGCCACGACTAGGGAGCCAAACATGGTCACCAATCTCCCAGCTGAACTTTCGTGTGCGACTTGGCTCACACCACATTTGAGGGCAAGGATCGAGCGATGATCATCAAATCCTCGGACCAGGTGCCGCGCGTCACACTGCTCAAGCGGTTTCCGATTCCGAGAAATTTCGGAGTGGAAGCGGGATCCCGGATAGGGCGAGGGAAAAGCTGGCCGGCACCAGCGGGCGCGACGCGGATCAAGACGTTCGAGGTTTATCGCTACGATCCGGATTCCGGCGAGAACCCGCGCCTGGACGCGTTCGAGGTTGATCTCGACGATTGCGGCCCAATGGTCCTGGATGCCCTCTTCTGGATCAAGAACAAGGTCGAACTCGACGCTTACGTTTCGTCGTTCGTGCCGTGAAGGCATCTGCGGCTCCTGCGCGATGACGATGGACGGCACGAACTGGCTCGCCTGCACGAGGGTTATATCGGACCTGGGCACGCCGGCTACGATCTATCCCCTCGCGAACATGAGGGTCATCAAGGATCTCGTTCCCGACACCAACCATCTCTTCGCCCAATATTCGCAGATCGAGCCGTGGCTGAAATCGAAGACGCCCGCGCCTCAAAAGGAGCGGCTTCAGTCCCCGGAGGATCGCGATAAGGTCGATGGCTATTACGAATGCATCCTGTGTTTCTGCTGCACGTCAGGCTGCCCGAGCCATTGGTGGAACGCCGACCGCTTCCTCGGGCCTGCCGTGCTTCTCCAGGCTTGGCGCTGGTTTGCCGACAGTCGCGACGACGCCACGGATGAGCGGCTTGATGATTTGAAGGCCCCGTTTCAGCTCTACGGATGCCGCACGATTCTCAATTGCACCCGAACATGCCCGAAGGGTCTCAATCCGGGCAAGGCGATAGCGGAGATCAAAAAATTGATGATCGAGCGGGAACGCTCGCCGTCGCCAGGCCCAGAGAAAAATGATGTCTGACAGCACGCCAAACCGTCCCAGACCGCGCGCTCCCAATATCCAGCATTATCGGCCGCAGCTCACGTCGGTCCTGTCGATCGTCAATCGGATAACAGGCGTCCTTTTAAGCGTCGGCGCGGTCGTGTTGGTGATGTGGTTGATCGCGGCCTCAACGGGGCCTCGAGCCTACGCCGCGGTTCAGGGCATCATCGCCTCCTGGCCCGGCCAGATCATCCTGTTCGGGGTGACCTTCGCTTTCTTTCTGCATCTGTGCGGCGGCATTCGGCATCTGGTGTGGGACACCGTCCACGGTTTTGAGCTCCGGTCGATCTATGCTTCCGGTTGGACGGTCGTGGCGGCGAGCGTGGTGCTGACCTCGGCAGCCTGGGTCATCAGCCTGCTTGTAGCAGGATAAGAGAGTGGGCCGTCGCGATATTCGCTCATCCGGGGTTGGCGTTACCGGTCCTCGCTCGAACAAGGAGATTACGCATTGGTGGTGGGAGCGTGTTTCGGCGGTCGCCCTGGTGCCGCTGTCCTTGTGGTTCGTCGCGTCGATTGTCGCACATACGGGCAGCGACTACGCCACCTTCATAGCCTGGTTGAGAAATCCGCTGGCGAGCGTTCCGATGGTGCTGCTGCTGATTGCGCTGTTCCATCACGTTGCGCTTGGTTTGGAGGTGGTCATCGGGGACTACATACATTCATGGACTAGGTTGGTGGTCCTGGTCACAATGCGATTGAGCTGCGTAGCCCTGGCGATTGGCGGTGTTGTCGCGACGCTGCGCATCGCCTTCGACGGCTGAACGGCGTGTTTCCCGAACAGAACGATATGGGACGCCCCGCGGCCAGAGCGCCGCACCACTGCGCTTCAGATGTTCGTATGATCATCGCAGCTGCTCCAGTGGGATTATGCATCACCCGCATCCTGTTGAGACCGGCGCGCGTTCCTTGCCTGCGATCCCGGATGATCTACTCTCCAAGGAGGCTCCCGACCATCGCCTTGGCGTTCCGCTGAATTTCGCGTAGATGGTCGGCGCCGCGAAAGCTCTCCGCATAGATTTTGTACATCGCCTCCGTGCCCGACGGGCGCGCCGCGAACCAACCGCTTGCGGCGGAGACCTTGATGCCGCCGAACGAGGCGCCTCCAGGCGCAGCGGTCAACCTGGTTTCGATCGGCTCGCCGGCCAGCTCCTTGACGCGGATCTGGTCGGCGGAGACGTCCCGCAGCACGGCCATTTGCCGCGGCGTCGCCGGCGCGTCGATCCGCTCGTACCAGGATTCGCCATATTCCCGCGTCAGCCCGTCATAGACCTGGCCTGGATCGCGCCCCGAGCGGGCCTTGATCTCGGCCGCCAGCAGGCCGAGCGCCATTCCGTCCTTGTCGGTGGTCCAGACCGATCCGTCGCGCCGCAGCAGGGATGCGCCGGCGCTTTCCTCGCCGGCGAAGCCCAGCGCGCCGGAGAACAGCCCATCGACGAACCATTTGAACCCGACCGGAACCTCGACGAGCTTGCGGCCGAGGCGCGCCGCAACGCGGTCGATCATCGCGCTGCTGACCATCGTCTTGCCGATCCCGCAGCGCGCTTCCCACGCCGGGCGATGATCGAACAGATAGGCGATCGCGGCAGCGAGATAATGATTGGGCTTCATCAGGCCGCCCGTCGGAGTGACGATGCCATGGCGGTCGGCGTCCGTGTCGTTGCCGACCGCGAGGTCGAAGCGGTCGCGAAGGCCGATCAAGCGGGCCATGGCATAGGGAGACGAGCAATCCATCCGGATCTTGCCGTCCCAGTCCGCGGGCATGAAGCCGAATGTCGGGTCGACCTTGTCCTCGACGACCTTTCCGTTGAGGTCGTAATGGTCGATGATCTCGGCCCAATAATGCACGCTCGCGCCGCCGAGCGGGTCAATGCCAAGCGCCAGTTCCGATTGCCGGATCGCTTCCATGTCGATCACGCTGGCGAGGTCGCCTACATATTGGCCCATGTAATCGTGGCGGCGAACGCAGGGCGAAAACCGCGCGCGTTCATAAGGGACGCGTCGTACATCGCGAACCCCGGTTTCGAGCAGTCGGTTCGCTTCTGCCTCGATCAAGCCGGTGACGGTCGAATCGGCCGGGCCGCCGGTCGGCGGGTTGTACTTGAAGCCACCGTCTTCCGGAGGATTGTGCGACGGCGTGAGGACGACGCCGTCGGCGAGCCCTTTTGTGCGGCCGCGATTGTAAGCGAGGATGGCGTTCGAGATTGCGGGCGTCGGCGTGTAGCCGTCGCCGGCGTCGATCATGGTCACGACGTCGTTCGCGACGAAGACCTCCAGCGCGGTAACGAAGGCCGGCCGGGAAAGAACATGAGTGTCGATGCCGAGGAATAAGGGGCCGTCTATTCCATGGCGCTTGCGATAGAGGCAGATCGATTGGGCGATCGCCACGATGTGCGGCTCATTGAACGAATTGGCGAACGCGGAGCCGCGATGGCCCGAAGTGCCGAAATGGATGCGCTGCGACGGCTGCGACGGGTCCGGAACGCCGGAAAAATAGGCTCCGATCAGGTCGGCGGGTCTGATCAGCCGGGCCGGGTCGAGGAGCTTGCCAGCCAGAGGGCTTATGCGGGCGCCGGTCATGTTGCGATCCGGGGCCGGTGGCCCGGCCTCAATAATGATATCAACAATTTTGATCTCAATCTGCAATAATATTCATTTGCTAGAAGACAATAGCAGGTAGATGATGCGAGTCGCAAGGCAGGGTTTTAGGATCGCCCATCAAAGCATCTGCACAACACCGTCCTTGAACATCCGAGCGATCGGAACCATGTTGAAAGCGCAATGGTCTGTTTTTCAAAAGCTCGACGTTCTGAAATCCATCCGGGCAGCAGCACCGCACGCCCCCAGGCTCTGGGCCGTCTTGCTCGATAAGCAACGAGCAACGACCTAGGGCGCAAATCGCCGCGACGGGACATCTCCCGATCGCTGTTGCGAGACCAGGCCTTCGCGACTTTCCACACAAATATTGAACGAGCCGGCTTCGTCCCGGCCCGGTCGGTCGCGTCGGCTCGACGGCACCCCCCTCATCGGGGATGCCCTTTGAACTGGAGGCAATCGTGTCCGTATGTTTTGCGGTCCAAGCCGGTCACAAGATCATTGGAGTGGCGGTGCGCTGCCTTGGCGGCTTTCGCGTCTTTTCCTCCGATTTCGCGTACCGAAAGCTGGAGAATCGGATCTTCCCGAATGCCCGCGCGGTCGCCCGTTCCGTCGCCGGGCTCGGCGCTCAGGCATGAGCGCGGCCATCGACCTTCGCTATGAGAGCCGCTCCGATCTTGAGCTGGCGGCCGATATCGCGCGTCGTGACGCCGGAGCGGTGCGCCTCGTCATGCGCCGCAACAACCAGCGTCTGTTTCGCGCCGCATGGCGGATATTGCGGAATCGCGAGGATGCCGAGGATGCCGTGCAGAGCGGCTATCTGAAGGCGTTCGCCGCGATCAAGGGCTTCGCGGGCCGATCCTCGCTCTCCACCTGGCTCACTCGCATCGTCACCAACGATGCGCTGGCTCATGTTCGCGGTGTCAGGCGGCGGAGATCATTGCTCGAGGAGGCTGAGGCCCCCATCCTTGATGACTATCGCGAAATGCTGATGCGCGGTTCGATGTCCGTGTCTCCCGAACGCGCGGTCGCGCGCGGGCAGATCAGGCAAATGCTCGACGACGCGATCAACCAGCTCCCGGCACCGTTCCGCACCGTCTTCGTGCTGCGCCAGATCGAGGAGCTCAACGTCGGCGAAGTGGCCGAGACGCTCGGCATCCCGGCGGCCACCGTCAAGACGAGGCATCTTCGCGCGCGGCGGCGGCTGCAGCGCCTGCTCGGCGCCGGCCTCAAGGGGGCCTTGTCGGGGAAATTTCCCTTTGATCGGGCACCGTGCGAGCGGTCCGCGACCCCATCCGCGCTGCCTCGCGCTGGTTTCGGCGCGCTGGGGACGATTGCATGACCGAATATGGCGACCCCCTCTCCCCCGAGCAGATCGAGTTCGCCGTCGGAAGGGCGCTCGACCTGCGCCGCGCCGCGCCCGAACGCTCGCTCGACGACCATGTCCGCAAGGCGGTCGCCCAGACAATCTGCGCATGCGTGCTCGAGATCGAGGACGATCTGGAACGCCACCTGTCCGGCACCCACGCCGGGATATTGGGCGAGGTGAGGCGCCTGGTGGAGCAGCGCCTCGCGGCTGCGCCAGCGCAAGCGCAGGACAACCCGGTCGATGAAGCCTCGGAAGAATCTTTTCCGGCCAGCGACCCCCCGGGATGGATCTGGGAACGGCCAGGCCACCGCATGCAAGAGGAGAAGTAAAATGGTTGAGCGAACATCGGCTGCAGAATGGCATGGACGCGTGCAGGACGGCGGCGGCTGCGTCAGCCTGGGCAGCGGCGTGTTCGAGGGCCCCTATTCCTTCGGGTCGCGCTTCCAGGAGGAAGCGGGAACCAATCCCGAGGAGCTCCTGGCCGCCGCCCATGCGAGCTGCTTTTCCATGGCCCTGTCGCTACTGCTCACCGAAGCAGGTTACACACCGACGCGGATCAGGACTTCAGGCGAAGGCCCGGATCGAGCGATCGGGCAATGGTTTCGCGATCACGCATATCGAACTTGTGACGGAAGGCGACGTCCCGGGACTGGATGCGAGGACCTTCTCCGCGCATGCGGAGGTCGCCAAGAGGTCTTGCCCCGTATCGAAAGCACTGGCCGGCGTCGACATCAGCCTGGCGGCGAGCCTTCTCGAAAGGTCGGGAGGTATCGAGCCGCGAAGACCGGCTGCAGCCAGAGCCGCGCCTCAGGCGCGCACGCCAGTTATGAGCAGAAGAGGAAGCGAGCGCTTTCAAGAGGCCCGATAGCCGTGTGAATGCCGGCTTGGGCTGTCTGGGGAACCTTTCCGCGTGCGCGACAGTCCATATCAGATGGGGCGACTCTGAGTCCCGGCCGTCGGCGGCCACGCGAAGCGGTCAGTGCCGACGAAGATTGTGGAACATGCCTTGATCTCAAGAACGCGATGCCTCAGCCCTTGACCTTTGGCCTGACGCCTCTCCTCGGCCGGGTTTTCAAGCGCGCGCCTCCAAAGCCGCCTTGGAACGACACCGCGGCCATTCGCGAAGCGCTTTTCAGCGTCGAGCGGATGGAGGAGCATGCGCAAAGCCTGGCGCTCACTCAGGGCGTCAAACCGCACCGGCAATTGGGTCATCCCCTGCTCGACCGCCTGGCGGCGAACGAAGCGAGCCTGATCGACTCCTATCGCTCGATCTGCACGGCCGTCGACGACAAGGCCGCGATCACGCCCGCCGCGCAATGGCTGATCGACAATTTCCATCTCGTCGAGCGCCAAATTCGCGAGATCCGGCTTGACCTTCCACCGCGTTATTATCGCCAATTGCCCAAGCTCGCCGATGGTCCCTTTGCCGGCCTGCCGAGGGTGTTCGGGCTGGTCTGGGCGTTCGTCGCGCATACCGACAGCCGCTTCGATGTCGATGCCTGGTGCGCATTCATCCACGCCTATCAGGAGGAGCAGCCGCTCACGATCGGGGAGTTGTGGGCTTCGGCGATCACCCTGCGCATCATCCTGGTCGAAAATCTGAGGCGGATCGCCGAGCGCATCGTCTACAGCCGCGACGAGCGCCGCAAGGCCGACGCGATCGCCGACCATTTGTTGAGCCTCGACGGTCCCGACCAATCGGAGGATGACCTGGTCGATCAGCTCGGCCCCGCGGCGCGGTCCGACGCGCTGGCGCTTCAGCTCATCCACCGGCTGAGGGATCAGAGCCCGGCCCTGACCGCCATGCTCGGCCGGCTCGACGAGCGTCTCGCGGCGGACGGGCGGACGACGGACATCGCCATCCATGACGAGCAGCAAAGGCAGATCGCGGCCAATGTAACGGTGCGCAACATCATCACCAGCATGCGGCACATTTCCGACGTCGACTGGTCGGTCATCTTCGAACGCGTCTCGCTGGTCGATCCCGTGCTCGCCAAAGGCTGCGATTTCGCGGAGATGGATTTCGCGACGCGCAATCTCTATCGCACCGCCGTCGAGCAGCTCGCCCGAGGATCAGGCCTCGACGAGTTGGAGGTGGCGAATCGCGCCGTCGAGGCCGCGGCCGCCGCGAGTGAGCGCCGCCGCAAGGATCCGGGCTATTATCTGACCGCCGAGGGCCGCTCCGGCTTCGAGGCCGCCTTGGGCTTTCGCCCTTCCGTCTGGACGATAGCGGGCCGCGCCTATCGCGCGCTCGGCGTCGGCGGCTATGCCGGTGCCGGCGCCCTCGTCGCCCTGCTGCTGCTCGGCTTTCCGGTCCTCTTCCATGTCGAGGCCAGCGTGGACTGGATATTGCTCGGCGTCCTCGGGCTGCTTGGCGCCGTGCCGGCGATCGATTCGGCGGTGGCGCTCGTCAACCAGGGCGTGACCCGCCAGTTCGGCGTCACGCAGATCCCGGGCCTGGAGCTTCGCGGCGAGCTGCCCGCCGAGCTGCGCACCCTGGTCGTGGTGCCGACCCTGCTGACCAGGCGCGAAGCCGTCATCGAGCAGATCGAGCGGCTGGAAATCCATCATCTCGCCAGTATCGGCGGGGAGATTCAGTTCGCCTTGCTCTCGGACTGGCCCGATGCGGCAAGCGAGACCGTCGAGGGCGACGACGCGCTTTTGCAGGCGGCCGTTGAAGCGATCGCGCGGCTGAACGGCCGCCACGCGCCAGCGCCCGGAGGCGACAGGTTCCTGCTGCTCCATCGCCGGCGCGTCTGGAACGAGAGCCAGCGCCTGTGGCTCGGCTGGGAGCGCAAGCGCGGCAAGCTGCATGAGCTGAACCGTCTCCTGCGCGGCGCCCGGGACACGACCTTCCTGAGCCTCGACTGGCGCCCGCCGACGGTGCCCGAGGGCGTTCGGTACGTCATCACCCTTGACGCGGACACGAGGCTGCCTCCCGATACGGTGCGTCGCCTGATCGGCAAGATGGCGCATCCGTTGAACCAGCCCATTGTCGATCCCGAAAGGCGACGCGTCATCGAGGGCTATGCGGTCCTCCAGCCGCGGGTCACCCCGAACCTTCCGGTCGGCGACGAAGGCTCCGCCTATCAGCGCGCATTCTCCAGCCCCAACGGCATCGATCCCTACTCGGCGGCCGTTTCCGACGTCTATCAGGACCTGTTCGGCGAGGGCTCTTATGCCGGCAAGGGCATCTATGCGGTCGATGCCTTCGAAACCGTGCTCGCCGACCGGGTACCCGACTCAACCTTGCTCAGCCACGATCTGTTCGAAGGGGTGTTCGCCCGCGCCGGCCTCGCGTCCGACGTCGAGGTCGTCGAATCCTATCCGACCCGCTACGACGTCGCCTCGCTGCGCTACCATCGCTGGGCGCGGGGCGACTGGCAATTGCTGCCATGGATCCTCGGCTGGAGCGCGCTTCTGGGAAAGGCCCGGCGCCTGCCGGCGAAGATGCCGTCGAGCGGCCGCTGGAAAATGGTCGACAATCTGCGCCGGTCGGTCACCCCTTTGACCTGCGTGCTGGCCCTGCTCGCGGGCTGGGCGCTGCCGTTCGAAGCGGCCCTGGTGTGGACGCTCTTTTTCCTGGGGACGATCGCGCTGCCAAGCCTGTCGCCGGTCCTGGCGTCGGCCGGCGCCCGTCATCCCGGCATCCGCGCCCGCGTGCATTTCGCCAGAGTGCTTACCGATCTGGGCAGCGCGCTCTTGCAGGTCCTGCTGATCGTGACGTTGCTCGCGCACCAGGCCTGGCTGATGGCCGACGCAGTCCTTCGGACCCTCATTCGATTGTTCATCACAAGGCGCAATCTCTTGCAATGGACGCCGGCAGCCCAGGCGACCATCGGCCGCGATCCCAGCGTCGGCGCTTATTACCGCTGGATGGCCGGCGCCGTGGTCACGGGCGCGGTCGCGATCGCCGGGACATGGCTCTTCGGAGACGGAACGGTGTATCTGGCCACGCCTTTCGCGCTCCTTTGGATCGCGTCGCCCGCGGTCGCGCGATGGGTGAGCCGGCCGTCGAGCGCGGTGGTGGAGCATGTGGCGAGCGAGGACGACAGGCGGGCGCTCCGGCTGATCGCGCGGCGCACCTGGCGCTACTTCGAGACCTTCGTCACGCCGAACGACAACATGCTTCCGCCCGACAATTTCCAGGAGGCGCCGTCGCCGGTTCTCGCCCGCCGCACTTCGCCGACCAATCTCGGCCTCTATCTCCTGTCGACGGCGAGCGCGCACGATTTCGGCTGGGCGGGCGCCCTCGATACGATCGAGCGGCTCGAGGCGACCCTTGCGACCATGGCGAAGCTCGACCGATATCGGGGCCATTTCTACAATTGGTACGATACGGAAAGCCTGCGCGCCCTCGACCCGCAATATGTCTCTTCGGTCGACAGCGGCAATCTGGCGGGGCATCTCATCGCGCTCGCTTATGCCTGCCAGCATTGGTGCGAGACACAAGTTGAAGATGCGCGGCGGCTGGCCGGGATCGTCGATGCGCTCAGCCTCGTGCGGGAAGAGGTCGAAGCGCTTCGCGACCGCCGCCGCATGGAAACCGTCACCTGGCATCAGCTCGACGAGTCCGTCGCTTCACTCTTCGTCGAAGCGGGCCGGGCCCTGCTCGACGGCGAAACATTTTCCGGCCGCCTCGACGCGCTTGCGGAACCTGCCGAAATCCTCGTCGATCTCGCCCGCGCGTTCGCGATCGAGCGCGGCGAGGACGCTTCGGACATCCTTTTCTGGGCGCAGGCGGTCCGCAATTCCATCGTCAGCCACCAGCGCGACCAGGCCTCCGCCAGCGGTGTCGCCGCCCGATTCACGGCCATCGGCCGCACCGCCCGGGAAATGGCATTGGCCATGGAGTTCGATTTCCTCCTGAACGAGGAGCGCCTGCTTCTGTCCGTCGGCTTCGTGGTTCGCGACGGCGCGCTCGATGAAAGCTGCTACGACCTGCTGGCCTCGGAGGCGCGCCTCGCGAGCTTCATCGCCATTGCCAAGGGCGACCTGCCGGCCCGGCACTGGTTCCGGCTTGGCCATGGCGTCACCCCGGTCAGCGGCGGCGCGGCCTTGCTGTCCTGGTCGGGCTCGATGTTCGAATATCTGATGCCCGCCTTGATCATGCGCGCGCCGACCGAAAGCATTATCGGGCGGACCAATCGCGCGGTCATCCGAAGACAGATCGAATATGCCAGGGCCCTGGCGATGCCCTGGGGGATATCCGAATCCGCCTACAATGCGCGCGACCTGCACCTCACCTATCAATATTCCAATTTCGGGATTCCGGGCCTCGGGCTCAAGCGCGGTCTCGGCGAGGATGCCGTCGTCGCGCCTTATGCGACAGCGCTCGCCGCGATCATCGACCCGGCCGCGGCGGCGCGAAACTTCAGGACATTGGCGGATCACGGCGCGCGCGGCCGTTTCGGATTTTTCGAGGCGCTCGACTTCACGCCGCGTCGATTGTCGGATGGGCAGAAGGTGGCGATCGTCCGCGCGTTCATGGCCCACCATCAGGGAATGACCATCGTCGCCATCGCCGACGCCTTGCTGGATGGCGTGATGCGCGAGCGATTCCATGCCGAGCCGATCGTGCGCGCGGCGGAGCTGCTCCTGCATGAGCGCATGCCCCGCGAGATCGCAGCGGCGCCGTCATGGGCAAGCGATGCGAAGCCCGATTCCAGGGTCCGCGAGTTCGAGGCGATGGGCGCCTGGCGTCAGGCCGACCCGCATGCCGCGTCCCCGGCCACGCATCTCCTGTCCAACGGCCGATACAGCGTCATGCTCAACGCGGCCGGGTCGGGCTATAGCCGATGGCGGGACCTCGCGGTGACGCGGTGGCGCGAGGACGCGACCTGCGACGAGTGGGGGTCGTACATCTATTTGCGGGACGTGGAGACCGACTTCTTATGGTCGGCGACCTACCAGCCGACCGGCGCTCCGCCTGATCAATATTCAGTGGCGTTCAGCGAGGAGCGGGCGACATATTCGCGCCAGGACGGCGATCTCCACACCACGCTCGAGGTGGTGGTCTCGACCGAAGACGACGCCGAGGTCCGTCGCCTGACCATTTCCAACAATGGCGGACGGACTCGAGAGATCGAGGTCACCTCCTATGCCGAGATCGCCATCGCCCCCCAGGCGGCCGATATTGCCCATCCGGTCTTCTCCAAATTGTTCGTCGAGACCGAATATGTCGCGCGCTTCGGCGCCATCCTCGCCACCCGCCGCCGCCGCTCGCCGGACGAGCCGGAGATCTGGGCCGCGCATCATTCCGTCGCCTCGGGCGAGAGCGTCGGCAAGGCGGAGTTCGAAACCGACCGCGCCCGCTTCCTTGGCCGCGGGCTCGGCGTTCGAACGCCGGCCGCGGCGATCGACGGCCGACTCCTGTCGCGGTCGACCGGAGCCGTGCTCGATCCGGTCTTCGTCCTGCGCCGGCGGGTCCGCCTCGCGCCGGGCGCGGCCGTGCACATCGACTTCTGGACCCTTGTGGCGGAATCGCGGGACATTCTTCTCGAAATCGTCGACAAGACCAACGACATCAGCGCGTTCGACCGGGCGGTCACGCTCGCCTGGACCCAGGCGCAGGTGCAGCTCCATCATCTCGGCATCGACCGGGACGAGGCGAGCGAGTTCCAGCGCCTCGCCGGCTATCTCATCTATGCCGGACCGTCGCTGCGCCCATCCTCCGAAGTGATCATGCGCGGCGCCGGACCGCAATCGGGACTCTGGCCGCAGAGCATTTCGGGGGACCTGCCGATCATCCTGCTGCGCATCGCGAATGTCGAGGACATCAGGATCGTTCACCAGCTTCTGCAGGCCATGGAATATTGGCGGATCCGCAGGCTCGAGGTGGACCTCGTCATCCTGAACGAACGGGCTTCCTCCTACGTCCAGGACCTGCAAACGGCGCTCGAGACCACTTTGCGCACCAGCCAGGCGCGGCCGCCGGCCTCCGAGGAGGGCGTCACGGGACAGGTGTTCGTGCTGCGCGCCGACCTTGTGCCGCCCGAGACGTGCGCCTTGCTGGCATCGGCCGCGCGGGTGCGGCTCACGGGCGACGGGGGCGGGCTTGCCGAGCAGCTGGGTCGCGTCAAGGAGCCGGCCCGTCGCCCGCGCGCGCCGCGCAAGCTCTCCGTCCGGAGCGCGCAGGCGCAGGTCGCGCCTGGCCCCGGCCTCGAATATTTCAACGGCATCGGCGGATTTGGCGAAGAGGGCAGGGAATATGTGATCACCCTCGGCCCCGGCCAGTCGACCCCCGCGCCCTGGATCAACGTCATTGCCAATTCGGGGTTCGGATTTCAGGTGTCGGCGGAGGGCTGCGGCTTCACCTGGTCGGTCAACAGCCGCGAGCACCAGCTTACCCCCTGGTCGAACGATCCGGTCACCGACCGCCCGGGCGAGGTCATTTACCTGCGCGACGAGGAGAGCGGCGAGCTCTGGTGCCCGACGGCGCTTCCCATCCGCGACGAACTGGGCGTCTATGTCGCGCGGCACGGCTGGGGCTATAGCCGGTTCGAGCATGAAGCGCGCGGCATAGAATCGGACCTCCTCACCTACGTGCCCGTGGCGGACCCGGTCCGGATCGCGCGCCTCAAGCTCCGCAACACCACCAACCGGTCGCGGCGCCTTTCTGTCACGGCCTATGTCGAATGGGTGATGGGTACGTCCCGCGCCGCTTCGGCGCCATTCATTTCGACGGAGATCGATCCGATCCTGGGAGCGATGTTCGCCCGCAATCCGTGGAACGCAGCCTTCGCGGGCCGGGTGGCTTTCCTCGACCTTGGCGGCCGGCAGACAAGCTGGACGGGTGACCGCCGCGAGTTCATTGGCCGCAACGGCTGCCTTTCCGATCCGGCCGGCCTCGCTGGAGCGGCGCGGCTTTCCGGCGCGGTCGGGGCGGGGCTCGATCCGTGCGGCGCGATGGGCACGATAGTCGAGCTGGCGCCGGGCGCGGAAACCGAGATCCTTATCCTGTTCGGCGACGCCGGTGGGCCGGAACAGGCCGCCGCGCTCATCGCCCGCTATCGTGATGCGGACCTGGACGCGGTGCTGGCCGAGGTCCGCGAGCAGTGGGAGGAGCTGCTCGGCACGGTGCGGGTCAAGACGCCGGACCGTTCGATCGACATCATGCTGAACGGCTGGCTGCTCTATCAAACGATCGCCTGCCGGCTCTGGGCGCGTTCGGGCTTTTATCAGGCGAGCGGCGCCTACGGTTTTCGCGATCAGCTCCAGGACGGCATGGCGCTCGCCGCGATCCGTCCGTCCCTGACGCGCGAGCATCTGGTCCGCGCCGCCGGCCGTCAGTTCGCGGAAGGGGACGTCCAGCATTGGTGGCTGCCGCATTCAGGCCAGGGCGTTCGCACGCGAATCTCCGACGACAGGCTCTGGCTGGCCTTTTGCGTGGCCCAATATCTCGACGCGACCGGCGATGGGTCGCTTCTCGATGAGACAATCCCCTTCCTGGAAGGGCCCAGGCTGAACGAAGAGGAACATGACAGCTTCTTCACCCCGACGGTCTCGGACCGGACGGCGAGCCTGTACGAACATTGCGCCCTTGCCCTCGACGCCAGCCTCGCCCGTGGCGCTCACGGGCTCCCCTTGATCGGAGGCGGCGACTGGAACGACGGCATGAACAGGGTCGGGGAGGGGGGCAAGGGCGAAAGCGTCTGGCTCGCCTGGCTTTCGCACATGTCCCTTACCGCCTTTGCGGCGATGGCCAAGGCAAGGGGCGAAGCGGCCCGCGCGTCGAACTGGCGCGACCATGCTTCGGCGCTGCAAAAGGCGCTCGAGCGCGAGGCCTGGGACGGCGGCTGGTATCGGCGCGCCTGGTTCGACGACGGCACCGCAATCGGCTCCGCGGCGAGCGACGAATGCCGGATCGATTTCGATCGCCCAGTCCTGGGCGGTCATGTCGGGTGTTGCGAGGCCCGAGCGCGCCAGCCGGGCGATGGCCGCGGTCGAGCGCGAGCTGATCCGCTTCGATGACGGCCTCGCATTGCTGTTCACTCCGCCATTCGACCGGACGGCGCACGATCCCGGCTATATCAAGGGATATCCGCCCGGCATCCGCGAGAATGGCGGCCAATATACCCACGGCGCCATCTGGTCGGTCATCGCCTTCGCCCGACTTGGCGAAGGCGCGAAGGCCGCCGGCCTGTTTTCGCTGCTCAATCCGATCAACCATGCCCGCACCCGCTCGGATCTGCGCCGCTACAAAGTGGAGCCCTATGTCGTTGCCGCCGACGTCTACGCCGCGGCGGATCATCTCGGCCGTGGCGGCTGGACCTGGTATACGGGCTCGGCCGCCTGGCTGTACCGCGCCGGAATGGAAGAGATATTGGGATTGCGCCTGACCGGCTCGGCGCTTCACCTCGATCCCTGCATTCCGGAGAGCTGGCCGGGCTTCCAGGTCACGCTCCGCCGCGGTTCGACCCGATTCAACATCCGCGTCGACAATCCCGACGGTGTCGCAAAGGGTATCGCATCGGCGCGGATCGACGGAACCGAGGTCGCCGAGCGGCCGCTCCGGTTCGATCTGCCCGAAGATGGCGAGAATCATGAAATCCTGGTCATTATGGGCTGAACGATGTCCCGGCTGAAGAATCCCCGCGAAGCAGTCGAATGGCGGCTGTTCGACGACGCGTCCGCGATGGCGCGCCGGGTAGCGGACGATGTTCAATCGATCATAAGGTCGGCGATCGAGGCGCGCGGCTCTGCCCTCATCGCATTGCCCGGCGGCGGGACGCCGGTGCCGATATTCGAGGAGCTGGCCGACCGCGAGCTCGACTGGCCACTTGTGACCCTGCTGCCGACCGATGACAGGCTGGTGCCGATCGGCGATCCGCTCAGCAATGCAGGATTGATCCGCGCCCATTTCGGCGGCACCGGCGCCAGGCTGCTCAGCCTGTTCGACGGTCGAGGCGGCGTCGCTGGCGCCGGCCGCTCGGCCGACAGGAAGCTACGGACGCTCCGCTGGCCGCTGGACCTCGTCTGGCTGGGCATGGGCGAGGACGGCCACACCGCTTCGATCCTTCCCGGGCCGGACTTCGATGCGGCCTTGGACGGGCTGACGGGCCGTCGCGCCTGCGGGGTGACTCCCGACCCGCTGCCGGCCGAGGCGCCCGTCGCGCGCGTGTCCCTGACGCGCGGGGCGCTCGTGGCGACCCGCTCCCTGATGCTGACGATCACCGGCGAGAACAAGCGCGTGGTGGCGGAACAGGCGATAAAGGACGGGCCCTTGTCCAATCTCGCCATCGGCCGCGTGCTGGCGTCGGCGCGCGTGCCGGTGGAAATCTACTGGAGCCGATAAATCAGTGGGGCGCGGCGCCTCGTTCAAACGGCCTCGATATGGATCCAGTCCGCGCCCGCCGCCTCGACCGCGCGGACCTCTTCGCCCAGACGGGTGAAGTCGGCGGCGAGCAGCGACGGCGCGACGAGGACCGGCGGGCTCATGATTGGGCAATTCTCGGGCGAATGAATCGGAGGACGGCGTCGGCCACACCGCTCTGCTCGTTGGTGGCGGCGGTGTGGCTCGCCGCCGTCCGCACGCAGGCGGGCGCTTGCCCCATCGCCACCGCCAGCCCCGCGCGGGCGAACATCGGCAGATCGTTCGCCATGTCGCCCAGTGCGGCGACCTGCGCCAGCTCGACCCCGAACGCCCGCGCCAGCGCGGCGATCCCGTCGCCCTTGTTGGCGAGGCGGTGAGTGATATCGAGATAATAAGGCTGGGAGCGCGCGATCGTCGCGCGCGCGCCGATCATCTCTTTGGCCCGCTCCTCGAGCCGCCGAAGCAGCTCATGATCGTCGCTGACGCCGACGATCTTGTCGATGCGCCCGTCGAGCCCGGCGAAATCAGTCCGGATCTCCGGCTCGATCGCCGAAGCGAGCCGCTCGCGCGGAAGATGAGGGTTGTCGAGGCCGGCGACGAACCATGCGCCGCCGGCATAGACCCAAGGCGCGACGCCCGGCCTGTCGATCAATCGCAGCATCGCCGCGGCGTCGGCCCCTTCGAGCCGGTGGGCGAAGCGGATCGTGCCGTCGGCATCGAAAAGCGTACCGCCGTTGAATGCGGCCAGGGGACCCGTGAGGCGCAAAGTTGCGGCCAGCTCCAACATGCCGCTCGGCGGGCGCGCGCTGATCAGCGTAGTCGCCACTCCGGCCGTCGCCAGGGCAAGGATCGCATCGCGATTGGCCTCGGGCAGGCTTTTGTCGTCGCGCACCAGCGTGCCGTCGATATCCGACACCAGCAGCCGGATCGCTTCGGCCGAAGGCTCGCCGGAGCTCATGTTTCGATCGAATGCCAGGCGCGGCCGTCCCGGGCGAGCAACGCATCGGCCTCTTCCGGCCCATTGCTTCCGGCCTTGTAGCTTTGGGGTCGGCCTCGGCCGCGGCTCCAGACATCGAGGATCGGCTGCACGGCCGCCCAGGAAGCTTCGATCGCGTCGGCGCGCTGGAACAAGGTCTGGTCGCCGATCATCATGTCATAGAGCAGGGTCTCGTAGCCGGTGAGCTTGCCCAGCTGGAAATGATCGCGGTAGCGAAAGTCCATGCTGACCGGTGCGGTCTCGATGGCCGGGCCGGGCAGCTTGGCCAGGAAATCGAAGCTGATCCCCTCGTCGGGCTGGATATGGATGACCAGGCGGTTGGGCGGCAGGCCGGTCACGCCGGCATGGCGGAACAAAGCGCAGGGAACCGGCCTGAATTGGAGCATTATCTCCGTGTCCCGCCGCGCCATCGCCTTGCCCGTCCGCAGGTAGAATGGGACGCCGGACCAGCGCCAGGTGTCGAGGCACAATTTCATCGCCGCATAAGTCTCGGTGCGGCTCGCCGGATCGACGTCCGGTTCGTCCGAATAAGCGGTTCGCCGTTGGTTGCCGACGCGTCCGGCGCCATATCGGCCGCGCACGACGTCCGTCCTCACGTTGCCCGGCGAGAGCTTGCGGATCGCATCGACGACCTTGGTCTTCTCGGAGCGGATGGCGCTGGCGGCGAAGCTGTTGGGCGGCTCCATGCCGACCATCGCGAGCAGCTGGAACAGATGGTTGGGCACCATGTCGCGCAGGGCGCCGGTCGCATCGTAGAACTTGCCCCGCCGGCCGACCCCTACGGCTTCGGCGGCCGTGATCTGGACATGGTCGACATAGCGGTTGTTCCACACCGCTTCGATCATCGGGTTGGCGAAGCGGGCCACCATTATGTTGCGGACCGTTTCCTTGCCGAGATAATGATCGATCCGGAAGATTTGCGGCTCGTCCACCAGCTTTAGCAGGCATTGGTTGAGCGCTCGCGCCGAGGCGAGATCGTGGCCGAATGGCTTTTCGATCAGCAGCCGCCGAAATCGCCCATCATTTTCTTCGAGGAGGCGGTGAGCCGCCAGCTTGCCCGCGATCTCGGCGAAAAAGGCCGGAGGGGTCGCGAGGTAGAAAGCGGCATTGCCCGGTCCCATGCGCGCGCTGAGCGCTCGATAAGTCGCATCGTCGGCGAAATCGCCCCTGAGATAAGCGATCCGTCCTTGCAGCTTCCGCCAGCCCGGATCGCCGGCGTCGACGAATTCGGCCAATACGCGCCGGAGCGCTTCGTCATCGACATCCTGCTTGCCGATGCCGATTATGTTGAGCCCGTCGCCGATCAGGCCCTCGCGGCGCAGATTGGCGAGCGCCGGCACGAGCAGTCGGCGGGTCAGGTCTCCGGTGACGCCGAAGATCACCAGGGTCGCGTCAGGCGCTTGTTTGGAACCGGTCGCAATCATCGGGGCGTCTCGACATGGCCGCCGAAGCCAAATCGCATGGCAGAGAGCAGCTTGTCGCCGAACGTGGATCCGACCCGGCTGCGATAGCGCGCGTAAAGCGCCGCCGACATCACATAGGCCGGCACCGCCTCCTCCATCGCGGCGTCGATCGCCCAGCGGCCCTCGCCGCTGTCTGCGACGCTGCCGCTAAATCCTTCGAGATTCTGGTCCCTGGCGAGCGCCGCGGCGGACAGGTCGAGAAGCCAGGAGGAGATGATGCTGCCGCGCCGCCAGACCTCCGCGACGTCTGGCAGGTCGATGATGAAGCGCTCGTCCTCAGGCAGAGTTTCGGACGCCTTGCCCTTCAATATGTCGAAGCCCTCGGCATAGGCCTGCATCAGACCATATTCGATGCCGTTATGGACCATCTTGACGAAATGCCCGGCGCCCGCCGGGCCGGCATGGATGTAGCCCCGTTCGGCGCGATCGTCCCTGCCGTCCCGGCCAGGGGTGCGCGCGATGTCGCCAATGCCGGGCGCGAGCGCATCGAAGATCGGGTCCAGCCGAAGCACGATCTCTTCGCGTCCGCCGATCATCATGCAGAAGCCGCGCTCCAGGCCCCAGACTCCGCCCGAAGTGCCGACATCGACATAATCGATGCTTCGCGCCGCCAGCGATTTCGCGCGGCGGATATCGTCCTTGTAGAAACTGTTGCCGCCGTCGATGATGATGGCGCCGGGCTGGGCATGCCGGGCCAGCACTTCGATTGTCGTCTCGGTTGGACCGCCGGCCGGCAGCATCACCCAGAAGATTGCGTCCGTGCCGAGCTGCTCGGCCAGATCCTCGAGCGAGTCGGCCGCGATCGCGCCGTCGGGAAGCAAGGATGCGATCGCCGCATCGTCTCGATCCCAGACCATTGTCTCATGTCCGGCCCGCATCAGGCGCCTCGCGATGACGCCGCCCATCCGGCCAAGGCCAATCATTCCGATGCGCATAAGCGAGCCTTTCGTATCTCAGGCGAGGGAGGCGGTGACGAGCCGGCCGATTTCCGCAAGTCCGGCCTCCATATCTCCCTCGATGTGAATGCGCAGCCATGGCCGGCCGCGCTCGGCAAGCACGTCCAAATCGCCAAGCGCCTGCGCCAGCTGGACGGTTCCAAAGCTCGCCCGGTGGCCGGGAATAATAAGGTCGGGGTCGGCTTTTCTGGTGATCTCGAGGAACACGCCGCCCGCCGGACCGCCTTTATAGGCCTGGCCGGTCGAATGGAGGAAGCGCG
Organism: uncultured Alphaproteobacteria bacterium; assembly: GCA_963701615.1. Lineage (GTDB taxonomy): Bacteria > Pseudomonadota > Alphaproteobacteria > Sphingomonadales > Sphingomonadaceae > Allosphingosinicella. The sequence goes on along the minus strand of OY969615.1, from coordinate 1,814,289 downwards.
GGCCGAAGCCGGCCACGGTCGCGACGCGCCGGGCGTCACGCACCGCGGTCCGCATCGCGCCGAGGGCCGCCTCATGCGCGTCGTTGCGCTCAATATAAGCGAGGAAGCCCAGATAGCCCCCGGGCGCCAGCTGGTCGAACAGTGCCTTGAGGAGCGCGGACGCGTCCGGGGCCTGTTGGGGCGCGAAGAAGCTCAGCGGGCCTTCGCGCAACACCGTCTCGCGCGGATCGAGCCTTTCCGTCAGCTCATAGGCTTCGACGAGGAGGCGGGTCTTTACCTTGGCGGCCTCGACGTCGGGCTGGTCGAACGGATCGATGCCGATGATCGCGCCCGCCACCGCCGTCGCGATCTCCCAGCGGAAGAATTCCTGTCCGATCCGGTCTCGGCCGGCGAGCGCGATTCGGACCACGGGCTGGCCCGCGGCTTCCAACGCCGCGAGCCGCGCTTCGAGCTCGGAATCTTCGTCGCCCTCGAGCTTGAGATGGACGAACAATCGGTCGTCGCCATAAGCGGCCGGCTCGCCGGCTGGTTCGAGGTCGACCGGGACCACGCCTTTGCCTTGCTTGCCGGTCGATTCCGCGAGCAATTGCTCGAGCCAGGCGCCGACCGGCCTCAATCGCTCGCTCGGGAGGATCGTCAGCTTGTTGCGGCCGGCCCTGGCGGCTTCGCCGATGATGGCGCCCAGCCGCATGCCGGGATTGGCCGCCGGCGGAACGTCGCCGCCGCAGGAATCGACCATCAGCCGCGTGGCGGCGAGAAAGGCCGGCACATCGACGCCGATCGCGGCCGCGGGCACCATTCCGAAATGCGACAGCACGGAATAGCGTCCGCCGATCTCCGGGTCGCCGGCGAAGACGTGGCCGAACCCGTCTTCTCTCGCGATCTTCTCCAGGTCCGAGCCGGGATCCGTGACCGCGAGGAAGCAGCCGCCCGCTTCACCTTTGCCAATGGCCCGTTCGACCAGATCGAAGAAAAAGACTCGCAGCAGCTCCGGCTCCATCGTCGAACCGGATTTGCTGGAGACGATGAACAGGGTGCGCGCGGGATCGATCGCGGCGGCGACCTTGGCGATCTGGCCGGGGTCGCTGCTGTCGAGCACATGTAGCGTCGGATGACCGGCGGCGCTGCCCAGCACGCGGCCGATCACCTCCGGCCCGAGGCTCGACCCGCCCATGCCGAGCAGCACGATGTCCTCATATTTGCGAGCCTCGTCGGCGAACGCCTTCAATGCTTCCAGGTCCACTGCGGCGCCGCGGCCCGCGGCCAGCCAGCCGAGCCATTGATCCTCGTCGCCGCCCGTCCACAATGTCGCGTCGCTCGCCCATAGCCGCCGCGGCCAGCGCTCGGCGCGGGCCCGTTCGAGCCTGTCGTTGACCAGGGTCCGCAATGGCTCGGGCAGGCTCGCTTCGAGGCCGTTGATCCGGTCGCCGAGGACCTCGGAGCGCGTCTTCGCGATTGCGCCGAGCAGCGCGTCGGCGGCATCGCAAAATTTGTCGACGCCGTTGGCGACCAAAGCGGCGGTCACGCCCGCCAGATCAAGACCCAGGCGTTCCGCCTCGGACAGGAACTCGGCGCTCGACTTCGATATCCGCCGTGAGCGATGGCGTAGTCACGCCATGGTCGAGAAACGCCTCGATCGTCTTGGGCGGCATGGTGTTGATCGTGTCGCGCCCGATCAGGGTCTCCACATAGAGCACGTCGCTATAGGCCGGGTCCTTGGTTCCGGTCGACGCCCATAGCAGGCGCTGCGGCCGCGCGCCCTTGGCCGCGAGCGCCCGCCAGCGGTCGCTGGCGACTAGATCGAGATAATATTGATAAGCGAGCTTGGCGTTGGCGATCGCGACCTTTCCGCGCAGCGCGGTTAGCGCTTCGGAGTCAGCATCTCCCGCCTCTACCCGCGCGTCAATCGCCTCGTCGATCCTGGTGTCGATGCGGCTGACGAAGAAGCTCGCCACCGAGGAGATGCGCGAGACATCCCCACCCCTCGCGACCCGGTCCTCGAGACCGGCGATGAAAGCTTCCGCGACCGCCTCATACATGTCGATCGCGAAGAGCAGGGTGATGTTGACGTTGACCCCCTCGGCGGTCAGGGCGCGGACCGCCGGCACCCCTTCCCGGGTGCAGGGGACCTTCACCATCAGATTGGGCCTGTCGACGGCCGACCAGAGCCTGCGGGCCTCATCGATCGTTCCTTGGGTCGAGCTGGCGAGAAAGGGCGAGACTTCGATGCTGGCAAAGCCGTCCGCGCCGTCCAGCCGGTCGTAGACCGGCCGAAGGTCGTCGGCGGCGGCCTGGATATCGGTGATCGCCAGATGCTCGTAGATCCCAGTGACGCTCATTTCGCCGTGACGAACCAGCGCGGCGATATCCTCGTCATAGTCGCGGCCGTGGCCGATCGCCTTTTCGAATATCGACGGGTTGGAGGTGACGCCGGTCACTCCGTCCTGCTCGATCAGCCGCGTCAGCCCGCCCTCGGCGAGGAAAGCCCGGTCGAGAAAGTCCAGCCACACCGCTTGCCCTTCGGCCTCGAGCGCGTGCAATCGATTTGCCATCATGTCCTCTCCGCAATCATTACGTCTCTCGCCACCTTGACCACATTGGCGACGGTGAAGCCGAACCTCTCCTGCAGCTTCGCCAGGGGAGCGGACGCGCCGAATGTGCTCATCGTCACGGTCGCGCCGGCGGGCCCGACATAACGGTCCCAACCGAGCGGGCCCGCTTGCTCCACCGCAACGCGGGCGCGGACCGAAGGCGGCAGCACCGCCTCGCGATAGCTGCGCGGTTGCCGTTCGAACAAAGCCCAGCATGGCATCGAAACCACGCGCGATCGCACGCCTTCGGCGGCGAGCTGTTCGTGCGCGCCCAGCGCCAGCGAAACCTCGCTGCCGGTGGCGAGCAGGAGCAGCTCGGGATCGCCGCCGCCCGCATCGGCCAGCACATATGCGCCTTTGGCGAGCTGATCGGCCGAGGCGTAGCGGTCGCGGTCGATCGTCGGCAGCTTCTGGCGCGAGAGGATGATGCAGCTCGGCATTTTGGTCTGGCTCATTGCCACGCGCCAGGCTTCGGCGGTCTCGTTGGCGTCGGCGGGCCGAATGACGTTGAGGCCGGGAATGGCGCGCAGCGAGGTCAGATGTTCGACGGGTTGGTGCGTCGGCCCGTCCTCGCCGACTCCGATCGAATCGTGGCTGAACACGAAGATGGTCGGCAGCTCCATGATCGCGGCGAGCCGGATCGGCGGGCGCATATAGTCGCTGAAGACGAGGAAGGTCGCGGTGAACGGCCTGAGATAGGAAAGAGCCATGCCGTTGGCGATCGCGCCCATCGCATGCTCGCGAACGCCGAAATGCATGTTCCGGCCGCTTTGGCTCTGTGCTTCGAGATCGCCCGCGCCTTCGAAGGTCAACCTGGTCTTGGTGGACGGCGCCAGGTCTGCCGCGCCGCCGACTAGCGCCGACACGTTGTGGGCGATGGCGTTCAGAACTTTGCCGCCGGCATCGCGCGAGGCGATTCCCGTGGCATCCGGCGGGAAGCCCGGAATGTCATGGTCCCATCCGTAGGGCAGAGCGCCTTTGAGCATGTCGTCGAGCTGCCTGGCGAGCTCGGGATGTTCGGCCCGATAATGGGTCAGAATCTGCTCCCAGGCCTCGCGAAGCGGCCTCGACCGATTTGCGAGCTGGGCCTGGAAATGATCCACGACTCCGGGGGGCACGAGGAACTGTGCATCTTCGGGCCAGCCATAAGCGCGCTTGGTCTGCCGGATCGCCTCAGCGCCCATCGGATCGCTATGCGCCTTGGCGGTGCCGGCGACCGGCGAGCCCCAGCCGATGACGCTGTCGACGACGATCAGGGTCGGCGCATCATCGGTCCGCCGGAACGTCTCGAGCGCTTGCGCGACGGCGTCCAGGTCGTTCGCGTCCGCGACGTGCAGGACCTTCCAGCCATAGCCGCGAAACCTCTCGGCCACGGATTCACTGAACGCGAGCGACGTGCCGCCTTCGATCGTGATGTGGTTATTGTCGTAGATCCAGCAAAGGTTCGCCAGCTTCAGATGCCCGGCCAGCGACGCGGCCTCGCTCGCCACGCCTTCCATCATGTCGCCGTCGCTGCACAAAGCGTAGACGTCGTGATCGAACAAGGTGGCGCCGTCGCGGTTGAAATGCGCGGCGAGCCAGCGCCCGGCGATCGCCATGCCGACCGCGTTCGCGCAGCCCTGGCCGAGCGGACCTGTGGTCGCTTCGACGCCGGTGGTCACGCGATATTCGGGATGGCCGGGAGTCTTTGAGTCGAGCTGCCGAAACTGCCGGATATCGTCGAGGCCGACCGCCGGCCGGCCGGTATGCCTGCCCTCGGCGTCGATCTCGCGCACGCCGGAAAGATGCAGCAGCGAATAGAGGAGCAAAGATGCGTGGCCGACCGACAGCACGAAGCGATCGCGATTGGGCCAGTCGGGCCGGTCCGGGTCGTAGCGCAGGAAGCGGCTCCACAATGTATAGCCGACCGGCGCCATCGCCATGGGCGTGCCGGGATGTCCCGACGCCGCTTTCTCTACCGCATCGAGCGCGAGGGTCCGGATCGTGTTGATCGTGAGCGCCTCGATGGAAGAAGACGCGCGATCAAAACGCGGGCCGATGCGGTTCGCGCCGCCTTGCGTCCCGGGACCGTTCATGATGCACCGCGAGTCAGTTGGATGACCCCGTCGCTTCCGCCGACATAAGCGGCGTCGATCTCATCGAGGAAGAGGCCATGCCCCAGCATGCCGGGGATCGCCGACAAGGCGGCGGCCAGCGCCTGCGGATCCTCGATCGCGCCGAACCGGCAATCGAGGATGATATTGTCCTGGTCGGTGCGGTAGCCGGCATCGCCTGCCATGCGCCGGCTGACATTTGCCCCCAAACGCTCGATGCGATGAGCGACGAACCCGGCCGCGAACGGCAGCACCTCGACGGGAAGCGCGCCTCTGCCGAGCCTTGTCACCTGCTTGCCGTCGTCGACGATGACGACCATGCGCTCGGCCGCCGCCGCGACGATCTTCTCGCGCAGCATGGCGCCGCCTCTTCCCTTGATCGCGCGCAATTGCGGATCGAGCTCGTCGGCGCCGTCGATGGCCAGATCGAGCCTTGCCAGCGTGTCGAATGTGAGCACCGCCAGACCTGCGGCTTCCGCCGCCTGGTCGGCGGCGCGCGACGTGGCGACGATCGTCACTTTCAGGCCCGCCGCGACCCGTTCTCCGAGTGCGGCGATGGCGAACTTCGCCGTCGTGCCGGTCCCGAGGCCGACGAGCATACCGTCCTGGATCTCGGCGACCGCAGCACGGGCCGCCGCGCGCTTGCGCGCCGCTTCATCGTCCTGGTCCGGTGGGCTTGTTGCCACGTCAACTGCTCCATATGACGCAGCCGACGCTCCCCAATCATCCGCATGGCTTCACGCCAGCTGCGCCTTAATCCCTGCCGGCTCGAAAAGCGGTTGAGCTTTCGCGCAGGGATCGATTTCGATCGCGAACCTCCGTTCGCGCCGAATGTTTCGCGGGCTCCCGCAGGGCCTAACGCGCCCGCCATCCCGCAACGATTCAGATCACAGGTCCGGCTAAGTGCAAACCTGATGAGCTATAAGGTAGGCGCTGCGCGCATTTGCACAACGTCATAATTTCAAGCTCATCCAACAAGAATATTGCGCTCAATGCCCGTTGCCGGCGCTGTCTCCGGCACGTCAGCCAGTGCCGGCCGTCTTTTGTCAGCCGGCAATCGCGGCGGCCGTGCGAAGACCAGTGCGGATTCGCGTAATTAAGCCTTCATCGGCCTTCGTGGAATGCACCGCATAAGCGGGATAAGCGAGTTCGGGGCTATCCGGCACCAGAGCGAGAAGCCCTTTCTCCAGGTGGGGGCGAGCGATGCTCATCCTGAAGTAGCCGCTGCCGCCAACCGCCAGAATATAATCGAGCGCGAGCGGTCCGTAGCTGATCGACACGACCGGATTGGGCATTTCGGGGAAGGCGGCGTGATGGCTAGCGGTGAACTCGTCGCCCCAGTCGACATGAACATAGTCTTCCGGTCCGAGCTCGCGATCGGTCGTTCGAACGAGCACCAGTTTCTCCTCGAAGAGCAGCTCGGCGATGACGCCCGGCCGTTGCGGCGCGGCATAGAGGACGGCGACATCGAGCGAGCCGTCCTGCACCTGACCCATCAGCCTTTCCGCTGAGGAAATCCGGGTGCTAACGGCCATGCCCGGACATTCACGCCGCATCCACAAAAGCCAGTGGCCGAGGAGCGGGCTCCACAGGCTTGGCTCCGCCCCGATCGTCACGACGGTGTCCCGGCCCGGCGGGAGCGCGACGGCCTTGCGGGCCCGCTCCCACACCTGGACCAGGCTCGTGGCGAACCGGAAGAATTGCTCGCCCGCCGGCGTCAGCCGCGCGCCCGCCTTGTTGCGGATGAACATCGGCCGGTCGAGCTGGGTCTCGAGCGACCGGATCCGAGCGCTCACCGCCGTCTGGGTCAGGTTGAGATTGGCCGCGGCGTTGACGAAGCTGCCCGTCTTGACGACTTCGAGGAATGTTCGAGCGACGCTGATGTCCATATCTATCTCTTCGTTCAACCGCGAATGATATGCGCTTGATTGCATTCAAATGCCAAGGATCTGTCGCGGACAGGGTGCCGGTCTGGGCCATGCCAAGTTGAAGATATCGCCCGAGACCCCATCTAGGGTTCATGACCATTCACGCTCTTCGCAGGATGAGGGAGGCTCAGCGCCTTCTGATCGGCGGCCGGCCGGACGCGGGCTTCGCCAGCGCCGCGTCCGTGAGCGAGGGCATCTAAGAACGTCTGATCGGACCTTGGCGGGTCTGAACTTTACAGAAGCTTCCGATGCCCGGCGAAAATCCCTTTCGTCGCCGAGGCCTTGCGCCTTCGCGACCTTATTTTCGCAAGGACAAGTCAATGGCAACCCAAACCCATGCGCGCTCTCGCCCATCGTCGGAGACCACGGCAAAGGCCGAGGCGCTGCTGCTGCGCTATCCCAACCTCAGCGAGGAGGAGCTCGCGACGCTGATAAACCTGTTCCCGTACATCAGGATCCTCGACTTGGGCCTCATGACCTCCGACGAGCACCTGTCCGGGAAACTCGATGCGTTTCACCGCGATCATGGCAAAAAGCTGAGGACGCCGATATCGTCCCTGATTGCCTTCCTGGCTGTTCCCACCATCATCGCCGTCGGCGGCCTGCTGTGGTGGGCTCTAGCTCCCACAACTGGCATGTAGACGGGCTCGGACTTTCCGGCCGGCCCGCTGCTTGCCCTTTCAAATGCGCTCCCTCGGATTCCGGGCGCGGTGCCCGCCCGACGTCGCGCACCGGTCCGAGGATCAATTAAGCTCAACATTTTTCATAATAAACCGCAATTGTATTCGGTTGCCTCTTGTGAATGAGGGGCGCATTCTTTCGATGCTCGCAGAGCAACGCCGTCGTCGGACCAGGCTCTGGAGCTGGAGGAGACCGACCATGACGCAGCGCCGCCATCCCATTTCCCTTGCTCATACTCGTGCACTTGCGCGCTCTCTCCCCTGCGGCTGGCGCGCGACGGCGGCCGAGGAACTGCGGTTGATAGGCGCCTGGTGGTCGTCGCGGATGAGCCAGGGGTTCGAGTGGTTCCTCCAGCTCGGTCTCCCCACCGCCGCGACGATCCTCGAGATGCAGAACGTGAAGAGGCGCATTCCCGAAATTGGAGAGATCGATCAGGCCGTGAGGTCGTTGCACAACTGGCGCGCGGGAGCTGGACCATCCTCGAGAGCATCGGACCAACGCCCCATGCCCTTCGCGGACTAAGCTCCAACGGCCCAGCGGCCGTCGGCGCATAAGCTCTGCAGCCGCAAGACGTGCATCCCCGTTTGGAGACAATGATGACGTTCCGACTTCCCACACTGCCATACATGCCCCATGCGCTCGGGGCCTACATGTCGACCGAGACGCTCGTCCATCACCACGGCAAGCACCATCAGGCCTACGTCGACAAGCTGAACGCGCTCCTCGAGCGCCGGGATCTTCCGGCCGTTTCGCTGGTCGAGCTGATCCGCGGGGCGAAGGAAAAGGGCGACAGGGCGCTGTTCAACAATGCCGCCCAGCACTGGAACCACAGCTTCTTCTGGCAATGTCTCGCCCCGCCAGAGGGCCAGCGGCCGCTTGGCAAGCTCGCCGTCATGATCGCCGAGACATTCGGCGGGACCGACGCGATGCTTTCGGGGCTGAAAGACGAGGCCGTGGGGCACTTTGCAAGCGGCTGGGCCTGGCTGGTCCTTGAGGGGGGCTCGCTGAAGATCACCTCGCTCCACGACGCCGACACCCCGGTCGCGCGCGAGGGGATGAAGCCTTTGCTCACGCTCGATCTATGGGAGCACGCTTATTATATCGACTATCGCCACGATCGCCCGAAATTCGCCGAGAGCGTGCTCGGCAATATCGTCAATTGGGAGTTCGTCGCGAGCAATCTGGACGGGAGGGGCGAAGCCCGCGCCGATCAGCAGCGCTGAACCTGTTGGCGGAACGCGCCGTCTGCCGGCGACACCGTGCCGCGAACATTCACCGCAATAATCCTGCGGTCAAACCAGAATAATCTTCATTTGCCTTATAGATGGGGATTTCGCAGAGTTTGTCGAAATGAACGGGCGCTCGTGGCTTCCCTCGCACCCAGGCCGCGGGTCCTTTCCAAGGCTGAATATCGATGGCAGCACAAGCCGAGCAACTCGCCGGCGGTCTCAACCTCAGCAATCTGCGACTGGCGACAGGGCTCCAGAAGCGGTTGTGGTTCACGCTTGGCGCCCTGGTCGTTTTCCGCCTTCTCAGCTTCGTGCCGCTGCCCGGAATCGATCCGCGGGCGCTCAGCGCGCTGTTCGACAGCACGCGCGGCGGCGTCCTCGACTTCTTCAACATGTTCTCCGGAGGCGGCCTGGAACGGATGAGCCTGATCGCTCTGGGCGTGATGCCATACATCACGGCCGCGATCGTCATGCAGATGGCGAGCTCGATGTCGCCGACGCTCGCCGCCTTGAAGAAAGAGGGGGAGAGCGGCCGCAAGAAGCTCAACCAGTATACGCGCTACGGCACCGTCATCCTATGCGCGATCCAGGGCTATTTCGTCGCCGTGGGCCTCGAAGGATGGGGCGCGTCGAACGGCGGTTCGGCGGTGCTTCAGCCGGGAATCATGTTCCGGCTGACCACCGTCATCAACCTGGTCGGGGGAACCATGTTCCTCATGTGGCTCGGCGAGCAGGTGACCAGCCGCGGGGTCGGAAATGGCGTGTCGCTCATCATCATGGCCGGCATCGTCGCGCAGCTTCCGGTTTCGGCGGCCCAGGCGTTCGAAGGCGGACGCACCGGCAGCCTCTCGCCGATCGCCCTAGTGGCCGTTTTCGCCTTCGCCGGGGCGCTGATCCTGTTCATCTGCTTCATGGAGCTCGCCCAGCGCCGGCTGCCGATTCAATATCCGAAGCGGCAGGGCGGGGCGGGCGGAATGCAGGCCGAGCGCTCGCATCTCCCCCTGAAGGTCAACGCGGCCAATGTGATCCCGCCCATCTTTGCGTCGTCGCTTCTCCTGATGCCGCTCACCATCGTCCAGTTCGCCGGAAACCGGGTCGCCGGAGAGAGCGCCTGGGGAGATTTCGTGATCTCGATCACGACTTCTCTCCAGCACGGCGCGCCGCTCTACATGGGCCTCTATGGCCTCGGCATCGTCTACTTCACCTTCTTCTACACGGCGGTGGTGTTCAACCCCGAGGAGACGGCCGAGAATCTGAAGCGATATGGCGGCTTCATCCCCGGTATCAGGCCCGGCAAGCGAACGGAGGACTATCTTCGCTACGTGCTGACCCGCATCACGGTGGTCGGCGCCGCTTATCTGACCTTGATCTGCCTGGTGCCGGAATATTTCATCGCGCAGGCGGGCATCCCTTTCTATCTCGGCGGAACCAGCTTGTTGATCGTGGTCAACGTGACCATGGATACGGTCACCCAGATCCGAAGCCATCTGATGGCTCACCAATACGGCGATCTGATCAGGAAGGCGAAGCTCAAGGGAACCGCGCCCGCGGGCGCCCGACCTGAGCCCGCAAATGATTGGAGGCAGCGAGGGTCCGGCCCGGTTGGCGTTTCGCGCCTGCCCTTTCGGCGCAGCGGAGCGAGGGAAGGTTGACTGTCTCGTGCAGCGGCCCCATCTCTCATACATCATGCAGTGCCAGCCCAAATTCCGGCGATATCGCCATCATGCGGGCCAGCTTCTCGCAGGCACCTAGCCCCGGACTCCGCCGCCACGGCTGATAGAGTCCGGGGCCAATCCAATTCGACAGCCAGAGATCATCTGAGCGGATCGCGCGAAGCGATCGGCGCGGCCGATTCTCATTCGCCAACGCAATAAACATGAGAGTGAAATCCAATGACAAATACCCACAATTCCACGGCGGCGATAAAGCCACCCATCCATCTGATCGATGCGGAATACGATATCATTGCTGACCTTGCGCTCGGCATCGAGCGGCAATCGCCCGATCTTTCGAAAATGCTTCTCGACGAGATCGACCGGGCAGAGATCCATGCGCCGGGCGCGCTGCCGGCCGACGTCGTGACAATCGGGTCCGAGGTCGAGGTCCTCGACGCGCATACCTGTGCCACGCGGCAGCTGCGGCTGGTACTTCCCAGCGAAGCCGATGTCGACGCCGGCCGGGTCTCGATCCTCACGCCGATCGGCGCGGGCCTCATCGGATTGAGGAAGGGCCAATCGATCGAGTGGCCCTACCGCAACGGGGATACCCGCATGCTGAAGATCCTGAAAGTGACGCGTCCGACGCCGGCGTGACTGCGCGCCGCGACCGTAACCGCGGGACTCGCGCGAAGGCGGGGTAGAGCGGCCGGGTCAGGCCGCGAGATCGAAGCTGTCGGCACGGGCCAGGCGCCAGGCCGCGCTGTAGAAGTCGCGATCGTGCGTATCGGTGAGGAGCTCGCCGTCGTCCAGGAAGATGTGCAGTTGCGAGAACATGCGGATCTCGGTGAGAGAGACGCGCCGCACGAGATGGTGCGGGCCCAACTGGCTCGGATGATCGAGGCCCGCCGCCGCGATCATCTCGGCGAGCGCGGCGAGCGTATTGCGGTGGAAATTGTAGACCCGCTCCGCCTTGTCCGGAACGACCAGGGCGCGCTGGCGCATCGGGTCCTGCGTCGCGACCCCGGCCGGGCACCTGTTGGTGTGACAGCTGAGCGACTGGATGCAGCCCAGCGCGAACATGAAGCCGCGTCCGGCATTCGTCCAGTCGGCCCCCAGCGCCAAGGCGGCGGCGATATCGAAGGCGCTGACGATCTTGCCGGCGGCCCCGACCTTGATCTTGCCGCGCAGGCCGGCGCCGACGAGGGTGTTGTGGACGAAGAGCAGGCTCTCGCGCATCGGCATGCCGAGATGGTCGGCGAATTCGACCGGCGAAGCTCCGGTGCCGCCCTCGGCGCCGTCAACGACGATATAATCGGGATTGATCCCGGTCTCGCGCATCGCCTTGACCATTCCCATGAACTCCCAGGGCTGCCCCACGCAGAGCTTGAAGCCTATGGGCTTGCCCTTGGACAGCCGACGCAGCTGCGCGATGAAGTGCATCAGCTCGAGCGGCGTGGCAAAGACGCGGTGCCTCGCCGGGGAGATGCAGTCCTCTCCCGTGGGAACACCGCGGGTCATTGCGATCTCGGCGGTGACCTTCCTGGCGGGCAGAATGCCGCCATGCCCCGGCTTGGCGCCCTGGCTGAGCTTTATTTCGATCATCTTGACCTGGGGATCGCCCGCCTGCTCCGCAAAACGGACCGGGTCGAAGTCGCCGTCAGCCGTGCGGCAGCCGAAATAGCCGCTGCCGATCTCCCAGATCAAATCCCCGCCATGCTCGCGATGGTGGAGGCTGATGCCGCCTTCGCCGGTGTCATGGGCGAAGCCGCCCATCTTGGCGCCTTTGTTCAGGGCGCGAATGGCGTTGGCGCTCAATGAGCCGAAGCTCATCGCCGAGATGTTGAAGATCGACGCCATGTAGGGCTGATCGCAATCGTCGCCGCCGATGCGCGTGCGGAAAGTCGCGGGATCGGCGACCGCCGCCGGGCGCGTCGAATGGGCGATGAACTCGTGTCCATTTTGGTACACGTCGACAAGTGTGCCGAAGGCGCGATCGCTGCTTTCGTTCTTGGCCCGTGCGTAGACGAGAGAGCGTTGGCTGCGCGAGAACGGGGCCTTATGGTTGTCGTCCTCGATCAAATATTGACGGATCTCCGGCCGGATCTCCTCGATCATCCAGCGAAGGCGGCCGATAATGGGATAGTTCCGGCGCACCGAATGAAGCGGCTGCGCGAGATCGTAGAGCCCCACGAGGCAGAGGAACAAGCTGACGAAGAACAGCGCAATCGCCCAGACGCCGGGCAGGTAATAGCCGGACAGGAGAGCGGTGACGAGGCTCAGGCCAAGCGTCGTGAAACGGGTGGAAAACACAAGATGCTCCGTGCGTCGAAGTGGCTTTGCCAGGGGCTGGTTGTCCCGATCTCGGCTGATCGGGATCAGCGGGCGATGGGTGATCCTGTTGGACCGGTGCGATTCAAACCCCGGCCGATTGTGTGAACCGGCGAGGGGTCGTTCCTCCCGCCGGTTCCTCACTTCAGGCGGCTTCGAGAACCGGCTCGGTGGCCTTGGCTTCCTGGATCACCTTCCAGAATATGTCGCACCAGGCGCCGGGCACCGCGCTCCGGACGTTGACGCCGAGCACGTCCTTGAGGATCGGCACGAGCACGTCGCCGAACCGCGAGTAGGTCCGGCCGGTGATCTTCAACGCGGCATGCTCGCTCGGGATGTGAGCGAGATCGTCGAGCTCGCCGGTTTCCAGAAGATGCCGGGCCTGGTTGACCAGCATCTCAACCAGGATCATCGCGTTGATCTCCGACTGCCCGGGATTCTGGTCGGGCTCCGCCAGCTCGAGGCAAGCCTGCATGCGGTCGATCACCTCATGCTTGTGCGCCTGGACGAGCGGCAGCGACTGGGACAGCATCTGGCGGGATCGCTCAGACAATAAGGGTGACATGTCAGACTCCTTCACCGAGCCGACGCGGCCGCTCGGCGAGCGGGGATCGGCTCTCATTTCACGGGTGGATCAGCTGTGCGAGGTCCGCCGGCGCGCTTCCCTGTAGGTTCGCGCGACCGCGTCAGGCGGGAACCGCGAGACGAAGCGATTATGCGGGCGAGACCGTCGCCGAAATCCCTCGCAAGCGGGCGCTAGCGCGCGGACCGCTCCGAGGGCAGCAGTCGTGACATGAGGCTGCTTCCATGCAGCCGGAAACGCTCGAAGGACGGGAAGTACCGCATGATCTCTATGTAGGGTGGGGCAGGGTTATAAGCAACGTCATCGCTTTCGTCCTGTTCGCTGATCCGTGAAACTCGCGTCGTCGAAGGTTCCTGGCATTGAGCGCCGGGGCGACCCATCGAATAAGGCTCGAAGTGAAGCAGCCATTCGATGGGTCGTTTGCGCGAACGCTTATGCCGTTCGCTCGAGCTCGTCGCGGAACCGGACCGCTTCCCGCCGGACATGGTCGGCCAGCGCGGGATGGATGATGCTCTTGATCCGGCCTTCCTGGATGCCGCGCTCGGCCGCTGTCTTGAAGTCGATGATATCGTTCACCGCTTCCATCACGGGATCCACGCCTCCGCGCCGGGGCCCGCCGTCGGAGCCGATCCGCCTGAAGGTCTCGCTGGTCTCGCGAGCGGCGAGGATCAGCGCCTGTTCCTCGGGATCGAGCAATTGCGAGATGAACTGCGCATGCTCGCCCATGATGTTGGACCAGAACGGCACCACCTCCCTTCGGCTGTAGGCCGTATCGCCGGCGTTGAGCTGGGTGAGCCTGCGCACGAACCGTTCCGCCTCGTGCCGCGTATGGTCGAAGAATGTCGGCCAGACGAGGCTGCGCATGCGCCCGCTCGACTGCTCCTGCGCCATGCGTTGCTTATAGTCGATCAAGGATCTGGTGAGGCCGATCGTCGCGCGGTTGAACCTCGCATAGTCCGACCGATCGAGCCTGGATCTGCGAAGCAGCGCCAGATGGGTTGCGAAGTCGCGCTGGAAGCGCTCCGCCCGGCCGCGCGGCCGGGCCAGTTCCGCTCCGGGCATCATCATCGCGATGAACATCGCATGCTCCATCAGCTGCTCGCCCCAGAAGAGGGTATCGGCGACCGAATGTTCGACCGGATCGCGGCTGCCGGGACGGGTGACGTAGACGGGCCTGGTCCCGCCGTTGAGCGTCCCGACGCCCACGCCGGCGACATTTTCAGGACGGACGGCGCCCATCGGCACGGCGGGGAATCTGGGGGACCGCTGCGCGCCGGCCGCTGCGCCGGCGCCGGTCGCGTAGAGTGCGGTTCCGACGAGAGTCACGCCGGCCATCTCGACGAGACGGCGGCGGGTGACGAGGGCGTCGGGCTTGGGATCATCGGGGGCGGGTCTGGTCGACATGCTCTTTCTCCAATTCCCCGCCCTGGCCGGATTTTCGGATGAAGCTCCTCTTTGGCCGGTCGCCAATTTGATGCCGTGCCGCTTCAAAGGTTCCCGGCTTCGATAAGCGACGTCGGTTAAGCCGGGCCGGATTTTGCAGGCCTCTGACAGAATAATCCCCTCCACCCGCAGGGATCGGGTGGAGGGGCGAGCGCGGCGGGGGGGGTGGGGCCGCGCGTCGTTTCTTCCGCCGCTAGCGGGCGGCGACCAGACTGCCGCGCATGCCGGGATGGTAGCGGCAGTAGAAGGGTATCGTGCCGGCCCGCCGAACGACCATGCTTACGCTGCGGCGGGACGGTATGACGACGTCGAAGCTGCGGTCCCGCGCCGTCGCCGTGTGCGGCACGATGTCACGATTGACCCAGATGATCGTGTCGCCCGCCTTGATGTTCGCGGGTACGGGGCCGAAGCGCATGTTCTGCATTTCGATCCTGTGCGTGCGCGGTCCGGCTGCCACGGCCCGACCTTCTACCAGCGGCAGGACGGCCAGCATTGCGGCCCCGATCAGTAATTCTCGCCTGGTCATGACCGCGCCTCTCAGCGAAGCTGCCGCGCGAGCTGCTCGGCATGCTCCTGATGGGCGCCGAAGAGGGCCAGGCCGGCCTCGAGCAGCGACTTGAGCTCGGCATTGTGCGCACTCGGAATGAGCGTCCCGCGGAGCGCGTCGTTCACCGCGCGGTGATAGGCCACTTCGTTCGCGACATAGGCGCGGTCGAAGGCCGCGCCTTCAAGCGCGCCGAGCCGCCGATGCGCGTCGGCTGCCTGGGTTGTGAGCGAAGCGCTGGTTGGGTTCGGCTCGGGCGTCACATGCAGCCGTTGCACCAGCGCCAATGCCTGCTCGTTCACCGCCGCATGGTCGCGAACCATCGTCTCGGCGAAGGCGCGGACGTCCGCATTGCGGGTCCGCTCCAGCGCCTGGCGCCCCGCGTCGACGTCGATCTGGCCGGCGGTATAGGCGACATGGGCGATCTGGGCGTCGTTGATTGCCGTATCGTGCGAAACGGCCGGCACCGAAACCGAGAGAAGCATCGCGGCACCGATCGCGCCGATTTTCCTGATCATCTTGGGACTCCTGTCCAGCTGGTTCGGCCGAGGGGGTTCAGGCCTTGCGCCACGACCATTTGATGCCGCGTGTTCCGCGAAGTTCCCGCCGAGCACTGCCGAAAGTCCTGCGGATCCGCTCGGCACGGACTGATCCGCAAGGCCTCCGTCCACGCAGCATTGTGGGAACGGATGAGGGAACGGGGCTGCCCCGGCTCAAGGTTTCTTTTTAGAAGTATATCGTTAGGTCAAACCGCGTTGCGGACGATATGGGATCAGGCCTCGGGTCTGGGCTTGAGCAGTTTGATCCTTCGCTTTCCGGACCCGAGTTCGGCGGTAGACGATCCGTTGAGCGTTTCCGCATGGTGGACGGCTTGCACGTCATCGTCGGCTTCGCTCGAAAGCCGGCCCCTTCCTTCAGACCTTTCGAATGACGAGCTTCTCGCTTCCGCAGAGGCTGCAGTGGTCCTTGCGCCGTTCGAACCCGCCGCCGCCGGCGAGCTCGCGGGTCTTGTGGTTGGCGTGCTGCCGGACCGAAAGATGGAGCCGTTCGGCGATACAGTCGTCGCAGATCGCCTGCGGCGAAAGCCTCGTGATCAGCGCCCTCACATCGTCCAGAATTGTCACCTGATCCCCCTCGAATATCGGCCGATCAGGCCGGAGCCTCCGACCGTTTCCGGAACCAGGGGTCGCTGGTGCGCTCCATCTGGATCAGCTCGTCGGGGAAGCAGCGCCCCTGGAAGGACATCACATCTTCGAGCGAGCCGCGCAGCCAGAGGTCATGATCCTCCTCGTGCAGGAGCACCGGCATGCGGTCATGGACCGGTCGCACCGCCTCGTTGCAGTCGGTCATCAGCCCAGAATAAACCCGACCCCATTCGGGGCTGTCCTTCCACATCCCCGCCCAAGCGAAGATGGGCGATCCGTTCACGCCAAACCAGGTGCGGGTCTTGGCGCCCTTTTCTCCCTCGGCCTCGCAAAAGCCGGTCAGGGGGATGATGCAGCGATGCTCGGGCCTGGGCGCGACGAACCGCCACATGAAGCTCGTCAGATCGGCGATATTGTTGACCGGCTTGGGCTTGATCGGCTGGCCCGTCACCTTGCTCTTCATCGCCAGCGGGAAGCCCCAGGTCATCGACTGGAGGATACGCTGGCCCGCTTCCTCCCGGACGACCATGCCGTGGCCGCCGGGATAGACGTCGCCTTCGGCGACGTTGAAGTTGGTCGGCATCTGGGCGCGGAAGTGGGCGGCGACCTCCGCCGCCGTCGCCTTGGTTGTGTAGAGATTGCACATAGGCCTTGGATAGCAGAGCGGGGGGTTGCTGCAACGGCGCTAGAAGTCGAACAGGTCGCCGACTGCGCCGGCCCTTGGCCCCACGATCCTGAAGCTGCCCGGCGGGAAGGGCCGCAAGATCTGCTCGGGCGGGCGCGCACCGCGCAGCCAGTCCTCCCAATCCTCGGGCCGCACGACCGCCATGTGCCGGTCCTTCAAGGGCGCGATGTTCGGGCTCGCTTCGACGGTGAGCGCGGCATAGGCGTCCGGCCAGTCTCGCTTCGCGGGCCGCCAGATGCCGGCGATGCAGAAGAAGGGCTTGTCGGTCAGCAGGCTGACCCGGTGCCTTTTCTTGCCCGCCGGCGTCTCGGTCTGCACCTGGAAGTCGTTGGCGATGATCAGGCAGGGATTGTCGATCGGCTGGCCTTCGGCGCGCAGCAGGCTCCAGGGCCGCCCGCCCGGCTCGCTTGGCCTGAGGCCCCAGCGATATTCGAACTGCCGCGCCGCGCCGTCTCGCCAGATCACGATCTGGCCGGTCTTGCCCGGGCCATCGCCGCGGACGGGCGCTGGGGCCATCTGCCCGGTGGCGACATTCATGGCATTTCCCTCACCTATCTCCGGCGCCTCAGCTCGCGCTTCCAGTCGGATTCGCTCGGCATCGGGAGCGAGCTGTCGTTCGGCGCCTCGCCGACCAGTTCCATGAGTGGCGCCTTCCGGTCGCAGACCCGGCAGCGGAACCGGCCGGGCACGTCGCGGAGCCAGTCCGAAAAGCCCTTGCGGCGGAAATGGTGCCAGACCGCGGCCGAGGGAAAGATGCGCGCGCGCCGGCAGCCCCGGCAGGTGAATTTGATCGCATAGCCATGAGCGCAGGCGTCGAACAGGTCGCGGACCGGGTTCGCCGAAATGCGCTGCTCGCCGTCACGCCACATCGTCCCTTCCGACTCGAATCGCTTGCGGCTGTTCTACATCTGTTCCAATGGCCGAGTCCATGTCGATGTTCCGCGAGCAGCTGCTGTTGAGGGCCTTGGCGGCGCTCTGCGAGATCGCCGACGAGTGCGGAAAGCAGCCCGCGCCCAAGAATCTCGGCCTGCGCTTCATCCTCGCTTACACCTTCGTCGCGGCCGGCGCGGACCCGAAGCTCAAATGGATCTGGAACAGCTTCTGGGAGAATGCGACCACACCGCTCAACCCCGCCAGGGCAATGGACGACTATCTGCGCGGCACCGGCGCGCGCAGCGCGCTGAGCGGAATCTGCCGCGAGACCGGCTACCCGCCCGACCATGAGTTTCTGCAGATGCTGCGCGCCCATGCGAGGGTGCGCGTGTCGGGGAAGGGGGCGGCCGAGTCGCCGCCGCCAATTCATGCCAATGACGAACCGAGCGACGACGATGCGGCCTAGGACGGACAAATTCCGACCGACAAAATAGGAGATTGTAAAGGCGCTCGGCGATGTCGGCGCGGCCTCCCCATTTCCCGCGAGGGCCATCGGCGCTCGGAATCCCGGCGCGTCACTAATTTCATTCGCCGCTCTCTCATTCGAGCGGCATTTGAGGAGAAAGTGACATGCCACACACGAGAGAAATCGACGATCGCTATTTGGTTACGATCCGCTCCGACCGCCGGCGCATCGGCGGGTGGGAGTCGGAGGGCGACGTCTTCGTCACCGCGACCTGCAAAGATATCGGGGTGACCGTGAGCGGCGAAGGGCGAACCATGTCCGCCGCCGAGGCGCGCGCATTCGCCCAAGCACGGCGATGGTCCCTGACCCGGAGGAAGGATCGAGTTCAGGCATGCTTGATCGTCCGTCGGACTACGGAGCTCCGACATGATCTGGACGCGGAAGGGGAGGGGAAGGCCTTCCCCTGCGGCCGAGCCCATGGGTCTCGGCCGACCCCTTCTGCGGGGCTCCGCCCCGCAACGCCCCGGTTGGCACTGCGTCAGGTTGAAATCAACCCTGCGGGTTAGCCCCGGCCCAAATCTCTTGCTGTCGGGCCAGTAGCGCAGTGCGCCGCCAGCCATCGGCCGCGGTGAGATATCCATCGCGGGTTACCGCATTGGGGCAATGTCGCGCCAGCGCTGCGAGTTGGTCGGCCTTGGCCAGACACTCAACGGCGGTTTTCATGCGCGGCGCTGTACGCCCTTGGGAGGGCCTAGGCTATCCACTTCTTTCAACTGACGCAGTCCTGGAGCCGGCTGCGCGCCGCCTAGTCGTCATGCAAGCAGAGATCGCACAGGCTGGCGTCCTTGCTCACATGGCCGGTCCAGCTTTTGAACGGCTGCCCGCAATGCATGCACTCAGCGTCGAGCTGACTTGGCTCGCCGCGAAGTCCCAGGGCCCGCAGGCGAGCGTCCATTTCACGCCGCTGATCGCAGTCGCGTTCCATTGGAGAATCATGCCTTCTCGATCCTAACGCCGCGTGAAGATCGGGCGACGAGCGTCGGCGACAACTTGATCATTACCGAGCCGCATTCCGCGCTGACCGGGCTGAGGACCAGACCGGCAGGGGCTCGTTTTCGCGCAGGCCGATTTTCGAGCCTCTGCGCGCCGCCTGAATCCCGCCATCCATCGCGGCACGGGCGCGCATCGTGGCGCCGCCCAGCGCAACGAGGGTCCAATGGACGACGATATCGCTCGCGCGGCGCGGGCCAAGAAAGGGAGCCCCTTTCTTTCGACGGAGCAAGCTGCTTTCTATCTGGGCCTCAGCGCCCGCAAGCTCCAGGCGATGCGCGCCGGCGGTACCGGCCCCGGCTTTCGCCGTCACAGCCGCTACGTCCGCTACCATATCGATGACCTCGACGCCTGGTCGAAGGGTGTCTCGGGCGCGGAGCCGGGACGTGCCTGATCCGCGCGACCTCAATCTCTTCCAATGGGGGGAGGAGATCCGGCGCCGCCGGCTGGCCAAGCGCGCGAGCCGCCTGCGGATCTTCGCCACGGCGGGCGTTGCGATCGGAGTGACAGCGCTCGCGGCGACCCTGGTCTGGCCGCCGCGCCCGATGCTCGTCTGGAATGCCAGCGAAAGCAGCCCGCCTGGCCTCTATTTAGTCGCGCCGCCTAGCGCCGTGGCGCCGGGTGACATGGTGATCGCTTGGGCGCCTGCGGAGGCGCGCCGGCTCGGCGCCGAACGGCATTATCTTCCCTCGAATGTGCCGCTGGTGAAGCGGGTCGCCGCCGTGGCCGGCGACCGTGTCTGCGCAGCCGGCGAGGCCGTGTTCGTCAACGGCCGCCTGGCGACGTTGCGCCGCGCCCAGGACGGCGCCGGTCGGCCGATGCCCTGGTGGACCGGCTGTGAGGATCTTCGGGGCGGCGACCTGTTCCTTCTGACTCCGAGCGTGCCGGACTCGTTCGACGGCCGCTATTTCGGGATTACGCGTGCGCCCGACGTGGTCGGGTCGGCGAGGCTGATATGGGCGCGGTGAAGCTGATCGTCCTTGCCCTGGCCCTCGCATTCGCGGCGCCGGCCCGGGCCGATCCTCTGGACCGTTGGTCCGAGCATGTCGCCGAGGCGTCCGTCCGCTTCGGGATTCCGCAAGCTTGGATCCGGCGCGTCATGCGTGCCGAAAGCGGCGGCCGGACGATGCTGAACGGCCGCCCGATCGTCAGCCATGCCGGCGCCCAGGGCCTCATGCAGCTGATGCCCGGGACCTGGAGCGCGATGCGCGCCGCCCACGGCCTCGGCAACGACGTCCACGACCCACGCGACAATATCCTCGCCGGCACCGCCTATCTTCGCACCATGTACGACCGGTTCGGCTATCCCGGCCTGTTCGCGGCCTATAATGCGGGGCCGGGCCGCTATGCCGAGCATCTCGCGAGCGGCCGTCGGCTCCCCGCCGAGACCGTCGCCTACGTCGCCGCGGTCGGAGGCAGGGGGACGGAACGCTTGGCGGCGGCCGGGCCGGGACAGTTGGCAGCGGCTGCGACCGAGCCCCGAAGGCATGGCGTCTTCGTCACGCTCTCGCGGTCCCGGCCGCAGGAGGTTGAACCGGCTGCGCCTGTCGCGCCCGCAAGCTCTCTCTTCGTGCCGCTGAGCACAGGGTCGGCGTCTCCGCGCTGAGCAAGCCTTCCCGGGAGGAGAGGCGCGCGTTCGGGGGCGGGAGCTGTCAGGCGAAGGAGGCTGGATTGAACTATGCGATCGGACTCGAGCGACCGACGGATCTGGAGGCGCAGGGCCGCGAGATCGTCGAGCGCCTGGGCGGCGAGTGGCAGCGTCGCGGCGGCATGTGCCGCTGCCCCGCTCATGACGACCGCACGCCGTCGCTCAGCGTCCGGACGGGCGAGTGGCGGCTGCTTTTCCACTGCTTCAGCGGGTGCGAGACGGGCAGAGTCATCCGGGCTTTGCGCACGCTGGGGCTGATCGGAGCGTCGGCAGGGGCGGCGAGCGGCGAGACAGCGCTGTCGCCGGCCGATCCCGACCGGCGCAACCGCGGCGCGGCGGCGCGGCTCTGGGCCGCAGCCCATGTGATCGCGAGGTCGCCAGCCGCGGCCTATCTGAGCGGAAGGGGCCTGACCATGCAAGTGTCGGACCTACGCTATCACTCGCGCGCTCCTTATGGCCGTGGGCATCGGGTCATATTCCGTCCCGCGCTTCTCGCGGCGGTCCGCGACGGAAGCGGCCTAGTCGCGGTGCACAGGACCTTCCTCGATGCGCGTTCGGCGACCCTGGCCGACCTTCTGCAGCCTAAGCGCGCGCTCGGCCGGCTGGGGGCGGGCGCGGTCCGGCTTCGCGAGCCGCAGGGCGGCGTGCTCGGATGGGCGGAAGGCATCGAAAACGCCATCGCCGCGACGCAGCTGACCGGAATCCCTTGCTGGGCGACGCTCGGCACCGAGCGCTTCGCGCGGGTCGCGCTGCCGCCGTCGGTCGAGCGGCTGATCCTCTTTCTCGACAATGATGCGGGCGGGCGCCGCGCCGAGAAGCTTGCGCGCGAAGCGCATGCCGACTCCCCGATTAGAATCGAGGCCCGCTACCCGCGACGCCCCGGCGGCGACTGGAACGACGTGCTGCTGGCTCGCGGCGCAGGCGCGCGCTGAGAGGAGAGGGAGCGGTCGGGACGCTGGACCGGCTGGGGCGATGGTCGCCCCGGCCAAGCCAGTGGAGACCCGACATGAAGCTCGCGCTCGCGCCCCGTAGCGATGAAACCCCCGACCCGATCGTTCAGACCGCCCGGATCCTGGCGCCGATGCTCGCCGCCGGTGAGCCGCTCCGGCGCGAGACGCTTCGCGAACTGATGACCGACTCGACGGGCCGAACCGATGCCGCAGGCGCCTGGATCCTTCGCGACGCGTATGACGCGCTCGAGCTCGCTTTGGTTCTGTTCGTCACCGGCCCGCGCTCCCCGATCGACGACTCCGCGCCGGCCGCAACGCTCGCCCGGCTCGAAGCGCTCGCTTGGTCGCTGCCGACCCAGACCCATCGCGCCGAGGAGCAGGTCGCGCTGCAGGCCTTTTCGACGCCGCTTCCGCTGGCCTGGCTGGCCGGCTGCGCGGCCGGTCTTTCCAGGGACGATGTCGTGCTCGAGCCTTCGGCCGGAACGGGACTGCTCGCCGCCGCCGCCGCCCGCGACAATTGCCGCCTCATCCTCAACGAGATCGATCCAGGGCGGCGCCGCTGCCTCGCCGCGGCCTATCCGGGCGCCGAGCTCAGCGGCCATGACGGCGAGCTGATCCACGACCTCCTCGACCCGGCGGTCCGCCCCAGCGTGGTGCTGATGAACCCGCCCTTCGCGCGCGGCGCCGGGCGCGGCGAAGACCGCTATGCGGGCGCGCGCCACCTGCTTGGAGCGCTGACCCGGCTCGCGCCCGGGGGCCGCCTGGTCGCGATCATGCCCGAAAGCTTCGCCGAAGCCGGCTCGGGCCGGGCGCTGCGCGCACAGGCGGATCGGCAGGCCGAGCTCCGGCTCGACATCCTGCTCGCCCAGGGCGCGTTCGCGAAGCACGGCACCGGCGTCGCGGTCCGGTTCCTCGTCTATGACAAGCTTCGCGACGGGCACTCGCCGGTCCATGGCCGGGCCGACCGCTTCGACCAGCTCCTGGCAAGACTAGAAGCGCTGCCGCCGCGAGCGTCGCCGAACCTGCAGCCGCTCCCGCCGCGGGCCGGGAGCCTATCCCTGTTCGCGCGGCGCGCCGCCCCCTCGGCGCCGCTGGCCGCCCCGCGCGCCAGGGCAGCGGATCGGGCTGCCGAGCCTCTCGGTTACCTCATCCTGGAGGAGCCGGCGCCGGTCGCGGATCAGGTCGGCCTCTATCTGCCCTATCGGCCGAGCCGCGTCGTCATCGCGGGCGCCGCGCCCCATCCGACTCCCCTGGTGGAATCGCTCGCTATGGGGTCGATCGCGGCGCCGAAGCCGACCCATGTGCCCACATTGCCGGCGGGCTTGGTCGGGGGCGGCGGGCTGTCCGAAGCGCAGCTCGAGACGTTGATCTATGCGGGCTCCGCATTCGACCGCGACCTTCCAGGCAGCTTCGTCGCCATCCGCGAGGGGTGCGACCTCGCACCGGCGGACGAGGGCGGCGCGCTCTATCGCTGCGGCTATTTTCTCGGCGACGGCACCGGCGCCGGCAAGGGACGCCAGGTTGCGGGGATCATTCTCGACCAATGGCTGCGCGGCAGCGGCCGCCACATCTGGCTCAGCAAGAACGAGACCTTGCTTGAGGACGCGCGGCGCGACTGGTCGGCGCTCGGCGGCCTGCCGCTCGACATCCAGCCTCTCTCGCAATGGAAGCTCGGCGCCCCGATCGCGATGGACCAGGGCATATTGTTCGTCACCTATCCAACCCTGCGTTCCGGACGCGGCGAGGCCACCCGCCTTCGCCAGATCCTCGACTGGGCCACGGCGAAATTCGAGGGCGTTGTCGCGTTCGACGAAGCCCATGCCATGGCCAATGCGGCCGGCGGCGAAGGGAGCCGGGGCAAGGTCAAGGGATCGGAGCAGGGCGTCGCCGGCGTCAGGCTCCAGAACCTGCTGCCGCGCGCCCGAATCCTCTACGCGTCGGCGACCGGCGCGTCGGACGTCAACAATCTCGCTTATGCGATGCGGCTCGGCCTCTGGGGTCCGGAAACCGCCTTTGCCGACCGCACGGCCTTCGTCGCCGCGATCCGGGACGGCGGCATCGCCGCGATGGAGCTGGTCGCGCGCGATCTGAAGGCGCTCGGCCTCTACACCGCCCGCGCACTTTCCTTTGCCGGCGTCGAATATGACGTGCTCGAGCATCAGCTGACAGCCGAGCAGATCGCGATCTACGACGCTTATGCCGACGCCTGGGCGATCATCCACGCAAACCTCACGAGCGCACTCGAAGCGACCCGTGTGGTCGACGCGGCGACCGGCGCGACGCTCAACGCTAACGCCAAGTCGGCTGCGCTCTCCCGGTTCGAAGGCTGCAAGCAGCGCTTCTTCGGCCAGCTGCTGCTCTCAATGAAGCTGCCAAGCCTGGTGCCGGCGATCGAGGCGGATCTCGCAGCCGGGCAGGCGGTCGTGGTCCAGCTCGTCTCGACGGCCGAGGCCATGCTCGACCGGCGGCTCGCCGAATTGAGCCCCGAGGAGCGGGAGGTGCTCGAGATCGACCTCTCCCCGCGCGAATATGTGATCGACTATCTGAGCGCCGCGTTCCCGACGAGGGCGATGCGCGTATTCACGGATGCCGAGGGCAATGCCCGCTCCGAGCCGATGTCCGACGACGAAGGACGGCCGGTCCACAGCCAGATAGCGATGCAGTCGCGCGACGCGCTCATCGAGCAGCTCTGCGCTTTGCCCCCGATCGGCACCGCGCTCGGCACCCTGATCGAGGGGTTCGGAACCCAGGCCGTCGCCGAAGTCACCGGCCGGACCCGCCGCCTCGTCGTCGCCGCCGACGGGCGCCAGAAGCTCGAAAACCGGACCGCGCGCTCAAACCTCGTCGAGACCGACGCGTTCATGCGCGGCGACAAAAAGATCCTGATCTTCTCCGACGCCGGCGGCACCGGGCGAAGCTATCATGCCTGCCTCGGCGCGGGGAACCAGGCGCGGCGCGTCCACTACCTGCTCGAGCCCGGCTGGCGCGCCGACGCCGCCATCCAGGGGCTCGGCCGCACCCATCGCACCCGCCAGGCCTCGGCGCCCTTGTTCCGCCCAGTCACGACCGACGTCCGCGGCGAGCGCAGGTTCATCTCGACGATCGCCCGGCGTCTCGATTCGCTGGGCGCGCTCACCCGCGGCCAGCGCCAGACGGGCGGTCAGAATCTGTTCGATCCGGCCGACAATCTCGAAAGCCGCTACGCCAAGGACGCCCTGGTCGGCTGGTATCATCTCCTGTTCGTCGGCAAGCTCGGCTCAGTCAGCATGGCGCGGTTCCAGGAGCTGACCGGCCTGAAGCTCGAGGGCGAGGACGGCGGGCTTCGCGAGGATCTGCCGCCGATCCAGCGCTGGCTCAATCGGCTGCTTGCCCTTCGCATCGACCTTCAGAATGCGATCTTCGACGAGTTCCTCGGCCTCGTCGAAGCCCGGGTCGCGGCTGCGCGCGAGGCCGGAACCCTCGACCTCGGCGTGGAGACGGTTCCGGTCGACGCGTTCGGGATCCTCGACGACCGGATCATCCGCACCGATCCGCGCTCCGGCGCGACGACCCATTTGCTGCGGATCGAGCTCGCCCGGCGCCTGCGGCCGCTGAGCCTTGAGCGCCTGCTCGAAATTGGTGCGTCTCGTCCCGACGCCGTGCCGATGCTGAATGCGAGGTCCGGAAAGGCCGCGCTACGCGTCAAGGCGCGCAGTCTGATGTCGGAAGAAGGGCTACCGATCGCCCGTTACGAGCTGATCCGCCCGGTGAAGCGCGAGCATCTTCCGTGCGACCGGTTGGACGAGACGAGTTGGGAGCCCGCGCCCGACGAAGCGTTCGCAGAGGCCTGGAGGGCGGAAGCCCATGAGGCGGAAACGACGCTTCGCCGCGAGACATTGCACCTCGCCACCGGCCTCCTGCTTCCCGTGTGGGACAAACTGCCGGACGATCATGTGCAGGTGATCCGGATCGCCGCCGACGATGGCCGCTCGCTGCTCGGGAGGGAAATTCCTTCCGTCTCGCTCGCCGAGCTCGGGAAGAAGCTCGGGCTGGACGTTTCGCTCGACATACCGCCGGAGGAGCTTGCCGCCACCGTGCTTCGCACCGGCAAGCCGCTGCCATTCCGCAGCGTCGAAGAGCTCATCCTGAAGCGGTCACTGGTCAACTCCAGCCAGCGCCTCGAGCTTGCCGGCTTCACGGCGGCGCGCCTGCCCTGGTACAAGGCGCAAGGCTGCTTCACCGAGATCATTCGTTACCAGACGCGACTGTTCGTGCCGGTGGATGGAGCGGCGGCGGTGCTGGCGCGGCTCGTCCCTCAATAACTCGGGCTCAGGTCCAATTCTGGCCGAATGCAGCCATTCAGACTGGCGGGTCTGAACGCGCGAAAGCGGACCTTCGGTGAAGTCCCGATGGCTCCTGATCCGGCGATTGCACTCATTACATTTTCGCACTTTTGTCACGAGTGCCTTTGGTCCTGCCCGAGTGCGGCTTCGACGGAGCTGACTGAACTCACGGGCGAAAACAAGATGGTTGCAAAAAGTCTGTTCGCGTGCCCCATTTTCACTGATCCCGGTTCCCGATCACCCCGCGCGAGGCTGAGCCGGGCACGAGCACACGGTCATGACCGCGTCGTCCATGCCGTGCACCTTCTTCTTATCGCTGGGGCAAATTGTCGCCAGCACGGTTGATAGCTCGGCGACTCCGTTTCGGACGAAGTAGAACGGTGTAAGCCGTGCGCGGCCTTCCAAGGCAAGGACGCTAGTCGTTTCGACATCATAAGCATTGAGGGTCCGGCGTGAGGGTGGACGATACTCCTGCAATACCCAGCTGGGACGTGGATACCCACTTAGGGCCGACGCCACCGCCGCGGCCCAGTCGGACGCAGATTGGTCATGACCAATGACGACTCCGCGGCTTCCCCAGGAGAGCTCCGAAAAGCCGGAGGGTTTCAGGACCAACCGCCGGTCTCGCTTGCCGGCGGCGCCGAGGTGTTGCCAGTCCTGCAGCGGCCACCCATCGATTTCGAGGCCAGGTATAACGGCCTGGGGCGGAAGCGGAGCGGGGTCGACGATCCAGGTTTTTGGAAGTGCACGGCGAAGGAGATCGTATCCGCCGTCCGGCAGATTATCTTCCCAATACGCTTGCAGAGAAGGATGGTGGAACAGCGCGAACCACAGCTTCTCCTCGAGATAAGCTTTGGGCGGCGGTGTCAGCCGAACACGTTTGCCCTTCGCGACGTAAATCAGGAACTCTGATTTTGAGACATTCGCAAGATCATGCAGTTCGAAAAATCGATAGGCGGTAGCGATGGGCACATCTTGCCCCTGCCTGCGCAGGAGCACCTGATCCTCCGTGTAGCGCAGCTCTCGCGGATGAACGGCGTAGACGTGGGCGCCGAGGGCTTGGAGTTCGACCTGCCAGCCAAGCCATTTCCGTCCGGTAATCGTTCGACTCATCCGAAACGACGATCGCTACGGCGTCCTGCGGCGAGGCGCCGCCCATTGCCCCGAGAAACCCATCTTCAATGGAGACGTCCTGAACTACGGCGTGTCCGGCCCGCTGATAACAACCAGCAAGCCGTGCCGCCAAACCGAAGCCACCAGGCACCGAATCAAGCTCGCAGATAGCGCTTTCGCCGTCAGACAGGAGAATGTCAGGGCGGATGATGGAAGGCAGCTGCCCAGAGAAGGCGCGCGCTCTGCCGAGCGCGACGACAACTTCCGGCTTACCCGCGTCCAAATAGGAAGCCACCCAGAGTGGGGCGTCGCCGCTGAGGCTGCGCGTGTACAGCCGATCCATGGCCGCATAGAAAGCCAGCAGACAGGGGCCGAGCTGGCGAAGCCAGCGGACCTGGTCGCCGTCGAGGACAAGTGGCTCCGGCGATGCTCGGCATGGGAGAAACGAGCGAAGCTCCGCCAGGTGACTAAGATTTGCCCGACCAGGTACGGGATCAGGCTTAATGGGGAGTGCCGCCGGGTGGCTCATCAGCCCTGCTCCCGCGCCTCAAACACATAGCGGTGCGTGTCCAGACGAACACGCTCGGTGTGAACGATCCGGACCAAGCTGAGCTGGTCAGATGTAAAAATGTCATCGGGCGTGACGCGCGGATATTGAGGCCCGACGAGTTCGATACCTGCGCGTGCGTAGGCAAGAGAGACAAGGGATGCACACGACACCTTGGTGCCGTCGTCCTGCCGCGCGATCACCGAGACGCGCCGGCCGACGAAGCCTCGGGCGACGTCGGCCGCGACTTGTGCCGTGGCTGCCGGACACTTGCACCTCAGTTGGGCAATGGCATAGCGAACCGGCAGCGCCGCGAGGCTATGCGCCGTGACGACCTTGGTGAAACCGTGGCAGAAATTCTGGCCGTCGATCGCGATGGCGGTATGGGCCCACCGACCCCAGGGTGCCGGCCAATGCAGCCGTATCAATAGGATGTCGCCCGCACGAATGTCGGGAAAGCAGGCCTCCAGCGACCGCCGCAAGCTCCGCGAAGGTCTCCCGCGCAACCACATCTCGATCCAGCGGGCCGGGTGCCAAAACGGATAGAGGACGACGAAACGGATGGTGCGCCCAAGAGATCTCGCCCGGGTAAGAGTGGGCTTGCCGCTTGCCGCAGTGGGACGGCGTCGAGACCAGAGGATCGCAATCGCCAGAGTTGCCACCACACCAATGATGGTGAGCGCGGTCCGATAGTGGAGTTGCTCGGCGGTCGTGCTCAGCAGGTAGCCGAAGCCGACCAGGAAGACCGTGCCCGCGGCAGCGCCGGCCAGATCAATCGCTACATATTTTCGAAACGGCACTACCCCCGCGGCCAACACGGGTAGCGCCGCCTGAAGATAGGGAGTGAAGTGCCCGATGACGATGAACCGGGTCGGTGAGGCCGCTAGCGATGCTCGTGCCCAGTCGACCTTCCGGACCATCGCCGCCACGAATGAGATGCGCTGCAGCCAATGGGACAACAGGAACCCGCTGGCGTCACCCAGGACGGTACCAGCGTAGATCGCGAGCATCGACCAGGTCGGGTCGAGCAGGCCTTGATGGATCAGGATGCCGACGAGGACGAACCCCATCGTGCCCGAGAGAAAATAGCTGGTGAGCACATTCGCCTCGGCGATCGCGATCAAGAAGACGATGAGGTAAATCCACTCGTTGGAGGTGATCGCACGGACGTAGGTGGCGAAGTCGTCCATCTTCAAACCTCCATCGGCACGAGGTTGGGCTTGCAGCGGCTTTCCTGGTCCGAGTTGAAGGGCAGTGGATCGGGATAGCGGAAGACCAGGCCCTGGTAGTTGCGGAGGAGAATGTCGTCGCCATCGCGCCCCAGCACGTAATCGGGCTGAATCGGCACCTTCCCGCCCCCGCCTGGCGCATCGATGACCAGCTGCGGAACGGCATAGCCGGTCGTGTGGCCGCGAAGACCTTCGATGATTTCCAGGCCCTTCTCGATAGGGACGCGGAAATGGGCGGAGCCCGAAATCGGGTCGCAAGCATAGAGATAATAAGGCTTCACCCGGATCTTGAGCAGGCCGTGCACGAGCGCCTTCATCGTCGCGACGGAGTTGTTGATGCCGCGCAGCAGGACGGTCTGGCTGCCGAGCGGGATGCCCGCGTCGGCGAGCCGATCGCAGGCTTCGGTGACTTCGGGGGTGATCTCGCTCGGATGCGTGAAATGGAGGGACAGCCACACGCGGTGTCGCGACAGCATCGCCGCCAGGCGCTTGGAGACGCGTTGTGGAAGGACGACGGGAGCCTTGGTGCCGATGCGGATAAATTCGAGGTGCGGAATTGCCCTGAGTCGCGTCAGCAACCGGTCCAGCTTTTCCGTGGCGAGGGTGAGCGGGTCACCACCGGAGATGAGGCAATCTCGCACCTCTGGATGGTTCTCGATGTATTCGATCTGCTGCTCCCATTCCCGCGTAGAGAAGTGGTAGCCACCGCTCGGGTCACCGATCATCCGGCTGCGCGTGCAATAACGGCAGAAGGTGAAACACCAGCCGGTGGCCAGGAACAGCACCCGATCCGGATACCGATGAACCAAGTTGGGCACCGGCATGTCATGATCCTCAGCCAACGGATCATCCGACTCGCCGGGCCCCTGCTCGTATTCCGCGCAAACCGGGATATGGGTTCGCCGCAGGGGATCCCGGAGGTCTGTCCCGGAGAACAAGGCGGCATAATAAGGAGTGATAGCTAGCGGAAGGCTACCCTGGTGCCGGACAATCGCTTCGCGCTCGTCGGCAGATAATTCGAGGATCTGCTCGACCTGATCGACGGTGCGGAAGGCATTGCGGGTCTGCCAGCGCCAGTTCCCCCAATCAATCGCTGTGGAATTGGGGAAATGACGGGCATAGAACACCGACGACCGCGAACTGACCGGGAAATGCTCGGCGCCATCGTGCTCGGCGTCAGAACGCCCCCACCAGTCCCACCTTGCCGACGCCGGTTGAGACGAGGCAATCTGGCAAGTGGTGCCTTGCCGGCAAGAGTTGCAGCTGGAATTGGGGCGGACCATTAGTAGCTCCGCCCACGGAGGGTGTCGGACCGTTTGCCGCCGCGGCCGTGGCGCATGTTACCCGGCCTGAAGGTCGAGCAGAGCCACCGGCCCTTGATCACGGACAGGATTACGCCCGAGCGCGCGTCCACGATGACGTTTGTCCGTTCGGCGCGGCTGATCAATGCGTCGCCGAACTCCTTGCGCAGGCGCTGGGCCTTCTTGGCGCTCAGGGACAAGATCTTCACACCACTGTTCACGTATGCCTCTCGGTCCGCACACAAAAGGAGCAGGTCGAGCGCATCGCGGCGAACTCCCCGGCGAGTTGCCGAACGGAGGGCGGAGGTCGTTAATGCGTAGGTCATATGGTTTCCCCTAGTGATTCGTTTCTGGGAAACCGCTCCATAAGCCCACTTTCAGAGGCCACTCCGACGTGGGAGCAAGCAGCGCTTGCAGCTAGCTTGACACTCGACTTTCAGAACATGATCGTGTTCGCATCTGCAGAATTCTGCGGATCAATTGCGGATGCGGGGGCGCGCCATGCCGACGGTCGACGACGTTATCGAAGGCGACCGGGCAGCGGCTTGGGGAAACGTCATCGGGCGTTTCGGCGATCCCATAAGAATGGCGCTGGTCAACGACGTCATCGCGCGCACCCTTGATTACTTCGGAGAATTGCAGGGGTCAGGGCGCATTGCAAAGCCGCACCGGGTGCTTCAGGAGGCATTGGCTAATTTGCCGTTCTCGCCCGACAAATCAATCCTCGAGCAGGTACCTGACCTGACAGCGTGGCATGAGAATTCCACCGGCCTTGCCGAGCGATTTCCCGACATGGCTGGAACTTCGCTTCTCGATCTTGGCTGCGGTACTGGCTATCTCGGAGGCTGGCTCGCTCAGAATGGCGTCGGATATGTCGGCGTCGAGCCTAGCGTCGATCTGATACGGTTAGCGCAAGCCGACGATCGCCTCTCCGGATCGACATTGATCGAGCGAACCATCCGTCAGTTTTGCGATGAGGACGCTCTCGAGGCGGCGGCTCCCACCCTCATTTCGATCATAGCTGTTCTCGACCATCTGGCCGACCCGGAGGGTACGCTACGGGCGTTGTTTTCGCTATTGGAGCGTCGCGATTGGCTAAACGTCCCCATTCTGGCGCTGAGCTTTGACCCGGATTTCTTCGTTCCCGGTTTGCCGGCGCACAGCATTCTCGAAATCGAGGCAGATTCCTACGGCGCGCGCGAGAAACTCCGGGTGCGGGATCCAGCCGAATGGGAGGAGATTTTCTCGGTCACCGGCTTCCATCTGCTTGAACAGCGGCCGGTCCACATCTCTGCTCTCCCGCGCCCGTTAGCCGAGCATCTCCAGACGCGGCACGAAGAAGTATTCGCTGACTCGGCCTTTCGAGTGCCGCCGCGCCAGGGACCGTTCTATTTCTGGTTGCTCTGTCCGCGCCTGATGAAAATCGAGAAGCGATCAACTCAGACGCTGAGCGGCGGCGTTGGCATCGATACGGTGGTCGAGACTTATCCCGGTGATGAGGTTCTCGACGTGCTGGGGAATCTGGGATCGAGGCTGTATCGGCTGGCGTCGGGCGAGGCCTTCTTTGAATCGCCTGACACGAAGAGGATGGCGTTCCGGCCCGGCGATTATTTTGGTCAGCTCGAAACGTCGGGCAATTATGTGTCCTCGCGGATACTCGGCAAGCTTGGCGTCACCGGTGGCTCCACAATCGAGACCGCTCGTAACCGCGACGTCCTGAGGCACGTGGGCGCCTCAGACGATCTTGCGGACAAGATATTTCTGAGCATGCTGCGTCATTTCGACTCGGTCCGTTTCGTCCCGTTCGCCAGTCCCAAGCGGAAGACGAAAAAGCGGCAGACAGGGGTCTTTTCCTCGACCACGCATGACATGCGCGACGTTCGAAATTATGCCGCCTGTCTGCTTCATGCGTGCTCGACAGCGGTGGCGGACCCCCTATCCGGCGCATACCGGTCGCGCATGGTGGTCGAGCTGAGCGACAAGGATCTCAAACGGTTCGTGCACGGCCCGCAGGCGAATAGGGAGGACGATGTCCTCAAGGTTGGGCCCTCTTTCGTCCAGGCAAATGTCGTGGATTGCTTCTCCCCCTATCTCCTTGAGCAGAACATGCTGGAGTGCCCGATCCAGCCGCTGACGGACGATCCGAAAGACAAACACAATCCGCTGCACGTTGGTTGGCAGGTCGCGCGCTACCTTGATTATCATTTTCCCTCCGAGGACGCCGATGGCACCGGGGACGACATTTACCCGCTCGCTCTCGCAATCTCAGCTTTTCTGGGCTCGGACGGGGATCTGGAGAAGTTCAAAACGGACTTTTATGACCGAGTTCGATCGGAAGACGAGGACGACGATGTCGACCGAAAATTGCAGTCCAAAAAGCTTCCGAAAGGCGCCGTAGCCATTTGCGATTTCATCATTGAACAGATTCTTCTTTGCCCGAACGAGGATGACGCCCAACGGGCTCGAAGCTTCCTCAACCAGCTCTTGGAGCATTTCAATTTCAACAAGAAAGGGGAGTATTACCGCGAGCTCGGCCTTGCAGACCTCGTCGTTGTGCGCGACGCATGGGCGCTGGTGGCGTGCGTCCTCGACGAACCCGAGCTGTGGGAATGGTCGACGGCGGTGAAGGGGCCCGGCCCTTACATGGCCGAGGGCAACCAGCGGTCGCGAATGATAGCCTATTTCCAGGAATGCATCAGCTATTTGGGGGCAAAAGCCGGGTTTGCGACTTCGCCCTGGTAGGTCGGGATTTCCTCCATATTCAGAATGCGAGTTGCAGTCGAATTGATGAAGCCGGCGTCATGCGAAATGAAAACGATGGCGCTGTTTGGCGCTTCGGTCGTGATGAGCTCACGCAGGATCGACACCTGTTCGTCATCCAGGCCCACCGTAGGCTCATCCAAGAGAAGGAGGGGTGGGCGGACCGCCAGCGCAGCCGCCAAAGGTATGAGACGCCGGTAGGCGCGAGGGAGGTCATAAGGGGATTGTTCCAGGTATCGGTCCAACCCCAATCGCGCCGCCAATTCGAGTGCTCGATCGACTCCTTCAATCCCCGCAAGCCGGTTCGCGGTATCCTCTAGTTCCCGGCGCACCGTCGACAGGTAAAGCTGATCCTCAGGGCGCTGGAAGCAATATAGCGCCATCTTGGCCCATCGGTGCTCCTTACGGTCCGGCGGAGGCATCGTGACGATCCGGTCGGTGCCGACGATTTCGAACCGATCGAAATCCGGGCGCTGAAGCAGAGCAAGACATTTCAGGAGAGTGGTCTTGCCGCTGCCGTTGCGCCCGATAAGCGCAAGTCGCTCGCCGGGGCTAAGCGCAAGATCCATCGGGCCAAGTCCGAACCCCTTGCGGCTGTAACGAAAACAGAGACCTTCAACCTGAAGCAACGGGCGGGTGTCCGAGGCGGTCTCACGAGCCCGCAGATCGGCCGCAACGGCAGCCGACTTATCGGGCGTCGCGTCGTTCAGAGCCTCCTCGAGCGGGCGTATTTGTATGCGCCAGCCATCGGCCTCTCTGTCACTTACCGTGTCGGGATGTTGAACTGTGCAAGCGCGAGAAAGCGTTTCCACGACCACGGCCTCGGGCGGCAGCACTGCCTGAATTTGCTGTTTGATATCTGCCGCTGAGGTCGAGTCCAGATGATCGGTCATTTGGTCCAGAACGAGCAATTTCGGCCGCTTAGCCAACGCCATTGCTAACGAGGCTCGCGCTGCCTCTCCACCTGAAAGGCTGACAGGATCCCTGTCCAGGAGCGTGGTCAACCCGAAGGCCTGAGCAACCTCCTCCACTCCCATCGCGGCACCGCCATCCGGATCGCCCGCAAAGCGAAGGATCATGTCCAGTTCGCCTCTCAATGTTCCTTTCAGTCCGGAGAACGAGAGATACGGGTCGCTCGGCACGTAGCTGATTAGGGAAGACCGCGTTGCCAGCGGGATAGCCGACAGTTCGCGACCCCAAAGGCGGACCTGCCGTTCGCACTCATCTTCAAGAAGGCCGGCGATAAGCTGGCAAAGAGTGCTCT
Organism: uncultured Alphaproteobacteria bacterium; assembly: GCA_963701615.1. Classification (GTDB taxonomy): domain Bacteria; phylum Pseudomonadota; class Alphaproteobacteria; order Sphingomonadales; family Sphingomonadaceae; genus Allosphingosinicella. The sequence continues at coordinate 1,779,858 of OY969615.1, read as the reverse complement.
TGCCGGCACCGCTCCGGCCGACGACGGAGACATAGCTGCCGAGGGGTGCAGTGAAGGGCGGGTTCGTTGGAAGCGATACCTCGAGCCCGGGCTGTGACAGAGCTGAGAGGGCGCTCATGCCCATGCGTCCCACGCAGCGATGCCCGCAAGAAGTACCCACGGGAAGAATATAGTTAGCCAGTCGGCTAGGGTGACGGGCCGAGCGGGGCGCCGAATTGGCTCCTTCCTGCCATAGCCATGCGAGAGAAGGACCGGAACGCGCGCCTCGGCTTCGACTAAGGTGCCGACCACGACAGGAACCAATAACGCTGGAAACGATCGCAGTCGCTTCAGAAAGGAGGAGGCGACCGGAATTCCGCGCGCTCGTTGCGCCTGGTATACCGCGTCAATCCTATGCTGGAGCTGGCGCGCCATGACCAGCCCTTGCATTGCTATCATGATGAGCGATGCAGGCAGCCCTAGGCGCAGCAAGGCTTCCACGAACTCATCGCGATCGACTGAAAGCCAGTAGGCCCCCACGATCGACAGGATCACGACCCGAACGGCGACATCGTAGCCGAACTCGACTCCCTCGCTCCGAACGGGAATCGCGTCGAGCAACAGCGACGTCACCGGATATGCTGAATTGAGGACTCCGTGGATAGCGACCAGCGGCAGCACGAACGGCAATGTCCAAACCAGCAGCGTTCGCGCGGCTTTGCTGTGCGAGTGCGAGCGCGCTTGTACGAACAGAAACGTCGCGAGGAGGAGCGCCGCAAAGGCACTGCCGGCCCAGCGCGGGCTTAAGAGAAGAAGTCCAGTCGCCGACGCAAGTGTGACTGACGCCGCCGCAATCGGGCGCAGGGTCACCTCGAACGATCTTCTCTGCTGTGCATCTTCAGCCGCTCGGGCATCCGCCGAAGCAGAACCCATACGATGACAGCAGCGATAACCTTGTCGATGCTCGAAACAACGAGCGAGCCTGAGATGACCGAAGTCCAGAGGTCATTGCCTGCAGCGAGGAGCACCGCGTTTATGGCCGTTGCTCCAGGTTCCGTGATCCCACCAAAAACCAGCACCGTAATGGGAGCGCTTACAATTGCGGAAACAATGCCGATCGCCAGACCGAGCAACACCGCGCGAAGCAGGGTATCGAACCATCCACGACGATAACCGATTATCGCCATGAGCGAGACTATAACCTGCGTGCCAACGTAGAATGGCACCGACGGATGGGTGACCACCCCCCCGATCAAGTTGGAGATGACGCCGACGGCGATGCTGTAGCCCGGGGGCACCAGCGCCGCGGAAAGCACGGTTCCAACCGTGTCCATGAACACCGGCAACTGGAGCACGGTAGCGACCTTATTGAGGCCGACATTGAGGGCGATGCAGACGGCCGAGAATACAGCTGCCCGCATAGCTGTGGCGGAGGTCTGTGGCATCGCTCAACTCCTGGCAGGACGTTTTCAGGCGGTCGTGTAGCACCGATGGAAGGGAGCGGACCGAACCTGCAGTTTTCTGCACTCGTGAAATTCGACGCGTTGCGCGCCAAGGAAAAAGCCGCCGAGAATTGTGGAGTGACGCTGTGGCTGGATAGGATGAGGTCTCCACAATTTTGTCATGAGTTGCGCGCGGCGTCCGCTTCGAGGAAGAGCGTCCGCCTCACTGAACGTCGGCATTGGGCGCAAAGCTGCCAAAGCCGAGACGTTAGAGGAGAGAAGGCGGGAGGCGGGTGAGCGACGGGTGCGGAAAGGCCGCGCCGGCTCTCATCCGGAGACCGTCATGATCAGGACCATCCCCCTCAACAAGCTCGTGCCCAGCCCACGCAACGTGCGGCGAACTGCGGACGAGCAGGCCGACCTCCAGCTCAAGGCCGACATCGAAGCCCGCGGGCTGCTCCAGAACCTCGTGGTGACCGGCGCGGCCAAGCCGCGCGGCAGCTTCGCCGTCGAGGCCGGCGGCCGGCGGCTGAAGGCTCTTCAGCGCTTGGCCGAAGAAGGCAAGCTGCCCAAGGCGCACGAAGTGTGCTGCCTGGTGCTCGAAGGCGGCGCCGCCGAGGCCCAGGAGGCGAGCCTCGCCGAGAATTTCCAGCGGCTGAGCATGAACCCGGCCGACGAGTGCCTCGCCTTCCACCAGCTGATCGAGCAGGGCTCCGACGTCGACGGCATCGCGCGTCGATTCGGCCTGACCATTCGCTTCGTCGAAGGCCGACTTCGCCTCGCCACGCTCGCCCCCGTCGTATTCGAAGCGCTCGGCGCCGGTGAGATCAGCCTCGACGTCGCCAAGGCCTATGCGGCGACGCCGGATCAGGAACGGCAGGCCTTTGTGTTCGAGCAGATGAGCCGCGGCTACGGCGCCGCCCATCCCGACAGCATCCGCCGGATGATGACGCAGGCGACCGCGAGCGCCACCGACCGGCGGGCCCGGCTCGTTGGGGAGGAAGCCTATGTCGCCGCCGGCGGGCGGATCGAGCGCGACCTGTTCGCCGAGGATTCCGCGACCCGCTGGCTCGACATCGCCATCCTCGAGCGGCTTGCTTGCGAGAAGATGGAGGCCCTGGCCGCCGAGGCGGCCGCCGAAGCCGGCCTCGGCTGGGTCAGGCCGACGCTCAACAATTGGATCGGCGGCGATCAGACCATTGGTCTTCGGCGCGTCCCCGTCGAAACCCTGCCTCTGACCGACGAGGAATCGGCGTCGGTGGATGCGCTCGAGGCCGAGATCGAGGAAATCGCGCTCGGCTTCGAGGACGAGGAGATGGGCGAGGACGCCCGCGACGCGGCCGAGGCCAAGATCCGCGAGCTCAGCGACCGGATCGATGCGATCGTCAACAAACCCCCCGTCGTCGACGACGAGCTGAAGCCGCGCATCGGCGCATTCCTGATGCTCGACGAGCATGGTCGCCCGCGGCTCGACACCGGCCTCTATGTCGAGATTTCCCCGGACGGCGAGGCGGTGGACGCCGACAGCGACGATGGCGGCCAATCCGCCGAACCCGCCGGGAAGCCGGGCCGCGCGGCGGGCCTTTCGCAAAGGCTGGTCGACGAGCTCGCGATGCAGCGGCGCGACATCCTCGCCGTCCATGTCGCTGCCGATCCCGGCTTGGCGCTCGATCTCGCCATCTTCCTGATGATCGACCGCGAAGCGGGCTATTCGAGCGAGAAGAGCGGCTCGTCCCTGGTCGCCATGCCGCCGTCCAACCCGGTCCTTGACTTCAAGACCCCCGAAGCGGCGGCGACGATCGCCCGGGCGGAGACCGCGGAGGCGCTCGACCGAAGCTGGGCCGAGGGCAAGAGCCGGGCGGAGAGGTTCGACGCCTTCCGGGCGTTGCCGGACGAAGCCCGCGCTGCCTGGCTCGGCCATGCAGTCGCGCGCACCCTTGAAGCGAGCCTCAACCTTGCCGGTCCGCGCGCCTGCGGCTTCCACGACCATCTTGGGGCATTGCTCGGAATCGACGTGGCGCGCTGGTGGCGGCCCACTGGGACCAACTATTTCGACCGGGTGCCGAAGAGCGTGACGCTCGCAGCGCTGGCCGAAGTGGGCGGACCCGCGCTCGCCGGCCGCTATTCCGGCGCCAAGAAGGCCGAGCTTGCCCAGGGCTGCGAACGGATCTTCTCGGGCGACTTCATCGCCGAGGTCGAGGTCAAGGAGGCCGCTCTGGCCTGGGTGCCCGATGCGATGCGGTTCGCGCCGCCGGCCGTGGCCGAGACCGAGGGCGACGCCGTCCCGGTCCCCGAGAATGACGACGGGGATTCTTCGGCGGGTGAAAATGCCGAGCCTGTCGTCAAGCCGATTGAAGAAGCGGCCTGACGTCTCCCGGGCCCTTCTTCATGGGCGGTCCCCTTCGCCGGGGGCCGCCCGCTTCGCCCCTCGCCACCGGCTGGGGGCGGCGAACGGGACGCAAGTCCGCGAACCGGACCTAGTCAAAACTGGCCAGAGGGATTGTCCAAAGGGACATGCGGGCAATCCTCTACTTACCGCCGCGATCAACGCCGGCCAACGCGCCTAGCCGAGGGCCTCACTGACCTGTCCGCCAGCACCCGTCCGGACGGGCGGCGGACGCCTCACAGGAGATTGGCGACCATGGCGCAACGGCCGGGACGGATCGCCGCCCGGTTTCCCCGCCGCCTCCAACCCGTGCCGAGACTTGAGGAGAATTCCGATGACGAAGGATCGCCCGGAGCTGACGCCCGAGCGGCTAGCAGAGGCCGCGAAGAGCCTCCGACCGATCGAGCGCCAGGTGTTGATCCTCAGCGCCCGCGAGGGTCTTTCGAACGATGAGATCGCCCTTCGCCTGGGAATCGAGCCGTACGCGGCCGAGCGCCTTCTGGCGGATGCGCTGCTCAGGCTCGACCGGGCGCTGGAGCGCCAGGAGCGGCCCTGGTGGCGCTTCTGGTGAAGCCTTTCTGAAGGAGGTTGAACCCATGCCGACCGACATCGAGCGTCGCTACCTCGAACAGGGCTATGCGCTTCCGCAGGGCCTCAGCTGGGCCGACGTCGCCCAGCAGCGAGCCCGCTGGGATATCGATCCAATCTTCGTCCCGCTGGCCCGGGTGCCGGGAGCCTGCATCGGCTGGGGCGTTCCGTTTCTCGACGGCGTCCCGCTGAAGCATCCCTGAGCGCCGCTTTTGAATGACCGGAGTCGTCTTTCTCGATGCCGCAATCCGGCGCCAGAGGGGCCCTGACCCGGCTCCGCCTTCCCGCAACCCGCGCGGCCTTCGGCCCGTGTTGCCGCGCTGCGCGCGGCGGCCCGCGCCAGCCTTGGCCGGGGGTTCCCCGCCGCTCCGCGGACGGTGCGGGGGAGGCGGCTGGGCCGGGTCGTCGGGCTCCAGGCGCCGGATCTTCCGGCGTCGCACGAGGGAGACCCATCATGCACACAAGCCTTGCCGCGCAGCTCGCACAGCTCGAGCTCGGCCATCTGAAAGTCGAGGGGATCGGCCCCTCGGCAATCTCGGAGCCGCCGGATCCCGACGCCGTGACTCAGACGCTTTCGGCCGTCTGGTCCGACCTTTTCGCCTTGTTCCCCGATACCGCCCTCGAGCACGATGCCGAGGAGCTTGCCTGGGGAATGGTGAACCTTTTCCACCGGGCGGCGGCCAAGCGCAGCGCCCAGATCGATCGCGCGACCGACGAGATTCGCTGCCTGCTCGCCTCCGCCGATGGCTCGGAGATCCACACCAGCGAGCTCGAGAGCCAGATCGACCGCGCCCGTTCCGCCGAGGTCGCGATGCTCGCTTTGGAGGCCTTCCGCGAGATCGCCGCTTCCCTCTACATGAACGAGACCGGCTCCTCCTGGCGGCCCGCCGGCGGCTCCCGGCTCAACCATTCTCGCGGCCTGACATCCGCCGTGGTCGAGGGCCGGGACTTCCTGCGCGCCCGTTCCGAGACGCGGCGGACCGCCGCCATGCCGCAGGGAACTCCGGTCGTCTTCGCCGGTGGGCGTCTGTCATTCGCGACGAACGAGGATGCCTCTTGCTTCGGCACGAACGTCTGGGAGACGCTCGACAAGGTGCGCGATCGGGTCGCCGACATGGTCCTCGTCCATGGTGGCGACGGCAAAGGCGCCGACCGTCTCGCCGCCTCCTGGGCCGAACGGCGCAACGTCCCGCAGGTCGCGTTCGGCCTCGACAGCCGCCTCGGGGCGCGTGCCGGCTTTCGCCGCAACGAGCAGATGCTTTCGCTCGACCCGCGCTACGTCGTGGCCTTCGCCGGCAACGGCGTCCTCGAGCGCCTCGTCATTCAGGCCAAGGAGCGAGGCGTCCACGTCGTCGACCGGCGGGGCCCGCTCGGCACGAACCCCAAACACGCCGCGCGCATCTCGGCCGTGGCGGCGTGACCGCCGTTGCCGGATCGGCTCCGGCCGGTCCGGCTTCGCTTGCCATCCCGTCCGCTTCCAACTTACTCTGCGCTGGCCGCCCTGTGCGGCCGCGGCGCCCGGGCGGTCGGCCGAACGCTAATAACCAAGGCCTCGGCGCATGCCGCAAGCATGTTCTCACAGGCCGGCTTGGCGCCGCGTCATCGCCGGGTGGCAACCGCGGCTTGCAAGTGCGGCGATAAACGGGGAACGACAGCTTGATGCGAACGAACATCGACCATCTTCCGCAGGTTCAGCAGGACGAGCTCGCGCGCGTCATGCGGATCCTGATGGCCGAGTTCGAGGAGGCGACCGGGCGGGCCACGCAGCCTTGGCGGCGCAACGGGAAGATCTACAAGATCATCCTGTTCGGAAGCTACGCCCGCGAAGACTGGGTCGACGAGCCCGACAACGGCTACCAGTCGGATTTCGATCTGCTGATCGTCGTCAGCCACAAGGACCTGACGGAGATCGCCGATTATTGGTACGTCGCCGAGGACAAGATACTGCGCGACCAATCGATCGGCCGGCCCGTCAACATCATCGTTCACTCGATCGACGAGGTGAACAGCGCGCTCAGGCGGGGTGAATATTTCTGGGTCGATATCGTGCGGGACGGGATCGCGATCTACGAGCTGCCGCAGCACGAACTGGGGACGCCGATGCCTGCGTCCCCGCAGAACGCCCTACAAATGGCGAAGGCCTATTTCCACACTCAATTTGGCGCGGTGCATCGATGGCTCAAACTCGTCGATGTCTCCCTGGCGGAACACAAAACCGATCCGGAATGGTCGAAGACCGCCGCATTTAATCTGCACCAGGCCACCGAGACAGCCTATGCCTGCTTCCTGCTGGTACGGACGCTCTACTTTCCGCGCTCGCACAACATCAAGTTCCTGCGGTCGCTTGCGGAGGACAGCGAGCCCCGCCTGATCGCCGCCTGGCCGCGTGCCACGAAGCTCGATCGGCGCCGCTTCGAGCTGCTGAAGCGGGCCTATGTCGAGGCGCGCTATTCCCCCAGCTACGAGATCAGCCGCGAGGATCTCGATGCCCTGACCGGCTGCGTTCGCCGACTCCGCGATCTTGTCGAGGCGGTGTCGCGCGAGCGCCTTGAGGAGCTGCGGATCGCGGCGGGGTCCGCAGAAGCGACCTAAGCGGGACTGCGCGCAAGCGCGTCTCGGATCGATTTCTGGGTCATTGAGCGTCCTTGGGCGACGGCCAGACCTCCCCGATTCCTCCTTCCAGCCCTTTGTGTCTCGGCAGCTTCGGCCCGCAACCCGCGGCCCTGCGGCCCGTGTTGCCCTTCGGGCTGCCCGCGCCAGCCTTGGTCCGGGGTTCCCCTTCAGCTTCGCCTCCGGTGCGTTCCGCCGCTTCGCCTCGACTCTCCTGGGGCTGTCGATCGGGGTGGTCCCGGCGACGAATTCAGGAGACGCAACATGACCAACATCGTCCTTCTCGTCGGCAATCTGGGCGCCGACCCGGAGCTTCGCTCGACCAACGGCGGCACCGACATCGCCCTCTTCAACCTCGGCACCAGCCGGCCCAAGCGCGACGGCGAGGGCAAGACCTTCAAGGATGCCAGCGGCTTCACCGCCAAGGACACCGAATGGCACCGGATCACCTGCTTCAACGGTCTCGGCCGGGTGATCGCGCAGCACGCCGTCAAGGGCATGCAGGTCTCGGTGAAGGGCCGCATCCACTACAGCAAGTGGACGGATCGCGAGGGGGTCGAGCGCTACGGCTGCGAGATCATCGCCGACGACGTGCAGTTCCTCAGCCGGCCGCGGCAGAACGCCGCCTCCGACGAGCAGCGCGAGCTCGACGACGACGTGCCCTTCTGAGGCGCCCAGGAGGCCCGGCGGCTTCGGCCGCCGGGCTTTTTTCGTGTTCTTTTCGGGAAGGCTGGAGAGGGGTTTCTTCTCGTTGAGGCCCAGTGTGGCGGACGGCGAAACGGCTCTCAAGGATGCGCGGTCCCCCCAATTTGCTTCGCAAATCGGCTCCCCCACGCCCCGCTTCGCGGCGCCTTCGGCGTCCCTGACAGCCGCTCCGCCGCCCGCGTCTGAAGCGCCGTCTTCGATCCTGAAGACGATGAAGGAGACGCAAGATGACGACGATTTCTGTATTGGCGAATGGCGGTTGCGAGGCCCGTGTCGAGGCTCTTCACGCTGAGTTCGGGGCGGTCCTGGCGGCACGGATCATTGAGGCCGAGGCGGTGGACTTCCTCTGGGATGCGCGCGTGAAGGAGCGCTATCTCGGCCAGCATTTCGATGTCTGTTTCGATGACGAAGACGGCGAAACAGAGCTTTCGCGGATCGCTATTCTGAGCTTCCTCGACGGTCGCTGGCATGCCGGAACGTGCCTCGTCGACGGCGAAGGACGGGCGACTGACCTGCTTTGGAAAGAGAGCTTCAGCGGACGGATGGAGGCGGAAACAGCGTTCGATCGCGCCTCCTGAGCTGTGCTCATGCAGGCCATCTCGAGGGAGCGGCGCCACGCGCGTCGCTTCCTTTTTTTTGCTCGACGGTCGGAGAAGGGGCTGGAGGAGGGACGGGGGGAAGGGATGGCAAGATAAAGCGGATTTCAGCTCGTCGCTGAAATGCCGCTAAATACTTGTCTGCACATCGTTTTTTTCGGGAGACGGTTTGTCTCTGTGCCTGTGTCGTAGAGAGATTGACTGGCACTCTCGACGCACGAAACGGCAGAGTTCCGCCGTTCGTCCGGGAGACACTTTAGCCGCGCTTCCGGCCGGCGCATATCCTCGGCGATGTCCGAGGACGAAAACAGATTCGAGCCACGGCTTGGCCGCATGCGAAGCCAGAAGAGGCGCAAGGCCGGAGCTCGCGCGTTGCAGTCGCTGCTCATCGCACGGATCGCGCGCGGCGGCGGCGATGCGCGCCGGTTCGGCAAGCCCGCATCGGCCCGGACAACGGGGCGGTTCAACAGTCGAGGGCGCGGCGCCAAATTCTCGCGGATGGCGAGCCATAGCTCCAGCTGGTCAGTCGACCCCGTTTCGAAGATGCGCGTTCGAGCGCGCCGGGTGATGGTGAAGGCGCGAGTGGTGAAGCTTTCCGGTTCGAAAGCCCTTGGCGCTGCTGGTGCGCATCTTCGATACCTGCAACGGGACGGCGTCACGCGCGAGGGCGAGCAGGGCCGGTTCTACTCGACCTTTAGCGACGACGCCGACGGCAAGGCCTTCCTGGCGCGCGGCGAGGGCGACCGGCACCAGTTCCGGTTCATTGTCTCGCCCGAGGACGGCGCGTCGTTCGATACGCTGCGCTCCTTCACCCGTGAGCTGATGGCGAAGATGGAGCAGGACCTGAGCACGACCCTCGATTGGGTCGCGGTCGATCACTTCGATACCGGGCACCCGCACACGCACGTGCTGCTCCGCGGCGCGACCGAGGACGGAAAGACGCTCAACATCGCGGGTGACTATATTGCCCACGGCATCCGCGGCCGCGCCTCCGAGATCATGACGCGGTGGCTCGGCCCACAAAGCGAGCTGGAGGTTCGGGAGCAGCTGGCGCGCGAGGTTGATGCCGACCGGCTGACGAAGCTCGATCGCGACATCCTTTCGCGGTCAGCGGGTCAGATCGTCGAACTCGGCAAGCCCGCCACCTGGGATGGCGACGGTTCCTATCAGCAGCTGCTTATCGCGCGGGCGCGGCAGCTCGAGCGGATGGAGCTGGCGGAGCGCGAAGGGCCGCTCGCCTGGCGGCTGGCGCCGGACCTGGAGAAGACGCTCGCCGATCTCGGCCGGCGCGGCGACATCATCCGGACCATGCATCGGGCGATGACGGAGGCGAAGCTGGACCGCCGGCCCGAACTTTACGTGATCGACAGGGCTGAGCCCGGCGCTGCGCCAGTGATCGGCAAGGTCGTCTATCGCGGAGCGGCGGACGATCATCACGACCGGCGCTTCATCATCCTCGACGGGATCGACGGGCGCACCCATTATGCGGAGATCGGCGCCAATGCCGGGCCCGCACCTGTCGGGAGCATGGTCGGGATCGAGCCGGCGCGTCCCGAGCTCAGGCCGGCCGACCGGACCGTTAACGAGATCGCGCGGGCGAACGGCGGCGCCTACAGCATCGACCTCCATCTCGCCCATGACGGCTCGGCCAGCGAGGAATTCGCGCGGGCGCATGTGCGGCGGCTGGAGGCACTTCGCCGCGCTGACGGGTTCGTAGAGCGGGAGCCCGACGGCACTTGGCGGATTCCGCGCGACTATCTGGACAAGGCGCTCGAACATGAGCGCGCCGCCGCACGGGCGGCGCCGGTTCGCGTTCAACTCCTCGCCATGCTGGACCTTGATGAGCAGGCCGTCATGCAGGCGCCAACCTGGCTGGACGGGCAGCTCAAAGGAGAGGCCACGCTGGAGGTTGCCAACCATGGCTATGGCAGGGAGATGCGCGACGCGCTGGCTCGCCGGAAGCAATGGCTCATCGCCCAGGGTCTCGCGATCGTTCGCGGAGACCAGGTCGAATTTCGTACCGACATGGACGACGTGCTGCGCCAACGGGAGGTCAGGACGGCCGCCGCGCGGCTGAGCCGCCAGCTCGGCCTGCCCTTTGCCGAGGCGGCAGCCGGCGAGCGGGTGACCGGGATCTGCCGGCGCCGGGTCGACCTGTCGTCTGGAAGCTTCGCATCTGGTCGAGAATTCGAAGGAGTTCACGCTCGTGCCCTGGCGGCCGGTGCTGGAGCGGCAGCTCGGGCGGGAGGTCTCCGGCATTATGCGTGGATCGGGGACGATCAGCTGGACGTTCGGCCGTCAGCGAGCCGGGCCGGAAATAGGCATATGACGGTCGAATGCGTCCAACGCGCATTCAGCCTGCGTCGAAGGCGCTGTGACGCCCGCGTGCGCGACGGGCTATGCAGGTGATCCCCATCTCGGACCCGCCGACCATGAAGCCAGACAAGATCCGCCACCAGCTGTTTCTCCCGAAGGCGCTCAGCGATCGGATCGGACGCATCGCCGACGGCACCGGCCGGCCGCGCTCGGAGATTCTGGTCGAGGCGTCTGGAGGCGTTTCTGAACCGGCGTAACCCGGGCGCCAGCGAGGATGCGTTCGCCGCTCGGCTTGCGCGGTTCGAGCGCCATGTCGAAGCGATCCGCCGGCATCAGGGGCTGCAATGGGAAGTACTTGCCCGCATGCTGCGCCATCAGTTGCTTACGGCTGCCAGCTTGCCGCTTGCAGACTTGGCCGCGCAGGCGCAGGCCGCGAAGCATTTTGAAGCGATCCTAGACGAGCTGGCTGAGCGACTAGCCGGGAAAGATCCGCCGCCGGTGGCGGACGGCGGGATCGCGAAGGTCAGGAGCTTTCACTGAGGCGGTTGCCCTCGTCCTATAGGCTAAGAATGCAGCGGGCAATAACTAGGCCGGAACGAAGTCGCGGCCGATGCGGGTAAGGGATGCCCCAAGCCTTTGCATGAGGTTCAGCGCATAGCCGAGCTAGGCTGAAACGTTCTAGTCGTGTGGCGCTGCGAAGCCGCGAAAGCCGGAGGTCTTGGTGGAACGTCTTGCCGAGGTCCTGCCTCGCGAGCCCTTGGAGCGCGCCTCGGCGCCTCTCAGTGCCCGAAAAAAAGGGGGTGGGGTCGGCGCCAAGCGTGGTACCCGCTCGCGAGCGCCTCTCAGCCGGCCTGCCCGCTGGTCGGCGGAAGGGTGATTGTGTAATAGCTCGACTGACCCACACCATGAGTGAAACGTGAGGCGTCGAACTCAGCGGGTGCAACGTACCACACCTCGTTGACTGGGAGTGCCGCCGTCAGCGCTGCCGCGGCCACTGCCTGTATCTTGTTTCCGGTCAGCCCGATCTCGAAGCTTAGGCCTCCCCTGACGTACCAGTCGTGGTGGCGCCGGCCGAGTATCTGCATGATGGCGTCTAGGTCTCCCGCATCGCTGGCCACGCAAGCACCGCCTAGACGGCCCTCCAGAGCGACAGCAGCGGCGATTTCTCCGACCTTTGCTCGCGAGGTGTCGGAGGCGTCCGTGACAATTTCCACCGCCTCATAGTCCCTGGCCTGCATGAGGTGGAGGATGCGTTCGTGCTTGGCTGAGGCGAACGCGGCGAGTGCTCGCAGTCTCGTTCCGTCCGAAGGAGTAGAGAGCAGCGAGACCAAGTGGTAGGGCGACTTCTCGCCTGTGAGCACGTCTTTGAGCGCGGCGAGGAGGAGGTGGCGGTTGTCGGTCGAATGGGCATGAAGCACGGCGGCGAGATCTGTCTCGAGGGGAAAATATCGTGCCGCGCCGGTATAGGCGACGTTGATCTGGCCTGTGTGCCGCAGGCCCTCACGGACGAAACGGAAGAGCGCGGCCTTCGCGAGGCCGGTCACATCGATCATCGAGTTGACGGGAATGTTCGGCAGCGACCCGTCCTCGACTTCGCCGTACGGAATCTCGTCGAGAGCAACGCCATGCTCCACCGCCAACCCTTTCATCTCCCCGCTCTCGCCAGCTAGCTTGTATCTGATACCCAAGATCCGGCGTGGCCGGACGGCGGCCAAGAGGCGCTGCATTGAGGCGAGCGTGCGCTCTTCAAAGCCGAGCCCGACCACCAGCGTGTCGATTGGCTCCATCGCAATTTCTGCGAGACTCCGCTTGGCGACGAGCGGTAGAGTTGCAGGCGGCATTTCGACTCCCTCGGCCGCACCGGCTTCTTCCGCCGGGCCTTGGGTGTGCGGCAGGTCGAGCTGTATTGGCTGGGCTACACGCTCAAGTGGTCGGAGGGGCAAGCCTTCCCCTGTCTCATCGTCCTCGTCGTTGGGCTCCTCCACGTCGCCCTTGGACAGATTACGCAGCAAGACGTCTTTCGAAGATCCGGGGTTGGCGAGCCATTCCTCGAGGACGGGACCAGACAATTCGAAACGATCGCGCTCTGAGAGGCCGATGAAGTTCACCAAGCCGAAAATCTTTCTGAACGTCAGCTTGAATTGCTGCGTGGGGTTGGAGTCGTGCGTCTTGGTACGCGGGGCACCTCCCGTGAAGACGAAGACCCCGGCGTCAACGAGTTCCCGCAGCCGCCCCATCTGCGCCGCGACGTCGCCCGAGGTCACGCGGACGTAAATGGCCGTGTATTGGCGTAACCTACCAGTTGATGTTTCGCGGCCCGACTCCATCAGGAGTTGGTGGGATGCCTCGGCGAACCCGGTTGCGATCGCCTTTAGGCCGGAATCGCGGAGGTCGAGTTGATAAAGATAGCGTGCACAGAAGTCTTGGAACGTGTCGTTCTGGCGATGATCTGGAACCGGCAGCGTCTCAGTGCCGCTTGCGAGAATGCGCTGGTATATCTGAATGACGCTGCCGATATCGCCGACGCAGACGCCGGCGAGCGCGCTCATGCCGCGGTATAGCTTCTTGCGCTCGCCCGACTTGGAGCTTGTGCTGGCTATGCTCCTGGCAATGGCCGTCAGGTTGATATCGCCCAAGACCTGAAGGGGAGCGGCCTGCGGATGGCCCGGGAACAGCTTGGCGCGCGCGCTCAGAATAGCATTGACGAATTCCCGGCCGTCGCGACGTTTCAGCCTGTCATAGACCTCAGCGCCGAGGTCGAAAGTTGCAAAGTCGCGCCCGGAGGCAGCCGGGTTGACTTGGCCTGGCGACTTCAGAGCGAGAAAGATCGTTTGTGCCTCGGATGTCATTTTGAAGGCGCAGACCGGATGCTGAAAGATGAGCGCCGACAGCAGTTCCTCGATTCGCGCTTCATCGAGGTAGCGAGTTGAGACATCATCGAGCAGGAAGAGGATTTGTGCGCCTTGCCACACCTGCGCGGCTGCCCTGACCGCCTCCGCGAGGCGAGGAAACGCCGTGGAAGGGCTCGCTGCGAGCTTTGTGACGCTGTCGCTGCGATTGAGGCGATTGAGGAGAGCGGTTAGGTGGCGCTCAAGTTGCTCGACATTGACTGGCTCTGGGATGTCAGGCGCGGGCGCTAGCGCGTCGCGGACAGCTTCGGCAATACCGGAACAGGCATCGATTGAGGGGGCCTCAGGATCGAGATCTTCGAGGTGAGCGAGTGCCCGCGCTGCCGCGCCCGCGTAAGCGACAAACAGTCGCGCGAACAGCCGCTCGACGGGCGCCCTGTCCAGCTTCGCCGCCGGGATGAGGCATTGGGCGGGCACGAATAGACCGACATAACCATCCTCACGCACTCGCCGCAGTGCGTCGGCGTCCTTTTCATTCGGCAGCACGGTCGCGCGCGCATGGAATTGGAGAGAGTGAAGCAGCATCGTTTTGCCGCAGCCTCGCATGCCAGTCATGACTAGAGGACCGGGCGAACTTACCCGAGGGAGCCATGTCCCCTCAGGATCGACCAAAAGTTGCGGGACATACCAAGCATCTAGCGTCTGCGCGTTGTATGAATGTTCAAACGTTCGCAGCATTCGCCGGTCCCGCCAGGGCCGCCACGGTTCCGCAGTGCGATAGTACTCGTCCCTGATCGTTTGAATAAAGTCCGCCGCGCTTGGGGGTCGCTGGTTCTCGGTAGCTGGTGCTAGGCTTTGGGCTATGCTGTGCAGCTTCAGTGCCATCCTGTTCTCGAGGTCGCCAGCGTCGTCGCCGGCTGCGAGCAGTCTCTCGGCCATGGCCTCGATGTGTCGACCGATCCAGTGCCAGTCGCCGAGATAATCGCCGCCCGAGCGGCGATCCGGCGTGACTGATCCAAGGTCGATCGCCATGGCTCGGACGCCAGGCTCGATGGCATCGGGGCGCCGGCGGTCGGGTCGCAGCCGCCGTACAATGATATTGTTCTCGTGAAGATCGTTGTGGTTATAAAGCGCGCGCTCGAACTCCTCGCGAATGCGAAACAGGTCACAGGCAATCTGCGACGCCTCTGCCGCGCCGAGCGGTGCCCGTCCCGTCAAGTGCCGCGACAGGGGCTCGCCTTCAACATATTCCAGCTCGGCGACGTGGCAGGGTATGATGACGCCGTCGAAGGAGATGTCGGCATCGAACACTTGCTCGATCGCGATGACGTGGTCAGCGCCTTCCGCAATCGCCGCATGCCTCGCGACCTCGTCGTCGAAACTCTTCCCAAGAGTTTTGTATGTCGCTTTTGGGGAAACCTTGAGGACGCGTTGCGTCCTGAGCGGTCCTTTGCGTCTCGCTACGTAAGTAGCGCCGTAGAAACCGCGACCAAGCGGTCGCTCGACCTCGAACTCGCCGATTACGGCGGGCGCCGAGGTGAGGGGAAAACCATACTCGTATCCGCAGGTAGGGCACGCGTCATCGAGCCGCTTCAGCGTTTGGTCCGGAGCGGGGCAGTTGAAACAGCAGAACTTTCCGATGTCAGACACGCACATACTCCACGACAGCTCTGGCCACCGCGGCTGCGGCATTTTGGTCGTCGGCAAAGGATATGGCCGATCCTAGGCTGACTTCGAGAGCCGGCCAAGCCGCATCCGAACATCGCACCGTCATTAACGGGTCGCCGCGACCGACCGTATGTCCGGGCTCAGTGAGCAGTATGACGCCCGCGTTGTCCGGGAAAGGCGACGTCGTTGAAGGACTGGGTCGCGCTGTGAGAATTGAGTCCCGGACGGCTCGCATATCGTAACGGACCTCTCCCTCTCGCTTTGCGACAATCCATCGCCGGTGCCCAGCCTCGATCGCCATTACCACCTCGGACAATCCTTCGACTCGACCGCCCTGCGCCCGGACGTTTGCTTCGAGAACAACGCAGCAATCTAAGGTCGGCGGGCCGGAGTCGCCGGTTGCCGCGTCCGCCCACTGTTCACAAGCCCGAGCGTGCCGACACAGCCAGTCGCAGCCGCCGCCCGACGCAAGTAGCTCCAGTGCCCGAAGCGCTTCGCCGCGCCCGATGTACGGCTGTTGAGGCGCGTTTCCGTCAGTCAGGATGCACACGGCCTCGACATCCACAAGCGCCGCAACGCGGCAGAACCGCATCGCGTTCGCGCGGGCCTCGTCGACCGTTGTGCCCATGTTCCCATGAGCCGCAACCCTGACCTCGAGCCCGACGCGTTGCACGCCCATCGCGAGCTTCTTGGCGAGGAGACTTGCGGTCGCCAATGCCGGAAATGACTGCGCCTTATGATGTTGGCGGTAGCGGAACAGGGCGGCGTCGGCGGGCGCGAACTCGCGCCCCGCCTCGATGTGGACGTAACCGCACCGGTCGAGAACACGTTCAGCCTGATCAACCGTAAGATCGGTCAGATAGCCCGGGATTTGCGCCATTACGTCAATGCCGCCCGCCGGGCGTCCCGGGACACCGAGCTTCGGCACCGTCCGACCACGCGCAACCATATGTAGGGGTGCCCATATTGTTGCCAGCGACCCGGGCCCTCCAGTTGATGCAAGGTCCGCAGTGTTCGCCCGCCCCAGGCGCAATCGCTGGCCCGATGCCGCCAGCTGTTCAGCAAGATGGGCGATCGCAGCCTCGCTCAGCTCACCCTCACGCACCGCGGCGATTATCGAGGCGAAGTCTAGCTCCATCTGCTCATGAATGGCGGCTCACGCGCGAAGCGCAACCTTTCGAAGTCAGGTGTCTGCGGCAGCCGCTTGGTGGAACCAATAGAATCTCCCAATTCGTGGGGGTGAGGATCTGGAGCGTCAATGGTCTTCCGTCGTCGATTGCAGCGATCGAACTTGCGTAGCCATCGACCCATGCGCCAGCGGCCAAAGTCAAGTTCCTTCCGCCCACCGTCACGCCCCAATTTCCGCCCGCCGGTGTATCCAGCGATCGCAGAGGGAAAGTGAGTCCCTCGCCCAGCGCCTTCACTACGGCCTCGTTGCGCGACCACCACTCGAAGAATTTCAACCGCCCCCTCGGCTCTGGGAGGGCCGACAAGATCGCACGCTCACGCGCGCCGAGGAGCCGGTTCGACAGAGAGCGCCAATCGAAGGCGTGGTTGATTCGCTCGAGATCGCAACCCAATTCTACGTCCGCCATCACGAGCATCATTCGGCCTGAGGACTGTGAAAGGCTGAAAGACGGTCCCCCGCCGATGAGCGCAGGCTTTCCGAACGGCGAGGTTGTAAACATCAGCTGCACGGGGGACCGGCCGGTTCTTTGGCCCAGTATTTCACGAAGGCGCCCTCGTCTCACTACGAACCGGCTTCGATCTCGTTCGTAGAGATAGCGCGCGGCGCGCGCTCTCTCATCATGACTCAGCAAGGCGCCCAATCGCGCGCACTCGGCTTCGCAGGTGTCCAAGGGCGCGAATTGAACCTCGATGAAGGCCATGCAGTCAGACTTTTCGTGCGCAGCGGCATTCCCGTCCCGGCGGCTACTCCCACCCGTCGCGGCCCCAATCGCCAGCCGCTCGGCGACGGAACGATGACCAGCCAGCCTATGCGATTCGAATTGTCGAAACAAGTTGAGCACCTGCTTGAACATCGAAGTTGCCATTTGATTGTCTACCGATCAGTAGATGACCGTCCGAGGGCCATCTGTCCGAGGAGCGAGCCACGTGTCATCGCTTCACGCCGGGTGGGACCGAACCCGCATTTCGCTATTCCAGGAGCCGTTGATGCAGCATCTACAAGAAGCCGATCCAGAAATCGCCTCGCTCATCGAGGCCCAAAGGGAGTTCGAAAGGACGACTTTGAAAATGATAGCCTCCGAGAACTTCGCCTCGGAAGCGGTCATGGAGGCGACCGGCTCGATCCTCTGCAACAAATATGCGGAGGGCTACCCGGGGGCGCGATATTATGAGGGCAACGGCATCGTCGACGAGGTCGAGCAGCTAGCTCGGCAGCGGCTGAAAGACCTCCTGGGCGGAGAGCATGCTAACGTCCAGCCGCATTCGGGCTCGCCGGCGAACGCGGCGGTCTATCGCGCCCTGCTCGAGCCCGGCGACAAGGTGATGGGCCTTCCCGTGACCGAGGGCGGGCACCTGACTCATGGTTGGCCGGTGAACTTTTCCGGAGTCGACTATGACAGCGTGCCATACGGGGTCGACGTCCAGACTGGTCGCGTCGACTACGACCGACTTCGCGAGCTGGCGCTGAGGGAGCGGCCACAGCTGATCTGGGTGGGCGGAACCGCCTATCCGCGGCAATGGGACTTCGACTCGGCGGCAAGCATCGCCCGCGAGGTCGGCGCCTATCTCGTCGCCGACATCGCCCATATCAGCGGGCTGGTCGCCGCTGGCGTCCACCCCAATCCGGTGCAGGCGGCGGACGTCGTCACCAGCACCTCCCACAAGACTCTGCGCGGCCCGAGAGGCGGCTTCATCATCTCGACGGTGGAGGATCGCCTGCGGCCGCGGCAAGAAGGCGACAAGCGGCGCAGCCTCGCCCAGCGCATCGACCGGGCAGTCTTCCCGACCCTCCAGGGCGGTCCGCACATGCACTCGATCGCCGGCCTCGCGGTGGCATTGAAGGAGGCCGCCACAGACTCGTTCGCAACATATGGCGCGAACGTGGTCGCCAATGCGCGCGTGCTCGGCGCGGCGCTTCAGGAGGAGGGCTACAGCCTGGTCAGCGGCGGCACCGACACCCACCTCTTGCTCCTCGACCTGCGCGACAAACCCTTTTCCGGCAAGGCGGCGTCGCGAGCGCTCGCCCATGCCGGCATCGTCGCGAACTTCAACATGGTGCCGGGCGACCTTCGCAAGCCGGCGGTGACGAGCGGCGTTCGCCTCGGCTCGGCCGCGCTGACGACGCGGGGCATGGGCGCGCCGGAAATGGTCCGCATCGCCGGCCTGATTGCGAACACCTTGTCCAATATCGAAGACGAAGTGGCGGGCCAAGCGATCCGCGCCGAAATCCGCGAGCTTTGCGAAGCTTTCCCAGCCCCTGGCTACAACTGATCTCGGCGACCGCATTCGCTCGCTCCGGGCTTGAGCGTCGCTCCCGGCAGGAATAGGCTCCGCCCCGTACGAATAGGCGCGGGAGCTCCTCATGCGTTTCGGGCTGTTTTTCTTTGGCGCGCCGAAGGCCGACCCGAGCGATCACTACGAATCCATTCTGAATTTGGCGGCCTGGGCCGATACCGAAGGCATCAGCTTCATTTCGGTGCCCGAGCGACACTATCACGACTTCGGGGGCGCCTTTCCCAATCCCAACATTCTCCTCGCCGCCCTAAGCCAACGCACCTCCGCCGCGCAATTGCGCTTCGGAAGCCTGATCAGCCCGCTCCACGACACGATCGAGCTCGCCGAGAATCTGGCGATGCTCGAGGGCCTCGCGCCGGGGCGGGTAGCGGTCTCATTTGGCTCGGGCTGGCACGTCCGCGATTTCGTCCTTCGCCCCCACCTTTATCCCGACCGACGCGCGATCATGTGGGATCAGATCGAGGAGCTCGGGCGCATTCTGCGCGAGGGCGAGGCGGTTGCGCCCGGGGGAAAGCCGGTCGCCGTCCGGCCGCGGGCAGGGGTGGCGCCCCTGCCAGTCTGGATCACCGCGTCGGGCAACACCGAGACGTTCACGCGGGCCGGCCGGGCCGGGCACAACGTCCTTACCCATATGGAGAAGTCGTCGCTGTCGACGCTCGCGGCGAACGTCGCCGCCTACCGGGTCGCCCGAGCCGAGGCCGGCCATGGCCCCGGCGGCGAGGTGACGACGATGATGCACACCTTCGTCTCGACCGACCCGGCGGAGATCGCGCAGGCGGGCGAGGCGCTGAAACTCTATCTCGGCATCGCCCTCGACCTCGAGGGCGATGCCGTGAAGGGGGGCGGGACGATGAGCGGCGGGCGACGGATCGGTGCGGAGGTGCTGGCGGATCCGGGGCAGCGTTCGGACATCGTCGACGCTGCCGCCGAAAAATATCTGCGCTCGAGCGGCCTGATCGGCGACGAGGAGCATTGCGCAGCGATGGTACGACAGCTGAGCGAGGCGGGGGTCACGGAGATCGCCTGCCTGGTCGATTTCGTCGAGCCGGATTTCTTGCCGCGCGGGCTTCGGGGCCTCGCCGCGCTTGCGCACCGATGCGCGGACGTCGCGCTTGAGGAGTTCTCGCCGACGCGCGATCGAGCGCCTGATGTCCGAGGGCTGAGGTGAAGGCGGACCCCGCCGCGGGCGCGGGACCTCTGATCGAGGCGCTGGCGCGGCATAGTGAGGACGCCGCGATTCTGTCCGGGCCGGTGAGGGTTGGCAAGGTCGAGGCGCTCGCGCTGGTGGAGGAGGTCGCTCGCGCTCTCGACCGCTGCCAGGTCCCGGGCCGGGCGACGGTGGCGCTCGCCGACGTCGCCTCCCCGCTGTGGCCGGCGCTCGCCCTGGGCATCCTTGCGTCGGGGCGAGTCCTGCTGCCGCTCCCGCTCGCGCTCGTTCCCCGGCTTTCGCGGCTGCGGCCAGGATGGATCGTCGGCGGCTCCCCGGAGTGGCCGGAGATCGGCCGGATTGCGCTTCCGGGAGGCGCGGCGGTGCTCCGGCGGACGTGTCACCCCGCGCGCGAAGCCGAGTTGGACGATCCCGATATCGGCTATCTCGTCGCCTCGTCGGGAAGCACGGCGGAGCCGAAGGTGATCAAAGGCAGCCTCGCCGGAATGCTCCATTTCGTCCAGTGGCAGGTGCAGGAATTCGCGTTTCCACCCGGCCTGCGCTTCTCGCAGCTGACCACGCCGAGCTTCGATCCGGTTTATCGCGAGATATTCACCAGTTGGCTGTCCGGCGGCACGATTGTCGTACCCGCCGACCGGGCCGAGCTTGCGGTGCCGCAGCGCCTCGCCCGGTTCCTGAGCGAGGAGCGGATCGAAGTGCTGCACGCGGTGCCGACCTTGCTGCGCTGCCTGGAGCGGGCCGGCGACGGCGTCGACTTGCCAGCGTTGCGCTACGTTTTTTCGGCTGGCGAGCCGCTGTTCGGAAAGGACGTGCAGGCGCTTCGGAGAATCGCGCCCAATGCCGAGATCGTCAATCTCTACGGCCCCTCCGAAACCACCCTCGCGAAATTCTGGCACCGGTGCGACGACCGCATCGGGCCGGACGATCGGGTACCGGTCGGAAAGCCGCTGCCGGGGGCGAGCGCGATCCTTCTGAAGCCGTCCGGGGAGGTGTGCGGAACGGGCGAGCCGGGCGAAGTTCACATCCGCACCCGTTTCCGTTCGCGCGGCTATCTTCGCGACCCCGAGCAAAGCGCCGCCGCCTTCGTCGTCAATCCGTTTGGCGCGAGCGAGACCGACCTCCTCTATCGGACCGGCGACGTGGGCAGCCTGCTCCCGTCCGGCGATCTGTTGCTCATCGGTCGGATGGACGACCGGCTCAAGCTCCGCGGCCTTTGGGTAGAGCTCTCCGCGGTCGAGGCGGCGCTGCGCGGAATCGTCGACGGCGATCTATGCGTGGACGTTCTCCGGCCGGAAAGCGGCGAGCCCGTCCTGGCCTGCTTCGTCGCGGCCGCGCCGGTGCCCGTCGCCGCGCTCCGCCGCGCCGCCGCCGCCCGGCTTCCGGACCATGCCATTCCGGTGCGTTGGTTGTTTGTCGACGAGTTGCCGAGGACGGACACGGGTAAGGTCGACCGGCTCAGCTTGCGGGCAGGCGCGCCGGCCGCGTGCGCCGAGGGAATGGCCGCCCCCGCTGGCACCAGCATCGAGCAGCGGCTGATGGAGATCTTCCGGGAGTCGATCGAAACGGCCGGAGAGATCGATCTCGACTCCGATTTCTTCGCGATCGGCGGCCAGTCGATCGAGGCGGCCCGAATCATCGGCCTGATCGAGGCGCGGCTCGACGCAAGGCTGCCCTTGCGCGCGGTCTACGAGGCCGGCAGCGTCCGACTGCTCGCGCGCCGGATCGACGCCGCCCGCGACGGCAGCGTCCCCGTTCCAGACGTCGCCGAATTTGCGGAGACGAGGACGCCTGGCCCGGTGCAACTCAGCGACGCCCAGGTACGATTTGCGGCGCTCGAGCGGGCGAAGCCGGGCAACCGCAGCCTGATCCAGGTGCATGCCGTGCGCATTCGCGGACCGCTTCGGACAGATGCGCTGAGGCGCGCCTGCGACGACCTCGTCAAGGAACACGACTCGCTGCGGCTCGCGATCGACGTTGGGAACGGGACCCAGTCCGAGCGTCCGGCCCGGACGCTGCCCTTCGTCATGATCGATTGCCTCGGCCAATGCGAAGCGGAGCGGACGAAGCGGATCGTCGAGAGGACGCTGAGGCCATTCGATCTTCTGGCGCCGCCGTTGATGCGCGCGGACCTATACGAGATCGGCGCTGGCGACTGGCTGCTCGTCCTCTCCACCCACGTGATCGTCTCGGACGGGCGGTCGAAGCAGATCTGGCTGCAGGAGCTTTCGGGTCGCTATGCCGCGCTCGTCGAGGGTCGGCCGTTCGCCCCGCGCGAGCCCGGGCCTTCATTCTTGACCTTCGCCGCCCGGCAGGCGGAGCGGCGCGGTGCGGCGTCCGAACCGCACCAGCGCATTTGGCGCGAACGCCTGGCGCCGGCGCTGATCGCGACCCTGCTTCCCTACGACCGCATTCCGTTGGCGGGGAGGGTCAACGAAGCGGGAGAGACCCTTAAGGTGGAGATACCCGAAGCGCTCGGGGCGCAGCTTCGGAAGCGCGCCGCCGAGCTTCGCAAAACCGTCAACGTCCTCCTGCTCGCGGGGATGGTTGCGGCGCTTCGCGACTGGAGCGGCAGGAGCGCTGGCAGAACCGTGGTCAAGGTTCCCCACGCGAACCGGCCGGCGGGCTTCGCCGACGTCACAGGCTGCTTCACCGAAAGCCTCGTGCTGGCGATCGATCTGGCGGGCGCGCCAGCAGGTCTCGTCGAGTTGGTCGATTTGGCGATCGAGAGCGCATTGGCCTGTGCAGACCTCGGCTTCGAAGGCATTGCCGACGCGGCGGGGCTGGGCCCCGAGCGCTACGATCCCGCCACCTTTCCGATCATGTTCGCGCCGCAGCCGGATTTTTCCGCCGCCCTCGACTTGCTTGGCGTCGATTGCGAACCGGCGCCTGTCGACCTTCGCACCAGCATTTTCGACCTGCATTTATTCTTGGCCGACGAACGCGGCCAACTACAAATCAAGGTCAACTACTCTACGACGGTTTTCGACCGGCGCACCGTCAACCGCTTCGCTGCTGAGCTGGTCGCGGCGCTGTACGACCTTGCTGGGACTGGCGATTGCCACAGCCGCTCCGCCAACATCTCGAGCGAGGCATAGGCTTTGTGCGGATGGATACTCTCGTCGAGCTCCACCGTGACTTCGATCATATCGCCGGCCGAACAGAGAGAGGCGACCGCAACGGCGACCGAACGGGCGAGGTCTTCGCAGAATTGCGGCTGCTGATGTGAACGGAGTACGAGCTCGTGCTCGTCCGGCCGCTTCAGCACGGCGTGAATGAGATGCGCGGCGCTGTCGATGGCGTCGTAGAGCGCATTCAGCCCCGGCAAATCGCGCGCCGAGCGAACGGTCGCCTCGACGGTGCCGGGCTGGGAATGGGTAAAGGTCGGCGGCAGGGCTGCGCCCGTCTCCTCCGGCAGGCCGCTGATCTTGCCCAGCTTCCGCCCGAGGCTGAGCCTGGAGAAAGCGAGCGTGCAGGGACAGGCGGTCATCACGTTCAGCCGAAGGCCGACCGCGGCCCACTCCCCGCTGGCGCCCGTTTCGGCGGCGGCGCGATAGACAGCAGGCTGCAGCGAGGGCGTTCCCGTCGCTGGCGCGGGCGCCGCGAAGAAGCGATGGGTGACGGCGCTCACACGCGCGCTTTCGGCGCCCTGCCGGGTCCGCGCCTCGCGGGCGAGGGCCAAAGCGAAGCTCGGCAAATCGGGCCAGTCTCGCCCCGCCGCTTCGACCAAAGTCTGCTGGAAGCGGCTCATATGTACGCCCCGCTGATCGGCGGCAAGCGAGCAGGTGATGGCTATCTCGACCCGGTGATCGGCCGCCGAATGCCCGTCGCCCAGCCGGACCGGGACCTCACTCGACGTCGCCCCAACGCTGGTCAGCGGAATGCCGATCCGGGCGGGCCGGCCGGGAATGTCGGTCCGCGGATCGCGCGAGAGCGGATCCGTCGCCAGCGGCCCGAGCAGATCCACCAGATCCGCCTCGGCTTCCGTCCACCAGGAGTTGAGATCCATCCACTCCAGCCGGCGGGCAAGCATCTCGCAACTCAGCGCGATCCCCGGGAAGAGCCGGACCGGGGCGGGCCGGAAGACCCATTCCGGCGGCAGCCCGAGACGGCGCCCGGTCCGTTCCGCCCAGTCCCGCGCTGGCACGCCTTCGAGGTTTACGAGGAGATCGAAATCGATATCGAGTGCCGTCCGCAACTGATCGGCAAGGAGGTGCGAAAGGAAGCCCGCGCGCGCCGCAGCCGTGGTCGCCGCCGAGCGTACCCACTCCCCGCAGCAGCGCAACTCCTCAACTAACCTCGCGGCCAGATGGTTCTGCATGGCACGCGACCGTGTGTAGCGGCCTATGCTGGCCTCGCCCGAGCCGAGCCGAATTAGCTGAATGAAGTCTGCCGCGTCGAACATCGTGTCGCCGATCTCTCGCAAGCGCGGGCGACAGGCCGAGGGAGCCCATGAAGGGTGTTCGTCGTCTAATTGGAGCCGGAACAGAGAATCCGCAGCAATTGTCTCGGGAGGTTCCAGCCTGGCCGGTAACGCTGGCGCAGACGCTCGAAGCTCACGCGCAAGATATTGGATAGCCCATGCCAGGGAGGGGAGGGTGATGTCTCTCCTCAAGTGCTCGCTAAGTGCCGTGCGGGGACATTGGTGGAGGTCGCACAACTGATCAGCCAGCCATTCGCTTTGGCGAAGGGGCGTCCAGCGCAGGCGCACCAGCGCACCCAACTGGGCAGCTTCCGACGTTGCACTCTCCCTGCTTCCGGCCGCGCTGCGATCAGCGGCCGCGCGCACTCTGCTGGAGGGTGGCGGCGCGCTCAACTGTTTCCATAAAGCGCTCTCCTGGTAAACGTGGGGAATCCGCAGTTCTGCGGCCGTGCGACGTCGACTTACGGAATGCTCCTAATGGGAGGGAAGAAGGTGTCTGCTCGAGATTCGCGTTGGCGCAAGTCTCCATCCGGGTCGATCAAGCCGCGATCCATCGGCGCGACATAGGCACCTTTCCTCGCCTCGACGGCGTCGATGATGTCATCGGCGATCGCTTCGGGATTGGCGGCTTCGGCCGGCGTCTCGCGGCCCAGGCGGGCGTGGAAGCCGGTTCGCAATATTCCCGGATAGGCGAGGGTCAGGCTTATGTCCCGCTCGGCGGCGCTCTTCCGGAGAGACCTGACCAGCTGATCCGCGCCCGATTTGCTCGCGCCGTACAGGCACCAAGGGCCCGCCGGCAGTAACGCCGTGAGCGACGAGACGTAACAATAACGTCCTCCGCGAGGCAGCTTCAATAGTGCTGCAAATAGAACGGTGGCCATGGCAACCAAATTGACTGCTAGGAGAGAGGTGAAGCTGACTGGGGAGTAATCCTCTACCCGACTAAAATAGCTGCCCACTGCCGCAGTGTGGAATATTGTATCCACATTGTCCGGAAAGGTGAGTTCATCGAGATTGGGTAGCTCTCGAAGGTCAAGGGGTGTCCATTCGATGCCCGTCAACCTGGGAGACTGGCGCGACCAGACATGGGCTGAGCAGCCGCGCTGCTGCGCCTGCCTAGCGATGGCGCGGCCGAGCCCTTGCGACCCTCCGACAATCAAGACTTTTTCCAATGGAGCCCCCGGATCGAATAAGTCAACTCTCCACCATTCTCGAAATACAGTGCGCTCCGCACGAAGCAAAGCGGCGTTTTGTCGCTAGCGCGGAGTAGGCAGCATCGAATCCGCATTTCTCAATGGCTCTCCATGCAGCGCAGTAGGCGCCCTATCATCCGCCAGATTTTCGGTTTTCGTATTCTCGTCCAGGCGCATCAACGCCGCGATCAAGAACGGCGGCTTCGCGGCGAAGAAGCCAAGTTACGAAGCTTCCGAGCTCATCATGACGAAGGAGTTGTGCGACATTGAAGATTGGACGGAAGCGCGGATCGACGTGAGGCAAGAGGCGTTTTCAAACCTCGCTCCGACCATTTGGCCCATCATCAACGGGTGATCAGCGCGGCGCCGAAATCATCTGCCCGCGACCGAGTACGAATAGCTGAGAATAGGCGCCTATCGACAATCCTGTGGGAAACTGGACGATTGGCTTCGGATTCAGCGGCAGCCAGAAAATATCTCACGGTGCCGTGCCAGGAACGAGGGGTGAGGCCAAGCACCCTGATCGGTCGGGAGATGTATGACTTTCGACTGTTCGCCGAAGAGAGATTGAAGCTCGGAAGGGACCCGATTGTGCGCGACGAGTAAGCGATAGTCATCCGTCAGCGCAATGAGGTGCCGATCGAAGAGCCAGTGAATGGTCGCCGATAGGGCGATGCCATTCTGCACCACATCCGGACCTCCATCGGCGACGGACCAAATATGAGCGGCTTGAACCTCCGAACGGCCGCCGCCATTGATGATCCTCAAGCGCGATACCGCACATCGGTCGTCGTAGGCGAGGCAGACTGTCCGCCGGAAACTAGCGTCGCGCACGATCCGATTGGTAAGAGCCGCCTCGATCCGCCAGACTCGCTCACCGAGGGGCACATCGGCTTGAAACGCGGCGATGTCGAGATTGGCGGGGTCGAGGCCATATCGCCGAGCATTCGCCGGGTCGGTTGTATCGCGCAGTCCTGCGCTCACGATCGCCACAAAATCCGCATCTTCGAGCGACCGCACTGATCTGCCGCGCAGGAAAACGCCGACCTGTGGCCGAGGAAGCTGTCGCAGTGCGCTTTCGGCATAGTGACCATTAGTGGTCCAAGGGACCGGCACATCGAATGGCAGGAATTCGGCCAGCCGCGCATATGAGAGGGCCGCATTGCCCGGATCGGGCTCGACGGCAATCACCCTGGCTACCGCAAAATAGGCCAGATTACCCCCGTCGGCACGGGGGCGGCGCAGCACCACCCAATCTCCGACCGATCCCGCAACGACCGCCGCATAGCGTCGAGGAAAATGATATCATTCGGTGATTTCATCGTCATAGACCGAGCTCGGCTTGGTATCGAATACGGCCTTCACGACTGATCGCCAATCAGACCCGAGCGCAACTTCGATGCAAGAGCCGGCGACAGCCCGGTTTGGGGCGGGGTTGCTTGGTTGGATGCTCGTCCGCCGCCCAAGAATTGTGCTTCCCGTTTGTTGCTACCGGCCTTCAATTTCGCAGATGCCAACGCGTCGCTCCGTCTAAGCCGCCGTAGACATTCTTGCATCGCGCTTCACAATCAGGCAACTCTCCAGCAGGTTCTTCCGGCTATAGGCATTCGGGCCGCGCGGGCTATAAGACCGCGTGATCAGGAATCGTGTCGGCAATAAAAGTGAGAGTTCAAATCGTTCCGGCCCCACGTGGGGAAGGGCGAGAATTCGGCACGTCGGCCGGCCAGAGGCGAAGGCTGGGGCGTCCGAGAGGGCGACCGGCGATCTGCCCGAGGACGTTGTGGGGTGCGATCTTTTCGCTGGCGCGGGCGGGTTTTCGCTTGGTGCGCTCAATGCGCAAATTCGCGTCGCGGCAGCCGTCGAGTTCGACCGCCATGCCGCCGCGAGCTACCGGAACAACCTCGTAAAATCGGGGCGGACGCAAACCATTCTCTACGAGGAGGATATCGAGCGGCTCGACCCCGCCATCGTGCGCACCGCCGCCGGCTTTGAGAAGTCCGGTTGCGACATCCT
The DNA here is from genome assembly GCA_963701615.1 of uncultured Alphaproteobacteria bacterium. Taxonomy (GTDB): domain Bacteria; phylum Pseudomonadota; class Alphaproteobacteria; order Sphingomonadales; family Sphingomonadaceae; genus Allosphingosinicella. The sequence goes on along the minus strand of OY969615.1, from coordinate 1,752,442 downwards.
GATGGGTGGTCCGCCATGCCAAGGTTTTTCCGCGCATCGAATCAACGACGCCGGCGTAGGCGACCCACGCAATGCCCTGTTACTCCGCTATTTTGAATTCGTCCGGGTGCTCAGGCCCATGTTCTTTCTCGTGGAGAACGTGCCCGGTCTTCTATGGCCGCGCCACAAGAGCTTCCTGGACGCTTTCTATCAATTGGCCGACGCCGCCGATTACGAGGTATTGGAACCAGTGCTCCTCAACGCGAAGGAATTCGGCGTGCCACAGAGCCGCCGTCGGGTCTTCATCTTGGGAATCGATCGGCGACGGCAATCGGCAATGCCGGCTTGGCCTCCCCCCACGACGCACATAGCCGAAGCATCGCAGGAAGATCCACGCCCAACATGGGTGAGTGCCGCCAGCGCATTCGAAAAGCCGGTGCCGGCCCAAGACAGCAACGACGTACACATGCAGCATGGCGAGACGCTGCTAGAGACGTTCAGAGCGACGCCGCCAAACGGCGGGTCTCGCAAGGATTCGGGGCGCGTTCTCGACTGTCACCGGAATCATGACGGCCACAAGGACGTATACGGACGAATCGACCCGCGACGGCCTGCGCCCACGATGACGACCGCTTGCATCAACCCTTCGAAGGGACGCTTCGTCCATCCAACTCTGCACCACGGGATTACGCTGCGCCAAGCAGCCCGCTTGCAGACTTTCCCCGACTGGTTCGTCTTCGACGGCGGTCTGATGGCCGGTGGCGTGCAGGTCGGAAATGCGGTCCCGATCGATATGGCGACAGCCCTGCTGATGCCGCTGCGAGAGGCGGTTCTTGCGATCAAGTCTTCCGAACGCCTACAGGCCGAGGCGACGGCCGCCTGAGAGACAAGGGAATGTTGCCCTGACAGTGTCGACGGACAAACTGACGCCGGAAGCGCGAAGCGCGCTTATGGCCAAGGTCCGTTCGAGGGATACGCTGCCCGAAATCCGGGTTCGCAAAGCTGCACACGCAATGGGCCTTCGCTTTCGGCTCGGCCGCCGCGATCTCCCCGGCAGCCCCGATCTCGTCTTTCCACGCCACAGGTTGGCCGTATTCGTGCACGGCTGCTATTGGCATCGACACCCTGACTGTCGTCGCGCATCGGTGCCCGCCACGCGACCGGATTTTTGGGAAACGAAGTTCGCCAAGAATGTCGCGCGTGATCGTGCCGCGGTGACGGCATTGCACGATCGAGGTTGGAAGACTCTGGTGATCTGGGAATGTGAAACGAAAAGCCAGACGCAACTCCGACACGCGCTCCAAGATGCGATCGCACGCACTTCGTAACGTTACGCCGGCCACGTCTCATTCGAGGAGGCTGGCGAAATAACCTGTTTCCGGGGCGGTCGGAGTGCCGATCGCGAACACGCGGTCGAGAAGCAAATTGCCTTCCTCGCAGCTCGTCTCGGGCAGCAACGCGCACGAATGACATGCCGCCCGATTGAGCGAATGCGTTCCCTGACCCTCGCTCTCGATGCATAACGGATCCGACGAGCAGATCGCCGCATTGGCCATCGCCGCGCGAATCGTCCCATCCAATCGGCCGGGGCCGCCCTGACGGACCAGGCCGCCGAGCGTTCCTTCCGAGTCTCCGCTTGCAGTGTAGATCAGCAAGCCCGCCATCTCCGCTCCCGGCGACGAAGAGACATAGAGTCGCTCGCGTAAGCTCGACGAAGTCATAGCCGCATTCGAACGACAGTTGCCGGATCAGCAAATGCGCAAAGCTGTGGACGAGGATCCGCTCCGCAGTCAGCACGCGTGCCGGCCGACCGCGTTCCGCCGCCAAAAGTTGGAGCTGGCTCTGCAGACTTCCCGTCCGCTGCGCGATTTCCTGAGTGCCGCGCCAACCGGACAAGGCCCTGTCGGAAAATTGCATGAAGATGCCCTCGCCTCGCACCGAAAAGCCGGGCAGCCAGCGCTTCGGTTGGAGCGACAGCTCCGCGGGCAGACCACGGGCGGCATCGGGCGGGAAGATCCGCGAAAAGCCGGTGAGCACCCGCGTCTCGCGCAGCCGCCGAACGAGCACCACCGCGTCGAACAGGTCGGCGAACCAGGACGGATATTCGCCGACCGAAATCGCTTTGGTGTCGAAGTCGTGGCGCTCCGCCGCGGGTGGTCTCGGCGCGGTATAGGCGCGATATTCGTCGAGCCGGTAAAGCTCTTCATCTATCGGGCTTGGTTCGTCGTCGGATTCCGGCGGTGCGTTGTGCGCGTTGAACCGCTCGTTCGCCGCGCGGATGAACGCCTCCTCGTCGAGCCCCAGATTTTTGGCCTTCGCCCGCAGGAAATCGAGGTGAAGCTTGCCGTCGACCGTGACCGAAAGAATCTCGCTCCAAATGTCGGGGCGATCGAGCATCTGCTCGACCTGCGCCGAATAAGGCGGGATCAGGATCGAACTGGTCATCTTCGCGAAATATGCGTTCGACGCGCCTCGCTGGATGGTCTGCGGGATCCCGCCCGGGCAATTGTTCTGACGACCTTCGGGTCCCAACCACGGACGCTCGCCGGGGCATGCGCCGACGAAGATGGCCCTCAGTGCGTCGCGTTGGAACGCGCCTGCCATCGATCGGCTCGCGCCGCAGGTGACACATTTGACCACCACGCCCGCCAGTCCGGCCGCCGTCGTCGAATAGAGATAGAGTTGAGCCTCGTCCTCGCTGCACCCGGCCCGGTTTCCCGAGTGCGGCCAATCCAACCAGGGGAAATCCATGATATGCCCGCTCTCGCACGCCACGACGAAGCGAACCGGCGAGAGGCGCGGACGCCTTTTGGCATAAAGCTCCGAGCAGGGTTTGGCTTTGCCTTCGGCACGACGCCCGGGATTGTTGCAGCGCAAGCTTTCCGAACGCCACTGTGCGTTCCAAGGAATATATTTGAGCACTCGACACCGCGGGCAAAAATGCCAGTTGGGGAATCGAACGAACGGCATCGGCGCCCGATCGATTCGCGGTGCGCCCTGGCCCGGCCGATAGTCCGGCGCTTCATTCGGCGTCAGGAAAAAGTCGATCGGCCGACCAAGCTCGGTACGCAGCCGTCGCGCCAAGCGGCCGTCCACCACCTGGGAGGTCTTCAAGATCTCGGTGCGGGTGGCGGGGTCGGCCAGTTCGTAGGGCCAGACGTCGAGCCCCGCCGGCATCAGCGACTCGTCGGTGAAGTCGATGATCGAGCCGACGCCGAACGGCACCACGCCCTGCGAGGTCCGGAATTCGGGACGATCCATCTCAGCTCTCCTCGTCCGCGGACGACGCATAGACATTGAGCACGCGCGCCATTGAAGTGCCGTCCACGTTGCGCATCGACGTCGGAACCGGCCACGCATCGCGTTGGAAGGTGTCGTCAGGAACCGATCCGAACGGATACATCAGCGTCTGGTCGGTCGGAACACCGCCCATTCGCCCATATTGCGGTGGCGAATAATTCCGCCAAAACGCCAGCCATTCGGCGAGTTCGCGCTTCGTATCCTCATACTCCCCTTCATCGATGCTTTCGGCACGCTCCAAAATCGCCTCGATCTGCTCTTCGACTTCGTCAAGCATCGCGATGATCCGGTCGGGCTTTTCGACGTCCGCCAACAGCCTCGCCAGCGCCACCAAAACGCCGCGCATGCCGCGTTCGCGCGCCTGCGGCGAGAAGGGCGTCACGCTGGTCGGCTCGACATGGCGATAAAGGCTTTGATGGTAGGCGACGAAGCGTTCGTAATGCGAGCGGTCGCGGCTCTTGGTCTGGGTGTATACGGTCAGCACCAACCCGGGAAACGAGCGGCCGACGCGGCTGCTCGCCTGAATATATTCGGATGTCCCCTTGGGCTGGCCGCTCATCACGATGAGCCCAAGCCGCGGCACGTCGACGCCGACCGCGATCATGTTGGTCGCAAGCAACACGTCGACCGGGGGGCGGCCCTCGGGTTTCAGTCGCCACGGGATTTCCAACTGCTGCAGGATCTCGGGGATCTCTTCGGCGCCTCGACGACTGGTCAGCTCGACAACTTCACGGATGTAGCGCCGGCGTTCGGGCCCGATCCCCTTGCGATGACAATGCCCTTTGAGAAATTCGGGGATGTCGCCGACGCACAGGGTGGCGGCGTGCCCGAGCTCCCGCAGCGAGTTGAAGTACCACACGAGCGTTCCATACGGATCGACGATCGCGCGTTCATCTTTCTGCTCTTCGGTCAGCGGGTAACACACGCTCTGCAGCAGCGGCGCGCAGGCTCGAACCAGCGCCGTCTGGTGCGACTTAACCGCATTGCCCATGAAGCCGACGTAGCGTCGACCGGGCGACGCGTCGTCCTCGAGCGCGAAGTAGGAATCCCCCGCGCGCAGCGCCTGTGGCGGAAACTCGAAGCAATCGCGATCATAGAGATCGCGACATTGCTGCTTGGCCCGTCGGATGGTCGCGGTGGAAGCGACGATCTTGTGGACATGGCCGTCGCGGGTGCACAGCCGATCGATCGCGGTCTCGTAAAGACCGACGATCGTCCCCAGCGGCCCCGAGATTAGATGGAGTTCGTCCTGGATCACCAGAGCCGGCGGGGGAGCGCCCGTCCCGATGCCGAACAAGCGACCCGTATTGTCGTCCCACGCGATCTGCGCGAACTTGTCCACCGTGCCGATCAAGATCGTCGTGGGGTCGGCGTAGATGTCTTCGTCGATCACCAGAACCGGGAGGCCGCCGCCCGATTTTCCGAAGCGGCATTCCGGGTCCGGGCAGACGAAGGCCACGGTCCGTGCTCCGCCGCTCGCGGGACGGACTTCCTCATAGCCGAGCTTGGTTCGGTCGGTGAAGTCGACACCGCACCAAGGGCATTGCAGAACTTGAAAGGGATTGGATGCGAACTTGTCCTGGCGCAGGGCCTTCAATTTATGACGCGCGTCGTCGCGACTGTTGGGCGACAAACTGCGTCCCACCCAGAGGCCGATAGAAATCCGCGCTTGTCCAAGATCGGCGCCGAGCGCACGGTCGATCCGCAGCGTCTCGAGCGCGAGCACCAAGGCCGACGCGCGCTGAAACTGCTGCGCGGTCAAGAGACGCAGCGTGTAGCGCATCAGTACCGTACAGCCGGCTTCTTTGCCCCTGAGCCGCGCCGCAATGATGGTGAACGCACTCAGTCCCAGATAGGCCTCGGTCTTGCCGCCGCCGGTCGGAAACCAGATCAGGTCGACCAGATTGCGCTCCGGATCGTCCTCACTAAAGGCCGCCGCCAGATTCATGAGGATGAAGCCGAGCTGAAACGGATACCAAGTGTTCGTGCTGCCGTCGCCGACCGCCGCGGGTTGCGGCGAGCCCAAATCTCGGCGCTTCAACCGCGAATGGTGCTGCTGAACGAACATCGCCTTGTTCATCAGGCGGTATGCGATCAGCGCAGTGGCGTCCGTTCGCAGAAGTTCGATGCCGCGGCGCATTCGATCCAGGCACTTGCGGCAATTTTCCAGATTGGCCTGCGCGGCTTCCGAGATCGGACCCAATAAGCCGGACGCCGTCACACTCTGAGCATCGACCCACTGTGCGTAATCGTCGGCGAGCGCTTCCAATGCCTCGGGGATCGCAGCTTGCGGCTTTCCACCGGCGGCATCGAAGTGAAAGCCCATCGCGAGCTTGAGCTTCGTACCGCTGCCGAAGGGCTGCTTTCTCGGTACGATCGGCTTTACTTCATAATCCGGCACCGCGACCGCCGCGACCCGATCGGTGGAGCCGCGCTCGGACAAATGTTCGTCGCGATTCCAATCCGCCGCGGTGCCGTGGCCCAGCGCAAATGAGCGTCGATGTCTGAATAACAGATCCATCGACGCGATCTCCGTATCGCCCGCCGTCTCGCCGACGCTGCGGTCGATCGGCATAAACACCGCCTCGCCCCCGACGTGCACGACTTCAAGTCCGACCTGGAAGAAGACGTCGCCGCACGACGGCGCTGCGCTCCCGGCGGCTCTGCGCTCGTTGACCAGCATCGCCGACACGACGATGCGACCGTCCGCTCGACGTCGGCTGGTGATGCGCAGACTCAAGGCACCCTGCGCGTCCAACGGCTCGGGCTTCGAAATCCCGATCTCGTCGCCGACCCGAAGGTCGATGGACTTCAAGAAAGGTAGACGCCTCCAGGCACTCAGCGTGCGCGTGGCCGGGAACGGCCGCCCGTCGAGGCTGGTCTCGCCGGCGCGAGGATGAGCCTCGACCACGCTCGTCGCTTCGTAGGTCCCGCAGCTGACGGTGAACCTGAGATCCGCCGGACTCGCGAGAGAGAAGGATATGCCCGCCGCGGACGGGCTGAATTCATTCGCTAGATTCAGCGGTTCGCGTTCTTCGGAGCCGTTGCCCCCCTCGCCGGCGTCGCCGCGCGGCCGCCCCTCATCGACATTGCTCTGCTCCGAGGTTTCCTCCAGCGTTTCCTTCTCATCGGCAGTCGTCGGATCGGTGCTGTCCTCCAAATTCTGTTGCGACATTTTTTGCGGAAACAGGACGCCGGTCGCGTAAAGTTGCAGCGGCGAGATCGTCAGTATCTCGTTCAGCTCGGCTTCGGGATCGCCGGCGAGCGGGCCGAACAATTGTCGAACCGTGCCGTCGACCAAAGAATTGCGGAATGCTTCGCTGCTTGAAAGCGGGTCGACGACGGGTGCGTTCATCGCTTGGTTCTCTCTTCCAGATAGGCATTCCCGACGAACGCAAAGAGCTTGGTTCGCGCGCGCGTCATGCCGACGTAGAGGTCGGCACGGCTCCGGTCGTCGGCGGGCGCGTCGAATAGATCGGTCAAGATGACGATCTCATTCTCGAGCCCCTTGAATCCGGCGATCGTCCCGACCGTAAACGCATCTTCGTCGCCGTCTCTTGAATCGGTGACGGGCCGGAATCGCTTACCGACGTCGGGCGGGAAGCGACCGACGCTCGAGTCCTGCATGCGCCTCGGCGATAGGATCGAAACCCTGCCGGGGGCGATGCCGTCGTGGAGCAATTCGAGCAGCAGCGCGCGTAATTTCTTCGCCTGATCCTTTTCGTCGACCACCGTCCGATAGGCCACCGGCGATCTCAATCCGCGGCGACAGATCGGGGCCGGCGCATTTGCCATCAAACACGCCTCCTGCGCGACTTCCTTGGGATTGCGAAAGTTCTCCCGCAATTCGAACCGCGACGCGCCGAATGAGGAAAGACGTTCGAGCAGCGCCGGATCGATCCGCTGGTACATCGCGGACTGCAGGCCGGAATCGTAGAACACCAGCCACCGACCCTTCGAAAAGCCGCCCGTCAGGATAAGATCCAAGCAGTTCATGAGCGAGACCGCCAACACGTCCTGAGCTTCGTCGACGACGATGGCGTCGAATTGTGGAAGCTCGTCCACATCCGCCAGCGCCGAACAGGCGGATTCGAACAGCTCCGGATAATCTTTGTCGAAAAGCCGGCGCGGATCGCCTTCGGCCCGCACCCCGCGCAATGCGTCTCCAAAGCCGCCGCGACGTATGAGGTCGCCCATGAACGTGTGCAACGTCGACGTTTCGACGCGTGCCCCGCTTTCCGACATGTCGAGCCGTAGAAACCGGCCCAGATTGTCGTTGAAGCACAGCAACAGAACCTTGTGTCCAGCGGCCGCCAGCCGCCGTGCCGCTTCGAGGCCGATCAGCGTTTTGCCCGTGCCGGCGGGACCGTCGCACAAGATCCTTTGGTTGTGATCGTTGAGTGCAAAGTCGAGAACTCGATGCTGATCTGCGCTGAGCGCAACCAGTTCGCGTTCGCTCTCGATCAGCAGTCCGCGGAGCGACGGCACGATGTCGAAATCGCCGCGCAAAGCTTGTACGATCTCCTGCCGACGAGAAGGCGCCAAGAGCCCCGGAACCTGCCGACCCGTGTCGCGTGCGCGACTCGAAAAGTAGGCCGACAACCGATCGATATATCGGATGAATGAATGGGCCTTGTCGCGCTGGTCGTAGACCACGTCCAAGTCCCATTCCGGATCTACCTGGTCGAAGCAGATGTCGGGAAAAGCGACGCCCCAGCCGACTACGGCCTCCCGTCGGAGCGTCTTGCCGAGCCTTGCGTCGAGATAGTCCAAAAGTGCCCAACGGGAACCTTGTGCCTGTTTGAACGGGCCTTCGCTCGAGCCGTACGATCTAGTCTGCCAGCCGATACGCCAGGTTCCTTGGTTGCGCTCTACATGTCCGCCCTTCACCTCCAGGCAAAAAATGCCCGTGGGCGCGACGATCACGAAGTCGGCTTCGGCATAGTCCTTTCGTCGATGTCGTGCGATCCCGAGGGAATGGAGGCAGGTCAGCGCATCGGACCCGGGAGCGTCGCGAATCAGCTTGAACATCGCCTCTTCGCTCGCGGTCGTGCCCTCGGGCACTGCATTGGGGACCATCAACGTCATCAGTCGAGGGCCTGCGCCGGCATCTCCGTGAAGTTCCGGGCTCGACCCACCAGCTCGATCGGAACGTCGCGAACTCCGGCACAACGTTCGACTTTGTGCAGCCCGAAGGTCAGTCGGCGTCCCGAGACGGCAATCTCGAGCTGCGGCCCGGACAGATCGAGCTCGCCGCTGAAGATTTGCGCGATCAAGAGCTCGGCAGCGCGCGCTCGGGCGCGGTAGATCTGATCGATCGCCGAGATCGTAGCATCGCCGCCTTCGGTCAGCTCCGCGTCGCCCGTCAATCGGGCAAGCAGCGGTACCACGGTACGGTAGTTCCTTGGTGCGATGCTTCGCGTGTCGCTCGCCCACGACCGTATCGTGAAGGCGTCGCGGGATTGCCCGGCGTCGCGCATTCGTAGCGAGAAGGAAGCGTACGTGTCGCGTCCCGCCTCGAAATGGCGTTTCAAGGCGAGTTTCCAGCGATCGGCCGCGGCGCGGACCGATCCGGCATCTGCGAGAAGCTGATCCGCCCTGGCGTCGATCAGATCTCGATCCGTCGTTTCGGGCAGAGCGACCAGCATGCCTGGTTGCAGCGCCGACACGTTGACGAAGAGCTGCTTTTCACCGCCGCCGGGCTTGATCGTCGAAACGTCGTCGGCGCCTTCGACCCTAAGCACGATGACCTGTCCATTCGGCGGCAGCAGCGCATAGGTCCCGGGATCCTCGAAAAGAACGAGTTGTGCCTTCGCATGCTGCTGATAGGCAGCCGCCTTCGGCAAAGCCGCGACAAGGGCTTCGAGCGCGCGGGCTTCGATATGCTCGGTGGGCGTCTCGTCGTCGATGTCCTCGGCGTTTCGCGGCGCCTCCGCGCCGTCATGACGGAGCCGAACCTGCTCGCGCCAGCGAGTTGGTGGGACGGCGAATTCCGTTTGCGATATGTCCTTTAGGATACGCGCCGTGTCGTGTTCGAGCTGACGTTCCCAACGCCGCGCCGCGGTGCGCGTCCTGTCGTACCAGCGTCGTTCGAAGGGCAGTAGAATTATGTCCGTAGTCGCCCCGTATCCATTGGCGCCGACTTCCCTCATCGTCTCTCGATCCACCCAACCCGGTATGACGACGCGATCATAAGGCGCCGATCGGCGAAGCGTTTCGAGCGTCATCCAATCGTAACGGGCCAGGGTCGGATCGCTGCGGGACTGGTCACGACAACGGCCGGCAATCGGTGCGGAGCGACACACCACCGCCATCCGCTCGGCGGTCGGCGCGTCCGTCGCGATGCGTTCGAGGAGTTCACGCCGATCCGAAAGCTTGATCCCGCCGGCCGCGAACCGTTCGAAAAGATCCCGGTAGCGGCGAGCGCCCTCGTCATAGGCCGACAGCATGCTGGCTTGCGCCATGATCGACCGGGTGAGCCGCGTTGCGTCATGATCGACGTAGGTGTCGTCCGTCAGCGGAATGCCGATAGCCCGCCGAAGGAAGGTGGCGACAGAGAGATCCAGGGCCTGAAGCGCGGGATCGTCACGACCCGCCTCAGTACGGGATTCGAGGCGTTCGGCGACCGCTTCGAGAAATTCATCCGTCTCCGCATGAAACGACTGACTTGCCGCCCAGTGGTTGGACTGACGAGCCAGGAACCGCGTCAAGGGATTGCCGACCGCATGAGCACCGATGTGGGTGCTCGGCGGTACCAGGACGTCCTGATCTTCAAGATACCAGAGACCCCGCAGCCCCCGCTCATGAAGAGCGGCCGTCGCCTCGCGGTCGTGCAGCTCCGCGAAAATGCAGACCGCGGCTTGGTCGAGCCGGTCGGTCGTGGACAATGCGGCATGGAGATTGCGACCGAGTCGCGCGCCGTCCACGATGATTCGCCAGCGCGAAATATGGGCCGGCGGATCGGCAACGAGCTCGCAAGCCGTGGCCGCATCCGCGCAAGCATAGATCAACGGCCGATCGGTGGAACTTCCTCGCAAATCGGCCGAATCGCCGTGGGAATCGATCCACCGCGCGCCCAGCAGGGCCGGCGGTGTCGAGTTCGAGCGGTGTAATCAGATCCAAGTATTCATCGAGCTTCCAGCGCGGCCCGACGAGAAGGATCGCGTCATGGCGCTCCGGCCTACGCCGGCCCGTGCCCGTCAGGTGCGTGAGGCTGTCGACATTGCGGTCCTTCAGCCACAGCAGAATATCCTGCCCGCGCGACAATCGCTTATAGGTTCGCCCGGAGCGGGAAATGTAGGGCAGAATCTCGTCGCCGACAGTGATCGTCCCATTGTCGCCGACGCGAATCTTGTATCGGATATGCGCGCCAACGCTGATCGCACCTTCGAAGAGGGCGTGGAAACTCGTCGTGCCGTCGCTGATCGTGACTGGATTTCCGATCTCCCACAGCGTCAACTCCTCTGCGAAATTTCCGGCTTGGAGCCGAGCGGCTTCCAAGCCAGCCGCCACCGCAGCGACGATCGGGAATGCACCGTTCTCCCGCAGCACCAGCGCTCCGGACGTCGGCCCAAAAAGAGTGAACAATGCCGCGCAACAAACATACTGCGCATATCGATCAAGAACGGACCCGCTCGCCCCAAGGCCTGCGGAACCGACGAACGGCCATCGCCGCAGCATCGCCTCGAGAAGCGGTAGGCAGCGCGTCTGAGCTTCAATTGCCGCATACGCCCACTCGATGACGTAGATGTCGTCCACCAGACCGATCACCCCGATACGGTCGGTCACCACGTCGTCTTTGTCGGCCACGTAACGAAGTGCGGCGCGCGCCGGCCCGAACTCATCGCCCGGTCGCTCCGCCGCATCAAGGAGGGCAGCGACCTTGGCCTCGATACTCGTAATGTCTCCCACGCCGCCAAATGACGCGAGCAAGCGCAGTTGTGGCGCTATCGATTGAACCACCGCTTCGCGGTCGAACCGATCGACGTCCTCGAAGCCCGCCAGATAAGCGTCGATTCCTGCCAGCTCGGCTTCACCGAGGCATCCGCGTAAGTCGGCCGAGCCCACTCGAGGCGCAAGCGCGGCGACGGTGGCCTCAAGCACCCAGTTGAGGTCTTGAATGTCGTCGCCGGTCAGCCCCGGCTTTTCCACCAACGACGACAAAAATTGGAGAGCCGCAGCGGCACGCGCAGCTATAGCTGGCTCGGTTTCTGCCGAGAGCCGGTATTGCGAGGCCAGCCACAGCCACCGGGGAATTTGAGCCGTGGGGAAGTCGGCATGACGCTGAGCATCTTCCAATTTCGCCGATAGATGCGGAATGTGTTCGTAGACATCCCCCAGGCGAAGCCGCGCCACGGCCTCATATCCGGCAAGTTGCCTCGAAAGAGCGTCGACCCTCGACTTCTTCGGAAACCAATATTTCAAAGTGTCCTGCAGCCCCCTCGCAACTACACTATCTCGGTGTGATTATTTGACAATCTGAATTGCGTTGGACGTGGCCCGGCCTCAGGAATCGTCCTGTTCCCTGGCGCCCCCGGACGTGACCCTTGGCTCAGCGCGTCGGGCCATTTGCCTGTGAAACCAACCAAACGATCGAGAAAGGACTTGATTATCGCCCGCGACGATACACCGCGGCAATGTACGATCCCGTCAATCGATGAGATCGAATTGGCGCGCTGGCTCGACAGCTGCCCTGAGCCGTTATCGCCCGGGCGCTGATTTCAATTCGCAGTGCGCGCCGCGTGGCGGGTTCGAGATTCGTCGGAGCGGACTTGGGTGCGCCGGACAGGCGCTGATGGCGGGCGCCGATTGATGCGATTTCCGGGTCCCAGGGCGAATCCTCGTCCCCGGAGCCCGCATGACCCCCACCAAGCTCTTGATCGGCCAGATCCTGATCGTCTTCGCGATCGTGCTCTTCGGCCTCTGGGCGGCGACGCAATGGGCCGCGTCGATGCTCGGCTACCAGCCGCAGCTCGGGCTGCCCTGGTTCTGGCTCGGCGAGCTCCCGGTCTACCGGCCCTGGTCGCTCTTCGCCTGGTGGTATCACTACGAGGCCTATGCGCCCGACGTGTTCGACAAGGCCGGGACGCTCGCTGCCGCGAGCGGTTTCGTCGGTTGCGGAGCGGCCGTGTTCGGCTCGCTCTGGCGCGCGCGCCAGTCGCGCAACGTCACCACCTACGGCTCCGCGCGCTGGGCGACGACGCGCGAAGTCGAGCGCGCGGGCCTGTTCCGCGATGCCGGTGTTTTCCTGGGACAGCTGCAGCGGCCGCTACCTGCGCCATGACGGTCCCGAGCATGTCATGGCCTTTGCGCCGACCCGGAGCGGGCAAGGGCGTCGGGCTGGTCGTGCCGACGCTTCTTGGCTGGACCGGCTCGGCGGTCATCCATGACATCAAGGGCGAGAACTGGAGCTGACCGCCGGCTGGCGCTCGCGCTTCTCGCATTGCCTGCTGTTCAACCCGACAGACCCCCGCTCGGCCCGCTACAACCCGCTGCTCGAGGTCCGCCGCGGCGCGCACGAGGTCCGCGACGTCCAGAACATCGCCGACATCCTCGTCGATCCCGAAGGCGCGCTCGAGCGGCGCAACCATTGGGAGAAGACCAGCCACTCGCTGCTGGTCGGCGCCATCCTCCACGTCCTCTACGCCGAGGAGGAGAAGACGCTCGCGCGGGTCGCGAGCTTCCTCTCCGATCCGCAGCGCACGTTCGTCGCCACGCTGCGGCGGATGATGGCGACCAACCATCTTGGGACGGCCGATGCGCCGATGGTCCATCCCGTCGTCGCCTCGGCGGCGCGCGAGGTGCTCAACAAGAGCGAGAATGAGCGCTCGGGCGTGCTCTCGACCGCCATGTCGTTCCTCGGGCTCTACCGGGACCCGACCGTGGCGGCGGTGACCGCGGCCTGCGACTGGCGGATCGCCGATCTGGTCGACGCGCGGGCGGCCGGTCTCGCTCTATCTGGTCGTGCCGCCCTCGGACATCTGCCGCACCAAGCCGCTCATACGGCTGGTGCTCAACCAGATCGGCCGGCGGCTGACCGAGCGGCTCGAAGAGCAGGGTGCGGGAAAGCGCCGGCACCAGCTGCTGATGATGCTGGACGAGTTCCCGGCGCTCGGGCGGCTCGACTTCTTCGAGACCGCTCTGGCCTTCATGGCGGGCTATGGCGTGCGCGCCTTCCTGATCGCCCAGTCGCTTGAACCAGATCGAGAAGGCCTATGGCGAGAACAACTCGATCCTCGACAATTGCCATGTCCGCGTCGCCTTCGCGACCAATGACGAGCGCACGGCCAAGCGCATCTCGGACGCGCTCGGCACCGCGACCGAGCAGCGGGCGATGCGCAACTATGCCGGCCACCGGCTCGCGCCCTGGCTCGCCCATGTCATGGTCAGCCGCCAGGAGACGGCCCGGCCGCTGCTGACCCCCGGCGAGGTGATGCAGCTGCCGCCCGCGGACGAGCTGGTGCTGATCTCCGGCATGGCGCCGCTTCGCGCGCAGAAGCTGCGCCATTATGAGGACCGCAATTTCAAGGCGCGCCTGGCGCCGCCTCCCGCGCTCTTCGAGTCCGGCTATGCCGACCGCCCCCGCGCGCGCTCGGACGACTGGGTCGGCTTCTCGCGCGCGCCGGATCGCCGGCTTGCGGCGCAAGAGGACGACGGCGCCGGCGAAGACGAGGGCGGCATCCAGCAGCAGCGCCATCCCGGCCTCCCCGAGGAGGCGCCAGCCAAGGCGGCCGAGCCGGTCCTGGCCGACCCGCTCGGGCTCGACGACGAAGTCGACCCGGCCGTCGATGCCCGCGCGATGGCCCAAGCGCGCAGCCTCGGGGTCGTGGTCGGCGCCCATGCCATGAACGAGGGAGCGGCCCACGATCCGCTCCCGAGCTTCTGAGGTGCCTGCGATGCGCGCGCGCCGGATGGCCGGAACCGGGGTCGGATCATGACCGGCGCGTCTCACGACCGGCGCCGGGCAATGCTGCGCACCGCGATGGGTCCCGAGATCGCCGCCGCTCTGGCCGATCCGCTCGTCATCGAGATCATGGTCAATCCCGACGGCGCGCTTCGGCTCGACCGGCTCGGGGAAGGGCGCACGGATACGGGCGTCCGCATGGATCCCGCCCAGGTCGAGCGGATAGTCCGCCTCGTCGCGAGCCACGCACGGACCGAGGTCCATGCCGCCTCGCCGATCGTCTCGGCCGAGCTGCCCCCGCACGGCGAGGGCGCAGGCGAGCGGTTCGAGGGCGTGCTTCCGCCGGTGTCGCTTGCGCCCTGCTTCTCGATCCGCAAGCCCGCTTCGCGGGTCTACACGCTGACCGATTATGTGAGCGACGGCATCATGGCCGCGGAGGCGGCGAGGCTTTTGAGCCTCGCCGTCGTCGAGCGCCGCAACATTCTCGTCGCCGGCGGCACGAGCTCGGGCAAGACGACGCTCGCCAATGCCCTACTCGCCGAGATGGCCCATCTCGACGAGCGGGTGATCCTGATCGAGGACACGCGCGAGCTGCAATGCGCCGCACACGACGTGGTGGCGCTGCGCACGCGTTCGGCCGGGCCGAATGTGGCGGGCGCCGTCAGCATGGCGGACCTGGTCCGCTCGACCCTTCGGCTGCGTCCCGACCGGATCATCGTCGGCGAGGTGAGGGGACGCGAGGCGCTCGACATGCTCAAGGCCTGGAACACCGGCCATCCGGGCGGGATCGCGACCGTGCACGCCAACAGCGCGATCTCCGCCCTCTACCGGCTCGAGCAGCTCGTCCAGGAGAGCGTCGTCACCGTGCCGCGACGGCTGATCGCCGAGGCGATCGACATGATCGTCTTCATCGCCGGCCGCGGCCTCGGCCGGCGGGTCGAGACGATCGCCCGCGTCGGCGGGCTCGATGGGGACGGCGGCTACGCCTTCCTTGACCTTACCCCGCAATCCGCAACTTCGCCCGAAGGAGAATGATCATGCTCGCCCACAACAATCTCGATCGACGGACCGTCTTTCGCATCGGCTTCGCCATCGGCATCGCGCTGGCGATCGCCGCCAGCGCGCAGGCGGCGGGCTCGGGCATGCCCTGGGAGGAGCCCCTGCAGAAGGTGCTGGAGTCGGTCCAGGGCCCGGTCGCCAAGATCGTCGCGGTGATCATCATCATCGTCACCGGCCTGACCCTGGCGTTCGGCGAGACGGCGGGCGGGTTCCGCGAGCTGATCCAGATCATCTTCGGCCTGTCGATCGCGTTCGCGGCGAGCTCCTTCTTCCTCAGCTTCTTCAGCTTCGGCGGCGGAGCGCTGATCGCATGAGCGCCGTCGTTCATGGGGCCGGGACCCACATCGAGGGCTTCGAGGCGCCGCTGCACCGCTCGCTCGCCGAGCCGATCCTGCTTGGCGGCGCGCCGCGCGCGATCGCGATCGTCAACGGCACGATCGCGGCCGCGCTGGGCCTCGGCCTGCAGCAATGGATCGCCGGCCTCATCCTCTGGGCGGTCGGCCACACGCTCGCCGTGTTCGCCGCCAAGCGCGACCCCGATTTCGGGCCCGTGCTTGTCCGCCACCTCCGCCAGAAGGGGCATCTGGCATGCTGAGCCTTCGCGAATATCGCAACCGCGCCGACCGGCTGGCGGACCATCTGCCCTGGGCGGCGCTGGTCGCGCCGGGAATCGTCCTCAACAAGGACGGCAGCTTCCAGCGCACCGCGCGTTTCCGCGGACCCGACCTCGAAAGCGCGACCGAGGCCGAGCTCATCGCCGCCTGTGCGCGCGCCAACAATGTTCTGAAGCGCTTCGGCTCGGGCTGGGCGCTGCATCTTCGAAGCGGAGCGGCGCGAGGCGCTCGGCTACCCGGCGGGCACCTTTCCCGAGGCCGCCTCCTGGCTGGTCGATGAGGAGCGCCGCGCGAGCTTCGAGGCGATCAGCGCCCATTTCGAGAGCCGCTATTATCTGACGCTCACCTTCCTTCCGCCGCCGGACCAGGTCGACACGGCCGGCCGGGCGTTGGTCGAGCGCGGCGACGATGTGCAGCGGCCGCGACTGGCGGCAGGCGCTCGGCGCATTCGTCGCGGAGACCGACCGCGCCCTCGACCTCTTCTCCGGCTTCATGCCGGAGGTCCGGCCGCTCGACGATGCAGAGACTTTGACCTTCCTCCACGGCACGATCTCGGAGCGTCGCCATGAGGTGGCGGTGCCGGAGACGCCGATCTATCTGGACGGCCTCTTGGCCGACACGCCGCTTCACCGGCGGGCTCGAGCCGATGCTCGGCGACACGCATCTGCGCACGCTCACCATCCTCGGCTTCCCGAGCCTGAGCCGGCCCGGGATCCTCGACGCGCTCAATCACCAGGATTTCGGCTATCGCTGGGTCACGCGGTTCATCGCGCTCGACAAGACCGACGCCTCGAAGGCGCTGACGAAGCTCCGCCGGCAATGGTTCAACAAGCGCAAGTCGATCACCGCGATGCTGCGCGAGGTGATCTACAACCAGCCCGCCCAGCTGCTCGACAGCGACGCCGACAACAAGGTGGTCGACGCCGATCTCGCGCTGCAGGCGCTGGGCGGCGACCATGTCGCCTTCGGCTATCTGACCACGACGATCACCGTCTCCGATACGAGCCGCGCGCGGGTCGAGGAGAAGGTCCGCGCGGTCGAGCGGATCGTCAACGGGCTCGGCTTCACCTGCATCCGCGAAACGCATGAACGCGGTCGAGGCCTGGCTCGGCTCGCTTCCGGGCCATGTCTACGCCAATGTCCGCCAGCCGCTCGTCCACACGTTGAACCTCGCCCATCTGATGCCGCTCTCCAGCGTCTGGGCCGGGCCCGTGCGCAACATGCATCTGGACGGGCCGCCTCTGCTCTATGCCGAGACCAGCGGCTCGACGCCGTTCCGTCTCTCGACCCATGTCGGCGATGTCGGCCATATGCTGATCGTCGGGCCGACCGGCGCCGGCAAGTCGGTCCTGCTGGCGCTGCTTGCGCTCCAGTTTCGGCGCTATCCGGACAGCCAGGTCTATATCTTCGACAAGGGCTTTTCCGCTCGCGCCGCGGTGCTTGCGATGGGCGGCGCCCATCACGCGCTCGGGCTCGGCGGAGAGGATGAGGGCGAGGCCGGCCAGGGCCGGGCCATCGCCTTCCAGCCGCTTCGCCATGTCGACCGGGCCACCGAGCGCGCCTGGGCCGCCGAATGGATCGGCGCGCTGCTCGCGCACGAGAAGGTGCTGATCACGCCCGAGATCAAGGAAGCGATCTGGTCGGCGCTGACCAGCCTCGCGACCGCTCCGGTCGAGGAACGGACGCTGACCGGCCTCGCTTTGCTGCTCCAGTCGACCGCTTTGCGCTCGGCGCTCGCGCCCTACACGCTCGAAGGGCCATTCGGCCGGCTGCTCGACGCTGCCGAGGACGACCTCGCAATTGCCGACGTCCAGTGCTTCGAGACCGAGGCCCTGATGGGGCAGGCGGGCGTCGTCGCGCCGGTGCTCACCTATCTGTTCCACCGGCTTGAGGAGAGGTTCACCGGCCGGCCGACCCTGCTTGTGCTCGACGAGGCCTGGGTGTTCCTCGACCATCCCTTGTTTGCCGCACGCATCCGCGAATGGCTGAAGGTGCTCCGCAAGAAGAATGTCGCGGTCGTGTTCGCGACCCAGAGCCTGGCCGACATCGCCGACTTCGACGATCGCGCCCGCCATCATCGAAAGCTGCCCGCAGCGCATATTGCTTCCGAACGACCGGGCGATCGAGCCGCAGTCGCGAAGCGCCTATGAAAGGTTCGGGCTCAACGAGCGGCAGGTCGAATTGGTCAGCCGCGCGACTCCCAAGCGTCAATATTATCTTCAGTCGTCGCGCGGCAACCGCCTGTTCGAGCTCGGCCTCGGCCCGGTCGCGCTGGCGCTCTGCGGCGCCTCCGACCCCGGTCACCCAGCAGCGCATCGACGCGCTCCTCGCCGAGCACGGCGCCGGCGACTTCGTCCGCAATTTCCTGAGCGATGCCGGCCTCACCTGGGCCGCCGCTTTGGCCGGCCGCTTCAACGCCACCCAAACCCCCGAAGGAGAATGAAGATGAGGAAGATCGTTCAAACAGGCCTGCTCGGCCTCGCTCTCGCCGCCGGATCGCTCGGCGCGGGAATGATCGTCGCGCCCTCGCCGGCGCATGCGATTCCCGTGTTCGACAGCGCCAATTATGCCCAGAATCTGCTGACCGCGGCGCGCACGCTCCAGCAGATCAACCAGCAGATCCAGAGCCTCCAGAACGAGGCGCGGATGCTGACCAACATGGAGCGCAACCTTTCGCGGATCGACTTTCCGCAACTCAACCAGCTCCAGCAGCGGCTCCAGCAGATCGACACCTTGATGGGCCAGGCCCGGGGCATCGACTTCCGGGTCGATCAGCTCGATGCGCAGTTCCGGCAGCTCTACCCGCAGAGCTTCGACCAGCTGGTGAGCCGGGACCAGCGCGCGGCCGCGGCCCGCGCGCGGCTCGAGGCGGCGATGTCGGCCTACCGCCAGACGATGGGCGTCCAGAGCCAGATCGTCGCCAATGTCCGAAGCGACACCCAGGCGCTCGCCGACATCGTCGCGCGCAGCCAGGGCGCCGAAGGGTCGCTGCAGGCGCAGCAGGCGACCAACCAGCTCCTCGCGCTCACCGCCCAGCAGCAGCTCCAGATCCAGAGCCTGATGGCCGCGCACTTCCGCGCGCAGGCGATGGAGCAGGCCGAGCGGGCGCAGATCGAGCGGGAGTCGCGCGAGAATCTGCGCCGCTTCCTGGGTGACGGCCGCGCCTACACGCCGCGGCCGCGCCAATGAGCTGAGGCGGCGTCGGCCGGCGCGGGCGCACGCCCCTTTGTGCCGCGCCTGGCCGCGCTTCCTCGTCGCGGGGCCCGTAGGGCTGTCCCCCCTCGGCCCCGGGCCCCGCGACATTCCTTCGCCTCGAACATGAAAGCCGATCCCCAGTGGACGACCTCAACGTCATCGACCAGTTCATGGACAGCTTCGTCCGCTATATCGACAGCGGGTTCGGGCTGCTCGGGCCCGACGTCGGGTTCCTGACCACGGTCCTCATCGGCATCGACATCACCTTGGCCGGCCTGTTCTGGGCCTTGGGCGGGGAGGACGATGTCATCGGCAAGTTCCTGAAGAAGATCCTCTATGTCGGCGTCTTCGCGCTGATCCTGAACAGCTTCTCGACCCTGACCAACATCATCTTCCGCTCGTTCGCCGGCCTCGGGCTCACCGCCGGGGGCAGCACGATTACCGCCGACGACCTGCTTCGGCCGGGCCGGCTGGCCGGCACGGGCTTCGAGGCCGCCAAGCCGCTGCTCGACCAGGCGGGCGAGCTGGTCGGCCCGATCGCCTTCTTCACGAACTTCGTCGAGATCGCCGTGCTGATGGTCGCCTGGGTGATCGTCATCGTCGCCTTCTTCATCCTCGCCGTGCAGATGTTCGTGACGATCCTGGAGTTCAAGCTGACCAGCCTCGCCGGGTTCGTCCTGGTCCCGTTCGCGCTCTGGAACCGGACCTCGTTCCTCGCCGAGCGGGTGCTCGGCAATGTGATCAGCTCGGGCATCAAGGTGATGGTGCTCGCCGTCATCGTCGGCATCGGCTCCAATTATTTCGGCGAATTTACCCGCTCGCTCCAGGGGCAGGAGCCCGATCTCGAGCAGGCGGTGTCGCTGATGCTTGCGAGCCTCGCCTTGTTCGGCCTCGGCATCTTCGGCCCCGGCATCGCCTCGGGCCTGGTCTCCGGCGCCCCCCAGCTCGGCGCCGGCGCCGCCGTCGGCACCGTCGTCGGCGCCGGCGCGGTGGTCGGGATTGGCGGTGCGGCCGCAATCGGCGGAGCGCGCGCCGCAGGGAGCGCCGGCTTGGGCGCGATCCGCGCCGGAACGACGATGGGAACAGCGGCGTCGACGGCAGCCCAGCTCGGCCGCGAGACCGGCGGGTCGAGCCTCGGCGGAATGGCCGCCGCGGCCAAAGGCGCGGCGGCGCAGCGGTTCGGCGGTGCGCTGGGCCTGAGCGCCGCAGCCGAGCGCGGCCGCGACGCGGCCTGGTCCGCGATCAATCGCTCGCCCTCGTCCTCGTCTTCGTCATCGGGCGGCAGCGGTTCTTCAGCGTCGGCCGCGGCGGCGGCCGGCGGCGGGGACGCCGCGCCGGCTTGGGCGCAGAAGCTTCGCGCCGAACAGACGTCCCGCCATCGCCGCCAGCTCGCCGTCCACATGTTCGCCGCCGGCTCGAGCCGCGGCGCGGGCGCCACTCCGGATATCAAGGAAAGGGACTAAACCATGCGATTCAAGCGCGCCGTCCAGCGTTATGGACGAACCCCCGAACCCGAGACGCCCTATCAGCGCGCCGGCCAGCTCTGGGACGAGCGGATCGGCTCGGCACGGGTGCAGGCCAGGAACTGGCGGCTGATGGCGTTCGGAGGGCTGTTCCTGACCTGCGGCGTTTCCAGCGCCCTGGTCTGGCAGTCGATGCAGAGCCGGGTCGTGCCCTATGTGGTCGAGGTGGACGCGCTCGGCGAGGCAAGGGCGGTGTCGCCGGCCGCCTCCGACTATCGGCCGACCGATCCGCAGATCGCCTGGCACCTTGCCCGGTTCATCACCAACATCCGCGGCAAGTCGCTCGATGCCGTGCTGATGCGCGAGAACTGGCTGTCGGCCTATGATTTCGTGACCGATCGCGGCTCGGTCTTCCTCGGCGAATATGCGCGGGCCTCGAACCCGTTCGCCGATGTGGGCGACAAGACCGTCTCGGTCCAGGTGACCAGCGTCGTGCGGGCTTCGGAAAGCTCCTTCCAGGTCAAATGGACGGAAAGCCATTTCGAGCGCGGCAGCCTCGCGAGCACCTCGCGCTGGACCGCCATTCTCACCGTTCAGCTCCGCCCGCCGCGCTCGGCCGACATTTTGCGCAAGAATCCGCTCGGCCTCTATGTCGATGCGGTCGACTGGAGCCGCGAGCTCGACACGCCCGCCGCGGCGCCCGCGCCGGCGGCTCCCGCGCCGTCCACGCCCGAAGCGCCCGCATTCGCGCCCGCGCCGGTCCAGCCCGGCGCGGCGGTGCCCCAGGGCTCGCCGCTCGATCCGGCGCTCGCCGCCGAGCCGGCCAACCAGCTCAATCTTTCCGAGAGGACTGCCCGATGACCAGAAAGATACCAGCATCCCTGTGCCTGCTGGCGCTGATGAGCGCCGCTTTGCCGGCGTCCGCGACTCCGTCTCGCCATTCCCGGCGCGAGGCGGCGCCGACCGCGCGAGTCCAGTCGGCCAACCGCGCGGCTCTGCGCGAGCCGTCGCGCGCCGGCTATGTGAACGCGGTCCAGATCTATCCTTATTCCGAAGGGACGCTCTACCGCCTCTACGCGGCGCCCGAGCGGGTGACGGACATCGCGCTTCAGCCCGGCGAGGCCGTCACCGCGGTCGCGGCCGGCGATACCGCCCGCTGGACGGTGGGCGACACGACGAGCGGCAGCGGAGCGACCCGGAGGACGCACATCCTGGTCAAGCCATTCTCGGCGGGCCTCAGGACCAACCTCGTCATCACCACCGACCGGCGCGTCTATCATATCCAGCTCGAGAGCACCCGCGCGACGGCGATGGCGGCTCTGTCCTGGACCTATCCCGGTGATGAGCTGATCGCCTTGCAGAACGCTTCGGCCGCCGCGGAGGCGGCCGCGCCGGTCGCGGCCGGGCTGGCGGTGGAAAATCTGCGGTTCGGCTACACGATCGGCGGCGACGACCCGCCATGGCGACCGCTGCGCGCGTTCGACGACGGGCGCCAGACCTTCATCGAGTTTCCCGCGACGATCGCCCAGGGCGAGGCACCGCCTCTGTTCGTGCTCGGCGAGCGCGGCGAGGCCGAGCTCGTCAACTATCGCATGTCCGGACGCTATTATGTGGTCGACCGGCTGTTCGCCCGGGCGGAGCTGCGGCTCGGCGCCCAGCGGCAATCGGTCGTGCGGATCAGCCGGGACGATGCCGGGCGGCGCGGCCAGCGCCGGCGGAGGCCGTCATGAGCGACGAACGCGGAGATCTGGCGCCAGCCGGCGCACCCAAGGTCGACCCGGAAAGCCTCGTCCTGCGCGGGAGGCCAGCGAGAGTGGTACGTTTTCGGCGCGGCGTGATCATCGCGATCGCGGCCCTGGGCTCGACCGCCCTGATCGGCACGGCCTGGATGGCGCTGAAGCCGCCGAGCCTCGGCCAAATCGTGTCGGGCGAGGACCGTCCCGCCAATGCCGCCAGCGCCGCACCGGACGTGCTTGCCGGCGCGCCGCGTTCTTATGGCGACGTTCCGCGGCTTGGGCCTCCGCTGCCCGGCGATCTCGGGCGGCCGATCCTCGAGCGGCAGCGGGAGATGGCGACCGAGACGCCTGTGCCGGGCCAGGGCCAGGCCGCGCAGATGGACGCCGCCGCGCAGGCGGCGGAAGCCGAGCGGCAGCGGCGGTTGGCCGAGGCGCGCCAGGCGCGCGAGGCGCCGGTGATGATGCAGCTCGCCCGCGCCGCGGCGCCCGACGCCGGGACCGGCACCGCTGCGCTTGCCGCCGGACCCGCCACTCCGGTCCCAGCCGAAGCCGACGGCGCTGCCGGCGCGCCTGGGCAGGCGCAGAATCTCGCCTTCGCACGCGGCCGCGGAGCCGAAGACAGCGTCAATCCGAGCCGGCTTCAGGCGCCGGCCTCGCGCTGGCAATTGTCGGCCGGAAGCATGATCTCGGCGAGCCTGCTGACCGGGCTTAACTCCGACCTTCCCGGCATGGTGGTCGCCCAAGTCAGCGAACCCGCTTACGACAGCGTCACTGGGCGAACCCTGTTGATCCCGCAGGGCGCCCGGCTGATCGGGCGCTACAACAGCGTCGTCGCGTTCGGCCAAAGCCGCGCCCTTCTGGTCTGGGAACGGCTGGTCCTGCCGGACGGGGCCTCCATCGCGCTCGACAACGCCCCGGCGACCGACGCACGAGGCTATGCGGGGCTCGAGGACCGGGTCGATTTTCACACCTGGCGGCTGCTGCGCGGGATCGGGCTATCGACCCTGCTCGGGGTCGGCACGCAGTTAACGTTCGGGAACAGCGAGGCCGACTTGGTGCGGGCATTGCGAGAGTCCGCGCAGGGCAATGCAGACCGCGCGGGGCAGCGCATCGTCGAGCGCAACCTCGACATCCAGCCGACGATCCGGGTCCGGCCGGGGTTCCCGGTGCGGGTGCTGGTCCACAAGGACCTGGTACTCCGGCCGTGGAGGGAATGATGGGAGGATTGAGGCTTGCCCGGCTTCCCGACCGCACGCCGGTGAAGATCACGGTCGCGGTCTCGCCCGCTCTAAACCAGGCGCTATCCGAATATGCAGAGCTCTATCGCGAGACTTACGGGCAGGTGGAGGCCGTTCCGGAGCTCATCCCGGCGATGCTTGCGGGCTTCCTTGAAAGCGACAAGACGTTCACCCGGCGACGGGGTGGAAAATAGCGCTGAGCCGCGGCGAGGCCAGCTAATGTATGATAAGCGCCCATTGCCTGCGTCCAGCGTCGAGACAGCCAGTCCCCAAATGTGTCATTCATTCATCATTGTGGTCGGTCTCATGAGCGGCCTGTGAAATATTGCGACCTGTCAAAAAGATGCGGGGAAACGCGCCACCCTTAATGTCGCAGAGCTGCTCCGGGGCTCGACGCCGTCAGCAAGATCGATCAGACTGGCTGGCTCGAACGATGACAGATAGGCAGTCCATGGAGACCGATCCGAACCTGATCCGGATGTCGGGATGATGCTGTCGGCCACCGACCGCGACTGAGCGCGTGTCCCGCATCGATCATCCCCGCGTCGGTTCTTGGCTCGAGAATTTCTCGGCCGCCCGGCGCGATGTCGCGGCGTTGCTGGTCGATAGCCTCGAACTCATCAGCGAGACCGATCTTCGCCGCGAGCTCGGCGATCTGATCGCCACGATTCTTCCAGCGTTGCCGGCCCCCGTCGCCGCCTTTCCCGCGCGCGAAGTGCCCGAAGGCGTGTCCGCGCATGCTGAAGGCCGGGACGGCGCTTATCATTTGCTCGAGCCGGGACTTCCCGGCAGCGAAGCCATCGTCGGCAGCATCCTGACCAGCGTCTTGCGACGGTCCACCACGGCACCGAACCTGCTCGAGACCCACGACCTCCCATCGCTTCGCGACAAGAAGGTGCGCACGGTCTTCCTGGTCGACGACTTCTCCGGCTCGGGCAAGCGCCTGATCGACTATCATCGCGCGCTCCTCCGCCATCCAACGATCCGGAGCTGGACTTCACTCGGCTGGATCGAATTCCATGTCGTCGCCTATGCCGCCACCAAGCGCGCGGCCGGCTTATTGCGCAGGCGCTTCGGCGAGGATCGGGTTCATCTCGTGCGCGCCTGCCCGACCTTCGCCGGCGCGGGGTGGACACCCGAGCAACTGGGCGAGGTCGAAGCGCTTTGCCGCTCCTCGGCCGGACGCCGTAAACGCGACTGGGCACTGGGCTTCCGCGACAGCCGCGCGCTGATCGCCTTCGAGCATACTGCTCCCAACAACCTGCCCTTTCTCCTCTGGAAAGTCGCCGATGGCTGGAACAGCCTGTTCGAGTTCAAGGGAGTCCCGAGCGACCTGCTGCGGTTGTTCACGATGCGCCCGGGGCCCGCTCGGGAACCGCTCGCCGGAAGCGCCGGCGCACGCCGGATCGGCCAAGTTATAGACCTGCTTGGTCGGCGCGTCCGCAACGTTGGCGACATCGCGGAAGTTACCACATTCAGCATTGACGAGATCCGCCGGCTGTTGGCCCTGGTCCAGCAGCTCGGCCTCGCCGACGTGAACCTGAGGCTGACAGACGCGGGACGCATCGAGCTCCGGCGCTGGCGCGCGGCGCACGCAATTCGCGAGTTGCCTGATCGCCCCGAACCCTATTATCCTCGACAGTTGAGGGTGGAGCGGTGATTGTCCAGCTTCCCGCCGGCCGAAAGGCCGGTCCAAGCCGCGGGGTTCCCGCGGCGGGCTGGCGCGTTGCGCTTCGCCTGGGAAACGGTCTCGCTGTGATCGACCGTGGTGAAGCGGACTGCCGCACCGACGTAGACTGGGCTCGTCCGCTCCACCATGGCCTCCTTTCGGGTCAAAGTGGATGATCGCCGCTTCACCCCACGAGTACCGCGCCGAGGCGCGGGCGAGAGGACGGTCCGAGTTGGTGATCGACGCCGCGCTCGCCCAGGCCGCCGTGCCCGAAGCCCGCGGCGCGCCGGCGATCCTGACCCTCGGCCATCTTGCGTTCCGCATGGGCGTCAGTCACAAATATCTGCGGTCCGTGATCGCGAAGCGCGGCAGCGACTGCTATCGCGAGTTCCGCATCAGTAAGCGTAGGGGCGGCGTGCGCCGAATCGTCGTGCCCGAACCCGAGCTTATGGCCGTCCAACGCTGGATCGTCCGCGAGATCCTGCGGCGCGAACCCGTCCATCCGAACAGCTTTGCTTATGCCCGCGGCTCCTCGATCCTAAACTGCGCCCGCCGCCATGTCGGCGCGGGGTGGCTGCTCAAGCTCGACATCCACGATTTCTTTGAAAGCATTCCGGAAAAGTCGGTCTATCGCGTGTTCCGTTCGATCGGCTACCAGCGCTTGGTCGCGTTCGAGTTGGCGCGGCTGTGCACTCGGCCCTGGCTGTTCCCGCCCGCCGCCACGCTGGACGCTCGCCGTGTCCGCCACTGGGAGACCCGCGGTATCGAGGTCTATCGCCGCGAGTTCACCGGTTATGTCCCGCAGGGCGCCCCGACCAGCCCGATGCTCTCCAACTTGGTGTGCAGCGGCCTGGACGATCAGTTGACCGCCTTCGCCGTGAGCGCGGGGCTGGTCTACACACGCTATTCGGACGACATCACCTTTTCCGGTGCAGCGGGCGGCTTCAGCCGGGATCGCGCGCTGCGCATCGTCGCCGAGGTGCGGACGATCCTGGCGCAGAACCGCTTCCGCCTGCACGAGAGCAAGATCTCGATCGTTCCCCCCGGCGGCAGGAAGGTCGTGCTCGGCCTGTTGGTCGACCGCAGTCGGCCCCGCCTTTCGCGCGAGTTGCGCCACCGGATCGAAGACCATGTCCGTGGCATCGAGAAGTTCGGGATCGCCGCGCACGCGGCCGACCGCAAGTTCGCGTCGGTAACCGGCATGATCAATCACATTGCCGGCCTGTTGCGCTTCGCCGGTCATGTCGAACCCGATCTTGTCGATCCGTTGCGCGCGCGCTTCGACGCGGCCCTCGTGGCCTCGGGCTGGAGCCCAGCGTTTTGAGCATTTGCCCCGCGCCGTGACAGCAGGGATGGCGCGCGGTAGCGCTAGGCCATGAACGGGATCACGCTTACTGACACGCTGTTGGTCAACAGCCTGCTCTGGATACGCTCGCTCGGGGTCGACGAGCTCAATCCGTCGCGCCGAATGGTTGAGGACGTCGAGCCATTAGCGGCAGCCCAGGGGTTCGGGTTCGAGGAGCATGTCGTCGGCGACCGCGCGGAAATGCTGGCGCTGCTCGCCGAGATCGCGACTCGCGCCGCGGCAGGGCTTAGGCCGATCCTCCACTTCGACTGCCATGGCTCGCGCGCCGATGGGTTGCTGCTCAAGCCGAGCGGCGACTACCTTAGCTGGGCAGCGCTCGCGGATGCGCTCCGTGCCGCCAACGTGGCGACCGCAAACCATCTCTGCTGCGTGTTCGGCGTCTGCTTCGGCTTGCGCATGTCGTTCGAGCTCCGCCTGTCCAAGCCGTCGCCATACTATCTGACCATCGCTCCGGAGCAGGAAGTCTCTGTCGGCATTCTCGAGGACCGCACGGCCGCCTTCTACCGCGACGTTTTCGCAAGCGGCAACATCACCCGCGCCTTTGCGGACGTGCTCGCCCCCGAGCTCAAGCTGTTTCACTGCAAGGAGATCTTCGCCCGTGCGCTCGCGACCTACATCGCCAATAATTGCGTAGGCAAGGCCGCCGAGCAACGGCAGGAGAGAATGGTGACCGCCCTACTCCGTAAGCACGGCATTACTGCACCTTCGTCCGCGCAGCTGCGCCAGGCCCGCGCCAAGATCAAGGCGGCGCTTGCACCTTCGCAGGCTGTTATCGACTATTTCGCCCCGACATTCCTGATCGGGAGGGCTCCGGGGTTCGGCTATACCGAACTCAAGGAATTGGCCGACGGCTATGTGCGCCGCAAGCGCGCCGGCGCCATTGCCAAATAGGAGGCTGGTAATACGATGCGGCGGCCGTGCCGCTTTCGCGGCGATCCAATGTGGGAAAGGCCGGTTTCGGCGGTCAGCTGCCTGCAAGCAGCCAATCAGTACGGTCATTCCCTGCTGGGCGTTTCGCGCCCATTCTCGCCGTTCAGTCGGGTTTCGCGCGATCCGGAAGGCGCATGTTCCGCGCGACGTTGCCGACAAGCACGCCCCCAGGCCAGTTGTACCAGAAGTTTGACTCTGACGTTTCACCCTTGACCCAGTCGAGGGCTTCAATCGATCGCCTACAGGCGGCGCAGGGGTTAGGATGATGTGATGTCGACGGATGAAGCGCCATGCGAACGCGCCCCCCTCAAACCGGCGCCCGACGTCCAGAAGTTCTTAATCTCGGCTTCCTGTCATCTCGGCGGGAGCCTCGACACGCCGAATCTCCTCATTGCCGACGCGATGCCCGGTCTCGGAAATCGCGCGACGCACCAGCGTCTGCGGAGCGCCGAGAATGCGCGGACCGTGTTCACGCTGGTGTTCCGCACCAATCCTGACGACCAGGGCGGCGTCATCATCCCGCAATATGACTGGGTGGCCGAGCAAGTGTGCGGCTATCTCAGCCTATTTTACGGCAAGCGCTTCGACAGCCACGGAGCGATTGAGAATAGCGGCATGTTCCGGCTTCCCGACTTGCGCGCGCTCGACCTCTTCTGCGACCCGCGCTTGCCGCAGAACGGCAACGCACCGCGCAGCGACTTCGGACATCCGCTCGAACTGGAGCGGTTCGAAGCGATGTTGCCGCTTCTGTTCGCCGCACCTGGGCGCGACCCGCGCATCGTCCCGCTCCGGACTGCGATGAAGTTCTACCAGCAGGCACTCTGGGCGGCCGAGCACGACTTGGAGATTGCCTATCTCCACCTGATCAGCGCCGGCGAGATACTGACCGGGTCGCTCGAGCTGGACGAGACGTCGCTGGTCGATGCCCAGACCCGCGCGCTGCTCGCGCAGATCGAGGCCGAGATGCCCGACGGCGCCAGGATCGCGCGCATTGTGCGAAGCAAGCTCCGCGGCGTCAAGCGGCGCTTCGTCCTCGGCCTGGAGTCGCTGCTCGACCCCGCATTCTTCGAACAGTCGCAGGCCGCGCACAGCTTTGCCCGGCTGGAGGCCAAGGCGATCACGAAGCGGCTCGGCGCCGCCTACGACCTTCGCAGCCGCTACGTTCATACTGGACAGAGCTTCGGGATCGTTGTCGGGCCGCGCGGGATGGACCGCGAAGAGGTCCAGCCGGGCAAGCCGATGCACCAGGACAAGGAATTTGAGCAGGCGCTGGCCGGTGCCCCGACCTATGTTGGGCTCGAGCAAATCCTGCGCTACTGCCTGCTCCGCTATCTCGAGACGCTGGGTCTGGACTTGGCCGTCCGGCAGATCGCGCCCGACGCGGAAACCTGATCGCCACTAGTCGCACGACGTGACGACCTAAATGAGAAGCAGCGGGCTCGGATCCGCCTTGGACGCGACGATCGTCAGGCCGTCCCTGGCCCGGCTCAGCGCCACATAAAGCAGGCACCGCGCGTCGGGCTTGTCGGGAAATGTCTTGGCGTCGGCTGGCATAAGAATGACGTTGCCGCACTCAAGCCCCTTGGCCCTGTGGATGTTGCTGATCGCCTTTGCCGGCGGCTTTGGCCGTGCGAAGGTGCGCCGATTGGTCAGTTCGACCAATCCCGCTTCCACATCGTCGTACCGGCCGAGATGCACGGCATCCCAATATTCGCTGAAATGGTCGATCTCGAAATCCCGGAACGCCGGATTGCTGCCCTTGAGCGCATGTAGCTTGCTCAGCATCGCCGCGACTCCACGATGATTTGGCTGGGCGACGACAAGGGACGCCAACTCCTGCAGCAGCGCCGGCTTCCCCTTACAGCCCGCCGCGCACCCGTCGCGCGCCTCCCTTTCGAACCTGTCTCCGAACGCCGCCCTGGTGAACCCCTTGCCGACCCTGCCGAGAAACCGAACGGTGGCGCTCGCGACGGCGCCCGCATCCGACTGGGCTGAATGAAGGTCGTCGAGGAGTTGCTCGAGTGCCGAGCGCGTATGCCCCTCCCAGAGCGGCAGCCGGCGATAGAACATGCCACGACAGGACCGCGTCGCCTCGTTGTAGCGGGTCAGCACCAGCAGCGATCGCGACCGCTTCTCCACATCGAAGATCGGCTTCCCCTCGGCATAACGTAGCCCCTGCGCCTTCTGGGCGATGTTCTCCGCCCGAACGACATTGACGCTGGGGGGCAATGGGCCGCTCAGATCGATCCGCCCGCCCGCCTTCAACGTTGCTCGCGCCTCCAACGTCCATTGCCCAAGCTCCGCGCAGCCGCTGCTCCAGCGGTGTGGCGTTGCTAGCGATGCGAACGCATCGGCGCTCTTGAGCAGCGCGGCCCAGTCGCAGGGCGCGGAAGCAGCCGCCTTCCGATCCTCCTTGTAGATATGCTGCATGGGATCGCCGAAGATTCGCGTCCGGGAGCCATGTCGAAGCAAAGCCATCACCACGGCATGCTGGTCGCCGCTGGAATCCTGATGTTCGTCGCAGATGATCGTCGGGTAGCGGACGGCGAGCGCCGCCGCGACCATCGGATGGCGATTAACGAGCCGGGCCACGAGGGCAGCGACCTGCGCGTGACCCTTGGGTGTGCGCCGTGTCCAGGCGGCGATGTCGGCGGGCAGTCCAAGCCCGCCATGATAGGCGCCCGCGATCTGCGCGATCAGGCTATCGATCGTCCGGATCTCCACGCGCCGTCCGACCCCCGATGTGCGCTCGGCGAAGACATTGCAGGCGGCATGGGTGTGGGTAACGATCAGTACGCGCTCGGGCGAGGTGGTTGCCACGTCGCGAGCCAATTCGGCACCCTGATGGGTCTTGCCGCATCCCGCGGGCGCCTCGACGACTACCAGCGGCGCGTCCGACCGGAGCCTATCGGCGACCGCGCGGTCCGACGTCATGGCAAGTCGGCCAGCGGGGGTAGCTGAATTGCACCGCGCACGGCGTTGCAGAACGGCAGTAGGCGCGGGCCGAATTCCGGCCACAGGCCGAGGCTCCAGACCTTGTCCGCAAGCTCCCGACCTCCGTTGAAGGTCTTGAACCAAGCTCGGGCATGTGCGCGGTAGACATTCTTCTCCGCCTGCCTGCCGTCGGGGACGTGTCCCAGCGCAGCCTCTGTCAGCAGCGCCCGCAATTGATCGCCCGCTGCCGCTTGGATCGACGCGAAATCCCGCTCTTCGATCTCGAGCCGGTCGGCGAGGGAGCGGAAGCGCTGCGCGGTCTGGATGCCGGTGGGATCGATGATCAGCCTCTCGACATTGTCGTCCGGCGTGGCAGCGATGATTTCCCGTTCGATGCAGCCGTTCGACCAGCGGAAAAGGAGCTTGCCCAGCCTGGTCTCAAGTATCCGCCAGCGCTGCGGGTAGAGATTTTCCTCGTCGACGAACCCGGAGAAGCTCAACCGGCTCTTGTCTAGCGCCTCGAGCAACTGGAGCGTATTTTCGTGACCGCCGCCATTAGTGACGTGGATCCCGCACGGCGCGAGGCCCACCTCGATCGCGCGGCCGAGCAGGTTTGTCACGAAACCCCATTCGGTGGCTCCTTCCGCGATCACCGCGAGCCGGGACAGGAATATCTCCGGATCGCGCTCCCTATGCCGGACCGCGGCTTCGCCCTTGATCTCTCCGATCCTGCCCTGATGATCGACGTACCAAAGCGCGGCCGCACTCGCGGCCCCGATCGCCGCCGGACTGTGCGTCGTGACGAAGACCTGGGTCCCCGCAGTCTGCAACTGCTCGATCAGTACGCGTTGCCGATACGGCTCGAGACCGCGTTCAATCTCATCGACGACCGTGATCGGCGTGTCGCTCTGGTTCTGCTCGGTGATCGCCAGCGCCGCGAGCCGGCGCGTGCCCGCACCCCAGCTCGACAGCGGTAACGAGACACCGTCCCGGTGGGCCGTCAGGCCCACCATCGATGCGATCGACGCGCCTTGGCCGCCGGTGATCTGCAAATCGAGACCGCTCGGCAGGCTCTTGTCGCGAAACGCTGAGTCCAATTTGACGAGCTCGTCCTTCGCCTGATCGTCGAGTTGGTTCTTCACATTCGATCCGGCGAGCTCGCTCGCCATGCGCGAGCGCAGCGCCTTGTCGGAGAGCAGCCGGTCGAGCGCGGAACCCTGGACAAGTCGGAGGTCCCGGTCGTTGCGATCATCGCCGCCAAGCCTGACCAAGCCGATCGCGCGGCGAAGCGCGACGGGAAAGGTATCGGCGGTCCCGTCCGGCTGGACGATCTCGTAATAGAGCTCAAGCTCATCGGTGCCACGAACCCTGATCTTGTAGACCGGTGCCTCCGCGTCGTTCGGGGCACCGTCCAGATCCGGCACTCTGGCCTCGGCGCCGTCCCAGCCCCATGGCCAGGCAGGCTTCATCTGGACGTTGATCCCGCACTCGGGCGGCAACGAGATGACGCCCTCGATGCTGAAGCCATGCTCGATTTGACGGGCATGATATTCGGTATCGGGGAGATTTGCCGGATTGACCGGGCTGAGCAGGAGGCTGATCGCGTCTAGGATCGTGGTCTTGCCGACGTCGCCGCCGCCCAGGATCAGGTTCATGCCGGGCTCGGGATGCCAGTCGAGTTCAGTCAGGCCCCTGAACCGCTCGATGCGCAGGCGAAGCAGCTTCGGCGCGCTCATCGGGCTTCGCCCGAGGCCGTAGCCGCGCAGGGCTGAGCCTCTGCCCGACCGCTCTCAGCGATAGTCATCGCGAATTCCTTGGGCGAGGACGGCAGTGGCGGCGCTGAGATGATCGTCGCGCGGCCCCACTTTCTCCAAAAAGCTCAGCACCGCGTCATCCTCGAAGAAGCCGAACGCTCGGCCCAGCCCTTCGCGGAGACGCTCCATGTGCGATTGCGACAGCGTCGCCATGTAGGCGCGCATCCGGATTTCGACCCGGGCGCGCGAGGCGTGGCACGGCCGGCAGAGCGCGCGGAACGCGCCGAGCGGATATTCCCAAGGCTGATAGCCTTCGCGCATCGCCGCATAATAGCAGTGATGGGCCTCGAGCGCCGCGCTGACTCTGCAATCCTCGCAGCACTGACCGGCGCGCCGCTTCACCCGCTCCGCTTTCGCCTTCCAGCGCGGGTCGCGCAGCTTGGAGGCGTAATCGCCGGTCTGCGGTGCAAAGTCATAGCCGTCGACGGGGTAGAACCCCATGTTCCAGTGGTTGCCGAGTTCGTAATAGAAGCCAAAGGATTCCACGAGATCATCGAACTCGGCGTGATCCCCGCCGAAGTTCAACATCGTGTGCAGGGTGCTTCCGTCGAATACCAGAACGAGAAGCGAGTCGGTGAGCCACTCCTCTTCTCGCGCGCGCCATTGCTCCACTGTGTAGAACCCGGCATCCCCAAGCCATCCTTCCTTGGTGAGCCATTCGGCGATCGCGGCCTTCATGCGAAGAAGATTTTGCTGCATCCTCCAGTGTTAGTCGGGTGCGGAGCAAGTGTCAGGAGGGCAGGCGATGGAAACGCAAAATTTCGAGCGGCTGAAGGCGCACATCCTGCCCCTGTCCGAATCCGCGACATTCGACGTCGCCCGCAAGGAGTGGGACTTGGTCGGCGTCGAGATTAGCCAGGAATTCGACAATTGCCCGTGCGGCCAGGAGATCAAGGAGCATTGCTACATCCGCAATCGGCTCAACGGAAACGCGACCTATGTTGGCAATATTTGCATCAACCGGTTCATCCAGATCGACACCGGGAATTTGTTCGAAGGCCTGAAGCGAATCGCCAAGGACATTTCGGCGAACGCGAACAACGACCTAATCGAGCACGCTTTTCGAATGGGGTATCTTTTTGGAGAGAAGGAATACCGGTTCCTGAAGCAGACGGCGCTCAAGCGGAACCTCTCGCCCGCCCAGATCGCGTGGAAGCAGAAGATCAACCGGCGCATCCTGAGGAAGGCAATCGTCCGGCGCCGCAGCGCGACGTAATCGATGCTGGATGCTCGCCTTTGCGACGGGCCGTCCGTATGCTGGTCCGCTGCATTCGGCCACGCGCCGCCGAAGAAGCTTAGTTTGAGAAACCGAGTTCAGGCGAGGTTGAGGCTGAAGCCACGCCTTGCTATTTCGCGACCGCACCGGGACTGATCGGAGGTACTCGAACCGTCGCAGTGGGATGGGAATGGGGCCACCAAATGGGCCATCAACATTCTAACCGGACATATTGAGTATTGATATCAATATCTTAGCCAGAATATTCGAGTCCTCTCCTGGCACCACACAGACACGCCGGCCGCGCCCAGCGCGCGCGGTATGTGGCTAGACCGAATTGATCCCGCAAATCCAGGAGGTTGGCGCGCAGGAAGATGCGGGGCGGTCGGAAACCCGTCTCTCCGGGTGGAGCGGGTGCGGAAATACCGAGCCATATCTCTGGCCCTCGGAACTCTCGGTTCAGATGCGATGCTGCTTTGATGCAGTTATGTCTCGAGCTGCGCGCATATTCATGGAAACGGTCAGGTCTGGGTTGCGGCCCAATGAGATTCGCCCAAGTTGGAGTTAGGCTCCGTAACGCTTGAGGGAACGGCGTGGAGCTCGGAATGCAAACCGACTGAGAAGGCCGCACGTGGGTGGAGTCGGAACGATTCTCATATATCTCGCACGCTCTCCCGCCTGAAGCACATGTACGCTCAGCAGATTCGTGCGCGCTCATGGGCGTTACACACGCTCTTCCAAGGGAAGAAATCGAGGTATGAATGGGCCGCTACCCAGGCGACGTGCCGACCAACAGAATCTTGGGGCAATATTGGAATACCCTCACCCTCCCTGGAATCAAACTTCATTTGATCCAAGTCGCAGATGAAAATATTCTTTAGGCGCTTGATGCGTGGGCGACTTCGATACACACTCGCGGGAATGCTCTACTTCGCATATGGATCGAATATGTGCGCCGCCCGGCTGCGCGAGCGGTTGGCGCGAGAGGGATACGGGTTCAGCCGCCGGCGACGCGGTATCGCGCACGATTATCGCCTCGTTTTCGACAAGCGCTCGTCCTTCGAGCCCGGGGTGGGCTATGCCAATATTCGGCCCGAGACCGGTCCATACGTCGAGGGCACGCTCAATGAGCTGTGCGAGGCGTCGCTCGATCTGCTCGACCGGATCGAGCTGGTGCCGGTGCAGTATCGGCGCGCGACCATCAGGGTGCGAGATTTCGCCGCCGGCTGCGAAGTCGCCGCGTTCACCTATCTCGCCCAGCCCGGCGTGATCGACGCAACGGTGCGGCCCACGCGCGCTTATCTCGCGCATCTGATGGCGGCCGCCGACCTACTTTCGCAGGACTATGTCCGATCGCTCGCCGCCGTGGAGTGCTGCGCATGAACGCCGCGCCCGCGCCGACCGAGCCCTGGCAGCGCGATTCGGGGCGGTACGATCCCGGCACGGTCGAGCGCAAGTGGCAGGCGCGCTGGGACGAGGCGGGAGCGTTCATCCGCCGCGACCGCGGCCTGCCGAAATGGTATGTCATTGAGCTGCCGCCTTTTGCTACCGGCAGCCTCCATCTCGGCCATGCCCGCAATTATGCGCTGGCCGACGCCGGCGTGCGCTTCCGGCGCATGGCAGGTCACGACGTGCTCTACACCACTGGCTACGATACGTTCGGTCTGCCGAGCGAGCTTGCCGCGCGCGAGGCCGGCGTGCATCCGTCGGAGCTGGCCGAGACCTGCTGCCGCGACATGGAACGGCAACTGCGGCGGCTGGGCCTCAGCCACGATACCGACCGGATCACCGCCTATCATGTGCCGGAATATTATCGCTGGGTGCAGTGGGTGTTCCTGCGCCTCCTCGCCCAAGGGCATTGCGAGCGGCGCGAGGGGCCCGTGCTGTGGTGTCCGGCCTGCGACGCGAGCTTGGCCGAAAGCCTGGCGGAGGACGGCCTCTGCTGGCGCTGCGGCACGGCCGCCGAGACGCGTTCGATGCCGCAATGGTGCGTGAAGGAATCGCACTTCGCTGACGCGATGCTCGCCGGCCTTGACGAACTCGCGCGCTGGCCGGAGACGGTCCGCAAAATCCACGCGGACTGGATCGGTCGAAAGACCGGCCGAACCGTCGCATTCGATGTCGTCGGCGGCCCGCACAAGACGATAGACGTGTTCGTCGAGGACGGCGTGCTGCTCGCCGGCGCGGTGGCCATCGCCTTGACGGCGGAGCATCCGTTGCTCGCCGATGGCGCGCGGCTCATGCTCCGCCACCCCGCCTTCCAGGCGCCGCTGCCGGCGGTGGGGGTTCAGGACCGCCTGCTTCCTTCGGCAGGTGCCGCAATTCCGCTCGTACCCGGGCTCAATCCCGCGCACGACCGGCTGATCTTCGAACTCGGCATGCGCCCGCGGCCGGCCGGGGCCGTGGAGCCCGAAGGCGCGCCCGCGACGATCTACCGCCTACGCGACTGGAGCATCGCGCGGCAGCGCTATTGGGGGCCTCCGGTGCCGGTGGTCCATTGCCGCGCCTGCGGCATCGTTCCCGTGCCGGACGCGGAACTGCCCGTCCTGCTCCCGCATCTAGCGCTCGACGGAGCGGCCAACCCGCTGGCCGCCGACGCCGCATTCCGGGAGACGGCATGTCCGCGCTGCGGGGCGCCGGCCGAGCGCGATACGGACACATTCGAGGCTTATTCGAGTCCTTGGTGGTATCACTGGATGTGCATGGAAGCCGGCGACCCATCGCCGTTCGACGTGGCGCGCGCGGCCCGCTTCCTGCCTGTCGACCTAATGATCGGCGGCAGCGATCAGATCCGCAGCTGCTTCTTCCACGTGCGCATGATCGCCAAAGCGCTCGCCGCCGTCGGCGTCGTCCTGGTCGATGAGCCGGTTGACTGCCTGCTCGCGATAGGAATGATCCAGCGCGACGGCCGTAAGATGAGCAAGAGCGCCGGCAACGCCGTTCCGCTCGACAGGCTGCTCGACGGGCATGGCGCCGACGCGGTGCGCTTCGCGGTGCTGGCGTCGGCAGCGCCGGACCGTGACGTCAACTGGAGCGACGGGCTGGTGACCCACGCCGCCGACTTCCTCGGACGCGTCGCCCGGTTCGGGCGGTCGGGAGCGCTGCGGGGCGCCGCAGGCGAGGCTGCGGCACGCGATGCCCAGCGCCGGTTGCGAGAGAAACTGCGTGGCTGGGTGGAGACGGCGACGCATAAGGTGACCGCCAACTTCGTGCGCCATCAATATCACCTCGTTCCCCGCAACCTTGAAATGCTGTTCGACCGCCTCGCGCACTTCCAGCGGACCGCCGCGCTCGAATATTCTCGTGAAGACGCAGAGGCGTTGGGGACGGCCTGGGATGTGTTCCTGCGCCTGCTCTGCCCGGTGGCGCCGCATCTCGCCGAGGAATTGTGGGAAATGAGAGGCCACGGGGGCTTCGTTTCTCACGCGCCCTGGCCGGGCCCGCTCGATGCCGGCGAGGAAGGACGCCACCGGAGTTCAGGGCGCGGTCCCAGAGGTCACGGCCGGTCCGCCGCGCCGGCTGAGCGGATCGAGCTTTCGGCATGACTCCGCTTGGCCAAGGCCCCGTCTTCGATCGGGTTGATGCGGTGCTCCGGGACACGCGCGGCTACGCCGCTTTTCGCACTGGCGAGCTTCCGCTCGCCGACTATGCGGACTTCCTCGACGCGCACCGCGAAGCCCTCGTCGCCGCCGGCGTGCCGAGCGAGGATGTCGATTACGCCAAGCGCTATCCGGCGGACATCGACATGTTCGTGCGCGACACGCTCGCGCTGCTGCGCGAGCGCGGCGTGATTGCCCATTCCCGGTTTGACGCGGGCCTGCTCGCCGAGGCTCGTGCCCATATCGGCCGCTATGACCATCGCGGCCGCACGACCTATATCTATCCGGAGGAGGCGAGCGTGCTGGCGGCCCTGGCGGACATCCGGCGTCCACACCATGCACTTTTTCTCGGGTCCTATTACGGCTATTGGGCGGGTGCCATCCTGCCAGCGCTCAAGGCTGGTGGCGGCACGGCGACGCTCGTCGATCCTGACCCCGATTGCTGCGCGCTGGCGCGCGAGAACCTCGCCGACGCCGTGGACGCGGGTGAGATCGCTGTGGCGTGTACGACCGGAGAGGCGTTTCTCGACGGCGCGGACGCCCGGTTCGACATGGTCGTAATCGACGCGGAGCTGCCGCGCGACCATCCGCAGACCGAGCTGCGCGGCAAGGGCATCTACGCGCAGCTGCTTGCGGCGGCGCTCCCGCGCCTCGCCGACGGCGCGCTGCTCGTCTGCCACAACATCCTGCTCAACGACCATAGCGGCGCGCGCGCGTTCGACGCGATTCTCGAGCGCAATTGTCGCGAGCTCGCCGCCTTTGACGCGCTGGCGCGGCGCCATTTTCCGAATTGGACCGAGATCGCTTCGACCGAAGGGATGGGCGCGGGGACGTTCGATGCCAACTCGGTCGGACGCGGCCGGTGACCTGCTATCGCTCGGCTTTCGCGAACTGGGAGCGCACCGCCGCTGTCCGCTGCTTCCAGATGGCCGATCTCGACTGGTCGGCGGAGGGCCGATGGACACCGGGTGGCCAATTCGCGCTGATCGACCACCCGGCAATCCCGGGCCTGCTCGCCGGACCGGCGGGGGCTGCGTTGATCCTTGGCCATTTCCATTTCACCACGCGGCTCGAGAATGAGTTGATCGCCCGAGTCTGCTCGCGATTGGCCTCGCGCAGCCTGATCGACCACGCGCAGTTCGCAGAGGATGCGCTAAAGCTGCATTGCGACGAGAGCTTCCACGCGCTGCTGTGCCTGGAGCTGGCGGCGAAGGTGCGCGAGATCGCGCGCATCGACCAGCCCTGTTTCGGCGAGCCTCGCTTCCTGCGCCGCGTCTGCGAGTTGCGAGCGCGTCTGGCCGGCACCGTCGCGCCTGAGGACGTCGACCTCGCCGCTGCGGTGGTTGCAGAGACGATCGTCACGCGCACGCTTGGCGAGGACTGGCGCGACCCGGCGGTTCGCGACCCGATCCGTGCGTTCCTCAAGGCACATCATCTCGACGAGGCGCGCCACGGCGCCTTCTTTACACAGACACTGGCGCTCGCCTGGACCGCCTGGGACGAACGGACCCGCATGGCCATCGCCGCCGCATGGGACGGGCTGGTCGAGGCCTTTGCGGCACCCGACGTTGAGATGATCTCGACCGCGCTCACCGCTGGCGGAGTGGAGGCCGCGGTGACCGTGGAAATCCTTCGGTTGTTGCGCACCCAGTCCGAGCGGCTCGCCGCCACCGCCGACACCCGGCTGACGCAGCGGACCCTCGTCCGCGCCCAGGCGACCGCCAAGCCTGGCGCCGCTGGCCGATGATGCGTCTCCGCAGGTCGGACACCGAACCTCCGATCTTCTTCAGCTACGGCACGCCGCATCCTGGCGCGGAACCACTCGCGTTGCTCGGCGGGAGCCTCATCCTCGACGCCGGCGAAGCCGACCAGAGCTTTCTGCTGCGTTGCCAGGACCGCTTCGTGACCTATGCTTGGCTTCTCGGACTGCGGCCGATCCTGCTCGTAGCGGATGCGGATCATGGCCGACGTCATGCCGACGCCGTCGCCGAGTTGGGCGCCGCCTGCGTCACCCTTGCCGCCGCGACTGGCCTGCCGGACCTGGTTCGCCCACTCGATCCGCTGATTCTCGGGTGCGATCCACTCGATGCCTTCGTCCATAGCGCAGTGCCGCTGCCCGAGCTGGCGGGACGCGCGACTTATCACCTGAACCAGATGTCTCCGACCGCCGCCGCATTGCTCGGGGGAATCGATGCGGTGCTTTCGGCTCATGGCGTCGACACCGGCCTTGACCGCATCCGCTGTCGCGCCGACGGCGAGCGCGCGCTTCGGTTCCAAGATAAGGCGACCGCTCGCGCCCTCGTCGAAGCCTGCCTCGCGCCGGCCTCTTGTCAACTGCCGACCGCCACGATTGGCTTGGCCGACTTTGGGGAACTCGCGGATTGGGACGCCTTCACTGCCCGGTATCGAGAGGGCAGCGGCGACCGCGGGGAAATCACGGCGCTGGTGATCAAATCCACGCGCGATTCGGCGGGCAACGTCGCCGCGGCCGTGACCGCCGGCAATTTCGTCGCCGAGCGTGGCCGGCTCCTCGCCGAGATCGCCCGCTCCACCGGTGATGATGGCGACGACGCAGCGCTGCGCGCGATCCGCGCGGACATCGATGCATCCCGTCTCGACCCGGCGGCTTTTCCCGACGAGCGCCTTCGTCTGTTCGAAAGGTTGCGCCGCTCGCGCCGGGCCGGCCTTGCGCTGTTCGTCCAGCGTCGCGTTTCGGCCACCGATGCCGGGCCCGGCCGCCCGGCCGCGTTGGGGTTGAGCTTTCAGCTGGACCGAGTCGCGGGCGTGCGCATCATTGCCGCCAGCGCCCAGACCTATCACGACGATGCGCGCCGGCACTTCCGGGGCGCGGTGCTCGACGACCGTATCGAGGCCGGCTTTTGCGGCACCGCGTTCGAGCAGGAGATGCACGCGATCTGCGAACGCTTTCTCGCCGCGGGCTATGAGGGCCCAATCGGGTTCGACGCGCTGCTCGATCGCGAGGATCGCTACGTCCTGATTCACGACTGCAATCCGCGGCTAAGCGCGGTCTTCCCCCCACTCGCGCTGCGCAGAGCTCTGACCCGCACTGGGGCGCGCCCCGCTTCGGTGCTGAACCTCGGCTATCGAGGCGACTATGTAATTCCCGATCCAGCAGGGGCGCTCGCAATGCTGGACGAGATGGGCCTGCTCTACAGCGCCGGGCGACGGTCCGGCCTGGTCCTCCTGCCCAGCCTGGTCCGTCCACAGGCGTACGATCTCTTTCTGGTCGATGCCGCGCCCGAGGCATTGGATCGCGCGGCGCCGATCCTCGCCGAGGCCGGCTGTCATACGGCGCTTTCCTCGGCGATTCCCGGGCTGCCGCCGATGGGTGCTGCGCGATAGACGATCCAGCGATATTCCATCGCATATACGGCATGGCGGCGCAGCCAAGGATAGTCGCGCTCCAACGGCTCAAAATGAGAAGGATTGTTGTAGACGATCATCAGCTCGCGGGGCGCCGCGGCCAGCGAGGCGGCGATGTTGGCGAACAGGCGAATCAGCCGCTCGCCATGGAACGGATTGTAGAGATAAACGAAGGTCGTCTCCTCCGGGATCGGCCAGCGCGCGCCATCGGCCTCCACCACCCGCACGTCGCGGCAAGCGAGACCGTCCGCGCAGCGCGCGACGTTCGCGCGTGCATCGGCGCACAGCGTGCGCGCGACTTCGACGCCGATCACCGAACGAAACGGAAATGCCGCCGCGACCAATAGCGCCCGACCCTTGCCCGCGCCGATATCGACGAACACGTCCCGCGGTCCCGGCTGGAGCGACGCCAATACGGTGCGCAGCTCATCGAAGGCGGTGGGGAAATAGTCGTGGCAACCGTGCCAATCGTCGACCAGGCTCTCGATCGGGATCAGCCCGCCGGTAATTAGCCCCATCCGTCGTTCAGCGATCCGGTCGCGAATTCTGCTGACGGCGACGTGCAGCGCTCCACCGACACCATTTCGTCGCCACGCAGCAAGCATACGCCACATTGAATTATTCTCCCCCTTTACGTGCCCTGCCGAAGGTCTACTATCCTATCGTGCATTGCGGAGGAGCAGAACTGCTGTGTCGCTGAAGCATCTCTTCCTGCTCGATCCCGATGTCACTTATCTAAATCATGGTGCCTATGGAGCCACACCCCGGTGCGTCTTTGACGCGCACCTCGCCTGGCAGAGGGAGCTGGAGAGGGAGCCGGTAGATTTTCTATCGCGCTTCGGAACCGAGCGGCTAGCCGCATCGCGTGCCGTGCTGGCCGACTTTCTCGACTGCGAGCGCGACGACCTCGTCTATGTCGCCAACGGCACCACCGGGCTGAACATCGTCGCGCGCAGCCTGCCGCTCGGCCCTGACGACGAGTTGCTGACGACCGATCACGAGCATGGCGGCATCGACCGGCTGTTCCGCTTCATGTCCGCGAAGCTCGGCTTCAATTATGTCCGGCGCGAAATCCCGCTGCCCGTGACCACGCACGAGGCGTTCGTTGAACATTTCTGGTCCGCCGTGACTGACCGCACCAGGGCGATCCTGATCAGCCACCTGACCTCGCCCACCGCGCTCGTGTTTCCGGTCGAGGAGATTTGCCGCCGCGCGCGCGAGCGCGGCATTCTTACCATCGTCGACGGGTCGCATGTTCCCGGCCAGCTGCCCCTATCGCTCCGCCGCCTCGACCCCGACTTCTACGTCGGGATCCTGCATAAATGGCTGTGTGCGCCCAAGGGATGTGCGTTCCTTTATGCCCGCCGCGACGTACAGGATTGGATCGATCCCCTGGTCGTGAGCTGGGGCTGGGAACCGAAGGCACCCGGGCCGTCACGCTTCGTCGAGTTCCACGAATGGCAGGGCAGCCGCGATATCTCGCAGTTCCTTGCGGTTCCGGACGCGATCGCCTTTCAGAGCGAACATAGCTGGGAGGCGATTCGCCGCGACTGCCGTGACCTGGCGATGGAGGCGCAGCGCGATATCTCCGAATTGTTCGGCCTTGATCCCTATCACCCGCCGAGCTCCGAGTGGCACGGCCAAGTCGTTTGCGCGCGGCTGCCCGACCATGTCGACGACCAGCAACTTCTGTCGAAGCTCCGTTTCGAGGAGCGTATCGACGTCTCCGTCGATCGCTTTGGCGGCCATCCGCGGGTGCGGGTTTCGGTGCAGGGCTATAACGACAGGTCCGATATCGACCGACTGCTGCTTGCGCTCGACAAGCTCATTGGATCCACTGTTCGAGGAGATATGCCAAATCGGCTTTATGCACCTGTAGCTTAACCGGAGAAATGGGAACTAGCGGCCGGCCCCGGAAGCGATGGGAAGATTCGATAACTTTCCAGGGCATCACAATCGAATCCGATCGTCGGGGATGAGGTTTGGCGGCGACCGTCCTGTAAAGCACTGGCTTTGGGGGCTGGGGAATGCGGGTTCGATCCCCGTCAGGTGCGCCAATTCGAGAATTTGCTGCTGCAAATGGAAGGAGGTGATTATGCGATATGCTCCAGAACAACGATGA
Organism: uncultured Alphaproteobacteria bacterium; assembly: GCA_963701615.1. GTDB lineage: Bacteria > Pseudomonadota > Alphaproteobacteria > Sphingomonadales > Sphingomonadaceae > Allosphingosinicella. The sequence continues at coordinate 1,709,921 of OY969615.1, read as the reverse complement.
TCTGCAGTCGATTCGGGCCTCGCTCGCGCTGACTGCGAAGCATCTGGCCGACGCGGCCGGTCCAATGGCCGGTGCTTCGGTTCCAATGCTGGGATCACCACCGTCGTCGGCGCCACCGCAAGCGGTGCCAATGGCGAGGATCCTGGCGGACCACGCTGCTCCAATTGCGGCGTCGGTTCCATTCATCGTGCGCGCGGTACCAGCGCTGGGCGTTCCAGCGGTGCCAGCAGCGGGTGTTCCAGCCGCTCCAGCGGCTCGGGCGCCAGCAGCGCCAACGATGGGTGCGCCAGCCCTACCACCGGCGCGCGCGCCACCGGCGCGGCGTTGATCGGTAGGGTAACGCGATCAGACTGAGATGCCCTGGAACGAAGCCCTGGATATGAAGCCCTGGAAACGAAGCCCTGGCGGGTCGCGGGGAAGGAAGAATGCCAGTGATGCGGCAGCCTCCCACTTATCCCCCGCGACCCATGCCGGCGCATGAGCCGTCCCGCACTCCAGTTCCGGCCGGTTTCCCCGGCGATCGGCATCGAGGCCAACGGCATCGACCTTTCCGAGTCGATTTCCGCAGGCGATTTCGATCGGCTTCGCAATGCCTGGCTCGAAACCGGCCTTCTGATCGTCCGCCGCCAAGCGCTGTCGCCGGAAGCGCAGATCGCGTTCACGCGCCGCTTCGGCGAGCTTCTGGTCTATACCCGTTCGGAGAACGCGCACCCAGACCATCCCGAGCTGCTTATCCTGTCCAACCTGCGCCGGGGCGGCCGACCCTGCGGCTCGCCCGCGAGCGGCCGCTATTGGCATACCGACGGTCATTTCCTGCGGGAGCCGCCGGCTGCTTCGCTGCTCCATGCCGTTCGCGTCCCGCGCGTCGGGGGCGACACCTATTTTGCCAACATGGCCACCGCCTATGACGATCTGCCGCAGGCAGTGCGCGGGCGCATCGACGGGTTGCGTGTCATCATCAGCCGGGTACGGTCCCGCCCCTACAACTATCCTGAGAAACCGCCCGTCACCGAGGCTGAGCGGGCGGCTTGGCCCGACATGGCGCAGCCGATGGTGCGCACGCATCCCGAAACCGGCCGCAAGGCGCTCTATGTCGGCGGCAACGTGCCATGGCTGGTCGAAGGCATGGCCGAGGCCGAAAGCACGCCACTGGTTACCGCACTTCAGGCGCATGCGATCCAGGAGCGCAATGTCCACGTCCATCGCTGGCGGCGCGGGGACCTGGTAATCTGGGACAACCGCTCGACCCTCCACCGTGCGACGGCTTATGAACGGCGATCGGTTCGCCACATGCACCGCACCAGTGTAGCGGGTGACACGCCTTTCTGACACGCAGCGTGGCAAGCCGATCCCAGAGACTCGTTTCTGCCCCGGCCGCGTCATTCATGAGCCAAGTCTCTGCCGGCCTAAGAGGTAGGCTGGATGCCATGCTGCAACGATGCAGAATCATTCAGGTTCGAGTCGTCTGTGTGGCACCATCGAGACCTGCCGGTCGCGCCCGGTGCGCGCGGTGTGCGGCCGGGCCGAACTAGTCCCGCAAATCCCGGAGGTGGCCGCGCAGGACGATGCGGGGCAGCCTGTACCTGGTTTCCCGGCGTGGAGCCGGCGCGTAAAGTCCCCCATGGCGCGCGCCGGCCGTTTCGAAGCCGGGAACCTTCGCGGCGGCGCGACATCAAATCATCGGCCGGACAAAGAGGAGCTTCATCCGAAAATCCGGCCAGGGCGGGGATATGGAGAATGAGCATGTCGACCCGACCCGTCCCCGATGATCCCAAGCCCGACGCCCTCCTCACCCGCCGCCGTCTGGTCGAGATGGCCGGCGTGACGCTCGTCGGAACCGCCCTCTATGCGACCGGCGCCGGCGCGGCGACCGGAGCGCAGCGGGCCCCGCGATTCCCCGCCGTGCCGATGGGCGCCGTCCGGCCGGAAAATGTCGCCGGCGTTGGCGTGGGGAGGCTCAACGGCGGGACGAGGCCGGTCTACGTCACCCGCCCGGGCAGCCGCGACCCGGTCGAGCATTCGGTCGCCGATACCCTCTTCTGGGGCGAGCAGCTGATGGAGCATGCGATGTTCATCGCGATGATGATGCCCGGACCGGAGCTTGCACAGCCTCGGGGGCGGGCGGAGCGCTTCCAGCGGGACTTCGCGGCGCATTTGATGCGACTGCGCAGATCCCGGCTCGACCGATCGGACTATGCGGGGTTCAACCGCGCCACGATCGCCCTCACGAGCTCGCTGATCGACTATAAGCAGCGCATGGCGCAGGAGCAGTCGAGCGGGCGCATGCGCAGCCTGGTCTGGCCGACATTCTTCGACCACACCCGCCACGAGGCGGAACGGTTCGTGCGAAGGCTCACCCAGCTCAACGCCGGCAATACGGCCTACAGCCGCCGGGAGGTGGTGCCCTTCTGGTCGAACATCATGGGCGAGCATGCGCAGTTCATTTCGCAATTGCTCGATCCCGAGGAGCAGGCGCTGATCCTCGCCGCGAGGGAAACCAGCGAGACGTTCAGGCGGATCGGGTCCGACGGCGGGGCCCGGCGAGGAGGCGTCGACCGGGTGATGGAAGCGGTGAACGGCATCATCGACTTCAAGACGGCCGCCGAGCGGGGTATTCAGGAAGGCCGGATCAAGAGCATCATCCACCCCGCGCTTGCGGATCATGTCCGCCGGGAAGCGGTCCGGTTCCGCGACGAGCTCCAGCGAACGGCCTGAGCGACGGCGGAGCGTGCCCATCGAGTGCGCCCGCTTGCGAGGGATTTCGGCGAAGGTCCTGCCAGCATCATCGCTTCGTCCCGCGGCAGCCGCCTGACGAAGCGGCGCGACCCTCCACCGAGGCGCGCCGGCGGACCCCGCACAGCTGATCCATCCATGAAACGAGAGCCGGCACCCGGCCGCCGAGCGGCCGCGCCAGCTCCAGAAGGAGTCTTGCCATGTCACCCGTTCTGTCTGAGCGAACCCGCCAGATGCTTTCCCGATCGCTGCCGCTGGTCCAGGCCCACAAGCATGAGACGATCGACCGCATGCAGGCCAGCCTCGTCCTGGCGGAGCCCGACCGGAATCCCGGTCAGTCGGAAATCAACGCGATGATCCTGGTCGAGATGCTGATCACCCAGGTCCGGCATCTCCTGGACACCGGCCAGTATGACGATCTCGCCCATATTCCGAACGAGCACGCCGCGCTGCGCATCACCGGCCGGACCTATTCGCGGTTCGGCGACGCGCTCGTGCCGATCCTCAAGGACGTGCTCGGCCCGACTGTCCCGGGCGCGGTCCCCGGCGCCTGGTGCGATACGTTCTGGAAAGTGATCCAGGAAGCCACCGCGCGCCCGGTTCTCGAAGCCGCCTGAAGCCGGGGCGCGGCGCCGAGTCACGCCGGCGTCGGTCGCGTCACTTTCAGGATCTTCAGCATGCGGGTATCTCCATTGGGATAGGGCCACTCGATCGATTGGCCCTTCCGCAATCCGATGAGACCCGCGCCCATCGGCGTGAGAATGGAAAGCCGGCCGGCGTCGACATCGGCTTCACTGGGAAGAACCAGACGCAGCTGCCGCGTGGCGCCGGTATGCGCGTCGAGGACCTCGAGGTCGGAGCCGATCGTCACGACGTCGGCCGGCAGCGCGCCGGGCGCATGAATCTCCGCCCGGTCGATCTCGTCGAGAAGCATCTTCGAAAGATCGGGCGATCGCCGCTCCATGCCGAGCGCGAGGTCGGCGATGATATCGTATTCCGCATCGATGAGGTGGATGGGCGGTTTTTCCGACGCTGCGGAATTGTCCGTCTTCGTCATTGGATTTTCACTCTTCATGTGTCGCGTTTGGCGAAGGAGAATCAGCCGCGCCGACCGCTTCGTGCGATCCGCTCAAATGATCTCCGGCTGTCGATGGGATCCCCCGAACTCTTTCAGCCGTGGCGGCGGAGTCCGGGGCTAGGTGCCTGCGACGAACTGGCCCGAATGATTGCGGTTTCGCCGTGATCTGGGCTGGCACTGCATGATGTATGAGACATGGGTCTGTTGCACGGGACAGTCAACCTTCCCTCGCCCCGCCCCGGCCTCCGTCTGACCCCGCGGCCGGATAGACGAGGCCGCCTCGCCCGGCCTGGGCCGCTTCGGTCATCCCGGCGGGGATCGCGCGTGCCGATCCCATCAAATTGAGGACCTCCCTGCCCTCATGGAGAAGGTAATCTGCGACGATCCTTCGATGGCAGCGCCACCAGACCGCTTCCGAGCACATGATCGCGACGCGGCGGGTGGCGGCAAGCGTGACGAGCTCCTCCAGTCCGGTGCGGAACTCGTCTGACAAGGCATAGTCGGCATAATTGTGGAAGCTCTGGTTCACCCAGAAGCCGTTGACCTCGGGCGGAATCACTTTCGATTTGCTCCGCAGTCCGCCGAGCCCGGCGATCTGCCTGTACCCGATCTGATATGCCGCAAGCTCCGCGGGCAGCGCGTCGAAATTGTAGGCCGGATTCCTCCGCGACCGCGGGACGCTGCGAATGTCCACGACGAGGCCCACTTCTCCCACCCGCAGCAGCTCGACGAATTCCGGGATCGACCTGGTGGAATGGCCGATCGTGTAGATGGGCGGCGTTTCCGGCACGCACGAGGCCCTAGGACGCGGCTTCCGCGCGGTCAAAGAACAGCTCCTCGACGGGCCCCGGCCGGCATGTCCGGGAACCCTTTCTTTTCGGACGACATCAAATCGAAGCCGGGACCAGAGAGGGACATAAGATGGCGGCGCCGACCGAAGCACCCGACGGACCCGATTTTTCGGAAGGGGTCGGACTCGCCGATCTTCCGCGTCGGGGAATGTTGGCGGGCCGCGTCGGCGAAGAGGCGGTGCTTCTTTTCCGGAGCGAAGACGCGTGGTCGGCCGTCGGCGCGACCTGCACGCATTACGGCGGCCCGCTGGCCGAGGGCCTGGTCGTCGGCGAGACGGTCCGATGCCCATGGCATCATGCCTGCTTCGACCTCAGGACGGGCGCCGCGATCAAGGCTCCGGCCTTCGATCCGCTGACCCGCTGGAAGGTCGAGATGGAGGGCGGGCGCCTGTTCGTCCGATCGAAGCTCGAGCCGGCCGCCGGCGATCAGGACATTTCGCCAAGCGAAATTCAGAAGATCGTGATCATCGGCGGCGGCGCGGCGGGGTTCGCCGCCGCGGACATGCTTCGCCGCCTCGCCTATCGCGGCGCTCTGACGATGCTGAGCGAGGACATATCCCCGCCATGCGACCGGCCGAATCTCTCCAAGGATTATCTGGCGGGCAATGCGCCCGAGGAATGGATCCCGCTGAAGGGCGAAGATTATTATCGCGACAAGGGCATCGATCTTCGTCTCGGAACGACAGTGGACGCGATAGACGTGTCCGAACGAACGGTCTCCACCCGCGACGGAGAGGCGTTCGGCTTCGACAAGCTGCTGCTGGCGACGGGGGCCGAACCGGTTCGATTGCCTATGCCGTGCTTCGATGCAGCCAATGTCCACACCCTTCGCACGCTCGCCGACGCGCGAGCGATCATCGCCGGCGCGAAAGGGGCGGCCAGAGCGGCGGTGATCGGGGCGAGCTTCATCGGCCTCGAGGCAGCGGCGGCGCTGCGCGCCCGCGGCCTGGAGGTCCATGTCGTTGCGCCCGAAGCGGTGCCGATGGCGAAGATCCTGGGTGCTGAAATCGGTTCGTTCGTGCGCCGGCTCCACGAGAAAGAAGGCGTCGCTTTCCATCTCGGTCGCACAGCCCAAGGTTTCGACGGCCACGTGCTGACGCTCGATGACGGCAGCACGCTCCCCGTCGACATTCTCATTGTCGGAATCGGCGTGAAGCCGAGAACGGATCTCGCCTCGGCCGCCGGCCTTGCCGTGGACGACGGCGTCCTCGTCGATCAATATCTCGAGACGACGATCGAGGGGATTTACGCGGCCGGCGACATTGCAAGCTATCCCCGCCCCGGCGCGGAGGCGCGGGTGAGAGTGGAGCATTGGGTTGCGGCCGAGCGGCAGGGCCAGGCGGCGGCGGCGAACATGCTGGGCCGGAAGACCCCATTCACGGACGTCCCGTTTTTCTGGAGCCGCCATTACGACACTTCGATCCTCTATGTCGGAGAGGCCAGGCAATGGGACGAAAGGCGAATCGACGGCGCCCTTTTCGACGGGGACTGCACGGTCCGATATTACGAGAAAGGCGTGATGCGCGCGGCGGCCTCGATCGGGCGCGCGCTCGAAAATCTGGAGGAGGAGCTTCGCCTCGAGCAGACCTGAAGACGCCGCCCCCGCAAACCATGCCGGCCGGGCCGGGAGAAGACGCCTAGTGGCCGAAACGGGGCGGCGGCGAGGAGATTTGCCCGCCTTCATTTCCCCAATTGTCGAGCTGTCGCCAGAGATTGGTCCCGATCAAACCCGGGGAGTCGCAAACCGGAAAGTAGAGATCGAACGAAGTGCCCGCCCCGGCTTCGCTGCTGACATTCACGCAACCGCCCGACGCGCGCATGAAGGCGGCGACCTGCGGCACGCCGAGGCCGGTTCCGGTGTCGCCTTTGGTGGTGAAATACGGATCGAAGATCCGGTCGCGCACGGCCTTGGACATTCCCTCCCCGCGATCGATCACCCGGATCAGAATGGATTTCGGATCGAGGCCCGCATCCTCGGTTTCACAAAGTGAAATGAGGTCCGTCAAGATCGTGATCCCGCCCCCGTCCGGCAAGGCGTCGCGCGCATTGATCACCAGGTTGAGGATCGCCGCGCTGAATTGCGGGGCATCGATCCGGCAGGGCGGCAAGGCTGGCGCAAGCCTGAGCTCGATCCTGATGTCCGGCCCGGCAGCATAGCCGAGGAAGAGCTTGAGGTTCCGGAGCAACGCGTTGACATCCTCTTCATGGGCGTCGTGCGGACGCGGCTTCGCGAAAACGAGCAGCTTGGTGGTCAAGGCGGTCCCGCGGCCTATTGCTTCGCGCGCGGCGCTGAGGGCCGCGCCCAGCTTCGCACCGTCGGCTGAGTTGCGTTCGGCAAGATTGATCGCTGAATTGATCACCGCGAGAATGTTGCGAAAATCGTGCGCGAGCCCCGTCGTCATTTCCCCGAGCGCCGTGATTCTTTGAGACGCGCGCGCGCTTCGCTGCCGCGGGGCCTCTCGATCCTCGCAGACGACCGAATCGAAGCCGGCGTCGGATGCGCCGATGTGAGAATGCTCCTCGAATGCGGACATGGCAGGGCTCCTAAAGGCATGCGCCGGAATGGCCGGCGGCCGGCGTCCAATGTCGTTTTGCGGGAGCTCGCAAGGGGGCTTCCCCGATACGAATGGACTTCCGACTCGGTAGCACATATAATATCGTAATGCGATATAAATTGCGGACCTCCGTGCTCGCTCCGAAATCGGCGGGAACCTCGGCCCCACCTCCATCATCAAAGAGGAAAGCCTCAGGAGGGGAAGCTCGATGGACGTCTGCTCACTGCCCGTTGCTTCGACCCAGAATGATGACCTGTCCGAGAGCCCGCCGGCCCGCCGGCCGACGCGGCTCGAGTTCGAGGCAGCCATACGCACGATCATCGCCTTCACCGGTGACGATCCGATGAGGCAGGGCCTCATCGACACCCCGGCACGGGTCGCGCGAGCTTATGGGGAATGGTTCGAAGGCTATGGCATCGATCCGGCCAGGCTGCTGGAGCGGGTGTTCAACGAGGCCGAGGATTATGAGGAAAGCGTCCTTCTGCGATCTATTCCTCTGGTGTCGACCTGCGAGCATCACCTCGCTCCCATATTCGGAGTCGCGCATGTCGCCTATCGGCCGAACGGCCACGTTGTCGGCATTTCCAAGCTTTCGCGCCTGGTGAATGCCTTCGCACGCCGGCTGCAGCTCCAGGAAAGGCTGACCAACCAGATCGCCTCGGCCCTGGACGAAGGGCTGCGGCCGCGCGGGGTCGCCGTCATCATCGAAGCCTCCCACACCTGCATGTCGACGAGGGGCGTGAGGGAGCATGGCAGCTCGATGGTCACCCAATGCTGGCTTGGCGAGTTCAAGAACGATCCGGAACTGAGGCGGGACATGATGGAATTGATCCACAACCACGCCTGTCGACACGCATGAACGCCGATGCCGAGGACGATGCAGATGGCCACGCAACTCAAGCCCGATTACCAATCATTCTCGGATCTCGAACTGGCTGAACATGTCGCGTCGAGGGATCCGGGCGCCGTGCGCCTGGTCACCGAGCGCAACAACCGGCGGCTGTTTCGCGCCGCCTGGAGCATCCTCAAGAATCGGGAAGATGCGGAGGACGCCGTCCAGACCGCCTATCTTCGGGGGTTCGATGCGATCCGGGGGTTCGAGGGCAAGTCGTCCCTGTCGACCTGGCTCACCCGCATCGTCATCAACGAGGCGCTGGGCCGCGAGCGCGCCAGGAAGCGGCGCAAGGCACATCTGGAGGGCGATTCCATCGTCTTCATCGAGGATTATCGCGAGAAGCTGATGCGCGGGTCCGCCGCCGAAGCCTCCCCCGACGGGGCATTCGCCCGCGCCCAGATCAGGCAGATGCTCGAGGAAGCCATTGCGAGGCTTCCGGACCAATTCCGCCTGGTTTTCATCCTCCGGGAGGTCGAGGACCTCAGTGTCGCCGAAGTCGCGGACACGCTCGGTATTCCCGAGGCCACCGTCAAAACCCGGCACATGCGCGCGAGACGAAGGCTGAAGCAGGAGCTGGCGCCGGAGCTTCGGAACGTCCTGACGGGGACCTTCCCGTTCGCCGGAGCGGATTGCCAGAGGCTGACCGCGCGCGTGCTCGAGGCCTTTTGCGCCTGAGCCATTTTGGCGGCCATTGCTGAGATCGAGATCAAGGCGTCTTCTCTTCGCTCCCGGCCTCATTCCGGTCGCCGAGCGCCGCGCGCGCCGCCGCGATGATTCGATGGTATCGCCTGCAGCCCGGCATGACGTCGCGCCACGCAATTCTGGCCCTGCCGGCCTGGACTTCGGACCAGATCCTCGCCGCCACCCGTTGAATCTCTAGGCTGGTGGGACGCCGCGCCTCGATCATGCACGCGACGATCTCGTCCGCGAAAATGTTTCCGACGAGCGATCGCCTGGCCGGAGGCATCAGGCGCGGTTGAAAGCGTATCGGAACAGACCGATGGGCACGGACCGCTGGGTGCGCGGCGATCGATCCTTGCTCGGCGTGCATATCGGCCTCCCGCCGACGGCGCCCGCGCACGTCCCGGCATGATCGGAGCCCCAGCCCGCCATTTCCATATATATCGTTCTACGATATTATTCAACAGACCCGGCCGGGCGTGCGGGGCTGCGTCCTTTGCTGGCGCCACATAAGAGTCTGCATTAATGGAGATGCCCAAGCGCAGCCCGCAAAGGTCGGGTCATTCGGGAAAGCCGCTCCTCATGCTCAAGGATGAAGATTATCGGACGCTGGCCGCGGTTCGCGCGGCGATCCGGGGCTTTGCCCATTTCACCGAGCAGGTCGTCCAGAATGCCGGCCTGACGCCGCAGCAGCATCAAGTGCTGGTTGCGCTTCGCGCATCGGAGACGGGCGAACTTTCGATAGGAGACCTGGCGAAGACGCTCCTGCTCCGCCACCATAGCGTTTCCGGCCTGGCCGACCGGCTCGAGGCGCTCCGCCTCGTCGACCGCGCGCGGAGCAAGGAGGACCGACGGGTCGTCGTGCTGCGGCTGACGGACAAGGCCAGGGACCTCATGTCGTCGCTGTCGCTCACCCATCGCGACGAGCTGAGGCGAATTCGTCCGCTCCTTATCTCGCTCCTCTCGCAGCTGGACTGATCGCCCGCGGCGGCGCCCGAGTGGATTGAGGGCGCTCGAATAATGTCGCAGCGCGATATATCCGGTTGAACGCCGTCCTCGCGAGGCAGAACCGTGAGCATGCGTTCGAAAGATATGGAACCTGCATTGGGGACGTTAGAAGCCTCGGCGCCGGCTCTGACGCGCCAAATTGAGCATTTTGCCCGGTAAATCGGGGGTTGTCAGGCCACAGACCGGTTCGCCACGGACTGCGTCGCGCACCACATTGATCAGCGCGAGCTCAGCACGAACTGGTTGCCGTCCGGGTCGCGGAAGGTGGCGAAGGTTCCCCAATGCTGCTTTTGCGGCTCCGAATCGAACACCACCCCGCGCTCCGAGAGCTGGCGGAAGGTCGCCTCGACGTCGTCGCAGGCGAGCGCGCCGTTGAAGAAGCTGCCAATCCGATCCTCCTGCCCGTCGGGCGTGAACAGCACGAAATGGGTGTCGCTGCCGCCGACGGCGAGCTCGATCCAGCGCTGGCTGTCGCTGAACGGCTGGTCGGTGACGAGGTCGAAGCCGACCTTCCCGGTCCAGAATTCGAGCGCCCGGTCCTGGTCGCGGGTCGGAATGCTGACGAACTTGACGTGGGTGATCATGGCGGCCCTCCTTGGCCATGCGATAAGGCCGGCGACGGCGCGCGCGACAAGGGGTGCAACGAATACTATAGTGTCGGGCATGACGCGCGGCGTGCCGATCGACCCCTATCTCACCGACGTGCTGATGCGCGACCTGGTCGGCCACGACCGCGCCCCTTCGGCCTATCTCGTCTATCTGTGGCTGTGGCGGATGAGCCGGGGCGAGGGGCGCGAGCGGATCGGCGCCAGCCTGCAGATGCTGGCGACCCAGACCGGCCTCAGCAAGTCGGCGGTGCAGGGGGCGGTGCGGCACTTGAAGCGCCGGCAGCTGGTCACCGCCGCGCGGGCCGGGCCGACGACCGCGCCGATCTATCGCGTCCTCGAGCCCTGGCGCCGCTAGGCGGGTCCTCGCCCAGCGCCGCCCAGGCCGGCCCGTGGTCGCTGGCATGGGGGCGGCCGCGGAAGGCGGTGTCGACGCCGGCGGCGGCGAGGCGCCGCGCGGCGACCGGGTTCAGCAGCAAATGGTCGATGCGGATGCCGGCGTTGCGCTCCCAGGCTTTGCGCCAATAGTCCCAGAAGGTGTAGATCCTCTCGCCGGGATGGAGGTGGCGGATGGCGTCGGTCCAGCCCGCGGCGAGCAGCCGCCGGTACTGGGCGCGGGGCTCGGGCTGGAACAGGGCGTCGTCCTGCCAGCGCTCGGGCTTGTAGGCGTCGAGGTCGGTGGGGATGATATTATAGTCGCCGGCGAGGACCACCGGGCAGTCGAGCGCCACCAGCTCGCCGGCGCGGGCGATGAGCCGCTCCGTCCAGGCGAGCTTGTAGTCGAACCGGGGGCCGGGGACGGGATTGCCGTTGGGCAGATAGAGGCAGCCGACCAGCACGCCGTTCACCGCCGCCTCGATGTAGCGGCTGTGGGTGTCGTCCGGGTCGCCGGGCAGGCCGCGGCAGGTTTCGACCGGCTCGGCGCCTCGGGCGAGGATGGCGACGCCGTTCCAGCGGCTCTGGCCGTGCCAGATCGCGCCATAGCCGGCCTTCTCGATCGCCGCGGCCGGGAACCTGTCGTCGGGGCTTTTCAGCTCCTGCAGGCAGGCGATGTCGGGGGCGGTCCCGGCCAGCCAGTCGAGCAGGAGATCGAGCCGGCCGTTGACGCCGTTGACGTTGAAGGTGGCGATCCTCATCGCCCGCCAACGCACCAGCCTCGGGAAGTTTCAGGAGGCGCCGGCGCGCGGCGCGCGATTGGCGCCCGGCCCCAGTTGCCGCTGTCTGCGCGCAGGGATTTATGATAGTCGCGATTCGGGCCGAATACTTCGCCGCAACTTGCGGCAGGATCGGACGGGTGGCCGCGCGACTTGATCGCGCCAGCAAGGGAGAGCGGGGATGGATTTCGACACCATCGTCATCGGCAGCGGCTTCGGCGGATCGGTCTCGGCCTGCCGGCTCGCCGAGGCGGGCGACCGCGTCGTCGTGCTCGAGCGCGGACGGCGCTGGGACAAGGACAATTATCCGCTCCGCTCCGGCGACTGGGTCTGGGACCAGAACGATCCGGCCTCGTGCAACGGCTGGCTCGACCTCAGGATCTTCCCCCATATGGCGGTCGCCCAGGGCGCCGCGGTCGGCGGCGGCTCGCTGATCTACGCCAATTGTTCGATCGTCCCGCCGCGCCAGACGTTCGACGAGGGGTGGCCGCCCGAAATCACCTGGGACTCGCTGGCGCCGCATTACGACACGGTCGGCGAGGTCATGAACGTCCAGCAGATTCCCGACGGCCAGTTCACCCGCCGCACCAAGCTGATGAAGGAGGCCGCCGACAAGGCCGGCTTCGGCGACCGCTTCCGCAAGATCGACCTCGCCATCTCGTTCGACCCGGGCTGGAATTACGACCTTCCCGACGCGGTCAACCCGAAATACAGCCGCACGTTCATCAACGCCCAGGGCGTCGAGCAGGGCACCTGCGTCCACCTCGGCAATTGCGACATCGGCTGCGACGTCAACGCCAAGAACACGCTCGACCGCAACTATCTCGCGCTCGCCGAGAAGAAGGGCGCGGACGTGCGCCCGTTCCACCTCGTGCGGCTGATCGAGCAGATCACCGGCGGCTACCGGGTCCATTACGATATCATCGACCAGGGCAAGCTGCTGAAGGGCTCGCTCACCGCCCCGCGGGTCGTCGTTTCGGCTGGCTCGCTGTCCTCGACCGAGCTCCTGCTGCGGTGCCGCAACCTGCACAAGACCCTGCCCAACATCAGCGCGTTCGTCGGCCGCGACTGGAGCAGCAACGGCGACTTCCTGACGCCGGCCTTCTACGCCGACCGCGAGCTCGAGCCGACCATCGGGCCGACGATCAGCTGCGCGATCGACTTCCTCGACCGCAGCCAGCAGGGCGAATCCTTCTTCATCGAGGACGGCGGCTTCCCCAATCTGCTGGTCGGCTGGATCCGGGAAGGCGAGGCCGCCCACCCGAAGGTCCGCGCGCTGCTGAAGGGGCTGCGCCTGATGCTGGAGCAGAACGGCCCGCTCGACAACGTCATGCCCTGGTTCGCCCAGGGCGTCGACGCCGCCAACGGCGTCCTGTCGCTGCGCCGGCGCTGGTTCGGGCTGTTCGGCAAGCACCAGCTCTCGCTCGACTGGCAGATCGAGAAGTCGCGGGGCGTGATCCAGGCGATCATCAACATGCACAAGAAATTGTCGGCCGCGACCGGCGGCAAGGCGGTGGTGCCGCCGAGCTGGAGCATATTCAACTACCTGATCACGCCGCATCCGCTCGGCGGGTGCAACATGGGCACGTCGCCGGCGGACGGCGTCGTCGACCATCGCGGCGAGGTGTTCGGCTACCCCAATCTCCACGTCCTCGACGGCGCGATCATCCCCGAGGCGGTGGGCGTGAACCCGTCGCGGACGATCGCCGCGGTCACCGAGCGGGCGATGGCCGCGATCGTCAGTCCGTAACGCCCCCGGACGAGCCCGACGGCGCCTCGGCGTCGGCCGGCGCGGGCGGGAAGCGGAGCGCGGGCTCGATCAGCTTCGGCTCCGACGAGGGGCGGCGAAGGCCGATCGGATAGACGGTGAGCCCCCCGTCCTTGTCGATCTTCAGCCTGAGGAACCCCTTGTACCAGGTCAGCCTGAGGCTGGCGAAGGTCTCGTGCCAGTGACGGTTGAGGACGAGCAGGCTGAAGGCGAAATAGATGCCGATCACGAAGCCGGAGGCGAGGGCGGACAGGGCGCTCGCCGCGAGCAGGCTGCCGGCGATGCCCCACGGGCTTTGCCACCAGGGGGCGGTCCACTCGATTGCCAGGCAGGTGGTCGCGGTCACGGCGGCGGCGTGCAGCCCGGCATGGATCGCGCCCATCAACAGCCGCCCCCACGAATTCTTCACGTCCGCCAGGTAGCGATAGCCGCCCAGCGCGAGCGCCAGCAGGACCACCGGCCAGGGCGACACGAACACCAGCCGCCAATAGGCCTGGATCGCGTCCCACAGGCCTCCCGGAACGAGCATGTCCGGCAGCCGCAGCCCGGTCGACACCCGCGCGTTGAAGTCGAGCATCCAGATGAACAGCAGATAGGCCGGCATCAGGAACAGCGGGAACTTCCAGTTGCGGAACGGGAACAGCAACGTCCCCAGGGTGAGCAGGCGGGAGACGGTCCGGCTCGGATAGAGCGCCTTCTCGTCCCCGGTCCCCGCCTTCGTCGCCAGGACGAAGCGCCGGTCATAGCCGCCCTGGCCGGCATCGTAGGGGACGCCGGGGGGCGGGAAGGGGAAGCGGAATTTCCTCTCGTCCCACAGATGATGGGTCGGATGCAAAGCGGCGCCGCCGCCGCCCCAGGCGATGTAGTCGATTTCGCTGGTCTGCCCCTCCTGCCCCTGCCGTTCGGTCGAGGCCTCCCGATAGCGCGCATAATGGTGGCTGTCGCCGCTCAGCACCAGGCGGAGGCGGATGTTCTTGCCGGGGGTCAGGCCCGCCAGCCGCTCCAGATAGGAGAAGGTCGAGAAATTCGTCTCGGGCGCCTTCACGTCGACATGCTCCCAGTCCGGCATGCCGACGCACAGGATCAGCTTCGCGTCCTTGTCCATCCAGCGCTCGGCGACATGCTGGAAATAGTCGATCTGCGGCTGGTCGATATAGCCCTGGAGCTGGCTGTCGGTGCCCCACAGCCACCAATTGCCCGGAAGCTTGAGCGCGAAATAGCTGCGGGACTGCCAGGTCTGGCGGCCGCCGATGACCTTGCCCGGCCGGTTCACCCCGGCGCCGCCGTCCGGCTTGACCGTCCGCCGGCAAAAGAGGTGGAAGAACGACCGCAGGCCGTCATACCAATCATGGTTGCCGGGGACCGCGTAGAGATCGGGGCGCGCGCCCGCCGGCCAGGCCGGCGTCCCGCCGTCGGGATGATGGGCCTCGTCGAACGGATAGAGCAGCCGGTTGGCATATTGCTCGCGCGAGGCCGTGGGATAGACTTGGTCCCCGCCCATCACCAGCAGCCGTCCCCGCTTGAGCGCTTCGGCGGCGCCTTCGGGCGACAGGCTGTCCTCGGCCAGCCGGCGCGCCACGGCGAAGGTCGGCGTCCAGCCGTCGCCGGTGTCGGCGATGAAATCGAACCAGAATTCGCCGTCCTCGGCCCTCGCGCTATAGTCGAAGCAGGCGTCGAACGCGCTGTCGGGGATGAAGTTGGCCGCCGCCAGCGCCTCCCGCTTGTCGGCGAACTGGCCGAAGATCGTGGAGATGGCGACCCGGATGCCGGTCCGGATGAGCTGGACCGGATTGTACCAGCCGGTCATCGACTCCTTCTTGAGCATTCGTCCCTCCTGTTCGACTCAGACAATTGCGCCGCGGATCGCCGAGTGCCGCCGCCGGGCAGGCGCGGGCAGTCCGAAGCGGCGCGGGTTCATGCCGCCGCGTCTCCGTCCTCGCGCCACCAGGTTTCGACCTCGCCGTTCAATTTGACCGTTACCGGCATGCCGTGGCGGTCGACCGCCTTGCCGGCGGCGACGCGGATCCAGCCTTCCGACGCGCAATATTCCTCGACGTCCTCGCGCTCCCTGCCCTTGAAGCGGATGCCGACGCCGCGCTGCATCGCGTCCATGTCGAAATGCGCGCTGCGGGGATTGTTGGACAGGCGGTCGGGGGGCGTATCCTCGGCCATCATCGGTTCCTCCGTTGCGCGATCCAGGCGTCGACCAGCTCCTCGAGCACGTCCAGCGGCACCGCGCCGTTCTCCAGCACCACCGCATGGAACTCGCGGATGTCGAACCGGCTCCCGAGATATTCGCGGGCGCGGTTGCGCAGCTCGATGATCTTCAGCCGCCCGATCAGATAGCTGGTCGCCTGGCCGGGATTGTTGAAATAGCGCTCCACCTCCCTGGCCGCGTCGCGCCGGGAGAGCAGGCCGTTGGTCATGAAATAGTCGATCGCCTGCTCGCGGTTCCAGCGATGATGGTGGATGCCGGTGTCGACGACCAGCCGGATCGCGCGCCACAGCTGGGTCGAGAGCATGCCGAATTCGGACATGGGCTCGCGATAGAAGCCCATGTCCTTGCCGAGCCCCTCCGCATAGAGGCCCCAGCCCTCGCCATAAGCGGTGTAGCCGCCGAAGCGGCGGAACTTGGGCACCCCCTCCAGCTCCTGGGCGAGCGCGGTCTGGAAATGGTGGCCGGGGGCGCCCTCATGATAGGCGATCGCCTCGACCTGCGGCCGCAGCACCTGGCTCATGTCGGCGAGGTTGACGTAGAAGATGCCGGGGCGCGAGCCGTCCGGCGAGGGCCGGTTGTAGAAAGCGACGGCGGCGGTCTCCTGGCGCCACGGCTCGACCGCGCGGACCTCCAGCGGCGCCCGCGGCAGCCGGCGGAACCAGCGCGGCGCGGCCGCCATCACCTGGGCGATGAAGGCGCGGGCGTCGGCCAGATAGGCCTGCCGGCCGGCCTCGGTATTGGGATATTTGAACTGCTGGCCTTCGTTCACATGGGCGAAGAATTGCTGGAGCGTGCCGGTGAACCCGACCCGCGCCTTGATCCGTTCCATCTGGGCATGGATGTCCTGGACCTGGCCGAGGCCGAGCCGGTGGATCTGGTCGGCGCGAAGGTCGGTGGTGGTCGACTGGTAGAGGCGGTGGGCATAATAATCGGCGCCGTCGGGCAGGCTCCAGGCGCCCTCCGCGCCGGTGGTGAGCGGCTCGATCGCGTCCATCGCTGCCAGCATCGATTCGTAGCCGCGGCGGAACGGGCCGGTCAGCGCCTCGCGGGCGGCGGCGATCAGCCGGTCCTTCTCGGCCTGGGGGATTTCGAGCCGGTTCACCTTGGTCTTGAAGTCGGCGAACAGGACGCTGTCCGGCGCCTCGGTGAACGGCGCGCCGGCGAGGACGCGGCGGCCGTCCTCGCGCACCGGCGCGAAGTTGAAGCTCGGCGGGACGATGCCGATCCCGGCCTGGTGGCGGATATTGGCGCCGATCTCGGTCATCACCCGCTCGACCTCGCGGAGCCGCGAGACATAGGCCTCGGCGTCGGCGACCGTCTCGATCCGGTGGTTGTTGATCAGGAAGACCGGGATCGTGCCCATCGGGCTGCCGTTGTTGGTCGCCGGGAAGCTGTGCCAGCGCCAGCGGAAGGCGGCGCGGCGATCCTCCACCTCCTTCTCGAACAGCCGGAAGGAGAGGCGGCCGGCCGGGCCCAGCCGGAGGGGGTCGAAGCCGGCGCGCAGGGCGGCGAGCTGGCGCTCCTGGAGTTCGCGCTGCCGCTGGCGGTAGGCGTCGGTATAATCGTTGAGGCGGTCGTAGAGGGCGCGGCTGCCGAGCAGGGTGAGCTGCTGCGGGTTGGTCGAGATCTGTTCGTCATAGGCGGCGTCGAGGAAGGCGGTGAGCCGGGCGTCCTCGGCGTTTTGCGCCGCCGGCGCTGGTGCCGGGGCGGCGGCCGGAACGGACGGCGCCTGCTGGGCAAGAGCAATCCCAGTTGTGGCGAAAAGGAGAGCGGCGAGCGGGAGATGGGGCTTCACGGAGCGATCCTCGGGCTGAACGGATCGGCCGTGTTTAACGGCTTCGTCCGGCGCGTCCAGCCAGGGATGCCAGGCACGGCTCGGCGCTTGGTGCAACGCACGGGCCATGCTAGCCTTTGACGGTGAGCGACGCTAAAAAAGTGGCCCTGATCATGGGCGTAACCGGCCAGGACGGCGCCTATTTAGCGGAGCTTCTTCTCGGCAAAGGCTATGAAGTCCATGGGCTGAAACGGCGATCCTCGTCCTTCAACACCGGCCGCATCGACCATTTGTACCGCGATCCCCACGAACCGAGCGATTTTCATCTTCATCATGGCGACCTCACGGACGCGACGACCCTGATCCGGATCATCCAGAAAACCCGGCCCGCCGAGATCTACAACCTCGCCGCGCAGTCGCATGTTCATGTGAGCTTCGAGACACCCGAATACACCGCCAATGCGGACGCGTTGGGCCCGCTGCGAATCCTCGAGGCGATCCGTATCCTCGGCCGGGCGATCCGTTTCTATCAGGCCTCGACGTCGGAAATGTTCGGCTCGTCACCGCCGCCACAGAACGAGAATACGCCATTTCAGCCATGTTCTCCCTATGGCGCCGCCAAGCTCTACGGCTATTGGACGGTGCGTACCTATCGCGACGCCTACGGGCTGTTCGCCGCCAATGGCATCCTGTTCAATCACGAAAGCCCGCTTCGCGGCGAGACCTTCGTCACCCGCAAGATCACGCGCGCCGCCGCCGCGATCCACCTCGACCGGCAAGAAGAGTTATGGCTCGGCAATCTGGACGCCGTTCGAGACTGGGGCCATGCTCGCGATTACGTCGAAGGGATGTGGCGGATATTGCAGGCCGACGCTCCCGACGATTTCGTGCTCGCAACCGGCGAGGGGCACACCGTCCGCGAATTTGTCGAACTGAGCTTTGCCGAACTTGGCCGGACCATAAACTGGACCGGCTCCGGGCCCGATGAAGTGGGCCGCGATCAGGCCACCGGCCGGGCCATCGTTCGCATCGACCCACGCCATTTCCGGCCGTTGGACGTTCCGGCTTTGGTCGGCGATGCGTCGAAAGCAGCGCGGCAGCTTGGCTGGCGCCCCACGGTCGGTTTCCGCGACTTGGTCTCAGAGATGGTTCGGTCGGACCTGAAGCGCGCGCTAGCGCTGCCGCGCGACAGGGCCCCGCCGCCGCTCGCGGCGATCCGCTGAATTACCGTGGCGGTTTTCGGGCCTTCAGGTCCTTGATGAGCGTCCCTACCGGATGTCCGCTCCTTCGGTGCTGAAGAGGCGCTTCTCAGCGCATCCGCCGCGGGCGTCCACTGCCTGAAGAGCAGGGCCTGGATAGTTGGGAGGGTGGGAGCCTCGGGTAATTGCTGCGTCTGTTCCGTCTCCCTCAGATGGGCGCGCTTCCCATTATGGTCAGTATTTTTCAAGGTTGATACTACGTTTTTTTCTTTCTTGTCGCCTGCGAAAAGAAAGGACCAAGTTGACTCAAATAGATTATTGATTGAGTATCCTAGAATTGGAAAAGGGGAGAGACGTGGGAAGGCTCGTCCTCACTCTAAAAGCCGGACTGGCATTGCCCCGGCCCGTCGTACCCAGGACATCACCATGACGGTATTGACGACCAACGCCCAGGCGGGTCCCTATACCGGCAACGGTATGACGACGGCGTTCGCGTTCGCGTTCAAGGCGATGACCGCGGCCGAGGTCGCCGTCTACGCGAACGGCGCGCCGGTGGCGGCGAGCCTCTACAGCGTCACGCTGACCGGTTCCGGAGGGATGGTCACCTTCGCTGCGGCGCCGGCGTCCGGCGTTTCGATCCTGATCCTATCCGCGCCGTCCTTTCTGCAGGAGATCGACCTGGAGAATGACGCGGTCGTTCTGGCGCAGGCGTTCGACGAGGCGCACGACCGGGCTGCGGTGCGCGACATCCGGCTCAACGCCCTGCTTTCCCTGGTGTCGAATCCGGCGCTGCTCGCCGCCAGCCGTGCGGGCAAATATCTGTCGTGGGATGGCGGCGGCAACCCGGTCGCTTCTTCGGGAACGACGGGGCCAATCCCGTCGCCGCTTGATTTCGGCGTGGTCGGCGATCAGGCGATCGACGACACCGCGGCCTGGCAGGACTATTTCGACCATTGCCTCGCCAACAAGCTCCCGATCGCGCCGCAGATTCCGATCATCAGCAAGATCAGCGATACGCTGACGATCGACAGCAGCGGGCGGATGCAGGAGGTCTTCACCGGTCTCGGCTATGCCGTGCCGGTCGACCTGCGCGCGGTGATGTTCGTCTATCAGGGGACGCGTAACCGCATTGTCTTCAGCATGGGCGGCGCCCCTTATTACCAGCACGCCGAGATCAGGCTTCCGGCGGTGGTGGCGGGCGGTACCATTCAATGGCCGAAGAGCGTTCAAGAGCTGCTGTGCACCCCCGGCACCCACATCGACACCGCCATCCGCCTGCGGAACATGACGTTCGTCCGGATCCACGAAAACCTTGTTTATGGCTTCTCCAAGGGGATCGAGCATGTCGGGACCCGTTATTGCACGATCTATGGCGGCGACCTTAGCGACTGTCGTTTCGCGCGGGTCTGGACGACCGAGGGCAGCGACCACGATGCCAGCTTCAGCAACGAGAATTTGATCCTGGGCGGCCGCATCGGCTGCAGCACCACCTCCGCCCTCTTGGGCGATGCCTTCGGCGACGTGATGACCTGGGACAAGGCGGCGTCCTACCGCGGCCAGGACGCCAACCGGTTCATCGGCCAGGTCTACGAGCTCGGCCAGCCTGCCAGCGCCACCTACCGCGTCCCGGTGCGCATGGACGGGGCAGGCTCGAACAACAGTTGGATCGAGACGCGTCACGAGGGCAATAAGGGGCCGTTCGCGATCTGCGACGGCAGAGGCAAGACAAGCAACGGCGCCACCCCCAACAGCACGGGCCTGGTCCAGGCCAGCAACAACAGGTTCCAGATCATCTACGACATCGCCGGGGTCGATCAGCGCGAATATGCCCTCCAGGTCAATGGCGCCTCCGGAAATATCTACTCGGGACCCCACTCCGCCGAGCACAAATGGCACAGCGGAGACCTTCGCCGACTCGTCTCTTCGAACGGCGGAGCGAATGCGCCTTATATCGGCGGCGACATGTTTTTCATGGACACCGGAACGCCGGTTCGCGCGCTGACGTGGGCGGGGCAGGTCGCGACCGCCAGAGATTCGGTCCATCTCCTTTCCTGCGGCTTGTTCGTTGCGGTCGATACGAGCGCCATCAAGACGATCAGGGTGGCTCTCGCGGCCCGCGCCGGGTTCGAGGGGCGGGTCTATATCTGCGCCCATGACGCGGCCGGCGCTCGCCTCATCGACAACTTTGTCGGTGACCCATGGGGGGACGAGCCCTACGTCAAGGGCGCTCAGCTCAACGCCCATGTGGCCTATGGCGGCGGCTACACAGTCGGCGGCGATAATATGAGCTCGGACTACATCTTCACCGTCCGTGAGGAAGTGAAGAAGGTCTATGTCGGCTATTCGGCCGGGACCCTGGTTGCCGCGCAGGCGATCGCCCTGGCCGGCTATACCACCTCGGAGACGATTTCAGACGCGCTCTCGATCACCGGGATGCGCGTCTTCGCCGACGTCGACGATCCCGGCCTCCAGCTGATCGCCACCGCCAATCCAGGAACCGCGGGTACGCACGGTTATTATGCCAAGGGCTGCATCGTCGGCAACGCCAATGCGGCGGCCGGCCAGCCCGCAGGCTGGCAATGCTCGACCGCGGGCTGGCTGGCGGCCGCATGGGCCGCCGCAACCGAATACAAAATAGTCGGCACGATCCGCACGAACAATTCCGGGAAGATGTACGAGCTGATCACGGCGGGAACGAGCGCCGGATCGGGCGGCCCGACCGGAACCGGCGCCGACATCACCGACGGCACGGAGCCCGGTGCCTGCCACTGGAAATATATCGGGATCAAGGCGGCCTTCGTCGCCCTGGCGAATACCGTGTAAGCCGCGCGTTGAAGGTGCCACGCGAGAATGCTATGGTCGGCCCGGTGAAGTATGCGGACTATACGCGCAACACTGGCGAATTCCTCAAGCGAATAGCGCATCGGTCGCGGCTGAAGGATGCTGCGACGATCGTGCCGATATCGCCGACCGACCGGATCCTCGATTATGGCTGCGGCGACGGCGCCCTTTTCGACCAGCTGGCCGGCTACGTCCCGCCGCGGAATCTGTGCGGCTTCGACCCGGAATATCTTGGCGAGATGGAGCGGGACGATATCGAGACGTTCGACCGCGCCGAGCCGCTGATCGCGGCGCACGCCGGCCAATTCGACCTCATCTTCTGCCTCGAGGTCTGTGAGCACTTGAACGAAGCGGCGCTTTCCGCGCTGCTCGGGAACCTGGCTGCGCTTGGCCGCAACGGCGCCCGGTATGTATTCGGCGTTCCGCTCGAAACCGGCTTGTCGGGCTTCGCGAAGAACCTCTACCGGACGGTGAAGGGCCATCGCCAGGAGGCGACGGTCGGCAAGGCGCTCAGATCGCTGTTCGGCCTGCCGATCGCGCGGGAGGCGTGGCCGGACGGATGGATCACCTCCCATCTCGGGTTCAGCCGGCACCGGCTCGTGCGTACCCTGGAGGGCGCTGGCTTCAGGGTCGAGAGCCGGACCTATCTGCCCTGGCCCGGGCTGCGGCACGTTTTCAACAACGAGGTCTATTACGTCTGCACCCGCGACGCCCGGCAATGGGCGTCGGCGGCGCCGATCGGGCGGCTCGCCGCCTAGCGCCGCGCCGCCGTCGCCTCCGCGACCCAGCCGCGCGCAGCCGGGTGGAGGTCGCGATAGGCGTGCCACGTGGCTTCGGCCCAGCGGGCGACCGCTTCGCGCCACGCGGCGGGATCGCCGATGCCGGCGAGGTCGCCGAGGGTGACGGCGCCGCGGCCGGTGGGAAGGGGCGGCTTGGCCGGCGCGCGCGGGCCGTCGAGCCAGGCGCGCAGCGCCGCGGCCCCGGTGGCGGCGCTCGCCCCGTGCTCGAGGATCAGGCACAGGCCGGCGAGATGGGCGGCGAGCGACTTGGCCGACGCGCAATATTCGTCCGGGTGCTGGAGGGCATAGATGTCGACGAACAGTCGGTGGACGGCGAAGAAGCGGGCGTCGCTGAAATCGCGCGCGAGCAGGGTCTCGAACTCGGCGCGGCAGCCGGCGGTGCCGCCTTCGACGGTGCGGCCACAGCCGGCGCAGGCCTCGGTCATCTCGCCCGCTCCTCGGCCAGCCAGCACGGGTCCCAGGCCGGCTCGGGGCCGAACCGCTCGACCAGGAAATCGACCAAGGCGCGGACGCGGGCGGTGGCGGCGCGGCCGGGCGGCATGACCGCGTGGAGCGCGCCTTCCTCAAGCGGAAAATCGCGCAGGATCACCTCGACGTCGCCGCCCTCGATCGCCGGGGCGGCGATGAAGCTCGGCAGCAGGCAGATGCCGAGGCCGGCGACCGCGGCGGCGCGCAGCATCTCGCCATTGTTGGTGCGCATGCGCGCGGCCACGCGGACACTTTCCCAGCGCTCGCCGACGCGGAAGCGCCACTGCTCGTTGCCGTAGAGGAGGACGACATGGCCGGCGAGGTCGGCCGGGCGTTCCGGGCGGCCGTGCGCGTCGAGATAGGCGGGGCTGGCGACGACGTGCTTGCGCACCGGGGCGATGCGCCGCGCGATCAGCGCGGAATCGGCCAGGCGGCCGATCCGGACCGCGAGGTCGTAGCCGCCGCCGACCAGGTCGACATTGCGGTCCTCGAACTCGATGTCGAGCTCGACCGCCGGGTGGCGCCCGGCGAAGTCGGCGAGCGCGGGGGCGAGATGGGAAATGCCGAACGAGAGCGGGGCGCTGAGCCGGATCGGGCCGGCGACCTGCGTCACCGCCTCGGCGACCACCTCCTGCGCGGCCTCGAGGTCGGCGAGGATCGCGGAAGCGCGCGCATAATAAGCCTGGCCGATGTCGGTCGACTGGGCGCCGCGCGCGGTGCGGGTGAGCAGGCGCGCGCCGAGCCTTTCCTCGAGCCGGGCGACGCGGCGCGAGAGGACGGGCTTGGAAAGGCCCATCCGCTCGGCGGCGCGGGCGAACGAGCCGGTCTCGACCACCCGCACGAAGGCGAGGACGTCGAGAAGGTCGGGCGAGGAGCGTTCCATATCCGGCAACACCGATATGGGCCGCGTGCGGCCGATGCAATGCCGGCCACGCCTTTAGGGCGGGCAGGGCGGCAGCGGATAGGTCGGCAGGCATTCGTCGTGCGCGCCCGCCCAGACCAGCTCG
Organism: uncultured Alphaproteobacteria bacterium; assembly: GCA_963701615.1. Lineage (GTDB taxonomy): Bacteria > Pseudomonadota > Alphaproteobacteria > Sphingomonadales > Sphingomonadaceae > Allosphingosinicella. The sequence goes on along the minus strand of OY969615.1, from coordinate 1,686,286 downwards.
GTGGGCAGCTCGAAGCTGAACTTGGGTGCGACCGCCTGGGCGCCGACGGCGTAGAGCCGGCCGGTTCCGGTGGCGCCCTCATAAGGGCGGTCGAGCGTCAGCCGCCACCACATGCTGTCCGGCTGGGCCGGATCGTAGGACGGGGACCCGGCCTCGGGCGCGATGCCGGTGATGAGATAGGCCTCGCACTCGATGAACAGCTCGCGGTCGAGGTCGAGCGCGATCGCCGCGGCATCGACATTGCCCATGCCCGCAGTCGGGGTGGCGCCGGGATCCCAATAGCGGTCGCTGCCCTTGACGACGATGAAGGGGTCGCCGTTGCCGACGTCGGCATGGCCCTCGCGCCGCGTCATCGCCAATTCGTTGGCATGATGCAGCTCGTAGACGACGTTGCGCCAGCGCGGGTCCGCCGGGTTCAGTGGCGGCAGCCCGGTCTGGCCCCATTTCTGGTGGGTGGTGACGTACCACAGGAAATCCGCCTGCATGGCGGGGCTGACCGGGACCAGCACCCGCGCATAGCCGGCGCGCCGGAACGCCTTGAACAGGGGGTCGGGCTCGTCCGGATCGAAGCGCTCCGGCCAGTCGCACATCGGGTTCCAGAAATAGTCGAAAAAGGCGTAGGCCATCTGCTTCCAGTCGATCAGCCGGTCCCAGAAATACCAGTCATAACCCTTCCGGTCCGCGGCGGTGCGGTCGATCTCGGGAAAGCCGCAGGGCTCGGCGCGGCGGATCATCGCGCCGTCGACCGAGAAATCCTGGCACATCAGGTAGATCACCGCCCGCTTGATCTCGGTGGCGATGAGCGCGCGGTGGGCGAGCGGGGATTGCGACCGCCGCGCCGCGAGCAGCTCCGCCCGCAGCTTGTCCCTCGCCGCCTCATAGTCGGCATAAGCGCCGAGCTCGCCGGCATAGGCCGCGAGCGCCTGCTCGTACTTCGCCTGCAGCGCCTTGAAGACGATTGCCTGCCACGCCTCGAGGACCCCGGCCTTGCGGGCGAGATGCAAGGTGACGTCGATATGCTCGAAGCTTGTATTGTTGGTCCTGATGAGGATGTCCTGGCCGCCGGTCATGCGCGGCGAGATCGGGCCCTGTACAGCGTTCGCAACAGGGGAGAGTGGAAAGTCCAGCACGACACCGGGCCCAAAGGCGCGCAGATAGGGCCAGTTCCACCCGGAGCCGTGCCAGTATTGCGCGGTTCCGGCGAGCGTCATCTGGAACGCTTCGTAGCCGTCCGGAATGTCGAAGTGGAGCGGAGCGTCGATCGAATGGGCTGGCACGTCATAGCCGGCGCTTTGCTTGATCTCCATCGTCGGCGGGGGCCAGGCGGGCGCGTCCGCGACGCCCCAATCCCTCGCCAGCTTCTCGTAATTGTCCTTGCCGAGGTCCTGGGGCCTCAGCTTGAACTCGGGCGGCCCCGGCTTGCGCGCCGGCGGCTTTAGCCTGCGCCCGATCTCCGCCTCGCAGCGCTCGTGCAGCAGCCGCTCGAGCAAGCGGGCCGGCTCGGGAACGATGAACTCGGCGAGCAGGTGTCGGCCGTAGCTGAACAATTGGGCGCAGCGCTTCTGGGTCACCCAGAAATATTTGGTGACCTTGGGCGCTTCGCCGTCGTTCCTGAACCGGTGCCGGTTCTTCTCGGTCTCCTCGCTCTTGAGCCGCGCCGAATGCAGCGTGCGCGTCTCCTTCTCGATCTCCGAGACGGCGCTGTGCACCGTCTCGATCGCGGCCTGGTGGGCGATCCGGAAGGCGGCCGACGCCGACTGGGCGAACGAGGCGGAGGCGCCGCCGCCGAACGAGAACGGCCCCAAAGCGAAGCCGCCGAAGCCGGCGCTGCCGGAGGTGCTCTCCTGCGCGCGCTTCTCGATCTCGACTTGGACGCTCGCCCGGGCGGCGACCTGGAAGTCGCGCCGCTCGAAGGCGCGGGCGCTGGTCTCGGTCTCGCCGGCCAGCTCGCTGGTCAGCTTCATCCCGTGCTTGCGCCACCGGGTCTCGCCGGCGGCGATATTCTCGATATAGGCGAGCTCGCCGGCGATATAGCCGTGGGTCCAGTCGCGCAGCTCGAGCAGGTCCGCGATGTAATAATGGACATGGGCGCAGCACGGATCCTGCGGCAGGCAGATATCTATCTCCGGCCCGCACTCGCAGCAGGATTCGCCCCGCGCCCCCGCTTCGTGCACCGCCACCGCCGCGATCTTCTCTTCGGTCGGGCTGGTCGGCCGCCCCCGGCGCCCGGTGGGCCAGCCTTCCTCCGAGCCGGAATGGCAGCACAGGTCGAGGTCGAACGCCCAATCCGGAAGCGCGACGTGATACTCGCCGATGCCGTTGATCAGCGCCGGGGACAGGCGGCGCTCGCCGCCGCGATCCCACAGATCGGCGGCGGCCGCCAGCGCCTCCAGCGACCTGATCGCACCGACATAGTCGAACCGCGCCTCGCCGAGCAGGCCGAGGCAGTGGAGCGCCAGCGCCCCGTCGGCGAGGCGGCTGCGTTCCTGCCCGTGGGCCTTGGCGCGATATTCCTCGAACTGCCCTTCGGGAAAGCCCGCCAGGAAGCGCTCCGCGTCGCCCGGCCGAAGCATCACCTCGGACGGGCGGAAAAAGGCGATTGCGGCGGCGGCGATCGGATGCAGACGCGGCTCCAGGCCGGCCTCCTGCAAATGGCCGCGGGCGACGGCGGCGAGCCCGGCCCAGTCCTTCTTGCCCCAGGCGGCAAACAGGCGGTCGTGGAGCGAAGCCGGCGCCGCCGCGCCCGCCGCCTGGCCGGCCGAGGCGCTTTCGGGATGGGTAGGGATCGTGCGCCGTTCGATCCATCCCGCCGGGGCCGGGATCGGGTCGCGGCCGACCGCGCTCGTGAACAACCGGGCCATCGCCACGTCCCTCCCCGCTGACAAGGCCTTCAGGCTATGCGGTTCCCTTGAAGCCAACAATCAGGCATTGATCCATTATTGACCGACGATTGATCCGATATTGCCGGCTTCCCCGGAAAGGGGTCCGGATTCGGGCGGCTGCCAGCGGCGCGGCGCGACTTGCCGGCCGGCGCGCGGCCTCCGACTTGGGTCCGTTATGGAGACGTCGGCGCATTTCGCCGGGCGCCGGGGGGTTCAGCCTGCAACCGTGAGCCCGACCGAGTTCGTGGTCGCCGTCTACACGGCGGCGGGCTCGCGCGCGGGCGGGGCGACCAGCATCCATGCCGAGCGGGTGCCCGTGCGCGGACGCCAGCGGCCTGTGTTGCGCTTTCCACAACAGCGGAATGCCGGTTGTCGGCCTTCCGGCAACGCTGTCGCCGGCCTACATCCACCCCTGCAACCCATTTGCAAGGGGATTTGAGATGAAGACAGCCTTGATCGTCACCAGCAGCGCCAATGGCGATGCTTCGGTTTCCAGCGGCCTCGCCGCGACCCTGGTCGACCGGCTGCGCGAGGCCGAGCCCGGCCTTAGCGTCGTGCTGCGCGACGTCGGCGCCAATCCGGTGCCGCACCTGACCGCCGGCACCGTCGCCGCGATCAAGGGCATTCCGGCGAGCGACGCCGAGCTGGCGGCGCGGCAATTGTCCGACGCCCTGGTCGCCGAGCTGGCCGCGGCCGACCTTCTCGTCATCGCCTCGCCGATGTACAATTTCGGCATGAGCTCGACGCTCAAGGCGTGGTTCGACCATGTCCTGCGCGCCGGCCTCACCTTCCGCTATTCCGAGAGCGGCCCGGAGGGGCTGATGACCGGCAAGAAGGCGGTGGTGATCGAAAGCCGCGCCGGCTTCTACAGCGAGGGCGCGGCCGCCGCGATGGACGGCCAGGAGCCGCACATCCGCACGCTCCTCGGCTTCATGGGCATCGCCGACGTGACCTTCGTGCGCGCCGAGAAGCTCGCCTTCGGGCCGCAAGCGGCGGAAGCCGCGATCGCCGAGGCCGGCGAGGCGCTCGGGATCTTCGCCCGCCAAGAGCTCGCCTTGGCGGCGTAAGCACAACAGGAAGCCCCTCCCCTTCAGGGGAGGGATTGGGGTGGGGCCGGCGTACGGCCAGCAGCGACGCGCGCCAATTCCCGACTCCCCCACCCAAACCCCTCCCCTGAAGGGGCGGGGCTGTCTATGTTCATGACAGGAGAACCAAGATGATCGACGTTCGTAAGTTCGATTCGCTCGGCCATGCCGACCATGGCTGGCTGAACGCGCGGCACCATTTCTCGTTCGCGGACTATCACGACCCCGAGCGGATGAGCTGGGGCGCGATCCGGGTGTGGAACGACGACGAGATCGCCGCCAAGTCCGGCTTCCCGCCGCACCCGCACCGCGACATGGAGATCATCACCTATGTCCGCTCGGGCGCCATCACCCACCAGGATTCGATGGGCAACAAGGGCCGCACCGGCGCCGGCGACGTCCAGGTGATGTCCGCCGGCACCGGCGTCCGCCACGCCGAGTTCAACCTCGAGGACGAGAAGACCAGCCTGTTCCAGATCTGGGTGCTGACCGATACGCCGAACGCGGTTCCGAGCTGGGGGGCGATGCGCTTCCCCAGGGCCGACCGCTCGGGTCGGTTCGTGACCCTGGCCAGCGGCTTTGCCGGCGATGCCGAGGCGCTGAAGATCAATTCGGCGGCGCGGGTGATGGGCGCGACCCTGAAGGCGGGCGAGACGGCACAATTGCAGGTCGATCCGGCGCGGCACGTCTATCTGGTCGCCACCCAGGGCCCGATCGAGGTCAACGGCGTCCGCGCCGAGGCGCGCGACGGCGTCGCCGTCACCGGCGAGGACAAGCTGGCGATAAGGGCGCTGGGCGACGCCGAGATCGTGCTGGTCGACGCCCGCTAAATCTTTCCCCTCCCTTGAAAGGGAGGGGTGGGTTTTCGCGCTATTCGTCGATCGCCTCGCGGCGCACCACCCGGCGCGGCTCCTCGTCGCGCTCGACATAGACGACCCGCCGCCCGGTGCGGTCGCGGAACAGGGGGATCAGCCCGAGCAGCCCGAGCAGGCCCAACAGGCCCCAGTCGAAGCCGCCCTGCTGATCGTTATAGGCGCGCATGTCGTTGGCGAAGGGGTCGGCGGGGTCGGCGAAGCCGTTGGGATAGGCGGCGTCGGGCGAGATGGTGACCGGCTGCATCGGCGCCGGCCGCGGCGCCGGCTGGACGATGACCGGCTGGGCCGGCTCGTCGGTTTCGGGCGGCGTGGCGGGAGTTGCCGGCGGCGGCGTCGTGCCGGCCGGCGGCGCCGGCTCGGTCTTGGGCGGCTGCACGGCGACCGTCGGCGGCTCGGCGGCGCTGTTCTGGGCCGCGGCCGGCGCCGCGAGCGCGATCAGGGCGGCGGCGAGGGCGGCGGCGGGGTTCGGCTTCATGGCGAGTCTCTCCATTTGTAACGCGGCTGCAACGACTTGGCACGGCCCAAGCCGCCGCGACAGGCGCTTACCATCCGCCTGCCGCCGCCGCAAAACAAGTCGTCGCAGCACGGATGCGCAACGTCCCGAACCGTGGTTCCGTTCATCGGGCGTACAGTTCCCGGGCGGCCTGTCTGGGCTTCGTTTCCGGGGGCGGGCGAATTCCGCCCGGCGCATCTTGTGGGGGCCGCGTTCAATTGGCGATGTATGTGTACAGCACCGACGGCGAGCCGGTCGGTTTCGTGTTCGAAACCAACATCTACGATCTCGACGGGACGCCGCTCGGGCGGATCGTCGGCTGCCGGGTGCACCGGTTCGACGGCACCTATGTCGGCGAATGGTTTCGCGACATGGTCGTCCGGCGCCCGTCGGGGCGGCCGCGGATCATCCCGGCGGCTCCGGTACCGGGCCGGCGCCCGCCGGCCGGCGCGTCCTACCGGCTGCGCGCCGTCGTCGATTACGGCTATCCTGACGCCTTTCCTTTGCTGCGCGATGGCGGCTATGCCCGCGAGGCGGCCGAATAGGGAACCGCCGCACCCGGCACGCGGTTGAGGGCAGCAAGTCATGGTGGAACAGTCCCGATGATCCTGGTCGTCGACGACGACAGCCAAGTCCGCGCGACGATCGTTCGCGCGCTGATCGAGCTCGGCTACCAGACGGCCGAGGCGGTGGACGGCGAGGCGGCGCTGGCGGCGATCCGCGCCGAGCGGCCGAGCCTCGTCATCCTCGATTTCGTCATGCCCGGCATGGACGGCGCCGAGGTGGCGCGCGAGATTGCGGCGATCGACGCCGATCTGCCGGTGGTGTTCTCGACCGGCCACGCCGCCTTGCGGGCGCTGCGCGCGGCGGCGGGCGAGGACGCGCCGGTGCTGGAGAAGCCGTTCACCCTCGACGAGCTCGACGAATTGCTGCGCGAGCGGCTGGCGGAAAGGCGGCGGGCGGCGCGCTCGGCCTGAGCCCGCGGCGGCGCGCCCGGCGCCTATTCCGAGCGGCAGCGAGCGGTCACGGTCTTCTCGACGATGCCGTCGTCGAAGCGGACGGTGAGGCCCGAGCCGTTCTCGTCCACCTCGGTGATGGTCGCGTCATACCATTGCCCGTTGCCGGACCAGACGGCGTGGATGCGCGAGCCGACGTCCCAGTCGAACGGCTTGACCTGGTTGGCCGGCCGGATCTCGCTGGTGCCGTCGTCATACTGGATCGCGACCGAGCCGCCGTTGACGCTGTGGACGACGCCCGGGAACCAGAGGTGTCCGCCGCGCCACTGGCACAGCACCCAGTCGCCGGGCTGGAAGTCGGTCATCGTGGAATGCCTCGCTTGAGGATCACCGCCAGGCAGGCCGCCGCGGCCAGATCGTACCACATGCAGAAGCTCGGCCACCATGAGGGAAGGCCGCGATTCGCGATCAGGGCGTGGTGAAAGAAGTCGAAGACGCCGTGCATCGCCAGCCCGGCGACGACGATCCACAGGCTGGTCCGAAAGCCGACGATCGCCGCGGCCGCGAACAGGGCGAAAGCCGGCAATTCCGCGATCAGCTCCGAACGGCTTCCCCCGAGGACGGCGAACAGGCCGTAATAGGAGGCGACGACGATCAGCACGAGCGGATAGAAAGCGCGATCCCGGTCGAACCCGACGAGGCGGGCCATGACGGCCACGGCGACGGCCAGACCAATTCCCCAGGCTGCCGGCATGATGCTCATTGCCTGGCCAATATATCGCTTTGCCGCCGATGGTGCCAGGCGAACACCGCCGCCGCGCCGCGATGGGGACGCCAGGCTTCGGCGAGGGCGCGGATCGCCTTCTCGGTCGGCTTTTCGGGCAGCCCCATGATATTGCCGATCTCGATCTGGACGGCGAGGTCGCCGGCCGGCCAGATGTCGGGGCGGCCTTCGGCGAACAGCAGGTAGATCTCCGCGGTCCAGCGGCCGATGCCCTTGACCGCGGTGAGGTGGGCGATCGCCTCCTCGTCGTCGGCGGGAAGGTTGCCGAAGTCGAGCCGGCCGGAAAGGACCTCCTCCGCCAGGCTCTTGGCATAAGCGATCTTCTGGCGCGACAGGCCGGCGGCGCGCAGATCCTGGTCGCTGGTCCGCGCCATGTTGGCGGGATCGGCGGCGCCGCCGGTCGCCGCCTCGACGCGGGCCCAGATCGCCGCCGCCGCCTTCACCGAAACCTGCTGGCCGACGATCGCGCGCAGCAGGGTGACGTAGCCCGGCGCGCCGGTGCGCGGCTCGGGCAGGCCGACCCGCTCCAGCGCCGCGGCGAAGGCGGGCTCGATCCGCCCGAGCGCCTGCAGCGAGGCTTCGAGGTCTTCCACCGTAATGCCCATGTCCGCTCCCGCCTTGCGCTCGTCGGCGCCGCCTAGCATAGGGCGCGGCGAACGCATCTTCTTTCTTCGCATCGAGGATTTCCATGCCCAGCCTCACGATCGTCACCCGCGACGGCGCCGAACGGACGGTCGAGGGCCGCACCGGCTGGAGCGTGATGGAGAATATCCGCGACAACGGCTTCGACGAGCTGCTCGCCTTGTGCGGCGGCTGCTGCTCCTGCGCGACCTGCCACGTCCATGTCGATCCCGACTGGATCGGCAGGCTGAAGCCGCGCGGCGCCGACGAGGACGACCTGCTCGACACCTCCGACCATCGGGTGGAGACCAGCCGGCTGTCCTGCCAGATCCTGTTCACCGCGGAGCTGGACGGGCTCCGGGTCAGGATCGCGCCGGAGGATTGACCTTCCTCCCCGGCCTTTGCCGGGGAGGACTAGGGGGCAATGCTCGCCGCGTAGAGGGCGATGGCGGCGGCGTTGGAGACGTTGAGGCTGTCGATGCCGGCGATCGGCAGCCGCGCCAGCGCGTCGCAATGGCTCTCGGTGTTGGGACGCATGCCCTCGCCTTCGGCGCCGAGCACCAAGGCGACGCGCGGCGGGCCGAGCGCTTCGGCGAGGGTGGCCGCGGCCGCGCCGGAAAGGCCGATCCGCCAGAAGCCGGCCTCGGCCATCTCGTCCAAAGCGCGGGCGAGGTTGACGACGCGGACCCAGGGCATGGTCTCGAGCGCGCCGCTGGCGGCCTTGGCCAGCGCGCCCGATTCGGGCGGGGCGTGGCGGTCCTGGGTGACCAGCCCGAGGGCGCCGAAGGCGGCGGCGGAGCGCAGGATCGCGCCGACATTGTGGGGATCGGTGACCTGGTCGAGGACGATCAGGGGGCGGCGGTCCGCGGCCCGGTCGAGCAGCTCGGCGAGCAGCATGTCGTCGAGCCGCTCGACCTCGGCGACGATGCCCTGGTGCGGCGCGTCGCGCGGCACCATCCGGCCGAGATCGGCGACGTCGGCGAAGGTCACCGGCACCGACGGGTCGATGTCGTGCTCCGCCGCCGCCTCGCGCGTCGCCCATATCCGGACGATGGCGCGGTCGGGGTTGGCGAGCGCCGCGGCGACGGCGTGGCGGCCCCAGAAGCGGGGCCGGTTCTCGGCCTTGGTCGCCTGGCGGGCCTTGCGTCGCATCGGCCTTGCCATGGCCGGGGCGGCGAGGCTTGGCAAGCGGGACGGAGGTGATATTCTCGCCCCCGCCAGGGAGGGAAAATCATGGCCACGATCGCATCGCCGGCGGCGGTCCGCGTGCGCAGCGACCGCATCTTCTACACCTTCATGGGGCTTGCGATCGCGGCCGTCACGCTCTGGGGCTTCGCGCCGAGCTTCTATCTGTCGCGCTGGATGACGGCGCCGCCGACCACGCCCGAGGTCGGCCGGCTGCTCCTGCTCCACGGCGCGGTGTTCACCGCCTGGATCGCGCTGATGGTGGTCCAGCCGATGCTGATCGCCTCGCGCCGGAGGGGCCTCCATCGCCGCCTCGGCTATGCCGGCGCCGGGATCGCCGTGGCGATGGTCGTCCTCGGCAACGCCGCCGCGGTCGCGGCGATGCACCGCGGCTTCATCGGCCTCGGCGACCCGATGGTCTTCTACGCGGTGCCGTTCTTCGCGATCAACAGCTTCGCGGTGACCGTCTTCTTCGCGATCCTCTGGCGCAACCGCGCGGAGACCCACAAAAGGCTGATCCTGCTGTCGAACGCCGCCCTGATCGGCGCGGCGATCGCCCGCATCCCGCTGGCCGCGATCCAAGGGGGCGCGCCGTTCACCTTCATCTTCCTGCCCGACCTCATCATCCTCGCCGGCGCCCTCTACGACTGGCGGACGCGCGGGCGGGTGCATCGCGTCTGGATCTGGGGCGGCGGGGCGATGATCGCCAGCCAGATCGTGATGATGGCGGTGATGGGCACGGCCTGGTGGCATGCGTTCGCGCAGGCGATGGCCGGGCTGTGGCCGGCGTGACGCGTTGACAGGCCCGCCGCCTTTCGCCAAGGGAGCCGCCTTCCTATATCGCGCTCCCACGGACAGGTGGCCGAGTGGTTAAAGGCAGCAGACTGTAAATCTGCCCGGGTTTCCCGTACGCTGGTTCGAATCCAGCCCTGTCCACCAAGCTCCCTGCCCTCAACATCCGCAGCGACGTGTTTCCGCCCGGCGCCGGCCACAGACTAGATCGGCGCCATAGATGCCGGCGCGAGCGAGAAACTCCCGAGCTTCGTTTTCTCCAGCAACGGCAGAATCCGAGCCCACCGCCCTAGCAGCTTGGCCAATTCGTCAGGTGCCCCAATCTTCGCCTGAAAGAGAGCGTTCACCAACAGGGATGGTTCCCCTGTCGCGAGTGTGTAGGCCTCCTCGACGACACGTCCCGGGGCGCAAATGATGCGGATACGTTCGAGCTCCGGGATGTGGCTGAAGAATTTCTTCGCGATCTCCGCTGCAGTCTCGACTACTCGCCGTGATCGCACGCCTGCCGGGGGATGGGTACGTCCAGTGTTGGGCGGTGAGTTGATTTCATAAACTTCCAACACCTTCGCGGCTACAAAATTCCCCAATAACGCCAGGCGAGTTCCAATTGAATCCATAGTTCTCTTTTCCAGATCCTTGGGCACAGGCCCTAGCCACGACACCCACGTCAGGAGCGCGGCACCCGCGTCAGCATCAAACTCCAGCGTGCGTCGCGTCAATGGGTCCCTCCACATAGCTATCGTTTCGGGGTCGTTCGAAACCAACGGTTCAACCCCGAGGTGACCATGTGAGATATGGCAGTATTCGTGCGCGATAATGGACCAGACAGCACTCGCCATAAGAGCAACTTGCTCTTCAATATCCTTTTGGGACTGGCCTTTCGTATCCAGGAACTCGTACCAAGTCTTCTCATAATATGGCCCGCACCCTTCCTGGAATAACGGTCGACGGTCCTGGTGCAAGAAGTCGATATAGAAACTGCTATGAGCAACACATCCAGCAAGCGAGAGGCAATACATCGCCGTTTTTAGATCAAATCCTATGTAGTAGTCTTGTCCGATCTTGGTCGAAAACGCAGGCAGGCGACTGTCCATCGTAAGTACCACAAAGATGTTCTCCGAAATATTTGCCCGACGGATGGCTTGGTCGAGCGCAGGAATCGTGACGCTTAGAACATTAGCAAACAGGCTGGTTTCACAGACCGTCTCGATCGACATCAATTCGCCTCCGAGGTGATGACGAACCATGAACTGCGAGAGATCGCATAGCCGGGAGGTAGGTATATAGCGGCGCTCGAACGCCTCCATGGCCTTGGGCGGGATCGAGAAATCTTCCATACGGGGCGACTACCACAACCTTAATTCGTGCGGAATTGGTTCGTCGTTCGCCAAGCTCCATTGATGCCGTCCCGGACGGCGCCGGCGGGCGGCAGAATCGTGGCGAAGCTCAACGCGAGAGCGGGATTGGGCTGTCCTTAAGGAGCGCGCGGGGGTGGCGCTGCCGAACAGCATCGCGTGAGGCGGGCGCCAGCGCGGGGCCGCTCGGCATTTTCCTTGTGTCCTGGCCGCGTTTCCCGAAGGGACGGGGGCGTCTCTGGCGGGCTTGGGCGGTCCTGTGTATGGGCCGCCTTTCCCAGGGCGAAAGGCTGCCGAGAAAATGCGGGAGCGGTGCGTGAGCTTGTGGATCGGGCCGCGGCTCGGCCGGGTCGAGCGCGCCTGCCTGCGTTCGGTGCTGCGCCAGGGCCATCCGCTCGCGCTTTACTGCTATGCGGTTCCCGAGGGCGTGCCGGAAGGGGTCGAGCTGCGCGATGCCGCCGCCATCGTCCCCGAGGACCGGGTCATCCGCCACAAGAGCGGCAGCGTCGCCTTGTTCAGCAACCTGTTCCGCTACGAGCTCCTCCGCCGCGGCGCCGGCATCTGGCTCGACACCGACATCTATCTGGTCGCGCCGCTGCCGCCGGCGGAGCCCTATCTGTTCGGCCGGCAGGACGCCTCCCTGCTCAACACCGCCGTGCTCGGCATGCCGGCGGATTCGCCGCTGCTGCCGCCGCTCCTCGCCATCTTCGAGGAGAAGGAGGTGCCGTTCTGGCTGCCTTACCGGGCGCGGCTGAGGGCGCAGCTGCGATTGAGGATCAGGGGGCGCAGCGGCCTTTCCCGCATGCCCTGGGGAAGCGCCGGGCCGCGCGCGTTCACCGCCCTCGTCCGCCGCGCCGGCCTCGACCGCCTCGCGCTGCCCAGCCGCATCTTCTATCCGGCCCATTATGACGATGCCGCCTGGATCCGGGATCCGACCCGCAGGCTCGAGGATGTCGCCGCGCCGGACACGGCCGCGGTCCACCTGTGGCACCAGCTGATCCGCCGCTACGCCGAAGCGCCGGCGGCGCCCGGAAGCTTCCTCGCCCGCCTCCATGAGGAAGGGCGCTAGGGGCGGGGGATGGAGTCACCCCGGCGAAGGCCGAGCCCATGAACCGAAGAGATGGAATGTGCGGCGCGTGTGCCGTCGTGCATCCTCGAACGGCGGCGTCCATGGATCCCGGCCTTCGCCGGGATGACGCTATTTCCCCGGGAACGGCCGCGGTGGAATCCGGCTCCCTCCCGGCGCCTATCGCTCCCTGAGCGCCGTCTCGCCGAGCTTGGTGATCGGCGAGAGGATGTATTGGAGGATGGTGCGGGTGTCGCCGAGCAGGTCGACTTCGGCGACCATGCCGGGGCCGATCGGCATCCGCCGGCCGCGCTGGTCGAGCAGCGCGTTCTCGTCGGTGCGGACGCGCACGACATAATAGGTCTCGCCGGTCCGCTCCTCGAGCACCGCGTCGGGCGAGATGCCGACGACGCTGCCCTCGAGCACGCCGTAGACCGAGCGGTCGTAGGCGGTGATCGCGACCCGCGCATGCTGGCCGAGGCGGACGAAGGCGATGTCCTGCGGCGTGACCCGGGCCTCGACCAGCAGGCTTTCGTCCGAAGGCACGATCTCGACCACCGGCTCCCCGGCGCGGACCGTGCCGCCGCGGGTGCTGACGAGGACGCGGTTGATCCGGCCGGACAGGGGCGCGCGCAGCACCGTCCGGTCGACCCGGTCGGCGAGCGCCGGCAAGGCGCGGCGGCGGGCCGACAATTCGGCCTGGGCCGTGGCGAGCTCGTTCGCCGCGGTGGCGCGCCATTCCTGGCGGAGCTGGGCGAGGCTGGAACGGGCCTCGGCGACGGCCGAACGGGCGCGGGAGATGGCCTGGGCGGCGGCCTCCGCTTCGCTCGCCGCGACGGCGGCGGCGCTTTCGGCCTGGACCAGGCTCAGCCGCGGCTCGATGCCGCGCTCGACCAGCGGCCGCAGGATCCGCGCCTCGGACCGGCGCGCTTCATAGGCGGTGTTGCGCGCCTGGTAATTGGCCTGGGCCTCGGCGACCGCGCGCTCGGTCTGGCTGACGCGGGCCTGCGCCGCCCCGACGATGCCGGCGAGGTCGGCCATGCGCGAGGCGTGGAGCGACCGCTCGATCAGGACCTGGTCGGCGGTGACCGGGTCGCGCGCGGCCGGATAGACCGGCTCGCGGCCGGCGACCTCGGCGCGGAGCCGGGCGATCTTGACGTTGAGCGCGGAGAGCGTGGCCTCGCCGCTGCCGAAGTCGGCGCCGGTCTGGGTCTGGTCGAGCCGGATGAGCTCGTCGCCGGCGCCGCACCTGCTGGCCGGCGCGGACCAAGATGTCCTCGACGATGCCGCCTTCGAGGTTGGAGACGACCTGGAGCTGCGAGCTCGGCACCACCCGGCCCATGCCGCGCACCGTCCGGTCGAGCTCGGTGAAGGCGGCCCAGATGAAGAACACGACGACGAAGCCGACCACGAACCACAGCAAGAGGTTCGAGGCGGTGCGCGGCTTGATCCGCGTCGTCAGGTCTTCGAGATGGGTTTCGGACAAGGCTCGGTTGGACCCTCTATGCCGCTTTCGGACGCATGATCTGCTTGAGCACGCTGTCGCGCGGCCCGTCGGCGACGATCTTGCCCTTGTCCATCAGGATGATCCGCTGGACGAGCTGGAGCAAGGGCGGGCGATGGGTGATGAGGACCAGGGTGCGGCCCTTGAACTCCTCCTGGAGGCGCTGGATGAGGCCGGTCTCGGTCTGCGCGTCCATCGCGCTGGAGGGCTCGTCCATGACCATGATCGGCGGCCGCCCGGCGAGCGCGCGGGCGATCGCGATCGACTGGCGCTGGCCGCCGCTGAGGCCCTCGCCGCGGTCGGCGAGCCGGAGGTCGTAGCCGTTGGCGATCTGGCCCATGAACTGGTGGGTGCCGGAGATCTGCGCGGCGCGGATCAGCTCCTCGTCGCTGACCTGGGGGCGGCCGAGCCCGATATTCTCCCTGCACCGACCCGGTCAGCAGCACGCTTTCCTGCATCGCCGCGCCGACATTGGCGCCTGAGGCTCGCCGGATCGAGCTGGCGGATGTCGGTGCCGTCGATCATGATCAGCCCTTCTTCGGGCGGATAGAGGCCGAGGATCAGCCGGGCGATGGTCGACTTGCCCGAGCCGACCCGGCCGAGCAGGCCGACGTGCTCGCCGGGCTCGATGGTGAAGGCGAGCCCGTCCAGCGCCCGCTCCGGCGCGCCGGGATAGCGGAAGCCGACGTTGCGGAACTCGATCTTCCCCTCGACCCCGGAGAGCTTCAGCGCCTCGCCCGCGGGGCCCTCGGACGGCATCTCCATCATCTCGTTGATCTGGCGGTAGGCGGTGCGGGTCGAGGTCAGCCGCGACAGCAGCTGCGAGATCTGCGCCAGCGGCGCGATCGCGCGGCCGGCGAGGATCGAGCAGGCGATGAGGCCGCCCATCGTCAGCGTCTGCTCGGCGATCATGTTGACGCCGACGATGACCACGCCGGCATAGGAGATGGTGCCGGCCGAGGTGGCGAAGGTGACGCCGATCGCCGCGACCAGCCGCTGGCGCAGCGAGCTGTCCGAATGCTGCTCGACCGCCTTCAACCAGCGCCGCGACAGCAAAGGCGCCGCGCCCGCCGACTTGACCGTCTCCAGCCCGCCGATCGCCTCGACCAGGACCGACTGCTTCAGCAGGCCCTCGCCCATCGCCCGCGCCGACAGCCGCTCGAGCGCCGGATGGGTCAGCCAGCCGACCATGATGACCAGCGGCACCATGATCGCGGGCACCAGCACCACCCAGCCGCCGATCACCGCGACGATCAGCAGGGTGAGGAGGATGAACGGCACGTCGACGACGGCGGTCAGCGTCGCCGAGGCGAAGAAGTCGCGCAGCGCCTCGAGCTCGCGCATCATCCCGGCGAGCGCCCCGGTCGAGCCCTTCTTCAGCTCCAGCCGCATCGCCAGCAGCCGCTCGAACACGCTCTCGCCGATGTCGCGGTCGATCTGCGCGCCGGCATGGTCGACGAAATAGGCGCGCAGCATCTTCAGGATGAAGTCGAAGATGATGACGATGCCGAGGCCGATGGTCAGCGCGACCAGCGACGACATGGCGTTGTTGGGGACGACGCGGTCATAGACCGTCATCGTGAACAAGGCGGTGAGAAGGCCGAAGATGTTGATGAACACCGCCGCCACCGCGACCTTCCAATAGGTCCCGCGGTTGCGGCGCATCGGCTCCAGCAGCCACTCGGCGAGGCGGCGCTTGGGGATCTTGATGAGGTCGTCGGCGCTCATCCTTCACCTCGCAGCCGGTCGGCGTCGATCTCGAGCGTGTCGAGCAGACGGCCCATGCGCGATAGCAGGATGTAGCGCGCCGCGTCCAATTCGGTCAGCGCCTGGATGTAGGCGGTGGCGCTTTCGAAATAGGCGTCCTCGGCGGCGACCACGTCGAACAGGGTGCCGCGGGCGGCGCGGAAGCGCTCGGCGATAACGTCGCGCGAGCGGCGGCTGGCGATATAGGCGGCCTCGAGCGCCTCGAGCTGCTGCTCCAGCGCGCGCACGTCCGACCAGGCGATGGCGGCGTCGCGCGCCGCCTCCTCGCGGGTCCGGGTGGCGCGGGCGTCGGCGGCGCGGGCGCGGGCGTCATATTGCTCGGAGCGGGCGTCGGCGCCGCCGAAGATCCGGTAGCGCAGCGCGATGCGGCCGCGAATGTCATAGTCGCGGTCGTTCTCGAAGACGCCATAGCGGCCGGCATCGACGCCGGCACTGAGCAGCGGCAGCCGGTCGGCGCGCGACGCGCGGGCCTCGCGGCGGGCGGCGTCGGCGCCGGCCTCCGCGCTGCGCACGGCGGCCGAAGTCTCCGCCGCCAGCGCCGCCTCGTCGCGGGTCGGCACCGCCGGCCCCGGCATGGGCGCGCGTTCCAGGTTGCCGGGCGGCGATCCGATCAGCTCGGTGAAGCGCGCCTCGGCATTGGCGGCCAGACGGCGGAAGCGGGCGAGGCGGGTCTCCGCCTGGGCGATGTAGGAATCGATCCGGGCGAGGTCGCCCTCGGCGGACACGCCCTCGCGGATGCGGATCTCGACCGCGGCGCGCAGGTCGCGCTGGCTGGCGACGAAGGCCTCGGTGAGCGCGACCAGGGCGCGAAAGCCGAACACGTCGTACCAGGCCGCCACCGCGCTCAGCGCGATCCGGTCGGCCTGGGCCTCGAGATCGGCGCCGGCGGAGCGGAGCCGGGCGCCGGCGGCCGAGATGCGCTGCGCGGTGGCGCCGAAGTCGAACAGCGTCTGCTGGACGGTGAGCAAGGCGTCGGTGCGCTGCACCGGGCGCGACGATTCGATGATGTTGAACTCGTCGTCGGAGAATTCGCGCGAGAGGACGCGGTAGGAGGTGACCGAGAGATCGACGGTGGGGAGCCGCGCCTGGCGGGCCTCCTCCAGCGCCGCCAGCGCCTCGTCCTCGACCGCCGCCCCTTCGAGCGTGCCGGGGTGGCGCTCCACCGCCGTGGCGATCACCGTCCGGAACGCGCCATAGTCGGATTGCTCGCGGCGCAGGCGCAGGACCGGGTCGGTGTTGAAATCGATCGACATCGGGCGGCCCGACGGCACCGGCAAGGCGTCCTGGGCGAGCGCCGGGGCGCTCACCGCAAGACAGACGAAAGCCGCCGCATGTTTCGAGACGATGCGCACAATCCCCACTCAAAGGCCGAGCGGCGCGATTTAGTGCGGGCGCGGCCGTAATGCCAGCCTTAACTGCGGCGCGCTTCCGCTTTCCGCAGCGAGGTCAAGCGCTTGCGGCAGGGGCCTTTGGCGGCGCGAAGCGCAGCACCAGATAGCCGGCCAGCGCCGACAGGACGGAGCCGAGCAGGATGCCGAGTTTCGCCTCCTCGGCGAGCGCCGGACGGCCGGGAAAGGCGAGCGAGCCGATGAACAGGCTCATCGTGAAGCCGATCCCGCAGAGCAGGGCGACGCCGTAGATTTGCAGCCAGGTCGCGCCGCGCGGCCGGGTTGCCCAGCCGAAGCGTACGGCGAGCCACACCGCGCCGAAAATGCCCGCCTGCTTGCCGAGGAACAGGCCGAGGGCGATGGCGAGCGGGAGCGGGGCGAGCAGGGCGGCCGGGCCGATTTCGCCAAGCGCGACGCCGGCATTGGCGAAGCCGAACAGCGGCACGACGCCGAACGCCACCCATGGCGCGAGCCCGTATTCCAGCCGGTGCAGCGGCGAGCGGGGCGTCCTCGCCAGCGGGATCACGGTCGCGGCGAGCACGCCGGCGACGGTCGCGTGGACGCCGGAGAGCAGCACCGCATACCACAGGCAGCCGGCGCCGATGAGGAAGACGGGAAGGCGGGTGACGCCGCTTTTGCCCATCACGTAGAGGGCGACGAGGATGGCGGCGGCGGCGCCGAGCGCGAGCGTGTCGATGCGGTCGGTATAAGCGAGCGCGATGATCGCCACCGCGCCGAGATCGTCGGCGATGGCGATGGTCGCGAGGAACAGCTTGAGCGAGGCCGGCACCCGGCTGTGGAGCAAGGCAACGACTCCCACCGCGAACGCGATGTCGGTCGCCGCCGGCACCGCCCAGCCGCGGGCGAGCAGCGGATCGCCGCCGGCGACGGCCAGGTAGACCAGAGCGGGGACGGCCATGCCCGCGGCGGCGGCGATCACCGGCAGCCGCCGCCGGTCCCAAGTCGCGAGGTTGCCGTCGAGGAACTCGCGCTTGATCTCCAGCCCGACGAGCAGGAAGAACAGGGCCATCAGCCCGTCGTTGATCCACAGATGCACGGTCATCGGCCCGAGCCGCGGCGCCAGCACCGGGCCGGTCTCGGCGTGGAGCAGGTGGCGATAGGCTTCGGCGAAGCCGCTGTTGGCGACGACCAGCGCCAGCGCCGCCGCCGCGATCAGCAGCAGCCCGCCGACCGCCTCGCTGTCGAGAAACCGGCGCAAGGCCGATTTGTCGCCGCGCCCGTTCGTGTCCGCCGTCGCCGATCCGTCCATCCGAAACCGTCTAGGCGGTCGCTTGCGGAGACGCAAAGCCGGGCCGGCGACCCAGTCTTAAGAAAACTTAACCACGGTCAGAAAGATTTGCGGCTGCGGAGAGACTACGTCCTTGGGAGGATCATTGCCGTGCGACGATACCGGTACCGTACGCCAGCCCTCACCGGGCCGTGGCGCGATTCGCCCGACGAGGCCGTGCGCGACGCCGTCAAGGCGAAACAGGCGCTGATCGACGAGGGTCAGCCGTCCAACGTCCAATGGATCGTGCCCGGCCGGATCGAAGAGCGGAACAACGAAGCGGCGGCGGAAACCCGGCTCAAGGGCTGAGGCGCCGCCGCCCGCCTGACGCCGCGATGCGGCGCGATCGGGCTCAGCGCTCGATCCAGCCCCGATTCGCCTCGACCCTGGCGATCTCGTGCGCGCTCATCGCGGCGACGAAGCGATTCGCCGAACCGGTTCCTTTCGCCAGCACATCAAGCCCCGCGTCGACGTCGGGTTCGGCGGCGGCGAGCTCGCGCAGCGCGGCGAAGCGGATGCGGTCCGAGGGATGGGCGGCGGCGAAGCTCTCCACCAGATCGCGGCCGTTGCCGCCGCCATGATTGGTGGCCAGCGCCAGCAGCGCCTCGCTCGACGTCCGGTTGAGGATGCCGGCAATCTCGCACCGTTTCACGTCGAACCGGTATTGGTCGAGGAGGGAGAGGCTCGGCGAGGCGTGCATGATGTTGATCGAGACGGACATGTCGTCGGCCGGCAATTGGTTGTGGACGTCGCGATGGGCCCGGTAGAGCATGACCTTGCCGGGATCGAGCCTGGACTTCTCGACGAAGCGGAGGTCGATCTTCTCGCCCGGCAGGCCGGTCACGAACTGATAGTCATATTCGTAATATTCGCTCCAATAGCCCGGGCCGAGATAGCCGACGGTCAGGAACGAGAAATTGTGGTCGTGGGGGATGTGGTAAAAGAAGGGCGAGACGCCGCTCGCCTTGAACACGCTGTCGCGCTCCGACGGCCAGAAATTGGCGCGGATGAAATATTTCTCCGACGCGCGGTGCAGCATGATCACCTGCGAGCCGTAATTGTTCTCGAGGCTCTGGCGGGCGCAGCGGTCCTTCAGCTCCGCCATGGCGATGTCGGCGAGGAAGCGGCGGTTGCGGCCGAGCCGGCCGAGCAGCGGCCCGGCGGCGGCGAAGCTGTCCTCGTCCGCCGGATCGAAGCTTTCGTCGTTGAGCGCCTGGACGAGGTCGCCGAATTCGATCGGCTCGCCGTCGGTGGAGGGGATGATGCGCGGCATCGTCAGGCGGCCTTGCGGGCCTTGGGCGCGGTGTCGAAGCCGTCGAGCACGGTGCCGGCGGCGCGGCGCGCGTCGGGGTGGGGATCGCCCGCGGCCATGCGCTTCAGATGGGGAAGTGCGGCGGCCGCATCGATGCCGAGCAGCTCGCGCATCGCGTGCCAGCGGACGAAGAAGTCGGCATGGTCGAGGAACGCCGCCACCGCGGCGAAGGCGCCGTCGCAATCGAGCTTGCGCAGCAAGGTCGTCATCATCTGGATCCGCGAGACGCCGTCGCCATTGGCGCTGCAGCCGACATAGTCGCCGGTCGCGGAATCATATTCGACCCTGAGCGGCGCCTGGTCGCGCTTGATCGAGCCCTGGAGGACGACGAGGTTCGACCGGGCATGCTCGATCACATAGCTCTGGAACCGGCCGTCGACGGTGAGGATTTCGCCATCCTCGAGGAGGCGCTCGCCGGTCCGCGTGCAGCGCCCGGCCGTGGCGGCGCTGAAATCGGCGGTGATCTCGGGCGCCTCCCAGAAGGACAGGCGCGCCCCCCCGGCGGAGACGAACTTGAGCAGGCCGACATGGCCGGTGAAGGTGATCGAGGTCGCGCCGCGCGGGCCGCTCTTCTTGGCGGCGAGCCGGCCGGCATGGCTGACGCCCGCCGCCACCGTGACATTGTCGTCCTCGAAAATGTTGAGGCCGGTGTGGATGTCGCTGGTGACGACGCGGAAGGGCGGATCGAAGAAGGGGTCGCGCCGCATCGCGGCGACAACACCGTCGAGCAGCGAATCGAGGCAGCGATCGTCGCGGAAGATGGCGTGGATCGCCTGCGCGACCGATGGCGCGTCGTGGGCGGGGAGAGCCGCCATCGCGGCGTCGAATCCGCGATGGACCTCGCTTTGGCTCCATCCGCGTCTGAAAGCGTCGATCGCGGCCTGGGTGCGCCGCTGACGCTGGCGGTCGCCGAGCCAGGCCTGAAGTTCCGCGCCGACGATCATCTCATGCCACCGGATTGCCTTGGGGCCGGGGCGCGGCGGGGGCGGGGTTCAACCCGTCTCCGGCCGCCGCGCCGCACCCGCCATGCGTCAGAAACCAAAATAGATGGCGATGCCGGCTGCCACGCCCACGCACGCGCCACCGCCGACTTCCTGCTGCTTGGCCGAGCCCGAAAGCGCGACCTCGGTCTCCAGCTCGGGGAGATCTTCGACCTGAAACCGAACCTTGTCCATATTGCTTGCCTTCCCTGTCTTTTGACCGGGATGCTTATGCCATTTAATGATTGAGACTTTGCTAACCGGCACCCGGCCGGTGCGAGTCCCCACGAGTTCTTGCGATCACTCGCCCTGGCTGATCTGGTCTTCCCGGCGATAGGCGTCGCGCAGCGTGGTCAGCCGGCCGAGCTCACGGCCCGCCGTGCGGATCGAGCGGACGAGGAGGAACGCCGCCGCCAACAGGGCGAAGATCCCCGCCCAGAGCAAGAGACGCACCCCGGACTCGGCGAAAATCGCCGGAAGATATTCCTCGCCGCCCTGCGGTGCCACGAAGGACGCAAACAACGCCCCGACCGCGACCCCCGGGGCGAGCACGATCGCGCTGAACCAGTTGCGCTTGCGTGTCGCCTCGACCCGCTCGATCGATTGGTCGAGCATCTCCTCGGTCCCGCCGGTGAGGCTGCGGAGCTCGACCTGGCGAAGGCGCCGCTGCCTGAGGTTGCTGTAAAGCAGGAGGAGGATGGCGGCGGCGCCCACCAGGAAGGTGCCGATGGTCGGATTCTTGGAGACGAGCAGGAGGACGACGCCGGAGACGGCGATGGCGGCGCCGATGTCGACCAATTGCGCCCAGCGCGCCCGCCGGCTGACCATGGCGGCGGTGCGCTGCAGCCGCTCCATTTCCGCGGGATCGGGCTGCTTGCGCCAGACGTCGCCCAGCCGGTCGAAATCGAAGTCGCTCATGGCCGCTGCTCCAGCATGGATTTGAGCGCGGCCTTGGCCCGCGAGAGCCGGAGCGCCAGAGCGTTAGGGGCGATGTTCAGCATATCCGAGATTTCCGCATAGCTAAAACCTTCGAGAACGAGAATGATAACTTGACGCTGCGGCATCGGCAGCCGCCGCGTCGCCTCCAGCAGCCGGCGGCGCTCGCTGGCCTCGATGGCATTGTCCTCGGGGCTCGGCAGGTCGGCTTCCAGCCGCTCCGGCAGCTCGGCGACGGGCGGCTGGCGCACCTGCTTGGTGACGAACGAGATCGACCGGTTCTGCGCGACCCGGGCGATGAAGGTCTTCAGCGACGCGTCGGCCCGAAACGAAGGCAGGGCCTGCCAGACGGCGAGGAAGATCTGCTGGGTGAGGTCCTCGCGCAGGCTCGGATCGGCCTCGTAGGACATGGCGATGCGCGAGATCAGCGGGCCGTAATCGGCGACGATGCTCTCGAACGGCGGAATCCCGCCGTTGCCGGCGCCGCCGGAGGTGGCGGCCATCGTCGCGGATTCTTGCGCTTGCACGGCCCCCGTCGGTCCTCGTCCTCGACGGAGCATATAAACGCTCGCCGCGCCGAAGTCCCGCGCTTGTATGCCTGCCCGGATATGTGTCTCGATACCGGGCAGGCCTGCATTCATCCCTTTAGATCACGGTGAAGTCGCTCGCCATCAGGATGGTTCCGGGATTGACCGTGGCGAACAGCACCGCCGCCCCGGGGTCGCTGCCGTCGGCGTCGAAGAAGATCTGGCCGGTGGCGCTGTTGTAGATGATCCGGTCGTCGAGCTCGGGTGGCGCGCTGCTGTCGGCGAACGCGCCGGCGGGAAGCGGGCCGTCCACGAGGCCGGTGAACACGTCGCTGTCGAGCGCGATCTTGTCGATGCCGGCCTGGAAGTCGGCGATCGTGTCGACATTGCCCGCGCCCAGAGCGGTGGTGAAGGCGAAGGTGTCGACGCCGCCGCCGCCGGCGAGATAGTCGCCGCCGCCCTTGCCGTCGATCGTGTTGTCCCCGGCATTGCCGATGACGCCGTTGGCGATCTCGTTGCCGGTAAGGTGGATCGCGGTGGTGCTGCCGACCGCGGAAGCCGAGAGGATCTCGACGTCGGCGCCCGCGGTGAGGGTGTAGCTGATATCGGTATACGCGGTGTCGCGGCCGCCGCCGGCATCCTCGGCGAGGGTCTCGGTGCCGCTGACGATATAGTAGCTGTCGTCGGCGAGGCCGCCGGCGAGATAGTCGGCGCCGCCGCCGCCGGAGAGGATGTTCTCGCCGGCATTGCCGAAGATGTAATTGTCGAGCTCGTTGCCGATCAGGTTGATGTTGGAGGTGCCGGCCAGCGAGATCGCCGACAGGATTTCGACATGGCTGCCGGCCGCCAGCGCATGGCTGAGGCTGGTGTAGATGATGTCGCGGCCTTCGCTCGCATATTCGAAGATCGTCTCGCCGCCGTCGGTGATGTAATATTCGTCGTCACCGCCGCCGCCGAGCAGCAGGTCGCTGCCGCCGCCGCCGCGCAGGATGTTGTTTCCGGCATTGCCGTAAATATTCTGGTCGAGCTCGTTGCCGCTCAATTGCAGCGGGTCGGTGCCGTCCAGCGACGCCGCCGAGAGGATCTCGATGCTGGTCCCGGCGTGGAGCGCGTAATTGACGGTCGCGTAAACGATGTCGCGGCCTTCGCCGGCAACCTCGGTCGCCTCGTCGGCGGCCTCGTCGACATAGAAGCTGTCGTCGCCCAGATCGCCTTCCATCAGGTCGACCCCGGTGCCGCCGATCAGGATGTCGTTGCCGCCATTGCCGAACAGCCGGTCGGCGTCCGCGCCGCCGCCCAGCGTATCGCCTTCCTCGCCGCCCCAGGCCCGGTCCTCGCCGCCGCGGCCGTCGAAGCTGAACGCGCCGGTGACGCCGTTCAGCGCCGCCGTCTCGCCGTCGAAGGCCTCGTTCTCGTTGGTGCCGAGAATGTGGTGGGTCAGGTTGGTCGGCAGGATCTGGACCGGCCGGTCCGGGCCGCTGTTGGTGATGGTGTTGCCGATGATATAGTCGAGCAGGTCGACCGTGTCCGGGCCGAACGGGAAGATGTTGAGCGACCCGGCATAGATGCCGTCGAACACATTGTTCTGGATGAGGACGTGCGAGGTCTCGCTGTTGACGCCGTTGCCGAGGCCGCTGATCGGCCCGACCTCGCCCTGGAAGGTGTTGTCGTGCACCGAGCCCTCGGTGTCGCCGCCGGCAATGTACATCCCGATCGAATAGCCTTCGATCAAATTGTCGCCGACGTCGAGGCCGGCCACCAGGCCGACGAAGATGGCGAAATCGCCGCCTCCGCTCAGCACCGAATTGACCAGGCTGAAATTGTCGGAGCCGTTGGCCACGACCACGCCGGTCGTGCCGAGCGGGCCGGCGGTGTCGCCGGTGATCTCGACGCCGTCGACGGTGACGCCGTCCGCCGAGATGGTGAGCGAGTCGATGCTCGTCTCGGTGATGCGGCCCGGATCGGTGCCGGGGGTGCCGTCATTGGCGCCCTGGATGGTCACGCCCTTGGTGACGTTCACATCCTCGGCATAGGTGCCGGCGCTGACGAAGATCGTGTAGCCGTCGAGCGTGGTGGCGTCGTCGATCGCGGCCTGGATGGTGGTGTGCACGCTGACCAGGTCGCCATTGCCGTCGAACACCGCGACCGCGCCGACCAGGTTGACGCTGGCGTCGTCGAACTCCGCCGACTCCACGTCGGTCAGGGTGTCGGTGCCGTCGTCGCCATCGAGCGCGTTGTTGTCGGTGACGGTGAAGCTGGTGATCACGCCGCCGCTGATGTTGGCGCCGAGCGTGTAGTCGGCCCGGTCGCCCAGATAATGGGCGGTGTCGCTGCCGGCGCCGCCGGCCAGCGTGTCGTCTCCGGCACGGCCGAGCATGTCGTCATCGCCGCCATTGCCGGTGATCGTGTTGGCGGCCGCGTTGCCGATCAGCTGGTCGTTGCCGCCGCCGCCGGTCGCGTTCTCGATCACCACGCCCTCGGCGATGGTGAAGCCGCCCTTGATCGACTGGGCGGCGGTTTCGCCGGGAAGGGTGCGCACGAACGAGATCACGCCGCCGCCGGTCGGCGAATAGTCGATCGTCGCGGCGGTGAGATCGATCACCGCGTTGCGGGTGGCGCCGTTATATTCGATCGTGTCGATGCCGCCGGTGTCCCAGATCGTGGTGTAGAACGTGCCCTCGTCGTTGATGTCCTTGAGGGTGTAGGTGTCGTCCCCGGTCGCGTGGGGATTGATGACGCCGTAGCGCTGCTGGATCGCGGCGATGTCGAAGGCGCTGAGCGTGGCCGCCCAGCCCGCGTCGGCGCGGGCGCCGGCCGGCAGGCTGCCCGGAGGAACGGGGCCGTCCGGATGCGTTTCCCAACCGTCATTGTAGGACATCACCGTGTAGACGCTCTGGTTCAGATCGAAGATGCCGAGCGAATCGGGGCCGGTCACGCCCAGCAGCACGTCCGAGCTGCCGCCCGTGTCGTGCGGATGGGCAAGGCCGTGGGCATGGCCGAATTCGTGGAGGATGACGGAGAAGCCGAAGCCGCCGCGCTCGAGCCCGCCGCCCGGCGCCGGATCCCAGCCGAGATTGTCGACGTTGAAGGCGCCGATGCCCTGCTGGGTGCCGAAGGCCGGATCCTGCGGGTAGAAATAGGCGCCGAACTCGGTCGACGTGGTGGTGATCAGCCGGAAGGTGGCTTGGTTGACGTCGGTGGTGACCTCGTAATTGACGCCGAGGATATGCTCATATTCCTCGAGCGCGAGCATCACCTGGTCCATTTCATACTGGGACCAGCCAAACGATTCGCGCGGGCCCGTGCCGGCGTCGTTGAGCTCGCCGAAGCTTTCGCCGGCGGGCGCGAAATAGACATAGGCGGTCTCGGTGACGCCGAAGTCGACATTCTCCGCATCGGCCCAGATGATCGCGTCGAGCGGGTCGAGCGCGGCATAGTCGATGTCCTGGAAATCGATGACGTAGCCGCCGGTCTGCGGCGAGTAGCCGGTGACGTTGAGATAATAGGTGCCGCTGGCGGCGGCGTAGAAGCCGAAGCTCGAGCTGAGGTCGCTGGGGAAGCTGTTGTCGTCGTTGAAAGCGACGATCGAGCCGGCCGTATTGGTCAGATAGAGGAAGGTGTCGACCGTGCCCGTCGGCAGCGAGAAGGGATTGCCGGCATTGGTGTAATCGGCGCTGGCGGCGACCTTGAACGTGTAGAAATGGCCTTCCTCCAGCGTGACCGAATAGCGGTCGAGGTCGCCGGCAAGGAGGGGATCGATCGGCGGCTGGGCCGGGCTGATCGCGCTCGACTCGCGGAAGCCGAAGGTGGTGCCCAGGCTCAGCGGCACCGAGGTGGCGTTGGTGTCGCCGACGGCGTCGACGCCGCGCACGCGCACGTCGACCGTATAGCCGCCGAGGCCCGGATCGTTGATATTGGCGAAGGAGGCGGCGCGGATCTGGTAGATGCCGGTCACGGTCACGCCCGTTGAGATCGTGATCACGGAATTGAGGTCGACGCCGCCATCATCGTCCTGGCCCTGGCTGCCGGCGAGCAGCGTGCCGCTCGGGTTGCGGATCTGGAGGAACGTATCGTTGAGCGCGTTCGCGCCGGTGCCGCGCAGCGACACCATGTAGACCTGGCCCGCGACCAGGAAGACGTTGATGTTGTCGGTATCGCCGGTGAAGTCGATATTGCCGGAAACCGAGCCGCCGACGACGACGGTGAGCGTGCCTTCGTCCGCGATCGCGTCGAAGTCGTTGAAGCCGCGCAGGAGCGGGCTGTCCGTCGTCGGGTCGCGGCCGCCATGGCTCATATAGTGGAGGAGCAGGTCCTTGCCGCCCAGGCAAGGCAGGCCGAGCCCTCCGGACTCGCCCTTGGTCAGGGTGATGCCATCGATGGTGATGCTGAAGGAATCCGAAGCGGTGACCGCGCTTTCGGCTGCGAAGGAGGAGATGAAGCGCGCCTCGGGGCTGAGGGCCGTGAACGCCTCGCGATCGGTGACGATGGTTTCGTTGAGGGTGGTGCTGGTGGTAAAGCTACGGCCCGACAGGCCCTTAAGCGACTTGGTCACAGTGACTCTCTCCCCGATTTCTGATTCGTTTTGGCGGAAAGAATGGTTAGAACATGCTTAACCTATGGTAACAAGGCCTATAATCGCCTCAATCGGCGGGAAGTGGACGGGATGAGCAGCGGACGTGCGGGAACGAGGACGGCGCTGTTCCTGGCGGGGTTTGCCGCGGCCTGCTCGGGACGAACCGACGGTGCCGTCGCCCGGCCGGACGGGGACAAGGAGTCGGGGATGAAGGAAGAAGCGGGCGCCGGCGAGCGGCCGGTCCGGCAATTGCCCTACGCCCACGGGCGGACCTTCGCCACCCTCGACGAATATCTCGCCCACCGCCGCCGCGGCGGCGCCATCGACCTGCCCTGGTACCGCGAGATCCGGCCGGGCGTCTACGAGCTCGTCACCACCCGCGTCCCGCGCGGGGAGCCCCGCATCTATACGCGCGAGGAGCTGATGCGACAGTTCGGCTTCACCCGCTAGCGCCGGTCGCCGCCGGCGCCGCGGGCCGGCTCAGATCACCGTGAAGTCGCTCGCCACCACGATGGTGCCAGCGTTGACGGTGGCGAACTGCACCGCCGCGCCGTTGCCGCTGCCGTCGGCGTCGTAATAGAGCGCACCCGACCCCTGGTCGTAGACGATGCGATCGTCGGCGTCCTGGGCGGAGCCCAGGGCGAACGCGCTGTCGGCAAGGGTGCCGAAGCCGAGCCCCGCGAACACGCCGCCATGGAGCCGGATGGTGTCGGTCCCCGAGGCGAAGTCGAGGATGAAGTCGACATTGCCGCCGCCCAGCGAGCTGGTGAAGGCGAAGGCGTCCGCGCCGCCGAAGCCGACCAGGGTGTCGGCGCCGAGCCCGCCGTTCAGCACGTTGTCGCCGGCATTGCCGAGGAGGACGTTGGCGCCGGCATTGCCGGTGAGGTCGATGGCGTCGGTCCCGCTCTGCGAAACGGCCGCGAGCACTTCGACCTCGGCGCCGTCGCGCAGGGTATAATCGACACCGGCATAGACGACGTCGCGGCCGCCGCCCGCCGCCTCGTGGATCGTCTCGCCGCCGTCGGTGACGTAATAGACATCGTCGCCGTCATAGCCGACCAGGGCGTCCGCGCCGCCGCCGCCGCGCAGCACGTTGTTGCCGTTATTGCCGAGGATCTGCTGGCCGAATTCGTTGCCGGTCAGCTGCAGCGGGGTCGTCGCGCCGATCGACACCGCCGAGAGCACCTCGACTTCGCTCCCCGGCGTCAGCGCATAATCGACCACGGCATAGACCACGTCGCGGCCGTCGCCGCCGGTCTCGAACACCCGCTCGGTGCCGTCGGTGACCCGATATTGGTCGTCGCCGCCAAGGCCGGTCATCGCGTCCGCGCCGCCGCCGCCGAACAGGATGTTGGCGCCGTCATTGCCGATGATCTCCTGGGCGAATTCGTTGCCGGTGAGGTCGAGCGCATCGGTCGCGCCGAGCGCGCCGGTCGAAAGTATCTCGACCTCCGCTCCGGCGGTCAGCGCATAGCTGACGCGCGCATAGACGATGTCGCGGCCCTCGCCCGACTGCTCCTCGACCACGTCGCCCGAATCGTCGACATAATAAGTGTCGTCGCCGGCGCCGCCGGCGACAAGGTCCGCCCCCGCTCCGCCGATCAGCACGTCGTCGCCGCCCAGGCTGCGAATCTCGTCGTCGCCGCCGAAGCCGCCGATCACGTCGTTGCCGCCGGTGCCGGTCAGGACCTCATCGAACTCGCGGAAATCGAACGAGGCGAGCGCCGGGTCATGGTCCGACAAGGACGGGTCGGCGTCGGGGCCGGTGCCGCTGCCGTTATAGCCGGTGTTGATGTGGACGACGTCGTAGGAGGCGACGCCGCTCAGCATCGCGTTGACGATGATATGGTCGATCGCCTGGCTGCGTCCGTCGAACGTGTAGGTGTAGCGCTCGGCTTCGGTGAGCTCGGTGATGGTGAGGTTGTCGAGGCGCGAGCCGCCGACGCGGGCGGTGCCGTCCGCCAGCGTGTGGCCGGTCACCGTCGTCAGCGGCCGGTAGAAATAGAAATCGTTGAAGTCGCCGCCGGCGACGATGCCGGCATCGGGCGAGCCGGTCTGGATCAGGTCGAGCATCGCGTAGACGTCCTGGGCGACCTGGTTGCGCTGCGCCCAGTCGCTGTTGTCGGGGTCCCCGGTGCCGAGATTCTGGTTGAACTGCCAGAAATCGCCCGAGCCGCCCTTGGCCGGCCAGTGGTTGGCGGTCACGTAGACAATGTTGCCGTTGAAGGTGAACTCGCCGAGCAGCGAGCGGCGGGTCGTCGTCCAGTCGGCGGTGTTGATCTCGCCGCCGAGCATGTTGTCTGAATAGGCGATGAGGTCGCCGGCATCGCGGACGCCGTCGCCGATCCGGTCGGTATATTGGCGGCGCTCGGCGAGCGTCGCATTGGCGGCGAGGTCGCCCAACTGGACCCGGTCGGTATTGTAGAGGAAGCCGACGCGGATGTTGCCGCCCGGCTCGCCGCCCTCGGCGCCGGCGACCGGCTCTTGGTCGACCCACTGGTAGTTGGCGCCGGTGGCGAGGTTCAAGGCGTTGACCAGCATCTGCCAAGTGGTGGAGGCGTCGGCGCCGCCGCTGGCGGTCGCGCCATTATTGTCCTGCATCTCCTCGATCGAGATGATGTCGGGCGCGTTCAGATTGTTGGCGATGGCGTTGGCCAAGGCGGTGAAGCGCGCGGCGCCGTCGCCCGGATCGAGATTCTCGACGTTGAAGGTGGCGACGGTCAGGCTGCGGCCGTCATTGCCGAGCGCGGTCGTCTCCCGCACGGGCACGCCGCCGTTGACGAAGCCGCCCGGCTCCATGGCGGTGACGAACAGCTTCCGGTCGGTGAAGTCGAAATCGATGATGCCGGTGACGTCGCCGAGCTGGTCGCCCATCGTCGCGTTCTGGGTGAGGCCGGCGGGCGGCGGAGCGGCGAAATCGGTGAAGTCCAATTCGATGATGTCGGGATTGACGTCGCCGTCGTGGAGGACCCGGCCGCCATTATTGGTGTCGTCGCCGGTTTCGGGCGTGTCGGGCGGGCCGATCGGCGGGTCGCCGGCGATCGTATAGCCGCCGCGGCTGTTGATCTGGTCGGGATTGGCGCTGTCGAGCGAATAGGCCTGGAGGAACGGATCGCCGCCCGAGGTCGAGACGAAGCCGTCGGCGACCACCATGTTGGGGATGGTGACCAGCATGCCCTCGACCGTCTCGAAATAGGAGAGGGCGTAGACCGAGGCGTCGAACGAATCGCCGACGCCGTCGGCGGAATCGGTGTAATCGGGGGTGACGCCGGTCATCACCTCGTTCGGCATGTTGGTGAGGGTCACGGTCGGCAGCGAATTGCCGCTGCTGATCACCGAGGCGGGGGTCGCATTGACCAGCACTGTCCGCGGCATGGTGCTGAAGGCCTGATATTCCATCACGTTCGCGGAAAGCTGGACGAGGTCGCCGACGCTGACGCCCGAAACCACGGTGCCGACGCCGGCATCGTTGCGGGTCATCACGAAGATGCCCTCCGAGGTGAAGCTGTTGCCGTCCCAGTCGGTGATCTCCTCGGCGAGGTAATAGCCCTGCCGGGTGCCGACATTGTCGACCGCGGTGACGATCGCGCGGACGGTGACGATTGTGGTCGAAGCGATGTTGAAGCCGCTGATGCCGTCGCCCGCCAGGATCGGGCTGTAATAGGCCGTGCCCTGGATGTCGTGGATGAAGGTCGCCTCGTCGTTGATGATGGTGCCGGTGCCGCTGCTGTCGGTGATGATCGCATTGTTGGTCGCACCGGAGAGCAGGACCTGGAAGGTCTCGTTCGATTCGGGCGTGAGGTCGCCGTTGATGGTGACCGAGATGGTCTGGCTGATCTGACCCACGCCGAAGGAGAGCGTGCCGCTGTTCGCGAGATAGTCGCCGGGCTCGACGGCGGTGCCGTTCGCCGTCGCGAAGTTGACATCGAAGGCGCCTGTGCCGCCGGTGCGGGTGACGGTGAAGGTCAGCATCGAGGTGCCGGCATTGCCTTCGACGATCGAGACGTCGTTGATCGACACCTGGATCGGGGTGCCGTCGTCGTTGACGATCGTGCCGACGCCCTGGGCGTCGGCGATGGTCGCGCCGCTGGTGGCGTTGGTGAGGTTGAGGAGGACGGTTTCGTCGAGCTCGGGCGTGCCGTCGTCGTTGATCGTCACCGTGACAACGGCCTGGACCTGGTTGTCGGTGAAGGAGAGGGTGCCGCTGGTCGCGACATAATCGTCGCCGGCGGTCGCGCTGCCGTCGGCGGTCGCATAGTCGACCGTGAAAGCGCCGCCGACGAGGTTCGTGCGGGTGATCGTGAAGGTCATCGTGCCGGCGGATTCGCTCACCGACACGTCGCTGACCGAGACGGTCGGCGTTGCCGAGCCGCCCGCCACGCCCACCGTCACATTGTCCAGACCGAACTCGTCACGGCTGCCGGAGCCGCTGACGTCGTCGCCGGTCAAGCGGAGATAGAGGAACCCGCCTGCCGCGACGGACGAGGCCGTGGTGAACTGGCCGGAGCGGGCCACCGTGACGACGCCAAGCGCGTCGGCGGCATCCGGAGAGGTGTAATTGAACGCCGACAGGGCGAAGAAATTGACCCCATCGGTCGAATAGGAAAGATTGAAGCTGTTGCCGCGGGCCTGATCGTTGCGGACCAGGATATCATAGGCGACGGCGAAGGTGTCCGCCGCGAGCCCGCTGGTGTTGACGAGCCGCATCGTGAAGTCGCCGGGCGTGAAATCGGTGCCGCCTGGCTGGACCAGGAAGGCGTGGTTGCCGCTGCCCCGGTCGAGCGAATAAATGCCGCCGGTGGTGACCGCGACGCTGGTGACCCCGCGCGCGAGATCGCCGGTGGTCACGGTGCCGCCGTAATTCACCGACGGGTTGGCCGGATCGTCGAAGCCCGAAGTGATGTAGATGTCGCTGTCGAGTTGACCGACCGTCGGCGTGGGGCTGAAACCGCCGCCAAGGAACGCGTCGAAATTCTCGGTCCAGATATTGATCGTGCTCGACGCGACGTCGTCGGTCTCGATGGTCGCGACCGCCGTCGGGTCGCTGATCGTGGCGCCGTTGGTGGGATTGGAGAGCGTGACGGTGAACTCCTCGTCGAGCTCGGGCGTAACGTCGCCGTTGATGGTGATCGAGATGGTGGCGATATTCTGGCTTTCGGCGAAGCTCACCGTGCCGCTGGCGGCGACATAGTCGCTGCCGGCGGTGGCCGACGCGTTGTTCGGGTTGCCGCCGTTCGAGGTGGCATAGTTGACGTCGAACGCGGCGGTGCCAGCGATGCGGGTGAGCGTCACGGTCAGGATCGAGGTGCCGGCATTGCCCTCGACGATGCTGACGTCGGCGATGCTGACGCTGCCCGCGGGCGGCTGCAAATCGTCGTTGACGATGGTGCCGGTGCCGCTGCCGTCGCCGATGCCCGCCCCGCCGGTCGGGTTGGTGAGGGTGACGGTGAAGATCTCGTCGGGCTCGAACGCGACGTCGCCCTCGACGTCGATGCTGATCGTCTGCGAGGTCTCGCCGTCCGCGAAGGCGATTTGGCCCGAGAAGATCGCGCCGGCGACGAAATCGTCGGTGCTGGCGTTGCCCGCGCCGCCCGGCGCGCTGATCGTGTAATCGGCGCCGACCGCGCCGGCGCTGCCGGCGCTGCGGGTGACGGTGAAGGTGTAGGTCGTGGTGGTCCCGTTATCGCCTTCGCTGTGGCTGACATCGTCGATGTCGAGCGTGCCGGCGGGGGCGGGATCGTCGTTGGTGATGGTGCCGGTGCCGGTGGCGTCGCTGATGGTCGCGCCGCCGGTGGGCGCGGAGAGGGTGACGGTGAAATCCTCGTCGGGCTCGAAGCCGGTGTCGCCCTGGACGTCGAGCGTGATCGTCTGCGTCGTCACGCCGTCGGCGAAGGCGACGGTGCCGGTAAAGGTCTCGCCGGCTTCGAAGTCGCCGCTGTCGGCATCGCCCGCGCCGCCGCCGAAGGTCACCGTCCAGGTGGCGCCCACCGCGCCGTCGTCGCCGTTCGCGCGCGTCACCGTGAAGGTGATCGGCGTCGTGCCGGAATTGCCTTCGGCCACGCTCACATCGTCGATCGAGAGCTCGCCGGGGACGGGCGCGATATCGTCATTGGTGATGGTGCCGTCGCCGGTGTCATCGGCGATGGTGACGCCGCCGGTCGGCGCCGAGAGGACGATTGTGAAGGCCTCGCTGCCCTCGACCACGAGGTCGCCCTGGACGAGGATGGTGATCGTCTCGCTGGTGTCGCCGTCGGCGAAGCTGACCGTGCCGGTGGAGAGCTGGGCGCCGTCGAAATCGCCGGCATCGGCATTGCCCGCGCCGCCCGGCGCGACCAGCGTCCAGGTCGCGCCGACCGCGCCGCTGCTGCCGCCGGAGCGGGTGACGGTAAAGGTGAAGGCGGTGGTGCCGGCATCGCCTTCGGCCAGGATGACATTGTCGATGGCGAGCGTGCCAGCGCCGGTGACCGTGAAGTTGCCGGGATAGGCGACCGCCGCCGTGTCGTTGGTCGTCCAATTGGCCGCATTCGCGATGTTGGCGAGAATCTGTGCCCGCGTACCGGTGAGCGAACCCGTATAGGCACCATTGTCCGTCGCGAAGGACAAGGCGGTGGTTCCCGCCGTCAGCCCCTGCGGCACGGCGCTCGTATTGGTATCGGCGGCAGTGGCGTCCCAGCCCAGCGTATTGGCGAAATCGAGCGCGAACAGGATGGCGGTGGGCGCGGCCAGGGTGCCGGTATAGGCGATGATCTGGTCGCCGCCGGTGGAGAGGTTGAAATTGCCCCCGCCGGGCAGGGTCACCACCGTGCCGATCGCCGTGCCGGCCGGGACGACATAGGAGACGATGCCTTCGCCGGTGCGGAACGCGTTCGTGCTCAGCCAGCCATTGTCCGTGAAGTTGATCGTCTGCCCCGACAGGTCGGCCAGGATCACGAACGCGAAATTGTCCGTTCCGGCGGTGGTCCCGTCGCTGAAGAAGCCGACCAGCGCGATATCGGCGAGGGTCGCCGGCGCGTTGATCGTCGGGCCCGGACCGGCCGATGCCGCCCTGATCCCCCAGCTGTCCGCGGTAAGGGGCCCGGCATTGTCGAACCTGAACTCGGTGAGCTTGCCGATGCGAAAACCCTGCGGCCTGTACGCCATGATATATTCCCCTCGCGCGGTACGATCCGTGCTGATTGCCACCGGAAAAATGCGGGGGCGAATCCCCCCGACGTGTGGCGCGAAGATGTCAGGCTGCGGTTACAGCGGCAAGACATGAATTGCGGGAATTACGGTGAAATACGCGTCCTTTGGCGATTTGGAGCCGCCGAACCGATGTTGACGCCGCCGCGCTTCGGGTGGCAGGGAGCGGGCGCCTTCGCGGGTATAGCTCAATGGTAGAGCACTAGCCTTCCAAGCTTGTGACGCGGGTTCGATTCCCGCTACCCGCTCCAGCCCTGCCAGCCCTGTCGCCCGCGCTTGCGCCTTCCTTATCGTCATCGCGGACTTGATCCGGGATGACTCGGAGGGGTGTTGGAGGAGCGCCGGGGGCGCCGGCCGGTCAGCCGGCCAGCTTCAGCCAGTGGATCAGCTCGCCGAAGGGAATCAGCTGGTTGAAGACGATGCCGCAGCAGCCGTCCTTCTCCCAGCGCACCGTGCCGGGGAGTGGACGGAAGCCCTCCAGCGTCAGGACGATCTCGGCGCACGGCTCGGGCGGCTGGTCGGTCTCCACCTTGACGCCGCTTTGCGAGATGTCGCGGACGTGCACCCAATAGGTGCGCGCGCCGGCGCGCAAGGTCGCCATCCGGTCGACCTCGACCCGGGGCGTGCGCGGCCGCCAGCCATTGTCGAGCAGCGGCGGGTTGGCGAGCAGCTCCGACACGTCCATCGCCGCGTCGAACTGGATGCCGGCATTGGCCTCGCGCACCCAGACGATGCGCCCGGCGACCGGGTGGTGGGTCTTCAGCTCGACGATCACGCGCTCGCCCGGCGTTACCCTGCTGTAGACATGGGCCATCACCCCGCCGGCGGAGATGTTGCGAATGAGGCAAAGCTCGCGCCGGCCGTTCAGGACCAGGGTGCCGACGCGCAGGATCTTGAGGTGACGATCGGCCCGGCGCCGCTCGGGCGGCGACGGGACCTGGCTCGAAAACGAGAAGCCGGTTTCCCCGGCCCTGTCCTCAGAAAACATCGACTTCCCCATGGAGCTCGTGCTCCTCTCCCCTTGCCGTTACTTTGCAATGAAAGGCATTTAAGAAGTCCTTACTCAGGCCACCGCTGTATCCGCAGCGCCTCCGCCCAAATCTTCATCGCCTGCTTAACCAGTTTCGCGCCGGCCAGGCCGCGCGACGGCGGGCGGGCCGCGCCATTCACCGCTTGCTTACCAGTTTCGGTTAGGCACCAGCGCCATGAACGCGCCGCTCAATCCCGACCTCCGGATCGCTTCCGCCGCCCGTCACGATCCCCGGCCGAAGTCGGCGGTGAGCGCGATGACCGGCCTGGTCGGCCTCGCCGGGCTGATCGCCTGGACCGCGGTCGCGCGCGCGTTCGGCATGGAGGGCCCGCTCGCCGCCCTGACCGCCCTGGTCGCCTGCGGCGTGCCGATGGTGCTGTGGGCGGTCTTCGTCGACAAGGTCCATCTCAATCCGACCACCGGCATCGACTGGGACGCGCCGCCGCGCCCGCTGAAGGAGATCGCCGACATCAGCCTCGCCAAGATCGTCGGCCTGTGGGGAATCTGGGCGGTGATCGGCGGGCTCTATTGCATCGGCCGCTGGTATTGGGACGGGCCCTATCTCTTCTCCATGTACGTGCTCGGCGCCGCGATCGTGCCGATGCTGGTGCTGTCGGTGCCCTATATGCTGTGGCTCGACCGGCGGCTGAAGGAGCCGCGCGACGGCGCCTGGCATTTCGGCCAGCTGCTGATCGGTCGCGGCGACCTCGTCGACCGCACCGAGCTCCACCATTTCTTCCGCGCCTGGGCGGTGAAGGGCTTCTTCCTCGCCTTCATGATCTCGATCGTGCCGGGCAACTGGACCGACACGATCCGCGCGGAATCGGCCTGGATCGCGGCCAACCCGGTCAATCTGGCCAATTGGCTGATCGGCGCGATGTTCACGGTCGACGTCGTCTTCGCCACCGTCGGCTACGTGCTGACGCTGAAGCCGCTCGACGCCCATATCCGCACCGCCAACCCCCATGCGGCGGGGTGGACGGCGGCGCTGATCTGCTATCCGCCGTTCATCATGATGAACCCGGACGGGCCGCTCGACTACCATATCGGCAGCGGCGAATGGACCTATTGGCTGGCCGATTATCCGCTGGTGACGGTGCTGGTCGCCATATGGCTGGTGTTCCTGACCGCGATCTATGCCTGGGCGACGGTGGCGTTCGGCTTCCGCTTCTCGAACCTCACCCACCGCGGCATCCTCACCCACGGGCCCTATGCCTTGACCAAGCACCCGGCCTATGTGTCGAAGAACCTCTATTGGTGGTTCGCGGTGATGCCGTTCCTGGCGACGACCGGAAGCGCGGTCGACATGATCCGCAACACCGTCGTGCTCGCCATGGTCAGCGGCGTCTATTACTGGCGCGCGCGGACCGAGGAGCAGCACCTCGCCGAGGATCCGGCCTATCGCGACTATGCCGAATGGATGGCGCGCAACGGCCCGATCCCGCGGCTGATCCAGCGCCTCAAGCCGCGCTGGGGCCGCCCGGACGCGCCCGTCGCCGCGGAATAGGCGGCCGCCCGTCCTCAGTCCGGGTCGTCGGTGATCAGGCGGGCGCCGCGCTGGTAGGTCAGCCAGCGCCAGAACCACTGGATGCTGACCAGCAGCCTCTTCTCGAAGCTGACCAGCAGGTAGACGTGGACGATCGCCCATAAGAGCCAGGCGGCCCAGCCCCTGATCTGCCGCCGGCCGAAGTCGAACACGGCGGCGCTGCGGCCGATCACCGCGGTGTTGCCGCGGTCGCGGAAGCGGAAGGCGGGGAGCGCCGCATCGCGCTCGAGCAGGCCGGCCAGCGCGCGCCCGAGATGGTCGCCCTGCTGGGCCGCCACCTGGGCCAGCGCCGGCAAAGGCGCGCCGCCGGCGCCGCGCACCAAAGCGAGATCGCCGATCGCATAGACGCCGGCGAGCCCCGGCACCGCGAGATCGGACCCGACCGCGATCCGGCCCAGCGGATCGGTGTCGACGCCCAGCCAGCGCCCCGCCGGGGCGGCGGCGATGCCGGCCGCCCAGACCATGTTATGGGCGGGCACGAAGGCGCCGCCGAGGACGACGCCGTCCGGCCGCACCTCCTCGACGGCGACCCCCGTCCTGACGACGACGCCGAGCCTTTCGAGCCGCTCCCGCGCATAGGCGGCGAGATGCTCGGGGAAGGCGGGGAGGAGGCGCGGGCCCGCCTCGGCGAGGATGATGGTGGCGGTGCGCGGGTCGATGTTGCGGAAGTCGCGCCTGAGGCTCCAGCGGGCGAGCTCGGCGATGGCCCCGGCCATTTCCACGCCGGTCGGGCCGCCGCCGACGATCACGCTCGTGGTCAGCGCCCGCTGTTCGTCGGCGTCGCGGCTGATCTCGGCCTTTTCGAAGCCGAGCAGTATCCTGGTCCGGATCGCGCGGGCGTTGGCGATCGTCTTCAGGCCGGGGGCGTGGGCCGCCCAGTCGTCATGGCCGTAATAAGCATAGGCCGAGCCGGGGGCCAGGACGAGCCGGTCCCAGGGGAGGAAGCCGCCGTCGCCGAGGCGGACCCGGCGCGCCGCGAGGTCGATGCCGGTTACCTCGCCGAGCACGACGTCGATATTGGGAAAACGGCTGAGGATCTTGCGGACCGGCTCGGCGATGTCGGCGGGGGAGAGGGCCGCCGTCGCGACCTGGTAGAGCAGGGGCGCGAACAGATGGTAATTGTGGCGGTCGACGATCGTCACCCGGATGGCCCGGCCGCCGAGCGCCTTGGCGCAGGCGATCCCGCCGAACCCGGCGCCGACGATCACCACGTGCGGGCGATCGTCGGCCGGGACCGGCGTCCGGTCCGGCCCGGCTTGCTGCTCCCCGGCCTTCCTCATCCCTGCCGCCTTCCGTGCGGCGAGCGGGCGCGCCCTACTCGCTGACCCGGAGCCGGTAGGCGCCGGTGCCCTCCCCGCCGTACGACGTGACCCGCACGACATAATCCCCGGCCTCGTCCGGCACGAACACGAGGAACGAGTTGAGGCCGCCGCCGCTGTCGTCGTCGCTCGCGATCGGATCGCCGTCGCGCCCGTCGAGGCGATAGACCTGCACCAGCGTGTCGAACGCATCGGATTCGAGCCAGAGCAGCCGCCGCTGCCCGGCGGCGAAGGCGATCCGATATTCGTCGAAGCGCCTGCCCTCATGGTCGGGATCGCTTTCGGCGAGCGCGCCCGCATAGACGCGCCAGATGGTCGCCTCCATGCGCTGGAACAGGGTCGAAGGCTCGGGCAGCGGCGGCGGCATCACCGCCTCGGCGGTGTAGGCGCCGCGCGCCTCGGCGGCGAAGCCGGTGACGCGCAGGACATAGTCGCCGCTTTCCCGCGGCGTGTAGGAGATGCGCGAATTGAGGCTCTCGCCGGAATCGTCGTTCTCCGCGACCATTTCGGTGCCGCCGGGGCGGTAGAGCCGGGCGACCGGGTCGAACGCCTCGGAGTTGACCGAGATGCGGTAGCGCTGCCCGGCCTCGAGCCGGATGCGGTGATCGTCGTAGCGATGCTCCTCCTCGCCGACGCTGTCGCTGTCCTGAAGCTCGCCGGAGACGGACCAGGGCGCCTGCGCCGCAGCGGGCGCGGCCAGCAGCGCGGTCGCGGCAGCGGCGAGCGCGGCGGTTGCGGTAATCAGGCGCATGTTCGGGTCCCCCATTTTAGCAAGCGAATCGTGATGCGCGGACCGTAGCTGGTGGCGGCACACCGCGCCAGTTGCCGGGCGGCGCCGAAGCCGCGCCCTAGCCCGCGAAGCGGTCGGTGGCGCGGATGAGGCCGTCGAGGATGCCGGGCTCGCTGAACAGGTGGCCGCCGTCGGGGACGATGTTGAGCTCCGCCTCCGGCCAGGCCTTGTGGAGCTCCCAGGCCGCGACCGGCGGCGTGCAGCAATCGTAGCGGCCCTGGACGATGACGCCCGGAATATCGCGGAGCCGCGCCGCCCCCTCGATCAGCTGCCCTTCCTCGAGCCAGCCGCGATTGACCATATAGTGATTTTCGATGCGGGCGATGGCGATGGCGAAATCGTCGCTGGTATGCGCCTCGATCACGTGCGGGCTGGGGAGCAGGGTGACGGTTTCGGCCTCCCATTTGCTCCACGCCTTGGCCGCGGCGAGCCGTTCGGCATCGTCCTCGCCGGTCAGCCGGCGGTGAAAGGCGGCGACCATGTCGCCACGTTCCTCTTCGGGGATGGCGCCCCGGAATTCCGCCCATTTGTCGGGGAAGATCTCGGAGGCGCCATATTGGTAGAGCCAGTCCAGCTCGGTCTGCCGGAAGGTGAAGATGCCCCTGAGGACGAGCTCGGTCACCCGCTCCGGATGGGTCTGGGCGTAAGCCAGCGCCAGCGTCGAGCCCCACGAGCCGCCATAGACCATCCAGCGTTCCATCCCGGCCATCGCGCGCAGCCGCTCGATGTCGGCGACGAGATGCCAGGTGGTGTTGGCTTCGAGCGAGGCGTGGGGAGTCGAGCGGCCGCAGCCGCGCTGGTCGAACAGCAGGATGTCGTAGCGCGCCGGATCGAACTGGCGGCGATGGTCCGGGCTGCAGCCGGCGCCGGGGCCGCCGTGGAGGAACACAACCGGCTTGCCGCCGGGCGTCCCGCATTGCTCCCAGTAG
Organism: uncultured Alphaproteobacteria bacterium; assembly: GCA_963701615.1. Lineage (GTDB taxonomy): Bacteria > Pseudomonadota > Alphaproteobacteria > Sphingomonadales > Sphingomonadaceae > Allosphingosinicella. Next base: position 1,647,121 of record OY969615.1, on the reverse strand, counting down.
AGGCTGTGGCCGTCGCCGACCTCCAGCCGGCCCGAGCGATAGGGCTCGATCGGCGGATAGAGGGTGCGGCGCTCGGACGCGTGGGCGTCGGCCATCAGAAGCTCTCCTCTTCGTAGATGCGGCTTATGTCGCCGCCCCATTCGCCATGATAGCGGTCGAGCAGCCGTTCGGCCGGCGCCCTGCCCGACGCGAGTACTTCGCGGAGCGGGTCGAGGAAGCCCGATTCATTGTCGCCGGCGGCGTTGATCCGGCCGCGCGCGTTGAGGCCGGCTTCGGCGATGGCGAGGACGCGCTTGCCGAGGTCCTGCAGCGTCTCGCCGCGCGGCGTTCGCGCCCCGAGGCCGAGCTTCGGCACGGCGTCGCGCAGCCGCTGGCGCTCCTCCAGGCTCCAGCCCTTGACCTCGTCCCACGCCGCGCCGAGCGCATTGTCGTCGTAGAGCAGGCCGACCCAGAGCGCGGGCAGCGCGCAAATCCGGCTCCACGGCCCGCCGTCGGCGCCGCGCATCTCGAGGAAGCTTTTCAGCCGCACCTCGGGAAAGATGGTCGAGAGGTGGTCGGTGAAGTCGGAGATCCGCGGCTTCTCGCCGGGCAGCTCGGGCAGGCGCCCTTCCAGGAAATCGCGGAAGGACTGGCCGGCGACGTCGACATAATGGCCGTCGCGGAAGACGAAGTACATCGGCACGTCGAGCGCGTAGTCGAGGTAGCGCTCGTAGCCGAACCCGTCCTCGAACACGAACGGGAGCATGCCGGTGCGGTCCGGGTCGGTGTCCGACCAGATGTGGCTGCGGAACGAAAGGAAGCCGTTGGGCTTGCCTTCGGTGAACGGCGAGTTGGCGAACAGGGCGGTGGCGAGCGGCTGCAGCGCCAGGCCGACGCGGAACTTGCGCGCCATGTCCGCCTCCGAGGCATAGTCCAGGTTGACCTGGATGGTGCAGGTGCGCAGCATCATGTCGAGGCCGAGGCTGCCGACCTTGGGCATGTAGTTGAGCATGATCGCGTAGCGGCCCTTGGGCATGACCGGCAGGTCCGACCGCGCCTTGTCCGGCCACATGCCGAGGCCGAGGAAGCACAGGCCGAGCTTCTCGCCCACCGCCTTGACCTGGACGAGGTGGCGGCCGGCCTCGGCGCAGGTCTGGTGGAGGTGCTCGCGCTGAGCGCCCGACAGCTCGAGCTGGCCCGCGGGCTCGAGGCTGATCGCGCCGTCCGGCCCGGTGAGCGCGATGACGTTGCCGTTCTCCTCGACCGGAGACCAGCCGAACTCCGTGCATCGCGGCGAGCAGGTCGCGAATGCCGCCGGGCTCGTCGTAGGACGGCGCGCGATGGTCGGCGCGGCGATAGACGAACTTCTCATGCTCGGTGCCGATCGACCAGCCGGCCGGCGGCTTTTCGCCCTTCGCGAAGGTGGCGAGCAGGTCGTCGCGGCTCTCGATCCTGCGGTCGTGCTTGCCGGTGTCGGTGCGGGTCGTCATCGGCGCCGCTCTAGCGGCGGGCGGGAGCGCCCGCCAGCCGGTTTCGAGGGGCCGCCAAAAAGGGGAGTCATGCCGGCGAAGGCCGGCACCCATGAACACCGAAGTCGGCGTTAATACTCAAGCGCTCATGTTCGCGGATCCCGGCCTTCGCCGGGATGACTCATCATGATTCCAATCCCCCGCCGCCGCCATCCACAGGCTGATCGCCGCCAGCGCGGCGGTGTCGGCGCGCAGGATGCGGGGGCCGAGCGAGACGGCACGCGCCTGCGCGACGGCGCGGATCGCGGCGCGCTCCTCGTCGGCGAAACCGCCCTCCGGCCCGATCAGGATCGCGGCAGGGCCGCGTGCGGGCGCGAACGGCTCGCCGCCGCCTTCGTCGGCGAAATAGAGGAGGCGGTCTTCCGGCCAGTCCTCGAGGATCGCCCCGAGCCGGCGCGGCTCGGCGAGCTCGGGAAGGGCGGTGCGCTCGCATTGCTCCGCGGCCTCGACCGCATGGGCGCGCAGCCGCTCGAGGTTGAGCCGCTCGACGATGGTGCGGCGGGTGAGGACCGGGACGAGGCGGGCGACGCCCAATTCGGTCGCCTTCTCGACCAGCCAGTCGATCCGCCCGCGCTTGATCGGCGCGAACAGCAGCCAGAGATCGGGGACGCTCTCGCGCGCCTTCAGATGGCGCTTCACGATCAGGGTGACGCGCTTCCTTCCCGCTTCCGCGATCTCGGCCAGCCATTCGCCGGTCCGGTCGTCGAACAGCTTGACCTCGTCGCCCGGGCCGAGGCGGAGCACCGCCGCAAGATAATTGCCGTCGACGGTGACGCGCAGCCCGTCCGACAGCGCCTGGTCGACGAACAGGCGCGGCAGGCTCGCCGGCGGCCAGGCGGGGGTTGCGACCATCGCCGCTTCCTAGCCGTTCGGGCTGAGCCTGTCGAAGCCCTCCCTTTCCTGTGGCGGAAGAAAGAAATGGCCTTCGACAAGCTCAGGCCGAACGGTATTGCGTGCTGCATGACCCTCGCTCCCGACACCGACATCGTCCCCGACAGCGAGCGGCGCGGACTGATCGGCGCCTTGCCGCGCGGCGGTGCGGCCCTACGCGTCGCTGATCCGGCTCGACCGGCCGATCGGGGCGTGGCTGCTGTTCTGGCCGTGCGCGTGGAGCGTGGCGCTGGCCGGGATGGGCGATCGGGGCTGGATCCTGATCCTGTGGCTGGCGCTCGGCGCCTGGGCGATGCGGAGCGCCGGCTGCGTCTATAACGACATCGTCGACAAGGACCTCGACGCCAGGGTCGAGCGCACCCGGCTGAGGCCACTGGCGAGCAGGCGGGTGCCGCTTCGCGCCGCCTGGGCCCTGCTCGCGGCGATGGGCCTGATCGGGCTGGTCGGTGCTGCTCCAGCTGAACCGGACGGCGCAGGGACTGGCGCTCGCCAGCCTGTTCCTGGTCGCCGCTCTACCCGTTCATGAAGCGGATCACCTGGTGGCCGCAGGCGTGGCTCGGCCTGGTCTTCTCCTGGGGCGCCCTGGTCGGCTGGGCGGCGGCGGCGGGGGAGATCGAGATGCCGGCCTTGCTGCTGTGGGGCGGGGCCGTGTTCTGGGTGATCGGCTACGACACGATCTACGCGCTCCAGGACAGGGAGGATGACGCCCTGGTCGGGGTCAGGTCGTCGGCGCGGGCGCTCGGCCGGCACGCCCGGCTCGGCGTCGCGATCTGCTACCTGGTCGCCCTGTTGTTGTGGGCGGCCGCCTTCCGCCTGGTCCGGCCGGAATGGTTCGCCCTGCTCGGCCTGCTGCCGATGGCGCTGCATCTTGCCTGGCAGGTGGCGGCGCTGAAGCCGGACGATGGCGGCGATGCGCTCGCCAGGTTCCGCTCCAACCGCTTGGCCGGCCTTTTGATGTTCGCCGCCTGCTTCGTCGTCGGCACGGCTTGAGGCTTGCTTTTGAGCTTGCGGGGCTTAACTGCCGCCCATGCTCAGCGTCAGTGAAGCCGAGGGCCGCGCCGCCGCCCTGATCGATGCCGCCCGCAAGGCCGGCGCGGACGCCGCCGATGTCCTCTATATCGGCGACGCCTCGACCGAGGTGCAGGTGCGGCTCGGCGCGCTGGAGGACGTCGTCCGTTCCGAGGGCGAGGAGATCGGCCTGCGCTTCTTCGTCGGGCAGCGCTCCGCCAGCGTTTCCTCGTCGGACCTCTCGCAGGACGCGCTCCACGCCCTGGTCGAGCGGGCGGCGGCGATGGCGCGCGAGGCGCCGGAGGATCCCGATGCCGGCCTCGCGCCCGACGACCGGCTGCTCGACGGCGACGCGCCCGATCTCGAGGCCGACGACGGCGCCGATCCGTCGCCGGTCGAGCTCAGGGACCGGGCCCTGGCGATCGAGGCGGCGGCGCGCGCCGTGCCCGGCATCACCAACTCCGAGGGCGCGGGGGTGAGCGCCGGGCGGACGGTGGTGGCGCTGGCGACCAGCCAGGGCTTCGTGCGCGGCTATACGGCCAGCGGCTATGGCGGCTCGGCGAGCGTGATCGCCGGCACCGGCAGCGGCATGCAGCGCGATTATGCCAGCCACAGCGTCCGCCACTATGCCGATCTCGACGGGCCGGAGGCGATCGGCCGGCTGGCCGGCGAGCGCGCGGCCAGGCGGCTGGGGTCCGGCAAGCTCGCCAGCGGCACCATGCCGGTGGTGTTCGATCCGCGCGTCGGCGGCAGCCTAGTCGGCCACCTGCTCGGTGCGATGGCCGGTCCCGCCATCGCCCGCAGGACCAGCTTCCTGCTCGGCCGCGAGGACGAGGCGATCTTCGGGCCCAGCATCGTCATCGTCGACGACCCGCACCGGCGCCGCGGCCTCCGCTCCAAGCCGTTCGACGGCGAGGGCGTGGCGACCGCGCCGCGCCGGCTGGTCGAGGGCGGGCGGCTCACCGGCTGGCTGCTCAACAGCGCGTCGGCGCGGCAGCTCGGGCTGGCGACCACCGGCCATGCCACCCGCGGCGTCGGCGGCCCGCCCGGCGCGGGCGCGACCAACGTCCACATGGAGCCCGGCTCGCGGGGCCCGGCCGCGCTGATCGCCGATATCCGGCACGGCCTCTACGTCACCGAGCTGATCGGCCAGGGCCTCAATCCGGTCACCGGCGACTATAGCCGCGGCGCGTCCGGCTTCGTCATCGCCGATGGAGAGATCGCCGGGCCGGTCGACGAGATCACCATCGCCGGCAACGTCCTCGACATGTTCCGGCAGCTGACGCCGGCGGACGATCTCGAGCACCGCCGCGCCACCAACGTTCCCACCTTGCGGATCGAAGGGATGATGGTCGCCGGTGCTTGACGAGGTTTCCACGATCGCGGCGGAGGCCGGCCGGATCGCGGCGGCGCGCTGCGGGACCGCCTACCGCACCTGGGAGAAAGTCCCCGGCCACCCGGTCTGCGACATCGATCTCGAGGTCGACGCCTATCTGCGCGACCGCCTCTCCGCGCTCGATCCGGAAGCCGGCTGGCTGTCCGAGGAGACGCTCGACGATTCCGACCGGATCGAGCGGTCGCGCCTGTGGGTGGTCGATCCGATCGACGGCACCCGGGATTTCCTGCGCGACCGGCCGGGCTGGTGCGTCTCGGTGGCGCTGGTCGAGGACCGGGTGCCGGTGCTCGGGGCGCTGGCGGCGCCGGCGCGGGGCGAGCTGTGGACCGCGGCCCGCGGCGAAGGCAGCCGCCGCAACGGCGAGCGGCTGCGGGTCGGCCCGCGCGCCGCGCTTCCCGGCGCGCGGGTGCCGGCCGACCAACTGCCCAGGGTGGACCGCGACCTGGTGGCGGTGCCCAAGCCCAATTCGATCGCGCTGAGGATCGCGCTCGTTGCCGCCGGCGAGGCGGATTTGGTGGCGACGCTGAAATGGGGATTCGAGTGGGACATCGCGGCCGCCGCCCTGATCGCCGAGGAGGCGGGGGCGACGGTGACCGGCGCGCTGGGCCAGCCGCTCGCTTTCAACACCGCCTCGGGCGAGGCGTTCGGCGTGCTGGCGGCGACGCCGGGAATCCACGCGGCGGCGGTCGAGCGCCTGCGGGAGCGGGCGATGGCGGTGGTCTAAGGCGGGACGCCGTTCGTCGAACCATCTTCGCCTTTGCCCCGGATTGGGCTATCGAGACGGCGCAGCCAGCGTTGGGAGACGATTGATATGAGACGGCCATCCCCCTTGTGGTTCGCCGGGATCGCCGCGGCCTCGATCCTCGCCTCGCCGCTCCAGGGGCAGGAGCAGCAAACGGCGGGCGCGGCGCAGCCCCCGCTCGACCAGCAGAGCGCCGAGACGCTCGGCTATCTGCCGGACGCGACCCAGCGCATGACCGTGCCGGTCAATATCGGCAGGGCGGGCCCGTTCGACTTCGTCGTCGACACCGGATCGGAGCGGACCGTCATCTCGAGCGAGCTGGCGCGCTCGCTCGACCTCGATCCCGGCCGGACGGCGACGGTGCACAGCATGACCGAGGTCAGCCGGATCGCCACCGTGGTGATTCCCGGCCTGCGCTTCGGCCAGCGGACGATGAGCGACGTGCATGCGCCGGCGCTGGCGCGGCGCAACCTCGGCGCCGCCGGCATGCTCGGCGTCGACAGCCTGCAGACCCAGCGCGTGGTGTTCGATTTCGAGCGCCAGGAAATGACCATCTCGCCCTCGCGCCGCGCCGAGCAGCGCTGGCCGGAGGGCACGATCGTGGTCACCGGGCGCAGCCGGTTCGGCCGGCTGATGCTGATCGACGCCGCGGTCGACGGCGAGCGGGTCTACGTCATCATCGACACCGGCTCGCAGGTCACGGTCGCCAACAACGCGCTGCGCCGGCGGCTGGAGCGCCGGCGGCGGCTGGGGCCGGTCGCGCCGGTGGAGCTGATGAGCGTCACCGGCGGCCGCTTCATGGCCGAATATAGCGTCGCCCGGCTGATCCGGATCGGCGGCGTCGACATCCGCGACCTGCCGATCGCCTTCGCCGAGGTCCATCCGTTCCGCCAGCTGCGGCTGAGCCGCCAGCCCGCCATCCTGCTCGGCATGGACGCGCTGCAATTGTTCGACCGCGTCTCCGTCGACTTCGCCAACCGGCGGGTCCGCATCCTCCCGCCCGATTCCTCGCTGCTGGAGCGGGACAGCCGCATGGCGTCGGCGCGGCCGGCGCCGCGGATCGCCGGCTAGGCACGCGGCGGGCGCCACCGCCGCCTTCGCGCGCGAGCCTATTGTTCCGCAAGCCGGAAAGCTGATACTCTGCGGCCGCCGATCCCGCTTTGGAGGCGGCAGGATGGCGTGCCGGGGGCGTGGGGGTCGCGCACCGACGCTCGGAGCCTTCGGCGCGTGGGAGACAGGATCATGACAGGCAAGGTAAGGAACAGCGGCGAGCCGGCACCGGCCGAAACGCCGCAGCCCAAGCAGCAAATGGCCGATGACGGCAGCCAGGACCGCGGCTCCAGCTTCGCCGATATCCATACGGAGGGCGAGGACCTTCCCGGTCCCGACACGATCGGCGAATAGGGATTGCCCGAGCCCGCGCTGCCGCGACCGCTCGGTCCGGCCGGCGAGAAGCGGACGGTTGCGCCCGGTTCGTTCTTCGAGCGCGTCGCGCGCGCGTCGCGGGCGCACGGCGTCACCCGCCTCGCCGACGTAACTGGGCTCGACCGCCTCGGCCTGCCGGTCTGGCAGGCGGTGCGGCCGGCCGGCCGGTCGCTGAGCGTCCACCAGGGCAAGGGCGCCTCGCCGATCGCCGCGAGGATCGGCGCGCTTTGCGAAGCGATCGAATGCGACGAGGCCGAGAAGGCCATCGCCGACGGGCCCTGCTGCGGGCTCGAGGCACTCGCCGCGGCGGAGCGCCCGCCGGACCTTGCCGATTATGGCGGCGACCGGACGAAGCCGCGGCCCCATTCGAGCCCCATCCAATGGTGCCGCGCGACCGACCTCCACTCCGGCCGCGCGCATTATGTGCCTCACGCCTGCGTGTCGCTCGATCTCACCGCCGCCGCCGCGCCCTCCTATTTCGAGCGATCGAGCACCGGCCTCGGCCTCGGCGCCAGCGAAGGCGAGGCGGTGACGACCGCGCTCTATGAGGTCGTCGAGCGCGACGCGGTCGGCCGGTGGGACCGATCCGACCCGGCGGCCCGCATGACCACGGCGCTGGCCCTGGACAGCATCCCGTTCGGCTGGTTCGGCCTGTGGCGGGACCGTTGCCGCGCGCTCGGCATCGTGTTGCGCGTTTTCGCGCCCGATGCGATCACCGGCGTGCCGGCCTTCATCGTGTCGATCGCCGGCGAGACCGAGTTCGGCGGCGGCTATCGGCGCTTCTCCGGCACCGCCGTGCACGGCGATGCCGAAACCGCCCTGTTCAAGGCGATGGCCGAAGCGTTCCAGTCCCGGCTGACCTTCATCGCGGGCGTCCGCGACGACATCCTGCCATCCCATTATGCGCGATCGGCACGCGAGACCTTGCGGCCGCCGCCGACGCCCGGACTTGGGCAGCGGCGGTGGACCGAGATCGAGGCGCAGCCTTCGGGCTGGGAGCATGTCGCCGACGGGCTGGCGAAGGCCGGCTATCGCCATATCCCGGTCAAGCGGCTGGACGACGGGCGCGAAGAGCTGGCGGTGGTCAAGCTGTTCGTGCCGGGCCTGGGCTCGCTGAGGCGGACCCGCCGGGCGCCGCCATGAGCCTCGTCGCCTTCGCCGGCCCGTCGCTGCCGCCCGGCGATCGCGAGCGGTTCGCCGGGATCGAATGGCGGCCCCCGGCCGAGGCCGGCGACCTGTTGCGGCTCGCCTGCACGCCGTCGCTCACCATCTGCCTGATCGACGGCTATTTCGATCATCGGCCGGCGGTCCGCCACAAGGAGATCCTGCTGCTCCTGTCCGAAGGCGTGCGGATCCTGGGGGCCTCGAGCATCGGCGCCCTTCGCGCCGCCGAGATGGCCGATTTCGGCATGGTCGGGGTGGGCGCGATCTACCGCGCCTATGCGCGCGGCAGGATCGCGGGGGACGATGAAGTCGCCCTCGTCCACGGGCCGGCCGAACGGGGCTGGCGCGCAATGTCGGTGCCGCTGGTCGATGTCCGGGCGACGCTCTGCCGCGCGGCGCGGAGCAGGGTGCTGGGGATGGCCGATGCCCGCACCCTGCTGCGCGCGGCGGCCGCCGCCCATTATGCCGAGCGCAGCTGGGCGGGACTCCTGCGATCGGCGCCGCTGCCTGCCGCCGCGCGGGAGGCGCTCGGGGCATGGCTCGGCGCCGGCCAGGTCGCGCAAAAGCGGATCGATGCCAGCGCCTGCGTCGCCGCGGCGCTGGCGGGGGAGCCTAGCCGCCGGCCCCGTCCGGCGATGGTGCGGACCCGGTTCGTCGACGCGCTCGCCCGGGACTGTGGGGTGGCGCTCGACGGGCGGCGCCGAGCGCCCGCTCCAGCAGGTTCACGATCCAGTCCCGCCGCGCCGCATTCTGAAACGGGCAGTGGTAGAGAACCCATTGCTTGAGCCGGTCGTCGTCGGGCGGCCCTGCGGCCGACCAATGCTCGCGCATCGACTCCTGCCAATGGCGCGCCCGCGCCTCAAGGTCGGGCGCCTCCTGCCCGGCGGCGGCCAGCAGGCCGTATAATTCGCCCTTGATCGTCGGCCTGGTCCCGGCCCGGTCGTCCGGGTGGTGGCGGCGGACGAGGGCGAGCTGCCGCGCCGCCGGATCGAACTCGTCGCGGAGCAGGTGCAGCAGGCCCTGCTCCTCGTGGGGCGCTTCGGTGGCGAACGGGGTGAGGTCGCGGCACCGTTCCAGCAGCTCGGCCGCGCCGTCGAGATCGTCGAGATACATGAACGCCGTCGCCACCTCGACCAGCCTGCTCTGGTTGTAGGGATTGAGATGAAGCGCCTGATCGAGATGCTGGCGCGCCAGCGCCGTTTCGCCGGCCCACAGATGCGACCAGCCCTTCACCGTCTGGAGGTGGGATTCGGTCGGGTCGATCGCCAGCGCCCGGTGCGCCAGCTCATAGGCGCGGCGGCGCTCCTTCTCGCCGGTCGAGCCGAGCCCGGCATAGCAATAATCGGTGTTGTAGAGCCGGGTCAGCGGCGGATAGGCCGGCGCGAAATTGGGATTGTCCTCGATCAGGCGCTCCCAGGCGGCGGCCACCTCGCGCGCCTCGGCGAAGGAGTCCATGCCCCGCATCCTGAGCTTGGTCAGGAAATAGAGGTCGTAGACGTCCTCGGGCCGCGCCGGCAGGTGCGAGAGGAGATCGTCGTGCAGCCTCGGCAGCGCCGCCGCCGCGATCCTGCGGACCAAAGTGTCGACATTGGCACCCGGGCTGCCGTCGGCGAGGTCGATATTGTCGGCCCAGATGATCGCCTGCGTCGACAGCCGGCAGAGCCTGGCGAAGGCGCGGACGGAAGCGGCATGGGGGATCAGCTTCATCGACAGCTGGTAATCGCGCTCGCCATAGCCGCTGGCGGTCGGCGCGGTGGCGGTCGCGGCGTCGGAGACCAGCCGGATGTCGCGAAAGCGCGACAGCGCGAACAATATCTCCTCGCGCACCACCGCGGCGAGGTGCGGCTGCGATTCGCGCAGCGCCGAATCGTCGAAGGCGGGGATGTAGAGCAAGGGGGGCCTGCCGAGCGCGGCACCAGCCGGGGCGGGCGCCGGCCTGGCGGCTTCGGGCTCGGCGCGCGCGGCGGTGCCGGGCCCGCGGCTGACTTCCGGCAGCAACCGATAGCCGCGGCCGTAGACGCTCTCGATGTAGCGCGGGGTGCGCGATTCGTCGCCGAGCGCGCGGCGCAGCTCCTTGATCACCGAGGTCAGCGCCGATTCGCCGACCAGGGTGCCGTCCCAAACCGAGGCGAACAGCGCGTCCTTGGTCAGCAGCCTGCCCTCCTGCTCGGCGAGCAGCAGCAGCACGCGATAGGCCTTGTGGCCGAGGCGCACCGGGCCTTGCGGGCCGAGCAGGCGCTCGTCCGCCCGGTCGATGGCGAAGTCGCCGAAGGCCAGACTGCCGTGCACAACCCCCTCGGTCGACATCGATTCGGTCTCCGACGCCACGCTCGGGCCCCCTAAGTAGCGGACATCGCTGGCGATCCTAGCAGACTTCCTCAGCCAGTTCGATGATCTCGATCGGTTCCGGCCGCCGGCGTCAATTGTGGAAAGATTCTGGATCAGAATGATTCCAGCCGCCGCTCAGGATGCGGCGTTCGGGCCCGGCTAGAGAAGTCCTGCCGCGGCAATCTCGCCGACGGAGATGAGGAGAAGAAAAATGATCCGCAACGCTTTTTACGCTCTCGCCGCTTCCGCCATGAGCCTGACCGTTTTCGCCAGCACGCTCGCCGTCATGGCCGGTAGCACCGGCGCCGTGATCGCCTAAGACGACGATGCGCAACTCCAACACCCATCGGCGCTTCCGCCTCCGCCCGCGAACGATCCGGATGCCGGATCCTTCGCGGGACATCTTCGGAGCGGGACCCGGCGCCTGCCCGACCGAATTGTTTGCCGGCGCGGCCCATCGCTGTAAGCATGGCGGCCGCGGGGCGGCATGGCCGACCGACGCGACGATCGATGCCGAGGACGCAAGCATGGGCGTGGCGCCTGGAGAGGTGATCATCGAAACGCCCAGGCTGGTCCTGCGCCGCCACCGCGCCGACGACTTTCCCGCCTATCTGGAGATTTGCTCCGACCCGGAAATGTCCCGCTTTTCCGGCAAGAATCCGTCCGGATCCGACGAGGCCTGGATGCGGCTCCTGAAGAATGTCGGGCACTGGTCGCTGCTCGGCTACGGATTTTTCGCCGTCGAGGAAAAGGCGACCGGCCGGCTGGTCGGCGAAGCCGGCCTCGGCGACTTCCGCCGGCAGCTGGAACCGGCCTTCGACCAAGACCCCGAGGCCGGGTGGGCGATCAGCCGGTCGCTGCAGGGCCGGGGCTATGCCACCGAGGCCGCGGCGGCCGCGCTCGAATGGATCGAAGCCCGCTTCGGCATCCGCCGCACCGTCTGCCTGATCCACGTCGAAAACATCGCCTCGATCCGGGTCGCCGAAAAGCTCGGCTACGTCCCGTTCGGCGCGTGCACCTATCGCGGCTATTCGGCGATCACCTTCGAACGCCTGTCGCCGCGATAAGAATATTGGAAACCGAAATGCTCCAGAACGACAATGAAAGCCCGCCCCGGCAAGGACCGGGCTCCGGCCACCGCCGCCAGGCCGCGCCGCGGCCGCCGATCGGCTCGGGTCTTTTCGGGGCGAAGTCGGGGGAGGCGGCACGCGAGGCGGGCCGGCCCTAGGCGACCTTCGGCACGCCGAGGCGCGGGATCTCGATCTTCGGGCAGCGGTTCATCACCACCTCGAGCCCGGCCGCCTCGGCGCGGGCGGCCGCCTCTTCGTTGATCACTCCCAATTGCAGCCAGACCGATCTGGCGCCGGCGGCGATCGCCTCGTCGACCGCTTCGCCGGCGGCCAGCGGGCGGCGGAAGATGTCGACCATGTCGATCGGCTCGCCGATCTGGGAAAGCGCGCGCCAGACGATATTCGCCGTGGACATGCTCACCGGTGATCTGCGGGTTGACCGGCAGCACCCGGTAGCCGCGGCCCTGGAGATAGGCCATCACGCCATAGCTTGGCCGGTCGGGCCGGTCCGATGCGCCGATCATGGCGATGGTGCGCGTGCCGGCGAGCAGCGCGTAAATGTCCTCGTCACGGGTGAGCGGCATCGGGGCCTCCGTCTTTCCTGTCAATCTGCACCAGCAGCTTCTCGGCGAGGCCGCGGAACAGGTCCGCTTCCTCGCCGTCGCCGGCGGCGGGCGGGGTGCCGGCGTCGGACGCCTCCCGGATCGACAAGGTGAGCGGGATGCGGCCGAGGAAGGGGATCGACATCACCCCCGCCGCGGCCTCCGCGCCGCCGCTGCCGAACGGATCGCTGGCCTCGCCGCAATGCGGGCATCGATAGCCGGCCATGTTCTCGATGAGGCCGATGACGGCGACGCCCATCTTGCGGAACATGTCGATCGCGCGGGTGGCGTCCATCAGCGACAGGTCCTGCGGCGTGGACACGATCACCGCGCCGGCCGGCCTCCATTTCTGGATCAAGGTCATCTGGACGTCGCCGGTGCCGGGCGGCAGGTCGACGATCAATATCTCGCAATCGCCCCAGTCGCCGTCCATCAGGCTGGTGAGCGCGCTTGCCGTCATCGGGCCGCGCCAGGCGACGGCAGTGCCGGGCTCGATCAGCTGGCCGATCGAGAGCATGCGGACGCCGAAGGCGGGGACGGGGACGATCTGCTGGTCGGCCAGCTCGGGCCGGCTGCTATTGCCCATGATCCGGGGCTGGGAAGGGCCGTAGATGTCGGCGTCGACCAGGCCGACCTTCCTGCCCATCCGGCCGAGCGCGACGGCGATGTTGGCGGCGACGGTCGACTTGCCGACCCCGCCCTTGCCGCTGCCGATGGCGATGATCGTGCGCCGGACCTTCTCCGCCGTCATGGCGATGCGGGTGTCGATTATCCCGGGAAGGGCAATCGTCGCGGCGCGCGCCTGCCGCTCCATCTGCGCCCGCTGCTCGGCGGAAAGGCCGGTCGCATCGAGCATGATCGTGGCGACGCCCTCCTTCACCCGCGCCATCGACACCCGGCCCTGAAGGCCGCTCAGGCCTGCCAGCGCCGCTTCCAGCCGATCGGTTTCGTCGCTCATGGCGTTCGCCGTTAGGCAAAGGAACGCGGCTTGGCACTGTTTTTCCGCAGTGCCTCTTCCTATAAAGGCGGGATGAAGAGAATTTTAGGGTGGGGCAGGCGTCTCGGCGCGGTGTTGAGCGACAACCGGGGCGGCCCATGGGGCGCCGGCGGCGGTGACGATGGCGGCTCCGGCGGCGAGGGCGGCGGCCCGCGCAACCCGTGGGGCCAGCGGCGGCGCAAGCCCGGCCCGCGCACCGGCGAGCCCAACCCGTTCGACGATTTCCTGAAAAAGAGCCGCGAGCGCTTCGGCGGCCGCTTCCCGCGCGACGGCCGGCCTTACTGGCTCTACGGCCTGGTCGCCTTCCTCTTGCTGTGGATCCTGTTCACCAGCGTCCACCGCATCGGCCCGCAGGAGCGCGGCGTCGTCACCTTCTTCGGCCGCTATTCGAGCACGATGGGGCCGGGCATCGGCTTTTCCTGGCCCTCGCCGATCGGGCGGGTGCAGAAGCTCGACGTCGAGGAGATCCGCACCATCCCCATCCCCGGCGGCGACGGCGAGAATTTGATCCTGACCGGCGACCAGAACGTCATCGACCTCGCTTATTCGGTCCGCTGGAACATCAAGGACCCGGAGCTCTACCTGTTCCAGATCGCCAATCCCGATGCGACCATCCGCGAAGTCGCGGAAAGCTCGATGCGGGCGGTGGTGGCGCGGGTCTCGCTGGACGACGCGATCGGCGCCGGCCGCAGCGAGGTCGAGCAGAGGGTCGAGCAGAACATGCAGCAATTGCTGGACGATTACGGCGCCGGCGTCGCCATCCAGGGCGTGGCGATCAACCAGTCGGTTCCGCCGGCCGCGGTCAACGACGCCTTCCTCGAAGTGTCGGCGGCGCAGCAGCAGGCGCAATCCTATATGAACGACGCCCGCTCCTATGCGCTCCAGCAGACCGCCCGGGCGCAGGGCGAGGCGGCGGCCTTCGAGAAGGTCTTCGCCGAATATCGCGCGGCGCCCGAAGTCACCCGGCGGCGCATGTATTACGAGACGATGGAGCGGATCCTGTCGCGCGTCGACACCACCATCGTCGAGGCGCCGGGCGTCACGCCCTATCTCGCCTTGCCTGAAATCCAGCGGCGGCAGCAGGCCCAGCCGCAGGCGGAAGGAGCGCCGGCACGATGAACCGCATCCTCCGCAACCCGATCGCGCTCGGCGTGTTCGCGATCCTCCTCCTGATCCTGGTCGCCAGCACCTTCGCGATCGTGCCGGAAACCAAGCAGGCGGTGATCGTCCGCTTCGGCGAGGCGCAGCGCATCCTCAACAAATATCGGGCGAACGAGCCGTTCGGCCGGCCCGGCGCGGGCCTGGCGGTGCGGATTCCGTTCCTCGAGCAGATCGTCTGGATCGACAAGCGCATCCAGTCGATCGACATGGAGAACCAGCAGGTCCTCTCGACCGACCAGCTGCGGCTCCAGGTCGACGCCTTCGCCCGCTACCGGATCGTCGACCCGCTGAGGATGTACATTTCGGCCGGCACCGAGGAGCGGGTCAGCGACCAGCTGCGGCCGATCCTCGGCTCGGCGCTGCGCAACGAGCTCGGCCGGCGGCCGTTCGCCGCCCTGCTCAGCCCCGAGCGCGGGCAGATGATGGACAATATCCAGAGCGCGCTGAACCGGGTCGCCCGCCAATATGGCGCCGAGATCGTCGACGTGCGCATCAAGCGCGCCGACCTTCCCGACGGCACGCCGCTCGATTCCGCCTATCAGCGGATGCGCACGGCGCGGCAGCAGGAGGCGCGCTCGATCCAGGCGCAGGGCCTCAAGCAGGCCCAGATCATCCGCGCCGAGGCCGACGCCGAGGCCGCCGCCACCTATGCCGGCGCGTTCAACCAGGATCCGGACTTCTACGATTTCTACCGGGCCATGCAGTCCTATGAAGCGAGCTTCATCAGCACCAACAGCAGTGGAGAGAATCCGCGCGGGAGGACGAACATCATCCTCTCGCCGAACAACGAATATCTGCGGCAGTTCCGCGGCACGCGATAGGCGAGGCGGCCGCGGGGCCATTCAATCCCCGTTCAGCCGCTTTTCCTAGCCTGCGGACAGGCAAGAATCCCGGGCCCGGGAGGATCGGCGAGGGCCGGCGGGCCCGCAGCAAAGGAAGCCAGGAAGGACCAACAACCGTGCGTTACGTCTATGGAATTACCGGCGCCATTCTCCTCGGCGGCGCCGCCGCGACACTGACCCTCAATCCGGTCGGCGCGCAAACCGCGCAGAACGAGCCGGGCGCCGTGTCGGCGATCGCGCCGGGCGGCGCGCCGATGAGCTTCGCCAACCTCGCCGAGCGGCTCCAGCCGGCGGTGGTCAACATCTCGACCCGGCAGAGCGTCCAGGTCCAGCGCCGCCAGCTGCCGCCGGGCTTCGAGGAATTCTTCCGCCGCTTCGGCGGCGAGGTCGCGCCGCAGGGCCAGGACCAGGACCAGGACGGGGGCACCGTCACCCAGCGCGGCGGCTCGCTCGGCTCCGGCTTCATCATCTCGGCCGACGGCTATATCGTCACCAACAACCATGTCGTCGCGCCGGCGCGCCCGGACGCGGTGGTCGAGCAGATCACGGTCACGCTCGCCGACCGCACCGAATATGAGGCGGAAGTGGTCGGGCGCGACGTCGCCTCCGACATCGCCCTGCTGAAGGTCACGCCGACGCGGGCGCTGCCGTTCGTGCGCTTCGCCGATTCGACGCGGGTGCGGGTCGGCGACTGGGTGGTCGCGATCGGCAATCCGTTCGGCCTCGGCGGCACCGTCACCGCCGGCATCGTCTCGGCGCTCCACCGCAATATCGGCGCCGGCCTCTACGACCGCTACATCCAGACCGACGCGTCGATCAATTCGGGCAATTCGGGCGGGCCGATGTTCGATCTGAACGGCAATGTGATCGGCATCGCCACCGCCCTCATTTCGCCGACCGGCGGCAATGTCGGCATCGGCTTCGGCATCCCCGCCGAGCAGATCCGCCCGGTGGTCGAGGCGCTGCGCCGCGGCGAGCGGGTGCGGCGCGGCTATATCGGCGTCGCCATGCAGGACATCGACGAAGGCGTCGCCGCGGCGCTCGGCATCGACCGCAACCGCGGCGTGCTGATCCGCTCGGTCACGCCGGGCGGCCCGGCCGACCGGGGCGGCGTCCAGCAGGGCGACGTGGTGATCAGCGTCGCCGGCCGGCCGGTGACTCCGGACCAGTCGCTCGCCTATCTCGTCGCCCAGCAGCCGATCGGCACCGCGCATCCCGCTCGAGGTCATCCGCCAGGGCCAGCGGCGCAACGTCAGCGTCGCCGTCGCCGAGCGGCCGACCGACGAGGAGCTGGCGCGGCTCAACGGCACCGAGGAGGAAGCGCCTGCCGCGGCCGACACCGGCAAGCCGGGAGAGGAGGCGCAGTCGACCGGCCAGCGCTCGACCCAGCAGAGCCTCGGCGTCGCGGTACAGGCCCTGACCCCCGCGCTCGCCCGGCAGCTGCAGATCACCGACGCGAGCCTGCGCGGCCTCGTCGTCGGCAATGTCGATCCGAACAGCGACGCCGGCCAGAAGGGCCTCCAGCCCGGCGACGTCATCCTGTCGATCAACCAGACCGTCACGCCGACGCCGGAGGCCGCCGCCGCGGTCGTCGAGGCGGCGCGCCGCGCGGGCCGCAACACGGTGCTGCTGCTGGTCCGCCGCGGCAACAACCCGCCCGCTTATGTCGGGGTCGAGCTGGCGCGCGCGACGCCGGCGCGCTGAGCGGGCGCGCGCTTGCCGCCGCGACGGGTTTGAGGCTACGCCCCGGGTCTGAGCCCGGGGCGTCCGCCCCGGCCGGTGCGAGAGGGAGCGCGTCGTGACCAACAGACCGGCAATGGCGGCCGACGCCGCCCCGATGCGCGAGCTGACGCTGCGCTCGATCGTCCTCGGCGGCGTCATCACCCTCGTGTTCACCGCCGCCAACGTCTATCTCGGCCTGCGCGTCGGCCTCACCTTCGCGACCTCGATCCCGGCCGCCGTGATTTCGATGGCGATCCTCAGATGGTTCGCCTCCTCGACCATCCTCGAGAACAATATCGTCCAGACCGTCGCCTCCGCGGCGGGCACGCTGGCGGCGATCATCTTCGTGCTGCCGGGGCTGGTGATGGTCGGCTGGTGGAGCGGCTTTCCCTATTGGACGACCGCCGCGGCGACCGCCATCGGCGGCATATTGGGGGTGATGTTCTCGGTGCCGCTGCGCCGCGCCCTGGTGGTCGACACGCCGCTTCCCTATCCCGAGGGGGTTGCCGCCGCCGAGGTGCTGAAATGCGGCGCCGGGTCGCGCGAGGGCGATACCGAGAACGAGAAGGGCCTGCGGCTGATCATCGTCAGCGCGCTGGCGGCGGCGGCGTTCACCCTGGTCGCCAAGACGCGGCTGCTGGCGGAGGAGGCGGCGCAGTTCTTCCACGTCGGCGCGTCCTCGACGGGCATAGCCGGCGGCCTGTCCTTCGCGCTGATCGGCGCCGGCCATCTGGTCGGCATCTCGGTCGGCATGGCGATGCTGGCCGGCCTCGTCACCGGCTGGTGGATCGTGCTGCCGATCCTCACCGCCGGCGTGCCCGGCGGCGCCGAGGAGGTCGCGACCACCGTCTTCCGCACCGACGTGCGCTTCTTCGGCGCCGGCGTGATCGGCGTCGCCGCGATCTGGACCCTGCTCAAGATCCTCGGCCCGATCCTCGGCGGCATCAAGTCGGCCATCGCCGCGTCGCGGCTCCGCGGCAGCGGCGCCGGGGCGCTGCCGCTGGTCGAGCGCGACATCCCGATCGGCATCGTCGGCGCGGTCATCCTCGGCGCCCTGCTGCCGATCGCGGTGCTGCTGTGGACCTTCATCGCCGGCGGCCCGCTGGCGGATTCGGCGGTCCCGCTGATCGCCGGCACCCTGCTGTTCGTGCTCGTCGCGGGCGTCGTCATCGCCTCGGTCTGCGGCTATATGGCGGGCCTGATCGGCGCCTCGAACAGCCCGATCTCGGGCATCGGCATCCTCGCCATCCTCGCCGCCTCGCTGCTCCTCGCCTTGTGGTTCGGAGGCGGCGGCGGCCCAGGCGAGCAGGCGGCGCTGGTCGCCTACGCCTTGTTCACGACCGGCATCGTGTTCGGCATCGCCACCATCTCCAACGACAACCTCCAGGACCTCAAGACCGGCCAGCTGGTCGGCGCGACGCCGTGGCGGCAGCAGCTGGCCCTGGTCTACGGCGTGATCTTCGGGGCGATCGTCATTCCGCCGGTGCTCGACCTGCTCAACACCGCCTACGGCTTCGCCGGCGCGCCCGGCGCCGGCCCCGACGCGCTGCCCGCGCCGCAGGCCGCGTTGATCTCCGCGCTCGCCACCGGCGTGCTCGGCGGCGACCTCAACTGGAGGATGATCGGCCTCGGCGCCGCGGTCGGCGTCGGCGTGGTCATCGTCGACGAGCTGCTCGGCAAGGCGAAGCTGCTCCGCCTGCCGCCGCTCGCGGTCGGCATCGGCATCTATCTGCCGATGGCGGTGACGCTGCCGGTGGTGACCGGCGCCGTGCTCGGCAAGCTCTACGACCGGCGCGCCGAGCGCAGCCGCGACCCCAAGTTCACCAAGCGGATGGGGGTGCTGCTGGCGACCGGCCTGATCGTCGGCGACAGCCTGTTGAACGTCGCCTTCGCCGGCGTCGTCGCGGCGACCGGCGACCCGGGCGCGGTGGCGCTGGCCGGCCCCGATTTCGCCACCGTCGCGCTGGTCGCGGGCACCCTGGTGTTCATCGCCATGCTGGCCTGGCTGTACCGCCTGACCGCGCGCTCGGCGGCCTAGGGTCCGGACTCGATGGGCGGCTGCATTTCTCGCCTTCCTCAGTCACCCGGCGAAAGCCGGGGCCCATGAACCAAAGGGAGGGAGAATGAGAAGCGGCGCTTTCGCGCTTCCCCGAGCGGCGGCGTTCCTGGATCCCGGCTTTCGCCGGGATGACTGTCTCTGCTCTAGCCGCGTCGCGCCTCCAGCCAGCGGCTGATGTCGGGAAGGCGCTGCTCGCGCACGCGCACCCGGTCGCGGATCGCGGCGATCGCGCGGTCGGCCGGCCCGCGCGACTGCGGCGTCATGTGGCGCTCGGCATATTGGCCGAGCTTGTCGATCATCGCCGGATCGGACGAGCCGGCGCCCAAAGCCGGCGAGGTAGCGCGAGCGCGACGACACGTCGACCAGGGTCTCGACCCGCGCGCGGTTGCGCAGGGCGAAATCGAAGGCGAGGTCGGGATGCACATCCGCCACCGAGGAGATGAGCTGGCTGGCATTGGTCGCGCCCGGCTCGTCGGTCAGGGCGAGGTCGAGCGCCCGCCGCGCCAGCGCCTCGTCGCGGACCGCGCCGAGCAATTGGTAGAGCTGCACCCGGACCAGCGGGTTGCGCTCGTCGCGCGCCATCGTCCGCAGCCGCTCCCAGTTGCGCGGAGTCGGCATTGTAGGCGACGATGCCGAGGATGGTCTGGCGGAGCGGCCCGCCGGTGACCGAGGGGTCGTTGGCGGCGAAACGGCGGCTCGCCTCGGCCAGCGTCGCCGGATCGCGCAAATTGCCCAGCGTCTCGATCAGATCGGCGCGCAGCACCGCGTCGTTGGCGGGCTCGCCGGGACGGGCGTTCCAGCCGAGCCGGCGCATCGCCGGCGCCAGCCTGGCCGCGGCGAAGCGGGCGAGCATCGCCTGGTGGCGGGGATCGCCGTCGTACATCTTGTCGATCTGGCCGAGGATGGTGGCGACGCGGATCAGCAGCAGGCTGTTGCCGTCGGCGGGGACGGCGTCGACCAGGTCGAGCGCGGCGGCCGGCGACTGATAGCCGGCGAGCGCCGAGCGCCCAATTGTCGGCGAGCAGGCCGATCTGGTCGAGCGGCCGGAGCCGCGCGTAATTTTCGGTCAGCCGGGCGAGCAAAGCGGGCGCGTAGAGCGTCCGGTAATAGCCGGCCTGGCCGTAATTGACGACCAGCGGGCCGCAGCCGGGGACGGCCGCCTCGGCCGCGCCGCCTTCGACGACGGCGCGCAGCTCGCGCCCGCCGGCATGGGCGATGACCGGCACCCGCCAGGAGAGCGGCGGCGCGTCCTGGCTGTCGCGGCTGAACTGGCCCTGGCGGAGCGAAACCCGGGTGCGCCCGCCGACGCACTGGGCGCTTTCGACCCGGATCAGCGGCACGCCGGGCTGGTGGGTGAAATCGTGGGCGATGGCGGTGACCGGCCGGTCGGCCGCTTCCTCGATCGCGTGCCAGAGATCGTCGGTCACCGTGTTGCCGAGCCGGTGGCGGGCGATATAGGCGCGGACGCCCTGGCGCCAGGCATCCTCGCCGACATAATCCTCGAGCATGGTGATGACCGCCTCGCCCTTCCGGTAGGTGATCGCGTCGAACGCCTGGCTGATCTGCTCGACGGTGGTGAGGCGCTGGACGACCGGGTGGGTGGTCCTCAGCGAATCGAGCTGCATCGCCTGCTCGCGGCCGTCGACGCGGCCGAGCAGGGGCTCCCATTCGGGATGCAAAGCGGCGGTCGCCTTGGTCGCCATCCACGAGGCGAAGCCCTCGTTCAGCCAGAGATCGTCCCACCAGGCCATGGTGACGAGATCGCCGAACCATTGGTGGGCGATCTCGTGCGCGGCGACCTCGAAGATCGACTGGCGGCGCGCTTCGGTGGTGATCGACGGGATCGACCAGGAGGATCGATTCGAACGAGAAGATCGCGCCCCAATTCTCCATCGCGCCGAAGAACTGGCTGCGAGCCCGGCCCGGCGATATTGTCGAGCTTGGGGAGCGGGTAGGGGGTGCCGAAATAATCGTTGTACCAAGGGAGGATGCGGGCCGAGCTGTCGAGCGCCCAGCGGCCCTGCTCGCCGGCGCCGCGGCGGGTGACGACGCCGATCTCGGTGCCGGCGGCACTGGTGGTGATCCGGTCGAGCTCGCCGACCGCGAGGAACAGAAGGTAGCTCGACATCGCCGGGGTGGTGCGGAAGGTGACGATCGAGCTGCCGTCGGGACGGGCCTCGCGCCCGGCCTCGGGCATGTTGCTGATCGCGCTCTGGCCGGCCGGAACGGTGACCCGCAGATCGTAGGGCGTGCGGAAATTGGGCTCGTCCCAGACGGGAAGAAACGGCGCGCGTCGGGCGCCTCGAACTGGGTGAACAAGGCCCGCCTCGGGCCCTCGTCGGTCGTGTAGTCGAGCGCGAACAGGCCGGCGGCCTGGGTGTTGATCCGGCCCGAATAGTCGATGGCGAGGCGATGGCGGCCGGGGCTCAGGCGCTCCGGGAAGCGCAAGGTCGCCGTCTGGGCGTCGGCGTCGGTCGAGACCCGCGCCCGGGCGCCATCGACGACGGCCGCCGAGGCGAAGTCCAGCTCGGCGGCGTTGAGAATGATCGTCTCGGTCGGCTCGAGGACCTCGACGTCGATCAGCGCCGAAGCGGCGAAGCGCAGATTGGCGGCGTCGGGAACGGCGGAGATCGAATAATGAAGCGGGCGGACATTGCGCGGCAATTGCGTCGGGACCTGCGCGGCCGCGGCCGGCGGCGGCGGCGCCGGCGCTTCGCTGGCAGGCGTGGCGCAGCCGCCGAGCGCGAGGGCCGCGGCAAGGGCGAAGGTCGGCACGAGGGGGAAAGGGCGCATAAGCATGGCTTTCGTCATCATGAGCCCGAAGAGCGGATGCCCTGCGGCCCCGCCGGTGTCAAACAAAGTCGCTCAATATCCGAAGCCGGCGGCGCCGCGGTGGCGGCCCAGCACGTGCGCGCGCAGGTCGCGGGCGCTCCACAGCCGCTCGACGCCGGCCTCGGCCATCTTGACCAGCGCGACGATCGCGGCGTTGACCGGCGCCTCGCGGCCGAGCGCGGCGGCGAGCTTCACCACCTCGCCGTTCAGATAGTCGACCTCGGTGGGCCGGCCGGCGGCGAAATCGTCGGCCATCGAGCCGCGCCCCGCCGGATCGATCTTCTGCACCTTGAGGAACAGGTTGTTGAAGATCAGGTCCGGGGCGCCGATCACATGCGCGAGCTGGCGCGGGCCGATCCGGCCGATCCGGGCGGGCTCGATGCCGGCGAGATCCAGCAGCTCGAGCATCTCGACGATCGCCGCGGCGAACACCCGGCGATAGTCGCGCTGCTTCAGCTCCTCGAGGATGGTGAGGCCCGACAAGGCGTTGATCGCATTGTTGAGGTTGAACACCAGCTTGCCCCACATCACGCTCTCCATCGCGTCGGAAAGGCGCAGGCGGCCGGGCCGGTCGCCGATCGACCCGGAAAGCGCGCGGGTGACGTCATTGCCCTCGGCGGTGAGGTCGCCCCAGGTCGCGCGGTGCCAGCGCCCGGGGCCGAGACGGACGACATTGTAGGGGACCATGCCCTGCACGACATGGTGCTTCGGCAGCAGCCGGCGCAGCGTCTCGGCATTCGAAATGCCGTTCTGGAAGCTGATCACCGTGGCGCCCTCGCGCAGGTGGCGGCCGATCTCGCTGGCGGCGGCTTCGGTGCCGAGGCTCTTGACGGTGAGCGCGACAATGTCGGCCTTGCCAAGCACGCTCTGATCGGTGCTGAAGTCGATCCGGTCGGCGGTCAGCTGCACATGCCAGCCGTCGGTATCGCTGAGCGTCAGCCCGTGCTCGGCCAACTCCGCCCCGATTCTTTCCCGCCCGAGGAAGGAGACGTCGAGGCCGGCGGCGAGCCACGCGCCACCGACATAGCAGCCGATCGAGCCGGCGCCGTGGATGACGATATGGGTCAGCCGCGTCCTCGGTAGGGCGCGACGCCCTGGTCGGGGACCCACAGGCCTTCCGGCGGCGCGCCCGATTGCCAGAAGACGTCGATCGGAATGCCGCCGCGCGGATACCAATAGCCGCCGATCCGGAGCCAGAGCGGCTGCATCTCCTTGACCAGCCGCTCGGCGATGCCGACCGTCACCTCCTCGTGGAAGCCGGCATGGTTGCGGAACGCACCGAGGAACAGCTTCAGCGATTTCGACTCCACGATCAGATCGCCGGGCGAATAGTCGATCACGAGATGGGCGAAATCTGGCTGGCCGGTGATCGGGCAGAGCGCGGTGAATTCCGGCGCGGCGAAGCGGACCAGATAGGGGGTGCCCGGGCGCGGGTTGGCGACGAAGTCGAGCTTCGCTTCCTCAGGGGAGGCCGGGAGCGGGCTGCTCCGGCCGAGATGGGTCAGGTCCATGGCGCTTGTCTAGTGGCTTGGTTCGAGCCTGTCACTTGGCCGGCGCCTCGGCTTCCTCGCGATAGGCCCACGAAACGTCGAGCAGGTCGTCGATGCTCTTGTCGGCGACATTATCCCTGTAGAACCGGCAGAAGGGCGCGCAGAATTGCCGCTGGTCGATCCCGGCGGGGCGGATGTGATGCTCGAACCAGGCCCGGTGAATCTGGCCTTCGGACAGCATTACCGGCGCCCAGGTCATCTTGAGCTCGGCATCCTCGACACAGCGATCGCGTATCGTCTCGATAAGATTCCAGACCACGAAGGCGTAGATTTCATATTTGCGGCGCTCCTGTTCCGGCAGCTTCCGCCAGTCCTTGCCGGGGTTGCGCAGGAACGGCTCGGCCAGGGCCAGCTTGAGGATTTCGAAATACATGTGATCGAGTTCGGCATAGTGAGCGAAACGCGACGAACGCGCGATCGAATCGAGGTTCGGAATGACGGAGAAGACCGCGATAAGCACTGTGGCGAACAATGCGTAGATCGCGATCAGGTCCGCGAACTCGACCTGAAATGCGTTGGTGAACCAAGGCTTGGGCAAGCGCAGCAAATAGGGGACGACGATCGCGATCAGGAGCAGCATGCCGGCGCCCACGCCCCACGCCGCGGGATGCCGGCGCCAACGCTCCATCATCCGGCGTCTAATTCCCAATCGCATTCCCTCCCGCGAGCGTGACCGGATCGGCCACGCCGGCCATCATGGAATCGATGCGCGGATCGGGCAATGCCTGGCCGTAAACCGCAGCGTATACCTCCTCCAGCCAGGCGCGAAGGCGTGCCCTTTTCAGGGGCAGGGCGTCCCCCGGCGGGCACAGCATAAGGTCCATGCGCGGCGGCGCGGTGTCGGCTACGACCGGCATCAGATAGTCCAGCCCTTCGACCTGACGGCAACCCAGGCGCCGGTAGAAGCTCTTGCGGCGCGCGCGCATGGTCCGGTCGCTGCCGGCTTCGCGATCCGAGTCCACTTCGGCGAGCAGGGTCCGCTTCCCGATCTCGGCGACGAGGAGGCGGAACAAGGCGCCGCCGGCGCCGCGCCCGCGCCAGTCTTTGTGGCTGGCCATATATTCGAGCAGCGCGAAAGGCTCTTCCGGCGAGACGAAGATGATCGCAAACGAAACGACGCGGCCGGAATCCCTGAGGACGAACAGGCGGTAATCCTCGCGTTCGGGAACGGCCTCGATCGCCGCGCGCGGCTTGCGCTCGCCGCTCGGAAGCGCCTCTTCGTAAATCTCCCATGCCTGCTCGAAATCCGCCGACCGGGCCTCATTGACGCGAACGAGCTGCTGAGCCATCGGCCTCCCCTGGGTGCCGGGCATAGTCTAGCCGGTCGCCCGCGATGGCGCTAGGAGGCGGACATGGCGTCCGAACTCGCGACGAGCCCCAGACGGCCCTCCCTGTTCGCATCCTGGCTCGGGTTCGTGCTCGCGGCCGCGGCGGCGGTGGTGGCGCTGTGGTTCCTGCAGAAGATCGTGATCGCGATCCTGCTCCTGTTCTTCGCGGTGGTGGTGGCGATCGCCTTGTCGGCGCCGGTCGCCTGGTTCGTGCGCCGCGGCCTGCCGCGGCGGCTCGCGGAGCCGCTGACCCTGGTCCTGTTCTTCGCCGCGATCGGCCTGCTGGGCTGGCTGGTCATCCCGCAGCTCGCGCGGCAGATCGTGCTGCTGGTCAACCAGCTGCCGGACTTCATCGCCCGCATCGACCGCCAGTTCGCCTGGCTGCTCGAACGCTATCCCGACCTGCAGGTCCTGTTCAGCCAGAACGGATCGGCGGCCGGCGAGATCGCGCCGGACGCCGCCGACCTGTTCCGCGGCATCGGCGGCGTCTCGCTGTCGCTGCTCGGCGGGATCGCGCTCGCCATCATCTTCTTTTCCACCGTCGCCTATGTCGTGCTCGAGCCGCGGCCGATCCTGCGCTCCTATCTGGGCAGCCTGCCCATCGCCTACCGGCGACCGGGCATGCGCGCCTACCGGCGGGCCTCGCGCGCGGTGGTCGGGTGGACCAAGGCCAGCCTCGTCATCGGCGCGATCCAGGCGGTCGCGGTGTTCATCTTCCTTACCCTGATGGACGTTCCGGGCGCCCTGGTGTGGGCGGCGCTCGCCTTCTTCGCCGACTTCATCCCGCGCATCGGCGGCTATGTCATGGCCCTGCCTCCGGTGGTGCTGTCGCTGACCATGGGGCCGATGACGGCGATCTGGGTCGGCCTCTTCTACATCGTCAGCACCGAGATATTGGGAAGCATCGTCGCCCCCAAGATCAGGGGCGCGACGATGCAGCTCCATCCGGTGCTCTTGATCTTCTTCACCTTGGCCTTCGCGCTCGCCTTCGGCCTGCTGGGCGCGATCGTGGCGACGCCGGCGGCCGCCTTCTTCTCCGCCTTCTACAGCGAATTCTACCTGAAGCGGCCGCTGCGGCGCGAGACACGGATCTGATCATGCGCCTGTCGCTGCTGCTGGCTGCCCTGATGCTCTCCGGCTGCGCGACCGTCCAGGCGCCGGCTGCCGCCGCCGATCGCGCCGCGACATGGTGGGCTCATGTCGAGACGCTCGCCGCCGACGACATGGAGGGGCGGGCGGCAGGGAGCGCCGGCCATCGCCGCGCCGCCGACTATGTCGCGGCGCGGCTCGCGGGCTACGGGCTGGAGCCGGCGGGGGAGAGCGGGTTCTTCCAGGATGTGGCCCTGGAGGAGCGGTCGATCGCGCTCGACCGGTCGAGCGCGTCGCTGGTCGCCGGCGGCACGGAGGCGCCGCTTCGCATGCCGGACGACCTGTTGTTCCGCGTCGCCGGCGGGCCGCCGCCGGAGCGGGTCGACGCGCCGCTGGTTTTCCTCGGCTACGGCCTCCATCTGCCCGGCGCCGGCCATGACGATCTTGCCGGCGTCGACCTTCGCGGCAGGATCGCGGTCGTCGTCGGCGGCGGGCCGGCCGGCCTTTCCGGCGCGCTCAAGTCGCACGCCCGGGCGGAGCGGGCGCGGCTGCTGGCGGAGCGCGGCGCGGTCGGCATGATCGCGCTGGCGACGCCGGGCCAGGCCGAGCAGCCCTGGATCGCGACGATGCGGCTGGCCGGCCAGCCCGGCATGTATTTCACCCGCGCCGAGCTGCGGCCGGTCCGGGTGCCGTTCCTCACAATCGCCTTCAACCCGGCTTCGGCCGAGCGGTTGTTCGCCGGCTCCGGGCACAGCTTCGCCGCCATCGCCGCCGCCGCCGACGCTTCGCGGCCCCTGCCGGGCTTCGCGCTGGCGGCCAGGCTGCGCGCGACGGTCGCAACCCAGGGCCGCAGCCTCGCCACGCCCAACGTCGTCGCGCGGCTGCCGGGGAGCGATCCGCGCCTCGCCGCCGAGCATGTCGTCCTGTCGGCGCATCTCGACGGGCTCGGCCTGTCCCCGGGCGGCGAGGGCGACCGCATCAACAACGGCGCGCTCGACAATGCGGCGGGGGTGGCGGCCTTGCTCGACATCGCCGAGCGGTTCCGGCGGCAGCGGGTGCGGCCGCGCCGGTCGATCCTGTTCGTCGCGGTGACCGGCGAGGAACGCGGCCTGCTCGGCGCCCGCTATTTCGCGCGGCGCCCGACCGTGGCGCGCGCCTCGATCGTCGCCGACCTCAATTACGACATGGCGCTGCCGCTCTTTCCGCTGACCAGCGTCACCGTGCTGGGGGCGGAGGAGAGCAGCCTCGGCGCGGACGCCCGGGCGGTGGCCGCGGCCATGGCGCTGCCGCTGGCGCCCGATCCCTTCCCCGACCGCAACAGCTTCACCCGCTCCGACCAATATGCGTTCATCGAGCAGGGCATTCCGGCGGTCGCGTTCAAGTTCGGCTTCGCCGCCGGCACGCCCGAGGCCGGGATCGAGCGCGCCTGGCGGGCGACGCGCTACCACAGCCCCTCCGACGACGCGTCGCAGACGGTGTTCCGCGAGGACGAGATCCGGCTCCACGACTTCATCGCCGCGCTGGCGCTGCGCGTCGCCAATGCCGACGCCCGGCCACGCTGGAACGAGGGCAGCTTCTTCCGCCCCGCGACGAGGAACTGAAATGAAGATGCTTCAGCCGATCGTAGCGCTGCTCTCGCTCAGCCTGGCGGGCGCGGCTTCCGGCCAGGCCGGGCCGCCCTTGCTGCCGCGCGCGCAGGCCGAAGCGATCGCCGCCGAGGTGTCGGGATCGGCTGCGCTGCGGACGGTCCGGACGCTGTCGCAGCACCACCGGATGCGCGGCTCCACCGGCTATCGCGCCGCGGCGGAGGCGATCCGCGACCGGCTCACCGACTATGGCCTGGAGGGTGTCGAGATCATCGCGCTGCCCGCCGACGGCACCATCTTCTACGGCACGCAGCGCTCGCGCCCCGGCTGGAACGCGCGCTTCGCCGAGCTGTGGGAAGGATCGCAGCGGATAGCGTCCTGGGCCGAGCAGCCGATCAGCCTGGCGCAGGACAGCGTCTCGGGCCGCGCCGAAGCCGACCTGGTCGACATCGGCGCGGGCACCTCCGAGAGCGACTATGCGGGCAGGGAGGTGCGCGGCCGGCTGGTGCTGACCTCCTCGCAGCCCGAGGCGGTCGCCGACCTCGCCATCGGCCGCTTCGGCGCCGCGGGCATCGTCTCCTGGGCGCAGAACCAGCGCACCGCCTGGTGGGGCGAGGATGAAAGCCTGGTGCGCTGGGGCCATCTCGCCACGTTCGGCGCCCATCCCACCTTCGCCTTCATGGTCTCGCCGCGCCAGGCGCGCGCGTGGCAGGAAAGGCTGCGGCGCGGCGAGGCGGTGCGCCTCCGCGCCGAGGTCGACGCCGGGCGAAGCCCGAGCGCCTATCTGATCCCCACCGCGATCATCCCCGGCCGGCGCCGCGACCGCGAGATCGTCTATTCCTGCCACCTCGACCACCCCTCGCCGGGCGCCAACGACAATGCCAGCGGCTGCGCCGGCATCCTCGAGATCGCGCGCGCGCTGCAGCGGCTGACCCGGAGCGGCGCGCTGCCGGTCCCGGAGCGGACCATCCGCTTCATCTGGCCGGCCGAGATCGAGGGCACGATCGCGCTTTTGAACGCGCGGCCCGAATATGCCCGCCGCACGCTCGCCACCGTCCATCTCGACATGATCGGCGGCAACACCGAGGTCACCAAGTCGATCCTGCGCGTCGAGGGTTCGCCGCCCAGCCTGTCGAGCGCCGTCCCGGACGTCGCCTTCGCCTTCGCGCGCTACGTGAACGAGCAGTCGCTCGCCTTCGCCGGAACCGGCCGGGCGGACATGCCGCTGGTCGACCCGGACGGCGACCGGCGCGCGCTCCAGGCGCAGGTCGGCGGCTTCAGCGAGGGCAGCGACCACCAGGTCTGGGCGGAGGGCAGCTGGCGGATTCCGGTCATCTACATCGCCGACTGGCCCGACCGCTACATCCACACCCAGCGCGACGTCCCGGACAATCTCGATCCGACCAAGATGCGCCGCGCGATCTTCATCGCCGCCGCCTCGGGCTATTATCTGGCCGCCGCCGCGCCGCCGGCGACCTTCGCGCCGGCAGCGGCATCGCCGCCCCGCGCCGTCGCGCCGTCGGGCCCGGTCTATCGCCGCATCCGCCGCGACGGGCCGATGAACGGCTTCGGCTATAGCTGGTTCGACGATCATCTCGCCCGGGCCGGGCTCGCGCGGCCCCGGCTGCTGGCGCGCGAGAGCGACCGCGACAGGCCGAGCTTCGGCTATGAGGCGCTGAACCTGGTCGACGGGCGCCGCAGCGTCGGCGAGATAAGCGACGCGCTTGCGGCCACGGTGGGCGCGGCTCCGGTCGAGGAGGTCGCCGAATATCTCGACACGCTGGCGCGGCTGGGCGTGCTGGAAATGGCCGGGCGATAGGGATGCTGCTGTTCCTCATCGCCTATGTCGGCGGCGTGCTGACCATCCTCAGCCCCTGCATCCTGCCGGTGCTGCCGTTCGTGTTCGCGCGCGCCAACCGCTCCTTCCTGAGGAGCTCGCTGCCGCTGCTCGCGGGCATGGCGGTGACCTTCGCCGCGGTGGCGACGCTGGCGGCGGTCGGCGGCGGCTGGGCGGTCCAGGCCAACCAGGCCGGGCGTTGGGCCGCGATCCTGCTGCTCGGCTTCTTCGGCCTCACCCTTTTGTTCCCGGCGCTGTCGGACCGGGCGATGCAGCCGCTGGTGCGGCTCGGGTCGCGGCTGTCGCAACGGGCCGATGCCGGGCAGGAGCGGATCGGCGGATCGCTGCTGCTCGGCGTCGCCACCGGCCTCCTCTGGGCGCCCTGCGCGGGGCCGATCCTCGGCCTCATCCTCACCGGCGCCGCCCTCAACGGGGCGAGCGTGAGCACCTCGCTGCTGCTGCTCGCCTACGCGCTCGGCGCGGCGACGTCGCTGGCGCTGGCCCTGCTGGTCGGCGGCCGGGTGTTCGCGGCGATGAAGCGCTCGCTCGGCGCCGGCGAATGGGTAAGGCGCGGGCTCGGGCTGGCGGTGCTGGCCGGCGTGGCGGCGATCGCGCTCGGGCTCGACACCGCCTATCTCGCCCGCCTGTCGACCGCCCAGACCGAGGCGATCGAGCACGGGCTGGCGCGGACGCTTGGCATGGACATGCCGGCAACCACGGCGGCGGTCGAAGAGAGCGGCGGCAGGCTCAATCTGCCGATCGAAGGGATGATGCCCCCGTTGGATGGTATCAACGAGTGGCTGAACTCCGATCCGCTGACCCGCGAGCGGCTGCGGGGCAAGGTCGTGCTGATCGACTTCTGGACCTATAGCTGCATCAACTGCCTGCGCTCGATCCCCTATGTCCGCGCCTGGGACGAACGCTATCGCGACGACGGGCTGGTGGTGATCGGCGTCCACGCCCCCGAATTCGCCTTCGAGCGCGACGTCGGCAACGTGCGCGGCGCGGTAGCCGACCTCGGCATCCGCTATCCGGTCGCGGTCGACAATGATTATGCGGTGTGGCGGGCGTTCGACAACCGCTTCTGGCCCGCCCATTACTTCATCGATGCCCAGGGACGCGTCCGCTACCACCATTTCGGCGAGGGCAATTACGATGTGTCGGAGCGGGTCATCCGCCAATTGCTCGCCGAAGCCGGAAGGGTGCCGGCGGAGCGGGGGCTGGCCCGGGTCGAGGCCGGGGGCGTCGGCGCCGAGGCGGCGCGGCAGACGTTGCGCTCGCCCGAAACCTATGTCGGCTATGGCCGCGCGGCCAATTTCGTCTCGCCCGGCGGGCTGGTGCGCGACCGCGGGCACCTTTACGCCGCCGCGCCGATGGCGCTCAACCAATGGTCGCTGGCCGGCGACTGGACGGTCGGGCGGCAGCATGCCCGGCTCGACCGGCCCGGCGGGCGCATCGCCTATCGCTTCCACGCCCGCGACCTTCACCTCGTGCTCGGCAGCGGCACCGGGCGGCCGGTGCGCTTCCGCATCGCGATCGACGGCCGGCCGCCGGGCGACGCGGCCGGGATGGACGTGAACCCCCGGGGCGAAGGCAGGGTGACCGGTCAGCGGCTCTACCAGCTGGTCCGGCAGCGCGGGCCGGTCGGCGAGCGGACGTTCGAGATCGAGTTCCTCGACGCCGGGGTCGAGGCCTTCGCCTTCACCTTCGGCTGAGAGCGGGCTAGGAGTGGCGCGTGGACTCGCTGGTATCGACCGATTGGCTGGAAGCCGAGCTCGGCGCGCCCGACCTGAGGGTGATCGACGCCACCGTCTTCCTGCCCGGTTCCGGCCGCGACGCGCGGGCGGAATATGAGGCCGAGCATATCCCCGGCGCGGTCTTCTTCGACATCGCGGAGATTGCCGACCTCTCCAGCCCGTTCCCGCACATGCTGCCGTCGGAGCACAAGTTCGCCAGCCGGATGCAGTCGCTGGGGCTCGGCGACGGCAACCGCTTCGTCGTCTACGACAACAGCCCGCTGCACAGCGCCGCCCGGGCGTGGTGGATGCTGCGGACGTTCGGCGCCCATTATGTCGCCTTGCTCGACGGCGGGCTGCAGAAGTGGAAGGCGGAGGGGCGGCTGCTGGCCGGCGGCCGCGAGCATCACCGCCACGGCCATTTCACCGCCTTCCTCGACGGCAAGGCGGTGGCCGACAAGAAGACGGTCCGCGGCCTGATCGGCTCGGACGGCCACGAGATCGTCGATGCACGGTCCGCCGCGCGCTTCGCCGGCGAGGATGCGGAGCCGCGGCCGGGCGTCGCGCCGGGGCATATCCCGGGGTCGCGGAACGTGCCGCAGAGCGCGCTCTTCAATCCCGACCACAGCTGGAAGCTCGGCGACGAGCTTCGCGCCGCGTTCGAGGATGCCGGCGTGGACCTTTCCAGGCCGATGGTGACGACCTGCGGCTCGGGCGTGACCGCGGCCGCGCTGCTGTTCGGCGCGCACCTCCTCGGCAAGAACGACGTCCGGCTCTACGACGGCAGCTGGTCGGAATGGGGCGCCGATCCCGAAACCCCCAAGGCGACGGGCGCGGCGTGAAGGACCGCAAGCCCGAAACGCGCCTCGTCGAGGCCGGCCGGCGCAAGGAGTGGACGCTGGGGATCGTCAATCCGGCGGTGTGGCGCGCCTCGACCATCCTGTTCGACAGCGTCGCCGACATGAAGGCGGCCAATCCGCCGCGCCAGGGCGTTCTCCATTACGGCCGCAACGGCACGCCGACGACCTGGGCGCTGTGCGAGGCGCTGACCGAGCTGGAGCCGGGCGCGGCGGCGACGCGGCTCTACCCTTCGGGCTCGGCGGCGGTGGCGGCGGCTTTGCTGTCGGTGCTCGAGGCCGGCGACGAACTGCTGATGGTCGACGCCGCCTACGGGCCCACCCGCGCCTTTTGCGACAATGTGCTGAAGCGCTTCGGCGTGAAGACGATCTATTACGACCCGCTGGTCGGGCGCGGCATCGCCGACCTGATCGGCGAGCGGACCCGGGCGGTGTTCCTCGAGAGCCCGGGCTCGCTGACCTTCGAGGTCCAGGACGTGCCGGGCATTTGCGAGGTCGCGAAGGCGCGGGGGCTTGTTACCCTGCTCGACAATACCTGGGCGACGCCGCTCTTCTTCCAAGGCGTCGCGGCGGGCGTCGACCTCTCGATCCTCGCCTGCACCAAGTTCATCGGCGGCCATTCGGACCTGATGCTCGGGTCGGTGACCGCGACCGAGCCTATGCTGAGGCGGCTGGACCTTACCAGCCGGGTGCTCGGCCAGACCGCCGGGCCGGACGATGCCTGGTTAGCGCTGAGGAGCCTGAGGACGCTCGACGTGCGGCTGCGCCGGCACCAGGAGAACGGCCTCAAGGTCGCCCGCTGGCTCGGCGAGCAGCCGCAGGTCGCGCGCCTGCTCCATCCGGCGCTGCCGGGCTGCCCCGGTCACGACGTCTGGGCGCGGGATTTCGGCGGCGCGCCGGGCCTGTTCTCCTTCGTCCTCGACGGCAGCAATGATGCGGCGCGGGCGCGGCTGATCGACTCGCTGGAGCTGTTCGGCATCGGCTATAGCTGGGGCGGCTATGAGAGCCTGGTCGTGCCCGCCGATCCGGTGCGCACGGCGACCAGGCCCGATTATGGCGGGCCGGTCGTGCGGCTGCATGTCGGCCTCGAGGACCCCGACGACCTGATCGCCGATCTCGCCGCCGGTTTCGCCGCCCTTTAGCGAAGCAGGCCGGCCATCTCCTCGAGGGCGCGGCCGATCGAGTCGGCGAGGCGGGACGCGGCGGCCCTCGGCGGGGCCGCGTCGCCCGCCACCAGCAGCGCCTCCACGCCCGCGGCGGCCCAGATCGCGGTTTCGGCGGCGAGCGCCTCGAAGCGGCGCTGCGCGACCGGCAGGGCGCGCTCATAGGCGTCGCTGACCCGCGCGGCTTCGTCGAGCCGGGTGTCGCGGGCCGAGGCGTCGGCGGGACGGCCGGCGATCCGCTCGACCAGCCGCAGCGCCTCGCGCAGCTGCGCGATCTGGCGGCCGGGATCGGCGCCGGGCGGAGGAGCGGAAGGAAGCGCCTGATGGGTCATGGCGCGTGAAGCTAGCGCCGCAGCGCTAAGGAAGCGCTAACGGCCCTGGCCGTGGCGCTGACCTTCCGGGCTTATTGCGGCACCGTCACCGAGGCTTCCTGGCCGTCGCCCTGGGGCAGCTGCAGGATGGTCTGGATGAGGGTGCCGCGGCTGACGACCGCGGTCTGCGGATCGCCGGCGACCGAGCGGGCGCCCAAAGCGGCGCGGTCGGCATGGGCGACCTGGAGCAGGTTGTTCTCGACCGCGCTGCGCGGCTGCGGGCCGCCGAACAGGGCCTGCAGCGCCTGGCCGCGCGGGTCGGTGCCGCTCGCCTCGGCCTCGCCGGGCCGCGGCGGGGTCAAGGCGAAATCGGGCGGCACCACCAGGGGCGCGTTGCGCGCGACCGCGAACTCGTCGGGGCCCTGGCGGCCGAACGGGCCGCCGCCGGCGCATCCGGCGAGCAAGGCGGCGGCCGATCCGGCCAGAGCGAGGTGGGCGATACGCATGGTCAAACTTCCTTCTTGGGCGTCTTGCCATTGCGCATCAGCAGCGCGCGGACAAGCAAAAGCAGCACGCCGATGGTAATCGCTGCGTCGCCGACATTGAAGACCAAAAACGGCCGCCACTCGCCGAAATGCAGATCGGCGAAGTCGACGACATAGCCGAAGCGGGTGCGGTCGACGATATTGCCGAGCGCGCCGCCGAGCACCAGGGCCAGCGCCGCCGAATCGTCGCGCCTCTTCTCGCGCCACAGCCAGGCGGCGACGAAGACGGCGATCGCCGCGGTCACCGCGACCAGCAGCCAGCGCGCCGACCGCGCTGCCGGCGGAGAGCAGGCCGAGCGAGACGCCGGTATTCTCGACCCAGCGCAGGTCGAAGAAGGAGGTGACCTCGATCTCGCGGCGGAACTGGAGCTGGAGCGGGTAGGTCACGATCCACTTGGTCGCCTGGTCGAGCAGGAAGACGAGCAAGGCGAGGGTCAGCGCGACCGTGCGGTTGCGCTTCAGACGCAATTCGGGCGGCAGCGGGGCGCGGGCCCGGGTCACGGAAGCTTCAGCCATTCACCACCTCGCTCGCAGCGCGCGCACAAGCCGCCGTCCTCCGCCACCTCCGGCAAATGCCGCCAGCAGCGCCCGCATTTCAGATGGTCGGTCCTGGTCACTTCGATCGCCTCGCCGGCGCCCGGCGCCACTTCGGACACGATGTAGATTTCGGCGAGATCGGCAAGATCCTCGTCGGTGAGGTCGAGTTCCAGATCGGGATAGAGGATCTTCGCCTCGAGGCTGGAGCCGATCACCTTTTCGCGGCGCAGCGGCTCGATGCTCTCGGTGACGCGCTCGCGCGTGGAGCGGATCAGGTCCCATTTGGCGCCCAGCGCCTCGTCGCGCCAGGCGGCGTCGATCTCCGGCCATTCGAGCAGGTGGACCGAGCCGCCGTCGGGATAGCGCGTCCCCCAGACTTCCTCGGTGGTGAAGCAGAGGATCGGGCTCATCCAGCGCACCAGGGCATGGAAGACGCGTGTCGAGCACGGTGCGATAGGCGCGCCGCTTGGCCGAGGCCGGCGCGTCGCAATAGAGGCTGTCCTTGCGGATGTCGAAGAAGAAGGCCGAGAGGTCGTCATTGGCGAAGGTGGTGATCAGCCGCGCATAGCGGTTGAACTCGAAGCCCTCGGCGGCCTCCTTCAGCTCGGCGTCGAGCACCGCCAGGCGATGGAGGACCCAGCGCTCCAGCTCGGGCATCGCCGCCGCCGGCACCGCCTCCCCGGCGGCGAAGCCGTCGAGCGCGCCGAGCAGATAGCGGAAGGTGTTCCTGAGCTTGCGATAGGCGTCGGTGGTGGTGGCGAGCACCTCCTTGCCGATCCGCACGTCCTCGAAATAGTCGGTCGAGGCGACCCACAGGCGCAATATGTCGGCGCCGTTGTCGCGGATGATGGCGAGCGGATCGACGACGTTGCCGACCGACTTGGACATCTTGCGGCCCTGCCCGTCGAGCGCGAAGCCGTGGGTGAGCACGGCTTCGTAGGGCGCGCGGCCGCGGGTGCCGCAGCTTTCGAGCAGCGACGACTGGAACCAGCCGCGATGCTGGTCGGAGCCCTCGACATAGAGGTCGGCGCGGACGCCCTCGCCGTAGCGCGCCTCGATCACATAAGCGTGGGTCGAGCCCGAATCGAACCAGACGTCGAGGATGTCGGCTGACCGGCTCGTAATCCTCGAGCCTGTAGCCGTTGCCGAGCAGGGCCTGGTGGTCGGCCTGGAACCAGGCGTCGGCGCCGCCCTCGTGAAAGGCGCGGATGATGCGCGAGTTGACCGCCGGGTCCTTCAGATAGTCGCCGGTCTTGCGGTCGACGTAGAGCGCGATCGGCACGCCCCAGGCGCGCTGGCGGCTGATCACCCAGTCGGGGCGGCCCTCGACCATCGCCCGGATCCGGTTCTTCGACTTCTCCGGCACCCAGCGGGTCTCGTCGATCGCGTGGAGGGCCGTCTGGCGCAGCGTGACTCCCTCTCCCTTCAGGGGAGAGGGGTGTCGCGGCCTGTCCATCGGGATGAACCATTGCGGGGTGCAGCGGAAGATCACCTTGGCCTTGGAGCGCCACGAATGCGGGTAGGAGTGGCTGGAAGTCCGCGCTGGCGGCGAGCAGCCCGCCGGCCTCGCGCAGGTCGGAGCAGATCGGCCCGTCGGGCGCGTTGAACCTGTTGTTGATCACGCTGCCCTGGCCGCCGAGCCAGAGCCAGTCGGCGCGGTACTTGCCGTCGTCCTCGACCGCGAAGACCGGGTCGATCCCCGCCGCCTTGCAGACCAGGAAATCCTCCTCGCCATGGTCGGGCGCCATATGGACGAGGCCGGTGCCGGCCTCGGTGGTGACGTGGTCGGCGGGGAGGAAGAGGCGGGGCCGCGCGAAGAAGCCGCCGAGATGGTGCATCGGATGGCGGGCGACGGTGCCGGCGAGATCGGAGCCCTTGATGACTGTTCCCCGGCGAAGGCCGGAGTCCAGGCTTTTTTTGTCCGCTGGACCCCGGCCTTCGCCGGGGAGCCGGGAAATCAGCGCCGTGGCCAGGTCCTTCGCCACCAGCAACCGGTTCCCGCCAGCTTCAGCCAGGACATATTCGATCTCCGGCCCGTAGGCGATCGCCTGGTTGACCGGGATCGTCCAGGGCGTGGTCGTCCACACCACTGCATGAGCGCCGACCAACTCCGGGATCGGGCTCTCGACGATCTCGAACCCCACGTCGATCTGGGTCGAGACGATCTCCTCATATTCGACCTCGGCCTCGGCGAGCGCGGTCTTCTCGACCGGGCTCCACATCACCGGCTTGGCGCCGCGGTAGAGCTGGCCGGATTCGGCGAACTTCAGCAGCTCCTCGACGATCTTCGCCTCGGCCTCGTACTTCATGGTGAGATAGGGATCGTCCCATTCGCCCATCACGCCGAGCCGCTGGAACTGCTCGGACTGCACCGCCACCCATTTTTCGGCATAGGCCCGGCATTCGGCGCGGAACCGGGCCTTGGGCACGTCGTCCTTGTCGAGCTTCTTCTTGCGGTACTCCTCCTCGACCTTCCATTCGATCGGCAGGCCGTGGCAGTCCCAGCCCGGGATATAGGGCGCGTCCTTGCCCATCAGCGACTGCGAGCGGACGACGATGTCCTTCAGGATCTTGTTCATCGCGTGGCCCATGTGAAGGTCGCCATTGGCGTAGGGCGGGCCGTCGTGGAGGATGAAGCGCTCGCGCCCCGCGCGGGCCTCGCGCAGCTGCCGGTACAGCCTCGTCTCCGCCCAGCGCGCGAGGATGGCCGGCTCCTTCTGGGAGAGGCCGGCTTTCATCGGGAAGTCCGTCTTCGGCAGGAAGACGGTGTCTCTGTAGTCGTTCTTGTCGGACATTGGCGGCGGACTTAGCGGGGAAGGGGGGGATTAGAAACCCCCCTAACCCCGCCCTTTCAAGGGAGGGGATCAAGGGGTGGGTGCGAGGCGCAGCCGAGCTTGCGGCGAAGCCGCAACCCGAAGCACCTTCGCGGGCATCGAGCCCGCTCAGTTGCCACCCACCCCCGGCCCCTCCCCTGAAAGGGAGGGGTGAATTGGGCGCTCACCGCTCCAGCGCGGGGCCGACGTCGTGCATGTCCTCGATCAGGAGCAGGCCGCGATAATCGTGCGGCACCTCGCCGAGCTGCTCGGGCCGTTCGAGGCCGGCCAGCGCCCCGCCGCCGGCATCGCCGGCGATGAACGGCCGCGCGCCGGCGCCGGCCATGCGGTCGAGGAAGCGGTAGGGCCAGCCCCACAAGGTCCAGCCGCCCCGGCGCGGCAGGCTGAGCGTCACGCCGCGGCAGCGGTCCGGCACGAAGCCGGTCCAGCCCCAGGCGCGATAGTCGGCGAGGCAGGTCTCGCTCGCCCGGCCATCGAGCACCCAGCCCCCCTGGGTAAGCCCGCGCAGCCGCGCCAGCGCCGCGGGCGCGCCGGCGAAGCCATGACGGTCGGCGATCGCCACCCGGGCGCGGCCGAACGCGGCAACGAGGGCCTCCGCATCGCGCGGCGTGCCGAGCGTGAACACCAAAAGCTCGCCCGGGAAGGCGCGCAAAATGTCCTCGGCCACCGGCATCCCGCCCCGGCCGCGTCCGCGCAGCGGGAAGGTGCGGCCGCCGTCGGCGCTGTAGCCGTGGCCGACGTCGAGCGACTTCAGATAGGCCAGCGGCCGGTCGCGCAGCACGCCGGTGCCGTTGGTCCGGCAATCGAGATCCGCGTCGCGGAAGATCATGGCGTGGCCGTCCGCGCTCGCCCGCACGTCGAGCGCGAGGCCGCCGGCGCCGAGGCGGATCGCATTGTGCATCGAGAAAAGCGTGTTCTCGATGAAGGCATGGCCGGAAGCGCGGATGTTGCGCGCGCTGCAGCCGCCGGCGGCCGACCGGTCGAACGGCTGGATGATGCCGCGATGGGCGATCAGCAGCAGGACGCCCCTCGGCTTCGGCGCGATCCACGACGCGTTCATCAGCGACACCGTCACCGCCGCGATCGCGAGCAGGATCAGCGCGATCCTGGACGGCCTCACGCCGCCAGCCGCCGCCGCGCCTCCGCGCAGTCGCGGTCGATCTGCGCCTTCAGCGCGTCGAGGCCGTCCAAGGCCATTTCCTCGCGGACGAAGGCGATCAGCTCGATCTCGATCGTCTGGCCGTAAAGGTCGCCGTCGAAATCGAAGAAATAGGGTTCGAGCAGCTCCCTGGGCGGATCGAACATCGGCCGGATGCCGAGATTGGCGACCCCGTCGAGCACCCGTCCGCCTGCCCCGGGCCCGCCCGCCCCGGCGGAGGCCGGGATCCGGGGCCGGGGAGCCGCCCGCGCACCGCATAGACGCCGAAGCGCGGGCGCAGATAGGGGCCGAGCGCGATATTGGCGGTCGGATAGCCGAGGGCGCGGCCCCTTTTGTCGCCATGCTCGACCACGCCCTCGATCGCGAACGGGCGGGTGAGCAGGCGCGCGGCGGTATCGCAATCGCCCGCTTCGAGCGCCTCGCGGATGCGGCTGGAGGAGATCGGCTCGCCATCCTCGCTGACCGGCGCGACCGCGTCGACCGACAGGCGGTTGGCCTGACCGAGCAGCTTCAGCACCTCGACATTGCCCCCGCGGCCTTTGCCGAAGGTGAAATCCTCGCCGGTCACCACGCCGGCCGCGCCGATCCGGCTGACCAGATAGTCGGTGACGAAATCGGGCGCCGTCACCGAGGCGAGCTCGGCGCCGAAATGGAAGACCAGCATCGCGTCGGCGCCGGCCTCGGCGAACAGCCGCTCGCGCTGGTCGAGCGTGGTCAGGCGGAAGGGCGGCAGGTCCGGCTTGAAGAAGCGCACCGGATGCGGATCGAAGGTCGCGACCAGCACCGGCCGCTCCTCGGCGCGGGCGCGGCTGACCGCCCGGCCCACCACCGTCTGGTGGCCCTTGTGAAATCCGTCGAAATTGCCGAGCGCGACGATGCCGCCACGCAGATGCGCCGGAACCGCCGAGCTCCCGTCCAGGCGCTCCATGGGGCCTCGTATAGAAAGGGCGCGGGGCCGTGCCTAGCCGGAAGCCCGCTCCAGCCGGACGAAGCTGAAAGCCGGCCGATCCCCCTCGGCGGGATGGTCCTCGCGCGAGACTTCGCGCCACCGCCCGGGATCGAAGCCGGGGATGACGGTATCGCCCTCGATTTCGGCATGGACTTCGGTCAATTCCACCGCGCCTGCCCGGTCCTCGAACAGGCGGAGAATCTCGCCGCCGCCGATCACCGATATGGGGCCGTCGCCAGCCAAAGCCAGCGCTTCCTCGACCGAATGCGCGACTTCGACCCCCTCGTCCCGCCGTGCAAATGATCGGGTGAGGACGATGTGGCGGCGGCCGGGGAGGAGTCCGGGCAGGCTCTCGAACGTCTTGCGCCCCATGATCATGGCACTGCCCATGGTGACGCGCTTGAAATGCCTGAGGTCGGCCGGGAGATGCCAGGGCAGCGTGCCGCCTTTGCCGATGACGCCATTGCCGGCGCGCGCGACGACGAGGGTGATGACCGGTGCCATGCGCTCTGGCATAGCGAGGCGTGGCCATTCGACAAGGCGGAGCGCCGGCGATGGGGAAATTTCGGGCGGCCGGGTTGGCGCTGCTGCTGCTCGTCGCTTGCTGCTTCCCCGCGCGCCCTGCGCTCGCGCAGCCCGCCGAGCCGCCGGCCCCGCCGACCGCTTATGCCGGGGCGCATGTTCTCGACGTGATCGGCGGGAGGTGGCGGCGGGGCACGATCCTGGTCCGCGGCGAGCGGATCGAGGCCTTGCTCGACGAGGGCGCGGCGCTCCCCGCGGGCGCCACGATCGTCGACATGCGCGGGCATTATGCCATCCCCGGCCTGATCGACGTCCACCAGCACATCTCCATCAACCCGTCGCTCGACGCCATGCAGCGCGAGCTGCGCCGCGCCATCTATGGCGGCGTCACCGCGGTGCGCGACATGGTCGGCGACGCGCGCATCCTCGCTTTTCTCGCGCGCGAGGCGCGGCTCGGCGCGATTCCCGCGCCCGACATCCATTTCGCCGGACTGGTCGCCGGGCCGAGCTTCTTCACCGGCGGCCGCATGGCCGACGAAGCGCTGGGGGAGACGCCCGGCGCGGTGCCCTGGATCCGCGCCGTGACGGCCGACACCGACCTTGCCGAGCTGGTCGCTTCGATGCGCGGGACCGGTGCCGGCGGCATGAAGATCTACGCCAATTTGGAGCCCGGGCTGGTGCGCGCCCTGATCGCCGAGGCGCACCGCCAGGATTTCCCGATCTGGTCGCACGGCGCGGTGTTCCCGACGACGCCGCTCGAGGCGGTCGAGGCCGGCGCGGACACGCTCTCGCACGTCTGCATGATCGCCTATCAGACCCAGAGCCCGCCGCCCGCCAGCTACGATTATGCCGACCGGCCGGCGCTCGACGAGGCGCGGCTGATGGCCGATGCGCCGGTGCCGGAGATGGCGGCGCTCTACACCGCGATGCGGGCGCGCGGCACGCTCCTCGACACCACCCTTTGGGTGTACCGGACGATCGAGCGCCTGCGCGCGGAGATGATTGCCGCCGCGGCGCCGAACCCTCCCCCTTCCTGCCGCCGATCTATTGCAGCAGCCGGCTTGCCGAGCATCTCGCCGGCCAGGCGGCGCGGGCCGGCGTCGCGCTCGCCGCCGGCACCGACGCGCCGGCGCTCGAGGCGGATCCCTGGCCGGGATTGTTCGAGGAGCTGGCGCTGCTGCGCGACCATGCGCGCGTGGCGCCGATCGAAATGCTGCGCGCCGCGACCGTCAACGCGGCGCGGGCGCTGAACCAAGGCGGCGAGATGGGCGTCATCGCGCCGGGCCGCCTCGCCAATATCGCCTTCCTCACCGCCGATCCGCTGGCGCGGGGGGCGAACCTGCGGACGGTGGCGCTGACCGTGAAGCGCGGGCGGCAATATTGGCGCCGGGATTTCGAGGCTAGACCGCCACCTCGGCCTTGATGTGCGGATGGGGGTCGTAGCCTGAAATCTCGAAATCCTCGTAGCGATATTGGTCGATCCCGGTCGGGCGGCGCAGCAGGGTGAGCGTGGGCAGCGCGCGCGGCGCGCGGCTGAGCTGCTCGCGGGCCTGGTCGAGATGGTTCGAATAAAGGTGGCAGTCGCCGCCGGTCCACACCAGGTCGCCGGGCTCGAGGCCGCATTGCTGGGCGAGCATGTGGGTGAGCAAGGCATAGCTGGCGATGTTGAACGGCACGCCGAGGAAGACGTCGGCGCTGCGCTGGTAGAGCTGGAGGCTGAGGCGGCCGTTGGCGACGTGGGTCTGGAACAGGCAATGGCAGGGCGCGAGCGCCATCCGGTGGAGCTCGGCCGGGTTCCAGGCGGTGACGATCTGGCGGCGGGAGGCGGGATCGCGCCGGATCAGCTCGATCAGCCTGGCGATCTGGTCGACCTCGCCGCCGTCCGCGCCCTGCCAGTGGCGCCATTGCCGGCCGTAGACCGGGCCGAGGTCGCCGCTCTCGTCCGCCCATTCGTCCCAGATGCTGACCTTGTTCTCCTGGAGCCAGCGCACGTTGGTGTCGCCGCGCAGGAACCACAGCAATTCGATCAGGATCGAGCGCAAATGGAGCTTCTTGGTGGTCAGGAGCGGGAAGCCTTGCGACAGGTTGAAGCGCATTTGATGACCGAACACCGAAAGCGTCCCGACACCGGTGCGGTCGTTCTGCGCCACCCCGTCGTCCAGGATGCGCTGCACGAGATCGAGATAGGTCCGCATCGCGCCAGCTTAGGCGAGAGCCGCGGGCAAGCGCCACCGATATTCCTCCGAAATGGTGCGAATTAGGGGTCAAAACGGAGTCATCTGCCTGCTTCTCTCTCCGGCCAGTGCTGGCAAGGCGGGGCATGATCGTTGCCACCGCCCGTGACGCAGCCGATTTGCTCGCGCCGCTTTTCGCCGAAGCGGAAGGCGAGAAGCTGGCCGTCATCCACCTCGACGCCGAGCGGCGGATGATCGCGCTCGACCAGCAGCCGGTCGAGGCGCCGGACGAGGTGATCCTGCCGATGCGCGCGATCTTCGCCGCAGCGCTCAGGCACAATGCGGTCGGCATGGTGATCGCGCACAATCATCCGAGTGGCGATCCGGAGCCGAGCCGCGCGGACATCGAGGCGACGCGGCGCCTCGTCGAGACGGCCGCCAATCTCGGCATCCGGCTGCACGACCATCTCATCTTCGCCGGCGGCGATTGCCGCAGCTTCCGCCAGCTCGGGCTGCTCTGATCCTCCCCACGATTTCGTGGGGAGGGGGACCATCGAACCATGGTCGAGGGGCTGCCTGGCGCCGAAAGAGCCCCTCCACCGCACTTCGTGCGGTTCCCCTCCCCGGCAAATGCCGGGAAGACTTATGGATTGCAGATCGGGATGTCCTGCGGCTCGGGGCGGGGGCCGCGCGCCTCGAACTGGGCGAAATAGGATTCGCTCTCGGGGAGCCGCTCGAAGCGGGTGAGGCCGTAGCCGACCGCGCTGAACTCGCAGAGCAGGAGCCGCGGCGGCGTCCCGTGGCGGGCGGTCGGGCGATCCGCATCGACCACCACCACCCGCCCGTCGCCCTTCAGGGCGGCGCGCAGGTTCCACAGGAACTCGCTGGGCCGCGCGATCTCATGATACATGTGGATCATGAAGACGCGGTCGAACGAGTTCGGCGGCAGCTGGGGATCGTTGGGCTGGCCGAGCCGGATCGCGACATTGTCGAGCCGCTCGCGCTGGACCCGCTGGGCAAGGTTGCGGATGGTGGCGGGAACGATGTCCTCGGCGAGGACGCGGCCCTTGTTGCCGACCAGCGGCGACAGCCGGACCGTATAATAGCCTTCGCCGGCGCCGATGTCGGCGACCGACATGCGCGGGCCGATCTCGGCGAGCCTGGTGACCGTCTCGAACTCGCCGACCCGGTCGCGCGCGTCCTCGTTCAGATAGCGCGAGGAGATCGGCGCGACCGGCCGGTGCGGCTCGGGGAAGGGCGAGGCCTCGGACTGCTCGCGGCACGCGGCGAGCAGCAGCAGGGCGAGGGGGGCCGCCTTAGTCCACATCTTCCACCTCGACCTTTTCACCGGTGACGCGCTGCGACAGGGCCGCGGCCATGAAGCGGTCGAGATCGCCGTCGAGCACGTCCGAGGGCGAGGTCGAGGTCATGCCGGTCCTGAGATCCTTCACCAGCTGGTAGGGCTGGAGCACGTAGGAGCGGATCTGGTGGCCCCAGCCGATGTCGGTCTTGGCGGCGGCGGTCGCATTGGCCTCCATCTCGCGCTTCTGCAGCTCGGCCTCGTAGAGCTTGGCGCGGAGCTGGTTGAACGCCTCGGCGCGGTTCTTGTGCTGCGAGCGCTGGTTCTGGCATTGGACCACGATGCCGGTCGGCAAATGGGTGATGCGCACCGCCGAATCGGTGGTGTTGATATGCTGGCCGCCGGCGCCGGACGCGCGATAGGTGTCGATCCTCAATTCGCTCTCGTTGATCTCGATGTCGATATTCTCGTCGACGACCGGATAGACCCAGACCGAGGCGAAGCTGGTGTGGCGGCGGGCCGAGCTGTCATAGGGGCTGATCCGGACCAGGCGGTGGACGCCGCTCTCGGTCTTGGCATAGCCATAGGCATTCTCGCCCTTGATCATCACGGTCGCCGACTTGATCCCGGCCTGCTCGCCGGCATGATGGTCGATCAGCTCGACCTTCATGCCGCGGCGCTCGGCCCAGCGGGTATACATGCGCTGGAGCATCTCCGCCCAGTCCTGGCTCTCGGTGCCGCCGGCGCCGGCATTGACCTCGACATAGGTGTCGTTGGCGTCGGCCTCGCCGGCGAGCAGGGCGGCGACCTTGTCGGTCTCGGCGCGCTCGGCGAGCGCGGCGAGCGCGGCGACGGCGTCGTCGACCATCGCCGCGTCGCCCTCGGCCTCGGCCATGTCCATCAGCTCGGCGGTGTCGGCCAACTCCTTCTCGATCGCGCGGGTGGCGCCGATCGCCTCGTCCAGCCGCCGCCGCTCGCGCATCACCGCCTGCGCGGCCTTGGGGTCGTCCCACAATTTCGGGTCCTCGACCTGGGCGTCAAGCTCGCCCAACCGCTTCAGCGCGCGGTCCCAGTCGAGGAACCGGCGCAGGAGACCGAGGGCGGACCTGATCTGGTCGATTGAGGCTTGCGCTTCGGCGCGCATCGGAAACTCCAGTTGACTGTGCCCCGGCGAAGGCCGGGGCCCAGACTTTCTTATGTAGGGCTGGATCCCGGCGATCGGGCCCCCATCAAACGAGTTTGATGGGACCCAGTGCCGGGACACGGCCTGCTGCTTTGGCAGCAGGCCTAGTAAATCCCGCCCTCTCTTTGCAAGAAGTCGCTGTCGCGCTGGTCGACCGCCGGGCCCGCCCGGCGGACCTGGACGCGCGCATTGGGATCGATCTCCTCGTGGCCGGTGGTGCGCCGGGGCTCGCTCTCGGGCTTGAACGCTTCCCAGATCACGGCGGCGCGCGGATCGGCGCCCGGCCACATGCCGAACGCGCGGCGGCCCGAGCGCCGGTCGATCGCCACCATGCGGATCCCCTGCGGCGCGCGGAACGGCAGCACCGGCATG
The DNA here is from genome assembly GCA_963701615.1 of uncultured Alphaproteobacteria bacterium. Classification (GTDB taxonomy): domain Bacteria; phylum Pseudomonadota; class Alphaproteobacteria; order Sphingomonadales; family Sphingomonadaceae; genus Allosphingosinicella. The sequence goes on along the minus strand of OY969615.1, from coordinate 1,602,342 downwards.
CCGGCGAAGGCCTCGCGGGCGAACTGGCGGAAGATCGGCGCGGCGACGGTGCCGCCCTGGGCATAGCCGCCGAGCGGGCGCGGCCGGTCGAAGCCGAGATAGACGCCGGCGACGATCTCCGCCGAGCCGCCGACGAACCAGACGTTGGTCGGGCCGGTCGAGGTGCCGGTCTTGCCGAACATCGGCCGATTGAGGTCGCGCAGGATGGTGGCGGTGCCGCGCTGGACGACGCCCTCGAGCATGTGGACGACCTGGTAGGCGGTCATCGGATCGACCACCTGGCGGGTGCGCAGCGGCGGCCGTGGCATCGGCCGGCCGTCCCAATCCGAGGCGTTGCAGCCCTCGCACGGCCTGGTGTCGGCGCGCCAGATCACCCGCCCGCGCCGGTCCTGGACATAGTCGATCAGGGTCGGGGTCAGCGCCCGCCCCTGATTGGCGAAGGTGGCGAAGGCATTGGTCATCTTGAGGACGGTGGTGTCGCCGGCGCCGAGCGAGATGGCGAGGAAGTTGCGATAATCGCCGACCCCCATCTGCCGCGCCATTCGCGTCACCCGGTCCATGCCGACCTGGTTGGCGGCGCGGACGGTCATCAGGTTGCGCGACTGTTCGAGGCCCCAGCGCATGGTCTGCGGCCCGGCATAGCCGCCCGAGAAGTTGCGGAAGCATTTCTGGCTGGGCGTGCCCTGGTTGGCGCAGAACGGGCCGTCGATGATGATCGAGGCCGGGGTCATGCCGTTGTCCAAAGCGGCGGCGTAGACGATCGGCTTGAACGCCGATCCGGGCTGGCGCAGCGCCTGGGTGGCGCGGTTGAAGTCGGCGCCGCGGACGTCGAAGCCGCCCTGCATGGCGAGGACGCGGCCCGAGGCCACCTCCTCGACCACCATGCCGCCCGACACTTCGGGGATCGAGCGCAGGGCCCAGGCGCCGCCCTCCTGCTCGACGGCGACGACCGCGCCGGGGCGGAGCGCGTCGAACGCCGACCCGCCGCCGCCGCGCCGCGGCATCGCCGCCAGCGAGGCGGGAAGGGTGCCGGTGGTGCCGTCGACGAAGCCGATCGTGGCGCCGCCGGCCTCCCTCGACAGCACGACCGCCGCCCGCCAGGCGGGATAGCCCTGGCCAAGCGGGGCGATGGCGAGCCGGCCGCGCCAGTCGCCATTTATGTCGATGGTCAGGCCCGGGTCGCGCCAGCCGCGGCCGCGCTCATAGCGGACGAGGCCGTCGCGCAGCGCGGTCTCGGCGGAGCGCTGCATCGCCGGATGGTAGGAGGTGCGGACCCACAGGCCGCCGGCATAGACGCTGTTCGGCCCGCGCGCGGCATCGGCGCCGTAGCGCTCGATCAGGGTGCGGCGGACCTCCTCCATGAAATAGCCGCCGACGTTGCGGATGCTCTCGCCGCCGCCGCGCACCGTGCCGAGCGGCTGCGCCTGCGCCTCGGCGCGCTGGGCCGCGGTGATGAAGCCGTTCCGTTCCATCTCGGCCAGCACCCAGTTGCGCCGCTCGAGCGCGCGCTCGGGGCGGCGGATCGGGTCGTAATTGCTCGGCGCCTTGGGGAGGACGGCGATATAGGCCGATTCGGCGAGGGTGAGCTGGGCGACGTCCTTGTTGAAATAGGCCCGGGCCGCGGCCTGGACGCCATAGGCGTTGCGGCCGAGGAAGATCTGGTTGAGGTAGAGTTCGAGGATCTGCTCCTTCGACAGCACCGATTCGATCCGGCGGGCGAGAAAGGCCTCGCGGATCTTGCGGGTCACCGAATATTCGTCGCCGACGAAGAAGATCTTGGCGACCTGCTGGGTGATCGTCGAGCCGCCGCGGGCGCGTATGCCGGTGCCGGTCTTGGCGATATAGTCCCAGACCGCGCCGATCACGCCCGGATAGTCGATGCCGCCATGGCTGAAGAAGGTGCGGTCCTCGGCGGCGAGGAAGGCGTTGATCAGCTGCGGCGGGAACTCCCGATAGGCGAGCTGGACGCGGCGCTCGCGGGCGAAGGCCTGGACCGGCTCGCCGTTGATGTCGCGGACATAGGTGGGCAGCACCGGCTCGTAGCTCAACAGCGATTCGGCCGACGGCAGGCCGCGCGCGAACAACAGCCAGAGGATGACGTAGGCGATGAGCGGCAGCGCCAGCAGGATGGCGAGCACCTTCACCCAGCGCCGCCGCCACGCGCCGCGGACGAAGGCGCCGACGCGGTCGAGGCGGCCGGTGGAGCGGCGAAGGGTGATCCGCCCGGCGGCGGCTTGGTCGGCACTCATTTGAGGGGCGGTCTAGCCGAAGCTCTTGGCGAGGTGAAGGCCATCCTGCGGCGGGCCGCGGATGAGCGCTCGCCGGGTCAAAGTGGACGAAGTGGTCCTTCGACACGCCGCTTCGGCTGCGCTCAGCGGCTGCTCAGGATGAGCGGGAACGGGCTCGGCGACGGGCAAAGTGGACGAAGTGGACGCCTGAACGTCCGACGAGGCCGCCAGGGGAGATGGTTGACGCGCAACTGCCGCAGGCACACGTCTCCCGTGCCTCGGGAAGAGGGGAAGCGAGCGACCGGCGCGTCCTTGCCACGAGCATCCGGGGCTGGACGACTTTGTTGCCTTCGATGGTGTTTCGAAAGCGTCCAGACTTTTCAGGGATGCCGGCCGGTTCCAGGCCCCCTTACCGGCGGGTGGGGGTTCTGCGTGGCTACGCCGCCTTGCCGCTTGCCCCCGCGAAACCGAGGTAACGCGGGAAGCGGCAGGCACCGCCGGAGGACGACTCAGATCACTGGACGCCCGCAGGCGACTCAAGTCGTTCGTCGCGACCCTCCACTGGACCCTTGGGTCCGGCACTCCCGTTATTTGACGCAGAGCTCCGACTTGACCCGGATGGCTTCGCGCCGGTCGCCGGCCTTGCACGCTCACGCCCGCCCGGCCGTTCCCGCCGAGCCGCTTCCTGGCCAGGAAAGCGAATCGACCCTCAGTCTGTTCTCTTTCTGTTCCAACATGTCAAGCGATATTTTTGGGGCGCGCGAGATTTCGCCGCGGCTTCGCGGGGCCGTTCAGACCAGTCCCACAGCATCCAACAATCGACATGGGTTGGGGCGCTTTGGCGAATGAGGTATGATTCCATACTGGATCATGAAGGGATCTCGATGCCGCTTGTCTTCCGCTGGAACGGCTTTCGCTTCCATTTCTTCTCCAACGAAGGCGATCCGCGCGAACCGGTTCACATCCACGTCGCCAAGGATGGCGCGGACGCCAAGTTTTGGCTTCAGCCCGAGGTCAACGTCGCTTACAATAAGGGCTTCAACGCGCGCACCCTCTCGGCGCTGAGCCGCATCGTCGAGAAAAGGCGCGAAGAGATTGAAAGAGCGTGGGATGAGCACTTTGCCTGACGGGACCGACGTTCGCGCCACCGCCGTCCGCTTCGACGAGGACGCCATGTGGGTCGAGCTCGACGACGGCCGTACCCTCGGCATTCCGCTGGCCTGGTTCCCGCGCCTGCTGCACGGCACGCCCGCCCAGCGCGCCGAGGTCCGGATCAGCCCAAGCGGCCTGCATTGGGAGGAGTTGGACGAGGACATCTCGATCGCCGGCCTGCTCGCGGGACGGGGCGACCGGACGTTGTTCAGGAAGAGGGCGGCTTGAGCGGGGACTGGGATGCCCCGAATTAGGTACCGTGTCCCCGAAATCGCTTGTGGCTGACGCGCTCCGGGCCGATGTCGACCGGGCATTCGAAGCTTACGGTCGACTCATGACCAGCGTCGCAGGGTTCGAACAAATTCTTCGGCTTATCCTTGCGGAGTTTGGCGTGGCCCAGCTCGAGCGTGCGGGAAAGGCGACTGCGGAGGAATTCAAGAGGCTCTCAAACAAGATACTGCGGCTGGATATGGGCGGGCTAGTCCAGCAAGTTTGCGACAAGCTCCGCCTGCCACCCGAAATTCGTGCCGCGCTCAAAGAGGCGAAGGGGTTTCGGGACTATCTCGCGCATAACTTTTGGGGCGCCAACCTGTCCAATTTACATTCGACGCGCGGCATCGAGATAGTGGTTGCCCAGTGTCGGCTATTTGAAACCGGATTCCGGGAAGTCGGCTTATTGATCGTTCGGACGACGGAGGTGGACGTGTTTAAATACGTTCTCTTTTTGAAATCGTCGGCAGCCGACGAGGCCATTCTTGCTGAGTGGGAACAGCAACTCAAAGAGTGGCTCGAAACGCTAAAGCGTACCATGGGAGCCAGTCACCCGCCGTTTTCCAGCTGAGCATCGGCGAGGTCCAGGGGGCGCATTCTCCCTGTCCACCTGCCCGTAGCCGAGCCGGCCCTGCAGAGTCAGTCGGGCGTAGGCTGGGCTCATGAACACGGCTATTGCGGATATTTATCCGGCCTGACAGGCCCCCAGTTCGAACGCTTCGGTTCATGGATCCCGGCCTTCGCCGGGATGACTCCGGGAGGCGATGGCTCGGAGAGGGGAATGGCTCGGGGGGGCTCAGGACGGGGCCGCACTTCAGCCGTTGCGCCCCACCGTCAGCCGCCGTGCGAAATGGGCTTCGATCGCCCGGCGCATGCCGGTGGCGATCTGCTGCCGGCCCTCGGGGGACTGGATGTAGGCGGCGTCGACCTGGTTGGTGAGGTAGCCCGATTCGAACAGGATCGAGGGGATGTCGGGGGCCTTGAGGACGATGAAGGCGGCGAAGCGGTGCCAGTCCGGGCGGAACGGGAAGATCGGCGCCGCCTCGCGGAACAGCAGGCGGGCGAAGTCGGCCGAGACGTTCATGCTCTCGCGCTGGGCGAGGTCGATGAGGATCATGTTGACGCCGGGATCGGCGGAAAGCCGCGCGCCGGCGATGCGGTCGGCGGCATTCTCGCGGGCGGCGAGCAGGGCCGCCTGCTGGTCCGACGCGACCTCCGACAGGGTGTAGACGGTGGCGCCGCGGGCGGCGTCGTTGGCCGGGGCGGCGTCGGCGTGGATCGAGATGAACAGGTCCGCCTCCAGCCGGCGCGCGATCTGGTAGCGCTCGTCGAGGCCGAGATAGGTGTCGCCCTCGCGGGTCATCGCCACCCGTACCCGGCCGGTCGCGGCGAGCGCGTCGCGGATGGCGAGGCCGAGCGCCAGGGTGATGTCCTTCTCGGGCCGGGCGACGAACGGCGAGGCGGCGCCCGGATCGCGCCCGCCATGGCCGGGGTCGATCACCACCAAAGGCGGATTGGCGCCGCGCGCGGCGGTGACGCGGGGCAAGGGCCCGAGCTCGTCGGCGCCGAGCGGGTCGAGCGGGATGGTGATTTCGGCCGCGTCGGCGCCGCCCGCGCCCGGCGCCGCCGCGCCGGGGAAGAAGCCGGGACCGAAAATCGCCAGCAGCAGCGGCAGCAGCCAGTTCATCCCCCTCACTTGCCGCGTCACCGGTGGCGCGGTCCAGCGAAAATGACGGAGGGGCGGTGCTGCAGGACCACCGAGTCATGACCACGGACGATTGAGCGAAGCGTCGAAATCCGCGCAGACCTGCATCTCCCGGTGTTCATGGGTCCCGGCCTGCGCCGGGATGACTCGGTGGGGAAAAATGGCCGCGGCGGTTGCCGCTTGCGGCGGGGGATGCTAGCAGCATCGCATCGGGCCCGTTGCGGCGCGATTGGAATTCGCCGGCCCCAGCCGGCCATCTAGGTTGACGCTGCATGTGGCATATTTCCTCCAGGCTTACGCGCCGCCTTGTCGGCGACGGCGTGCTTGGCGGGACGCTCAGGCCGGCACTGGTGACCGGCCTTGCCCAGGCAGCAGACGCGAACATCCATCTTTCAACCCGGACATCATACGCGCGTGCGCAGTCCGCCGCGCGGCCGTCCCTATTCGAGCGCGTGCACCGTTTCGCCGGCCAGGCAAGGGTGCGCGCGTGGAGTGAACTGAATGACCATGCGCATGTTGATCGACGCGCGCCACCAGGAGGAAACCCGGGTGGCCGTGATCAAGGGAAATCGGATCGAGGAATTTGATTTCGAGTCCGCCGAGCACAAGCAGCTCAAGGGAAATATCTATCTCGCCAAGGTGACCAGGGTCGAGCCGTCTCTGCAGGCGGCGTTCGTCGATTATGGCGGCAACCGCCACGGCTTCCTCGCCTTCTCGGAAATCCACCCCGACTATTACCAGATCCCCAAGGAGGACCGCGAGGCGCTGCTCCGCGAGGAGGCCGAGCACGCCGCCGAGGAAGAGCGGCTGCGCGCCGCCGAATATGAGAATGAGGACCATAAGGGCCATATCGTCGAGGTCGACGACGAGCCGATGTCGGCCGAGGTGGACGAGGGCGAGGGCGAGGACGAGGCCGAGCCGGCGCCGCCGGAAGACGCCGAGAGCGCGTCCGAGGAAGGCGACGCGGAATTGCTCAGGCGCAAGCGCCAGAATCTGCGGCGCCGCTACAAGATCCAGGACGTCATCCGCCGCCGCCAGGTGCTGCTCGTCCAGGTCGTCAAGGAGGAGCGCGGCAACAAGGGCGCGGCGCTGACCACCTATTTGTCGCTGGCCGGCCGCTATTGCGTGCTGATGCCCAACACCAGCCATGGCGGCGGCATCAGCCGGAAAATCTCCAACGGCGCCGACCGCAAGCGGCTGAAGCAGATCATGGCCGACCTCAACCTGCCGATGAGCATGGGGCTGATCGTGCGCACCGCCGGCCTGTCGCGGACCAAGACCGAGATCAAGCGCGACTTCGACTATCTCGCCCGCCTGTGGGACGAGATCCGCGAGAACACGCTGAAGAGCTCGGCGCCGGCCCTGGTCTACCAGGACAGCGACCTCATCAAGCGGGCGATCCGCGACATCTACAACCGGGACATCGACGAGGTGATCGTCGAGGGCGACGAGGGCTATCGCGACGCCCGCGCCTTCATGAAATTGCTGATGCCCAGCCATGTCAGGCGGGTGAAGCAATATATCGACCCGGTGCCCCTGTTCCAGCGCTACGGCGCCGAGGACGAGCTTTCGGCGATGTACCAGCCGGTGGTCCAGCTCAAGTCGGGCGGCTATGTCGTTATCAACCCGACCGAGGCGCTGGTGTCGATCGACATCAACTCCGGCCGCTCGACGCGCGAGCACAATATCGAGCAGACCGCGTTCGCCACCAACATCGAGGCGGCGCACGAAATCGCCCGCCAGCTCAGGCTCAGGGACATGGCCGGGCTGGTGGTGATCGACTTCATCGACATGGAATTGAACGGCCATATCCGCAAGGTCGAGAAGGCGATGAAGGACGCGCTCAAGAACGACCGCGCCCGCATCCAGGTCGGCCGCATCTCCTCCTTCGGGCTGATGGAGATGAGCCGGCAGCGCCTCCGCACCGGCGTGCTCGAAGCCTCGACCCGGCCGTGCGCGCATTGCGAGGGCACCGGCCTGATGCGGACCCCGGCCTCGGCCGGCCTGTCGGCGCTGAGGATGCTCGAGGACGAGGCCGGCCGCGGCCGCGGCTCGCGCATCGTCCTGCGCGCCGGCCGCGAGGCGGCGATCTACCTGTTGAACAAGAAGCGGGCCGAGATCGGCGAGGTCGAGGCGCGCTACGGCGTGCTCGTCGAGGTGCTGATCGACGAGAGCCTCGAAGGCGCCCGGATGAGCGTCGAATTGCACGGCCCGCCGCCCGCTGAGCGCCCGCGCCTCGCCCCGCCCCCCGCCCCCGAGGCCGACGACGAAGACGAGCCGGCCGAGGACGAGGAAGAGGAGATCGAGGAGGAGGAAGCCGCCGAGCCGGACGAGGGGGCCCCGCGCGCCGAGCGTCCCGAGCGTCCCGAGCGCGGCGACCGCGAGGAGCGCGACGACGGGCGCAAGCGCCGCCGCCGCCGCGGCCGCCGCGGCGGCCGCCGCCGGGACCGCGAGGACGAGCCCGGCGAGGAGGGCGCCGACCGGCCCGAGCCGGTGACCGGCGAGGCGCCGGCCGAGGCGCCCGAGGACGGGCCGGCGGCCGCCGACGGCGAGCCGGAGGCGCCGAAGCGCGGCCGCCGCCGGCCGCGCGCCCGCAAGCCCGAGGTTGCCGCCGCCGAGCCGGCCGCGGCCGAGCCTGAAGCGGCCGCGCCCGAAGCGGCGCCCGAGCCCGCCGCCCAGGCGGAGATCGCCGCCGACGCGCCCGCCGCCAAGCCGAAGCGCGGCGGCCGCCGCCGCAAGGCGGAGGCCGAGCCCGAAGCCGAAGCCGAAGCCGAGGCCCCCGCCCCCGAGGCGGCAGTCGAGGAAGCGGCGACGCCGGCCGCGGCCAATGACAGCGGACCGGCGCCCAGGGGCCGCCGCAAGGCCGCGCCCAAGGCCGCCCCCAAGGCCGCCACCCGACCGGCGGCCGACGCCGACGCCGGCGAAATCGACGAGGACGGCACGCCTCGCCGGGGCTGGTGGCAACGGACGTTTGGCGCCTGAGCGAAGAAGGCGCTAGGATGGGGCCGCCGCCCGAGGCGGCCCCGCGCATTTTCATCTGCGGTTCAGGCGGCGAAAGGGAAAAGCGTGTCGATGGCTGAAGCTCCCAGGATGACGCGCGGGCCCGGCACGATGCTGGCCCGGCTGCTGATGCTGATCGCATTGAGCTTCGCGGCGGTCGCGCAGCCGGCCGCCGCCCAGCAGATCCTCCGCGACGCCGAGACCGAGGCCCTGCTCCGCGACATTTCGCGGCCGCTGGTCGAGGCCGCCGGGCTCCAGCCCGAAAATGTCCGCATCGTCCTCATCCACGATTCCGAGATCAACGCCTTCGTCGCCGGCGGGCAGATCGTCTATATCCATTCGGGCTTGTTCACCATCGCGGAAAACGCCAACGAGGTTCAAGGCGTGATCGCCCACGAGCTCGGCCACGTCACCGGCGGGCACATCATCCGGATGAACGAAGGCATCCAGCAGGCGACCGGGATCATGATCCTGTCGCTGCTGCTCGGCGCCGCGGCGATGGCGGCGGGCGCCGGCGAGGCGGGGATGGGCGTGATCGCCGCCGGCCAGCAGGCGGCGATGGGCCGGTTCCTGGCGTTCAGCCGCATCCAGGAGAACAGCGCCGACCAGGCCGGCGCCGGCTTCCTCACCCGCGCCGGGATCAGCGGCCGCGGCTCGCTCGCCTTCTTCCGCCGCCTGCAGAACCAGGAGTTCCGGCTGAACATCCCGCAGGACAACGGCTATGCGCGGACCCACCCGCTGACCGGCGAGCGCATCGCCCAGCTCGAGAACGTCTACCAGGCCGATCCCGCCTGGGACCGGCCGACCGCCCCGGAGCTGGAGGAGCGTTTCCAGCGCGTCCGCGCCAAGCTCACCGGCTATGTCGACGATCCGCGCCGGGTGCTGATCCGCTACCCGGAAAGCGACCGCTCGGTCCCGGCCCGCTACGCCCGCGCTTATGCCTATCACCGCAGCGCCCATCCCGACCGCGCCATGGCCGAGGTCGACAGCCTGCTCCGCGACCGGCCGCACGACCCCTATTTCCTCGAATTGAAGGGCCAGGTCCTGCTCGAATCGGGCCGGCCCCGCGAGGCGCTCGAGGCGCTGCGCGAGGCGGTCGTCCTGCTTCCCGAGCAGCCGCTGATCGCCGCCTTGTTCGGCCATGCCCTGATCTCGACCGAGGATCCGGCCAATTTCGAGGAGGCCAAGAGGGTGCTGCGGCTGGCGGTCGCGCGCGACAACGACAATCCGTTCGCCTGGTACCAGCTCGGCATCGTCTACGACCGCGAAGGCGACGAGGCCCGCGCCGCGCTCGCCACCGCCGAGCGCTACAATTTGACCGGCCAGCCGCAGCTCGCGCTGCCCAATGCCGAGCGGGCGCTGATGGGAATCCCGGTGGGGACGCCCGACTGGCTGCGCGCCCAGGACATCGCGATGGTCTCGCGCAGCGCGGTCGAGCGCCGGCGGCGGGACAGGTAGATGCGCGAGCCGGGGGGCTGGAAGACCGGCGCGATCGCCGGTCTGGCCGGGGTGCTGATCGGCGCCGCCGCGGTCGGCGGCTTTTACGGCTTTGGCGCGCCCGACCGCGCGGCCACCGAGGCGGTCGTCCGCGACTATGTCCTGAACCACGGCGAGATCCTCCCCGAGGCGATGGAGCGGCTGCAGCAGCGCCAGGCCTCGGCATCGGTGGCCCAGCACCGCGCCGCGCTCGAAACCCCGTTCCACGCCGCCTGGGCCGGCGCGGCCGACGGCGACGTCGTGCTGGTCGAGTTCTTCGATTATGCCTGCGCCTATTGCCGCGCCTCCAACCCGGACGTCGAGCGGCTGCTGCGCGAGGACCCGCGGTTGAAGGTGGTGTGGCGCGAGCTGCCGGTGCTGGGGCCGGACAGCGAGGCGGCGGCCCGTGTCAGCCTCGCGGCGGCGCGGCAGGGCCGCTTCCGCGCCTTCCACGACCGCATGTTCGCCCTGGGCCGGCCGACCGGGGCGGTGGTCGGCCAGGCGGTGGCGGACGCCGGCGTCCGGCCTGAGGGCGCGAGCGCCGAGGATGGGGCCGAGCTCGCCCGCAACCTCCGGCTCGCCCGGGCGATCGGCGCCAGCGGCACGCCGACCTTCGTGATCGGCGACCGCGTGCTCCAGGGCGCGGTCGGGTACCAGGCGCTGAAGGAAGCGGTCGCGGCGGCGCGGAACGCCTCCTGAGTCGTTCCGGCGAAGGCCGGAACCCATGAACTCAGTCCGCTGAGCCTATTACCCGGCGTGCGCGTTCATGGGTCCCGGCCTTCGCCGGGATGACTCTCCCTATCCTTTGAAGCCCTGCGCCACCACGTACCATTCCGATGAGCCCTTGCGGCTGGCCGGGGGCTTGGCGTGCTTCACCGTGGCGAAGCGGCGCTTCAATTCCGCCACCAGCTCCGAATCGGCGCCGCCGGCCAGCACCTTGGCGACGAAGGCGCCGCCGGGGCGCAGGATTTCGGTGGCGAACAGCAAAGCCGCCTCGACCAGGCCCATGGTCCGCAAATGGTCGGTCGCGGGGTGGCCGACGGTGTTGGCGGCCATGTCGGAGAGGACGAGGTCGGCCGGGCCGCCGAGCGCCTCCGCGAGCCGGCCGGGCGCGGCCTCGTCCATGAAGTCCATCTGGAGGATCGTGGCGCCGTCGACCGGATCGGTGGGAAGCAGGTCGATGCCGACCACCAGCGCCTGAGGCAGCTTCTGGCGGACGACCTGGGTCCAGCCGCCCGGCGCGATGCCGAGGTCGACCACCCGCTTCGCACCCTTCAGGAAGCCGAAGCGCTCGTCCAGCTCGATCAGCTTGTAGGCGGCGCGCGAGCGATAGCCCTCGGCCCGGGCGCGCTTGACATAGGGGTCGTTCAGCTGGCGCTCGAGCCAGCGGGTCGAACCGATCTTGCGGCCGCGGGCGGTCTTGACCCGGGTCCTGAGGCCCCCGCCCGAGCCGGTTGGGCTGCGGCTCATAATCCTCCCCTGCTTTTGCAGGGGAGGGGGACCGCGTGAAACGCGGTGGAGGGGCGTTCTTCACAGAAAAGACGCCCCTCCACCATGCTTCGCATGGTCCCCCTCCCCTCGAAATCGAGGGGAGGATGTCTCATATCTGGTGCCCGTCGCGGGCCATGAGCGAGCGCAGGATTCCCTCGCGGATGCCGCGGTCGGCGACGCCCAGCGTCTCGGCCGGCCAGATGTCCATGATCGCCTCGAGGATGGCGCAGCCGGCGACGACCAGGTCGGCGCGCTCGTGGCCGATACAGGGGAATTTGGCGCGCTCGTCGTGGTCCATGGCGGACAAGGTCGCGCTGACCCCGCGCATCGCCGCGGCCGGCATCTTGAGGCCGTCGACGGCGCGGCGGTCGTAGCTCGGCAGCGCGAGATAGACGCTGGCAAGGGTGGTGACCGTGCCGCTGGTGCCCATCAGGCGGATGTCGGTCTTGTCCTCCGGCAGCAAGGCGGTGAAGTGGCGGAAGGCGTGGCGGACGCGCTCGCGCATCCGGCCGTAGGCGGCGAGCCGTTCCTCGACCGAGGCGAAGGTGCGACCCTCGCTGTCGGTCAGCGACACCACCCCCCAGGGCGCGCTCCACCAGCATTTGATCCGCGGCTCGCCGCCGTCGGTGTCGATCAGCACCAATTCGGTCGAGCCGCCGCCGATGTCGAAGATCAGGGCCGGGCCGTCGCCGGGCTCGAGCAGCCGGTGGCAGCCGAGCATGGCGAGCCGCGCCTCCTCCTCGGGGGCGATGATCTCGAGGCAGATGCCGGTTTCGCGCCTGACCCGCTCGACGAAGTGGCGGCCGTTGACGGCGCGGCGGCAGGCCTCGGTCGCGACCGAGCGGGCGAGGCTGACGCGGCGGCGCTTCAGCTTCTCCGCGCAGACGGCGAGCGCGGCGACCGCGCGGTCCATCGCGCCCTCGCTGATCTTGCCGCTGGTCGCCATCCCCTCGCCGAGGCGGACGACGCGCGAGAAGGCGTCGATGACGGTGAAGCCCTCGGCGGTGGGGCGGGCGACCAGCAGCCGGCAATTGTTGGTGCCGAGGTCGATCGCGCCATAAGTGTGGCGCGGCGGCCAACGCCGGGGCGAAGGGGCTGGGGAGGCCGGCATGGTGGATTCCGCCTGGGCCGGTCCTGGAGCCGGCGGGAGCGGAGCCGAGGCGGCTTGCTGCGGCATTGACGCGACTTCTCGTTATTTTCTCGTTTCGGGCGGCCGGAACCGCCCACTGACTTGGGTTCCTTGTACATGAACGGGGTTTTTACGGCAAGGACGGGCACAGGGCGCGGCATGGCGGGCATGGGGAAGGCGCAGGGGGTTGCAGGCAAGCGCCGCGGCGTTGACAGCCCCGGCCGCCCCCCCTATCTCGCGGCCCTTCCGAGATTGCCCCGTCGTCTAACGGTAAGACTACGGACTCTGACTCCGTCTATCGAGGTTCGAATCCTCGCGGGGCATCCACTTCCCCATCGTCCGCCCTCCCGCCGCGGTTCCATCACATGGTGCCGGGCGCTATCGTGGCGCCGGAAGGGGAACGGGATGGATGAAATCCTCGCCGAGATTCTTGTGGCGGCCGAGCCCTATCGGGGGACGGGGCGGGTCGCCGATTATATCCCGGCGCTGGCCAAGGCCGACCCCAACAGGCTCGGGATCGCGGTGGCGACCGGGGACGGGGCGGTCCATGCCGCCGGCGATGCCGACGAGCCTTTCTCGATCCAGTCCATCTCCAAGGTGTTCATGCTCGCCCTCGCGCTCGAAAAGGTCGGGCCGGCCTTGTGGGACAAGGTCGGGCGCGAGCCTTCGGGCTCGGCGTTCAATTCGATCGTCCAGCTCGAGCACGAGCATGGCCGGCCGCGCAACCCGTTGATCAACCCCGGCGCGATGGTGGTGACCGACATATTGATCGGCGAGGGCAGCGCGGACGCGGCGATCGACGCCCTGCTCGGCCTGCTGCGGACCCAGGCGCGCGATCCGGCGATCGAGGTCGACGAGGAGGTGGCGGCGTCGGAAAGCGCGACCGGGGCGCGCAACCGCGCGCTGGCCTGGTTCATGAAGAATTTCGGCGTGCTCGCCAACGAGGTCGAGACCGTGCTCGGCGCCTATTTCCGGCAATGCGCGGTGGCGATGAGCTGCCGGCAGCTGGCGCGGGCCGGGCTGTTCCTCGCCTTCGACGGGCGGGATCCGGAAACGGGGGCGCAGGTGATCGCGGGGCGCCGGGCGCGGCGGATCAACAGCGTGATGATGCTGTGCGGCCATTACGACAATTCAGGCGAGTTCGCCTTCCGCGTCGGCCTGCCGGGCAAGAGCGGCGTCGGCGGCGGCATCCTCGCGGTCGCGCCCGGGCACGGCGCGGTGGCGGCCTGGTCGCCGGGGCTGAACGCGGCGGGGACGAGCGCGGCCGGGGCGGCGGCGCTGGAGGCGCTGGTCGAGCGGACCGGCTGGTCGGTCTTCGTTTAGCCGGCGCTCCGCCCAGGCCGGTCGTTCCCGCAAGCTCGTCATTCCAGCGAAAGCTGGAATCTCCTTTCCCCTGGCCCGGATAGAAGAAGGGAGATCCCGGCTTTCGCCGGGATGACGAGGATGAGTATTGACATATCTTCGGGATATATCTAGAAGATATGTATGCGCGAAAGAACGACTCGCTATGTGCTGCTCGGCATCCTCGCCGAGGGACCGGCCACCGGCTACGAGGTCCGGCAGTGGATCGACCAGGCGATCGGCCATTTCTGGACCGAGAGCTTCGGCCAGATCTATCCCGAGCTCTCCCGGCTGGCCGGCGAGGGGCTGGCCGAGCGCGCCGACGACGCCGGCGCGGCGCGCGACCGCAAGCGCTACCGGATCACCGCCAGGGGCCTCGAAGCGCTGGAAGCCTGGCTGAACCGGGCGCCGCGCCCGGATCTGCGGCGCAGCGAGCTGCTGCTGAAATTGTTCTTCGGGCGGTTCGCCGATCCGGCGCGGGCGCGGGCCTATCTCGAAGGCGCGCGCCGCGAGGCGCTCGAGCGGCTTCACTATCTCGACGAGGCGGACCGGCAGGTGATCGCCGAGGACGGGGAGTCGCCGGGCCTGCCTTATTACCGGATCACCATCGACGCCGGCCGCCGCGCCGCCCGCACGCGGGCGGAATGGGCCGAGGCGTCGCTGCGCCTGCTCGCGGACCATGAGGGAGAAAGGCGATGAGCCCGGAGGAAACGCGCGCGCTCAGCGTCTGGCGGCTGCTGCGCGCCGAGCGGCTGGCGGCGCCGCGCTGGCTCGCATTGCTGGCGCTGGCGCTCGCCGCCTGGCTCGGCGGCGTCGCCTTCCTCGCGCCCTTCCGGCCGACCGAGGTGTCGCGGCTGGTCACCGCGATCGCCCCGGCGCAAGCCTGGTACGGCGCCGCGCTCGCCTTGCCGGCCCTGCTCCTCGCCTGGAGCCTCGTCCGGCGCGACCGCGCGCTGGGCTACGCCGCGGCGACGGTGCTCGCCTATGTCGCCGGCTTCTGGGGATCGGGCCTGCTGATGGCGGCGCTGCCGGGCGGCATGGACCTGCCCTTCCGGAGCGGCGGCGACCTTATCGGCTTCGTCCTGTTCCGGCTGTGGTTCCTGATCCCGCTGGCGCTGTTGATGGGGCTGGTCGCCTTGCTCTACCGGCCGGCGCCCGGCGAGCCCGCGCCCGCTTTGGGGGTGGGCGACTGGTCGGTCGCCAGCCGCAGCTTCAGCATGAAGGAAAAGCCGATGCGCTGGTCGCGCTTCCTCCTCGGCGGCTATCTCGGCTTCGTCGTGCTGCTCGGCCTGTTCCTCCAGGCGGGCGTCGGGTTCGCGCCGATCACCGGCGGCGGGCTGGCGCGCTTGTGGTGGGCGGTGCTGGCGGCGGCGCTGGTCAACGCCGCGGTCGAGGAGATCGTCTATCGCGGCCTGCTGCAGCCCGCCTTCCTCCGCCTCGGCGGCGCCGGGCCGGGCCTGTGGACGACGGGCATGCTGTTCGGGCTGCTCCACTGGGGATTGAGCGTCGGCGTGCTGGCGGCGCTGCCGGTGTCGCTCATGATCGGCCTGGGCGCGGTCGCCTGGGGCAAGGCGGCCTGGGAGACGCGCGGCATCGGCTGGCCGATCGCCGCCCACTTCCTGATCGATATCGCGGTGATGGCCGCCTATTTCGTCTGAGCGCCGCCGATCTGCAACCTGGACGGGTGATTGGTCCGGCCAAACGCGCTAGGGAGCGGCAAGCGCTCCCAGGATTCACGCCGTGGCCGACGCCGAAACCGCATTGCTGCTCGCCCGCGTCCAGTTCGCGTTCACGATCTCGTTCCATTTCATCTTCCCCGCCTTCTCGATCGGGCTCGCCTCCTATCTGGCGGTGCTCGAGGCGCTGTGGCTGAAGACCGGCCGGGAGACCTATCTCAACCTCTTCCGCTACTGGCTGAAGATCTTCGCCATCGCCTTCGCGATGGGCGTCGTCTCGGGCATCGTCATGTCCTACCAGTTCGGCACCAACTGGTCGGTCTTCTCCGACCGCGCCGGGCCGATCGTCGGGCCGCTCATGGCCTATGAGGTGCTGACCGCCTTCTTCCTCGAGGCCGGCTTCCTCGGGGTGATGCTGTTCGGCATGGCGAAGGTGGGCAAGGGGCTGCACTTCACCGCCACCTGCATGGTGGCGATCGGGACGTTCCTCTCCGCCTTCTGGATCCTTTCGGCGAACAGCTGGATGCAGACCCCGACCGGCTGGGCGCTGAACGACGTCGGCCAGTTCGTGCCGGCGGGGAGCTGGCTCGACATCGTCTTCAATCCCAGCTTTCCCTACCGGCTGGTCCACACCGTGATCGCCGCCTATCTGACCACCGCTCTGGTGGTCGGCGGGGTGGGGGCGTGGCACTTGCTGCGGCGGACGGACACGCCCGAGGTCCGCACCATGTTCTCGATGGCGCTGTGGATGGCCGCGCTGGTCGCGCCGGTGCAGATCGTGGCGGGCGACCTCCACGGCCTCAACACGCTGGCGCACCAGCCGCAGAAGGTGATGGCGATGGAGGGCCATTTCGAAAGCTATCCCAACGGCGCCCCGCTGATCCTGTTCGGCTTCCCGGATTCGGAGGCCGAGACGGTCCATGCCGCGGTCGAGATCCCCAACCTCTCCTCGCTCATCCTCCACCATGGCTGGAACGCGCCGGTCGCGGGCCTGAAGACGGTGCCCCGCAGCGAGCGGCCGCCGGTGGAAATCG
Source organism: uncultured Alphaproteobacteria bacterium (assembly GCA_963701615.1). Lineage (GTDB taxonomy): Bacteria > Pseudomonadota > Alphaproteobacteria > Sphingomonadales > Sphingomonadaceae > Allosphingosinicella. The sequence goes on along the minus strand of OY969615.1, from coordinate 1,585,840 downwards.
TCTTCTGGTCGTTCCGGATCATGGTCGGGCTCGGCCTCCTGATGTTCGCGCTCGGCCTGTTCAGCCTGGTCGCGCGAATGCGGCGCCGGCTCTACGACTGGCGCCTCCTCCACCTCTTCGCCCTGGCCATGGGCCCGGCCGGCTTCGTCGCGGTGATCGCCGGCTGGGTGACGACCGAGGTCGGGCGCCAGCCTTATGTGATCTACAATTTGCTGAGGACCGAGCATGCGGTGTCGCCGATCGCGACGCCGGGCGTGACCGGCTCGCTGATCGCCTTCGTGATCGTCTATTTCACCGTCTTCGCGGCCGGCGCCTGGTACATATTGCGGCTGATGCGCGCCGCGCCCCAGGCGGGCGAGCATGGTCCCGAGGAGGCGCCGATCCGCAGCGCCGGGATCACGCCGGCGCCGGCGGTCGCGCGCGACGGGGAGGAGGGGTGATGGCGATGGCAAAAAATCCTCCCCTCGATTTCGAGGGGAGGGGGACCGCACGGAGTGCGGTGGAGGGGCCGCTTTTCGCCCAGGAAGCCCCTCCACCAGCCTTCGGCTGGTCCCCCTCCCCTGCAAATGCAGGGGAGGATTAAGTGGACCTCACCATCGTCTGGGCGTTCATCATCGCCTTCGCCGTCGCGATGTACGTGGTGATGGACGGGTTCGACCTCGGCATCGGCATCCTGTTCCCGCGCCTTGCCGTCGGCAGGGAGCGCGACTTGGCGATGAACTCGATCGCGCCGGTATGGGACGGCAACGAGACCTGGCTGGTGCTCGGCGGCGGCGGCCTGATGGCCGCCTTCCCGCTTGCTTATGCGATCGTCCTTCCCGCGCTCTACGCGCCGCTGATCGCGATGCTGCTCGGCCTCGTCTTCCGCGGCGTCGCCTTCGAATATCGCTGGCGCGATCCGGGCCACCGCAAATTCTGGGATTTCGGCTTCTTCGCCGGCTCGCTGGTCGCGACCTTCGCGCAGGGGATCACGCTCGGCGCGCTGCTCCAGGGCATCCGCGTCGCCGGCCGCGCCTATGCCGGGGGCTGGTGGGACTGGCTGACCCCGTTCAGCCTGCTGACCGGCGCCAGCCTCGTCGCCGGCTATGCGCTGCTCGGCGCCTGCTGGCTGGTCTGGAAGACGGAGGGGCCGCTGCAGGAGCGCGCGCGCTCCCATGCCCGGGCGCTGGCGCCGGCGCTGCTCGTCGCGATCGGCCTGGTCAGCCTGGCGACGCCGACCGTGGAGTTCAAATATGCCGAGCGCTGGTTCGACTGGCCCGGGCTGCTGGTCGCGGTGCCGATGCCTTTGTTCGTCGGCGGCGTCGGCCTGGCGCTGTGGTGGAGCATCGGCTGGCGCAAGGACTGGCTGCCCTTCGCGCTGACGCTCGGCCTGTTCCTGCTGTCGATGGCCGGGCTCGCCATCTCGATCTGGCCCGACGTGATCCCCGGCCGCGTCACCATCTGGGAAGCGGCCGCGCCCCGTTCGAGCCAGATCTTCATGCTGGTCGGCGCGGCGGTGCTGGTGCCGATCATCCTTGCCTACACCGCCTGGGCCTATTGGGTGTTCCGCGGCAAGGTCGGCGAGCATGGCTATCATTAGGGCCAGGCAGATCGCCTGGTTCGTCGGCCTGTGGGCGGCGAGCGTGGCGGCGGTGGCCGCGGTCGCCTACGCGCTGCGCTGGTGGCTCGCCGGCTAGCGCCGCCGGTTGCGGCGCGCCGCAACCGCCTTTATCCTCGCCGGCGGACCCGTTCGCTGGTCCACAAAGGGAGACGGCGATGAAGAGCCTGATATTCCCGATCGCCGCGACGCTCGCGGCCGGGGCGCTGGCCGGCGACGCACCCGCGGCCGCCGACACCGTCTCGCCCGAGACGCTCGCGCTGCTCGATCCGAGCCGGCTGGCGGCGCAGATGTGCGGCGCGCGGCGCGGCGGCGGCGCGCTGCAGGCGCGGCTGCTGCTCGCGGCGGCGGTGCAGACCGGCGCGCCGCCGCCGCCGGCGGTCCGGCCGATCGCGGTTCCGGACGCCATCCGCCTGCCGGTGACCAGCGCCGACCCGGAGGTGCGGCGCTACGTTCGCCAGGGGCTGCTGCTCGCTTACGGATTCAACCACGGCGCGGCGATCGAGGCGTTCCGCGAAGCGCAGCGGCGCGACCCGCGATGCGCGATCTGCTTCTGGGGCGAGGCCTATGCGCTCGGGCCGAACATCAACGCGCCGATGGAGCCGCAGGCGCTTCCCCAGGCGATCGCCGCGGCCGCCCGGGCGCGGGACCTCGCCGGCGGCGCCTCGCCGGCCGAACGGGCGCTGATCGAGGCCCTGGCCGGCCGCTATTCGGCCGACGCGGAGGCCGACCGCGCCGCCCTCGAGGCCGCCTATGCCGACGCGATGCGCGCCGCCGCGGCGCGCTTTCCGGCCGACGACGACATCGCCGTCATCGCCGCCGAAGCAGCGATGAACACCAGGCCATGGGATTATTGGGAGGCGGACGGGCGCACCCCCAAGGCGCGGATCGGCGAGGCGATCGGGCTCGTCCAGACGGTGCTCGCCCGCCGCGGCGACCATCCCCAGGCCCAGCACCTCTATATCCACCTGGTCGAGGCCAGCGCCGATCCGCGCCGCGCCGAGGGCGCCGCCGACCGGCTCGCCGCGTCGTCGATCACCAGCGCCGGCCACCTCGTCCACATGCCCGGCCACATCTATTACGTGCTCGGCCGCTTCGGCAATTCGATCCGGGCCAATGTCGCGGCGGCACGGGCCGACGAGGCCTATCTCGCCCGCGGCGGCGAGAACCCGACCTATCGCTACGGCTATTATCCGCACAACGTCCACTTCCTGCTGACCTCGGCGCAGATGGCCGGCGCGATGCCGGTCGTGATCAGGGAATCGGCGCGGCTGCGGCGGATCGTCAACCCGGCGGTGGCGGCCCAGCTCGCCTGGCTGCAGCCGGTCACCGCCGCCCCCTATCTCGCTTATGCCCAGTTCGCCTCTCCCGAGGAGATCCTGGCGCTCGGCGAGGCCGACGCGCGCCTGCCGTTCGTCGCCGGGATGCGCCATTACGCGCGGGCGCTGGCGCGCGCCCGGCAGCAGAACCGGGCCGAGTTCGACCGCGAGCTGGCGGCGCTGCGCGCGATCCGCGAGGGCGACGGGCTGCAGCCGATGATCGCCCAGGGGGCGCCGGCGCGCGCGTTGCTGCGGATCGCCGAATCGGCCGCTCTCGGCCGCTACGCCTTCGCCGCCGGCCGGTTCGACGAAGCGGCGCGTCATTATCGCGAGGCGGTCGCGGTCGAGGACGGCCTGCCCTATCTGGAGCCGCCCTGGTGGTATTATCCGGTCCGCCAGTCACTGGGCGCCGCCCTCTACCGCGCCGGCCGGCAGGCGGAGGCCCGCGACGTCTTCCGCGCCGCGCTGGTCAGGTCGCCCAATAACGGCTGGGCGCTCTACGGGCTGGCGGAGACCGAGCGGGCGCTCGGGCACCGGCCCGAGGCGGCCGCCGCCGACGCCGCCCTCGCCCGCGCCTGGCTCGGCGACCGGCGCTGGCTGAGGATGGACCGGCTCTAAGGACCCTCGCGCGTCGGCCGGGCCTAAGGCCGACCGCGCCCGGCCGCAAACTCGGCCGCGGCCCCGCGACGGATGCTCAGCCGGCCGGCTGCTCGCTCATCAGGCCGATGAAATTGCCTTCGCTGTCGCGGCAGATGGCGAGCCAGATGTCGTTGCCGCCGACGCGGGCGATGCAGCGCGCGTCTTCCTCGAACGCGACGCCGTCGGCGGCGAGCGCGCGCTGCGCCGCGCCGGCGTCGTCGACCGCATAATAAAGGATCGAGCTGCCGGCGGTCTCCGGACCCTCGGGCTGGCTCAGCATCAGCCGGGTCTGGCCGCACTGGAAGAAGGCGAGGCCCGGCGGGGCGTCGAACAGATGGGCAAGGCCGAGCGAGTCGCCATAGAATCTTTTGGCCCGATCGAGGTCGCGGACCGGCACCGCGATTTGAGCGATATGCGAGGGATTTAGGGGCATGGCTTAACTCTCCCTTTCATGCTAACTATTAGAGTCGGTCAATCATTAGCACAGCTAACAATAGGCATCAACCATGGGCGAGGGCGAGATCAGGGACATTGCGGGACGGCTCCACTCGGCCTCGATCCGGCTGCTGCGGACGTTGCGGCGCGAGGATGACGGCAGCGGCCTTTCGGCGCCGCGGCTGTCGGCCTTGTCGGTGATCGTGTTCGCCGGGCCGCTGTCGCTGGCCGAGCTCGCCGACGCCGAGCAGGTCCGTCCGCCGACGATGAGCCGGATCGTCGACGCGCTGGTCGGCGCCGGCCTGGTGACGCGCGAGGCCAAGCCCGGCGACCGCCGCAGCGTCCGGATCACGGCGACGGCGGAAGGACAAAACCTGCTCGAAGCCGGCCGCGCCCGCCGCGTCCGCGCGCTGATCGACCGGCTCGGCCGGCTCGCCGATTCCGAGCGCCGCGCGCTCGCCAGGGGGGTGGAGATATTGGAGCGGGTGGTCCGGTAGCCGGGGCGGATCGTCTCCGGCTTGGCGCCGGGATGGACCTAACTTCCGTTGGAGTGGCGCCCCGATTGGCCTATCCTGGCCGGTGTGGAGGATGGCGCGTGGCGGGCCTCCTGAAATCGCATCCGATCGCATTGACGATCGCGGCCGTTTCGGCTGTCGCGACCGCGGCCCAGATCTGGCTGGCGGAATCGCCGTTGCGCGTGCCGGAAAGCGTGGGCGGCTTCCCGGCCTGGCTGCTCACGGCGCTGCTGGCCCTGATTGCAGGCTGGGTGGCGATCGGCCTCCGTTTCCGGCGTTCGCCGGCGAACGCGGAGCTCCGTCGACGTGGTCGGGCCGGGGACGCGGGCGGCTTGCAGCTCTCGGAAGCCGAATTTTTCGAGGCGCGGCATCTCGGCCTGCTCGGCGCCCCGGCCACCGTCAAGTTCGGCGCCGATCGGGCCAACCCGCTGCCCCCCGAGCTCGAGGCGATCCTGGTGCGGCGCCAGCTGGTCCGCCGTCTCGTGCTCGCAGAGCGGCTCGTTCTCGCCTTTCCCGGCGACCCCGACCGAAGGTTCGACGTCTCGGACAGTCACCTCAAGCTCGGCCAGCTTGCGCAAGCCGTGGGAGACCGGGTCGAGGCGCGTCGGCAATACCAGGCCAGCTGCGCGATCGCCGAGGAACTGGCCGCGCTCCATCCCGGCAGGGTCGCATGGCAACACCAGCTGATGATGTCCTACAGCGGCCTCGGAGATCAGGCCATGGCGACGGGCGATCGGGCCGAGGCGCAAAGGTGCTTCGAAGCCGCTCTGGCCGCCGCCGAGAGGATCGCCGCGGCGCAGCCTGCCGACTCCGCCTGGCAGCTTTGCAGCCTGTTGTGTCGCAATGCGCTGTGCGGCATCGCCATTGGTCAGGGCGATCTGGAGCAGGCGCGCCATCAGCTGGAGACCGGCTTCCCCTTGGCCCAGGCGCTCCTTTCGCGCGATCCGGCCGATGCTGTGGCCCAGCGCGAGCTGTTCATGTGCCATGCCCATCACGGCCAGCTGGCGGACGCGGAAGGAGACCGGGCCGAGGCGGCCCGTCATTTCACCGAGGCGGAGTCGGTCATCTCCGCCCTGCTTCTCAGCCGGCCGGACAATCGCGGCTTCGCCACGGACCTCACTCGGCTCCGTGCCGAGATGAAGCGGATCGGAATGCGCTAGTGTGAGGTTTCCATAGGCAGGCCGGCGCGGGCGCGGCCGGAAGCCAACGGCACCTGTCCGATTCCGTCAGGATATGTCGGGGCCGCCGCCCTTGCTGCAGCGCAGCATAACGGCTATATCGGCCGCGAACCTTCCTCCCGTCCGAGAGTTATACGAAGATGAGCCTTCGCAACGTGGCGATCATCGCCCACGTCGATCACGGCAAGACGACGCTTGTCGACCAGCTGTTCCGCCAGTCCGGCACCTTCCGCGACAACCAGCGCGTGGAGGAGCGGGCGATGGATTCGAGCGACCTCGAGAAAGAGCGCGGCATCACCATCCTCGCCAAATGCACCTCGGTCGAATGGGCGCATGACGGCACCACCACCCACATCAACATCGTCGACACGCCCGGCCATGCCGATTTCGGCGCCGAGGTCGAGCGCATCCTGTCGATGGTCGACGGGGTGATCCTTCTGGTCGACGCCGCCGAAGGGCCGATGCCGCAGACCAAGTTCGTCACCGGCAAGGCGCTGGCGCTGGGGCTTCGCCCGATCGTCGTCGTCAACAAGATCGACCGCCCCGACGCGCGGCCCGCCGAAGTCCTGGACGAGGTGTTCGAGCTGTTCCTCAGCCTCGACGCCAGCGACGAGCAGCTCGATTTCCCGACCCTCTACGCCAGCGGCCGGGCCGGCTATGCCGGGCTCTCCGACGACGTCCGCTTGGGCGACCTGACGCCGATGTTCGAGACCATCGTCGGCCACGTTCCCCCGCCCGACGCCGATCCCGACGGCCCGTTCAGGATGCTCGCCACCCTGCTCGACCGCGACAATTTCGTCGGCCGGGTGCTGACCGGCCGGATCGCCAGCGGCAAGCTGGTCCTCAACATGCCGATCAAGGCGCTGGACGACGAGGGCAATGTCGTCGAGGAGGGCCGGGCGACCAGGATCATGGCGTTCCGCGGCCTCGAGCGGGTGGCGGTCGAGGAAGCCGGCGCCGGCGACATCGTCGCCATCGCCGGCCTGACCAGGGCGACCGTCTCCAACTCGATCGTCGAGCCGTCGGTGACCGAGGCGCTCCACGCCCAGAAGATCGACCCGCCGACGCTGGCGATGAGCTTTTCGGTCAACGATTCGCCGATGGCGGGCCGCGAGGGCTCGAAGGTCACCAGCCGGATGATCCGCGACCGCCTGGAGCGCGAGGCCGAGGGCAATGTCTCGATCCGCATCTCGGAGAGCGCCGACAAGGATGCGTTCGAGGTCGCCGGCCGCGGCGAGCTGCAATTGGGCGTGCTGATCGAGACGATGCGGCGCGAAGGCTTCGAGCTGTCGATCAGCCGGCCCCGCGTCCTCTTCCGCGACGGCGCGGACAGCTCTTCCGGCGCCCGCGAGGAGCCCTATGAGACGGTCGTCATCGACGTCGACGACGAGCATGCGGGGACGGTCGTCGAGAAGATGGCGCAAAGGAAGGGCGAGATGACCGACATGCGCCCGTCGGGCGGCGGCAAGACACGGATCACCTTCTCCGCCCCGTCGCGCGGCCTGATCGGCTATCATGGCGAGTTCCTGTCCGACACCCGCGGCACCGGCATCATGAACCGGCTGTTCGAGCGCTACGGGCCCTATAAGGGCCGGATCGAGGGCCGCCAGAACGGCGTCCTCATCTCCAACGGCTCGGGCGAGACGGTGACCTACGCGCTCGGGCCGCTCGAGGGCCGCGGCGTGCTGATGGTCGGGCCGCAGGAGCCGGTCTACGAGGGCATGATCGTCGGCGAGAACGCCAAGCCCGAGGATCTCGACGTCAACCCGATGAAGTCGAAGCAGCTCACCAACTTCCGCGCCTCGGGCGGCAAGGACGACGCCATCCGCCTGACCCCGCCCCGGCGGCTGACGCTGGAGCAGGCGATCGCCTATATCCAGGACGACGAATTGGTCGAAGTGACGCCCAAGTCGATCCGCCTCAGGAAGCGCCACCTCGACCCGCACGAGCGCAAGCGGGCGTCAAGGAAGGCGGAGGCGGCTTGAACTTAGTCAACAACTTGACTAAGTCGGGTTCATGACGATCGTCAGCGTCCACGAAGCGAAGACCCATCTCTCCCGGCTGATCGAGAAGGTGTTGGCCGGCGAGGAGGTGGTGATCGCGCGCAACAAGGAACCGGTGGTCCGGATGATCCGCGAGGCGCCGCCGAAGAAGAAGCCGCTGCTGGGGGCGCTCAAAGGGCAGGTTCTGATCGACGATCGCTTTTTCGAGCCGCTGCCGGAGGAAGAGCTCAAAGCCTGGTACGGTGAAGCGGATTGAGGCTGCTGCTCGACACCCATGCGGTGCTTTGGGCGCTGGAGCACAATCCCAAGCTGTCATCCAGGGCTGCCGAGGCCATTGGCGATCCCGCGAATGAGATGATCGTCAGCGCCGGATCGATCATGGAAATCGCGCTGAAGCACCGGCTGGGCAAATTGCCCGACGCCGCCCGGCATGTCGCGGACTGGAACGCCCTGTTCGCGAATCTCGCCGCCGTGCCGCTATCGGTAACGGTCGAGCATGCCGCGCTCGCCGGAGGCCTCGACATCCCGCACAAGGACCCGTTCGACCGGCTGCTGATCGCCCAGGCCCGGATCGAGCGGGTGCCGATCGTCTCGAACGAGACGTTGTTCGATGCGTTTGGGGTGGAGCGGATCTGGTAGCGTCGCGCGGCCGCGCCGGCTGACGCTCGCTTCTCGGCACGCTCATTGGTGCGCGCGCGAAAACCGCTTGCGCTTGGCGCCGCGTCAAGGCGAATGTCCGCCTTCGGGAGCGGGCGACATGGGCTGGAAGCGCAAGGCGGGAATCGCCGCGCGTGATCGCCTTCCTGAAGTCCGCTCTGGAACCCCCGCCGCGTGCACCCTCCGCCTGAATCCAGGCGCGCGGGACCCGGCACGAAATCACGGGACAAATGCGATGGCCGATGGCGATGCACCCTATCACGCCCACATCTATTATTCGGCCGGACAGCGCGCCGCCGCCGCGGCGCTGCGCGACGCGTTCGTGCTTCCGGCCAAGGCCGGGGACGAACCGCCGGTCCTGTTCGTCGGCCGGATGATGGACGAAGGGGTCGGGCCCCACCCGCTTCCCCAATATGAAGTCCACTTCCTCGAACGGTCGCTCGCCGAAATCCTCGCCGCGATCCACGCCTCGGGATTGCGCGCGCTCGTCCATCCGCTCACCGACGACGACATGGCCGATCATACGAGCCTGGCCCATTGGGTCGGCGCGCCGGTCGATCTCGACGTGACCGTCCTCGATCCGCCGGGGCACAATCAGGGCATGAAGCGTTTCGGGAAAACGGATTTCTAGCTGTGCCTCGCGCCGATTTTCCAGCGTTTACCGGATGTAAAGACACGCCTTCCTACCCATGGGGCATAACCGGTGGAGGGAAGATCATGCCGTCTTATTATCGTTCGGGCCTGGAATTCGGCGTCAACAGCTTTACGGCCGCGAACCAGACCGCGCCGACCATTTCCAGATTCTCCGACGGCGGGTTCGTCATTGCCTGGGGCTCGCTGGACACGGCGCAGGACGGCAGCGAGAGCGCGATCAAGGCGCAGCTCTTCGACGCCGCCGGCAACAAGGTCGGGCCCGAGTTCCGGGTCAATTCGCAGGCGCCGGGAAGCCAGTTCACCGCGTCGGTCGCCACGCTCACGAACGATAGCTTCGTCGTCTCCTGGGTGAGCAACGACACCAGCCAGGACGGCAGCGGCAGCTGCATCAAGGCGCAATTGTTCACCCGGTCCGGCGTTCCGATCGCCGGCGAGTTCCTGGTCAACACCCAAAGCGCGAGCAGCCAGTTCAGCCCCAATGTCGCCCATCTCGCCAATGGCGGGTTCGTGATCAGCTGGGACGATTGGAGCGGCTTCGACACCAAGGCGCAAATCTACGACGCGACCGGCGCACGGGTCGGCGGGGAGTTCCGGCTCAACACCCAGACCAACGCAGCCCAGGAATATGGCGACATCGTCGGCCTCGCCAATGGCGGCTTCATCGCCACCTGGCGGACCACCGACACGGCGGCGGACGGCAGCGATAACGCGGTGAAGGCGCAGATTTTCGATGCGTCCGGCGCTCGCGTCGGCGCCGAGTTCCTGGTCAACACGCAGGCGGCGGGCTATCAATATGAGCCGAGCATCACCGCGCTCGCCGGCGGCGGCTTCGTCGTCACCTGGTACACGACCGATGCCACCCAGGACGGCAGCGGCGGCGCCGTCAAGGGGCAGGTCTTCAGCGCATCGGGCGCGAAGGTCGGCGCCGAGTTCCTCGTCAACAGCCAGGTCGTCGACACCCAGAAGGAGGCGGTCGCGACCGCGCTGCCCGACGGCGGCTTCATGGTCGCCTGGACGACGTTCCACAGCGGCCAGGACGGTAGCAGCTTTGCGATCAAGGCGCAGGCCTTCGACGCATCGGGCGCCAAGGTCGGCGGCGAAATCCTGGTCAACACGCTGGCGACGGGCGCGCAGTTCCTGCCCGACATCGCCACCCTCGCCGACGGCCGGGTGGTCATCACCTGGACCAGCGAAAGCGGCGACGGCAGCGGCTATGCGGTGCGCGCGCAAATCCTCCAGCCCAACGAGCGGCCGACGATCGTGTCGGACGGGGGCGGCACCTCCTCGTCCGGGGTGAGCGTCGATGAGGGCGAGACCGCGGTCACGACGGTCGTCGCGACCGACGGCGACGGCCCGGGCCCGGTCCGCTATTCGATCACCGGCGGCGCGGACGCCGATCTGTTCGTCATCGACGCGGTGACGGGCGAGCTCAGCCTGGTCTACACGCCGGACTACGAGGCGCCGGTCGACGGCGGCGAGGACAATTTCCTCAACGTGATCGTCTCGGCGAGCGACGGGGAGCTCAGCACGTTTCAGCTGATCCAGTTCATGGTCGGCAACGTCAACGAAGGGCTTTCGATCACCTCCGCCGCTTCGGTCGCGGTGGGCGAGAACGGCGCCGCCGCGGCGACCGTCACCGCCGCCGACATCGACGGCGATGCCGTCACCTTCGCCATCGCCGGCGGCGCGGACGCCGCTTCGTTCGTCATCGACGCCGAGACCGGCGAGCTGACCTTTGTCGACGCGCCCGATTTCGAGGCGCCCGGCGATGCCGACGGCGACAATGTCTACGATGTCCTCGTCACGGCGAGCGACGGCGAATTCGCCGACACCCAGGCGCTGGCGGTCTCGGTCGGCAACGTCAACGAGGGCTTCGGGCCGGGCTGGGCCAACGGCGCCCGCGTCGCGGTCGAGAACCAGGCCTTCGTGGGCCTTTTCACGGCGACCGACCTCGACGGCGACGCCGTCACCTATGCGATCAGCGACGGCGACGACGCCGCTTTGTTCACCATCGACGCGGCCACCGGCGCGCTCAGCTTCATCGCGGCGCCGGACTATGAACATCCGGGGAGCGCGGCGGGGACCAATTCGTACCGCCTGTTCATCACCGCCAGCGACGGCAGCATCTCCGATGAGCGGTTCTTCAACATCATCGTCGCCAACCAGAATGAAGGCGTGACGATCACCTCCGGCGGGGGCGGCGCGACCGCGTCGGTTGCCGCGCTCGAAAACGGGGTTTCCGTTACGACCGTCGCGGCGGTCGATCTCGACGGCACCGCGCCCTTCTACGCCATCGTCGGCGGCGCCGACGCCGCGCGCTTCGGCATCAATTCGAACGGCGTGCTCTATTTCCTCGCCGCGCCGGACTATGAAGCGCCCGGCGACGACGGGGCCGACAATGTCTACGACGTCATCGTCTCCGCCAGCGACGGCAGCTTCTCCGATACCCAGGCGATCGCCGTCGCGGTCGGCAATGTCGACGAAGGCGTCACCATCACCTCGCACGGAGGAGCCGCTTCGGTAAGTCTGGCGATCGCCGAGAACGGCGCGGCGGTGACGAGCGTGACGGCCAGCGATGTCGACGGCGGGCCTGTAAGCTACGCGATCGCCGGCGGCGCGGACGCTTGGCGCTTCACGATCGACGCGCAGACCGGAGCACTGAGCTTCATCAGCGCTCCCAACTTCGAGGCGCCCGCGGATGCCGACGTCGACAATATCTACGAGGTCGTCGTCTCCGCCGGCGACGGCGCGTTCAGCGCCACCCAGGCCTTCGCAATCGGCGTGGGCAACGTCAACGAGGCCCTCGCCATCACCTCCAACGGCGGCGGCGGCAGCGCCGCCGTCTCGGTGGCCGAGAACGTGCGCGCGGTGACGAGCGTCGCCGCCGCCGATCCCGACGGCGGCGCGATCGTCTATGCGATCGCCGGGGGGGCCGACGCGGCGCGCTTCTCGATCGACGCCCAGACCGGCGCGCTGACCTTCGTCGTCGCGGCGAATCACGAAGCGCCCGGCGACGCCGGGGCCAACAACGTCTACGACCTCGTCGTGTCGGCGAGCGACGGCAGCTTCACCGACACCCAGGCGCTGGCGGTGACCGTCGCCAACGTCCGCGAAGGCAACACCATCATCGGCACGTCCGGCAGCAACACCATCTCGACCACCACCAGCCCCTCGGGCCAGCCGCGCGCCACCCAGCTCGAGGACACGATCTACGGGCTGGGCGGTAACGACACCATTTCGGGTGCCGGCGGCGACGATATCATCGACGGCGGGGCGGGGAACGACACCATCAATGGCGGCTTCGGCGCCGATCTGCTGATCGGCGGCACCGGCGCCGACCGGTTCGTCTACAGCGCGACCACCGAGAGCCAGGCCGGGGCGGCGGACGTGATCAGGGATTTCGTCCGCGGCCAGGGCGACAAGATCAACCTCAACGCGATCGACGCCAATTTCAACGCGGCCGGCAACCAGAACTTCCAGTTCATCGGCGCCGCCGCCTTCTCCGGCGTCGCCGGCCAGCTCCGGTTCGAGCAGGTGGGCGGCAACACCTTCGTCTCCGGCGACGTCAACGGCGACGGGGTGGGCGATTTCCAGATCCGGCTCGACGGCGTGGTTCCGCTCTTCTCCTCAGATTTCATCCTCTGAGGGGCGGCGGGAGGCGGAAACCGCTCCGCCTCCCGCTTATGCGTGGCGGGCCATCTTCAGGATCAATGCCCACTCTTCGACGCGCACCGGGCTGACCGACAGCCGGGATTGGCGGATCAGCTCCATCGCGGCGAGCTTCGGTTCTGCCTTGATGGCTTTCAGCGTCACCGGGCCGATCGCGCGGACGGGCTCGACCGGGACCTTGACCCAGGCGCCGTCCTCGCCGTCGGGCCTGCCTTCGCCGGCGATGCGCATGATGCCGACCACCGCGCGTTCCTCGCCGCTATGGTAGAAGAAGGCCTCGTCGCCCGCCTTCATCGCCCGCAAATGGAGCCGCGCGGCGTTGTTGCGGACGCCGTCCCATTCGGTGCTTCGATCGCGGACCAGGTCGTCCCAGCCGTAGACGCCCGGCTCCGATTTCATCAGCCAATAGGCCATGCGCGCTCCTCTCGCATTTATCCGCCTTCGCGCCTAGATCATGCGGGATGAAGGCTCAACGCGCCCTTCTTCTTCTTCTTCCGCTCCTCCTCGCCGGCTGCGGCGAGCGCGGGCGCGACGACGAGCCGCGGCAGGGTTCGACGACGCCGCCTTATGTCCGCGACGAAACCGACCCGAGCCTGCTCAACGAGGCGGTGACGCCGGTCCGGATCGGCGAGCTCGGGCCCAATTTCGCCGCCTGCAACGGCCGCGGCGCGACCCGCGACCGGGCGCCGGGCGGGCCGGTCCCGGTGCGGTCCGCGCCCTACGAGGCGGCGGCGGAGATCGACCAGCTCCAGCCGGGCTCCCAATTCTTCATCTGCTTGCGGACCCACGACCAGCGCTGGTTCGGGATCGTCTACGACGGCGGCGGCGAGGCGGCCGAGCGCTGCGGCGTCTCCGGTCCGGTCGCGGTGCGGCGCGACTATCAGGGGCCGTGCGCGGCCGGCTGGGTACCGAGCGCACGGGTCCGCCTGGTTTCGGGCGTGCCCCATCAACTGCCGCCGGCGCCGGCGCCAAGCACCTGATTTCGTTGAAATCGCCGCTGGTTCCGCAACTCGTCCCGCCTTGCGACCCGTTTATCGCTGCAATGCAGCATAATCCTTGATTCGTTAACCCGGCTCGCTCAGGTGCCGCTCACTGATTTGAAGAGCGGGTGTCGCCAGGGCTTTCAAGAAGCCGGTGGCCAGGGCAAGTCGGGGAGCCAGAGGCCGCGGATGCAAGGTGCGTCCGTCGAACCGGGTCGCCGCATAGAAGCAAGAGACGAATGATCCGAACGGTTCGCGCCGCGGCCTTTGCCGCGGTTGCTTTTGGCTTCGCCGCATCGGCGCTGTGGGGCGGTCCGGTGCTGGCGCAGCAGGGCGATGCGCCTTTGGCATCTTATTATCTCGACCATGCGTCGGCCGATACCGGCGTCAGCGAGCTCGGCCTCAACGACGACAGCCCCCAAGCGGCGGATGCCGTCACGCCGGCCGAAGTCGCCGAGCATATGGTCGCGCTGGCCAATGCCATCTTCCCCGCGCCCCGCGCGCTCGACGAGCTGGTCGATGCGCATGCGGCGACCGAGACGCGCAATGCCGAGGAGGATTGCCTCGCCAATGCGGTCTATTTCGAGGCGCGCGGCGAATCGCTCGAAGGCCAGCTCGCGGTCGCCGAAGTGGTGATGAACCGCGCCGCCTCCGGCCGCTATCCGGCCACGCTCTGCGCCGTCGTCGTCCAGCCCGCCCAATTCTCGTTCGTGCGCCGCGGCGTGATCCCGCGCGCCGACCGCGCTTCCGAAGCGTGGCGCAAGGCGGTGGCGATATCGCGCATCGCCCAGCAGGGCACGACCCGCCTGCTCGCCGACAACGTCCTTTGGTACCACGCCGACTATGTGTCGCCGAGCTGGGGCCGCCGCCTCGCCCGCAGCGCCCGGATCGGGTTGCACGTCTTTTACAGCTAAGACTGTTTCCTCCCCACGATTTCGCGGGGAGGATCATTTCAGCGTCCGGAAGGTGATCGAGTAGCGCAGCGCCTCGACCGGCGGGATGCTGTGCTCCCATTCGCTCCGCGCGGCGCCGCGCAGCAGGTAGATCGAGCGCGGCTCGGGCGTCAGCGTGAAGCGCTGCCATTTTTCGCCCTGCCGGCGGCGCAAGCGCAGCGGCGCGGGCGACAGCAGGGAAATCCCGATGACGTCGCCGAACACCGGCCGGTCGCGGTGCCAGCCGAGGCCCGCGCCCTCGCCATATCGGATGAGCAAGGCATGTTCGAGCGCGTCCGGCTCGAGCCCGGCGAAGGCGGCGGCGCGGTCGCGCAGCGGAATCAGCCAGCCCGGCATCGGCGCCGCCTCGGCGAGGCCGCTGCCGTCGAAGCGGTAGGACCAGCCGAACGAGACGGTTTCCCGCTTGCCGAGGAAGCCCTGGAACTCGAACGGCCTGAAGGGAAGGCCCGCCATCCGCCCGGCAACGTCCCGTTCCTCCTCCGCCGACAGGAAATCGGGCCGGTAGACCAGCCCGTCCGGCGCACCGGAAGGCTGGAGGAAGCTGAGCTGCGCGTCGGTCACGCCTGCTCAACGCGAGAAGCGTCCCCTGGTGTCGGCTCGGTTCGTCACAGGAACCCCACAGCCGCGCGCTTCGTTCTTCGGCTGCCGGAGTAATGCGTGTAGCGCTCCCTGACGCCTGAAACGATGTAGAGGAGTGTTGCGTGCGTATCGCCCAGATCGCCCCGCTGGCGGAAGCCGTCCCGCCCAAGCTTTACGGCGGCACCGAGCGCGTCATCTGGTGGCTCACCGAGGCCCTGGTCGATCTCGGCCATGAGGTGACCCTGTTCGCCAGCGGCGATTCGGTGACGTCGGCGCGGCTGGTGCCGTGCGCCCGGACCGGCCTTCGCCTCGCCGGGATCAACGATCATCTCGCCAGCCTGCTCGCCATGCTCGATCGGGTGCTGAGCGCGGCGGACCAGTTCGACATGCTCCACTTCCATGTCGACTTCCTGCAATTCCCGACCTTCCGCCACCTCGCCGGCAAGTGCCTCACCACCCTGCACGGGCGGCAGGACCTGCCCGATTTCCGGCCGGCCTACACCACCTTCCCGGAGATGCGGCTGGTGTCGATCTCCGACGACCAGCGCCGGCCGATCGCCGCCGCCAACTTCGTCGGCACCGTCCATCACGGCCTGCCGCGCGATCTCATTCCGTTCAGCGCCCAAGGCGGCGACTATCTCGCCTTCATCGGCCGGATCTCGCCCGAAAAGCGGCCCGACCGGGCGATCGAGATCGCCATGCGGACCGGCATGAAGCTGAAGATCGCCGCCAAGGTCGACCATGCCGACGCCGGCTATTTCGAGAGCGCGATCAAGCCGCTGCTCGACGACCCCCTGATCGAGTTCGTCGGCGAGATCGGCGACGCCGACAAGCCCGCCTTTCTCGGCGGGGCGCGGGCCCTGCTCTTCCCGATCGACTGGCCCGAGCCGTTCGGCCTGGTGATGATCGAGGCGATGGCCGCGGGCACGCCGGTGATCGCCTCGCGCTGCGGATCGACCGCCGAGGTGATCGAGCATGGCCGCAACGGCTTCCTGGTCAACGACGTGGAGGAGGCGATCGCCGCCGTCGAGGCGGTGGGGAGCATAGCGCGCGCTCATGTCCGCGCCGCATTCGAGGAGCGCTTCACCGCCGATCGCATGGCCCGCGACTATGTCCGGCTCTACGAGCGCATGATCGGGGCGGAGCGGCCCGCTTTGTTCGGAAAGAAGCTGACCGTGGCCGCCTGATGCCGGAGCGCGGGCCCTCATGAACGAGACCATTTCGCCATCGGCCTGGGCCGGGCAGGAGCCGCACGACGCGCCCGAAAGCTATCATATCGAGGCGACCAAGTCGCTCGTCGACCGGACGCTGAGGACACTGAAGCACGACGATTTGTTCGGGGTGTTCGACAAGCAGGGCGATTGCCGCGGCGGCGAGGACGGTCCCGACGGCCTGTTCTACCAGGACACGCGCTTCCTCTCCGGCCTCTCGCTCACGATCGGCGGCATGGAGCCGCTGCTGCTGAGCTCGGTGGTGCTCGACGACAATGGCGCGCTAGTCGTCGACCTCGCCAATGCCGACCTCCACGACGCCGAGGGCAAAGTCTGGCTGCAGCGCGACTCCATCTATGCCGGGCGGATGAAGTTCCTGCGCGGCCGCACCTGCTACGAGCGCATCCGGGTGCGCTGCTTCAGCCCGATTCCGCAGCCGATCCCGCTCGAAATCGCCTTCGACGCCGATTTCGCCGATCTGTTCGAGGTGCGCGGCGAGCGGCGGACGCGGCGGGGGACGCTGACGGTGGCGCGGGTCGACGGGCGCAGCGTGCGCTTCGACTATCTGGGGCTCGACGGGATCGAGCGCTGCACCATCGTCCATTTCGATCCCCCGCCCGACCTCCTCACCGAGCGCAAAGCGCGCTGGGACATCGACCTCGACACGCGCGACCGCCTCAGCGTGGTGATGAAGACGATGTGCGCGCTGGGCGGCGGCGACGCGGCCGAGGCGCCGCATCTCGTCTCGGCCTATCGCGCGGTCCGCCGGTCGAGCCGCGACCGGCTGAAGGACTGCGCCAGCGTCACCAGCTCGAACGAGCTGTTCAACACCGTCATCGACCGCTCGGTATCGGACATCTCGATGCTGCTGAGCGACACCGAATACGGCCTTTATCCTTATGCCGGCGTCCCCTGGTACAGCACCATCTTCGGCCGCGACGGCCTGATCACGGCGATCGAGCTGCTGTGGGCCGCGCCCGACATCGCCCGGGGCGTGCTGAGGGCGCTGGCGCTGACCCAGGCCACCGAGACCGACGAGGCCGCCGACGCCCAGCCCGGCAAGATCCTGCACGAGATGCGCGGCGGCGAGATGGCCCGGCTCGGCGAGGTCCCGTTCCGCCGCTATTATGGCAGCGTCGACGCCACGCCTTTGTTCGTGCTGCTCGCCGGCCTCTACTGGAAGCGCTCGGGCGACGTCGAGACGATCCGCGCGATCTGGCCCAACATCCAGGCCGCCCTGGGCTGGATCGACGGCCCCGGCGACCCCGACGCCGACGGCTTCGTCGAATATCAAAGGATGACCGAGCGCGGCCTCGCCAACCAGGGCTGGAAGGACAGCTTCGATTCGATCTTCCACGCCGACGGCAGCGCGGCCGAGGGCCCGATCGCCCTATGCGAGGTCCAGGCCTATGTCTTCGCCGCCAAGGCCGCCGCCGCCGAAATGGCGCGGGCGATGGGCGAGACGGCCGCGGCCGAGTCGCTCGAGCGCCAGGCGGAGGGCCTGCGCCTGCGCTTCGAGGAGCGGTTCTGGCTGGACGATCTCGGCTGCTACGCGCTCGCGCTCGACGGCCGGAAGCAGCCGTGCCGGGTGCTGTCGTCGAACGCCGGCCACGCCTTGTTCGCCGGCATCGCCAGCCCCGAGCGGGCGGCGCGGCTGGCGCGGCTGCTGACCGAAAGGCGCTTCTTCACCGGCTGGGGCATCCGCACGATCGCCTCGGGCGAGGCGCGCTACAACCCGATGTCCTATCATAATGGCTCGGTCTGGCCGCACGACAATGCGCTGATCGCCCTGGGCCTCGCCCGCTACGGCCACAAGGCCGAAGTGCTGAAGATCTTCCAGGCCCAGATCGAGGCCGCGATCTACGACGAGTTCCGGCGGCTGCCGGAGCTGTTCTGCGGCTTTTCGCGGCGCCGCAAGCGCGGGCCGACCTCCTATCCGGTCGCCTGCTCGCCCCAGGCCTGGGCGGCGGCGGCGCCGTTCGCCCTGATCGCGGCGGCGACCGGGCTCGACCTCGATTTCGAGAAGGACAGCGTCCACCTCGCCAATCCGGCGCTGCCCGGCTTCCTCGACGACCTCCTGCTGCGCGACGTGGCGGTGGCGGGCTCGCGGCTCGACCTCAGCCTGTCGCGGAGCGGCGACGACGTCACCACCGCCGTCGCCCGGCGCGAGGGCAAGGCGGCTTTGGTGATCGTGAAATAGGGTGCCGGCGATCGTCTCATAAGAAACGTCATCCCGGCCTTCGCCGGGATGACTCTTTTCTCCGCTTGCTTCTTCCCCTTGCCCGCCCTCCCTTTGCTGCGCCGCGGCAATCGGCTAGAAGCCGGCCATGTCCACCTACACGATCGACACCGCGACCAGCCGCGCCACGCCGAGCCCGGCGCCGATGAAGCGGCTGACCGCGCCGGCGATCCAGGCCCGCAAGGGCAAGGAGCCGATCGTCGCCTTGACCGCCTACACGATGCGGATGGCGCAATTGCTCGATCCCCATTGCGATCTTCTCCTGGTCGGCGATTCCCTCGGCCAGGTGATTTACGGCCTGCCCTCGACCATCCCGGTCAGCCTCGACATGATGTGCGCCCACGGCGCCGCGGTGGTGCGCGGCTCGTGGCACGCCCTGGTCGCGGTCGACATGCCGTTCGGCTCCTACGAGGCGAGCCCGCAGCAGGCGTTCGAGAGCGCGGCGCGGGTGCTCAAGGAGACCGGGGCGGCCGCGGTCAAGCTCGAGGGCGGCGAGGCGATGGCGGAGACGGTTGCCTTCCTGGCGCAGCGCGGCATTCCGGTGATCGGCCATGTCGGCCTGACCCCGCAGGCGGTGAACGCCTTGGGCGGCTACCGCGCCCGCGGCCGCGACGACGCCGAAGCGAAGAAGGTGCTCGCCGACGCCAAGGCGGTGGCCGATGCCGGCTGCTTCGCCCTGGTGCTGGAAGGGGTGATGGAGGAGATCGCCGCCGAGGCGACGAAAGCCGTTTCCTGCCCGACCATCGGCATCGGCGCCTCGGCGCAGTGCGACGGGCAGATATTGGTGACCGAGGACATGATGGGAATGTTCGAGCGGACGCCGCGCTTCGTCAAGCGCTTCGGCGATCTGGCCGGCGAGATCGGCGCCGCCGCCGCCGCTTATGCCGAGGAGGTCAGGAGCCGCGCCTTCCCGACCGAGGACCAGATCTACCGCGGCAAGAAGTGAGGGGCCTTCCGTTTCCGCCTTTGCGTGGCTAAGGAGCGCAAGCCTGATCGTCCGAGGCCGAAGCCATTCGGCCGAAGGCGTGAATCAGGCTCGCTAGTTTTGGCTTGACCAAGATTCACGTTTCCGGCTGAGTCAGCCGGAAAAACGATCTTGGTCATGTCGCGCGCCCGCCGTGCGCCGGCGGCCGCCAGCGACTGTTTGAAGGGCAGAGCTGCGGCGCAGTCTTCCCAGAGATGGAGAAGTGATTTGGCGCTCAAGCCGAATGAGGGTGAAACCTTCCTGAGGGAAGTCGACGAGGAGCTGCGCAGGGAGCAGGTCAACCGCTTCGTGACGCGCTACGGCTGGTGGATCGTCGCCGCCGTCATCCTCGCACTCGGCGCGATCGGCGGCTGGATCTGGTGGCAGGCGCGCCAGGAGGGGGCCGCCGCCGCGCAGGGCGAGACCCTGCTGGAAGCGCTCGACAGCCTCGAGGCCGGCAATCGCGGCGCCGCCGCGCCCAAGATCGCCCAGCTGGCGCAGAGCGACGTCGGCGGCTATCGCGCCGCCGCTCTGTTCACCCGCGCCAATGCCGAAACCGCCGCCGGCAATACGCGCGCCGCCGTCGCCACCCTGCGCTCGATCGCCCAGAACGAGGATTTCGACGAAACCTACCGCCAGGCCGCCCTGGTCCGGCAGACCCAGCTCGAATTCGATTCGCTGCCGCCGCAGGCGGTGGTCCAGCGGCTGCGGCTGCTGGCGCGTCCCGGCAGCGCCTGGCTCGGCAGCGCCGGCGAGATGGTCGGCATCGCCTATCTCAAGATGGGCCGGCCCAATCTCGCCGGGCCGCTGTTCGCCGAGATCGGCCGCGACGAATCGGTGCCGTCCTCGATCCGTACAAGAGCCGTTCAGATGGCTGGCTCTCTAGGTGTCAACGCCATCGACGAGCCGGCCGCCCCGGCCGCCGGCCAGCCGGCGGGGCAGGGCAGTCCGCCCGCGCCGGCCGCAACAAGGGAAAAAGCTGAATGAAGCGTCTCGTTCTCGCCCTGGCCGCGATCAGCCTGCTCGGCGGATGCGGCCTCCTCGACGGCCGCCGCCGGCCGACGACGCCGACCGTGGGCACGCGCATTCCGGTGCTGGGCACCTACACCCAGGTCGAGGTCGATCCGCTGCTCGCCGACGTGCCGGTGGCGGTGCCGGCGCCGGTCGCCAACAGCGACTGGGCGCAGCCCGGCGGCAATGCCTCGAAATCGATGGGCCATGTCGCTTTGGGCGATTCGATCACCCGGGCGTGGAGCATCAGCATCGGCGAGGGCAGCAGCGCCGGCGGCCGTCTCGCCTCCGAGCCGGTGGTCGCCGACGGGCGGGTCTATACGATCGACACCCGCGCCCGGGTGCGGGCGTTCAACGCCGACACCGGCGCCCTCGTCTGGGAGCATCAGGTGCGCGGCGAGAACAGCCCCAACGAGACGCTCTATGGCGGCGGGGTCAGCTACGATGCCGGCCGCATCTACGCCACCAACGGCGCCGGCGACGCGGCCGCGCTCGACGCCGCCACCGGCACGCAGATCTGGATGGTCAAGCCCGGCGGCCCGCTGCGCGGCGCGCCGACCATCGGCAACGACAATGTCTACGTTCTCTCCCAGGACAGCCAGCTCTACGCCCTGAACGCGGCCAATGGCGAAACCCGCTGGTCGGGCTCCGGCTCGTTCGAGCTGGCCGGCGTGTTCGGCAGCGCCGCCCCCGCCTTCGCCCAAAGCACGCTGGTCGCCGGCTATTCGTCGGGCGAGCTCACCGCCTATCGCTACGAGAACGGCCAGGTGGTCTGGCAGGACGCGCTGGCCCGGACCGGGGTCAGCACCGTCGTCGGCACCCTCTCCGACATCGACGCCGACCCGGTGATCGACAATGGCCGGGTGTTCGCCATCGGCCAGGGCGGCCGCATGGTCGCGGTCGAGCTGATCACCGGCCAGCGCGCCTGGGAATTGAACGTCGCCGGCATCTCCACGCCGTGGGTGGCGGGCGACTGGGTGTTCGTCGTCACCGACCGGGCGCAATTGCTCGCCATCGCCCGCGCGTCGGGCCGGATCCGCTGGATCGGGCAGCTCCCCGCATTCCGCCGTCCTCCGCGGGAGCGGACGCCGGATTCGCGCGGACGCCGCAGGATGAATCCGGGCCGCGATCCGATTTTCTGGCGTGGGCCGATTCTTGCGGGCAATCGCCTGATTCTGATCAGCTCCAGGGGCCAAATTGCCTATGTTTCGCCCACCGACGGCACGGTCCAGGCAACGGTCGAGACCGACTCGACCTTCTCTCTGCCGCCGGTGGTTGCGGGCAACACCCTCTACCTGCTCGACGACAGCGGCCGGTTGACCGCCTGGCGCTGATAATTCCCTCTCCCATAAGGAGAGGGTCAGGGTGAGGGGCTCCGGCATCGGGGGTAATCGCGTGCGCCGAACACCCCCACCCTGCCCTCCCCCTGAGGGGGAGGGGAGTTCTTGACCCCACCCGCCTGAACCGGCAGGGCAGCGGGCCTTATGGCCAAGCTGCCCATCGTCGCGATCGTCGGGCGTCCCAACGTCGGCAAGTCCACCCTGTTCAACCGGCTGGTCGGCAAGAAGCTGGCGCTGGTCGACGACCGGCCGGGCGTGACCCGCGACCGCCGGGAAGGCGAGGCGCATTTGCTCGGGCTCGACTTCCGGGTGATCGACACCGCCGGCTATGAGGACGAGGACCCCGACACCCTGCCCGGACGTATGCGGGCGCAGACCGGCGCCGCGGTGCGCGACGCCGACGTCGCCTTGTTCATGATCGACGCCCGCGCCGGCGTGACGCCGCAGGACGAGGAGATCGCCCGCTGGCTGCGCTCGGAGGCGACGCCGGTCGTCCTCGCCGCCAACAAGGCCGAGGGGCGCGCCGGCGAGGCCGGCATCCTCGAAGCCTGGGCCCTGGGCCTCGGCGAGGCGATCGCGATGAGCGCCGAGCATGGCGAGGGCGTCGTCGACCTGTTCGAGCACCTCCGGCCCCATGTCGAAAAGGAAACCCCAGCCCTCGGCCTCCTCGCGCAAGCGGGAGGGGAGGAGGATCCGACGCTGAAGCTCGCCATCGTCGGCCGTCCCAATGCCGGCAAGTCGACCCTGATCAACCGCATCCTCGAGCAGGAAAGGCTGATCACCGGGCCGGAAGCGGGCATCACCCGCGATTCGATCGCCATCGACTGGCAGTGGCAGGCGCCCGACGGCCAGGTCCGGCCGGTGCGCCTGATCGACACCGCCGGCATGCGCAAGAAGGCCAAGGTCGAGGACAAGCTCGAGAAGCTGTCGGTCGCCGACGCCCGCCGCGCGGTCGATTTCGCCGAGGTGGTGGTGCTCCTGCTCGACGGCACGCGCGGGCTCGAGGTCCAGGATCTGAAGATCGCGGACCACGTGCTGCAGGAGGGCAGGGCGCTGGTCGTCGCGATCAACAAATGGGACGTGGCGGAGGGGCCGAGCGCGCTGTTCAACGGCATCAAGGCGGCACTGGACGAAGGGCTCTCCCAGGCGCGCGGCGTGCCGCTGCTGACCGTCTCGGGCAAGACGGGGAAGGGCATCGACCAATTGCTCGCCGCCGCCTTCGAGACCCGCGACACCTGGTCGAAGCGGGTCTCGACCGGGCAGCTCAATCGCTGGTTCGAGGAGGCGGTCGAGAGGAACCCGCCGCCGGCGCCCGGCGGCAAGAGGATCAAGCTGCGCTACATCACCCAGGTCAACACCAGGCCGCCGAGCTTCGTCCTGTTCGGCACCCGCGTCGACCAGTTGCCCGACACCTATTTGCGCTACCTGGTGAACGGCATCCGCAAGGAGCTCGGCTTCGGCGCGGTGCCGGTGCGCCTGCAGGCACGCGCCTCGAAGAACCCGTTCGGAAAGTAGCGGTATCCCGCATTTACCGTGAAGTTCGGCCGGCCCGTCAACGGCCTGTTTACTTGGACGGCCTAGATTGCCGTCATGGACGAGGCCGCAGCCACGATCGTCGACTGGGCGAAATTCGCGCAGATGCGCTCGGAGCTGGGCGCCAGCTTCGTGCGCATCCTCGGCTATTTCCGCGAGGACGGCGAGAAGGCGGTCGCCAAGATCGAGGAGGCGATGCACCGCCGCGACGCCGCCGCCTTCGTCCTTCCCGCCCATACGATGAAGGCGGAGGCGCGCCAGTTCGGCGCCGAGCCGCTCGCCGCTTTGGCCGAGCAGATCGAGCTTGCCGGCCGCCGCGCGCTCGAATCCCGGCTGTTCCCCGACGACATATTGCCGCAGGTCGCGCAATTGCGCCCGCTCTACGGCCAGACGATCGACCAGCTCGAAGCGGAAACCAACCCGCTCGCCACCCGCCGCTCGGCGGACAGGAAGCCGAGCAACCAGGAGTTCGGGCGGCTCTGACGGGCCTTCGGGTCGGTCATTCCAGCGGAAGCTGGACTCCCGTTTCCTTCTCTCAACGATTGCTCAAGGCAGTGAGATTCCAGCTTTCGCTGGAATGACGAGGTGAATCGACGCCGCGGTGGGCAAAGCGGACTAACCGAGCACGGCATGGGCCACCTCGGTTTCGACGTCCCAGTAGATGATGGCGAGCGCGGCGAGGTCGAAGGCGGCGTGGGCGGCGATCAGCATCCACAGCCGGCCGGTGAGCGCATAGACGGCGCCGAAGACGAGGCCGACGATCAATGCCTGCTCGAAGCCGGGCAGGCCCTGGTTGCCGACATGCTCGAGCCCGAACCACAGCGAGGTGATGGCGATGATCGCCGCCGTCGCCGCCGGGCGGGCGCCGAGCAGCCGGCCGAACCTTTCGAACAGAAAGCCGCGGAAGAAGGCTTCCTCGCCGAAGCCGGCGGCGAGGACCAGATAGAGCGCGGCCGGGAGCGCGGCGGCGTTGCCGGCAAGATGGTGGAAGGCCGGGTTGACCGGCGGGGCGCCGAGCAGCGGCATGACCAGCGCCTTCATGACGAGCTTGAGGAGGATGCCGAGGGCGATGCCGGCGAGGATCGCCGCCGGCCAGCTGCGCGGCCGGGCGAAGCCGATGTCGCGCCACGGCGTCCGCGAGCGCCATGCCCAGGCCAGCACCAGCAGGCCGCTGAGCGGCGGCAGCGGCGCATTGCCGAAGTAGATGACGACCATGGCGAGGAGGCCGACCGGGCCGAACCCGCGCAGCGCGGCGGCGAACGGGTCGGGCGGGGCGGCGGGGGGTTCAAAGGCGCTCGGCGCATCTTCCATTCCGTCATTCCAGCGAAAGCCGGAATCCTCTTCTTTCTGCCCACCCGGCTGCTTCGAGGCAGGAGATTCCGGCTTTCGCCGGAATGACGGTGGGGCGGACGGCCGGGCGGCGCCTAGGCCGCGGCGGGCGCGGCCTTCCTCATCGGCTGCAGCTCCCAGCGGGCGAGCGAGCGCCACAGCCATTCGAACGGACCGTAGCAATAACGGTCGAGCCAGGGCTTGGACCAGAGCAGCATCAGCGCCCACATCGCCACCACCACCAGCCACAGCTCGATCCGGCTCATCGTGCCGTAAAGGCCGAGGCCGTAGCCGTAGAACAGGGTGGTCATCAGGATCGAGGTGCCGAGATAGTTGGTGAAGGCGGCGCGGCCGGCGGCGGCGATCCGGTCGACCAGCGCCCCGCCGTTGCGGGTCAGGAGGATGATCAGGGCGGCGATCGCGACCACCATCACCGGCCGGAACGGCACCGTCGCCGCCATCGACAGCGAGAACAGCATCGGCACGCTGAAATCGTCGCGCACCAGCAGCCAGGCGAGCAGGGCATAGGCCGGAACGGCGATGCCGAAGCCGATCAGGGCGATCTTCCGGTAGCGCGCCGACGGCCAGCCGCCGCGGAAGAAGCCCGACTTCAGCGCCGCCATGCCGAACAGCATGTAGGCGAGCGTCTCCCAGCCGAACAGGAAGATGCCGACGAAGGGCTGGAGCATCTGGCCGACCAGCCGCTCCTCGACGAGCCCGGAATAGGGGCCGTGGAACAAGGCCAGCTTCTCGGCCAGCGCCGGGCCGGCCAGCGGGGCGAAGCCCTCCTGCATGCCGCGCCATTGCTCGACCAGCTCGGGATCCGGATTGGGCGCGAGGACGGCCTGGCCGAGATACAGGGCGCCGAGGCCGAAGCTCGCGAACAGGAGGAACTGGACGGCGACCAGGGCCACCCCCCAGGTGACGAGGGCGCGTATCGACTTGCCGCGGAAGAGATAGAGGACGAGGCCGATGAGGGCGTAGCCGGCGAGGATGTCGCCGAACCAGATGAAGTAGAAATGGATGAGGCCGAAGACGAGGAGCCAGATCATCCTCAGATAATGGACCCTCGCCGGCGACTGGCCGGACGCTTCCGCCCGCTCGATCACCAACAGGGTGCTCGCCCCGAACAGGAAGGAGAACAGGCCGCGCATCTTGCCGTCGACCAGCACGAAGCTGAACACCCAGGAGGCGAGGTCGGCGCCGCTTTCCATGCCGAAGGCGACCGGGTTCATATAGGCCTGGAACGGCATGGCGAAGCCGACGATGTTCATCGCCAATATGCCCATCACGGCGACGCCGCGGACGACGTCGAGGGTGGCGATGCGCGGGCCCGGCTCGGTGGTCGCGGTCATTCGGATTCCCCCTCCCGAAGTGCGTTCGGACAGGGATATCGGATTGCGCGCCCGCTGCAACCGCGGAAGTTCAGTAAGTTCAGTGCTGCGGAAAAAATCCAGTCGATCATTTCTGCCTCTTTGATCGGCTGAATCGATCAGCGGCCCGCCAGCCCGGCGCGAGGCCGAAGAAGCGATCGCGCGCGGCGGCGCCGTCCTCCAGCCGGCTTTCGGCGCGGGCATCGAGCGCCGCCTCCTCCTCGGCGGTCAGCGCCCGCTCGTAGCCGGGCTCGCCCGGCGCGCCCATCCAGTAATCGGCGAAGCCGACCGGCGGGGGGAAGTTGGTCAGCCGGCGGCCGCGCCGGTCCCGCCAGATCCGCCAGCCGCCGGACAGCATGCCGCGCTCGAGCCGCTCCATGCCGCCGTCCCAGTCGTCGAGCATCGCCTCGCTCTCCGCGCCGCCGCCGAACAATTTTTCGCCTTTCTCCAGCAGCATGATCAGCAGCCGTTCGGAATAGACCCGCTCCTCGGCGACCAGCTTGCCGTGATAGAAGCGGCGGACGATCGTGCCGTTGACCGCCTTGTCGAGCGCGGCCGAGCGGACGCGGTGGCGGACGCCCAGACGCAGGGCGGCGTCCCAGGCGGCGCTGAACCCCTCGGCGCCGGCGCGGCGGCGAAGCTCGAAGGCGCTGCGCTCGCTCATCCCCACGCCCGCCGCGGCGGCGGCGGGGCAGAGCGTGTCGGCGAGCGCCTCGATGAAGGCGCGCTGCTTGGCGGGCGTCCAGCCGTCGTGGCGGTAGCGCAGCGGCACCGGGTCGAACGAGTCGCGCAGCGCGGGCGGCGGGGCAGGCGCGGGCGGGGCGGCAAGCAGAGCCTGCGGTTCGGCGCCGCCGGCGAGGGCTCGATCGCTCGCGGGCCGACCTTCGACCGCCCGCGACTCGGAGGCGGAAGAGTTCCGGTTATGTTCCATCGAAGAGGATGAACCAGACGAAATCCAACATTGCAACCCGAACCGCCCGACTGGCCCGGCAGAGCGGCGCGTACATCTCCACCTTCGACCCGGTAGCCGCGGCGCGGCTCGCGGGAGAGATTCCGGCTTTCGCCGGCATCACGAACGGCGGAGACGCCTCGCCGCCTTCACGCCTCCGCCGGCTTCGACTGGAGCTGGATGTAGTTCTGGAGGCCCATGCGGTCGATCAGCTCGAACTGGGTTTCGAGGAAATCGACATGCTCCTCCTCATTGGCCAGGATGGATTCGAACAGCTCGCGGCTGACGAAGTCGCGGACCTGCTCGCAATAAGCGATCGCGCCGCGCAGCTGCTCGCACGCCTCGCGCTCGAGGTCGAGGTCGGCGTTCAGGATCTCCGGCACCGTCTCGCCGATCCGGAGGCGCCCCAGCATCTGGAAATTGGGCAGGCCCTCGAGGAACAGGATTCGCTCGGCGAGCCGGTCGGCATGCTTCATCTCGTCGATCAATTCGTGGCGCTCGTAATCGGCGAGCCGCTTCACGCCCCAATTGTCGAGCATCCGATAATGCAGCCAATATTGGTTGACCGCGGTCAGCTCGTTCTTCAGCGTTTCGTTGAGGTGCTGGATAACCTGGTCGTCGCCCTTCATCACCGCCTCCTGTTGCGGACGCGACTATATCGCGCCCGGGACTAGAAAGCACTCAAAAAACGGCGGAAAACTGCGGAAAATCGGGTGACTTTGCTAGGCAGTCGCAAATGCGGAAAAGGCGTTCCGGCCGCGATTGCGAGGCATTGTCGATTCGAGTCCGCAAGCGAGGAGGGCGGGCGGCCGGGCACTCCCCGCCCAGCGTCACGTTCGCGGGCGGACGCGGGCCCACACACCCTGAGGTGGGCCAAGGATTTCGGCCTCGGTGCCGGGCGGCAGCACACCGATGACCGACGCATCGGTGCCCGGCTCGCTGCGCAGCCGGAGTGGGCGCGCACCGACCAGCACGATCGCGCCTCGCCTCGGCGAACCGCGAACCTGCGCGACGTTGCTGTGAATGGAAATCCAGCCTTCCGCCGGCGCCTGCTGCAATACCGCCTGCTGGCGCAAGAGCGCGGTGCCCAGCTGGTTGCTGGCCGTATCGAGGCTCGTCGCCCAGCGATCGATGGCGGCGTAGAGCGGTGCAAGCTCATTCCGCATATGTCGGTTGCGCTGGTAGAGACGGATTACTTGTTGTCTCGCCTCGTCGGCGGCCTGCTTTGCCTGATCGACCCTGGTGTCGGTGGCGAGGCTTTGCTTGTTCGCCTCGCGCGTCATCTTCATGCCTAGGCCTTCGATGGACGAAACTTTCGCGCGGCTGAACCAGTGATCTATGAGCGGCGGGTAGAAGATCAGCGTCGCCGCGAGCGCGAACAGGGCGACGTCGCGAAGCAGCCCGAAGGCCGTCTTGCCGAACTCGACCTTCTTGTGCAGCGTTTCAACACGATCCGGCGGTGATATCGCCTGCTTGACTTCCCCCATAGGCGTATCTGAGCACAGGGGTGAAGGTCGCGGCAAGGGAATTAAGAGGCGCATGCGGCGCCTTGGGGGACGCTCAGGCGGCAGAGAGCTCGGCGGCGATGATCTGGCGCGCGAAGGAGAAGCATTGGCCGCAGCGCGGCTTGGCGCCCTTGGCGCGATAGGCGGCGGTCGGGCAGGACGCGCCGTTGCGGGCCGCCGCGCGGACCTCGCTCTCGCGAATCGCATTACAGACGCAAACGATCATGGTGATCGGATTTAGCGATAATGCGAGGCGTTCGCAATAGCTTTATCGGCGGTCCTTGCGGATCATCAGCTTGAGGCCCGACCAGGTGGCGTCGACCGCGCAGACCTTGACGTCGACCAGGCCGGTGGGAAGGGAGATTTCGCGAATCACGTCTTCCGTAATGTCGGTGGGGACGTTCGCCGCCTTCTTGGGCCAGGAGACCCAGAGGAAGCCCGCCGGGGCGAGCAAAGGGAGGAGGCGGTGGACCGCGTCCTCGAGGGCGGCGCGCGACGTGACGAAGACGTGGGCGGCCTCGACCGGCCCGACCGGGGCGGCGAGGAGGTTGAGGGCGACGCCGCTTTCCTCAATCTCGGCGCGGACCGGATCGGGCATGCCCTCCCACCAGGTGCGCAGGCCGTCCTTGAGGGAAAGCTTGCGCGCGAGGGGCGTGCCCGAATAGCCGGCGGTCATGTTCGTCTTCCGTCATTCCAGCGAAAGCTGGAATCTCTTTTCCCTATTCGGGTGCGGAAAGGAAGAAGAGGGATTCCAGTCCTTCGACAAGTCTCAGGAGAGCCTTGCGCTGGAATGACGGGATCACCGCCGGATGACGGACAGATTCAGGCGAAGGGGCGCCGGCGGAAATGGCGCGCCGCGACCAAGGCGATCGGCAGGCCGACCAGGATACAGTGCGAGAAGAGCTGGTTGGCGATGGCGTAGAGGCCGTGGGGCAGCGGCGCGTCGGGCCAGCGCAGCGGCTTCACGATCCAGTACATGACGACCCAGAGGAGAAGGCCGTAGAGGAGGCCGGCGAGGATCGGGCGGCGGCGCAGGACAAGGAGGCGCCGGGCGGCGACCATGTAGGCGGCGGCCATGCAGGCCATGATCGCATAATGGACGGCAAGGCCGATCGCTGCCCAGCCGGGAGTGGGCGTCGGCGCCTCGCCGAACGGGCCGCTGGCGACGTAGCGGAGCACGCCCATCGGCGTCGCGCCCGCCATCCCGGCGAAGACGAAGGCGGAGATGATGTCGAGCGTGCCGGCGACCAGGGTGGCGACGAGGATTGGGCGCAGGAGGCGTCCGGGCATGGGTCTTCTCCGTTGGAAGATGGCCCGAGCCCCTGGGCTATGACAAAGCGAGGCTATCACCCATCAGGCCGGGAAAGAAGCCCTCATGCGCGCGGCGGAGATCGGCCAGGGCGACGCAGTGATCGCCGTCCGGAAGCTCGAAGATCAGGCGGCTGCCCCTGGTGCGGCCGAGCGCCTCGACCCCTACGCCGGCGGCGTGGGCGCGCCTCAAAAAGGTGAGCAGGCAATTGTCGGCGACGGTGGCGAGATAGACGCCCTGGTCCTCGGCGAAATAGCCGGCCTTGCCGTGCGGCGCCGGAGCGTTGACCAGGGCGCCGACATTGCCGGCGAGCGCCATTTCGGCGAGCGCGACGGCGATGCCGCCGTCCGAGACGTCGTGGCAGGCGGTGATCGCGCCGCCGGCGATGGCGGCGCGGACGAAGGCGCCGGCGGCGCGCTCGGCGGCGAGATCGACCGGCGGCGGCGGACCGTCCTCGCGGCCATGGACCTCGCGCAGCCACAGCGACTGGCCGAGATGGCCGCCCCGGTCGCCGATGGCGACGATGACGTCGCCGGCGCCGCGGAAGGCGATGCCGACCGCCTTGGTCCAGTCGTCGATCAGGCCGACGCCGCCGATCGCCGGGGTGGGGAGGATGGCCTGGCCGGAGCCGTCCTCGGCCTTGGTCTCGTTGTAGAGCGAGACGTTGCCCGAGACGATCGGGAAATCGAGCGCGCGGCAGGCCTCGGCCATGCCTTCTATGCAGCCGACGAACTGGCCCATGATCTCGGGGCGCTGGGGATTGCCGAAGTTCATGCAGTCGGTGGCGGCGAGCGGGCGGGCGCCGACCGCGCAGAGGTTGCGCCAGGCCTCGGCGATCGCCTGCCTGCCGCCCGCGACCGGATCGGCCTTGCAATAACGCGGCGTGCAGTCGGTGGTGACAGCGAGCGCCTTCATCGTGCCGTGGACGCGGACCAGGGCGGCGTCGCCGCCCGGCGGGTGGAGGGTGTCGGCGCCGACGTGCCGGTCATATTGCTCCCAGATCCAGCGGCGCGAGGCGATGTCGGGCGAGGCCATCAGCGCCAGCAGATCGGCGGCGAGGTCGGTGCATTGCGGGACGCCGGCCAGCGGCGGCGGCGGCTCGGTCGCCACCCACGGCCGGTCGTAGCAGGGCGCGTCGCCGGCGAGCGGGGCCAGCGGAATGTCGGCGGCGACCGCGCCGTTCCACTTCAGCACCATGCGGCCCCCATCCGGACCGGCTTCGGTGACGCGGCCGATCACCGCGAAGTCCAGCTCCCACTTCCGGAAGATCGCTTCCGCCTCGGCCTCGCGGCCGGGCTTCAGCACCATCAGCATCCGCTCCTGCGATTCGGACAGCATCATCTCATAGGGGGTCATGCCCTCCTCGCGGCAGGGGACGGCGTTCATGTCCAGCTCGATGCCGACGCCGCCCTTCGACGCCATCTCGACGCTCGACGAGGTCAGGCCGGCGGCGCCCATGTCCTGGATGGCGACGATCGCGTCCGACGCCATCAGCTCGAGGCAGGCCTCGATCAGCAATTTCTCGGTGAACGGGTCGCCGACCTGGACGGTGGGGCGCTTCTCGCCGCTGTCCTCGCTGAAGTCGGCGCTGGCCATGGTCGCACCGTGGATGCCGTCGCGGCCGGTCTTCGAGCCGACATAGACGATCGGATTGCCCGGGCCGGACGCGGCCGAATAGAAGATCCTGTCGGTGTCGGCGACGCCCACGGTCATCGCGTTGACCAGGATGTTGCCGTCATAAGCGGGGTGGAAGTTCACCTCGCCGCCCACGGTCGGCACGCCGACGCAATTGCCGTAGCCGCCGATGCCGGCGACGACGCCGGCGATAAGGTGGCGCATCCTTGGATGGCCGGGGCGGCCGAAGCGCAGCGCGTTCAAATTGGCGACCGGGCGCGCCCCCATGGTGAAGACGTCGCGCAAGATGCCCCCGACGCCGGTCGCGGCGCCCTGATAGGGCTCGATGTAGGAGGGGTGGTTGTGGCTCTCCATCTTGAAGATCGCCGCCTGGGCCTTGCCGTCGGGCCCCGGGCCGATGTCGATCACCCCGGCATTCTCGCCGGGGCCGCAAATCACCCAGGGCGCGGAGGTCGGGAGCTTTTTCAGGTGGATGCGCGAGCTCTTGTAGGAGCAATGCTCGGACCACATCACCGAGAAGATGCCGAGCTCGGTACGGTTGGGCGCGCGCCCGAGCGCGTGGAGGACGCGGTCATATTCCTCCGGCGTGAGGCCGTGCTCGGCGACGAGCTCGGCGGTGATCGGGGAGTCGGTCATGGCGCGCGTCCTAGCGGTGCGGCCGGCAATCGCCTAGTCTGGCGCCGCCCAGTGCAGGAGATTCGGCCAATGCCCCTCAGCCACCTTCCCGACGGCTATCACAGCGTCACCCCCTATCTGATCGTCGACGGCGCCGCCGCGGCGATCGACTTCTACCTCCGCGCCTTCGGCGCCGAGGAGGTGCTGAGGCTGCCGATGGGCGACAAGATCGGCCATGCCGAAATCCGGATCGGCGACAGCCATGTCATGCTCGCCGACGAATTCCCCGAAATGGGCCATCTCGGCCCCAACAGCCGCGGCGGCCCGACCGCCAGCCTGATGGTCTATGTCGCCGACGTCGACAGCGCCTTCGCCCGTGCGCTCGACGCCGGCGCCCGCGCGGAGCGGCCGGTCGAGGACCAGTTCTACGGCGACCGGGCGGGCACCCTGCTCGACCCGTTCGGCCACCGCTGGACGATCGCCACCCAGAAGGAGGTGGTCCCGCCCGACCAGCTCGAGCGGCGGATGGCCGAATGGATGGAGTCGCAGGGCGGCGACTGAGCCGTCCCGCCGGGACGCTAGTCGTCGAACTCAAGCTCGGCGGCGGCGCCGCCCGACAGGAGCTTGGGATTGGGCGGCTCGACCGGCTCGCGCTCCGCCTCGCCGCCCTTGCGCGGGCGCTTGCGCGGCGGCGGCCGCCAGCGGGACATCCGCGAGATCTTCAGCCCTTTGCCGGGCCCGGGCGGGTCGGAACGTGGCATCCTTACCCCTTGCAGCATGGCGACGGACGTTGGCCCGCATGTAGGGACCGGGGCCGCCAGGAAAAAGGCCGGCCCGGGATTTTCCGGACCGGCCTTGCTTCCTTTTGCGAAGTCGGCGCGCCTCAGGTGTGGCAGCTCAGATTGTTCTTGCCGGGGGCGGTGATGCGGACCGATTCGCCGTTGCCGCTGACCGCATAGCCGTCGGCGGCATAAGGCGGCACGCCGCCGGGCGCCGCCAGCGTCACCGGAGTCCCGTCCTGGCGGGTGCGGACGAGGGCGGTGTTGTTGGTGTAGAAATCGACGTAGACGAGGCTGTTGTCGCTGCACCTGTAGGTGCGGCTGACCTGGATCGACGGCGGCAATGCCACCGGGCCCGCATTCTTCAGCGCTTCCGCCTGCGGATCATATTCGTTGATGGTGATCGCCTCGGGCTCGGAGTTGCAAGCCGCAAGAGCGAGGACTGCCGCGCTGACTGCGGCGGCGAGAAGTCGGTGTTTCTGCATGGCCTCCCCTTCGCGAGTGCAGCATATGACGTCAAGAATCAATTTGTTGCAAGCCATGGTTGCGGGATGCCGGCTTTCGACCAAGCGCGGGCGGGGTTCGACAAAGGCCCGAACTTTGGCTAGGCTGGTGCCGTTACGATGCGTCGGGAGGAAAGCGCGCCAAAATGCAGCGGGTTCGGATCGGATTGACCGGCCTTGCCTTCGTGTTCCTGTCGGTCCTGCTGGCGGCGGTGTTCACCAGCCAGAGCGCGGACGAAATGCCGATCACGCCCAATCTGATCGAGCAGCAGCGCGGCGGCGGCCAGGCCGCGCCGCCGGCTGCGCCCGCGCCCGTCCAGCCGACCGAGCCGCTCGCCGAGCTCGGCGTGGCGCCCGGCAACGCCGATTCGAACAGCGTCGCGCCGCCCCCCGCGCCGCCGGCCGCGGCGCCCCCGGCCCGCTAAAGGACAGGATGCACGGACTTATCCACAAGCAGTCCAGGCAGAACAGGAGTGGAACCGGAGCTGGAACAAAGACAGAATAGATAGGGTGTTTCCACTATTCGGGCATGAAATCCCCAAAAAAGGCATCAAATCCCCTTCCAAACCCGTGCGCATGCTGTTATCCACTGCGCGGTAATTAGGGGCATTTCCTGATCAGCCGCGAAGCAACGTGGGCGAGCGAAGGCGCGCGCCCGCGGACGGGAGAGTGCTGCGTAAAAGGGGACGGGGCCGAAGTGGAGCTCGAGCATCTCTTCAACGGGAGCGCGCTCAACGCGGTGGACGCCAAGGGGCGTCTCTCCGTGCCCGCCTTCATTCGCCAGGTGATCGAGCGCCGGTCCGACGCCAGGGCGATCATCCTTGGCGGCCACGAGGTCGACCCCTGCCTCACCGGCTACGACCGCAACTACGCCCGTATCCTCTACCACGAGAACGAACGCCGCCGCCTCAACGAGGAGGCGGCCGACCCCAAGGCCCATTTCGCGCGTGCCCGCCGCACCTTCGGCATCACCGAGGAAGTCCCCTACGACACCAGCGGCCGCATCATCCTGCCCCCGATGATGCGCCGCAAGGGGCGGATCGAGGAGCTTGCCCTGTTCGTCGGCGTCGGCGGCACGTTCGAAATCTGGAATCCCCAGGTCGCCCTCAAGAGCGACGATGCCGAGCTTCGCGAGCTCGCCGCCTACCGGCTCGAGGAAAGGGGCGCGGCGTCATGACCGCCGCCTCCGCCTCGGCCGCGCACATCCCCGTCCTCGTCGACGACGTCGTCAAGGCCCTCGCCGTTGCCCCCGGCGAGACCCATGTCGACGGCACGTTCGGCGGGGGCGGATATACCAAGGCCATCCTCGGCAAAGGGGCGGCCCGCGTCTTCGCTTTCGATCGCGATCCCGAAGCGATCCGGTATGGCGAGACGCTGGCCGCGAGCGGGGAGCGCCTGACGCTTGTGCCGGAGCGTTTCTCCCGGATGCGTCAGGCGCTTGCCGACCGCGGCGTCGACGCCGTGGACGGCGTCACCCTCGATATCGGCGTCTCCTCGATGCAGCTCGACCAGGCCGAGCGCGGCTTCTCGTTCCAGGCGGACGGGCCGCTCGACATGCGGATGGGCAAGGACGGGGCGAGCGCCGCCGACTTCCTCAACGGCGCCGACGAGGCCGAGATCGCCGACGTCCTCTACCATTATGGCGAGGAGCCGAAATCGCGCCGCGTCGCCCGCGCGATCGTCGCCGCCCGGCCGATCGCCCGGACCGGCGAGCTCGCCGCCGTCGTCCGCAAGGCGCTGGGCCACCATCCCGGCATGAAGAGGGACCCGGCGACCCGGACCTTCCAGGCGATCCGCATCCACGTCAACGACGAACTGAAGGAGCTCGAGGGCGGGCTGGCCGCCGCCGAGCAGGTGCTGGCCCCCGGCGGCCGCCTTGCCGTCGTCACCTTCCACAGCCTCGAGGACCGGATCGTGAAGCGCTTCCTAAAGCGCCGCAGCGGGTCGCTGCCG
The DNA here is from genome assembly GCA_963701615.1 of uncultured Alphaproteobacteria bacterium. Classification (GTDB taxonomy): domain Bacteria; phylum Pseudomonadota; class Alphaproteobacteria; order Sphingomonadales; family Sphingomonadaceae; genus Allosphingosinicella. The sequence goes on along the minus strand of OY969615.1, from coordinate 1,550,414 downwards.
GCGGGCTCGCGCCACCTGCCGGCCGCCAACGAAAGCGGGCCCGCGCCGACCTTCGACGCGGTCGCCAGGCCGGTCCGCGCCGGCGCGGCCGAGATCGCCGCCAATCCGCGCGCGCGTTCCGCGACGCTTCGCGCCGCGCGCCGCACCGCCGCACCATCATGGTCCGTTTCGAAGGAAGGAGCATCGGGATGATCGCCAGGGGCTTCAAGCCGGTCGGCTGGGTGTTCGCCGTCGGTTCCGCCGCATTGAGCTGCTACATGCTTTCGCTCCAGGTCGCCGCCGAGCGCGCGGAATTGACCAACCTCGAAGGCCGGATCGTCGCCACCCAGCAGCAGATCCGCTCGCTCCAGACCGAATTGGGGACCCGCGGCCGGGTCCAGCAGCTCGAGCAATGGAATGACGAGGTGCTGGCCCTGTCGGCGCCGGTCGCCAGCCAGTTCGTCGACGGCAACGCCACCCTGGCGCGGTTCGACATCCGCCAGCCGGCGCTCGCCGACCCCGCCGAGGTCCGGATGGCGTCGGCGGCGTTGCCGCCCGCACCCGCGCCGGCCGCCCGCGCCGCGACCCCGGCCCCGCAGCGCGCCGTCGCCGACCTCCGCGCGGTGGCGCCGCCGGCGGCGCTCCAGCAGCCGCTCGTCCGCCGCGCCAGCCTCACCGTCACCGCCGACGCCGCGCCCGTCCGCGCCCAGCCGCCGGCGGCCCGCCCCCGCGCCGAAGCGGCGCCGGCTCCGGCGGCGACGCGGCCGCGCGCGGAACCGCCGCGCACCCGCACCGCCTCGGCGGAGGCCCGCCCGCGGCCCGCCCCCGCGCGAGCCCGCCCGTCCTCGCTGCTCGACGACAGCACCCTGCGGGATCTCGGCACCGCCGCCCGCGCCGAGCGTGGCGGAGGCACCAGGAACTGATGGCGACGCTTGCCGCTCAGCTCGACCGGCCAAGCCCCGCCGGCGACCAGCAGCTAGGGCTCGCGCTCACCTATCACCGGCTGATGCTGGTGATGCTGCTGTTCGTCGGCGTCACCTTCGTCATCGTCGCCCGGCTGGCCATGCTCCAGCTGTTCACCGACCGGTCCGGCGCGGCGCAGCTGGTCAACCCGCTGCTCCCCGCCCGCGGCGACCTGGTCGACCGCAACGGCGTGCCGCTCGCCCGGACGATCGACGCCTGGTCGATCGGCGTCCATCCGGGCCGGATCATCGGCGACAGGCGCGAACTCGCGCAGCGTCTCCACGTGCTGATGCCGGAACGCAGCGTCGCCCAGTATCGCGCCCTGCTCAACGCCCGCAGCAACTATCTCTATCTGTCGCGCCGGGCGGTGCCGGAGATGGTTGCGGCGGTGAACGCGCTCGGCGAGCCGGGCTTCGTCTTCAACCGCGAGCCCGAGCGGCTCTATCCCCAGACCGCCATGGCCGGCCACGTGCTCGGCTGGACCGACATGCAGGGCCGCGGCGTCACCGGCATGGAGCGGTCGCTCGACGCCCGGCTGCTCGACCCGGCCCGGCGCGGCGAGCCGGTCGCGCTGTCGATCGACAGCCGCGTGCAGGCGGTGATGGAGAGCGAGCTCGCGGGCGCGGTGACCTCGATGAGCGCCGAAGGCGGCACCGGCATCGTCCTCGACGTCCGCACCGGCGAGATCGTCGCCATGGCCTCGGCCCCGACCTTCAACCCCAATGCCGCCGGCCGCTCCGACCCCAGCGCGCTCTACAACCGCGCGACCATGGGCGTCTATGAGCTGGGCTCGGCGTTCAAGCCGATCACCATCGCGGCGGCGATGGAGGCCGGCGTGGTCACGTCGCTCGGCCAGATGTGGGACGCGTCCGCGCCGGTCACGGTCGGCCGCTTCCGCATCAATGACGACCATCCGCTCGGCCGCCACATCAGCGTCGCCGAGCTGATGGTGCACAGCTCCAACATCGCCACCGCGCGGGTCGCCGACCAGATGGGGGCGGCGCGCATGCAGGCCGCGTTCCGCACCCTCGGCTTCGACCAGCCGACGCCGATCGAGCTGAACGAGCGCACGCGGCCGCTGTGGCCGCGCGACTGGGGCCGGGCGACGGTGCTGACCTCGGGCTTCGGCCACGGCGTCGCGATCACCCCGCTGCACCTCGCCAATGCCTATGCGGCGCTGGTCAACGGCGGGATCCTGCGGCCGGCGACCCTGCTCAGGGTCGAGCCGGGCCGGGCGGCGCGCGGAAGGCGGGTCTATTCGCCGCAGACCAGCTACCGGATGCGGCAATTGCTCCGCCTCGTCGTCCTGCGGGGCACCGGGCGGCGCGCCGAAGCGCCCGGTTTCCGCGTCGGCGGCAAGACCGGCACCGCTGAAAAGGCCGGCGCCGGGGGCTATTCGCGCCGGATGAACGTTTCGACCTTCGCGTCAGCCTTCCCGATGGACGATCCGCGCTATGTGGTGCTGGTCATGATCGATGCCGCCCGTCCGACCGAAGCCAACAGCTTCGTCACCACCGCCGCCTACACGGCCGCTCCCATCGTCTCGCGCGTGATCGCGCGCGCCGGGCCGCTGCTCGGCGTCATTCCAAGCGACAGCCGCGACATCGACACTTCGGCGCTGATGCCACCGGCCGACCCGCCGGCGCACTGATGAACCTGGATGCCCTGACCGGCAGCGGCGAGGCGATTCCCGTCACCGGCTTCGCGATCGATCACCGCAAGGTCGCGCCGGGCACCGTGTTCGGCGCGTTCAGGGGCGAGCGCTTCAACGGCGAGGACTTCATTCCGGCGGCGGTGTCGTCGGGCGCCGTCGCGGTGGTGTCGCGGCCCGAGGCAAGGGTCGAGGGCGCGGTCCATATCGCGGCGGAAGAGCCGCGGCGCGCGTTCGCCCGCCTCGCGGCGAAATTCTTCCGGCCGCAGCCCAAGACGGTGATCGCCGTCACCGGCACCAACGGCAAGACCTCGAACGTCGAGCTGGTCCGCCAGCTGTGGCGGATGGCGGGCCACCCCTCGGCGAGCATCGGCACCCTGGGCGTGACCACCTCCGACGACCAGGTGACGACCGACCTCACCACCCCGGACATCGTCACCTTCCTCTCCAACATGGCCGGCCTGGCGAGGATGGGCATCACCCACGCCGCGTTCGAGGCGTCGAGCCACGGCCTGTCGCAATACCGGACCGAGGGGCTGCCGGTCCACGCCGCCGCCTTCACCAATTTCAGCCGCGACCATCTCGACTATCACGCGACGATGGAGGCCTATTTCGAGGCCAAGATGCGGCTGTTCGAGGAGGTGCTCGAGCCCGACGGGACCGCGGTGGTGTGGACCGACGACGCCAAGTCGGACGAGGTGATCCGGCGCTGCCGGGCGTGCGGCCTGAAGGTGCTGACCGTCGGCGCCGGGGGCGAGACGCTGAAGCTGCTCGGGCGGGAAACCACCCAGCTCGGCCAGAAGCTGACGATCGCGGCGAACGGGCAGGTCCATGTCGTCACCCTCGCCTTGATCGGCGCCTACCAGGCGGCCAACGCACTCACCGCCGCCGGGCTCGTCATCGCCACCGGCGGGGACCTGGCGCGGACACTGGCCAACCTGGCGCGGGTCCATCCGGTGCGCGGGCGGCTGGAGCGGGCGGTGATCAGCCGCGCCGGCGCACCGGTCTATATCGACTATGCCCATACCCCCGACGCGATCGAATCGGCGATCGAGGCGCTGCGGCCGCATGCGAAGGACCGGCTGATCATCGTGCTCGGCGCCGGCGGCGACCGCGACCGGGGCAAGCGCGCGCCGATGGGCGCGGCGGCGGCGCGGCTGGCCGACCTCGTCCTCGTCACCGACGACAATCCCCGCAGCGAGGAGCCGGCCACGATCCGCCGCGACATTCTCGCCGGCGCGCCGGGCGCGCGCGAGGTCGCCGGCCGCCGCGAGGCGATCCGCGCGGCCATCGCCGAGGCCGGGCCGGGCGACCTCGTCCTCATCGCCGGCAAGGGCCACGAGCAGGGCCAGATCGTCGGCGGCAAGGTGCTGCCGTTCGACGACGTCGACGTGGCGCGGGAGGAAGCGGCGTGAGCCCGCTGTGGACCGCGGGCGAGATCGCCGCCGCGACCGGCGGATCGGTGCATGGCGAATTCGACGCCGCCGGAGTCGCCTTCGATTCCCGCGAGATCGGGCCGGGCGACCTGTTCATCGCGATGAAGGGCGAGGCGACCGACGGCCACCGGTTCGCCGGCCAGGCCTTCGCCGCCGGCGCGTCCGGCGCGCTGGTCAGCGAGGAGATCGCCCATCCCCACGTCCGCGTCGCCGACACGTCAAAGGCGTTGAACGACCTCGGCCGGGCGTCGCGCGGGCGCAGCCGGGCGACGATCGTCGGCGTCACCGGCTCGGTCGGCAAGACCGGAACCAAGGAGGCCCTGTTCGCCGCGCTCGACCGCGCGGTCCCGGGCCGGACGCACCGCTCGGTCAAGAGCTACAACAACCATGTCGGCGTGCCGCTGTCGCTGGCGCGGATGCCGCGCGCCGCCCGCTTCGGCATTTTCGAGATGGGCATGAACCATGAAGGCGAGCTGGCGGCGCTGACCCGCCTCGTCCGCCCCGATGTCGCCATCGTCACCGCCATCGCCCCCGCCCACCGGGAGTTCTTCGCCAGCGACGCCGACATCGCCGACGCCAAAGGCGAGATCTTCCAGGGCCTCGAGGCGGGCGGCACCGCGATCATTCCGTTCGACAGCCCGCACCGCGACCGGCTGGCCGCCGCGGCGCGGCCGCACGCGGATCGGATCCTCACCTTCGGGCTCGGCGAGGGCGCGGACGTCCGCGCCACCTATGTCATCCGCGGCCCGCGCGGCGGATCGATGGTGACCGCGCAGCTTCCCGGCGCGCAGATGAGCTTCACCATCGCCTTGCCCGGCCTCCATTGGGTGGCCAACGCGCTGGCGGTGCTGGCGGCGGTCGAGGCGGTCGGCGGCGACCTCGCGCTCGCCGGCCTCGCTTTGGCCGAGCTTGGCGGCTTCAAGGGCCGCGGCGCGCGCCACAGGGTCGCCGTCGCCGGCGGCGAGGCGCTGCTGATCGACGAGAGCTACAACGCCAACCCGGCCTCGATGGCGGCGACGCTGCACGTGCTCGGCGCGGAGCAGGTATCCGGGCGGCGGATCGCGGTTCTCGGCGCGATGCGCGAACTGGGCGTCGACAGCGCCGACTTCCACGCCGCCCTCGCCGACCCGCTGGAGGCGGCGCATGTCGATTATGCGATCCTCGTCGGCGAGGAGATGGCGGCGCTCGCAAAAGCGCTTGGCGGGCAGGTCAAAATGGCGCATGTGCCGGACGCGGCGGCGGCCCTTCCGCTCGCCCGCGAGGCGATCGGGCCGGGCGACGCGATGCTCGTCAAGGGATCCAACTCCATCGGACTTGCCGCCCTCGTCGAAGCGCTGGCGGGCGGGAAAGACTGATGTTCCTCTGGATCGCAGAACAGCTTGGCTTCCCGGGGTTGTTCAACCTCTTCCGCTACATCACCTTCCGGGCCGGCGGCGCGACGGCGACGGCGCTGATCCTCGGCCTTTTGATCGGCCCCAAGTTCATCGGCTGGCTCCGCGTCCGCCAGGGCAAGGGACAGCCGATCCGCGACGACGGCCCGATCTCGCACCTCGCCAAGCGCGGCACGCCGACCATGGGCGGCCTGATGATCCTCACCTCGGTGTCGATCGCGATGCTGCTGTGGATGGACTTCTCCAACCGCTATCTGTGGGCGTGCCTGCTGATCACCGTCGGCTTCGGGCTGATCGGCTTCCTCGACGATTACGACAAGATCAAGAAGCACAGCCACAAGGGCGTGTCCGGCCGGATGCGCCTGCTTGCCGAGTTCGTCGTCGCCGGCCTCGGCGTCTGGATCATCATCCAGGGGTCGGGCACGCAGCTCTATTTGCCGTTCTTCACCGGACCGGTGGCCGACCTCGGCTGGCTCTACATCCCGTTCGGCGCGATGATCATCGTCGGCGCGGGCAATACGGTGAACCTGACCGACGGCCTCGACGGCCTCGCCACCATGCCGGTGATCATCGCCAGCATGGCCTTCCTGATCATTTCCTACCTGGTCGGCAACGCCATCTTCGCCGCCTATCTCGGCATTCCGCACGTGCTCGGCGCCGGCGACCTCACCGTCCTGTGCATGGCGATCGTCGGCGCGGGCCTGGCCTTCCTGTGGTTCAACGCGCCGCCGGCGGCGGTGTTCATGGGCGACACCGGCAGCCTCGCTTTGGGCGGGGCGCTGGGCGCGATCGCGGTCGCCACCCACCATGAGGCGGTGCTCGGCATCGTCGGCGGGCTGTTCGTGCTCGAGGGCCTGTCGGTGATCATCCAGGTCTTCTACTTCAAGCGCACCGGCAAGCGCGTGTTCCGGATGGCGCCCCTCCACCATCATTTCGAGCAGCTCGGCTGGTCCGAGCCGACGGTGGTGATCCGCTTCTGGATCATCAGCTTCGCGCTCGCGCTCGCCGGCCTGTCGACGCTGAAGCTGCGATGATCACGAGCCCCGCCTTCGCCGGAAAACGCTACGCGGTGCTGGGGCTCGCCCGCTCCGGGCTGGCCAGCGTCGAGGCGCTGGCCGCGAGCGGCGCTGACGTCACCGCCTGGGACACGCGCGAGGACGCGCGCGGCGCGGTGGCGGACAAAGCCTCCGTCGCCGATCCGCTGGAGATCGACCTCGCCGGCCTTGACGGCGTCGTCGTCTCGCCGGGCGTGCCGCTGAACCGCCACCCGATCGCGGCGCGGGCGCGAGCGGCCGGGGTGCCGGTCATCGGCGACATCGAATTGTTCGCCCAGGCGCGCGGCAGCCTGCCGCCCCACAAGGTGGTCGGCATCACCGGCACCAACGGCAAGTCGACGACCACCGCGCTCGTCCACCACATCCTCGAAACCGCCGGCGTGCCGGCGGCGATGGGCGGCAATATCGGCCTGCCCATCCTCGCCCAGGACCCGCTGCCGGCGGGCGGCGTCTATGTGCTGGAGCTGTCGAGCTACCAGCTCGACCTCACCCGCAGCCTCGATTGCGACGTCGCGGTGCTCCTCAACATCACGCTCGACCATCTCGACCGCTATGACGGTTTCGACGCCTATGCGTCCTCGAAGCGGCGGCTGTTCGAGATGCAGACGCCCGGCCATGACGCGATCTTCGGCGACGACGAGCCGATCGACCAGTCCCGCTGGCCGACGCTGCAGGGCCCGCACAATGCGCAGAATGCACGCGCCGCGATCGCGGTGGGCAGGGCGCTCGGCCTCGCGCCCGAAGCGATCGAGCATGGCCTCGCCACCTATCCCGGCCTGCCGCATCGGATGGAGCGGGTGCGGGAGAAAGACGGCATATTGTTCGTCAACGACAGCAAGGCGACCAACCCGGATTCGACCGCGCCGGCGCTCGCCGCCTTCCGCCATGTCCACTGGATCCTCGGCGGGCTCGCCAAGTCGGACGATCTCGGGCCGTGCGAGGACCAGCTCGGCCATGTCCGCGCCGCCTACACGATCGGCGAGGCCGGGCCGATGTTCGCCCGGCTGCTCGAGGGCCGGGTGCCGGTCCGCGAATCCGAGCTGCTGGTGACCGCGGTCAGGGACGCCTCGGCCGCCGCCGCGCCGGGCGAGGTGGTTCTGCTGTCGCCGGCCTGCGCGTCGTTCGACCAGTTCCGCGACTATGAGGCGCGCGGCGACGCCTTCCGCGCCGCGGTGGAGGCGCTGACATGAGCACCGTCCAGCCCGCGCGCAAGTCGATGCCGGGCCGCTACGGGCGGTCGGACCGGAGCGCGCTGGCCCGCTGGTTCTGGGAGATCGACAAGGTCCTCCTGATCCTCGTCGCGGTGCTGATCTCGATCGGCCTGATCGCCGTCGCCGCCGCCTCGCCGGCCGCCGGCCAGCGCCTTTCGGGCGGAGGCATCAGCGTCCCGCCGCTTTATTATTTCTACCGCCAGATCGTCTGGATCATGCTCGCCGTGCCGGTCATGATCGGCGTCTCGATGCTGACCAAGCCGACCGCGCGAAGGCTGTGCATCATCGGCGCGGCGGCCTTCACCATCCTTCTCTTCCTGGTGCCGATCGTGGGGCACGAGGTGAACGGCGCGCGGCGCTGGCTCGGCGTCGGCATCACCCAGTTCCAGCCGTCCGAATTCCTGAAGCCGCTGTTCATCGTCACCGTCGCCTGGCTGCTGTCGCTGAAGGAGAAGGACAAGTCCCTGCCGGTCGTGCCGCTGACCGCCGTCCTTACCGGGATCGTCGCCTTGCTGCTGATGCGCCAGCCCAACCTCGGCGAGACGGTGATCTTCGTCGCCGCCTGGGTGCTGCTGATCGCCTTGTCGGGCGCGTCGATGCGGATCCTCTACATGCTGGCCGCGGCCGGCCTGGCGCTCATCGTCGCCGCCTATCTGTTCTACGACGTCGCCACGCAGAGGATCAACGGCTTCCTCTTCTCGGAAGGGGACACCTACCAGGTCGAATCGGCGCTGCGGACGCTGACCGCGGGCGGCCTGTTCGGCGCCGGGCCCGGCGCCGGCATCCGCAAATTCTCGCTGCCCGAGCCGCACACCGACTATATCTTCTCGGTGATCGGCGAGGAGTTCGGCATCATCGCCTGCCTCGCCATCGCCATCCTCTACATGACGATCGTGGTCCGGGTGCTGGTCCGGCTATTGAACGAGGAGGACAAGTTCCTGGTCCTCGCCACCGCCGGCCTGGTCACCCAGTTCGGGCTGCAGGCGCTGATCAACATGGCGGTCAACGTCCACATCGCGCCGTCCAAGGGCATGACCCTGCCGTTCATCTCCTATGGCGGCTCGTCGATGATCGCGCTGGCCGTCGGCTTCGGGCTGCTGCTCGCGTTCAGCCGCCGCAACCCGCATCTCCACCCCTCGCCCTACGTCGTCCGGTGGAGCGGGCTCAAATGATGTCGCGGCACTATGTCCTCGCCGCGGGCGGCACCGGCGGGCATATGGTCCCGGCGCACGCGCTCGCCGAGGAGCTGCTGCTGCGCGGCCATCGGGTGGCGCTGATCACCGACGACCGCGGCGCGCGCATCCCCGGCCTGTTCGACCACGTCCAGGTCCACGTGCTGCCCGCCGGGAGGCTGACCGGCGGCCCGGTCGGCTGGCTGAAGGCGATGCGCGCCATCCTCACCGGGCGGACGATGGCGCTCAGGCTCTACGAGACCTTCCTACCGTCGGCGGTGATCGGCTTCGGCGGCTATCCCGCCTTCCCGGCCCTGCTCGCCGCACGCCGCGACCGCATCCCGGCCCTGCTCCACGAGCAGAATGCGGTGCTCGGCCGGGTCAACCGGCTGATGGCGGGCAAGGTCGACGCCATCGCCACCGCCTATCCCAGCGTCCAGCGGCTGCCCGGCAAGGCGACCGGCAAGGTCTGCCTGGTCGGCAACCCGGTCCGCGACGAGGTCCGCGCGCTGCGCGACCAGCCGTTCCCGCCATTGACCGAGGACGGCATCTTCCGCCTGCTGGTGACTGGCGGCAGCCAGGGCGCAACCATCCTTTCCGACGTCGTGCCGGAGGGGCTGGCCCTGCTTCCGGAGCATTTCCGCCGCCGGCTCCAGGTCACCCAGCAATGCCGGGCCGAGGATATCGAGCAGGTCCGCGCCCGCTACGCCGCCCTTGGCATCCCCGCCGATCTCGCCACCTATCTGCCCGACCTTCCCGACCGCCTCGCCTGGTCGCACCTCGTCGTCGCCCGCGCCGGCGCCTCGACCATCGCCGAGCTGACCGCGGCGGGCCGGCCGGCGATCCTCGTCCCGCTCCCCTCGGCGACCGACGACCACCAGACCTTCAACGCCCGCGAGATGGCCAAGGCCGGCGGCGCGCGGATGATCGCGCAGGCGAAGTTCACACCCGTCGAGCTCGCCAAGCAGATGCAGAAGCTGGGGCTCGAGCCGGCCGCGCTGGCCAAGGCGGCCGAGCGGGCGAAGGCGGTCGGCCGGCCCGACGCCGCGAAGGACCTCGCCGATTTGGTCGAGCGGACCGGGCGCGACCCCGGCGCCGATCCCCAGTTCGTCCGCGACAACCTGCTGCGGCCGACCCCGGCCGGCGGGGCGTTCGCGTGAGGGGCGTCGGCACCGACATCGGCACCATCCATTTCGTCGGCATCGGCGGCATCGGCATGTCGGGCATCGCCGAGGTGATGCACATATTGGGCTATCGAGGTGCAGGGCTCGGACGTCGCCGAGGGCTATGTCGTCGAGGGCCTGAGGAAGCAGGGCATCCCGGTCGCGATCGGCCACGACGCCGCCAATCTCGGCGACGCCGCGGTGGTGGTGATCTCGACCGCGATCAAGAAGGACAATGCCGAGGTCGAGGCCGCCTACGAGCGCCGCATCCCGGTCGTCCGCCGGGCCGAGATGCTGGCCGAGCTGATGCGCCTCAAAGCCACCGTCGCCGTCGCCGGCACCCACGGCAAGACCACCACCACCTCGATGATCGCGGCGCTGCTCGACGCCGGCGGGATCGACCCGACGGTGATCAACGGCGGCATCATCAACGCCTACGGCTCCAACGCCCGGCTGGGCAGCTCGGAATGGATGGTGGTCGAGGCCGACGAGAGCGACGGCAGCTTCCTGAGGCTCGACGGGACGATCGCGGTCGTCACCAACATCGATCCCGAGCATCTCGACCATTATGGCGGCTTCGACCAGGTCAAGGACGCGTTCGTCGAGTTCGTCGAGAACGTCCCCTTCTACGGCGCCGCCTTGCTCTGCGTCGACCATCCCGAGGTCCAGTCGATCATCCCGCGGCTGCGCGACCGGCGGATCGTCACCTACGGCTTCGCCGCTCTGGCCGACGTCCGCGGCGAGAATGTGGTGCCGATCCCCGGCGGCAACCGGTTCGACGTGTCGCTGCGCGACCGCAGCGGGCGAGGTGCGGACGATCGCGGACATCGAGCTGCCGATGCCCGGCCGCCACAACGTCCAGAACGCGCTCGCCGCGATCGGCGTCGCCGCCGAGTTGGGCATAAGCGACGAGGTGATCGCCCGCGGCTTCGCCCGGTTCGACGGCGTCAAGCGCCGCTTCACCAAGGTCGGCGAGGTCGAGGGCGCGACCATCATCGACGATTACGGCCACCATCCGGTCGAGATCGCCGCCGTCTTGTCGGCCGCGCGCGAAGGGGCGGAAGGCCGCGTCATCGCGGTCGTCCAGCCGCACCGTTACACCCGCCTCCACGATCTGATGGCCGAGTTCCAGGGCGCGTTCAACGACGCCGACATCGTCCTCGTCGCGCCGGTCTACGCCGCCGGCGAGGCGCCGATCGACGGCGTCGACAACCGACGCGCTGGTCGAGGGGCTGAAGCAGCGCGGCCACCGCGCCGCCGCCACCGTCGCCGACGCCGCCGACCTCTGCCGCCAGCTGCGCGACATCGCCGCCCCGGGCGACATGGTGATCTGCCTCGGCGCCGGCGACATCACCAAATGGGCGGCCGGCCTGGCCGACGGCATCCGCGCCGAAAGGGCGGCGAAATGAGCGGCGTGATCGACCTGCCGCGGCTCCAGGGCAGCGCCGAGCGCCATGGCTCGCTCGCCGACTTCATCTGGTTCCGCACCGGCGGGCCGGCCGAATGGCTGGTGAGGCCCGCCGATGTCGAGGATCTGTCGCACTTCCTGCGCGACCTCGACCCGGCGGTGCCGGTGCTTGCCGTCGGCGTCGGCTCGAACCTCATCGTCCGCGACGGCGGCGTGCCGGGCGTGGTGGTGCGGCTGCCCAAGGCGTTCGCCAAGGTCGCCGTCGAACCGGGCAATCGCGTCCGCGCCGGCGGCGGGGCGATGGGGATCAGCGTCGCCAGCAAGGCGCGCGACGCCGGCATCGCCGGCCTCGAATTCCTGCGCGGCATTCCCGGCACGGCCGGCGGCGCGGCCCGGATGAACGCCGGCGCCTATGGCCGCGAGGTTGCGGACATCCTGATCGAGGCGACGCTCGTCCTGCGCGACGGCCGCGTCGAGACCTGGCCGCGCGACCGGCTCGGCTACACCTACCGCCACAGCGACGTGCCGGAGGGCGCGGTGGTGGTCGAGGCCCTGTTCGAGGGCGTTCCCGGCGACCCCAAGGCGATCGGCGCCGAGATGGACCGGATCGCCGCCGAGCGCGAGGCGAGCCAGCCCTTGAGGAGCCGCACCGGCGGCTCGACCTTCAAGAACCCGCCCGGCACCAAGGCCTGGCGGCTGATCGACGCGGCCGGCTGCCGCGGCCTTCGGATCGGCGACGCGCAGGTCTCCGAGAAGCATTGCAACTTCCTCCTCAACCTCGGCGGCGCCAGCGCCGCCGACATCGAGGCGCTGGGCGAGGAGGTGCGGCGGCGGGTCGCCGACACGTCCGGCGTCCGGCTCGAATGGGAAATCCAGCGCGTGGGGACGGTGGCGTGACGCGCAAGCTCCACATCGCGGTGCTGATGGGCGGCTGGTCGGCCGAGCGCGAGGTGTCGCTGGTCTCGGGCAACGGCGTCGCCGACACGCTCGAAAGCCGCGGCCACAGGGTGACGCGGATCGACATGGACAGCAACGTCGCGCAGCGGCTCGGCGAGGTCAGCCCGGACCTGGTGTTCAACGCGCTCCACGGCACGCCGGGCGAGGACGGCACCGTCCAGGGCATGATGGACCTGATGGGCCTCAGATACACCCATAGCGGGCTCGAAACCTCGGTGATCGCGATCGACAAGGAGCTGACCAAGATGGTGCTCGTTCCCCACGGCATCCGCATGCCGGAGGGCAAGATCGTCGCCAGCGAGAGCCTGTACGAGGGCGACCCGCTGCCGCGGCCCTATGTGCTGAAGCCGGTCAACGAGGGCTCGTCGGTCGGCGTCGCCATCGTCAAGCAGGGCGGCAATTACGGCGACCCGATCGCGCCGGGGACCGAAGGCCCGTGGCTCCATTTCGAGCGGCTGCTCGCCGAGCCGTTCATCCGCGGGCGCGAGCTCACCGTGGCGGTGCTCGACGACGAGGCGCTGGCGGTGACCGAATTGCGCCCCAAATCGGGTTTCTACGATTACGACGCCAAATATACGGAAGGGATGACGGAGCATGTCTGCCCCGCCGCCATTCCCGACGACGTCCGCGACGCGGCGCTCGACATGGCGCTGAGGGCGCACCGCATCCTCGGCTGCCGGGGCGCGTCGCGCTCCGACTTCCGCTGGGACGACGAGCGGGGGACAAGCGGGCTCTATCTCCTCGAGATCAACACCCAGCCCGGCATGACCCCCCTCAGCCTGGTGCCCGAGCAGGCGCGGGCGCGGGGCATCGACTATGCCGCGCTGGTCGAGCGGATCGTGGAGGCGGCGTTATGACGGCGAGGATCGCCAGGGGAGGCTATGCGCGGGGCGGGCCGGCGCGGTCGCGGCCGAAGGCGCGGACGCCGTCGCGGAGCGCCGGCAGCCGCAAGCCGGCGCGGCAGGGCCTGCTGCAATCGCTCGGCTTCACGCCGGGCACGGCGCGCCGGATCGGCAACTGGACGCTCGCCGGCATGACCGTCGCGGTGGTGATCGCGGCGGTGCTGGCCTTCCGCCTGCCGCAGATGCTCGGCATGGCGATCGGCGAAGGCGTCGGCGGCGCCGGCTTCACCATGCGCCGGGTCGAGATCAAGGGCGCGCACCGCGTCTCCCGGCTCGCCATCTACAATGTCGCCTTCGACCAGGATTCGATGGCGATGCCGCTGGTCGATCTGGAAGCGACCCGGGCGCGGCTGCTCGAGTTCGGCTGGATCAGGGAGGCGCGGGTGTCGCGGCGCCTGCCCGACACTTTGGTGGTCGACGTCATCGAGCGGCAGCCGGCGGCGATCTGGCAGAACAACCGGCAGCTCATCCTGATCGACGCCGAAGGCGTGGAGCTGGAGCCGGTCCGGATCGAGGCGATGCCGGATCTGCCGCTGCTCATCGGTCCCGCGGCCAACCGCCACGTCGCCGCATTGGACGCCCTGCTCGCCGCCGTGCCCCGCCTCCGGCCGCAGGTCGCCGGCGCGACCTGGGTCGGCCGGCGGCGCTGGGACATCCGCTTCCAGAGCGGCGAGCTGCTGACCCTTCCGGAAGGCGACGAGGCGGCGCGGCGCGCGATCAGCCGGTTCGCGATGATGGACCAGCAGGATCCGCTGCTCGGCCGCGGCTTCGCCCGGATCGACATGCGCGATCCGCGGCGGGCCTATGTCCGCATCTCGCGCGAGCCGGGCGCGGTCGTGCCCGTCCTCGCGCCCCCCGATCCGGGCCCGCCGCCGCAAGACCTGGCGAGGACGATATGACCCCAGCCTCCCTACCGGAGGTAGCCGTGCCGACAGCAAAACGGCGGGTTGTCCTTTGCCGCCCGGACAGCGTCGCCGCGTCGGTCACGATGCCTCGAGCATCGCTCCCTCCTCGCTCCTTGCCGGACGGCAAATGCCAGCCCGTCACGGCCACCTCTGGTCGGGAGGCTGGGGTCTAATGGGGCGGCGCGCGCCGCAGCCTCCGGTCCGCAACCTGGTGGCGGCGCTCGACGTCGGCTCGTCCAAGGTCTGCGCGCTGATCGCCGAGCCGGGCGAGGACGGGCGCCTCCGGATCCTCGGCACCGGCCAGCGCGAGAGCCGCGGCGTCAAGCGCGGCTTCGTCGCCGACATGGAAAAGAGCGAGATCGCGATCCGCGAGGCGGTCGAGCAGGCCGAGCGCATCGCCGGCACCAATATCGACCAGGTGTTCGTCGGCTTTTCCGCCGGCGGCCTGGTCAGCAACGTCGCCGGCGTCGAGGTCGCGATCGGCGGGCGCCGCATCACGGCCGAGGATATCGAGGCCTTGCTCGAAGCCGGGCGGGAGTCGATCGACCCCGAGGGGCGCACCATCCTCCACGCCATCCCCGCCTTCTACACGATCGACGGGGTCGACGGCGTCAAGCAGCCGCGCGGCCTCCATGCCGACAAGATCGCGGTCGACATCCACGTCATCGCCGCCGACCCGCCGCCGGTCAAGAATCTCGATCTGTGCGTCCGTTCCGCCCACCTGGGCGTTGAAGCGATCGTCGCCTCGCCGGTCGCGGCGGGGAAGGCCTGTTTGAGTGAAGAGGAGCGCGAGTTGGGCGTGGCGCTGGTCGAGCTGGGCGGTGGGGTCACCAACGTCTCGGTGTTCGCCGGCGGCATGCTGGTCGGCCTGAAATCGCTGGCGATCGGCGGCGGCGACATCACCGACGACATCGCCGCCGCCTTCGGCACGCGCCGCGCCGAGGCCGAGCGGATCAAATGCTTCTACGGCTCGGCGATGACGAGCCCGCGCGACAATCACGACATGATCGAGCTGGCGCCGATCGCCGGCGGCCAGGAGGGGATCGAATCCGCGCGGATCACGCGCGCCCAATTGGTCTCGGTGATCCGCCAGCGGCTCGAGCACCTCACCGCCCAGGTCGAAGGCGCGCTCAAGGCTTTGGGCTTCGCCGGCCCGTTCGGACGCCAGGTCGTGCTGACCGGCGGCGGCGCCGAGCTGAAGGGGATCGCCGATTATGCCCAGGGCGTGCTCGGGCGCGCCGTCCGGGTCGGCCGGCCGAACATGCCGGGGCTGCCCGAGGCGCATAGCGGACCGGCTTTCTCGACGCTCGCCGGCCTGGCCCAGTTCGCCGCGTCGGACGAGCTCGACCTGCGCACCGGCTTCGCGGCGCCGGGTGGAGGAGAGAAGCCCGCCGGCAATTTGCTGCAGCGGCTGATTGCGGCATTTCGGACTCAGTATTGAGGAAAACGTGACGTGAGCGTTAACTTTTTACTCGCGCCAAAGAATCGCTTCGTGCAAAAGCATTTAGCGCGGTCGCGCGGCACGGTGCGACCGCATAGGGGAGACAGTGCATGAGCATCGATTTCATCCGTCCGGAAGTGGAGGAGCTCCGCCCCCGGATCAGCGTGATCGGCGTCGGCGGCGCGGGCGGCAACGCCATCGCCAACATGATCCACTCGGACGTGCAGGGCGTCGACTTCATCGTCGCCAACACCGATGCGCAGGCGCTGAACCACAGCCTCGCCGACCGCAAGATCCAGCTCGGGCTGAAGATCACCCAGGGCCTCGGCGCCGGCTCGCGGCCGGAGATCGGCAAGGCCGCCGCCGAAGAAGCTTTGGTCGAGATCGAGCAGGCGCTGGACGGCGCCCATATGTGCTTCATCGCCGCCGGCATGGGCGGCGGCACCGGCACCGGCGCCGCCCCGGTCATCGCCAAGGCGGCGCGCGACCGCGGCATCCTCACCGTCGGCGTCGTCACCAAGCCGTTCAGCTTCGAGGGCGCGCGGCGCGGCCGCGCCGCCGACGCCGGCATCTACGAGCTGCAGCAGCATGTCGACACTTTGATCGTCATTCCCAACCAGAATCTGTTCCGCATCGCCAACCCGAACACGACCTTCAAGGAAGCGTTCATGATGGCGGACGAGGTGCTGCAGCAGGGCGTGCGCGGGATCACCGACCTGATGGTCATGCCCGGCCTCATCAACCTCGACTTCGCCGACGTCCGCTCGGTGATGAGCGAGATGGGCAAGGCGATGATGGGCACCGGCGAGGCGTTCGGCGACAACCGCGCGATCGAGGCGGCCGAGCAGGCGATCGCCAACCCGCTGCTCGACGGCGTCAGCATGAAGGGCGCCAAGGGCGTGATCATCTCGATCACCGGCGGCGAGGACATGCGCCTGATGGAGGTCGACGAGGCCGCCAACCACATCAAGGAGCTGGTCGATCCGGACGCCAACATCATCTGGGGCTCGGCGTTCAACAACGACCTCGACGGCAAGATCCGCGTCTCGGTGGTCGCCACCGGCATCGGCGCCGAGGAGGTCATGCCGATCCCGCAACCGGCCAAGGTGTTCGCCTTCCCCGCCGCCCGCGCCGCCGAGCCGCCGCGCACCGAGGCCGCGCCCGAGCCCGAGCCGCTCACCCTGACCGCGCCGGAGACGATGGCGGACGAGGAGCCGGAGACGGCCGCCGACCGGGTCAGCTTCGGCGAGGAAACGGCGGTCGAGCCGGCCGAGCTGTCGCTCGACGCGCCGGCAGGCGAGGACGATGGCGGCGACGAGCTGCTGCTCGACAGCGTCGACATGACGCAGGACGAGCCCGCGGCCGCCGCGGACATGCCGACGGCGGACGAGCGCGACATGGCCGCCGCCGGCACGCGCAGCTGGCTCAGCCGCGACGAGGCGCCGGCCGCGCCGGCCGCGACCGCGCCGCGCGAGAGCGGCACCCTGTTCGAGCGGATGTCGAACATCGCCCGCGGCGCCGCCAAGGCGCAGGTCGAGGAGGAAGAGGAAGGCCCTCGGATGCGCGCCCCCGCCCGCGACCCGCTCGACATCCCGCGCTTCCTCAACCGGCAGAACAACCAATAGCCTCTCCGTCATCCCGGCGAAGGCCGGGATCTCGGCGAAACCCGAGGCGACCTTGTTGGCCTGAGACCCCGGCCTCCGCCGGGTGACGGGTTGAGATTCTGCGCGCCCTTCCCGTTCGTCGCCGTCCCGCACCGATTGGCCGCAAGGCCGCGCGCCCGGTCATTGCCGGTACAGGCGAAGCCCTGTCTAGCCGGGCCATGACTTCATCGGCGAAGCGGGGGTTCCGCCGCGGCCTGCAGCTGTTGGCGACGGGGACCATGTTGACGGCGGCGCCCGCGGCGGCGGCGCAGGGGCAGAATCTGCCCCCGGGCGCGGTGGTGCAGCCGCTCGACGACGGCGCCGGCGCCGAGCTCCGGCGCAACCTCACCACCCTTGCCGACAACCCGCGCAGCCTGCCGGCGCTGATCGGCGCCGGCCGCGCGGCGCTCGCCATGGGCGACGGCGCGGCCGCCCTGTCCTTCTTCGCCCGCGCCGAGGAGATCGCGCCCCGCGACGCGCGGGTGAAGGCCGGCATGGCTTCGGCCCTGGTCCATATGGAGCAGGGCGCCGCCGCCCTGTCGCTGTTCGCCGAGGCGGAGGCGCTGGGCGCGCCGGCGGCCGAGATCGCGCGCGACCGCGGCCTCGCCTACGACATGACCGGCGATCCGAGGCGGGCGCAGCAGGATTATGCGCTGGCGCTGAGGCGCGGCGACGATCCCGAGCTGCGCCGGCGGATGGCCCTGTCGCTGGCGATCAGCGGCCAGCGCGACGCGGCGCTCAGGATGATCGACGATCAGCTCCGGCGCCACGACCGCGCCGGCTGGCGGACCCAGGCGTTCGTGCTCGCCCTGACCGGCGACGCGGCCGGCGCCAACGACACCGCCCGGCGGATGATGCCGGCCGGTGCGGCCCAGTCGATGGCGCCGTTCTTCGCCCGGCTGGCGGCGCTCAACCCGGCCCAGAAGGCGATGGCGGTCCATTTCGGCCAGTTCCCCAGCGGCGGCCGCGCCGTCGCGGTCGCCGCGCCGCGCGACACCAATGCCGATCCCGGTGCGATCGCCCTGGCGCAGGGCGGCGCGCCGAGGCCGCGATACCCGGCGGCCGAGCCGCAGTCGCGCGAGCCGCGGCGGCGGCCGGACGGCACCGCCAGCCCGATCGACCGCGCGGCGGTGGGCCGGCGCCCGGCGCAGGAGGATTCGCGGCTGGCGCCGCCGGTGCGGCGGCCGGTCGAGATCGCCCAGCTCGAGCCCCGCCGCGCCGATCCGCCGCCCGAGCCCAAGCCCGAGGCGGCGCAGCCGCAGCCGGAGCCGCAAACGCCGGAGCCGATTGTCTCGACGCCGCCGGAGCCGGCGCCGGTTCAGGCACCTTTATCCTCGCCGCAGGCGACGCCGGGCTTCACCCTGACGCCGGCGGGCGAGCAGCCGCGCCCGGCGTCCGATTTCGGCCAGGTCGCCGCGCTCGTCGCCTCGCTGCCGGCCGAGGCGGAGGCGCGGCCGGCGCCGGGCCCGCCGGCGCCGGCGCCGGCCAGCGCCACCCGCACCGAGCCGCGTCCCGCCGCCGCCCGGCCGACGCGCACGGCCGAACGACGCGGCCGCAACGCCCGGCCCGCGCCGCCGGCCAATCCCAGCCGGCACTGGGTGCAGATCGCGGGCGGCGCCAACCGGGCGGCGATGCCGCGCGAGTTCGTGCGGCTGCGCGGGCTCGCGCCGGCCCTGCTCGGCAGCCGGAGCGCCTACACGACGCCGCTCAACGCCACCAACCGGCTGCTGGTCGGGCCGTTCGACAGCGCGCGCGCGGCCCAGGCCTTCGTCAACCAACTCGCCGAGCGCGAGGTGGCGGCATTTGCCTGGACAAGCCCCGCGGGGCAGGAGATAGAGCGCCTCCAGACCCGCCGATGACTCTCGCGCCCTTCGCTTCCGATCCCGCCCGCTCGCGCGGCCGGCTCCATGCGGAGGACGAGCGGACCCATCGCGGCCCGCGCGACGCCTTTCAGCGGGACCGCGACCGCATCATCCATTCGGTGCCGTTCCGGCGCCTCCGCCACAAGACCCAGGTGTTCGTCGCGCCCGACGGCGACCATTTCCGGGTGCGGCTGACCCACAGCCTCGAAGTCGCGCAGATCGGGCGGACGCTGGCGCGGGCGCTGGGCCTCAACGAGGATTTGACCGAGGCGCTGTGCCTCGCCCACGATATCGGCCACCCGCCCTTCGGCCATGCCGGCGAGGACGCGCTCGAGGCGGCGATGGCGGCGGCGGGCGGGTTCGACCACAATGCCCATACGATCCGGCTGCTGACCCGGCTGGAGAGCCCCTATCCGCGCTTCGACGGGCTCAACCTCAGCTGGGAGACGCTGGAGGGGCTGGCCAAGCATAACGGGCCGGTCGCGCGGCCGACCTGGGCGCTGCGCGAAGCCGATGCCGAATGGCCGCTGGAACTCGGCTCATGGCCGGGCCTGGAGGCGCAGGTCGCGGCGATCGCCGACGACATCGCCTATGACAATCACGACATCGACGACGGGCTGCGGGCCGCGCTGTTCACGCTGGACGAGCTGCTGTGCGTACCGCTCGTCGCCAGCGCCTGGGCGGCGGTGACAGCGCGTTATCCCGATGTGGGCGGGGCGCGGCTGGTGCCGGAGCTGGTCCGCGACCTCATCGGCCGCATGGTCAATGACGTGCTGGCCGAGACCCGCCGGCGGGTCGCCGAGGCCGGGGTGACGAGCGTCGAGGCGGTCCGCGCGGCCGGCCGCCAGCTCGCCGGCTTTTCCGACGCGCTGGCCGCGGAGGAGCGGGCGCTCAAGGCCTTCCTCCACGCCCGCATGTACGAGGCGCCGCAGGTTCAGGCGGTGCGCGAGGAGGCGCAGGCGATCCTCGCCCGCCTGTTCGCCGCCTATCGAGACGATCCGGCACGGCTGCCCGCCGAATGGCGCCCGGGCCCGGTCGATCCCGTCGCTACCGCGCGGACGGTGTGCGACTTCATCGCCGGCATGACCGACCGCTATGCCGTCCGCCGCTACGAGGAATTGATCGGGCCGACCGGGTTGCACGAGCGCGTCTGACAAACTTCGCGACAATCGCGGCGTAGCCCTGCGACACTCGGCTGCTATGAAAAGGCCTGGCCGCCTGACGGGGACCTCGCGCCGATGTCGAACATCGCCATTGCTTTCAATCGCTTCGGGCTCGGCGCGCGGGGCGACGACTCGCCGCCGGCCGATCCGCGCGCCTGGCTGGCCGGGCAGTTCGCGCTTTACGATCCGCGGCCTGCGCCGATCGCCGCGGCGCCGTCCCGCGCCGAGGTCGCCGGCCAGCTCGCCGACTATCTGGAAGAGGTGCGCGGCGAGGCCGGGCGCGGCCGGCGGCAGCAGCAGCGCCGTGGGATGGGAATGCAGCCCGAAGCCTCCGAGCCGGGCATGGACATGCCGCCGATGGCCGGCCGCGGTCAGCCGGGCAGGGAGGGCAACGACAATCTCGCCGGCCTGCCGGACTCCGCGAGGCGCTTCATCCGCCGCGCGGGCCGCGAACATTATCTCGCCATGGTCGCGGCGCGGACCAACGCCGCGCTGACCGCGCCCGCGCCGTTCGTCGAGCGCCTGGTCCATTTCTGGGCCAATCATTTCGCGGTCTCGGCCGACAAGCTGACCGTGATCGGGCTGGCCGGCCTGCTCGAGTTCGAGGCCGTGCGGCCGAACGTGCTGGGCAGCTTCCGCGACATGCTGGTCGCGGTGGAGCAGCATCCCGCGATGCTCCTCTATCTCGACCAGGCGCAGTCGATTGGGCCCAACTCGCCGGCGGCCGCGCTCGCCGCGCGCTTCGCCCGTGGCCGGCCAAGGCGCGGCCTCAACGAGAATCTCGCCCGCGAGATATTGGAGCTGCACACGCTCGGAGTGGACGGCGGCTATTCCCAGGCCGACGTCACCGAGCTGGCAAGGGCGATGACCGGCTGGACCGTCGACGGCCTGACCCGCGGGCCGGCGGCGCGCCTGATCGGCAGCTCGGGCGGGCCGGGCAGCTTCCACTTCGCCGAGCGCATCCACGAGCCGGGCGCCCGTACGATCATGGGCCGGGCCTACGCGCAGGCCGGGCAGGGGCAGGCGCGCGCGGTGCTCGATCATCTCGCCGCCCATCCCGCCACCGCCCGCCATCTCGCGACCAAGCTCGCCCGCCATTTCGCCGGCGACGAGCCGCCGCCGGCGATGGTCGCGCGGCTGACCCGGGCCTGGCTCGGCAGCGGCGGCGACCTGCCCACGGTCTACCGCGCGATCGTCGACTCGCCCGAGGCGTGGCGGCCCGCGGCGGCCAAGTTCCGCACGCCCTGGGACTGGTCGCTCGCCGCGCTGCGCGCGGTCGGCTCGCGCCGCGTCGAGGCGCCGGCAGCGGGCGGCCTGCTCGCCCAATTGGGCCAGCCGGTATGGCGGCCGGGCTCGCCGGCCGGCTATGACGACATCGCCGCGAGCTGGGCCGGGCCGGACGCGTTGATGCGCCGGGTCGAGGCGGCCGAGCGGATCGCCGGGCGCGCCGGCGAGCTGGTCGACGCCCGCGCGCTGGCGCCGAGGTTGCTGCCGGGCGCGCTCGGCGACGCGACCGCGCAGGCGATCGCCAGGGCCGAGAGCCCCGCCCAGGGCCTGGCACTGCTGCTCGTGTCGCCTGAATTCCTGAGGAGATGAGCATGTTCGACCGCCGGACCTTCCTCGGGCACGCCGCCGCCGGCGCGATGGCGCTGATGGCGGCGCCCCATATCGCCGTCGCCCAGGCGGCGAGCGACCGCCGCTTCGTCTTCGTCATCCAGCGCGGCGCCGCCGACGGCCTCGCCACGCTGGCGCCGACCGGCGATTCCGCCTTCGCCGGGGTGCGCGGCGCCTTTGCCGACGACCTTGCGGGCGGAGCGCGGATCGGGGACTTCTTCACCCTGCACCCGAACATGGCCGAGACGGCGCGGCTCTACGCGGCGGGCGAGGCCCTGTTCGTCCACGCCGTCGCCTCGCCCTATCGGGAGCGCTCGCATTTCGACGGCCAGAACGTGCTCGAGACCGGCGGCAACGCCGCCTACACGCTGCGCGACGGCTGGATGAACCGGCTGCTCGGCCAGCTGGCGGGCGGGGAGGCGCGGGCGATCGCGGTGTCGGCGACGGTGCCGATGGTGCTGCGCGGATCGCGCGAGGTCGGCTCCTATGCGCCCTCGGCGCTGCCCGACGCCTCCGACGACCTGCTCGCCCGGGTCGGCAGCCTCTACGAATCGGACGTACAGCTCCACGGCGCCTGGATGCAGGCGATGCAGACCCGGACGCTGGCCGGTGACCTCACCGGCGGCGGCGGCCAGAACGCGGCGGCGACCGGGGCGCTGGCGGCGCGGCTGCTGACCGGCGCGGAGGGCGCACGGATGGCGGTGATCGAGACCGGCGGCTGGGACACCCACGCCAACCAGCGCGGCCGGCTCGGCTTCCAGCTGCGGGGCCTCGACCTGATGGTCGGCGCGCTCAAGGCCGGGCTCGGCGCCGACTGGGCGAAAACTCTAGTGGTCGTCGCCACGGAGTTCGGCCGCACCGCCGCGCCCAACGGCACCGGCGGCACCGACCACGGCACCGGCTCGATGGCGATGCTGCTGGGCGGCGCCGTCGCCGGCGGCCGGGTGGTCGCCGACTGGCCGGGACTGGCCGCATCGGCGCTCCACGAAGGCCGCGACCTCAGGCCGACGCTCGGCCTCGATGCGCTGATCGCCAGCGCCGTCGCCCAGCATTACCGGCTCGATCCGGCACGCACGGCGCGGGCGCTGTTCCCGAACATTGCGTCGGCGCGGCCGGTCGAGGCGCTGATCAGGGGTTAGTCTCGTTCTCGACCACAGCGACGGCGTTCGCATCCATGGCCGCATTGTTCGCGGCCGCATCACCGCCGGCCCCGGCTTCGCTCACGCGTTGGCAGGCGGTCCAGCCGAGCTGCGCCAGCTGGGGCGCCGTCTGCTCGATCTTCTGCTCCACGGCACGGGATTCGCTATCGCTCACCGTGATCCTGGCGCCTGCCGGACACTCGTTCCGGGGATCTAGCGGGATGGAAAGGGTGTTGCCGACCACCGCGAACGGTCGGCCTTCGTCCTCGCCGAGCAGGCGGATATTCCCGCCATAGGGCGCTCGACCCTTGTTGACGACCACCGAAACGACGCCGGTGCGCGCGATGGTCGCTGGGGCCAGCGTGGGAGGATCGGTTGTCGCGGAGCCCGCCCCGGTGCCGAAATAGAAGCCGATAACCGTGCTGAACACACCCGAGAAGACGAGGAAAACTTCGCGGGCATGCCGGAAGCGGGTCTGCAGCTGCTGGTCCTCCTCGTTGGCGAAGAGCGCGCGCACGATAAGCAGGCCGCCGAAGCTGAGCATCGCGACGATCAGCGTGAACACGATGAGCGGCCGCGTCGCCTCTATCGTCCAATAGGGCCCGGGCCGCATGCCGTTCAGATATAAGAACATGCCCCCGAAGAAGACGACCAGGATCGTGATGACCAATCCCATCGAAAAGGCCGACCAGAGGCTCACCTGCGCTGCGATCTCCGCGTCCCTTCGAAGCTGGCTTAAGCGGGCCGCGACTTCGTTCTTCTCCTCGGCGGTTGATGCCGGCGCGTCGTGGCGGCCGGCGAGGATGTTCAACTCCGTGGTCAGGCGCCGGCGCGCGGATTCGGTGGGTACCTTCTGAATGACTTCGGCAATTTCGTTTCTTTGTGCGTCGACGCTCATGGCAGTTCTCCTTCTATCAACTCCGTCGAATAATCGCGGGCTGGCGCCGCCGGATGTGACCGTCGTCACGGTCGGCCCGCCTCCCAAGGCCCGATCCGCGCCTGACATTTGCGTCGCGGCGATCTAGCATCGGCTATGGAGCGACGGATCCTGCTGATCGGCGCGACCGGGCTGGTGGGCGGGCTGCTCGCCGAGCGGCTGCTCGCCCGCGGCGCGGAGGTCCATGCGCTGGTCCGCCGGCCTTCCGGACGGCGCGCGGCGGGATGGCACGAGCATGTCGCCCCGCCTGGCCGATGGCCGGCGATCGCGCGCGAAACCGGCGGCGACGCGGCGGTCTCCGCGCTCGGCACGACGATGCGCGCGGCCGGGTCGCAGGCGGGGTTCCGGGCGGTCGATTTCGACATGGTGACGGCCTTCGCCCGCGCCGCCCGCGACGCCGGCGTCGGCCGCATGATCGCCGTCTCCTCGGTCGGCGCCGATTCGGGCTCGCGCAACTTCTACCTGCGGATCAAGGGCGAGATGGAGCGGGAGCTGGGCGGGATCGGCTTCGATCGGCTCGACCTGGTCCGTCCGGGCCTGTTGCGCGGCGCGCGCGGGGGCGACCGCAGGCTGGGGGAGCGGATCGGCATCTTCGTCAGCCCGGTCGTCAACCTCGTCCTGCGCGGCGGGCTAGACCGCTTCGCCGCGATCGACGGCAGGATCGTCGCCGGCGCGATCGCGGCGCTGACCGACGAGCAGGCGCCCGGCACCTTCGTCCATCACAATCGCGACCTTATCCGGCTGGCGCGCGCTTGACCTTCAAATCGCGCGGGCCATCCGCTACAGCCGCGCCTTCCCGATGGACTGGACGATGATTTGACGCTCTACCGCCGCTTTGCCGCCCATCTCGATGCGGTGCTCGACAGCCTCGAGGCCGAAGGCACGCTGGCGCCCGGCCTCGAGCGGACCGCAGTGGCGGTCGAGCCGCCGCGCGACGCCTCGCACGGCGATCTCGCCACCAATGCGGCGATGGTGCTGGCCAAGCGCGCCGGCACCAACCCGCGGGCTCTGGCCGGGCTGATCGCGCCGAAGCTCGGCGAGATCGGCGAGGTGGCGAGCGCCGAGGTCGCCGGGCCGGGCTTCATCAACATCCGCCTCGACCGCTCGGTCTGGGAGGGGGAGCTGCGCGCGATCCTCGACGCCGGCGACGCCTACGGCCGTTCGGACATGGGCAGGGGCCGGATCGTCAACGTCGAATATGTCTCGGCCAACCCGACCGGGCCGATGCACGTGGGCCATTGCCGGGGTGCGGTGGTCGGCGACGCGCTCGCCGCGCTGCTCGAACATAGCGGCCACGAGGTGATCCGCGAATATTATGTCAACGACGCCGGCGCCCAGGTCGACCTGCTCGCGCGCTCGGCCCACCTTCGCTATCTCGAAGCGCTCGGCCGCGCGGTCGGCGACATCCCCGAGGGCCTCTATCCGGGCGACTATCTGGTGCCGGTCGGCGAGCGGCTCGCCGCCGAATATGGCGACCAATATGCCGGCGCGCCCGAAAGCGAATGGCTGGAGCCGTTCCGGCAGAGGACGGTCGCGGCGATGATCGAATTGATCAAGAGCGACCTCGCTTTGCTCGGCATCCATCACGATCTGTTCGCTTCGGAGGCCGAGGTGCAGGCCAGCGGCGCCGCCGACCGGGCGCTGGCGACGCTGCGCGCCAAGGACCTGATCTACGAGGGCAGGCTCGAGGCGCCCAAGGGCGAGACGGCGGAGGATTGGGAGCCGGTCGAGCTCACCTTGTTCCGCTCCACCCGGTTCGGCGACGACCAGGACCGGCCGATGAAGAAGTCGGACGGCAGCTGGACCTATTTCGGCGCCGACGCCGCCTATCACCTGCGCAAGGCGGAAAAGGCCGACGCGCTGATCGACATCTGGGGCGCCGACCATGCCGGCACGGTGAAGCGGATCCAGGCGGCGGTGGCGGCGCTGACCGACGGCCGCATCGAGCTGGACGTCAAGCTGGTGAACATGGTCCGGCTGTTCCGCGCCGGCGAGCCGATCAAGATGTCGAAGCGCGCCGGCAATTTCGTCACCCTGGCCGACGTCGTGCGCGAGGTCGGCAAGGACGTG
Organism: uncultured Alphaproteobacteria bacterium; assembly: GCA_963701615.1. Taxonomy (GTDB): domain Bacteria; phylum Pseudomonadota; class Alphaproteobacteria; order Sphingomonadales; family Sphingomonadaceae; genus Allosphingosinicella. The sequence goes on along the minus strand of OY969615.1, from coordinate 1,524,352 downwards.
GTGCGGTTCATGATGCTGACCCGCAGGAACGACGCGCCGCTGGATTTCGACTTCGCCAAGGTGGTCGAAGCGTCGAAGGACAATCCGGTCTTTTACGTCCAATATGCCCATGCCCGGATCTGCTCGCTGCGCCGGCGCGCCGCGGAGGCGGGCATGGACCTGCCGGACGAGGCGGATCTCGCCCTGCTCGACGAGGACGAGCTGGCCCTCGTCCGGGTCGCCGCCCAATTCCCGCGCGTGGTCGAGGCCGCCGCCGCGAGCCACGAGCCGCACCGCATCGCTTTCTACCTGGGCGACCTCGCCGCCGCCTTCCACGCCTTGTGGAACAAGGGCAATGACGACCCCGAAAAGCGTTTCCTCCTGGCACAGAATCCCGATCTGACACGCTCCCGGCTGGCGCTGGCCGATTCTATCGGGCAAGTTGTCCGAAACGGCCTGGCGGTGATGGGCGTGACCGCGGCCGAGGAGATGCTGTGATGGGCGACGACGCGCGCGACGAGATCGAGCTGGCGGACGAGGACCGGCTGCCCTGGCTCGAGGCGGTCGAGGAGGAGGACGAACAGGGCGGCCCATCGGTGACCAAGCTGGTCGCCGCGATCGTCATCGGCCTGGTCGCGATCGGCGTCATCGTCGGCGGCCTGTTCTGGCTCGGCAATCGCGGCCAGCCCGGCGGCACCGGCGAGGTGATTGCGGCGCCGGAGGGGGATTACAAGCTCAAGCCGAGCGACGGCGGCGGCATGCGGGTCGAGGGCGAGGGCGACACCGCCTTCGCCGCCAGCGAGGGCGCGCAGCCCAAGGGCAATCTCGATGTCGACGCGGTGCCCGAGGCGCCGGTGACGCCGGCGCCCCGTCCCGCCGCGCCCGCCCCGCGCCCCGCCGCGCCCGCGCCCGCGCCGCAGCCGAAAGCGCAGGCCCCGGCGCCGCGCCCCGCGCCCGCGCCGCGCCCCGCTCCGCCCGCATCCGGCCCGACCATCCAGCTCGGCGCCTTTTCGAGCCAGGCCGGGGCGACCCGCGCCTGGACCGCGCTGGCCGGCCGGTTCCGCTACCTCGCGCCGCTCCGCCACAACGTCGTCCCGGTCCAGGCCGGCGGACGCACGCTCTACCGGCTGCGCGCCAGCGGGCCCGACGCCGCCGGCATCTGCCGCCGCCTCCGGGTCGCCGGCGAGGATTGCTCGCTGGTCTCCTGACGCCCTTCCCGCGCCCGGCGGCGGCTTGCTATAGGGGGCCATGCTCCCCGCCATATTCGGCCTCGCCGGCCCTGCCCTCACCGACCAGGAGCGCGGCCTCTTCCGCGACGCCGACCCGGCCGGCTACATCCTGTTCGCCCGCAACTGCCGCGACAAGGCGCAGCTGCGCGCGCTGACCGATTCGCTGCGCGCCCTTTCGGGCCGCGGCGACGTGCCGATCCTGATCGACCAGGAAGGCGGGCGGGTGGCGCGGCTGAAGCCGCCCGAATGGCCCGCTTTCCCGGCCGCGTGGCGGTTCGCCGAGCTCTACGACAAGGCGCCGATCAGCGCGATCGAGGCGGCCCGCGCCAATGCCGAGGCGATCGCGGTGACGCTCGCCGAGGTCGGCATCAACACCGGCTGCCTGCCCGTGCTCGACGTCCGCCAGGAAGGCGCCGACGACGTCATCGGCGACCGCGCCCTTGGCGGCGAGCCGATGCGGGTGGCGGCGCTGGGCCGGGCGGTGCTCGACGGGCTGGCGGCGGGCGGCGTCCTCGGCGTGGTCAAGCACATTCCCGGCCATGGCCGCGCGCGGGCGGACAGCCACAAGCAATTGCCGGTGGTCGACGCCGGCGAGGCCGAGCTCGCAATCGACCTCGCCCCGTTCCGCGCCCTCCGCGACGCGCCGATGGCGATGACCGCCCATCTGCTCTACCCGGCCTGGGACGCGACATGCCCGGCCAGCGTCTCGCCGATGATCATCGAAGAGGTGATCCGCGGCGAGATCGGCTATGACGGCCTCCTGATGTCCGACGATCTGGTGATGAAGGCATTGAGCGGGACGATGGCGGAGCGCGCCCAAGCGGTGCTGGCGGCGGGCTGCGACCTGGCGCTGCACTGCTCGGGCGACCCGGCCGAGATGGAGGCGGTCGCCGCGGCCGCGGGGACGATGAGCGCGGCGGCCCTGTCGCGGCTGGAACGGGCGATGGCGGCGGTCGCGGGCAACGCCTCGCTGCCCTCTTATGCGGAGCTGGCGGCGAAGCGGGATGCGCTGCTGGCTTATGCGTGATTGACGAGTGATACCGAAATAGATATCGCTTCCTCATGCCGCAACGCAAGAGGCCGGGGGGCAGGCGGTCCGAGCCCGAGCCCGAGCCCGAGCCCGAGCCAAAGCAACTCGCCTATATGGGCCGCGCCGACAAAGACCTCGCGGCGATGCCGGAGGATGCAAGGGACGAAATCCTGCGCAGCCTCGTCATCGCGCAGAGGGGCGGCACGGCCGCGAATGCGCAGCTTCGCCCCACCATGGGCAAGCAGATCTATCAGATCTCGGCCGACGAAGCGGGGGACACCTATCGGTGCGCCTATTCCGTTCAGATCAAAGGCTGGCTGGTGATACTTCACGCCTTCAAGAAGAAGTCCACCAGCGGAATTGCAACGCCCAAGCACGAAATCGACACGATCAAAACCCGCATCAAGGCCGCAACGAGGCAGATAAAGGGAAAATGACCATGGCCAGCGACGAAGCCATCGAGAATGACGCCGGTCTCACGATCGGCAGCGATAACCTGTTTGCCGACCTCGGTCTTGCCGATGCCGGGCAACGGCTGGTCAAGACCCTTCTTTCCATCCGCCTCGAGGAGACGCTCAAGGCGCAAGGGCTTTCGCAGCGCACAGCAGCAAAGCTCATCGGAATTTCACAGCCAAAGCTCTCCAACATTCTCAAGGGGAGGCTGAGGGGCGTCAGCGAGATGAAGCTCATGGAATGCCTCGCCGCGCTCGGGCGCGACGTGGCCATCACGGTGGGTCCTCCCCACGAGGGAAGCGGCAGGATCAGGGTCCTGGAGGCGAAAGCGGCCTGAGCCCCGCGGCGGCGACGGGCGATTGTGGGGAGCGCGGGCTGGTTTCGGCGCACCGCCATGCCGCACTGGCGGCGAAGCGGGATGCGCTGCTGGCTTATGCGTGAGCGCTCGGGCGGAAGGTCGCCTAGTCCTTCTTGATGAGGTTGCCGAGGACGCCGACGAGGAGGAGGCCGGCGACCCAGCCGAAGGCGATCTCGAACCAGTAGAGGAAGCGCAGCATCCGGCCCCAGAAGAGCGGCCGGCTGTCCGGGGGCGGGGTTCTGACCACCGGCTGCCACTCGTCCTTGTAGCCGAGGTCGACGACCGGGAGCAGCACGTCGGCGGAATAGATGAGGGGCACGAAATTGGCGTAGTCGGGCGCGGCGGCGTTCGCCTGGCGGCTCGGCGGGGCGATGAGATGGGGGTCGGGCGGGTCGGGATTGGCCGCCCACCAATAAGCGGCGGCGCAGAGGAGCCAGACCGCCGCCGTGACGCCGACCAGCCGCAGCGGGCGGTAGCCGTAGCCGACCAAAGCGCCGTAGAGCCAGTGGAAGGGGCGCGCGCCGCGCGGCAGCCGGCCGGCCTTGCGCAGCCGCCTCTGCTTTTCCACGGCGACGGCGCGAGCCTCGCCCGGGTGCCCCATCGCCCGCAATACCGTGATCAACTGCTCCCACGGCTGCGGCCGGAACTCCTCGCCCAGGTGCCAGGGCACTTGCAGGTCGAGCCAGGCGATGCGCGTTGCCGCGTTGGTCGGCGCAATTCCCGCGATCCGTCCATAAGTGAAGCCGTCGAGCACGAGTCGTTTGCTTGCCGCCTTCCAGCTCGCGTCGTCGTCGCACAGGCTGCCGGCGTGCATCAGGGACAAGTCGATGCTGCCGTTGATTCCCCTTACCGACCGAAACAGCAACCGACCGACGACTCTCGCGCTGTCGCACAACAGCGCATGGCCCCTGCGATTCTCGAAATGGCTCTTGCTGCAGTCCAGGCTGCCCTCGATCATCGCCCCGAGCAGGCGAACCTCGCCGGACGCGCGAACGCCGTTCAGAAATGCGGAGCCGGAGATTGTCGCACGGTCGAAGGCGAGCGCGGCGCCCCCGTCATTCTCGAATCTGCCTTCGCCGCATTGCAGGTCGCCGCCGATCGTCGCCCCGACCAGACGGACCGCGCCGGTCGCGTGAAAGCCGCTGCCAAGGAGCATGCCGCCGGACACCGTTATCCCGTCACAGGACAGCGCCTCGCTCCTGAGATTCTCAAAGCGCCCCGCACTGCAATCCAATTCGCCGCCGACGGTGGCGCCTGTCAGGCGGACGTGGCCGGTCGCATGAAAGCCGTCGCGAAGGAACAAGTCGCCTTCGCAACGCAGTCCCTCGCCCATCAGATCGCCCTCCACCCGACATCCGCTCAAATTCAGGAATTTGAGGGTGGATTGGCGGGCCTCGATCCGTTCGATCCTGCACTGCCAGAGCCCGATACGATGCGCGGCCGTCGCCGCCTCGATATCGAGCACGCCGGTGAGCCATGCGCCGCGCAGCATCACGCCATATTCGTGCACCGGCGTTTCGGCATCGCCGCCGAGCGCGAGGAAGCGGACGAAGGCGGCGCGCAACCGGTTGGCATCGCTTTCCTGCTCGGGGCGCTTCTCCCCGATGATCACGCGCTCGCCGAGCCGGCAGCCGGCGAGCAGCTTCTTCTCCGCCGGCGAGAGGTCGGGAAAATCGCCGAGCGAACGGCCGTAGGCGCGCGCCGGGCCGGGCGCAGCCGCGGGTCCGGCAGGAGCGGAGCGTCTGGCCATGGCCGCAGGCTAGCAGCCGGGGCGAATTGCGGCCAGCGACGGAGTCAAGGTGGCCGGAAGAAGAGAGATTCCAGCCCTTCGGCAGGTTGAGGAGAGCCTTTCGCCGATGACGGACCGGTTGCGTCCGGGAGGCAGGAGACTCTATTCGGTCCGAATGAGGTCCACGGAGCCCAGTATGCGCTATTCCTCCCAGGTCGGGCCGATCAGCTTCCTGAAGGCCAATGCGGCCGAGATATTGGCCGATCTCGCGGACGGGCGACGCGACATGCCGGGGCTGCTGGCGCGGCGGCTGCTCGGCGGCTGAGGGGGAGGAGGCGGCATGTTCGACCATTATCTGCGCCTGTGGTCGCTGGCGGCGGACGGCGAGCCGATCATCACCCACACCAGCCAGCTGCTGCCGGTCCGGAGCGGCGCGACCCCGGCCATGCTCAAGATCGCGACCTACCAGGAGGAGCGAAGGGGCAATCGGGCGCTGGCCTGGTGGGCCGGCGAAGGCGCCGCCCGCGTGCTTGCGCAGGAGGGGGATACGGTGCTGATGGAACGGGCGGCGGCGCCGGACGCGCTGGCCGCCCTCGTCGCCGCCGGCCGGGACGACGAGGCGAGCCGGATCCTGTGCGCCGTCGCGGCGAGGCTGCACCGCCACGCCGCGCCGCCGCCGCCCTATCTGGTGCCGCTGGACCACTGGTTCCGCCCGCTCGCGCGGATGGCGCCGAAAGACGGCCGGATCGCCGCCGCCGCCGCGGCCGCCCGCCACCTCCTCGATACGCAAGCGGACATCGCCGTGCTGCACGGCGACCTCCACCACGGCAACGTCCTCGATTTCGACGGCGAATGGCGCGCCATCGATCCCAAGGGGATAATCGGCGACCGCGCCTTCGACTTCGCCAACATGCTGCGCAACCCGGATCGCGCGACGGTTCTTCGCCCCGGACGGCTGGGGCGGCAGGCCGAGGTGATCTGCCAGGCGGCCGGACTGGCGCGCGATCGCCTGCTCGGCTGGGTGCTCGCCTTTTCGGGCCTGTCGGCGGCCTGGCGGCTGGCGGACGGCCGCGAGCCCGGGGATTTCGACCTCGCGATGATCGGGCTGGCGACCGAAGAGCTGGCGCGCGGGTAGCGGGGCCGCGCGACTCGGCGCAACTCGGGTCCCTGGCGGGCGGCGCGAATCGGAGGTTTCGGCCTTCCGAAAATAAAGATTTGCGCGCGGATGTTGGAAAATCCGTTGGAAAAAAGTCCAACATTGAGGCGCCGAAAGCGGCGGAAATGCGCGGCTGAGGCGGAATCCGTGTTGGAAACATCCAATGCGGTTAAATGGGTTTGACAGCGTCGCGCTGGTTTGGTACCTTCGCTCCATGCTCGATCGGTGCGCCCACGGCGGCCGAGCGAGTCTTTTCATGGGCTGGCGCCGACGGCGCCGGCCTTTTTTCATGCCTGGAGGAAATGGCGATGAGCGAGGCGGCAATGGACGGGGCGGCGGGCGCGGGCAGCGGACCGGCGCGGGACCCGAAAGCGCCCGGGAAAAGGCTGATCGGAGCGCGGCGGGAGGCGTTTCTGGCGGTGCTGGCCGAGACGGGCAATTTGCGGATGGCGGCGGCGGAGATCCGCATGGACAAGCGCACGCTGGAGCGGATGCGCAAGATCGACGCCGCGCTCGACCGCGACTGGGCGGCGGCGCTCGACGCGGCCGACGGGCGGCTGCAGGCGGCGACCGCGCAGTTCGGCGGCGATCCCTATGAAATGATCAAGCGCGGCCCGAGCGGGCGGCTGCAGATGGTGACGGTCAGGGCGGGGGGATGGACGGGGAAGGTCGAGGACCGCTTCTTCGACCTGCTCCGGCAGACCGGCAATATCTCGGCGTCGGCGCGGGCGGTCGGCTTCGCCGCCAATTACGTCTGGGAAAGGCGGCGGCAATGGCCCGATTTCGCGCGGCGCTGGGAACAGGCGCTGGAGGACGCCGAGATCGAGCTGGAATTCCGGCTGGTCAAGCTCGGCAACAATGTCGCGCCGACGGCGCAAGGCGCGAGGGCCGGCGATGTGGAGCCGGCCGCCGAGCCCCCGTTCGATCCGGAATTCGCGCTCAAGTTCCTCAAGTGGCGCGAGGAGAAACGCGCCGGGCGCGGTCGGCGCGGCAACGGCCACCGCTACGGGCCGCGGCAGCCGACGATCGAGGAGGTGCGCGACGAAATCATCACGAGGGTGGCCGCGATCCGGCGGCATCGGGAGCGGCAGGAGGGGAAGGAGGGGAAGGAGGGGAAGGAGGGGAAGGAGGGGAAGGAGGGGAAGGAGGGGAAGGAAGGGAAGGAAGGCTGAGCGGCGTCCGAAGGGGGCGTCCGAAGGGGGACAGTTACGGGTAAGTGTCCCCGGTGACTGTGCCGCCCTGGCCGGCGCCGTGGAGGGGGGCGGCGAGGTCGACGGTGTCGACCAGGCTGGCGAACAGCGAGACGACCTTCGAATTGCCGTTGCGGAGGACGAAGTCGTCGGGGTGGACGAACTCCTCGCCGAACCAGGGATAGCGGGCCGCGTCGAACGCCGCCCGGAGCCACCGCACCGCGTCGACCACCGGCTTGGACTTGCGCGCGCTCGAATGGAAGAAATACCACATCGGGAAGCGCAGCTGGACCGGCAGGTTGACCGGGATGAGCTTGCGGCTGATCGCCCGGCCGTAGGTGGGCAAAGCGGCGATGCCGGCGCCGTTCACCGTCGCCCAGAACACCGCGATGCTGGAATTGGTGCGGATGGGGATGAAGCCGGCGGGCAGCTCCTGGCCGACGAAGAAGTCGCGGATCGACGAATTGATGCCCGGCGCGACCTGCTCGATGAACTTGTGGCTGCGCATCTCGTCGAGGGTCTTGGGGATGCCGTGCTCGCGCAGATAGGCCTCCGAGCTGAACAGCATGACGTGGATGTAGCCGAGCTTGCCGGAGACGAGGTCGAGATCCTTGGGCTCGGCGAAGGTGACGCCGAGATCGACCTCGCGGCTGCGGTCGCGGGCGTAATTATAGTCGCTCTGGAGATGGATGGTGAGCTCGGGATTCTGCGCCTGGAGCTCGAGCAGGCGCGGCGTCAGCCACAAGGAGCCGATCCCTTCCGAGCAGCCGATCCTCAATTCGCCGCGCTGGATGAGGACGGCGTCGCTGCCCGGCGACGCGCCGGTCGCCATCATGCCGCGCATCTCCCGCGCCATCTCGACCAGCGCCGCGCCGGCGTCGGTCAGCGAGATGCCGCCGCGCGAGCGATGGAGCAGGGTCGCGCCGCCTATCTCCTCGAGCCGCTCGATGCGGGTGCGGATCGTGTTGACCGAGCAGCCGGCATGGCGCGCCGCGGCGCGCAGGCTTTGGGCCTCGGCCACCGCCAGCAGCAGCTTGAGATCGTCCCATCGAAGGTCGCCCAGCTTCGCGACCGCGCCGGTGTCGCGCTGCTGAACACCCTGTGCAGAACTTTGGATCGCGTCTGCCCCTCTGTTCCCCACTACATCCTCGTGTCGCGGCTTCGAGCCGCCCGTTGGCGACAAACTAGCGCGGGGACGCGGCAAGTGCGACAGGAAAACAACGCCATCTATACCCGGCAAGGCCTCTGGAAGGGCTGCTTTTCGGCGAAGGTCGAGCGCTGCATCGACCGCGCCGCGGCGCCGGTCGCCCTCGACCGCGCGATCTGGGACGAAGTGCGCGACATCATGAACCGCGCCGCGGCGACGATGACGCTCGCGCCGGAGAGCGTCGTGCGCCGGATCTGGATGAAGAATCCGGACGTGTTCCGGGTCGTCCGCGGCGGCGCCGACGCGTCCGCCGCCGGCCTCCTCGCCCTGCTGCCGCTCAACGCCAAAGGCGCCGAGGCGATCGCCGCCGGCCGGTTCGAAGGCGCCCGGCCCGACCCCGGCCTGATCGCGGCGCAGGGCGAGGCGCCGCACGCGCTCTATTTCTGGCTGGTGTTCGCGCCGGGCAGGCTCGCCAACATGCTGGCGGCGATCGCCGGCGTGCTGCGCGAATTCTCCGCCGCCGGCTGCGCGATCTTCTCGCGGGCGGCCGACGCGCGCTCGGCCCGGCTCCACCGCACCATCGGCTTCCGCGCCGCGCGGGAATATTTCCCGGAGGCGCCCGAATGGCTGCTGGTCACCTTCCCCGAGCGGACGGCGCCGCCGCGCCCGCCGCAGCGGCGGATCGAGGTCAACCTGGTGCGGTCGTTCGAGGACATGGCGCGGGTCTTCGCGGTGCGCGCCTCGACCTACCTGGCCGAGCAATTCTGCCTCTATGACGAGGAGTTCGACGGCAACGACTTCTGCGCGAGCCAGTTCCTCGGCACGGTCGACGGCGACCCGGCGGGCTGCATCCGGCTGCGCTATTTCGGCGGCTTCGCCAAGCTCGAGCGGCTCGCGGTGCGCAAGGAATATCGCAAGTCGCCGCTGGCCTTCGAGCTGGTGCGGGCCTCGCTCCGGCACAGCCGGCGCAAGAACTTCACCCGGGTCTACGGCCATTCCCGCCGCGACCTGCTGCCCTTCTGGGGCCGGTTCGGCTTCCAGCCGATCGCGGGACGGCCGGCGTTCACCTTCGCCAACCTCGAATATGTCGAGGTCGCGGCCAGCCTGGAGGAGGATCCCGACGCGATCCGCTTCGGCGTCGACCCGATGGTGGCGATCCGACCGGAGGGCGCCTGGGACCGCCCGGGCCCGCTCGACCTTTCCAACCTCTCCGCCGACCAGGAGCGGGTGAAGCTGATCCGCTCGCATACCCGCATGCTGGGAGCAGGCCGATGATCGAGGGACGGCGGATCGCGTTCTCGACGGCGGATGCGGAGAAGCTCCACCGCACGCTGGAGGCGCTCACCGAGACGATGGAGCGGCTGCGCGCCCAGCTCGCCGAGCTCGCCCAGGGCGCCGCCGCCGCCGAGGAGCCGAACGATAGCCCGGCCCGGATGGCGCGGATGGAGATCTACAATCGCGCGCTGCGGTGCCATTTTTTCGACGCCCGCCTGTTCTGCGACCCGGCCTGGGACATGCTGCTCGACCTGTTCCTGCAGGAATTGGCGGGGCGCCGGGTCTGCGTCAGCAGCCTGTGCATGGCCTCGCTGGCGCCGTCGACCACCGCGCTGCGCTGGATCCGGGCGCTGGAGGATGCCGGCCTGGTCGGGCGGACGCGCGATCCGGACAACGGCCGACGGGTGTTCGTCGCCCTGACCGGGGTCGGCCACGCCAAGATCGCCGGCTATCTGACGGCGCTGGCCCGCCCGGCGGGCCCGGCCGCCGCCGAGGAGCCGGACCATGCCATCGCAGCGAAATGAGGCCGTGCTGCGGCGCGGCCGCGGGCCGGAAGCGGCCTGCGAAGCCGTGCTCGACGAGATCGGCGCGGCGGCCGTCGCCGAGGCGCTGCGCCGCGCGATGGCGGAGGCCGGCCTGACCGGCGACGGCGCGGTCCTCTGCCGCACGCTGCGGCCCAAGTTCGTCGCCGAGGCCGACTATCGGCGGCTGGTCGCCGCCGGCATCGTCGCGCTCGACCTGTTCGGGCGCGCCGAGCAGGCGGTCCGGTCCGACCCGGCGCTGCGGCACGGGCTGTTCGGCTCGCATCCCTATGCGCCGCTGATCGAGGCGCATCTCGACCACGACGTGGAATGCGTCGGCCGCTTCGACGCGCTGATCGACCGAAGCGGGCGCCCCCGGTTCATCGAATATAATGCCGGCCTGTGCGGCGGGCTGTTCTGCTCGGAAGGCATTGCCGACATCTTCCTCCGGTCGCCGCTGCTGGCCCCGTTCCGCGGCCGCGGGGAGCTCCGCTTCGTCGGCCTCAGGGACCGCTATGTGCGGACCCTGGCCGAGCGGTTCCGGCGCGCGCGCGGACGGCCGGCGCGGAACCTGGCGGTGATCCTGCCCCCGGGCGCGGCGGGGCTGCGCTTCGCCGGCAATGCGGAGCTGAACGCGCTGGTCGCCTTCGCCCGCGGCGGCGGCGCCGACGCCCGCTTCGCCTGGCTCGCCGACCTTACCGAGGAGGCGGGGTCGCTCCGCGACGGGGCCGGCGCCATCGACATCGCCATCGTCGTCGACTGGGCATCGACGCTCGCCGCCTGCCCGCTGCACCACCGGCTGTGGCAATCGCGCGGCGAGCGCGGGACCTGGGTCGCGAACAGCCTCGGCGCGTCGGTGCTGCGCAGCGGCAAGCACCTGCTGGCGGTGCTCAGCGACCCGGCCCACGGCCTCCCGCTGCGACCCGAGGAACGGGCGTGGGTCGAGGCCCATATTCCATGGTCGCGCCTGCTCGCCCGCGGCCCGACGACGATCGCCGGCGCCGAGGTGGAGCTGGTCGAGTGGGTGCTGGCGAACCGGCAGTCGCTGGTGCTCAAGCCCTGCTTCTCGATGGGCGGGCGGGGCGTGGCGCTGGGCTGGGAATGCGGCCGGGAGGAATGGGAGCAGGCGGTGGGCCAAGCCCTGCTCGCGCCCTCGATCGTCCAGGAGCGAATCGTCACCGCACCCGAAACCTATCCGGTCGCCACCGCCGCGGGGGTGGAGCGGCGCGCGCTCACCGGCGACCTGTGCCTGTTCACCTGGGAAGGCTCGGACGCGGGCGGGCTCTACTGCCGCGTCGCCGACGCCGGGCTTTTGAACCTCAGTGCGCCGGGGGGTATGCTCGTGCCGGCGTTTGTGGTCGCGGACGCAGCGACAGGCGCCTAGCCTGCGCCTGGTCGACGATGTCGATGGCCGAGGCGATGTGCGCGCCCGCAGTCCACAGCCCGAGGCGGTCTAGCTCGCGAAGGCAGGCGCACAGCTCCGACCGCGCCGCCGCGATCGATTCCATCCGCTCGGCCGGCGCCAGCGACGTCTCGGTCATCCTGTCCAGAGAATCAGCGCACTCCATCCGGGCTCGCTCCCTTTTGTCTCGTTTCCAGGCCTCTGTACTGATCCGGATGGAAGACGAATAGTCGTAGAATTACTGTTCCCTACGCGGCTGAAAGCCGTCATCCGGCGCGATTTCCCAAGTCGGGACTGAAACAGCAAAAAGCGACTGTCCCCGATTTTCGTCAGGGACAGCCGCTCTTTTTTGCGAAGCTCCCCGCCTAGAAGTCGATGGCGACGCGGCCGTAGACGAAGCGGCCGTTGAAGCCGAACGGCGAGAAGCTCGAATAAGCGAGGAAGAAGTTGTTGTTGCCGAACACGCCGCCCGCCGGCAGCCGGTCGGGATAGACGTCGAACACGTTGTTCGAGCCGACCGCCAGCTCGATGCCGCGCTCGCGCCCGAACGGCTGGACGCGCAGCTCGACGTCGGTGATCCAGCGCGGGCCCAGGGTGAAGTCGTTGGGCGCGGCGCCGATCGGGGTGGCGAGGTTCAAATCGGTGCCGGGGATGAAGACGCTGCCGTAGCGGTTGGTGCGCGCGGTGGCGCCGAAGATGCCGCTCGTCCATTCGACGCCGAGGTTGATCTTGCTGCGCGGCTGGCCGTCGGTGAGCCTGGTCGATTCGGGCCGGGCGAACAGCACCAGGCCGGGCAGGCTGGGCAGGACCGCGCGATCGGTGATCACGGTCTTGTTGTAATTGTAGCCGGCGGTGAGGGTGATCCGGCCAAGCCCCATGTCGGGCAGGCGGTAGGAGCCGACGATGTCGATGCCGCGGGTGCGGGTGTCGATGCCGTTGACGAAGAAGCGGGCCGAGGTGATGTTGGTGATGCCCGCCCCGGTCAGGAGCGCGACCACCGCCGCGCCCTGGAGGTTCTCGGTCAGCACGATGCGGTCGTTGATCCGGATCTGGTAGATGTCGGCGGTGAGGCTGAGCCCGCGTATCGGGGTCAGCGCCAGGCCGAGGCCCATGTTGACCGAACGCTCCGGATCGAGCGGCTGCGCGCCCAGCGCCACCGACACCGGATCGGAAACCGGGAAGGTGCCGACCTCGATCAGCACGCCGCCGACATTGTTGGTCGAGGTGGCGGTGAAGAATTGCTGATGGAGCGAGGGGGCGCGGAAGCCGGTCGAGATCGAGCCGCGCACCGCCACCCCGTCGATGGGCTCGAACCGGCCGGCCACCTTGCCGTTGAGGGTGCTGCCGAAGTCCGAATAATGCTCGAACCGGCCGGCGACCTGGAAGGACAGGCGGTCGGTGACGTCGGCGTCGATCTCGACATAGGCCGAGAAGCTGTCGCGCGATTCGTCGACCTCGTTATTGGGGCGGAAGCCGGGGAAGACCTGCGATCCGCCGGCGGCGTTGAACGGCGCCGCCGAGAAGGGGCCGTTGATGTAGCTCTGGACCTCGCCCTGGACGATCTTGAAATTCTCGTTGCGATACTCGCCGCCGACCGCGACCGACAGCTCGGAGAGGAAGCCGACGGCAAGCGTGCGCTGGGCGTCGAAATTGACCACGGTCTGGCCGAAGCGCAGCCCGCCGGCGTTGAAGCGGCGGTTGCTCAACGTGCCGCCCAGCGAGGTGTTGACGCTGTCCTCGACCGAATAGTTGAGGCGGTTCGAGCCGTAGACGGCCGACAGATCGAGGTTCCAGCCGCTCGCCACGCCGCGCACGCCGACGGCGGCGGAGACGTCCTCGATCTCGCTGACGATCAGCGGCAGGAAGCCGTCCGGATAGATCGGGATGAAGGTCGTCGTCGAGGCCGCGAAGTCGCGGTTGCGGACGTCGTTGGCGCGGCGGTAGAAGCCGGCGCCGTTGCCGTCGCGGATGCCGTAGCTGCCGAAGCTGTACAGCTCCCAGTCGCCGCCGAGATTCTGGCCGGCGTTCATGAAGAAGTTCATCGCCGTGGATTTGCCGTCGCCGTAGCGGTGGGTGAAGCGGTCGATGGTGAGCTCGCGCGGATCGCCGACGGTCGGATATTGGCGGCGCGGATCGGCGCCGGCGCGGTTGGTCGAGTTCGCGGTCGTTATATTCGGCGGTGAAGTTGAGATAGCCCTGGTCGCCGACCGGAAGCCCGACATTGGCCGCGAGGGTGACGGTGTCGCCGTCCTCGCGGTGGCGGGAGCGGCCGGTGTTGAGCTGGAGGATGTCGTTGGCGGTGCCGCCCGGGGTCACCACCACCGGCAGGCCGCCCGGGCCGGTGGCGACGCCGTTCACCTCGGGCACGTCCTCCATGTTGGTGATGTAGCGGCCGAAGGTCATCTGGGCGCGGCCGCCGACGGCGCGGCGGAGCTGGATGTTGATCACGCCGGCGATCGCGTCCGAGCCGTAGAGCGAGGAGGCGCCGTCGCGCAGCACCTCGATCCGCTCGATGGCGAGCGGCGGGATGGTGTTCAGATCGACCGAGACCGAGCCGCGGCCGACCGAGCCGTTGAGGTTGATCAGCGAGGAGCTGTGGCGGCGCTTGCCGTTGACGAGGACGAGGACCTGATCCGGGGCGAGGCCGCGCAGCGTCGCCGGACGGAGCGAGTCGGTGCCGTCGGTCAGCGACGGCTGCGGGAAGTTGAACGACGGAACGAGCTGGTTCAGGATCCGGTTGGTCTCGGTATAGCCGGTCTCGGTCAGCGACGCGTTGGAGATGACGTCGATCGGCACCGGGCTGTCGGCGAGGGTGCGGTCGGTCCGCCTGGTGCCGGTGACGACGATCGTGGCGTCGGCGTCGGCACCGGTCCCGCCGGCCGGCGGAGCGTCCTGGTCCTGGGCGGCGGCGGGGGCGGCGAAGGCCACAGCGGACAGCGAGGAAAGAAGCAATGCGGTGCGCGAAAGATGAGACATATCAACCCCCTGCGTCGCGGCCGGCTCGGCGGCGATTCGATCCGGCTTAACCGGATTCGGAGGGCGGGGAAGCAATTTAATGCTGCAGTGCAAGATAAGCGTGGCTCTGTGGCGAACTTAACACAGTTAAGCCGCGCCCCGGGAAGATGAAGGCAAGGAGATTCCAGCTTTCGCTGGCACGACGGGAGGGCACGGTGAGCGAGGCGCCGCCGCGATCGGCTGTGGAAAACTCCGCTTTCGGCTTCGACATCGGGCGGGCTTGATCCTAGTCTTCGCGCGTGAGCGATTATGACGATTCCTTCGAGCTCGAGGGCGCGCCCGCGCAAGGCGAGCGGCTGACGCTCGACCTCGACGGCTGGGAGGGGCCGCTCGACCTGCTGCTGACGCTGGCGCGCACGCAGAAGGTCGACCTCGCCCGCATCTCGATCCTCGCTTTGGTCGAGCAATATCTGCTGTTCATCGCCGACGCCAAGAAGCTCAGGCTCGAGATCGCCGCCGATTATCTGGTGATGGCGGCGTGGCTCGCTTATCTCAAATCCTGCCTGCTGCTGCCCAAGGAGGCCGGCGCCGATCCGTCGCCCGAGGAGCTGGCGATGCGGCTGCAATTGCGGCTGCAGCGGCTCCACGCGATGCGCGAGGCCGGGGCGCGGCTGATCGGCCGCGACCGGATCGGCCGCGACGTCTTCCTCAGGCGGGCGCCGGAGGGCCTGAAGGTGGTGCGGCGGGCGGCGTGGACGACCGACCTTTACGACCTGATCGCCGCCTACGGCATCCTGAGGGCGCGGACCGAGCCCTCGGTCCACGTCATCGCGCGGCGGCCGGTGATGACCCTCGACGAGGCGATCCACCGGCTCGAGCGGATGATCGGCGCCAAGGTCGAGTGGACCGCGCTCGAGGCGTTCCTGCCCGACACCCAGGATCCGGAATATCGGCGCTCGGCGCTGGCCTCGAGCTTCGTCGCGACGCTCGAACTGGCGCGGCTGGGCAAGGTCGCGCTCCGGCAGGAAGAGAGCTTCGCCACGCTCTACGTGAGGGCGGCATGAGGGAGCTGTCCGACGCCGTCCGCGCGGTCGAGGCGACCCTGTTCGCGGCGGAGGAGCCGCTGAGCGCGCACGATATCGGCCTCTATGTCGGCGACGGGATCGACGTGGCGGCGGCGCTGGCGGAGCTTCAGGCCCATTATGCCGGGCGCGGGGTGGAGCTGGTCGAGCGCGGCGGGCGCTGGCATTTCCAGACCGCCGCCGACCTCGCCCACATATTGAGGCGCGAGCGCGAGGAGAGCCGCAAGCTCTCCCGCGCCGCGGTCGAGACGCTGGCGATCATCGCCTATCACGAGCCGGTCAGCCGCGCCGAGATCGAGGCGATCAGGGGCGTGCAGATCTCGCGCGGCACGCTCGACGTGCTGATGGAGGCGGGCTGGGTGCGGCCGGCGGGACGGCGCGAAGTGCCCGGCCGGCCGCTGACCTTCGCGACGACGCAGGAATTTCTTACCCATTTCGGGCTAAAGAGCCGTCGCGACCTGCCGGGGATCGACGATCTCAAGGCGGCGGGGCTGCTCGACCCGGTCGATACCGCGCTCGAGCGGCTCGGCCTCGAGGGCGGCGAGGACGGGAGCGAGGATTGGGGCGGCGACGCGGACGACGGGAGCGAGGATGACCGCTTCCGCGACGCCGAACTGGAAACTGACGGCGAAGACGCCTAGATTCGTCTTCGACACTGGGAGATTATCGAAATGGGTGGTTTCAGCCTCTGGCATTGGCTCATCGTCGGGCTCGTCATCCTGCTCCTGTTCGGGAAAGGGCGGTTTTCGGACATGATGGGAGACGTCGCGAAGGGCCTCAAGAGCTTCAAGAAGGGCATGACCGAGGACGAGGAGGCCGAGCAGCGCCGCCTCAGCGCCGAGCGGACGGTCGACGTCCGTCCCGCCGCCCCGGCCGAGCCCGCGTCCGCCGAGCCGGCTCCGGCGCCCGCCCCCGAAGCCGACCGGCACCAGGCGTGAAGGCCTGAAGCCGAAGGGGCGCCATGTTCGGGATCGATTCCGCCGAGCTGTTGATCATCGCGGTGGTGGCTTTGGTGGTGATCGGCCCCAAGGACCTGCCGCGGGTGATGCGCGCGATCGGCCATTGGGTCGGCCAGGCGCGCGGCATGGCCCGCCACTTCCGCTCCGGCATCGACACCATGATCCGCGAAGCCGAGCTCGAGGACATGGAGAAGAAGTGGCGCGCCGACAACGATCGGATCATGCGCGAGCATCCCGCGCAAGCGGGCGAAGGCGAATGGGCGGAGCCGATCCCCGCGCTTGACGGCGACGCGCCGCCGCCGGCCGCCCCGGCCAGGCCGAAAGGTCCCGCCCGGCCGAAGGCGCCGCCGGCGCGGCCCGGCGCGGCGCCGCCGATCCCGGCCTCGGGCCCGCCGGCCCCGCCGGCGCCGCCGACGGGCGAGCGGCGATGACCGATCTCGACCGCACCGGCCTGGACGAGCAGGAGGGCGAGGAGCTGGACGCCA
Source organism: uncultured Alphaproteobacteria bacterium (assembly GCA_963701615.1). Taxonomy (GTDB): domain Bacteria; phylum Pseudomonadota; class Alphaproteobacteria; order Sphingomonadales; family Sphingomonadaceae; genus Allosphingosinicella. The sequence goes on along the minus strand of OY969615.1, from coordinate 1,507,402 downwards.
GCAAGGCGCCGCTGATGGAGCATCTGATCGAGCTGAGGCGGCGGCTGCTGTGGAGCTTCGCCGCGCTGGCGGCGGCGTTCGCCCTGTGCCTCTACTTCGCCCGCCCGATCTTCGCCTTCCTGGTCCAGCCCCTGCTCGCGGCCGGCCAGAACCGGCTCATCTACACCGCCGTGTTCGAGGCCTTCTTCGTCGAGATCAAGGTCGCCTTCTTCGCCGCCCTGATGATCTCCTTCCCGATCATCGCCAACCAGATCTGGCGGTTCGTCGCGCCCGGCCTCTACGCCAAGGAGAAACGGGCGTTCGCCCCCTTCCTCTTCCTTACCCCGTTCCTGTTCGTCGGCGGCGCGGCGCTGGCTTATTATGTGGCGATGCCGTTGGCGCTCCATTTCCTGTTGAGCTACCAGGGCGATGTCGGCGGCGTGCAGCAGGACGCGCTGCCGGGCGTCGGCAATTATCTGAGCTTCTCGATGCGCTTCATCTTCGGCTTCGGGGTCGCCTTCCTGCTGCCGGTGCTGCTGATGCTGCTCGAGAAAGCCGGGCTGGTGACGCGGACGCAGCTGAAGCGCGGGCGGCGCTACGCGATCGTCGTCGCCTTCGTCATCGCCGCGGTGCTGACTCCCCCCGACGTGGTCTCGCAGCTGCTGCTCGCCGTGCCCCTGGTCGTGCTCTACGAAATCTCGCTGATCGCGATCTGGTTCACCGAGAAGAAGCGGGCGAGGGAGGCCAGCAAGGCGGCGTGAAAAAAGGGCGCCCCCGAAGGGACGCCCAGCTCCTCTGACAGGATCTTTCCCGGCAGCGGCCGCGCCGCCATCGGGGAAGCGCGATCAGGTTTCCTCGTCGACCGCGTTGGCAGCCGATTCGACGTCCTGGCCGGCACCGCGCACGGTGTTGCAGGCAGTCGCGGCCATCAGCGTCCCGACCATCGCGAAAATCGCTAGAAATTTCTTCATCGACCATCTCCTGAACCACGGCTCCGGACCGGACGCGCCGGAGCGGGGATGCCGGTTCAATGCCCGCCGCCCGGTTCGGTTCCGCGCCCGTGACGAATCGACCGGCGCGTGCGGCGAAGGCGAGCAGGAAGGATAGGGAGAGGAGTTGAACGGCGGACAGTCACTTTTCCGATCGCCGGAGGCGGAAGGTCGCTGGCTATGGAAAAGAGATGGGCCCAAAAATTGAGCCCGGATGCGCTACCGGGGGGGGGGGAGGTTAGCGCGTCCGGGCCCATGTTCTGGATAGCGAGAGCGGGGGGGCAAAAGGTCACTATCCGAAGCCCTCAACGACGAAGGCCGCACAGGGTTCCGAATTTTTGTGAAATTTTTTTCGAGGGGCGGCGGGCGTCGGCCTTCGTCGGCATGACGTGGCGGGAGGCGGATGCGCCGGCGTCAGCGCGCCAGGCGGCGGATCAGCGCGCCAGGCGGCGGATGAGGTCGGTCCAGTGGTCGACATCCTGGTAGAAGGCGCGAACCGGCAGGCGCTCGTCGCGGCCGTGGGCGCGCTCGTCGCCGGGCGTCACGATCCAGGAGCCCTCGACCCCGTAAACGGGGACGCCGCGGGCGCGGAAATAGAGGCCGTCGGTGGCGCCGGTGCTCATGTCGGGGACGATGGCGGCGCCGGGATGGCGGGCGCGGACGGCGGCGGTATAGGCCGCCATCACGTCGTCGCGCAGGGGCGACGCGTCGGTCGGGCGCGCCGGATCGACCGGCTCCACCGCGACCCCGTCGGGCGCGGCCATCGTGCGCAGGGTCGTCAGCACGGTCGCCGGATCGACGCCGGGGAAGATCCGGCAATTGACCGTCGCCCGGGCGAGCTGGGGCAGGGCATTGTCGGCATGGCCGCCTTCGAGGCGGGTGGCGACGCAGCGGGTGCGGGTCAGGCCGACCTCGGTCGGCGCGGCCTCGACGATGTCGGCGGCTTCGCCGTCGTCCGGGTCGGCGAGCCAGCGGCGGATGGCGGCGGCGAGCGGCGGCTCGGCGGTGGTGGCGCGGTGGGTGAAGTAGGCGCGGGTGGTTTCGTTCAGCATCGGCTCGAAGCGGTGTGCCTCGACCCGGCCGAGGACGTGGGCGAGCTGGTAGATCGCATTGTCGGGACGCGGGCGCGAGCTGTGGCCGCCGGGGTTGGTCGCGGTCAGGATGTAGCTCTGGTAGGTCTTCTCGGCGGTCTGGATGCCGAAGCCCAGGAGGGTGCCGTCCTCGAGGAAGGCGCCGCCGCCGGCATCGCCGTTGAGGGCGAAGTCGATCGCCGACGTGTCGAGCCACTCGCTGGCGGCGAGCTGGGCGCCGCGGCCGCCGGTCTCCTCGTCGCCGGTGAACAGGACGAGGATGTCGCGGCCGGGCTCGAAGCCCTCGGCGCGCAGGCGCAACAAGGCGGTGGTGATCGCGACCACGCCCTGCTTGTCGTCGAGCGTGCCGCGGCCGTAGAAATAGCCGTCCTCCTCGCCGAGCGCGAAGGGATCGCGCGACCAATCGTCGCGGCGCGCCTCGACCACGTCCATATGGGCCATCAGCAGGATCGCCTTGCGCCCCGACGGCCGCGCCGCCGGCCAGCGCAGGACCAGCGCAGCCGTGTGGTCGTCGGGGCGAACGACGTCATAGGGATGGACGGTGACGCCGGCGAGGCCGCCGGCGCGGAACTGCCCGGCGAGATAGGCGGCGAGCTCGGGGCCACGGCCGCGCCCCTGGACGGTGGGGATCGACACTGCGTGCGCGTAGATTTCGCGCGCCTTGGCATGCCAGCGGTCGGCCTGCGCCGGAGCGGGCGTCTGAGCGGCGGCGGCGGCGCCGAAGGCAAGAGCGGCGGCAAGCAAGGCGAGGCGGCGCATGGCGGTCTCCTTTCCGGTCCGCGCCGACGCTTGCCACATCGGCGCCGAGGGTCAAGCGGGGGAAAGCGGGGCCGTCCCCCTCATTCGGGCTGGTCGCCGCCGCCGACGATGGCGATGGTGACGGCGTAGCGGCCGCGGCGGGGGTCGCGGTCGAGGGTCGAGCGGAGCTGGCGGGCGAGGCCGGTGACGATCCGGTCGAAGCGTTCGAACAAGGCTTCCTCGCAGTCGATCAGGCCGGCCAAAGCGTCGACCTCGACCGACAGCAGCCCGGTTCCCGACGGGCCCGCCTCCAGCACAACCGACACCACGGCCGCCCCGCACAGCATGCCGAACTCGGCGATCTCGGTGATCAGGAAGGCAACCGACACGGCGACGTCCTGGGTGACGTAATAGGCGGCGATGTCGAGCCGGATCTGCATCCTCGCCGCGCTCGCCGGCGCGGTCGCGCGCAGGTTGGCGGCGAGCTCGGAGATGAGCGGCTTCAGCGCGACGCCGCGATTCTCCTCGAGCTCGGCATAATGGTTGCGGTGGACGACGGCGAGCGCGTCGACCCGGCGCTGGATCGAGGCGTAGGCGGCGGCGACCTCCTCGTTGGGCGAGCCGCGCGAGTGGAGGTTGAGGAGGGAGGCGACGACCTGGAGGTTGTTCTTGACGCGGTGATGGACCTCGCGGACCAGCCGGGTCTGGCGGGCGACCGCCGCCTCGAGCTCGGCTTCGTGCCGCGCCACCGTCAGGGTGACGCCGGCGAACGCCCGCCCCAGCTCGGAAATCTCGTGGGCCGGGCTGTTGACCGTGGGCATGTCGATCCCGCGGTCGCCGGGCTTGTAGGCCGAGATGATCCGCTGAATGCGCCCGAGCGGCAGCAGCAGCAGCCGCTGGACGATCATCCAGCCGACCACCGACGCCCAGATCCACATCAGGATCGGCGTCAGGATGACCAGCAGCTCGGTGGCCGTGAACGGCATCGTCACGGCGCGGACACGGACCCAGAACTGGCCGTTGACGAGCGGGTGGAGGGCCGCGACCTCGCGCGACAGCGGGCCGCCCGCCGGCCCCTCGCGCAGGCGCATGATGCGGCCGCTCTGGACCAGATCGACGCTGAAGTCGCCGGGCGTGGCGGGCGCGCCGGCGACCCGCGCCAGCACCTCGCGGCGATATTCGACGATGCCCTCGACCTCTCCTTCGGGGTCGAACAGGAAAGTCGTGAGCATGCTGCCGTCCGCGGCGATCGTGGCGCGGGCGATCTCGCCGCGGGCCGCCGGGATCGGCGGCGGCACGAAACCCGGCGTCGCGCAGCCAAGCCGATTACCCTCGCCGTAGACGGCGTAGCGCGCGGGCGAGGTCGGCAGGCGGGCGAGCCGGGCCAGCGTCCGCCGGCAAATGCCCTCGGTGTCGGGGTTCTCGATGATCGCGTCGCTCGCCGCGCGAATGGTGATCGCGCTTCGCGCCAGCGCCAGGGTCAGCCGCTGGACCTCGAAGGCGAGCAGCGCCCGGGCCTCGACCACGTCCTGCGCGCGATTCTGCCGGGCGCTGTCGATCGAGGCGAGGATGGCGATGATGCCGAGGGGAAGCAGGCCGAGGCTGAGGACGAGCAGCATCTTGAGCCCGGTGGGCGCCCGTTCCCACCGCGATGCGATCCGCCCTGAAGTGACGCCGCTCAAGCGGACCCGTCCGTCATCGCGCGGAATGGCTCGGGTCGAGTAAGGACCCTAGCCAAGCTTCCCCAGCAGATCGAGCATTTCGGGGGGAATGTCCTCGGCGACGGTGCGGTCGTAGACCGAACGGAGCGCGTCGCCGACCGCGCTCGCGGGCGGGCGCTTCCTGCCGCGGCGCTCGGCATGGGAGGGAGTCTTGGCGTCGGGACTGGGCTTGCGCCTGATGCGGCCTTCCTTGTCGTTCCGAAAGGTCAACGAGATCACCCCTCACGGCTGTGTGCGCCGCGCCCGCAGCATGTGTTTCATGTCTGCCAGAGCAGCTTCAGCGCAGCCGCCCCCGCCGAACAGACGCCAAGTACGGCGGACCCGAATAGAGGCCGCACGCCGGGTTGGAAACAAAAAACTCCGCGGTTTGTTCCACCTTCGCGCGCGGACGGGGCCGGACCTTATTTTATGGCAGGGCAACGTCCGCAAGCGGTTGCATTCGGACGGGCGCGCACCCAATAGGCCCGTAACGATCTATAGGAGTCGCACCGAACATGTCGCTTGGCCAGGATCTCGCGCCGCACCTCCCCTTCCTCCGCCGCTACGCCCGCGCCCTCACCGGCACCCAGGCGCATGGCGACGCCTTCGTCAGGGCGACGCTGGAGGCGATCGTCGCAGCGCCGGATTCGTTCCCGCGCGACGTCGATCCGCGACTCGGCCTCTACCGGACCTTCCACGCCATCTGGTCGTCCGCCAATGTCGAGGAGGATCCCGGTCACGCCGAGCCCGAGGGTCCCGAGGAGATCGCCCAGGCGCGGCTGTCGCGGATCACGCCGCTGTCCCGCCAGGCGCTGCTGCTGACCGCGATGGAGGGCTTCACCCCCGAGGATGCCGGCTATCTGATCGGCGCCTCCGGCGCCGAGGTCGAGAGCCTCGTCGCCGAGGCGCTGGCCGAGATCGAGCGGCAGACCCGGGCCGACGTGCTGATCATCGAGGACGAGCCGATCATCGCCATGGACATCGAGACCATCGTCCGCGACCTCGGCCACAACGTCACCGGCGTCGCCGTCACCCGCGACGAGGCGGTCACCCAGGCGCTGGCCCGGCGCCCCGGCCTGGTGCTGGCCGACATCCAGCTCGCCGACGACAGCTCGGGCATCGACGCGGTCAAGGACATCCTCGCCGAGTTCGCGGTGCCGGTGATCTTCATCACCGCCTTCCCCGAGCGGCTGCTCACCGGCGAGCGGCCCGAGCCGACCTTCCTGATCACCAAGCCGTTCCAGCGCGCGACGGTGAAGGCGGCGATCGCCCAGGCCCTGTTCTTCGACACGGCCACCGTTCCCGCCTGATCGCGGGAACCGCCGCGACGGGGAGCGCGTTGCCCGCCGTAACGAATGGAACTTCGAACAGGATCGGCGACAGGCGATGGACGAACGACCCGACCATATCAGCACGACCGAGGCGCGGGCGGGGACGACCCCGCACATGACGCGCTATATTCTCACCTGGGGCCTGGCCCTCGTGATCGCGGCGTTCGTCATCCTGTTATTGTTTCTCTGGCGGTAAATCCTATCTCCACAGAAGCGGCGGCGCCGTCCGGCGCCAAGGCCGCGACAGTCACGAAGTCGCTTTCTTTAGGGGCAGCCTGATGGCGGGCGAAGATCCGGCAGACAATGACGAGAGCGAGCCGGGCGGCGGCGGCGAATGGGCGCCGCTGCCCGACGACCAGTTCAAGGACCAGCTCGCGCTGGTCATCCCCCATTTGCGCGCCTTCGGCCGCTCGCTCTCCGGCAGCCGCGACCTCGCCGACGACCTCGTCCAGGAGACGCTTCTCAAGGCCTGGGCGGCGCGCAAGCGCTTCCAGGCCGGCACCAACATGCGCGCCTGGACCTTCATCATCCTCAGGAACCTGTTCCTCAGCCAGATGCGCCGCGCCCGCTTCAAGGGCGAATGGGACGAGCTCACCGCGTCGAGGCTGCTCGCCGCGCCGGCCAGCCAGGACCGGCATATCGAGCTCGGCGACATGCAGCGGGCGCTGCTCCATCTGCCGCAGCCCCAGCGCGAGGCGCTGATCCTGGTCGGCGCCGGCGGCTTCGCCTATGAGGAAGCGGCCGAGATTTGCGGCTGCGCGGTCGGCACGATCAAGAGCCGGGTCGCGCGCGGCCGGGTGGCGCTCGAAAGCCTGCTCAACGACGGCAAGCTGCCGTCGCGGCGCGACCATCACGTCAAGGACAACCAGACCGCGCTGCAGAGCATCATGGACGAGGTCGACGACCTCAGCCGCGACCGGGATCCGGGCTGACGGGCCTAGTCGAGTCGGGCGAGCAGGTCCTCGAACGGAGTCGAGCGAGCGCAGCTCGCCGTCCATCCGGAACGCCTGGCGCAAGGCATCGCCAATGCCGGCGTGAACGGTGGGGGGAGCCACCTTCACGAACCGCCGCGATGAATTGTCGGCCATGGCCTTCATGCTCGAATTCCATTTCTTCACAGGTTGATTAACGTGCGTTGGGCCGTCCAGTTGCAAATGTTGCGCTGCGTCAACGGTGGGACCGGCTTTGTGGTATGAATGAGACAGACCGTAAACAGGCCGTCAGCCATGCCATCCGGCGGGCGCGGGACCACTCGCCGTTCCTGAAATTCCAGCTCGAAACGCGCCCGGAAGCGGCGGATGCGCTGGCGCGGGGCGACGTCGCCGCCGCGGTCGCGCTGGCCCGGCGCGAAGGCGGCGGGGCCGAGGTCGATGGCCGCGGTCCGGCGGGAGCGAAGCGGCCGGGCGCTGGCGCTGGGGATCGGCGAGCTGGCCGGCCTGTGCACGCTCGAGGACGTCGTCGGCGGGCTTTCCGAGCTCGCCGACCGGGTGCTCGAGCGCGCGCTGGCCGCCGCGATCGCGGAGCGCACGCCCGAGGCGGCGCGCGCAGGGCTTCGCCGATCATCGCGCTCGGCAAGCTGGGCGGCCGCGAGCTCAATTATTCGTCCGACGTCGACCTCGTCTTCCTCTACGATCCGGCGACGCTGCCGCGGAAGCCGCGCGAGGAGCCGGACCAGGCGGCGCTGCGGATCGGCCAGAGGATCGTCGAGATCCTGCAGAAGCGGACCGAGGAAGGCTATGCCTTCCGGGTCGACCTGCAGGCTGCGGCCCGTCGCCCGAGGTGACGCCGATCGCGCTGCCGGTCGACGCCGCGATCAGCTATTACGAATCCTCGGCCCTGCCCTGGGAGCGGGCCGCCTTCATCCGCGCCCGCCACGTCGCCGGCGATGCCGGCGCTCGGCCGCTATTTCCTCGAGGCGATCCACCCGTTCGTGTGGCGGCGCTCGCTCGATTTCGGCGCGATCGGCGAGATCAGCTCGATCACCCGCCGGATTCGCGACCATTATGCGCAGGGGCAGGCGTTCGGCCCCGGCTATGACGTCAAGCGCGGCCGCGGCGGCATCCGCGAGGTCGAGTTCTTCGTCCAGGTCCACCAGCTCATCCATGGCGGCCGCGAGCCCGAGCTGCGCGCTCCGGCGACGCTCGACGCGCTCGCCGCGCTGGCGAAGGCCGGGCGGATCAAGGCGGCGGACGCGGCCGCGCTCGCCGACGCCTACCGCCTGCTGCGCACGATCGAGCACCGGCTGCAAATGGTCGACGACCGCCAGACCCACAGCCTGCCGGTCGACCTGGACGAGCTGGACAATGCCGGCCGGCTGCACGGGCTCGCGGACGGCGCCGCCTTGCTCGGCCTGCTGGGGCCCCATGTCGAGCGGGTCGCCGCCATTTACGACACGCTCGCCGCCAGCGAGGGCGAGCGGCTGCCCGAGAACGGCCAGGCGCTCGAGCGGACGCTGGAGGCGGCCGGCTACGCCGAGCCCCAGGCGGCGCGCGCGCGGATCGAGGGATGGCGGTCGGGCAAGGTCCGTTCGCTGCAGGACCAACGCGGCGCGCGAGGCGTTCGAGGCGATGCTGCCGGTGCTGGTCGCTGCGTTCGCCGCGGCGCCCGATCCCCTCAGCGCCCTGAACCGGTTCGAGGACCTGATCCTGAAGCTGCCCAGCGGGGTCAATTTCTACCGCCTGCTCGAAGCGCGGCCGGGCCTGGCCCAGCATCTGGCGGCGATCTTGAGCCACGCGCCGGCGCTCGCCGAGCAATTGGGGCGCCGCCCGCAGCTGCTCGACGGCCTGATCGACGCCAGCGCCTTCTCGCCGGCCGCGCCGGTCGCCGGCGCTGATTCGCGACTTCGCCCGCTCCGACCGGGCCGACGAGGATTATCAGCTGCTGCTCGACCGGGTCCGCCGCCGGGTCAACGAGCGCCGCTTCGCGCTGGGCGTCCAGCTCGTCGTCGCCCATACCGATCCGCTCGAGGTCACCGAGGGCTATTCGCGGGTCGCGGAAGCGGCGATCGGCGTGCTCGCCGACGCCGCCGTCGCCGAGTTCGAGGCGCGCCACGGCCGCGTGCCGCGCTCGGAGCTGCTCATCCTCGGCCTCGGCCGGCTGGGCGGCGAGGCGCTGACCCACGCCTCCGACCTCGACCTCGTCTATCTGTTCAGCGGCAGCCACGAGGCCGAATTGGACGGGCCGAAGCCGTTGCGCGCCACCGATTATTTCAACCGGCTGGCGCCGCGCGTCACTGCCGCGCTCAGCGTCCCGACCGCCGCCGGGCCGCTCTACGACGTCGACACCAGGCTGCGCCCGTCCGGCAAGGACGGGCTGCTCGCGATCAGCCTCGAAAGCTTCGCCCGCTACCAATGCGAGCAGGCCTGGACCTACGAGCATATGGCGCTGACCCGGGCGCGGCCGGTCTACGGCTCGGCGGCGGGCCGGGCCGGATTGCAGGCGGTGATCGACGCCGTGCTCCGGCAGGAGCGCGACCCGGCCCGGCTGGTCGCCGACGCGGCGGCGATGCGCCGCGAGATGAACGTCCACAAGCCCGCCGACGGACCGTTCGACATCAAGCGCGGCGACGGCGGCCTGGTCGACCTCGAATTCGCCGTCCACGTGCTCCAGCTCAGGCACCGGATCGGCCTCCACCCGCATCTCGAGGACGCGCTCGCCGACCTCCAGGCAGCCGGGCTGGTCGGCCCCGAGATCGACCCGGCGCTGCGGCTCCTCACCCGCATCCTGGTCATGCTCCGGCTGGTGTCGCCGAGCTCGGCCGCGCCGCCCGCGCCCAGCCGGGCGCTGGTCGCCAAGGCCTGCGGCCATGACGGCTGGGACGCCCTGCTCGCCGCCCATGACGACGCCCGGGCCACGGTCCGCACATTATGGGCCGGGGTAGCCGCCGAGCGTTGAAGGCGGCGGACCCCAGTTAGCGCGATTCACGGGACCCCGTTCATTGGCGGTTCAGCGCGCCGGGCGCTGATCCGTAACCGGTAACGTAACTGGATACGAATCATGGCCGACGATTACATCCAAAGCCTGGGCCTGCCGTTCCTCGCCCACCGCCTGCGCCGCGCGTCCGACCTGATCGTCGAAAGCACGACCGAGATCCTGCACCGAAACGGCTTCGACGGGCCGGCGCGGTCGGTGTCGACCCTGCTGCTGCTGCGCGACAACGGCCCGATGGGGGTGACCGAGATCGGCTTCCGGCTGCGGCTCAGCCACCCGATGATCATCAAGCTCGCCAGGGCGCTAGGCGACGCCGGCCTGGTCCGCGACGAAGCCGACCCGAACGACCATCGCCGCCGGCTGATCGCGCTGACCGCGAAGGGCGCGGCGCAGGCGGACCTTGCCGAGCGCCTGTCGCGCGGCATCGGCCGCACCTTCGAGGCGATGTTCGCCGAAGCGGGCGCCGACCTGTTCGACGCGCTCGACCCGATTCGAAGCGGCGGCCGAGCGGCGGCCGATCGCCGAGCGGCTCGCCGCCGCGGCCGCCGTATCCTGAGGCCCCAACAAGAGGAGGGGATGGTGAAGAGACTGAAACTTGGTGCGTGCGTGTCGATCGCGTTGCTGGCGGGGCCGCTGGCCGCGCAGCAGCCCCAGCCCGGCCAGCCGGCCCAGCCGGGCGGCGGCCCGCGAATGGTGCGGCGGGCGGCGGCGCCGCCGCCGCAAATGGCCGGCGAGCGCGCCGAGGTCGAGATGCGCCTGGTCGCCGGCATGCCGACCATCACCGCCATGGTGAACGGCCGCGGCCCCTATCGCTTCGGCGTCGACACCGGCGCTCCCGGTTATTTGCGGGTGACGTCCGCGCTGGCGGCGGCGCTCGGCCTCGAGCCGGTCGGCCAGGCGCTGGCCGGCGATCCCTCGGGCACGAACCTCAGCCGGATCCCGCTCTATCGCGTCGACAGCCTCGCTTTCGGCGACCTCCGCTTCGCCGGCATCAGCACGACGCCGATCACCCTGCCCAATCCGGCCCTGGCCGAGCTGGACGGCATCATCGGCATCTCCTTCTTCCAGGCGCTGCTGCTGACCATCGATTATCCGCGCGGCCGGCTGGTCGCCGCGCCCGGGGCGCTGCCCGCCGCCGACGGCGCCGACGTGGTCGATTTCACCATCGACCGCGGCGCGCTGATCACCATCCCGCTGCGCATCGGCGACACCCTCCACCAGGTCCATCTCGACACCGGCAACACCCGCCATGCCCTGTTCATGCCTGCGGCCGCGATCGGCGGCCTGCCGACGCGCGGCGCGGCGCGGAGCATCGGCGTGGCGCGCACCGTCAGCCAGGAGATCCCGCTCCACGAGATCGACCTCGCGGCGCCGGTGCGGATCGGCGCGACCGCGCTGCCGGTGACGGCCGTCGCCTATCCCGCCGTCGCCACGCTGGGGAATGTCGGCTCGCGCGCGCTCCAGGCGATGGCGGTCAGTGTCGACCAGCGCAACCGCCGCGTCCGGATCGTCCCCAGCGCGCGCTAGAGCCGCTCCCACGTCATTCCAGCGGAAGCTGGAATCTCACTTCTTTCGCGCCCACGTTTGAAAGGAGATTCCAGCTTGCGCGGGAATGACGGATCTTGCTCGCTGTTTATCACCTTCGCGCTTGCGGCGTGGGCATTAGATCGCCAGACCGGCTCCACGCGCTGAGGCTTGGAGACTCGCATGCTGCTCGAGGGCGATCCGGTACCCGATGTCACGCTGACGGCCATGGACGGGACGGCGATCAGCCCCGCCGACTTCAAGGGCCAGAAGCTGGTTCTCTATTTCTATCCCAAGGACGACACGTCGGGCTGCACCGCCGAAGCCCAGGCGTTCAGCGCGCTCGCCGGCGAGTTCGAGAAAGCCGGGACCTGGATTCTCGGCGTCTCCAAGGACAGCCCGGCGAGCCACGCCCGGTTCGCCGGGAAATTCGGCCTCAGCGTGGCGCTCGCGACCGATCCGGACGGCAGCGTCTGCGAAGCGTTCGGCGTCTGGACCGAAAAAAAGATGTACGGCCGCACCTATATGGGGATCGAGCGCGCCACCTTCCTGATCGACCGCGACGGCACGATCTTTCGCATCTGGCGCAAGGTCAGGGTCCCGGGCCACGCCGAAGAGGTGCTGGTGGCGGTGCGCGAGCTGCCGTGAGCCGATCGCTCCGGACGATGGGAACGGGGCGCCGCGCCTTTCGTTTTCCCGCCATGGTCCGGAGTCCGCCTCGTCACCTTCTCGCCCTGGCCGGCGGGCTGCTGGCGGCAGGCGCGCTTGGCGTGCAGCTCGGCGAGAGCGCGATCGCCGAGATCGACCCGATCCACTTCCAGGGCGCGGCCGTCCATCCCCGCGACCGCGGCGCGGCGATCGATCCCAATGCGGTCGCGGGGGCGGAGCCCGGCTTCGCCCAGGCCTATGGCTGGGAGGAGGGCCATGCCGCCCGCCAGGCCGATTGCGACGGCTGCGACGTGCTGACGCCCTACGAGGCGTTTGCCTATGTCCAGCCGACGGCCCGGACGGCCGAGGCCCACTGGCAGGAGCCCGAACCGGTCGCGGTCGCGGTCCAGCCCTGGCCGCCGGGCGAGGTCGCGGCGCCCGGGGAGCACAATATCGAACGCTACACCGACTATCCGATCGAGGAGAAGCCGGTCGAGGCGCCCGAGGCGCCCGAAGCGCCCGCAAGGCCCGAGCCGGTCTACGAGGAATAGGCGATCCCCGGGGGCGGACAGGTGACCACCGTCGCTTCGGCGTGCCGCGACGTGCTGCTCATGGCGGAGCCGGGCGGCAAGGTGAAGGCGGCGCGGGCCGCGGCGCGGGCGTGGCGGCAGGGCGCGCTGGCGCATGATTTCGACATGGCGATGCCCGACCGGCCGGCGCGGCCCGCGCGGCCCGAGCTGCTGCCGCCGTCGTGCATGCCCAGGCGCGGGCGCGCCGGCTCCGAGCGCGGCCGGATCGCGATGCTGCACGCCCTCGCCCATATCGAGTTCGGGGCGATCGACCTCGCCTTCGACATGGCGGGGCGGTTCGGGGCCGGCCTGCCGCGCGCCTTCGTCGACGACTGGCTGTCCGTAGGGGCGGACGAGGCGATCCACTTTGCCTTGCTCGACCGGCGGCTGAAGGCGCTCGGTTCGTGCTACGGCGCGCTCCCCGCCCATGACGGTCTGTGGGAGGCGGCGGCGGAAACCGCGCACGACCTGCTCGCCCGGCTGGCGGTGGTGCCGATGGTGCTGGAGGCGCGCGGGCTCGACGTCACGCCGGCGATCGTGGCCGCGTTCGAGCGGGCCGGCGACGTCCGCGCGGCGGCGATCCTGGGGCGCATCTACCGCGACGAAATCCGCCATGTCGCAGCCGGCGCGCGCTGGTTCGCCATCGGCTGCGAATCCCGCGCAATCGACGCCGTTCCGCACTGGCACGCGCTGATTCGGCGGCACTTCAAGGGGACCGTTAAGCCGCCGTTCAACGACTCAGCGCGGGGCGAAGCCGGTCTGTCCCGCGATTTCTACGAAGGGGTTGCCGGGGCAAGATATGTTTAACACTGTCCGGCCACACGTTCGGGGCGGGCATTTCCGACGTCGATGAGCGGGCCGAAAGGCCCGGAATTTTCAAGCGGTCGCCATGCGTGATCGTGCCGGCCGAAGGGGCCGACCGGGGACAATGATGACAAACCTATCGACCGCAAACGCCGGCTTTACTGCGAAGTTCCGTAACATTTTCCAACCGCGCGATATTTTTCTCCACGATGGCAAGAGCCTTCGCCGCTTCACGATCGGTGCAGGCGTCCAGATGGCGGCCGTTCTGGCCGCCTTTGTTTTGCTCGCCTGGTCCGCTTTCGCCACCTTCCGGGCGATCGCCGCGATGAACGGCGACGTCGCCCAGATGGAGCGGCAGGTGGCGGCGATGCAGGCCGACGTCGCCGCGATGCGCGCCGAGGCGCACAACCGCGCGGCCCTGCTCGAGCGCCGCCAGGCCTTCCTCGCCGCGATGCTGTCGGGCGACGCCGACGCCGAGCGCCTCGCCGAGCTGCTCCCCCAGCAGGCCGATCAGCCGACCAACCCGGCGGCGCGCGCCGCGGCGCAGCCCTTCGCCGAGGTCGACGGCATGCAGGTCAATCTGGCCGAGCGCGCCCAGGACGCGACCCGCGAGCGCTATCGCGAGACCGCCCGGGCGATCCGCCGCATGGGCCTCAACCCCGCCCGCTTCCACCGCGCCGCCGCCGGCGGCGTCGGCGGCCCCTACGAGGCGGTGGAAACCGACAATGCCGATCCGCGCTTCCGCGAGCTGTTCACCAGCTGGCGCCGGCTCGACCAGCTTGAGCAGGGCGTCGCCGCCATCCCGTCGGCGCGGCCGCTGCGCGAGGGCGTCGCCTTCACCAGCGGCTTCGGCGTCCGCTCCGATCCGTTCCGCGGCCGCGCCGCGATGCATGCCGGCATTGACCTCGCCGGCCCCTACGGCACCCCCATCTATGCCACCGCCGACGGCATCGTCGGCCGCGCCGAATATAATAATGGCGGCTACGGCAACCTCGTCGAGATCAACCACGGCCAGGGCATCCAGACCCGCTACGGCCATTTGTCGCGCTTCGCCGCGCGGCCCGGCCAGCGCGTCAGCCGCGGCGATCTGATCGGCTATATGGGCTCGACCGGCCGCTCGACCGGCAGCCATCTCCATTACGAGGTCCGGATCGACGGCCGCGCCGTTAACCCGATCCCCTTCATGCAGCCGAGCGACACCCTGCTCGCGCTCCAGCGCCGCGCCGCGATCAACGCCCCGATCGCGATTGGCGGCCCGACCGGCGGCTCGCGCTGATCTCAAGCTAGGGAGAGGCTGAAAAGCCGAAGGCCTCGTCCGCGGGACGGGGCCTTTTCTCATGGCCGCCATCAGCCATGGTCGTCATCCCGGCGAAGGCCGGGATCTCGACGAGGGTCTGCACGGAAACGGCGTGCGGCGCATTTCCGGCCTGAGACCCCGGCTTCCCCCGGGGTGACGCGGACGGGCTATTTGCCGCGCTTCGCCCGGTGCTTTTCGAGGTCGAGGACGCTGTTCGCCTCGCCTTCGGGGAGGAGGCCGAGGCGGCGCGCGACCTCCTGATAGGCTTCGGCCTCGCCGCCCAGGTCGCGGCGGAAGCGGTCCTTGTCGAGCTTCTCGTTAGTGGTCGCGTCCCACAGGCGGCAGCCGTCCGGGCTGATCTCGTCGGCGAGGATGATGCGGGCGAAGTCGTTCTCCCACAACCGCCCGAATTCGAGCTTGAAGTCGACCAGGCGGATGCCGATGCCGGCGAACAGGCCGCACAGGAAGTCGTTGATCCGGATCGCCATGTCGGCGATGTCGTTCATCTCCTCCTGGCTCGCCCAGCCGAAGCAGGCGATATGCTCGTCGGCGATCATCGGGTCGCCGAGCGCGTCGTCCTTGTAATAATATTCGATGATCGTGCGCGGCAGCTGGGTGCCCTCCTCGATGCCGAGCCGCTGCGACAGCGTCCCGGCGGCGACGTTGCGCACGACCACCTCGATCGGCACGATCTCGACCTGGCGGATCAACTGCTCGCGCATGTTGAGGCGGCGGACGAAATGGGTGGGGATGCCGATCGTGCCCAACAGGGTGAAGATATGCTCGGAGATGCGGTTGTTGAGCACGCCCTTGCCGGCGATGGTGCCCTTCTTCTGGGCGTTGAACGCGGTCGCGTCGTCCTTGAAATATTGGATCAGGGTGCCGGGCTCGGGACCCTCGTAGAGGATCTTGGCCTTGCCTTCGTAGATCATGCGGCGGCGGGACATCGGATTTGGGGCCTCCGGCTTCAAGAAAACGCGCCCCGGCCGGGGCTGGCGAAGGACCGGCCCTATATAGAAGCCATGGCGGGAGGGCAAACGAGCGAGAATGGGGACAGTTACTTTTGCGGGCCGCAGGTCGAGTGGGTCACTCCGGCGGTCGAAAAGTAACTGTCCCCTCCTTACGTCACCTTGCCGCGCACCGCGAACCTGGGATCGCGCCAGCTTTCCTTGGCCATGATCCGCGCCAGGCGGTCGACGCCCTCCCAGACGTCCTCGAAGCCCAGATAGAGCGGGGTGAGGCCGAAGCGGACGACGTCGGGGGCGCGGAAATCGCCGATCACCTCGTCGGCGATCAGCGCCTGGCAGATCGCGAAAGCGTGGGGGTGGCGGAAGGAGATGTGGCTGCCGCGCAGCGCCGGATCGCGCGGCGAGATGCAGGCGAGCTCGGGGCATCGTTCCGCCATCAGGTCGGCGAACAGGTCGAACAGGGCGATCGACTTGGCCCAGAGCTGGTCCATCGCCACGCCCCCGAACGCATCCACGCCGCTTTCGAGCGCGATCAGGCTGAGCATCGGCGGGGTGCCGGCGAGGAAGCGCGAAATGCCCTTGGCGGGGGCGTAATCGTCGGTGAAGGCGAACGGCGCGGCGTGGCCCATCCAGCCGCGGAGCGGCGAGAGCAGCGCTTCCTGGAGATGCTCGGCGACGTAGAGGAAGGCCGGCGCGCCCGGGCCGCCGTTCAGATATTTGTAGCCGCAGCCGACCGCCAGCTCGGCGCCCGCGCCGTTGAGGTCGAGCGGGACCGCGCCGACGCTGTGGCTGAGATCCCAGATCGTGCGCGCGCCCGCATCCCTGGCCCGCGCCGTCACCGCCGCCATGTCGAAGCGGGCGGCGCTCTTATAGTGGACGTGGGTGAGCAGGAGGAGGTTGGTGTCCGGGCCGATCCGGCTCTCCACCTCCTCGCGCGGGGCGATGTCGAGGGTGAGGCCGAGCAGCTCGGCGGCGCCGCTGGCGATGTGGAGATCGGTGTGGAAATTGCCGGCCTCGCTGAGGAGGACGGAGCGGTCCGGCAGCTTCGCCGCGACCAGCAGCTTGAACAGGTTCACCGACGTCGAATCGGTGACCAGGACCTCGTGCGGCCGGGCGCCGATCAGCGACGCGATCTTGGCGCCGACGCGTTGCGGCGCGCCGATCCAGTCGTGCCCGCGCGGCGCTTCGGTCGGATGGAACGGGTTCCAGCTGCGGATCAGCGAGTCGCCCCATTCCTCGGTGACCAGCCGCTGCTGGCGCGCGACCGCCGCTTTGGGCAGCGGGCCGAGCGAATTGCCGTCGAGATAGATGAGACCGCCGGGAAGGACGAAACGGCCGCGAAAGCGGCGAAGCGGGTCCGCCGCGTCCATCGCCCGTGCCTGGTCGCGGGTCACCGTCATCGGCCCAATGCCCTTTCGATCTCCTCGGCGGCCGCCGCCCAGGCGGCGCTCTCCGGCGCGATCAGTTCGACATGGCCGGTGCGGTCGATCATGCGCACGCGGACGTCGTCGCCGGCCGCGCGCATCGGGCGGGCATAGCCTTCGGCATAAGCGGTCGGGATGATCCGGTCCTGCCGGCCGTTGACCAGCACCTGGGGGATGCCGAGCGGGGCGAGGCGGGGGACGGAGGTGTCGGCGAACCGGCCGCCGGTGAGCCGGGCGACCACCTCGGTGCCGCAGCCGCTGCCGGGCGGCCGCGCCGCTTCCTCGAGATCGGGAAGGCCGCCGAGGCTGACGACGGCGTGGATCGAAATCGGGTCGCCGCCGCGCAGCGGCGAGCCCTGCGGCAGCCGCGGGCGCCCCGCCAGCCACAAGGCGAGATGGCCGCCGGCGCTGTGGCCGGTGGCGACCAGGCGCGAGAGATCGAGACGATGGGCGCCGGCATGGGCGCGGAGCGCGTCCGCCGCCGCCGCCGCATCGAGAAAGGTGCCGGGATAGCCGCCGCCGGGCCGGTCGACGCCGCGATAGTCGATGTTCCAGACGGCGATGCCGCGCCGCCTGAGATCCTCGGCGATCCAGCTCATGATCCGCCGGTCGGCGATGTCGGTCTGCCAGCAGCCGCCATGGACCATCAGCACGGTCGGATGGGGGCCGCGGCCTTCGGGCAACCAGAGGTCGACGACCTGCAGCGCGGCGTCGCCGTAGCGGAGGGTGGTGGTCGGCGCGGGCCGCGGGCGCTCGAGCAGATCTGGCCAGGCCATCAGCCCGTCGGGGCCGCTCGCCTGGTGCTGGGCAGGAGTCTGGCTCACCGCGCAAGCGGCTAGCGCGAGGGCGATGGCGAGGGCAAGCGGTTTAACAAAGCGGCGCATGGCGGCCCGGAATAGACCGCCATGCGCCGCAGTTCAAAGCCCGGGGGCGGGGGCTTCTATCCGCACGGAGACCGGTGCGGATTCCAGGGAGCGCTGAACTGGATTTCGTTGAGCTTGCAAAGGGCAAGGCGCGCCGATTCCGCGAAGCGGCGGAGCGCGGCGGCGAGCCCGCGAGTCGAGGTCGTGCGCATCGGCCGTCCTTTCCTATGCAGCGGTGGTGTTGAAGGTGAGCCCGGTGATCACGAAGGCGGTGATCAGGGCGATCAGCTGGTGGGTGGTGCCGTCCCAGCCCGCGAGGCGGTGAAGGCCGGCGCGGAGCGCGGCAAGCGCGTCGTCCACCAGCAAAGCGAACTGATCGTGATTGTCGACCCACATGCGGCCGTCGAGTTCGTCGCGCATTTCGAAATCCTTTCCTGTCCGAGCCGAAAATCGCTTTTGGCGTGACCGGGAAATGGCAGGCGGGGGCGCCGAGCGCCAACGAAAGTCTCGACAGATAGTATAAGGTGGGCTTATAATGTCCGCCATGGCCCGCCTGCCGCCACTCAGCGCCGTACGCGTGTTCGAGGCGGCGGCGCGCCGCCAGAATTTCACCCAGGCCGCGGCTGAGCTCGGAATGACCCAGGCCGCCGTCAGCTATCAGATACGCTTGTTGGAAGAACGGCTTGGCGTGCCCTTGTTCTCGCGCGTGAAAGGCCGCGTCTCGCTGACCGAGGCGGGGCGGCGGATCGCGCCTTTGGTCGCGTCCGCGTTCGAGACGCTGGACGACGCCTTCTCGGGGCTGCTCGCCGAGGACCAGGCCTTGCTGTCGATCAGCACCGCGCAGACGCTGGCCACCACCTGGCTGGCGCCGCGGCTGGGCGGGTTCCAGGTCAGGCACCCCGATCTCGCGGTGCGGCTCAGCACCGACAACCGGCTGATCGACTTCTCGACCGGCGAGTTCCACGCCGCCATCCGGGTCGGCCGCGGCAATTGGCCGGGACTGAAATGCCATTTCCTGTTCCGCCTGCACTTCAGCCCGATCTGCAGCGCCGAGTTCGCCGCCCGGCATAGGCTCGAGCGGCCCGAGCAATTGCTCGACGTGCCGCGGCTGAGCCCCGGCGACGAGTGGTGGCGCGACTGGATGGCGGAAATGGGCGTCGCGGCGCGGGCGGGCGCGCCCGATCCGGGCCTCGTCCTCGACAACCAGGTGATGGAGGCGAACGCCGCCTTCGCCGGCGCCGGCATCGCGATGATGACGCCGATGTTCTGGCGGGCGGAGCTGGCGGCGGGGCGGCTGGTCCAGCCTTTCCCCCACCTCCTGCTGACCGACGCCAGCCACTGGCTGGTCTATCCCGAAAGCCGGCGCAACCAGCCCAAGATCGCCGCCTTCCGCGACTGGCTGCTGGCCGAGGCGCGCGCCGCCGCCCGGGCCGGCGACGCGCCCGCGGCGATCTTTACGGAGCCGCAGCCGGGCTGACCGGCGTTTCGGCCGGGCTTGCCGGAGCGGCGCGGCGGCGGATGAAACCCACCAGGCCCCAGATCAAGAGGGCGGTCAGCAGCCAGGGCGAGATGGTCACGAAGACGACCAGCAGCATGTTGAGGCCGCCGAGGAAATTGTCGGTCGACCGTTCGAACGCCTCGCTGACCGTCGGCTGGCGCGCCGGGCCGGGCGCGAGCGCACCCGAGCCGTAGCGGAACAGCATCGGCGTGGTCGCCAGCGAGCGCTCCTGCTCGTCGGTGGTCGCGCGCAGGTCGGCGATCTGCCGGCGAAGCATTTGCGCCTCGTCCTGGAGGCGCGATCGTTCGCGGCGGCGCAGGTTCCCGGCGGCGAGCCGGGCCTCGATCCGCGCCAGCTCGGCCTGAAGCTCGGCAAGGCCGCCGGTGTTGACCTTGAGCGAGGTGCCGACGTCGGTCCCGGAGACGTCGCTCTCGGTCAGCTCGCCGTCGGCCGCCTCCACCGCGCGAACGCTCTCGCGGCCGAACTGGCCGGCGATGGCCGGATCGACCACGAACGACAGCATCGCCTCGACGTCGTCCTGGTTCGAGGCGCGGTAATCCATGCCGGTGATGCGGCAGCGCGGGCCATAGCGCTCGCAGAGCCGCTGATGCTCCTGCTGCATCTCGGCGATGCGCTCGGCCTCGAGACGGAAGGAGTAGCGATAGTCGAAGGCGACGCCCGGCGCTGCTTCCGGATCGATGCCCGGCCCCGACTGGCGGTCCGGCCGCGCGCGCGGCGCCGGCAGCTCGGGCGGGATCGGGCCCGACAGGTCGATATCCGATTCGGCCATGTTGGCGGTCTCGGTGACATCGGCGGCATCGCCGCCGGGAGGCGCGGACCTGTTCTCGGCGACCTGGCCGCACGAGGCGGCGGTGGCGAGAAGCAGGACAAGCAAGGGAAGCGAACGGCGCATATCGGATCTCCTCTCCGTTGTTTCTATTCTTACTCGACTAAATCAGTAGACAATTGCGGGCACTTTCTCCTCAAAGCGATGCGGGGATGCGGGATGCGGGGATGCGGCGGGCGCGAGCGGGAGTCGCGCCCGCCGCGATCTTACGGGGCCGGGGTGGCCTGGGGTTCCGCCGCCTTGGGGAACCAGCGGCGGCGGACGGTGCGGAAGGCCAGCCAGCCGAGCAGCGCCAGCAGCGCCCAGGGCAGCAGGGTCACCACGATGATGAACAAGGCGAGCGTCCCTTCGGTGACGTTGCCGAGCGCGCGCTCCCAGGCCCGCCGGAAGGAGGGGCGTTCGTCAAAGCCCGGGACGAGCTCGCCCGAGCCGTAGTTGAACACCATCGGCGTGGTCGCCAGCGACTGTTGATCCTCCTCGCGGCGGTCGCCGACCGCGCGGATCGAATCGCGAAGCTGCTGTGCCTCATAATCGAGGCGGGCGCGCTCGTCGGCGGAAATGCGCTGGGAAAGCCGCGCCTCGATCCGGGCGAGGTCGGCGTTCATCTCGGCGAGGCTGCGGCCGGCGGCCTGGATCGAGCTGCCGACGTCGGTGCCGGTGATCTCGCTTTCGGTCAGCATGCCCTCGGCGCGGACCACCGCCTCCACGCCCGACCGGCCGAAATGGCGGGCGATCGAGGGATCGAGCTTGAACGCGAGCATCGCCTCGATGTCGCGGTCGTTGACCACCCGGTAGAGCATGCCGGTGATCCGGCAGCGGGCGACCGTCAGCCGCTCGCAGAGCTGGGCGTGCTGCTCCTGGACCTCGGCGATGCGCGGGGCGGCGAGGCGGAAGGCGTAGCGATAGTTGAAGGCGACGCCCGGCGCGGCGGTGGGGCCGACATTGGGGCCGGAAACAGCGCGGCCGCCCCGGCTTGCCGGCGCCGCGAACTCGGCGACGTCGGCGCTGGCCTCGGCGGCGTTCGACATCTGCTCGGAGGGGACGGAGGAAGGCTGGGCGCTGCGGTCGGCCTGCTGGCCGCAGGCGGCGGTGGCGAGAAGCAGAACAAGCAATGGAAGCGAGCGGCGCACGGGCGGTCTCCTCTTTGTTCTGCCTATACTCTATCAAATCAGTTGAGAATGGCAAGAGCCCTCTCGCCTCGCCGAATCCGTCCTGCTAACGCTCTTCCATGAGTGACATTTTCGATTCCGTCGTCGACCACCCGTTCGACGACGCTTTGTCCCAGCGCTACCTCGTCTACGCCCTCTCGACGATCACCGCGCGGTCGCTGCCGGACCTGCGCGACGGGCTGAAGCCGGTCCACCGGCGGCTGTTATGGGCGATGCGGCTGCTCCGGCTTGATCCCGCCGCCGGCTACAAGAAATGCGCCCGCGTCGTCGGCGACGTGATCGGCAAATATCATCCGCACGGCGACCAGTCGGTCTACGACGCGATGGTCCGGCTCGCCCAGGATTTCTCGCTCCGCTACCCGCTGGTCGACGGCCAGGGCAATTTCGGCAATGTCGACGGCGATAACGCCGCGGCGATGCGCTACACCGAGGCGCGGCTGACCGCGGCGGCGGGCGAGCTGATGGCCGGGCTCGACGAGGGCACGGTCGACTTCAGGCCGACCTACAATGGCGAGGAGGAGGAGCCGGAGGTCTTTCCGGGCCTGTTCCCCAACCTGCTCGCCAACGGCGCCAGCGGCATCGCCGTCGGCATGGCGACCTCGATCCCGCCGCACAATGTCGCCGAGCTGATCGACGCCGCGATCCACCTGATCGACGACGGCAATGCCGGCGATGCCGCGCTCCTCCGCTTCGTCCAGGGCCCCGATTTCCCGACCGGCGGCCGGATCGTCGACGGTCCCGACGCGATCGCCGCCGCTTATGCGTCCGGGCGCGGCAGCTTCCGCGTCCGCGCCCAATGGACGCTGGAAAAGGGAGCGCAGGGCGCGTGGAGCGCGGTGGTCACCGAAATCCCCTTCCAGGTGGCCAAGGGCAAGCTGATCGAGCAGATCGCGGCGCTTATCGCCGACCGGAAGCTGCCGATCCTCGCCGACGTCCGCGACGAATCCGACGCCGCGATCCGGATCGTGATCGAGCCGCAGGAGCCGCACCGTCGAGCCGGACGTGCTGATGGACAGCCTGTTCCGGCTGACCGACCTCGAGGTGCGGATTCCGCTTGAACCTCAACGTGCTCGACGCCAGCCGCACGCCGCGGGTGATGAGCCTCAGGCAGGTGCTGGCCGAGTGGCTCGCCTTCCAGTTCGAGGTGCTGGTGCGCCGCTCGCGGCACCGCGTCGCGAAGATCGACGACCGGCTTGAGCTGCTCGAAGGCTATATCGTCGCCTTCCTCAACCTCGACCGGGTGATCCAGATCATCCGCACCGAGGACGAGCCCAAGCCGGTGATGATTGCCGAGTTCGCGCTCAGCGACCGCCAGGCCGAGGCGATCCTCAACATGCGCCTCCGCTCGCTGCGCAAGCTCGAGGAGATGCAGCTCAAGCGCGAGCGGGACGACCTCATCGCCGAGCGCGAGGCGCTCCGCCGGCTGATCGACGAGCCGGCGCTTCGGAAGAAACGGCTCAAGAAGGACCTCGCCGCGCTCAGGGCGCGCTACGGCCCCGACACCGATCTCGGCCGCCGCCGCACCCTGATCGAGGAGGCCGGCGCCGGCGCGCGAAATCCCGCTGGAGGCGATGATCGAGCGCGAGCCGGTCACGGTGATCCTGTCGAAGCGCGGCTGGATCCGGGCGATGAAGGGCCATGTCGAGCTCGCCAATCCCGAGGCGCTGAAGTTCAAGGAGGGCGACGCCCTCCACCTCATCTTCCACGCCCACACCACCGACAAGCTGCTGCTCGCCTCGTCGGACGGCCGCTTCTACACGCTCGCCGCCGACAGGCTGCCGGGCGGGCGCGGCTTCGGCGAGCCGGTCAAATCGATGGTCGACATCGAAGGCGAGGGCAATGTCGTGGCGCTGCTCCGCGCGGCCGCGGCGGAGAAATTGCTGGTCGCCTCGTCGGACGGCCGCGGCTTCGTCACCGCCTCGGCCGGCGCGATCGCCGAGACCCGCAAGGGCAAGCAGATCGTCAATTTGCGGCCCGGCGCGCGGCTCAAGGTGGTGCGGCCGCTGCGCGGCGCCGACGATTATGTGGCGGTGATCGGCGAGAACCGGAAGATGGTCGTCTATCCGCTCGCCGAGCTCCCCGAGATGGGTCGGGGCCAGGGCGTCCAGCTCCAGCGCTACCGCGACGGCGGCCTCGCCGACGCGACCGGCTTCGCCTTCGCCGAAGGCCTCAGCTGGCCGATGGGCGGCGAGGGCGGCAGGACGCGGACCGAAACGGATCTCAATCCCTGGCGCACCGCCCGCGGCGCCGCCGGCCGGATGCCCCCGAACGGCTTCCCAAGGAACAACCGTTTCTCGGAGAGCTGAGGGGCGCCATCCCCAAGGAAGCAATGGTTACCGCACTTGCCGGGGGCATTTCTCAACGGTGCGTTAACCCTGTTTCTCTATCGCGTCGGTCATGCAGGCTGCAAAGACGCGCGGGCGAAGCAAAGCGGCGGCGGGGGACCTCCCGCCGGACGGCGGCGTGCCGCCCGAGCTGGCGCCGCAATTCCACAAGGTGCTCGAGGCCGTCCGCCAGCGCTATCTCGACGCCCTGCCGATCGCCGCCGCCATCCTCACCCTCGCCGACGATACCTTCATCGAATGCGCCAACGACCAGTTCCGCTTCCTCGCCGAATGGGACGAACGGCTGGGCGAGCGCCGCATCGCCCAAGTGCCGATGCTCCGCACCGGCCCGATCGGGACGCGGCTCGGCGCCTTCCTCAAGGGCAACGACCCGGCCTTCCAGTTCGACACCGCCGACGGCCGCAGCATCGCCGGCCGCCATTTCACCGTCCGCTTCGCCCGCCTGACGCTGCTGCCCGGCCAGCCGGGCCGCTGCATGATCTCGCTGATCGATAAGACCGCCCAGGTCGAGACCGAGCGGAGCCTGCGCACCGAGATGCTGCGCGACAGCGCTGACCGGCCTCCCCAACCGCTTCGCCTTCAACGAGAAGGTCGAGGCGGTCCTCGCCGACCCCCATTTCCGCGAGGGGACCTATGCCGTGCTGGCGGTCGACATGACCCGCTTCAGCCGGGTCAACGAGTGCATGGGCGCGATCGCCGGCGACGAACTTGCTGATCACCTTCGCCCGCCGCCTGGTATCGGCGCTGCGGCCGAGCGACGTGCTGGCGCGCACCGCGGGCGACGAATTCGGCATCCTGCTGCGGCTCGACCGCGGGCTCGGCGACGCGCTGCGCGCCGCCGAGCGCATCAAGGCGGTGCTGAACCTGCCGTTCCGCCTGTCCGAGCTCGAAATCCGGGTCGATTGCGCGATCGGCTGCGCGATCCTGAACCAGGGCGTGAACAGCGCCGATGAAGTGTTCCGCAACGCCCAGTTCGCGCTGAAGAAGGCCAAGCAGGTCGGCACCACCCAGATTTACGAGCCGATCCAGGCGCAGGCGGTGCGCCGCCGCTTCAGCATGGAAACCGAATTGAGGGTGGCGATCGAATCCGACGGCCTCACCCTCGCCTACCAGCCGCTGATCGAGCTCGCCACCGGCCGCGTCGCCGGCTTCGAGGCGCTGGCGCGCTGGACCGACGAGGACGGCCGCGTCATCGAGCCGAGCGAGTTCATCCCGGTCGCCGAGGAATCGGGCCTGATCGTCCAGCTCGGCCGCTGGGCGCTCGAAACCGCGACCCGGACGCTCGGCGAATGGGACCGTAAGACCGGCGTGTCGCTGCCGCTCACCATCTCGGTCAACCTGTCGCCGATCCAGATCAGCCGCGACGACGTCGCCGCCGCGGTGTCGAGCGCGCTCGCGGCGGGCGGGATTTCGGGCGGGCGGCTGACCCTGGAGCTGACCGAAAGCGCGATCATCCAGGACCCGGACCGGGCCGCCAAGGCGCTGAAGGCGCTGAAGCGGCTCGACGTCAAGGTCGCGATGGACGATTTCGGCACCGGCTACACCTCGCTGGCGTCGCTGCAATTGCTGCCGATCGACGTGCTCAAGATCGACCAGCGCTTCGTCTCGGCGATGCTCGCCGACCCCGATTCCGCGGCGATCGTCGACGCCATCCTGTCGCTCGCCCGCGCGCTCGGCATGGAGACGGTCGCCGAGGGGATCGAGAGCGAAAAGCTGGCCGAAACGCTGACCGGCCTCGGCTGCACCTACGGCCAGGGCTTCCATTACGCGCAGGCGCTGCCCGGCGACGAAGCGCTCGCTTACTGGGTCGAGCGCAACGCCTGATCGACGTGGCGGCGGGCGATCGCCCGGACCGCGGCCGCATCCGCGGGAAAGCCGGCGCGCAGCCATTCCGCCTCGATCGCCTGCAGCGTCGCCGCGACAACGGGCCCCGCCGCCAGCCCCATGGCGATGAGGTCGCCGCCGCGCGACCGGCAATCGCGGCCGCTGCCATTCCTCCAGCGCCTTCAGGCCGGGCTCGGGCGTTCCGTGGAGGAGGATGCGGTCGATCGCCTCGGCGGTGCCGATCCGGTAGGCGAGCCGGTGCGGCGCCTCCAGCTGCGGATCGGCGGCCGAGACCAGCCGCTTGGCCGCGCGCCTCGACAGGCGCAGCCGCGCGGCGACCGCGGCGGCGACCTCCGCATCGGCCGGCAGCAGCGCCGCCAGCCGCCGGATCGCTTCCGGACCGATGCCGGCGGCCCGTTCGGCCTCGACCAGCGCCGCCAGCCGGCCGGCGGCTTCGATCTCGGGCAGGACCGGCTTCAGGATCGCGCGTTCGATCATCAGCCGGAGGGTCGGCGCCGGATCGGGCAGGCCGAGCAGCTTCAGAAGCTCGTCGGCGATGCGCTCGCGGGACAACGCCATCAGGTCGTTGGCGCGGGCCGCGCAGGCGTCCAGCGCCGCGGCGTCGGGCGGGCCTTGCGCCGAAGCGGGCGTGGAAGCGGAAGAAGCGGAAGATCCGCAAATGGTCCTCGGCGATGCGCTGGAGCGGGTCGCCGATGAAGCGGACCCGGGCCGCCTCGAGGTCGGCGACGCCGCCGAAATAGTCGAACACTTCCCCGCTCGACGGGTCGGCGCTCAGGGCGTTGATGGTGAAGTCGCGGCGGGCGGCATCCTCGCGCCAGTCCTCGGTATAGGCGATGGTGGCGCGGCGGCCGTCGGTGGCGACGTCGCGCCGCAGCGTGGTGACCTCGACCGGCGCGCCGCCGATCACCGCGGTGATCGTGCCGTGGGCGAGGCCGGTGGGGACGGCCTTGATCGCGCCCTTTTCGAGCCGCGCGATCACCGTCTCCGGCGGCAGGCGGGTGGCGAGGTCGACGTCGCTGACTTCGAGCCCGAGCAGGGTGTCGCGCACGCAGCCGCCGACATAGCGGGTGTCGCCCTGGCCGGCGCCGAGCGCGCGCAGCAGCCGCTTCATGCCGGGGCGGTCCTGCCAGGAGGCGTCGGGCAGCTTCACGCCGGCAGCCCCAGCCGCCGCCCCAGATTGACGATCATCGCCGCGGTCGCGCCCCAGATCTTCCGTCCCTCCCATTCGATCTCATAATAGGTCCGTTCCCGCCCGCGCCAGACCGCGGTGCGGACATGCTGGTGGGCGGGATCGAGGATGTAGTGAAGCGGCGCCTCGAACAAGGCGGCGACTTCGCCCGGATGGGGGGTGAGCGCGAGGTCCGTGGGGACGATGCCGAGCACCGGCGTCACCTCGAAGCCGGTGACGGTGCGGTAGCGGTCGGCGATGCCGATCACCTCGACCCGGCCGGGCGGCAGGCCGATCTCCTCCTCCGCCTCGCGCAAGGCAGCGGCGATCGGGCCGTCGTCGCCGGGATCGATCCGGCCGCCGGGAAAGCTGATCTGGCCGGGATGCTTGCGCATCGTCTCCGGGCGCAGGGTGAGGATGACGGTGGGGTCGGGGCGGTCGACGACGGCGACCAGCACGGCGGCGGGGGTGATGTCGCCCTCGATCTCTTCCTCGAGCACGTCCGAGCCGATCAGCTCGACATGGTTGCGGTGCCCCGCTTCGAGCGCTTCGCGCAGGATGTCGCCGAGGCTCATGGCGGATCCAGCGGGAAGAAGGCGCCCCGGCTCCAGATTCCGGGCGGCGACCCGCCTTCGGCAAGCGCGATCTCGGCCAGCTCGTAATAGACCGGCCGCGCCACCGAGGCTTCGAGGCCGCCGCGGACCTCGACATAGGGCCGGCCCTGCGTCGAAATGCAGCTTATGGCCCGGGCCGGCGACGACGACGTCGCCGGTGTTGAGGCGCAAGGCGAGCGTGCGCTCCCGCCCCGTCCCCTCGGTCTTGAGCTCGACGGCGACGAACGGCGCGTCCTCGACCGCGATGTCGAGCTTCTCCGCCGGTGTCACCAGCACGAAGCCGCCGCCGGGCTCGCGCCGCAGGATGGTCGAGAACAGCCGCACCATCGCCGGCCGGCCGATCGGGCTGCCCTGGTGATACCAGGTGCCGTCGCGCGCGATCCGCATCTCGCTGTCGCCGCAATGGGTCGGCTGCCACTGCTCGACCGGCGGCAGCCGCCGCTCCTCGGCCATGCGGGCGATGTCGGCGAGGCTCAGGCTGCTGAGGTCGTCCATCACCGCGCTGTAGCCGCTGGCTGGCATTGCGCAAAGCGGGCGGCTATTCGCGGCCCATGGAAACGGCGATCGTCACCGGCGGAGCCAAGCGGATCGGCGCCGAGCTCGCGCGCGCTCTCGCCGCCGACGGCTGGCACGTGCTCATCCACTATAATCGCTCGCGGGCCGAGGCCGAGGCGCTGGCGGCGGAGCTCGGCAATGCCTCGATCGTCCAGGCCGAGCTCGCCGATCCGGATGCGGCGGCAGCGATCATGGCGGCGACGGCCGGGCTGCCGCCGCTGCGCCTGCTGGTCAACAACGCGTCGCGCTTCGTCCATGACGACGTCCGGGACTTCACCCCCGAAAGCTGGGACGCGCATCTCGACGCCAATTTGCGCGCGCCGGCTTTGCTGTCGCGGGCCTTCGCCGCCGCCGCGGGGGAGGGGCTGATCGTCAACCTCCTCGATGCCAAGCTCGCCGCGCCCAACCCCGATTTCTTCAGCTACACCGTCTCGAAGATGGGCCTCGCCGGCCTCACCGAGCTTTGCGCCCGCGCGTTCGCGCCGCGCATCCGGGTGTGCGGCATCGCGCCCTCGGTGACGATGGTGTCCGGGCCGCAGAGCCGCGCCAATTTCGCCAGCGTCCACGGCCTCAACGCGCTCGAGCGGGGCGTCGACGTGGCCGAGATCGTCGGCGCGCTGCGCTTCATCCTCGCCACCCCCAGCCTGACCGGCCACACGATCCTGCTTGACGGCGGCCAGCGTTTCCTGTCGCTGCCGCGCGACGTCCAGTTCCTGGAGCAGCCATGACGCAGAACATCGCCACTCTGGACGGGCTCGTGCCCGAGCGGCTCGCGCCCAGGACGCGCAAGATCGTGCTCGAAGGCTATGACCTTCCGGTCGACATCGGCTTCCACGATTTCGAGATCGGCGCGCCGCAGCGGCTGCTGGTGACGGTCGAGGTGTGGGTCGACGAGCGCTCGTTCACGGCCACGGACGAGGCCGGTTCGGCCTGGGACTATGATTTCCTGCGCACCGAGATCGGGGCGCTGGCGGCGGGCCGCCGCTTCAACCTCCAGGAGACGTTCGTCCGCGAGGTCTACGACCTGGTGGCGGCGCGGCGCGGGGTGACCGCGCTCAGGGTGGCGACGCGCAAGCCCGACATCTACCCCGATTGCGCCGGCGTCGGGGTGGAGCTGTCGTCGTTCTAGCCCGCCACCGTCATCCCGGCGAAAGCCGGGATCTTCCTTCTTTAAGGCAACGAGATTCCAGCTTTCGCTGGAATGACGGAGGACGTCAGCGCCGCGTCCGGTTGCGGGCGCAGGGGCCGAGGCCCTCGATCACCAGCCGATAGTCGGCGTGGATCGCGCGCGCCTCGTCGGGGCCGGCCTCGCTCAGCGCCGGCGCGGGCAGCCGCGCGGGTAGGGTGCAGGCGAGCCGGTACCAGAGCATCGTCTCGGTTCGGGGCGGCCCGGCCGCGTCGTCGACGATCTCGGAAAGCGCCACCGACCAGCGCGGCTGCTCCCCCGGCCGGCGCAGAACGTTCAGCGAGATCGGCCGCTCGTCGGCGGTCTGCAGGAAGATCTGGGTCTCGCTCTCGCCCGGCAGCGAGCCCGGAACGTGGAAGGCGCGGCCGATGCCGACGATCCGCGGCGGCGCCTCCGGCCCGCTCGACTCGCGCAGGATGGCGCGCAGCCGCTCGGCGGTCTCGGCCGCGAACGGCAGCTGCGCGTCGGGCGCGACCAGCCGCAGCTCGCCGGGACGATTCGGCACGCGCTGGGCGAGGACCAGGACCTCCGACCGCCGCCGCATCTGCGCCGGCCGGCCGCGCGAATCGTTGGGCAGGTCGACGAGCCAGCTGACCGGCCCGGAGATGCCGCCGGCGCCGCGAATCAGCGCGACGACGTCGCCCTGGACGAGGAATCGCCTGTGTCCCGGCGGGACGTTCGGGGCCTCCTCGGCGTCGAGCCGCTCGGCCCGTATCACCCGGACGTGGGCGGCGACCGGCGCGGCCGCGGCGAGGTCGGCGATGTCGGCATAGGTCAGCGACGGCGCGGCAGGAAGCGGTTGCGACTCAACGGGTTGGGCGACGGCAAGGGCGATCGTGGCGGCCGCTGCAAAGAGTTTGCGTTGCATTATCATTCCTGCCGAGGTGTCTTGCGCGTCGCTACGGCTGCGCGCATTAACCGTGGATTGCGGCGGAAATCCGCCGCCGCCTTTGCGAGTCACAGAAGGATTGCGTCGGCGAAACCGTCACGATAGAGACCACGGCCTTGGCTAATCCGTTTCGGATGAACCGAAGAAGAGGCCGCTGCGTTACAGGCAAGCCGGTCCGGGCAGGACAGAGAGGGAGCATGGCTGATTAATGTCATACGTTGATCAGGGGATGAGCCAGAGCCGGGTCTGGGCGATCGTCGGCGTCGCAGTGCTGCACGCGCTTCTCGCCTACGCCTTCGTGACGGGCCTTGCCTACAAGTTCGTCAAGAACGTGCAGGAGGACCTCAAGACCTTCGACGTCGAGGAGGAGCCGCCGCCCCCGGAAGAGGAGCCGCCGCCCCCCGAAAAGGCGGTGCAGCCGCCGCCCGTGGTGTCGCCGCCGCCGATCGTGCGGACCAACGCGCCGCCGCCGCCGATCTTCTCGGTGCCGACCGCGCCGCCGCCGGTGTTCACGCCGACCGCGCCGCCCGCGCCGCCCGCGCCGCCCGCACCCCCGCCGCCGCCGCGCACGGTGGAGCCGGCCCGCGCCCGCGCCAATTTGGCGTCCTACATTTCCGACGCCGACTATCCGGCCGCCGCGATCCGCGCCGAGGACCAGGGCACGACCGGCTTCCGGCTCACCGTCGGCGCCGACGGCCGGGTTTCGAACTGCACGGTCACGTCTTCGAGCGGGTCGGCCGCGCTCGATAGCGCGACCTGCCGGATCATGCGGAGCCGCGCCCGCTTCACCCCGGCGCGCGACAATCTCGGCAACCCGACGAGCGACACCCATAACGCGCGTATCCGGTGGGTCCTACCGGACGAATGATCCCGGCGGCCGACGTTTTCACACTAATTCTTTAGGATGAGAGGGACTTAAACAATGGCAGCACCAGCACCCGGCGCAAGCGAGAATCCTTATGGCATTATCGCGGCGCTCCAACAGGGCGGCGTCATCGCCCAGATCACGTTCGGCATCCTCGTCATCATGTCGATCGGCTCCTGGTACATCTTCTTCGTGAAGCTGTTCGAGCAGCAGAAGATCATCAAGGAAGGCCGCCGCGCCCGGACCTCGTTCTGGCAGGCGCCGAGCATGAAGGAAGGGTCCGCCAAGCTCGACAAGAACGGCGCCTATCGCCAGATCGTCGACGACGGCCTGCTCGCCCAGGAGCAGCACACCAAGCTGACCGACCCCATCGACCAGCACGACTGGATGCAGAACTCGCTGGCCCGCAGCCAGGGCGCGATCACCGCCAAGCTGTCCTCCGGCCTCGCCTTCCTCGCCACCGTCGGCTCGACCGCGCCGTTCGTCGGCCTGTTCGGCACCGTGGTCGGCATCTATCGCGCGCTGATCAGGATCGGCGCGTCCGGCCAGGCATCGATCGACGCCGTCGCCGGCCCGGTCGGCGAGGCGCTGATCATGACCGCTCTGGGCCTCGCCGTGGCGGTGCCCGCGGTCATGCAGTACAACTGGCTGATGCGCCGCAACAAGTCGATCGGCGAGGAGCTGTCGCGCTTCGCCAATTATGTGCACGGCTCGATGATGTCGGGGGGCGCGGTCCGCCCGGTCGTGACGGCAACGCGCCCGCCGCCGCCGTCGTCCGCCAGGCCGGCGACCGCCGGCGCCGCCACCACCGGCGGCTCGGGCGCCGCCACCACCGGCCCCAGGACGTAAGGCGAGAGACGGCGGGGGGTTCGTCCTCCCCCCGCCTTCCTCCGGGCGCCGTCGGCCAGGCGGCGCCAAGCCAGGATAGGGAACTGATACTATGGCAATGAATGTCGGCGAACACGAAGAGGCTGAAGACCTCCCGATGTCCGACATCAACACGACGCCCCTGGTGGACGTCATGCTGGTGCTGCTGATCATCTTCCTCATCACCGTTCCGATCGTGCTGCAGACGGTGCCGGTGACGCTGCCCAAGACCGAGTTCGAGGTGACGGTCACCCGGCCCGAGAACGTCAACCTGTCGGTGCGGGCGGTGAACGGGACCTGCGAAGTCTATTGGGATCTTACCCTGGTCCACGCCGAGGACCTGCTCGACCGCGCGGTGACGGCGCTCGAAGCCGAGATCGAGCGCCAGGGCGGGATCGAGAACATGACCCAGGATACGATCCCCGAAGCCCATATCCGCGGCGACGTCAACACGCCGTGGCGGTGCATCGGCGGGGCCATTTACACGATGCAGCGGGCGGGCTTCTCCCGCGTCGGCTTCATCTCCGAGCCGGAGCCGCGCGGCGGCATCCGGCTGTGATCGGGACGAGTCAGGAGTAGACCCAAATGAGTGCAACCGTCCTCAATCCCGAATCGGCAGAACCGATGATGGAGATCAACACGACGCCGCTCATCGACGTCATGCTGGTGCTCCTGATCATGTTCATCATCACCATCCCGATCCAGACCCACGCGGTGAAGCTCGACCTGCCGGTCGACCAGCCGAACCAGACGCCGCCGCCGATCGACCCGGTGAAGAACAAGATCGTGGTGATGCCCGACGGCGCGGTGCTGTGGAACGGCGCGCCGGTCGACCTCGTCACCCTGCGCCAGTATCTCGACCTCACCACGACGATGACGCCGACGCCGGAGCTGCACCTCCAGCCCCACCCGGAAGCGCGCTACGTCGTCGTCGACGAGGTGCTGGCGGTCACCAAGCGCGCCAACGTCCAGTCGATGGGCTTCGTCGGCAACGAGGCCTACGGCAACTTCTGACCGGCGAGCGCTGGCGAAACGATCGGGCGGTCCTTCGGGGCCGCCCTTTTCGTTCCCGCGTTCCTTGCGCGACCAGCCCCGCCCTCCGTCATTCCAGCGAAAGCTGGAATCCCTCTTCTTCCTCACAGCCGTTCAAAGAAAGCGAGAATTCCAGCTTTCGCCGGAATGACGAACGAGCTGGCGGCGCGGCCCGGCCAGGGACAGTCACGGGACTGTCCCCTATGCGGCGATGCCCTCGAACTGGAGCCGGGCGAGGCGGGCGTAAAGGCCGCCCCGGGCGCTCAGGCTGTCATGGTCGCCTTCCTCGACGATCCGGCCATGCTCCATCACCACGATCCGGTCGGCGGCGCGGACGGTGGCGAGGCGGTGGGCGATGACGATGGTGGTGCGGGTGGCGAACAGCCGCTCGAGCGAGCTTTGGATCAGCCGCTCCGATTCGGCGTCGAGCGCTGAGGTGGCCTCGTCGAGCAGGAGCAACGGCGCGCCGCGCAGCAAAGCGCGGGCGATGGCGATGCGCTGGCGCTGGCCGCCCGACAGCCGCGCTCCGCCCTCGCCCAGATAGGTGCCGAGCCCGTCGGGGAGCTTGCGCAGGAACTCGGCGGCATTGGCCGATTCGGCCGCCTCCCACAGGCGCTCGTCGCTGGCCTGCCAGTCGCCGTAGCGCAGATTGTCGCGCGCCGAGGCGGCGAAGATGATCGTCTCCTGCGGCACCACCGCGATCCGCGCCCGCACCTCGGCCGGGTCGGCCTCGCGCACGTCGACGCCGTCGACGCGGACCGCGCCCGATTCCGGGTCGTAGAAGCGCTGGGCGAGCTGGAAGAGGGTGGTCTTGCCGGCGCCCGACGGCCCGACCACCGCCACCGTCTCGCCGGGCGCGACGGCGAGGCTGAAATCGTGGAGCGCGCTGACGTCCTGCCGGGTCGGGTAGCGGAAGCTGACCCGGTCGAATTCGAGCGCGCCCAGCGGCGGCTGCGGCAGCTTCACCGGGTTCGCCGGCGCCTTGATCTGCGGCACCTCGGCCATCAGCTCGGCGATCCGGCCGGCCGCGCCGGCGCCGCGCAGCAGGTCGCCATAGACCTCGGTCAGCGCGCCGAACGCGCCGGCGACGATCGCGCCGGTGATGACGAACGCGGCGACGGTGCCGCCGGAAAGCTCGCCCTGGGAGACGTCGATCGCCGCCTGGCGCATCAGCATGGTGATCGACCCGAAGATCATGGCGATGACGATGGCCGTCAGGAAGGCGCGCAGGAGGATCCGGCGCCGGGCGGTGGCGAACGCCTTGGCGACCGCCTCCCGGAAGCGGCCGCTCTCGCGCTTCTCCTGGCCGAACGCCTGGACGATCTTCATCGCGCCCAGCGTCTCGGCGACGATCGAGCCGAGGTCGGCGATCCGGTCCTGGCTGCTGCGCGATACGGTCCTGACCCGGCGGCCGAGCAGGACCACCGGCACGATGATCACCGGGATGCCGACCAGCAGGCCCAGGGTCATCATCGGCGCCAGCGTGAACAGATAGGCAATGCCGCCGACCCCCATCACCAGGTTGCGCAGCGCCTGCGAGACGGTGGCGCCGACCACCAGCTCGATCACCGCGGTGTCGGCGGTGATCCTGGACGCGATCTCGGACGGGCGGTTCTCCTCGAAGAAGCGCGGCTCGAGGCGCAGCATGTTGTCGTGGACGGCGGTGCGGACGTCGGCGACCACCCGCTCGCCGAGCATCGACACGAAATAGAAGCGCAAAGCGGTGGCGACGGCGAGGACGATCACCATGGCGAGGAGGTAGTTGAACAGCGGGCCGATCTCGCCGCTGCCGGCAGCGAAGCCGCGGTCGATCAGCCGCCGGAAGCCGTCCGGTATGGCGAGCGTCGCCCCGGCCGCGACCAGGAGCGCCGTGCCCGCGCCGGCGAGCGTGCCGCGGTAGCGGATCGCATAGCGCCAGATGATCGCCAGATTGGCGATCCTGCCCGGCGGCATGTCCCTGAGCCTGTCCCCAGCCATGGCCGCCGGCCTAGCAGCGCAGGGGATGGGGCTCAATGGCGGGTCAACCGTAATGGACGCGATTCAACTTGCCTCGGTCTGGTCTATGCGCCCAATATTCAAACCCACTCAGGCGACGAAGAAACCCGCGCCTTCGAGCGTGTCCGTGGCGTGCCGCGTCAGCGATCCATCCGCAACACGCGCGAAGGAGGCATGGGACACAATGAAAGCCGGTCGCAAATTGAACCGCCGTTCGTTCATCGCTCGGGTTGCCGGCGGGACCTTGGTCGCTGGTGGGGCGATAACGCTGCTTGGCGGAACTGCGAAGGCTCTCCAGGTAACGGACCAGGATCCGTCGGACCCGGC
Source organism: uncultured Alphaproteobacteria bacterium (assembly GCA_963701615.1). Lineage (GTDB taxonomy): Bacteria > Pseudomonadota > Alphaproteobacteria > Sphingomonadales > Sphingomonadaceae > Allosphingosinicella. Next base: position 1,472,345 of record OY969615.1, on the reverse strand, counting down.
CGGGCGGGGCAGAGGTGGCGGGACGGGCATCACCGACCAGGACAGCGGCACGGGAGCAGACCCGGCGGGTCGGGGACGGGGCGGAGGACGGCCGGCCGAGGATGTGGTCTGGGGCGCCTGGAATTTCGAGTCTCCCGGCGTCGAGATTCGTGTTGGCACGACCGGAATTGGCGGCCCACGCTGCCAAAGGCGATGGAATCAGGACAACCGCACAATTCGAGACGTCAGCTGCCGATAAGGGCGGCAAACGTGCCCCCCATTCACCGACCGGTCGGTCATTCCCATATGGACCTTGGTCTCGCGACCGCCCATAAGGTGCGCCACACGGGGGCGGAGATTTGATGCTATACGACGCGTATGAAGTGCAGCGCTCGCTGCTCGCCGGTGCCAGTACCCTCGCCAATATCGGCGCCGGCTGGCTCAACAACCCGACCAATCCGTTCGCTTACTCGCATATGGGGCCGATCGTCGCGTCGGCCCTCGACGTGTTCGCCCATGCTTCGGCGCCGCGCGGCAAGCCCGAATTCGGCATCGAGCGCACGACCGTCGCGGGCCGCAGCGTCGCGGTCAGCGAGGAGATCGTGCTGCGCAAGCCGTTCGGCCAGCTCAAGCGCTTCCGGCGGGCGGGCGTGAAAGGCGGGCCGAAGCTCCTGATGGTCGCGCCGATGTCGGGTCATTACGCCACCCTCCTGCGCGGCACGGTCGAGCGGATGCTGCCCGGCCACGACGTCTACATCACCGATTGGCGCGACGCCAAGCTGGTGCCGGTCGAGGCGGGCGGCTTCGACCTCGACGACTATATCGACTATCTGATCGACTATCTCGAACATATCGGCCCCGGCGCGCACATGCTGGCGGTCTGCCAGCCGGCGGTCCCGGCTTATGCCGCCGCCGCGCTGATGAGCGCCGACAGGAATCCCCGCCGGCCGAAGACGCTGACCCTGATGGGCGGGCCGATCGACACCAGGAAGGCACCGACCGCGGTCAACATCCTGGCGACGCAGCGCCCCTATTCCTGGTTCGAGCACAATGTCGTCGCCACCGTTCCCTATCTCTATCCGGGCGCCGGACGGCAGGTCTATCCGGGCTTCCTTCAGCTCGCCGGCTTCATGGCGATGAACCTGGGCGACCATCTCACCAGCCACTGGGAGATGTTCAAGCATCTCGTCCAGGGCAATGGCGAGAGCGCCGAGGCGAGCAAGGATTTCTACGACGAATATCGCGCGGTCTGCGACATGACCGCCGAATTCTACCTGCAGACCGTCGACCGGGTGTTCCAGCGCCACCTCCTGCCCAAGGGCGAGATGATGCACCGCGGCCGCCGCGTCGATCCGGCCGCGATCGCCGACGTCGCCCTGCTGGCGATCGAGGGCGAGCGCGACGACATCAGCGGCGTCGGCCAGACCAAGGCGGCGCTCGCCATCTCGACCGGCCTGCCGGCGGCGATGAAGCGCTACCACCTCGCCAGGGGCGTCGGCCATTACGGCATCTTCCACGGCAGCAAGTGGCGCAGCCGCATCGCGCCGGTGGTCGAGGAGTGGATCGCGGCGCACGGCTGAGCGATGCTCGCCGGCGTCGCCCTTCTCGCAGCGCTGCAGGCCCCGGCCGGAGACGGCGTGGACGCGCTGCGCGCGCGAGTTGCGGCGCAGCCGGCGGCGGTCCGGGAGTTCATCGCCCGGCGGGCGATGTGCAACCACTGGCTGGGCGAGGAGCCTTACGACAGGGAGCGCCGGGGCGAGATCGAGCGCGCGGTCCGCACGCTCGGCTGCGCGACCGCCGACGGCGAGGAGATCTTCCTCCGCCGCCATTTCGCCGACCGTTCGGAGATTCTGGCGCTGCTCGACGAAACCCGCGACATTCTGGCCTGGTGAGCCGCCCCGCCCCGGGGGCGAAGCTGGCGACGGCACGCCCGTTCCAACCAATTCGGACTCGAAACGCGCTGCCCTGGATCAGTCTTTGCTTGGCCCCTTTTCCCGCCCGGGCCTAGGTTCGCACACGTCCTCGGCGACCGGCCGACGCAGGGCCGGCTCCCACGAGAGGAGGTCCAGCATATGGCCAGGCTGCCGCGGCTCCAGACCCAGACTGAAACGGACGCCGTCACCGAGCTCGATCCCTGCAGCCGGGCCGCGCTTGCCCGGCATCCGCCGATTGGAGGCCGCAGCGGGAAATCCGCCAAAGCCGCGGTCACGGGGATTCACTGCGGCGGCGGGGAGGCGATCAGCGGCCTCAGCTTCGATGGAATTGGCGTAGCCGCCCGGAGCCTTGGGAGCGGGCGCGCCATGTTCGCCAGCAGCCAAACGGCGGAAGCGATTTTCGCCGAGACCGATTCCGAAGTGACGTCGGCTGTGGTCGGTATCTCCAAGGCCCGACGGGCATCCGGAATTACGGCCGGCGTCTTCGGGACGAGCCTGATTGGCGAGGGGGTGCGGGGGGAGACGGACTTTGCCGGAACGTCCGGCGTGGTGGGGGTGTCAAAGGCGCAGACGCCGTCCGACGGAGGATTTACGGCCGGCGTCTTCGGCACGAGCACGGTCGGTGAAGGTGTTCGCGGCGTATCGACGTCCCCGACCTTTGCAGCGGTCACCGGATTGCAGGAGAGCAACGGCCCCGGGGGCTTCTTCCGAAGCCGGTCCGGCGAGGGCGTTCATGGCGAGACCGACTCGGCCGTCCTGTCGGCGGTGGTCGGGATTTCGCTGGCGCAAACGTCCTCCGACCAGGGGTTCACCGCCGGCGTCTTCGGCGCGAGCACGGTCGGCGAAGGCGTGCACGGGGAAACCCATTCGCCGCACTTCGCGGCGATCGCCGGCATACAGCTGAACCCGCATGGCGTCGGCGCCGGCGTCTATGGCGAGAGCCGGGGTCCGGGCCCTGCCGGCTTCTTCAAGGGGAACGTCGTCATCACCGGCGACTGCTCTTTCCCCGGCGCCGATTTCGCCGAGGATTTCACGATCGCGGCCGACCTGTCTTGCGAGCCGGGAACGGTCATGGTGATGAGCGGCAACGGTGATCTTGCGCCGTGCATCGTCCCCTATGACAGAAAGGTCGTTGGCGTCGTGCCCGGCGCCGGCCCGCTGCGCACGGGCATCATCATGGACCGCCACGAAGATGCCGACCTCCGCCGCGGTCCGGTTGCGCTCGTCGGCAAGGTTTATTGCAAGGTGGACGCCACCGGCGCGGCGATCGATGTGGGCGATTTGCTCACCACCTCGGCAACCGCCGGCCATGCCATGAAGGCCGATCCCGCGCGCGCCTTCGGCGCGGTCCTCGGCAAGGCTATGGCGCCGCTGGCCGAGGGCCGCGGCCTGATTCCGGTCCTCATCGCGCTGCAATGAGGTTCGGGCGGGAGGAGAGGCCGCTCTATGGAGCATGTCAGGCACTATCTCGGCGTGAGCCGCACCGGCACCCTGCGCGGATTCGTCGCTTCGGAAGCCGTCGACTTCGACCCGCCCAGCCCGAGCCTTCGGCTGAACATCATGAAGTTCAAGGCGCGGCTCGTCCATGATCTGGCCGCGGGCGCGACCGGCGACGCCGAAGAGGACGAGATCCGCGACCTGATGACGCGATCGGAGAACAGCTACGAGTTGATCCGGTTGGTCCAGGCAATCGGGGGCTGGTCCGACCTGGACGACGAGCTGACCGAGAGTTACGTCGACCAAGTGGCGCGCCAGGTCGCGCAGGTGCTGGATCAGCGGGATTATCTCGTCTACCAGCTGATCCGGCGCTATCTCATTCTGCTCGACTACGAGGCGAGCCCGAACCTGGGGGCCTGTTTCGTCAAGCTGCTGCAGTGGCCGGCCCGGTTTCAGCCGGGCGAGTTCGATATGCTTCTGCGCCGCAAGGCCGAGCTGCTCGAGGGAATTACGAGCGCGACGATGCGTAACCGCGCGCGGATGATCGATGCCGCGCGAATCGGCGACGCGGTCATCACGCAATATCGAGCCGCCGCGCCGCATCGCGCGGACGAGCTTGTCGGTCTGATGTACGAGGTCACCTATACGGCGCACATTTGCTCGGCGCTGGCGCAGCTCGATTATGCGCCGATCTTCGGGCTCCTCCGCAACGCCGTCGATCCGTTGCTGAGCGTGGAGCAGCGCGCAGCCTGCCACGCCACCTTCGACCGTCTGCTCCTGGAATTCGAGGCGGCGCAGTCGGCCGTCCCGCTTTACGGCTCCCTTCAGTCGCGCGCCGACGTAGGGCGCCTCATGGCGCTGCGCAGCCAGGTTCTCGATGGCCCTCCAGGGAGCCCCAACCCGGCGCTGACGGCGGCGATCGATGCGGCGATGGCCCCCGCCGCCGGTGGTGCCGGCGCGTTGCTGGCCGTGGCGGAGGGTCTCATCCAGGCCATCTCCCGAGCTTTGTCCGTCCTGGACCCGCAGGACGACAATGATGCGCGCGGGCTCGCCACCCAGCTGAATGCACAGGGCCGGCTGGCGAGGCTTCCGTTCAACGTCAAGGATCGGATGGTGAAGGCCCTGCTCAGCGGCAACACGGAAAGCGATGACGAAAACGCGATCTTCCTGATCCTTGAAACGGCCAGATTTCACGACCAGGCCGAACTTTATCAGCTCGTGGCGAGTGCGACCTGGGCCGCGCTCTCATTCAGCGTGAACGGCGCGGAGTCCGACGATATGTATAGACTCCTGACCCCCGCCTAGCGACGATCAGGCCGCCCGGCGGCTGTCGTAGAATCCCGATATCGTTTCGCGCCTGGCCGGCGGGCTAATTGGGCGCCCTCCCTCGAGCGGCCAAATCGAGGTGGGAAGGCGCGTTCCAATCCCGGGGCGCGCCTTTTCCCCTTTCGGGGCTTCAGGCCGGCTGGCCCACCGTCTCCAGCAGGCCCTCGAACAGCCGCCGGCCGTCGGTGCCGCCATGGGCCGGCTCCACCATCCGCTCGGGATGCGGCATCATGCCCATCACGTTGCCGGCCTCGTTCAAAATGCCGGCGATGCCCCGCGCCGAGCCGTTGACGTCGCCGGCATAGCGGAAGGCGATCCGGCCCTCGCCCTCGAGCCGGTCCAGCGTCGCCTCGTCGGCCTGGTAATTGCCGTCGTGATGGGCGACGGGAACGCGTATCTCCTCGCCCGCATCGTAGCGGGCGGTGAAGGCCGACTGGCTGTTCTCGACAATGAGGGCGACGTCGTGGCAGACGAAGCGGATGCCGGCATTGCGCATCAGCGCGCCGGGCAGGAGCCGCGCCTCGGTCAGCACCTGGAAGCCGTTGCACACGCCGAGCACGGCGACGCCGCGCGCCGCCGCCTCGGCGACCGCGCGCATCACCGGCGACTGCGCCGCCATCGCGCCGGAGCGGAGATAATCGCCGTAGGAGAAGCCGCCGGGGATGGCGACGAGGTCGAGGCCGCCGGGAAGCTCGGTCTCGCGGTGCCACACCATCGCCGGTGCGCGGCCGCTGACCAGCTTCAGCGCCTCGGCCATGTCGCGGTCGCAATTGGAGCCGGGCAAGACGATGACGGCGCTTTTCATGCCGCCGTCTCCGCGCGCTCGATGCGGAAATTCTCGATCACCGTATTGGCGAGGAGCTTGCGGCACATCGCGTCGACGTCGGCGTCGCCGACGCCGTCGGCGACGTCGAGCTCGATCAGCTTGCCGGCGCGGACGTCGTTGACGCCGTTGAAGCCGAGCCCTTCCAAAGCGTGGTGGATCGCCTTTCCCTGCGGGTCGAGGACCCCGTTCTTCAGGGTCACGTAGACGCGGATCTTCATGGCCGGCTCCTCAGCGATGGGGAAGGCCTATGGCGACATGCGCGCGGCCGGGCAAGCGTTCACCGCTCCTTTACCATCTTGTGCGAGCTTCGCGCCCGCATTGGAGGATATTGCCCATGATGGGCATTGCGATCGTTTGCTTCATCGGCCTGTTCGCGTTCGGCAACCAGTTCCTGGGATGGTCCGATCCGCACGGCCAGGTGCAGCTCGGCCTGTTCATGTCCTTCCTGTTCGGCATCGTCTGCGGTTACCGGACGCGCAGCTGAACCGGGGCCGGGGCTGGTTTTGCTGCGCCCGCCGCCCTATCTTCAAGCGATGACCGAAGCGTCCGACATCTTCCTGAGCCGCTCCGCGGCCGCCCGCGTCGCGGCGATCGCGGCGCGCCAGGCCAGGCCGGCGATCCTCCGGCTGTCGATCGACGGCGGCGGCTGCGCCGGCTTCCAGTACAGGTTCGAGCTCGCCGACGCGGTGGCCGCGGACGATACGGTCGCCGAAGCGGACGGCGTCACCCTGGTCGTCGATCCGGTCTCGCTCGATCTGGTGCGCGGGTCGACGGTCGACTTCGTCGAGAGCCTCGGCGGCGCCGCCTTCCAGGTCACCAACCCCAACGCCGCCTCGGGCTGCGGTTGCGGCACCAGCTTCTCGATCTAGCGGCGCCTGGCGCGGCGGCGGCGCAGGGTTAATGAAAGATTCGCCTCTTCCGCCTAAGCCGGCGGATGGGCGTGTAGCTCAATGGCAGAGCCGGCCGCGGATTACGGCCGGATGTAGGTTCGACTCCTGCCGCGCCCACCATCCTTCGCTGCTGCGCAGATTCGGAGGGCAAGCCATCTGCATTTGGGGCAGCGAAGCAGGGCGGGGTCACGCAACGGTTACGCTATCTTAGTCTTGATATTGTACTCGGCGGCCTCGCGGGAAATCCGTTCAGGAGCGTGCCGAATTGCTGCACTCGAAGATCCGCAAGGATGCCGGCTTCATCATGGTGGATGAGGAAGCGGGCGCGTCCCCCGCCATCGATCGGGTGGCGGCGTCGGCGGGGGCCGGGCATTCCTTCCTCCGCGCCGCCTGGTTCCGGGCCGCGGCCGGCGGTCCGCTCGCCACCCTGGTCGCGCGCCGCGCGGACGGCGCGCCGATCGCCGCCATTCCCCTGGTGTCGCGCGGCAAGGGCCCGCTCCGGCTCCGCGAGGTGCCCGGCAGCTACTGGCCCTATCGCAGCTTCCCGGTCGCCGGCGACGCGGACGATGGCGAGCTCGCCGCTTTGCTGGCGAGCCCGGCGGCCCATGCCGCGCTCGGCCCGGTCTGGCGGCTCGGCCCGATCTATGCCGACGACCCGACCGGCGTGCGGCTCGCCAGGCTCGCCGGCGAGGGCGGCTGGACCCTGTTGAAGCGCCGGCTCGCGACCTCCTATCGGGTCGATGTCAAGGGGCTGGCCGCGGACGGGCCCTGGCCGAGCACCAAGACCCTCAGGAAGAACCGCTGGTGTGAGCGGCGCCTCGCCGAAATGGGCGCGCTCGAGTTCCGGACCGTCGCCGGCGCCGGCTGGAATGCCGGCATCCTCGACATCCTGGCGGCGATCGAGGCGGAGAGCTGGGTCGGCGCCAAGGCGGACGCGCGCGACACCAAGTTCGTCCGCGCCGAAAACCGCCGCATCTGGGAGCGGGCGATCGAGGATCCCGCCCTCGCCGCCTGCCTGTCCTGCTCGTTGCTCCATGTCGGCGGCGTCCCCGCCGCCTTTACCTTCAGCGTCGCGAGCGGCGCGACCCGCTATTATATCGCCAACAGCTACAGCGAGCGCTTCGCCGGGCGCAGCCCGGGGCGGATCCTGCTCTACCGCGATTTCCAGGAGGCCGCCGCCGCCGGGATCGAGACCATCGGCTGGGGGGCGGGCGACCCCGGTTACAAGACCGAGATGGGCGCGCGGCCGGGGCCGGAGATCCTCGATTTCCTGATCGTGCGCGGCGGCGTCCGGGCGGCGCTGCTCCGGCCATTCTGGGAGCGGCGCCGATGAGCGGCCCGGCCAGGCAGGCGGAGGCGCCGCGCCCGCCGCTTTTGCCCGCCGTCGGCCGCTGGCTGGCGAGCGCGCCCGGCTTGCGGCTGCTCGCCGCCGCCGCCCTCGCCGCGGCCGGGCTCGGCGGCTTCATCCTGTACGAATTGCTCGTGCTCGGCTGGCCGGTCGCCCGCGAGGAGCCGGCTTTGTTCGACGCCTACCATCTTGCCCGCGCCGGCTTCGCCGCCGTCGCGGCCGGCCTGCTCGTCGCCGCGGTCCTGGCCGCGCGCGCGCGCGGCTGCGCGCTGGAGCGGTCCCGTCTCGGCGGGCCCGCCTTGTTCGCCGCGCCGCTGGTGACGGCCGGCGCACTCGCCGCGGCCGCCCTGCTCGCCGCCGACCCGTCCGCCTTCCACGCTCTGGCGCGCGAGGACAGCCCGCTCGAATGGGCCTCCGCCTTGCTGCTGCTCGTGGCGAGCGGGGCCTTCGCCGTCCGGTTCGCGCGCGGCCTGGCCGCAAGGCAGCGGGCGCCCGCGCTCGCGCTTGCCGGCCTGCTCGCCGCCATTTTCTTCGTGCTCGGCATGGAGGAGATTTCGTGGCTGCAGCGGGTCTTCGGCTTCGGCACGCCCGAGCGCCTGGCGGAATTGAACTGGCAGGCCGAGTTCAACTTCCACAACATCCAGACCGACCTTTCCGAGCTGGTCTATTATGCCGGCGCCGGCCTGTTTCTGGGCGTGCTGCCCTTGCTTCGGGGCGCTGCCACGCCGGCGCTCGCCGAGCATCCCCTCGCCGCCTTCGTCCCCGATCGCGGCGTCGCCGCGGTCGCCGCTCCGGTCGCCATCTTCACCTACGGCCAGTGGAACCTGCTGCCGGTCCAGATCGCCGGCTGGCTGAGCCTGTTCGCGCTGCTCGCCTTCGCCCGGGCGGCCCGGCGGCGCGGGGACGGCAAGGAGGGGCTCCTCTTCGTGGCGCTCGCGCTCGCGGTCGCGGCCGGGCAGGCGCTGGTGCTGGCCGGCGGGCCGGAGATGGCCGATCTCCCCGACGCGAGCGAATATAAGGAGCTGTTCATCGCCTTCGGTTTCGCCTGGTACGCCGCGGCCGCCGGCCGCGCAGAGCCCAGGCCCTAGCGCCGCAGCCGGCGCGCGACGGCCGCGCCGACGATCCTCTTGGCCAGCGCCACCGCCCGGTCGAAGCCGCCGAGCGCATGGCCGGCGAGCAGGTTGCCCGGCGTCGGCCGCACCAGCATGAGGTCGACGCAATCCACCCCGCCGGTCGCGAACAACCTCTTGTGCTGGCCCTCGCCCTCGGTGAAGTCGAACAGGGCGAAGGCTCTTTCCGCCATCAGCTGCCGCATCGCCTCGAGCTGGAGCACCGTCCCCGGCGAATAGTCGGCGAATCCGGGATCGTGGCCGAGATGGGCGTAGATCAGGCAGGGCCCTTCGGCCGGCGCCCAGAGATAGGCGACCGCCGCGCCGTCCACGAACAGCAGCCAGCCCCGCGCGCGGCCCGCGCGGGCGAGCGCGCGCATCTGGCCAAGCGCCTCCGGCCCTTCCGGAAGGCCGGCATGGAGCAGCCGCTCCTGATAGGTTTTCGCCGAAACCGCGCGGGCCTCGGCGTAGAAAAGCCCGATCTCCTCCTCGGTCCGGTAGCAGCGCACGTCGAGCGTGCCGCCGGACAAATCGGCGAGCCGCCTGAGCTTGCGCCGGCAGGTCGACCGGCTCTTCGCCGAGAAGCCGGCGAGATAGGTGTCGAAATCCTGGTCGAGCCGGGCGTAGCTGCGCCGGTAACGCTGGCGGACGAACGGCCGCAGCCCGGCATGGCCCGCCGCCAGCCCCTCGGTCAGCGCCGCCGGCAAGGCGGTCACCAGATAGCCGTCGGCGTCGCCGGCGAGCGGCGGCAAGGCGGGCGGGCCGCCGCCCAGCGCCTCCTCGAGCGAAAGCCCGCGGCGGATCAGCCGGCGGCGGAGCGTGAGCAGGGTGTGCGCGCCGATCCGGAACGGCAGGGCGGTTTCAGAGGCCGGCAAGGGCGACCAGCTCCCCGCCGAGAATGCCCAGCGGCGGCACCGACATCAGCGCCCCGCCCACCGCCGGCTTTTCGTAGAAGGCCGTGCCCCAGGCCTGCTCGGCCATCCGGCGCGCGGTGCGAAACGGCCGTGCCGGCAGCGGCCGCGCCGCCCGGGCGGGCGCGGCGACGACCAGGTCGGCGAAGCGCGCGGTCGGCATCGACACCCGATTGGCCTCGAGGAAGCCGCACAATCGGTCGAAGCGTCCGCGCACCAGCCGGTTGACCCTCTTGCCGTCGCGGGTGGCGAGCTCGAAGCTGTGGCTGACGATGGTGGTCATGGCGTGCCCGTTCCGGGCGGCGTGGGCGAGCGCCGCCTCGATCTCCTGGCTGGAGAGCGCGCAGATCTGGAAGGGGCGCAGGCCGCCGCCGCGGCGGCTTATCTGGCTCACCGGTATTTCGGTGACGCCGTCGCAGAATATCGGGTCGATCAGCGCGGGATCGAGCGGCAGCGCGCTCGGCCAGGGATGCTCGGTGCCGTTATGGCTGCTGTCGTAGCGCAGGCCGAGCCGGCGCAGCGCCCGCAGCGTGTCGCGGTTGGCGGCATAGCTTCCCGAGCGGAAGGCGACGGGCGGAGGGGCGCCGGCGGCGAGGAGGAGGTCGCGCGCGGTCCCGATCAGCGCCCGCTGGCCCTCCACGTCGAAATCGGTGAGCTCGAAGCGCGCGTCTTCGCGGCGCCCGAGCGCCAGATCGTGCCAGAAGCTGTGCAGGTGGAGCTGTACCTCCTGCCCGGCCGCCAGGATCGGCGCCACCATCCGGCGGATCGGCTCGATGCCGTAGACCAAAGCCGGCATCGGATCGACGAAGAAGCAGGCCTTGAGCCCGTGCCGGCGCAGCTGCTCGAGCTGGTAGGGCACGCCGACCCCCGCCGGGTCGAAGCTGCGGGCCAAATTCTTGCGCCAGCCGGCACCTTTGGCGAAATGCCGCCAGGTGAGTTCGGTATCGATCGTGAGCAGGACGCGGGTCGCCATAAGCGGGCCTTAGCGCAAGCGGGTAAAGGCCCCCTAAACGCGGGAGCCTGCCCCGGGACGCTGATGAAGAATCTCCTGGGGCCGGCGTCGCCTCGCCCGAGCGTCCATGTCCAGAAAACATGCTGTTCCTGACAAGTGAACGGGGGTAGTTTGCGATCGCGTGCATGGCTTCAAGGAGTCTAGCCAGAGCAATGGAGGAGTTTGGCCATCCTGCGACACCGCCGGAGCCTGAAGAGGTGACTGCCTGGCAGCTTGCGGCCAGGCCGTTCATGACTCGCACCGTCGTGGTGCTCGCGCTGTTCTTCTTTGTCGCCAGTCTCGGTCAACTTGCCTTCCTCAGCTGGGAGCTCGCGCACCCTCCGACCATCGGCGCCGGATCCCTGCTGGACGGGCAAATCTGCGCCGCCCGGCCCGGCACCCCGCCGCTCGAGCCGGAAATTTGCGCCTCGCTTCAGCGCGGCCGCGCGATGCTGCTGCTCGAGGCTAATATCGTCGAGCGCCGCTACCATCAATCGAACGCCCTGATGATGTTCGCGGTCTGGTCCCGCTATCTCGGTTTCGTGACCGGCATGATCCTGGCGGTCGTTGGCGCGGCTTTCATCCTCGGCAAGCTCGCGGAGCCGGAATCCCGCTTCGGCGCCGCCGCGCCGGGCGGGTGGAAGGCGGAGATCAGGAGCACGTCGCCCGGCCTCATCCTGTGCTTCCTCGGCGTCGTCCTGATCGTGGCGTCGATCGTCACGCTCCATTCGCTGCACACGCGCGATGCCGCGACCTACATCCTGCCGCTCAATCCCATCGACGACGGCAGCCCGATCGTCGTGCCCTCGGATTCCCCCGACGACGGCAGCCCGATTGTCGCGCCGGCGGCGCCCACGACCTCGAACCCAACCGAATAGGAGAGCATGATGCGCAATGCTGCCCTTCTCCTCGCGACGATCGGAGCGATCGGGCTGGTGGCCGCCTTCTCGGCGCCGGGCGCTGCGCAGCCCTTCAGCCGCCAGGAACTGCTGGACCGTGGAAACCATAATTACAAAGCCGGTCGCTGTGTCGACAGCGCGATGAATTATTACGCCCTCCTGCAACAATTCTCCGCTTCGCTGGGCGCGGAAGTGAGGGGAAAGATGCACGGCCGCATCGACCAATGCCGCCGGGGAAGGGTCGGCACCGCGGGGATGGACGGCAAAGCCGACACCGCGCCTCGCATCGACACCACTCCCATCGTCGTTCCCCCGGAGCGGCCCCAGCCTCATGTCGCGATACGCCCCAGGCAGGTGGTGATCGCCACCCCGCTCCCGATGGCGGAGGAGGATGCGTCGGCGCCGCCGCGGGTCAGGGCCTGCCGGTCCTATGCCGAATCCGCGGTGACGCAGATGCGAAGGCAGGCGACGGGCCGGTGCGGCCAGCAGGGCTTCCTTTGGTCCACCGATTACCAGGCTCATTATGACTGGTGCATGATCAGGGCGACGCCGGCTGCCGCGCAGGACGCGACCAACCGGCGCGCCCAGGCGCTGAACAGCTGCATCCTGCGCTGGTGACCGCCGGTCGGAGGGCGCGGCGCACGAGCCCCTCCCCATGATCGGGAAGGGTTGCTAAGCCGCATCTATGAAGATCGTCACCTACAATTTGAACGGCATCCGCGCGCGGCTGCCGCGGCTGATCGAATATCTGGACGAGCAGAAGCCGGACGCGCTCTGCCTGCAGGAAATCAAGTGCGACGACGACAGCTTCCCGATCATGGACCTGCGCGCCGCCGGCTATGACGGCGTCTGGCACGGCCAGAAGGGGTTCAACGGCGTCGCCATCCTCACCCCGGGCGCGCCGCCGGCGCTGCGCCGCCTCGGCCTTCCCGGCGACCCGGACGACAGCCACAGCCGCTATATCGAGGCCGAGGTAGCGGGCGTGACCCTCGCCTCGATCTACCTGCCCAACGGCAACCCGGTGGGCACCGACAAGTTCGCCTACAAGCTCGCCTGGATGGACCGGCTGTGCGCCCATGCCGAAACACTGCTCGCCGACGAGCGGCCGACCGTGCTCGCCGGCGACTGGAACGTGATCCCGACCGACGACCCCGACGATGTCTTCTCGGCCAGGGCGATGGCGTCGGACGCGCTGATGCAGCCCGAGAGCCGCCAGGCCTTCCGCCGGATCCTCAATCAGGGCTGGACCGACGCGATCCGCGCCCGTTACCCGGAGGGCGCGGTCTACACCTTCTGGGACTATACCGCCGGCTGCTGGCAGCGCGACGCCGGCTTCCGCATCGACCATCTCCTGCTCTCGCCGCAGGCCGCCGACCGCCTCCGCGACGCCGGCGTCGACAAGGACTATCGCGGCCGCGAGAAGGCCAGCGACCACGCCCCGACCTGGATCGAGATCGAATAGGCGGGAACAGCCCTGCCCGATGTCGCGAGTTCGGCGAAGGGGGAGGCGTAAGCGGGGTCCTTGCGCCAGCGAGCGAACGTCTGTCCGGCGAGAATCGCCCTGAGGATGACGATGCGCCTCCCGATTGCGGTGACGTACAGCGCTCTCGCTATGCCCGGTGGCGAAGCGCCGGCTCTGCGGGTGGCCGCGAGGGAGTTGGCGCGCGGTGGGACTTGCTTTCCCCACAATCGCATCGGTCGGCCTGAGGGCCGAGCCCGTGCTACGGCGGCAAGATTTACCGTGTCACGCGCGCCGAGTCTTCCGATAGCATGACCGCGAAGGGGCGTTAAGCGGAACCGGACGGCGCCGGTCGCGGCGCGGGCTCGCCTCGACGGTTTGCGGCGCGGCGCGTCCACCGGCTCGGCTATGCCGCTCGCGGGCGGCGGAAGCGGCGTCGTCGCGGACCTGGCCGCGCTTGGCCGGCCGCCGCCGCCGGCCGCCGCGCCGGGCCGGGACGCTCAGCAGCGCGTCGAGCGGCCGGTGGTGCCGTTGGCATTGGCGACGACCAGGGCGGCGCGGTCGAGCGACACCACGTTCAGCACCACCGCGCCGGTCCGGCCGGCCATCGTCAGGCGGGTGCCGGCGAGCCGCCAGCTGCCCTCGCCGCCGGTGTAGGAGAGGAAGGTGCCGTCGCCGCGGAAGACGACATATTTGCGGCAGTCGCCATTGTCGCCCCAGCGGCCGACCAGCCGCGCGGCGGTGATCGGCGCCGGTCGGGGCGCGGCGGCGCCGGTCCTGCCCGCCTGCGCCCAGGCCGGCGCGGCGAGGAAGGCGGCAAGCGCGGCCGATGCCAGGGCCAGTCCGTGGATCGCCTTCATCCCCCCCTCCGATCGCCCGAGCCGGCAGCATAGCCCGCGTCGCACGCCCGCGAAAGGCGGCGACGGCGCCGGAACGATATTGCCCGATTTGCGCCGGATCATATAAATGGAGCAAGAAGAAAGGGGATGGACAAGTATAGAAAGACGACGAATAAAGGGAAGGAAGGACAATGAATACTTCCGGGCCCGCCCTCTATTTGGCAGCTATTTGCGGCCGGTAGCGGCGGCGCGGACGAACGCGATGTCCAGGCGGCTGCTCACGACCGGCTCCCTCTGGCCGATCGATGACGGGGCCCGACCCGGCACCCGCGGCCGACAAGCGGGGCCGGGCCGGCGCTTCCGCCGCGGCCTGACCGGCGAGGCCCGGCTCAGCAGCGGGTCGAACGGCCGAGCGAGCCGTCGGGATTGACCACGTTCATCGTGTTCTGGTCGATCGGCACGATCTGAAGGGTCAGCGTGCCGCTGCCGGTCATGGTCAGTTGGTCGCCGGCCAGGTGCCACAGGCCGCCGGCGCCGTTGGCGGCGGTGAAGCGGCCGTCGCTGCCGAACTCGACCGCATTGCCGCAGTCGCCGTCGTCGGTCCACCGCCCCATCACATAGGCGCGGTCGAGGGTGACGGGGCCCGCGGCGGCGGCGGGGACGGCGCCGGCGGCCGGGTCCTTGTCGCCGGCCGCGGCGGGCTGGGCCGCGGCGCTGTTGCCGGCCTCGCCGGGCTTGCCGCCCGAAGCATTGCCGGCGGCGTTGCCGGCCGTGTCGTTGCCGGCGGCCGCATTGCCGCCGAGGCCGCCAAGGCCGAGCTGGTCGCACGCCGTCAGCGCCATCAACGCCGCCGCCGCGGCCACCGTCGCAATTGCCTTCATCGCCATCCCCCCGTCATTGGAAAAACCGAGCATAACCCGGCGCGGCGGGGAGCGGAAGCGCCGAAAACGCCCTAGAGCGCGCGCTCGTAGAGCCGGTAGACGCGGTTGCGCCGGCTCTCGATCGCGTGGGCGATGGACAGCATCGGCCCGTTGTCGTCGAGGATCCAGCCGACCTCGGCGCGGGTGATGCGGTAATGGCCGTAGCCGGCGCGGCGGATGGTCTCGATCATCATGAAGGCGAGCTGGCTGGCGAGGCGGCTGGCGTGGAGCTTCTTCTTGACGCCCATCAGCGGCACCCGCCCGCCCTTGGGCCGCATCCGCTTCAGCCGCCACAGCAATTTCGCCCAGCCGAACGGGAACAGCTCGCCCTTGAGGTCGGCGAGGAACTCGTTGATGTCGGGCAGCGCCATCATGAACGCCACCGGCTCGAAGCCCGCCCCGCTGTCATGTTCGGCGATCAGCACCAGGTCCTCGAGCACGATCGGCTTCAGCTTCCGCCCGGCATAGGCGATCTCGCTGTCGGTCAGCGGGATGAACCCCCAATTGTTCGACCAGGCCTCGTTGAGGATCGAGAGGATGAGCGCGGCCTCGGCGTCGAAATGCGCGCGGTCGATATTGCGGATGCGGATGCGCGGATTCTTCTCGCCGGCGGCGACGATCCGCTCGACCAGGGTCGGGAACGGCCGGTCGACCGGGACGTCGTGGGTGTAGAGGTCCTTGACGCCGCGATAGCCGGCGGCCTCGATCCAGCCCGGATAGGCCGGCGGGTTGTGGCCCATCATCACCATCGGCGGATGATCGAACCCCTCGACCAGCAGCCCCGGCTCGTCCCAGATGCCCAATGAGAACGGCCCCATCGCCCGGTTCATCCCCTTCCCCCTCAGCCAGGCTTCGGCGGCGGCGAGGAGGGCGTGGGCGGCCGCTTCGTCGGCGGCCTCGAACATCCCCCACTGGCCGAGCCCCGGCGCCATATGCTCGAGCACCAATTGGTCGACCTGCGCCGAGATCCGCCCGACCGGCGCGCGGGCGCCCTTCCGCTCGGCGAGGAAGAAGGCCGCCTCGGCATGTTCGAACCAGGGGTTGCGGCCCGCCGTGATCAGCCCCTTCACCTCGGACTTGAGCGGCGGAATCCAGTTGGGCTCGGCGGCGTTGAGCCGGTAGGGGACGTCGATAAAGGCCTTGATGTCGGCCTTCGAGCCGATCCGGCGGACGGAGACGGGCGCGGTCATGGCGCCTTAGCTAGCGGCTCGCTCCGGGGAGGGCTAGAGCCGCAGCACCCGCGGCGCCGCGCGCTCCGGCCGGAACAGCTCGGTCATCGCCCTACCATCGCCTCGGCGCGGTCCGGCGACGGCCCCGGCCCCTGCCAGGCGCCGCCCGCGGTCATGGCGCCCCGCTCCACCGCGTTCACGAACGCCGCCCTCTGCCGCGCATCGAACGCGGCCGTCACCCCCCGCCGCCACGCGCGCCCTCGCCCGCTTTCCGTTACCCCGGCGGAGGCCGGGGGCCCGGTCTTGTCCGGCCATATTGCCTCTCCGATCCCGATTCGGACCGCAGAGGCTGCCCGACGAAATCCAACATTAATCCAACAAAGTGAACCAGCGCGGGGCGCTGGTTCATCCTCCGGAGGATGGGCCATCGCCGACCAGCGATGCCTTTTTGGAAAACAGCGATTTGGGGGAGCGGGATTGCGCTTTACGGGGGCTGCAATTGCGCGCTTCATGGCGCAACATTGTCGTCGGCTATCGAAGGGAACGACGGATTGGCGAGAGGGGTATTTCTCCATCGGCTGGACTCGATTTACGACGACCAGCCCGAGGTCCGTTATCAGTTTCCAAAGCAATATCTCAGCCGCGCTTCCCAGTTCGTAGGCGACTGGATCATCTATTATGAGCCGCGCCGCGGGCCTACGGCGAAGGGCTATTATGCCATGGCGCGCGTCGAGCGGGTCATTCCCGATCCATCGGCCAACGGCATGTATCTCGCCGTGATTGAACCCGGTAGCTACTTACCGTTCGAGCGGGACGTTCCCTTTTCCGGACCCGATGGACCAGTGGAGCGCGGGGTGTTGAACGAGGCTGGAAACATTTCCGGCCGGGCCCAAGCTGCCGTGCGTCCGATTTCGATCGAAGACTTCAACCGCATCATCGAACGCGGCTTCCCGGAAGAGGAGCCATTATTGCCGCGTGCTGGCGTGCTGGCGGAAACCTCGCTTGGCAGCTTGGTAAGGGAGGGTCAGATCCCGTTTGTGGGCGGTGTCGAGCGGGAACGCGTTGCCTTCTACAGCTCGCGCATCATCCGCGACCGCGTCTTCCGGCGCATCGTCCTGGACGCCTATGACTGCCGCTGCGCGATCACCGGCCTCAAACTAATCAACGGCCAAGGCCGTGCGGAGGTGGAGGCGGCGCATATCAAGCCGGTCGAAGCCCACGGCCCCGACATCATCACCAACGGCCTCGCTTTGTCCGGCACCGCCCACTGGATGTTCGACCGCGGCCTGATCAGCCTCTCGGACGAGCTCGACGTGCTGGTCTCCCGGCAGGTCAACGACGTTGAGAGCGTGTGGAGTCTGGTCAACAAATCGAGGCGAGCGGCGGTGCCCGGCAACGCGACGCACCGGCCGCATCCGAGCTATCTGGCTTGGCATCGGGAGTCTTGTTTCAAGCAGTGAACGGCCCTGGCCTCTAGGCATGCCAACAGGTTATCCGAGGAACCGGTGGTCCTGGTGCCAACGCAGTTGCATTGGATCGGGCCTGGCGGCCATTGCGTCAGGCACGATAAGCCGTTGGCCGTGAAGCCGACGGTATTCATTACCATTGTTGAAGTCGGTCCTGACCCGGTCGCTAACGACCAGCCGCAAGTTATCGTCGAACGTCACGTATCCGGCATCGAACACGCTGTGGATGTCGCGGCGAAGCAGCAGCCCGTTCGACACTTCATGCTCTCCCCCATCGCAATAAGACCGGATATGCGCCGCATCCAAGGCGGGAAGCACACGACCGCCCGACACAGCACATTGGCGTTTGTAGGCGTCAGTGACGGCAAGTCGGAAGGCCCCTTGGCCCAGTCGCGGCCGGACGAGCTGCGGCTCGCTGTATCGCGGACCCGACGGAAAATAGGGTGTGTGCTGGTCAGCGAAGGATTGTGGAGCGCTGTACCGCAGAGCGCGCGCCGCCTCGCCGGCTTGCATGAGCCGTTCCCAAAGCTTCAGCCCCTCCATTGTCTCTGTATCGAACCTCTTCCCTACCACGATCGATCTCGCCCAAGATTCCGGCTGCTCGATCCACAGGACTTCCGGAAGAAAGACCGGCTGAACAACGATGCGACACCCTATCGTGTAATCAGCGGCGGGAATCCTGTGGTGCCGATACCGGCCTATCCGCTCCCGCATCTCCGGAAGGCTTCGAGCTCCATTCTTGATCCCAAACGCCTCCCATGCGAGTGAAAGCGGCAGATTTGACGCCTGACTTAATACGCCGAAGCCACCAATGACGTTTCGGGGACTTTTCAGCTTGAAGAGAAAGAGCTCTCCCGGCTGGATAGCGGAGAAATTCGTTCCGCCACTCGGCTGCCAAAAGTTGACTTCGTCAATCTCCGGCTGCGTCGCCAGGTAGTCAAACCAGTCCAGGTCTGTGCTCGCTGCCCAGAGTCTTACCACCTGGTCCTCCCAAACCACGATCTCACACTCTGGCGATTGGCTCAAGGCGTGCGCTGGTGTTACTTTGCTACACTCGACGTAACGAGCAAGGGTGTCGGACGCCTTGTCCTCCTACCGGCGCTGGACAGACCGCCGCCCTTCACTCCCCAAACAATTCCCCCGTCCCCACCTCCAGCGCATCTGCGATCCGATGGATGTTGACGAGGCTGACATTCTTTTTGCCACGCTCGATGGCGCTGAGATAGGAACGGTCCAGGTTGGCGGCGAACGCAACGTCTTCCTGGGTCATATCCCTGGCTTTGCGGAGCTGATGGAGGCGCGCGCCGAAGCGCCGCTTGACCTCTCTCTGCTGCTCCTTGTCCACTCCCAGCTTGTCGGGAAAATGTGGACTATAAGTCTATGGACGATGATTCACATTCGGAGTCCGATTTGGTGTCGCTAATCGCTGACCCGGTCGCGCCCCGCCGCCTCCAGCGCCGTTTCGACAAGCCGGATGTAGATGCGGTTCAGGCGGTGAAGTTGTTGGCCTAGGACGAGCAAGTCGGCACGCCGCCGGTCAGGTCCCGCGTCCAGCTGGTCCTCGAAGAGCCCGATGGTGGCTTCGAGGATCAGTAGTTGTGGAGACGCCGTCATGCCGCGCCATGCTTAGCGGAACGTTGCGGACTATAATACCCATTTTCGATGAACTGGAAGGACACGCCCTCGCAACGGCTGGGTGCTGCCGCCAAACTCGGTGGATAGTGACCCGATCTGCCTTCCGTAACCGCCGGCCACGGCTCAGCAGGCGATGGCGAGCGGCGTGTCGATGACCGGGCGGATCGTCACCGGCGGACGCGCCGCCTCCGGCCCGGAAAGCCGCCTGTCGTGCCGCGCGGCGATCTCATCGCGGTTGAGGTCGACAAGCTCGGGCGCCGCATCCGCCACCTTGCGGATGAGTTCGTGAACGCTCTCCGCTTCCAGCCGCAGGCCGGGAACCTGCGAGTCCGCGACATACCAGAGGCGGGTTTCCGCGTCCTGCGCGAGGTGCACCGTCAATTCGACGGTCTTGGTCACGCCCCCTGTTCCCGGTCCCGCTGCCGCGGGTGCCCCGTCGCGACGCCGCCCGAGAGCCGCGCGACCTGCGGATAGCGTTCCGCCACTTCCGGCGTGTAGCCCAAATTGAACACGGTCGGGCTCTTCTCGGGGCGCTCGGAGCGGTCGTAATAGGTGCCGAAGATCTTGTCCCAGAAGAAGGTGGTGATGCCGAAATTGCCCGATTCGTCGTGGAAATGATGGGCCATGTGGCGCTTCTTCATCTCCGCCAGCACCGGCGACTTGGGCTTGTAGGCGAGGTGCTGGATGCAGTGGACGAACTCGTAGAAGCAGGTGGTGATGAGGCCCGTCGCCAGCGCGATCGCGGCGCCGCCGAACGCCGCCTCGGCGCCCCAGAAGCTGCCGATCCAATAGCCCAAAGGGACGACGCCCAAAGCGATGGTGGGCAAGGTGGTGTGGAGCGCGCCGAACAGCACCTCCAAATGGTTGGGGTCCTGGTGGTGGTCGTAATGGATGCGCTTCCAGGTTTTGGCCAAGAGCGGCACCTTGAACATCCAGCGGCTGTGCAGCAGGTAGCGGTGGATCAGATACCAGAAGAGCGGGTAGGCGAGGCTGGCGGCGGCGATGGCGAGCGCGGTCGGCACCGGCGGCGCGGGCCGCCAGGCGTAGAGGCCGAGCGCGACGAGGGCGAGGGCGATATAGGTGATGATCGCCGGATATTGGAAATAGGCGACGACGAGCTCCCTGAAGCTCATCTTGTCGAGATGATGCTCGCGCCGCCAGAAGGACGGGCGCCAGAAGGCGGGCTTGGGGCTCGGCATGGTCTTCACGATTGGTCCTTGTAGCGCGCCCGGGTTCCGATGGGGAGCGTCTTTGCGCATCGATGTGGGGCGGCGTCATATTTTTGCAATGGGGCGGTTTTGGGGCGCGGGGCGCTCCGCGGCGGCCGGCGGCGGGGGATCTAGCGGGCTTCGCGGGCGGCGACGATGCGGTTGGCGAGCGTCCAGTCCTGCATGCGGTCGACGTCGATCGGCCCCTCCGCGAACGGCATCAGCACCGGCGCGGTGCGCACGCCGACGGTGCGCGACAGCGCCCGGAGGATGGTGCGCAAGGTGAACAGCCGGCTCTTGTAGAGAAGGAAGGCGAACAGCCCGAAAGCGCCGATCAGCCGCTTCGGCTTCTTGCCGAACTGACCGCCGGAATTGAACACGCGCGGCGCCTCGAGCGCCTTGGGGGTGAGCAGCGCGTAGAGGTTGCAGCTCGAAAAGGCGCCGTCGCGGAAGCGGTGGAAGGCGCGGTTGCCTTCCGGATATTTGTCGAGGATGTAGCCGGCCGGGGTGAGGCCCAAGGCGGCGTCCTCGGCGATCGTGTCGAGCGCGTCGCAGAAATAGCGGACCATCTCGGGCGTGTGGAGGGCGTTGTCGCCGGTGGTGATGACGAGGGGAAGCGCGTCCGGATGCGATTCGGCGACGGCGGCGACGCTGGTGCCGATATTGGCGCGCGAGGGGATATATTCGATCGATTCGGCGCCGGGGACCGGGGCGAGGATCGCCTTCGCCTCATCGATGCTGCCTTCCTCGATCGACAGCAGGGTGCGGCCGATCCGTCCGCTTTCCAGCACGGCGGCGACGACGCGGCGGAGCATCGGCTGGCCGGCGATGTCGATGAAGCATTTGTGGCTGACGCCGCCGGCCTGCGCCAGCGGATCGAGATTGCCGCGGCTGGCCGCCAGGATGAGCGCCGTATAGCGGGTGTCGGTCATGACATAGGTTGGTAGAGCGGGTCCATCAGCGGGGCAATGGCGGGAAGGTCGGGGAAACGCTCGAGCGCGGCGCGCAGGGCGGCGCTGCGCCCGGTCGGCATCATCGCGGCAGTGCAGCCCTCATATTTGGCCCAGAGCTGGCCGGGGGTGAACGGCGCGGCGAGGCTGCCGGCCGGCCAGGGGACCGCCGTCTCGAGGTGGCGGCCGTCCTTGAGCACCACCTCGACCTCGGTCGGGAACTCGCCCTCCGCCTTGTCGACCGCGTGGCGGTGGATGCGGGGATAGAGCGCCCGGATCTCGGGGCGGGCGGCGGCGGCGTCGGTGAAGTCGGCGAGGGTGCAATTGCCGGTGAGGAGGAGGCAGGCGAGGGCGTATTCGAGCGAGAACTTGGCCTGCAGCGCGTCCGCGGGCGCGGTGTACATGAGGTTGGCGAAGTGGGTGACGGGCGCGCGGACGTGGATCGCCCCGACATCCTCGGCGGCGAAGCCATGCGCTTCGCGGAGCGCGAGCAGGCCGTCCATGGCGCGGTGGGCGCTGCCGCAATTGGGGAAGCGCTTCAGCTTGAGGCCGCTCGACAGGATGAGCAGCGGGTCGCCGACCTTTTCGGTCTCGAAGCGCAGATTCTGGCCGTGCTCGACATGGGTGAGGCTGTCGCGCAGCTCTTCATAGTCGGGACCGACCATCAGGCGGTTCATGCCGGTCGGGCCGTCCAGGGTGGCGAGGCCGGCGTCGATGCCGCCTCTGGCCAGGCTGGCGGCGAGCACGCCGGATTTGGCGGCGAGGCCCGCGTGCAGGGGCTTGGTCATCGTCCCGAATTGCGACATGAAGCCGCCGGCCATGCTGGTCGCGATCGACACGGCATGGGCCGCCTCAGCCGCATCGAGCTTCAGGAGCCGGGCGCAGGCGGCGGCGGCGCCGATCGCGCCGATCGTGGCGGTGGCGTGCCAGCCGCGATTGCGGTGCGCCGGGTTCACGCCCTGACCGACGCGGCCGAGGATCTGAAGGCCGGCAATATAGGCATCGAGGCAGGCACGGCCCGACGCGCCCTCCTGCTCGGCGAGCGCCAGGATGGCGGGGACGAGGACCGCGGTGGCGTGGGCCTTGGCCGGATCGAAATTGTCGTCGAAATCGAGCGCATGGGCGGCGGTGCCGTTGACCAGGGCCGCCCAGGGCGCGGGAAGGCGCGCGCCCATGCCGATCGCCGAGGCGGGGCCGTTTCCCCACTGCTTCACCGTCTCGAACACGCGCCGCGCGACCGGCTCGGCGGCGCCCGGGACGGTGACGGCGACGATGTCGATGAACTGGCGGTGGGCCCCCGCCCATGCCGCATCGGGCCATGCTGCAGGCGTCTCGGCCAGCCAGGCGCCGTAGGCGAGGACGGGGTTAGTGTTCACATATCCGCGATACGCAATTCTACCCATTGGGAACAGACTGGCGGCGAGGATTCACGAGCCAATCGGATAGTCACGTTCACTGGGTCGCCTTATCCCTTTGGTTTCCTGGGACCTGTCTTCGGGCTTCTTTTTGAAGACATGTTTTCTGCCATCTGTTTTGCCTCGGCGACCAGCGCGGACGCTCTCGCTAACGTATCGCTCGTCCGCTGCTGAGTTGCTTTTACGTCATCTAACATCCCGTCGGCGCGTCGTCCCAGCTCCTCTCCGCGCTCAATGAGCTCGTCGGACCTCTTCTTCAAAGCTTCGTATTGGCGTTGGGAGTTCTTGATGATCCTCCAACCCTTGAATGCGCTAGTGAGCATGAGACCGATCGCCATACCACCCCCGGCTGCCACGAAAATGAGTAGAAGCCGGACAACGACCTGGAATCGGTTTGGAGATTGGAGAAAGTCCAAGAGCGGGGCAATCAACCATTGCCATATCGCACCTAGACAGAGCGCACACACCGCGAGACCGATTAGGACCAGGAAGGCCTTGGTCGCCCTCAGGCCGAAATGTTGCTCGAACTTCTCCAGAAATGAGCCAAAACCCAGGTCCATCACCAGTTGTCCTCGCGATTCATGGGCCAATGAAGTCTACGGATGCTGCATATCATACCAGCCGCAGCCTTCGGGACAGGCCGCCGAGCGCTTCGCGGTCGGCGCGTGTCAGGCCGTAGCGCAGGGTGAGCCAGGAAGTGATCGCCCAGAGGAGGAGGACCGCAGCGAAGCGGATCGGGCCGGCGGTGAGATATTCGGCGAGGGCCATCAGCGCGACGCCGGCCAAAGCGAGGCCGAGGCCCTGGAACAGCTTGCGGTCGAACGGCGAGAGGCGGTCGCTGATCTGAAGCTCGATCGTCGCCGCATAGGTGGAGGCGACGGTCGCCACGGCGACGGCGAGCGCCATGCCGAGCGGGCCTTGGCTCGGCGTCAGCAACAAGGCGAGCCCGATCCAGAGGGCGGCGGCGATCGCGCTGTTGAGCAAGGGCAGGCCGCGATGGCCGATCATCTCGACGATGGTCGAAGCAGGCCCGACGATCGCCTCGATGCCGCGCGCGGCGACCAGCATCCAGAGCAAAGGCAAAGCCGCGGCCGCCTCGGGGCGATAGACGCTGAGGATGTCGGTGCCGGCGAAGACGAGCAGGCCCGACAAACGGCACGACGAGCGCGGTCGAGACGCGGCTGGCGAAATGATAGAGCGGAGCGACCTGCGTCGCGGTCGGCATGGGCCTGGGCCGAGGAGAGCGGCCCCAGCACATATTGGAAGGCCTGGCGGACGACATAGGGGACGGTGGAGAGCTTGCGGGCGATCTCGAACAGGCCGGCGGCGGCGGCGCCGGCGGCGCCGGGGAACATCAGGTTGAGCACCAGTGCCGGCGCATCGATCAGCAGGCGCCGGGCGAGGTTGGACGGGAGCAGGCCGGCGCCGGAGGCAAGCAGGTTGCGGGCGAGCCCGGCCGGGATCGGCGCGCGGAGGAGCAGGCGAAGGTCGTAATAGCGGCCGAGCAGCGGCACGCAGAGCGCGGCGGTCAGCGCCAGCGAGCAGAGATGGGCGAGCATCAGCCCGAAGCTGTGGAAGCCCAAGGCGAAGAAGCCGATGGCGAAGACGATCCGGGCGAGCTGCTCCCAGAAGATGCGAAGCCGGATCTCCGGGCCGAAGGCGCGGCGGGCGCGGGCGGCCGAGGTGGCGACCTCGACGAAGGTCCACAAGGGCAGCGCCCAGGCGAACAGGGCGACGGCGGTGGGCAGGTGGGCGGCGTCCTCGGGCGCGGCGGAGAAGATGCCGGCGATCGCGGACGCGTTCAGCGTGACCAGCAGCGCGATCAGCACGGCGGGGCCGACCGAGACCAGGAGCGCGAGCTTGACCGCGCCATGGGCGCAGCTCCTCGCGTTGCTGGGTCGGCACGACGCGCTGGAGCGCGCTGGTCATCGACAGGTCGACGATATTGGCGAGCAGGTTCACCGCGCCCCACAGCACGACATAGATGCCGTAGGTCGCGATGCCGAACAGCCAGGTGTAGAGCGGCTGCGCCAGCGCCTCGATCAGGGCGCCGGCGCGCGAGAGGCCGGCGAGCCCGGCCCCGCGCGCCACCTCGCCGCGGGTGACGGCCGGTTCCGAGCCTCCGCTCACTCCTCGGTCCGGATCAGCACCGCCTCCCCGACCAGCAGGAACAGCAAGAACGGGCCCCACGCGGCGAGAAAGGGCGGGTAAGCGCCGAGATTGCCCATCGCGAGCGCGAAATTGTCGGCGACGAAATAGGCGAAGCCCAGCGCCATGCCGATCACCGCGCGGAGCAGCAGCTGACCGGAACGGGCGAGGCCGAAGGCGGCGACCGCGGCGAGGAGCGGCATCAGCACCGTCGACAGCGGCCCGGCGAGCTTGTGCCAGAGATTGGATTCGAGCATCGCGGTCGGCCGGTCGGCGGCGGCGAGCTCGGCGATCGATTCGCGCAGGCGCCAGAAATCCTGCTCCTCGGGATCGACCTGGGCGAGGGTGAACTCGTCGGGCCGGATGTCGGCGCCGAGCCGCACCCCGGCCATGCGCTGGAGCCGGCCGGTGTCGACGGTGAACAAGGTCGCATTGGCAAGGTCCCAGCCGCCGCCCGGCGCGTAGCGGCCGGTTTCGGCGGTGAGGATGTGCCGCAGCGTCCCGCCCGAGCGGTCGTAGATGGTCACGCCGTTAAGGCGGACCCCGGTGTCTTCGCCGCTGACCCGGCGGACGAAGATGAGGTCGTCGCCATGGACGAGGGCGATGTTGTTGCGGATGTCGGTCTCCGGCGGGACCGGCCCGTAATCGACCGCGTCCCAGGCGCTCAAGGCGGCATTGGCGCGCGTCACCACCCGCTCGCTGAAGACGAAATGGACGACGGCGATGAGGGTCGCGGCGAGGATCAGCGGCGCGATGATCTGGTGGGCGGAAATGCCGGCCGCCTTCATCGAGATGATCTCGCTGTGCTGGTTGAGGCCCGCCAGCGTGATCAACGTGCCGAGCAGCACCGCGAACGGCAGGAAGCGGGCGATCAGCTGCGGAATGCGGAGGCCGACATAGCGCCACAGCTCGGCGTCGCCATTGCCCGGATGGGCGAGGATCTTGGCCGCTGTTGCCGAGCAGGTCGAGCATCATCAATATGCCGACCAGCGCCACCAAGACGGCGAGGCTGCGGGTGACGAACAGGCGCGCCATATAGAGCGCGATCCGCCGCGACGGGAAGAATTGGAGGTTGATCACGCGCCGGCCGTCACTCTCCGCCGGGCGCGGCGGCGGACCAGCCGGCCAAGCAGGGTCGAGATGCGCGCGAACAGCCGTTCGAGCGCGCCGATCGGCTGGCCGCCGGGCCTGTGGGCGAGCGTCCAGTACATCCAGAGGATCAGGGCGGCGAACAGCAGGAACGGGCGCCCAGAGCGCGAGCAGCGGATCGACCCGGCCGAGCGCCCCCATCTGCTCGGCATATTGGTTGACCTTGTGATAGGTGACGACGAACACGATCGCGACGAAGATGCCGAGCCCCGAAGTGCTGCGCTTGGGCGGCACCGCCAGCGCCACCGCGAGCAACGGCACCAGCAGCATCATCGCCACCTCGACCATGCGGAAGTGGAAATTGGCGCGGGCGGCGTTGCGCCGGGCGGCCGGCGCGGCCGCATCGCCGCCGATCCGGACGAGCTCGGAGATGGTCAGCTCCTTGGTGCCGTCGCCGCGGCCGCGAAACGCCTCGATCGTGGGCAGGTCGATCGGCAGATCGTGCTGGACGAAGCTCAGCACCCGGGGCGTGCGATAGCTCGGCGCGTTGTGGACCATCCGCCCGTTGGTCAGGCGGAGCAGGATGGTGTCGGGATCGTCGGTGGCGAGGAAGGTGCCGCGATCGGCGGTCACCGCGAGGCTGCGGCCGTCGCGCCGTGGCGAGGCGGAGGAACACGCCGTAAAGATCGGTGCCCCGATTCTCGCTGCGCTCGACGCGCAGGGTCATCCGCGCGCCCGAGATTGGTGAACTCGCCGACCTTGATCGAGGCGCCGAGCGCGCCCGAGCGAAGCTCGAAGCGCAGGCCCTGATAGGCATAATGGGCGTAGGGCTGGACGAAGCCGACGATGGCGAAATTGGCGATGAGCAAGGCCGCCGCATAGAGATAGGGCACGCGCAGCAGCCGGCCGTAGCCGAGGCCGACCGCGCGCAGCGTATCGAGCTCCGAGGAGAGCGCGAGCTTGCGGAAGGCGAGCAGGACGCCGAGCGTCAGCCCGACCGGGATGGCGAGGCCGAGATATTCGGGAATGAGATTGGCGAGCATCCGCCAGACGACGTTGACCGGGCCGCCCTCGCGAGACGACGAAGTCGAACAGGCGCAGCATGCGGTCGAGCAGGAGCAGCATCGCGGCGAGCGCCAGCGTGCCGAGCAGCGGCACGAAGATCAGCTTCGCCAGATAGCGGTCGATTTGGGTGCCGATCCTCAAGCTCTGTTCGCTCCCCTTGGCCCTCAACCGGCGCCTATAAAGGGCGGGAGCGGAGCGGTCATGCTGAAACTGCCGAGGCCGAGCGGCGGCGCCTCCCCTGGCGAAGGCCCCGCCCCGCCGCGGCTCCGCGAATTTCTCAATTTTTCGACGCGCCGTGACCACATTTTGGCCGCAAGCCTGGACGATCTGGCAGCCAGGCGACAATTGGCCCGGCCCGCGCGCGGGGGGCGTAGATTCCAGGAGTGAGAGCGGACATGTTGAAACTGATGGCATCGGGAGCGGCATTCGCTCTTGCCCTCGTCGTCCAGCCGGGCGCGGCCGCGGCGGCGATGGGCCCGGATGCGGCGGCGTGCCGCGCCGGATCGGACCGGCCGGCGATCCTCGTCACCGTCGCCGGCTTCAAGCAGCGCACCGGCAACGTCCGCGTCGCGCTCTACGGCAGCAACCCGGCCGCCTTCCTCGAGCGCGGCCAGACGATGCGCAAGATCGACCTGCCGGTGACCGGCACGGGACCGATGCGCATCTGCGTCGCGGTGCCGCGTGCCGGCCGCTATGCGGTCGCCGTCCGCCACGACCTCGACGGCAACGGCCGCTCGGGCTGGAGCGACGGCGGCGGCTTCTCGCGCAACCCGCGCATCTCGCTGATCAGCCTCAGGCCCAGCTACGAGAATGTCGCGGTCCAGGTCGGCGCCGGCGTGCTGCCGGTCAACGTCGTGCTCAACTACCGCTTCGGCCTGTCGATCCGCCCGGTCCAGGGCTAGGAAATGGCCTCGGTCGCGCTCCTCTCCAACCCGCGATCGACCGGCAACAGATCGCTGCTGCCGAGGGTGAGGAGCTTCTGCGCCCAGCACCGCGACATCTTCCACTACGAGGTGGAGGACGTCGCCCAGATCGGCGAGGCGCTGCGGACGATCGCCCGGGTCAAGCCCAAGGTGCTGGTCATCAACGGCGGCGACGGCACCGTCCAGGCGGCGCTGACCGAGCTCTACCATGGCGGCCATTTCGGGCCGACCCCGCCGCCGGTGGCGGTGCTGCCCAACGGCAAGACCAACCTCATCGCCCACGATCTCGGCGCCGACGGCGACCCGATCGTCGCGCTGGAGCGGGTGCTCGACCTGGTCCGCACCGACATGGTGCCGCACATCGTCTCGCGCGAGCTGATCTCGCTGACCAGCGGCGCGCCGGGCGGCCGGCCGGTGCTCGGCATGTTTTTGGGCGGCGCCGGGCTCGCCGACACCATCCTCTACTGCCGCCACAAAATCTATCCGCTCGGCCTGCCCAACTGGCTGGCGCACGGCCTGACCTTCCTGCTCGGCCTGGTTTCGGTGATCGTCGGCCGCAGCTCGCGCCTGCTGCCGGCGAAATGGGCGCCCATGAAGGTCAGCGTGACCAAGAGCGGGGAGATGCAGGGGCGGTTCGCCCTGGTGATGGTGACCACGCTCGAGCGGCTGCTCTTGAACGGCAACATGGCGGGGCCGGGCGGGCAGCGCCCCGGCGCGATGCAGCTCCTCGTCATCGAGCGCAATTTGTGGTCGATCCTCTGCGCCTTCGTGGCGGCGATCCGCGGCCGCCTCGGCCGCGACCGGCTGCGCGGCGTCCACCTCGAGCGTGGCGACGAGATCCGCATCGAGGGCAGCCATTCGAGCGTGATCCTCGACGGCGAGACGTTCGAGGCCAATACCGGCCGCCCGATCGTGCTCAAGCCGACCCCGCCGGTGCCGTTCTTGAGGCTGGCGGCGTAAGCGTCCGGCTCGGCGGCCGGTTTTCAGGCAATGCCGGCGGGGCTCGGCTTCACCGGGTCCGGCGGATGCCGGTGAATTGGCGCTCGACCGACAGCACCTTCAGCCTGCCTTCGAGACGATCGCCGGAGACGCGACCGTCGATCCTGTATCGGACCAGCATCCGCCGGCCGCTGAGGTGGAAGCGCGCGCCCGAGAGCGCGCCGCGCGCAGTCACCGCGCCCTGGCCGTGGATTTCGCCGACCAGCTGCGCGCCTTCGACGCGCATCATCAGATAGCCGCGCTGCCGCGGCCCGCTGCGGGTTTGCCAGGTCAAATCCCAAATGCCTTCGACGACCGGTCCGGCCGGCCCAGGCCGCCCCTGGGCGCGCGCGGCGGCCGAAGGCGCGCCCATGCCAAGAAGAAGGAGCGCGGCGGCAAGGAAGCGGCCGTTCATCGTTCGCCCTTTCGCGTCTGCGCGCCGGTCCGACCGAGCTTTACCGCCTGCAACGGCTCGAAACCAGTCAAGCGCCATTTCGGGCGTCGGGCTGCCGGCATTGGCGTGCCTTGCGGGCTCCGGTCAAATCCATATGATCGGCCGGGTGGCCGGCGCCGACACATCGAACCGCGCGCTTATCCAGGGGGGAAGGCGGTCATGGCGCTGCCAAGGAAGCTGACGATGCCGGCGATGTTCGCCATGCTTGCCACGTTCGGGTGCGGACAGCCGCCGAGCTACGGGACCGGGGAGACCGCGAATGCGGGCGCCGCGGCCCCGGTCGGGACGGCGACGGCCGAAGCCAGCCGGACCTATTGGAACGCGATGGCGGAGCGGGTGAATGCCTGCCTGCGGTGGACCCCGGCCGGGAATCCCGGCCTGTCGGCCGCCCAAATGCTGAATTCGACCTTGAGCGCGATCGGGGCCCTGCCAAGGCAGGATGTCGACGCCCAGGCCGTCAATGCCGCCGACGCTTTGGCCGCGCTCAGGCGGGACGCCCAGGCGATCACCACGAACATGATCGCGGCGGCCGCCGCCGACCATGGCATGATGGCCGCGGGGGGCTATCAGGGCGGAGGGGGCTATGTCGCCGGCTATTCCATCGGCTCCGGGCTGGTCGCCGGCGCGCAGGCCCGGGCGGACCTGAATCGAAAGCGGGAGGAGACGAACCGGCTGTTGGGCGAGATGCGGGCCGCTCTGTCGTCGCGCTACGGCCAGGACTTCCCGGCCATCCGCGCCGAGGATGGCGGGTGCCTGGCCGCGGGAACGCTGGCCGCCCCCTGAGGGCGCGTGCGCGCAGCGGGCCGGCTTGCCCCCGGCGGCGCGATCTTTAGGTACGGGAATATGGACCTTTTCCGGTACACGCGCGGCGAGGAGCGGGACTTTCTCGACACCAGCTTCGAGCCCGACGGCGACGGCTTCCTCTTCTACCGCCACCATTGGGCGCGCGGCGTGAAGGTGAGCGCGGCGGAGCGGGACACCTATTTGCGGCCGCCGCTCGACGGCTCGCGGCGGGCCTTTTACGACGCGATCCGGGGGCGGCCGGCGATGGCGCCGCGGCGGCCCTATTGGCGGTCCTACGGCCGGATGCTGGCCGGCATCCCGGTGGGCTTCGGCTGGGGGCTCGTCCTCGTCGGCGCGACATTGCTCTGGCGCGGGGCGACGATGGAGGCGGCGGTGCTCAAATGGCTGTTCCTTGTCGCCGGCTCGATGGCGGCGGCCTTGGGCGCGCAGGCGGCGATCGCGCGGCTGCGGCGGGGGACGTAGCCAGGCGGTTCGTTCAGCCGGAGGGCGGATTGCCGCCGATCGGGCGGAGCGCCTTGCGCTGGAGCTTGGCCTTGAGCTGGGTGAGGGTTACCCGGTCGGCGGCAAGCGCCTTGTCCTCGGCGGCGACCACGCGGGCGAGATGGCCGAGAGTCTGCTTCATCAGGTCGATCGACTGCAGCGGCGCGGCGTGGCGGATCAGGAGAATCGGATCCTCGGCCAGGATCCCGCCGAGCCGCTCCAATTGCCGCGCCATATATTCGAGCTCCTCGGCGATGCGGTGGTCAAGTATGTTGGTGGACGGCGCCGGCTGCGGAGGCGCCGGCTTGAACAAATTGGGGCGCGCCGGCGCGGTTTCGCCGCGAATAGCCGCCAGGCTCGCGTCGACCTGGCGTTGATGCTCGGGCGGCACGAACGGCAATATTGACGCGGCTTCAGGCGGTCTGCTCATATCGACTTCCGAACTCCTTATGGCACGATAATGCTAAACGTTTCGGTAACGGCATCGCTCCATTCGCCGCGATCGTGGTTAAGACGACGAGGTCGCCGGTCCGCGCCGTCGCGCGAAATCCCTTCTTTCCGGCGGCAAGTGAAGGCAAAGGGAGTTGATGCTGGAATGACGAAGACAGGATGACCGAAACCCTCCACGACCTCGTCGCCGCCGAGCTCGCCGAGCCGGTCGACCCGCGCGTGGCGGCGATGGCGGCGGCGATCGCGGCGCGCTATGGCGGCGGGGCGCGGGCGGTCTTGTTCTACGGCTCGTGCCTCAGGGAGCGCGAGCTCGACGGGCTGATGCTCGATTTCTACCTGATCGTTTCGGATTACCGCGCCGCTTATGGGCGGGGCTGGTTCGCCTTCGCCAACCGGATCATCCCGCCCAACGTCTTCCCGTTCGCGCATGGGGGCCTGACCGCCAAATATGCGGTGCTGAGCGAGAAGGATTTCGCGCGCCTGTGCGGCCGGGGAGCGCCGACCGTCTCGGTCTGGGCGCGCTTCGCCCAGCCGTCGCGGCTGGCCTGGGCCAGGGACGAGGCGGCGCGCGCGGCGGCGGCGGCGAGCGTCGCCAAGGCGGCGCCGACCCTGCTCGGCTACGCGCTGCCGATGGTGGAGGATGCCGGCGACCCGCTGGCGGTCTGGCGGCGGGGGTTCGCGCTCACTTATGCCAGCGAATTGCGGGCGGAGCGGCGGGATCGGTCGAGGTCGATCGTCGACGTCGACCCCGCGCGCTACCGGCGCTTCGCCGCCGCGGCGATGCCGGTCGCGGGCGCGGCGGGCGCGGCCAAGGCGTGGCGCAGGTTCCGGCGGCGCGGCAAGATGATGAGCCTGGTGCGGCTGGCCAAGGCGACGACGACCTTCGCCGGCGGCGTCGACTATATCGCCTGGAAGATCAACCGCCACGCCGGGACCGCGATCGAGGTCAGGCCGTGGCAGCGGCGCTGGCCGATATTGGGCGCGCTTACGCTGCTGCCTCGCTTGCTGAGGCGCGGCGCGATCCGCTGATCCGCTGCGACAGGGCCGCCGACACCGCGCCGGCCAGCGCGTTGACGGTGAACGGCTTCCGCAGGAGCTCGTGGCCGCTCAGATCCTGGGCGTCGCCGGCTTCGCCGACATAGCCGGTGACGAACAATATGCGCATCGCCGGATAGAGCCGCCGGACGTGGGCGGCGAGCTCGGGGCCGGTCATTTCGGGCATCATCACGTCGGTGACGACGAGCGCGATGTCGGGATCGTGGGCGAGGATGTCGAGCGCCTCCCGGCCGCTCGCGCAGGGGTGCGGGCGATAGCCGAGCTCCTCCAGCGCGGCGACGGTCGAGCGGCTGACCCTGGGATCGTCCTCGACCACCAGGATGGCGGCGCCGTGGCGGCCGCGCGGCGGCTCGGCGTGGCGCGCGGGCGGCGCCGCCCGCACCGCCGCCTGCTCGGCCGCGGCGGCCGAGCGGGGGAGGTAGATCGAGACGCTCGTGCCCTGGCCGAGGACGGAGGCGATGGCGACGTCGCCGCCCGACTGGCGGGCGAAGCCGAAAATCTGGGAAAGGCCGAGGCCGGTGCCCTTGCCGACCGCCTTGGTGGTGAAGAACGGCTCGAACACCCGGTCGAGATGCTCGGGGGCGATGCCGGCGCCGGTGTCGGCGACGCGGATGCGGACATAGTCGCCGGCCGGAAGGTTGTCGATCTCGGCCTCGGCCAGGCGGACATTGTCGACCTGGATGTTGAGGTCGCCGCTGCCGTCCATCGCGTCGCGGGCGTTGACGGCGAGGTTGAGGACCGCGTTTTCGAGCTGGGTCGGGTCGGCCCAGACGTGCCAGGCGACGTCGGCGAAGCGGGTGTGGACGGAAATCCGCTCGCCGATCGCGCGGTCGACCAGCTCGAGCATGTTCTCGACCAGCTCGGCCGGCGCCACCGCCTCGGGCAGGAACGGCTCGGCGCGGGCGAAGGCGAGCAGGCGGCGGGTGAGGCCGGCGGCGCGGGTGGCGCCCTCCATCGCATTGTCGAGGTGGAACTCGACCTCGCGGCGCGAGCCGTGCAGCTTGCGGCGGGCGAGATCGAGGCCGCCGACGACGACCGCGAGCATGTTGTTGAAATCGTGGGCGATGCCGCCGGTCAGCTGGCCGACCGCCTCCATCTTCTGGACCTGGCGGAGCTGGGCCTCGGCGGCGGCGCGCTCGGCCGCCTCGGCGCGCAGCCGCTCGTTGGCGTCGGAGAGCTCGCTGGTGCGGGCGCGCACGGCCTGTTCGAGCTCGTGCGCGCGCCACCCTTCGGCGTCGGCCTCCCGGCGCGCCTTCCCGCCCTCGACGAAGGCGCGATAGGCCATGATCGCCAGCCCCATCGCCCCGAAGCCGATCAGGATGGCGAGCCAGCCGAGCCATTCGGTGAAGGCGTCGGCGCGGGCGACGAAGCCCTGGGTCTCCTCCATCCGCCGGACGAGGTTGGCGCGCTCGGCCCGGGCGATCTCCTCGAGCTTGGCGCGGAGGTCGAGCAGGGTGCGCGACGAGGCGGCCTGATAGAGCAGGCCGAGGCCGCCCTGGCCCTCGCCGCGCTGGGCGGCGGTGGCGGCCGGCGCCAGCTCGGCGCCGCGGCGGTTGAACAGGGTGAGCAGCTGGGCGAGGCGGCGGGCCTGGTCCGGATCGGTCCGCACCCGGCGCTGGAGCTGGCCGATCTGCCAGCCGGCAAAGCGCCATTCGTTATAATATTGGGTGCCGGTGACGTCGTTCTCGTCGAGGACGTAGCGGCCCAGGGCGGCTTCGGAGCGGGCGATGGTGGCGTCGATGTTGCGGGAAAGGAGCATCACCTCGTAGGTGCGCCGCTCCCACCCCAGGGCGTCGTCGCGGGCGCGGTTGGACCAGGTGATCATGAAGATCAGCGCGACCAAAGCGAGCGTCGCCAGGAGCGCGCCGGCGCTGACCCACAGGGCACGGCCGGACGACGGCCCGCTGTCGTCGGCCAGCGCTTCGATCCCCGCCTCCGCCATATGGGGAGATTACGGCACGGCGGGGAGCGTGAAAAGCCGCGCGCCGCCGCTTTGCCGCGCCGAAAGGGGCGGTTGGTCGCAGTTAACCTTCTTTTTCGGCTGGTGTTGAGTTCGAGCGGCGGCGTCTCGGTCTCCCCTCCTTGCAGGGAGGGGAGCTCAGGCGATGACGCCGGTCGCCTTGCCCGCGCGCTCGAACATCGCCAGAATCTGCCCGACTTCCGCGTCCGAATGCTCGGCGCAAAGCGAGCAGCGGAGCAGGGTCATGCCGGCGGGGGTGGCCGGTGGCCGCGCGAGGTTGACGTAGAGGCCTTCGGCGAGCAGCGCCTCCCACATCGCCGCGCCTTTTTCGAGGCCGGGCATGATCACCGCGACGATCGCCGATTGCGGCACCTCGGTGCCGAGGGTGAAGCCCAGCGCCTTCAAACCGGCGTGGAGGCGCTTCGAATTCTCCCACAAATGGGCGCGCTTGTTGTTGCCGTGCATCAGCTTGCGGATCGAGACGGCGGCGGTCGCGACCACCGAGGGCGGCAGCGAGGCGGTGAACACGTAGGGGCGGCAGACCAGGCGGAGGATCTCGAACTTGGGATGGTTGGAGACGCAGAAGCCGCCGACCGTGCCGACGCTCTTGGAAAAGGTGCCGATGACGAAATCGACCTGGTCGAGGACGCCCTGCTCCTCGGCGACGCCGCGGCCGTTGGGACCGATGAAGCCCATCGAATGCGCCTCGTCGACCAGCACCATCGCGCCGGCGGCCTTGGCGACGGCGACCATCTCCTTCAACGGCGCGATGTCGCCGAGCATCGAATAGACGCCCTCGAGCACGACCAGCTTGCCGGCGCCGGCGGGGATGCGGGCGAGGCGCTTCTCCAAAGCGCCGATATCGTTATGGCGGAACGGGACGATCTCGGCATTGCCCATCGCGCAGCCGTCGTAGATCGAGGCGTGGCTGTCGATGTCGAGGACGATATAGTCGCCCTTGCCGGCGATGGTGGCGATCACGCCGAGATTGGCCTGGTAGCCGGTCGAGAAGACCATGGCATGGTCCATGGCGTAGAACTCCCGGAGCGCCGCCTCGACTTCCTTGTGGCCCTGATAGGTGCCGTTGAGGACGCGGCTGCCGGTGGTGCCCGAGCCATAATCGTCGAGCGCCTTCTTGCCGGCGGCGACGACGTCGGGATCGAAGGTCATGCCCATATAATTGTAGGTGCCGAGAAGGATCGTCTCCTTGCCGTTGACGATCGCGCGGGTCGGCGAGAGCACTTTCTCCATGACCAGGCCGAACGGGTCCTTGACGCCGGTGTCGAGCAGGGCCTGGCGCTCGGCGATCAGGGCGTCGAACTTGGAGAAGAGGTCGGGGGCGGGCGGCGTGTCGATCGGAGTCATGGCGATTGCGGCTCTGGTCATTACAAAATCCTCCCTGCGCGCAGCGTGGGGAGGGGGACCAGCCGCAGGCTGGTGGAGGGGCTGTCGGCGCCCCCGCCCCTCCACCGCACTTCGTGCGGTCCCCTCCCCATGCGCTTCCCGCACGGGGAGGATCAAACTATCCCTCGGTCCTCAGCGTCTCGATCGCGTCGACCAGCTGGCCGACGGTCTCGATCTCGGCCTGCATGTTCATGGTGATGAGGATGTCGAACTCGTCCTCGACCGAGGCGACGAAGTCCATCACCACCAGGCTGTCCCATTCGAGGTCGCCGGCGAAGGTGGTCGCATCGGCCAGAGCGGCGCCCTTCTTGTTGAACGGCGCGATCAGCCTTGCGACCGTGTCGAACGTCTCGTCTCTGTCGGTCATGGCTGCCCTTTAGGTTCGAGCCGCCCCTGTGCCAAGGAAATAGGGCAGGAAAGCGACCGGATCAGATCACCGTGAAGTCGCTCGCCGCCAGCGTCGGCGCCCAGGCGAGGGTGGCGAACTGGACCGCCTCGCCGATGCCGCTGCCGTCGGCGTCGAAGAAGAGCTGGCCGGTGGCGCTGTCGTAGACGATGCGGTCGTCCAGATCCTGCGCCGCCGCGCCGACGACGAACGCGCCGTCGGCGAGGGCGCCCGGGCCCAGGCCGGTGAACACCGTGTCGTCGAGCGCGATCCGGTCGATGCCGCCGGCGAAGTCCGCGATATAATCGACATTGCCGGCGCCCAATGCGGTGGTGAAGGCGAAGCTGTCGGCGCCGCCATAGCCGACCAGAAGGTCGCCGCCGTCCTTGCCGTCGATGATGTTGGCGCCGTTATTGCCGTCGATCTCCTGGGCGAAGTCGTTGCCGGTGAGGTCGATCGCGCCAGTGCCCCCCGTCGAGGCGGCCGACAGGATTTCGACCTGCGCATCGGCGCTCAGCGTATAGCTCAGGTTGGAATAAGCGACGTCGCGGCCCTGCCCGGCGCCCTCGGAGAGGATCTCGTTGCCGCCGAGGATGTAATAGATGTCGTCGCCGAAGCCCCCGATCAAATTGTCGAGGCCGCCGCCCCCGTAGAGGATGTTCGAGCCGGCATTGCCGAAAATGTAATTGTCGAGCTCGTTGCCGCCGAAATTGATGTTGTCGGTGCTGGAGAGCGAGATGGCCGAGAGGATTTCGACGTGGGAGCCGGCGGCGAGGCCGTGGCTGAGGCTGGTGTAGATGATGTCGCGGCCCTCATTCGCATATTCGAAGATCGTCTCGCCGCCGCTGGTGATGTAATAAGTGTCGTCGCCGAAGCCGCCGAGCAAAAGGTCGGACCCGCCGCCGCCGCGCAGCACATTGGCGCCGGCATTGCCGTAAATCTCGTTGTCGAGCTCATTGCCGGACAGCTGCAGCGCTTCGGTGCCGCTCGCCGAGATGGCGGAAAGGATCTCGACATGGGAGCCGGCGGCGAGGCCGTGGCTGAGGCTGGCGTAAATGATGTCGCGGCCCTGGCCGGCATATTCGAAGATCGTCTCGCCGCCGCTGGTGATGTAATAAGTGTCGTCGCCGAAGCCGCCCAGGAGCAGGTCGAACCCGCCGCCGCCGCGCAGGATGTTGGCGCCGGCATTGCCGTATATCTCCTGGTTCAATTCGTTGCCGGAGAGCTGCAGCGGATCGGTGCTGGAGAGCGCGATGGCGGAGAGGATGTCGACGTGGCTGCCCGCGCTCAGCCCGAAATTGACGCTCGCATAAGCGACGTCGCGGCCCTCGCCGGCGAACTCCTCGGCCCGGTCGCCAGCATCGTCGACGTAAAAGGCGTCGTTGCCGGTGCCGCCGTAAAGGGCGTCATCGCCGCCGCCGCCGATCAATATGTCGTTGCCGGCCCCGCCGCCCAGCAGATCCTGGCCGGCGCCGCCGCTGATGCCGTCGTCGCCGCCATTGCCCTGGATGTCGTCGCCCAGCGCCGAGCCGAGGATGCTGTCGTTGCCGGCGCCGCCGACGACGCCGTAGAAGCCGGTTGCGGACAGGGTGACCTGGTTGTCGGCGTCGTTCAGGTGGAGGTAGCCGCGCGTGTCCTTGCCGGAGAAGTCGACCGCGCCCCCGTCGGCAAGATGGAGCTCCTGCAGATAGAGGTGGCTGAAGCCGGCGAGCTGGGCGATGCTCAGCCTCCCGCCCGCGAGATTGTCGCCTTCGAGTTGCTCGACGTCGGCATCGATGACGGCGCCGGTAAGGTCGGTGACCACGACGTCGAATCCGAACGTCGCCCCGCCGAGGAACAGGATGTCGAGGCCGGCGCCGCCGGTGAAGCGATCGCCGGCGGACACCGCCTCGCCCTGCTCGACCTTGAGCGTGTCGTCGCCGGCGCCGCCGTCGATCCAGTCGACCCCGGCGCCGCCGATGAGGGTGTCGCCGCCGCCGCCGCCATGGATCTCGTCATTGCCGCCGCCGCCGGTGAGCAAGTCGTTATAGGCGCTGCCGGTGACAGTGTCGGCGCCGGCGCCGCCGGCCACCCGGTAATTGGCCGGGCCGCCGGCGCTCATGTCGATGCCGTTGCCGAAATCGCTCAGCGTGAAGTCGGTGACCTTGAACAGGCTGGAGAGCGCGAAATTGCCGGCGGTCGTCACCCGGACCGCGAGCGCCTCGAAGCGCTGGAAGTGGCTCAGGCGTTCGGCCGTGGTGACGATCGTCGCGAAGGTCGCCCGCAGCGCCTCGAAATCGTCGGCGATCTGGAACGAGGACAGGTCGATCACGCCGCCGGCATGGGGGGAGGTGGCGATCTCGAGCGAGTCGAAGCCGGTCCCGCCGGCGACCTGGTCGGCCGCGGAAAAGCCGTTGGCGAGATCGAGGAAGACGACATCGTCGTCGGCGCCGCCGTCGATCACGTCATTGCCGATGCCGTCGCGGATCTCGTCCTTGCCGGCGCCGCCGAGAACAACGTCGTCGCCATCGCCGCCGTTCAGGAAATCGTCCCCGCCCCGGCCTTCGAGGCGGTCATTGCCGGCGTCGCCGTCGAGCCCGTCGCTGCCCTCGCTGCCGATCAGCTGGTCGTTGCCGCCGCCGCCGCTCAGATAGGTGAAGCCGGTGGGGATGTTGCCGGCCATGGTGACGACGTCGTCGCCCGAATCCAGCAAGAGGCTGCCGGCTTTGAAGCGCCCGCCGGTGAGGTTGAGCGCGCCGCTGCCGCCGCCTACCCAGAAGACGCCCTCGATCGCCGAGAATTGCTCGAGCTGCGCGCGGGTCAGGCGCGCCGCCACGCCGTCGGTCTCGATCCGCTCGATGTCGGCGCCGATCGAGATGCCGGTTAGGTCGAAGGTCGTGAAGTCGCCGGTGAGGAGCAGCGTGTCGAAGCCGCTGCCGCCGATGAACTGGTCCCCGGCCGAAAGCTCGGCGGGCTGGAACATGTTGCTTTCGATGCCGAGGATGTCGTCGCCGTCGCCGCCGTCGACCAGGTCGTCGCCCGCGCCGCCGAACAGGACGTCGTTGTCGGCGCCGCCGTAGAGCATGTCGTTGCCGCCCTGGCCGAACAGGCGGTCGTTGCCGCCTTCGCCGTGCGCGGTGTCGTCGCCGCCGGTGCCGAACCAGGTGTCCTCGCCCGGCGTGCCCGTGAAATCAGTCATCAACCCCCCAAGACTGTCAGTGTCGCCCGAATTTCGGAAAAGTGCCGTTAAGGCGCTGGAATGCGGCGGGAAATGGCGATTGTCAACGATCCGCGCAAGTCAAATCACCGCGAAGTCGCTGGCCGCGAGGACGGTTCCGGCGGCGACCGAGGCGAACTGGACCGCGGAGCCGGCGCCGCTGCCGTCGAGATCGTAGAAGAGCTGGCCGGTGACGCTGTCGTAGACGATGCGGTCGTCGATGTCGGTCGCGGCCGCGCCGGTGACGAACGCGCCGGCGGCCAGCGCGCCCGGAGCTATGCCGGCGAAGATGGCGTCGTCGAGCAGGATCCTGTCGAGCCCCGAGGCGAAGTCGGCGAGCGTGTCGACATTGCCTCCGCCCAGGTGGGTGGTGAAGGCGAAGCTGTCGGCGCCGCCGCCGCCCGAGAGATAGTCGGCGCCGCTCTTGCCGTCGATCGTGTTGGCGCCGGCATTGCCGTAAATGCCGTTGGCGATCGCGTTGCCGGTGAGATCGATCGCCTGGGTGCCGCCAAGCGATGCCGCCGACAGGAGCTCGACATTGGCGCCCTGGGTGAGGGTGTAGCTCACATCGGTATAGGCGATGTCGCGGCCGCCGCCGGCAGTCTCCGCGAGGATCTCGTTGCCGCCGAGGATGTAATAAGTGTCGTCGCCGCCGCCGCCGATCAGATTGTCCAACCCGCCGCCGCCGTAGAGGATGTTCGATCCGGCATTGCCGAAGATGTAATTGTCGAGCTCGTTGCCGCCGAAGTTGAGCGCGTCGGTGCCGGAAAGCGAGATGGCCGAGAGGATCTCGACATGGCTGCCCCCCGCCAGGGCGTGGCTGAGGCCGGTGTAGACGATGTCGCGGCCTTCGCCGGCAGCCTCGAAGATGATCTCGCGGCCGTCGGTGACATAATAGGTGTCGTCGCCGAAGCCGCCGAGGAGGAAATCGGTGCCGCCCCCGCCCCTCAGGACATTGGCGCCGGCATTGCCGTAAATCTCCTGGTCGCGCTCGTTGCCGCTCAATTGCAGCGCGTCGGTGCCGGAGAGCGAGATCGCGGACAGCACCTCGACGTGGGACCCGGCGGCAAGCCCGTGGCTGAGGCCGGTATAGATGATGTCGCGGCCTTGCCCCGCATATTCGAAGATCGTCTCGCCGCCGCTGGTGATGTAATAAATGTCGTCGCCGAGGCCGCCGAGCAGGAGGTCGCTGCCGCCGCCGCCGCGCAGGACGTTGGCTCCGGCATTGCCGTAGATCTCGTTGCTGCGCTCGTTGCCGCTGAGCTGGAGCGGGTCGGTCCCGCCCAGCGCCGCCGCCGACAGGACCTCGACATAGGCGCCGGCGGTGAGCGCGTAATTGACGCTCGCATAGGCGATGTCGCGGCCGTCGCCGAGCAGCTCCACCACCACGTCGCCGGCGCTGTCGATGAAATAGACATCGCTGCCGCCGCCCCCAAGCATCCGGTCGGCGCCGCCGCCGCCGTCGACCAGGTCGTCGCCGTCGAGGGCGATGATCTCGTCGCCGCCGGCGGTGCCGACAAGGCTGTCGGCGTCCAGGGTGCCGCCGATCGCGATCGGGCCGGGCGCATAGCCGAGATTGATCGCGTTGAACTGGGCCGCGTCGACGCCCAGGAGGCGCCCCATCAGCTTGAAGGCATCGCCATTCCCGCTGGCGTCGGCGAGGAGCAGCGCGTCGGCGCCGCTCTGCGCCAGGCGCATGTAATTGGCGGCGAAGGGATTGATCGCCGAATTCCAGCCGCTGAGGAAATTCGACAGACCCGAGCTGAGCTCGAGCCGGTCGGCCCCGGCGGCCGGGTTGAAATCCAGGACGGTGAAGCCCCCCAGGGGCGCGAGATAGCTGCTCAGCGCCAGCGTGTCGGTGCCGGCGCCGAGCGTGATCACCGCGTTGCCGATGCCAATGTCGATGCTGACGCGATCGTCACCGGTTCCGGCGTCGATTGTCACCGATCGGCCGAGATAGGCGGTGATAAGGTCGTTGCCCGTGCCGCCGATCAGGGTCGCGTCGTCGGCCTGGACGCGGGCGTAGAACAAGAGCTGGTCGTCGCCCTCGCCGCCGTCGAGAAGCGCCGTCGAGGATGGGCCGAGGAAGAACTGGCGGTCGATGAACAGGCGGTCGTGGCCGCCCTCGCCGAACAACTGGTCGTCGCCGGGAAGCGTGTCCTCCAGCATATCGTTGCCGGCGCCGCCGTAGAGCAGATCGTCGCCGAGCTCGCCGTCGAGCCTGTCCTCGCCGTCGCCGCCTTCGAGCCGGTCCGCACCGGCGCCGCCGAACAGCGCGTCGTGGCCGCCGAACCCGCGAATCACGTCGTCGCCGCTGGTGCCGCTGACGAAATCCGGCGTCGCCAGCCCGTCGATCGTCTCCCCGGCGGTGGCCGATCCGTCGGCCGCATAGCCGCCAAGGTTGCGCGCGGTGAGCGCGGCCGCGGTGACGTTCTCCAGCACGATGAGGTCCTCGAAGGCGTAGGCCGCAGCCGAGGCGCCGTCGCGATCGATCTGGACGATGGTGTCGGCGCCGCTCTGGACCAGGCGCAAATGACCCGAGGCGAACGGATTGGCCGCGAAGTCCCAACCGTCGGTCTGCCGGGTCAGATAGGAGATCAGGCTGAGCGAGTCGCCGCCGGCGCCCGCGGCGAAATCGCCGACCACGATGCTGGCGTGGTCCCGGTGGAACTGGTTGCTGTGCATCAGCAGCAGGT
This sequence comes from uncultured Alphaproteobacteria bacterium, assembly GCA_963701615.1. Taxonomy (GTDB): domain Bacteria; phylum Pseudomonadota; class Alphaproteobacteria; order Sphingomonadales; family Sphingomonadaceae; genus Allosphingosinicella. Next base: position 1,430,546 of record OY969615.1, on the reverse strand, counting down.
CGGATCCGGTCCCCAGAGCGATATCATAGTCGGTCTGGAAATTGATGATCTCGACAAAGTCCGCATCCGCGCCGGCATCGATCGTGACATGGCCGCCGCCAAACGACTGGATCCAGTCGTAGCCGGCGCCGCCGATCAGCGTCGCCAGGTCGGACGTGCCTGTCCGGAATTGAAAGTGGAAGAGCTTGTCGTCGCCGGTCCCGCCGTCGAGCAAGGCGTCGATGCCGGCGACGTCGCTGCCATAATGGTAGAGCCAGTCGTCGCCGTCCTCGCCGTACATCTCGTCGCTCGACCCCTCGTCCTCGCCCAGGGTGTCGTTGCCGGCGCCGCCGAGCAGGAGATCGTCGCCGCGCCCGCCGCGCAGGCTGTCATTGCCTTCGCCGCCCTCGATCTGGTCGTCGCCGCCGGCGCCGTAGAGGCTGTCCGAGCCGTTGAGGCCGCGGATGAGATCGGCCTCGTCGGTGCCGTTCAGATTGTCGTTCTGGCCCGTGCCGGTGATTACCGGCATGCGACGCCCCGTCCGTCCGATTGGCCGATGATCCTTGGCACGATCAATCCTCCCTCGCCCGCCATCGTCCCGATGGCCCCGCTCTTCTTACGACGGGCTTGGGATTGCACAAGAATTTTGTGCTTGTGCGGCCGGCTTCAGCGGCTAGCCTGACGCCGCGAGAGGGGAGGCGAGGGGGATGGAAGGAAGCGACCCGGAGCGGGAGTATCCGCCCAATGCGGTCCACATGATGCGGACGACGCAGCTCGCCCATCTCCAGCTTTCGGCGATGGCCGACCACAAGGCCAGCATCCTGATGGGCGCGACCTTCGTCATCTTCACCATCACCATCGGCCAGTCGCGCGGCGCGGCGGCGCCGCTGCCGTTGCTGATCCTCGGTGGAGCGGCCTTCTTCTCGGCGATCTTCGCGGTGCTGGCGATCCTGCCGGTCACCAGCCGGCGCCCGAGCGGCGGGCCGGTCAACCTGCTGTTCTTCGGCTCGTTCACCCGATTGAGCGAGGAGGAGTTCCTCGACCGCATTACCGAGCGGCTGGCGAGCGACGACAGCGTCTATCGGACGATGGCCCGCGACATCTACCAGAACGGCCTGGTGCTGCAGCACAAGAAGTACCGGCTGCTCGGCTACGCCTACCGCGTCTTCCTGGTCGGGCTGGTGGCGAGCTGCGCGGCGTTCGTGGTGGAGTATTTCCTCTAATCCTCCCCTCGAAATCGAGGCGAGGATTCTAGCGGAGCCAGCCTTCCTGGCGGTACCAGTCGGCGGTCTGGCGGAGGCCGGTCGGGGTGCGGATGCGCGGCTTCCACAAAGCCTCGGGCGGGCGGTTGCGGGCGGTGACGACCCAGTCGGGATGGCAGAAATAGCGGACCCGGTCGGGGGTCAGCTTGGCCCGGCCGCGGCGGACCAGCCGGTCGAGCCGCGACGCGCCCTTGAGGACGAAGCGCGGCATCGCCACCGTCGCCGCGCGCTTGCCGAAGACCCGGCTCAGCGTGCGGGCGAAATGGCGGTGGTCCCAGCCATTGTCGGCGCCGTCGTCGGGCTCGTAGGTTTCGAGCAAGGTTTCGGGCTCGTCGAGGAGGGCGAGGATGAGCCGGGCCAGATCCTCGACGTGGAGGATCGAGAAGCGGCCGCGCGGCGGCAAGGCGACGAGGCCGCGGCGGGCCATCCGGAACAGTTCCAGCGTCTCGCGGTCGCCCGGGCCGTAGACGGCGGGCGGACGCAGGATCGTCCAGTCGAGGCCGGAGGCGGCGACGACCCGCTCCGCCTTGGCCTTCGACCAGCCATAGTCGCTGACCTCCGGCTCGCGCGCGGTCAGCGACGAGAGGTGGACGAAGCGCCTGACCCCGGCCCTGCGGGCGGCGTCGACCATCGCCGTCGTGCCGCCGACATTGACCGCCTCGAAGCCGGCGCGGCTGGCGGCGTTGATCAGGCCGGCGATGTGCACCACCGCGTCGGCGCCGGCGCAGAGCTTGGCCAGGCTCTCGGGCCGGTCGAGCGCGCCCTCGACCCAGTCGATGCCGTCCTCGGGCGGGCGCCAGCCGCGGGTGAGGGCGCGGACCTCGTGGCCGGCCTCGCGGGCGAGGCGGATCAGGTGGCCGCCGACGAAGCCGGTGCCGCCGGTGACGGCGAGGGTACGGATCCGCGGGGCGCGCCTGCCGCTCATAAGGGCGACCAGTCGCCTTCGTCCCGCGCCTCGCCGGTCTCGGCGGCGAGGCGGCCTATGCGCTCGACCAGGGCGTCGAGCACCGCGTCCACGCCGGCGCCGGTCGCGCCCGACACGGCGAAGACCGGCGCGTCCAATTCCGCCCGGAGCTCGGCGGCGAGCGCATCGGCGCGCTCCTCGTCGATCAGGTCGCACTTGTTGAGCGCGATCACCTCCGGCTTGTCCGCGAGGCCGGCGCCGTAGGCGTGGAGCTCGTCGCGGACAATGCGGTACCCGGCGGCGACATCCGGCAGGTTGGCGTCGACCAGGTGGAGGAGGACGCGGGTCCGCTCGACATGGCCCAGGAAACGGTCGCCGACGCCGGCACCTTCGGCCGCGCCCTCGATCAGGCCGGGGATGTCGGCGAGGACGAAGTCGATATTCTTGTGGCGGACGACGCCCAGCTTCGGGTGGAGGGTGGTGAAGGGATAGTCGCCGACCTTGGCCTTGGCGTTGGAGACGGCATTGAGGAAGGTCGACTTGCCGGCGTTGGGCAGCCCGACCAGGCCGGCATCGGCGAGCAGCTTCAGGCGCAGCCACACCCACGCTTCCTCGCCGGGCCAGCCGGTGCCGTGCTGGCGCGGGGCGCGGTTGGTCGAGGATTTGTAGCTGGCATTGCCGCGGCCGCCGTCGCCGCCCTTCAGCAGCACGATCCGCTGGCCCACTTCGGTCATGTCCGCGAGGACATGCTCCTTGTCGTCGCTGAGGACCTGGGTGCCGACCGGGACGCGGACGACGAGGTCGCCGCCGCCGGCGCCGGTGCGGTTGCGGCCGGCGCCGCCCTTGCCGCGGGCGGCGCGGAAATGCTGGGTGTAGCGGAAGTCGATCAGGGTGTTGAGGCCCTCGACCGCCTCGAAGATTATGTCGCCGCCCTTGCCGCCGTCGCCGCCGTCGGGACCGCCATATTCGACGAACTTCTCGCGCCGGAAGCTGACCGCGCCCGGCCCGCCCGCGCCCGAGCGAATGAAGATCTTGGCCTGGTCGAGGAAATGCATGGCCGGGCATGTAGGGGAAGAGCCGAGGAGAGTGAACTCCCCTCGCCCGGGGGAGGAGGCGGAAGTTTCAGATCGGCTTGAAATCGCCGTGGCAAAGCTGGATACCCGCCTCTGGTCTTCGTTTCCTTGGGGGAGGGGCAGGATGGTCTCGGTTCTTCGGCATGGATTGCTGGCGCTTTTCGGCCTTCTCCTGCTGACCGCGGCGGCGTCGCCGCCGCCTGCGACGCCCGCCCAGCCGGACGCGCCGGCGCAGAACCAGAGCGGCGACGATGGCGGGTCTCCCGCCCCCAGGCAGAAGGCCGCCTCCAACCATTCGGACTGGGCGATCGCCGAGCTCGTCCGCATCGACGAGCAGATGCGCCAGATCAACGAGCAGCTGTCGCGGATCCATTCGAGCACGGCGGTGCGCGGGCCGCTCGACGAAGCCACGCGCAGCCTGGCCGAGCTCAAGGACTCGCCCGCTTTGGCATGCGGCAGCCCGGACGAAGCGCGAACCGCCTTCAACACGTCCCTGCAGCGCACCATCGCCTCGCTGCGTTCGGTCTCGCCGGCTTCTTCCACGCTCCATCCCTGGGACGAAACCGATCTGGAATCGCTGCAGACGATGTGCGGTCCGCCGCTCCTTGCGGCGCTGGCGAACATGGAGGACGGCGTCGCCGACCTGAACAGCCAGTTCGGCGCCTCGGCGGGATCGCGCGACGATCTCGACCGCGCCCTCGCCGAGCTCGATCAGCGCAAGCGGGACGTCATCACCCAGATGTCCAACGAGGTCGCGACCGCCCGCGTCGCCGCCACCATGCCCTGGATCCTGGTCATCATCTTCTCGCTGGGCATCGTCATGATGTTCGGGGTGCGGCTGTTCAGCCCGCACATCCAGGCCGAGCTGGTGAGCTCGGGCCAGCTCGTCCAGTTCGTCACCATCCTGATCCTGTTCGGCACCCTGCTCGCGCTGGGGCTGGCCGAAAAGCTGCAGGAGCAGACGCTGGGCGCGCTGCTCGGCGGCCTTGCCGGCTACGTGCTGTCGCAGGGGATCGGCCAGAAAGAGCGCCAGTCGACCCTCCAGACGATCAGCGCGATGCGCGCGACCGAGCCGCAGGGTGGCGGCGGCAATGGCGGCAATAGCGGCGGGGACGGCCAGGGCGGCGCCCCGGATTCGGCCGACGACGGAGCGGCGGGACAGGGCGGTCAGACCGACCCGACGAGCCCGCCGGCGACCCGCTGACCGGGCCGGCCGGCCGACCCGGCCGTCAGGCGGCGCGGCCCCGGGTCACGGCCGGGCGTGGGTGGCCTGGTAGATTCCGAGCTTGCCGCCGCCGGGAAGGGTGACGCCGGTGCTGCGGCCCCAATCCTCTTGCGAGATCGGATCGGTGGCGACGCCCTTCGCCGCCATCGCGCTGACGAACGCGTCGGCGTCGTCGCAGATGAAATAGATCTGGTGGAAGCCGTTGTCGCCGGAGTGAACGCCCAATTCCGCCGGCGGCAGCCTGAAGATCAGCCAGCCGCCGCCCGAATCGATGCACGGGATTTCGAGCACGTCGCGCAGGAAGGCGCGGTCCGCCGCCTCGTCTTGAGTGAAGATCATGACATGGGCGCCGCTAATCATCCTGTTCTCCTTCCCTTGCTTTGTGGACGGCGATGAGCTGATCGCGCGCCACCTCGCGCGCCTTGCCGCGCGGCAGGCCGAGCGCGTGGGCCATCTCGCCGCCGAGCAGCGAATCGCCGAGCGCCGCGAGGACCAGCCAGAGCGTGGTCTCGTGCACCGGCCGGTCCTCATGGCCTTCGCCGAGGCGGTCGACGAGCTGGTGGATGGCGTCGAGGATCGGGTTCAGGGCGTCGCGGTTGCCGCTGAGGATCATCCAGGCGGCGAGCGCGCCGGCGCCCTCGCGCCCGAACGCGTCGAAGGTGCGGTCGACGATCTCGATCGGGTCGGCCTGACGGGCGCGGCTGCGCTGGACCGCCTCGGCGATGCCGGCGCAGACCCGGTCGCTGATCAGGCCCGCCAGCGCCGCCTGCAGCCCCGCCGCCGAGCCGAAATGGTGGAGCAGATTGGCGTGGGTCTTGCCGATCTCCGCCGCCACCGCCTTCAGCGTCACCGCCTGCGGGCCGTGGTCGATGAGCAGGCGGCGTGCGGCCTCGAGCGCGGCGGCCCGGCTTTCCTCGGGGGTCAGGCGCTCGCGCGTTATTGACATGGCTGTAAGTATGACATAGTCTCTCCGAAAATCGGAGATACAGCATGGCGCGTCCCCGCACACCTCAAGACTTGACGATCACGCCGCGCGACCGGCGCTTCGGCCGCGGCAGCCGGCAGGACCGCTGGTGGATGGGCGGCGATCCCGTCGCCACCGCCTTCTACAACGCCTTGTCGGCCACCTTCCCCAAGGGCGAGGCGTTCTTCGTCGAGAGCGTGCGGATGTTCCGCGACGGCACGCCGCCCAAGCTCGCCGCCGAGATCAAGGCGTTCGTGACCCAGGAGGTGATGCACAGCCGCGAGCACGTCCAGTTCAACAAGCGCGCGCTCGAGGCCGGCTACGATCTGGCGCCGCTCGAGGCGCGGGTCGAGTGGCGGCTGGGGGTCACCCGCTCCAAGCCGCCGATCGTCAACCTCGCCGCGACCATGTGCCTGGAACATTTCACCGCCATCCTCGCCAACCAGCTGCTCAGCAATCCCCGCCATCTCGGCCGGGCCGACCCGGAGAGCGCGGCCCTGTGGCGCTGGCACGCGGTCGAGGAGATCGAGCATAAGGGCGTCGCCTACGACACCTGGCTGCACGCGACCCGGGCGCTGCCGCGCGGCAAGCGCTGGAAGATCAAGGCCAAGGTGATGCTGTTCGTCACCCGCAACTTCGTCGTCGACCGCAGCCTCGGCACGCTCGCTTTGCTGCGGCAGGACGGGATTACGGGCGTGCGCGCCTGGGCGCGGATGCTGTGGTTCGCCTGGGTGCGCCCGGGGATGCTGCGGAAGATATCGGGCGCCTGGGCGAGCTTCTTCCTGCCCGGCTTCCACCCCTGGAAGCATGACGATCGCGCGCTGATCGAGCAGGAAGAGAAAAGGCTCGGCGGCGAGGCTTACGCCTAACCTAGATCCTCCCCTGCATTTGCAGGGGAGGGGGACCGCACGAAGTGCGGTGGAGGGGCCTGCTGAGGCTGAAGAGGCCCCTCCACCATGCTGCGCATGGTCCCCCTCCCCTCGAAATCGAGGGGAGGATCTTTTGATTCATGCCGCCATCGCGCACGGGTCGGTGTCGGCTTCCGTCGCGTCGAGATCGAGCACGAACTCGTGGCAGGGGGCGTCGGCGCGCCGGCCGGCGCTGTAGCGCCGGACGGTCCCGCCGGTGGGCCTGAAGCCCAATTTGGCCAGCACCCGGCCCGAGGCCGGATTGTCGACGAAATGGCCGGCATCGAGCCGCTTCAGCCGCAACGTGTCGCGGGCGTTGGCGACCAGCGCCCGGCCCGCCTCGGTGGCGAAGCCGCGGCCCCAATAGGGGCGCGCGATCCAATAGCCGAACTCGCGCCCGCCGCCGGACATCGGCCCGAAGCCGATGCCGCCGACGAGGCATGGGGCGCCGCCGGTCCTGAGGAAGATCAGGCAGGCCGCGTCGAGGGGATTGCGCTCGCGCATCAGGAAGGCCTCGGCGTCGGCGAAGCGATAGGGCCACGGCGCGGTGGCGAGGTTGCGGACGATGGCCTCGTCGGCGATCGCCGCGAAGAGGGCAGGCGCGTCCTCCCTCCAGCCGGGTCTCAAGAGCAGTCTTGGCGTTCTCGCGAACATCTGTCTTCCCCTCACCGCACCGGCCCTGCCCCCGAAGGATGACGGGCCGGCGACATGTCGATGTGAGGGAGACAAAAGAAAAGGGAGAGGAGCGACCCTCTCCCTCACTTGGTCCCGCTTCGAGAACCTTGGGCCGCCCTTCCCAGGACAGCCCTTTCTCGACCGTCCCTATTTCGCTTCGCTAATCGGCCACATGTCGACGCAGACGAACTTGCGGCCGAGCTTGCCGTCGCGAAACGCGACCTGGCCGTCGGTCAGCGCGAACAGGGTATGGTCCTTGCCCATGCCGACGCCGGCGCCCGGATAATATTTGGTGCCGCGCTGGCGCACGATGATGTTGCCGCCGACGACGCTCTCGCCGCCGAACTTCTTCACGCCCAGACGCCGGCCCGCGCTGTCGCGACCGTTGCGTGAGGATCCGCCTGCTTTCTTATGTGCCATTTCTCGTCTCTAACCTTGAATCTCTTTAAGCGTTCTTATCAGCGGCGGGCTTCTTTGTCGACTTCCCCGGCGCCTCGGCCTTGGCCTTGGGGGCCGCCTTGGTCGCCGCCGCCTTCTTCGGCGCCTCGGCCCTGGCTTCGGGCGCCGCCTCGGCGCCGCCCTTGGCCGGCGCCTCCGGCTTCGGCTTGGCCGCGGCCTTCGCCGGCTTCTCGGCGTCGGTGATCTGGCTGTTCACCGCGGTGGGGATGGCCTCGGCCGTCCCTTTCGCCGGCGCCTTCTTCCCGGCCCCCTCGACCTTGCTCGGGGCAGGCTTCTTGCCGCCGATCGCGACGATCTTGAGGATCGTGTGCAGCTGGCGGTGGCCGCGCTTGCGCCGGTAATTGTGGCGGCGCTTCTTCTTGAAGACGGTGACCTTGTCGGCCTTCGCCTGGGCGATGATCTCGGCCGAGACGACAAGGCCGTCGGTCGGCTTCAGGTCGCCGCCCTCGCCGGCCAGCAGGACGTCGTCCAGGCTGATGGTGTCGCCCGCCTCTCCGGCGAGCTTCTCGACGACGATCTTGTCTCCGGCGGCGACGCGATATTGCTTGCCGCCCGTGCGCACGATTGCGAACATGGGCCTATCCAATAATCCAGATTGCTTGACCGCGCGGAGACGCCCCCGCGCGGGAAGGCCGGCTGCTACAGAGGCGCCGCTGTCCTGTCAACCGAACCCGTCATCCCCGCGAAGGCCGGGATCCCAGGACAAGAAGTCACGGCGAGTCTCCCCGAGACCCCGGCCCGCGCCGGGGCGACGGCCCGTCGGGACCGTCAGTGCCGCCGTTCGCGGCGCAACCGGTAGCGGCCCTGATCGAACTCTTCGAACATGCCGGCGATGGCGGGATGGTCGACCGGCTCGCCGAGCGTGTCGCGCAACAGGTTCTGCTGGCTGACATAGGCGATGTAGGAGGATTCCGAATTCTCGGCGAGCAGATGGTAGAAGGGCTGATCCTTGGGCGGGCGCAGCTCCTCGGGGATCGCCTGATACCATTCCTCGCTGTTGGCGAAGACCGGGTCGATGTCGAAGATCACCCCGCGGAAGTCGAACATGCGGTGGCGGACCACCTCGCCGATGGCGAAGCGGGCATGGGCGAGAAGCGGCGCCTTGGGAGAGCCGCCGTGGTCCGCGCGAAGGGTATCCGAACCGGTCATGGGCCTTATGTAGGCCTCCCCGGGCGCGGCGACAAGCAAGCCCGCCGGGAGCGCGCCGCGGCATCCCGCTCGAGGATCAGCGCGCGCCAGGGCGGCGGCTTCCTGCTGCGGAGCCTCAGGGTGCAAAAACTGAATCTTTAAAAATCTCTCCGGATTGCCGCTCTTTCTTGGCTGGCATAATATGCGTTCTTGGGTTGGAACGATCCGTCCCAGAAGCCGCAAGAATACCTGCTTTCTGGAATAGATTAGTTCTTAGCTTATCCGGGCTACGTGCGGTCTCGGGGGATTATCGAAAGGTCTATAACAATATCCTGGAATCGGTGCATTCTTGAATGCCATCGATCGTGAAGAAGACGTGGGGGAGAATGAAGTGCACAGGAAACCGAGAAGAATACTTGGACTCCCTTACGAAAAATTAGCGCAGCTTTTCGTTCCTCGCGTCGAAGGCCGGCAGCCCGACGAGCCCCACGGCGATGGTCTCCGGCGCGGGGATCGGTCGCCGCCCCGATCGGGCGGCCTTGCCGGCGCGCAGCCCGATGCGGGCGCGCCGGATCAGGACGGCGACGATTGATATGCCGGCGGAGCACGAAATTCGAGGGCGAGGAGGCATCATGGACGTTCCGCTCAATGTTCTCAGCCGATCCCAGGCGAGCCGCGACGGCGCGACCACCCTCCTGCCTCTGAGCGGCGCGACCAGCGCCGACATCGCGATGACCGGCGACGGCCCCGGGCCGCTCGCAGCCTCCCAAGCCACGCCGGCACCCCCGCAGCACGCGCTGCATTCATGAAAGGAAGCGACAATGGACATCCAGCTCAACTTCATTAACAAGTCGAACGACGCCAACAATTCCGAGATCGTCATCTTCCAGAAGAACGTCGCGGGCGGCTATAACGAGATCGCCGTCGCCTGGCAGGTCATCCAGAATTGCGGCGTGAACGACAACCATCCGTTCGTCTACCCGCAGACGATGCAGGTCGCGGCCAGCGACAGCTACGGCAATTACACGCCCAGGCTGGATGCCCAGCCGGGACAGGAATTCGCGGTCACGCTGACCTCGTCGGGCGACGTCCTCGCCCTCACCGGCACCGCCACCTATCCGGAGGAGGTCCAGGTCCTGAACGGACTGTCGCAGGGCGCGATCAACGCCAACATCTACAAGAATGGCGCGCTGCTGGCGACCAAGACGTCGGTCGCCCCGCAGCAGATGGCCGCGTTCCAGTTCAACCCGACGATCTGGATCGGTGCCGTTTCGCAGATCGACCAGGGCCAGGTCATGGATTCGGCGATCGTCCAGGCGGTCAACACCGAATTATCGCTGCTGGGCATCGCCAGCGCCGATATCGTGATGCGCGGAGGCGGCCCGGGCAAGAATTCCACCGCCTTCTCGTTCACCCTCGAGAATGTCGTCATGGCCTGACCGACGAGGCATCTGTTCCGCGCCGGCCCGCGGAGCAGATGCTCCTCCCCGCGGGCACGACTGGACGAGCATGATGAGCGACATCATCGAAGAGACCTGGCAGCTTCCCGAAGTCGACACCGTCTTCAACCTGGTCTTCAGGATGGATCCGGGCGCGGCGCCCGACGGGCACGAGGTCGCCGTGACCTGCCTGTGGCCGCCGCTCGAAACCCGGCATGTCACGCTTTACGCCAGCCGGCCGACGCCGATCGCGATGGAATTCAAATCCGGCTACCGCCTGCGCGGCGAAATGGACGTGGTCCGCAGCGGCGGCCAGCGGGCCATGTCGATCGGCGTCCACGCGGATCTCAGCTACGATTTGCAGGGCCAGCCGCTGGTGCAATATTTCCGGGGGTTCATCTTCCTGCGCGAAATACCGCTGGAGCCGATCCCGCCGCCCGACCCGCCGCCCTGGATCCCGCCCGACCCGGGCGAACCGGGACGCGGGGGTGACGGGCCGATCATCGCCGCCGAGCCCGGCGAGCTGTTCCCCTATGTCTACATCCGCCACTGGCCGAAGATTCCCGAAGAGAATCTGGAATATGGCTTCTTCGGCTATGCCCCGGCCAGTCCGCCGGCGAGCAGCTTCATCGGCGATCTCGGCAACGCCGTCCCCGAGGGGCGGACGAAGATGGAGAAGCTGGCGCTCGACTTCATCGACGGCGCGGCGCCCTATCAAGGTCAGTTCATCGCCACCCGTACCAGCCTTGCCGGGCCGGTGCGCGACTTCGCGCAGGTGGCGCTGAGGCTGCGGCGGCCGGAGCCGTGGCCCGAGGAATGGGTCGACCAGCTGTGCTTCGACGTCAACGTCCTGCTCCGCCGATATGGCGAGACCGGCGCCTACCTCGACAGCACCGCCTATCTGACCACGATCGACCAGGTGTGGCAGAGCTATTTCGCGCTGGTGGTCATGCTCGGTTACGATCAGGCGCTGCTCGCCGACTTCGGGCTGACCTTGTGGCTGGCCAATGCGATCGACAAGGCGCTGGCGGCCGGCCCGGCCGGCGATCTCCATGTCGAGGACGGCCTGACGCCCGGGCAGCGCGCGCTGCTCCACCAGGCCTCGGTGCTCCTGCCCGCCGACGTCTTCCCGCTGCCGCCCGCCGCGCAATGGCCGGGCTTGCTCTCCCCGCCGGGCAATGGCGGCTGGGTCGAGCCCTATGCGGTCGGCGACCTGCAGATGGTCCGCCAGCGGCTGGTCCGCTATTCGGCCGGCGAGATCGCGCGGATCGAAAACGTCATGCGCGGCGAGCGGCGGGAAGTGTCCAGCCGGCAAGCGCGCCAGCAGCTCGACGTCGAGCAGGTGCGGAGCGACGAACGGCAGATCCTGGAGAGCGACGATGCCGACGAGCGGCTGAGCCTGCTCGAGGAAGCGAGCCGCACGGTGGCGGGAAAGACGATCAGCGACGGCTATGTCGGCTTCACCACCAGCTATGGGCCGCCGACCCAGGCGACGGTCGACGGGACCCGCAACCGGATCACGACGTCGCAAGCGCCCGGCGGCGACGACGTCACGCGCTTCGCGCGCGAAATCCTGAGCAAGACGGTCAACCGCATGACCCGCAAGGTCGGAACCGTCCGCGCGAGCAGCATTCTTTCGCAGGTCGAGGACGCCGTCGTCAGCGTGATCGACAACAGCGCCGGCGGCGGCAACCTGTGCGCCGTCTACCGATGGGTGAACAAGGTCTACGAGGCCTGCGTCGTCAATTACGGCAACCGCCTGATCATGGAGTTCGTCGTGCGCCTGCCGGCGGCGGATCTCGCCGCCCGGCGGGCGACCGGGCCGGACCGCCCCCCCGACGTCGCGGTGCCGCCCGCGCGCCTGGCGATCGACTCCTTCGAGGACGTCACGCCCGAAAATTATCCCCAGCTCTGCGCCGCTTATGGCGTGACCGACATTTCGCCGCCGCCGGCCCCGCGCAAGCTCGTGACCGTGGCGCTGAGGGCCGGCGACGAGGCGCAGGTCGCGATTCCTCCCGGCTATTGCGCATCGACCGCGCGCGCCGGCTGCGTGTCGACGCCGCCGGGGCCGCCGCCGGAAATCCTGGTCGGGTATCAGCTCGTCGCCCCCGGCGGCGACGCCGCGGCGCTGGACTCCTATGGCGAGGATTCGACGCTTCCGGTCTCGGTCGCGGACGTCGCGGCCACGCTGTCGCCGCCGGTTTCCCCCGCCGTGCTGGTCAACGTCGAGATCGAATGCGCGCGCACGCCGCGACGCATGGCCGAATGGCAGATCGAAATCTACGGCGCGCTGGTCAAGGCCTATCGGCAGGACGTCGAGCGGCGGCGGACGGTCGTGGTCGAAGGGGCGCTCCCGCTCTCGCCGCTTTCGCCGCTCGCCGTCCGCGAGATCGTGCGGCGCGAGCTCAAGCGGGGCTGCACCCGGCTGCTGCTCGCCCGCGGTGCGGCGATCGCCGGCGGCGAGGACGCAGCGGCGCAGTCGCCGCCGGTGGCCGAGGTCGATCAGCCGCGCACGGTCCAGTTCCTCGACGAGGCGCTCGAATGGCCGGAAATGACCTATATGTTCCAGCACGGCCATCCCGACGGCGATGCCGGGCGCGCGGACGGCGACGACGCCCTGTTCGCCGGCTTCCTCGACGCCGCCCACGCCCGCGTGCTGGTGCCGGTGCGGCCCGAGCGGGCGATCGCCTTCCTCTATTTCTACACGGCGGGAATGATCTGGGACGGACCCGACTGGCTGGTCGCGGTGAACGGCGAAGACGTCCATGTCGTCGACGACCTGAAGCGCGTCGGGCGCGACCGCGCGCCGGAGCGCCGGGTCGGCCCGCCCTGGGAGGTGGTGGTGCCGACCGCGATGCAGATCCTCGACGACCTCGACCGCGGGCCCCGTGGCGCCGATCTCGCTCTCGACACCTCCCTGGCAGGAGATTCGGCGTGAGCGGCGACCTCATCTCGGCACCCTGGTTCGCGCGGCCAGGCTGGGGCGACGCCCCCGTCGGCGCGGTCATCGCCTTTGCCGGCCAATTGGGGCCGCCCGACCCCCCGGGCCCGCCGCAGGCGTCGCCGCCGATCGGGACGACCTCGCCGATCGAGGCCTGGGGCTGGATGGCCTGCGACGGGCGGATGCTTGCCATCGCCGAATATCCCGAATTGTTCGCCGCGCTCGGTTCCCTCTACGGCGGCAGCCCCGGCAGCGATGGCCAGGACGGCACCTTCGCCATTCCCGACTATCGCGGCTATTTCCTGCGCGGGATCGACGACGGCCGCAACATCGACAAGGATTCGCGGACCGCCGCGCCGGGCCAGGGCGCCGAAGCCACCGGCATCGGCTCGACCCAGCTATCGGCCCTGCTCAGCCACAAGCACGACATCCCCAAATACAGCCCGTCGGTGGTCGCCCAGCAGGGGACCGATTCGGGGGTGCCGACCACCCAGGTCGACACCAGCGGCATCCCGGTCGACGACAGCGGCAATTCGCTGGGCGCGCTGGTCAGCCCCAACGAGACCCGGCCGATCAACATCTACGTCAACTACATCATCAAGTTCACGGGCGGGCTGAGGCCCACCTGGTCCGAAGCCCCGGGGAGAGGAGAATAGAGCATGGACTATGACCAGATCGTCTTCATCGGCTATGTGATCGACACGGCGCCGCAACAGCTCGTACCCGACGGGCCGCAGACCTATCTGGGGCTGCCGGTTGCCGCGGAGGACGTCGAGGCGCGCTGCCAGCTGATGCTCGGCGCGATGGAGAAGGCGCGGAGCATGCTGCCGCCGCCCTCATCGCCGCCCGCCAGGACGCTCTACGTGTTCGTGGCGCCGGAATTCTTCTTCCGCGGGGATACCGGCGCCTATGAGATGGACGACGTCCAGCTGGCGATCGCCACGCTCCAGTCGATCGCCGCGGATGCCAAATGGGACAATTGGATCTTCTCGTTCGGCACCATCGTCGGCAATTGGGCGGTCGCCAATCCCGACAAGCCGATCCAGATCTGCAACTTCGCCCTCGTCCAGCAGGGCGGCATCGTCGAGCAGGGCGCCGACGGCGCGCGGGCGATCGTGAAGGAGCTCAAGTCGGACATCGATTTCATCGCCACCGACGCCAATCCCGGCGGGCTCCTGCTGGGCGCGGTCAACCCACCGGCGCCGGCGCCGGTTGGCCCCGGCAGCGAACGGCAGCAGGCGGCCTATGACGGCGCCGGCATCTTCGAGCTGCGCGGCATCAACTGGGTCCTGGAAGTCTGCCTCGATCACCTCGAGGGGCGCCTGCAGCAATCGCCCCAGCTGGTCGGCGAAACGGAAGTGCAGGTCCAGCTGGTTCCCTCCTGCGGCGCGTCGGTCGAGGAGGAGAGCGTGATCGCGCAGCAGGGCGGCTATATCTTCAACGTCGACGGCTATCGCACCTCCGCCCACGCCAATCTGTTCGAGGTCGCCACCCCACTGGTGAAGCTGCCGCGCGCGATGAACGGCGCCGTCAACATCACCACCGTCAACCTCGAGAATGTCTCGCCGCCGAAGACCGTCCCGGTCAGCAGCCTCTACGCCCACGGCTCGGGATCGATCGCCATCTACGCGCCGGTGCCGGTGCCGCCGGCCCGGACCGTTACCGGCACGACCGGCGTTTATACCTGGCGGGCGAGCGATGCGCCCTATTGGACCTTCGTCTTCTACGTGGTCTATGACGACCAGGGCAATTTCGCCTCTGCGTTGTGCGAAATCCGGAGCGGCGACATCGACTTCCAGGGCAACAAATACGACCTGCCGGTGGTGCTGGACCTGAACTATCCCCCCAGCATCTCCGATCCGCTCGGCTGGACCGGATCGATCAACATCGAGCTGGTGACGGGCGGGAGCTACGCGCACGCCATTCACGGCGACATCAAGGTGCCCGGCTTCAATTTCCAGGGCGACATCATGCGATTCATGACCGCCGAGAACTCGCCCAGCAAGGTCGAGACGATCTGGGTCCAGCGGGAATGAAGGTGTCGCCCGCCGCCGGCCGCCATATCCGTATCGGCGTGCACGGCGCCGGTGAGCCGGAGCGGGTGGCCGACACCCTGCGCGCGCTGTACGAGCACACGCCCGATCCCTTCGAGCTGGTGGTCCTGGACGATCCGCCGCCGGGCGCGGAAGGGGCGCGCGAGACGGCGGTGCCGCTGGTCCGGCGCTGCGCGGTGCCAAGTCCCGGCGGCGCGCCGGCCGCCTTCAACCAGCTGGTCGCCGCGCCGGCCGACATCTACCTGTTCCTCGAAGCGGGAGCGCGGCCCGCCCCCGGCTGGCTGGCGCTGCTGGTCGCGGCGCTCGACGCCGATCCGGCGAACGGCCTCGCCGGCCCCTCGACCAATCTTTGCTGGAACGAGCAGGCGGTCGCGCCGCATTGCGACGGGACGCCGGCGGCGCTGCGGCGGCAGGCCAAAGCGCTGCTCGACCGGGCTCGCGGCCCGTCGCGCTCGATGGCGCCGCTCTACAGCCTTGCGGATTTCTGCCTCGCCGTCCGGAAGGAGGCGGTCGCGGCCGTCGGCGCCGCCGATACCGCCTACGGGCGGGGACCGTGCTGGGAAATGGACTATGCGGCGCGGGCGGCGCGCGCCGGCTTCGACTCGGTCTGGGCCGAGGCGGCGTTCGTCCACCGGGCGGCGCTCGCGGCGGCGCGCCTGAGCGCCGAGCGGGACCTGCTCGCGACCAACAAGCGGCTCTATCAGGACCGGCTGTGCGGACGCCGGCACGGGCCCGGCGCCGCCGGCGCGCCCTATCACGCCCATTGCCGCGGCGCCCTGTGCGCGGATTTCGCGCCGCCGGCGACGACGCGCATCCACCTGTCCCTGCCGCCGGCGGAAGCGGAGACGGCCGTGCCGGCGGCCGAGCCGCCGCTGGTCAGCTGCATCATGCCGACGCAGCGCCGGCCGGGCTACGTCGCCCAGGCGATCGCCTATTTCCGCCGGCAGGACTATCCGGCGCGCGAGCTGGTCATCGCCTGCCGCGGCGACGACGACCTGCCCGGGCCGATCGACGATCCCGACATCCGCGTCGTCCACACCGGCGAGGCCAGCATCGGCGGCATGCGCAACGCCGCCGTGCGCGCCGCCCGCGGCGGGATCATCGTGCACTGGGACGATGACGACTGGCACGGCCCGCGGCGGCTGAGCCGCCAGGCGGCGCCGATCGTCCAGGGGCTCGCCGACATCACCGGCCTCAACGACACCTTGTTCCTGGCGCTCGCCAGCCGCGCTTTCTGGGTGGCCTCGCCGGACCTCTATGCCCGCCTGTTCGTCGAGAACGTCGCCGGCGGCTCGATGATGTTCCGGCGCGAAATCTGGGAGCGGAGCGGGCCCTATCCGCCGATTTCGCTGCGCGAGGACGCCGAGCTGCTGGAGCGCGCGGTGCGCGACGGCGCGAGGCTCTGCCGGCTGCCCGGCCGCGACGATTATGTCTACGTCCGCCACACCGGCAACACCTGGCGCTTCGAGGAGGGCCGGTACCTCGAGCCGGACGCGTGGACGACGACCGCCGAGCCGGCGTCGCTGGCGCCCGACCGCGCCTTCTATTTCGGCCCCGCCGCCATGCCCGCCCGCGCCCCGGCCACCGCGAAGGACGCCGAGCTGGTGAGCTGCATCATGCCGACCAGGAACCGCCGGGCCTTCGTGGAACGGGCGATCGCCCAGTTCCTGCGCCAGGATTACGGCCAGCGCGAGCTGATCGTCGTCGACGACGGCGACGACCGGATCGCCGACCTCATCCCCGCGGTCCCGTCGATCCGCTACCGCCGGCTGGAGGGCAGCTTTTCGATCGGGGAGAAGCGCAACATGGCCTGCGAGATGGCGCGCGGGCCGATCATCGCCCATTGGGACGACGACGACTGGATGGCGCCGCAATGGTTGAGCTCGCAGGTCGAGACGCTCGCCGGCAACCAGGCCGACGTCTGCGGCCTCGACCGGGTGTTCTTCTACGATCCCGGCCGGCGCAGCGCCTGGCGCTACGTCTATGACGACCCGCGTCCCTGGGTCTGCGGCGGGACTTTGTGCTACACCAAGGCGTTCTGGCGGCGCGGACCCTTTCCGGAGATCAACCTCGGCGAGGACAATGCCTTCGTATGGAGCGCGCTCGACAAGCGGATCGCGGTCAACCCGCGCAACGAGCTCTATGTGGGGATCATCCATCCCGACAATACCAGCCCCAAGATCGCCAGCCACCGGCGCTGGCACAGCATCCAGTCGGCGCTGGTCGAGGCGCTGATGCGCGAGGAGGCCTGAGCGCCTCGCCGACGGCGTGCGCGGCCTCAGACCAGCCGGGCCAGCCTCTCGGCATCGCCCCGCGGCCCGCCCAGCGCGGCGAGGAAGATGCCCGCCATCATGTGCTGGGCGCCGGGCCGGGCGAGCTGCGCGGCGTCGCGCAGCGCCAGCGACTTGGCGACCGCCCACAAGGCGACCAGGCCGGCCGCCATTTCCGGGACCGGAATCCGCAGTGGCGCCGCGCCGGCATCGGCGACCGACCGGGAGATCGCGTCGGCCACCGTCCAGGCGGCGTCATATTCGATGTCGTGATAGCTGCGCAGGATGTCGCGCTTCAGCCGGGTGGACGCCCGGATTTGGCTGCCGTAGGTCGCGGCGACGAAGGCGACGGCCGCATTGGCGATCTCGGCCTCGCTCGCGAGCCCCTGCTGCGCCATGAAATCGAGGAAGCGCGCATGCCAGTGCGCCTGCATGCGGCGCACCGTCGCCCGGATCAGGTCGTCGATATTGGCGAAGTAGCGATAGGCGGATTGCTGGGTGACGCCGGCATTGGCGGCGGCCGCCTCCAGGGTAAGCCGGTCGAACGTCGCGGCCGACGAGATCATGCCGTCGGCGGCGTCCAGCAGCCGCTCGACCGTCCGCCGCGCCCGCTGCTGCTGCGGCGCGACCCGGAGATGGCTGGAAATCTGCCGGTCGAAATTCCTGGTCAGGAGCTGGACGGTGCTTGCCCGCGCCGGCGTCGCCAGGACGTCGAGGACGTCGAATTGCTCGACCGGTCGCGGCGCGGGGCGGGATTCCCGGCTGCGGACATCTCGCACCGACCAGTTGGAGAATGTCCGCGTCTGGACGATATTGTCGACCAGGCCGATGACGTTGGGGTGCCGGGCGTCGGAGACCATCGTTCCGTAGAGCCGGCCGACATCGTCGAAATGGCCTTCGAGAACCTGAACGAAGTGCCTGCCGAAATAGAAAAGACATCCGGTGATGCCGAGATCGGCATTTCGGACCTGCGCCCGGCGGGCGATGCGTTCAACTTCGCTCTGCGGTAGATCGTCGTGTACGTCGCCATAATACGCGACACAGCGGATCAAATGCGGGCGCCCCCGCACCGACATGCGGCCCTATAGCGATCGATGAACCGCGATCGAGACATCAGTAGGACCAAGCCCACCCGCCGACAAAGAAGAGATCAAATCTTGGGTCGGCGGCTATTTTGAGATGAGGATCGGCGGAAAGCAAGGCGATATGACGCATACCGAGGTAACACGGTAACGACGGACGCATGGCGACTGCGGGCGAAAGGCAATCGCAGCCATCCTACCTTTGGCCATCGCCTTTTGCTGAAGAAGAGGGCGAGAGCATTTTGGCCTGAGCCTGCGCTCTCCATGCCTTCCGCGGTCGTGCCTTGGCCGACGGAAGAGGGGGGCGGCTACGGCGCGTGCGTTCTCGCCCAGGCCTCGACCGAGTCGATAAGCGCGACCGGCGGCTTCAGGATCATCAGGTGGGCGAGGTGGTCGAGCAGCAGGAATTGCTTCTCGCACGTCAGCTGGTCGAACAGCCGCTGCTCGAAGGGGACCGGGAACACTTCGTCCTCGGTCGTCGAGATCAGCATCACCGGCGTGGTGATCCGGTCGAACGGCTGGGCCGGCTCGGTCTTGAGGAAGGTCGAGACGGCGCCGAGGCTGTAGGTGAGCGTCGCCAGCGGATCCTGGCGCAGCACGTCGATCGCCTTGCCCTGATAAGGGGGCGGAAGCTCGAGCCTGCCGAGCGGCAGGAACCAGGCTACCGGAATCGCCCAGGCGCGCATCCGCAGCATCACCCAGCACAGGAACGGCACCAGGAATTTCGGCGGCCTCACGATGGCGATCTGCAGGATCGTGTCGCCGTCGAGCGCGGCGAAATTGTTGCAGATCACCGTCGAGATGTTGGGATCCTCGGTCGCGGCGACGTAGAGCGCGACGATCCCGCCCTGGCTGGTGCCGAAGAAGGCGACTTTCTTGCCGAAGCGCTGCCTCGCCCAGCCCGCCACGCGGCGGCTGTCCTCGATCAGCTGCGGGACCGTGTAATAGCCGCGCAGCCGGCCGCTGCGGCCATGGCCCCGGGGATCGAAGGCGACGATCGTGAAGCCGCGCCCGTGGAGTGCGACGAGCAACTCGGCGTAGAGCTCGGCATGGACCGCGGTCCCGGGCATGAACACGCAGACCGGTGCGTCGGGCGCGCCCTTGAGGACATAGAGGGCGAGGCAGACGTCGCCCTCCACCTTGAGATAGTCGCGCTCGAATCCGCCCGGCGGGGGATCGATGTCGAAGCGCTCGTAATAACCGGTCAGAAAGGCGATCAGGTCGCATTCGAAGGGCCGCCGCCGGCGCATGTAGCACTGGCTGAGCAGAAGCCACAGCGCCAGCAGCGCGACGATGACCAGGACCACGATGACAAGAATGTTCATGTCCTTCTCCCTTGAAGACGCGATCGAGCTCCGTCCCCAACTCTTCGGCAGCGCCGCGGCAGGAGATCATCGCTTCTACTCATGACGCCAAGCAAGGCCGCTTGGCAAGGCGGCGGGCGTGCGCTAGAGCGCGCGGCTCATCGACCGGCCGCGCCTTGGCGGCGGGCCTTCCATCTCAGCGGAGAGGTGCCGGAGTGGTCGATCGGGGCGGTCTCGAAAACCGTTGTGCCTTTACGGGTACCGTGGGTTCGAATCCCACCCTCTCCGCCATTTCCTAAATCGCCGTTGTTCGCGGACGTTCGTATCGATCTGCGCTCTGCGGCAGCTCAAGATATTGTAATAAGCGATATTTATCGATTACCGCTGGTGTGGCTCCCTCAATCGTTCCCACATTCTGGACAAGAATGGGGCCTCGCTCGACGCGTCCCTGGTCGAGGTTAGCCGCGACCCGCCAAGCTGACGTTCGGCCCCAGCACACTTGGGACGGATCCAATGCAGGGCGCTCGTGGTGGATTGCCTTTTCCCCTCGCAACTAGCGACATAGGGATCAAGCCACAGACGGGTCTGCTTCATTTGCTTCCAAGAGTGGGCAAAGCGATCACTTGGCCGCGCCCACAATCGATCAACGCCTCAAATTCTATGAGGAATAATTGCGGACAGGGCTCCTCCTACCGCGCAGTTTGGTTTCACCCGTTGACCCAAGTCCAGAGATCAGTCCAATTTGGACCCAGCTTTTGGAGCAGCTTTTGCCTCATAAGTGAACGAACGCCAAAGATATGCCCTAACCACAGGCTATCAACTCGCGGTTCTGATGGCATCGCGCTAAAAGAGTGAAGCAGATGTCTACGTTAGCGCGGAGTAAGATGCAATCGTGTATTCCTTGCGCTATCTTGGTCGTATCACTTGAGAGCGGCATTCGCCATAAGGATCGTGCCTTTCATATCTTCAGGGGCAGGACGCGTTGACCTTCTTTGCCGCATGCATGTTATTAGAATATCAAGAAAACGGCCTATTAGATGCCGCTCAGAGTCACCACTATTCCCTGCACCATTGCCTCGTTGGCTTGACGTACTCTTTTTTTTCTGCTGGATTGTCAGCCTTCGTCACGGGGCCAACGGGGGAGAGCACGTGAAAAGGACTTTCCGTGCAGGCGTAGTTGGCCTCTGTCTCGCCGGCACCGCGATCGCCGCTTGGGCGACAGAAACCATTACCTACACATACGATGCGCGCGGCCGGCTAGTGAAGGTTGAGCGGAAGGGCAGCGTCAACAATAACGTCACGGCCGAGTATCAATATGACAAGGCCGACAACCGGACCAACGTCAACGTGGCCTCTCCCAATTCGTCGCCGCCTTCAGAATAGCGCGTCGGTGGGCATGAGGGCAATGGGCAGCTCGCGCACAGTTCGGATCGACGGACTGAAGACGAAGACATCGGCCGTTCGCACTACGGCGCAATGCGCCTTGGTCGCCGTTTCCTGTCTCGCCTCGCCCGCCTGGGCGCAGAACGGGAACAATGCCCCACCCGCGGAGCGGTTCGCGGTCGCGCCCGGCGGCGTTGACATGCGCTCGGGTCGCTACGTGTACAACCAGACCGACCTGGTGATTGGCGGCGAGAGCGGCCTCACGCTCGCACGGACGCTCGCTCAGCCGGTCGCCGGCCACACCAACCCGTTTGCCAATTTTTCGCACAATTGGGACGTGCTCGTCAGTGAGAAGCGCATTGACATCTTCGGCAACCGCTTCACCCACCAGCCGGGCTCCGGTGACTATCAGATCGAGGTCGCGTTCGGTGGCCTTTCGCAGACTTTCCGGGCGCGCTCCAACCAGCCCGACTTCGAACAAACGTCGCGGGCCGGCCTCGCCTATCTCACCTATGACGGCGATCGAGCGGGCGGGAGCGCCGTCTACACCTTCACTGCCGGCGACGGGACGCGGGCGGTATTCCGAGCCATCGGCAGCGCTGACTGTTCGACGATGCTGCGGTGCGCCTATGTCTCGGAAATCACGGAGCCGGACGGAACGCGGCTGACGTTCGACTACGACCTCCCGGGCGGCGCCAACACGACCCGGCTGCGGAGCGTCACGAGCAGCCGCGGTTACGCCCTCTTGTTCGAATATAGCGGTGCTTTCGTTACCCGCGCCTGCGTCCTCAACCTCACGCTTGCGCAGAAGCCCTCGAACAATGTCTGCCCGACGGGAGCGCAGGCGGCCGCGACCTATGCCTACGACACGCTGTGGGGGGCGGTCCGGCTTACTGCCGCCACTGGTGTGGATGGTGCGACCTCGGGCTTCGCCTACGGGAACGGAACGATCGGCTTCGTCCGGCCGGGCGAAACCGCGCCCTGGCTGACCAATGCAGTCTCTCCGATGATCGACGACGAGGGCCTGGTCACCGAGATCGTGGGGGCACAGACCTTCGCCGACGGCTCCTCTTATACCTACGCCTTCGAGGCGACCCCGCCCGTGCCGATGCAAAGACAGCAGCTCGCCGGCGGCTCGTTCACCGACCACCAGGGCAATGTAACCACCCTGCGCTACGACTTCCCGATCCTCCCCAGTCCCGGCGCTGGCGGCGGCAGCGTCCCGCAGAGCCCGGAAGTCCCGAATCCGCAAGTCTATCAGGTGACACCCGGCCCGGTGGAGATCACTGATCCGTTGGGGCGGACGACGCGGGTCGATTACTGCGACGCCAACGCGATGACTAACCTGCCGGGGCTCAACCGCTGCATGGTGATGCCGATGCCGGTTTCGGTCACCGACCCGGAAGGAATTCACACCGAGCTTCTTTCCGACATGTTCGCCCGCAACGTGCTGCGCAGCACCCGGATCGCGAAGCCTGGATCACCTTTGCTCCCCATCGTCACCTCGGCGACCTATCTTTGCGGGCCGGCCACACTCCATTTTTGCAACAAGCCCCTCACCCAGGCCGACGGCAACGGCAACGTCACTGACTACACCTATAGCCCCGACCATGGCGGACTCTCTGACAGAGACCGAGCCGGCGCCCGCCGCCGGCGCGCCGCGGCCACAGACCCGGCATGAATATGGCCAGCGCCACGCCTGGGTTTCGAACGGGTCAGGCGGCTTTATCCAGTCGGCGACGCCGGTCTGGGTGCGCACCGCGACAAGCACCTGCCGGACGAGCGCCGCGACCGGCAACCCGGCGGCACCCTGCGCCACGGCGGGCGACGAGGTCCGTACCACCTACGATTACGGTCCCGATTCCGGGCCGAACAATTTGCTGCTGCGCGGCACGCTGATGACGGGCGCCGGCGTCTCGTCGCGCATCTGCTACGGCTACGACGCGCAAGGGCGACGTATCAGCGAAACAAGCCCCCGCGCCGGGCTTGCGAGCTGCCCCGGCACCGCGCCGGCTGCGGCCGCGCCGTTCACATCCTCGACGCGCTACAACGCGGCCGGACTGGTGACGGGGACGATCTCGCCGGATCCGGATGGGACGGACCCGCTGCCGCACCGGGCGGTCAGGAACAGCTACGACGCGGCCGGGCGGCTCATCCGGGTCGAGACCGGAACGCTCGCCGCCTGGCAGAGCGAGGCAATCGCGCCGGCAAGTTGGACAGGGTTCACGGTGCTCCGGACCCTTGACACGACGTACGATGTTATGGGTCGGAAGACCCGCGACACGTTGAGCGGCGGCGACACCGTCCACGCGGTCACCCAGTACGGGTACGATGCCCTTGGGCGGCCCGCCTGCACGGCGGTGCGGATGAACCCGGCCGCGTTCGCCTCGCTCCCCGCGAGCGCCTGTGCTTTGGGGCCGCAGGGCGCCCACGGCCCCGACCGGATCACCCGCACCGTCTACGACGCGGCGGGCCAGAGGCTACAGCTGCGCGAGGGCGTCGGCACCGACGTCGAGGCTGCCGAGGCCACCTGGGCCTATAATCTCGCCGGCCAGGTGACCACTGTCGTCGACGGGAACGGCAACCGGGCAGAGCTGCGCTACGACGGTCACGGCCGGCAGGATCGCTGGACCTTCCCCTCAGCCACCCGCCCGGCCGCCTACAACGACGCCACGCCGGCAACCGCCCTTGCCACCGCCGGGAGCGTGAACGCCGCCGACTATGAGGAGTACAGCTACGACGCCAACGGCAATCGGACCAACTTGCGCAAGCGCGACGGGCGCAACATTGCCCATGCCTATGACGCACTCAACCGAACGACGGCGAAGACCTATCCGCAGGGCGGAGCGACACCGGTCCATTACAGCTACGATCTTCAGGGCCTACAGCTCTCGGCGCGGTTCGGCAGCCAATCGGGCGAGGGCGTCACCAACGTCTTCGACGCCTTGGGGCGCCTCACCTCCAGCACCGCCAACACGGGCGGCACGGTGCGCACGCTCTCCTACCAGTACGACCTCAACGACAATCGCACCCGCCTCACCCACCCCGATGCGGTGGCGATGGACTATGGCTATGACGGCACCGGCCAGATGACCTACATGGCCGAGGCCGGGGGGAGCTGGAGCCACATCCTGTTCTACGACGTCCACGGCCGGGCTGCTGCCCTGATTCGCGCGAACGGGCCGACGACGGGCTATAGCTACCATCCCGCGTTTGGCGTCGAGAGCCTAGCCCACGACATGACGGACACCGCATTGGATGTGGTGTTTGGGTTTGGCTACAATCCGGCGCGGCAGTTCGGCACCCAGACCCGCAGCAACGATAACTACGCCTGGACGAATCACTATTCAGTCCTTCGCGCCTACACCGCCAACGGACTCAATCAGTACAGCGCCGCCGGCACGGCGACCTTCACCTACGACGCCAACGGCAACTTGACCTCCGACGGGAGCCGAACCTGGCTCTACGACATCGAGAACCGGCTGGTGGGCGGCCCGGGCGGCCTGGTCCTCTCCTACGATCCGCTCGGTCGGCTGTTCGAGACCTCGGGCGGTAGTCATGCGACCACCCGTTACCTCTACGACGGCGACGCCCTGGTCGCCGAGTTTGACGGCACGGGCGCGATGACGCGCCGCTACGCCCACTGGGCGGGTGCCGATGTGCCGATGGTGAGTTACCTGGGCGCAGGGCTCACCCAGCGCTCATTCCTCCACGCCGACCAGCAGGGGTCGATCGTCGCCTCGAGCAACGCGACCGGCGCCGCCACTGTCAACAGCTACGACGAGTACGGCATCCCGGCGATCAGCAATGCGGGCCGGTTTCAATATACCGGCCAGGTCTGGCTGCCCGAGCTCGGCATGTATCACTACAAGGCCCGGGTCTACTCGCCCACGCTGGGCCGGTTCATGCAGACCGATCCGATCGGCTATGACGACCAAGTCCACCTCTACGCGTATGTGGGCAATGATCCGGTGAGTTCGACGGATCCGACGGGAAATCGCACGTGCGGTCGACACTGCTGGGAATCCGACGGCGCAATTACTGGACGTCGGAACGTCATGCCTTCGGACGCGGCGAGAAGATACGCCACCCGCGAAAGCGACCAAGTCCACGTCAGAGATCAAGCAGAAGCAATTCGAACCAATGAGAAATTGTCTGCCGTAATGCCCTCAGGCGAAGGTTTCAGGATTGTGCGCCTCGGTGTAGAGAATGCGAGAGCAGCCGAAACCGGCGATACGGCAGTCGCTCGCGGAACGGTCCCGACAGGTGCGGCGATGGTCATGCATGGCCAAGCGGAAACCATAGTCCCCGGTCCTCTTGATGATAACGCGGTTAACAGGGGCTTTGCCAATGGTATTGAACATAATGGAAGGTTCGCTATTCTAGGGCTTCACGAGGGGCGATTTCGCTTAACGCTTGAAAAGGGAAGCCTGGCTCCCCGAGAGGGGCTGAGAGACCCCGGCGATGGGGCTCGGATCGAAGCGAGGCTCAATGAATATATGGCAAGGCTCAAGCCACGATGAAGTTTTTTTCGTCATTTGTCGCTAGTCTTGCTCTTGCCGGATGCATGACGAGCGTCGGCGCTGATACATCTGCGACCCCACTAACGGTGAGTGGCCGCTACCAATATATCGATGGTGATCGCTTGATCTGGAATTGTCAGCCCAACCGAGAATGTGTGGATACGCTGATACGAGACGCGAGGCTTCAAGCGGAAATTGAGAACTCGTCCGACATGGCAATGACGCTGCGAGTGGAGCGCGTGCCAGCTTGCGGCCCTCGCTCGACCCAGGTGGCCTGCCTACAAAGCTCGGGTGATACTGTCTTGCGCATTCTGGAATGGCTGGAAGTGCGTGGGCGATCGAATTGATTTTACGGTCAAGAATTACGGTGGTGGCGCACTAATTTGAGCCCGCGGCTGTCGCCCGCTTCGCCGCTTGCAGCTAGAAGGTCGGGACCTCTGGCTTCCCGGTGCCGGTCGGCTCGCTGCGTTCGACGCAGCGACCCCGGAACTCGGGTCAAGCGCGAGGGCAGCGGCACCAGCGACCGGCGCTGGTTTCATGCGAATCACCGGGCTCGATCCTCGCCGTCACAGACGTCTCGGGCAGCCTCGTAGTCTTTAGCGCGTCGGCACTGCGGCACCTGCATAGGGGTCAGGGTTTGCGGGCGGAGCGGCCGGGAGGACGGGCGCCGGCGCGGGCGGAGGGTCGTATGGGGCCGCGGCCAAGTCCGCACCGACCAAGGAAGATTGGATGCCGGCCACTATCGTCGTCGCCCCAAACAGAATGAAGCTGCCGGCGATCACCGTCAGGCCGTGGCGGATGTTGACGCGGCCGGCCAGCATCATCAGTCCCACCCAGGAAACGGCGATGACGGCGACCGTGGTGGCGATCGTGCCGAGCAGCGTCGCCTGAAGCCACGAAACCGCCGCAACGATGACGCTCGAACCGGCTGGATCGGCGAGCGACCCGGAGGTCGATGAATAGCTGACAAGGAACTGCAGCATGAAAGCGCCTCGGATCGAGAGCGAAAGTGCCACGAAGCGGCTGGTTGGTCAAAGCTGGAGGTGGGACTGCCCGTCGACGCAAGCGTCCGTGCCAGTATGGACCGATCAATTTCCCGTCGGAATTTCGTCTGCGTGGCATCCCTCAGCAGTCGCTCCGCGAGCGCCCAGACGCAGGCACCCGTCCTATTGGAACCGAAGCGGTGCGCGACGGCGACAGGTTCCGTTCTCACGCATTTGGCTCACAGGCTAAGTGGTGCCAATTGCAACCGGGAACACAGCCGATTGGTCGACGCAATCGGTGCCACGTGAATTGCGGCGCTTTGCGCAGGCGGCCGGGGTGGAGAAGCGGGTTACTCCTCATATGCTCCGACACACCTGCGCAACGTTGCTGCTCGAGGATGGCGTGGACCTGCGGTTCTTGCAGCGGTTGTTAGGTCATGAGAACATCGCGACAACCGCCATTTACGCGCACGTAGGCGATGCCGGGTTGCGCCGAGCGTTGGAAGGCGCTGGACTGCTGTTATCCTTAGGGCGAGCAGCATGATGGGGGCCCCAACCGGGGCCTTAGCATTGGGGCGACCGTTTTCCTGCAGATATGGCTTTCCCCAACCGGTGGGGCTTAGCGAGGCCCTTCATCCACACAAATGTGGGTTCGAATGAGGGAACGATGCGCAAATTGCGTAATCGTGCTCTGACAAGTTTGGCGGTCACCCTGTCCGCCATTTCCCCGTTCGCCCAGGCTCGCCGACCTACGGCGATGAACGCCGGTCGCCGGCCATCGACGCTGCGGAACCGGGCTAGTCGCTGATTGTCACTGCGTCGCCGTACCGCACGGAGAGCAATTGGTTCCCACTCTGATCATGGACCTCGATCCAGTGGCTCAGCGTCAGCTTCCCTTGCCTGACGTCCTCGGCGATGAGATCGCGGGCGCTCCTGATCGCTTCCGCCCGGGCCGCATCGACATCGGCAAGCTCCCTGCCTTCCTCGTCGCAGGCCTCGATGTCGTTGTGCAGGTGGAAATAATAACGCGGCATCACCATGGCCCTGGCGGTCGAGGCGAGAAGCGCGCCTCTTAGTCGCCGGCGCTTGAAGGCCTCGGCGATGGGCAAACAGCGCGCGCCGATGGCAAACGTTCCGCCCGCCGCCGCCACTAACCCATTGATGTACGTTATCGGCGCCGGGCGCGGGACCGGCCTAGGGCAAGCGACCGGGAGCGAGCGACGGATTTGGCAGGTGTGCCATTCCTTCCGCCGCCGCGCGCCGCCTTGGCCCGGAGCGCCTTCGAGCCGGCGAGCTGACTTGACCACGGCCTTGGGCGCGCGACACCCGTCGAAACCGTCCACGCGGACATTTGCGGCCGCCGCTGCGTTGCGCTGGTAACCGATGATTGGAGCAGGCCAGTGATCGACAAGCTTCTGATGAAGCTCAACGCGCGCGATCGCCTGAGCGCCGAAGAGGCAGAGGCGCTGGGCCAGGCCGTCGGCGCGGTAATGCAGGTTCCCGCGGACAAGACGGTTATCCGCGCCGGGCAGCTTCTCGGCGAATCGACGCTCCTGGTCGAGGGGCTGATGTGCCGGTACAAGGATCTGCGCGACGGCAGCCGGCAAATCTCCGAGCTGCACGTACCGGGCGACTTCGTCGACCTGCACAGCTTCACGCTCAAGCGCCTCGATCACAACATCATGACGCTGACGCCCTGCATCATGGCGGCGGTCCCCCACGACAATCTGAAGAAGATAACCGAGGAGCTTCCCCACCTCACCCGCATATTGTGGTTCTCCACCAACCTTGACGCGGCGATCCACCGCGAATGGGTGCTTTCGCTCGGACGGCGCAGCGCCCTCGCCAGGGTCGCGCATCTGTTCTGCGAGCTTTACGTCCGCCTCGGCATTGTCGGGCTGACCGATGGCCTCTCCTTCCGCCTCGACATCACCCAGGTGGATCTCGCCGAATGCCTCGGGCTCACCTCGGTGCATGTGAACCGCACCCTGAAGGCGCTCAGGGAGATGAGCCTGGTGGAGTTTCGCGGCGGCGTCGTCGCGATCGGGGATTTGAAGGCGCTCGAGCGGGTGGCCGAATTCACGCCCGACTATTTGTCGCTCGAATGCCTGCCGCGGTGACGGCGAGGCGGCGCTGGTCCAGATCAGTCAGTTCTTACGAAACCCTGCCGATAGCGGCTATTGGGCGGCCTCCGTCCACATTGCGGGATCGTCGGCCGCGATCCTACGCCTGGCATCCAGGCGGCGGAACGCGGCCAGGGCCTGTCCGACCACCTGGTCCATATTGTAATAGCGGTAGGTCGCGAGCCGCCCGACAAAGGTCACGTCGGGCGTTGCCGCTGCCAGCGCCTCATATCGCTTGAAGAGGGCCTGATTCTCGGCCCGCGGGATCGGATAATAAGGGTCGCCCTCCGCACAGGGATATTCGTAGGTGATGCTGGTCTTCGGATGGCGCTGGCCGGTCAGGTGCTTGTATTCGGTGATCCGGGTGTGAGGCACGCCGGGGTCGGGATAATTGACCACCGCGACCGGCTGAAACTCGTTGCCGTCGACCACCTTGTGCACGAAACGCAGGCTGCGATAGGGCAGCTTGCCGAAGCGGAAATCGAAATATTCGTCGATCGGGCCGGTGTAGATGATGTGGGCGGCCTCGACCTCCTCGACGATGTCGCGATAGTCGGTGCTCAGCAGCACGTCGATGCCAGGATGATCGAGCATGCGGTTGAACATCGCGCTGTAGCCGTCCGCCGGCATGATCTGGTGCTTGTCGCCGAAATAGCGGTCGTCGATGTTGGTGCGGGTGGGGATCCGCGCCGTCACCGATTTGTCGAGCGCGCTGGGGTCGATGCCCCATTGCTTGCGCGTATAGCCCTGGAAGAAGAGCTCATAGAGCTCGCGGCCGACGGCGGCGACGACCACGTCCTCCGAGGTCCGGATCTCGCCGACGAGCTCGGCGCGCGCCGCCAGACAGGCCGCGGCTTCGGCGTCGGTCCGAAGGTCGAGCCCGAACAGCCGATTGAGCGTGGTGCGGTTGATCGGGATGGGCACGAGCCGGCCTCGCACTTGCGCCAGCACGCGGTGCTCGTACGGGCGCCACGCGGTGAAATTGGACAGATAGTCGACGATTTCATCCGAGTTGGTGTGGAAGATGTGCGGCCCGTATTGATGAACGAGAAGGCCGGCCTCGTCGAAATGGTCGTAGGCATTGCCGGCGACGTGCGGCCGCTTGTCGACGACCAAGACTTGCGCGCCATGCTGGCTGGCCAGGCGCTCGGCGAGGACCGCGCCGGCGAAGCCCGCGCCGACGACGAGATAATCATATTTCCTTCTGACCGGGACGGCGAGCAGGCCCGGCGAAGCCAGCGGGATGGCCAGCGCTTCCTGCGCCAGCCCCGCCATGCGGGCAAAGGTCGTGTCCCAGCTTAGATTGGCCAGCTTGGCATCGGCTTCAGCGCGCCACCGGTCGGGTCCGCGGGCCAGCGTGAGCGCGTCTTCGCAGGCCTCGATGAAGGCCCCCGCCCCGTCGGCGATGAAGACCGCCTCCAGCTCGCCATAGTGGCGGATGACGTCGGTGATCGGCGTCGAGACCACCGGCCGGCCGGCGGCCAGATATTCCGGCGTCTTGGTGGGCGAGATGAACTTCGTCGCCTCGTTGATCGCGAAGGGCATCAGCGCGACGTCCCAGCCTGCCAGCCAGGCCGGCAGCTCCTCGTAGCCGCAGCCGCCGGGATAATGGAGGTTGGGCCGCTGGGGCAGATCCGCCGGATCGATCTTCACCACCGGCCCGACCATGACGATCGCCCATTCCGGGTGGGCATCGGCAAGCGCGGCGAGGAGATCGAGGTCCATCCGCTCGTCGATCACGCCGTAAAAGCCGAGGCGGGGGCCGGGAATTCCGGCTTGGCCGGCCGGCGGCGGCAAGTCGCCGCGGGCCTGGACGAAATGCGCCCGGTCGACGCTCGACGGGAAGGGGTGAATATTGGGATGGCGCTGCTTCTTGGCTTCATAGAGGCTGTAGCCGCCGGTGAAGACGAGGTCCGCGGCAACCAGAAGCTCGCGCTCGAGCCCGAGCAATTCGGGCGGCGCGAAGCGGAAATTGGCGAGTTCGTCCATGCAGTCGTAGACCGTGCAGGCTGCCGGGACGTGCCGCGAGAAGGACAGCATCATCGGCGTGTAGTACCAGCGCAGGTACGGGCCGCCTTCGCCAGCGAGGAAATCGTCGAGCAGCGTGCGAAGGACCGTGTCGCGCGCTTCACCCGCCAGGTCCTTGGGCATGGACGGCGTCACGACGACGACGCCGGTCTCGGCGCATGTGCGGACGCCCAGGGCGGCTTCGCAGCCCGGCAGCGCGTCTTCGGGCTCCTCCCAATAAACGACCCGGCGCGACCGGGCGAAACGGCTCATCAAATGCTGGGGGCGCTGGAAGACGAAGCTCCAGCGGAGGTGGGAAAAGCAGATCAGGCAGTGATCGTCGCGGAGCGCGCACGCCAAAGGGCGCGCCCCCGGCACGGCGCCGTCGGTCAAGTTCGTCAAGCTGAAACCCCTGTTTTAGAACAACAATTCCCAAACGGGGTCGGCGCACCGGGGTTCCTCGCGGCGTGGCCTTTATCTCGTTAACTCAGATTAGCGGGCCAAGATATCGAGGGAACCGGGAGCGCGCGGGACAGTTTGCAGCCGCATTATTCCGCTTCGTCCACAGGATATCTCTCTTGTGGGCAAGCCTGAAGCAACAGGTGCCTTTATGCTTTTGTTCGATACAGAACTTCGGCCCAGCTCGATCCACGGCATCGGCGTTTTTCTGCTCGAAGACGTCAAGGAAGGCGATGTGATCTGGCGGTACGATTCGCGGATCGACCGCATCTATTGCGAGGACGAAATTCTGAGCCTGCCTCCTCGGACGCGGGAGTTCCTGCGCACCTATTGCACCTGGCACGAAGCAGCTCAGCTTTGGGTCCTCTGCGGCGATAACGGGCGCCACTTCAACCATTCCAGCGCTCCGAACACGATTTCGCGGGGCATTGCGTTCGGTGACGATATCGCCGCGGCGGACATTCCGGCCGGCACCGAGCTGACCTCGGACTACCGGACGATCTGCGACACGTTTAGAACCGGTGCTTCCGACCTGATCTTCGACGTCGCGCCGGCCCGGGCGGCTTAGCGTCAGGAGAGGTGGCCGAGACGCTCCAGCCGGGCATAGTCGCCGGCGATGAGGCGATCGCCGATGTCCAGCCGGTATCGCATGTTGGGGATCGAAATGCCCCTGGCGCGCGCGTAGGTCGAGGCCCTGGCCGCCTCGATCGACGCGCCGGTACCGGTCACCACCATCGTCCAGCCGTAAAGACCGCTGGTGACGAGCCGGCCTTCGTCGAGACCCACTTCACCATAATGGAGGTGCCGCAGGTCTTCCGGCATGAACGTCTCGCTCAGGAAGATCGGCAGGCCGACCGGCTCGTCGATCTCCTTGCGGGAATAAGGGAAGGGCGGCGTCGTCAGAACGAGTTCCACGGCGAAGCCCGGGGCGGCGGCAAAGCGCTGGCGAGAGCGCGATGCCATGGCCGCGAGCAAATCGCCCCAGGGCGTCCGCTGGAGCGGATCCAGCACCGCGAACCCCGGATAGCCGAAGCGGCAGGTGAACTCGAGCGGCCAGATGCCGTCCTCGTTCACGATCGTGTTGAGGTTGACGTAGCCGACATGGCCGTGCTCGCGGAGCAGCGGCGCGACCCGCCCCAGGGTCGCCGCGAAGAACCGACCGCTGCGGTCGAAGGTGGCGACCGTTCCCATCTCGCCGGTGAGCTCGCCCATGTCGCCGGCGAAGAAGCGCTTGTGCTCCCAGTCCAGGCAGGCGGGCGCCATGAATCGCTCGCCGTCGAAATAGGCGCCCACGCCCATTTCGATCCCTTCCAGATAATCCATCAGGATGAAGCGCGTCGGCCGGCCCGCGCGGCCCCTGAGCCGCGCCGCCAGCAGGGCCCGCACGTCCTGCCCGTCGCCGCGCTGGCCGACATAATTGTCGCCCGAAGAAAAGTCCGGCCCGCTGAACTTGAGCACGTAGCGGCCGGGGTTGGCGGCGAGGAAGGCGTCGGCGTCCTGCGCATCGGCGAATTCGCGCGTGCCGGCTACCTGCAGACCGAGCCCGGACAGGACGTTCTGGGCGTAGGCGCGATCATTC
This sequence comes from uncultured Alphaproteobacteria bacterium, assembly GCA_963701615.1. Lineage (GTDB taxonomy): Bacteria > Pseudomonadota > Alphaproteobacteria > Sphingomonadales > Sphingomonadaceae > Allosphingosinicella. The sequence continues at coordinate 1,397,822 of OY969615.1, read as the reverse complement.
TCCAGCCGGTCGCCGAAGGCGCTGCCGCCGATCACGGCATAGCCCTCATGCCGCAGCCGGTCCTGCAGCGCGCCCAGACCCTCCGACACCGCCTCGAACAGGATGATGCCCTCGTCGCCCGCGGCGCGGACCCACTCGAGCTCCCCTTCCCAATTGCCGGTGCGGGGAACGAGGCCGGCCATCGTCCCGTGCGCTTTTTCCTCGCTCACCGCGATCCTGACCTCATGGCCCTCGGCAAGCAGCCGCATGTAGAGGGCACCGAGATCGCAGGTTTCGGTGACGCCCAGGAATTGCATTGAAATCGCCCTCCGCGCTCCACAACGCCTTGGCTTTTCCCGGGCTCCGTCTCCCGCCGGGTCCGCAGTCGGAAATATGCACTAATCCAGATCAAAGTCCCGCGCCCGAACGGAACAGTTCAGCCTTTGGGACAGTTATCCGATCTCAATTTCCCGAGGAAACACGGACACATGGCCACGCTTTATCGCGAGGAAGCCAAGAGCGATGATGCGGGCCAGTTCCTCGACGACAGGATTCAGCGAAGCCTCGCCGAATGGAATCATCGGCGGCTCAGCCCGGGGATTCCGGAGCCGGACTGGGAGCTGAAGCTTGCCCGCGATCACCAGATGCTTCGCCTTGAAGGCAAGTTTGTGGAAGCGCTGCGAGCGGAGGTGCAGGCGGAGGCCGAAGCCATACCCTCCGACGCGAACGAATTCGTCGCGTGGTTCGAGGACTTGCAGCAAAGCGGCCCCGGCCAGGGCGATCCGCTCTTCCCCTGGCTGGCGGAAGAGGCGAGCCTCGACGAGATGCGCTGGTTCCTGGCCCAGGAAGCGGCCGGCGAGGCGGGATTCGACGATCTCACCGCTTATGCCCAGGTCAAGCTGCCGCCCCGCGCCAAGCTCGAACTGGCGCGCAATTATTGGGACGAGATGGGCCGGGGCAATCCCAAGGGGATGCATGGGCCGATGCTCGAAAACCTGATCGAGTCGCTCGGCTTGAATCCGCAGGTCGACACGACCGTCTGGGAAAGCCTGGCGCTTGCCAATGCGATGACGGCCATGGCGACCACGCGGCGCTATGCCTTCCATGCGGTCGGCGCCCTTGGCGTGATCGAGCTGACGGCACCCGGCCGTTCGGCCGCGACCGCAGCAGGACTGAGGCGCCTGGGAATCAGCGGCAAGCAGCGCCACTATTTCGACCTTCATGCCGTGCTCGACGTCAAGCACAGCGAAGCCTGGAACCGCGAGGCGATCTGCCCGCTCGTTGCCGAAGACGCGCGCTCGGGCCCGGGCGATCGGCGAAGGCGCGCTGATCCGCCTGAGGTGCGGACAGCGCTGCTTCGAGCGCTACCGTGCGGAGCTCTGGTAAATGCTGCTCGAGCCCGTCGGCCGCGCCGACGCACCGACCGACTTCCAGACCGACCCGCTGACGAGGCCGCGCTGGGGCGTGTCGTCCGAGACGGGGCGGCTGACCGACGTCCTCCTCAGCGCCCCGACCCATCTTTCAATGGTCCCGTGCAACGCGGTCACGCGCCAGTCCCTGGCTGAGGGCCTTTCGCTTCACCCGCTGGCCGCCGCGAGGCAGCATAGGGGCGTCGTTGCGGCGCTGACGGCGGCCGGCGTGCGCTGCCATTGGGTGCCGCCGACGGCGAGCCTGACCGACCTCGTATTCACGCGCGACCCGGTGCTGATGAGCCCCTGGGGCCTGATCGAATTGCGGCCCGCGGCCGCTCATCGGCGGGCGGAGCCGCCTTATGTCGCCGAAGCCGTGGCCCGCCTCGGCGCGCCCTATTTGGGACGCATCGAGGCGGGCCGGATCGAGGGCGGCGACATCTGCCTGCTGCGCGAGGGCCTGCTTCTCGTCGGCTATTCGGGAGACCGGACCGACGAAGTCGGCGCGAGGGCGCTCGGCGCCCTGTTCGAGCGGATGGGGTGGGAGGTCCTCTACGCGCCGTTCGATCCGGAATTCCTCCATCTCGACACGATCTTCACGATGCTTTCGGCCGACTGCGCGGTCGCCTGTCCGGGCGCGCTGGGCAGCGGGCTCGGCGCGCATCTGGGCTCGCTCGGCGTCGGCATCATTCCGGCCACGTTGGACGAAGTCGCCGACCTCGGCGCCAACCTGCTCAGCCTCGGCGGCGGCCGGATCCTCGCCCCGGCGCACAGCCGCCAGCTCAACGCCATCCTCGAGCGGAGCGGCTTCGAGGTCGTTGCGGTCGAGGTCGACCAGTTCACCCGCTGCGGCGGCGGCCTCCATTGCCTGACCATGCCGCTCGCCCGCACGCCCGACGAACCGCGCGCATGAGCTCCGGCGCGCTCGACGCCGCGCTGCTGGAGCTGCTCACCCATCTGACCGCCTTCGGCTACCGCTTCATCACGCCGACGCCCGAGACCCACCGGCGCGTGCTCGGCCGCAAGGCCGGGAAGGCCGCCCGCGACCTGCGCGACATCTTCGGCTGGAACCTGCCCTTCTCCCCGGCCCTCCTTCCCGCGCCGCTGCTCGAACGGCTGGCAAGCCTCGGCATCCTGCGCGAGCAAGCGGGGCTCCACAAAAGCCGGGTTCGCATATCCTCCCTCGGGGACCGGCTGTTCCTGCACTCGGCCTTCCCGACCAGCCAGAAGGACGCGGTCTTCTTCGGCCCCGACAGCTACCGCTTCGTGCGGTTTCTCGAGGCCGAGCTCGCGGGCGGGCCCGAAGTCCGCCGTCTCGTCGACATCGGCGCGGGCGCGGGGGTCGGCGCCATCGCCGCGGCCGCCCTCCTGCCGAAAGCGCGCCTGACGCTCACCGACATCAATCCGCTCGCGCTTCGCTACGCGGCGATCAACGCCCGTCATGCCGGGCTCGAGATCGAGGCGATCGAGGGCGAGGGCATCGACCGGGTCGCCGGCGCTTTCGATCTGGCGATAGCCAATCCGCCCTTCATCGCCGACGCGCAGCGAAGAACCTACCGCCATGGCGGCGACATGCACGGCGCCGCCCTCTCGCTTCAATGGGCCCTCGCGGCGGCCAGGACGGTGGCGCCGGGCGGACGCGTGCTGCTCTATACGGGCAGCGCGATCGTCGACGGCACGGACCCGCTGGAGGCGGCGCTCCGCGCGCGCCTTCCCGACCACGGCTGCACCCTGCGCTATGCCGAGCTCGATCCCGACATCTTCGGCGAGGAGCTGGATCAACCCGGCTACGAGGATGTCGAACGGATCGCCGCGATCGGAGCCGTGATCGCCAGGCCCTGACGTGTTTGCGCGGAAGCGGGAGAAGCGCTACAGGTCCCGGCGGGCGCCCCGGCGCGCCGGTTCCGCGGGTTCGGGCCCGGCCTTGACGGTGCGGTGCCTGCGGATCCGGCGCTCGGATTCCGCGGCCAGGTCCTTCGCCTGCTCGATGCTGTCGCGCAGCGTCTCCTGAGCGGCCTCGATCTGGATCAGCGTCTCGTCCTGGGATTGCCTCGGCACGCGCAGGGCCCTTCCAGGGGGGAAAACCTTGATCAAGATCAATGGTTCCCCGCTTTTCCCGGCGGCACCGTAAAAAGGCCTTAGCCATTTTCAGAGGTGGATTTTTACACGCTTTTGCTATGACATGGCCGTGGGCGGGGGCCCAGGTGCACGGATTTCGGGCGGGGGGCCGCGCGAAGGAGTGTGAGAGTGAACGCCCAGTCCCCACGCGATTTCCTCGATCGCCGTCGGCTTCTCAGCGCCTTGCGCAATTTCCGGCGCGGCGATTTCACCGTCCGCCTGTCCGAGGACCTGCCCGGGGAAGATGGCGAGATCGCCCGCCTGTTCAACGAAACGGTCGCCCTCAACGAGCAGCTGACTGACGAGCTCGAGCGGCTCTCCCAGGTGGTCGGCAAGGAAGGCAAGATCGGCCAGCGCGGCCGCGTCAAGGCGGCGACCGGCGGCTGGGAATTGGCGATCCGCTCGGTTAACGAGCTGATCGAGGACATGGTCCAGCCGACTACCGAGGTTGCCCGCGTGATCGGCGCGGTCGCCAAGGGCGACCTCAGCCAGTCGATGGCGGTCGAGATCGACGGGCGCGCGCTCCGCGGCGAGTTCCTGCGCATCGGCAAGGTGGTCAACACCATGGTCGAGCAGCTCGCCTCCTTCGCCTCCGAGGTGACCCGCGTCGCGCGCGAGGTCGGCACCGAGGGCAAATTGGGCGGCCAGGCGAACGTCAAGGGCGTCGCCGGCACCTGGAAGGACCTCACCGACAACGTCAACGCGATGGCGACCAACCTTACCGGCCAGGTCCGCAACATCGCCGAGGTCACCACCGCCGTCGCCTCGGGCGACCTTTCCAAGAAGATCACCGTCGAGGTGAAGGGCGAGATCCTCGAACTGAAGAACACGATCAACACCATGGTCGATCAGCTCAACAGCTTCGCCTCGGAGGTCACCCGGGTGGCGAGGGAGGTCGGCACCGAAGGCAAGCTCGGCGGCCAGGCCCGCGTCGAGGGCGTCGGCGGCACCTGGGCCGACCTCACCGACAACGTCAACCTGATGGCGGCGAACCTCACCGGCCAGGTCCGCAACATCGCCGAGGTCACCACCGCCGTCGCCTCGGGCGACCTTTCCAAGAAGATCACCGTCGACGTGAAGGGCGAAATTCTGGAGCTCAAGAACACGATCAACGTCATGGTCGACCAGCTCAACGCCTTCGCCTCGGAGGTGACCCGGGTCGCCCGCGAGGTCGGCACCGAGGGCAAGCTCGGCGGCCAGGCGCAGGTGCCCGGCGTGGGCGGGACATGGAAGGACCTCACCGACAACGTCAACCTGATGGCCGACAACCTCACCGGCCAGGTCCGCAACATCGCCGAGGTGACGACCGCGGTGGCGCTGGGCGACCTTTCCAAGAAGATCACCGTCGACGTCAAGGGCGAGATTCTCGAGCTCAAGAACACGATCAACACCATGGTCGATCAGCTGAACGGCTTCGCCAGCGAGGTGACGCGCGTGGCCCGCGAAGTCGGCACCGAGGGCAAGCTCGGCGGCCAGGCGCAGGTGCCGGGCGTCGCCGGCACCTGGGCCGACCTTACCGACAACGTCAACCTGATGGCGGCCAACCTCACCGGCCAGGTCCGCAACATCGCCGAGGTGACGACGGCGGTGGCGCGCGGCGATCTGTCCAAGAAGATCACCGTCGACGTCAAGGGCGAGATTCTCGAGCTGAAGGACACGATCAACGTCATGGTCGATCAGCTCAACGGCTTCGCCTCGGAGGTGACCCGCGTCGCCCGCGAGGTCGGTTCGGAAGGCAAGCTCGGCGGCCAGGCGCAGGTCGAGGGCGTCGCCGGCACCTGGAAGGACCTTACCGACAACGTCAACCTGATGGCCGGCAATCTGACCGGGCAGGTGCGCAACATCGCCGAGGTGACGACGGCCGTCGCCCGCGGCGACCTGTCCAAGAAGATCACCGTCGACGTGAAGGGCGAGATCCTCGAATTGAAGAACACCATCAACGTGATGGTCGATCAGCTCAACTCGTTCGCCTCGGAAGTGACCCGGGTCGCCCGCGAGGTCGGCACCGAGGGCCGGCTCGGCGGCCAGGCCCAGGTCGAAGGCGTCGGTGGCACCTGGAAGGATCTCACCGACAACGTCAACGCGATGGCCGCCAACCTCACCGGCCAGGTCCGCAACATCGCCGAGGTGACGACGGCGGTGGCGCGCGGCGACCTCTCCAAGAAGATCACCGTCGACGTCAAGGGCGAGATTCTCGAGCTGAAGGACACGATCAACGTCATGGTCGACCAGCTCAACGGCTTCGCCTCGGAGGTGACGCGCGTGGCCCGCGAGGTCGGCACCGAAGGCAAGCTCGGCGGCCAGGCGCAGGTGGCCGGCGTCGCCGGCACCTGGGCCGACCTCACCGACAACGTCAACCTGATGGCGGCCAACCTCACCGGCCAGGTCCGCAACATCGCCGACGTCACCACCGCCGTCGCCCGCGGCGACCTTTCCAAGAAGATCACCGTCGACGTGAAGGGTGAGATCCTCGAATTGAAGAACACCATCAACGTGATGGTCGATCAGCTCAACTCCTTCGCCTCGGAAGTGACCCGGGTCGCCCGCGAGGTCGGCACCGAAGGCAAGCTCGGCGGCCAGGCCAAGGTGCCGGGCGTCGGCGGGACGTGGAAGGACCTGACCGACAACGTCAACCTGATGGCGACCAACCTCACCAACCAGGTGCGCGGCATCGCCGACGTCGTGACCGCGGTGGCGCAGGGCAATTTGAAGCGCAAGCTGACCGTCGACGCCAAGGGCGAGATCGCCGCTCTCGCCGAGACGATCAACTTCATGATCGAGACGCTGTCGACCTTCGGCGACCAGGTCACCAACATGGCCCGAGAGGTCGGCATCGAGGGCCGGCTCGGCGGCCAGGCCCGCGTGCCCGGCGCTGCCGGCCTGTGGCGCGACCTCACCGACAACGTCAACCAGCTCGCCGCGAACCTGACCAACCAGGTCCGCTCGATCGCCGACGTCGCCACCGCGGTGACCAAGGGCGACCTCACCCGCTCAATCGCTGTCGAGGCGTCGGGCGAGATGGCGGCATTGAAGGACACGATCAACGAGATGATCCGCAACCTCAAGGAGCAGACGCTGAAGAATGCGGAGCAGGACTGGCTGAAGACCAACCTCGCCCGCTTCTCGCGGATGCTCCAGGGCGAGCGCGACCTCGCCACCGTCTCCAACCTGATCATGTCGGAGCTGGCCCCGCTCGTGGACGCCCAATATGGCGTCTTCTACGTCACCAAGCGCGAGGAGGACGAAACCAGGCTCGAGCTCGTCGCCAGCTACGGCGCGCAAAGCCACGAGGAGCTGCGGCGCGAGTTCGCCCTGCGCGAAGGGCTGGTCGGCCAGGCGGCCGCCGACAAGCGCCCGATCCTGCTCCGGAACGTGCCCGGCGACTTCATCCGCATCGGCTCCGGGCTCGGCCAGACCTCGCCGGCGAACATCAACATCCTGCCCGCCTTGTTCGAGGACGACGTCAAGGCGGTGATCGAGCTCGCCTCGTTCAGCGAGTTCAACGAGACCCACCAGAGCTTCCTCGACCAGCTGATGGAATTGGTCGGCATCGTCCTTAACACGATCGCCGCGACGATGCGCACCGAGGGCCTTCTGAAACAGTCGCAATTGCTGACCCAGGAGCTCCAGGCCCGCCAGACCGAGCTCACCACCAAGCAGGAGGAGCTGCACGCCACCAACGAGGAGCTTCAGGAGAAGGCCCAGCTGCTCGAGAACGAGAAGAAGCAGGTCGAGGCCAAGAATCTCGAGATCGACATGGCGCGCCGGGCGGTGGAGGAGAAGGCCGAGCAGCTCGCGCTCACCTCGAAGTACAAGTCCGAATTCCTGGCCAACATGTCGCACGAGCTGCGGACGCCGCTGAACTCGCTGCTGATCCTCTCCAAGCTGCTCGCCGACAATCCGCAGGGCAACCTCAACGAGAAGCAGACCGAGTTCGCCCGCACAATCAACTCGGCGGGCTCGGACCTCCTGAGCCTGATCAACGACATCCTCGATCTTTCGAAGATCGAATCCGGCACGATCTCGATCGAGACCGGCGACATGCCGCTTTCCGGCCTCAAGCAGCATATGGAGCGTACCTTCCGCCAGCTCGCGGCCGACAAGGGGCTCGATTTCGACGTCGCGTTCGACGACAATCTGCCGGCGACCATCCGCACCGACGAGAAGAGGCTGCAGCAGGTCGTGCTCAACCTGCTCTCCAACGCCTTCAAGTTCACCGAGGCGGGAAGCGTGACCTTGTCGGCGCGTTGCGTCGACAGCGGCTGGAACACCAACCATCCGGTGCTGCGCAACGTCGAGAGCGCGATCGAGATCGCGGTCACCGATACCGGCATCGGCATTCCCGAGGACAAGCAGAAGCTGATCTTCGAGGCGTTTCAGCAGGCCGACGCGACGACCAGCCGCAAATTCGGCGGCACCGGGCTCGGCCTGTCGATCAGCCGCGAGATCGCGCGCCTGCTCGGCGGCGAGCTGCAGGTGCGCTCGATCCTCCACCAGGGATCGACCTTCACCCTGTTCGTGCCGCTCGAGGCGGCGGCGATCGCCGCGCCGGCCGGGACGACGACCGCGCGCTACGAGAATAGCGGCGCGACCGTTCCGTCCGCGATTCCGGCGACGCTCGAGGTCAGCGACGATCGCGACAACCTCGGCGGGGGCCCGTTCGTGCTGATCGTCGAGGACGACGTCACCTTCGCGTCGATCCTGCTCGATCTGGCGCGGGCGGCGGGGCTTAAGGGCGTGGTGTCGACGGCGGGCGCGGGCACGCTTGCGCTCTGCCGCAAGCTTCAGCCCGATGCGATCACCCTCGATCTCGGCCTCGAGGATATTAACGGCTTCGTTCTGCTCGACCTGCTCAAGCACGACGCCGAGACCGGGCAGATCCCGATCTACGTCATTTCCGGCGCCGACGAAGCCGCGTCGGCCGAGGGCCTGGGCGCCTTCGGCATCACCGGCAAGCCCGTCGACCATGACGAGCTGGCCAAGCTCTTCCGGCGCGTCGCGGACCGGGCCAAGGCGCGGCGCAAGCGGCAGGCGACGCGCGCGAAGCGCCGCGACGGCGTCCAGGCCAAGCCGCGCCAGCTGCCCGAGCTGGCCGGCGCCAAGGTGCTCATCGTCGACGACGACATTCGCAACATCTATTCGCTGACCAGCGTGCTGGAGAGCTTCGACGTCGAGGTGCTTCATGCCGAACGGGGCCGCGACGGGATATTGATCCTCGAACAGACGCCCGGCATCGACGTCGCGCTGATCGACATCATGATGCCCGAGATGGACGGCTATGAGACGATGCGGCAGATCAGGGATCGGCCGGCCCTGGCCGACCTGCCGCTGATCTCGGTCACGGCCAAGGCGATGAAGGGCGACCGCCAGAAATGCCTCGACGCCGGCGCGTCCGATTATATCGCCAAGCCGGTCGATATCGAGCTGCTGCTGGCCTTGCTGCGGGTGTGGATCGGCAAGGTGCGGGGCCGCCCGGTGCCGGGCGCCGAACCGCACCCGGTCCAGACGGCGGCGGAATGACGTAATGGACGCCCCCAGGACAGCACGGCCGCGGCGCTCGGCCAACCCGCAGCCGGAACACGAACTCGCGCCGAAAGCCGGCCCGCCGGCCGCGCCCGCCGGCCGTGCCCGTGTGCTGGTGGTGGACGATGACGAGCATAATCTGCTCGCCATCCGGACGGTGCTGGAGGACCTGGCCGAGGTCGAGGTGGCCGCCTCCGGAGACGAGGCGCTGCGCCACCTCCTCAAGGGCGAGTTCGCGGTGATCCTGCTCGACGTCTACATGCCCGGCATGGACGGCTACGAGACCGCCCAGATCATCCGCGGGCGCGAGCAGACCAAGCGCATCCCGATCGTCTTCCTGTCCGCGGTCAACAAGGAAAAGGAGCATTTGCTGCGCGGCTATTCGATGGGCGCGGTCGATTATGTGTTCAAGCCGGTCGAGCCGGTCGTGCTCCGCTCCAAGGTGGCGGTGTTCGTCGACCTCTACACCATGACCCGCGAGATCCAGCGCAAGGCGGAGCAGGAGCAGCAGCTTCTCGACGCGAATCTCAGGGCCAATGCGGAGCGGCTGCGGATCGAGCGGGAGCTGCGTTTGGCCGAGCAGCGCCAGGCGGCGATCATCGAGTCGCTGCCGATCATCCTCTATCTCGAGGCGGCCGACGCCGCGCCGCGCGTGCCGCAGTTCGTCGGCGGGAATTTCATGGCGGTCACCGGCTTCGAGTTCGACGCGGTGCATGCGACCCCGACCTTGTGGATCGACCGCCTGCACCCCGACGACCGCGAGCGGGTGGTGCGGGCGGTCGAGGAGCGGCGGCGCAGCGGCGCGATGTCGATCGAATATCGCTGGGAATGCGCCGACGGCCAGTACAAGCATTTTCTCGACCAGGCGGTGCTCCTGCGCGGCACCGACGGGGGCCCCGACCAATATGCCGGCACCCTCCTCGACGTCACCGAGCGCAAGGACCTCGAGAAGGAGCTCCTCCATGCGCGCAAGATGGACGCGATCGGCAAGCTGACCGGCGGGATCGCCCATGATTTCAACAATCTGCTGGCCGCGGTCCTGGGGGGCATCGGGATGATCGAGCGGCGCGTGCCGCTGAGCGACGAGCACAGCAAGATCATCGGCATGACCCGGCGGGCGGCGGAGCAGGGGTCGGAGCTGGTCGGCCGGCTGCTCGCCTTCGCGCGCCGGCAGCAGCTGCGGCCGGCCGAGGTCGACGTCGGCAAGCTGTTCGCCGCGGTGCGGGAATTGCTCGCCCATACTTTGGGCGGCCTGGTCGAGCTCGACTGGCGGTCCGGGGACGATATCTGGTGCGCCTATGCCGACAGCGCCCAGCTCGAGCTGGCGCTGATGAACCTCATCATCAACGCGCGCGACGCCATGCCGCGCGGCGGCACGATCGCGGTCGCCAGCCGCAATGCGCGCGCCGGGCCGGGCAATCCGCTCGGCCTGCCGGCCGGCGACTATGTGGTGCTCGCCGTGGCCGACAGCGGCAGCGGCATTGCCGCCGACATATTGGAGCAGGTGACCGAGCCCTTCTTCACCACCAAGGACGTCGGCAAGGGGACGGGGCTCGGCCTGTCGATGGTCTACGGCTTCGCGCGCCAGTCCGGCGGGGCGATCGCCATCGACAGCAAGGTCGGCGAAGGAACCCGGGTCGAGATCTGGCTGCCGCGGGCCGCCTCGCCGGCGCTGGAGGCGGCCGAGCCGGCGCCGCCGGCCAGGGCCGCCGTCGACGTTCCCTCGCTCCGCATCCTCCTGGTCGACGATCACGAGGCGGTGCGCGAGACGACCGCGGGCATGCTGTGCGATCTCGGGCACAAGGTGGACGCGGCCGCGGACGGCCCGACCATGCTCCGCAAGCTCCGGGGCGCGCCCGCCGACTACGACCTCATCATCACCGACTATGCGATGCCCGTCATGTCCGGCAGCGACATGTTGAAGCAGGCTAGAAAGATCCGCCCCGACCTCCCCTGCATCATCATCAGCGGCTATGCCGACAGCCAGTCGATCTCGCGCAAGCCGAGCGAGATCGTCGTCCTCACCAAGCCCTTCACCTTCGATCAGATAAGCGCCGCCATTTGCACGGTCTTCGCCGGCTGCCGGCCGAACTCCCCGCCTGCCGCGGGGGCCGCCTGAGCTTTCACGTCAGTTATTTGTCCGAAGCGCAGCGCGACATTCGACCATCCGGCACGAATTTTAGACGAAGCGGCTTTGAGTTCGGCGATATCTGCCTTATTGTCCATCGTCAGTGGGCTCGGTGCGATGAAGGGCCGCGCCCATGAGCTATCAAGCAATATTTCCGGGCTTGGGCTGGGGGACGCTGGGCGAACCGGATCCCGGCGCCGCTCGACTTGTGCATATCGTCGAGACGCCGGTCGCGATACTTCGCCACGCCTTTTACGAACGCGGCGCGATCGTTCCCCGCCATCGCCACGACTGCGACTCGCTGGTCTACGGGGTGGGAGGGCCGTGCCGGGAGGATAATGGCACCGAGCAGGTCATCAAGCGCCGCCTCACATTCCATCCCCGCGGCTATGCGCATTCGCTGGAGTTCAGCGCGCCGACCCACGTTCTCGCGATCGAGATATGCCCGCCCCGCTGGGACGCCCTGGGCGTGCGCCGCAGCACGCCGCTGCCGGCGACGCTGTACGATCGCGTCTGGCGCGCGATGCTGAGGATCGCCGACGGCCAGCCGACGGCCGCGGTCGCGGATGCGCTGGCGGACCTGCTCGACGGCGCGGACGCCTTCCTTCGGCAGCCGCGGCCGGACTGGCTGATGGCGGTGATCGACCATATCCACGCCAACTGGCGCGAGGTGCCGAGCGCGCGCGACCTGGCGAAGCGCTTCGCCGTGTCGCCCCAGCATCTCTGCCGGGCCTTCAAACGCCACAACGGGATGACGATCCAGCAATATGCGGTCGCCCTTCGCCTCGATTATGCGCGCGGGCTGCTGTGGGGCACGGGGATGCCGATCTCGCAGGTCGCGGCCGAGACCGGCTTCGCCGACCAGAGCCACCTGACCCGCGTGCTCGTCAGCCATTCGGACAAGACCCCGGCGCGGCTGCGCCGGCGGGCGCCCTGCCTCGGGCTGAGCTTCCCCGACGCCTAGGCCGGCGGACGGCCGATCCGCGGCGATCGCCGAAAGGTTCATCTGGTTCAAGATTTCCCGCCGCCCTGGGCCTAGGCCCGAAGAAGAGACAAGGAGCGATATCATGGTCGATACGGACGCTGAACTGCTCGATCTTCCCGACGAGGCCTTCGAGGAGGTCACCGGCGGCACCGGCAGCTGCCTCGATCCCTACGGCTGAGCCGCGCATCGATCGGGGGCGGCAACAGAGCCCCGCTGCCGTCCCCACCTCGGGCCGAGGAGCCATGAACGGGCAGCGGAGCCGATGGCCGGTGGACGCGGCGGCGCGGCCGAAAGGTTCATCTGGTTCAAGATTCCGGGCGGATCCGCGCCTACCGACGAAGCGGGGGAGATGGAATGAGGAGCGAACCCATGCGCGATTCGGACTTAGAGCCGCTCGACCTTCCCGAGGAGGTTCTGGAGGAGATTTCCGGCGGCACCGGCTCCTGCATAGACCCGATGGGCTGAGCCTTCGGTCAACCGGGGACGGCAGGAGCCCACCGCCGTCCCCACCCACCTGGATGAGCGGCCCTGAGCGAGCCCCGAACCCAATGGCGGGCGGATGCGGCGGCGCTGCCGCTGTTCCGGCCCGAGGCGATGGCCGAGCCCGATCTGGGGGAGGCGCTCGCTTTTTCCGTTCCCCGCTGGCGCGCCTTGGCATGGCTGGCGCTCGCCGCGGCGCTCCTCGTCCTCGCATTCGGCATTTTCGCCATGTTCGACCGGACGGCGACGGTGCGCGGGCTGGTGGTTCCCGCTTCGGGCGTATCGCGGCTGACGGCGCCGCGCGCCGGCATCGTCACCGCCGTGCTGGCGCGGCAGGGCGCCTCGGTCGCGCGGGGCGCGCCGTTGGTCAGAATCGCCTCCGCCGACCTTCTGCCCAGCGGCGCCGCCGCGCGCATGCAAATGCTCGACACCTACCGCCGGCAGCAGCTGATGGCGCGGGCGGGCCAGGATGCCGAGCGGGAGCGCCGCGAGGCCGAACGGCTGCGACTGTCCGAGCAGGCGGCGGAGCTGGCCGCCGTGCTCGGGTCGCTCGGCACCCAAAGGGCGCTGCAGCAGGAGCGGATCGACAATAATGAGCGGCGGCTTCGCAACCTCGCGCCGTTGCGGGAGCGCGGTTACGTATCGGACGTCACCTATCAGCAGCAGGTGGAGGCGGTGCTTGCGCTTCGCCAGCAGCTCGCCTCGCTCCAGCAGCAGGAGGCGCAGGCCGGGCATGGGCTCCAGGCTGCGCGCCTCCGGCTGGGCGAGCTTGCGGCGGATGGGCGGCGGGCGGAGCTTGAATCGGGCTCCTCGCTGCTCGAGCTCGAGCGCGGCGCCGCCGCCGCCCAGATCGAAGCCGAGGCGACCCTGGCCGCGCCGATCGCGGGCAGGCTTGCTTCCTTGCGGGCGGCGCCCGGCATGGCCGTCACCGCCTCCGAAGAGCTCGCCACGCTGGTTCGTCCCGGCGATCGGATGGAGGTATTGCTGTTCGTCCCCTCCGCTTCCGCCGGGTCGGTGGCGCCGGGGCAGGAGGTGGCGCTGCGCTACGACGCCTTCCCCTATCAGCGCTACGGAGTCGGACGCGGCGTCGTGACCGAGATCGCCGCGACCGCATCGGCCGAACGGCCGGACGCGCCTCCGACCTATCGGGTGAAGGTTAGGCTTCTCGACGACGATCGTTTCGTGCTTCGGCCCGACATGACCCTTTCGGCGAGCATCACGCTCGAGCGCCGGTCGCTGCTCGACTGGCTGTTCGCGCCGCTGCGCGAAGGATGGCGCGAAGGCCGCCACCGCAGGGCCGCATGACCGCGCTGGGGCGCTTTTCGGTGCCGGCCGGAGACCTTCCGCTGCTGCTCCAGTCCGAGGCGGCGGAATGCGGCCTCGCCTGCCTGGCGATGGTCGCCTCCTGTTACGGGCACGCGCTCGACCTCAACGAGATCCGACACCGCTTCCACATCAGCCTGAAGGGTACGACGCTCAAGGACCTGGTGAGCTTCGCGCGCGCGCTCGGCCTTTCCGCCCGCGCCCTGCGGCTGGAGCCGTCGACGCTCGGCAAGCTCCAGTGCCCGGCAATTCTCCACATGGACATGAATCATTTCGTCGTCCTCAAGGAAGTGCGCGGCGGCGACGCCCTGATTCACGATCCGGCGTTCGGCTTCCGCCGTCTCGACGCGGCCCGGCTGAGCCGGCGGTTCACCGGCATCGCGCTCGAGCTGACGCCGACCGAATCCTTCCAGGCCAAGCGGGCTGCGCCGCGCCTCGGCCTGGGGACGGTGGCCGGCAAACTCCCTTTGGCGCGCGGGATCCTGCCGAAGGCGCTGCTGCTGTCGCTCGCATTCCAGCTGCTCGTTCTCGCCGCGCCCTTCTACGTGCAGCTCGTCATCGACCGCGGCGTCGCCCAGGGCGACGCCGCCGCGCTCCTCCCGCTCGCCATCGGCTTCTCCCTGCTCATCCTGATGCGCGGCGCGGTCGCCTGGGTGCGGGCGCGGGCGCTGCTCGCCTTCGGCGGGCTGCTCAACACCCGGCTCATGGCCAATGTCGTGCGCCACATGTTGCGCCTTCCGCACGGCTGGTTCGAGAGCCGCCACGTCGCCGTCCTGCTGTCGCGCGTCTCCTCGACCCAGCCGATCAAGGACCTCGTCACCGAAGGGCTGGTGGCGGCGGTGGTCGACGGGCTGATGGCCTTGCTCACCATCGCCATCGCCGTCCTGTTCGCGCCCGCGCTGGCGCTGGTCGTGCTCGCCGGCTTTCTCGCCCACGCGCTCGTCAAGGTCTGGCAGGTCCGGCGCTCGATGGAGCGCGAGCATGAATATATCGAGGCATTCGCCAAGGCGCAGCAGGAGTTCATCGAAACCATCCGCGGCATCGCCACCGTCAAGCTGTTCCGCAAGGAAGCCGACCGGGAAAGACGCTGGAGCGACCGCCATGTCGAATCGGTCAACGCGCGCTACGGGGTGGATGCGGTCAAGGCGAAGGCGGATCTGGTCCGCGACGTCATCCAGGCCTTCGTTCTCGTCCTCGTCGTCTATATCGGCGCCGGCCAGGTGATCGCCGGGACGACCTCGCTGGGCGTGCTGATCGCGTTCGTCACCTACCAGCAGATGTTCGCCGATTCCTCGTCCCGGCTGCTCGATTTCGCCGCGCGGTTCCGGCTGCTCGACGTCCACCTTCAGCGCCTCGCCGACATCGTCCAGTCCGAGCCCGAGGCGGACGATGCGGCGCTGTTCGGCGACGCGCGCCCGCGGCTCGCCGGCGGCATCGCCGTCCGCGACCTTTGCTTTCGCTACGGCGAGCGCGAGGAGCCCGTCCTTGCCGACATCGCCTTCGACGTCGCCCCCGGCGAGTTCGTCGCCATTACCGGCCCGTCGGGCGGCGGCAAGACGACGCTGCTGAAGCTGCTGGTCGGGCTGCTTCCGCCCGGCTCCGGGACCGTTTGCTATGACGGCAAGCCGCTCCCCCTGCTGGGCCTCGCCGCGCTGCGCGACCAGATCGGCGTGGTCATGCAGGACGACATCCTGCTGTCGGGCTCGCTGGCGCAGAACATCACCTTCTTCGACCCGGCGCCCGACCTCGGCTGGATGCGCGAGTGCGCGCGGATGGCGGCGATCGAGGACGACGTTTCCCGCTTTCCGATGGGCTACCACACGTTGGTCGGCGACATGGGCACGGTCCTGTCCGGCGGCCAGCGCCAGCGCGTGCTGCTCGCCCGCGCCCTCTACAAGCGGCCGCGGATCCTGTTCATGGACGAAGGCACGAGCAGCCTCGACACCGACCGCGAGCGCGAGGTCAACGCCAATTTGAAGACCATGGCGATCACCCGCATCATCATCGCCCACCGCAAGGATACGATCGACGCGGCCGGTCGGATCCTGGAGCTGACCCCCGCCGGGCTGCATCCGCGGGCGTGAGCGCGACCGCCGGCGCGGGCGCAGGCGAACCTGGTTCAAGACGGGCGACGCAGCCGGCCATAAGCTGGCGCCCGGCCGATGCGGCCAGGCCGCGCTGCAAGGAGGAACTTCATGCAAGACCCCGCCTCATGGCCCGAGGCCGAATTGCTGCCGGAGCAGGCGCTCGAACGGGTTGCCGGCGGCGCGAGCGACTATGTCATGCCAAGGCCCGACGATCCCTGAGTCGGCCGGCGCGCGCTCGGCCCGGCGACCGCGGCGGCACTGCCCTGACGACCCCGGTGAGCCGGCCCACCCGGCCGGCAGGACGATATCTCTTCAAGGATCGGCATCATGACCCCCTCTCAGGCACGAGACACGCTGCAAGGGCTTATCGGCGGCGAGCAGGCGTTCCTCCATTTCTTCGAAACCGGCCACAACGACCAGCTCCTGTCGCGGGCCAGCCCCGCCACGCGCGAGGCGAGGGCGCTTCTCGGCCCCGATCCCGAGCGCGCCATGGAGGAGGCCGAGGCGGAGCTCCGCAAGCAGGCCGAGTTCCGGTCGCTCAACAAGGTCGGGGACGCTTCCCTGACGGAAGTCTATCACGGCTCGGCCCGCACCTTCGCCGAGGAGAGCCGAGTCAATAATCGCACCCTGACGTTCAAGTCGATCGGCGAGATATTCCCGCGCATCTTCGCCGTGAAGCGGGCGCTCGAGCTGGCCTTCTCGTCGGCCGCGAGCACGAACCTCTATTACAGCCCCCCAAATGCGCGGAGCTCCGGGCTCCACTACGACACCAAGGACATCTTCGCCGTCCATCTGGGAGGCAGCAAGAACTGGACGGTCGAGAAGGGCGCGAGAAAGTTCCCGAGCCAGTGGTGGGATCGACCCGGCGACCCGCACATGCCGCCGCCCCAACCGTCCCAGTACAGGCACCATGTCGTCCGCCCGGGGGACCTGCTCTACATCCCCGCCGGCCATTGGCACGAAGCCGCGGCGGGCGCCGACGGCTCGATCCATGTGAGCATCGGCTTCCGCCCGATGACGGTGCGCGACAGCATCATCGCGCTGCTCGATCATCTCTCCGACGAAGACCTGGCGTGCCGCGCGTTCGGGTTCGGCATCACCGATCCCCGATCGGGGATGTGGGAGGAAGCGCTGGCCGCGAAATGCTGGGAGGGTGCCGCCGATCGCTTCACGCTCCATGCGCGCAGCCTGCACGATCGGACCGTTCCGATCGACCACGACCTGCTGCGGCGCGTGCTGACCGCGAAAAAGGCCAAGTTCATCAACGATCTTCCTTTCATGGCGCACGAAGTGGCCGAGGAAGAGGTCGCCGCGATCGGGGGCGACACCCCGGTCGGGCTGAGGCCGCTGATGATCGCCGAGGTGACCGCCGGCGGCGCCGGCGCGACGCTCCATTATCCCGGTGGGACCTTGTCCGGCCCGCGGCAGATCGAGCCCGCGCTTCGCCACATCCTGAGCCACGCCCGATTCGTGCCGAGCGCGCTTCCCGGCCCGCTGGCCGACAAGGCGAAGGTCATGCTCGTCCAGAAGCTCGCCCGCCGCGGCGTGGTCGCGCGGATCGGCGAAGAGGCCGATCGCCTCGGCCTGGCCGCCTAGCGGCAGCGCCGCGACGCGAACCTGGTTCAAGACAGGTGGTCCTGCCCTCCCTAGCCTGCTGCTGCTGGTTCGCTCGGACCAGGCTGTCTTACCAAGGAGAGTGACATGAACGAGCAGGTGCAAGAAGACCAGATCGAAGAACTGACCGAAGAGATGTTCGTCGACGTTTCCGGCGGCCAGGGCACGATTCTGGATCCGAACGGCTGAGCCGTGCGGCAGGTAGGCGGAGGGCGGCGCCCCGCCGCCCTCCCTTGCCTCGCGTCTCATTCCGACCAACCCGCACAGCGCCACCGCGAACGCGGATCACTCAGCGCCCTCCCTCAACGCACAGGCTACCGTCTTTCGTCGCTTCGGTCGTCCCGTTCCGAAGCGGCGGCCAGGGCGGCGCGACCGCGCCCTATTGGCAAGGGCTCCGCGACCGGGCAGTATCGAGGCGGGAGGCGAATCAGAATGGACCGGCGCGATAAATTGGCGACTGGCAAGGACATAGGGGTCGCGGCGCGGCTCGGCGTCCTGGCGGCCGCTTTCTGGTCGGGCGCCGCCGCGGCGCAGGACTCGCTCGCCGATCCAGCCGGCTCGGGCGTCATCGTCGCCGCGGTGCGCTGGCTCGAGGGGACCCTGCTCGGCACCATCGCCACCGTGGTCGCGGTGATCGCGGTCGCCTCGGTCGGCCTCTTGATGCTCACCGGACGGATCAACTGGCGCTACGGCGCGACCGTCATCCTCGGCTGCTTCATCCTGTTCGGAGCGGCGAGCATCGTCGCCGGCATCCAGTCGACCGCCAGCCTTGGTAACTGAGCCATGAACGGGCTCGAACGAGACCCTTTGTTCGTCGCCCTGACGCGGCCGCAGATGTTCGCCGGCGTCACCTATTCCTATTTCATCGCCAATGCCGTGATCGCCACCGAATTGTTCCTCATCTTCCGCTCGGTCTGGGTGCTGGCGGCGGCCCTGGTCGTTCATGTCGCCGGCGTGCTGCTGTGCGTGCGCGAGCCGCGCTTCTTCGACCTGTGGCTCACCCGGATCAGGCGCTGCCCGCGCGTCCGCAACCATAAGATCTGGCGATGCAACTCCTACCGGCCCTGACCCACGACCCGCGGACGGTCGCGCGCGAGCGGCCCGCCGGCCATCATCTCCCTTATGCGCGCCACGTAAACGACCATACGATCGAGACGCGCGACGGCCTGCTCATGCAGACCATCCATCTGCGCGGCCTGCTGTTCGAGACGGCGGACACCGACGAGCTCAACTACCGCAAGCGGCTGAGGGACGCGATGCTGCAGGCGATCGGCTCGTCGCGCTTCGCGCTCTACCACCATATCGTCCGGCGCCGGATCGAGGTGGAGCTTTCGGCCGATCATCGGGACGATTTCTCGCGCCAGCTCGATGCGGCCTGGCGGGCGCGGCTCGCGACCAAGCGCCTCTACGTCAACGAATTGTTCCTGACCCTGATCCGCCGTCCGCTGCAGGGCCGGGTCGGCGGGGTCGACCGGCTGCGGGCGATGCTCGGCCGCTCCGACGACAATGCCGACGCCAGCGCCGCCTACGAGCTGCGCCAGCTCGACGTCGCCCGCGACGCGCTGCTGGCGGCTCTGGGCAGCTATGGGCCGCGCCTGCTCGGCGTCTATCCGACGCCGCAAGGCCCTTGCTCGGAGCCGCTCGAATTCCTCTCCGCGCTCTACAATGGCGAGATGCGGCCGGTGCTGCTGCCGATGCAGGACCTCGGCGCCTATCTCCCCTACCGGCGGGTGAGCTTCGGCCAGGAGACGGTCGAGCTGGGGCCGGCCGGCGCCAGCCCGCGCTGCTTCCTCGGCCTGGTCTCGATCAAGGAATATCCCGGCCAGACCGCGCCGGGCATGCTCGACGAGCTGCTGCGGCTGCCCTTCGAGCTCATCGTCTCGCAATCGTTCGGCTTCGTCGAGCGCCAGGCGGCGCTGTCGCGGATGAACCTGGCGCTGCGGCGGATGCGCTCGGCCGAGGACGAGGCGGTCAGCCTGCGCGCCGACCTGTCCAGCGCCAAGGACGAGGTCGCCGCCGGCCGCGCCGGCTTCGGCGAGCATCACATGACCATCGCCATCCGCGCCGACACCCCAGCCGGCGTCGACGAAGGGGTCGCCGAGGCGCAGGCCGCGCTCGGCCGACCTCGGCATCATCGCGGTCCGCGAGGAGATCGCGCTCGAGCCCGCGTTCTGGGCGCAATTCCCGGGCAATTTCAAATATATCGCGCGGCGCGGGCTGGTCTCCACGGGCAATTTCGCCGGGCTGGCGAGCGGCCACAACTTCCCCCTGGGCCAGGCCGAGGGCAATCATTGGGGCGAGGCGGTGACCCTGCTCGAGACGACCGCCGCCGGCCCCTATTATTTCAACTTCCACCAGGGCGACCTCGGCAACTTCACGGTGATCGGGCCGTCCGGCTCGGGCAAGACCGTGGTCCTCAACTTCCTGCTCGCCCAGGCGCGCAAGTTTAAGCCGCGGATCATCTTCTTCGACAAGGACCGCGGCGCCGAACTGTTCATCCGCGCGATCGGCGGCCGCTACGACCTGCTGCAGGCCGGGCACGCCGTCGGGCCTCAATCCGCTCCAGCTCGACGACAACCCGGCCAACCGCCAGTTCCTGATCGACTGGCTGGCGCTGCTCGCCGGCGGCGCCGACATCGAGGAGATCGGCGCGGATCAAGGATGCGGTCGACGCCAATTTCGAGCAGCCGGTCGAGCATCGCCGGCTGCGCCACCTCGCCGAGCTGTTCCGCGGCGGCCACCGGCCGCACGCCGCCGACCTGTGGGCGCGGCTGAGCCCGTGGTGGGGCGAGGGCGAGCGCGCCTGGCTGTTCGACAATGCCCAGGACCAGACCGACCTCGAGCGCGGAATCGGTCGGCTTCGACATGACCCAGATCCTCGACGATCCGGCGATGCGCACGCCGGCGATGATGTACCTGTTCCACCGCGTCGAGGAGCGGCTCGACGGCACCGCCGCGATCATCGTCGTCGACGAGGGCTGGAAGGCGCTCGACGACGACGTCTTCGTCCGCCGCATCAAGGATTGGGAGAAGACGATCCGCAAGCGGAACGGCATCGTCGGCTTCGCCACCCAGAGCGCGCAGGACGCGCTCGAGAGCCGCATCGCCAGCGCCATCATCGAGCAGGCGGCGACCCAGATCTTCATGGCCAACCCCAAGGCCCGCGCCGACGATTATATCGAGGGCTTCGGGCTCACCGCCGCACGAATATGAGCTGGTCCGGACCCTGCCCGACAACGCCCATTGCTTCCTGATCAAGCATGGCGCCGAGAGCGTGGTGGCGCGGCTCGAACCTCACCGGCGAGCGCGACCTGCTCACCATCCTTTCGGGGCGCGAGCGCACCGTCCGCCTGCTCGACGAGATCCGCGCCGACGAGCGGCGACGATCCGGCCGACTGGATCCCGCGCCTGCTGGAGGTGGCGTGATGGCCTGCCCGTCCTTCGCGCCCGCCACGGGCTTCCTCGCCGGGGTGCTCGACTTCGTCGACTGCCAGGCGCAGGCGATCGGCGCCAGGGCTATCAGGCGCTGGCGCGCGCCCGGCTCGACGCTGTCGCTGGTGCTGACCGGCCTGCTCACCCTGTTCGTCGCCTTGTTCGGCTACCGCATGCTGTTCGGCCAGGCGCCGAGCGTGCGCGACGGCGTGCTCGCCCTGGTCAAGATCGGCATCGTGCTGGCGCTGGCGACCAGCTGGCCGGCCTATCGCACCCTGATCTACGACGTCGCCCTCAAGGGGCCGGCGGAGCTGGCGGGCGAGATCGGCCGGCCCGCGGGCCTTCCGGGCGCCGGCGGCGGCCTGGTCGACCGGCTCGACTATACCGACCGCGCGCTGGTCGCCCTGGCCATTCTCGGCACCGGCGACACCAGTGCCCCGGCCGCGCAGGCCGCGCCGCCGCCCGCGGGCCAGGCCGCGATCAGGACGACGCCGCCGCAGCCCTTCGCCGGCTTCAACGAGCTCGCGCTCGGCGGCGCGCGGGTGCTGTTCCTGGCCGGGGCGATCGGCGCGCTGGCGGCGGTGCGGCTGATCGCCGGGCTGCTGCTCGCGCTCGGGCCGTTCTTCATCGCCTTCCTGCTGTTCGAGGGCACGCGCGGGCTGTTCGAAGGCTGGATCCGCGTCCTCGCCGGCGCCGCCCTGGGCGCGCTCGGAACGGCGGTCGCGCTCGGCGTCGAGCTGGCGCTGCTCGAGCCCTGGCTCGCCGACCTCATCGCCCGGCGCGTGGCCGGCCAGGCGATCCCCGGCGCGCCGATCGAGCTGCTCGTCGTGACCCTGGTGTTCGCGCTGGCGCTGCTGGCGATGCTGATCGCAGCCTGGCGGGTCGCGCTCGGCTTCCGCCTGCCGCCGGCGTGGCGCGCGGCGCCCGACCGCGCGGCGGCGGCGCTGCGCGGCGAGGAGGTGCGGCGTCTCGCCACGGTCCGCGAGCCGAGCCCGGCGCCGGCCGATCGCTCGCGCGCCGCGATGGTGGTCGACGCGGTCGCCGCCAGCCAGCGGCGCGAAGCCGTGCTCGGCCACCGCGGCCGCGGCGTCCGCTCCGTCCCGCCACGCCGGGCGCCACACGCTCGCGCGTGACCTCCCCGCGCCGGCATCGGTGCCGCTCGGCCAGAGCTTCCGCCGCCGCACCGGCGGACGCGTCTCGGCGAGCGCGGACCGCAGGGATCGCAGCGCATGAACAAGCAGGCACGCGAAGTCGCTCGACGCTTATTATGTCGAGGCGGAGAGCTGGGCGCAAGGACCGGCAGGACGCGCTGCGCGCCTCGCGGCGGACTGCCTGGATCGTTCGCCGCGGTCGCCGCCGCGATCGCGTTCCTCGAGGCGCTCGCGCTGATCGTGCTGATGCCGCTGAAGACGGTCGAGCCCTATACGCTGCTGGTCGACCGCCATACCGGCTTCGTCCAGGCGCTGAAGCCGCTCGACCCCGAGCGGATCTCGGGCGATGCCGCGCTCACCCAGTCCTTCCTCGTCCAATATGTCATCGCCCGCGAGAGCTTCGACATCGACGCGCTGCAGGCCAATTACCGCAAGGTCGCCCTGTGGTCGGCGGAGACGGCGCGCTCGACCTATATCGCCGGCGTCCAGGCCTCGAACCCGGACAGCCCGCTCGCCCGCTATCCGCGCTCCACCGTGATCGAGACGCGGGTGAAGAGCGTTTCGCCGGTCGGCCGCAACGTCGCCATGGTCCGCTTCGAGACCCAGCGGCGCGACGCCGGCGGCCAGGTCGCAGCCGGCGCGCGCCTGGGTGGCGATGATCCGCTACCGCTATTCGGGCGAGCCGATGCGGCTCGAGGACCGGTTCGTGAACCCGCTCGGCTTCGAGGTGCTGCGCTATCGCCGCGACGCCGAGGCGCTGCCGCCCCAGATCGAGGAGGCGCCGCCGCCGTCGGGAGAGCCGGTGGCGGTCAAGCCGGTGGTGGTGGTTCCCGTCCCCGTCCAGGGCGGCCCCGCGGCGCCGCCGCCGAGCGCGCCCCCGGCGAGGCCGGAGCCCGAGCTGTGAGGCCGGCGCTGCTGGCGGCGCTGGCGGTGCTGGCGGCGACGCCGCTGGCGGCCCAGGTACAGCCGCAGCCCGGCACCGGCGACCCGCGCATCCAGACGGTCGACTATGACGCCGACCAGGTGGTGCACGCTCCAGGCGGCGCCCGGCTATCAGGTGACGCTCGAGTTCGGGCCCGACGAGCAGATCGAGAACGTCGCGGTCGGCGACAGCGCCGCCTGGCAGGTGACGCCCAACCGGCGCGGCGACCATCTCTTCGTCAAGCCGATCCAGTCCGGCGTCTCGACCAACATGACGGTGGTCACCGACGTGCGGATCTACCTGTTCGAGCTGGTGCCGCTGTTCGGCCCGGCCACCGACATGGCCTATACCGTCCGCTTCCGCTACCCCACGCCCGGGCGGACGGCCGCCGAAGCGGCGCCGACGGCGGCGGTCGAGGGCCGCTACCGGGTGAGCGGCGCGCGATCGCTGCGCCCCAGCCGGATCAGCGACGACGGCCGCCACACCTATATCGAATGGGCCAGGGACCGGGCGATCCCCGCGGTCTACGCGCTCAATGCCGGCGGCCAGGAAGCGCTGGTCAACGGCATGATGCGCGACGACATCTTCGTCATCGACAGCGTCGTGCCGCGGCTCGTCTTCCGCATCGATCGGCAGGTCGCCCGCGCCGAGCGCGTCGCGCCGGACGGGCAGCGCTGATGGCAACGCGCGAACCGTTTGGCGATCCGCGCGTCGCGGCGACCGTCCCCGGCGAAGCCAGCGTCAAGCCGGTGGTCGCGCTGCCGCGCGCCGGGGCGCCGGGCTGGGTGCTGGCGGTGGGCGCGGTGGTCGCAGGCGTGATCCTGTTCAGCATCCTCGATGCCCGGCGGCGGGCGCCGTCGGCGCCGGAAGTCCGGGTACGGGCCGCCGACGGGCTGGGCGTGCCCGTGCCGCCGCCGCCGCTCTACGTGCCCGCGCCGCCGCCCGCGGTCGTCGCCTTCGTGCCGCCGCCGCCACCACCCCCGCCGCCGCCCGCGCCGCCGCCGCCGCAAATCGTCTACGTGCCGCAGCCTCCGGCGCCGCTCCCGTCCGCGCCCGAAGTGCCGGTGGCGCCGCCGCGCAATGCCGCCGCGCCCACGCTCGTCTTCGACAACACCGTCGGCCAGGCCGCGCCGGCGGCCGCCTCGGCGACGGCGGAGGAGGCGGCGCCGGCGCCGACCGGGGTCGCCGTCGCGGGCGGTCGCACCCGCGCCGGCGTGTTCGCCAACCGCGCGACCACCGTGCAGCAGGGCACGCTGATTCCGGCCGTGCTGGAGACCGCGCTGGATTCGACCCGGCCCGGCTTCGCCCGCGCGATCGTCTCGCGCGACGTGCGCGGCTTCGACGGCACAAGGGTGCTGATCCCGCGCGGCAGCCGGCTGATCGGCGAATATCGATCCGAAGCCGCGCCCGGCCAGCGGCGCGCATTGGTCAACTGGGTCCGCCTGATCCGCCCGGACGGCGTCACCATCGCGATCGGTTCGCCCGCCGGCGACCCGCTCGGCCGCGGCGGCATCCGCGCGCGGGTCAACAGCCATTTCTTCGAGCGCTTCGCCGGGGCGATCCTCCAGTCGGCGCTCGACATCGGCGTCAACCTCGCCTCGACCGCCGGCAACGGCACCGTCGTCGTGCTCCCGGGAACGGTGCAGCAAAGCGGCGTCGGCCAAGTCGTGCAGCCCAGCCAGGTCACGCCGACGCTCACCGTCCGCCAGGGCACCAGCATCAGCATCTTCGTCGCCCGCGACCTGGATTTCACCGGCGTGGAAGGCCGGCGATGAGCGCGGCCGCCCTCGACGACGGGCGCATCTACCTTCGCTCCTACCTTGCGCCGCTGACCGGCATGCTGGCGCGGCCCGACGTCACCGACATCTACGTCAACCGGCCGGGCGAGCTGTGGGTCGAGACCAGCGGCGGCGAGATCGAGCGGCACGACGCGCCGGCGCTCGACGAAGCGACCCTGTCGCGGCTGGCGCGGCAGATCGCTGCGCTCTCCCACCAGGGGATCAGCCGCGAGCACCCCCTGCTTTCCGCCACCCTGCCGGACGGCGCGCGGGTGCAGGTGGTCGCGCCGCCGGCGACGCGCGGCCCGCTGGCGCTGGCGATCCGCAAGCATGTCTCGCCCGACCTCGGGCTCGGCGACTATGTCGCCGCCGGCGCGTTCGCCGAAACGAGGGGGCGCGAGTCGCTGGAGCGGTCGGAGGTCGACCGGGCGCTGGCGGCGCAGCTCGAGGCCGGCGACATCGTCGGCATGCTCGCCGCCGCGGTCCGCGCGCGCAAGAACATCCTGGTCTCGGGCGGCACTTCGACCGGCAAGACCACCTTCCTCAATGCGCTGATCCGGGAGATACCGGCCGAGGAGCGGCTGATCCTGATCGAGGACACGCCCGAGCTCCATGTCCATCACGCCAACGTGGTCGGCCTGCTCGCCGCGCGCAGCTCGCTCGGCGAAGCGCAGGTGTCGGCCAACGATCTGCTGGGAGCTTCGCTGAGGATGAGGCCCGACCGGATCATCCTCGGCGAGCTTCGCGGCGAGGAGGCCTATGCCTTCCTGCGCGCGGTCAATACCGGCCATCCCGGCTCGATGACCACCGTCCATGCCGACAGCGCCGAGCGGGCGGTCGAGCAGATCGTGCTGCTCGCGCTCCAGGCCGGCACCCAGCTCGGCCGGGACGACGTCCGCCACTATATCGGCAGCACGGTCGACATCTTCGTCCACCTCGCCCGCACCGCCGGCCGTCGCCGCGTCGCCGAGGTCGTGCTCAGCCACTGAGCTCCTTCAGCGGCACGGCGGGGTCGGCGAGCCGTGCCCGATCCGGGGCGGCGCCGTCGAGGATCAGCTTGCGGCCCTGGACATAGTCCCTGACCGCGTTGACGCAGTCGAGCGCGACGACGCCGCCCGCCTTCAGATAGACGACCGAGAAGCTGCGGGCGGCGGGGTCGCCGCGGACGACGAGGTCGTCATGGCCGTGGAGCAGGCCGACGGTCTGGAGCTTCAGATCATATTGGTTCGACCAGAACCAGGGGATGGAATCATAGGGCTCCGGGCGGCCGATTATCGCCTTGGCGGCCGCGATCGCCTGGTCGCTGGCGTTCTGGACCGATTCGAGGCGGATACGGGCGCCGCCGGCGAAGCGGTTCCGGTGCGCGGCGCAGTCGCCGATCGCGTAGATGTCGGGGAGGCCGGTCCGGCAATGTTGGTCGACGTCGACGCCGTCGGCGCCCGCCGCGCCGGCGGCGCGGAGCGGTTCGACCGCGGGGGCGATGCCGATGCCGACGATGACCAAAGCGGCGGGAACGAGCTCGCCCCCGGCGAGGCGGACGCCGCTCGCGGCGCCGTCCTCGCCATGGATGGACTCGACGGTCACGCCGGTCCGCACGTCGACCCCGCGGGCGCGATGCTCGCCCTCGTAGAAGCGGGAAAGAGGTTCGCCGGCGACGCGCGCGAGGACCCGGTCCAGCGATTCGAGGAGGGTCACCATCTTGCCGAGCCCGGCGAGCACGGCCGCGGCCTCGAGGCCGATATAGCCGCCGCCGATCACCGCCACTCGCTCCACCCCCGGCAGCTCGGCGCGCAGCCGGTCGACGTCGGCGCGGCTGCGGACGGTGTGCACGCCCTTGAGGTCGCCGCCCTGACAAGCCAGGCGGCGGGGCGAACCGCCGGCGGCCCAGATCAGCGACCCATAGCCGATCACGGCCCCGTTCGAGAGCGTGACGCGCCTGGCGCCGGGATCGACGGCCGTCACGCCGAAGCCGAGCAGCATCCGGACGTCCCGCTCCGCCCAGAAGGCGGCGGGCCGGATCAGGATGCGCTCGAACGCTTTCTCGCCGGCGAGATAGTCCTTGGACAAAGGCGGGCGCTCGTAGGGCGGATCGGGCTCGGCGCCGGCGATGGCGACGCTGCCGGCAAAGCCGTGCTGGCGCAGCGCGATCGCCGCCTGCGCGCCGCCATGGCCGGCGCCGACGATGAGGACGTCGTAGTCGCGCATCCCTAGACCCTCATGAAAGCCCGAGGCCGTCCCACAGCAGCTTGAGCCCCGCGGCGACCATCAGCACGTAGATGAGGGTGTAGAAACGGTCCACCGGCACCTTGCGAACCAGGCGCACCCCGGCGAGGCTGGCGAGGAGGGCGAAGGGCAGGAGCACCAAAGTCGCCAGCGCGTTCTCGCGGGTGAACTGGCCCAAGGCGACATAGGCCGGGACCTTGATCCAGTTGAGGACCGCGAAGAAGATCGCGGTCGTGCCGATGAGGACGTCGCGGGGCAGGCGCCGCGGCATCACCCACATCTGGAAGGGCGGGCCGCCGGCATGGGCGATCTGGCTGGTGAAGCCGGTGGCGATTCCGAACAGGCTGCCGACCCAGGCGGGCGCGCGCGGCGAGGCGGCGATGCGGCCGCCGCGCTCGACCCAGAGGCGGTAGAGACCGAACAGGATCGAGATCGCGCCGACCGCGGCGAGGATCGCGTTCGAGGAGACCGAGGCGGCGAACCACCAGCCGAGGACGACGCCGACGATCGCGCCGGGGATCATGGTTGCGAGGACGGCGCCGTCCCAGCTCCTGCGGAAGGCGGCGACGCCGACGACGTCCTGGGCGATCAGGATGGGGAGCAGGATGGCGGCGCCCCGGACCGGATCCATGCCCAAAGCGACCAGCGGCATGCCAAGCGCGCCAAGGCCCGAAAAGCCGCCCTTGGCGAGCCCGATCAGCAGCACCGCGGGAATGGCGAACAGGTAGAAAGCGGGATCGTCGGGCATTTTCCCCCGTCATTCCAGCGAAAGCTGGAATCTCATTGCCCCTTTTATGAAGCGTCATTCCAGCCTTCGCTGGAATGACGCTCGGGCTGGGCGCCAGGAGCCTAGTCGATCCGCGCCCGCTCCAGCCGCGGCGAGAGGAAGTGGACGATGGCGAGCGCGACGAAATAGGCGCTGCCGGCGACGAGGAAGATCGGCGTGTAGCTGCCGATCCGCTCCAGCACCTGGCCGGTATAGAGGGTGAAGATCATGCCGCCGACCGCGCCGACCGTGCCGCCGATGCCGATCACCGAGCCGACCGCGCTGCGCGGGAACAGGTCGGAGGGAAGCGTGTAGAGATTGGCGGAGAAGGCCTGGTGCGCCGCCGTCGCCAGGCCGATCACCAGCACCGCCACCCACAAATCGTCATAATATTGGGCGAAATAGATCGGCGTCACCGCGAAGGCGCAGACGAGCATGGTCATCTTGCGCGCGAAATTGACGCTCCTGCCCGCCTTGATCATCCGCGACGACGCCCAGCCGCCGGCCACCGAGCCGACGTCGGAAAGCAGGTAGATCGCGACCAGGGGCGGGCCGAACTGGAGGATGTTGAGGTCGTAGCGGACGGCGAGGAAGCCGGGCAGCCAGAACAGGAAGAACCACCAGATCGGGTCGATGCAGAACTTGCCCAGCGCATAGGCCCAGGTTTCGCGCCGGGCGGCGATGCTGCGCCACGGCAGCGGCGTCACCGGATCGTCCGGGTCCTGCCGGATCCAGGCGAGCTCGGCCGGCGAGACGCGCCTGTGCTCGTGCGGGCGGCGGTACATGGCGAGCCAGGCGACCAGCCAGACCGAGGTGGCGACGCCGGTGATCACGAACGCCGCCCGCCAGCCATAAGCGACCACCAGCCAGGGCACGACGAGCGGCGTGATGATCGCGCCGATATTGGCGCCGGCATTGAACAGGCCGACGGCGAAGGCGCGCTCCCTGGCCGGGAACCATTCGGTCACCGCCTTGATGCCGGCGGGGAAGTTGCCGGCCTCGCCGATGCCGAGGCCGAAGCGGACCATCGCGAACTGGGTCACCGAATGGACGCCGCCATGGGCGATATGGGCGAGCGTCCAGATTACGAAGGCGACCGCATAGCCCATGCGCGCGCCGATAAGATCGACGATCCGCCCGAAGCCGATATAGCCGATCGCATAGGCGGTCTGGAACCAGAAGACGATGTTGGCGAAATCGATCTCGCTCCAGCCGAGGTCGTCGGACAGCGTCGGCTTCAGCACGCCGAGCATCTGGCGGTCGATATAGTTGATGACGGTGGCGGCGAAGAGGAGGCCGACGATCACCCAGCGATAGGAGCCGACTCGCGCGGCGGCGCGGCCGATCGTTGCGGTTGCGTCGTCAGCCATGGCTCACTCCTTTGCCGGTTCGGGCCGCGCCGCCACCAGCCGGCAGGCGACGCTCAGGCCGTCGCGGAAGCGCGCCTCGACCACCTGGCCCGGACGGGCGCGGTGGACGCCGGTGACGGCGCCGCTCGAAATCCACTGGCCCGGCGCCAGCGCGATGCCGCGCCGCGCCATCAGCTCGAACAGGAATCGCGCCGCGCCGATCGCCCCGTCGGGGAAGCCGGCGGCGCGGCCGGTGCCGACCTCGACCCCGTCGATCAGGGTGACGACCGGCCATTGCTCGAACCCGCTCGACCGCCAGTCCGCGATTTCGGGGCCGATCACCAGCCCGTTATTGTTGCCGAAATCGGAGATGACGGCGATCGGCCCGAGCTCGTTGATCGCGCCCAGCGGCGAGCTGGCGATCTCGATCCCGACATGGATGGCGCCGATCATGGCGGCGATTTCGTCGAGCGTGAAATCCCTCTTGCCGGCCGGCGGTGCCGTGCCGATGCGGAGCAGGAACTCCGACTCGCCGGCGACGAAGCCGGCGGCGAAGACCGGCATCTCGACCGCCGCGCCGATCGCCGGCGCCGCCTTCTGGGCGAAGATCGGCCCGCCCAGCCTGTCGGTCCCGAACCGGTCGGACAAAGGCGGGTGGACGCGCCCCACCTTCCAGCCGATCACCGGCCGATGCCAGCGGGCGATCGCCTCGTCCTGGATCGCATAGGCCTCGTCCAGCGTCGCCGGGAAGTCGCCGGGATAGGTATCGAGCCCCGCGGCCGCGCGGCGCGCGGCGAGGAATCGGCCGGCGATCCGGCTGCGATCGTTCACGAGGGTCAAACTTCTCTCCCACGCCCTTTTCGGAAGTGCTAACGGAAACCGGTGTCATAAGCAACCGGGGAGCCGGTGTTGGCATGTGCGCGCCAAGCGGGCTAATCCCCGGAACGGGAGACAAAAGGTTGAGCAGGACGGACGACGGCCGAAGCGGAGGCGGGCGCACCCCCAAGCCGACGATCAACGACGTCGCGCGCCTCGCGGGCGTGTCCAAGAAGACGGTGAGCCGGGTCATCAACCGCTCGCCTTTGCTCAACGCGGAGACGCGCGAGCGGGTCGCCAAGGTGATCGCCGAACTGGGCTACACCCCCAATCCCCAGGCCCGCGCGCTGGCGCTCCGCCGCAACTTCCTGGTCGGCCTGATCCACGACAATCCCAACGCCCAGATGGTCCTCAACGTGCAGCAGGGGATATTGGAGGCGCTGCAGGCGACCGAGTTCGAGATGGTGGTGCGGCCCGTCGACCGCAATTCGTCGATGATGCTCGACGACGTCCGCCACTTCCTCGAGCGGCAGCGGCTGTTCGGCGTCGTGCTGCTGCCGCCGATCAGCGAGAATGACGCGCTGGCGGGGCTGTGCGACGAAGTCGGCTGCCGCTACGTGCGGATGGGCTCGGCCGAGCTCGACGACGGCGCGCACATGGTCGCCTCCAACGACCGCGAGGCGGTGAGGGAGGCGACCGAGCATCTGATCCAGCACGGTCACCGCCTGATCGGCCTGATCGAGGGTCCGGACGGCTTCCGCTCGGCGCGGGAGCGGCGGCTCGGCTTCGAGGACGCGCTCAGGGGGGCGGGTATCACTCTCCCGAGGAGCCTGATCGCGGGCGGCAATTACACGTTCGAGACCGGAGTCACCGCCGCCAACCGCCTGCTCGACCTGTCGCCGCGGCCGACCGCGATCTTCGCCAGCAATGACGAGATGGCCGCCGGCGTGGTCTATGCGGCGCGCGAGCGCGGCATCGCCGTGCCCGAGGAATTGTCGGTGATCGGCTTCGACGACACGCCGATCGCGGCCCATATCTGGCCGCCGCTGACGACGGTCAGGTGGCCGATCGTGTCGATGGCGCGCTCGGCGGCGCGCAAGCTGGTGTGGGACATGGTCGACGGCATCGGCGACCAGCCGTCGATGCTGCCCTCTATGCTGATCCACCGCGCCTCGGTCGCCGCTCCGCCGCGCTGAAGCGGCCGGGCTGTGCTTGCGGGAGCGCCTGACACCGGTTACCAGTGAAGGCAGCCAGGGAGAGGACGATGTTCGAGCGGACCTATTACGCCACCCATCCCGACATGATGGAATGCGTCTCCAACGAGGAGCTGCGCGACCGCTATCTGATCCAGGGCCTGTTCCGCGAGGGCGAATGCGTCCTCAACTATACCCATGCCGACCGGTTCGTGATCGGCGGGGTCGCGGTCGGCGCGGCGCCGGTGCGGCTGCCCGACCAGACCGAGCCGCCGTCCGCGGCCGGCCATCCCTTCCTCGAGCGGCGCGAGCTCGCCATCGTCAATGTCGGCAGGACGGAGGGAATCGTGACCGTCGACGGCGAGCCGTTCGCGCTCGGCAACAAGGATTGCCTCTACGTCACCATGGGCGCGAAGGACGTGGTCTTCTCCGGCGAAGGGCGCGCAATTCTACCTCGCCTCCTGCCCGGCGCACAAGGCGTTCGCCGACCCGCAAGCTTTCGATCGCCGAGGCCAATGCGCTGGAGCGCGGCAGCCTCGAGGAATCGAACGAGCGCACCATCTACCAGCTCGTCATCCCCGGCGTATGCGACAGCGCCCAGCTGGTCATGGGCCTGACCGTGCTGAAGCCCGGCAGCGTCTGGAACACGATGCCGCCGCACATCCACGAGCGCCGCTCGCGAGATCTATTTCTACTTCGAGCTGGAGGGGACAAGCGACCGCGTCTTCCATTATATGGGCGAGGGCGAGGCGATGCGGCATATCGTCGTGGCGAACGACGAGGCGGTGATCAGCCCGCCCTGGTCGATCCACATGGGATCGGGAACGCGGGCCTATGCCTTCATCTGGGCGATGGCGGGGGAGAATCAGGACTATACCGACATGAACGTCCTCGACATCTGCCAGCTGCAATGACGCACCGCCTCATTGCATCCCCGCGCAGGCGGGGGTCCAGCATGGCAGGACAAGCTGGGTTCGCGCTTTCGCGGGAACAGGGGAGCCGATGACCAACCCGTTCGACCTCAGCGGCAAGGTCGCCATCGTCACCGGCGCCAATACCGGCATCGGCCAGGCGATCGCGCTGGCGCTGGCCGGGCCGGGGCGGATGTGGCGCTGGCCGGACGCTCGGCGGCGGACGACACCGCCGAGGCAGGTGCGCGCGCTGGGGCGCAAGGCCGCGATCGTCGAAGCCGATCTCTCCACTGATCGAGCCGGTCCACGAGCTCGTCGAGCGGACGCTCGCCGGGCTCGGCGGGCTCGACATCCTGGTCAACAATGCCGGCATCATCCGCCGCGCCGACGCGGTCGATTTCAGCGAGGCCGACTGGGACGCGGTGATCGACACCAACTTGAAGAGCCTGTTCTTCCTCTGCCAGGCGGCGGGACGGCACATGATCGCAGCGGGGCGCGGCAAGATCGTCAACATCGCCTCGATGCTGAGCTTCCAGGGCGGCATCCGCGTGCCGAGCTACACCGCGTCCAAGAGCGGCGTGGCCGGTCTGACCAAGGCGCTCGCCAACGAATGGGCGGGGAAGGGCGTCAACGTCAACGCGATCGCGCCCGGCTATATCGCCACCAACAATACCGCGGCGCTGCAGGCCGACGAGACCCGCAACCGCCAGATCCTGGAGCGGATCCCGGCCGGGCGCTGGGGCGAGCCCGCCGACATCGGCGGGGCGGCGGTGTTCCTCGCCTCGGCGGCGTCGGACTATGTCCACGGCCATGTCCTTGCCGTCGACGGCGGCTGGCTGGCGCGCTGATGCCTGTCCTGGGCAAAGTCGAAGGGGGCCGGGTCGCCTGCTTCGGCGAGCTGCTGCTGCGGCTGACCGCGCCGGGCCGTGAGCTGCTGCTGCAGAGCGGCCGGCTCGATGTGCCATGTCGGCGGCGCCGAGGCCAATGTCGCGGTCGGCCTCGCCCGGCTGGGCCATAAGACGGCGATGATCAGCCGGGTGCCCGACAATGCGCTGGGTGACGCCGCGGCGGGCCATTTGCGGCGCTACGGGGTCGACACCGGGGGCGTCGCGACCGGGCCGGGCCGGATGGGCCTCTATTTCCTCGCGCCGGGCGCGGGGCCGCGCCCGGCCGACATCGTCTACGACCGCGAGGGCAGCGCCTTCGCACGCGCCGGGCCCGGCGATTTCGACTGGGACGCCCTGCTCGACGGCGCCGACCTGCTCCATCTTTCCGGAGTCACGCCCGCTTTGGGCCGGCGCTCGGCCGACGCTGCCTTGGCTGCAGCCGAAGCGGCGCGGCAAAAAGCGATTCCGATCTCCTTCGACGGCAATTACCGGGCGCAGCTCTGGCAGCGCTGGGACGGGGATCCGGCCGCGATCCTGGCCGGCCTGGTCGAGAAAGCCGACATATTGTTCGGCAATCATCGCGACATCTCGCTGCTGCTCGGCCGCCAATTCGGCGGCGAGGGCGAGGGGCGCCGCCGCGAGGCCGCCGAGGCCGCGTTCGAGGCCTTCCCGCGGCTGAAGCGGATCGCCTCGACCGCGCGCCACGTCACCGACGCCGACACCCACCGCATCGCCGCCCGCATCGACGACCGCGAGGGATCGGCGCAGACCGACGAGGTGGCGGTGGCCGGGAATCGTCGACCGGATCGGCGCGGGCGATGCCTTCGCCGCCGGCGTCCTGCACGGCATGCGCAGCGGGCTCGATCGCGACGGGACGGTCGGGGCCGGGCTAGCGCTCGCCTGCTTCAAGCACAGCCTCGCCGGCGACGCGAGCCTGTTCGGCCAGCGCGACATCGACGCGTTCCTGGCCGGGGAGCGCGACGTCCGGCGCTAGCTCAAGAGGAGTCATCCCGGCGAAGGCCGGGATCTATGAACCGAAGAGATTGAGAATGAGGCGCGGGCATCTTCGTGCATCCTCGAACGGCGGTGTTCTTGGAGCCCGGCCTCCGGGGTCCCCGCAAAGTAGTACTTTGCGGGGTGCCCCTTCGCCGGGATGACTCCATTTTCGTTGAAACGGCTGTAATCGAGCACGGGCCCTAGCGGCGCATCCCGGCGTCGCGGGGCGTGGTCGGCTGCTGGATGAAATCGTCGCGCTGGCCGGGATAGCGGCCGGAGCGCGGCTCCATCGTGGCGAGGTCCCAGTCGGCCTCGACGAAGGGCGCGCGGGCCGGGGCGACGATCGGATAGCCGCCGACCTGCGCTTTCGTCGTCGATGATCTCGCCGCGGCCCTCGGCGACGTCGAAGATCACGCGGATGTCGTGCGGCGTCGCGGTCCCAGGGGCGCGCGCCGGCATAGCGCAGGACATGGGTTTCGACCTGGCCGGCGGGCAGCACGTCCAGCCCCTCCGGCCAGACCGGCGGCCGTGCGGCCTCGACGATCCGCGCCGGGCTGGTCGTGTAGCGGCCGAACATCGGCAGCGGCCGCCCCTGGCGGTCGACGGCGATATTGTCGCGGCCGTGATAGTCGAGGTCGCCGACGCCGCCGATGGTGAGGAAGGCGATGTCGTCGCGGGTGGAGAGGCCCGCCGCGGAGCACGTTGCCGACCGCGGACAGCGCCCCGCGCTGGTGCGGGCGGTCGCCCCATTCGAGGTCCATGAGGTTGTAGTGGACCGCCTGGGCGCCCGGGTTGAAGATCAGGTTGTTGACCATCGCCGCATGGACCCCGCCCTTGAGCAGCGGCGAGCGCTCGTAATTGTGGGCGTAGAGGTTGCGGTAGATGAGGATATCGGTGGCGTTGTCGTGGATCAGCGAGCCCTTGCTGTGCTCGCCCTTGGGGTGGCTGGAATTGGCGAGCCCTTCGGCGAGGAGATTGTAGGAGAAGGTGATGTCGTGGCTGGTGCCGCGCCGCCAGTCCTCGACGCCGTCGCCGGTGAAGCGCGGGCCCGAGGCGGAGAGGTTCTCGTCGAGCGCCCAGGTCAAGGTGCAATGGTCGACGATGACGTTGTACGCGCCGACCGTGGAGATCGCATCGGCTTCCCAGCCGCTGCGCCGCGCCTGGCCCGAAGCGCCGGTGCGGATGCGGATGTGGCGGACGATGACGTCGTGGGTGCGGATGTCGATGCCGCCGCGGATGAGGGTGATGCCGGGCGACGGCGCGGTCTGGCCGGCGATGGTGAGAAAGGGCTCCTCGATGTCGAGCGTGGCGAGGCCGAGGTCGATCACCCCGCCGACCTCGAACACGACGATGCGCGGCCCGCGGGTCTCGATCGCCGCTCTGAACGAGCCCGGGCCGGCTGCCTCGAGGTTGGTCACGCGCAGGATCGCGCCGCCGCGTCCGCCCGGCGTCTGCGCGGCCCACCCTGCCGCGCCGGGGAAGACGCGGCCCTCCGCTGCGGTCGCGGCAAGCCCCGCGAGGAACAAAATCAGGAGACGGAATAAGGACATGGCGAGGCTCCGGGCGGCCGGTCTTGACAGGAGCATTGCAACGGCTCAATGTTCTTATGACACCGGTTACTCTATTGGGACAACCGGAAAAGGCGACCGCGGCAAACGCGGCGTTCGGGAGAGGGAGGAAAGGGGTCCCCGAGGCCAGCTCAGCCCTTCGACTTGCTGTGCGGATGGAAGCGCAGGCTTTTTTCCACCGGGCATAGACACCGGTGTCACGAGAGGGGGAGCGCGTCGCGTGCGCTCTGTTTGGAAGGATCGGAAATGACTTCGAAACTGGACATTCGCCCACGCCAGCCCGTCCTCGCCCGCCGCTTCGGGGCCGCTTCGGCGCTGGCCCTCGCGACCGCGTCGTTCCCTGCCTTGGCGCAGCCCGTCGCCGAACCCGAGACCCCGGCCTCGACCGCCGAGTCGCGGGCCGGGGACGACGAGATCGTCGTCACCGGCTTCCGCCAGTCGCTGACCGCCGCCTTGGGCGCCAAGCGGCAGGACACGGGCATCGTCGACGTGATCGTCGCCGAGGACATCGCCGACTTCCCCGACCAGAATCTCGCCGAATCGCTGCAGCGCATCCCCGGCGTCGCCATCGACCGCGACGCCGGCGAGGGCCGCCAGATCACCGTGCGCGGGCTCGGCGGCGACTTCACCCGCGTCCGCCTCAACCAGCTCGAGGCGCTGGCGACGACCGGCGGCACCGACAGCTCGGGCGGCGCCAACCGCAGCCGCGCCTTCGATTTCAACGTCTTCGCCTCCGAGCTGTTCAACCGGCTGACGGTGCGCAAGAGCGCGTCGGCGGAGGTCGACGAAGGATCGCTCGGCGCGACCGTCGATCTCCAGACCGCCCGCCCGTTCGACTATGACGGCTTCGTCATGTCGGCGAGCGGCCAGATGGGCTATAACGACCTCGCCCGCGACTGGGACCCGCGCGGTGCCTTCCTCGTTTCCAGCACCTTCGCCGACGGCCGGCTCGGCATCCTCGCGTCGGCCGCCTACAGCCGGCGCGGCCTTTACGAAGAGGGGTTCAGCTCGGTCCGCTGGGACGGCGGCAACAGCGTCGGCGGCTTCTGCTCGCCGGTCGGGCATGTGCCGCTGAATCCGACCTCGGGCGGCGCCAATTGCGGCGGCAATTCCAACATTCCGGGCATCCCTCCGGTGCCGCGCCTGCCCAACACGCCGGGCAACCAGGCCGAATATGACGAGGCGGCGCTGGCCACCAACGTCCATCCGCGCCTGCCGCGCTACGGCCGGCTCACCCACGACCAGGAGCGGCTCGGCGTCACCTTCGCGCTGCAGGCGGAGCCGTGGGAAGGCGCGCGCTTCACCGTCGACGTGCTGCACGCCAACCTGACCGCGACCCGGCAGGAGGATTTCCTCGAGGCGATCTCGTTCAGCCGCACCGCCACCCAGGGCGGCAAGCCGCAGACCAGCGTCGTCCAGGTCGAATATGATCCCAACGGCAATCTCCTCTACGGCGTATTCAACGGCGTCGACATCCGCTCCGAATCGCGCTTCGACGAGCTGCGCACGCGCTTCTGGCAATATCAGGTGCAATGGGACCAGGAGCTCACCGACCGGCTTCGCTTCTCCTGGCTCGCCGGCCGGTCGACGTCGCGCTTCCGCAACCCGTTCCAGACCACCACGACGCTCGATGCGCCCAACGTCAACGGCTACACGATCGACTTCCGCGACAGCCGCGAAGAGCCGACCATCACCTATCCGTTCGACCCGACCAGCACCACCGGGCCGCTGACCATCATCGGCACGCCGCCGGGCGTCACCCCGTCGAACGTCACGCCCTCGGAGATCCGCATCCGCCCGCAGGGCGCCGACAACCGCTTCACCACCTTCCGCGGCGACGTGGCCTGGGACCTGGTTCCCGACGGGCTCACGCTCAAGGGCGGCCTGTTCTACCGCGAATATGATTTCAGCACCTTCGAGTTCCGCCGGGTCAACCAGAACGACACCATCCTCGCCCTGCCGGCGGGGACCTCGCTCGGCTCGGTCACCACCCTGCTGACCGGCTTCGGCAGCGGCGCCAATTCGAGCTGGCTGATCCCCGACCTCAACGCCCTCGCCACCCTCTACAACATCTATTGCAACTGCCTGCAGTCCGGGAATCCGGGTGGCCCGGGCGACTACACCTTGTCGAGCATCACCAACGGCAATGCCCGCGGCAACAACCGCCAGGTGCGCGAGCAGGATTTCGGCGGCTACGTCCAGCTCGACGTCAGGACGCGGCTGTTCGGCCGGCCGCTGCGCGGCAATATCGGCCTGCGCTATGTCGAAACCGACCTGCGCGCGGCGGGCTATCAGGCGCTCGGCGGCGGCACGCTGACGGTGGTCAACCGCTCCTACGACGACTGGCTGCCCTCGGCGAACCTGGCGCTGGACGTCACCAGCGACATCGTCATCCGCCTCGCCGCCGCGCGGGTGATGGCGCGGCCGCAGCTCGGCAACATGTCGCCGGGCGGCTCGATCAACACCACCGGGCAGCTCACCATCACCACCGGCAACCCGTTGCTCGACCCGTTCCGCGCGACCACGTTCGACGCCAGCTTCGAATGGTATTTCGCGCCCGAATCGCTGCTCGCGGTCGGCCTCTTCTACAAAGATATCGGCACCTTCATCCAGACGCTGAGGACCGAGATCCCGTTCAACCAGACCGGCCTGCCGCAGAGCCTGCTGCCGGCCAATTTCACCGGCAACGAGCTGTTCCTGGTAACCGCGCCGATCAACACCGAGGGCGGGCCGTTGAAGGGCTTCGAGGTCAGCCTCCAGGCGCCGTTCCGCTTCCTGCCGCGCCCGTTCAACAATTTCGGCGCGATCCTCAACTTCACCTATGTCGAATCGGAGATCGAATATGTCACCTCGGCGACCAACACGGCGCTGATCCGCGACGATCTCGTCAACCTGTCGCCGAGGAGCTGGAATGCGACGCTCTATTATGACGACGGCCGGTTCAGCATCCGCGGCTCGGTCGCCTATCGCAGCGACTATCTCCAGCGCGTGCCGGCGCAGAACGTCGCCAACGACGTCGAGGGCAAGAATTCGACGCTCAACGTCGACGCCTCGGCCTCGTTCGCGCTGACCGACAACATCACGCTGACCGCCGAGGCGATCAACCTGACCGACGAGTTCAACGACCAGTTCGTCGACCGCGACCGCAACAGCCCGTCGGTCGTCCACCATACCGGGCGCCAATTCTACGTCGGTGCCCGCGTCCGCTTCTGACCTCGCGGCCCTGTTCCTGCTGGGGCTGGGCGCGGTCCCCGTCGCGGCGCAGCCGCTCGCCTTTCCCGGTGCGGAAGGGGCGGGGCGCTTCGCCGCCGGCGGGCGCGGCGGCG
Organism: uncultured Alphaproteobacteria bacterium; assembly: GCA_963701615.1. GTDB lineage: Bacteria > Pseudomonadota > Alphaproteobacteria > Sphingomonadales > Sphingomonadaceae > Allosphingosinicella. The sequence goes on along the minus strand of OY969615.1, from coordinate 1,358,858 downwards.
CCGTGCTCAAGGTCACCAGCCTCGCCGACAACGGGCCCGGCACCCTCCGCGCCGCCGTCGAGGCGCGCGGGCCGCGCACCATCCTTTTCGACGTCGCCGGCACGATCCGGCTCGAAACCGACCTCGTCATCCGCGAGCCGCGCGTCACCATCGCCGGCCAGACCGCGCCGGGCGGCGGCATCGCGCTCGCCGACGGCACGCTGGTGGTCCGGGCCGACGACGTCGTCATCCGCCATATCCGGGTGCGGCGCGGCGACCGCGCGCCCGGCGACGGCGATTCGGTCTGGATCGCCGGCGGGCGCCGGATCATCCTCGACCATGTCTCGGCGAGCTGGTCGGTGGACGAGACGCTGTCGGCCTCCGCCCGCTACGACGGCGGCGGCGGATATTACGATCTCACCGTGCAATGGTCGGTCATCGCCGAATCGCTCCGCCGCTCGCAGCACGAAAAAGGCGCGCACGGCTATGGCAGCCTGATCCGCGGCGGGCGCGGCGCGCGGGTGAGCTTCCACCACAATTTGTGGGCGCACCATGTCGCGCGCATGCCGCGGCCCGGCAATTATGCCGGCCCGGACGTCGACCCGGAGGGGCCGGCGATGGAGTTCCGCTCCAACCTCTTCTACAATTGGGGGCGGGGACATGCCGGCTATAATGACGACGAGGCGACGCTGATCCGCTACAGCTTCATCGACAATGCCTATGTCGCCGGCCCGGACAGCGAGGGCGCCCTGGCCTTCCGCGAGAACAACCGGCTGGCGCGCGCCTGGTTCGCCGGCAACAGCATGAACGGGACGGTGCCCGACGATCCCTGGTCGCTGGTCTTCGGCAACATTCCAGACGGCTATCGCCTCGCCGCGCCGGTCGACGTCGCGCCGGTGGCGCCGGACCCGGCGGCGTCGAGCCGGGAGCGGGTGCTGGCCGGCGCGGGCGCCTGGCCGCGCGACGCGGCCGACGCCCGGATCGTCGCCAGCGTGCGCGCCCGCTCGGGCCGCCATATCGACAGCCAGAGCGAGGTCGGCGGCTGGCCGCTCCTCACCGGCGGCCCCGCCCCGCCCGACGGCGACGGCGACGGCATGCCCGACGCGTGGGAGCGACGCCGCGGCCTCGACCCCCGCGCCGCCGACGGCCATGGCGACCAGGACGGGGACGGGATGACCAACCTCGAAGACTATCTCGCCGACCGCGCCGGGGGCCCGGCATGATCCGCGCCCTCGCCGCCTCGCTGGCGCTCGCCTGGAGCCTGGTTCTTCTCGCCGTCCCCGCCACGGCCCAGGACCGCGCCGAGATCGAGCGGACGATGCGCCGCGCGACGACCTTCATGGTCGAGCGCGTCGCCGACCGCGGCGGCTATGTCTGGACCTACCTGCCCGATTTGTCGCGGCGCTGGGGAGAGATGGAGGCCGGGCCGGGCATGATCTGGGTGCAGGCGCCCGGCACGGCGACGATGGGCCATGTCTTCCTCGACGCCTATCACGCCACCGGCGACGGGCTTTACTACCGCGCCGCCGCGCAGGCCGCCGACGCCCTTGTCGCCGGGCAGCACCGGAGCGGCGGCTGGAACTATTTCATCCATTTCCGCGGGCCGGCGGCGGCGCGGCGCTGGTACGAAACGGTCGGCCGCAACGGCTGGCGGCTCGAGGAATTTCAGCATTACAGCGACAATGCGACCTTCGACGACGCCGGCACGGCGGAATCGATGCAGCTGCTGCTGCGGCTCTACCTGGTCCGGCGCGACCGCCGCTACCGGCGGCCGCTCGACCGGGCGATCGGCTTCGTGCTCGCCAGCCAATATCCCAATGGCGGCTGGCCGCAGCGCTTCCCGCACGACCGCCATTATCCCGCTTATGCACGCTACGTCACCTTCAACGACGACGTCGCCAGGGAGAATATCCGCTTCCTGATCCTGGCCGGACAGGCGCTCGGCCGGCCCGGCCTGATCGCGGCGGCGCGGCGAGGGATGGAGACGTTCCGCGCCACCCGGATGGCGCCGCCGCAGGCGGGCTGGGCGCTGCAATACACGCTCGACCTGCAGCCGGCGGGGGCGCGGACCTACGAGCCGCGGGCGCTGGCGACGAACACCACTGCCGGCAATGTCGAGCAGCTGATGGACTTTTACCGGCTGACCGGCGACGCCCGCTTCCTGGCCGGCATCCCGGCGGCGCTCGACTGGCTCGAATCGGTGCGGCTGCCCGACGGCGCCTTCCCGACCTTCGTCGAGATCGGCAGCAACCGGGCGCTGACCGTCCACCGGCGGGGCTCGAACGTGGTCAACGGGGCCTATTATGCCGATCTCGACCCGGCCCGCCCGATCGCCCATTACGGCCAGCGCCGGCGGATCGACCTCGCCCGGCTGCGGCGGGACTATACGGCGCTGCGGGCGATGCCGGCCGAGCAGGCGACCCGCGACTCGCCGTTGCGGGCGCCCCGGCCCCTGCCGCGTTTCTTCATCGGCACGCTCGCCGCCGGATCGGACTTCAGCGCCGCCGCCCGGCTCGATCCGGCGGCGATCGTCCGCGGCCTGAACGGGGAGGGCTGGTGGCCGGCGCCGCTCACCATGACCAGCCATCCCTATCGCGGTCCCGGGGCCCGCGCGCCCGCGCCCGGCGATTTCGGCGAAACCCATGTCGGCGACGCCAGCGACACCTCGCCTTATCCCGATCCGCACCCCGTCATGGGGATTTCGACCGCCACCTACATCGCCCACATGGCGCGGCTGATCCGCGCGCTGGAGGAACTGCAGGGTTCGAACTCGATCCAGTGAGTCCAAGGGAGGAGTCCCCCCGGCGAAGGCCGGGGCCCATGAACACCGCCGTTCCAGGGCGGACGAAGCGCCCGCGTCCCCTTCTCCATCTCTTCGGTTTATGGGCCCCGGCCTTCGCCGGGGGGACTCCTTTCCATGACATGGCTCTAATCGAGTCCCCGCTTTAGGCCGGGGCGAGGTCGCCGAGCAGGGTGGGGATGAGCTCGGAGACGGTGGGATGGATCGGCACCGCCTTTTGCAGGACGGAATAAGGAAGGTCGGCGTTCATCATGTCGACCACGCCGTGGATCGCCTCGTCGCCGCCGGTGCCGAGAATCGCGGCGCCGAGGATTTTCTTCGTTTGCGCGTCGGCGACCATTTTCATCAGGCCCCGCGTCTCGCCTTTCTCGATCGCCCGGCCGACCCGCGACATCGGCCGGCGCGAGACGAGCAGCGGGCGGCCGAGGGCGCGCGCCCCCGCCTCGGTCAGGCCGGCGCGGCCGAGCGGCGGATCGACGTAGAGCGCATAAGCGGGAACGCGGTCGCTGACCCGGCGATCCTCGCCGTCGAGCAGGTTGGCGGCAAGGATCTCGAAATCGTTATAGGCGGTGTGGGTGAAGGCGCCGCGCCCGTTGCACTCGCCCAGCGCCCAGATGCCCGGCACGTTGGTGGCGAGGCGCTCGTCGACCTCGATATAGCCGCGCTTGCCGGTGGCGACGCCCGCCGCTTCCAGGCCGAGATCGTTGGTATTGGGCCGCCGGCCGACGGCGAGCAGGACGTGGCTGCCCTCGACCTCGGGCGGGCCCTCGGCGCAGTCGAGGCCGATCGACGGGCCCGGCGCGAGGCGGATGCACTCGGCGCCGGTGCGGATGGCGATGCCCTCGGCCTCGAGGATGTCCCGGACGGCCTGCGAAATCTCCTCGTCCTCGCGCATGATCAGCCGCGGGTTGCGCTCCACCACCGTCACGCGGGCGCCGAGCCGGCGGTAGATCTGGGCGAATTCCAGCCCGACATAAGAGCCTCCGATCACCAGCAAATGATCGGGCAGCCGGTCGAGCGCGAGCATCGTGCTGTTAGTCAGGAACGGCACCTCGGCGACGCCCGGCATGTCGGGCACGAGGGCGCGGCCGCCGACGTTGAGGAAGATGCGGGGCGCGGTCAGCAGCTCGTCGCCGACGCGGATCCGGTCCGGCCCCTCGAAGCGGGCATGGCCGCGGAGGAAGGTGAGCCTCTCCATCGCCTCGAGCCAGGCGGCGATGGTGCCGCGGCTGGCGGCGGAGACGGCGTCGGCCCGCGCCTTCACTTTGGGATAATCGACCCGGACCTCGCCGGCGGAGAAGCCGAAATCGCCGCCGCGGCCGGCGAGATGGGCGGCATAGGCGCTGGCGACCAGGGTCTTGGTCGGCATGCAGCCGGTGTTGACGCAGGTGCCGCCGACCAGGTGCCGCTCGATCAGGGCGACATTCATGCCGGCGCCGGTGAGACGGCCCGCGAGCGGCGGGCCGGCCTGCCCGGCGCCGACGACGATGGCGTCGAAGGCGCGTTCGCTCACAGCGCCGAAACGATGAGGAAGGCGCCGCCGATGGCGATCGCGTCCTCGATCAGGGCGGCGGGCAGGTCGCGCCCGAAGGCGGCGGCGAGCCGGGTGCGGAAGGCGGCGCCGCCGAGCGTGCCGATCACCGCGCCGACGATCCCCGCGACCGCGCCGGGGGCGAGCATGCCCGCGCTCGCGCCGATCGCCGCGCCGCAGAGCGCGCCGCTCAGGATCCGCGCGCCGAACTGCGCCGGCCCCTTGCGGCTTCCCGTCGAGGGGAGCTGGTCGGCGACGAACTCGCCCAGGGCGAGGACGGTGAGGATGCCGACCGCCCAGGGCGAGGCCAGGAAGGCCAGGGGCGTGTCCGCCAGCTCCAGCCAGCCGAGCCACGCCGCCCAGCTCACCGCCGTCGGCGCGGTCATCGTCCTCAGGCCGGCGATCACGCCGATCAGCAATGCCAGAAGATAGAGCATCGTTCGTCTCCCCCTTTGCCCGAGTCGCATAGTGTCCCCATTCCGGGCGGGAGGGAAGGGCCGGGCGCGCCTGACGGGCTGGCGGGGCCGGCCGGGCAGGAGATGACTGGGACGGCGGCCATAAAAGGGTCATCCTCGCGCGCCATGGCCCTTTCCATTCGCAGCGCAGCCCGGAGGGGCGAATGATCGATCGGCGGCAATTCGGCGGCGGCATGGCCGCCCTCGCTTTCCTCGGCCTCGCCCGGCGCGGGCGCGCCTGGGCGCCCGAGCAAGCGCCCGGGCCGGCGATTCCCGCGACCTATCGCAACGAAGTGCCCGGCTACGGCCCCCTGGTTGCCGACCCCGCCGGCTATTTCGACCTGCCTTCCGGCTTTCGCTATGCGGTCGTCTCGTCCGCCGGCGAGGCGATGGACGACGGCTATGTCACCCCCGGCAAGTTCGACGGCATGGCCTGTTTTCCGCTCGGCCGGCAGCGCGTCGCGCTGGTCCGCAATCACGAGCTGCGCACCGACGACCATGCACTCGGCCCGGCCGGCGGCCTGGCCCGCCTCGAGGCGCGGCTCGCGCGCGAGCCCGCTTATGGCCGCGGCCATGACGGGCGGGTGCTGCCCGGCGGCACCTCCACCATCGTCTACGACCTGCGGCGCGGCCGGCGCGAGTCCCAGTATCTCAGCCTCGCCGGCACCGCCGTGAACTGCGCGGGCGGCGCCACGCCGTGGGGGAGCTGGCTCAGCTGCGAGGAGGTCGTCATCGGCCGCGAGGCGGTCGGGCAGGAGCATGGCTGGGTGTTCGAAGTCCCGGCCCGCCGGCGCGGCCTCGCCGCCCCGCGCCCGCTGACCGCGCTCGGCCGCTTCAAGCACGAAGCGGCGGCGGTCGATCCGCGGAGCGGGATCGTCTATCTGACCGAGGACCGCGACGACAGCCTGTTCTACCGCCTGGTTCCGGAGGCGCCGGGGCGCCTGGACCGCGGCGGTCGCTTGCAGGCGCTGGCGCTGCGCGACCGCCCCGGGGCCGACACCCGCAATTGGGACGATGCCTGGTTCAGGCCCGGCGAGACGCGCGAGGTGCGCTGGATCGACCTCGACGAGACGGCCAGCCCGAACGACGATTTGCGCATGCGCGGCCGCGCGGCCGGCGCGGCCGTCTTCGCGCGCGGCGAGGGCGTGCACTGGGCAGGCGGCGACGTCTATTTCTGCTGCACCTCGGGAGGCCGCATCCGGCACGGCCAGATCATGCGCTACCGGCCGGGGCGGCCCGACCGGCTGCAGCTTTTCGTCGAATCGGCGGACCGGCTGCTGCTCGATTATGGCGACAACCTCACCGCGACGCCCTGGGGCCATCTCATCGTCTGCGAGGACAGAGGGAGCGATCCCCGGATCAACCATCTGCGGGGGGTGACGCCCGAGGGGCGGCTCTACACGCTGGCGCGGCTCAATGCGCCGACGGAACTGGCGGGCGTCTGCTTCTCGCCGGACGGGCGCACCCTGTTCGTCAACGCCTACAATCCGGGCCGGACGCTGGCGATCCGCGGGCCGTGGGGCGCTTCCGCGCCTGACGCCGGTCAGCTCCGCGCGTCGAGCCTGCGGCCGAGGGCGACGCAGGCGATGATAATCACCGGGACCAGCACCGCGGACAGCACGACCTTGGCCACCATCTGTCCAAGCATCAGCTCGCCGATCGGCCGCACGCCGTAGAAGGAGACAGTGATGAAGATCAGCGTATCGACGATCTGGGACAAGGCTGCGGCGACGAATCCCCGCAGGGCGGCAAAGCGACCGGTCGCCGAGGCAAGCTTGGCGAAGATCCAGATGTTGAGCGTCACCGAGACGCCGTACGCGACGATCCCCGCCGCCATCATCCGCCAGCTCTGGCCGAGAATGATCGGGAAGGCTTCCTTGGCGGGCTCGTACATTCCCTCGTCGGTCGGCAGCCGAAGGATGAGGAAGGTGAGCAGGATGGCCGCGATCAGGGGCGCGAAGCCGAAGCGCAGCAGTCGGTTCGCCATGTCCTTGCCGTGCAGTTCCGCGACGGCGCTGGATATCGCCACCAGGATCAGGAAGGGAAAGATGCCGGCCTCGACCGCGAGCGGACCCAAGGCGACCTGCTTGGCGCCGAGGACGCCGGCAATGGTGACCATGCCGCCGTAGAAGATCGAGAAGGCGAGGAGGGACCGCGAATAAGCGGGGGCGTGTTGGCTGCTCATTGCGCTGACGTAACCGGTTTGGGCGTCCGCAAAAAGGGGCTTTCCGTTCCGCTATTATCCCGCCATCACGCCCAGGGTCCGCCCTCCTGCCTGGAGGCGGTCGTGACGGGCTGGCATTTGTTCTCCGGCCAGGAGAGAGGAGGGCGAACCCTCGGTGACTGAGACGCGCCTCGACGTGCTGGCGATCGGCGATGCGGTTGTGGACGTGATCGCCACCGCCGAGGATGGCTTTCTGGTCGCGGAGGGCCTCGTCAAGGGCTCGATGCAGGTGCTCGACGCCGAGGGCGCGACGCGGCTCTACGCGCAGATGAGCCAGGCGCGCGAGACCAGCGGCGGATCGGCGGCGAACACCATGGCGGGCGTCGCCGCGCTCGGCGGCCGGGCGGGCTTCGTCGGGCAGGTCGCGGACGACCAATTGGGCGAGATCTTCGCCCACGACATCCGCGCTTTGGGGGTGGAGTTCCTGACCCCGCCCAGATCGGGCGGGCTGCCGACCGGACGCTGCCTGATCCTGGTCACGCCCGACGCGCAGCGGACGATGAACACGTTCCGCGGCGCCGCCCACGAATTGTCGGCGTCGGCGCTCGATGCCGAGCAGATCAGGGGCGCGGCGATCCTCTATCTCGAAGCCTATCTGTGGCGTTCCGAAGGCCCGCGCGCGGCGATGGAGCAGGCGATGGCGATCGCGCATGAGGCGGGGCGCAAGGTCGCCTTCACCTTGTCCGACATCGCCTGCATCAAGCCGCACCGCGCCGAGATGATGGCGATGATCGAAGCCGGCGCGATCGACCTGCTGTTCGCCAACGAGAACGAGATCAGGGAACTGGCGGACGAGCCCGATCGGGAGGCGGCGATCGCGGCGCTCCAGGGCAAGGTGCCGCTGGTGGTCGTCACCTGCGGCGCGGAAGGCGCGATGGCGGTCGAGCGCGGGCGCCGCGCCGCGGTGCCGATCGCGCGGATCGGCGCCGGGATCGTCGACACGACCGGGGCGGGCGACCTGTTCGCCGCCGGCTTCCTGGTCGGCCAGGCGCAGGGCAGGAGCCTCGAGGACAGCCTGCGCATCGGCGCGATCGCCGCGGCCGAGGTGATCTCCCATTTCGGCGCCCGGCCGGAAGGCGACCTCAAGGCGATGGTCGCGGACCTGTGAGGCGCCTCGCCGTCTATTGCGGCTCCAGCATGGGCACCAACCCGGCCTTCGCCGCGACCGCGCGGGCGCTCGGCCGAGGAGATGGCGGGCAGCGGCATCGGCCTCGTCTATGGCGGCGGGCGGCTCGGGCTGATGGGCGTCGTCGCCGACGCGGTGCTGGCGGCGGGCGGCGAGGCCTATGGCGTCATCCCGCAGGCGCTGATCGACCTCGAGGTCGCCCATACCGGCCTCACCGAGCTCCACATCGTCGGCTCGATGCACGAGCGCAAGGCGATGATGACCGACCTGACCGACGCCTTCGTCGCCATACCGGGCGGGATCGGGACGCTGGACGAATTGTTCGAGGCGTGGAGCTGGAACGCGCTGGGCTATCACGCCAAGCCGTTCGCGCTCCTTAACGTCGACGGCTTCTGGGACGGGATGATCGCCTTCCTCGACACGGTGACGGCGAGCGGCTTCATGTCGCCGGCGCGGCGCGCGCAATTGCTGGTCGCCGACGGCGATCGACGAGGCGATCGACCGGCTCGACGCGGCGATCGGGGCGACCGAGCCGAAAATGGTTTGGTGATTCGTCCAAGCCGCGCGATGGTGCGGCAAAGCAGAACGAATCCGGGGGGAATCGCATGAAATATCTGATCGGGATCGGCGGCATCGTCCTGATCCTCGCCATCGCCGTTCTCTTCTCCGCCAACCGGCGGTGGATCCGCCTCCGCGTCGTCGGCGCCGCTTTCGCGCTGCAGGCCGGGATGGCGCTGCTCGTGCTCGGCACGCAGCGGCGGCCAATATGTGATCGGCACGATGTCGACCGGCGTCTCCAACCTGCTCGGCTACGCCAAGGCCGGCACCGACTTCATCTTCGGCCCGCTCGCCGGCGCCCGACATCGGCGCCAACAGCTTCGCGATCGCGGCGCTGCCGGTGATCATCTTCTTCGCCTCCCTGATCTCGATCCTCTATTATCTCGGCATCATGCAGCTGATCATCAAATGGGTCGGCGGCGCGATCCGGCTGGTGACCGGCATCACCCGGGTGGAATCGCTGGGCTCGGCGGCGAACATCTTCGTCGGCCAGTCGGAAAGCCCGCTGGTGATCAAGCCCTATCTCGCCAACCTGACGCCGTCGCAGCTGTTCTGCATCATGACCGTGGGCATGGCGGGCGTCGCCGGCACCATCCTCGGCGCCTATGCGAGCATGATCGGCCAGCACCTCCTGCCCTATCTGCTCGCGGCGAGCTTCATGTCGGCGCCGGGCGGCATATTGATGGCCAAGATCATCATGCCCGACGATCCCGAGGCCCGCGACGTCGAGCCCGAGCCGGTCGACGAGAGCCGAGCATGGCGAGGAGCGGCCCGCCAACATCATCATGGCCGCCGCGCAGGGCGCCCAGACCGGCGTCAAGCTGGCGGTCGCGGTCGGCGCGATGGTGCTCGCCTTCGTCGCCCTGGTCGCGCTCGCCAACGGCCTGCTCGGCGGGGTCGGCGGCTGGTTCGGCTATCCCGACCTCTCGCTTCCAGCTGATCCTCGGCAAGATCTTCCAGCCGGTCATGTACATGCTGAACGTGCCCTGGAACGAGGCGGGGGTGGCCGGCGGCCTGTTCGGCACCAAGGTCGTGCTCAACGAGTTCGTCGCCTTCATCGATCTTGCCGCCGTGCAGGGGACGCTGTCGCCGGTCACCGTCGCGATCGTCACCTTCGCGCTCTGCGGCTTCGCCAATTTCAGCTCGATCGCGATCCAGATGGCGGTGACCGGCGGGCTCGCGCCCAACCAGCGGCCGATGATCGCCAAGCTCGGCCTGAAGGCGCTGCTGGCCGGCTCGCTGTCCAACCTGATGAGCGCGGCGCTGGCCGGCCTCATCCTCGCCGCGACGGCGACCGCGGCCTCGACCGCCCCCCCGCCCCGGCGCCGGCTCCGGCGGCGGCTCCGGCTCCCGCGCCGGCGCCCGCCCCGCTGCCGCCCCCGGCCCCGGCCGAGGCGCCCGCGCAGTAGCGCGATCGAGGCTCATGCGGGCCGCCATTGGATTCGGGCGGCGAAGGCGCTAAATTCGCGTCCATGAGCACGCTCGCACCCGCAAAGTCCGTCGCCTCCGTCTCGCTCGTCGACGCGGACCGCGACCCCGAAGGCTTTTCCGAAGAGCTCGGCGCCTCGTTCGAGCGCTACGGCTTCGCCATCGTCGCCGATCACGGCATCCCGGCCGACCTGATCCACCGCGCCGAGGAGAAGGCGAAGGCCTTCTTCGCTTTGCCGGAGGAGGTGAAGCGCCAATATCACCAGAAAGGCGGCGGCGGCGCCCGCGGCTACACGCCGTTCGGCATCGAGACCGCCAAGGGCGCGGTCAATTACGACCTCAAGGAATTCTGGCACGTCGCCCGCGAGCTGCCGCCCGGGCACAAATATGAAGATTCGATGCCGCCCAATCTGTGGCCGGAAGAGGTCGAATTGTTCAAGGCGACCTTCCTCGAGCTGTTCGCGGCGTTCGACCGGACCGGCGCCAAGCTGCTCGAGGCGATCGCCCGCTACCTCGACCTGCCGCCCGATTATTTCGTCGACACGGTGGAGGACGGCAATTCGATCCTGCGCCTGCTCCATTATCCGCCGATCCCCGGCGACGGGCCGAACGTCCGCGCCGGCGCGCACGAGGACATCAACACCATCACCCTGCTGCTCGGCGCCGAGGAGGCGGGCCTGCAATTGCTCGACCGCGACGGCGACTGGCTGCCGGTGACGCCGAAGCCGGGCGAGCTCGCCGTCAATATCGGCGACATGCTGCAGCGGCTCATCGAACAATGTCCTGAAATCGACCACCCACCGGGTGGTGAACCCGCCGCCCGAGCGGCGCGGCGTCTCGCGCTACTCGATGCCCTTCTTCCTCCATTTCCGCTCGGATTTCCTGATCGAGACCCTGCCCAATTGCGTCTCGGCCGAGCGGCCCGACCTCTATCCGGAGCCGATCACCGCCGACGAATATCTCCAGGAGCGGCTCCGGGAGATCAAGCTGGCCTGAATCTCATCCTCCCAACGAAATCGTGGGGAGGAACTAGTCGCCGGCATCCTTCAGGCTGGCGGGGCCGAAGCCGTGCGGGAGCAGCGCCGAGATGGTGCTGACGACGGTCTCGGTGCCGTCGCCATTCGCTGAGACCACTTCGAGGTCGCGGCCGGACAGGTCGGCTGCCTCGTAGATCGCCTGGCGGCAGCCGCCGCAGGGGGTGACGGGCGCGGCGCCGGCGAGGCTGCCGTCCGGGCCGACATGGCCGCCCGCCACCGCGATCCGGGCGATCCTATCGAGGCCGAAGCTCTGCGCGCGCGCTGGTCAGCGCCGCGATCTCGGCGCAGATTCCGAGCCGGTAGCAGGCATTCTCCATGTTGGCGCCGACCGCGACCTCGCCGTCGACCGAGTGGATCGCGCAGCCGACGCTGAAGTGGGAATAAGGCGCATAGGCGCGAAGCGCGGCCTCGCGCGCGGCCTCGACGAGGGGATCACTTTCGCTCATCCCGCCACATAACCGGATGCGCCGCCTTTTCCGCACAAAAAAAGGGCCGCCGCGGCCCTGCGCCGCGGCGGCCCTGACGGTCGGGCGATCAGAAGCCGACGACGAGCGTGCCGATGATGGCGCGCGGGGCGCCGATCTGCACGAACGGCGCATTGTTGGTCAGCAAGGTGCCGCCGAAGCCGCCGACATAGAGCTCGTCGAACAGGTTGGTGACGTTGAGCTGGAAGAAGGTCTGGTCGTTGAGCCCGATGAACTCCAGCGGCACGCGGACGTCGAGATCGACCAGGGTGTAGGCCGGAGTCCGGGCCGGATAGGCGTTGATCTGGTTGACCGCCGGATTGGGGCAGTCGATCGAGTTCTGGAAGCCGACCGAGCACAAAACGACCGGGCCGTTGACGTCGTTGACGTAGCGCGGGCCGGTCCGCTTGGCCTGGATGCCGATCTCGACCGGCCCGAGCCGGCCCTGGATGCGGCCGCCGAACGTGTAGATCGGCGCGCCCGATTCGCGGTTGCCGGAGGTCGCCGCGAACAGCGGCGTGCCGGCGCTCCCCGCCGGGCAGCTTGCCGAGACGGTGGCGGTGCACTCGCCGGCAAGCACGTCGTCGCGGATGTTCGACCACAGGTAGGAGCCGTAGACGTAGAATTGCAGCTCCGGGATCACCTGCCAGGAAAGGCTGGCGTCGATGCCGTATTTGTCGACGGTGCCGAGGTTCCTGAAGATGCTGCGATCGGTGTCCGGATCGAAGGCCTGCGCCAGCCGGTCGGTGAACCGGGTGTACCAGACCGACGCCTGGGCGATGATGTTGCTCGACCGGTAGCGCAGGCCGAAGTCGACATTGTCGGTCCGTTCGGGGATCGGATTGGCCTCCGGCCGGTCCGGCGCGAAGAAGAAGCTGTTGTACAGGCTGTCCGTGCCCGGGACCTGCAGGCCGCGCGAGAAATTGGCGAACACGCTGAGCTGCGAGGTGATGTCGTAGACGAGGCCGAGGTTGGGCAGGATGGCGTCGAACTTCAGCACGCGCTGCTGCGGCCCCTGGGTGGGCTGGACGACGCCGGCGATGGTCTGCGTCGGGTTGGCGGCCAGCCAGGCGGCGAGGCCCGCGGCGTTGCTGCCGAAGCATTCGACGAAGCCGGTCGAGCTCGACGTGGCGCAATTGTTGGTCAGGTCGCGGGTGAAGAAGGGCACCCTGAGGCCGGCATTGACCAGCAGCGAGCCGTCCATGAACTCGCCGCGATACTCGGCCGAAACCTGGTGGAGGATGGCGAAGGAAAGGCGGTCGCGCTTCTGCTGGATAGAGTTGGCGCCGTCGACCAGCGGAGCGTTGACCGGGAAGACGTCGAACGGCTCGCCGTTGTTCTGCAGGAAGCCGACCTCGCCGGTCTGGCGGTGACGGGCGCGATCGAAGCTGTAGTTGACGCGGACGCTGTGCTCGTCGTTGATCTCGTAGCGCAGGCCGGCGATCACGCCGAAGCGGCGGGTCTGGGTCTGGCTGGGCGCGAGCAGGCGGATCGTGTCGAGCAGATCGCCGTCGCCGTTGATGTCGCGGCCGAAGAAGGGGATGCCGGCGATATAGCCGATCTGGCAGCTGACGGTGGCGCTGTTTGCCGTGGTGTTGCAATTGGCGTTGCCGCCGGCCGGGTTGACGTCGCGGCGCACCTCCTGCGCGACCACGGTGCCGCCGCCATTGGCCTTCACATATTGGAAGCTGGGATCGACGGTGAGGACGAGGTTGTCCATCAAGGTGAAGCGCGAGCCGATGCGGATGTTGCCGGTGTTCGACGGGTTGTAGCGCTCGTCGAAGGTGGAGCCGCACGTATTGGCGAGGTCGGCCAGGCCCGGCCGGGCGGCCAGGTTAATCGTGCAGCGCGCGATCGTGTAGAAGCGCTCGTCGTCGGTGAGCGGGAAGCGGTCCGGCACGTTGCGCGGCGCGAGGTTGATGGCGCTCTGCGTGAGGTCCCGGCGCAGCGCGGTCGAGCCGAAGAAGTTGTTGCGGTTCTGGTTGTAGTGGCCCGAGATGGAGACGAAGTCGCCGTTGGAGCCGATCGGCTGATAGATGCGGGCGTTATATTGCTGCTTATAGATGATGCCGCGATTGCCGTAGACCGCGTCGTTGGTCGCCATGCTGGCGGCGGCGAAGGCGCGCGTGCCGAAGGGGGTAAACTCGCCGCTGTCGATGACGCCGAAGGTGCGGAAGAAGTCGCCGCCCTCGAAGTCGCCGTAGGAGCCCTGCAGCCGCACGCCGAAGTCGCGGCGCGGCGTGCGCGTGCGATAGTTGACGGTGCTGCCCGAAGCGGCTGCGGTCGGGCTGTCGACGTCGGTCGAGCCGAGGTTGACGTTGACCTGCTCGATCAGCTCCGAATCGAGCTGCTGGTTCGAGAACAGGGCGTAATTGCCCGAATCGTTCAGCGGGACGCCGTCGAAGGTCTGCGAGATGCGGGTGTTGTCGAAGCCGCGAATGGTCATCGTGCCGCCGGCCGAGCCGAACGGATCGTTGTTCTGGAAGCTGACGCCCGGCAGCTGGTTGATGACGTCGTTGACCGTCTGGCCCGGCGACTGGCGCTGGATGAACTCGGAGTTCAGCACCGCGCGCGCCTTGGAGGTGTCCGGCGCCTCGACGCCGCCGACGTCGGTCTGGCGGGTGCCGGTGACGACGATCGCCTCTTCCTCGAAGTCGACCGAGCCGGTCGATTGCGCCCAGGCCATGCCCGGCATGACAAAGGCGGTGGTGGCGCAGAGCAGTGCGATTTTCTTCATGATGCTGATTCCCCCGAAGCCGACAAGTGGCCTCCCGATCCCCGGCTATAGCAAGAGCGATTTTACGGTTCAAAGACTCTTCACCGGCGCGCGCAAGAATCTGTGGAAAGCGTTGCCGGGATGCGTCAGAGCCACCGCAAAACGGCCTTTGACCTCGATTATTCGGTGGCCGGTTTGGCCCGCCCGGCTAGCGGAAGGGCGGATCGTCGAAGGCGCGCAGCTTGCGCGAATGGAGCTTGGGGCCCTCGCGGCGCAGGATCCGGAGGGCTTCGATGCCGATTCGCAAATGCTGGCTGATCGCCCGCTCGTAAAAGGCGTTGGCCTGCCCGGGCAGTTTGATCTCGCCGTGCAGCGGCTTGTCCGAGACGCAAAGCAGGGTGCCGTAGGGCACGCGGAAGCGATAGCCCTGCGCCGCCACCGTCGCCGATTCCATGTCGATCGCCACCGCGCGCGACTGGTTGAAGCGCTGCGCCGACAGGGTGAAGCGAAGCTCCCAATTGCGGTCGTCGGTGGTGACGACGGTGCCGGTCCTGAGCCGCCGCTTCAGCTCCTGCGCGTCCTCGCCGGTGACCGCGACCGCGGCGGCGACCAGCGCCTGCTGGACCTCGGCGATGGCCGGGATCGGCACCTCGACCGGCAGCACGTCGTCCATGACATGGTCGTCGCGCAGGTAAGCGTGGGCGAGGACATAGTCGCCGATCGTCTGGCTCGGGCGAAGGCCGCCGCAATGGCCGATCATCAGCCAGACCTCGGGCCGCATCACCGCCAGATGGTCGCAGATCGTCTTGGCGTTGGACGGTCCGACGCCGATATTGACGAGGGTGATGCCTTCGCCGCGCGGCGCGATCAAATGGTAGGCGGGCATCTGGTGCCGGCGCCAGCCGCCCTCGGCGACCTGGACGACCGCATCGGGCGTATCGCGGGTGACATAGACGCCGCCCGCCGCCGACAGCGCCTCGTAGGGGCTGTCCTCGCGCTTCAGCTCCTCGACCGCCCAGCGGACGAACTCGTCGACGTAACGGACATAGTTGGTGAACAGCAGGTAGCGCTGGGTGTGCTCGGACGGCGTGCCGGTATAGTGCCGCAGGCGCGCCAGGCTGAAATCGACCCGCGGCCCGTCGAACAGCGACAGCGGCCGCGGCACGCCGGGCGGCTGCACCCACTCGCCGTCGGCGATCTCGTCGCCGATATTGGCGAGCTCTGTGGTCGGGAACCACAAAGCGAGGTCGACCGCCTGGGCGCCGTCGAGTCGCAGGTCGTCGGTGGCGTCGAGGACGTAGGGATAGGGGATTTCGCTCATCGAGCGGGCGACCGACACCTCCACGTCATAGTCGTTGATCAGATAGGTGAGCTGCTCGGTCAGATATTTGCGGAACAGATAGGGCCGGGCGATGCTGATCGCATAGCGTCCGGGCTGGTTCAGGCGGCCGAACGCCCGCGACGGGATCGCTTCGCTGGGGCCGTAGCGATAGTCGATGCGCAGCTCCGGATAGGCGAACAGGCCCTCGGCGCGCCCCGCCGTGTCGGGCCGCTCGCCGCTCTTCAGATAGCGCGCGAGCGCGTTGCGCAGGCTGGCGACCGATTCGTCGTACATCTCGCAAAGGCGGTCGATCACCTGGGGGATGTCTTCGACCTTGGTCACCGCCTGCGTTCCTTTCCTTGCCGGAACGGCCATCCCGCATCCGGTGCCGCCCTGTCAAATCGGGAGCGGAGCGCCTCGGGCCGGAACGGCGCCGGTCATTTGGAACGCTTGGGCGCCGGATCGTCGCTGAGCGGCCGTTCCCCGCACGCCTCGAGCAGCCGCGCCACCGCCGGCGCGGCGCCCTCGATGCGGAAGGCGATGTCGATCCGGCGATCCTCGATGTCGCGGGTGCGGAAGACGAGCCGCCCGGCGCCGACCAGCGCGCGCAGGAACGGGCGCACCCGGCTCTGGCCGCTCAGGGTTGCGTGGCGGTCGCGCAGGCTCCAGAGCCGCCGGCGCGGCGGCTGGTCGTCGAACCGGTAGATGAGCGGCCGCTCGCCGCTGAACAGATTGCCGCGCGCCAGCCAGCGGGTGGCATGGAGACGGACGCGGACCCCCTCATAGTCCGAAGGATCGCAGGCGACGACCAGCCGCTCGCCGCGGTCGCGCAGCGTCGCCGACGCGCTGACCTTGTCGGTGATCGGATCCGCGACCACCTCGACGGCCATCGGCCGCGGCGGAGGGTCGATCGCGGCGAGCGCCAAAGCGATTAGAAGCATTCAAAAATTCTCCTTGCCGGCCCGAATAGGGTTCCAAGCGGCGCGGAGCAACCGCAGGGCGCAAAAGCCCCGTTCCGGTGCAGCTTTGGCTTGCGTCGGACGCATGGCGCGCTTACATCGCCGCTCAACGCCGGCCGCTCCGTGAGGGGCGGCCCTTATCATTTCTGGAGGACCTCCGTGGCCCAGCCGCTCATGCCCCATGCGACCGCCAGCTGGCTCGTCGACAACACCGCCCTGACCTTCCAGCAGATCGCCGAATTTTGCGGCCTGCACATCCTCGAGGTCCAGGCGATCGCCGACGACACCGCCGCGACCAAGCTGACCGGGCGCGACCCGTTGCGCTCGGGCGAGCTCACCCAGGACGAGATCGAGCGCGGCCAGGCCGATCCCGACTACCGCCTCAAGATGCACCGCGAGCCGGACCAGGCGGTCCGCACCAAGGGGCCGCGCTACACGCCGGTCTCCAAGCGCCAGGACAAGCCGGACGGCGTCGCCTGGCTGATCCGCAACCATCCCGAGCTGAGCGACGGCCAGATCGGCAAGCTGATCGGCACCACCCGGACGACCATCCAGGCGCTGCGCGAGCGCAGCCACTGGAACATCGCCAACATCCAGCCCAAGGACCCGGTGACCCTGGGCCTCACCACCCAGCGCGAGCTCGACGCGGCGGTGGCCAAGGCGGCCAAGGCGGCCGGTGCCGAGGCGCCGCGCGACATCCACTTCGACAAGGATCGCGACGCCCTGATCGAGGAGCTGCGCGCCGAGCGAGAGACCGCCGCCCGCGAAGCCGAGGCCGCGCTCGCCGCCGAAGGGACGGAGGGCGAGGAAGCCGGCCCCGACGCCGATCTTGGCCGGGACATTGACGCCGCCTTCCGCACCTGAGCCGGCGACGCCGGACGCGTCGCTCGCCGACACGCCTTATTCGCACAAGGGCCTGACCTACCCGCTCGGGCGGACCGGCCCGGCGCCGGGCGAGATCATCGACCTTGCCGACGGGATCGGCTGGACCCGCTCGCCGGTGCCGGGCTCGCTCAATCACATCAACCTCTGGATCCTCGAAGACGGCGAGCCCGGACCGGAGTCCGGGGCAGGGGGTGTGGCGCTGGTCGACAGCGGCCTCAACATGCCGGAGGCGCGCGCCGCGTGGGAGGCCCTGTTCGCCGGGCCGCTCGCCGGCCGCGCAGTGACGCGGGTGATCTGCACCCATTTCCATCCCGACCATCTCGGCCTCGCCGGCTGGCTCACCGGGCGTTTCGGCGTGCGGCTGTGGATGACGCGCGGCGAATGGCTGTTCGCGCGGATGCTGACGACCGACATCCGCGACGCGCCGCCCGCCGAAGCCTTCGCCTACTGGCGCGCGGCGGGCTGGAGCGAGGAGCGGATCGGGGAAGAGGCCGCCAAGGGCTGGGGCCGCTTCGCCGCCATGGTCAGCCCGGTGCCGGTCAGCCTGGTCCGCATCCAGGAAGGCGACTCGCTGCGCATCGGCGCGCGGACCTGGCGGGTGGTGGTCGGCAGCGGCCATTCGCCCGAACATGCCTGCCTGGTCGACGATGCCGGCAAGCTGATGATCGCCGGCGACCAGGTGCTGCCGCGGATCACCTCCAACGTTTCGCTCAGCCTCAGCGAGCCCGAGGCCGATCCGCTCGGCGAGTGGCTGGCGTCGATCGAGAAGCTGAAGCGCCTGCCCGACGACCTCCTCGTCCTGCCCTCGCACGGCGAGCCGTTCACCGGTCTCCACGCGCGGCTCGACGCGCTGGCGGCGGGCCATCGCGGCCGGCTCGACGCGCTCCACGCGCATCTGGAGGAGCCGCGCCGCGCTCTCGACTGCTTCACCATCCTGTTCGGCCGCAGGATCGACGACGGCTCCCTGGGCCTCGCCACCGGCGAGGCGATGGCGCACCTGCGCCGGCTGGAGGTCGAGGGCAAGGCGGCGCGCGAGGCGAGGGACGGCGTCTATTGGTATCGCGCGATCTGAAGACCACGGTCTCGCCCGGCGCCGCTGTCCGCACCGACGCTTCCAAATTCACACCGTTGTCGATCAGATAATCCCGGGGCTCCGGTTGTGTTGTTGGAATTGGGCGCAGATAATCCTTGCTTGCGACTCAGAAGGGCGGGGGCGCCATGATTGAAACACGGCTCACGACTGCACGGCTTCGTACCGGAATCGGCAAGTGCCTGCTGGTGATTTCATTGGCTTCTCTTGGCGCCTGTGCGTCTTTTTCCGGCATGCCGGAACCGGTCGTCAGTCCTCAGATCGTCGTCGGCCTCACCAACCGCTACCCGATCGACGATGTCCTGGTGCGCTTCCACGCCGAGAGCGATGAGGCCCGGCAGGGCCTTTCGCGCCGGGAGTGGAGGGACCTGATCGTCGGCGTCTACATGGCGGCCGCCGATGCCCGCTACCAGGAATTCCGCATCAACCTTTCCCGAGAAAGCAGAGGCAGCAATTTCGGCCTCGATCTCGGCATCCTCGGGCTGTCCAACCTCGGCACCGTTTCGGGCCAGGCCACGGCGAATGCGCTCGCCGCGGCGACCGCGGGCCTGACCGGTGCGCGGGCCTCGCTTCAGCGGGAAGTCTATTTCCAGCAGACATTGCCCGCGCTGGCGGCGGGGATGGAGGCGGCGCGGCTCGAGGTCGCCACGAGGATCCGGACCAATCTGATGAAAACGGCGGAGGAATATCCGCTCCAGCAGGCGTTCGTGGACATCCTCGCTTATGAGCGGGCGGCGAGCCTCGATACGGCGATCCAGCGCGTGACGGTGCAGGCAGCCGCCGATCAGGCGCGGCAGCAGGCCAATTACGACACGATCCAGCACGTGGCGGCGATCATTCCGCCCGGCTCGATAGACCTCGCTTCCAAGGTCGCCGACAACATCACCCGCCTGATGAACCAGAACAAGGCGGATGACATCGCGAACATCCTGCGGACCCTCAACATTCCCGCGCGGGGCACGCTCCAGGACCAGACGATCGACGCCATACGGGAGGTCGGCCGGCGCGCGTCCCAGGGCACGCTTCAGCAGTTCGTCACCGATGTCAGGACGCAGCATGGATTGGAGCTAGGGCAATGACGGATGTCGTGGAAGGCGCGGACAAGACCTATAGCCTGCCGCAACTGCAGCAATGGGTCTTCGGCCAGGAAAAGCTGTGGGGCCCGATCAAGAAGATCGGCAACGACGGGGCCAAGACCGGCGCCACCTTCGACTGGAACAATCCGGGCAATCCCAAGCCGACAACGCAGGCGACGATCGAGGAAACCAGCACCGGGACCGTACCGGCGGGAAAAACCAAGCTCGCCGACGGCTGGGTGTTCATTTCGAGCGCGCTCAAACGAGTCGTCGTCTATCGCTGACGCCGACGCCATCCTGCGCCTTGACCGCCGCTGTTGCCGGGGCCAATGCTCCGGCGCATGGCTGACGAACAGGGACAGGACGTCGCCGCGTCCTCCGATTTCTCGGAGCTCTCCTTCGAGGCGGCGCTGAAGCGGCTGGAGGAGATCGTCCGCAAGCTCGAGAGCGGCGACACGTCGCTCGCCGACGCGATAGAGCTGTACGGCGAGGGCGACCGGCTGAAGCAGCAATGCGAGGCGCGCCTCAAGGCGGCGCAGGCGAAGATCGAGGCGATCCAGTTCGGCCGCGACGGCAGCCCGTCGGGCACCGCGCCGTTCGGCGGCGAATGAGAGCGCTTTCCGCAAAAGTGGGTGCCGGTTTTGCGGCCGGAAAGCGCTCCAGCAATGAGTCCGACCATTTTCCGAGCCGCTGCGCGCGTCCGCGCAGCTCGAAAATGGTCTAGGAAGTGACCGGGCAGGACGCCGCCCTCCGGTCGGCGCTCGACGAGGTCGGCGCCCGGATCGACCGCGCCTTCGACAGCCTGCTTCCCGTTCCGCAGGACGCCCGCGCCCGGCTCTACGAGGCGATGCGCTACGCCGCGATCGGCGGCGGCAAGCGGATCCGGCCGATGCTGGTCCTCGCCGCCTGCGACCTGTTCAAGGTCGATCGCGAGCGGGCGATGCGGGTCGCCCTGGCGGTCGAGTGCATCCACGTCTATTCGCTGATCCACGACGACCTGCCGAGCATGGACGACGACGATCTGAGGCGCGGCAAGCCGACCCTGCACCGCGCCTATGAGGAATCGACGGCGATCCTGGCCGGCGATTCGCTCCACGCGCTCGCCTTCGAGCTACTCGCCGACGAGGCGACCCACGAGGATCCCTTCGTCCGCTCCGACCTCGTCGTCGAGCTCGCCCGCGCCGCCGGCCCGGCGGGCATGGCCGGCGGCCAGATGATGGACCTGAGCGCGGCCGAGATGAACCTCGACCTCGCCGCCGTCACCCGCCTCCAGCAATTGAAGACCGGCGCGCTGATCGGCTGGTGCGTCGAGGCCGGTGCGATCATGGGGCGGGCGCCGCCGGAGGGGCGGACCGGGCTGCGCGGCTATGCCCGCGACGTCGGCCTCGCCTTCCAGATCGTCGACGACCTCATCGACCATGAGGGGCTGGAGGAGAAAGCGGGCAAGCGCGTCGGCAAGGACCCGGCGGCGGGCAAGGAGACGTTCGTGTCGCTGCTCGGGCCGGAGCGGGCGCGGCGCCAGGCGGACCTGCTGGTCGAGCAGGCGGTCGAGCATCTCCACGGCTTCGGCGCCGAAGCGGACCTGCTCCGCGCCGTCGCGCGCTTCGCGGTGGAGCGCGACCACTGACTGCTTTATGAGGGGCAAATGAGGACAGGCGTCTATCCCGGCACGTTCGACCCGATCACCCTGGGCCATATGGACATCATCCGCCGCGCCGCGCACCTGGTCGACCGGCTGGTGATCGGGGTCACCACCAACCCGTCCAAGTCGCCGATGTTCACCGTCGACGAGCGGCTGGCGATGGTGCGGCGCGAGACGGCCGACGTCACCGGCGGGGCGGAGATCGGCGTGGTCGCGTTCGATTCGCTGCTGATGGGCTTCGCCGAAGCCCAGGGCGCGTCGATGATCATCCGCGGCCTGCGCGCCGTCGCCGACTTCGAATATGAGTATCAGATGGCGGGCATGAACCAGCAATTGAACGCCGATATCGAGACGATCTTCCTGATGGCGGACGTGTCGCTGCAGCCGATCGCGTCGAAGCTGGTCAAGGAGATCGCCCTCTATGGCGGCGACATCGCGAAGTTCGTCCCGCCCGCCGTCGCCGGCGACGTCCGGGAGCGGGTCGGGGAGATCGGCCGCAAGGGCGGCTGATCGGCGCTTGAGGCGCGGCGCGCTCCGCTTTAGAATCAATCCATTGAACGGGAATCGGGGTTAGAAAATGTCGCGTTTGTTGTCGATCGTCACCGGCCTCGCCGGCCTGTTGTTCGCGAGCCTGCTCGCCGCCCAGACGCCGCAGCAGCGGCCGGATCTCAAATTCGCCCCGCCGCCGCCGCCGCTCACCGCCGAAAATACCTGGCACCTCGACCTTTCGACCGGCGGGCGGGTTTCGATCCAGCTGCGCCCCGACGTCGCGCCCAACCATGTCGAGCGGATCAAGACGCTGACCCGCCAGGGCTTCTACAACGGCCTGGCCTTCTTCCGCGTGATCGAAGGCTTCATGGCCCAGGGCGGCGATCCGACCAACACCGGCACCGGCGGATCGGAGCTGCCCGACCTCAACGCCGAGATCGGCGGCCTCATCCACCTGCGCGGCGCCGTCGGCATGGCGCGGGCGCAGGACATGAACAGCGCCAACAGCCAGTTCTACATCATGTTCACGCCGCGGCTGAACATGGACCGCAATTATACCGTGTTCGGCCGGGTGATGAGCGGGATGAGCTATGTCGACGCGATCGAGCGCGGCGAGCCGCCCTTGAACCAGAGCCGGATCGTCCGCGCCTCCCTGGGCTCCGACAACCTCCCGCCGATGACCGCCGAGCAGCTCCGGGTCGAGGCCGCGCGGATGGCGGCGGCGCAGTCGCCCGCCCGGCCCGGCCCGGCCGCCTCGCGAGGGATCGGGCCTGCGGTCCCGCCGCCGCCGAGCGGCCCGCGCGCCCTCGAGCCGGTCCGCGCCCCCGGGGCGCCGCCGCGGCCGCCGCGCCAATAAGTTGCGGGTCGACCTTTTCGATTTCGACCTTCCGCCCGACCGGATCGCGCTGAGGCCGGCAAGCCCGCGCGACGGCGCGCGGCTGCTCGAGGTCGCCGGCGGCGCGGTGTCGGACCATCGGGTGCACGACCTGCCCCGGTTGCTGCGGCGGGGCGACATGCTGGTGTTCAACGACACAAGGGTGATTCCGGCCCAGCTCGAAGGCCGGCGCGGCGCCGCCAGGATCGGCGCCACGCTCCACAAGCGCGAGGGCCCGCGCGACTGGCGGGCCTTCGTCCGCAACGCCAGGCGCCTCGGCGAGGGCGACCGGATCGACTTCGGCGCCGGCGTCGCGGCCCGCGCCGCCGGCAGGGCGGCCGACGGCTCCTTCCTGCTGTCGTTCGAGGGCGACGAGCCGGTCGAGCTCCTGCTGGAGCGCGCCGGCCGGATGCCGCTGCCACCCTATATCGCCGGGCGCCGCCCCGCCGACGCCCGCGACCGCAGCGACTACCAGACCATGTTCGCGCGCGAGGACGGCGCCGTCGCCGCGCCCACCGCCGCGCTCCATTTCACGCCGGCGCTGATGGCGGCGCTCGGCGAGGCCGGGATCGGCCACGAGACGCTGACCCTCCATGTCGGCGCCGGCACCTTCCTGCCGGTCAAGGCCGACGACACCGCCGACCATGTCATGCACGGCGAATGGGGGCGGATCGCGCCCGAAGTGGCTTCGCGGCTCAACGCCGCGCGCGCCGCCGGCGGCCGCATCATCCCGGTCGGGACGACGTCGCTGCGCCTGATCGAAAGCGCCGCCGACGATGCCGGGCGGGTCCATCCGTTCGAGGGCGACACCGCCATCTTCATCACCCCCGGCTACCGCTTCCGTGCGGTCGACGGCCTCGTCACCAACTTCCACCTGCCGCGCTCGACCCTGTTCATGCTCGTCTCCGCGCTGATGGGCGTGGAGACGATGCAGGCGGCCTACGGCCACGCGATCGCGGACGGCTACCGCTTCTACTCCTATGGCGACGCCAGCCTGTTGCTGCCTTGAGGCTCGGCCGGCTTCGGCGCCGTTCCCGCCGCCTTAATTGTCGCGCCGCGCCCGCGCCCAGCGGTCGCCCGGGCGGATGCCGTGCTCGGCCAGCCAGGGCTCGTAATTCTGGGGGTCGCGCGGCTGCGGCGGTGATGGCGCAGCCGGCGCGGCCGCAGCCGAAAGCGCAAGCGCGAGCAAGATCGTCGACATAAATCCCTCCCGCTCAATCCCTTAGCCGACGGCGGACGATGGCCGCAACCTCCCCAAAAATAGTTGACACTGTCAACTATTCGCGCAAGATTCCAAGGGGTGGACGACGCCATCGCCGCGCTGCGCGCCTTCAACCGCTTCCATACCCGCTTCGTCGGCGCGCTGGACGCCCATTATCTCGACAGCGACCTGTCGCTGGCCGAGGCGCGATTGCTCTACGAGATCGCCAGCCGGCCGGCTCCGCTCGCGGCCGAGCTCCAGGCCGAGCTCGGCCTCGACGCCGGTTATGTCAGCCGCATCCTGCGCCGCTTCCAGGCCAAAGGCTGGATCGAGCGGGGGCGGGGCGAGGACGGCCGGCGGCGGCCGATCAGCCTCACCGGGGCGGGGCGCGACGCCTTCGCCGCGCTCGACGCGCGCACCCGCGCCGAGGTGGCGGGCCGGATCGACGGGCTCGGCGCCGGCGACCGCGACACCCTCGTCGCGGCGCTTGGCGCGGTCACCGCCTTGCTCGGCGGCGGCGCCGCGCCATGGCATATCCGGACCTTCCGCACCGGCGACCTCGCGACGATCGCGGCCCGGCAGTCGATCCTCTACGAGGATTATGGCTGGGGCCGGCCGATGGAGATCCTCCAAGGCGAGGTCACCACCGCCTTCCTCAGGGATTTCAAGCCGGGCCGCGAGCAATGCTGGGTGGCGGAGCGGGCCGGGATGATGGCCGGCGCGGTGATGCTGGTCGATGCCGGCGGGAATGTCGGGCAATTGCGATTGCTCCACGTCGAGCCCTGGGCCCGCGGGCTGGGCATCGGCAGCGCGCTGGTCGGCGAATGCGTCGCCTTCGCGCGGAACGCCGGCTACGACCTCGTCCGCTTGTGGACCCACAGCGTCCTTCTCAGCGCCCGGCGCATCTACGAAGGCGCCGGCTTCCGCATCGTCTCGACCGAGGTCCACCACGAATTCGGCAAGCCCGAGCAAGGCGAAACCTGGGAGCTTGCGCTCGACGCGTGACGTTCAACAGGCATAGGTCCGCACGTGGCCGGCGTCGCCGTAGGCGAGGATTTCACGGTCGCGTGTCATCAGCGCCACATTCATCTCGCGTGCCATGGCGATGAGCAGGCGGTCCGCCGGGTCGCCGTGGACCGTGCCGGGCAGGAAGGAGGCCGCGATCGCCGCCGAAGGGGTCAGCGGCGCAGATTTGATGATCGCCTTAGCCATCAGCGCCGCGAACCAGGATTGCGGATCGGGCAGGAATTGGGGGCCGGGCGCGCCCGACGGCTTCGGTCGGGCAAGAAGTCCGACTTCCCACGCGCTCACCGGCGATACGAAGACGCCGTCGGCCAGCCCGGCATGAACCACCGCCTCGACGGCGCCGGGGCTGAGCTGTCCTTCGACCAGCCAGATGGCCGCGTGGGTGTCGAGCAGCAACGAGCGGGGCAGCATCGTCATCGGTGGAGAATCCCGCGCGCCGCGTCGAATTCCTCGTCAATCGCGGAGGCAGTGAGATCGAATCCGGCGGGAAGAACGACCATCCCCGCCATCGAGCCATGGACGGCGCGCGCCTCGGCCTCGCGCGCCATCGGGGCGGTGACCACCGCGACCGGCTTGCCGTGACGCGTCACCGTCACCTTATGCAGCCGGTTCTTGCTGAGCCGGTCGAACAAGTCGAGGCATTTGGCCTTGAATTCGCTCACCGAAAGCGTCTCCTCCATCCCCTTCTCCTTTGGTCAATGAATATGACTGGTCATGTAAATTGACCATTCCCCGATGTCAAGCTTCCGGTTTCTCGCGGTTCGTGTAGGGAGCGGCGGATGAACGGTCCCCGCTTCTCCTTCTCGGTCCTGGCGGCCGACGGCCGCGCGCGAACGGGCAGGATCGCGATGCGGCGCGGCGAGATCCGCACGCCCGCCTTCATGCCGGTCGGCACCGCGGCCACGGTCAAGGCGATGAAGCCGGCCGAGGTGCGGGCGACCGGCGCCGACATCATTCTCGGCAACACCTATCATCTCATGCTCCGGCCCGGCGCCGAGCGGGTGGCGCGGCTGGGCGGCTTGCACGAATTCATGGGCTGGGAGCGGCCGATCCTCACCGACAGCGGCGGCTACCAGGTGATGAGCCTGGCCGACCTGACCAGGGTCAGCGAGGAAGGCGTGGCGTTCGCCAGCCATCTCGACGGCAGCCGGCACATGCTGACGCCCGAACGGTCGATGGAGATCCAGGCGTTGCTCGGCGCGGACATCGTCATGGCCTTCGACCAGCTCGTGCCGACCACCTCGACCCGCGACGCGCAGGCGGCGGCGATGGAGCGGTCGATGCGCTGGGCCAGGCGTTCGCGCGACGCCTTCGCCGGCGAAGGCGCCTTGTTCGGCATCCAGCAGGGCGGGCTCGACGAGGGGCTGCGCAAGGCCTCGGCCGAAGCGCTGACCGAAATCGGCTTCGACGGCTATGCGGTCGGCGGCCTCGCCGTCGGCGAGGGCCAGGCGGCGATGTTCGCCTGCCTCGATTTCGCGCCGGCTCAATTGCCGGCGGACAAGCCGCGCTATCTGATGGGCGTCGGCAAGCCCGACGACATAATCGGCGCGGTCGAGCGGGGGATCGACATGTTCGATTGCGTGCTGCCGACCCGCTCGGGCCGCACCGGCCAGGCCTTCACCCGGGACGGTCCGATCAACATCCGGAACGCCAGGTTCGCCGAGGACAAGGACCCGCTCGATCCCGAACTCGCCGACGGCGCAGTGGAGCCGCGCCTATCTCCACCACCTCGTCCGCTCGGGCGAGATATTGGGGGCGATGCTGATGACCGAGCACAATCTCTGGTTCTACCAGCGGCTGATGCAGGAGCTGCGCGACGCCATCGCGCAACGGCGGCTCGCCGCCTACGCGCAGGAGTTCACGGCCCGCTACAAAGCGGGCGCGGCGTCGGCCTAGCCGCCGAACCCCTTGCCGAGGAAGCTCGGGACCGGGCCGTTCCAGCCCTCGTCGGCCGTTTCGGGCTCCGGTTCGCGGCGGGCCGGGCGGCTTCTCGGCCTGCGCTCTTCCTCCGCCTTCGGCGCCGGGGCGGGCGCGGCGGCCGGCCGGGCCTCGGAGCGGGGGCGGCGCTCGCGGCGCGCCGGCTTTTCGGCGCGGGGCCGTGGCTCGCGCTCCTCGCGCGCTTCGGCGGCCGGCGACGGGCCGCCGTCCATCTCGGCGATCTTCGTTCCGGTCAGCTTCTGGATCGAGTCGATCGCCTCGGCGTCGGCGCCCGTCACCAGGGTGATCGCGGTGCCGGTCTTGCCGGCGCGGCCGGTGCGGCCGATGCGGTGGACATAATCGTCCGGGTGCCAGGGCACGTCGAAGTTGAAGACGTGGCTGACGCCCTTGATGTCGAGGCCGCGGGCGGCGACGTCGGAGGCGACCAGGATGTTGATCTCGTCGGCCTTGAACCGGTCGAGCTCGCGGATCCGGTCGGGCTGCTCCATGTCGCCGTGGATCTGGCCGACGTTGAGGCCGCCGCGCTTGAGGCTGGTGGCGAGCTCGCGCACCGTCGTCTTGCGGTTGCAGAAGACCAGGGCGCTGCGCACCTCGTCGGTGCGCAGCATGGCGGCGAGCGCGTCGCGCTTCTTGCGCGCGTCCACCCGCATCATCCGCTGGTCGATGAGGAGGTTCGACGACGCCGGCCGCGACACCTCGATCGTCTTGGGGTTGGACAGGAACTTGTCGGCCAGCTTCTTGATCGGCGCCGGCATGGTCGCCGAGAAGAGCAGGGTCTGCCGGGTGGCCGGCAGCTTGGTGCAGATCTCCTCGATGTCCGGGATGAAGCCCATGTCGAGCATCCGGTCGGCCTCGTCGATGACCAGCAGGCCGCAGCCGTTGAGCATGATCTTGCCGCGCCCGAACAGGTCCATCAGCCGGCCCGGCGTAGCGATCAGCACGTCGACGCCCTTTTCGAGCTTCTTGATCTGGTCGGCCATGTTGGTGCCGCCGATCAGCAGCGCCATGTTGAGCTTGTGATATTTGCCGTATTTCTCGAAATTCTCGGCCACCTGCATGGCGAGCTCGCGGGTCGGCTCGAGGATCAGCGAGCGCGGCATTCGCGCGCGGCTGCGGCCCTGCGCCAGGATGTCGATCATCGGCAGCACGAAGCCGGCGGTCTTGCCGGTGCCGGTCTGGGCGATGCCGATGAGGTCGCGGCCCATCAGCACGGAGGGGATCGCCTGACGCTGGATCGGCGTCGGCTCGTCATAGCCCGATTCGCCCACCGCGCGGAGCAATTCGTCTGAAAGGCCGAGATCGGCAAAGGTCATGAAAGTTCCGGGAGTTGCGCTTTGATTGTGCCAAAGCCGCTTCTGGGAGCCGCTTGTGCGAAGCGGCCCTGGTTGTCAAGCGAGGGTCAGAGGCGCGAGGCCGTCAGCGTGCGAAACTGGTCGATCTGGCATTCGCCGCCGGTCCGCGAGCGGATCGAGTCGCGGTCGGCGCAAATCTGCCCGTCCTCGGTCGCGTTGACGTAGAAGCTGCGATAATAATCGAGCGCGGGGCAGCGCCGCTCGAGGCGGGCGCGGATGCGGCTGTTGTCGCGGAAGATGAAATCGACGCTGTCCTGCGCCATCCGCGCGGCGCCGACGATGCGGCTGGCGGCGACGCAGCGCGGCCCGCGGCCCTCCTGCCACCGGATGAGCGAGGCGCCGGCCGGCGTGACCCGCCGGATGCCGGTGGGCACGCGGATGATGATCTGCTGGCGCACGGTGATCGAAGCGCCCTGCGGCGGCCGCGGGCGCGGCTGCTTGTCGTCGCCGCCGAAGGCGAGCAGCAGCAAGGCGGCGGCGCCCGCCAGGATCATGAATGTGGCTCCATCGCCCACCCGCATCCATGCCCGCGCTTGAACATGCGATTAATTTGCTCCCCCGGCGGCCGCGGATTATCAGCCGCGCTGATGCCTTATCCTCCCTCCTCGCTCCTCGACAAGCTTGCCGGCTTGCTTGGGCCGAAGGGCTATACGCGCGAAGCCGGCGACGTCGGCCCGTGGCTGACCGACTGGCGCGGCCACTATCGCGGCGCCGCCGCCGCCTTGCTGTCGCCGGCGAGCCGCGAGGAAGCGGCGGAAATCGTCCGCCTGTGCGCCGAGGCCGGCGTCGCTTTGGTGCCGCAGGGCGGCAACACGTCGATGGTGGGCGGCGCCACGCCCGACGGATCGGGCGAGGCGCTGATCGTCTCGACGCGGCGGATGAACCGGATCCGCGGGCTCGACCCGGCGGCCGGAATCGCCGTCTGCGAGGCGGGGGTGATCCTCGCCGACCTTCAGGAGGCGGCGCTGGCCGCGGGCCGGCGCTTTCCGCTGACGCTGGGCGCGAAGGGCTCCGCGACGATCGGCGGCCTGGTGTCGACCAATGCCGGCGGCACCCAGGTGCTGCGCTTCGGCACGATGCGCTCGCTGGTGCTCGGCATCGAGGCGGTGCTGCCCGACGGCAGCCTGTTCCAGGGCCTCAAGGCGCTCAGGAAGGACAATCGCGGCTACGACATCGGCCAGCTCCTGATCGGGGCCGAAGGCACGCTCGGCATCGTCACCGCGGCAAGCCTGAAGCTGGTGCCCGCCGTCGGCGAGCGGGCGGTGGCGTGGGTCGGCCTCGATTCGCCGGCCGCGGCGATGAGGCTGCTCCGCCACCTCGAGGCGACTTTGGGCGATGCGGTCGAGAGCTTCGAGCTGGTCCCGAAGAGCGCGCTCGACCTCGTCCTCGACCATATTCCGGGCGCGCGGGCGCCGCTGGCCGGCGCCGCGCCGTGGAGCGCGCTCGTTGAAGCGGTCGCGCCGATGGCGGCGCCGGGCCCGGGGAAGAAGCTCTACGAGGGCCTCCGCTCCGCGCTCGAGACCGGCATCGTCGCCGACGCGGCGATCGCCGCGAGCGAGAGCCAGGCCGGGGATTTCTGGCGCCTGCGCGACAGCATCTCCGAAGCCGAGAAGAAGGACGGCCCCGCCGCCAAGCACGACATTTCGGTGGCGGTGGAGGATATGGCGGATTTCATGGTCGACGCCGCCGGCGCGGTGGAGCGGCGCTTTCCCGGCGTCCGGGTCAACGCCTTCGGCCATCTCGGCGACGGCAACGTCCATTTCAACGTCCGCGCGCCCCTGGGCGCCGGCCCGGAATGGGTGGAGGCGCAAGGCCATGAGGTGACCCGCCTCGTCCACGACCTGGTGACGGCGGCCGGCGGCTCGATCTCGGCCGAGCACGGCATCGGCCAGATGAAGCTGGCCGAGCTCGCCCGGCTCGGCGATCCGGCCCGGCTCGCGGCGATGCGGGCGATCAAGCAGGCGCTCGATCCCGGCGCGATCATGAACCCCGGCAAGCTGGTACCGCTTGCACAAAAGCCGCTTCACTCATAGAGGGTTGCGCTGAAATTCCGCGGCCGCTCGCGCGGCCGCTCCCTGAACCGATGGAGAATCACCTATGGCGACCCAGCCGCCGCCCAATCTGCCGATATTCTACAAGAACCTGCAGCCGCTCTCGAGCAGCCTCCATGGCAATTACAAGGCCCGGACCAGCGACAAGGCGCCCTATCTGGCGACCACCCACGCCCTGCCGCTGACGATCGACGAGTTCGTCACCGCGCAGCGCCACTTTCCGATCGTCTTCTCGACCGGCGACAACCCGGTTCCGCTGGCGCTGATGGGCCTCAACGAGGGGGTCAACGTGTTCGTCGACGAGGAGGGCAAGCCGCTCAATCCGGTCTACATCCCCGCTTATGTCCGCCGCTATCCCTATTTGCTCGCCCGACTCGACCCGAACGCGCAGGAGCTGTCGCTCTGCTTCGACCCGGAAAGCGACCTGATCGGCGAGGGCGGCGAGGGCAAGCCGCTGTTCGACGGCGACAAGCCGGCCGAGGCGCTGAGCGCGGTCCTCAAATTCTGCGAGGATTTCGAGATCGCGGCGCAGCGCACCACCGCGTTCATGAAGGAATTGCAGGAGCTCGACCTGCTGATCGACGGCGAAGTCTCGATCCAGGCCGGCGACAACAGCCAGCCCTTCCTCTACCGCGGCTTCAAGATGGTGGCGGAAGAGAAAGTGCGCGAGCTGAGCGGCGAACAGCTGAGCAAGCTCAACCAGAACGGCATCCTGCCGCTGGTCATGGCGCATCTCTTCTCGCTGTCGCTGATCCGCGACATATTCGGCCGCCAGCTGGTGCTCGGCAAGGTGCCGCAACAGGCGCCCGACCTCGAGCCGGCGGGCACCGCCTGACTTTGCGGCCCGGTATTGAAACCGGAAAAAGGCTTCCTATCTGAGGGTCGGCGCCGTCGTATTCCCCCTTTACGCCGGCGTTCCGCGCCCCTTCGAAAGCGGGGGCGCACCTCCCTGAACCTGGGCCACCTCACGTCTTCGTGAGGTGGTCTTTTTCATTGGCGCCCGATTCGCGCGCGTGCCGGACCTATTCCGCGGCGATCGCCGCGGCCGCGTCGAGCAGCCGCGATTCGAGCGCTTCGGCGATCGCCGCGATCAGCCGGCACACGCCCTCGAAGCCCGGCCCGGGGGCGCGCAAATCCTCGTCCAGATAGGCGGAGCGGTCGATCTCGACCTGCAGCGCGTGCACGCCCAGCTGCGGGCGGCCGTGGCGGCCGACGACATAGCCGCCGGCATAAGGCGCGTTGCAGGCGGTCCGGTAGCCGAGCGCGCGCGCGGCCGAGACCGCCGCGTCGAGCAGATCGGGGGTCGTGGTCGTGCCGTGGCGGTCGCCGAAGATCACCGTCGCCGCGCTCGCGCCGCCCTCGATCCGCGGGCGCGGCGGCATCGAATGGCAGTCGAGCAGGATGGCCGCGCCGAACCGCGCCCGGGCATGGCCGAGCGCCGCCTCCAGCGCCTGGTGATAGGGCCGGTGGATCTCCACGATCCGGCGGACGAGCTCGTCGCGCGTGATCCGTTCGCGCCAGATCGGCCCGGCGCCGCCGATCCGCGACGGGATGAGGCCGATGCCGCCCCGCGTCCGCGCCGACTGGACGAGGGTTCCGGACGGCAGCGGCGGCGCGATCAGCGCCGGATCGATCTCGCGCTCGTCGCGGTTGAGGTCGATCTCGGCCCGCGGCGCGCGGGCGATGAACGCCGTCGCCCCGGCGGCGGTGGCGCGCCAGACCAGCCGGTCGGCCAGCCGGTCCTCGAGCGTCTCGAGCGCGGCCCTGGGCAGGCGCGACGCCTTGATCAGGTGCGGGCCGTAGTCGCGGCCGGCATGGGGAACGGAAAGGACGACCGGCGAGGCCGGCCGTTCGGGGCCGATCCGGAAGAAGGGAAGGTGGGCGGGGGATTCGGTCATTCTCGCTCCACGATTAGGCCCAGCGTGGGACGGGTGCAATGAAGCCGCATCGCACGGCTGGAAAATCCCCCGCCCTTCGCGCATAAAAGGCGCCAGGCGCGGCAGCGACGGCCGCCAAGGGAGCGCGGATGCTGAGAATCCTTCTCGCCGAGGACGACGAGTCGATGCGGGTCTACCTGGTCCGCGCGCTCGAGCGGGTCGGATATCATGTCACCGCGGTCGACCGCGGCACCATTGCGGTGCCCCTGCTCGAGAGCGAATCGTTCGATCTCCTCCTCACCGACATCGTCATGCCGGAGATGGACGGGATCGAGCTCGCCCAGAAGGCGGCCGAGATCGCGCCCGACATCCGGGTGATGTTCATCACCGGCTTCGCCGCGGTCGCGCTGAAGGCCGGCCGCAAGGCGCCCGACGCCAAGGTCCTGTCCAAGCCCTTCCACCTCAAGGACCTGGTCGCCGAGGTCGAGCGGATGTTCATGACCGAGGACCAGCACGGCCGGCTCTAGACGGACGTGCGAGGACCGCGCGCGCCAGCCGATCGAGCCGCAATCCCGTCATTCCGGCGAAAGGCAATCCCCAAAATAGTGCTGGCGGGAAACTGCCGGCCGGGTTGCGCCCGTCCCAACCCCTCGCTACATGCCCCTCCGGGTTCCCGTCGAAGCACCATTTTGGCGGGGTTCCATGTGGGCGTGTAGCTCAGTGGTAGAGCACTGTGTTGACATCGCAGGGGTCGCAAGTTCAATCCTTGCCACGCCCACCATTTCCCCCTTCAGCGTTCCGCCTTCATGGCCCCTTCCACCGGCGGAACGGTGGGCCGCCGCCGCGGTCCCCGGACGCTGCGCCACAGGCCGAGGGCGAGGAGCAGCAGGGCCGAGGCGACCGAGCAGGACAGCAGGGCCGCGCGCGCCGCGGGGCTCCATTCCGGCCAGAGCAGGGGCGCGCTGGACGCCGCCCAGACGATGGCGAGCAAGGGCAGCCAGGGCCCGTAGTCGCGGACCCGGAACGGGTGGACGAAGTGGACCGGCGCGAAGCTCGCCGCCGCCAGCGCGGCGACGGTGATCGCGCCCGCGACGGGGCCGGGCCGGACCGCGAACAGGTAGAGCGCGACGACGTTCCACAGCGCCGGGAAGCCGCGGAAATAATCGTCCTCCGTCTTCATGTCCGAGCGCGCGAACACGTAGAGCGACGAAAGCAGGATCGCGGCGGCGAGCGGCAAAGCGAGCGAATCCGGCACCAGGCCGGCGCGCCAGATGAACATCGTCGGCACGAAGACATAGGTGAGATAGTCGACCACCAGGTCGAGCGCGGCGCCGTCGATCCGCGGCACGCGCTCCTTGACCCGCGTCAGCCGCGCCAGCGTCCCGTCGACCCCGTCGATCGCCAGCGCCAGCAGCAGCCAGAGCAAAGCGAGCGGCCAATGCCCGTCCTCGATCGCCACCAGCGCGAGAAAGGCGAGCACGGCGCCGGTGGCGGTCAGCAGGTGGACCAGCCAGGGCAGCAACGCCGCGGGTGGCCGTTCCGGATTAAGTGGGTCCATGCCAGGCCTCTCCTGCCGGGGTCCCGAACGCGGGCCCGAAGGGGGCGGTTCCGGCGGGCCGTTACGGAACCGCAACGCCGGCGATGCTTTGTGCGTTGGAATGAACGGATCGGGGAGCGCGCGTGCCGGATGACCAGGATGCCCTGATCGAGCCCGGCCGCAACTGCTGGCGGGTCGAGCCGGCCGATCGCGCGGCGCTGGTGGTGGACGCGGCCGATTATTTCCGCCTGGCCCGGCAGGCGATGCTCCGCGCCCGCGCGCAGATCCTGCTCATCGGCTGGGATTTCGACACCCGCATCCTGCTCGACCACGGGGCCGAAGACGGCGCGCCGGCCAGGCTCGGCCCGTTCATCTCCTGGCTGGCGAAGAATCGGCCCGGCCTCTCCATCCATATCCTGAAATGGGATATCGGCGCGCTGAAGCTGCTCGGTCGCGGCACGACGATCTTCCGGCTGGTGCGCTGGGCGCGAAGCCGGCAGATCGCCTTCAAGCTCGACGGCGCCCATCCGGTCGGCGCCAGCCACCATCAGAAGATCGTCGTCATCGATGACAGGCTCGCTTTCTGCGGCGGTATCGACATGACGGCGTCGCGCTGGGACACGCGCGATCACGCCGACGGCGACAAAAGGCGCAGGCGGCCGACCACGGGCCGCCGCTACGGCCCCTGGCACGATGCGACCATGGCCGTCGGCGGCGGCGCCGCGCGCGCGCTCGGCGATCTCTCCCGCCAACGCTGGCAGGCCGCCGGCGGATCGCCGATCGCGCCGCTCCAGGTCGAGAGCGATCCCTGGCCCGCGGAGCTCGCGCCGCAATTCCGCGACCTCGAGGTGGCGATCGCGCGAACGCGCGGCGCCTATAAAGACATCCCGCCGGTCCGGGAGATCGAGGCGCAGTTCCTGGACATGATCGCGAGCGCCCGGCGCTTCGTCTATGCCGAAGACCAGTTCTTCGCCTCGCGCGTGATCGCGCAGGCGATCCTCGCGCGGCTGGCCGAGCCGGACGGCCCCGAATTCGTCATCGTCAATCCCAAGGCCGTCGACGGCTGGGTCGAGGAGAAGGTGATGAGCCCCGCCCGGGCGCGGCTGATGCACCGCATCGGCGAAGCCGACCGCCACCGCCGCTTCCGCATCTACACCCCGGTCACGCGCGGCGGCGAGGACATTTACGTCCATGCCAAGATCGTGGTCGTGGACGACGCGCTGCTGCGGGTCGGCTCCGCCAACATGAACAACCGGTCGATGGGCCTCGACAGCGAGTGCGACGTGCTGATCGACGGCAGGCGGCCCGCGAACGAAGGCGCCGCCGGGCGGATCGCGGCGATCCGCGCCGATCTCCTCGCCGAGCATCTCGGCGTCGCCCCGGACGCGGTCGAGGCGAAGCTGGCGGCGACCGGCTCCCTGATCGCCACGATCGAAGCGCTTAGGGGGAGCGGGCGTACCCTGGTGCCCTTCACGCCGCCCAGGCTCAATGCCGCCCAGGCCGCCATCGCCGAGAGCGAGGCGCTCGATCCCGAAAGCGCCGGCGAGGATTTCGAGCCCCAGGCCCGCCCCGGCCTCCTCGCCGGCCTGCGCTCCGCGATCCGCCTGGGCCCGCGCCGCTAAGGACGCATCGGGCACTTTCCTTTCGCGCCAATCCCTCCCACAGTCCGGTCCGTGACCGATTTCCCCGAACCCCGTTTCATGGCCGACGACGAGATCCGCATGTTCGCGGATTCGGTCGGCAAGTTCCTCGATCGCAACGCGCCGCCGGAGCGGGTGGCGAAGTGGCGCGAGGACGGCATGGTCGAGCGCGAATTCTGGCGCGAGGCGGGCCGGGCCGGGCTGCTCGGAGTCAGCGTGCCGGTCGAATATGGCGGTGCCGGCGGCGATTTCCGCCACGATCTGGTGGTGGTCGAGCAGGTCATCCGCAAGGGCGCCGAGGGCTTCGCCGCCGGGCTGCACAACGTCATCATCACCCCCTATATCCAGGCCCACGGCACCGAGGGTCAGAAGAAGAAATGGCTGCCCTTGCTCGCCGGCGGCGAGCGGGTTGCGGCGATCGCGATGAGCGAGCCGGGCGCCGGCTCCGACCTCCAGGCGATCCGCACCACCGCGCTTCGCGACGGCAACGGCTACCGGATCAACGGCAGCAAGACCTTCATCTCCAACGGCCAGCTCGCCGACCTCATCGTCGTCGTCGCCAAGACCGATCCGGGCGAGGGCGCCAAAGGCCTCTCGCTGCTGGTCGTCGAGACCGACCAGGCCGAAGGCTTCCGCCGCGGCCGCAAGCTCGACAAGATCGGCCTCGACGCCCAGGACACGTCGGAGCTGTTCTTCGACGACGTCTGGGTCCCGGCCGAGAATCTGCTCGGGCTGGAGGAGGGCAAGGGCTTCTACCAGCTGATGGGCGAGCTGCCGCGCGAGCGCCTCCTGATCGCGATCGGCAGCGCGGTGGCGATGGAGGTCGCGCTTGGCGAGACCCTCGCCTACGTCAGGGAGCGCAAGGCCTTCGGCCGGCCGATCTTCGATTTCCAGAACAGCCAGTTCGTGCTCGCCGACTGCAAGGCCAAGGCGGTCGTCGCGCGGGTGTTCGTCAACGACTGCATCGAGCGGCTGCTCAGGGGCGAGCTCGATCTCACCACCGCCGCCATCGCCAAGCTCTGGGTCACCGAGGCGCATGGCGAGCTGGTCGACGCCTGCCTCCAGCTCCACGGCGGCTACGGCTATATCAACGATTACCCGATCGCCCGCCTGTGGCGCGACGCCCGCGTCCAGCGCATCTACGGCGGCTCGAGCGAAATCATGAAGCTGCTGATCGCGCGCTCGCTTTAGCCGCGCCGGAGTGGGGACAGTCACTTTCACGCGCGGCGGTACGAATTCGCGTCGCTGATAGCCTGAAAGCGACTGTCCCCTTCTCAGCGCCAGCGCTCGGCCGGCTGCTTGACATAATGGCGCCAGACATAGCCCCACGGGATGATCAGCCCGAACACGACCGGGCCGAGCCCGATCATCCAGAGATCCTCGCTCAATTGCGGGTCGATCCGCCCCGCCAGCCACTGCGGCAGCCCGAAAGCGAGCAGCCAGATCGTCTTCCAGACGAACTCGAACAGGAAGATCGGCAGCATCTGCAGCGGGTAGCGAAGCCCGAAGAACGACATCACCCACAAGCCGGCGAGCATGCCGTCGATCATGCCGCGCCGGTCCGGCTCGGGGTCGATCAGCCATGGCACGTGGACGATGAAACCGCCGACGACGAAAACGAGGAACATGGCGCGCAGCACGTAGAGCCGCCACAGCGGGACTTCGCCGTCGCGCCTCTCCTTTGTGCCCGGCGTAGCCGAATCCACGGTCGAAGCCATGTCTAACCCCCTTCTCGGGACGCGGCAGGAGCCGTCGCCGCTTCATTCCCCGACCGGCGAAGCGTCCAGGGATCGCCCGGCTTGGCCACGTAGTTCGCCCAAAGATGACGCCACGGGATCACGAAGATCAGGACAATGCCAAGGGACGTGTCGAAGACGGAGCTTCGCATCCCCTCGTCGAGCGTGCCGTCGAGCCAGCGGGGCAGGGCGAAGGCGACGAGCCAGAGCGCCTTCCAGATCAGCTCGAACAGCAGCAGCGGGATCATCTGCAGCGGATAGCGCAGCCCCAGCAGCGACAGCAGCCCGATCGTCCCAAGCAAGGCGAAGGCGACTCCGGTCATGCGCGGCAGCTCGGAATCGTGGCTGACGATCAACGGCCAGATGGTGAGGCCGAGGCCGGCCGCCATGATCAGATACATGGCCCGCATCACCGCCAGCCGGATCGGCGAAACCTGGGTCATTGCTCTTCCTCCATGTTCAAGGATCGCGCGCTCTCGCCTCGGGCGGGCATCAGCGACAGCACCAGCCCGAGCGCCAGCAGCGCCAGGAATCCGAAACCCACGTACCAGCCGACGGGGCTGCTCCCGCTGCCCGCCGCTGCCTGGGCCTGCACGATGAAGCGCCGGGCGAGCTGCTCGCCGAGCAGCACCAGGTAGATGAACGGGACCAGCGCCCGGTAGCGGATCAGGATCGTAAGGGCGATCACCGCAAGCGCGAGCTGCCCGAGCGCCATCAGCGCGAACAGCTCGAGCACCTCTCGCGCCGCCGCCGCGCCGAAGCTGTCCAGCGGGATGCC
The DNA here is from genome assembly GCA_963701615.1 of uncultured Alphaproteobacteria bacterium. Taxonomy (GTDB): domain Bacteria; phylum Pseudomonadota; class Alphaproteobacteria; order Sphingomonadales; family Sphingomonadaceae; genus Allosphingosinicella. The sequence continues at coordinate 1,321,068 of OY969615.1, read as the reverse complement.
GTCCGCTCCGCCGGCGACCGACGCCGTGTTGAAGATCGAGTTGATGCTCATCACCAGCTTCAGCGCGACGAACAGCCCGAGCAGCCAAAGCGCCGCGCGATGGCCGCCGAACCTGTTGTCGGCCTGCCCGGGAAAGAGGCGGTTGAGCATGGAGCCTTGTCCTTCAGGCCTGGGGGAATTGGGGACACGTAAGAGTACGTGTCCCCAAACGGGCGATCGCCTTGGCGAAGCGCAGGCGCACCAGCCAGAAGGCCATCAATCCGAACGGCGCGAAGGCGAGGACGAACAGGACCGGCGAGCCGCGCACCGCCTCCGGCATCACGTCCTGCTGGCCGAGGAAGAAGGAGCCGGTCGCGATGAAGAAGGCGACGCACATCCGCCACAGGTGGCGCGAAATCCGCTGCGCGGGCGTGAGCTTCGCGCGCAGGATCGCGTTGAGGTCGAGCAGGCCGGCGAGCAGGCACAGGCCGGCGAAGGCGAGCAGTGGGCCGCGGCCCGCCGGCGTCGTCGCGTCTCCCGCAAGTCCGGCCCAGGCGATCGTCGCGCCGGCGCCGAGCGCGACCGCGCAGGCGGCGATCTCGAACTTTCCGGTCGTCCCGTCGCGCCGGCGCGCGGCGACCCAGGACGTCGCGACGAAATAGCAGACCAGCAGCCCGCCGACCGGGGAACCGGGCGGCGACCGGAACGGCTCGAGGATCGAGGCGGTGACGCCGAGAACGAGCATCGAGGCGAAGAACCAGGTGCCGGCGCGGGCGTGCAGCCGGCCGCCCTTGCGGGCGACGGCCGCAACCGTGCCCGAGAGCAGGGCGAGGGTTCCGCCCGCGATATGGACCCACATCAGGATGGTCATACGTGCTCGCTCCGCGCTTCGCTCGCGCTGTGCTGCCCGCCCTCCGACGCGTCCGGGAGGAACTCCAGAATGTCGCCGGGCTGGCACGACAAGGCGGCGCAGAGGGCATCGAGCGTCGAAAAGCGGATCGCGCGCGCCTTGCCGGTCTTCAGGATCGACAGGTTGACGATCGTGATGCCGACGCGCTCCGCGAGCTCGGTCAGCGTCATCCGCCGGTCGTGGAGGAGGTCGTCCAGCTTGACGGCGATCGCCATGTCACACCGTCCCTTCGAGGTCTTCGCGCATCCGCGTGCCTTCGGCGAACACCCGGGCCAGCACGAAGGTGAGGAGGACGGCGAGCCAGCCGTTGACCGAAAAGCCGGCATCGAGATCGAGCGGATGCGCCGGCGTCGAGACGGCCCTGGCGATCGCGTAGATGACGAGGCCGAGCAGCTGCAGCGCGAGCAGCGCCCAGGCGATCGCCTGCAAGCGCTGCGCGTTCGCGGCGACGAACGGGTCGCCCGCGCGAACCGTCCCGACGATCGCGAGCAGCCGCTTGAGGATGAGATAGTTGACCGGGATGGTGGCGAGGCCGATCGTTGCGATCGCGCGCAGGCCCATCACCAGCCGCTCCGCCTCGGGCGATGGCGCAAGCCGGAACGCGCTCATGATCCATTGCTCGTTGGGCATGACGACCAGCAAAGCGAGGATCGCCGCGCCGACCAGCCAGTTCAGGATGATGAGGATGCGCAGCACGACATACGCGATCGGCAGCGCGGCGGAATAGGATCGGGGCATCGGACGGCACTCCACGATTCGGAATATCGATAAACGATAATCTCCTTATCGAAAGTCGTCAAGTCCTTTATCGCAGGACGATATCAAAGCGGCGAGGCCGGCACGCTCCCGCGCGGCGAGGCCAGACCCGGCATGTGCACTTCCGACCCATTGCAGGCTTTTGGACGATGCCCGCTTTGCGCCCATTGCGGACGTTCGCAAGCCCTGCGGGTTCGCTTGCGAAGTCGGGGTATTTCCCGCACGGACAACGTGACTGCGAGCCAAGGGAGTCGCACCTTGCCCACACCAACGCCGGATAGACCCTCCTGGTCGTCAGAACATCTTCGTCTCGCAATAGAGGCGGCCCGCGTCGCCTTGTGGTCGTGGAACGTCGATACCGACAACTTTTCGATGGATGAGCTGGCGTTCAAGCTTTGGGGACTCCCTTGGGCGAACGAGGTCACGTTCGAACAACTGTCGGCGCATATTCATCCTGCGGACCGCGATCGGGTTCGCGCGGCGTTTTCGGCCACTCGCTCCGTTGCCGGATCGTATGAGATCGATTTTCGCATCATGGTCGGCGACGAGGTGCGTTGGATTTCGGCGCGCGGCCGCGGTGCCGACGAAGGAATAGCCGACCGGGTGATGTTCGGCATTTTTCTCGACGTGACCGGCCGCAAGCAGGCCGAAGAGGGAAGTGAGTTGCTGGCCGGTGAAATGAGCCATCGGGTCAAAAATCTTCTGGCAATCGCCAGCAGCCTGACTCAGATAAGCTCTCGCTCGGCCACGTCGGTGGACGAAATGGCGCGCGAAATCACCCATCGTCTGACGGCATTGGGACGCGCGCACGATTTGGTGCGGCCGCTCCCGGGCGAGCAGGGCAAGGCCGCACTTCTCGGTGACCTTTTGGCGGTCCTGCTGGCCCCTTACGACGACGACGGGGCCTTTTCAGGACGTATTCGCGTCGCCGTCCCGCGCATGGGCGTCGGCGATCGCGCAGCGACGACGCTGGCAATGGTCGTCCACGAGCTTGCGACCAACTCGGTCAAGCACGGCGCCTTGTCCTCCGGATCCGGATCGCTCAACATTTCCAGCCGATCCGATGATGTCGATCTTGTGGTTATCTGGGCCGAAACGGGTGGTCCCGAGGTGACGGCCGATCCCGAGATGAGGGGGTTTGGCAGCAAGCTGATAGCCCGGAGCCTGGCGAGCCAGTTCCAGGGCGCCCTGGATTACGATTGGCAGCCTACGGGTCTCGTCGCGACCCTGCGCATGCGCAAGGATCGCATGGCGGCCTGATTCACGGCCAGGGATGGCAGAAGGACCCTCGCGTCGGCCGCTTCCAGGCCACAGCCGATGTCGGCGGCCGCGGCAGGGCCACGGCGGCCGGTGCTAGCCGGCCAACCGTGGCCCCTTCCCTCACTCCGAGAAGCTGCGCGCCTGCTGGCCGACGAGGGTGACCTCGACCCGGCGGTTCAGCTGCCGCCCCGTCGCGTCGGCGTTGCTGGCGGTCGGCATCGTCTCGCCATGGCCGGCCACGACGAACTCGGCCGCGACGGCGCCCATCGCTTCAGGTCTGGGCTCCGGCTTTTGCAGGAGCACGATTCAGCTTCGGCAGGACAGACTTTAGGCCGAAATCGCTCCACTTTCCGACGTTGGAGCTTTCTGCCGATGATCCTGAAAATTGCCGCTTTCTAGCAGTCCGCCGGGCTGGTCGCGCGATCAGGCAGGAACGTAGGTCAGCCTGATCACGTCCTCGCCAATGAGATCGCTGGCCACCAGCCGCAGCGGCGGCCGGGGGCCGGCGAAGAACGGCTTGCCGCGACCGAGCACGACGGGATGGAGGTAGAGTCGATACTCATCGACAAGACCAAGGTCGGTCAGGCTTCGCGCCAGCTCCGGTCCGGAAACTGCAATCTCCCCATCGAGCCCGGCCTTCAGCCCGCGTATCGCCGCCTCGAGATCATCCTCGACAAGAGCGGCATTCGGGCCGACGGACGTGAGCGAGCGCGACACGACCCACTTCTTTTGGCTCCGCCACGCCGCCGCGAAGTCGCGTTCCTCTGCGTCCCACTCGGGACGGTCCTCGTCCCAATAGCGCATGACCTCGTACATGCGGCGGCCGTAGACGCTGCCGGCCAAGCCGCGCACTTGCTCTATCCAGTGACGAAAGAGCGCTGGATCGGGCGCGAATGCCTGGTGGTCGACATAGCCGTCCAGGGACTGGTTCATTCCGAAGACGAGCTTCGCCATGCTGCGGACTCTCCACCCCGGGTTCGTCGGAAAGGCTTGCGCCGATTTCACGCGGAAATGAAGCCGATGCAATCCGGCGGCCGCGCTGGTCGTCGCCCTCGCCGAATGGCCGAGGACCGGCGTTCCGGCCAATCCGGCGCCTGGTTGATGGCCGCCGCCAACAGCCGGACCGCTATCGGCCAATAGCCGTCGCATCGCGGCCTTGGATCATGGCATGGGCACCCGGCCGCAGCACACCACGATGCCGGCACGACAAGCCTGGGCGAGCGCGCTATACAGGCGTCGGTCGGGGAGTGGTTCAATGGGTACGGCGAGCCGGGCGATTGCGGCGATTCTTCTCTGCCTCGCCGCGACGCAGGCCTATGCGGCCGCTTTGTCCTTCCCGGAGCGCGGGCGCAGCGCGATTGTCGATGCGGCCGGCGTTATTCCCGACGGAGCGGAAGCCGCGCTGGAGGCGCGTCTGGTGGCGTGGAACCGGTCGACGGGGCATCAGCTCGTTGTCGCTACCGTGCCGAGCCTGCAGGGCCGGGAAATCCAGGACTACAGCATTGGTCTGCTGAGGCATTGGCGTCTGGGCCGCGCAGGCGCCAATGACGGCGTGCTCCTGCTGTTGGCGCCGAATGAGCGGCAGGTCAGGATCGAGGTCGGCTACGGGCTCGAGCCGGTGCTGACCGACGCGCGTTCCAGCGTGATCATCCGCGAGACGATCCGGCCGTCGCTCCGGGCCGGCGACGTCGCCGGCGCGCTGACCGCCGGGGCCGAGAGGATCATGCGGGCAGCCACGTCAGGGGCGGAACAGACGTTGCAAGCCACGCCGCGGGATAACGGCCGCCCGCTCTCATGGTGGTGGATCATCTTCGGAAGCCTGGGCTGCCTCGTCCTTGGCGTCTTCCTCTATCCGCTCTTCGAGATGTGGTTCGCCGTCTGGCCTTTCTACGTGCTCATGCCGGCGAGGACGAAGCGGGCCGAGCAAAGGTACAACATGGCGAAGGCCCGGCGGCGGCAGGACCGCCGCCTCGCGCCCAGGGCCGGAGCCGAGCGCGGGAGCGCCACCGGCGGCCCGACGAACAACCTCTCCACGGTGCGCGCGATGGCCGCGTCGATGCGCGCGAGGCTGGAAAAGCAAAGGGCTCGCTCCCGGCCTGCGCGCTCTCCCGGCGGAAGCGACGCGCTGGAAGCGTTGCGCGACAGGGCACAGGGTTCCTACGGGTCAAGCTCTTACGACAGCCATGACAGCGGCGGCTCATCCGATTCGGGTTTCGACAGCGGCGGCGGATCGGGCGGCGGCGGCGGCGCCGACAGCGACTACTGATCCGCCGCCCTATTGTCCGCAATGGGTCGATTGCTGCCAAAAGCCGACGGACCGCTTCCGGCCAGAAGCTGTCGTTCAGGAGTGGCACCGTCAGGCGGCATGCTTGCGTGAAGTCGGTTTAACCTAACATTGCTGACAGATCACCCGCGATGGAATGCATAGCGGTCCGGAATGCTCACTTGCAATTATTTAGCAGTTTCGCTAAGTGTCTTGCTCGATTCGAGGAGGTCGATGATGCAGTGGAACGATCATACCAACATATGCACCTATCGGGTGCGCGAAGGCGCGCGCTCGGAATTTGTTGAGTTATTGCGAAAGCATTGGCCGGCTCTCCATGATGCAGGCCTCGCGACGGAGACGCCGGCAATACATTTCGAAGCGGTCCCATCCGCCAAGAAAGAACACGGCGAGACAGGCATCACCTTTGTTGAGATATTCAGCTGGGCAAAACCAGACTCAGCCGAACTCGCGCATCAGCTTCCGTCTGTCATGGCCGTATGGGAGCCAATGGGGGCGCTGGTGGAAGCGCGCGATGGTCGCCCCAGCATGGAGTTCCACCGATTCCAACCGCTAGACCTTAGTGAAGGCTGATCCTCGCGCCGAAGTACAAGCTGCGGATCGTGTGTTTGCCGCACTCGCCCATCCATCCCGACGTCACATTCTTCTAACTCTGAAATTTCGCGGGGGCAGGATGAGCGCTGGGCAAATCGCGGAGCGTTTCGGCTGTAGCTGGCCAACTACGACACGCCATCTCAACGTCTTGCGCGAAGCCGGTCTCGTATCGGTGGTGGCCCGGGGGCGCGAGCGGGAATATGTCCTGGAAAAGAAGTGGCTGAACGGTGTGGTTGGAGAGTGGTTGCACTGGTTTGGTGAGGAGGCGGGCGGATGAGCGATGCGACTGACGTGGTGCTGCGGGAACTCCGCGCATTGGGAATGACCTTTCCGGGTGCCCACGGCAAGTCGCCCTGGCCAGGTCACGATGATTTGGCTGTGAAGGATCGGACCTTTGCCTATCTAAGCTTGGAGGGGCAGCCCTTTAGCATCTCATTCAAACTGCCCTATACGTCCCACGAGGCTTTGACGTTGCCATGCGCGAAACCGAAGGGTTACGGGTTGGGCAAAAGCGGCTGGGTCACGTTCGAGCCAGGGGAAGGACAGATGCCCCCGATCGAGCGACTCAAGGATTGGCTCGACGAGAGTTATCGTGTCCAGGCGCCGCGAAAACTGGTCAAAGAGCTCGACGCCCGCACCAAGTAGGGCAATTACGCAGGATCTGCGCGTTGGTCCTCACTGATGGCGTCGGCGGCGAGCGCCAGCATCAGACGGCAAGAGATATACAGCAACAAGCTCAGCGCCACGCCGAGTTCTCGAACGGGGGAAGCGCCTGATCTCGCGCCGGGTTAGCCCGCAGAAAGTCAAGAAAACTGAAAACTGATCCACTCGGTCCCCCACCGGTATGTTGTCAGACGACACGAATGTCCGCGATGGGTCGTTAGCTGCCGGAAGCAGCCAGTCCGCTATCGGCCACATGCAGTCACTCGGCTTGTGCTGCCAATGTCCCATTCCATCCGTTGCAGACATTCACCGATGTGGCCTACGACCGCACGTCGTAGGGGTCGCAAGGTCAATCCTTGCCACGCCAGCCATGCTCTCGAGATGAAAGCGCCCGCCGCTTTCATTTCGAGAGAATTCCCCTCACAAGCGCGGACGAGGAGACGAGGATGCCACAAGCCTATATCGTCAGCGCCGTGCGCACCGCCGGGGGCCGCCGCGGCGGGCGGCTCGCCGGCATCCACCCGGTCGACCTCGCCGCGATCAGCCTCGACGCCATCGCCGACCGCTCCGGCATCGATCCCGCGGCGATCGACGACGTGATCATGGGCTGCGTCACCCAGGCGGGCGAGCAGTCGCTCCATATCGGGCGCAACGCGGTGCTGGCGTCGAAATTGCCCGAGAGCGTGCCGGCGGTGTCGATCGACCGCCAGTGCGGCTCGTCGCAGCAGGCGATCCAGTTCGCCGCCCAGGCGGTGATGTCGGGCACCCAGGACGTGGTCATCGCCGCCGGCGTCGAGAGCATGAGCCGGGCGCCGATGGGCCTCTCCATGGTCCGCGACCAGGGCTTCAACCCGTTCCCGGAAAGCATCGCCAAACGCTTCGGCACGCCTTTCTTCAGCCAGTTCGTCGGCGCCGAGATGATCGCCCGGAAATATGGATATTCACGCGAAAAGCTGGATGAATATGCGCTCGAAAGCCACAAGCGCGCCAAGGCGGCGACCGAATCGGGCGCGTTCGACGCGGAGATCGTGCCCGTCGAAGTGACGCTTCCCGACGGCGGCACCGAGACCCACAAGGTCGACGAGGGCATCCGCTTCGACGCCACCCTCGAAGGCATTTCGTCGGTCAAGCTGATCAACGAGGAGGGCGTGATCAGCGCCGCCTCGGCCAGCCAGATTTGCGATGGCTCCTCGGCGGTGCTGGTCGTCTCGGAGGCCGCGCTGAAGGCGCACGGCCTCACCCCGCTGGCGCGCATCCACAATCTCACCGTCACCGCCGGCGATCCGGTGATCATGCTCGAGGAGCCGCTCTTCGCCACCGACCGGGCGCTGAAGCGGGCCGGCATGACGATCGCCGACATCGACCTTTACGAGGTCAACGAGGCGTTCGCGCCGGTGCCGCTCGCCTGGCTGGAGCATATAGGCGGCGCCCACGACCGGCTCAACGTCCATGGCGGCGCGATCGCGCTCGGCCACCCGCTCGGCGCCTCGGGCACCAAATTGATGGCGACCCTGGTCCACGCGCTGAAGCGCCGCGGCGGCCGCTACGGCCTCCAGACGATGTGCGAAGGCGGCGGCGTCGCCAACGTCACCATAATCGAGGCGCTGTGAGGCTGGTGAGCCCCGAGGGAGTCATCCCGGCGAAAGCCGGGACCCATGAACATCGCCGTCCGAGAGTTTACCAACACCGTGTTCATGCGTCCCGGATCAAGTCCGGGATGACTCCTCGCTGATGCCGGGCCCGCTCGCCGGCATCCGCATCCTCGAAATGGAGGGGCTCGGCCCGGCGCCGTTCTGCGGGATGATGCTGGCCGACCATGGCGCCGAGGTGATCCGGATCGAGCGCGACGGCGGCTGGCGGCTTCCCGGCGACCCGCTGGCGCGCTCGCGGCGGACGATCATGGTCGATCTCAAGCAGGAAGCGGGCATCGCCCTGGTCCGCGATCTGGCGCGGACCTGCGACGGCCTGATCGAGGGCTACCGGCCCGGGGTGATGGAACGGCTCGGCCTCGGGCCGGACGTGCTCATCGCCGACAATCCCGGGCTGGTCTACGGCCGGATGACCGGCTGGGGCCAGCAGGGGCCGCTCGCCGGCGCGGCGGGGCACGACATCAATTACATCGCGCTCTCCGGCACGCTCCACACGATCGGGCGCGACGGCCGGCCGAGCCCGCCGGTCAATTATGTCGGCGATTTCGGCGGCGGCGGGATGATGCTCGCCTTCGCCATGGTGAGCGCGCTCCTCGCGGTGAGGGCGGGTGGGACGGGCCAGGTGATCGACTGCGCGATGACCGACGGTTCGGCCCTGCTCGCCAGCCTGACCTGGGGGCTCTACGCCCGCGGCCTGTGGGAGGATCGGCCCGGCGCCAACCGCATCGACAGCGGCGCGCCTTATTACGACACCTACGAGACCCAGGACGGCAAGTGGGTCGCGATCGGCGCGATCGAGCCGCAATTCTGGGACGAGCTGCTCGCCAGGCTCGGCCTCGCCGACGACGGCAGCCGCGACGATCCCGCCGCATGGCCCGGCCTCAAGGCCAGGCTCGCGGCAATCTTCCGCCAACATCCGCGACATCATTGGTGCGCATTGCTTGAAGGCAGCGACGCCTGCTTCGCCCCGGTCCTGTCGCTCGCCGAGGCGCCCGACCATCCGCACCATGCGATGCGCGGCACCTTTGCCGACATCGGCGGGGTCGTCCAGCCCGCCCCCGCGCCGCGCTACTCGGTGACGGCGACGGACATGCCGGTCCCGGCGCGCGACGACGCCGACGCCCTGCTCGGCGCGCTCGGCTATGACAGGGATCGCGTGGCGGCGCTTCGCGAGGCGGGAATCATCGGCTGATCAGCCGCTCGGCGTGCCAGCGCAAATGATCCTCCATGAAGGTCGAAATGAAATAATAGCTGTGGTCGTAGCCGGGCTGCATGCGCAGCGTCAGCGCGATGCCGGCGGCGGCGCAGGCCGCCTCCAGCAGCTCCGGGCGCAACTGCCCGGCGAGGAAATTGTCGGCCGTCCCCTGGTCGACCAGCAGCTCGTCGACCCGCGCCCCGTCCTCGATCAGCGCGACCGCGTCATGGGCGCGCCAGGCGGCGCGATCCGGGCCGAGATAGCGCCCGAGCGCCTTCTCGCCCCAGGGCACCTGCGATGGGGCGACGATCGGCGCGAAGGCGGAGACGCTGCGGTAGCGGCCCGGATGGCGGAGCGCGAGGGTCAGCGCGCCGTGGCCGCCCATCGAATGGCCGGTGATCGACTGGCGGCCCATATCGGCCGGGAAGTGGGCGGCGATCAGCGCCGGCAGCTCCGATGCGACATAGCTGTGCATCCGGTAGGTCGCATCGAAAGGGGGCTCGGTTGCATCGACGTAGAAGCCGGCGCCCTGGCCGAAATCATAGGCCTCGTCGTCGGGCACCTGCGCGCCCCGCGGCGAGGTGTCCGGCGCGACGAGGATCAGGCCCAGCGCCGCGCAGACGCGCTGGAAGCCGCCTTTCTCGACGACATTGGCATGGGTGCAGGTGAGGCCCGACAGATACCAGACCATTGGCAGCGCCGCTCCGCTCTCCGCCTGGGGCGGGAGATAGAGGCCGAACGTCATGTTGGTCCCGGTCTCCCCGCTCGCATGGCGATAGACGCCCTGCGTGCCGCCGAAGCTCTTCCAGGTGGAGAGTGTTTCCATCGCCGTGCTCCCGCGAAGGCGGGAGCCCAGTCCCGCGCCAGCCTGGGTCCCCGCCTTCGCGGGGACGCGGCTCAGTAGATCACCACGCTCCTGATGCTCTCCCCTTTGTGCATCAGCTCGAACGCCCGGTTGATGTCGTCCAGCGGCATCGTATGGGTGATCAACGGGTCGATCTCGATCTTGCCGTCCATGTACCAGTCGACGATCCGCGGCAGGTCGGTGCGGCCGCGGGCGCCGCCGAACGCGGTTCCCTTCCAGGTACGGCCGGTGATCAGCTGGAACGGCCGCGTCGAGATTTCGTGCCCCGCCTCGGCGACGCCGATGACGACGCTGGTCCCCCAGCCGCGATGGGCGCTTTCCAGCGCCTGGCGCATGACCTTGGTGTTGCCGGTGCAATCGAAGGTATAATCGGCGCCGCCGCCGGTGACGTCCACCACCGCCTGGACGACCTTGTCCATGCCGACCTCGTTCGGGTTGATGAAGTCGGTCAGGCCGAACCGCTCGGCCATGGCGCGCTTGCCCGGATTGAGGTCGATGCCGACGATCTGCGCCGCCCCGGCCATTCGCGCGCCCTGGATGACGTTGAGGCCGATGCCGCCCAGGCCGAACACGGCGACGGTCGCGCCGGGCTCGACGCCCGCGGTCCAGATCGCCGCGCCGATGCCGGTGGTGACGCCGCAGCCGATATAACAGATCTTGTCGAACGGCGCGTCGTCGCGGACCCTGGCCAGCGCGATCTCCGGCATCACCGTGAAGTTGGAGAAGGTGGAGCAGCCCATATAATGGGCGATGGCCTTGCCATCGAGGCTGAAGCGGCTGGTGCCGTCGGGCATCACCCCCTTGCCCTGGGTGGCGCGGACGGCGGTGCAAAGGTTGGTCTTGCGCGACAGGCAGGACGGGCATTGCCGGCATTCGGCGATGTAGAGCGGGATGACATGGTCGCCGACCGCGACCGAGGTGACGCCCGCGCCGATCTCGCGGACGATGCCCGCGCCCTCATGGCCGAGGATCGAGGGGAAGATGCCTTCGCTGTCCTTGCCCTCGAGCGTGTAGGCGTCGGTGTGGCAGATGCCGGTCGCCATGATCTCGACCAGCACTTCGCCGACCCTGGGGCCGTCGAGGTCGACCTCGTGGATCTCCAAGGGCGCGTTGGGCGCGACGGCGATGGCGGCGCGGGTCTTCATTCAGGCCTCCCTGCTCTCAAGCTGCTTGGGGCCGCCTTAGCTCAACAGGAAGCGCCTGATCCAGTCGCCGACTTGCGCGGTGTCGTTGGGCGCGTCCAGGGAGGCGATGGCGGCGTCGGGATCGGGCACGTCCCGCCGCGCCGCGATCAGCGCCCTGGCGTAATCGGGCGAGAATTCGGGGTGGAACTGGAAGGAGACGGCCGGCTGGTCGCGCCAGGCGAGCGCGGCATAGGGCGTGAACAGCGAAGAGGCGATGAGGTCGGCGCCGGGAGGCTGGAGCACCACCTGGTCCTGATGCGAGGCGGGGACCGAGACCAGGTGCGCGGCATCCATCCACGGCTCACGCTGGACGATCGGGTAGCTATGCAGTCCGACGCCCCAGCCCTTCTCCGATTTCTCGACGCGCCCGCCGAACGCCTCGGCCATGATCTGATGGCCAAAGCAGATGCCGACCAGCTTGGCGTGCCCCTTCGCCGCGCGCAGGAAGGCGGTCAGCTTCGGGATCCACGGCAGATCGTCATAGACGCCGGCCGGCGATCCGGTGATGAGGTAGGCGTCGTGCCGCCCGACATCGGGGGGAAGCGCGCCCGCCGCCACGTCGTAGCTCCGCGCCTCCATCCCGAGCAGCGTCTCGAACATCGCCGGATAGCGCCCGAACGCATCGTCGAGCGGCGCCGGCGGCGCACCGGTTTCGAGGATGGCGAGGTTCATGGGAAGAGCTTAGCTCGCCCTCTCATCAAGAGTCATCCCGGCGAAGGCCGGGACCCATGAACGCGGTCGCTGAAGGACACGCGAAGGTGGTCTCGCCTAATCCCAGCCGGCGGTGGTCGTGGGTCCCGGCCTTCGCCGGGATGACTAGGGGGTGGTGCGCCGGTCCCGTTTGGCGGCGATCCGAAGCCTCAGCGCATGCAAGCGGATGAACCCGGCCGCGTCGCGCTGGTCGTAGCCGCCGGTGCCTTCCTCGAAGGTGACCAGCTCCTGGTCGTAGAGCGAAACCGGGCTCTCGCGCCCAATCACCGTCGCGTTGCCCTTGTAGAGCTTCAGGCGGACCTTGCCGGTCACATGCTCCTGGCTCTTGTCGATCAAGGCCTGGAGCATCTCGCGCTCGGGGCTGAACCAGAAGCCGTTGTAGATCAGGCCGGCATAGCGCGGCATGATTTCGTCCTTCAGATGCATGGCGTCGGCGTCGAGGGTGATCGATTCGATCCCCCGGTGCGCCGCGAGCAATATGGTGCCGCCGGGCGTTTCGTAGATGCCGCGCGACTTCATGCCGACGAAGCGGTTCTCGACCAGGTCGAGCCGGCCGATGCCGTTGTCGTGGCCCAATTGGTTGAGCCTGGCGAGGAGGCTCGCGGGCGACAGCGGCTCGCCGTCGATCGCGACCGGGTCGCCCCGCTCGAATTCGACCTCGACGATCGTCGGCTCGTCGGGCGCCTCCTCGGGCGAAATCGTGCGCTGGTGGACATATTCGGGCGCTTCGACCGCCGGGTCTTCCAGCACCTTCCCCTCGGATGAGGAGTGGAGCAGGTTGGCGTCGACCGAGAAGGGCGCCTCCCCCTTCTTGTCCTTGCTGATCGGGATCTGGTGCTTCTCGGCGAAGTCGATCAATTGCTCGCGGCTGGCGAAATCCCATTCGCGCCACGGGGCGATGACGCGGATGTCGGGCTCGAGCGCGTAATAGCCGAGCTCGAAGCGGACCTGGTCGTTGCCCTTGCCGGTGGCGCCGTGGCAGACTGCGTCTGCTCCAACTTGGCGCGCAATCTCGATCTGGCGCTTGGCGATCAGCGGCCGGGCGATCGCGGTGCCGAGCAGGTACTGGCCTTCGTAGAGCGTGTTCGCCCGGAACATCGGGAAGACGTAGTCGCGGACGAACTCCTCCCGCAGATCGTCAATGAAGATGTTCTCCGGCCTGATGCCGAGCAGCTCGGCCTTGGCCCGGGCCGGCGCGACCTCCTCACTTTGGCCGAGATCGGCGGTGAAGGTCACCACCTCGGCGCCATATTCGGTCTGCAGCCATTTGAGGATGATCGAGGTGTCGAGCCCGCCCGAATAAGCGAGCACCACCTTCTTCGGCCTGTCGGTCATGGGTAATTCCCGAATTTGTGCTCCGGCGAAAGCAGGAGCCCAGTCCTCACGGCCGGCGCGGCTGGGCTCCTGCCTTCGCAGGAGCACGCAGAACCTTCGTAGCTCATGCGTAGCTCACCTTCTCCTGGCCCATCATCCGCTCGAAGCGCTTGAGGATGACATGGACGTTGGTGCCGTCGCGGACCGCGACGAACATCGTGTCGTCGCCGGAGACCGTGCCGGCGACTTCCGGCAATCGGGCATGGTCGATCGCGGAGGCGACGAGATGGGCGGAGCCCGGCGGCGTCCGGATGACGATGAGCTGCCCGGCGGTCTCGACCGACACCACCCATTCCCGCAGGATCCGCTCGAGCCGGCCGGTGCTCCAGTCGGCCGCGCCGATCTGGTCGGGGAGGGCGTAGGAAAGCACGCCGCCGCGCTTCACCTTGACCGCGCCCAGCTGCTCGAGGTCGCGGGAGACGGTCGCCTGGGTGACGGCGAAGCCCAGGGCCTTCAGCCGCGCGGTGACCTCCTCCTGGCTGGCGAGCGCGCCGGCGCGGATGAGGTCGGCGAGCGTGCGCAGGCGCCGGGCGCGGGCGTCGCTCATTGCGCCAGCCAGGCCAGGGCGCCGCGCGCGGTGTGCATGCGGTTCTCCGCCTGGCGCCAGACCGCGCTCTTCGCGCTTTCCATGACCTCGTCGGTCACTTCCTCGCCGCGGCGGGCGGGGAGGCAGTGGAGGAACCAGGCGTCGTCCGCTTTGGCCATCATGGCCCGGTCGACGCGATAGGGCGCGAATGCGGCGCGCCGCGCCTCGGCCTCGTCGTCCTGGCCCATCGACACCCAGACATCGGTATAGACGATCCGCGCGCCGGCCACCGCTTCGGCGGGGTCGGTAAGCTGGCGGACGCCGTCGGGCGGATCGCTCAGCGCATAGCCGTCCGGGCTGGCGAGCACGAGCTCGGCGCCGGCCAGCGCGCAGCCCTGCGCCAGCGAGCGGGCGACATTGTTGCCGGCGTCGCCGACATAGGCGATCCGCGCGCCTTCGAGGCTGCCGAGCAGCTGCTTCACGGTGAGGAGGTCGGCAAGCGCCTGCAGCGGATGGTCGGTGTCGGACAAGAGGTTGAGCACCGGCGTGTCGACGGCGGCGGCCATCGCCGCCAGGTCGCGGTGGTCGATCACCCGGGCGGCGATGATGGCGTGGTAGCAGGCGAGGGTGCGGGCGACGTCCTCGGCGCTCTCGCGGGTGCCGAGGCCGACCTCCTCCTTCTGGATGTAGACCGGATGGGCGCCCAGCTGGACGGCGGCCATCTCGGTCGAGCTGCGGGTGCGGGCGCTCGGCTTCTGGAAGACCAGGGCGACGCCCTTGCCGGCGAGCGGCGTACCGAGGTCGGTGCGCTGGGACAAAGCGAGTATCTCGTTTAGTCCGTCGCGGCCGGTTTCGGCGATGGTGAGGAGGTCGGTCACCAGTCCCTCTCCTTCCTGACCATGGTGCCGATACCCTGGTCGGTGAGCAGCTCGATGAGCAGGGCGTGGGGCACGCGGCCGTCGATGATGTGGGCGGTGCCGACGCCGCCGTCGACCGCGTCGGCGCAGGCGCGCAGCTTGGGGATCATTCCCGCGCTGACGCTGGCATGCGCGATCCGGTCGCGAAGCTCCGCCGAGGTCAGGCGCGGAATCAGGCTGGCCTCGTCGTCGACGTCTTCGAGCAGCCCCGGCGCGGAGGTGAGGTAGACGATCTTCTCGGCGTCCATCGCCACCGCGATCGCGCGCGCGGCTTCGTCGGCATTGATGTTGTAGGGCTGGCCGAGCCCGTCGGCGCCGACCGTCGAGACCACCGGGGCGAGCCCCTCGTCGAGCAGCCGGTGGAGGACCGAGGCGCGGACGTGGCTGACGTCGCCGACATAGCCCAAGGCGGATTCGCGCGGGCTCGCGGTGAGCAGCCCGCCATCCTCGCCCGACACGCCGACCGCGACCGGCTCGTCCGGCGCCTCGCGGTTGATGGTGGCGACGAGGTCGCGGTTGACCTTGCCGACCAGCACCATGCGGACGATGTCGAGCGTCTCGGCGTCGGTGACCCTGAGGCCGTCCTTGAACTCGGGCGCCTTGCCCATCCGCTTCATCATCTCGTCGACCTGCGGGCCGCCGCCATGGACGAGGACGCAGCGCATGCCGACGCTGCGCAGCAGCAGGAGGTCCTGCGCCAGCGCCTTGTCGAGCGCCTTGTCGATCGCCGCGCCGCCGAGCTTCACGACCACCGACTTGCCGGCGAAGCGGCGGATATAGGGCAGAGCCTCGACGAGGATCTGCGCGGTCTGGGCCGGGTTGATCATGACGTCTTCGCATTTTCCTTGATGTAGCCGGGGCCGAGATCGATGCCGATGATCCTGGCGATGCCACTGCCGGCGCCGAGATCGACGGCGATCTCGATCCGCTGGTTTTGCATGTGATTTGCGACCTTTGCCTCATCATGCGGGACGTTGATGCCCCCCCGCGATACGGCGATGCCACCATAAGCGACCGCGCTCTTTTCGGGATCGAAGGCGACGCCGGCCGAGCCGGCGGCGGCGAGCAGCCGGCCCCAATAGGGATCGCTGCCGTACCAGGAGCATTTGACCAAATTATTCTCGGCGATGCTCCTCGCCGCGATCCGCGCCTCCGCGTCGCTGGCCGCGCCGGTGACCATGAGCGCGACCATCCTGGTCATGCCCTCGGCGTCCCTGGCCATCTGGTCGGTGAGGTCCGCGCACAGCCGGTCGACGGCGTCGGCGAGCTCGCCGGGGTCGGCCCGGCCGCGCCGGCCGCTGGCGAGCAGGATGGCGGTATCGTTGGTCGAGGTCGCGCCGTCGACGTTGAGGGTGTTGAAGGTGCGGTCGGCGGCGTCGCCGAGGATGCGCTGGAGCCGGTCGCGCGGCAGATCGGCGTCGGTGGTGAGGAAGGCGAGCATGGTCGCCATGTCGGGCGCGATCATGCCGCAGCCCTTGGCCATGCCGCCGAGGGTGAAGGTCGAGCCCTCGACCAGCGCCTGCTTGGGGCGGCTGTCGGTGGTGAGGATGCCGCGCGCGGCATCGTCGGCGCCCTCTTTCGACAGCTTCTTCGCCAGCTTCGGCGTCGCCTTGAGGATCACCTCCATCGGCAAGGGCGTGCCGATGATGCCGGTCGAGCAGACCAGCACCTCCCCGGCGGCGACGCCGAGCGCGGCGGCGGCGGCCTGCGCCATCGCCTCGGCGTCGGCCAGGCCGGCCGCGCCGGTGCCGGCATTGGCATTGCCCGAATTGACCAGGATCGCCGTCGCCGTGCCGCCATTGGCCGCGAGCCGCTCGCGGTCGAGGATGACGGGCGGCGCGACGAACTTGTTGCGGGTGAACACCGCCGCCGCGGCGACCGGCTTGCGATCGTCGGTCGCGACCAGCGCCATGTCGTGGCGCCGCTTCTTGATCCCGGCATGGCAGCCGGCGGCGACGAAGCCCAAGGCGGCGGTGACGCTCATTTCGATCCTCCCCTGCTTTTGCAGGGGAGGGGGACCGCGCGCAGCGCGGTGGAGGGGCGTTCTTCGGGGCAAAGACGCCCCTCCACCATGCTTCGCATGGTCCCCCTCCCCCGGAAATCCGGGGGAGGATAAGAAATCACGCTCATGGCCAGATTCCGGCGACCGGGAGCCCGGCGGTCTCGTCGAGGCCGAGCATCAGATTGGCGCACTGGATCATCTGGCCGGCGGCTCCCTTCACCAGATTGTCCAAAGCGGCGATGGCGAGCACCCGGCCGGTGCGCGGGTCGTAGCGGGCGGTGAGGTGGACGGCGTTGGAGCCATAGGTCCATTTGGTCGACGGCGCGCGCTCCGAGACATGGACGAACGGCTCGTCCGCATAGGCCGCGCGAAGCGCCTCGAGCGGGTCGCACGGGCCTTTCGCCTTCGCCGTGCAGGTGGCGAGGATGCCGCGGTTCATCGGCGCGAGATGGGGGGTGAACAGGATGCGGCCGCCCAATTCCATCTCCATTTCGGCGGTGTGGCGGTGGGTGAGGAGGCCGTAGGCGGTGAAATTGCCGTCGACGGTATTGAAATGGATTTCTTCCCTGGCCGCCTTGCCGGCGCCGCTCACGCCCGACGCGGCGTCGATGACGATCGTGTCCGGATCGATCAGGCCGAGCAGCGGCTTCAGCGCCAGGATCGCCGAGGTCGGATAGCAGCCGGCGACGGCGACGTTGCGCGCGGCGGCGATCGCCGCCCGGTGCATTTCGGGGATGCCGTAGACGAAGCGGCCGAGCAGGTCCGGCGCGCTGTGCGGCTCCCGATACCAGCGCTCATAGTCGGCGGCGTCGCCGAGCCGGAAATCGGCGCCGAGATCGACGAACGCGATCTCCCGCGCGATCAGATCGCGCGCGATCTTCTGGGAATGGCCGTGGGGGAGGGCGGCGAAGACGAGGCCGATCCCGTCGAGCGCCTCCGGCGCGTAATGCTCGATCGCGGCGCCGGGATAGGCCAGAGCGAGATGGGGGTGGACGTCCCCGAGCGCGGCGCCCGCCTGGCTGTCGCCGAACAGCCGGGCCGGCCGCAGCTGCGGGTGGCCGGCGCACAGCCGCAGCAGCTCCGCGCCGACGAAGCCCGATGCGCCGAGAATCGCAACGTCGATCATAGGCGCCCTATGCAGAGGAATGCATAATTATGCAAGCCACCGCCGGAAACAACGACGCCCCGGAATCTTCCGGGGCGCCGGAGGCTGGAAGGGGGCCGGCCCTTACGGACTTTCGGGGCCCTCGTCGTCCTTGGTCAGCTCGATGATGCCCCAGATGATCAGCCCGAGGACGACGGCGCCGATGATGTAGATGCCGATGCCGCGCCGCCTCAGATCGCTCTCGGCTTCGAGGCCGGCGCCGGCGCGCTCGACGGCGGGCGCGTTGGCGAGGCTGAGCGGCTGGGCGGTTTGCGCCACGGCCGCGCTGCTGCCGACCACCAGCGAAAGGGCTGCGAGGGCGGCGATGTTCCTGGAAAGCATATATCCTCCTTGGCGCGTTGCCGACACATGCCGGCATGAAGACCTGTCCCGCTACTCGTCAGCGGCCAGGACAGCAACACCTTAGAGGGCGGACTGTTCCAATCGCGTGACAGGCCGGGCCACTTTTCCCCGCCGGTGGCGCAAAGGTCACGCGCCGAGCCCGATCGTGTCGGTAAAGGCAGCGGACCGATGCGCGCGGCTCCCGCCGCCGGCCTGCATACCGGTGTCGATGGGTCAACGCACCGTCTCCACCTTCACCCCGATATCGAGCCTCAGCCAGTCGCGGTCGGTGGTCAGTGCAACGGCGTCGAGCTCGGCAGCGAGGGCGAGGCAGGCGCGGTCGCCGAGCGAGAGGCCGAGGGCGCGGGTGACGGGCCGCAAATCGCCGCTCGCCAGCGCCTGTTCGGCGCTGAATGGGTGGATGTCCAGCGGCAGCTCGCCAAGCGCGGCGCGCGCTTCGCCTGCGTCGAGGCCGTATTCGCGCAGCTTGGCCATCACTTCGGCCAGATTGACCGCGCCGACGATCGCATCGGACAAAATGGCGGCGACCCGGTCCGCGCCGGGCTCCCCGTTCAGCAGGCACAGGAGCGCGGAGGAATCGAGGACGACCGCCTTACTCACGCTCCGCCTCGCTCCGACGCTCCGCGATCAATTCGTCGGCCAGGGACACGCCCGCGGGCACATGGCGGCGAACCAGCGCCTGGGCTCGTGCGACCGCCTTGTCGAGCGAGCGCACGCGCAGCTCGCCGTCGTCGACACCGACCAAGACGGTGTCTCCGCTGACGATGCCGAGCGCACGGCGCATGGCCGCCGGAATAACAAGCTTCCCGCCCTCGATGATCTTGACCCGCCGCGCGTTCATGGTCCCATCCTTATTCTGGTACCTAATTCGTGAGTTTATACCAGAGCGTGGGTCTGGACGCCAGCATCTCCCGTGCCAATGGTGACGGCCGAAGGACGCGGCCGGTCTCCGCCCCTTTAGCCGAGCCGCTGCCGCGTCCAGTCGCCGACCACGGTCGCCAGCACTTCGAGCG
Organism: uncultured Alphaproteobacteria bacterium; assembly: GCA_963701615.1. Lineage (GTDB taxonomy): Bacteria > Pseudomonadota > Alphaproteobacteria > Sphingomonadales > Sphingomonadaceae > Allosphingosinicella. The sequence continues at coordinate 1,301,679 of OY969615.1, read as the reverse complement.
GCATGTCGCCATTGTTGAGGACCGCGTCGTGGAACGACTTGATGTCGAACCGTTCGCCCAATCGCCCGCGCGCCTCCTCGCGCAGCCGGACAATCTCGTTATGGCCGATCTTGTAGCTGCACGCCTGGCCGGGCCAGACGACGTAGCGCTCGACCTCGCTGGTCGCCGAAATCGGGTCGAGGCCGACCATCTCGGTGAAGTAAAGGATCGACTGCTCGCGGCTCCAGCCCTTGGCGTGCATGCCGGTGTCCATGACGACGCGGGCGCTGCGGTAGAGGAAGCTCTGCAGCATGCCGATCCGGCCGGTCGGGAAATCGGCATACATGCCGATCTCGTCGGCGAGCTGCTCGGCATAGAGGCCCCAGCCCTCGCCATAAGCGGGGATGCCGATATTGCGGTGGAGGAGGGGGATCGCCTGGTTCTCGAGCACGATCGAGCCCTGCCAGAGATGGCCCGGAATGCTCTCGTGATAGGTGAGGGTGGGCAGGGCCCATTTCGGCCAGATCCGGGTGTCGACCAGGTTGATATAATAAGCGCCGGGCCGGCTGCCGTCGAGGCTCGGCCCCTGGGCATAGCCGCGCGGCGCGCCCAGCTCGATCGCCGGCGGCACCCTTTTCACCTCCATCCCCGAGCGCGGGATGGTGTTGAAATATTCGGGCATGCGCGCCTTCACCGCCTCCATCTGGCGGTTCAAATCGGCGAGCAGCCGGGCCCGGCCGGAATCATCATTGGGGTAGAGGAAGCGCTCCTCGGCCCGCAGCGCGTTGATCCGCGCGCCGACGCTCCCTTGCGTCAGCCCCTCGCGGCGGAGCAGAGGATCGAGCGCGGCGCCCAGCTCGGCGACCTGCCTCAGGCCGATGGCGTGGGCCTCGTCGGGCGTGAGGCCGGTGCTGGTGTGGAACCTCAGGCACAGATTGTAGAAGCGCTCGCCGTCGGGAAGGCGGCCGGCGGCGGGGCTGGTGCCGGCGCCGCGCCGCAATGCGGTCAGCATCGCGATCTGGCGGTCCAAAGCGGCGGCGAGGCGGCCGTCGACGATCGCCGCCGCCTGGGTGCCCCAGTCGCCGGCGATGTTCTTCTCGCGGGTGCGCCGGACCAGCGACCGGACGAGGCCCGCCTCCTCGCCGCGCTCGGCGCGCAGCGTGCGGGTCTGGGCCAGCGCCTTGTCGAGGATGAAGGCGGGCGGCACGACGCCGCGGCCGGCATCGGCGCGGGCCTGGTCGACCTCGAGGTTGACGTTGGCGGCGAACGCCTCGAGCCGGGAGACATAGGCCTCGGCGTCCGCGCGCGTGTCGATGCGGTGCTGGCTGTCGAGGAAGTCGGGAACGTCCTGGTAGGAGCCGGTCAGCTGCGAGACGACATAAGGGATCGGGTAGGAATAGCCGCCGATGCCGCCATAGGGGATGGTCGCCTCCTCCGCCATCCGCTCGCCGAGCCACAGCACGGTATCGAGCCAGGCGCGCTCGCGTGCCGCCAGCGCGGCGCGGTGGAGCCGGCGGAGCCGGGGCAGATGGTCGAGCAGGGGCTGGTAGGCGCCCATCTTGCCCGCCGGCGAGGAATCGCCGAGCCGGGCCTTCAGATAGGAAAGGTCGCCGGTGTCGAGGCCGAGGCCGGTGGCAAGCTCGGGCGAGGCGCGCAGCATGCCCTGGAAGATGCTGTCGTAGAGCGCGCGCGCCGCGGCGGTTTCGGAGCGCGGCGCCATGCCCGCGCAGCCGGCCAGAGCGAGGGCGCCGGTGGCGGCGGCGGAGCCGAGCAGGAACTGGCGGCGGTCGAAACTCATGGTCATGGCTCGGGTCTCCATCGATTGCAGTCTCGCCCACCGCGGCGACATCAACCAGAGAGACCGCCCGCGCGCAACCGGCTTTCGCTTCTACCAAGTCACCCCGGCGAAAGCGCCCCCATCAAAGTACTACTTTGATGGGGCCCAAGGCCGGGGCCCATGAACCGAAGAGGTGGGAGGCCAGGTTTCGGTGCTTTCGCTTTCCCGACGAATGGCGGTGTTCATGGGTCCCGGCCTTCGCCGGGATGACTCTTGGGGCGGGCGCTTCCACCGAGTCACCCCGGCAAAGGCCGGGGTCCATGAACCGAAGGGGTGGAAGGCCAGGTTTCGGTGCTTTCGCTTCTCCTGGAAGCCGCGGTGTTCATGGGTCCCGGCCTTCGCCGGGATAACTCATGGGGCGGGCGCTTCCTCCAAGTCACCCCGGCGAAAGGGCCCCCATCAAAGTACTACTTTGATGGGACCCAAGGCCGGGGCCCACGAACACATGCGTGACCGGATGAGGTGCCGGTGCTTTCGCTTTCCCGACGAAGGGCCGTGTTCATGGGTCCCGGCCTTCGCCGGGATAACTCATGGGGCGGGCGCTTCCTCCAAGTCACCCCGGCGAAAGGGCCCCCATCAAAGTACTACTTTGATGGGACCCAAGGCCGGGGGCCATGAACCGAAGGGGTGGAAGGCCAGGTTTCGGTGCTTTCGCTTCTCCTGGAAGCCGCGGTGTTCATGGGTCCCGGCCTTCGCCGGGATGACTCATGGGGCGGGCGCTTCCTCCGAGTCACCCCGGCGAAGGCCGGGGCCCATGAACCGAAGAGGTGGAAGGCCAGGCGCCGGCGCTTTCGCTTCTCCTGGAAGTCGCGGTGTTCATGGGTCCCGGCCTTCGCCGGGATGACTCCTGGTGGGTTGGGATGACTCCGGGGGGTTCAGGGCTCCATGCGGTGGACGCGGCCTCGGGTCATGACGAAGGTCATTGTCCGCAGCACGCCGATGTCGGCCAGCGGGTCGCCGCGGACGGCGATGATGTCGGCGGCGCGGCCGGGCTCGATCGTGCCGGCCTCGGCGGAAAGGCCGAGCAGGTCGGCGGCGTTGACGGTGGCCGCCTGGATCGCCGCCATCGGCGTCATGCCGTGCTCCACCATCAGCAGGAACTCGTCGGCGTTGCGGCCGTGCATCGAGACGCCGGCGTCGGTGCCGAAGGCGATCCTGACGCCGGCGGGGACCGCGCGCCTCAGCGCCTGGCCGGTGACCGAGATCCGCCATTCGATCTTGGCGCGGACCTCGCCGACATAGGCGTTGGGATTGGCGCGCAGGCGCTCGATATAGCCGTTGATGGTCGACAAAGTGGGGACGTACCAGGCCCGGCTCTGGCGGAACAGGCGCAGGCTCTCCTCGTCCATGAGGGTGCCGTGCTCGATCGAATCGGCGCCGGCGCGCAGCGCCAGGTTGATGCCGTCGGCGCCATGGGCGTGGACCGCGACGCGCTTGCCGTAGAGGTGCGCGGTCTCGACGATGGCGCGGACCTCGTCCTCGAACATCTGGGCGCCGAGGCCGAGGCCGATCCGGCTGTTGACCCCGCCGGTGGTGGCGATCTTGATGACATCGACGCCGCGGGCGATCTGGCGGCGGACGGCGCGGCGGCAATCGTCGGCGCCGTCGCAGGTCGAGCCCGAGCGCAGGAGGTCGTCGTGAAACTCCTCGCGCAGGCCCAAAGTCGGGTCCATGTGGCCGGTGGTCGCCGAGATCGAGGTGCCGGCGTCGACGATCCGCGGCCCGATCGCCCAGCCGCGGGCGATGGCGTCGCGAAGGCCGAGGGTGATGCCGTCGTCGGAGCCGAGGTTGCGGACGGTGGTGAAGCCCGCGTCCAGCGTCTTGCGGGCGTTCCAGGCGGCTTCGTAGGCGCGCAAGGGGACGCTCTCGGTCATCTCGGCGAGCTGGCCCTCGACGCCGGCCCGGTCGCTGGTCAGGTGGACGTGGCTGTCGATCAGGCCGGGCAGCACGAAGCGGTCGGACAGGTCGATCAGGCGGCCGCCGGGGGGCACGGGCACGAACCCGTCCTCCACGCTGGCGATCCGGCCGCCCTGGACGAGGATGCTGGCGCGCTGGCGGGGCGGGCGGCCGGGCCGGTCGAGCAGGGTGCCGGCATGGATCACCACGATCTCCGGCGGCGCGGCGGGCGCTGGCGGCGACGGCTGGGCGTTGGCGGCCGGGGCGAGCAGCAGCAGGAGGAGCAGCGGCAGGATCGCGTTGAAGCGCATGGCGGACTCCCCTGAAAGACGCGGCGACGATAGCCGATCCGTCGGCGCCGCCAATCCGGAAAATCCGCGCGTAGCCGATGGGGAGGAGACGCCCCCGACGAAGTCATCCCGGCGAAAGCCGGGATCCATGAACCGGAGAGCAAGGGAGCGGGCTTCACGTTTGTCGCCTCTTCCGGAAGCTCCGTGTTCATGGGTCCCGGCTTTCGCCGGGATGACTCTCGGGGCGTGGGCCCCTTATGTTGCAAAGCAGCAACATGGTGGCGCAAACACAGCCACATTCCCTTGCGTTTCAGACCGTTCGCCGCCCCCGACAGCTTGTGCCTCGGGGACCGTTCGGCACGATTGCCACAGGGGCTCGGCGCGTGATTAGCGGGTGTCTAGGCGCGCTCGCGGCGCTAACCCTAGCTATCGGCGGGCCAGCCAAAATGGGCCTCGCGCTCTTCCCGGCTGCAATACAGGGCGCTGGAATCCACGGTCCAGTGATCCTCCGTCTCGGACCCGTAACCGTGTTCCTTCCCCAGCACGAAGTCGATGCGACCGAGGAAATAGGCGCGGTGACGGTGCCCGAAGGTGCTACGATATTCGACGAAGCCGCCCACGAACGGGCGATCCTTGAAAGTCTCCCGATCAAAGGCGTCGATCGTGAACGAGGTATCGGATGCGCTTGCCATCGCCTGATCAATTCGCATCGTTCGCTCAAACTCGGCGGGGTAAGTGCACCCCTCCATGAAGCCGCAACAAGCGGCCTCGATGTGCGCAGTGGATCTTCCGACATTGATGAGGCCAATTTTGATGGCCATTATGTGCGGAGGATTCCAGAGTACGCCCGACGTTCGGGCAATGACGCGGGCGCGCTCCAGGTCGACAAAAGCGCGATAGGTGTCGCGGGCGGAATCGGCGGCGCGTCGGGTTTCGCGGAACGTGATGAATATCAGGCCGACGCCAATTATACCGAACATCATTCCTATGATGGCGGCAATGCCCATGGCTCGCGTCCAAGCGGAAGTCACGAGCTGTGCCTGCAAATCGTATTCGTCGTGCTGGCCTTGGCGAGCGGCTTGGGCTTCTTCGCGAATGCAATCGCGCTCAGCCTGCGGGGGCAGGGGGAGGCAGCGGCGTTCAATGCCTATGTTAGCGCGGCCTGCATGGTCGCGGGCCTTTTCTACGGCCTGCCGCTCGTAGGAGGTCTGTAGATCGGCTGCCTCCCGATATATGCCGAACCCGATAGCGCCAGTCGCTACAAAAAGGGCGGTCAATCCAGCCGCAATGTAGTGGCCTCGATAGCTTCTAGGCATTGGAGCAGGAACGCCGCTGAGAAGCCGCCCCGGCTGATCTTGTTGTTGAGGTTGCGCTCGTTCTCCGAGACGCCGATTGCTGCCAGCTTTTCCGCCAGCCCCGCATAGGTGATTCCCCGCCGTTTCAGTTCGCCCTTTAGCAGGTTCTTGGCCCGAGTCTCATACTGGACGGTCACAGGGTCGCCCTTAGCCATATCCGCCTCCAATCACCATCACTTTTGATGATATAGACCATTGACAATGGCGGTTCAAGCCATCACATTCAGTGCACAACACCACTGGATATGATGATGAACAACGATAGAAACTTTCTCAAATCCGCAGCCGCCCGCGACCTCTCGCTGGCGCAGATTTTCCGCCTCTCGGATGATGAGGCGTTCGACCTCCTAAAGTCGATGCGTTGGGAGGATGGGGAGCCTGTTTGCCCGTATTGCGGAAGCTGCACCGCCTACACGATCCGCACCCGCCGCATCTTCCAGTGCAAGGATTGCCGCAAGCAATTCTCGCTGACCAGCGGGACTCTGTTCGCCAGCTACAAGAAGCCGCTGCGCGACTATATCGCGGCGATCTTCCTGTTCGCCAACGGGGCCAAGGGCGTCTCCGCGCTCCAGATCGGGCGCGACCTCAACGTCTCCTACAAGACCGCTTTCGTGCTTTGCCACAAGCTGCGCGAGGCGATGGCCGCCGACGCGCCCGAGACGCTGGACGGCATTGTCGAGATCGACGGGGCCTATTTCGGGGGCTTCATCCGCGAGGCCAACATCCTCGCCGAGCGCGTCGATCGCCGCCGCTCCAATGTCAAAACCGGCAAGCGCAAGGCGGTTGTGGTGGCGCGCGAGCGCCGGGGCCGCACCGTGACGGCGGTTTTCCAGCACGAAGGCCACAGCGCCGAGTTCATCCTTTCCACGGTCGCCAGCACGGCCATTGTCCATACCGACGACGCCCGTTCCTGGGATCGGCTGCACCGCCATTACGAGGTCCGCACGGTCAATCACCAAGTCGCCTATTCCATCCCCGGCGCGTGCACCAATCAGGCGGAAAGCTTCTTCTCCCGGCTGCGCCGCGCCGAGGTCGGGACGCACCACCACATCGCCGGTCCCTATCTCGCCCGCTATGCCGCCGAAATGGCATGGCGCGAGGATCATCGCCGCAAGTCCAATGGCGAGCAGATGCGCTGTGTCGCCACGCTGGCGCTGGCCGCGCGCAAGTCCGCCAGCTTCACCGGCTATTGGCAGCGTGCCGCATAAGGGGCAGAGTTCGCAATCGAGGCCCTTGTATGCTGATGCTCATATCCGAGAACCTAGATTCGATTATCACATTGGTTGTCGCCTTCGGCGTGGCCTGGTTCACATCGCGGTGGGCGCAAAGGACTACCCACCTAGAAAAGGTCTGGGAGCGTAAAAGCCAAGCCTATTCCGCGATATTCGACGCGCTCTTTGACATTCAGAATTGGTTCGGCCTGCATCTCGATGACCATATGAGGCATCGCGATATTGATAGCGCGACCCGGAAACAGCGTGACAAGGTCTATCAAAAAGCGAAGGACCACCTCAATCGTACCATCGCGAAGGAAGAATGGCTTCTCTCGGAGACGGTCAAGCAGCTCTTTAAAGATATGCGGAGGGAGCTTGGAGAGTACCACCAAGATTGGTCCGAGCACTTGGAATCGGGATACGGCGCTGTGGAGAGGGCAAGAGCGAAATTGGTTGAAATAGCCCGGCAAGACCTGGCGAGGAGCTTGCGCCCCCGATAGCGGCCGTGCATGTGTTTGCGCCACCATGTTGCAAAGCAGCAACAGCGCGCGGAAGTTGTGGCGGCGGGGCCACAGCGCGGGTGTACGGGCTCGCCGGGCGGGGCTATTCTCGGGGCGAAACAAATGGGGGAAACCATGTCACGCTCGAACCCGATCGCGCGCCGTTCCATCGCCTTTGCCGGCGCCGTTTCCGTCCTGGCGCTCGCCACCGCGACGCCGGCCTTCGCGCAGGATCCGCCGGTGGCGGACAGCGCCGCCGACGACGAGCAGGTGATCGTCGTCACCGCGACCAAGCGCGAGACCTCGCTCCTGGAAGTGCCGTTCTCGATCAACGCCCAGACCGAGGCGGCGATCCAGCGCTCGGGCGCCAACACGATCGAGGATTTGTCGCGCAACGTCGCCGGCCTCACCATCCAGAATCTCGGGCCGGGCCAGAGCCAGGTCTCGGTGCGCGGCGTCTCCGCCGGCCAGATCGTCCGCGACCAGCCGGGCGTCAAGGAGCAGGTCGGCGTCTATCTCGACGAATCGGTGATCTCGCTGTCGCTGTTCACCCCCGACATCGACCTCTACGACCTCAACCGCGTCGAGACCTTGCGCGGCCCGCAGGGCACATTGTTCGGCTCGGGCTCGGTCGGCGGCACCATCCGCTACATCACCAACCAGCCCGACATGGACACGCTCGAAGGCTCGGTCGAGGGCAATCTCAACCTCATCGGCGGCGACGATTTCGGCGGCCATCTGAAGGGCATGATCAACCTGCCGTTCGGGCGCGGCGCCGCGGTTCGCGCGGTCGCCTACCACACCGAATATGGCGGCTTCATCGACGCGCTGCGCGAGGGCGGCTCGGTCGACGAGAACGTCAATGGCGGCCATCGCACCGGCGGACGCATCGCCGTCGCGCTCGAGCCGGGCTCGGGCATCAGGGTCACGCCGCGCATCCTCTACCAGGAGATCCGCGCCAACGGCTTCAACCGCCAGGAGGTCTACAACCTCTACGCCAACCCGTTCACCACCACCCGCCCGCCGGTGACGTTCGACGAGCGCGAGCAGTTCCTGCTGCTGCGCGAAAGCTTCTCCGACAACACCTTCCTCGCCGACCTCACCATCCAGATCGACCTCGGCGACATGGTCACGGTGACCTCGGTGTCGAGCTACATCAACCGCGACATCGTGGTGAGCCGCGACGCCAGCGCGCTGACCGGCAGCGTCACCGTCGACCTCGCTTACGCCCCGGCCGCCGTGCTGCTGCCGTCGAACCTGGTCGACACCACCGACCTCGAAACCTTCACCCAGGAATTGCGGCTGGCCACCAACAATGACGGGATGGTCAATTTCGTCGCCGGAATCTTCTATTCCGACACCGACCGCTTCTACCGCCAGCGCCTGCCCACCCCGGGCTACGACGCCTTCACCGACGCCCGCTTCGGCGCCGGCACCTCGGCGGCGGTGGCCAACGGCTTCCCGTTGAACTCGCCCTACAATGCCGACCTGCCCTACGACATCGAGCAGGCGGCGCTGTTCGGCGAAGCGACGTTCGACCTCAGCGAGCGCCTGATCTTCACCATCGGCGGCCGCTATTACGACTTCTCGGAAGTCCGCCAGTTCAATTCGGGCGGCCTGTTCTCCAACGGCGACAACAATATCGACGAGACCTCGTCGAGCGGCTTCAGCCCGCGCGCCATCCTCACCTTCGAGCCGGTCGACAATGTCCGGATCAACGGCCAGGTGTCGAAGGGCTTCCGGCTGGGCGGCGTCAACGACCCGCTCAACATCCCGCTCTGCACCGGCGGCGCGGGCGGCATCGACGCTTTGACCTACGGCAACCGCCCGACCTACGAGGACGAGACTTTGTGGAACTACGAGCTCGGCGTCCGCGGCCAGCGCCGCGGCCTGACCTTCGCCGCGGCGGCCTTCTATACCGACATCTCGAACCTCCAGGTCACCGCCGACGCCGGCAGCTGCTCGTCGCGCGTCGTCTTCAACGTGCCCGAGGCCCATACGATGGGCGTCGAGGTCGAGCTGGCCGTGTCGCCGGTCCCCGGGCTCGACCTGTCGATCAACGGCAGCCTCGTCGAGGCGAAGTTCGATTCCGACGTCACCACCACCGCGGGCGTGGTCATCGCCGGCATCCGCGACGGCAACCGCCTGCCGACCGTGCCCAACTTCCAGCTTTCGGCCAATGCCAGCTACAGCTTCCCGGTGGCGGACGATGCCGAGGCCTTCATCGGCGCGTCGTTCCAGCATGTCGGCAGCCGCTACACGCAGGCGAGCGACCAGGAAGGCAATCCGCGCAGCTTCGTCTCGGGCCTGGCGTTCGGCGGCGCGACCGGCACCGCGGCGACCGTGCTCGACCTCAGGCTGCCCTCCTACCAATATGTCAACCTCAGCGCCGGGGTGGACTGGGAAAACGGCCTGAGCGCGATGGTCTACGTTACCAACCTGTTCGACGAGAACGCCCTCCTGTCGTTCGACCGCGAGCGCGGCGGCCGGGCGCGCCTGGGCTTCAACGTCGGCCAGCCGAGGGTCATCGGCCTCACCCTTCGGAAGCGCTTCGGCGGCTGAAAATCCTCCCCTCCCCTCGAAATCGAGGGGAGGATAAGAAGGGGCGATGATCACGCTCAGCCGCAGATCCCTGCTCCTCTCCGGCGCCGCGGCCGCCGCCCTTCCCGGGACGCTGCTCGCCCAGCCGCGCCGTACCCGCTGGGACGCGATCGTGGTCGGCGCCGGGGTGTTCGGCGCGTGGACGGCGCGGCGGCTGCAGGCGGCGGGGAAGAGCGTGCTGCTGCTCGACGCCTGGGGGCCGGCCCATGCCCGCGCCTCGTCCGGCGGCGAATTGCGGATGACCCGGGGCTCCTATGGCGCCGACGAGGTCTATACCCGGATGGCGCTCGATTCGCTGCCCGAATGGCGCGCCTTGTCCGCGCGCGCCGGCCTGCCGGTCTTCCACGAGCTCGGCGTCCTGTTCTTCTTCCCCGAGGTCGAGCCGTTCCTCGAAGAGACGATGCGGGTCCATCGCCGGCTCGCGCTCCCCACCCAATTGCTCGACAATCGCGCGCTCAGGCGCCGCTTCCCGCAGATCGACTTCAGCGGCGTCGCCGCCGGCCTCTACGAGCCCAGCTTCGGCGCGCTGATGGCGCGCCGCGCGGTGCAGACCCTGGTCGCCGAGTTCGTCCGCGCCGGCGGCGACTATCGCCAGGAAGCCGTGCTGCCGCCGCGCGCCGGGCGGTCGCTCGACCGGGTGCGGATTCTGGGCGGCGAGACCCTTGCCGCCGAGCGCTTCGTCTTCGCCTGCGGGCCGTGGCTGGGCCGCGTCTTCCCCGACCTGCTCGGCCGGCGCATCTTTCCCACCCGCCAGGAGGTGTTCTTCTTCGCGCCCCCGCCCGGCGACGCGCGCTTCCAGCCCGGCCGGCTCCCCGGCTGGGCCGATTTCAACGGCGGCGACATCTATTACGGCTTCCCCGACCTCGAGGGCCGCGGCTTCAAGATCGCCCACGACGCCCACGGCCCGCCGATGGACCCGGACACCGGCGACCGCACGCCGTCGGCCGGGGCGCTCGCCGACGTCCGCGCGTTCATGGCCCGGCGCTTCCCCGACCTCGCCTCCCGGCCGTTGAGCGAGGCGCGGGTCTGCCAATATGAGAACAGCTCGAACGGCGACCTTCTGATCGACCGTCACCCGGCATGGGACAATGTCGTGCTGGTCGGCGCCGGCTCGGGCCACGGCTTCAAGCACGGCCCCGCGGTCGGCCGCTACGCCGCCGACCTGCTGCTCGGCAGGCTCGCCACGCCCGAGCCCCGCTTCTCGCTGGCCACCAAGGCCGAGCAGGAGGCGCGGGCGGTGCACTAGGCCGGTTGACGTATCGGCTAAACCCGATGTAATGTCGGCCGATGACCCGTCCTTCCGCCGATGCCTCCGCGTTCAGCGCCATCGCCCACCCCACCCGGCGCGCCGTGCTGGATCTCCTGCTGAACGGCGAACGGAGCGCGACCGAGCTGCGCACGGCTTTGGCGCCGCGCATAGCCGGTGCGAGCCAGCCGGCCTTTTCGGAGCATCTGTCGGTCCTTTCCCGCGCCGGCCTCGTCAATGCCCGGCCGACGGGGCGCGAGCGCATCTATTCCCTGAACGCCCGGCCGCTGGCCGAGGCCTTCGACTGGCTGAAGCCGTACGAAGCCTTCTGGGACGGGCGGCTGGCCAAGCTGGGCGACTATCTGGACCGGAAAGCGAGGCCCCAATGAAGTCGTTCCGACGGGTCGCGACCTATGCCCACGGCATCGAGGACGTGTGGACCGCGCTCACCGATCCCTATGCGATCGCCGAATGGCTGATGCCGACCACCTTCTCGGAGCCGAAGGTGGGCAGCAAATTCCGCTTTCAATATGATCCGGAGCGGCTGTGCCCGTCGGGAATCGTGGACTGCGAAGTCATCGAGGTCGACCCGCCGCACCGCCTCGCCTGGTCATGGCAGAACCGCGCGGTCGAGGGCGCCACGCAGCCGCCGCCGATGCGCGTCGAATGGACGCTGACGCCGATCGAGGGCGGGACCCGTGTCGAGCTCGTCCAGTCCTACGAGAACCAACCCTGGAAGCTCACCTTCGCGATGGGCATGGGCTGGCGCTTCTATCTTCGCTGGTTCCTCCCCAAGGTGCTGAAGAATGTCAGCGACGGCACCTTCCGGCGGGGCGCGATCCCGCTGGCGAAGCGCGCCTATAAGGCGACCAATCTGCCGGACGACGTGATTGTCTAAGGGGGGATGATGATGAAGCGGCGCGATCTCCTTATCGTCCCGGCGGCGACGCTGGCCGTAATGGTCCTCAACGTCGCGATCAGCATCCTCGTCGTCTGGGTCTATTCGACCTTCGTCGAGCCTGGCCGGCCCTTCCCCGACTACGAGGCTTTCGCCCAGCGCGCCGCCCCGATCAGCAGCGTCGTCGCCGGCATCCCGTTGATGCTGCTCGCGGGCTGGCTGCTGGCGAAGGGACGGGCGCGGCGCGACGCCCTCGCCGCCGCCGGCGCCGCCGCGCTCCTCTATATCGCCATCGACAGCGCGATCGTGGCCGGGGCGGGCGTCGTTGCCTCGGTCTGGGCCTGGGTCGCGCTCTCCCACGCGACCAAGCTGCTCGCCGCGCTCGCCGGGGCGGCGCTGCGGGCGCGTCGCACGCCGTAGTCGCCCGGCGGTTTGACACCGCCTGATCGCCTGATAGACCTCGCGCCGTCCCGGATGTTCGAGGTCCCCGCCATGCGTCCCTTGCTCGCTCTCCTGCTGCTCCCCGCCGCGGCCGCCGCCTTGGCCCAGGCCCAGCCCGCCTCCGCGCCGATCGCCTATCCGGCCACCGCCCGCGGCGACGTCGTCGAGGAAAGGTTCGGCGAGCGGGTCGCCGATCCCTATCGTTGGCTGGAAAACGACGTGCGCGAGGACAGCCGGGTGCGCGACTGGGTGACCGCCCAGAACCAGGTGACCAACGCCTATCTCGCCACCCTGCCCGGCCGCGCCGCGATCCGCGCGCGGATGACCCAGATGTACGATTACGAGCGGTTCGGCCTGCCCGAGAAGGCCGGCGGCCGCTATTTCTACACCCGCAATGACGGCCTCCAGAACCAGTCGCTGCTCTACGTCCGCGACGGGCTCGGCGGTGCGCCGCGCCTGCTGATCGACCCTAATAGCTGGTCGCAGGACGGCGCCACCGCGCTTGCCGAATGGGACCCGTCCGAGGACGGCCGCCATCTGCTCTATTCGGTCCAGGACGGCGGCACCGACTGGCGGACCGTGCGCGTCCTCGACGTCGCCACCGGCCGGCCGACCAGCGACGAAGTACGCTGGGTCAAATTCTCCAGCCTCGACTGGGCGAAGGACGGCTCGGGCTTTTTCTACTCGCGCTTCCCCGAGCCGCCGGCCGCGCAGCAATTCCAGTCATTGAACGAGAACCACGCCGTCTATTTCCACCGCCTGGGCACGCCGCAGAGCGAGGACCGGCTGGTCTACGCGACCCCGGACCGGCCGCGGCTCAGCAACAATGGCGAGGTCTCCGAGGACGGCCGGTGGCTGATCGTCTCCTCCGCCGAAGGCACCGACTCGCGCTACGAGATCAACCTCATCGACCTCACCCGGCCCGGCGCCGAGCCGCGGCGGATCGTCACCGGCTTCGAGCATGACTGGACCTATCTCGGCAACCGGGGGCCGGTCTTCTACTGGCAGACCAACGAAGGCGCGCCGCGCCAGCGGATCGTCGCCATGGACGTCGCCCGCCCGGCCGAGCTTCGCGAGATCGTGGCGCAGGACGAAGCGACGTTGCGCAATGCCTCGATCGTCGGCGACCGGCTGATCGCCTCCTACCTCGTCGACGCCAAGAGCGAGGTGCGGACCTTCACCCTCGACGGCCGCCGCACCGGCATTGTCGCGCTCCCCGGCATCGGCAGCGCCACCGGCTTTGCCGGCGATTCGAGCGACAGCGAGACCTTCTATTCCTTCGCCAGCTTCAATCGGCCGGCGACCGTGTTCCGCTACGACAGCGCGACCGGCGAAAGCCGGGTCTTCGCCGAGCCGACGCTCGCCTTCGATCCCGCCCGATACGAGGTCCGCCAGGTCTTCTACGCCTCGAAGGACGGGACGCGGGTGCCGATGTTCCTGGTCCACCGCCGCGACCTCGACCGCAGCCGGCCGCAGCCGACCCTGCTCTACGCTTATGGCGGGTTCAACGCGCCTGAGCTGCCGCGCTACCAGCCGAAATGGGTGACCTGGGTCGACATGGGCGGGGTGCTCGCCGTCGCCAACATCCGCGGCGGCGGCGAATATGGCCAGGCCTGGCACGATGCCGGCCGGCGCGCCAACAAGCAGAACGGCTTCGACGATTTCATCGCCGCGGCCGAATATCTGATATCCGCGCGGGTCACGACCAGCCGCCAGCTGGCGATCGAAGGGCGCTCGAACGGCGGCCTCCTGGTCGGCGCGGTGCTGAACCAGCGGCCCGATTTGTTCGCGGCGGCGCTGCCGACCGTGGGGGTGATGGACATGCTGCGCTTCGACCGCTTCACCGCCGGGCGCTACTGGGTCGACGATTACGGCTATCCCGACCGCGAGGCCGACTTCCGCATCCTGCGCGCCTATTCGCCCTATCACAACATCCGCCCGGGCACGCCCTACCCGGCGGTGCTGGCGACCACCGCCGACACCGACGACCGCGTCGTCCCCGGCCACAGCTTCAAATATATCGCCGCGCTGCAGGCGGCCGATGCGGGGCCGGCGCCGCACCTCATCCGCATCGAGACCCGCGCCGGCCACGGCTCGGGCAAGCCGACCGACAAGCAGATCGAGGAATATACCGACATGTACGCCTTCATCGCCCACCATATCGGGCTGAGGGTGGGCGCGACGCCGCCGCCGGCGGGCGAACGCGGGGCGCCCTAGGGGGGAGCCGTCAACCATCCCGTTCATCGCCCGCTCAGGCGCGTTGGCGGAGACTTGGCGCGTCGGACTGCGTTCCTGGTTCGACCGTGTCTTCAAGGAGCCCGTATCATGCTCAGGACGTTCCTTCTCGGCGCCGCGGCGTCGGTTGCCGCTCTGGTCGCGCTTCCCGCGGCGGCCGAAGCGCAAGGCTATTACCGCGACGGCTATTACGGCCGCAATTATGACGGCTATTATCGCGACGGACCCCGCCGCTACCGGCCCGGCGACTATTATTACGGCCGCGGCTATAACCGGCGCTATCGCGGCCGCTATTACGACCGCGGCTATTATGCCCGCGGCGACCGCTATTATCGCGGCCGGCGCTGCGGCAGCGGCACCACCGGCGCGATCATCGGCGGCGCCACCGGCGCTCTGGTCGGGCACGAGATCGGCCGCGACGGCCGGCGCTACCGTTACGGCCGCTATGGCCGGCGCGGCAGCGGCACCACCGGCGCGATCCTCGGCGGCGTCGTCGGCGCGCTGGTCGGCCGCGAGATCGACCGCAGCTGCTGAACCGGGAGGGGACAGTTACGAGTAGCTGTCCCCGTCGAGCGTGCGGGCGAGTCCGTCGAGGATCATCGTCCACCCCTTGCGGGTGCGCTCCTCATAATCCGCCCACACGCCGGCATGCGTCAGGGTGACCCGCGATCCGTCGCCGTCGGGGACGATGGCGACGGTGACCCGCGTGCGCTCGCCGCTGAAGCTCGTCCAGAAGTCGAAGGCGAGCCGGTTTGGCCGGTCGAGCTCGACATATTCGCCATGATGCTCGGCGCGCTCGCCGCCGCGCCGCTCGACGATAGTGAAGCCGCCGCCGACGCGCGGGTCGATCTCGACCCGCTCCATCGCCCCGTGCGGCGTCGCGAACAGCCAGTGGCGGACGCCGTCGGGGTCGAGCCACGCCCCGAACACGCGCTCCGGAGAAGCGGCAATGCGTCGCGACACTTCGACGACGGCCGTCGCTTCGGTGGTCATGCCATTTCCTCCTGTTTCATCTTCTCGCGCCGCGCGACCTCGGCCTCGCTCGGCTGCTCGTGCGCGAAAGATCCGGCGCGCACCGGTCCCTTCGGCAGGAAGCGGGAGATGAGGACGCCGGTCGTCGAGGTGCGGGTGTCGAGCAGGCTCCACTCGCCGGGCTTCGAATCCTCGCCGAACAAGCGTTTGCCTTTGCCAAGCAGCACCGGGAAGACGAGCAGGAACATCTCGTCGACCAGCCCGGCAGCGAGCAGCGACTGGACGAGGACGGAGCTGCCCTGGGTCAGCAGGTCCGGTCCTTCGCCCTCTTTCAGCCGCGCGACCGCCTGCGGCACGTCGCCTTCCAGCCTGACGCTGTTCCGCCAGGCCAAGGGCTCGACCGAGGAGGTGGCGACATATTTGGTGACGGCGTTGAATGGGTCGGCGATCTCGCCCTGTTGATAGGGCCAGTAGGCGGCGAAGATCTCGTAGGTCTTGCGCCCGAGCAACAGGTCGAACGGCCGCCCGAAGCTCTCGCCCAGCGCCTCGCCGCCCACCTCGTCCCAAAGGGGAAAGGTCCAGCCGCCGAACTTGAAGCCGCCGGTCGGATCCTCTTCGGGACCGCCCGGCGCCTGCATGACGCCGTCAAGGCTGACGAAGGCTCCAACTCTGAGCTTGCGCATGATCGTATCTCCTCCGCTAACGCGTTGGCGAACGCCCGTTCGCGGCAATGGTTCAGGCGTTCGCGCCGAGGCCGGCCGCGACCTCGCCGAGCTGGTCGGCGCAGGTGCCCCAGCCTTCCTGGAAGCCCATCTTCTCGTGGGTCTCGCGATCCGCTTCGTTCCGGTGCAGCGCCACCGCCTTGTAACGCGTGCGGCCGTCGCCAATGTCCTCCAAGGTGACGATCGCGGTGAACGGAAAGCCGCCGCAATCCTCGATCGCCGCCGCCGGGCAGTAGCCGGGCAGCAGCGCGTTGGTCCAGACCACCTTCTCGCCCTCGACCACCTCGAGGAAGCAGCCGGTGCCGGCCGAGTCGAAGCCGTCGGGCCCGGTCATCCGGGTGTAGAAGCGGCCGCCCGGGCGCATGTCCATCTCGATTTCGGGCGTCTCGTAGGGCCTGGGCGCCCACCATTGCTTCATATGTTCGGGCGTGGTCCACGCCTTCCACACGAGGTCGCGGGGCGCGTCGAGCGTCCGTTCGAGGACGAGGTCGGTCTGTTCAGCCACGTTCATTCTCCTTGGCTTTCAGGGTTTCGAGATAGTCTTCGAGCCGGTCGAGCCGGCCTTCCCACAGGGCGCGCTGCTCGGCGATCCAGCTTTCGGCCGAGGCGAGCGCCTTCGGCTCGATCCGGCAGGTGCGCACCCGGCCCTTTTTCTCCGAGCGGACGAGGCCGCTCGCCTCCAGCATCTGGAGGTGCTGCATCACCGCCGGCAGCGACATCCGGAACGGCCTGGCGAGCTCGCTCACCGACGCCGGCGCGCGGCTCAGCCGGGCGAGCATGCCGCGCCGCGTCGGATCGGCGAGCGCCTGGAAGGCGAGGTCGAGCCGGGCCGATTCGTTAAGCATGGGCTTAACTATCGCGGCCGCCGCCCGCGCGCAACCGAAAACTCAAGCGACGGCTTAAGTTTCCTCCTCCGGTCAGATCACGGTGAAGTCGCTCGCCGCCAATATCGTGCCGGGCGCGACCGAGGCGAACTGCACGGCGGCGATGCCGCCGCTGCCGTCGGCGTCGAAGAAGAGCTGGCCGGTGGCGCTGTTGTAGACGATGCGGTCGTCAAGCTCGGTCGCCGCTGGGCCGGTGGCGAACGCGCCGTTGGGGAGCGGGCCGTCGACGAGGCCGGTGAACACCGCATTGTCGAGCGCGATCTTGTCGGTGCCGCTGGCGAAATCGAGGATCTGGTCGACATTGCCGGCGCCGAGCGCCGAGGTGAAGGCGAAGGTGTCGGCGCCGCCGAACCCGACCAGAAGGTCGTTGCCGCCCTTGCCGTCGAGCGTGTTGACGCCGTCATTGCCGTCCACCTCCTGGCCGAACTCGTTGCCGGTGAGGTCGATCGCGGCGGTGCCGCCGATCGAGTTCGTCGACAGGATTTCCACCTCCGCGCCGCCGGTGAGGGTGTAGCTGACGAACGCGTAAGCGGTGTCGCGGCCGCCGCTCGCCGCCTCGTAGAGCAGCTCGTTGCCGCCGAGGATGTAATAGGTGTCGTCGCCGCCGCCGCCGACCAACGTGTCGAGGCCGCCGCCGCCGTAGAGGATGTTCATGCCGGCATTGCCGTAGATGTAATTGTCGAGCTCGTTGCCGCCGAAGTTGAGCGCGGCGGTGCTCGAAAGCGAGATCGCCGACAGGATCTCGACGTGGCTCCCCGCGGCGAGGCCGTGGCTGAGGTCGGAATAGATGATGTCGCGGCCCTCATTGGCATATTCGAAGATCGTCTCGCCGCCGCTGGTGATGTAATATTCGTCGTCGCCGAAGCCGCCGAGCAAGGTGTCGAGCCCGCCGCCGCCACGCAGCGCATTGGCCCCGGCATTGCCGTAGATCAAATTGTCGAGCTCGTTGCCGACCAGGGTGATGGCGCTGGTCGCGGATAGGACGTCGGCCGAGAGGATCTCGACATGGGCGCCCGCGGTCAGGCCGTAGCTGACGCTGGAATAGACGATGTCGCGGCCTTCGCCGGCCGCCTCGACGATGATGTCGCTGGCATCGTTGACGAACAGGCTGTCGTCGCCCAGACCGCCGTCGAGCGTGTCGGTGCCGAGACCGCCGAAAATGGCATCGTTGCCGCCGCGGCCGCGCAGGACGTTGTTGCCGTCATTGCCGGCGATGATCTGGTCGCTGTCGCTGCCGGTGATGTTGATCGGATTCGAACCGCCCGCGGCGAACAGATATTCGACATGCTGGTCGGCGCCGAGCGTGAAGTTGACGCTGGTGCTGACGCGGTCGCCATTGATTCCTTCCTGGCCGGCCTCGAACGCCTCGATGACGACGTCGTTGACATTGTCGACGTGGAAGGTGTCGAGGCCGGTGCCGCCGTCCATCAGATCGGCGCCGAAACCGCCGTTCAACACGTCGTCGCCCGCTTCGCCGTACATGGTGTCGTTGCCGCCATTGCCGGTCAGCCCGTCATTGCCGCCGCCGCCGAGCAGGATGTCGGACCCGCCGCTGCCGCTGACCGCATTGGCGAAGCTGTTGCCGACCAGCGACAGGCCGGTGGAGCCCAGCGCCTCCAGATTCTCGACATTGCCGGTTTCGGAAAGCGTGTAGTTGAACGTCGTGACGATCGTGTCGTTGCCCTCATTGGCCTGTTCGACGACCACGTCGCCGGCCTCGCTGATGAAATAGCGGTCATCGCCGACATAGCCGACCAGGGTGTCGTTGCCGCCCTGCCCGTTCAGGCTGTCGTTGCCGGTGGTGCCGCGGATTTCCTGGCTGAAATTGTTGCCGGTGAGGAAATAGCCGAAGCTCGCACTCTCGAAATATTCCGGAGCCACGGTGAGGAGCTCGATCGAAGCGCTGGCCGCAAGGGTATAGAAATGGTCGACGGAATGGCTGGGCGAGAAATAGAGGGTGTCATAGCCCTCGCCGTCGAGCTCGACGATCGTGTCAGCCTCCTGGAAGAAATAGGTATCGTCTCCGGTGCCGCCCCGGAGGGTGTCGCCGTTGAAGTTGCTGCGTCCATCAAGCACGTCGTTGCCGCCGCCGCCGTTCAGCGTGTCGCTGGCGAGGCCGCCGCGAAGGACGTTGTCGAGCTCGTTGCCGGTGAGGGTGATCGTCGTGCCGCGGGTGGGCGTGGTGACCAGCTCCTCGACATGGACGCCGGCCGCCAGCGTGTAGTTCACGGTGGCGATGACGATGTCATAGCCCTCGTTCTCGAGCTCGGTCACCGTGTCGCCGGCATTGTCGACCTTGTAGGTGTCGTTGCCGGTGCTTCCGACCATCGAGTTGGCGCCGGTGCCGCCGTCGATCGTGTCGTTGCCGCCGAGCCCGTTGACGATGTCGTCGCCGCCGCGCGCGTCCATCACGTCGTCACCCGCCGTGCCGGTCAGCGTCTCGGGGTTGTCGGTGCCGATATTGGGATTGGGGGCGTCGTTCACCGTCACCGTCACCGTCGCGGTGTCGCCGCCGGCGACCGTATAGGTGAACTGGTCGTTGGTGGTCGGCACGAGGTCGAACGCGCCGTTGGGATTGTAGGTGAAGGTGCCGTCGGCATTGACCTTGAGCCGCGCGCCCGACGGCAGGATGATCTCGAGCCCAACCGCGACGGCGCTGCCGTTGACGGCGGTGACGGCGAGCGGGACGTCACCGGGGGTGTCGTTGGTCAGCACATTGCCGGTGACCACGGTGACGTCGTTGGTGATGTAGCTGTCGTTGTTCGCATCCGGCGGCGCGGCCTGCGGCCCGATGACGGCACGGAACAGGCCGTCCCATGCGTCCTGCCGGGGGGCCTCGGTGAGCGCCGGGGTGGCGGCAAGGCCGATTGCATTTTTCGCGCGCTGATAGGCCATGGGAAATTCCTTCGTTCGATTAAACAATCACGGGCGAGGCGGGTTGCCGCCGCGGCCGTGAAAGAGGGTCAGATTATGGTGAAGTCGCTGGCCGCGAGGATGGTGCCGGGCGCGACCGATGCGAACTGCACCGCCGCGATGCCGCCGCTGCCGTCGGCGTCGAAGAAGAGCTGGCCGGTGGCGCTGTTGTAGACGATGCGGTCGTCGGGCTCGGTCGCCGCGGCGCCGGTGGCGAACGCGCCGGCGGGCAGGGCGCCGTCGGCAAGGCCGGTGAACACCGCATTGTCGAGCGCGATCTTGTCGGTGCCGCTGGCGAAATCGAGGATCTGGTCGACATTGCCCGCACCCAATGCGGTGGTGAAGGCGAAGGTATCGGCGCCGCCATAGCCGATCAGCAAATCGTTGCCGCCCTTGCCGTCGATGGTGTTGATGCCGTTATTGCCGTCGATTTCCTGGGCGAATTCGTTGCCGGTGAGGTTCATCGCGCCGGTGCCGCCGATCGAGGAGGTCGAGAGGACTTCCACCTCGGCGCCGCCGGTCAGCGTGTAGCTGACGAAGGCGTAGGCGGTGTCGCGGCCGCCGCCGGCATCCTCATAGAGCAGCTCGTTGCCGCCGAGGATGTAATAGGTGTCATCGCCGCCGCCGCCGACCAGCGTGTCGAGTCCGCCGCCGCCGTAGAGGATGTTCTGGCCGGCATTGCCGTAAATGTAATTGTCGAGCTCGTTGCCGCCGAAATTGATGTTGTCGGTGCTCGAAAGCGAGACGGCGGACAGGATCTCGACATGGCTGCCCGCCGCCAGGGCGTGGCTCAGGCTGGTATAGATGATGTCGCGGCCCTGGCCCGCATATTCGACGATCGCCTCGCCGCCGCTGGTGATGTAATAAGTATCGTCGCCGAAGCCGCCGAGCAGATAGTCGTTGCCGCCGCCGCCGCGCAGCGAATTGGCGCCGGCATTGCCGTAAATCTCCTGGTCGAGCTCGTTGCCGACCAGGGTGATGGCGGTGGTCGCAGAGAGGACGTCCGCCGACAGGACTTCGATATAGGCGCCCGCCGTGAGGCCGTAGCTCACGCTGGTATAGACGACGTCGCGGCCCTCGCCGGCCGCTTCGACGACGGTGTCGCCGGCGCTGTTGACGAACAGGATGTCGTCGCCCTGGCCGCCGTCGAGCGTGTCCTCGCCGAGGCCGCCGGCGAGGACGTCGTTGCCGCCGCGGCCCTGGAGGATATTGTTGCCGCTATTGCCGCCGATGACCTGGGCGCTGTCGCTGCCGGTGATGTTGATCGGATTGGACGTGCTGGTCGCGAACAGATATTCGACATGCTGGTCGGCGCCGAGCGTGAAGCTGACGCTGGTGCTGACGCTATCGCCGTTGATCCAGTCCTGGCCCGCCTCGAACGCCTCGATGACGACGTCGTTGGCATGGTTGACGTGGAAGGTGTCGTTGCCGGTGCCGCCGTCCATGAGATCGGCGCCGGCGCCGCCGTTCAGGACATCGTTGCCCGCTTCGCCGTAGAGGGTGTCGTTGCCCCCCTGTCCGTCGAGCGCGTCATCGCCGCCGCCGCCGAGCAGGATGTCGCCCCCGCCTGCGCCGGTGATTTCGTTGGCGAAGCTATTCCCGACCAGCGACAGCCCGACCGCACCCTGCGCCTCCAAATTCTCGACATGGCTGTCTTCGGCGAGCGTATAGTTGACCGTCGTGAAGACCTTGTCGGTGCCGCCATTGAAATCCTCGACGACCACGTCCCCGGCGGAGTCGACGAAATAGCGGTCACTGCCGGCATAGCCCCTCAACAGGTCGTCGCCGCCGCCTCCGTCGAGGAAGTCGTGGCTCAGGCCGCCGCGAATTTCGTTGTCGAAATCGCTCCCGGTGAGGTCAAAGCCGAATTTCGTTTCGTGGAAATGGTCCGGATGGACCGACAGGAGCTCGATCGAATTGTCGGCGCTGAGCGCATAGCTGCGATCGAACGACCCGTTGGGCGTGAAATAGGCGATGTCATAACCCTGGCCGTCCAGCTCGACGATCGAGTCGCCCGGCACGACGTAATAGATGTCGTCGCCGGTGCCGCCCTGAAGATTGTCGTTGGAACCCCGCCCGTCGAGCACGTCGTTGCCGCCGCCGCCGATCAGCACGTCGCTCGCGCCGCCGCCGCGAATGATCTGGTCGAGTTCGTTGCCCGTGAGCGTGATCGCAATGTTGTGACTGTTCGGGGCGACCAACTCCTCGACATGGACGCCCGCGCCCAGCGTGTAGCTGGCCGAGGCGATGACGATGTCATAGCCTTCGCCCTCGGCTTCGGTGATCGTGTCGCCCGCTTCGTCGACGATGTAGGTGTCGTTGCCCGTGCCGCCGACCATCGAGTCGGCGCCGGTGCCGCCGTCGAGATAGTCGTTGCTGCCGAGGCCGTTCAGGATGTCGTTGCCGCCGAGGCCGCTGAGGATGTCGGGGCCTTCGGTCCCGGTGAGCGTGTCGGGCCCCGGCGTTCCGGTGGTGGGCGATCCTGCGTCCTCGACCGTCACCGTCACCGTGGCGGTGTCGCCGCCGGCGACCGTATAGGTGAAGCTGTCGTCGGTGGTGGGCACGCCGCCGAACGCGCCATTGGGGTTGTAGGTGAAGGTCCCATCCGCATTGACGCGGAGGCGCGCACCGGAGGCAAGGATGATCTCGAGACCGACCGCGATGGTGCTGCCGTTGACGGCGGTGACCGCGAGCGGAACGTCCCCAGGCGTGTCGTTGGTGAGGACATTGCCGCTCACCACCGTGACGTCGTTGGTGGTGTAGGCGTCGTTATTGGCGTCCGGGGGCGCGGCCTGCGGGCCGATGACGGGGGCGTTGCGATCGCCGCGGATAAGGCCGGCCATGGCGTCCTGCCGGCCCGGTTCGTCGAATGCGGGAATCGCGGTGAGATCGGTCGTCTTTTTCGCGCGCAGATAAGCCACCCAGGGTCTCCTTTGGCCAGGTCCCTAACGCACATCTCCGCGGCCAGCTTGATACACTTCGAACTCGCGGGATGTCCCTGTTCCTATACAGTATTTTCCGCATATGCGAAGTTCCATCCAAAGCGGATGAAACCCGCCTCCGGTTCCGGATCGATTTTCCGCGCCGGGGCGGCGCGCGCCGCCGCCTCGCTTTACAGGCGCTGGGGCTCTCGCCTATCGCGCCGCCATGACGGTCCGGCCCTCCAACTCCATCCTCATCGTCGATTTCGGCAGCCAGGTGACCCAGTTGATCGCGCGGCGGGTGCGCGAGGCCGGGGTCTATAGCGAGATCGCCCCTTTCAACCGCGCCGGCGAGGCGTTCGAGCGGCTGAGCCCCAGGGGCATCATCCTCTCCGGCGGGCCGTCGTCGGTGATGTGGGACGATTCCCCACGCGCGCCCCAGCATTTCTTCGACGCCGGCATCCCCGTCCTCGCCATCTGCTACGGCCAGCAGACCATGGCGCATCAATTGGGCGGCCGGGTCGCGCCGTCCGAAAGCCGCGAGTTCGGCCGCGCGTTCATCGAGATCATTGGCGAATTGGCCCTGTTCGACGGCCTGTGGAAGCCGGGCGAGCGCCACCAGGTGTGGATGAGCCACGGCGACCGGGTCGAGGCGCTGCCCGAGGGCTTCAGCGTCGTCGCGCGTTCGGACGGAGCGCCCTATGCGGTGGCGACCGACGAAGGGCGTCGCTTCTTCAGCCTGATGTTCCACCCCGAGGTCGTCCACACGCCCGACGGCGGCAGGCTGCTCGCCAATTTCGTCCGCCACGTCTGCGGCCTGCCCGGCGACTGGACGATGGCCGAATTCCGCGACGCCAAGATCGCCGAGATCCGGGCGCAGGTAGGGCAGGGAAGGGTGATTTGCGGCCTTTCGGGCGGCGTCGATTCAGCCGTCGCCGCGGTGCTGATCCACGAGGCGATCGGCCACCGGCTGACCTGCGTCTTCGTCGACCACGGGCTGATGCGCGCCAACGAGGCCGAGCAGGTCGTCAGCCTGTTCCGCAACCACTATAATATCCCGCTCGTCCATGTCGACGCCGCGGACGCCTTCCTCTCCGGTCTCGCCGGCCTCGACGAGCCGGAGGCCAAGCGCAAGCTGATCGGGCGGACCTTCATCGACATTTTCGAGGCGGAGGCGGCGAAGATCGGCGGCGCCGATTTCCTCGCCCAGGGCACGCTTTACCCGGACGTGATCGAGAGCGTCAGCTTCACCGGCGGCCCGTCGGTGACGATCAAGAGCCACCACAATGTCGGCGGCCTGCCCGAGCGGATGAACATGCAGCTGGTCGAGCCGCTCAGGGAATTGTTCAAGGACGAGGTCCGCGTGCTCGGCCGCGAGCTGGGCCTGCCCGAGGCGTTCGTCGGCCGCCACCCCTTCCCCGGCCCCGGCCTCGCCATCCGCATCCCCGGCGAGGTGACGAAGGAACGCTGCGACACCTTGCGCCGCGCCGACGCCATCTACCTCGAGGAGATCCGCGGCGCCGGCCTCTACGACGCGATCTGGCAGGCCTTCGCCGTCCTCCTGCCGGTGCGCACGGTCGGCGTGATGGGCGACCACCGCACCTACGACCATGTCTGCGCGCTGCGCGCCGTCACCTCGACCGACGGCATGACCGCCGACATCTACCCGTTCGACGCCGCCTTTTTGAGCCGGGTGGCGACACGGATCGTCAACGAGGTCCGGGGGATCAACCGCGTCGTCTACGATTACACCTCGAAGCCGCCAGGAACGATCGAGTGGGAGTGAACTTGCTCGATATTCACGCACTGCTGATGTCTTTGGCTGCGCGTCGGCCCGTCCCTACTTCCCGGCCCGGCGGGGGCTTTTCGCTACCTTTGCATTGAAGTGGCGCGGAGAGCTTGATCGATATGCTTGGTCAAGCTATCTTGGCCAAGCCATGACCATCAACGTCAATATCGGCGAAGCGAAGACTCGGCTGTCGGAGTTGCTCGCCGCCGCCCTGCGCGGCGAGGAGGTCGTGTTGCAGAAGGCGGGCGTGCCGCAGGCGAAGCTGGTGCCGCTGCCGGATGCCGAACAGGCGCGGCGTGAGGCTATTGCCGCCAAGCGCAAGGCGGCGATCGGCATATGGGCTGACAAGTATCGCCACCTGCACGGTACTGACGCGCTCGACGTGCCGCCTTCCGTGACCGACGAAGATCTCGAGGAGCGATTCCGCCGGAAATTCGGTGCGCCTTCTTCTTGATACGCACGTCCTGATCTGGGCGCCGACCGGAGACCCGCGGCTGAGCGGGCCGGCGCGGGAGGCGATAACGAGCCCCGAGGCGGAGCTCTTCGCCAGCGCTGTCACAGCCTTTGAGCTTGCCGGCCTTCAGGAGCGGGGGCGCGTTGCGATGAGCGAGGATGTGGGGACCGTAGCCGCCGTCCTCGGACTGTCGGTGATAGATTTCCCCGGTGAGGCTTGGCGGATAATCGGAAGCCTTCCCGACATCCATCGCGATCCGGTGGACAGGATGCTGATCGCGCACGCGATCGCGGGAGATTTCACGCTCGTTACGTCAGACAAAGTAATCCGCCGCTATCCTGTGAAATCCTTGTGGTGAGCCCCGATCCGCACGAGCGCCAGCGCTGCGCCTGGGCCGGGAACGATCCGCTCATGTGCGCCTATCACGACGAGGAATGGGGCGTGCCGGAGCGCGAGTCCCGCGCCTTGTGGGAGAAATTGATGCTCGACGGCTTCCAGGCCGGGCTCGCCTGGATCACCGTGCTGCGCAAGCGCGACGCCTTTCGCGAGGCGTTCGCCGGCTTCGAACCGGCCAGGGTCGCCCGCTTCGACGAGCGCGACATCCTTCGTTTGCTCGACAATCCCGGCATCATCCGCTCGCGCGCCAAGATCGAGGCGACGATCGGAGCGGCCCGCATCTATTGCGACATGGCCGAGCGCGGCGAGGATTTTGCCGAATTCTGCTGGTCGTTCACCGGCGGCAAGGTGCTGCGGGGCGACGGCAGGAGCCTGCCGGCGAAGACCGATCTTTCAGAGACGATCTCGAAGGCGCTCAAGCGCCGCGGCTTCAAGTTCGTCGGGCCGACCATCGTCTATGCCTGGATGCAGGCGGTCGGCATCGTCAAC
Organism: uncultured Alphaproteobacteria bacterium; assembly: GCA_963701615.1. Lineage (GTDB taxonomy): Bacteria > Pseudomonadota > Alphaproteobacteria > Sphingomonadales > Sphingomonadaceae > Allosphingosinicella. The sequence goes on along the minus strand of OY969615.1, from coordinate 1,275,647 downwards.
GATCATGCCACCGATTGCTTCCGACGGGACGAAGTCTGACGACTTTGGCGAGCGACGCGCATCGTAAATGCCGCGGTGGTCGCAGGCGGGTGCGACGATGGGCCGGCGTTCCTGATGCAGATGACGAGCGGCACCACCGCGATGAACGTGACGCACTGGGCCTATATGCGCTCAGTCACGCCGGACGATCCGCAATGGCGGTCGCTGCCCGGATATGCCGACACCGGCATTCCCGAGCTCACCGGCCTGCAAACGCCGATCGCCGTCGAGGACTAGGCGCGGCCGCCCCGAACCGCCGCCGGCCGGGCGGCGCTCGGGCTGGTTCCGGTCCAGCGCTTGAAGGCGTGGGAGAAGGCGGCGGGGTCGGAGAAGCCGAGGCGCCATGCCGTTTCCTTCACCGACAGCTTTTGCTCCCGCACGAAACGCAGCGCCAGGCGGTGCCGAAGCCCGTCGAGAAGCCCGGCGAAGGTGACGCCCTCCGCCTTCAGCCGCCGGTAGAGGGTCTGCCGGCTGCATCCGAGCTCGCGCGCGACCTGGTCGATCCGGACCGGGCCCGAGGCCAGCATCGGCTCCACCCGTCGCTCGACCTCGCTTCGGAACGCGCTCTTTTGCGTGGTGATCCTGCCTTCGATCGCCTTGGCCACCTCGCCCAGGAAGGCGAGCAGCGGGTTGTTCGACGGCGCTGACGCCCGCTCCGCCTGCCTCCGCGCCGGCCGCCGGGAAAACCGGTCGAATCGCAGCGCCTGGAACAGGGATGCGCAGGCATCGCGCCGCTCGCAGCCGCCGCACGCGTCCTGCCTCATTCGCTCGATGCAACCTGCGATCATGCTTTTGGCGCCTCAAATCATGTCATACGCGGTGTCTTAGGCAACTAATACGCTTAGTCCTTTCGAAGCGCAAGCTATCAAAAGGAGCAACATCATGCGTGCAGCATATCTGGCAACGGCCGCGGCGGCGGCTCTGGGCCTGGCGTCGCCGGCGGCGGCGGATCCGGTCACCGACTGGTGGGAGTTCGCCGCGCGCGTCTCCAATCCCTATTCGGGCGGGGCCGGGCGGACGCCCGACCAGGACCGCGCCCTCACCCGCGCCGCGATCGCCATGTTCGAGGCGGTGAACGCGATCGACCCGCGCTACCGCAGCTACCTCGATTTCCCCGCCGGCGATTCATCGGCTTCGCAGGACGCGGCCGCGGCGACCGCGGCCTACCGGGTCCTCCTTCATGCCTTTCCCGGCCAGAAGACCGCGCTCGACGAAAGCTACGCCATCGCCATGGCCGAGATCGGCGACGAGCGCAGCCGCGAGGCCGGTCGGGCGATCGGCGAGGCGGCGGCGACGGCGGCGATCGCGGCCGGCGGGATCGATCCGGCGATCGTCCAGGAGCCCTATCGCCCGCGCACCGCCCTGGGCGAGTGGGTCGCGACCGCGCTGCCGTCGCTCGAACCCTATATGTCCGCCTGGCGGCCCTGGGTGATCCCGAGCGCCGAGGCGCTGAGGCCGCCGCCGCCGCCGGCGCTGACCAGCGCGGTCTGGGCCCGCGATTATGAGGAGGTGAGGCGGCTGGGGTCCCGGACCAGCACCGAACGGACGCCGCAGCAGACCCTGGTCGCCCGCTATCGCCAGGCGTTCGAGCTGGCCCCGTCCATGCGCCGCGCCGCCGACGCGCCGGGGCGCACGCAGGTGCAGAACGCGCGGATGTTCGCCGTCTACCAGATGGCGTTCGACGATGCCGCGCTGGCGATGATCGCGGCCAAGCATCACTATAATTACTGGCGGCCGATCACCGCCATCCGCAACGGCGCCGCCGACGGCAACGACGCGACCCAGCCCGACCCGGCGTGGGTGCCGCTGCTCGGCACGCCCAATTTCCAGGAATATCCGTGCGGCCACTGCACGGTGGCGGCCGCGGCGGCGGAGGTGATGACGGCCGAGGTCGGGCGTGCGCCCGCCGGGGGCGTCAGGGTCGGCTCGGCGGCGATTCCGCTCTCCGCGCTCCAGGTGCTGCCCAATTGGGACGAGTGGGCGCAGCAGGTGTCCGATTCGCGCATCTATGGCGGCGTCCACTACCGTTTCTCCAATGAGGCCGGCGAGCAGATCGGCCGCCGTGCCGCCCGCATGGTGCTGGAACGGGTGATGCAGCCGCTGCCGGCGCGGCAAAGGCGGCGCTGAGCGGGCCGGCTATGAACGCCGGCGTTTTGGAACTAGGATTCGCCGAGGTGTATCGGAGGACGATCGATGAGCGATAGCCGAGCCGACCGTTCCGGAACGGGGCCGCAGGGCCGGGAGCCGGAGCCTTCGCTCCGCGACCTCATCGAGGGTGCGGTGCGCAAGATCGTCACGGCGGTCGTGCTGGCGGGCGCGCTGATCGCGCTCGCCATCTACTCCCGTCCGGCGCCGCCGCGCTACGTCGCGGCCGCGGCGGACGGCAGGATCGTCCGGATCGACACCAGGACCGGGACGATGATCGCCTGCGACGGCGAACGGTGCTTCACGATCCTGAGGCGCGGCCAGCGCCTCGACCGGGACCCGGAGGAGAGGCTGCTGCCGGCGCCGGCGCCCGCGCCCGCGCCCGCCGCCGCCACGCCCGCGGGCAACGACGCCGGGGCGCGCTAGCCGGGCAAGGGAATGAAGTCATCCCGGCGGAAGCCGGAATCCATGAACACCGCGCCTTGAAGGGAGGCGAGAACGTCGGCAACTCCTCTTGCCGCCGCTTCGGTTCGTGGGCCCCGGCCCTGCTCGCCGAGGGGCCGATCATTCCTCCGTCCAGCCGAACGCCTCGTCGAGCCTGACCCCGAACACGTCGGCGATCCGGAACGCGGTCTCGAGCGTCGGCGAATATTTGCCCTGCTCGATCGCCGCCACGGTCTGGCGGGTGACGCCGATCCGCTCGCCAAGCTCGGCCTGGGTCATCTCGCCGGCGTGGAAGCGCAGGGTGCGGATCTGGTTGGTGAGGCGCCGCTCAGCCATGCCAGCCTCGGCGATAGCTGAGCAGGACGACCGCATGATTCACCGTCTCGGCCAGCACGATGGCGAGCAAAGCGGTGTTGACGATCTTCCACGGCGGCTCGCTGAACGGCATCACCACGCCGACGACGATCATCCCGACGATCAGCACATAATAGCCGATCGTCGCGCCGCGCCGCGCGATCGCCCGGTCGCGCTCGTCGGCCCGGGCCTGCGCCTCCTTCGTCGCCGTCACCGCGATGAAGATGGCGCCGACGATCACGGCGATGGCGTGCGCGCCGGCGACCAGGCCGAACGACCAGATGATGTCGATCATGCGCCCCTCGCCGAACCTGACCGCCGGGCCGACGATGGTGAAATAAATGGTGTAGGCGACCAGCATCGTCACCAGCGTCAGCCATGCGATCTTCTCACGAAAAGCCATTTGAAATCCCTTTCGATGTTCCCGATTCGTGACGTGATGTATGTTCATACGAACGCGATGTCAATAATATTTAACAGAAAGCGCAAAATAGCTTACATCGGAGCGGGGCTTGACCTGGTCGCGGGGAATGCTCTTCTGGGCCCATGATTCTCTACGGCATCCGCAATTGCGACACGGTCAGGAAGGCGCGGGCCTGGCTCGGCGCGCGCGGCGCGGCCTGCGGCTTCCACGATTACAGGACGGCCGGGATCGACGAGGCGCGGCTCCGCGCCTGGGCGGCGGAGCTGGGCTGGGAGACGCTGCTCAACCGCGCCGGCACCACCTTCCGCAAGCTGCCCGCCGCCGACAAGGAGGGGCTCGACGAAGACAAGGCGGTCGCGCTGATGCTGGCTTCGCCGTCGATGATCAGGCGCCCCGTGCTCGACCTCGGCGAGCGGCGGATTGTCGGCTTCACGCCGGATGCCTATCGGGATGCGCTTGGCCGCTGAGGCACCGCCTGGAGATCGAGATGCGCCTGCTCCTCGTCCTGTTCGTCCTGCTTTGCGCCGCTCCGGCATCGGCGCAGACCGATTATGCGGCCCGGCTCACCGAAGGCGACGCGGTCCTGCGCGACTTCCGCTTCCGCTCGGGGGAGAGGCTGGCCGAGCTCAGGATCCACTATGCGACGCTCGGCACGCCGCGGCGCGACGCCAGCGGGCGCATCGTCAACGCGGTGATGGTGCTGCACGGCACCGGCGGCTCGGGCCGGCAGTTCCTGCAGCCGCAATTCGCCGGTGAATTGTACGGCCCCGGCCAGCCGCTCGACCTTGCCCGCTACTACGTCATCCTTCCCGACAATATCGGCCATGGCCGCTCGTCCAAGCCGAGCGACGGGCTGCGGATGCGCTTCCCCGCCTACGATTATGACGACATGGTCGAGGCGCAGCGGCGCATGCTGGCCGAACTGGGCGTGACGCGGCTCAGGCTGCTGATCGGCACCTCGATGGGCTGCATGCACGGCTTCGTCTGGGCCGAGACCCATCCCGACTTCGCCCGGGCGATGATGCCGCTGGCCTGCCTGCCGGTCGAGATCGCCGGCCACAACCGGATGTGGCGCCGCGCCGCGGTCGAAGGCATCCGGCGGGACCCGGCCTGGCAAGGCGGCGATTATGCGGCGCAGCCGCTTCAGGGCCTGCGCACCGCCGTCAGCATCCTGCAGATCGCCGGCATGGCGCCGCTCTACCTCCAGCGCGCCTTCGCGACGCGCGAGGCCGCCGATGCCTATATCGTCGAGCGGATCGACCGCGACCTCGCCGCCCGCGACGCCAACGACCTTCTCTACCAGCTCGAATCCTCGCGGACCTACGATCCCGCTGCGCGCCTGGAGCGCATCCGCGTCCCCATGACCTGGGTCAATTCCGCCGACGATTTCATCAATCCGGGCGATTACGGCATCGCCGAAGCCGCCGCCCGGAGGATGCCGACGGCGCGCTACGTCCTCATCCCGGCCACCGCCGAAACCCGCGGCCACGGCACCCATACATGGGCGCGCTTCTGGAAGCGGGAGCTGGTCGACCTGCTGGCGAGGACCGGCGGCTAGCGCACGGCCTCCCGCGCGCTGACGTGGTTCAGGGCGATCACCCAGCGGCCGTCCACCTTGCGCATCAGCCGGGTGTTGATCCCGTCCTGGGGCCGGCCGCCGCCTTCGAGGCGGTAGCGGCTGATCAGCTGGGCCGCGTCGGGCGCGAGCATCTCGACGCGCACGTCCCGGAAATGCAGCCGCCCGCGCCGCTCGGGCGACCCGCCATAGTCGCGGAGATAATGGTCGAGCGTCCCCTGCCAGTCGCGCTGGAACTCGCCCCGCGACACGAACACCACGTCGGGATTCTTGAACCCCGCCATGTAGCCGCGGAAGTCGCCGCGATTCCACGCCGCCTCCATGTCGGCGATCACCTTGCGGATCGCGGCCTCGTCGGCGGCCGGGTCGGGCGGGGCGCCCGGCGCGCAGGACGCGGCCGCGAGCAGCAGAACCAGGATTGCCACGATCCGCGCCATATGCCCCTCTTTTGCGACAAGTGGTTGAACAGTTGGGAACTTTCCGCGTTTTTCTCCTGCGGGTCAGACAGGAGTATTGTCATGACGAAACTCATCAGGAAAAGCGTAGCAGGCTTGACGCTGGCCGCCACCCTGGCGCTGACGGCGGCGCCGGCCGACGCGCAGCGCTGGCGGCGCCACCATCGCGACCGCGACCGGGATGCCGCCTTCGCCATCGGCGCGGGAATTATCGGCCTCGGCATCGCGCTTTCGGACAGCCGCCGCGGCTATTACGACCGCGGCTATTATGGCCGGCGCTATTATCATCGCGGCTATTATCCCCGCGGCTATTACGCGCGCCGCTGCGTCACCCGCTGGGAATATGATCCCTGGTACGGCGACTATATCCGCGTCCGCTATTGCTGACCAAGGCGCGGCCTGCCGGGCGATGGCGGGCCGCGCATCGACGCACTGAATCGCGGCGGCGACCCGGCTTCGCCGCCGCGCCGGCGCGCGCATGAAGCTGCCGACCGAACCTTTTGCGTCTATTCCGCCTCTAAGGGATGCAAGCCAACGCGAACCAGCCCCTGGAGGATGCCATGACCACCGAATCGCAGCGACTCGACAAAGCGCGCGGGCATGTGCTCGATCGCATGGAGGCCGGCCGCCGGCTGATGAGCTTCGGAATGGGCGCCGCCGCCCTGCTCGAGCTGGCCATGCTGGCGGCGTGCATCGTCCTGGTCGACTGGGGCGACCGGACCCAGGTCCTCCTCTTCCTGATCTTCATCCTGAGCTACTTCATCCTTGTCCTCGGCATGCTGGCCCTGGCCGGCCACGTGACGGCCGCCACCGGGCGCATCCTGGCGGCCCTGGACCCGCATGAGCCGTCATGACGCGGCCGCCGGCGAAGCGCGCGCCGCGCTGACGCTCCGCGTCGCCCGCGCGCAGGCCGGGGATCGCGGCGCGCTCGACCGCCTGCTGCGCGATCACCAGGCCGCGCTCCATCGCCACGTCCGGACCATCACCCGCGATCCGGACCTCGCGCTCGACGCCCTCCAGAACAGCCTGCTGACCATCGCCCGCCGCCTGAGCGGGCTCAGGGACCCCCGCTGGTTCAAGGCCTGGGCGTACAGGATCGCGACCCGCGAAGGGGTCCGGACCGCGAAGCGGGAAACCCGAATCCGCTATTTCGAGGACGAGGCGGCGCTGGCGGACGCGGTCGAAGCGCCGGTGGCCGAGGCGGCGTTCGATCCCGGCCTCGTGCGCGCCTGCGCCGACCATGTCGCCGGCCTTCCCCCCGCCTGCCAGATCGTGCTCCGCCTTCATTATTTCGAGGAGATGACCCTCGTCGAGATCGCCGAGGCGCTCGAAATCCCCCTCGGCACCGCCAAATCGCGGCTCGCCTACGGCCTCGCCCGGCTGCGCGAAGCGATGGTCAGCGGGTGAACGCCCGCCTTTGGCCTTCCTAGAGGGTTTCCGCCCAGTCCTTCCAATCGAGCGCCACGAAGCCCGGCCCCGGCGCGGCGCCGGCGGGCGCGATTTCATGGCCGCCCCCGCCCTGGGCGATCCTGCGCTCGGCAAGGTTCGACCAGTCATGGTCGAAAATCTTGCCGTAATATCCTGCCAGCGCCTCGTCGCGCACCAGCAGGCTCGCGTCCCGGTTGTCGCTGACGCCCAGGTTGGACCAGTTCTGGCTGCCGATCAGCACCGCCTTGCGATCGATCACGATCCCCTTGGTGTGGCAGTTCTTCTGGACCTTGATGTCGTCCGGGTCGAAACCGAACTCCTTGAGCGCTTCCAGATTCTTGCGCGCGTCGGCAGGCATCAGGATTCTGAAGATGATCTTGACCTCGACCCCATGCCGCTTTCGCTGGAGCACGGCGTCGAGCAAGGCGCGCAGCTTCGCATGGGATTCCTTGGGCGCGTTGAACGTCTGATTCTGGATGAGAAGCTCTTCCTCGGCCTCGCCGATGAAGGCCAGCACGCGCTCGTGGTAATTGTCCGGGGTGAGGAGCGGCTCGACCAGGAACGGGCGATCCTCGTCGAACGGCGGGAAGTAGGTGAAGGGACGGGTGCGCTCGGCGGCCGACGGCAGGAATTGCTCTTCGGGCACGAGGATGACCGGCAGCATCTCGGTACCGGGAACGCCGCCCTGATTGGCCCGCAGGTCGTGCATCAGCAGCTTGCCGAAGGTGCGCGCCAGCTTGCGATTCTCGACCACCACGTGCCAGTCGCGATTGTAGGTGTCGAGCCAGTAGCGCCGCTGCGGGACCTCCGTCATCGGATCCTCCACGGGCTGGTTCGAGGATTGCCAGTTGCCGCTCGACAGCCAGAAGGCCTCGCCGTCCCGAACCGCGACCTTGATATGATAGGAGCTGGCGACCCAGCCGTTGACCTCGCCGACCTTCACCCAGGCGTTCTCGAACTTGCCGCCGAACGCGTTGGCCAGATGGTCGACCACCTTCTTGTCGCTCCAATCGTCCTTCTTGGTGCCGGAGCCGACGCTCTCGCCCGCCTGTATGGCCAGCGACAATTGCCGGAACGTCGGCGTGCCGCTGAGCGCGGCAATCGCCTTGGCGATATGGGTCGCGCCGAAATCGTACATGCCGATGACGAGATCCTTGCGGGTGGCGGCGAGAAACGGCCTGAGCTGGGCCCAGCCGCCGTCCGGGCTGACATGCGCCTGGATGCGCATCCTTTCCTGCACCGGCGCGAGCGAAACCCCGGGCGGCCTGGTATAGGTTATCTCGTCGGCGAGCACACCCAGGTCGCGGACGAACGCTTCGGTGGCCGGGCCTGCGGGCGAGCGCCTGATCATTTCTTCGATGGTCGGCTCGACGACTTCCACCGGGAGACCGCGATAGGTTTCCGGAAGCGAGCTGATCCGCGCCTCGCCCATCGCCGCGGGGGTCATCTTGCGCGGCACGGTCACGACGAGCGCCCGCTCGTCGGTGATCCATCCATTTTTGAACACCCAGCCCAGCCGCACGCCCAGGACGTCGTTGCGCGCACCGAGCTCGCTGCGCGCCGCCTCGACGATGGCCTCCGGGGACAGAGGCGAGATGCCGGCGGGCGATGGCGGGCGCGGAGCCGGCAGAGGCGGCGCGACCGTGACCCCCGGGACGCCCCCGCTCGGCTGTCCCGCCATCGTCGTTGCGCCGCCAAGGCCGATCGTCACCCGAAGCGGGATGTTCCAGGTCGCGGTTCCATCCGGCGAAACGGTCACCTGCGGGCCGGACGGCGGCACCGCCGCGCCGCCGATGCCGGGCGCGGCCGGGCTTTGCTCCCAGGCCGGCCGGTCGGCCGACAAGGCCTGTTCCAGCAGCGCGCGGCGCGCCTCGTCCAACGCCGTCCCCCGCAGGTCGCCGATAATGCGGCTGATCCGCGCGCCCTCGTTGGCCCTCCACTGGATACGCTGCTCGCCCATCTCCGGCCGCCAGGGGCTGCCGTCGACGGACAGAATCTCGCCGGCATCGTTGCGGGCGGGGATGGCCGAATGATGGAGCGCCACCACTTCCCAGCGGTCGTTGAACACCGGCGCGCCCGAGGATCCCTGCGCCGTGTCGCTCTCGTAGTGGATGAACTTGTCGAGCACGTCGACGATCAGGTTCTGCCGAAACGCGAGTTGCTTATACTCGCCCCCGGGATGCTGGATGATATTGGCGTACTGGCCCGCAATGGCCTTGCCCTCCTGCTCGACCAGGCAGTTCCATCCGAATTAAGTCAGCGGCCGGCTGTCGCGGGCGGTTCCGGCAAGCGCGACCACGCTGTAATCCAGGTCGGGGTTGGTGACGAAGAAGCTGTCGGGGTCGGTGGCGAAAATGCCCGATTCCCTGGGCCGCCCATCGGCGGAGATGGCATAGTCGAATTCCACGAGCGAGGCCCGGGCGGTCGCCAGGTCCGGAAAGACGTGGTTGTTGGTGATGAGCAGCCGCGGCGAGATCAGGAAGCCGGTGCCGTAGCCCGCCGGCCGGCCCGACGCGACGTCGACCCAAACCCTCGCGACGGTTCGCGCCACGCGCAGGCCCTGTTCGAGGAAGGCGACTCCGAGCAGGTCGTTATTGCCGAGAATCCGCTCCAGCGCATCGGCGGCCGGAAGCTCCGCCAATTCCGACCCCCGCGCGTCCTGCTCCGCCCGGCCGATGGAAAGGCCATCCGCCGAGACCGCAAGGCCGCGCCGGCGCAAGAACATCGCGACGCGCCGCGGATCGTCCACCGCCAGCGTCTCGCCCGCGGCGATGAGCCGCTTGTTGCGCTCCCGGATCGCTTCCCGCTCGCCATAGCGCCGCGCCGCGGCGGCCATTTGCGGAGCGTCGATCAGCATGACGAAACCGGCAGGAGCGGCATGACATCCTCCCCGAAATGCGGCGACTCGAAATGGGCGCCGATGCGGGGCGGAAAGTAAGCGCGCGGCGGGGACGGGCGCGTGACGGCCGTCACGCCCGAGCCGGTCGGGCCGCTCCGGCCGACGGACGGCGCACGAGCCCGCGGCGGAGGGAGCGCGCCGCTAGCGGGTCAGCTTCTCGCCGGCTTCGGCCTTGCGGACGAGGAGGTCGGAGACGGTGAAGCCCTCGCCCAGGCGCGCCTGCTGGCGCTTCAGCCCTTCGACGATCTTGGCTAGCCCCTCCGTGTCCGCCCAGAACATCGGGCCGCCGCGGTAGACCGGCCAGCCATAGCCGTAGACCCAGACCACGTCGATGTCGGAGGCGCGCTGGGCCATGCCTTCCTCGAGGATCCTGGCGCCCTCGTTGACCATGGTGTAGAGCGTCCGCTCGACGATCTCCTCGTCCGAAATCTCCCTTTTCTCGACGCCTTCCCTGGCGCGGAACTCGTCGATGATGCCCTGCACCACCGGCGACGGGGAGGGGCGGCGCTTGTCGTCATAATCGTAGAAGCCCGCGCCCTTCTTCTGGCCCCAGCGGCCCTGGGCGGCCAGCGCGTCGCGGATATTCTCGATGCGATTGGGGTCGCGGTGCCAGCCGATATCGACGCCGGCCAGGTCGGCCATCTGGAACGGCCCCATCGGCATGCCGAAATCGACATGGACCTTGTCGATCTGCTGGGGCGTCGCGCCCTCGAGCAGCAGCTTGGTCGCCTCGACCTGGCGCGGCATCAGCATGCGGTTGCCGATGAAGCCGTGGCAGACGCCGGCGACCACCGCGACCTTCTTGATCTTCTTGGCGAGCTGCATCGCCGTCACCAGCACGTCGGGCGCGGTCTTCGCCCCGCGCACGACCTCCAGCAACTTCATCACATTGGCCGGCGAGAAGAAGTGCAGCCCGACCACGTCCTCGGGCCGCGAGGTCGATGCGGCGATCTCGTCGATGTTAAGGTAGGAGGTGTTCGACGCCAGGATCGCGCCCGGCCTGGCGATCCTGTCCAACTTGCCGAATATGTCCTTCTTGACGTCCATATTCTCGAACACCGCCTCGATGATCAGGTCGCAGCCGGCGAGGTCGTCGAGGCTGAGCGTCGGCGTCAGGAGGCCCATCGCGCCCTCGACCTGCTCGCCGGTCATCCGCCCCTTGGCGGCGGTGGCCTCGTAATTCCTGCGCATCGTGCCGGTGCCGCGGTCCAGCGCCGCCTGCTCCATCTCGACGATGGTGACGGGGATGCCGGCCGACAGGAAGTTCATCGAGATGCCGCCGCCCATCGTGCCGGCGCCGATCACGCCGACCTTGCGGATCTGGCGCGGCTCGGTGCCCTCGGGCAGGCCTTCGATCTTCGACGCCTTCCGTTCCGCGAAGAAGAAATATTGCTGGGCGCGGGCCTGCGTCCCCACCATCAGCTCCATGAACAGCCGCCGCTCGTCGATCACCCCTTCCGCATAGGGCTTGGCCACCGCCGCCTCGATCGCCTGGACGTTGGCGAAAGGCGCGTCGAAGCCCCGGAACCTGCGCATGTTGGCGACGCGGAAGTCGTTGAAGATGCTGCGGTCGTCGCGATGCGCGGCGACCTTGTCCTCGCGCTCGCTGGCCTTGGGGATCGGGCGGACGTCGCGCACTTCCTCGGCGAAGGCGACCGCGTGCTGCTCGAGGTCGCCCTCGATCAGCCGGTCGACCAGGCCGATATCGTGCGCCTCCCCGGCGCCGATCGGGTTGCCGGTGGCGGCCATCTCCAGCGCCTTCTGAACGCCGGCGACGCGCGGCAGCCTTTGCGTGCCGCCGGCCCCCGGCAGCAGGCCCAGTTTCACCTCCGGCACGCCCAGCTTCGCCGACGGGACCGCGACCCGGTAATGGCTTGCCAGCGCCACTTCCAGCCCGCCGCCGAGCGCGGTGCCGTGGATCGCGGCAACGACCGGCTTGGTGCAATTCTCGATGATGTCGACGACCTGCGGCAGCATCGGCGCCTGCATCGACTTGCCGAACTCGGTGATGTCGGCGCCGGCGAAGAAGGTCTGGCCCTGGCAGACGATGACCACGGCCTTGACCGCGTCGTCGGAATCGGCCTCGGCGATCGCCGCCACCAGCCCCTCGCGCACCGCATGGCCCAGTGCGTTGACCGGCGGGTTGTTGGAGGTGACGATCAGCACATCGCCGTGCTTCTTGGTGGAAATCGGGCTCATTCAAGGTCTCCGTGTCTTACCTTCCCCGCTCATCCTGAGTAACCGCTCAGTCCCTACTCAGGATGAGCGGGGAGGGGGATAAAAATCGGTCATATCAAAAGGACGTGCGTCCATATTCCTGGCGGTAATGGGGGTGCGAGGCGGAGAGGCCGCCGTCGACCACCAAGGCGTGGCCGTTGACGTAGCTCGATTCGTCCGAAGCGAGGAACAGGGCGGCCTGGGCGATCTCGTCCGGCACGCCGCCGCGCTTCAGCGGGTTGAGGTGGCCGATCATCCCTTCCTTTCCGGCGGCGCGGGCCATGTCGTATATCGCCTGGGTCATGCCGGTCTCGATCAGGCCGGGGCAGATGGCGTTGACGCGGATGTTGGCGCCGGCGAGCTGGGTGGCGGCGACCTCGACGAGGCTGATCACGCCCGCCTTCGAGGCCGAATAAGCCGGCCCGCCCGCGCCGGCGCGGAGGCCGGCGACCGAGGCGGTGCAGAGGATCGAGCCGCCGCCGCGCTCCTTCATCACCGGCGCCGCATGCTTGATGGCGAGGAACGGCCCGATCAGGTTGACGCGCAGAATCTCGTTCCAGTCCTCGGGCGTCTGCTCGAAGATCGAGGCGAGGCCGCCCGAAATCCCGGCATTGGCGAAGAAGATGTCCAGCCCGCCATGCGCGCGGACCGCCCGGTCGACGAGGGCGCGCACATCCTCCTCGCGCCCGGCGTCGGCGGCGACCACATCGTCCGAAGCGGCGACGTCGGCGGCGATCACGCTCGCGCCCTCGGCCGCGAACAGGGCGGCGCTCGCCTTGCCGATCCCCGAAGCCGCGCCGGTGACGATGGCGACCTTGCCGTGGAGTCTTCCGGTCATTTCGCCTCCCGTTCCCCGGCGAAGGCCGGGGTCCAGTCTTTCCCCAACTGGGCCGCCGCCTTCGGCGTCCCCGCCAAGTAGTAGTTTGCGGGGTGCCCCTTCGCGGGGGCACAAATCGTCACAGCCCCACCCCCACGGTGGCGCCGCCGTCCACCACGATCGCCTGGCCGGTCATGAAGGTCGAGGCCGGCGAGGCGAGGAAGACGGCGGCGCCGGCGATCTCGTCGGGCTCGCCGATCCGCTGCATCGGCGTGTGCATCGTCACCGCCGCCAGCGTCTGCGGATTCTCCCACAGCGCCCTGGCGAAATCGGTCTTGATCAGCCCCGGGGCGATGCAGTTGACCCGGACCTGGCGCGGCCCGAATTCGGCGGCGAGGTTGCGGGCGAGCTGGAAGTCGGCCGCCTTGGAGATGTTGTAGGCGCCGAGCACCGGCGAGGCCTTCAAACCCCCGATCGAGCTGACGATGATGATCGAGCCCTCGCCGCGCTCGAGCATGTCGGGCGCCGCCATCTGGATTAGCCAGTGGTTGGCGACCACGTTGTTGTCGAGGATCTTGCGGAACTGATCGTCGGAGATGCCCGCCATCGGCCCGTAATAGGGGTTGGAGGCGGCGTTGCAGACGAGGATGTCGATCCGGCCCAATTGCCGCTTCGTCTCGTCGACCAAATGCTGGAGGTCCTCCTTGGCCGAGATGTTGGCCGGGACGACGATCGCGCGGCCCTCGCCCTGCTCGGCATTGATCGCGTCGGCGACCTCCTGGCAGGCCGCGGCCTTGCGGCTCGAGATCACCACCCGGGCGCCGTGATGGGCGAGCGCCTCGGCGATCGCCCGGCCGATCCCGCGCGAGCTGCCGGTGACGATCGCGACCTTTCCGGTCAGGTCGAACAGGTGCATCTCTTAATCCTCCCCTCGATTTCGAGGGGAGGGGGACCGTCCGCAGGACGGTGGAGGGGCCCCTCCACCATGCTTCGCATGGTCCCCCTCCCCTGCAAATGCAGGGGAGGATTTGTTTCCTCCCTCATTCCGCATGCTTGGCGAACTCGATCCGCGCGATCGCCCGGTTGTGGACCTCGTCGGGCCCGTCGGCCAGCCGCAGCGTCCTTATCCCGGCCCAGCTCGCCGCCAGGGCGAAATCCTGGGAGACGCCGGCGCCGCCATGGGCCTGGACGGCGTCGTCGATGATCTGCAGCGCCATCCGCGGCGCATGGACCTTGATCATCGCGATCTCGGCCTGGGCGGCCTTGTTGCCGGCCTTGTCCATCAGATCCGCGGCCTTGAGGCACAGGAGCCGCGACATGTCGATGTCGATCCGCGCCTGGGCGACGCGCTGCTCCCAGATCGAATGCTCCATCAATTTCTTGCCGAACGCGACCCGCGTCTGCAGCCTCTTCACCATCGCCTTCAGCGCCTCCTCGGCGGCGCCGATGGTGCGCATGCAATGGTGGATCCGCCCCGGCCCCAGCCGCCCCTGCGCGATCTCGAAGCCGCGGCCTTCGCCGAGCAGCATCGCAGTGGCCGGGACGCGGACATTGTCCAGCACGATCTCCATATGGCCGTGCGGCGCGTCGTCATAGCCGTAGACGGTGAGCGCCCTCAGCACCGTCACGCCGGGCGCGTCCAGCGGCATCAGCACCATCGACTGCTGGCGGTGCTTGTCGGCCGAGCGGTCGGTCTTGCCCATCAGGATCGCGACCCTGCATCTCGGGTCGCCGGCGCCCGACGACCACCATTTGCGGCCGTTGATGACATAATCACTGCCGTCGCGGGCGATGTCGCATTCGATGTTGGTGGCGTCGGACGAGGCGACCGCCGGCTCGGTCATCAGGAAGGCGGAGCGGATCCGCCCTTCCATCAGCGGCCTGAGCCATTCCTCCTTCTGCCCGCTTGTGCCGTAGCGGTGCAGCACCTCCATGTTGCCGGTATCGGGCGCGGAGCAGTTGAACACCTCCGCCGACCACAGGATCCGCCCCATCTCCTCGGCGCAGAGCGCATATTCGAGGTTGGTGAGCTGGGTGCCCTCGAACTGGAAGCTGTCGTCGACATGGGCGAGCGCGTGGCCCGGCGGCATGAACAGGTTCCACAGGCCGGCCTCGCGGGCGAGCGGCTTCAGCTCCTCGATCACCGGGATGGGCTGCCAGCGGTCGCCCTCGTTGATCTGCGCCTTGTAATCGCCCACCCGCGGCCGCACCCGAGTCTCGATGAACGCCTTCACCCGGTCCCGGTAAAAAGCCTGCCGTTCCGTAAGGTCAAAGTCCATGCGGCGGGAATCCTCTGCGAACTTACGTGTGACGTAAGTTTCTCGCTGCCAGAAACGGCGGTTTTGCGCCAGTGGGGAGGGGGTGACGAGTTTGGACCCGGTGCGTGGCAAAATTGCCGTGGCCATCCAACTCTCGACGGCTAATAGGCACACATGGGCGAACGAGATTGGATTGACTACGCGACAATCCTGCTGGCGGGATTGGCCTTCCCTATGTCGGTGCTGAGTCTCATTTTATCGGGCCGAACTCAACGCCTCGCCGAGCGTCAAGACGCTCGTCGCGTGCCAAATCTCGCTCTTCACCTCCTAGAGGGATATCGCGAATCCAGCAGCGAGGACGGCGCCCGCATTTATTCCTTCAATGTTCGGATTAGCAACGTGTCCGACAGCGACAATGCGATCGCGGCCGTGGAGTTGCGAATTGTTTACGTCCTCGAGGGTGAGGAAATGGTCATGCGGCTCCCAATCGCTGCTGACGGGGGCACAGCCGACCTCACTCCGCCGATACGGATTCCCGCTCATGAGACTGTCGCGGGATGGTGCAGGTTCCGCATCGACTTGCGCCTATTGGAGGGTCGACAGATCGAGGGCTACAATGTCGAAATCAGGGATACCCACGGAAGTCTAACGAGCATTGAGCCGAAGATGGTGATGGAACGCAATGCGTCTAAGACCGAAAGTAGTTGATCTTCCCGTCCGGCATGCCCGGGAGGGCGAGGTTGTGCGCATCGCAGGCGAAGGGGGCATAGCTGGCGGAACGGTCGGAGACGGGAGACTTTTGCCCGTACTGATTCTCGACACCACTTCACGCCCTGATATCGATGAATACATCAGGCTACACGAAAACTTTGGTCCAGGGGATGTCCGGGTACAGTGGGCTGAACGATTTGAGAATCCCGGCGAGGTGCTCCTTGTATTGACGGCTGAGCGCCCGGCCGAACTCATTATCGTCATCGCATTCGAGATGAGGGAGAATCATGGTATACTTGTTGACCAAATACTCAAGGGAAACGGGTTCTACCTCCAAGCCGGAAAAAAGGGTGATCGCGTTCGACACACTCTAGACCGGCCGCGCATAATAATCGAAGTCCCCGACACCGGGTTTGGCCCCCATTGGGAAAAGGTCTACACAAACTACACCTACAAAGCACTGCGTGCGAAGGGAATGGACCGTGCCGACGCTAAGCGCGGGGCGAGGCAGGCCATTGAGATGTTAAGGCGCTTCGGGGCGATGCGGATGCCGTCATAATTCAATGATTCCGAAGAGATTGTGGCATTCCGGGGACACAATACCTAATTTCCAGCGCCCTTGCGCCCCTGCCGCCTCTTCCTGCCCGCACCAACCTCCAGCCCCGACGCCAGCGCCTGCCGTGCCGCCGCAGCGAGATAGGCGGAGCGATTCTCCGCCACGCGGTCGATCGCGGCGACCAGGCCTTCGTCGAGGGTGACGTTGAGCCGGAGCGCACGGCCCGGGGGTTCGACGCGGACCAAGAAGCGCGCCGCTTCCTCGACCTCCGGGTCCGCCGCCCACGCGCCGATGTCG
The DNA here is from genome assembly GCA_963701615.1 of uncultured Alphaproteobacteria bacterium. Taxonomy (GTDB): domain Bacteria; phylum Pseudomonadota; class Alphaproteobacteria; order Sphingomonadales; family Sphingomonadaceae; genus Allosphingosinicella. The sequence continues at coordinate 1,259,027 of OY969615.1, read as the reverse complement.
CTCGGCGCGGGGATCGGGTCGCCATGTTCGGCCGAAAGGATGAGGTGCGCCGCCAGCGCCTCCTCGGCGCCCCGCGCGGCCTCCTGGAGCGTGGCGCCGGCCGAGGCGCAGCCGGGGAGGTCGGGAAAGAAGACGCTGTAGCCCTTGCCCGCCCGCTCGACGATCGCCGGATAGTAAGAAGCCGCCATCTTTGTCCGTCCTTTCTGCTCGCTCCTAACGGAGCCTGACGCCGCTCTGCCGCTCGATGCTCTTGAGCGTGCCGACGCCGATCTCCGCCTTGGGATGCGGCACCGTCACGGTCCCGGTCTTGTCCGGGTGCCGGAATTGCTTGTGCGATCCGGCCTGCCGGACCATGCGCCACCCGTCCGCCTCGAGCTTCCTGATGACGTCGCGGCTCCGCATCGCCTCGATCCCGTTAGTGTGTACTTATACACATCAATTGCTAGGCTGTCAATCCAAAGGCTTGCGCGGGTCGCTCATCGGGGCAGTTCATTGCCAGCCTGTCCAAACCGATCGTCCACAATTGCCAGCCTCAGCCCCAGCGCCCCCAGCACCGTCACCAGCGTCTCCAGCGTCGGGTTGCCCTTTAGGCTCAGCGACTTGTTGAGGGTCTGCCGCTTGATGCCGGTCGCGCGCTCCAGGTTGGTGAGGCCGCGGGCGCGGGCGACGGCGCCGACCGCATTGGCGATGTAGGCGAAGTCGCCGCTCGCGAGGGCATTGCGGAGCAGGCAGATTTGGGAGCTGTCCCGTTGGAGATAGTCGGCGGCGTCGAACGGGCTGAGCTTCAGCTCGTCCTTCGTGAAATGAAACTCGTCATCTTCGCGGCCTTCGGGGAGGTAGGCCGATTGCCGCTCGCGGACGCGGCCGCCGCCGGGTTGCTTTTTCGTCTTGCCCAATGCTTTCGCCATCGCCTCCGCCTTCCTGATATCCGCCTTCTGGGTCCTTTTGCTGCCTCCGCACAGGAGGTAGACGATCATCCGCTCGCGCATCGTGTAATAGAGCCTGTAGCCCTGTCCGACGTTGATCCGCAGCTCGCTGACCTTGTCGCCGACGCTCCTCCAATCGCCGAGCGACCCGGCTTCGATCCGCGCGATTCGGTTGACGACGGCGTCCTGGGCAATTTCGTCCGTCAGGCCGTCGAGCCACGCGTCGAATAGGCCGGTCCTGTGGACTTCGTACGCCACCTGACGCTTTTAAGCGTCGGCTGGCCATGACGTCAATCAAGAAGTCTCAGGCCGGCAACGCCGTCCCGCCCCGTTCATCCCGCTCCTCGGCGCGCCAGGCGGCCGGGGCGATGCCGAATTCGGCGCAGAACCAGCGGGTGAACGAGCTTGGGCTGGCATAGCCGGTCATCTGCGCGATCGCCGTCATGCTGTGGGTCGAGCTCGAAAGATAGCGCAGCGCCAGCTCGCGCCGCACCTCGTTGAGCAAGGTCGCGAACGTCCGGCCTTCCTTGTCGAGCAGCCGCTGCAGCGTGCGCGGGTGCACGCCCAGATTGTCGGCGACCTGCTCCAACGTGCCGCGCCCGGCCGGCAGCAGCAAATAGAGCGACCGCCGCGCCCGCTCGGCGATCGAGCCGTCGGCCGGATCGGGGACGAGCATGTCGAGATAGCGCTGCGCATGGCGCGCCATCACCGATTCGGCCGCCGGGTTGGGCGCGTCCAGCGAGGCGGCCGAACAGGCGAATCCGTTGAACTCGCTTTCGAAGACGAGCGGGCATTGGAAGATCCGGCGGTGGACGCTGAGGTCGCGGGGCGCCGGGTGGACGAAATGCGCGGACTCGGGGCGCCAGCGTCCGCATACGACTTCGCTGATGATGCGGCAGATCATCCCCATCAACAGCTCGATCGACTGCCTTCCGCCGAGCCCGCCCACAAACTCGGTGCGGATGATCGTCGTCTCACCCCCCGTCCTCGATGCCGATGGCGACCACCTCGGCCATCAAGCCCTGATATTGGACCACCGCCTCGATCACGTCGCGTGCGGTAGGCTGGTGCTTCAGCAGCAGGCCGACCGCGCCCACGCTCGCCAACGAGCGGGGTTCCGCCATCAGCAGGCCGAAGGTGATGCAGCCCGACTCGCGCGCGGATTCCTCGAGGAGCATGTTGACCGGGGTGCTGGCGAGCAGATGGTCCGGTTCGGCCAGAACCGTTGGGTCGATCCGCGCGCGCCGAAGCATCTTGGAGGGATCGAGGCCGACGAACCGGGCGACCTCGAAATAGTTGGTCAACGAGACTGCGCGAACCCGAGGCAGCATCTGCGCCTCCCTTGCGCCCCAACGCCGGCAGCATCGCCGCGACCGAGCCGTCCAAATCATTTCGGCTGGCGCGAACTGGAAAGACCTTGTCGCGATCCGAAAAGCCGATCCGCGCCGGACGCCGTAAGTCGAGCATCGGAAGTTGCCGGCCGCGAGTCAACAACGGTTCAGCGACCATGGCGTAAGTGATTCGGTATCGGCTGATTCGTCGCCGAGCTCGACTTCAACATATCGGAATTGAAATGGGCGCAGTGAATGCCGCGACGAGCCAGTCTCGACCCCCTTTGGGTCGCGCTTGCCTGCTGGATACGCCCGACGCGCGGGTGCGGCTGGCGGCGATGACCGCGATGGCCTCGACCCTCGCCCACGAGCTCAGCCAGCCGCTGACCGCGGCGACCAACTACATCCACGCCTGCGCCGGCCGGCTTCGCGATCGGGGCGAGGGGTGCGAGGACCTGCTCGCCATGATCGAGCAGGCGGCCCACCAGACGGTCAAGGCCGGCGAGATCATCCGCCGGATGCGCAGCTTCATCGTCACCGGCAAGATCACCGGCCGCCGCGAGAATCTCGGCGCGATGATCGACAAGGCGCGTTCCGGGCCGGTCTGTCCCGACGGGGCCGAGGTCGAGATCGTCACCGCGATCGAGCCGGACGCGCGCTTCGTCTTCGCCGACCGGATCCAGATCGAGCAGGTGCTCGCCATCATCCTCGCCAATGCCTGCGAGGCGCTCGACGGCTGCCCGGTCCGCCGGATCGCGATCGACGCGGCGCGCCTCGACGAGGAGGTCGTGGTGCGGATCCGGGATTCCGGCCCGGGCCTCTCCGATGATGCGCTCGCGCGCCTGTTCGAGCCCCTGTTCACCACGAAGGCCGGCGGAATGGGGCTGGGCATGCCGATCTGCAAGGCCATCGTCGAGGCCCATGGCGGCCGGCTGTGGGCCGAGAGCCCGGCGGGCGGCGGCGCCCTGTTCGGCGTCGCGCTGCCGGCGGCGGACTAGGAAGCCCGCGGGGCGAACATTCCCGGCGCCCCTAGGCGGCCCGGCCCTCGCGCAGCCGCCAGGGCAGGCCGGGGAGCTTGACCATGGCCCGCCCGCACACGCTGCAGCGGGTCACGAAATGGCCGCCCTCCCAATGGCTGTCCCTTGTGTTGGCGACATGGGTGCCGAGCCAGTCGTGCAGGCTCATCGGTCGTTCTCCGTCACGCCGGGGCGATCGGCCGCGGCGACCGCGTCGGCCAGCGGGCCGTAGCGATAGGGGCCGACATGATAGAGTTCGGTCCTGACCAGCGTGATGCCGAGCCGTGCCAGCTCCGCCGCGTCCAGCTCGGGTGCCGGCGTCATCGCCCTGCCTCTTGTCCGGCGGCCGAGATCGCCGCCTCGACGGCGACCAGGCCGGCCTCGCTCGCCACCGCCAGGTCGAGCGGGCGCCCGGCGAGGCTTTCGTGATGGCTGTTGAGGAAGGCGCGCACCGCCTCGACGCTGCCCAGCGCGGCCTTCGCCGAGCGCACCGCCCGGCCCTGGCGCACGCCCTGGTCGCGCGAAAGGACGGGGCCCTTGCGGGCTGCGCGGAAATGAAAGCTCATCGGCCGCCCTTTCGCCGGCCCGCCGGGCGCGCCGCGGTCGCGGGGGCCGGGCCGGTCGCGGAAGGCGCCGCCGGGGCGCGGCACCGGCAGCCGCAGCGCGGTCCGTTCGCCCTCGCTCGCGGGGCCCTTGCGGGGCAGCATGAACGGCAGGCTCGCCGCCGCCTTGATGCTGTAGCGGCCCGCAAGGTCGTAATGGATGAGCCGCGCCTCGGCGCTCGCCGCCGCGCGCGCCATCGCCATCGCCGCGCGCTTGCGGCCGATCCAGTAAGTCTTTTCCATGTGGAATCGCCTCTCGCGGTACAAGCGGGAGCACGAAATGTCTCTCAGTCACGGGGTGCTTGCGATAAAACGCAGGTGATGAAGCGAAGCTAGCAGCTCCGGACCCGAATAGCGACTTAATTCGGCCGGCCGACGAAAGGATCGCGCCGCGCACATGCAAAAATGCCCCGGACCTGCGCCCGGGGCATCCTTGCCGTTTCAAGCGGAAAGCGCTTGCTTACATGCGGAAGCCGAGCGTCAGCACCGCCTGGTGGCGCGAGAAATCGGCCTCGTAGTTCGAGTAACGATATTCCCCGCCGATATAGGCGCGCGTGCCGATCGAGAATTGCGCGCCGAAGCCGCCGCGAATGCCGTCGGCATTGGCGGAATCGCGGGTGGTGACGCCGCCCGAGGTGACCTCCGCGGTGATGCGGGCGTTGGTGTAGCCGGCCTTCAGGTAGAAGTTCGCGGCCGGCGAAACCGGGAAGGTGACGCGGGCGCCGGCGTAAAGGTCGCGGCCCGCCGAGATCTCGGCGGAATCGGTGCCGTCGGTGATCTCGATGCTGCCGGTGGACTCGGTGGCTTCGATGTCGACGCCGAGCGCGAGCCCGGGGCTGACCGCGAAGTCGTAGCCCGCGCCGAGGCCGAACACGACGCCGTCGCCGTTGAAGGTCTCGTTGAGGCCGAAAGCGGCGAAATCGATCGAGCCGTGATCCCAGCCGACGACGGCCTCGATGCGGCCGCCCGAATGGACCGCCGCCGCGGCCGGCGTGGCCAAAGCGACAAAGGCGGCGGAAGCGACGACAGTGGTGACAAGCTTCTTCATTGTTGTTCCTTTCCTCCGGAATTGGAGGCTGCCGGCCCATGGCATTGGGGGGGAGGGGATGTCACCACCATATTGTCGACCGCGTCGATTGAGAAAGCGTTGTTGCCATAAAACCACAACACTTCCGCTACTTAGGGCGACGCCGCCCTCGCGCAGCTTGGCCTCTTCATCTCATGGGCCGGTGCCGAGCCGGCATCGGCGGCTTGCCATCCCGCGTCGCCTCATCGACAAGGCGCCAACCCGCCAAGGAGGCTCCCATGTCCCCGCGCCAGGCCGATCGTCCGATCGATCCCTTGTTCCTCGAGCGCTGGTCGCCGCGGGCGTTCGACGGCTCGGACGTCCCCGACGAAGACCTTGCGACGATGTTCGAGGCGGCGCGCTGGGCGCCGTCGGCGTTCAACTCGCAGCCGTGGCGCTTCCTCTACGCCAAGCGCGGCGAGACCGATTGGGACCGCTTCCTGGCGCTGCTCATCCCGTGGAACCAGAGCTGGGCGCACTCGGCCTCGGTGCTGATCTACATCCTTTCCGACACTATGCCATTCATTGATAAGAAGAGCGGCGAACCGCAGCCGTCCTCGACCCACAGCTTCGATGCGGGCGCCGCCTGGGCCTGCCTGGCGCTGCAGGCGACCCGGATGGGCTATCACGCCCACGGCATGTCGGGAATCCAGCACGACCTCGCCCGCGCCGAGCTTCGCATCCCCGAACGCTATGCGCTCAACGCCGCCTGCGTGATCGGCCGCATCGGCGACCCGGCGATGCTCGACGAGAAGCTGCGCGCCCGCGAGGCGCCGTCGGGCCGCAAGGGCCAGTCGGATTTCGCCTTCCGGGGCGGCTTTCCGGCCTGAACCGCAACCCCTTGTGCCCGGGCTGCAAAAGGTGAACATTCGGCGACTGGCTTCAGGGGGCTTGGCGAGATGACGGTTCAGGCGGGCGCCGGCAAGGGACGCATGGTCACCCTCCCCGCGCGCCCCGAGCCGATCCGCGTCGCCGTCGACGAGACCGCCATCGTCGTCATCGACATGCAGAACGCTTATGCCTCGCCGGGCGGCTATGTCGACCTTGCCGGCTTCGACATCTCCGGCGCGGCCGGCACGATCGGACAGATCGCCAAGGTGCTGGAGACGGCGCGCGCCGCCGGCGTGCAGGTGGTCTACCTGCAGAACGGCTGGGACCCGGACTATGTCGAGGCGGGCGGGCCGGGCTCGCCCAACTGGCACAAGTCCAATGCGCTGAAGACGATGCGGGCGCGGCCCGAGCTTCAGGGGCAATTGCTCGCCAAAGGCGGCTGGGATTATGCGCTGGTCGACGCGCTGGCGCCGCAGCCGGGCGACATCGTCCTCGCCAAGACCCGCTACAGCGCCTTCTTCAACTCGCAGCTCGACAGCGTGCTTCGCGCCCGCGGCATCCGCAACATCGTCTTCGTCGGCATCGCCACCAACGTCTGCGTCGAATCCACCCTGCGCGACGGCTTCCACCTCGAATATTTCGGGGTGATGGTGGAGGACGCGACCCACCATCTCGGTCCCGACTTCATCCAGGCGGCCAGCGTCTACAATGTCGAGAAGTTCTTCGGCTGGGTCACCACCGTCGCCGACTTTTGCGGCACGTTCGGCCAGATCCCGCAAGACCAGGAGTAACCAAGCCATGCCCTTCGAGCCGATCAACCCGCCGCAATTCCCGATCCCGATCGCGCCTTATTCGGCGGGCACCAAGGCGGGCGACACGATCTACGTCTCGGGCACGCTGGCGCTGGGGGAGGGCGGCAGCGTCCTCTACCCGGGCGATGCGGGCGCGCAGACGCGGGCGGTGCTGGAGACGATCAGGATCACGCTGGAAGCCGCCGGCGCGTCGATGGCCGACATCTGCTTCAACCACATCTTTCTCACCGACTGGGCCGATTATGCGGCGATGAACGCGGTCTATGCCGAATATTTTCCGGGCGCGAAGCCGGCGCGCTACTGCATCCAGTGCGGCCTGGTGAAGCCGGGCCTGCTGGTCGAGATCGCGTCCGTGGCGCATGTCGGCTGATGGGCGCCGCCCTTTCGTCATCCCGGCCCCTTTCGTCGTCCCGGCCCCTTTCGTCATCCCGGCGAAGGCCGGGATCCCGCTCCGTTTGCGCGGTAGCTTTTCGCCTGGCGATCCCGGCCTTCGCCGGGATGAGGGGTAGGCCGTAGATGCCCGACGTCGCCGGCCTCTATTATGAAGAGCATGGCCCGCCGGGCGCGCCGGAGATGATCCTCTCGCCCGGCCTCGGCGGCTCGGCGACCTACTGGCAGCCCAATTTCGCCGCGTTCGCCGAACGCTATCGGGTCGTCCTCTACGACCATCGCGGCACCGGGCGAAGCGACCGCGCGCTGCCCGCGACCGTCTCGGTCGACGACCTGGCCGACGACATCCTGGCGCTGATGGACGGCCTCGGCATCGCGCGGGCGATCGTCATGGGCCACGCCGCCGGCGGCGTCGCCGGCCTGGCGCTGGCGCTGAAGGCGCCGGACCGGCTCGACCGGCTGATCGTCGTCAACGGCTTCGCCAGGCCCGATCCGCACTTCCTGCGGTGCTTCGAAACCCGCCGGGCGCTGCTGCGCGACAGCGGGCCGGAGGCCTATCTTCGCGCCCAGCCGATCTTCCTCTATCCCGCCGACTGGATTTCCGAGCACAGCGCCGAGCTCGACGCCGAGCTGCCGGCGCAGCTCGCCCATTTCCCCGGCGCCGAGACGGTGGAGAAGCGCATCGCCGCGCTCGTCGCCTTCGACATTTCCAGCCGCCTCGCCGAGATCGCCGCGCCGGTATTGGTGATCGGCGCGCGCGACGACATGCTGGTGCCGTCACGCGCGGCCGAGGCGCTGGCCGACGGCCTGCCCAATGCCGGGCTTGGCATGCCCGATCGCGGCGGCCATGCCTGCAACGTGACCTATCCCGACAATTTCAACGCCTTCATCCTCGCCTGGCTCGCCGGCGAGCTTCCCCAGGAGAAATGACCCATGGAAGTCGGAGTCTTCACCCCCATCGGAAACAATGGCTGGCTGATCAGCGAGAACGCGCCGCAATATCTGCCGAGCTTCGACATGAACAAGGAGATCGCCCTGCGGGCCGAGAAATACGGCCTCGATTTCCTGCTCTCGATGATCAAGCTGCGCGGCTTCGGCGGCAAGACCCAGTTCTGGGAATATAATCTCGAAAGCTTCACCCTGATGTCGGCGCTCGCCGCGGTCACCGAGAAGATCAAGATCTACGCCACCTGCCCGACCCTGGTGATCCCGCCCGCTTTCTGCGCGCGGATGTGCAACACCATCGATTCGATCAGCCACGGCCGCTTCGGCCTCAACCTGATCACCGGCTGGCAGCGGCCCGAATACAGCCAGATGGGGCTGTGGCCCGGCGACGACCATTTCCGCGACCGCTACACGATGCTCGGCGAATATGCCCAGATCCTGCGCGAGCTCTGGGAGACGGGGAAGAGCGACTTCAACGGGCAATATTACCAGATGGACGATTGCCGCGTCCGCCCGCAGCCCGAGGGCGAGATGAAGATCATCTGCGCCGGCTCGTCGGACGAGGGCCTCGCTTTCTCGGCCAAATATGCCGATTACGCCTTCTGCCTCGGCAAGGGCGTCAACACCCCCAAGGCCTTCGCCGTCAATAACGAGCGCCTCGCCGCCGCCACCGCCAAGACCGGCCGCGACGTCCGGATGTTCGTCCTCGTCATGCTGATCATGGGCGAGACCGACGAGGAGGCCGAGGCGAAGTGGAAGAGCTACAATGACGGCGTCGACCTCGAGGCGATCGCCTGGCTCGCCGAGCAGGGCGCGGCCGACAAGCACAACCCGACCACCAACGTCCGCCAGCTCGCCGCGCGCGAGGGCGCGGTCAACATCAACATCGGCACCCTGGTCGGCAGCTACGCCAAGATCGCCGCGATGCTCGACGAGATGGCCGAGGTGCCCAATACCGGCGGCGTGCTGCTGACCTTCGACCATTTCGTCGAGGGCGTCGAACTGTTCGGCACCCGGGTCCAGCCGCTGATGAAGTGCCGGCAGGGGGTGAAGAGCGCGGCATAGGGTCGGGACTCAATTAGCCATTTCTGTTTACATGCAATTTCAGAGTCATCCCGGCGAAAGCCGGGACCCATGAACGCAAGTGGGCGAGGACTGACGATGCCTCGGCGCCCTTTCTTAGGCTCGGTGTTCATGGGTCCCGGCTTCCGCCGGGATGACTCCCTTGCTTACCCGAGCCAAAACCCGTCTTCTAATTGAGTGGGGACCCTAGAGCAGCAGGATCGTCGCGAGGCTGAGGAACACGCCCATGCTGGCGACGTCGCTGGCGGTGGTCAGGAAGATGCTCGACGCGGTCGCGGGGTCGGCGCCGGCCTTCTTCAGGATCACCGGGATGAGCGCGCCGGCGATGCCGGCGACGGTGCAGCTCGCGGTCATCGCCACCAGCACGACGAGCCCCATCACCCAGGGCTGCGCCTCGCCCTGCTGGGTCGCGTAAAAGGCCATGCCGGCGCCGGCGGTGATGCCGACCAAAAGGCCGTTGCACAGGCCGAGCAGCCCTTCCTTGGCGACGAGCCGGCTGATCAGCCCGGGCTTGAGCTCGCCCAGCGTCATCCCGCGCAGGGTGACTGCGAGCGCCTGGCAGCCGGTATTGCCGGTCTGCCCGGCCATCACCGGCAGGAACACGGCGAGGATGACGAGCTGGCTCAGCGTATTCTCGAATATGCCGACGACGGCAGCGGCCACGAACGCGGTCAGCAGGTTGACCTGGAGCCAGGGGTGACGGAGGCGCAGGCTGCGCGCCAGCGGGGTGGTCAGCCGCTCCTCCTTCTCCACGCCGACCATTTGCCCGGCCTGGGCGGATATCTCGATCGCCTGCTCGGCGAACAATTCCTCGCCGCGGACCAGCCCCGTCAGCACCCCCGCTTCATCGGTGACCGGATAGACCGGGAAATGCTTCGAAAGCGCCGCCTTCAGCGCGTCGCCGAGCGGCATCTTCTCGGGCAGCGAGAAAATGTCGGTGAGCATGATCTCCTCGAGCCTGGTTTCGGGCGCGGCCAGCAGCATGTCGCGCATCACCACCACGCCCTCGAGCTTCCCCGCGGCGTCGGTGACGTAGCAATAAGTGATCACCGCCGCCTGGGTCAGCGCGCGCAGCGCCTCGACCGTCTCGGCTACGGTCATCTGGCCGGTGAACACGCCGATCGGCGGCGACATCAGGTCGCCGGCGGTGGCGGCCTTGGTGAGCGGGGTGGCGGTCAGCGCGGGGGTCTGGTGCGTCATGGCCAAGGAATGGCGAATCCCGTGAACGCGGGCAAGGCTCCTTGTCGCCATGCCGCCCTGTCGGCTAGTCTCGGCCCCTTCGGGAGGGGGGAGTTGTCCGATGGCGATCCTCACGCGAACCCAAAGAGGGGTCGCGCTCGGCATGGCCGGCGGCTTCGCGCTCACCCTCGCGGCCTTTGTCTGGCCGAGCCTGCCGGCGGTGCCCGACGACATGGCGGCGCGGCTGGCGATGTGGGGCGCCTGTTCCGCCATTGCCGCGCTCTGGCTGCTGATCGCGGTCGGGCGGCTGGCCGGCCACCGCTTCTTCACCCCGGCGGACATTGACGGCGGCGGCCTCACCGAAGGCAGCGGGAAGGCGAAGCTGCTGCAAACGCTGATCCAGAATACGCTGGAGCAGGCGGTGCTCGCCGTCGTCGCCTACGGCGCCTGGCTGTGGCTGGCGCCCGAGGGACGGCGCGGCCTGGCGATCGTCTGCGCCGGCTATTTCGCCTTGGGCCGGCTGCTGTTCTTCGCCGGCTATGCGCGCGGCGCGCCATGGCGGGCGCTCGGCTTCACCCTCACTTTCTATCCGACCGTCGGCCTCTACCTCCTGCTGCTGCCGGCGGCGCTCTCTATCCTCCTGCGCTGAACACGTGCGCCGACATCGGCACCTGCGTGCCGGCGAAGCGCTCGAGCGCGGCGGCGGCGGCGGCGGTCGCTTCGTCGAGGCTGCCGCGCGCCTCGATCTCGGCGCGCAGGGGAGTACCGTGGCAGAGGCCGATGGCGGCCGCGCGCGGCGATTCGATGCGGCTCGTTTTCGCCACCGTCTCGGCCTCGATGTCGGTGAAGCCGGCGGCGCGCAGGTCCGCCTCGATCCGGTCTTTGGGATAGCCGAACGGCACCCGGCCGAGGAATCCGGGCGGATCGTCCGGGAACAGGGCCGCGACCGCTTCGGCGGCCGCCGCCGACGCGGGGTTCGCGTCGAGCCCGTCCCAGGCGTTGAACAGGAAGCGGCCGCCCGGCTTCAGCACCCGGCGGGCCTCGCGATAGGCGGCGACGCGGTCGGGAAAGAACATCACCCCGAACTGGCAGACCAATGCGTCGAAGCTGGCGTCGGCGAAGGGCAGGGCCTGGGCGTCGGCCGCCTGGAAGGCGACGTTCGGCGATTGAATTCGCGCCGCGGCCACGTCCAGCATCGCCTGGTTGAGGTCGGTGGCGACGATCCCGGCATCCGGCAGCGAGTCCAGGAGGAAGGCGGTGACGATGCCGGTTCCGGCGGCGGTTTCGAGGATATGGCGAGGCGCCAGGGCCGCCGTCCGCCGCGCCAGGTCCCGCGCGTAGGGCTCGAACAGCATCGGCACCAGATAGCGGTCGTAAAGCGCCGGGATCGATCCGGAGAAGATGCTGTCTGTCGAGGTCATCGCTCAAACCCTCGCTTCGGTGGAGGAAAGGCCGTCCCTTCGGGCCGCGCGCCGCTGATAGGGGGAGGCGCGGGCAATAGACAATAGCATCCTCCTGCGGCTGTTGATAACCAGCGCCCCATGAAGACGCCTCTGCTCCTCTTGTCGCTCGGCCTTTTCGCCGGATGCGCCGGCAACGTCGCCGACTATGTCGGCCCGCGGTCGAGCATCGTCACGCCCCAGCTGATGCGCTACGGCCTCAACCTGCGCGAGGTCGGCTGCGTCGGCGAGCAGCTCGGCACCAGCCTTCGCCCGCTCCAGCTCAGGCGGCTGGTGCGGGCCGCCGCGACGGTGCGGCAGGGCTATTTCGATCCCGATCGGCTGACCGCGCGCGACCTCCTGTACGTCGCCAGCAGGATGGAAGACGGCCGCGTCGCGTTCGAGCTCGGCCGCGCCAACAGCGCCTGCGGCGTGCGCACGGAGGCCGCCGCCGCCGACGCGAGCGCGGCGCCGGCCGCTGCCGAAACCGGCGCGCCGGCGGCCGCCGCCGCCCCGCGGCCGGCCTGGCTCAACCTCGGCTCGGCCGGTTCGGGCCAGGCGATCGCGGTCGACGCCTCGACCATCGAGCAGGATGCCGGCTCGCGCACCGCCTGGTTCCGGATGATCGATCCCGGCGCGGCCGGGCCGAGCGCCAGCTCCTACCGCCTCCGCATCGACTGCGCGCGGCGGACCATCACCCCGCTGGCCCACCGGCGGATGGATGCGGCCGGCGCCGTCGCCGACTATCGCGAATACGCCCCCGGCCCGGAATCGCCGACGACGCCGGTGGAGGCCGGCACGGTGACCGAAATCGCCTATCTGTCGCTCTGCACCTAGGCGGCAATGCGCGGGCCGCGATCCCGATCCGGGACGGTTAACGGCGTTGGCGGGGGAATCACGATATTGGAAAGGCCGCGTTTCCGCCGCATGCACTGGCGATGGTCCTGGCGGGTTTCGTGGCTTTTCTCGGTGCGGCGGCAAGCGCCTCGGCGTCGCTGAGCGTCGGCGCCACGGTGCGGCCGGGCGCGACGGCCTGGCCGGCGATCGCGATCGAGCGCGGCGCCGTGATCGTCAGCAATGTCCGGGGCGTTGCCGTCAGCGCCGATCGCGGCACCGTCCGGCGGACGACGGCCGGCACGGCCGTGATCACTGCCGCCGCTCCCGGGACGATCGTCACCCTGACCTATTGATGCGGCGCTCCATAGGCCGGCGTCGGGGTGCGACAATGCGCGGGAGGCCCTATTCCGTGCTGAAATCCCTGAGCGCCAGCGTCTGGCCGGCGATGCGCAGCCAGGCGAAGAGCAGCGCCGCATAGCAGGCGAGCCCAGCGCCGAGCGCCCCCAGCCACGCCGCCGCACCGGTCAGCGGGAAGAGGGACGGCGCCAGCAGGGCAATGGCGGCGCCGACGCCCCCGGCCACGACCGGCCCGAGGCTGTGGTGCACCGGCACGCCGACGCCGAGGCTCGCCTTCAGCACCGCCCGGCGCAGCCACGCCCGCACGCCATAGGTGATGAGCACCGAAGCGGCGGCGCCGCTGATTCCCCAGATCGAGGTCAGCGCATAGCCGCCGGCCAGCCCCAGGCCGATATTGGCGGCGTTGACCTGCAGGCCGAGCCGGGGCCGGCGATAGACGAACAGCAGCTCGCCGATGCCGTAGGCGCCCTGCACCGTCTCCGCGCAGGCGAGCAGGATCGCCGCCAGCCAGCCGGCGGCGAATTCGGGCCCGAGCCAGACCAGCAGCGGATAGCCCACCGCGCAGAGCGCGATCAGCAGCGGCAGCTGCAGCGCCAGGATCAGCCGCGTCGCCGAGGCGATCGCGCTGGCCGCGACCTCGGGCCCGCTGGCGTGCAGCGTCTTCGCCACCAGCGGCGTCAGCAGCCCGTCGAAGCCCTGCCTGACCTGGCGGACCGGCAGCGCCAGCTGGCGCGCCATGCCGTAGATTCCGGCCGTGCGCTCGCCGAGCAGGATGCCGACCAGATAGAGGTCGAGCCGGAGGAAAAGGCCGCTCAGCGCATCGGTGGCGGTGTTCGACAGCGCGCCGCGCGCCATCGCGCGAAGCCGGCCGCGGTCGGCGCGATAGGTGCGCAGCGCCGACAGGTCGAAGCAGCGGCGCACGCCGGCGAACGCGAAGGCCAGGGCGGCCAGCGTGCCCGTCCAATAGGCGATCAGCAGCCCGCTCGTCCCATAGCCGGCATAGAAGGCCGCCACCGCCGCGGCGACCGCCGCATAGGGCTCGACGATGCTTCGCCCGGCCACCTCGTAGCGGATCAGATGCTTCCAGCGGGTCGCGGCGAGCAGCACGTCGAGCAGCGCCTGGCCGAGGATCATCGGCGCCAGGACGATGAGCGCGCGGCCGGTATTGGCCGAGACCAGGGCTTCGGGCAGCAGCGCGACCGCCGCCATGAGCGCGCCCGCGAGGCCGAGGCTGGCCAGCGCCACCAGCAGGACCGTGTCGGCAAGGACGTGGGCGGCCGGGCGCTTGCCCCGGCGGTCGAGGTGAAGGAACAGCAGCTTCTTCATCCCCAGCCCGCCGATCGCCACCGCAAGCTCGATGGCGGCGACCGCGAGGCTGTAGGCGCCGAACAGCAAGGCGCCGTAGAGCTGGGCGGCCGCGACCAGGAACAGCAGCCGTGCGCCCAGCCGCACGCCGAGGCCCGCCACCGACGCCGAGGCGCCGCGCACGATCATCCGGCCCGCTTTGGTCATCGCCGGATCCGGCATGCCTCAGGACGGTGGCTTCGGCCAGACCCGGCCGTGACGAAGCAGATAATCGTTGAACCGCCGGCTGCGGTCGGCCGCGTCCAGCATGCGCCGCGCCAGCTCGGGCGCGCGGGGCGCCATGTCCCGGCGCTGCAGCCAGTCGTCGCGGGCGCGGTAGAGGCGCGGATTGCCGGTCTGCGGGTCGTAGACCGCGCTCCAGCCGCCGGCCTCGGCCAGCATCGAATCGCGGAAGCTGAACTGGATGCGCCGCTGCGGCGCGAGGGCCAGCAGGCTGTGCCCGTGCCACGGATTGCGTTCCCGGAGGCCGATCAGGTCGGCGATGGTCGGGGCGATGTCGAGCAGGGTCACGATCTCGTCGTGGCGCCCCGCCGGCAGCCGGGGATGCGCGCCGACGATGAGGAACGGGATCCAGGCCGATTCGCGATAGAGGCTGTAGGCGCCGACCAGCCCGCCATGCTCGCCCAGATTATAGCCGTGGTCGCTGTTGATCACGAACAGGGTGCGGGCGAACCAGGGCTCGCCGCGCAGCAATTCGATCAGCTCGCGGACGACGTCGTCCGTATAGCGGGTGGTGTTGAGGATGCGCTCCTGCACCGTCCCCTGGCCGGCGACGTCGAGCCCGGGCTCGAGCGAGCGGAACGGGTGATGGTTGCTCGCCGAAATGAGGGTGGCGATGAACGGCCCCTGCCGCCCGAGCGTGCGGATCCGGGCCGCCGCCCGGCGGAACACCTCGCGGTCGACCTGCCCGACCTCCGGATAGCGCCACAGCCGGTCGTACATCCGCAGCACCCAGATGGTGCTGTTGTCCATGTCGATGTCGCCCGCGGCGAACATCTCGGCCCGGTAGCCCTGGCGGCGAAGCGCATCGGACAGGCAGTAGAGCGCGATATGGGTCTGGCTGGTGATGAACCGGCGCGACGACGGCGTGATCGAGCATTGGGTCGCGAACCGGCCGTTGACGCTGGGCGGGCCGAAGCTCAGCGCCCGGGTGTACACCGCCGCGTGGGGCCCGCGCGCGAGCTGGTCCATATAAGGGGTGGGGGACGGGTGCCGGTCGGGCCGGAGATGGCCGGTGTCGACGCCGCGGACCGCCTCAAGCTGGATGATGACGACGTTCCACCTTTCCTCCGGGGCCGGCACGGACGGATCGAGCGGAACCCGGAGATAGGGCCGCTCGCGGTCGGGGAAGCGCCAGCCCTTGTCGGTGCTGCCGGCCAGCCATTCGGCCTGCCAGGCGCGGGCCAGCGCCTGCACGTCTCCCGGCGACGCTTCGTCCTCATAGCTCCAGGCGAAATCCCGGATCACGGCGAACAGGGCCGGCTCCAGCCGGGAAAGGCGGAACCTGGCGTGGGCGAGCGAGTAGCCGATGAGGCCGGTGGCGAGCGGCAGGACGAGAATGGCGAGGGCCGGCCGGAGGCCGAAACGCAGCGGCGGCCGCGTGCGCGTCCGGCGCCGCACCAGGCGGATCGACCACCACAGATAGAGCCCCGGCGCGGCGACGCAGAGGATCGGGGCGAGCATGGATCCGCCCCGATCGTTGCGCAGGATATTGAGGAACAGGGCGTCCGCCATCGTCGTGGGCTCGGCGTAGATGGCGAGGAAGTTCGGCCCGAGCCTCAAACCGATGAAGCGATACAGCTCATGGTCCAACGCGCTGATCAGCAGGTTCACGGCCATCAGGACGACCAGCAGCCAATGGCCGAGCCGCCACCAGCGCGCGCGCAGCGGCCTCCGGTAAAGGAACAGCCACAGCAGCAGGAAGGGAAGGGCGATCAGCCAGACCGCGAGCAGCTCGTAGACGAGCGGGCGGATGATGAACGCCTTCCACTGCGCGAGCAGCGTCCCGCCATAAGGCGAGGGGCGAAGATAGAGCATGAATTGGAGCAGGGCGCAGCCGACCCATCCGGCGGCCGTCAGCCGCCACGCAATGGCGAACTCGTCGGCGCCCCGCGAACCTCCTTCGGCCTCCGCCAAGCCTGCCCTCCGATCCTCTCTGCCGGAAGTTCATAGCATGGCGGATCGCGATCACCAGCCGCCGCGGGTGCAGGATGGAGAGGCCGCCTAGGCGCGCCTTCGCATGCGCGGCGTCAGCATCCCGACGTCCCGGCGATAGGCTTCGTACCTCTCGCCGAACAGGCCGATCAGGTCGCGCTCCTCGTAGCGGATCGCGATCAGCATATAGGCCGACATGCCGAGCGCGAGGAGGAGGTGGCCCGCGGTCATCACCGGCGTCGCCCAGAAAGCGAGGAAGAAGCCCGCGTAAAGCGGGTGGCGGACGAGCTTGTAGAAGAAGGGCGTGCGGAATTCGGGCGCCCGCGGGGCGCCGCCGCCCATATGCTGGTAGACCTGCTTCAGCCCAAACAGCTCGAAATGGCTGATCAGGAAGGTGCTCAGCAGGACGACCAGCCAGCCCGCGCCGAACAGCGCCCAGAGCAGCAGCGCGGCGGGGCCGCCGTCGACGCTCCACACGATTTGCGGAAGCGGCCGCCAGAAGGCGAAGAGCAGGATCAAGGCGAGGTTGGAGAACAGCACATAGGCGCTTCGCTCGATCGGCCTGGGGACGATCCGCGTCCAGCGTCGCTTGAAGCCCTGCCGGGCCATGACGCTGTGCTGCAGCCCGAACAGGGCGATCAGCGCCAGGTCGACGAGCAGCGCGGGGGCGAGGCCGGAAGCCGGCCCCCGGTCCACCGTCCGCGGCACTTCGGGCACATTGCCGACGAAGGCGATCAGATAAAGGAAGGTCGCCAGGAACAGCGCATAGGCGAACGCACCGAACAGCAGGTAAAAACCGCGAGCCATGGCCGCCCCCTTTTTCCGGACGGCCTCCCTTACCAGAAGCCGCCGCGCCGGCAAAACCGGATGCGAAGCGGAGCCACGACGCCGACCTCTTCGCTGCTCCGATGCGGGCGCCCTAAGCTCCCCCGCAGGAATCGGGGGCTGATTGACGTCGCTCCCGTACGGGAGCAAATGGTCGTACCACTGGCAAATTGCTTATATTGCACCCGTTCGGTAGCGGTACATATTGCTCCCGATCGGTAGCATATTGACAAGAGCCCTCGGTTTCGGCTACTGATGCACCCGTACGGGAGCAAGACAAATGGCTGATCCAGTTTCGCGAGATGCCTTGGATGCCGCGATCGCGGCCGCGCAGAGCGATCCTTTGAGGCAGATGCGGGATGCGCTCGATCCTCCGGCGCTCCGCGCCCTGCGCGAACAGAATCGTGTTCTGCAAACTGCCGTCAAGGGCGGCGCCCTCGATCGCGCCCGCGAGGCAAGCCTGGCGATCGACCGCTTCATAAACGAGATAAACGGCCGGCGCAGCCGCTTCCGTTCCCCCGAACATGCGGCTCTCGAAGCCATCTATTCCTTTCCCGGCCCGCCAAGGGGGACGCGCGCCGCGCCGCCCGCGGCCGGTGACGCCATTCCCTCGGCTTCTCCGCAACCGGGGCCGCTCCAAAAAAGCCAGGATCCGGTGCGTCGCGTCGGGGATATCGGGCAATTGGTGAAGGCCGCGCGCAAGGACATGAAGCTCAACCAGCAGCGCTTCGCCGATCTCGCCGGCGTGGGCCGCCGCTTCCTCTCGGAGCTTGAAGCGGGCAAGCCGACGCTGGAAATGGGCCGAGTGCTCGACGTCTGTCAGGCAGCCGGGATAGACATCGCGGCAAGCCGTCGATGAGCGTCGTCCAATCGCTGGACATCTGGCTCGACGGCTTCGGCGCTCCGGCCGGCCGGCTCGACGCAATGGACGACGGGGCCGTTCGTTACCTCTATCGCCCGGACTATCTGGAAGCCCGCCAGCCGCCGCTCTCGCTTTCGCTGCCGCTTCGCGAGGAGGCGGCCGGCGATGCGGCTGCCCGCGCCTTTTTCGGCAACCTGCTGCCGGAAAACGATCAAATGCGGCGTATCATCGATCGGGAGGGGCTGGATCGCGACGACATCGTCGGCATTCTCGCGCATGTCGGCGCCGACTGCGCGGGCGCGATATCATGCCTTCCCGAGGGGTCCCCTCCGGCGAAAGTGCCCGGTGTCCTGGCGAGCGACTATCGGCCGCTCGGCGATGACGAGCTGGTCGAGATCGTCGCCAGCCTGGCCGACCGGCAGCGACTGCCCGCGGCGGTCGAGGATCCTTCGCCCGTGGCCGGCGTCCAGCGCAAGATCGCGCTCGCGCTGCTGCCCGATGGGGAATATGCGCTGCCGCGCGACGGCCTTCGCGTTCCCACCACCCATATTCTCAAGGTGCCGCGGCGGGACGAAGGAGGCGATGTCGCGCTGGAGGCGGCGGCGAGCAGGCTTGCCGCGGCTGCGAACCTGCCGGTGTCGATCCCCAATTCCCTGCTCATTGGAGACACCAGGGCCCTGATCATCACGCGCTTCGATCGCGTCGTGCTGGATGGGGTCGTCTACCGCCGCCACCAGGAGGATTTTGCCCAGGCTCTCGGCCTGCCAGCGCCGCTCAAATATCAGCGCGAAGGCCGCGAAGGCCGGCGGTTCGACGCGCAGGCGATCGCCGCCCTGCTCGACAAGACCGTCGAGCCCGCGCGGGCGCGGGAGACATTCCTGCTCGCGACCCTGTTCAACCTGGCCATCGGCAACAGCGACAACCATGCCAAGAATCACGCTTTCCTTCACGACGACGCCCAATCGAGCCAGCTCGCTCCGCTCTACGACCTGCTGCCGGTCAGGATTCACCACCATTTCAATCATGCGCTCGCGTTCGATATCGGCGCCGCCCGCCACTTCGAGGAAATCCGATCGGAGGACATCGAGGCCTTGCTGGCCGCCTTCGGCCTCGCCGGCGGCCGGGCGAAGCGGTTTCTGACCGACTCGGTCCGGCCCATGCTCGCCGCGCTCGAAGCGCGATCCGCCCGGCTGCACGGGGCCGGCCTGAAGTCGTTCGACGATCTGCTGGGGCGCGAGCTATCCCGTCTCAACGAGCTGATGGACCTGGGGCTCGACATCCGGGAGCGGGACTATTTCGAGCCGCGGGCGGGCGGCTGGACCGACGGCTAGGTCGCCGGGCGGCTCGCGCGGTCGTGCCGCGGATCGAGGATGCGCCTTGCCGTCCCGCCCTCCGCTGCCTAGCCTCGGGCCATGCCCGACACCCTGACCATCGGCAGCGGCTTTTCCGCCAATGGCTGAAGGCTCCGCGGCCGAGCGCCCGGCCAGGGCAGCCGAGGCTCCGGCCGCCGCGGCGCCCGAGCATGTCGACGTGCTCATCGTCGGCGCCGGCATCTCGGGCATCGACGCCGCCTATCACCTCCAGCGCCGCTGCCCCGGCAAGTCCTGGCTGATCCTCGAGGCGCGCGAGGCGATCGGCGGGACCTGGGACCTGTTCCGCTATCCCGGCATCCGCTCGGATTCGGACATGTACACCCTGGGCTTCCCGTTCCGGCCGTGGACCGGCGAGAAGGCGATCGCCGACGGGGCGTCGATCCGGGACTATGTCGAGGCGACGGCGCGCGCGTTCGGCATCGACGCCCGGATCCGCTTCCGCCACCGGGTGACCCGGGCGTCCTGGTCGTCCGCCGAGGCGCGCTGGACATTGGAGGTCGACGCGGACGGCGAGGCGCGCCGCTTCAGCTGCGCCTTCCTGTTCCTGTGCGCCGGCTATTACGATTATGCGCAAGGATACCGGCCGGAATGGACCGGCGAGGACGCCTATCGCGGGCGCATCGTCCACCCGCAGCACTGGCCGGAGGACATGGATTTCGCGGACAGGAAGATGGTCGTGATCGGCAGCGGCGCGACCGCCGTCACCCTGGTGCCCGCGCTTGCCGAAACGGCGGCGCACGTCACCATGCTGCAGCGCTCGCCGACCTATATCGTCGCGCGTCCCTCGGTCGACCGGATCGCCCATTGGCTCCAGCGCCGGCTGCCGCTCGGGCTTGCCGACTGGGCGACGCGCTGGAAGAACGTGTTGCTCGGCATCTTCTTCTTCTCCCGGGCGCGCAACCGGCCGGACAAGGTGAAGGCGGCGATCCTGAAGCTCGTGGCGGAAAGCCTGAAGCCCGGCTACGACGTCGAGCGCGATTTCTCGCCCCGCTACAATCCGTGGGACCAGCGCCTGTGCCTGATCCCCGACGGCGATCTGTTCACGGCGATGAACGCCGGCAAGGTCTCGATCGTCACCGACCGGATCGAGGGCTTCACCGCCGCCGGGATCCGGCTCGCCTCGGGCGCCGAGCTGGAGGCGGACATCGTCGTCACCGCGACCGGGCTCGCGGTCCGGCTGCTGGGCGGCATCGAACTCGTCGTCGACGGCGTGCCGGTCAACGTCGCCGACAAGCTGAGCTACAAGGGCATGATGCTGAACGACGTTCCCAATCTCGCTTTGGCGTTCGGCTACACCAACGCTTCCTGGACGCTGAAATGCGACCTCACCTCCCGCTACGTCTGCCGGCTGCTGAGGCACATGGACCGGCACCGCTACGACCTCTGCGTGGCCCGGCTCCGGGATGCGGGGGTGGAGCGCCAGCCGATGCTCGATTTCAGCTCCGGCTATGTCCGCCGCGCCGAGGGGCGCCTGCCGGGCCAGGGGCCCAGGCCGCCCTGGCGCGTCCATCAGAATTACCTCAAGGATCTCGCCGCTTTGGGCCTGCGCCCGGTCACCGACGAGGCGATGGAGTTCCGCAGGCGCGTCCCGTGCAAAGTCGAAGCGGCTGGTTGACTCCGCACGCGGAGCGCGGCACTTGACGTTTACGTAAAGGAGAGGCGCGATGAGCGATATGGGCGAATTTCAGAGAAGAAGTCCGCGCCTGGCTCGAGGCGAACTGCCCACCCGAAATGCGCGTGCCGATCCGCGACGAGAGCGACATGTGCTGGGGCGGCCGCAATCCGGCGTTCAAGAGCGCGGCGCAGAAGGCGTGGATGGAGGCGATGGCCGCGCGGGGCTGGACCGTGCCGGACTGGCCGAAAGAATATGGCGGCGGCGGCCTGTCGCCGGCGGAGACCAAGATATTGAGGCAGGAAATGGCGGCGATCGGCGCGCGCAACCCGCTGATGAGCTTCGGCATCTCGATGCTCGGTCCGGCGCTGCTGAAATATGGCAACGAGGCGCAGAAGAAACGCTTCCTGACCGAGATCGCCCGCGGCGAGATCCGCTGGTGCCAGGGCTATTCCGAGCCCGGCGCCGGCTCCGACCTCGCCAGCCTGCAGACCAAGTGCGAGGATAAGGGCGACCATTGGCTGGTCAACGGCCAGAAGGTCTGGACCAGCTACGCCGACAAGGCCGACTGGATCTTCTGCCTGGTCCGCACCGACCCGGCCGCGCCCAAGCACCAGGGGATCAGCTTCCTCCTGTTCGACATGGCGAGCCCGGGCGTGTCGACCAGGCCGATCCTGCTCATCTCCGGGTCTTCGCCGTTCTGCGAGACCTTCTTCGACGACGTGAAGGTGCCCAAGGACCAGCTCGTCGGCACCCTCAACAAGGGCTGGGACGTCGCCAAATACCTGCTCGGCCACGAGCGCGAGATGATCAGCGGCATGGGCCTCGGCGGCCAGGCGGATTCGCTCGGGGAGGCGCTCGGCGACGTGCTGGCCGATGACCCGATCCTGCGCGCCGATGTGGCGCGGTTCGACGTGGAGCAGCTGGCGTTCCGGGCGATGTCCGAGCGGTTCATCGACGAATTGAAAGCCGGCTTGGCGCACCCCGCTCTGCCCTCGATGATGAAATATGCCGGCACCGAGCTTAACAAGGCCCGCCACGAGCTGGTGATGGCCGCCGGCGGATCGGACGCGCTCGAATGGGAGAGCGACCGTTCCAGGAAAGGCAAGCCGGCGCGCGAATGGCTGCGCACCAAGGCCAATTCGATCGAGGGCGGCACCAGCGAAATCCAGCTCGGCATCGTCGCCAAGCACATCCTGGAACTGCCCGGAGCCTGATTGGTGTTCCTGCGAAAGCAGGAACCCAGTCTGGACCCCTGCTTTCGCAGGGGAACAAGGAAGGACGAGAATGCCGCTCTACCTCACCGACGACCAGGCCATGCTGCGCGACACCGCGCGGAGCTTCATGGCCGCGGAAGGCGCGATCGCCAAGCAGCTCCGCCACTGGCGCGACACGCATTGCGCCGACGGATTCGGCCATGCCTTGTGGAAGCAGTTCGCCGAAATGGGCTTCAACGGCATCCTCGTCGACGAAGCGGACGGCGGCCTCGGCCTCGGCCATGTCGAGGCCGGGATCGTGCTCGAGGAGATCGGCCGCAACCTCACCCCATCCCCGTTCCTGACCAGCGCGGTCGCCTTCGTCGAGGCGCTCAAGGGAACCGCGCTGCGCGAGCGCTGGTATCCCGGCATCCTGGCGGGCGACACGGTCGCCGCGCTGGCGATCGACGAGGGGCCCAAGCACCGGCCGGAAGCGATCGCGATGCGGGCGGAGCGGTCGGGCAACGGCTTCAGCCTGTCGGGCGCGAAGCAGTTCGTCGTCCACGGCGCGTCGGCGGACGTCACCCTGGTCGCCGCTTATGCCGACGAAGGCCTGACCCTGTTCGCGGTCGAGAGGGATGCGAGGGGCTTCGAGGTGGAGGGGGTGCGCCTCGCCGACGCCAGCGTCGGCGCCCGAATGACGTTCGACGATGTTCAGGTCGATGCCGATGCCGTGGTGGGCGAGGTCGGCGGCGGCGCGGCGATCCTGTCGCGCGTCCTCGCTGCCGGCCGGACCGGGGCGGCGGCGGAGCTGGTCGGCGTCGGCGCGGCGTCGATGGACATGACCGTCGACTATCTGAAGCAGCGCAAGCAGTTCGGCCGGCTGATCGGCGAGTTCCAGGCGCTCCAGTTCCGCGCCGCGCACCTTCATTCCGAGCTGGAGATCGCCCGCGCGGCGACGCTGAAGGCGCAGCAATTGCTCGACGCCAATGACGAGGGGGGCAGCGCGGAGGCCGAAGCGATGGTCGCGGTCGCCAAGGCCAAGGCCGGCCGCGCCTCGACGCTGGCGGTGCAGGAAGGGGTGCAGATGCACGGCGGCATCGGCATGACCGACGAATATGATATCGGGCTCTACATGAAACGCGACCGGGTGCTGAACGAGCTGTTCGGCGACGCCAATTATCATGCCGACAAGCTGGCGCGGATGCATGGCTACTAAAGCGCGCGCCGCCGGCGTCCCGGTCGGGGCGAACCGCGACTATGCGCTGGGGCTCGCCCGCGCGTTCGGCGGCGCGATCATCTTCGGCCTGCCGCTCCTCATGACGATGGAGATGTGGTCGCTCGGCTTCTACTCGCATCCCTCGCGGCTGCTGATCTTCCTCGCCGTGAACTTCCTCATCCTCGTCGGCCTGTCGCGCTTCGGCGGGTTCGAGCGGACGATGAGCGTGCGCGAGGACGTGTTCGACGCCGTCGCCGCTTATGGCGTCGGCATCGTCGCGTCGGCCGCCACCTTGAGCCTGTTCGGCGTGCTCGCGCCGGGCATGCCGTTGGACGAGCTGGTCGGCAAGGTCGCGGTCCAGAGCGTGCCGGGAAGCTTCGGCGCGATGCTCGCGCGCAAGCAGCTTACCGGCGGCGAGAGCGAGCCCGACGAGGAGCATGCCCTGCGCAGCGCCGGCTATGGCGGGCAGCTGTTCCTGATGCTGGCCGGCGCGCTGTTCCTGGCGTTCAACGTCGCGCCGACCGAGGAGATGGTGCTGATCGGGCTCTTGATGTCGCCGTGGCACAGCATCGCGCTGGTGGTGGTTTCGCTGCTCCTGCTCCACGTCCTGGTCTACGGGGTGGGATTCTCCGGGCAGAAGGAGATGGCCGAAGGCACCGGTCACCGGCGGAATTTCATCAGCCACTCGATCGTCGGCTACGGCATCGCGCTGATCGTCAGCCTCTACGTGCTGTGGACGTTCGGCCGCACCGACGACGCCGGCTTGAGCCAGATCGCCGGCATGGCGGCGGTGCTCGGCCTTTCCTGCCGCCATCGGCGCCGCCATCGCGCGGCTCGTGATCTGAAGGACGGGGCGATGGCGAAGCGAAGCGAACGCGCCGGGACGCCGCTGCTGGAGTGGATCGCCTCGGGCATCGGCCTGGTGCTGACGCTCGGCATGCTGGCGGTGATCGGGGGCGAGGCGCTCAACCACGAAGCCGACCAGCTGCCGGTCATCGACGTCACGGCCGGCCGCGTCGTCGCGACCGGCTCC
Organism: uncultured Alphaproteobacteria bacterium; assembly: GCA_963701615.1. Classification (GTDB taxonomy): domain Bacteria; phylum Pseudomonadota; class Alphaproteobacteria; order Sphingomonadales; family Sphingomonadaceae; genus Allosphingosinicella. The sequence goes on along the minus strand of OY969615.1, from coordinate 1,234,574 downwards.
GGCTTCGTCGTCGCCATCGAGGCGGTGAACCGGTCCGGCGGCACCGCCGCCGCGGTCGAGGTCGAAGGCGCGCTGAAGGCGGGCGAAATCTCGATCGAAACCAGCAGCGCGGTGTTCGACTACGTCCCCGGCCATTCGCGGCGGAGCGGCGGGCTGTTCTTCGCCCGGGATCCGCGCCGCCACCGGCTCGAGCTGCGCGCGCTCGGCTACCAGGCGCCGTGATGGCCCTCGACGCCGAAACCTTCGAAGCATTGCTCGACACCGTCCGGCGGTTCGTCGCCGAGCGGCTGCGGCCGCTCGAGGAAAAGGTCGCGGAGGAGGACGAGGTCCCCGACGAGATCGTCCGCGAGATGCGGGAGATGGGGCTGTTCGGGCTTTCCATCCCGGAGGAATATGGCGGGCTCGGTCTCACCATGTCGGAGGAGGTGCGGGTCGCGCTCGAATTCGGGCGGACCACGCCGGCCTTCCGCTCGGTGTTCGGCACCAATGTCGGGATCGGCAGCCAGGGCCTGGTGATGGCCGGCTCGCCGGAGCAGAAGGCGCGACTGGCTGCCCAGGATCGCCAGTGGCGAGATCGTCACCAGCTTCGCGCTGACCGAGCCGGGCGCGGGCTCCGACAGCGCCTCGGTGCAGACCAGGGCGGTGCCGGAGGGAGACACGTGGCTATTATCCGGTACGAAGCGGTTCATCACCAATGCCGACAAGGCGTCGCTGTTCACGGTGATGGCGCGCACCGGCGGCCCGGGCGCCGGCGGCGTCTCCGCCTTCCTCGTCCCCGCCGACCTTCCCGGACTGAGCGTCGGCAGGCCGGAGAAGAAGATGGGCCAGCAGGGCGCCCATGTCTGCGACGTCCATTTCGACGAAACGCCGGTGCCCGCCGCCAACCGGCTCGGCGCGGAAGGCGAGGGTTTCCGGATCGCGATGCGGGTGCTCGACCGCGGCCGGCTGCACATCGCCGCGGTCTGCGTCGGCATCGCCGAGCGGCTGATCGCCGATGCGGTCGCCTATGCGGTCGAGCGCAAGCAGTTCGGCAAGCCGCTCGCCGACTTCCAGCTGATCCAGGCGATGATCGCCGATTCGAAGACCGAGACGATGGCGGCCAGGGCGCTGGTGCTCGAGGCGGCGGCGCTGAAGGACAGGGACGCGCCGATCACGCTCGAGGCCGCGGCCGCGAAATATTTCGCCAGCGAGACCGTCGGCCGCGTCGCCGACCGCGCCGTCCAGATTTTCGGCGGCGCCGGCTATATCGCCGATTACGGCATCGAGCGCCTCTACCGCGACGTCCGCCTGTTCCGGATCTACGAGGGGACGAGCCAGATCCAGCAGCTGGTCATCGCCCGCGAGACGATCAAGCGGGGCGGGTGAGGACTCAAGTCGTCATTCCAGCGCAAGCTGGAATGACGACTTCTTTCGGCACCGGATGAAGGCAAAGAGATTCCAGCTTTCGCTGGAATGACGGATAGTGGGCTGGGATGACGGATAGTGGGGCGGAAGGACGGCCTGGGCTAGGTCCGACGCAGCAGCACGTTGACCTGGGCGGCGGCGATCGGCTTGGCGCGGTCGCGTTGCCAGGCGTGGGCCTCGACATTGGCGACGCGCTTGCCCAGGCGGGTGACGGTGGCGGCGGCGAAGGTGTCGTGCTGGGTGCCGCCGCGCATATATTGGACGGTGACGTTGACCGGCTTCACCGTCACCCCCTCGCGCGTTCCCAGCGCCTCGAACAAGGCGCCGAAGGCGGCGAATTCGAGCAGGCCGGCGATCGCGCCGCCGTGGAGATAGCCGGGCCGCCCGAGCACGACGTCGCCGAACGGCATCACGAACAGCAGCTCGCCCGCGTCCGAACGCTCGGCGCGGATGCCGAGAAATCGGGCGTAGGGCGGCAGCGGGCTCATCGGCGCGGCCTAGACGTTGCGGCCGGACCGGGCAACAAGGGGGGATGGACGCCGATGCCCTGTACAAGGAAGGCGCCGCGCACCTGAGGGCCAACCGGGTCGCCGAAGCGCGCGACCTGTTTGCGCGGGCGGGCGCGGCGGGCCATCGTAAGGCGGCCATCGTCTTCTGCAACCTCATGGCCAGCGGCGGCGAGTGGGAGCGGGGGCTTGCCTTGCTTCGCGCGCTTGCCGAAATGAGCCCGCGCTGCCGGCGCGAGCTCGCCATCGTCGAGGCGATGGACCCTGATGCCGCGGTCCCGGTCGGGGAGGTGCTGAGCGAAGCGCCGCGCCTGACCCTGTTCCAGGCGCTCTTCACCCGGGCGGAATGCGATTATCTGGTCGAGGCGGCGGCGCCGATGCTGCAGCCCTCGGTTGTGGTCGACGCCGCGACGGGCCGGCAGCGCCCCGATCCGGTCCGCGTGTCGGACAGCGTCGGCTTCACCCTGCCGCTCGAAAATCCGGCCGTCCACGCCCTCAACCGCCGCATCGCCGCGGCGAGCGGGACCGACGTGGCGCAGGGCGAGCCGCTGCAGGTTCTGCGCTACCGGCCGGGCGGCGAGTACAAGCCGCATTTCGACGCCATCCCCGGCTTCGCCAACCAGCGCATCCTCACCATGCTGGTCTGGCTCAACGAGGGCTATGGCGGCGGCGAAACCCATTTCCTCAATCCCGGCCTGAAGCTCAAGGGCCGCGCCGGCGACGCCTTGCTGTTCCGCAACGCCGGCGCCGACGGCCGGCGCGACCCCGACGCCGGCCATGCCGGCCTTCCCGTCACGCACGGCGAGAAACTGATCGCCAGCCGCTGGATCCGCGCCCGCCCGTTCGAGCCGCCGGTGGGCGGGCTAGCGGGCTAGGACCCGCCGGCACACTGCGTCGAGCCTGGCGACCATCGCCGGGTCGCGGGCGTCGGGGGCGGTGATGATGGCATGGTCGAGGTTGGTGTCGATCGGGGAGGGCGTGCGCTCTTTCGGGAGCCGCCGAGCCAGCTCGACGACCAGGCGCCGGGCGGTGCCGGCATTGGCGTGGAGCAGGGCGACGATCGTCGCCACGTCGACGGGCTCGCTGCTGTCGCGCCAGCAATCATAATCGGTGACCATGCCGATGAGCGCGTAGGGCAGCTCCGTCTCGCGGGCGAGCTTCGCCTCGGGCATGGCGGTCATGCCGATCACGTCGCAACCCCACTGCCGGTAGAGATTGCTCTCGGCGCGGGTGGAGAATTGCGGGCCTTCGATGGCGACGTAGCAGCCGCCGCGCGTGACCTCGGCGCCGGCCGCCGCGGCCGCGTCCGCCGCCAGCGCCGAGAGCCGCGGGCAAACCGGGTCGGCCATCGAGACATGGGCGACCAGGCCGGGCCCGAAGAAGGAGGATTCGCGCGCGACCGTGCGGTCGATGAACTGGTCGACGGCGACGAAGCGGCCCGGCGCCAGCGCCTCGCGCAGCGAGCCGACCGCCGAGATGGCGAGAAGGTCGGTGCAACCCGCCCGCTTCAGCGCGTCGACATTGGCGCGGGCGTTGACCCGGCTCGGCGGAACGACGTGGCCGCGGCCGTGGCGGGGGAGGAAGACGAACCGGATTCCATGGATCCGGCCGGCCAGCAATGCGTCCGACGGCGCCCCCCAGGGTGTGTCGACCGCGATCCACTGCGCCTCCTCCAGCGCGTCGATCGCGTACAGGCCGGAGCCGCCGATGATGCCGATGACCCACTCGCTCATGGCACCGTCCTACGGACTGACGAGGATGATCCGCAAGTCGTTGACGTTGGTGCCGGTCGGCCCGGTGACGAGGAGGTCGCCGAGCTCGCCGAAAAAGCCGCCGGAATCGCCGGCTGCGAGCGCCTGCGCCGCGTCGCGGGAGGCGCGGGCGAGGGTGGTGCCGTCGAAGAAGGCGCCGGCCGCTTCGCCATTGCCGTCGATGCCGTCGGTGTCGCCCGCGAGCCCGCTTATGTCCCCGCGCCCGCCGAGCGCGGCGGCGGCGGCGAGCGCATATTCCTGATTCGGTCCCCCGCGGCCGTCACCCCTCACGGTGACGGTCAGCTCGCCGCCCGAGATGAGGGCGGTGCCCGGCGGGGACTCGCGGGCGATCCGGGCATGGGTCTTGCCCATCTCTTGCGCTTCGCCGGTGCATTCGCCGAGCAGGACCGGCGCGTAGCCGAGGCGGTACGCCGCTGCTGCGGCGGCGGTGAGCGCGGCGGCGGCGCCGGTGACGATCCTGAATTCGCCTTCGGCCGCCTTCGGCGTTTCCGACCAGCCTGCCGCCGGCGCCGCGATGCCGTATCGGTCGAGAATCGCCTTCGCCTCCGCAATGGTGGTCGGGTCCGCGACAGTGGGGCCGGACCCGATGTCCGCCGGCAGGCCCCCAACCACGTCCGAGATCGCGAGCGTCACCATGGGTGCGCCGGCGGCGATGGCGAGGCGTCCGCCTTTGATCCGCGACAAATGACGGCGGACGCAGTTGATCTCGCCGATCGGGGCGCCCGAGCGAAGCAGCGCCGCGGTCAGCGCCTGCTTGTCCGCCAGCGTCAGGCCGTCACCCGGCAGCGAGGCCAAAGCGGACGCGCCGCCGCTGAGCAGGACCAGCAGCAAATCGTCCGGCCCGGCATCGGCGGCCAAGGCGAGCAGCCTTTCGGCGGCGGCGACGCTTGCCGCGTCCGGGACCGGATGGCCCGCGTCGACCAGCTCGATCCGCTCGAGGCTCGCCGCGACGCCGTGCGGGACGACGGCGACGCCGGACAGCGCAGGCCCGTAGCGAGCCTCGGCGACCGCCGCCATTTCGCCCGCCGCCTTGCCGAGGGCGAGCACGACTACCCGTCCCTTCGGCGCCGGCGGGAGGTGCGGCGGCAGCACGCGCGCGGGGTGGCAAGCCGCTATGCCGGCGCGGAAAATCTGTCCCAAATCGGTTCTCATCCGCTCTGGCTGTGGGCCGCGGCGCGCGCTAGCACAAGGCCGTGGCACGGCGGGGTTCAAGGCGGAAGCGGGCGGTCCTGTGGCTGCTGCGGGTCGCGGCGGCGATCGTCGCGGTCCCGCTCGCCTATTTTTCGATCGCCCTCCTCCTCGGCGCGGTGCCGGCCAACGTCGCCTGGCGGCAGCCGGCCGAGGGCATCACCATCTTCGTCCGCTCGAACGGCGTCCATACGTGGATCGTGATGCCCAAGGTGACCGCGGAGATGGACTGGCGGCCCTACGCCCAGCCCCGGCATTTGCGCGACCCGCGCTGGGGCAATGCCGATCATGTCGCGATCGGCTATGGCAACCGCGAATTCTACCTGAACACGCCGACCTGGGGCGACCTTACCGTCCGCACCGCGGCGCTCGCCTTGTTCGGCAGCGGGCCGACCCTGCTCCACGTCGAGCATATCGACCGGCCCCGCGTCGAGCCGTGGCAGCGCCCGATCCGGATCACGCCCGCCCAATATCGCCGCCTCGCCGGCTTCATCCAGCGCCGCTTCCGGCTCGACCCGGGCGGCCGGCCGATGCCGGTGCTCGGCCGCGGCTACGCCGCCTGGGACATGTTCTACGAGGCCAGGGGCGGCTACAGCTTCGTCATGACCTGCAACGAATGGACCGGGCGGGCCATGCGCGCCGCCGGCATCCGCATCGGCCTGTGGACGCCGTTCGAGCAAAGCATCATGTGGCGGCTCGATTGAGCCGGTGAGTTGGGCTAAGGGTCGCGGCATCACCGAACGAGGGGACCGGCAATGGCGAAGATACTCGGCAATTTCCACCTGGCGCTGGCGATCGGCCTGGTGCTGCTCGTGGCGGCGATGTTCGGCCTTCACGGCGACGCGATCGGCCAGGAAGGCTATTGGGCCCAGTTCCTGCGCTACCTGCACGTCTTCGCCGGCATATTGTGGATCGGGCTGCTCTATTATTTCAACTTCGTGCAGATCCCGACCATGCCCAAGGTGCCGCCCGAGCTGAAGCCCGGGGTCAGCAAATATATCGCGCCGGCCGCCTTGTTCTGGTTCCGCTGGGCGGCGCTGGCGACGGTCGTGCTCGGCCTGCTCGTCGCCGAGCTGTCCCGGCCCGGCTACAGCGCCGACGCGCTCGCGCTGCGCGAGGGCTTCCGCACCATCGGCATCGGCATGTGGCTGGGCCTGATCATGGCGGCGAACGTCTGGTTCGTGATCTGGCCGAACCAGAAGAAGGCGCTCGGCATCGTCCCGGCCGACGACGCGGCGAAGGCCAAAGCGGCGAGCGTGGCGATGATGGCGTCGCGGACCAACCTCATCCTGTCGATCCCGATGCTCTATTGCATGGTCGGGCAGACCCATATCGGCTGAGGGGAATGGGACAGTCACCAGTGACTGTCCCTGGTGACTGTCCGCGGGACACTCTGATACAATTCCGGTCCTGTCGAACATACTTGCGCGACACGGCCGGACCAGTAGGGCGGCAGTATGCGTAACCTTGCCGCCCTGTTCGCTTTCCTTGCCTCGGCCGGCTGCACGACGCTGGGCCCCGATTACCGGGCGCCGGAACCGGCCGCCTTGTCGGTGCCGGAAACCTATTACGGCCGCCCCGGCGAAGCCGCCCCCGCCGAGCTGGCGCGCTGGTGGGAGCGGTTCGACGATCCGCTGCTCACCCGGCTGATCGACGAGGCGAGCGCCGGCAATCTCGACCTCGCCGCCGCCGCGGCGCGGCTGGTCCAGGCGCGCGAATCGCTGGTCCAGGCCCGCGCCGGGCTGGTGCCGACGGTCGGCGCCTCGGCCGGGGCGGGGCGCAACGTCGGCGCCGGCAACGACCGCACCAGCTTCAGCCTCGGCGCCGACGCCGCCTGGGAGGTCGACCTGTTCGGCCGGATCGCCCGCGGCGTCGAGGCGGCGGGCGCGGACGCCGAGGCCTCCTATTTCGACCGCGAGGCGCTGCGCGTCGCGATCGCCGCCGAGGTCGCCACCAACTATATCCAGGCGCGGCTGGCGCAGGAACGGCTCGCCCTCGCCCGCGACACGCTCGCCATCGCCGACGACAATCTCCAGATCGCCCGCTGGCGGGTCGAGGCCGGCCTGGTCTCGTCGCTCGATTCGGAGCAGGCCCGCGCCGCCCGGGCCCAGACCGCCGCCTCGATCCCCAGCATCGAAACCAGCTTCGCCAGCGCGACCTATCGCCTCGCCGTGCTCACCGGCCGGGCGCCGGGGGCGCTGACCGCCGAGCTCGAGGCGGCGCGGCCGATCCCCAGGGGCCCGGGCGACGTCGCCGTCGGCATTCCCGCCGACACGCTGCGCCAGCGCCCCGACGTCCGCGCCGCGGAGCGCAGCCTCGCCGCCGCGACCGCGCGGATCGGGGTCGCGCAGGCGCAGCTTTATCCGGCGCTGCGCCTCACCGGCAATATCGGCAGCTCGGCCTTCTCGCTCGGCGGGCTGTTCGACGCGATCACCGGCGGCATCTTCTCCAGCCTCGGCCAGACCCTGTTCGACGGCGGGCGGCTGCGCTCGCAGCTGCGTTCCCAACAGGCGGCGACCGACGCCGCGCTTGCGGCCTACCGCCAGTCGGTGCTGACCTCGCTCGAGGATGTCGAGAATGCGCTGCTGGCGCTGAAGGCGGCGCGCGAGCGGCAGGTCCAGTTCGCCATCGCCTTCGACGCCGCGACCAACACCTCCATCCTCGCCCGCAGCCAGTATCGCGCCGGCCTGACCGACTTCCAGCAATTGCTCGAGGCCGAGCGCTCGCTGCTGTCCGCCCGCGACGGCATCGCCGGCAGCCGCGGCGATGAGGCGCTGGCCCTGGTCCAGCTCTATCGTGCCCTGGGCGGCGGCTGGGAGCCGCTTGCCGCTCCGATGATCGGAACCGACGGATGAACGACGTGACCAAGACCAGCGTGACCAACGAGGCGACGCGGCCCGACAAGGACAGGCTGGAGGTGTTCCTCGGCGCGCCGGCGCGCAAGCCCTGGTACAAAAGGCCGCTCTATCTGGTCGGGCTGGTCGTGCTGGTCGGCATCCTGTTCCTGCTGTCGCGCTGCTTCGCAAGCGAGGCGGCGGGCGGCTTTGCCACCGAGACGGTCCGGCGCGGCAGGCTCACCGTCTCGGTATCGGCGACCGGCAACCTTCAGCCGACCAACCAGGTCGAGGTCGGATCGGAGCAATCGGGGCTGGTCACCCAGGTGTTCGTCGACAATAACGACCGCGTCACCGCCGGCCAGCCGCTCGCCCGGCTCGACACCGCGCGGCTGCGGGACACGATCGTCCAGGCCCAGGCCGGTCTCGCCTCGGCCCAGGCGCAGGTCGCGACCGCCCAGGCCTCGGCCGCGCAGGCGCGCGCCAACCTCGGCCGCCAGCAGGAGGTCTACCGGGTGTCGGGCGGCCGGGTGCCGTCCGAGACCGAGCTCGACGCCGCCCGCGCCGAAAACCAGCGCGCGGTCGCGGGCGTCCGCGCCGCCGAGGCCCAGGTGGCGCAGGCCCGCGCCATATTGTCGTCGGCGCAGACCAACCTTTCCAAGGCGACCATCTACTCGCCGGTCACCGGCGTGGTGCTGTCGCGCCAGATCGATCCCGGGCAGACGGTCGCCGCGTCGTTCCAGGCGCCGGTCCTGTTCACCATCGCCGAGGATCTGGCGGCGATGCAGCTCGAAGTCAGGGTCGACGAGGCCGATGTCGGCCAGGTGCGCGAGGGCCAGCGCGCCAGCTTCACCGTCGACGCCTATCCCGGCCGGACCTTTCCGGCGGTGGTGACGCGGGTCGACGTCGGCGCCAACGCGTCGGGCGCGACCTCCGGCGCGACGCCGGCGGCTGGGACGGGCAGCGTCGTCGCTTACACCGCCGAGCTGGCGGTGCAGAATCCCGAGCTGCTGCTGCGCCCGGGCATGACCGCGACCGCCGAGATCATCACCACCGAGCGGCGCAATGCCCTGCTCGTGCCCAACGCCGCCTTGCGCTTCTCGCCGGAGCGCGACGCGGCGGCGCAGCGCGGCCAGAAGGGCGGCATCACCAGCGTGCTGGTGCCCCGGGGCGGGCGCGGCCGCGGCGGCCGCGGCGGCTTCGGCGGAAACCGGCCCGAACGCGAGGTCTCGATCGGCCGCGGCAGCCGCCAGACCGTCTACGTGGTCGGCGCCGACGGCAACCCGACGGCGGTCCGGGTCGTGGTCGGCGAGACCAACGGCTCGGAGACCGAGATCGTCGGCGGCGACCTGCGCGCAGGCCAGGAGGTGATCACCGCCCGCCTCGCCGCCGGCCAGACCCAGGACAGGAGCGAGCGCCGCCGCGGCGAAGGCCGGCGCGGCAATCGCGGTGGCCGCTCCGGCGGTGAAGCCGCCGCTCCGCCGCCACCGGCGGCGGCGGCGGCGCCGGCAGCGGTGCCGGCGACGGCGCCGACCGGACCGGCGCCCGCGCCCGCTCCGGGCCGGCAGCCGCGCGCCGCTTCGACGGCGGCGGAAGGCGAGCCGAAGGCGAGGATCAGAATGGAGCGCCGCGGCGACGGCGGCGGTCGGGGCGGCGGCGAGCGGCGCGGCCGCTTCCGCGACATGACGCCCGAGCAGCGCCGCGCCTTCTTCGAGAGCATGACTCCCGAGCAAAGGGCGGCGATGCGCGAGCGCCGGCGGCAGCGGCGCGAGGCGCGCGAAGCCGGGGAGGCCGCGCCGCCCGATGGCGAATGACCCGATCATCGCGCTCGAGGGCGCCACCAAGACCTACGGCAGCGGCCCGACCGCGTTCGAGGCGCTGAAGGGCGTCGACCTGGCGGTCGAGGCCGGCGACTTCGTCGCGGTGATGGGCCCGTCGGGCTCGGGCAAGTCGACCGCGATGAACATATTGGGCTGCCTCGACGTGCCGACCACCGGCAGCTTCCGCTTCAAGGGCGTCGCCGTCGAGGCCCTCGACCGCGACCAGCGCGCCTTGTTGAGGCGGCGCTATCTCGGCTTCGTCTTCCAGGGCTTCAACCTGCTGGCGCGGACCGACGCGCTCGAAAATGTCGAGCTCCCCCTGCTCTATCGCGGCGAGGACAAGGCGAAGCGCCGCGCGGGCGCGATGGCGGCGCTCGACAAGGTCGGGCTGATGGACTGGTGGAACCACACGCCGGCCGAATTGAGCGGCGGCCAGCAGCAGCGCGTCGCCATCGCCCGCGCGATCGTCACCAGCCCCGATGTCCTGCTCGCCGACGAGCCGACCGGCAATCTCGACAGCAAGACGTCGCGCGAGATCATGGACCTGCTGACCGCGCTCAACCGCGACCTCGGCATCACCGTCATCATGGTCACCCACGAGCCCGACATGGCCGCCTACGCCCGCACCCTCATCCACTTCCGCGACGGCATGGTCGAAACCGTCGAAAACAAAAAACAACCCCTCCCCTTCAGGGGAGGGGCGGGGGTGGGGGAGTCGGGGGAATCTGGCAAGGCCGTCGCAGGCCCGCACGCCGGCCCCACCCCCAACCCCTCCCCTGAAGGGGAGGGGCTTAGCTGATGTTCTTCACCACCATCATCCTCGCCATCCGCGAGATCCGGCGGCACCTGCTGCGCTCGTTCCTGACCACGTTGGGCATCGTCATCGGCGTCGCCGCGGTGGTCACCATGGTGACCTTGGGCAAGGGCGCGACCGCCGCGGTCGCCGAGCAGATTTCCAGCCTCGGCGCGAACATCCTCCAGATCCGCCCCGGCCAGGGCTTCGGCCGCGGCGGCGGCGGCGGCCAGTCGCCCGATTTCACCATGGCCGACGTCGAGGCGATCGAGGAGCAGATCGCCGGCGTCCGCGCGGTCGCGCCGCAGGCCCAGGCGTCCGGCCTCGCGGTGCGCAACGCCGCGAACTGGCAGACCTCGGTAAACGGCACGACGTCGCAATTCTTCACCGCGCAGCAATGGGCGCTCAGCGACGGGCGCATCTGGACCGAGGCGGAGGAGCAGGCCGGCAAGGCCGTCTGCATCATCGGCAGCACCGTCCAGCAGAACCTGTTCCGCGGCGATCCCGCGGTCGGCGGACGTTTCCGCATCCGCGACATCAGCTGCGAGGTGATCGGCACGCTGGCCTCGCGCGGGCAGGGCGGCTTCGCCGACCAGGACGACGTCGTCATCATGCCGATCAAGGCGGTGCAGCGCCGCTTCTCCGGCAATCGCGACATCCGCTTCATCATGGTCGCGGTCGACGACGCCTACGAGACCGCGTCCGTCCAGTCGTCGATCGAGAGCCTGCTCCGCGAGCGGCGCAACGTCACCCGCGGCGAGCAGGACAATTTCAACATCTTCGACACCAAGCAGATTTCCGAGACGCTGCAGGGCACGACCCGGATCCTGACCGCGGTGATGGGTGCCGTGGCTGCCGTCAGCCTCATCGTGGGGGGAATCGGCATCATGAACATCATGCTGGTGTCGGTGACCGAGCGCACCCGCGAGATCGGCATCCGCCTCGCCATCGGCGCGGTGGCGAGCGAGGTGCTGCTGCAATTCCTGGTCGAGGCGGTGGTGCTGGCCTGCCTGGGCGGGGTGATCGGGCTGCTGCTCGCTTTGGTGGCGACCTTCATCCTCGCGCCGATCATCCAGGTGCCGTTCCTGTTCGACCCGCAGATCAACCTGATCGCGTTCAGCGTCTCGGCGCTGATCGGCATCGTCTTCGGCTATTTCCCGGCGAAGCGCGCCGCCGCCCTGAACCCGATCGACGCGCTCAGGCACGAATAAAGGCGCCTAGTCGCGCCCTCCTTCCCCGTCCTCGATGGGAAGCGACCAGGTGATCTGGGCCCTGAGCTTCTGCTCATGGGCATGGAGGCCCAGCCGGTGCGCCTCGGCGCGCTTCCGGAGCAGGGTGACCAGGATCTGGGCGCGGCTGGTGGGCACGCCCTGGTCGGCGCGTCCCCTGGCGAGCGCGCGGGACAGCATGAAGGAGAGGTCGGCCATGTTATGCTCCGGGATTGCCCACCGCGCTTACGCGCTTCGCGTTAGCGGACCCCTACCGCACGTGGTTACCGCCGCACCCGGCGGAACTTTGGCCGGCCGCGGGCGGAGCGGAAAACTGGCGCGCCCGGCAGGATTCGAACCTGCGACCCCAAGCTTAGAAGTCTCGTCAGGGCCTATTCCAGGGCGCTCCAGAAAGTGCCATTTCCTTTGAAATCAGTCGCATAGCGTGTCAGGCGATTCCAGCGAATCCCAGCGCTTGTTACCTATATGTTACCTAGCCGGACTCTAGGTAACAATCAGGATTCCGCGAAAACGCTCCAGTTTCGTCGGCGGCTCGCTGCCGGCGCGACCCATCCCAGAGGAGAGGAAGCGCTCGGCTGGTGCGGCTATGGGCCCCTTCGGCCCGCGGCCGCGTCACGTCTGAGCACGGGAGCGGCGCATGTTAACGGACTCCAAGGTGTTGGCCCTCAAGCCGCCGGCAAGAGGCCAGCAGGAACATCCTGACGCGAAGGTGACCGGGCTCCGCCTGCGCGTTGGGGCGGGTGGCACCAAGACTTGGATATTCCGCGCCCGTGCCGGCGGGCGGACAATAAACAAAAAGCTCGGCACCTACCCCGGCATGGACCTGACGGACGCGCGGACTGCCGCTGCTAAGCTTGTTGCCGCGATCGCCAGAGGCGGAAGCGCCGAGGCTGTGGAGCGGACGTTCGGCGCCGTCGCAGAGCACTGGATCAGGAAGGTGGCCAAGCCGAAGAATGACAGCTGGCGCCTCCAGGAGAGGCGCCTCGAGATGCACGTCCTCCCAGTGTGGCGCGACCGCAAGATCGTGGACATCCGCCGCGCCGACGTTCGTGACCTTGTCGAGCGATTGGAAGGGGCTGTTCTCCCCAACCGAGTGCTGACGCTCGTCAAGACGATCTTCCGCTTCGCCCTGAGCCGCGACTGGATCGATGTCTCTCCGGCCGAAGGGATACGAAAGCCGCAGGTCGAACAGGAGCGCGACCGAGTGCTCACCATGACGGATATGGCGCAGATCTGGAAAGCGGCGGAACTCCTAGGCTACCCGTTCGGGCCATACATCCGCCTCCTGGCACTTACGGCCCAGCGCCGCACCGAGGTCGCCGGGATGCGCTGGGCCGACCTCGACTTGGACGCTGCGACGTGGACGATCCCGGCCGCGGACACCAAAGGCGAGCGTAGGCATTACGTCCCTCTTTCCTTGGTGGCCGTTGAGATTCTGGCAGCGCTCCCTCGGCTGGGCGTCCACGTCTTCACGACGGACGGTCGGACACACATGACGAACTATGCGAAGCTGAAGGCGAGGCTTGACGGGTTCATCACGGCGACAGGCGGAGCAGTGGACGCTTGGCGGCTCCACGACCTCAGACGAAGCGCGGCCACGCACATGGTCCGACTCAGCGTTCGAGAGGAAGTCGTCGGCCGTGTGCTGAACCATGCTGTCAAGGGAGTCACCGCCAGAGTCTACGCGCTCCATACGTATGCTCCGGAGAAGCGCCACGCGCTGGATTTATGGGCAGAAGAGATCGAGCGTGCGACGGCAGTGCCTGTCGCGCAAATTGCCGTGACCGCGGAAGCCGCTAGTGAACCTTCGAAACCCAACGGGAGTCGGTTCGAGCCCGACGTCGCCCCCTTTATCGGGCAAGTTGGTTGAGAGCGGCGAAGTGGCGGATTTTGGCCGAAACCTGACTATCCGCTTCTAGGACCTGCGCCCCGCTACGTTGACGGAGCGCTCACAGACTCACGGCATACCCAGTTATCGGCCGTCGGGAAGCGTCTTAGGATCTCGCGGGAAAATGGGCGGATGCCGGATCGTCCGGTATCCGCCCGCCTCTACCTCACCGCTGCCTCTGCTCCATGGCGTCGAGGCACACGGCCAGCTTGACCAGCAGAAGAGATATCGTGACCCACTGGAAGATCGTATAACAGGAAGGGCCCTGTTCGCAGGCGAGGAACGAGAGCTCGAAGATTGAGCAGGCGATTAAAAGTCTGTCGAGAAGCATATGGAACCTCCTTGTCAGGGAGGTTGCGCGTGGCCTCGTTCTTTTGTATGCAGTGAGTGCATTTTATACTCTGCAATTATAATTACTTGCGGTGTTTACTTAATGAGTATTTTCAATGAGTAGTACTCAGATGGAGTTCACTCTCGAGCAGCAGCCGATTCAACAGGCGGATAGTCGCGCTCCAGTGGCCCGATGGCTGGCGCTATGACTGAACGCGACTGGGAGGACGTTAAGGCACGGCGTCCGTTCAACGTCGCGCTGAGCCGCGCGATTAAGCGTCGCCGCAAGGAACTTGGCGCCACCCAGCCCTCCCTCGCAGCTAAGGCCGGAGTGGGTCTCGAAACGATCCGACGGCTCGAGCAGCTGAAGAGTGTTCTCATTGCCTTCGGCACCTTCGAACTCGTCGCGAAGGCGCTCGACTATTCCGCCGCTGAACTTGTCGCCCGAGCCCGGGCGCTGGAAGGCGAACTTGATTTTGGTGCCGGTCGCTGGGCCGCCATCCAGCGGTCCCCACCGATCGGCCGTGACGTGGCGTGCCTCGAGGTCCAGGCGGATTTGCTCGAGAATGATGGCGTTGTCCTCTACGGCGCGCCCGGACAGGGCAAGACAACTCTGGCCCGCTTTGTTGCAGCAACCACGGGCGATCAGTTCAGCGATGGTCCTGTTGAGATCGATCTCGAGAACGAGCGCCAGATAGAGAACCTGCCCCGCCTTGTCGTAGAAAGGCTGGGCGGCGGCGATAATGCGGCCGGGTACGAAGTTCTGCGCGGCAGATCACTGCTGCTCATTCTGGACGGCATCGACCGGTTACGCAACGCGACACCGGCTGCGACACTCGGAGCTGCGCTCGATGCAATAATGAAAGCGCTTGCCCCTGATGGCCGCATCCTCGTCACCTGCCAGAGGATGTTCGAGAAACGCGGGATGGTGACACGGGAGGTCACCCCTCTGGATGCGGAATCGGCCCTCGAACTGTTCTCCCGGATGTCACAGGGAGAATATGCCAGCGTCCCATCAGCGGCGCTTGAAGAGTTTGTAATTGGCCTACTCGGTTCGCATCCTCTTTCGATCAGGATTGTGGCGCGGTATGGCCGTTCGGTCTCGCTGCCATTCGAAGACCTTCGTCGGCTGTGGGAGGATCGTTGGAGCGCCATCGCGGAGGACCCCGGGTCGGACTTGGACGATCGTGGGCTTCGCACTTCATTTGAGCTGTCCTTTGAAACGCTGGATCCTCACGCAAAGCGACTGCTCCTCGCTCTCTCGCTGCTCCCCAACGGCATCTCCACGGATCTGATCAAGTCAATCTGGCCAAGAGGAGAAACTGAAATTTATGGGGCCGTCCGGCTCCTTCGTGACCGTTCGATGCTCGAGTCGGAGGATGTTTCGAGGAACATCCGGCTCAGGGGCCCCATATTCCAGTTCGCCGGGACGAAGGTTGAGGAGCTCGCTGAAGACGACGACGGCCTAGACGTCGACATCCAAACCTGGGCGGGCGACATCGACCGGTGGTACGACGGCTTCATTACGCGAAATGCGCCGCAGTTCGGCGACAGCGAGCCGCGCAAAAAGAACGAACTCATCCGGAGGCACTTCCACAACATCCATGCTTCACTCGACCGCCGGCTGGAGCTTTCGATAGCGGAAGCTGCTCTCGCTGCTGCGCGCAGCGTGTTGAATTTATACTGGGCTTATCACAACAACTTGAGCGGCTCGCGAAACCCGATCTCGTCGACGGAAGATGCGATAAACTATCTCGAAAAGGCGCACGCCATCTTTCTGGCCAATTCTCTGAAAAGCGACGCCACGCGGTGCGTCTACTACATTGGCAACATTCATTGGCTGAGGGGCGATATTCCGAAAGCGCAATCGTACCTGCAAGAGGCGCAAGGCAGTGATGATGCGAGCGAGGAAATCATATGCGACATCCAGCGCGCTTTCGCACACATCGAGTACAAGGAGGGCAACATCACTACCTCCGTTACCAAATACCAAGAGGTAATTGCGCGAGCCGGAGGACGCTATCCAGATTGTGTATTGCGATGCCGGGTTGGCCTCCTGGACGCGTATCGCAAGCTTGGTCTTTATGACGAAGGCTTCGCACTCATGCGGGATGCTGACGCCGATGTCGGCTCGGGTAAGCGGGAAGTGGTTGCCAATCTGAGGAGAGGACACGCCTACCTGCTGGCTACGGCAGGGTTCACGGAAGCGGCGTCTGCCGAGTACGCTCTCGCCATCGACCTTTTCGGCCACGATCCCTTTGGCCTCGCCCACTGCCGGCGCGGTCTTGGCGACCTTGCGGTGCGGATGGGATCGCTTGATGAGGCGGAAGCGAACTTCTCGGAAGCGATGCGTCTCTATGATGATGCGCTGAAGAATCCGAGTCTTGGAGTAGCACTCGTCATGCTCGGGCGTGGGCGGCTGGCCCAAGCCAGGCGTGATGTCGAAACCGCACTTGCCCTATTTCATGATGCGTCGGTTCAGCTGGATCGCGAACATCTGAACGAACCCTATGAATTCGCCGTCGCGCACGAACTGATGGGCGACGCGCATGGCGAAGTTGGGGACATCCGGAAGGCACGAGCCGAATACAGCATCGCTTCGAGCTACTTCACGCGAGTGGGCGCAGTGCGCATCGCAACGCGCGTGACCGACAAGATGAAAGGGATTGGATCGGAGGCGGCAGCCGCGGGCAACGGACGCAGATCCACGGCGCGAACACAGACACGGAGATAGGCAATGCAACTTGAGGAACTGCTTTGGCGTGTTGAGCCAGTCGAGGTGTTGGGATCGGTGCACCGCGAGGTTGACGCCATCCATTTTGACTCCCGAAAGGTCAGCAAAGGCGAGCTTTTTTTCGCGGTGCCGGGCACTTCGACTGATGGACATCGATTCATCCCGCAGGTTTTGGATCAGGGTGCCGGCGTTATCGTCTGCGAGCATCGGCCTGAGGTACCCATTCGTGACGCGACGGTCGTGGTTGTTCGTTCCGCGGCGCGGGCCCTCGGGGTCATGGCGAACAACTTTTATGGCCGCCCGTCAGAAAAGATGACCCTG
Organism: uncultured Alphaproteobacteria bacterium; assembly: GCA_963701615.1. Taxonomy (GTDB): domain Bacteria; phylum Pseudomonadota; class Alphaproteobacteria; order Sphingomonadales; family Sphingomonadaceae; genus Allosphingosinicella. The sequence goes on along the minus strand of OY969615.1, from coordinate 1,217,755 downwards.
GTGGGGGTTACCGGCACGAATGGAAAGACGACAACGGCCACCCTGCTTTACCGGCTATTCCGCCAGCTGCACGGAACGGCTGGCCTGCTCTCAACAATCCGCAATTACGCCGGTGACGAGATCATCCCCTCCACGCACACCACGGGCGACGCGATCCAGATTGCCTCGCTCATGGCAAAAATGGTGGCTGCCGGGTGTACTCACTGCTTTATGGAAGTGACATCCCATGCCATCCATCAGCATCGAATCGCGGAACTCGAGTTCGACGGCGCGGTCTTCACGAATCTGAGTCATGACCATCTCGATTACCACGGGACGCTTGAAGTCTACCGCGACGTCAAGAAGAGCTTTTTCGATAGTTTGCCGGATGACGCGTTCGCGCTAACCAATGCGGATGACCCGGTGGGCATGTATATGATTGACAGTTCTCCGGCACGACGCGTGACCTACGGACAATTGGCACAGGCCGACTTTCAGTTTTCCATCACCGAGGGCATCCGGCATGAAATTGAACTGCTGATCGATGGCCTGAGCGTGAAAAGTCAGCTGGTCGGGACCTTCAATGCCTATAATCTCGCCGCCGTTTTTGGTTGCGCGGTACTGCTCGGCGAGCAGCCGAAGCAGGTGGCCAGTATTCTCGCGAGCCTCGCTCCGGTCGAGGGGCGAATGGAAAGAGTGGACGGACCCGAAGGCAAGATGGCCGTTGTCGATTTTGCTCACACCCCGGATGCGCTGGCGAAAGCCCTTGCAACCTTGCGCGAGACTGTCGGCCAACGATCATTGACTTGTGTGTTTGGTTGTGGCGGCGATCGGGACCGAGAGAAACGTCCTTTGATGGGAAAGATCGCCGCAGAGCTTGCGGACGCGGTTATTCTGACGAATGACAATCCGCGATCGGAAAATCCCGAGATGATTCTCGCCGAAATCCGGACGGGTATACCAGAGTCGTTTGCGTCGAAAGTCCAGATTGTTCAGGATCGGCGCGCCGCAATCGTTCGGGCGTGTGATATGGCGCCAGCGGGCGGCATTATTCTCGTCGCCGGCAAGGGACACGAGAAGTACCAGGAAATCGCAGGGACGCGCGTTCCCTTTGATGACGTAGAAGTCGCGCGCAGTGCGCTGGCCTGAGCGCTTGGGAACGGGGAACTGTTGCGCAACGGTTCTCGCGTACTCAGTGACTGCGAATTCTGAACGAACGACAGCTATTGGGATCGTCGAAGCGCGACCTGATCGGCGGAGATGGGCGCCAAGCGGCCGCCTGAGCCCCCGCCATAGGTCGTCTTCGCCATCTTCGAGCGCCAGCCGAGGCCGGGCGGGTTGGGCTGCGCTGGGTATCGCGGTCAGCTGGGAAGACCTAGTCTAGCGTCCTCAGTCGGGGAACAGCGCATCACGGTGCTTCGTACCCGCGTGGACAGCGAGGCTTCGCAGCCAAGACTCCACGTCCGACTCCCGCCAACCGATGCACCGCTCGGAAATTTTCAGCGGCTTGGGGAAGGTGCGTGCCTCTACCTTTCGATAGACCGTCGAGCGGCTGAGGCCAGTTCGCTCAAGCACGCTCTTGAGCCGCAAAATTCTCTCCGGGCTGTTGACCGACATGTGACCTCCTGATCGCCTATGTTCCTGATTGGGCAAAATAATTCTTGGTCCGCAAGAGACGCGCGAGCCTCGGTCCTCAGAAAGGAATTTGGTTCGTCAGGGACGCTCCTCGGCGGAGAGGGGAGGTGAGCGGTGCGGTTTCGCCGCCGGTGCCACAGGGGTGCCGCGCTGGCCTATCGCGACCAAGGAGACCTCCCGTGCCCCCATCCAGCGACCCCGAATTCTTAGAGCGCCTCAATCAAGCCATTGCGAACCTCCCGCACAGGGATCGCGATATATTCCTGGCGCACCGCGTCGACGGACTTTCCTACCAAGAGATCGCAGACCGCACCGGGCTCTCCCTTCGCCGCGTCGAGCGGCACATCGCGAGGGCGCTCTATGGAATCGATCGGGCTCTTGAGGGTCCGCCGCTGCGTTGGTGGGAACGTCTCCTTCGCCTGTGACGCAGCGAGACAGCCCGGGCCGCTCCGCCGGCTGAGGAAGGGGAGGAGAGAAAGCGGGCGCCGGTTGAGCGACGGAGTGCGGAAAGGCCGCACCGGCTCTCATCCGGAGACCTGCCATGATCAGGACGATACCTCTCAACAAACTGATTCCGTCGCCGCGCAACGTGCGGCGGACCACCGACGAGCAAGCCGACCTTCAGCTGAAGGCGGACATCGAGGCGCGGGGGCTTCTGCAGAACCTTGTGATTGCCCCCGCGAAGAAGCCGAAGGGCCGCTTCACCGTCGAAGCGGGCGGCCGCCGCTTCCGAGCGCTCGCCAGTCTCGCCGAAGAAGGAAAGCTGGGGACCGACCACGAGGTTTGCTGCCTCGTCATCGACAGCGGACCGGCCGCGGCGCAGGAGGCCGGGCTCGCCGAGAACTTCCAGCGGCTCGCCATGAACCCGGCGGACGAGTGCCTGGCCTTCCAGCAGCTGATCGAACAGGGCGCCGACGTCGAGGGCATCGCTCGGCGGTTCGGGCTCACCGTCCGGTTCGTCGAGGGGCGGCTGCGACTGGCGAGCCTCGCGCCCGTCGTGTTCGACGCGCTTGGCGCTGGCGAGATCACGCTCGACGTGGCCAAGGCTTATGCCGCCACTCCGGACCAGGAGCGGCAGGCGTTCGTGTTCGAGCAGGTGAGCCGGAGCTACATGTCTCAGCACCCCGACAGCATCCGCCGGATGATGACCCAGGCGACGGTGAGCGCGAGCGACCGGCGGGCGAGGTTCGTCGGCGAGGAGGCCTATGCCGCAGCCGGCGGGCGGATCGAACGCGACCTGTTCTCCGACGAGGATGGCGCGCGCTGGCTCGACATTGCGCTCCTGGAGCGGCTCGCGACCGAGAAGCTGGAGGCGCTCGCCGCCGAGACGGCCGCTTCGTCCGGCCTCGCCTTCGTGCGGCCGACGCTGGAGAGCTGGGCCGGCTACGAGGTCACCCGCGGCCTGCAACGCGTCCCGCTCGAGACTCCGCCACTGTCGGATGAGGAGAGCGCGGAGGTCGAGGCCCTCGAAGCCGAGACCGAGGAGCTGATCGGCCAGCTCGAGGACGAGGAGACCGCCGAGGAAGCACGCGAGGCCGCCGAGGCGCGGGTGCGGGAGATCGGCGCCCGAATTGAGGCGATCACGGACAAGCCGCCGGTGATCCCCGACGAGCTGAAGCCCCGCGTCGGCACCTTCATCCTGCTCGACGAGACCGGGCACCCACGCCTCGAGACGAGCTATTATGTCGAGCCGTCCGACGAGCCGGAGGAGTCGATCGCATCCGGCGGGTCCGACGCGGCCAGGGATGGCCAGGAGGCGCCGGTCGTCGTGGCGGAGCCGCCGGTCAAGCAGGTCTCGCTCTCGCAGGCGCTCGCCGACGAGCTCGCCATCCAGCGGCGCGACATCCTCGCCGTCCATGTGGCGGCCGATCCGGGGCTGGCGCTGGACCTCGCCATCTTCCTGATGATCGACCGCGAGGCGGGCTATTCGTCGGAGAAGAGCGGGTCCTCGCTCGTCGCCCTGCCGCCCTCCGACCCGGTGTTCGGCTTCAAGACGCCGGACGCGGCGGCGACCCGCGCCCGCGGGGAAGCCGCGGACGCGCTCGACCGCAGCTGGGCGGCAGCGGACACTCGCGCCGGCCGGTTCGACGCCTTCCGGGCGCTCCCGGACGAGGCGCGGGCGGCTTGGCTCGGCCATGCCGTGGCGCGGACTCTGGAGGCGAGCCTCAACTTTCCCGGCGGGCGGACCTGTCCTTTCCACGATCATCTTGGCCGCCTGCTCGGCATCGAAGTCGCGACGTGGTGGCGGCCGACCGGCGCCAATTACTTCGACCGGGTGCCGAAGAGCATGACCCTCGCTGCTCTGGAGGTGATCGGCGGCGCAGCATTCGCCTACGGCTATTCGAAAGCGAAGAAGGCGGAGCTCAGCGAGACGGCCGAGCGCATCTTCGCCGGGCACATCGCCCCCGCCGACGTGAAAAAGCGGGCGCTCGCTTGGGTGCCGGATGCAATGCGGTTTGCGTCGGCGCCGGAAGTGCCCCCGAACGTCCAGGAGGATACACCGCCGTGGGAGGAGCGGAGCGAGGTGAAACCGAAACGGCGGAAACCCGCTCCGGTCCGGAGGAGGACATTGGCGGGGAAATCGCCTCGCCGGCGTCTGGCGGACCGGAAGGAGAACAGTGCGTCGGTCGCAGGTCCTCACGTCCGAGGAAAGGGATCGGCAAGCAAGCGGACGGCCACGTGCCGCTCGTAGTGCTGGAGGAAGCGGCCTGACGTCTCCGCTGCTTCCTCGGGGGTGGCGCTTCGGCGCCACCCCGCCTCGGCACGGGCCGGGGGCGGCGACCGGACTTAGTCAAAAGCGGCGGCAGGGCGCGTCGAATGGGATATGCAGGCGCTCCCCACTATCCGCCGCGATCGAACACGGCCAGCGCGTCTAGCTGAGATGCCTCACTGAACAGCCGACCATCACCCCAGCCGGAAGGGGCGGCGGCGCTTCACAGGAGATTGGCAACGATGACGCAACGACCGGAACGGATCGCCGCCCGGTTTCCCCGCCGTCCCCAACCCGTGCCGAGGTGGCTCGGTTTAGAGCCGGGATATTTGCTTTTGGCCGGTAGCTGCCGGTCCGCTTTCGGCGCTCTCGACCTAAACCGGAGTTTGCCAGTGATTCCACAGCCGTGCAGTCTGCACGCATGAACCCGATGGGGATTGCGACCGTGATCGCGGCATGTACTGTTGTCGCGTTGACAGCACGTACCTGTCAGCGGTCTTACCGAGAAACCAGCGTGAACCGGGATCGCCGGCTCAGATCCTCGAACTCGTGGCAACGAACCAAGCGCTGGGCGTTGATCCCTTGGCTTCGATGCTTCCATTCCAGCCACGCCGACGATCCGTTGCCGCCGTAGGTGAAGGTCACGCTCTGCCCGTCGTGCGCCCCTCCGACTTCGGTGGTGTCCATGATCGAAAGACGCTCCCCGCTCGGTCCGGCGCGATCGGTATCGGCCAGGATCGTATATTCCTCGCGGAACGGCGCCATTCCGGGCTCGTCGCGTAGCGACGACATCACGAGCGATCGGTCATTTAGCCCGAATCGATAGGTGACCGCGCACCCGGCTTCGCCCCAGACACCGCGGATATTCTCGCGCACCAGCGAGATGCGGCCGATTCCCATGGCCTCCGCGATGTTCCCCTGCCCGGCGATCAGGACGTCGGTGTCGTTCCCGATCTCGCCGACTTCGTTGCGAATCGCCAGTTGCGTCGCCTGGTCGGCGAGCGGCGGGTTGAAGATGTTCGCGACTCCGGCGATGAAGCCCGCCGCTCCCAGCAGCAGGTAGACGATGGTGCCGAGCACCTTCGGCCGCCGCCATTCGGCCCAGCTCCGCGATCCCCAGGGGATCACTTCGGTCGATGCGAGCGAAGCGACCGCGAAGAGCGCGAGCAGGGCAAGGACAAGCACCCGCGGCCAGATGCCGAAATCCCTCACCGGAACGCCGCCGAATACCAGCCAGACGATAGCGGCGACGCAAATTCCGGTCAGCGCCATGCTCGCCCAAAAAAGCGCCGGTTTGACCGGCGGCTGGCGGCGTCGAGTACCTGCGGTGGCGGGGCTGGCGCGCTGGTCCTTCTTCCGCCGCGTCCTCGCACCCTTGGTCATGGTTCCCCCAAATCAATCATCTGGCGTTTTGGCCGATCCTGCGCCCGCAATCCGCGCAAGCACCCAATCCGCATAGTCGACCAGCGGCTGGTGTCCGCTTCCCAGCGCCACTGCTCGTGCATCCTCCGCGATCCCCCTGGCGGCTTCGATCTGTTCGGCGTTCCCCCTCCCCACGCCCAGCCCCAACAGCGAATTCGAAAGAAGAAGGCTTGTGCGTGCCCATAGGAGCGGCACGCGCTCTCGGGCTTGTTCCTCAAGCGCCAGCCGAAAGACCGTCATAGCTTCCTCCAACCGCGCCGTCCCGTTTTCGCGTTCTCCGAGGCTTAAAAGCGCAGCGCCCACGTTATTCTGGGTCGTGGCCCAGTCGAGCGGTACGCGCTCGCGGGTCCGTTCCCCGAGCGCCAGCCGAAAGACCGCTACGGCCTCCTCCAGCTGCGCCGTCCCGCTCTCACGGTCCCCGAGTATCACTAGTGCAGCGCCCAGGTTGTGCTGGGTCAACGCCCATTGAAGCGGCACGCGCTCGCGGGTCCGTTCCCCGAGTGCCAGCCGATAGGCTGCCACGGCCTCCTCCAAACGGGCCGTCCCGCGCTCGCGCCCGCCGAGTGCTTGAAGCGCATTGCCCAGGTTGTTCTGGCTCGTCGCCCAGTTGAGCGGCACGCGCTCGCGGGTCCATTCCTCAAGCGCCAGCCGATAGGCCGCCACTGCTTCCTCCAATCGAGCCGTCCCGTTCTCGCGCTCGCCGATCGCTTTGAGCGCAGTGCCCAGGTTATTCTGCGTCATCGCCCAGTCGAGCGGCACGCGCTCGCGGGTTAGTTCCTCGAGCGCCAGCCGATAGGCCGTCACGGCCTCCTCCAGCCGCGCGGTCCCACTCTCGCGCTCGCCGAGCATCACGAGCGCATTACCCAGATTGTTCTGGGCTTCTGCCCAGTCGAGCGGTTCGCGCTCGCGGGGCCATGCATCGAGCGCCAGCCGATGGGCCGCCACGGCCTCCTCCAGCTGTGCCGTGCCGCTCTGGCGCCCGCCGAGCGCCCTGAGGGCAGCGCCCATGTTGTTCTGGGTCGCCGCCCAGTCGAGCGGCACGCGCTCGCGCGTCCGCTCCTCAAGCGCCAGCCGATATGCCGCTACGGCTTCTTCCAGTCGCGCCGTCCCACTCTCGCGCTCGCCGAGCCTTTGAAGCGCATTGCCCAGATTGTTCTGGATCGTCGCCCATTGAAGCGGCACGCGTTCGCGGGACCCTTCTGCCAGCGCCAGCCGATAAGCCGCGACGGCTTCCTCCAGCCGTGCCGTCCCGTTCTCGCGCCTGCCGAGTTCTTGGAGCGCATTGCCCAAGTTACTCTGAGTCATCGCCCATTGGAACGATACTTGCTCGCGGGTCCCTTCCTCCAGCGCCAGCCGATAGGCCGCCACAGCCTCCTCAAGCCGCGTCGTCCCGCCCTCGCGTGCGCCGAGCGTAGTAAGCGCACTGCCCAGATTGTTCTGGGTTTCTGCCCACTTGAGCGGCAGGTGTTCGCGGGGTGCTGCCGGCAGCACTTCATCACGAAAGTAGCGAATGCTCCGCAGAAGGGCAGCGTTGTCGCCGAGACTATCGCCGCGATCCCGCCAGTCCTGCGCGATCGCGAGCAGCGTCCGCCACACCTCTTCCCGGTCGGCGCCGTCGGCCTCCGCTCGGCGCCGGCGGATCTCGGCGATCTTTACGCGCCGGATTTCTTCCGCCCGCTCGGTGTCGCCGCGAAGCGCGGCGGACTGCGCCTGAAGATCGACCGCATCGATCCAGGCTTGCCGAGCATTCGCGAATTCGCTCGCCCGCAGGAACGCCAGCTCGCCGAACGCCGCTTCGGCATCCTCCAGCCGGCCCTCCTCGAACGCCGCTCTCGCCTGGGCGAGCAGCGCCAATGCGCGCGTCCGCTCGCCGCTGCGATCGAGGGAGGCGACCGTTGCAGTGAGCTCGCCGATTCTCGCCTGCGCCTCGGCGGCCCTAGCCGCCCGGTCCCTGATTGCCTCGACGAATCGCTCGTGCGACAGGTTTGGGTTGCGGGCGCCCAGCTCCAACGCGATCGAGCGCAGCGTCCGGGACTGGATACGATTCGATCCCGCGAACTCGGCGATCCGCCCCTGCATTGCATCGACGCGCTGGTACAAAGCTCGCGACTGCGGCGCCGTCAGCCCCACCCGCTCGGCGATCCGACGCGTCACCGCATCCTGTGCGAACGCAGGGGACGTCAGGCTGAGGATGAGCGCCGACATTAATGTTGTCCGGACCGAAATAGACATCGCGCTCCTCGCGGCCACAAACCGAACGCATTTAACGAATTGGCGCTGACACTACCAAGCAGTATTTTCCGACTAAAGCGGAGCCGTGAAAATAACCTATAGCTAATCGTCCGCTATTGGGGCGAGGCGATTGGCTGCGGAATGCCCGACTTGGGCGCGATGTGGACTGCTCGTGTCTTCCGCATCCGCGCATGGCATATTGCCGGATGAAAGGAGAGCGGCGATGCCAGAATTTTTTGTACCGTTCGTCGAGGCGAACCAGCAGGAGGCCGCCTACAATGAGATCGCCAAGTACATCGGCGCCTCGCCTCGTGCGCCTGCCAACCGCGTTTACTCCATGACCTGGCGCCACAACGGGACCGTGTGGACAGCGACTGTCGGCGAGACACTGCGGGGCGTCGAGACGGTCACCACCGGAAGAGGGCGAACCCGGCGGGAGCGGGAGGTTCCGCGTCATTCCAGCGACACGGTGTTGGCGATATTTCCCGGCAATCCTGGCCTCATTGCCCATGACAACAAGAGCAGGATCTGGAACATCCCGATCCTAACCGGAGAGGCACTGAACATCGTCATGTTCAACTAACCGAGGGACAGCACATCCTTGGCGGATTTCGGGGGCCCAGTCTGATGACCGAATCTAGCATCGCCTCGCGAGCGGCTCGAACCACTTACCGCTTGAATATGTCCATGAAGCTGATCGTGCCGCTGAACAGGGCATGGGCGACCAGTTGCGACCGGCTCACAGCGTCGTAGTTGGCGCGGGCCTGCTTCACATATTGATGCACGGTTTGCGGGCTGATCCCGAGGATCGTTGCGATCTCGGAATCCGACTTTCCGCGAGCGACCCAGATCAGGCAGTCGCGCTCCCGATCGGAGAAACGAGCCGGATCACTCAGCTTCCGGTGCTCGCGCTTCACCAAACGCCGGGCGGCCTCGAAGGCGAACGCACCGACCAGCTGCGCCGTCGCCAGGTTCTCCGCCTGCAAAGGCCGGCCCCGAACCGTCGCGAAGGAGCAGGAGCCGTTCACCTCGCCGGGTACATGTGCCGGCACGGTGAAGCCATTGGCGACACCCTGCCTTGCTGCGGCTTCGAGGATGCGGTGGTCCTGGCGGGTGAGCGGGATCATTCTCGGCAGCTGCGACCAAGTGAAACCGACCGCGGTCGTCTGGCAGGCCCGATGGACCGGATCGGTCCGCCCGAGCTGCTGGCGGTCGTAGTAACGCTCCCATTCCTCAGGATAGTTATGGATGCGGATCGCCGGCTCGGAAGAGCTGCGCAGGTCCACATGGTGGCTGAGCGCGTAGTGCGTGAAGCCCAGCTCCATCGCTATCTCCGCAAAGACCGATTTCAATTCAGCTTGGGTGCTAACCGCATTCACGTCATCGACAAATGCACCAACTCGCTCGAACATGCCGAACCGCTGCGTTCCGCACGGTCGCGAGGGGCGTCCCAAGCGCGCCGGGCCCACGTGCCGCCCTCTTGAGGCCACGTCTCGGGATCTCACTCCGCAACGTGGCCGCCAATGGCCGCGTCCGAGCTCGCCGAACAAGTCGGCGAGCTTGTCCACGATGCGACTATGGCAGGAAATAGCGTGGTCGCGCAATTCCCCCAATTGGGGGAATGGCTTAGCGATCTAGATCATAGCATGAGAGGGGAGGCAGCTTCCGAAACGCGGCTCGGTAGGAGCCGGTCAGATTTCGGAGACTCCCGATGAAACATGCAGTCAGCCGGCCTTCGCCGGCGGAGACGATCACAGCCGCAATCGTGGAGCGACTGGAGGCGGGCACGCGGCCGTGGGTCCAGCCCTGGACCGGCGCGTCGGTGTCGCGGCCGCTACGCGCCTGCGGCACGGCTTATCAGGGCATCAATGTCCTGTGGCTCTGGATGGCGGCCGAAGCCGCGGGCCATGCTTCGCCCTTCTGGATGACCTATCGCCAGTCGCAAGTGCTTGGAGGCCAGGTGCGCAAGGGCGAACGCGGAACCGTCGCCATATTCTACCGGGCCTACAGGCAGGAGGAGGCCGGCGAGGCCGTGGAAGCCGAAGAACGACGGACCCGGCGCGTCCTGAAGAGCTTCACGGTGTTCAACGCCTGCCAAATTGATGGGCTGCCCGGCAGGTTCTTTCCGGAGCCGCGACCGCTCCCGCCACCGACCGAGCGAGATCATGACCTCAACCGCTTCTTTGCAGCGGTTCCCGCGAGGATTCGCCACTGGGGAGCGGAGGCCTTCTACTCTCCCGTGCTGGACCAGGTGACGATGCCGGAGCCCGGCCTGTTCCGAGACTTGGACCACTACCGTGCAACACTCGCGCACGAGCTGTCGCACTGGACGGGCCATGAGAGCCGGCTCGCACGCCAGATGAGCGGCCGGTTCGGCGGCGAGGCCTACGCGATGGAGGAACTGGTCGCGGAGCTTTCTTCAGCGATCCTGGGGGCGGAGCTTGGGCTGCCGGTCGATCATCTCGACAATCACGCCAGCTACCTAGCTTCGTGGCTCAGGGTGCTGAAGGCCGACAGCAGGGCCATCCTCACGGTTGCGGCCAAGGCCGAGGAGGCTGCATCGCTGCTCCTGCGGCTCGGACGGCGAGAGGTCTCCATCAGCCCCACTGACGATACCCTTGCCGAGCGTCCCGAGGCTATCGCAGCCTGAGCAGGAGCGCTCCGGACGAAGTCTGCGGCGTAGAGAGTGCAGTCGCGCTGCCTCTTGGGCGTGGCCGGGTTCGGCGCGGGAGAGGCCCTGCCCCGGCGGCGGCGGACCGCAACCCGCTTCGCCCGCGGCCCGTGTTGGCGTGCCGCTTCGCGGCAGCCTGCCCGCGCCAGCCGCGGCTTCGGGGTTTCCCGGCGCTGCGCGCGGTGCGGTCCGCCGCCTCGTGCCGGGGCCTCGGGCTCCCGGCGCCGATCCCCGGCGCGCCTTGAAGGAGAGCCTGCCATGCACACCACCCTTGCCGCCCAGCTCGCCGCACTTGAGCTCGGCCACCTCAACATCGCCGCGCTCGATCCGACGCCTTGCACCGACCCTGTCGATGCCGAGGCCGCCGAGCAGACGCTCGTCGCGGTCTGGTCCGACCTGTTCGCGCTCTTCCCCGACACCGCCCTTGAGAACGATGCCGAGGAACTCGGCTGGGCCTTCGTGAACCTCTTCCACCGGGCGGCGCTGAAGCGATCCGGCCAGATCGACCGCGCGACCGACGAGATCAGATGCCTCATCGCGTCCGGAGACGGATCGGAGGTGCACACCTCCCAGCTCGAAAACGAGATCTCCCGTGCCCAGTCGGCCGAGGCTGCCATGCTGGCGCTGGAGAACCTGCGCGAGACCGCGGCTCGCCTCTACCTCAATGAAACCGGTCACTCCTGGCGTCCCGCCGGCGGCTCCCGGGCCAACCACGGCGCGACTCTGACCTCTGCCGTCGTCGACGGCCGGGACTTCCTGCGAGCGCGGGTCGAGAGCCACCGCAAGGCGGTCATGCCGGAGGGCACGCCGGTAGTATTTGCCGGAGGCCGCCTCTCGTTCCCAACCGACGAGCAGGCCAAGACGTTCGCGGGCAACGTCTGGGACACGCTCGACAAGGTCCGCGAGCACGTGGCCGACCTGGTCCTGGTCCATGGCGGCGACACCAAGGGCACGGACCGGCTCGCCGCCTCCTGGGCCGAGAGGCGCAAGGTGCCGCAGCTGACGTTCTCGCTGGACCGGCGGCTTGGACAGCGCGCCGGCTTTCGACGCAACGAGCAGATGCTCTCCCTCAATCCGCGCTACGTGGTCGCGTTCGCCGGCAACGGCGTTCTCGAACGCCTCGTCATCCAGGCGAAGGAGAAGGGCATCTCCGTCGTCGATCGCCGTGGCCCGCTCGGCACGCACCCGAAGCACGCCGCCCGCATCGCCGCCGTGGCTGCCTAGCCGCTTTCGCTGGACCGGCTCCGGCCGGTCCAGCTTCGGCTTTGCCCGGGGGTGGAGGCGCTCGACCGCTATCCGATGGAGAGGGGAGGTCGCGTCGGGGATGTGACCAGCGGCTTGCATCCGCGTCGAGAAACGGGAACGACAGCTTCATGAAATCGGGTATCGATCATCTTCCGCAGGTTCAGCAGGACGAGCTCGCTCGCGTCACGCGAATACTGATGACCGAGTTCGAGGAGGTGACCGGGCGCGCCACGCAGCCCTGGCGCCGGAACGGGAAAATCTACAAGATCATCCTCTTCGGAAGCTACGCCCGCGACGATTGGGTCGATGAACCAGACAATGGTTACCAATCCGATTTCGACTTGCTGATCGTCGTCAGCCACCGGGATCTGACCGAGATCGCCGATTATTGGTATGTCGCCGAAGACAAGATCCTGCGCGACTCGTCGATCGGCCGGCCGGTCAACATCATCGTCCACTCGATTGACGAGGTGAACAGCGCGCTCAAGCGAGGAGAATATTTCTGGGTCGACATCGCGCGCGATGGCACCGCGCTCTACGAGTTGCCGCAGCATGAGCTGGCGACGCCCCAACCGCTCACGTCCGCAGATGCATATCGGATGGCGCAGGAGTACTTTGATAGGTGGTTGCCGAGCGTTGACGCCTTCGTTCGAGGCGCTGGTTACGCGATGGGCGACGGCGACCTGAACAAGGCCGCATTTGACCTTCACCAGGCGACTGAGCGGCTCTACATTTGCTTTCTGTTGGTGCGGACACTCTACTTCCCCCGCTCCCACAATATCAAATTCCTGCGCTCGCTTGCTGAGGCGAAAAACCCTAGGCTGGTCGATGCATGGCCGCGCGAGACGAAGCTCGACCGGCGCCGGTTCGAACTGCTGAAGCGGGCCTATGTCGAGGCCCGGTACTCCGCGAATTACGAGATCAGCCGCGACGATCTCGATGCCTTGACCGGCGGCGTTCGCCGGCTCCGCGATCTTATTGAGACCGTTTCGCGTGAGCGCCTGGAGGAGCTGCGGATCGCGGCAGGGTCCGCTGACGCGACCTAAGCGTGGCGGCGCGCAGGCGCGTTTTTCCGTTCTATCTCCGCCGGAGTGCCGCGTTACCAGGCGCGCCCATGCCGGCTTGCATCTCCTTCCGGAAACGGAGACGACATCGTCATGCGTACCGATCTCGATCACCTGCCGCCCGCCAAGCAGCGCGAGCTCGAGCGCGTCGTGCAGATCCTTTTCGAGGAGTTCGACGAGGCGACGGCCATCGCCAATTCGGACTGGAAGAAGAAAGGCCGCATTCTGAAGGTCATCCTCTACGGCTCATACGCGCGCGGCGGCTGGATCGACGAGCCGCATACGGCCAAGGGCTATCAGTCCGATTTTGACCTGCTGATCATTGTCAGCGACGAGCGGCTCACTGATCGCGTCGAATATTGGGCGAAGGCCGAGGAGCGGCTGATCCGGGAGCTGGCAATCACCAAAACGCTGCGCACGCCCGTCAATTTCATCGTCCACAGCCTGCACGAGGTGAACGATGGGCTCGCCCATGGCCGCTACTTCTTCATGGACGTGAAGACTGAAGGCATCGCGCTGTACCAGAGCGACGACAGCGAGCTGCATACGCCCAAACCGAAGACGCCGAAGCAGGCGCTGGCGATGGCGAAAGAGTATTTCGAGGAGTGGCTGCCGAGCGGCTCGGACTTCTTCCACGGTTACCAAGATGCTGTCGCACGCGGTAGCTCGAAGAAGGCCGCCTTCGATCTGCATCAGGCGACAGAGCGACTATATCATTGCGTCTTGCTCGTCGTGACCTTCTACACACCGCACGTGCATAATCTCGCCTTCCTGCGCACCCAGGCTGAGCGCATCGACCGCCGACTGGTCCACGTCTGGCCTATCGATACCCGGCAGGAGCGGGCGCGTTTCGCCAAGCTCAAGGACGCCTATGTGAAGGCGCGCTACTCGAAGCACTACCGCATCAGCGAAGACGAGCTGGCTTGGCTCGGCGCCCGGGTCGAAGAGCTCGGGCAGGTCGTGCATGCCGTTTGCAGTGAGCGGATCGCGCAGCTCGAGGCCAAGGCTGGCTCGGCGGAGTAGCGTTGGGGCTGGGCTTGCGGAGGCGATAGAGCACTCCGCGATAGGGCTCTTGAGAACCTGATTGGTCTTCGCAAGCGTCCGGCGTTCCCGGCCGCTCGGACCGCACCCATCTCCTTATTCAGCCCTCCTGGCGCGGCTGCGACGGCGCGCAACCCGCCGCCCTTCGGCCCGTGTTGCCCTGCGGGCTGCCCGCGCCGGCCTCGGGCCGGGGTTTCCCTGCGGCTTCGCCTCCGGTGCGCGCCGCCGCTTCGCCGCGCCTTTCTTCGGGCTGTCGACGGGGCGGTCCCGGCGGCAGGAACAGGAGACTTCTCATGACCAACATCGTTCTTCTCGTCGGCAATCTGGGCGCCGATCCCGAGCTCCGCTCGGCCAACAACGGCACCGACATCGCCATCTTCAACCTCGGCACCAGTCGTCCGAAGCGCGACAGCGAGGGCAAGACCTACAAGGATGCGAGCGGCTTCACCGCCAAGGACACCGAGTGGCACCGCGTTACCTGCTTCAATGGACTCGGCCGGATCGTCGCCCAGCACGTCACCAAGGGCATGCTCGTCTCGGTCCGCGGGCGGCTTCACTACACCAAGTGGACCGATCGGGAAGGCGTCGAACGCTACGGCTGCGAGGTCATCGCCGACGACGTGCAGTTCCTGAGCCGGCCGCGTCAGGCCGCCGGCGACGGCGCCGACAATCGACCGGACGCCGACGAGGAAATCCCCTTCTGAGCCTGCTCGGACGCCCCGGCGGCTTCGGTCGCCGGGGCTTATCTTGTGCTCAGGGCCAAAGAGGAAAGGGGGCGGTGGGAGGGGCTTTTCTCGTGAGAGGCCCAGTGTGGCGGACGGGACAGCGGCTATCAAGGATGCGCGGTCCCCCCAATTTGCTTCGCAAATCGGCTCCCCCGCGCCCCGCTTCGCGGCGCCTTCGGCGTCCCTGACAGCCGCCGCGCCACCCGCGCGACTGGCTTCGTCTTCGATTGGAAGACGACGCAAAGGAGGCGGCAATGAACATGATGACGACGATCGGGCAGAGGCGCGGTGACGTGCAGATGGACGCAATCCGGGCGGAGTTCGGGGCGATTGTTGCGGAGACAATTCTGGAGGCGGAAGCCGCCGATTTTCTCTGGGAAGCTCGGGTTCAGGAGCGCTACCTAGGGCAGCATGCCGATGTCATTTGCGACGAGGAGGATGCGTCCCAGGACATCTCACGGATCGCGTTTCTGAGCCTTTTCGAGGCCGAATTGGCATTCAACTGCGCACGCTGAGGCGCGGGATCTGGATCAGCGGGAGCGGCGCGATGGCGTCGCTTCCGCTTTCTTTTTGCTCGTTGCGCTTAGTTCCTGGTCCTATTTGGACCTGGGTTGCTGGGATGTTCTGGGACCTGGCTGGGGGGAGGCAGAAAGGAGGCAGTGATGGCAAGATAAAGCGGATTTCCGCTCGTCGCAGAAATGCCGCTATGTATTTGTCTGCACATCATTTTTCCGGGAGACGGTTTGTCTCTGCGCTTGGCCGGCGCAGAGACTGAGGGGACGTTTCGACGCACGAAACTGCGGATGTCCGCCGTTCGTTCGGGAGACACTTTAGCCGCGCTTTCGGCTGGCGCATATCCTCGGCGATGACCGAGGACGAAAACGAGATTCGAGCCGCGGCTCGGCCGCATGCGAAGCCAGAAGAAGCGCAAGGCCGGAACTCGCGCGTTGCAATCTCTGCTCATCGCCCGGATCGCACGCGGAGGCGGCGATGCGCGACGGCTGGGCAAGCCTGCGTCGGCCCGGCCAACCGGCCGGTTCAACAGCCGGGGACGCGGCGCTAAATTCTCGCGGGCGGCGAGCCACAGCTCCGGCTGGTCGGTCGACCCGGTATCGAAGATACGCGTGCGGGCTCGCCGGGTGATGGTGAAGGCACGAGTGGTGAAGCTGTCAGGCGCGAAGGCTCTTGGCGCTGCCGGCGCGCATCTTCGATACCTTCAGCGGGACGGCGTCACGCGCGAGGGCGAGCAGGGGCGATTCTACTCGACATTCAGCGACGACGCGGATGGCAAGGCGTTCCTCGCCCGGGGAGAAGGAGACCGGCACCAGTTCAGATTCATCGTCTCGCCGGAGGACGGCGCGTCGTTCGACACGCTGCGTTCCTTCACCCGAGAGCTGATGGCGAAGATGGAGCAGGACCTTGGCACAACCCTGGACTGGGACTTCCCGGCTCGCGCCGTGGCCCTGAATCATATCGGCGACCTCGGGAACGGGGAGGTCGCCTCCCTCGTCGGCGCGCCTCACGTGCCACGCGAGCATATCGGCCGCCTGAAGCGCGACAACCTGTTTGTCGTCACAGAAAATCGGGCGATCTCCAAGAAGTTCGCAGATTTCGGGGTCCTGTTGTTGCTTCATCCAATCGTACCAAAGCGCTGCATCGTCGCCGAGGCCGCCTTGCTGGTCGAACACGAAGTCGACTGGTGGTGTCCCCTCGATGCCCAACTCGCGATGGTAGACCGCGGCGGTTTGGATGACGGCCCAGAAGCACATGGAGTAGGGGTTCTTGAGCGGATACGGCGCGACCGGCGCCAGAATACGGGCATAGTCGTCGCGGCTGACCGAGCAATGGACGGCCCACGGGTCATGATCCTGGATGACCTTGGCAAGCGAGAGCAGTTTTCGGTCCCGATTCGCCTGTGTCCATTGCCGAAATTGCCCTCGCAGACTCTGGGCCTCGGCCATCTTGAAATATTGGATGGCGGGCGGGTGGACGAGCGCGGCTCTCCACGCGGCCGAAAACGAGATCCAACTTTCGGCGCCATGAATATACCCCGCCAGGAACAGACGCCGGCTCCCGACGTCACTGGCGGAATTGTCGATGAAGGCGTGCAAGGAGACCATATTTGGCGACTTTATCCGGGCTGGCCTCGCTTCGCTTTGGCAATCTTCCGCCGGCGGCTGGCCTGCCTGCGTTTGCGGTCGCGGCGGGCAGCAGGTTGCAGGACGCCGAGATATCCCGAGCGCTGATTGGCGAGCCAGCTTTCTTCCGTGATGGGCTGGAAATTGCGCGCGGATTTCTTCGCAACGCGGATGAGGAATTTGGAGATGGGCCGGTTTTCCGGCCGGCGCCGCGTTGCGGGGTCGAACATCAGCTCGACCAACACCTTGGCCAAGCCGGGCTTGTCGAGCGATCGCTTTGTGGTCCGCTCGAAAAGACGGTCGATCGTCTCCAGCTTCTGGCCCTTGATACGACCCGCGCTGGCGGCCGTGCGGCAAGCGGCCAAATCGGCGCGGTGAAATAGCGCCGCCCCCGCGACACTGTTCATGGCGGCCGCGATTTCGGTATCGCTGAAATTCTCCAGCTCGAAAGAGGTCCGCCAAATCTTGATATGATCCCGCCGGGTAGCGCGACGATCCGGGACATGGACCGACGCGGCGCGCGCCAATCCTTTGCCGACATTGCGTCGGGCATTTCCTTCATTGTCGAGCAGCACGAACGCCAGCGTCTGATGGTAGTGCAGATAGTCGACCAGCCGCCACAGGGCACTGAAGGGAGCCTCGCGTCCACCCGCGGCATTGTCGACGCCGCCGAGGCTCGAAATCTCGATCCCGTATCGCGCCGGCGGCGTCCCGTACAGCCGCTGAAACAAGATCGGAAGCACTGCTTGTTCCGTGGCACCCTCGACGAACAGGACGAGCTGCGGCTTTCCGTTGACGCCGAAATCGTTGGCGCTGAGCTCCAGCGCGCGCATCGGGTCGGCCTCCGCATCGACATCAGGAATGCGCTTGATGACGTGGACGCCGACCTCGCCGAGCGGCCGAAGCGATTGCCCGAAAGCCGCCTCGTGGAAAAGCCGGAGCATGTGCGTCATCTCACGCAGCGTGAGCGCGCGCAGGGCATGATTCTTCAGCCTTTTGCGCTTCTCGACCGACACGAACCTGGCGAGGTTGTACCAGCCGGAGATCGGATCCTCGTGCGTCCATGCAATGTCGAGTTGCTCGAAGAGGTTACGCGAATCCTCCTCGCTCAACTCGAAGGCCGCCAGGAAGGCGTCGGGAGTCCAGGCGCGCGCATATTGGCCCCATTCCCAATCGTGGAATTGACCGATTGTCATTCGGCGCCCGTCGGACTGTGTCTTGTAGTAGAAGCGGTTGGCGATGAGCTGACAGAATGCGGCGGTCGCGTCTTGGTCGCCATATCCTCTAAGGGCCGCGGCCGCCTTGCGACCATAATCCCCGGCCCGCTTACGCAGCTGCGGACTCCATTTGGGATTGGGCGATCCGTCGGCGGCTGTCGCCCATTCCAGTTGCACGCTGAGGGTGAGCATGCTGGTGACCCAGCCCAAGGCCCAGATCTGGAACCGGGAATAATAGGCGGTATGCCGTTCGGGCTCGGTGTCGATGGTGGCTTCATGAACCCACTCGCCCTGCCCCGGCACCCACAAAAGGCCATCGTCACGCCAACGCGCGGCGGTCGCTGTCGTCGGGTCGAAGGCGACGATTTCCGTTCGCGTCTCTCCGGTCCAGGCCTCTCCCTCTTCTAGCTCTCCGAGATAACGGGAGCAGCCGTCGAGCATCCCGATCTTGAAAGTCACTTCCGGATGATAGGCGCGAAGCATGGGACGAAAGACTTCGATCCGCTCGAATTGGCGCAGCCGGTCGAAATCAACCGAGAATTCCCGGTCCTTGCAGAACCGCACGAATTCCTCGTCGGGCATGATCCGGCACACCCGGAACGCGTCATGCTCGACAAGCAAGTCCAGAAGGTTCGCCGGAAACTTCATTCGAAAATTCCGGCCTTATTGGCATTCTGGATTTCGCGCTCTCGTCTGGCACCAGTGGCGAGCGGCAATTCTGAGCACCAGCCCATCAATCCTCCTCGCGCTCCCTTCGATCATGCTCCCATCCTTCGATGAACCGATCGAGGACGGCCATATCCGCAGGACCTAGGTCCCCTGCGGCGCGCAGCTGGACGACACGTGCGTGCAACCGCTCGGCGTCCAGCAAATTCGCGAGGCTCTCCGGATGCACGTTAGAAAATGAACGAGCCACCCGGTCGCCCATGGCGTCAAATCCCCCTCCCTGACTCCAGCCGGTCGAGGTCACCGAACGGGCCAATTTGATCGTGGCGCGGTCATCCTCCAGCCAAGCGTTGGCGATCTCGCGCGCAGCCGCTTTGCCCTCCTCCCCTGAATGCCAAAGGAACCACAAGGCGGTGGACGGCTCCGAGGTGTCTATCAGCTCGCCGGAGGCGGCGAGCGCGCGCACCCGATCATGTGCCCGCTGAATGAGCAGGTTCGCCGCGTCTTCGGTGACGAGAACGGTGCGATCCTTTTTCTCGCGGTCCGGATCGTAGGGGCGGAAACAGCGCTGGGCGACGTCGATAAGCCAGATCGGACTCGCCTCATCACTTGCCCTGACGAGGATCTCTGATCGCTCTCCGACCGAAAAGCGGTCCATGAGGAGACGGTTGATCAGCCAATGGACCCGAAGGGGGTTGTTCGCGATCGAGAAGCCGCGGGCCTGGTCGGCCTCGGTCGCAACCTCGTCAACGACCGCGAAGATCGCCGTCAGGAGGGGGCCGACAGCTTCGCGCGCGACGTCCGCGGCGCGCAGATTGAGCTCCTCGAGAATGGCCGCAGCTTGCGTCCCACCGCCGTGCTTCCCAACACCGACGCCGGCCCGCAATTTCTCCATGATGAATTCGCGGTCGCGCGCGCGCGCGACGAGCTCGTCGCGAAGGGCCTTGGGGACGGCGCCTTCATCGAGGCCGTATTGGAAGTAAATCGGAAAATGGGCCTTGCTCGCGACCAGTCGCGACCGCTTCCAGGTCTCGTCCCAGTCGCGGCCATAATGCATGTTGCCCCAGACCCCTTGTAGCTTGGGGAAGAGCCGTTGCAGGGCGAGCCGCGCGAAATCATGACTGGCCGCATCGACATCACGAAAGAGGATCTCCTCGGCCGCGGCAACGCGCTCTTCGTCGCGCCGGCCGGCAACCTGCCCATCACAACACAGGTCGGGATTTTGACGCACGTTACGATAGAGCGCTGGGTGGAAAAGCCGCAGGGCCTCGATGCTCAGAAAATCGCCGGGATCGACCTCTCCCTCGACCGACGGCCAAGTGACGCGCAGGGCGCCATTCAATCGGACAGCCTGCCGAGGACTGATCAGATTCGGCGCGACGATATCGTAGAAGAGGTTCATGAAGCGCACGATGTCATCGTCATCGATCGTGAAAAGCTTGGAGGTCTGTTCGAGCACCATGTTGCGCAGCACGTCGTCGGGCGGGAGCGGCAGGTCGAACATGGCCTGCACGATCTTCTCGAGATAGAGCTTTCCCTCGGACGGGAAGTGCTGCTCGATGAGTTGTTCGATCAGAATGCGGTCGAACGCGAGCAGATAGCTGACGCGCGGCAGGCGACCAACGGACTTCACGAGGCCGAAGATCAGCAGCGCCTCGTCCGGACTCAGCCGGTCGATGTCGTCGATGACAATTAGGAAGCTTTTCGGCTGAGCGCGAAGCGCGTCCGCTAGCTTGCGATGCTCATCCTCGATCGAACGTTCCCCGAAGGCGAGTTGCGCGACGGCTTGGGTAACGCCGTCGCTCGCAAATCTGGCTGCGGCGTCCGCGTAGGTATTGAAGCTCTTCAGCCGCGCGAAGAAATCTCCGAGCGCAGCACTCCCATGCTCGCGCAACGTGCGATCGAGGGCCGACCCAATGGTCTGAAAGAAGGCATTGGCGAGCGCCGACGAGCCTGCGAACCACCACGGATTGAAAGCGATCACCTCGATCTCGCCATCCGCCGTTTCCGCCAGATGATGCAGAGCGAGATTGACGGCGCTGCTCTTGCCACTCCCCCAGGGGCCATGGAGCGCGATGACCGTTCCATCGGCGTCGCGTTGTGCGGCCAGGCCGCGCGCTACCATTGCGGCGAAACGGTCGACCCCAAAGAGATCCTCGGCCGGCGTACGGATTGGGCTGTCATTGTCGATCAGCGGCTCCAGCTCAGCCATAACAGCGTCATCGTTCTCAGATGGCGGTTCGCCCCCGTGGCCCTCATCCCCAATCCCGGCGGTGTCTTCCGCGGACCCACCAAATAGGGTGTTCCACCAGCCCTTTCGGGCTTTCGCGCCAAGAGTTTCGTGTGACACCGCGACCTCGCAAATCTCAGGCAAGATATCGCCCGCGTAGCCGACAATGGTGACCCGGCGGAGCTTCCGATAGGCTCGGCAGTATCCCCGCGCAATTCGCCGACCAACGACTGCCTTTTACTTTACCCGCCGAATGCGCCAAGTACCGCAGCGGCGCCCGGCTATGCCGACAACCCGAACCGGAAGGCCCTAGGGTGCTGGGGTCCGCTCGGTCCGGAATACGGCTTCCGCGATCACGTCTTGTCTCATGCGCACGGCCAGGCGCCCGAGCTGGTAGCGGAGCCGGAAGGCATAGGCATCGTATTTGAAGGTGGTCTTGTGCAGGTAGCCGATCCGCGCGAAATTCATCGCGATGCAGTCTGTTCCCTTCGCCGCGAGGATGCGTAAATTCTCTTGCCATGTTCCCGGATTTCGCGGCGCCCTGAGCCTGCGCGCGCCTTGGGCAATCGTCCCGTCCGGGCGATAGCAGCTGACATCATGGGCCGCGAAGTAAGCGAGGTCGGGCAGATCGTGCAGATATTGGCCGTGCAGATCGCGATCGAACCCGGCGGTGGCGGCGAAGTCCAGCAATATGCGCCGGTCGAAACCGGCCGCCTCGAATGCCGGCGCACGCAAACGATCAAACGTGGCGTTCTGATTTGGAAAGCTCGAAGCCATCGCGATAGGCAGCAAATGGCCGGCGTCCCTGCCTTGGCGTGGCATGGTCTGGAAAGACTTAACGTCGGCCGTATCGATCATGATGACCGTGGCGGGTATCCGCCCGATGCGGTCCCGGTTCTCGAGCCCGATCTCAAGCGCAGTCTTGTAGCCGATATTATCATATAGACCGCCATCTACCAATTGGAGGTTGTCACGCACGCCCCCTCTGCGGGAGCGGAAGCAATAGCTTGGCAGACCATCTCGGCAGAGGTCAGTTTCGGCGAATGCGCTCGTAAAGCCCGGGACCGCACCGCTTGCGGAAGCAGCATAACCGATCGGAATATCGGCCAGGCTAGACGATTGGACCGGGATGCGGCGCGGCGCGGCAGGATCGCCGAGCGCGGTTACCTGGTAATGGCTCAGATAGGTCGGAGTGAAAACGAAGGGCGATTGCGAAGGGTAAAGGGTTGCGTTGAAGTAAGCGAAGGGCAGCGGCCTCTCTCGGCCTCTACGATAGACTTCCCCATAAGTGAGGTCGTGGGTTACCGTCGGGATGAATTTGTCGGCCCATTGCCTGACCCTCGCGTTTGCCAAAGCGGCATAACGCTCCTGAATTTCCGGCATCCGTTCGGCCAGCGGCAGCGTCGAGTCCTCCGTCCGGTCGGCGAGAACAGCTGCGACGGCCCACGACCCTCCTGATACTGAGCTTATCAGATCCACAGTCTCGAAGGCCGTCTCTCCGCGAGGAGTCTTCCTGAGGGCATCGAGTTCGGCAAGCACCCCCAGAGTGAACGCACTCGCCCGCATTCCGCCGCCCGATACAGTCAGCATGACCATATTGCCGTCCGCATATGGGTCTTTCGCCACTAGCGAAGAGTCAGGCCCGCCTACTACCGCAGGTCCACCTCTTCTCAAGAAATCGAATGCAGCCTTATTGTGCACGGTGGAAGACGTAGGGACTGGCAGAGAGTAGAGGTTGATCCCACAACCGGCGAGCAATAGCCCGCTCGACAAGGCGAACAGCTTCTTCATCTACTCTCCCTTCACTGGCCTGTAACAAGTGCTGTTACAAGCCCTAGATGCTCTCTGAGGTCGAAAGCGCTGGTCCTAGTAGATCCTTGGCATCGCGGCATCGACGTGTCAGAACCTGTCCGCGCAGTGGACTGAGATAGTCGACGTCGAACTGCCTCAAGAGCTTACCGTGCTATCCGCCGCGTGAAGACGGGAAGCGAAAGAAGCTCAATCCGTCGAACGTGAGTTCGGCCGAGCGGCGACACTTGAGCAGGACGACGCAGTCGGTGGCGCCGAGCTTTTCGGCCAGATCCAGCCCGATGATCCGGGACTGGAGAGTCCAGGAACTCGGCATCCAGCGACAACTCGTTGGCCATGTGAACAGCTACCGCAAATACCCGCTCCCCGATCACCGAGCGGCTCGACAGCGTATTCCCCTGGCCGCGCCCCGCGCCCGACCGCCATCGCCGCACCCTCTTCTCCATCTCCGCCAGCGCGCCGGGCTGCTGATTGAGGATGGAAATGAGGATGTCGAACCGGTGCCGGTCGTCGGCTTCGTAGACTTCCTTCGCAATGAGCCGCCACATCGGGGACAAGGTGATGCCCGGCGTCGCGAACTCGCGGCGATCGCTGCGCGGCGTCGGGCGTCCGCGAACGGCCGCGTCGGCATTCAGGAACATGAGCCGCCGGCCCTCAATCGCGCGCGCGTCGAACGCGAAGCCGTTGGTGAGATACATCGCCAGCAGGTCCTGCTCATCGGCGACGAAATCCAGCATGTCGTCGATCGTCGAGCGCCGCGTCAGGTAGTGGAGGAATGAGAGCTCGCTATCGAGCCGAGCCGAGATCATTCTCAGTTCGGCCAGGGTCAGGATCGGCGCCCACTGCTGGTCGCTCTCCAGTAGCCCGAGCTCGCGGAACAGGCGCCGGCTGCTCGTCACCGACGCAAACTGCTCAAGGCAGACGCCGAACTTGTGAACCACGCTCGGCCCGGCCGGATCGATGCGCACGATGTTGCCGTTGCGGTCGACCAATTCGAAATCGCCGGACGGACGGGCCAGCAGCGTTTCCAGGCG
This sequence comes from uncultured Alphaproteobacteria bacterium, assembly GCA_963701615.1. GTDB lineage: Bacteria > Pseudomonadota > Alphaproteobacteria > Sphingomonadales > Sphingomonadaceae > Allosphingosinicella. The sequence continues at coordinate 1,193,937 of OY969615.1, read as the reverse complement.
CGTCGCCTGCTCGCCCGGCTCGACGAAAAGCTCCTTGAAGTTCGTCTTGAGGCTCTTCAATCCGCCTCGGCGTGCCGCCGCCGCGAGCTTTCCCGACTTCGCCTCGAAGATGAGGACGTGCATCCCCAGCACGGCCACGACATCATTCTCGAAGCTCTGGCCAGTGTCCGGATCGGTCCACTTGACGCCGCGATAGACCGCGGCCGACGGCAGCGACTTGCGGACGATGCGTTCGACATCGTCCTCGAGATAGCGGGTTCGCGCGGCCGAATAGGCCGATTGCAATCGGGCATTTCCCTCGATCAGCCCTTCGACGATCGCAAAAGGGAAGCTGATGACCAGCACCGGAAGGGGTAGGAACAGCGTATTAGAGTCCAAGGCGATGAAGGGCCGCCTCCAGACGGGATTGGCGAGATAGATCAAGGGCAGCTCGGATTCGGCGATGCCCCCGAGGGGAACGGCGCATGAGAATAACGCCGCCGTTATTTGGTCGCCGAAGCGCTCGGCGAGGAAGCCGCGATCGAATGTAAAGAGGGGCGCGCAGAGCATCTCCGCCATTTGAAACGCGGCACGGCCGCGCACCTCTTCAGCGGCGATGCGCGCGCCCGTCAGTCGCCACATTCGCTGCGCTCTCAAGGAGCCTTGAAGCATCCCGTCGATCACACCGTCGATATCGCCGCCTTCGCGGAGAATTTCCTCCTGGTTGATCCGCTCAATGAAGCGCTCTCCTATAGTCAGGAAGATCGAGAACAAGGCGCGGGCGAAGTCCGATAATGCATAGCCCAGCTCCTTGCCCGCCGCAGCGTCCATGTGCGCCAGCAGGTTCGGAACGACGTCCATCGCATCGTCGCTGTTGAAGACATTGCGGTAGTAAATGGTTCGCAGCCGGACCCGACGGGTGAGGTCCGCATCGGCATCGGCGCCGGGTCCCGGTTCGGTAGCGCCGATATAGGCTGCGAGATTACGCATGATGAACTGCCGCAGGCGAACCATCGACCGCGGCGAGGCGGGAACGGGCCTTCCGGCGCCGGCGGCGAGAACGAAGGCTTGCAGCAGTTCGACATGAACCTGGTCGAGCCCCGATGCTCCCGGCCCGATCTGGCCCGGTACAAGCTCGCGCAATAATTGCTCGCCCGACTTCGCCAGGAGCGCCACGGAATCGCGGGCGCGAAGGAACTCGAGGATCGCGCGTGTCGTCTCTTCAGCGACTTCGGCCGCATCGCCCTCGATCCGGTCGAGAAGGAGTGGCGGGACATCGACCTCGCCATAGCCGGGAATGCCGTCGATCGGCGTTCCCCCTGCGGGGGTCTTCGGCGCGCCTCGGCGTCTCTCAGTTTTCCTTCTGGTCACGCGCGATGCTCGCGTTTCGGTGGCGGGCCGTCAATCGGCGGTCGTGCGCGCGCTTGCCGGCCGTTACCGGAGCAGGCTAGGCCGCGCCGGCCCCGGCGCGGACCGGGCGTCTCCATCCGTTAAAGGAAACTCCCTTGTCGAAAGGCATCCAGCTTGACCCCCAGCTCGAAGACGAGCGGGACGAGCGATTGGCTCGAATCGCCCTTACGCTCGTCGATTATGAGCCAATCTCCGCAACGCTGGCTTGGATCGACACGCTCCGAGCGATCGAGGAGTTCATCAACCTAGCGACAGTCGACTGGCCAGCAGGTTTCGCGCACAAGCTTTTCGGGTTGCCGGTCGCGGGCATCGCCTCCGACCTGGGCGCCCTTCAGAACGTGATCCCGTATCTGCACCAGCGGTTCGGGCAGAATTTCGTCGTCCGGTTCAACGGCCTCGTGACTCGCTTGGCCGCAATCGCCTTCGCCTTTGCAATCCACGGCGCCACTGAAAAAACCGCGGAACTGGCGACAGTTGGCTCCACGATCGGCTTCCTTCAGTCGAGGCGGCGCCACTTCGTGGCCATGCTGTACATGCTTCCGGTGGTTTGCCGCGGCGATGTCAGGTTCGATCCGCTCAATACCATCAACGATCTCCTGCCTCTCATAGAACTCGAAGGGACTGTCCTAGTATATCTCGAGACCCAGATCATGATCGACGCCGCCCGCAAGGCGCTCGGCGCCATAGGCGCCATGGACGACGACCAGCTCGCCATGCTGGACGACCTCTTCCTCGAACCCGAGCGCCTCCGGATCACCGAAGCCGAGACCTTCGACCGATCTGCCTTGGAAGCGCGTTGCGAACCTGTTGCAGCGGGCCGACTCTTCTCCGCAGCGGAGCTGCGCAACGACATCATCTTCATTGAAGAGGCATATCGGGAGTTCGACCTCGACTCGACGGCCTTCCCGCCGGTGACGGCACTGATCCGCCGCCTGTCGACGCAATTTGTCGACAAGGACTTCTGGATAAGGATCGATCCGTCCGCCTTTGAACGGCTCTGCGGTGAGCACGGCCTTTCCCCCGCCGCCCGGCGGGCGATTGTCGGGCCAGCCGGGGATTATCTCCAATGCCTCGCCAGCTACGCTCCGCTGGTGCTGGTCGGCGGAACCTATCTGTCCACCGTGACCCTACTTTCTCGCTTTGCCTATTATTGGCGGGACCGCAGCTTGGCCAAGGTGAAACGGTACCAGATCCGCGCCGGGTTCCTCTTCGAGAAGGCGGTTACCGCCGCCATAGAGGAGCAGGGCTTCGAGCCCACCGGCGAGAAGCGGATCGAGATGCAGGAGTTCGACGTCCTCGCCCGCCGTGACGGCATCCTCTGGAACATCCAGTGCAAGAACAACATGAGCGATCTCGCGCGGCTCGCCGCGGAACCGAAGCTGTTCGCCCGCTACAATAAGGGCCTCGTCAGAACTTGCGCCAGAGCCCTGACGAAGGAGGAAGGCCGCGAGCACCTTCTTCGAAAGCGCTTCGGCAACGTAGAGGTGCGCCATCTTGTCGTGTCCCGCATGCCGGTCGTCGGCAGCGAGGCGCGGATCGTGCCGTTCAGCCGCATCGGCGGACTGGCGGACCATGCCGAGTGTCTGGCTTCGTCGAAAGCTACCGCCTGAGGCATGTCGGCGGCACGGCAGGGCACCGGTCCTGGCCTAGCGCGAGTCCGCCTCGACAGCACTAGCAAAGGCTTGAACGCGTTTTCAGCTCGAGGCGGGGGTGACTAGACGGGCAATACCAGCCCTCGGAGAGCCGACCGGTTGTCCGAGCGGGTGCCCTGAGGTGCCACGACGTCCCGCTCGTTTGTTACCTATGCGTTACCTAACGCGAAAAAAGGTAACAGAAAAATGGCGGAAAACTGGCGCGCCCGGCAGGATTCGAACCTGCGACCCCAAGCTTAGAAGGCTCGTGCTCTGTCCAACTGAGCTACGGGCGCGTGAAGGCCGCTCTAGACCGAAACGGTGAAGATCGGAATTCCGATTCGGGGCGGTCCGGCCTATGATCCGCCGACGGGAGGGAAGGACCAATGGCCGACAAGGCGCGCAGGGCCCTGACCGAGGGGGAGAAGGCGTTCGCCGACGAGGCGTTTCGCGGCCGGATCAAGTTCGACCGTGTCGGGATCCGCCACGGGTCGGGGGGCAATCCTGCCGCCGCCGTCGCCCTGACCAGCGCCCAGGCGGTGACGCTGATCAACACGATCTACTTCCGCGGCGACCCCGTCGGCGATTATTCCCAGTCGGGATACAAGCTGCTGTTCCTGCACGAAATGACCCATATCTGGCAGTACCAGATGCTCGGCGCGCCGCGCTTCTACATGCGCTACGCCCGCGAGCTCGCGGCCCGGCGATTCAACCGGCATGCCATGTACGACTACAAGCAAGGCGATCCCTTCGACAAGGCCATGCTCGAGGCGCAGGCCGACATGGTGAGGGATTATCGCGGCGGCGCGGCCGCCAGGGCGAAAGCGGGGCCGAGCCTGGCCGCGACGGGCCTTTACGGGCTTTAGCCGGGCGGACATGGACATCGTCACCGGCATCGAGCGGCTGACCGCCCTGGCCTTCCTCATCACCGGCCTTTCCCATATCGCCGCACCGCGCACATGGGCGCGCTTCTTCATCGACATGCGGGCGCGCGGCGCGGTCGGCGGCTTCCTCAACGCCTACGTCCATATCCCGCTCGGCCTGCTGATCCTCGCCTTCCATCCGGTGTGGCGCGGCCCGGGCCTGCTGGTCACCCTGGTCGGCTGCGCGCTGACGCTGAAGGGGACGCTCTACTTCCTGTGGCCGTCGCTGGCGCTGAGGAGCATGGCCCACGTCAGCGAGGAGAATGCGTGGAAGTTCCGCGTCGCCGGCGTGCCGGCGGTCGCCCTCGGCCTCGTCATCGGCTGGATCGCGCTCGGCCGGCCGGCGATCTGAGCAGGGCGAAGGCGCTGAGCGACGCCGCCAGCGCGATCGCCGCGCCGGCGAGCGCCGCGGCGTGGAAGCCCGCGATCAGCGCCGCGCCCCGCTGCGACAGCACGATGCCGAGCAAAGCGGTGGCGATCAGCCCGCCGGCGCGCGACACCGCGCTGTTGAGGCCCGAGGCGGTGCCGACATGGGCGTCGTCGACCGAGCTCAGCACCGCGGTGGTGAGCGGCGCGACCGCGATCGCCATGCCCGCCGAGACCAGCAGGATCGACGGCAGCACGCTGGTCCAGTAGCTGGTCTCGCCGCCGATGCGCAGCGCGAGCAGGAAGCCGGCGGCGACCAGCACGGGCCCGATCGTCAGCGGCCAGCGCGGGCCGAAGCGGGCGGCCGCCTTGCCCATCGGCGGCGATCCGAGCGCGATGATGATCGGCAGCGGCAGCAGCGCCGATCCGGCCGTGACCGCGGCATAGCCGCCGGCCTCGATCAGCGTGTAGGGCAGGAGCAGCATCAGCCCGCCGAGCGCGCCGTAGAGCAGGAAGGTGAACAGGGTGAGGCCGACGAAGGCGGGCGAGCCGAACAGGCCCAGCGGCACCATCGCCCGGCCGCCGCGCCGCCGCTCGACCGCCACGAAGGCGAGGAGGAGGAGCGCGCCCGCGCCGAGCGAGACGGCGGCGGCGGTGCCGAGCCGGCCGCCGGCCGACCAGGCGGTGAGGCCCCAGGTCAGCGCGCCGAGACCGAGGGTGGCGAGCGCGGCGCCGGCCCAGTCGGGCGCCGGGCGATCGGGATTGTCGCTCTCCGGCACGAAGCGCCAGCCGAGGAATAGCGCGCCGGCGGCGATCGGCAGGTTGAGGAGGAAGATGAAGCGCCAGTGCGCGCTGTCGACCAGCCAGCCGCCGAGCATCGGCGCCAGCGCCCCCGCGATCGCGCCGGCCGCCGCCCAGGTGCCGACCGCGCGGCCGCGTTTCCCGCCGGTGAAGGCGGTGCTCAATATCGCGAGGCTGTTGGGCATCAGCATCGCCGCGCCGAGGCCCTGCAGCACCCGGCCGGCGAGGAACCAGGCGAGGCTGGGGGCGACCGCGCACAGGATCGAGGCGGCGGTGAACGACACGATGCCCGCCAGCATCACCCGCCGCCGGCCGTAAAGGTCGCCGGCCGCGCCGCCGAGCAGCAGCAAGGCCGAAAGCGGCAGCATGAAGGCGTTGATCACCCACTGCACCTCGGCGGTGGTCGCGGCAAAGCTGTGCCCGATCGCCGGCAGCGCGACGTTCAGCACCGATCCGTCGATGAAGGCGAGGCTCGAGGCGAGGATGCAGGTGGCGAGGACGAGGCGGGGATGCTTCGCTTCGCCTTTGCCGTCGCGGGCAGGCGAGGCGCCGTCGCACGGTGCGGGGAGGCTCAGGCTCAGGGCGTTTCTCCTGCCGGCCCACCGCTAGCGGGGAGGCCCGCGGCGCGCAATCGTCGCCCGGCGCAAGTCCAAATGGACGAGATTCCGATTGAAGCAAATCGGCGCCGTGGATAGGCTCGCCGCACGACAAAATGAGAGGAGTGATCGTGATGACTCCGAGCGCCGACTGCATCAAGCTCATCCAGTCGTTCGAAGGGTGCGCGAAGAAGCGCGCGGACGGGTCGTACGACGCTTATCCCGATCCCGGGAGCGGGGGCGATCCGTGGACGATCGGCTGGGGCTCGACCGGCGCCGACATCAAGCGCGGCGTGGTCTGGACGCAGCAGCAGTGCGACGACCGCTTCGCCGAGCATGTCGCCCAGTTCGCGGCCAATGTCGACAAGGCGCTGGGCGGCGCCGCCACGACCCAGCACCAGTTCGATGCGATGGTGAGCCTCGCCTACAATATCGGCATGGGCAATTTCTCGGCGAGCACCCTGCTCAGGAAGCACAAGGCCGGCGACCGTGCCGGCGCGGCCGGCCAGTTCGCCGTCTGGAACAAGGCGGCCGGCAAGGTGCTGCCCGGGCTCACCCGGCGGCGGGCGGCGGAAGCCGCGCTCTACGCCAACTGATCCGCCGCCGGTCTCCGCCTGGGCTCCGCACCCGATTGGCCGATTTGCAGAGCCGAAATTGCACGTAAATCAGAAATGGTTAATCGAGCACGGACCCTAGAGGACCTCGAACAGCCCGGCCGCGCCCATGCCGCCGCCGACGCACATCGTCACCATCACATATTTCGCGCCGCGCCTCTTGCCTTCGATCAAGGCGTGGCCGGTCATCCGCGCGCCCGACATGCCATAAGGGTGGCCGATCGAGATCGCGCCGCCGTTGACGTTCATCCTGTCGCCGGGGATGCCGAGCACGTCCTGGACGTAGAGGACCTGGACGGCGAACGCCTCGTTCAGCTCCCACAGGTCGATGTCGGCGACATTGAGGCCGAACCGGTCGAGCAATTTGGGCACCGCGAAGACCGGGCCGATGCCCATCTCGTCGGGCTCGGTGCCGGCCGCGGCCATGCCGATATAGCGGCCGAGCGGCGCAAGGCCGCGCTCGGCGGCGAGGCCCGCCTCCATGATCACCGAGGCCGAGGCGCCGTCGGAGAGCTGGCTGGCATTGCCGGCGGTGATCATGCCTTCGGGCCCCATCACCGGCTGCAGGCTCTGCAGGCCCTCTAGCGTGGTGTCGGCGCGATTGCCCTCGTCTTTGGTGATGGTGACCTCGCGCATCGAGGTCTCGCCGGTCGCCTTGTCCTTGACCGACATCGTCGCCGTCACCGGCACGATCTCGTCGTCGAACCTGCCGGCGGCCTGGGCGGCGGCGGTGCGCTGCTGCGACTGGAGCGCATAGGCGTCCTGGCGGTCGCGGGCGATGGCGTAGCGCCGGCCGACCACCTCGGCGGTGCCGATCATCGGCATGTACACGTCCTTGTGCATCGCCACGAGCTCGGGGTCGGCGCCCAGGCGCATCTCGAGCGTCTGCACCATCGAGATCGATTCGACGCCGCCGGCCACGCAGACGTCCATCCGATCGACGATCACCTGCTTGGCGGCGGTGGCGATCGCCATCAGCCCCGACGCGCACTGGCGGTCGATCGACATGCCCGGCACGGTGACGGGGAGGCCCGCCCGCAAGGCGGCGGTGCGGCCGATCGTCGCCTGCACGCCCTGCTGGAGCGCGGCGCCGATGATGACGTCGTCGATCTCGGCCGGGTCGACCCCGGCGCGCTCGACCGCGGCGCGGATGGCGTGCGCCGCCAGCGTCGGCGAAGGCGTCGCGTTGAACGCGCCGCGATAGGCCTTGCCGATCGGCGTGCGGGCGGTGGAAACGATGACGGCTTCGCGGGTCATGGACGTTCCTTTCTTCAATTCCTCCCCGGCATTCGCCGGGGAGGGGGACCATGCGAAGCATGGTGGAGGGGCAAGTTTCCGGCCTCTTAGCGCGGCAAAATCGCTTTAGACAGACCCTCCAGCGACACCGGGACGCCTGAGCTCACCCCGACGCTTGCAGCCGGGACGTGAGGCAGGCAGGGTGGGCACAGGAGAACGCTTTGAGCCGTCAGCATATCAACGCCTACCGGACAAAGCTCGCCAAGCTTCATGCTGTGAGCGGAAGCCTCAACGAAGGCGTGATCAGCCAGGCATTCGGCTCGCTTCTCGAAGCTTGGGGCCGCTCCCACGACCTCACGCTCGTCCAGCAATGGGAAGGCAAGGGGCCGCGCGGCAACGACATCAAGGTCGACGGCGCACTGGTGCCTTCGGTGCTGCGGGTTCCGTTCGGTTATTGGGAAGCGAAGGACAGCAAGGACGATCTCGACAAAGAAATCGCGGTCAAAATCGCAGCCGGCTATCCGGACGACAACATCATCTACGAGAACAGCGTGACCGCGGTGCTGCGCCAGAACGGCAAGGAGGTAGATCGGGCGCCCCTACAGGGCGACAACGATGCGCTCCTTGCGCTGCTCAATGCCTTCTTCGGTTACGAACGGGCCGAGATCGCCGAGTTCCGCAAGGCAGCTGCGCAGTTCCGGGCGGACCTGCCGCAAATCTTGGAGGCGCTACGGAATGCGGTCGGCGAGGCGGAGAAACAAAATTACGCCTATGCGGCGGCGGCGAAGGCGTTTCTGGACCACGCCCGCGAGGCCATCAACCCCCTAGTGACGGCGGCGGACGTGCGGGAAATGCTGATACAGCACATCCTCACCGAGGAGATATTCACTTCCGTCTTCGACAACGCCCAATATCATCGCGAGAACAACGTCGCCAAAAAGCTGACCGAGCTCGAAGGCGAGTTCTTCACCGGCGACCTGCGCCATCAGACGACGCAGCGGCTCAGGCCTTATTATGCGGCGATCAAGAGCGCGGCGGCAGCCACCGCCGACCGGCGTGAAAAGCAGGTTTTCCTCAAGAAGCTCTATGAGGACTTCTACAAGGTCTATAACCCCAAGGCGGCAGACCGGCTCGGCGTAGTCTATACCCCGGGCGAGATCGTGCGTTTCATGATCCGCGGCGCCGAGTGGCTTTGCGAGCGCCATTTCGGCAAAACGCTGATCGACCCGCAGGTGGAGATCCTCGACCCCGCTACCGGCACCGGCACCTTCATCGTCGAGCTGTTGGAGCATTTCCAGGGGGATCCCGATCGGCTGCGCTACAAGTACGAGAACGAGTTGCATGCCAACGAGGTGGCGATCCTCCCTTATTACGTCGCCAATCTCAACATCGAGGCAACCTACGCAGCCATCACGAACCAATATGCCGAGTTCCCCGGATTGGTGTTCGTCGACACGCTCGACAACACCGCCGGGCTTGGCATCTATAAGGGACATCAGCCCGATATGTTTGGCAGCTTTGCCGATGAAAATCTGGAGCGCGTGAAGCGCCAGAACGAGCGGAGGATCAGCGTCATTATCGGCAACCCGCCCTACAACGCTTGGCAATCCGACTATAACGCTCGCAACCCAAACCGGCCTTACAAGAGAGTGGACGAGCGTATCGGCAATACCTACCGGCGCCTCTCGAATGCGCAAAACACCAGCGCGCTTTCTGACATGTATGTGCGTTTCTACCGCTGGGCCTCGGATCGGCTGCAAAACGAGGCCATCCTCGCTTTCGTCACCAACCGGAACTTCATCGAAAAGGTGGCTTTCGACGGTTTCCGAAAGGCAGTGGCGGAGGAGTTCGCGGAAATCTGGCTGATGGACCTTGGGGGAGACGTTCGCGCCAACCCGAGACTCTCAGGCACTAAGCACAATGTGTTTGGCATCCAGACGGGCGTGACTGTGGCGTTCATGGTGCGGACGAAGGGGAAGAAGAAGCTAGCGCTCTATTATGGCCGGCGCCCCGAAGAGGAAACGGCGGCGGACAAGCTCGCGTTCCTAGGTGACATGGAGCTTCGGGAACGCAGTTTCGCTCGGCTAAGGCCCGACGCGAAGGGCAACTGGCTGACGACGGATCACCCGGATTGGGACGGTTTTCTGCCGCTCGCTGATCCAACGGCCGGACCCGGCGACGTAACGAGGCCTGTGCGAGCGATATTCCGGTTATCATCCAACGGCGCGGAAACGCGGCGAGACGATTGGCTCTGGGATCACGATAAGCAAGTTCTCATCGCCAAGACTCGCTTTCTGATTTCTCAGTACGAAGCGGATCGGAAGGCCAAGAAACAGCGATCAGTCGTCAAGTGGGATTCAGAGCTAGACAAGTGTTTTAGGCAAAATCGAGAGATCGCATTTGCACACGATAATCTCAGAGCTGGCGCATATCGCGTATATTCCCGTCAGTGGCTCTACTTTGATCCGCGCCTGAACGGTCGAACATTCAGACTTCCACATTTCTACAGATCTGAAGTGCCTAATCCGACTATCGCCTTCCGAGGTATGGCATCCGAGGACCTCCTCGCTGCGGCTGCCGTAGATCAGGTTTTCGACCAAGGGTTGGTCAAGACCGGCAATGGGCGTACATTTGGAGTTGCCCGCTATCGCTACATCAAATCCGGCGAGCGGGTCGACAATATCACCGACTGGGCCTTGAAGAAGTTCAAGGACCACTATGCCGACAAGTCTGCTGCGCGCGGGCCAATAAGCAAGGACGACATCTTCGCATATGTTTATGCGGTGCTGCACGACCCTATTTACCGTGAAACCTATGCCGCCGACCTACGTCGCGAGTTCCCCCGCATCCCCTTCTATCCCGATTTCGCGCGCTGGGCGGACTGGGGCCGGTCGCTGCTCGACCTCCATATCGGCTATGAGAAGGCGAAGCCGGCCAAACTGACCCGCACCGATACCCCAGGCAAAAGCGGGCCCATTCCCAAGCTGAAATCCGAGCCCGAAAATGGCGTGATTGTGGTAGACAGTGAAACGCAGCTCGGCGGCATTCCGCGCGAGGCCTGGACCTACCGGCTTGGCAACCGCAGCGCGATCGACTGGGTGCTCGACCAGCACAAGGAAAAGAAGATCAAGGACCCGACCGTCGCGGCGAAATTCAACACCTATCGCTTCGCCGATTACAAGGAGAGCATGATCGACCTGCTCGGCCGGGTCGTGCGGGTTAGCGTCGAGACGGTGCGGATCACCGAGGAGATGAAACAGGTGAAGCGGGAGGGCTAGGCGCCGGCCCTTGCATCCGCCTTCGCAGGACTCCCGCAGGCGGCCAGGTTCGCACCCTAAACAAAGATCATCCCGATCCACTCGGCGATCAACGCCGGCTTGTCCTCGCCCTCGATCTCGACGGCGACCTGGTGGACGAACTGGTACTGGCCGGGGCGCTTCTCCTCGAAGCTCGCCAGCGTGAAGCGGCCGCGCACGCGCTTGCCCGAGCGGACGGGGGCGAGGAAGCGGACCTTCTCGAAGCCGTAATTGACGCCCATCCTGATATTGTCCGGGCGGAGCATCGCATCCGCCGCCATCCGGCTCAGCAGCGACAGGGTGAGGAAACCGTGGGCGACGGTGCCGCCGAACGGGCTCATCGCCGCCGCTTGCTGGTCGACATGGATGAATTGATGGTCGTCGGTCACCTCGGCGAAGGCGTCGATCCGCGGCTGATCGATCAGGAGCCAGTCGGAGACGCCGACTTCGGAACCGATCCTGGCCTTGATGTCTTCGATACTGGCGATGGGCATGGAGGCGGTCTAGAGGCACGGCCACACGAGACTCAAGCCTTGCGAGGGAAGAATATGGCTGACGCTACGGCATCGGCGCGTGCGCAAATCAGGAAGCTGCTCCGCGCGCCCGAGCCGGAGGTGCTGGCGCCGCTCCTGAAGGCCGCCGCGCTCGACGCCGATTCGCGCGCCCGGGTCGAGAAGCGGGCGCTCCTGATGCTCGCCGAGCTGCGCGACGCGCAGGGCCGCGGCTGGGTCAACCAGTTCCTCCAGGAATATCGCTTGAACACCCAGGAGGGCGTCGCCCTGCTGAGCCTCGCCGAGGCGTTCCTGCGCGTCCCCGATCCCGAGACCGCCGACAGCCTGATCGCCGACAAGCTCGGCGAAGGCGACTGGCGCGCGCACAAGGGCAAGGCCAATTCGGCGCTGGTCAACACCGCGACCTGGGGCCTCGTCATCGGCCGCGCGCTGACCAGCGATTCCGAGCATGCCAGCGCCCTGAAGCGGCTGATCTCGCGCACCGGCGAGCCGTTCGTCCGCCAGGGCGTCGGCGCGGCGATGCGGATGATGGGCGAGATCTTCGTGATGGGCCGCAACATCGGCGAAGCGATCGAGCGGATGAGGAAGCGGGAGAATAAGGGCTTCACCGCGAGCTTCGACATGCTCGGCGAGGCGGCGCGGACCTTCCCGGACGCCGAACGCTATTACCGCAGCTACGAGGACGCGATCCGCGCCGTCGGCAAGGTGGCCGGCGAGGGCCATTCGATCTCGGTCAAGCTGTCGGCGCTGCACCCGCGCTACGAGGTCGCGCAATATGAAAGCTGCGTGCCGGCGCTGATCGGGCAGGTCGAGGCGCTGGCGACGCTGGCGGCGGGGCTCGGCATCCCCTTCACCATCGACGCCGAGGAGACCGAGCGGCTCGAGATGAGCCTCGACATCATCGAGGCCGTGGCGGGCCTGCCGGCGCTCAGGGGCTGGGACGGGCTCGGCATGGCGATCCAGGCTTATGGCAAGCGCGCCAGGCCGACCATCGCCTGGGCGGAAGCGCTTGGCGAGAAGACCGGCCGGCGCATCGCCGCGCGCCTCGTCAAGGGCGCCTATTGGGACACCGAGATAAAGCGTACCCAGGAGCAGGGGCTCGGCGAATATCCCTTGTTCACCCGCAAGGCGGCGACCGACGTCTCCTACCTCGCCTGCGCGCGCGACATGCTGGCCGCCAAGCACATCTACCCGGCCTTCGCCACCCACAACGCCCTGACCGTCGCCACCCTGCTCGAATGGGCCGGCGACGCCAGAGACTTCGAGTTCCAGCGGCTGCACGGCATGGGCGAGGGGCTTTACGAAAGCCTGGTCCGCGAGCGGGGCTACCATACCCGCATCTACGCGCCGGTCGGCGGCCATCGCGACCTGCTCGCCTATCTCGTCCGCCGGCTGCTCGAGAACGGCGCCAATTCGAGCTTCGTCCACCAGCTCGCCGACGAGAGCCTGACCGACGAGTATCTGCTCGCCGATCCGGTCGCCAGGATCGCCGCGGTCGGCGGCACGCGGCATCCCTCGATCGTGCTGCCCGCGGACCTGTTCATGCCCGAGCGCAGGAACAGCGAGGGGCTCGACCTCAACGACCGCCCGGAGCTGGAGCGGGTCGCCAAAGCGGTGGCGCCGCCGCTCGATTTCACGCCGACCGTCAGCGCGCCCGCGGACGAATTGGTGAGCCGCGCCCTGAAAGGCTTCGCGGACTGGTCGACGCGCGGCATCGAGGCGCGCGCTTCATGCCTGGAGCGGCTCGCCGACCTGCTCGAGCAGGACCGCGACATGCTGATGCGGATCGCGGTGCAGGAGGCCAAGAAGACCATCCCCGACGCCCTCGCCGAGGTCCGCGAGGCGGTCGACTTCTGCCGCTATTACGCCGCCCGGGCCCGCACCGGGCTGCAGCCGGTCGAGCTTCCCGGGCCGACCGGCGAGCGCAACGTCTTGAGGATGGAGGGGCGCGGCGTCTTCGTCTGCATCGCTCCGTGGAACTTCCCGCTCGCCATCTTCCTCGGCCAGGTCTCGGCGGCGCTGGCGGCCGGCAACAGCGTCGTCGCCAAGCCCGCCTCGCAGACTCCGGAGATCGCCGCTTATGCGGTCGGCCTCGCCCATGCGGCGGGGATTCCGGAGGACGCGCTGGTGCTCGCCGTCGGCCGGCGCGACCTGGGGCAGAAGCTGATGGAGGACGTGCGCATCGCCGGCGTCGCCTTCACCGGCTCGACCGCGACCGCCAAGCGGATCGCCCGCACCCTCGTCGCCGACGATCATCGCGACATCATCCCGCTGATCGCCGAAACCGGCGGCATCAACGCGATGATCGTCGATTCGACCGCTTTGCCCGAGCAGGTGGTGCAGGACGTGATCACCTCGGCCTTCCGCTCCGCCGGCCAGCGCTGCTCGGCGCTGCGCCTCCTGGTGCTGCAGGAGGATATCGCCGGGCGGACGCTCGAAATGCTGTCGGGCGCGATGGACAGCCTGATCGTCGGCGATCCGGCCGAGCCCGGGACCGATGTCGGCCCGGTGATCGACCGCCCTTCCTACGACAAATTGATGGGCCGCCGCGAAGCGATGAAGGACCGGGTGCTGAAATCCGTGCCGGTTCCCGCCGAGGGCTTGTTCGTGCCGCCGACGCTGATCCGGCTCGATGCGATCGAGGACCTCGAGGAGGAATGGTTCGGCCCGTTGCTCCACGTCACGACCTGGAAGGGGGGCGAGCTCGCCGAGACCGTGCGGCGGGTCAATGCGTCGGGCTTCGGCCTCACCATGGGCCTTCACAGCCGGATCGCGCGGGCCGCCGAGACGGTCGAGGAAGTGGGGACGGTCGGCAACCTCTACGTCAACCGCTCGATGATCGGCGCCATCGTCGGCTCGCAGCCGTTCGGCGGCGAGGGCCAGAGCGGCACCGGCCCCAAGGCCGGCGGCCCGCATTATCTCCCGCGCTTCTGCACCGAGCGGGTGACGAGCACCGACACCACCAGCTCGGGCGGCAACGCCACCCTCTTATCGCTGGAGGATGTGGGGTTCTGATCTCTAGCCCCTCCCTTTCAAGGGAGGGGAAAGGGGTGGGTGGCGACTGAGCCGGCTCGATGCCGGCGAAGCCGCCTCTTGTTCGCACCGCGGCCCCACCCCGACCCCTCCCCTGAAGGGGAGGGGCTTATTCTCCCGCGCGTGCCAGGGGGCGGCTTCTAGCGCGTGCCGTAGGTGCGGTCGCCGGCGTCGCCCAGCCCGGGAATGATATAGCCATGGTCGTCGAGCGCCTCGTCCATGGCGGCGGCCCAGATCGGGACGTCCGGGTGGGTCGCGCGGACCGCCTCCGCGCCCGGCCGCGAGGCGAGCAGGCAGACGAACCGCATGTCGGAGACGCCGGCCTCCTTCAGCCGGTCGATGGCGGCGATGGCGGTGTGGCCGGTGGCCAGCATCGGGTCGACGACGATGACGAGACGATCGGCGACGTCCTCCGGCGTCTTGAAATAATATTCCACCGCCTGGAGCGTGACCGGATCGCGGTAGAGGCCGATATGGGCAACGCGGGCCGAGGGGAGGAGGGCGAGCATGCCCTCGGCCATGTCGAGGCCGGCGCGAAGGATCGGCGCGATGACGAGCTTCTTGCCGGCGATCTTCGGCGCCTCGGCGACGGCGATCGGCGTCTCCACCTCGATCAGGCCGGTCGGCAGATCGTGCGTCACTTCGTAGCAGAGCAGGGCCGCGATCTCCCGCACCACGGTCCGGAACAGCTGGGTCGAGCTGTTCCTGTCGCGCAGGATGGTGAGCTTGTGCTGCACCAAGGGGTGGCGAACGATGGTCAATCCGTCCATGGCAAGGCTTCCTAGAATACCGTTCCGTCGCTGATGATGGTGAAGGGTGGTCCGCCGCCCGCGCGGCGCTCGGCGGCGATGCGCCGGCCGGCGGCCCAGCTGCCGCCTTCGAGCATGCGCGCCAGCGGAAACGAGGCTTCGCCGACTCCAAGCAGCGTGCGGACCTGCGGCGCGAGCCGGTCGAGCAGCGCGACCGTCATCGCCCGCCAGGCGACGATCAGCGGGTCCGACACGCGGTGGGGCCGCTCCGCGTCGGCGGGGTCGGCGAGCCGGAGGACGCCGGTGTCGACGAACAGCCCGCCGTTGCGATATTCGGCGAGGCCGGTGAGGCCGTCGATGTCGACGACGCGGGTTCCGGCCGCTTCGAGCGGCTCGATCAGCGAATAAGCCAGCCACTGCGACAATTTGTGCAACGGGACCAGCCCGTCGCTGGCGTCGTCGCGGCGGATGGCCGGATGCCGCCAGCAATCGCCGAGCGGGACGCCGCCCACCACCAGCCGGTCCGCCCAGATCGGGCCGAGCGCTTCGAGCAGCAGCGCGAGGATCGCCGGGGCCGGCAGCCTGCCGCTGCCGGCGCGTGCGGCAAGCACGTCGTAGAGCCCCCCTGCGCGCGGCGCGCCGGCGGTGCCGAACAGATCGGGCCGCGCCAGCACCTGGACGCCGAGCCGGCGGAGGAGGGCGGTGCGGCCTTCCAGCCCGACGAGCGGATTGTCCTCGCTGACCTGGAAGCCGCGCGCGAGCGTGTCGGTGTCGAGCGCAGCCAGTGTCTCGCCGTCCGCCCGCAAGTCGCCCGACTCGAACAGGCGCTGGCTGGCGACGGCGAGACCTTCCGAGCGGCTGAACGTCTCGCCGGTCTCGGGATCGCGGAACCGCCAGCCCGGCCCGGCGCCGGCGTCGAGCAGCACCGACAGGATGACGAGGTCGAAGGCCGCGCGCGCCCGTTCCGCCGGGCCACCTTCGGGAAGCGCCGGCGCCCCGGCGACGAAATGGCGCCAGCGGGCGTGGAATGGGATGTCGAGGCCGGGATAGCGCTCGCGCGTCGCCGCCGCGGTCCGCTCGGCCGCGTCGCCGAGCCGGTCGAGGTCGACGACCCAGCCTTCGATGCCGCCCTCCATCGCGATGGCGAGCATCTCGTGCGCCCGTTCGCGGACGGCCGCCGCATTGAGCAGGCGGCGGAGCGGTTCGACGGCGCTCGGCACGCGGGCTAGAATTTCCCGAGATCCCTGCCGACGATTGAGCGCAGCTTCTTGGCGCTCGGCGGCTTTCCCGCGGAGAAATAGCCGGCCGCCTTCTTGGCCTCCATCTCGACGCTGGCGTCGGGCGGCACCAGCGCGTCGGGGATGGGGACGCGCTCGCCGATCTCGACGCCGCCGGAGACGAGGGCGTCATATTTCATGTTGGACATCGAGACGAAGCGGTCGATGCGGCTTATGCCGAGCCAGTGGATCACATCGGGCATGAGTTGCTGGAAGCGGGCGTCCTGGACGCCGGCGACGCATTCGGTGCGCTCGAAATAGGTCGCGGCCTGGTCGCCGCCCGGCTGGCGCTTGCGGGCGTTGTAGACCAGGAACTTGGTGACCTCGCCGAGCGCGCGGCCTTCCTTCCTGTTGTAGACGATGAGCCCCGTGCCGCCGGCCTGCGCCTGGCGCGTCGCCTCCTCGATGCCGTGGGTGAGATAGGGGCGGCAGGTGCAGATGTCCGAGCCGAACACGTCCGAGCCGTTGCATTCGTCGTGCACGCGGCAGGTCAGGGTCCTCGCGGTGTCGCCGAGAAAGGCCGGGTCGCCGAAGATGTAGAGCGTCATGCCCCCGATCGGCGGCAGGAATACCGACAGATCGGGCCGGGTGACGAGCTCGGGATACATGCCGCCGGTCTGCTCGAACAGGCAGCGCCTGAGCCCCGATTCGTTGACCCCGAACCGCTCGGCCACGCCCGGCAGCCACCAGACCGGATCGACGGCGATCTTGGTCACCGAGACGTCGCCCGCTTCGTGGACGATCTCGCCGTCGATCTCCAGCCGCCCGGCCGCAATCGCCGCCTGGATCTCGCCCAGCGTCAGCCGCGCCCTGGTGATCGCGATCGACGGGCGGATGTCGATGCCTTCGGCGATCGGCCCGCCGAAATCCTGCGCCACCCGGTGCCCCCAGGGATCGAGCGAGACGATCTTGCCGGCCTCGCCCCATTGCGGATGCGGGCCGATCTCGCAGACCGGGGATGTGTCCTGAAGGTCCGGCCGCGCCTCCGGGTCCATCGCGCCCGACGAGATCGCCAGCGCCCGGTAGATCGAATAGGACCCGCCATGGGCGCCGATCGCGTTGCGGTCGGACTTCGAGTTGACCGTCGCGATCACCGGTCCGCGCTCCGCGGCGGTGGGAGCGCCCCACGTCAGCGGGAACCGCGCCGCCCCGCGCGCGCCGGGATGCGAGGTCAGCCTGATATGGCCGCTCTTTCCATCCGAAGGATTCATACGCGCTTCGCTCCGCTTCCCGTCTCATCGGCCGGCCATGCCGGCTTTCTGCGCGAAGCTACGACAAGCTGGGCCAAGGTGCTAGGCTTTAGGCCTTGCGGGAGGGGATTGAGGAGGCTCGGGCGTCTAGTCGCCACCCGCCCCCTGCCCCTCCCGTGAAAGGGAGGAGCTCTCGGCCGCGTCCTTCGGCTCCGGATAGGGCATGATCAACGTCCCGTCCGGCGCGGCGGTGAAGCCGACCTGGGTGGGATAGGCGAACTCGATGCCTTCGGCGTTGAACCGCGCGAGCAGGGCGGTCAGCACCTGGTGGCGGGCGTCGAACACCTTCTGCCAGACCTCCGACTTGACGTCGAACTGGAACTCGAAGTCGAGGCTCGAGGCACCGTATCCGGTCATGCCGCAGCGCACGAGCATGCATTTCTCGCAGCCGGCGATCACCTCGCCGACGATCGCCGGGATGCGCGCGCATATTTCCGGCGAAGTCTGGTAGACGAGGCCGAACGCCTGGACGATCCGCCGCCGGTTGAGCCGCGCCATATTGTGCAGCTCCTTGTTGAGGAGGTTGGTGTTCGAGATCACCACCTCCTCGCCGGTCATCGCCCGCACCCGGGTCGATTTCAGCCCGATCTGCTCGACCGTGCCGGTGGTGGTGTCCCAGCGGATCGAATCGCCGCGGCGGAACGGCTTGTCGAAGACGATCGACAGCGCCGAGAACAAATCGTCGAAAATGCCCTTGGCGGCGAGGCCGATGGCGATGCCGCCGATGCCGAGGCCGGCGACCAGGCCGGTGACATTGACCCCGAGATTGTCGAGCACGACGATGATCGCGATGATGAAGATGACGATGGTGACAAGCAGCCGGATGATGCCGATCGCGCTGCCGAGGCCGCTGCTCTGCTCCAGCGCGCCGGCACGGCGCTCGATCACGCCGATGACCAGCTCGCGCGCCCACAGCGCCACCTGCAGCGTCGTCGCCACGGCGAACACGATCTCGATCGTCGTCGCCAGGGCCTCGGGGGCCTGGGCGTAGCCGGCCACCAGCCGCGCCGCGACCGCGACCATGAACCACAGCCTCGTCATGACGAGGACCCGCCCGAGCACGGTGCGCCAATGGGTGTGGGAGGGATCGGTCCGGCACAGGCGCACGCCGAGCCACTTCACGCCGAGCATCACCGCGACGATCGCCGCCCCGGCGGCGAAGCCGAGAAGGATCTGGAGGCTGTGGCTGGACAGCCAGGCGGTCATGTCGGCCCACAGGCGCGACGCCTGGAGGGCGAGGGATGGGGAATCGTTCATGGGGTCAGGGGGTCCTGGCTTTCTTGCGGCTGGCCTTGTCGAGGAAGGCGATCAGGCCCCGCTCGGCGCCCGACAGATATTTCGTTCGCCGCGGGCATTGCAAGCGGCGAAGGGATTTGCCGCCGTTCTTGGCGGTGTCGATCAGCGCCGGGTGGACGTAGGACTTGCGGGTGATCGCCGGGGTGTTGCCGAGCGCCTCGGCGACCGGCTCCAGCATCGCGGCAAGGCCGATGCCCTCGCCGCCCGCGGCGCAGATCTGCTCGAACGCGATCACGCTCGCGCCCCAGGTGCGGAAATGCTTGGCGGTGAAGTCCTCGCCGGTGGCGTCGCGGATATAGTCGTTGACGTCGGTCGAGGTGACCGGCTGCGCCTCGCCGTCCTCGTCGACATATTGGAACAGGTGCTGGCCGGGCAGGTCCTGGCACTTCTTGACCAGGCGGATGAGGTTCCTGTCGGTGATCGATAGCTCGCGCACCACCCCGCTCTTGGCCTTGAAGCGCATCTTCACGCTGCCGCCGCGCATCGTCGCATGGCGGCTCCTGAGCGTGGTGGCGCCATAGCTTTGATTGGCCTGGGCATAGGCTTCGTTGCCGACCCGGAGATGGTCGTTGTCGAGCAGGCGGACGATCGCCGCGGCGATGGTGTCGCGGCTCAGCTTGCGCTTCGCCAGGTCGGCCTCGACCCGCTTGCGGAGCCGCGGCAGCGCCCGGCCGAAGCTGGCGCAGCGGTCGTATTTCGCCGATTCCTGCCGCTCGCGGAACGCCGCGTGGTAGCGATATTGCTTGCGCCCCTTGTCGTCATAGCCGATCGCCTGGATGTGGCCGTTCGGCTTGGGGCAGAACCAGGCGTCGCGATAGGCGGGGGGCAGGCCGACGGCGTTCAGCCGGTCGATCTCGTCGCGGTCGGCGATCCGCTTGCCGTCGGCGCCGAAATATTGCCAATAGCGGCCGCGCCGCTTGCGGGTGATGCCGGGCTGGCTGTCGTCGACATAGCAAAGCGCGCCGGTCATCAGCCGCTAAAGGCTTGGCGTCCCACTTCGTTCCGCTGCTTGCGTTCGCGGCGCGTCACCCAGGCGTCGAAGCCGATCTGGGCGGCGAGCATCAGGTAGACGAACGGCTGGAAGGCGATGGCGACGAACAGGGCGCCGACCAGGTAGACGATCTGGAAGTTCTGGAGGGCGGTGGCCAGCGGCGCGACCCACGCCATGGCTGCGTCCGTCGTGCGGCGGTAGCGGCGGCGGATCATCTCCATGCGCAGGAGGCCGGCGCCGTGGATGAGCAGGAACAAGGCGAGGCCCGGGAAGCCCTGCTCGCCGAGCATCTCGAAATAGGCGCTGTGATAGGCGCGGCCCTCGTCCCCCTCGGTCTGGGCGGAGACGATCTGGACGTCGCCGGCGGTGCGCGCGTTCACCGTCTGCACCTGGATCCGGTTCTGGCGATAGGCCTCGAAGCCGCCGCCCAGCGGATTGTCCAGCGCATAGTCCCACGTCCACGCCCACACCGCGAGACGGGTGTTGGCGGACTGGTCGCCCTGGAAGCCCTGGATCGTTTCCATCCGGCTGGTGAAGGAGGCGGGCAGGAAGGGGATGGCGGCGAGGCCGAGCAAGGCCGCGCCGCCGATATAGAGGAGCCGGCGCCTGGCGTCGCGCAGCAGGAGGATGCCGAGCACGGCGATGCAAATGAGGCCGGTCCGCGCCTCGGTGCCGATCGGGATCAAGAGGCAGGCGAAGATCAGCGCGGCGGCGAACAGCTTCACCCGCCAGTCGGGAACATAGATCGTCCCGAACCGGGTGAACCACAGGATCAAGGGGATGAGGGCGATGGCGATGGTCGAGATGGTGCTGCTCTCGTAGAGGCCGCTATTGTTGTCGACCATCAGGTTGAGGACGCCGTAGCCGCCCCCGGACAGGATTGTCTTGATGCCGCCGACGATGATGATCGCCGCCGCGGACAGGACCAGGAACAGCAGGCAGGCCTCCAGCCGCAGCCGGGTGCGCAGGGTGAAGGGCAGGAAGAAGGCGAAAGCGAGCGCCTTCCACGCCCATTCCCATTTGGTCCAGGCCTCGACGGGAAGGTCGGCATAGATCGTCGTCCAGGTGATGTAGGCGAGCAGGATGAGGATCAGGCCCTGGCGCGGCGCGACCCGGACATCCTTCTTGCTGTCGGCGATCAGCCAGCCGCCGATCGCCAGCGCGGCGACAAGCATCGACAGCGGGATGCTGTTCAGCAGGTAATAAGAGATGCGCTGCGGCGAGACCGTGTCGACATAGACATAGGCCAAAGCGAACAGGAACGGCCGCTTGAGCGCAAGCGTCAGCAGCGCCGCGAGAAAGACGACGAGCGCGAGGTCACGCACCTTCCGGCTCCTCCGGCTTGCGCCGCGCGAACGCCCAGCGGCCGCCCTCGGGCGGCACCGGCGCGTCGTCGTCGTCGAGGTCGGGGCGCGACAGCAGGCGCCAGGCGGCGAGCAGCATCAGGCCGTGGCTCAGGCCGAGCGCGAAATTGTCGATCATCGGCCAGGTTCCTCAGCGCCCCGCATCGCCTCCTCTTAACAAGGCGCGGTTGACGGGCCGTTAAGCTTGACGTGGCAAAGCCGAGGCCATGCGGATCCTGCACGTCCTCGACCACAGCCTGCCGCTCCACAGCGGCTACGCTTTCCGCACCCGCGCCATCGTCAAGGCCCAGCTGGCGCGCGGGTGGGACGTCGCCTGCCTGACCGGGCCCCGCCACGCGGCGGCAGGGCCCGACCCGGAGGTCGTCGACGGAATCACCTTCCACCGCACCCCAAAGCCGGCGCCGGCGCCGGCGCCGCTCGGCGAATGGCGGGAAATCCGGGCGCTGAGGGCGCGGCTCGACCGGCTCGTCCAGGATTGGCGGCCGGACCAGCTCCACGCCCATTCGCCGGTGCTGAGCGCGCTCGCCGCCCTGCCGGTTGCGCGGCGGCGGGGCGTGCCCCTGGTCTACGAGATCCGCGCCTTCTGGGAGGATGCCGCGGTCGGCAACGGCACCGGGCGCGAGCGATCGGCGCGCTACCGCCTGACCCGCCTGCTCGAAACCCATGCGGCGCGGAAAGCCGACGCGGTCGCGGTGATCTGCGACGGGCTGCGCGCCGACCTGATCGGCCGCGGCATCGCGGCGGACAAGATCCTGGTCGCGCCCAACGGCGTCGACATGGACCTGTTCGGCAGCCCGCCCCCCTCGGACGCGGCGTTCGCGCGCCGCGGCGCGGACGAGGGCGACACGGTCGGCTTCATCGGCTCCTTTTACGATTATGAGGGGCTCGACGACCTGATCGCGGCGATGCCGCGCCTCATCGCCCGCCGGCCGAGGGCGCAATTGCTGCTGGTCGGCGGCGGGCCCAAGGAGGACGCCCTCAAGGCGCAGGCCGCGGCCTCGCCCGCGGCGGACCGCATCCGCTTCGTCGGCCGGGTGCCGCACGACGAGGTCGAGCATTATTACGCGCGGATCGACATCCTCGCCTACCCGCGCAAGAAGATGCGGCTGACCGACCTGGTGACGCCGCTCAAGCCGCTCGAGGCGATGGCCCAGCGCCGGCTGGTCGCCGCCTCCGACGTCGGCGGCCATCGCGAGCTGATCGAGGACGGCGTCACCGGCACTTTGTTCCCGGCCGGCGATCCCGCCGCTCTGGCCGACGCGCTGGCCGGCCTGTTCGAGCACCGCGAGGGCTGGGAGGCGCGCCGCGACGCCGCCCGCAGCTTCGTCGAGCGCGAGCGTAACTGGTCGTCAAACATTTCCCGCTACGTGCCGGTCTACCAACGACTTACGGGCAAGGCTTTATGATCGTTTCGAGGCCCTTCCAGGATGCGATGCGCGGCGTGGGCCGGAACGCCCTCGATGTGCCGGTGGCGGCGCTCGCCGGCCTCGCGGTCGCCTTTCTCGCCTTCGCCATGCCCACCGACCTGTTGACCGAGCTGGTCGGGTCGAGCGGCCTGCCTTCGCTGCTGCCCGCGGCCGAGCCGCCGCTCGGCTTCAAGGCGCGGATCGGCATCGGCCTGATCGGCGCGGTCGCGGCGTTCGGGCTGGTCTTCCTGCTGCTGCGCCTCATCGACCGCACCGGCTACGACACGCCGAGGGCGGCCCCATCGTTCGAAGGCTCCGGCGACCTGCCCAAGCTGCGCCGCCGCGACGCCCATCCCGACGCGCCGGGCCGCCGGCCGATCTCGGCCGCGCGCGACCTTGGCGAGCCGGCCCCGCCGGAGCCGCCGGCGGGCGCGACCCCGTTCTGGCTGGCCGAGGCTGATCCGGTGGCACCGGCCGCGGAACCGGAGCCCGTCGCCGCCGCGCCCGTGCCCGAACCCGAGCCCGAACCCGAGCCCCAACCCGAGCCCGAGCCCGTCGACGAAGCGCCGGCCAGCCTCGTCGAGCTGATGGCGCGGCTGGAGCAGGGCCTCGCCCGCCGCGGCGCGCGGCCGGCATTCGCCCCCGCGTCGTCGGCGCCGGCGCCGCCGCAAGTCTTTCCGGAGGCCTCGGACGACCGGCTGCAGAGCGCGATCGACAGCCTCCAGCGCCTCGCTTCGCGCCAGTCCTAGCTTAGCGGGCGGCGCCCCGGCCGTTCCTTGGCGTCGAGCCAGGCATGGATGCGCGCCGCCGTCGTTTCACGCAGTTCCCGGCCATTCCTCATATCGGCGATCAGGCGCGGATCGTTGATCGCCTCGCGCCCGAAGCGCGTCGGGGCGATGTGCGTGCGCCGCAGATAAAGCTCGATGCGCCGGCGCAGGTCCACGCCCGGTTCCTCCGAATCATTGTTCCGGTTATGTTCTTCTCTTCGGAGGACATTTCCTACTTGTCTAGGATAAATCCTATCTATAATGGAGCAATATGGCGGACGAGGATGGACGCACCGCGCTGGCGCGGCTGATCGCGGAGAAAGGCGAGGATTATGCCGGCCTCTCGCGCCTGCTCGGCCGCAACCCCGCCTACATCCAGCAATATATCAAGCGCGGCAGCCCGCGGCGGCTGGCCGAGGACGACCGGCGGTTGCTTGCCCGCTATTTCGGCGTCGACGAAGCGCGGCTCGGCGGTCCGGCGGACGCGGGCAAAGGCGGCATGGTCAAGGTGCCGCGGCTCGGCGTCGACGCCTCGGCCGGCGCCGGGGCGTTTGACGGCGAGGAGTGGGCGCAGGCGCATATCGCCTTCGATCCGGCGTGGCTGCGCCGGATCGCGCGCGGCAGCCCGGACCAACTGTCGGTGATCCGCGTGACCGGCGATTCGATGGTGCCGACGCTCGCCGACGGCGACGAGATCCTGGTCGACCGCGGCGACGGCGCCGAGCGCGTCCGCGACGGCATCTACGTGCTCAGGATCGACGACGCCCTGGTGGTCAAGCGCATCGCCCTCCATCCGGCCGCGCGGACCGTGTCGATCCGCAGCGACAATCCCGCTTATCCGGGCTGGCCCGACTGCGATCCCGCCGCGGTCGACATCGTCGGCCGGGTGGTCTGGGCGGGGCGGCGGATCGGTTAGGCCCCGTACTCAATCAGCCATTTCTGATTTACGTGCAATTTCAAAGTCATCCCGGCGAAAGCCGGGATCCATGGACGCAGGTGGGCGAGGATCGACGATGCCTCGGCGCCCTTTCCGGAGACTCGGTGTTCATGGGTCCCGGCCTTCGGGGTCCCCGCAAAGTACTACTTTGCGGGGGTGCCCCTTCGCCGGGATGACTCCCCTGGTTACCCGAGCCAAAATCCATCTTCTCATTGAGTCCGGACCCCAGGGCGCGGGCTCACCGGATGATGGTTTCCGGATCCGACCCTCTATCGGTCGAGCAGCCAGATCAGGGCCAGCAGCGCCAGGCCGACGCCGAGGCCGGCGAGGAAGCCGATGCTGGGTTGGCCCATCATCGTCCCGCCGACCGCGCCGCCGACCAGCGACAGAGCGAGGAGCGCGCCGCCGGCGAGCGGGAATCGCCTGTTCTTTTCCATGTCCGCCCCATGCCAGCCGCGCGCGCCTTGCGCCAGCGCGCGAAAAAACTGGTTTACTCGCCGTTGAGCATGGCCGTCGGCGGTTTCGAAAGAGACGGCTGCTAAAGCCCGGGTTCAACGACAAAAGTCGAGGAAAGCCTTGTCCGAACCCGTTTATCTTGCCGATCCGTCGGCGGCCGCCGACGCGGCCGAATTGATCGCGCGGTTCGGCGACCATGCCGCCGGCGAAGCGGCGGCGCGGGCCGACCGGAGCCGCGGCCTCGGCAACGTCGTTCACTTCTGCCGCTGGCGCCAGATCGAGCGGATGATCCTGCTTCTCTCTTCCTCCGACCGGGCCGACGCCACGATTCATTGAGATCAAAGGCGAAATCCGGTCTGGCGCGCACCCGCCGCGCCCGCTAGTTTCGCCTTATGTTGCAAGCCGTTGCGGGGCGGCGCGCGGCCGCCTTGTCGGTTGCCTTTGCCCTCATCCTCTGTTCCGCCGCCGCTTCCGCGCAGACGGCCGATCCGCCGCGCCGGCCCGCCGACCCGCTGAACGAGGTCGACCAGCCGCTCGACCCGTCGGCGCCGCTCGAGCCGTGGAACGATCTCGGTGTCGACTGGCCCGACATGGAGGAGAACCAGGGCGAGGCGATCCCCGATCTTCCCGATGCCAACGTCGCCGACGCAGCGGCGGCCCGGACCTACGCCTATCGGGTGGAAGGGCTGGACGAGGTCGAAGCCGGGCCGCTGCTCGCCCAGTTCCGGACCTTGTCGACGCTCGAGGAATATCGCGGCGATCCGGCCAATGCCGCCCAGATCGACCGGCGCGCGCGGGCCGATGCCGAGCTGATGGGCGAGCTGTTGAGGGCGCACGGCTATTATGACGCGCTGGTGACGACCGAGGTCGATGCCGCGGGAGCGAACGCGTTCGCGGTGACGCTGAACGTCCAGCCGGGGCCGCTCTACCGCTTCACCGCGGTGCGGCTGCCCGGGCTGGACGAAGCGGCCGGCCCGGACGCGCCGGCGCTGCGCCAATCCTTCGCCATCGCCGAACAGGACCCGGTCAATGCCGCCGCGGTCGGGCAGGCCGAGGCCGCGCTCCGGGTCGCGCTCGGGCAGCGCGGCTATGCCTTCGCCGAGGTCGGCGAGGCCGAAATCACCGTCGACCACGAGACGCGGACCGCGACCCTGGTCCTGCCGGTCGCGCCGGCGGGCGCGCGGCGCTTCGGCCGCATCCTGGTCGAGGGGGCGCCTTTGTTCAGCGCCGGGCATCTGGAAACCATCGCCCGCTTCCACGAGGGCGATCCCTACCGGACCGAGCGGGTGGAGGATCTGCGCCAGGCGCTGGTCGCGACCGGCCTCGTTTCGTCGGTGACGATCCGGCCGGTGGCGCGCGAGGGCAGCGACCTGGTCGACCTCGCCGTCGCGCTGACGCCGGCGCCGATGCGCACCATCGCCGGCGAGGCCGGCTACGGCACCGGCGAGGGGATCAGGGTGGAATTGAGCTGGCAGCACCGCAACCTGATCGCGCCCGAAGGGGCGGTCACCTTCCGCGGCGTCGCCGGCACGCGCGAGCAGCTCGTCTCGGCGATCCTGAGGCGCAGCAACTTCATGCGCCGCGACCAGGTCCTGAACGCCCAGCTCGCCGTCAGCCATGTCGACCGGCCGGCGTTCGACGCGCGCATGTTCACGCTGACCGGCGGCATCGAACGGCAGAGCAACATCATCTGGCAGAAGGCCTGGACCTGGTCGATCGGCGCCGAGCTGACCGCCACCGACGAGCGCGACGTCGACATCGCCAGCGGGACGACGCGGCGGCGGACCTTCTTCATCGGCGCGATCCCGGCCTATCTCGGCTATGACGGCTCCAACGATCTGCTCGATCCGACCTCGGGCTTCCGCCTGTCCGCGCGATTCTCGCCCGAGGCGTCGCTGCAGAGCGGCAGCTTCTTCTACGCCCGGGCGCAGATCGACGGCAGCTTCTACGTGCCGGTCTCCGGCACCGTCACCATCGCCGGGCGGACCCGGCTGGGCACGATCTTCGGCGCGAGCCGCGACCGGATCGCGCCGTCGCGCCGCTTCTATGCCGGCGGCGGCGGATCGGTGCGGGGCTACGGCTTCCAGGCGCTGGGGCCGCGCGACCCGGTGTTCGACGACCCGATCGGCGGCCGGAGCCTCACCGAGTTCGCGCTGGAGGCGCGGGTCCGGGTCGGCGATTTCGGCATCGTCCCGTTCGTCGACGCCGGCAACATCTCGACCTCGCCGCTGCCGCGCCTCCGGGACCTTCAGGTCGGCGCCGGCGTCGGGGTGCGCTATCACACCCGCTTCGGGCCGATCCGGGTCGACGTCGGGACGCCCCTGAACCCGCGCAGCGGCGACCCGCGCATCGCCGTCTACGTCTCGCTCGGGCAGGCTTTCTAAATGAGCGAGGCGGTCCTCGACGCGGCCGAGGCCCCGGCCGTCCGGCGCGCCGGCTGGGGGCTCTGGCTGAGCCGGACCGCCAAGTTCGTCACCGGCACCCTGATCGGCCTCGCCCTCGCGCTCGCCGCCTTCCTCGCCTTTCTCGACACCAGCGCGGGCCACCGCTTCATCGTCGACCGGATCGCGGCGATGACCCCGAGATCGGGGCTGCGCATCCGGATCGGCCGGATCGACGGCTCGATCTGGAGCACCACCCAGCTTCGGGACGTGCGGCTCTACGACCCCGACGGGCTGTTCGCCGAATCGTCCGAGATCGAGATGGACTGGCGGCCGATCGACTTCCTGTGGAACAGCCTCGTCATCCACAGGCTCGAATCCGACCTCGTCATCCTTCACCGGCTGCCCGAGCTGAACCCGCCGGAGGAGCCGCGGCCGCTGCTCCCCGAATATGACGTCCATATCGGCCGCCTCCAGGTCCGCCAGCTGAGGATCGGGGCGCGGGTGACCGGGCGGGAGCGGATCGGCAGCCTCAGCGGCGAGGCGGAGATCCGGAGCGGCCGGGCGCTGGTCGCCGTCGACGTCGGCGTGCGCGGGTCGGGGGCAGGCGGCGGCGACCGGCTGCGGCTGCGCCTCGACGCCGAGCCCGACCGCGACCGGTTCGACATGGAGGCCCGGATCCGGGCGCCGGCCAACAGCGTGGTCGGCGCGATGCTCGGCACGCGGCGGCCGGTGGTGCTGGACCTGGGCGGCGAGGGGGGCTGGTCGCGCTGGCGCGGGGCGGCGCGGCTCGACGTTTCGGGACGGCGCACGGCGGAGTTGCGGCTGGGGATGGCGTCGGGGCATTTCGACCTGCGCGGCTGGGCGGCGCCGGCGCCCTTCCTGCGCGGCAAGCTGCAGCGGCTGACCGCCCCGCGGGTGCTGGTCCGCGGCACCGGCACGTTCGAGGACCAGCGGATCGACGGCCGGCTGTCGCTGCGCTCGGCGTCGCTTCGGGCCGAGGGCCGCGGCGTGATCGACCTGCGCGGCAATGCCTATCGTCGGGTGGCGATTGCCGCCGAGCTGATCCGCCCGCCGGCCATGTTCCGCAACATGACCGGGCGCCAGGTGCGGCTGACCGCCTTGCTCGACGGGCCGTTCGGCACCGCGAACTTCGTCTACCGGCTGACCGCGCCCAGGGTGGCGTTTGACGACACCGGCTTCGAAGAGGTGCGCGCCGAAGGGCGGGGCAGGCTGTCGCGGTCGCCGGTGACGGTGCCGGTGCTGGCGACCGCGCGGCGGGTGACCGGGGTGGGCGAGGTCGCCGGCGGGATCCTCGCCAATCTGCGCGTCCAGGGCCTGCTCAGGGTGACGGCCGAGCGCCTCACCGGCGACGATCTCGTCCTCACCTCGGACAAGCTCAACGGCCGGGTCGGCCTGGTCGTCGACCTGCGCACCGGCGTCTACGCGGTCGCGGTCACCGCCGGCATGCGGACCTACACCATTCCCGGCTTCGGCGTGGTCGACGTGCTCTCCGAGCTGCGAGCGGTGCCGGGCCCCGGCGGGCGGGGCACGATGGTGACCGGCACCGCCCAGGCGTGGGTGCGGCGGATGGACAACCGCTTCCTCGCCTGGGTCGCCGGCGGCCTGCCGCGGCTCGAGACCGATCTGGTGCGCGGGCCGGACCGGATCGTCCGCTTCAGCAACCTGCGCATCGTCGCCCCCAAGCTCGGCCTCGCCGGCAACGGCCTGCGGCGGACCGACGGCACCTTCTTCTTCGAGGGCGGCGGGCGGCACGCCGATTACGGGCCGCTGCAGCTCAGTCTCGACGGCCGGCTGGAGCGGCCGCGGCTCGCCGTCCGGCTTGAGCGGCCGCTCGATTCGCTCGGCCTCGCCAACGTCCTCCTCAACCTCGAGCCGAACGATGCCGGCTTCGCCTGGCGGGCGGAGGGCGGATCGACTCTGGGGCCGTTCACCGGCAACGGTGCGATCCTGCTGCCGCGCGGCCAGCCGGCGACGATCCAGTTCGCGGCGCTGAACGTCTCCGGCACGCGGGCGAGCGGCGCGCTTCGCTCCGATCCGGGCGGCTTCACCGGGCGGCTGAACGTGGCCGGCGGCGGGCTCGAGGGGAGCCTTCTGTTCAACCCGCTCAGGGGCAACCAGCGGATCGCGGTCAGCCTCGCCGCCAACGACGCCCGCTTCGTCGGCCCGCCGCCGATCGTCGTCCGGCGCGGCACGATCGAGGGCGTGGTCCTGCTCGATCCGGCCGGGACCTCGATCGAGGGGCGGATCGCGGCGCGCGGGGTCAGCCGCGGGCCGCTGTCGATCGCCAATCTCGACGCCCAGGCGTCCTTGCGCGGCGGGGTCGGGCAAATCAGGGGTCGTATCGCCGGCTCGCGCGGCCGCGACTTCGCCTTCAACCTCGTCGCCGACGTCGCGCCCGGACGCTATCGGGTGAGCGGCAGCGGCACGCTCGACCGGCGGCCGCTGGAGCTCACCAGCCCGGCCGAGCTGACCAGCACGCCCGAGGGATGGCGGCTGGCGCCGACCCGGTTCCGCTTCGCCGGCGGCAGCGCCAGCCTGGCCGGCCTGTTCGGCGCCCGCACCGAGATCGACGCCCAGCTCCAGGCGATGCCGCTGACCGTGCTCGACATCGCCTATCCGCGGCTCGGGCTCGGCGGCATCGCCTCGGGCAGCGTCCGCTACCGCTCGCCGTCGGCGGGGGCGCCACCGACCGGCGAGGCGAATCTGCGCATCCGCGGCCTGACCCGGGCCGGGCTGGTCCTGGCCTCGCGGCCGGTGGATATCGGCCTCAACGCCCGGCTCGACGGCGTCAACGCCGCGCTGCGGGCGGTGGCGGTGAGCGAAGGCCGGACGATCGGCCGCGCCCAGATGCGGATCTCGCCGATCGGCGGGTCGGGGAATTTGTTCGACCGGCTCGCCCGCGCGCCGATGCGCGCCCAGCTCCG
The DNA here is from genome assembly GCA_963701615.1 of uncultured Alphaproteobacteria bacterium. Taxonomy (GTDB): domain Bacteria; phylum Pseudomonadota; class Alphaproteobacteria; order Sphingomonadales; family Sphingomonadaceae; genus Allosphingosinicella. Next base: position 1,163,718 of record OY969615.1, on the reverse strand, counting down.
CTACAACGGCGCCGCCGACACGCTGTGGCGGCTGACCGGGATCGAGCTGATCGACCTCTCCGGTCCCGCCGCGATCGGCGCCGACATGTCGGGGACGCTGGAGAACCCGCTGATCAACGGCTCGGTCCGCACCGCCGGCGCGCGGCTCGAAAGCGCGGTCACCGGCATGGTGATCGACAATCTCGAATCGGTCGGCCGGTTCGGCGGATCGCAGCTCATCGTCCAGCAATTCCGCGGGCGGACCGAGGGCGGCGGCACCGTCTCCGGCTCGGGCGCGCTCGATTTCTCGGCGGCCCGGGGGGTGGGGATGCGCTTCGACGTTCGCGCCGAGGCGGCCCGCCTGCTCGACCGCGACGACATCCAGGCGTCGGTGACCGGCGACCTCGCGATCCGCTCGGACGGCGACGGCGGCAGTATCGGCGGCGACGTGCGGCTGACGCAGGGGCGGTTCCGGCTGGGCAGCGCGACCGCGGCAGCGCAGGTGCCGCGCCTCAACGTGCGCGAGATCAACCGGGCCGACGACGATCTCGGCCCAATCGTCCGCCGGGTGGCGCCGTGGCGGCTGGCGCTCGGCGTGACCGCGCCCAGCCGGCTGACGGTGACCGGCCTCGGCATGAACAGCGAGTGGCAGGCCGACCTGCGCGTCGCCGGCACGGTGACCGAGCCGCGCATCACCGGCGACGCCCGGCTGATCCGCGGCACCTACGACTTCGCCGGGCGGCGCTTCGACCTCATTCGCGGCAATATCCGCTTCGCCGGCGAGGCGCCGGTCAACCCCATTCTCGACATCGCCGCCGAGGCGCGGGTGCGGGGCCTCAGCGCCCAGATCCGGGTGACGGGCCGCAGCCAGCGCCCGGAGATCGCCTTCACCAGCACGCCGGCGCTGCCTCAGGACGAGCTGCTCTCGCGCATCCTGTTCGGCACCTCGATCACCAACCTGTCGGCGCCCGAGGCGGTGCAGCTCGCCGCGGCGGTGGCAAGCCTCAACGATCCCGGCGGCGGGCTCGACCCGATCAACGCGGTGCGGCGTTCGATCGGCCTCGACCGGCTGCGCATCCTCCCCGCCGACGTCACCCAGGGGATCGGCACCCAGCTCGCCGCCGGCAAATATCTTGGCCGGCGGGTCTATGTCGAGGTGGTGACCGACGGGCGCGGCTATTCGGCGACCACGGTCGAGTATCAGATCACCCGCTGGCTCTCTTTACTCTCCAGCATCTCGACGATCGGCCGCGAAAGCGTCAACGTCCGCGTGTCGCGGGATTATTGAGGGGCGGCGGTGAGCGAGGGACCGGAGCCGAACGCGCATCGCCATCGCATCCGCAACATTGTCGGCGGGTCGGCGGGGAATCTGGTCGAATGGTACGACTGGTACGCCTATTCGGCCTTCACCCTCTATTTCGCGCCGGTCTTCTTTCCGGCCGGCGACCGCACCGCCCAGCTGCTGAGCGCCGCGGCGGTGTTCGCGGTCGGCTTCGTGATGCGGCCGATCGGGGCGTGGCTGATGGGCATCTATGCCGACCGCAAGGGGCGCAAGGCCGGGCTGAGCCTGTCGGTCGCGCTGATGTGCGCGGGCTCGCTGCTGATCGCCGTCACGCCTGGCTATGCCGTTATCGGCACCTGGGCGCCGGCGCTGCTGGTGCTCGCGCGGATGATGCAGGGCCTTTCGGTCGGCGGCGAATATGGCGCCAGCGCGACCTATCTGAGCGAGGTGGCGGGGCGCCGGCGGCGCGGCTTCTATTCGAGCTTCCAGTACGTCACCCTGATCTCGGGCCAGCTGATCGCGCTCGCCGTGCTGATCGTGCTCCAGCAGGCGATGTCGGAAGCCGCGCTCGAAGCCTGGGGCTGGCGGATCCCGTTCGCCATCGGCGGCGCGCTGGCGGTGATCGTCTTCTACATCCGCCGCCGGCTGACCGAGACCGAGAGCTTCGCCAACGCGCAGGCCTCGGACGCGCCCCGGTCGAGCGGCGCGTCGCTGTTCCGCGACCACCCCAAGGCGGCGCTGCTGGTGATGGCGCTGACCGCCGGCGGCACCTTGGCCTTCTACGCCTACACCACTTATATGCAGAAGTTCCTGGTCAACACCTCGGGCTTCGACCGCGAGACGGCGACCCAGATCACGGCCGCCGCCTTGTTCCTGTTCATGTGCTTGCAGCCCGCCGCCGGCGCCCTGTCGGACCGGGTGGGGCGCAAGCCGGTGATGGTCACCTTCGGGATTCTGGGCGTGCTGCTGACCGTGCCGATCTTCACCGCGCTCGAGCAGGTGCGCGAGCCCCTCGCCGCCTTCCTTTTGGTGTTCGCGGCGCTCATCATCGTCACCGGCTACACCTCGATCAACGCGGTGGTGAAGGCGGAGCTGTTCCCGGCCCACATCCGCGCGCTCGGCGTCGCCTTGCCCTACGCGCTGGCCAACACGATGTTCGGGGGCACGGCGGAATATGTCGCGCTCTGGCTCAAGGACATGGGGATGGAGCGCGCCTTCTACTGGTACGTGACGGCGATGATCGGCGTGTCGCTGATCGTCTATGTGAGGATGCGCGACACCAAGCGGCACAGCCTGATCGCCGAGGACTGAATTGGAAGGGGCCGCCCGGTCAGGGAGACCCGGACGGCCCCGCGTCCGGCGCGCTCTGCGGAAGCGAAAAACCGCCGGACCTTGTGCCGATCAAAACGGCTTAGGCCCGGAGGCGGTTCCGCCCCGGGAGACGATCAGGCGCTGTAATACATGTCGTATTCGACCGGGCTCGGCGTGGTCTCCCAGCGAAGCTGCTCCTCCCATTTAAGCTCCATATAGGCGTCGATCTGGTCGTCCGTAAACACGTCGCCCTTGGTCAGGAAGGCGCGGTCGTTGTGGAGGGCGATCAACGCCTCGCGCAGGGAGCCGCAGACGGTGGGGACGTCGACCAGCTCCTGGGGCGGCAGATCGTAGAGATTCTTGTCGATCGGCTCGCCCGGGTGGATGCGGTTCTGGATGCCGTCGAGGCCGGCCATGAGCAGGGCGGAATAGGCCAGATAGGGGTTCGCCATCGCGTCGGGGAAGCGGAACTCGACGCGCTTCGCCTTCTCGCCGGCGCCGTAGGGGATGCGGCAGGAGGCGGAGCGGTTGCGGCGAGGAATAAGCGAGCAGCACCGGCGCCTCGAAGCCCGGCACCAGCCTCTTGTAGCTGTTGGTGGTCGGGTTGGTGAAGGCGTTCAGGGCCTTGGCATGCCGGATGACGCCGCCGATGAAATAGAGCGCCATGTCGGAAAGGCCGGCATAGCCGTTGCCGGCGAACATGCGGCTTGCCGCCTTTCCAGATCGACATGTGGGTGTGCATGCCCGAGCCGTTGTCGGCCTTGATCGGCTTGGGCATGAAGGTCGCGGTCTTGCCGTAGGCGTGGGCGACCATGTGGACGACATATTTGTAGACCTGCATGCGGTCGGCGGTCTCGGTCAGCGCGCCGAAGGTGAGGCCGAGCTCGTGCTGGGCGGCGGCGACCTCGTGATGGTGCTTGTCCATCGGCAGGCCCATTTCGATCATCGTCGAGACCATCTCGGCACGGATGTCCATCGCGCTGTCGACCGGCGCGACCGGGAAATAGCCGCCCTTGGCGCGCGGCCGGTGGGCGAGATTGCCGTTCTCGTACTTGGTGCCGGTGTTGGTCGGCAGCTCGATATCGTCGATGGCGAAGCCCGAGGCGGCATAGCTGTCCTCGAAGCGGACGTCGTCGAACATGAAGAACTCGGCCTCGGGGCCGACATAGACGGTGTCGCCGACGCCGGTCGCCTTCAGATAGGCCTCGGCGCGCCTGGCGGTCGAGCGCGGGTCGCGGGCGTAGAGCTCGCCGGTGCCGGGATCGACGATGTCGCAGAAGAGGACCAGCATCGGCGTCGCGCTGAACGGATCGGCATAGAGTGCGTCGAGATCGGGCTTCAGGATCATGTCCGATTCGTTGATCGCCTTCCAGCCGGCGATCGAGCTGCCGTCGAACATGAAGCCGTCGATGAGCTGGTCCTCGTCGACCACGCCCGCGCACATCGAGAGATGCTGCCACTTGCCCTTGGGATCGGTGAAGCGCAGGTCGACCCATTCGATCTCCTCGTCCTTGATGCGCTTCAGGATCTTGCCCGCGTCGTTCGCCATGTGATCGTGCCCCCGATCAAAGGAATCGGATGAAGTGCGCGCGCATTCATCCCGATGCCCGCCGGGCCGTCCAGCGGAGCGTGAATATTTCACATGGCGGCGGTCAGTAGGGGCGGCGCTGGGCGGCGATCAGCATGCGCAGCAGCATCGCCACCGGCCGCGGCACCCCGACCTTGCCTTCGAGCCACAGGCTCACCGCGGAGCGGCTGACGCCGATCGCGGCGGCGAGATCGCTCTGGGTTCGGTAGCCGAGCGCGTGCATCGCCGAGCGCAGCTCGGCGGGCGACATCGAGGCGAGGCGGGGATCTTCCACGGCATCCGATTCCCAGATCGTCATTCCAGCGAAAGCTGGAATCCCTTTTCCCATAAAGGAAGGGAGATTCCAGCTTTCGCTGGAATGACGGGGATATGCCAGCACGCGCGCCGTCAGATCGCGTCGGACCCGCGCTCGCCCGTCCGGATGCGGATCGCCTCCTCGACCGTGGAGACGAAGATCTTGCCGTCGCCGATCCGGCCGGTGCGCGCCGCATTGGCGATCGCCTCGACGACGCGCTCGGCGAGACCGTCCTCGACCACCACTTCCAGGCGGACCTTGGGCAGGAAGTCGACGACATATTCGGCGCCGCGATAGAGCTCGGTATGGCCCTTCTGCCGGCCGAAGCCCTTGGCCTCGGTGACGGTGATGCCGGAGACGCCGACCTCGTGCAGCGCCTCCTTGACCTCGTCGAGCTTGAACGGCTTGATGATCGCCTCGATCTTCTTCACCCCGGGCCTCCGTCTGCTGCGTTGCAGCATAGGCGCATTCGGCCGGCTCGCAAGCGCTCGTTCATCCTGCCGACAGTCGCCGGGGGCCAGTCAGGCGGGAGGGGGAAGCGCATGCGGACGCAAATCGGCACATCGGTCGCGGCGCTGCTGCTCGCCGCCTGCACCTTCACCGTCGACGAGGCCCGGCTGCTCCATCCGACGCCGGGCGGAGCTCTCGACGCCGAGGCGCTGGAAGGCGCGGCGGGCGTTTACGAGATGTCCGACCAGTGGATCACCGCGCCCGACGGCGTCCGGCTCAGCGCGGTGCTGCTGCGCCAGCCCGGCGCGCGCGGCACGATCCTCTATTTCGGCGGCAACGGCTTCACCATCGAGCGGTTCGGCGCCTATGTCGCCGGCCTGCTCGCGCCTTTGGGGGTCGACGTGATGATCGTCGACCATAGAGGCTATGGCCGCAGCGGAGGGACGCCGACCCAGGCCAATCTCGAGGCGGACGGCGTCGCCGCGTTCGACCATCTGAGCGGAACAATCGGCGTGCCGGCGTCGAGCATCGTCGTCCACGGCCAATCGCTGGGCAGCTTCATCGCAGGGCGGGTGGCGGCGGAGCGGCCGACCGGCGGTGTCGTGCTCGAAAGCTCGGCGACCACCACCGAGGAGTGGGTCGCCGCCAATTTGCGGGGCGCCCGGCGGCTGGTGGTCCGCGCCGAGATCGACCCGGCGCTGCGGGGACGCGGCAACCTTTCCAACATGGCGGCGATCGACGAGCCGCTCTTGATCCTGGTCGGCAGCGCCGACCGCACCACCCCGCCCAGCCTGTCGCAGGCGCTGTACGCGGCCTCGCCGCTGCCGGCGGGACGCAAGACGCTCGCCGTCGTCGCCGGCGCCGGCCATAACGACGTGCTCCGCCACGCCGAGGCGCTCGCCGCCTACCGCGCGTTCCTGGAGCGAGCCGCCGGCCCGCGCTGACCTGCTCCTGTCCCGAAAGCAGGTCAGCCTATGTTCAGCACCGCGTCCATAGGATGGCTCGCAGAGCCATTTTCCGAGAGAAGGAACGAACCATGCGCAAGCTTCTTCCCCTCATCGCCGGCGGATTCCTGCTCGCGACCGGCGCCGCCCAGGCCGCCGGGCCCGCCGACCGCGAGGCCGAGCTGGAGCGCGCGCTCCGCGGCCGGGTCGCCGGCGAGCCGGTCGATTGCATCGACCTCCACCGCGTCCGCTCCTCGCGGATTATCAACGACACCGCGATCCTCTACGATGCCGGCGGCGTGATCTATGTGAACTGGCCGCGCAACGGCGCGGACCAGCTCGACCGCCGCGACACGATGGTGACGCGGCTCTCTTCGACCCGGCTGTGCAGCATCGACACCGTGACCCTGGTCGATTCGGGCTCGCGCTCGATGACCGGCATCGTCTTCCTCGGCGAGTTCGTGCCCTATCGACGGGTGCGGATGGGGTCGGCGGACTGAGCGCGCTGGCGCCAACCGCCTAGCGGTCCTCCAGGCGGCGATCCAGCTCCGCGCGCGCGGCCTCGTAACGTCGCCGCGCATCTTCGTATTTGTCGCTGCCGGGCGCGCTGTTCTTCATCGTCATATGGGCGAAACCGACGACGTTCCTGAGCTGGCCTTTTGTCAGCACCTCGGGGTTCGAGAGGACGTCGGCGCCAATAAAATTCCGGTACAGATACCATAAAACGGCAATGGCGGTCGCCGCGACGAGGATCTGGACGAGGGTATAGAGCGTCTCCGCCATGTTTCTTAGCCGTAAGGCGGGGCGTCGAGGCCCCTGGGGCTCTTGGTGAAGATCTCGCAGCCATCCTCGGTGATGCCGATCGAATGCTCGAACTGGGCCGACAGGCTGCGGTCGCGCGTCACCGCCGTCCAGCCGTCCTCGAGGACCTTGGAAGCGGCCTTGCCGATGTTGATCATCGGCTCGATGGTGAAGAACATGCCGGGGCGAAGCTCCGGGCCGGTGCCGGGGCGGCCGGCATGGACGACCTCGGGCGCATCGTGGAAGACGCGGCCGAGGCCGTGGCCGCAAAAGTCGCGGACGACGGAATAGCGATGGTTCTCGGCATGGGTCTGGATGGCGTGGGAGACGTCGCCGAGATGGTTGCCGGGCCTGGCCTGGGCGATGCCCAGCATCAGGCATTCATAAGTGACCTGGACCAGCTTCTTCGCCTTGATCGGCACGTCGCCGACCAGATACATGCGGCTGGTGTCGCCGTGCCAGCCGTCGAGGATCGGAGTCACGTCGATGTTGACGATGTCGCCGTCCTTGAGGATTCGATCGCCCGGTATGCCGTGGCAGACGACATGGTTCACCGAGGTGCAGCAGCTCCTGGTATAGCCGCGATAGCCCAGAGTGGCGGGAACGCCGCCGGCCTCGATGGTCATGCGGTGGACGATGTCGTCGATCTCCTGGGTGGCGATCCCGGGGACGACATAAGGGACGAGCGCGTCGAGGATGTCGGCGGCGAGGCGGCCGGCGGCGCGCATGCCGGCAAAGCCCTCGGACCCGTGCAGCTTGATCGCGCCGTGGCGGCCGGTGACGGACTGGTCGCGGGCGAGGAGGGAGGTTTCGATCATCGGCGGAATATAGCGGCCTCCACCCTTCATAACAATGAACCGCTCGCCGGCTCGGCCGTTGGCCTGAGCCTGTCGAAGGCCTTTTCTTCTTTAGCTCCGGGAGTAAGGAAGGGAGGGCTTCCACAGGCTCAGCCCGAACGGAGTAGACGAGTGGCGAGCGAGCGCATCTGGACGGCGGGGCTGCTGGTGATCGGCGACGAGATCCTGTCCGGGCGGACGCAGGACAGGAACGTTGCGCAGATCGCCGGCTGGCTCAACCTCCAGGGGATAAGGCTCGCCGAGGTCAGGATCGTGCCCGACGACATGGCGCGGATCGCCGAGGCGGTGAACGCGCTGCGCGCCCACTATGATTATCTGTTCACCACCGGCGGGATCGGGCCGACCCACGACGACATCACCGTCGACGCGATCGCCGCCGCGCTCGGCGTGCCGGTGGTCGTCCATCCCGAGGCGCGGGCGGCGCTGGAGGCCTATTACCGCGACCGCGGCGGGCTGACCGAGGCGCGGCTGAGGATGGCGCGGGTGCCCGAGGCGGCGGAGCTGATCGCCAACCCGATGTCGGGCGCGCCGGGGATCCGGCTCGGCAACATCTTCATCCTCGCCGGCGTGCCGCATATCGCCGGGCTGATGCTCGAGGCCCTGTCGGGGCGGATCGAGGGCGGGCGGCCCCTGCTGTCGTGCACCCTGGGCTGCTGGGCGCCGGAAAGCGAGGTGGCCGAGCTGCTTGGCGAGACCGAGAAGGCCCATCCCGGCTGCCAGATCGGCTCCTATCCCTTCTTCAAGGAGGGCCGGCTGGGCGCCAATTTCGTCATCCGCAGCACCGACAGCGCGCCGCTCGAGGCGTGCCGCTCCGATCTCGCCCGGCGGCTGGCGGCGGCCGGCCGGACGGTAGTGACCGAGGAAATCTGAGGGCGCCGGTCCGGCGGGTCGTTGGGGGTCGGGAACAATCGCCGCGGTCGGGCGCTTGGCCGGGATGGACCGCCTGTTCACTTGGTTCGCGGGCCGCATCGCCTCGTTCGCCGGCCAGCCGGTCGCCTTCGTCATCGCGTTCCTGGTGATCCTGGTGTGGGGCGTGACCGGCCCGTTGTTCGGCTATTCCGACACCTGGCAGCTGGTGATCAACACCGCGACCACGATCGTCACCTTCCTGATGGTGTTCCTCATCCAGAACAGCCAGAATCGCGACGCGGCGGCGATGCAGGCCAAGCTCGACGAACTGCTGCGCACGGTCGACAAGGCGCGCGGCGCGTTCATCGGCATCGAGCATCTGACCGACGTCCAGATCGAGGAGATCCGCGCGGCGCTCGAGCACGAGGCGGGCCACAGCCACGATAACGGCAAGAAGAAGCCGCACGAATCGGTCGACCGGCTGCTCGACCGCTACTGACGCGCCCGCCGCGCCGCGCGCGCTGCCGGCGCCTCAGCCCCCGCGCACGGGCGTTTGCTCCCGCGCCGCCTTCAGGAACAGGGCGGCGGCGAGCAGCCATGGCGCGGCGAAGCCCATGCCGAGGACGCCTCCGAGCACGTCCGTGGGCAGGCCGAAGGCGGCGACCGCCCCTTGCGCGATCCCCGTCGCGACCATCGCGCGCGCCATGCCGGCAGCCTCGAACCGCGCGACGACCGCGCCGACCAGGGCAAGGATGAGCACGCCGCCGAACAGCAAATTATAGGGATTGCCCTCCGAGCCGATCATGCCGACGGCACCGTTGACCCAGATGGTGAGAAACGCGGCGATGACCGCGAGCGCGGCGCCGGCGCGGTAGGCGAGGCTGCTCGACTTGCGGACGATGAGCTCGAAGGCGAGACCGACGCTGCCGAAGAGCACGGCCGCGACAACGAAATCGGACCCGGTCCAGTTCACTTCGTCCGTGAACCGCATCGCGATCAGCGGCAGCAGCAGGAGGAGCGCCGGGATGCTCCAGCCGACGATCCTCCAGGGAATCCAGTGACGCCCCCCTGTGTTTTCCGCTTCTTTTGCCATTGCCTTGCCTCCATGCTTAAATCAGGCATCCAATCTGCCATGCGCGGCGGGTGAGCGGCATGAGCAACTTCTGAGGTTTTGCTGAAAAATGACGGGCGGCAGCTTTCGTTTCGAACGGTTCGTGCTCGATCCCCGCGACCGCCGGCTCAAGCGGGACGACGTGCCGGTGGAGATCAACGCCCGTTATCTCGACGCGCTGGCCCTTTTGGTCAGCGAGCAAGGGAAGCTCGTCTCGAAGGACCGCTTTCTCGACGAGGTCTGGCGCGGCGTGCCGGTCACCGACGAGGCGCTCACCCAATGCATCAGGACGCTCCGCAGGCAGCTCGGCGACGACGCCGCGCGGCCGCGCTTCATCGAGACAATTCCCAAGCATGGCTACCGCTTCATCGCGCCGATCGAGCGGATCGGGGACGAGCCCGGAGCCGGGGCGGCCGCGAAAGCGCCTTCCGCTCCGAAGGCGACGGCGCCTTATGACTGGCGGCGGTTTCTCCTGCTTGGCGGAGCGGGGACGATAGGGGCGGGCGTCGCCGGCGTCATCGGCGGCCTGTTCTACGGCTTTGCCGGAGCCTCGCAGTCGCCCGGGCCCGGCATGGGCGCGGCCTCGGTGCTGCTCGTCCTCCTCTGGCTCACCATAGCGGCGGCGCTGATGGGGGGCGCCGGCGTGAGCTTCGGCATCGCCGCTTCGGGCTTCGCCCCCGCCCGCTATTGGAGCATCGCCGGCGGCGCCCTGGGAGGGATGGTCGTGGGCGGCGTCGTCAAGCTGCTCGGGCTCGACGCGTTCAACCTGTTGCTCGGCCGATCGCCGGGCGACATCACCGGGGCGGGGGAGGGTGTGCTGCTCGGCGGCGCGGTCGGCCTGGGGGCCTGGTTGGGGAGCGGCGGCGCGGGGCCGTTCTCGCTTCGACGAAGCGTTGCCGTCGCCGGCCTTGCCGGCGGCGGCGCCGGCATCGCCATCGCCTTGCTCGGCGGGCGGCTGATGGGCGGCAGCCTCGATCTGCTCGCCCGCCATTTCCCCGACTCCCGCCTCCGGCTCGACCAGATCGGCGGCCTGTTCGGCGAGCGCGGCTTCGGACCGGTCAGCCAGGTGGTAACCGGCGGCGCAGAGGGCGCGCTGTTCGGCGGTTGCGTCGTGGGGGCGATGATCATCGCGCGGCGAAGCCTGAGCGGGAGCGGCTAAGTCGGCCTCTACCCTGGCGAAAGCGGCGAGAGGGCTGATTTTGCCGGCATGGAGCGGGTGAAGGGAATCGAACCCTCGTCGTAAGCTTGGGAAGCTTCTGCTCTGCCATTGAGCTACACCCGCGCCGGCCGCTTATCTAGGCAGGCGGCGGAGCCTTGTCGAGATCGGGAAGAGCCCTTGTCCGCCACGATTTTCGAGTCGCCCGGCGAGCCGCCCGGCTCGAAATCGCTCAGTAGCTCAGATCGGAAGCGCGAAGCGCCTTCTTGTCGACCGCGCCTTCCGCATATCGGAGGTTGGTGTAAGCCTGGGGCGAGAGCTTGGCGCCGAAGCCGTTAGCCTTGCCGGGCGCGAGCCGCCGGAGGTCGAACTCGTCCTCGAACTGGACGCCCATCCGCCGCGATTCGGTCCAGCGCACCTCGGCGCCGATGCTGCCGCAGCCCGGCAGGTCGAGCTGGACCTTGGAATCCGTGGGCAGGCAGCGGTCGCCCTCGATCAGGGCGCCGCCGGTCGAGATGTTGCGGACCCTCACCGACATGTTCATGCCGTTCCACTGCAAATTGGCGACCTTCAGGAGGCCCTGGCGCGGCGGCCGGTTGAACTGGAAGCCGTCGGCGGTCACCGTCTTGTTCTGCGCGGCCAGCGCGCCGGCCTCCTCGGGGCCCATCGGCCGGCCGAAAATATAGCCCTGGATGTGCGAGCAGCCGAGCTCGCGGATCAGGGTGAGCTCGTCGTGGGTTTCCGCACCCTCGGCGGTAGTGTCCATGCCGAGGCTCTCGGCGAGGGTGACGATGGCGCGGATGATGGCGGCGTTGCGGCTGCCCGACTTGGCGGCGCCGCGCACGAAGCTCTGGTCGATCTTGATCTTGTCGAACGGCGCCTTCTTCAGATAGCCGAGAGACGAATAGCCGGTGCCGAAATCGTCGAGCGCGAGGCGGACGCCGAGCGACTTCAGCTTGGCGAACATGTCGTCGGTCGACTCGCTCTCGACCAGGAACACGCCTTCGGTGATCTCCAGCTCGAGCTGGCGCGGGGCGATCTGGCTGTTGGCCAGCGCGCTCATCACGATCGCCGGCAGGCTCGGATCGACGAACTGGATCGGCGAGAGGTTGACCGCGACGCGGATCTGCTCGGGCCATTTCGCCGCTTCCGCGCAGGCGGTGCGCAGCACCCATTCGCCGATCTGCGGAATGAGGCCGCTTTCCTCGGCGAGCGGGATGAACAGGCTCGGCGAGATGACGCCCCGGGTCGAATGATGCCAGCGCACCAGCGCCTCGAAGCCGGAAAGCTCCTCGGTCTGGGCGTTGACCACCGGCTGGTAGACGAGCTGGAGCTCGCCGCGGCCGATCGCCTTGCGGAGGTCGTTCTCGAGGATCTGCCGGTCCTGCGCCTCCGAGTGCATTTCGGGGGCGAAGAAGCAGAAGGTGCCGCGGCCGGCGGCCTTGGCGGAGTAGAGGGCGAGGTCGGCGTTGCGGATGAGGGCGTCGGCGCACGAGCCGTTGGGCGGCGCGATCGCGATCCCGACCGACGCGCCGATGGCGATATTGTGGCCTTCGATCGAATAAGGCATCGACACCTGCTGGATCAGCCGCTCGGCGAGGCTGCCGAGGGTGCCGCCGTCGTCCTGGCCGGGCAGGACCGCCTCGAACTCGTCGCCGCCGAGCCGGCCGATCTGGCCCTTGTCGCCGATCACGCTGGTGAGGCGCTGGGCGACCTGCTTGAGGAGCGCGTCGCCGATCGGATGACCGAGCGTGTCGTTGACGTTCTTGAAGCGGTCGAGATCGATCAGGAACAGGGCGCAGGCGCCGACCGCGCCCGACTTGTTCTGCAGCGCCTCGTCGAGGGTGCGGCGCATCAGCATCCGGTTGGGCAGCCCGGTCAGCGAATCATATTTGGCGAGGCGGTTGATCTCTTCCTCGGAGCGGCGCTGTTGGGTGAGATCGGTGCCGATGCCGCGGAAGCCGAGGAAGCGGCCATGCTCGTCGAAGCTGGGCGTCCCCGACAGCGACCACCAGATTTCGGCGCTGGTGTTGGCGCGGACGGTGATGTCGGTGAAGGGGAGGCGGGCGGAGAGGTGAAAGCCCAAAGTGCGCTCGGAGGAATCGGAGCCGCCGCTGTCGTCGGCGCCGATCAGCTCGGTGAACGGCCGGCCGATCAGCTCGTTGGCGGCGGTCTTGAGGTCGGCGGCGAGGTGCTCCGACACGTAGGACAAGGCGCCGCGCCCGGTGGTCTCCCAGAACCAGCCGCGGCCGGCCTGTTCGAACTCGTCGATGAAGCGGGCGGCGCGCTGCGCGTTCCAGTCGATCTCGATCCGGCGCCGCAGCTGGGCGGCGCGATCGACGTACCGCTTGATGCTCAGGCGGACGAGGCAGAGCGACAGGATCCCGGCCGCGAGCGCGCCGGCCGGATCGTTGGACAGGAGCAGGATCTTGGCGACGCAGGCAAGGCAGCCCAGGGCGGTCAGCGCCGGAAAGGAGAGGAAAACGATCGGAATGGCGAGGACGCCGCCGGCAAAGGCGACGTCGAGCAGCACCGCATTGTGGCCCTCGATGGGCAGGGCCGCGATCGCGGCCGTGCACCACAGGACGTTGGCGAGGACCACGTACAAGGCGGCGCCCCGGGTGGCGACGTGCGGCGCCAGCCGCGAGATCGGCCGCTTGGAGAACCACAGCCAGATGGCGAGGTCGACCAGCAGCATCGCGACCAGCGGCACGGCGAGGGCGGCGGTGACCAGCGAGCGGGCGCCGAGGTCGATCAGCACGGACGCGCCGCAGACGAGGTGGACGGCGAGCAGGAAGGCGGGCACGTGATCGAGCGCGCGGTTGCGCTCGCGGGCGGCGCTTTCCTCCTGCTCGTCCTCGATGCGGCCGAAATCCCGCGCCAACAGCTCGGCGAGGGGCAAACGCCCTTCCGCCCCGGCCGACGCTGAATCGCGATGCTTCCTGGTCCCGCTCATCGCCGCCCGCATAGCGTGCGCGCCTTAAGATTTTGTTTTCCGCCGAGAGCGGTGGTGACGCGGGCGTGAGACTTCTAGCGGTCGGGCTCGGGCTCTTCGTCCGCCGCTTCGTCGCGCTCGGCCTGGCGCCGCGCTTCGCGCTCGCGGCGCCGCGCCTCGCGGCCGAGCCGTTCCTCTTGCTCGCGGATCTCGCGGCCGCGGCGCTGGTCGGCTTCCGCCTGGCTGGTGGTGACCGCGTCGACCCCGGCGCTCACCGCCTTGACCGGCAGGGTGACGAGGTCGACCGCGGTCCGGGCGAGGCAGCCCGACAGCAGGACGGGAAGGGCCAGGGCGATCAGGATGCGCATGAAATCCCTATAGGCCTCGGGCAGTTGCGACGGAATGAACAAACGTGCAGGCCAGCCGATCTATAGGTCGGCCCGGCCCGCGACGAGGCTCATGCAGGTGAGGCCGGCCTCGGCCTTGTGGAGCTCGGACACGTCGAGCGCAACCGGGTTGAAGCCGCGGCGGGCGAGGATTTCGGCGGTGCGCGGGCCTTCGGCGGAGACGATCAGCATGTCGCCGGCGCGCAGAACATTGGCGGCGGCGGGCTCGCCGGCGGCGACTGCGACCGGCTCGACGCCGGCGAACGGCGCCGGCGAAATCCATTCGGCATGATAGAGCAGGACCGGCGTGCCCGCCGCGTCCGGGCCGGCGAAGGTGACGGCGGACTTGAGGTGGAGGCAGCCCGAGGCCGTCACCGGGACCACCTCATAGCCGAGCGGACCGGCGACGTCGGCGAGCGCCCCGATCCCGGCCCGGTCGGTGCGCCCGGAGCGCCCGACATACAAGGTGCGCCCGATCCTGAGCACATCGCCGCCGTCGAGGGTGCCGGCGGCGAGCCGGCGGACGTCGAAGTCGCGGGCCAGGCCCTCGGCGGTCGATGCGGTTTCGCCGGCGCGCGAGGCCGCGCCCGGCCGGGTGACGATGGCGTGGCCGCCGAGCAGCAGGGCAGTGTCCTCGACGAACACGCCGTCCGGGGCATCGTCCAGCGCGGGGAGGCGAACGACCGCGAGGCCCGCTTCGGTCAGCGCCTTTTCATAGGCCGCATGCTGGGCGGCGGCGCGGGCGGCGTCGATCGGCCGGGGCGGAAGGTGGGTGAGCGCGCAGTCCGCCAGCCGGGGGCTGACGGCGCGCGTATAGGCCGTGCCGGCGTGCATCAGCAGGGTTGCCTGCGGGCCGGGGCGTCGCCGCCGAACACGTCGCGATAGCTGCCCATGGCGGCGATCCGGCCGTCCTCGAGCCGGACGATGAGATCGCAGCGCGACAGCGTCGACAGTCGGTGCGCGATCATGACGATGGTGACGTCGTCGCGGAGCGCGGCGATCGCCGCCAGCACCGCCTGCTCGGTCTCGTCGTCGAGGGCGTTGGTGGCCTCGTCGAGGATCAGCACCGCGCTGCTTTTGTAAAGGGCGCGGGCGAGGCCCACGCGCTGGCGCTCGCCGCCCGACAGGCGCACGCCACGTTCGCCCACCGGCGTGTCATAGCCTTGCGGCAGGCCCTGGATGAAGGCGTCGACCTGCGCGGTCCGCGCCGCCGCGCGGACGCGGTCCATGTCGATGCCGCCGGCGGCCTCGCCGAAGGCGATGTTGGCGGCGATGCTGTCGTCGATGAGGTAGATGGTCTGCGGGACGTGGGCGAGCTGCGCCTGCCAGTCCGCCCTGGTCCTGTCGTCGAGCCGGCGGCCGTCGATCCTGATCTCGCCGCTGCTCGGCTCGAGCAGGCCCATCAGCAGGTCGAGCAGGCTGCTCTTGCCGCTGCCGGTCCGGCCGGCGATGCCGACCCGCGCGCCCCTGGGGATGCGCAGCGACACGCCGCCCACCGCCGGAACCCGGCCGTCGTAGCAGAAGCTGACGTCGTCGAGGACGATGTCGCTGCAGAGCTGCACGGCGGGGGCGCCGGTCCGGGCCGGCGCCGAAGCGCAAACCGGCTCCTCGACCAGGGCGGCGACGTCGAGCAGCGGCTGGAGGTGGCCGGCGACCATCGACCAGCCGAAATAGGCCTGCTGAAGCAAAGGCAGCAGCCGCTGCGCGCCCAAAGCGAGCGCGCCGAGCACCGGGATGGCGGCGACGATCCCGCCCGGGCGCTGGCTCATCAGCAGGGCGACCAGCACGATCGCCCCGATCCCCGCCGCCTCGACGATGTAGCGCGGCGCGCCGCTGACGAAATGGTTGACCGCCTGGGCGTGCCGATATTGCGCGTCGACCCGCCGGAACCGCTCCTCGAACAGGCCCTGCGACCGCTCGAGCAGGATGTCGCGAATCCCCCCCAGCCCCTCCTGCACGATCTTGATGCGGGTGGTGGCGGCGCTGGCGAAGAGCGTCGAGTTGCGCCGCAGCCGGCCGCGGGTGGCGACCGCGATGACGACGTAGATGGCCGCCACCGCGGCGGCCGCGGCGAACGCCGCCAGCGGGCTGATCAGGAACAGGAGGATGGCGATGGCGGCGGCGGTGAAGGCGGCGGTGACGCCCATCAGCAGCGGCTGCAGCACCCGGAACACCAGCAGCTGGACCGCGTCGATGGCGCTGAGCCACTCCGCGCTGTTGCGGCCGAGATAGCGGACATAAGGCTGGCGGAGCATGCGGCCGAAGATCGCCATCCCGATGTCGTGGCCAAGCGACTGGACGAAGCTCTGGCTGAGCCAGGTCAGCAGCAGCCGCAGCAAGGCGGCGCCGGCCGCGCAGCCGGCGAGGAACAGCGAGGCGCCGACCAGCGGATCGTCGCCGAACAGGCGCAGCAGGGCATCCGCGCCCGGCAGCCGCGCGACGGCCGCCGGATTGGTCATCAGGGTAAGGAACGGCAGCACCGCGCCGATCGTCACCATTTCGCCGACGGCGCCGGCGACCATCAGCCCGAGCAGCGCGCCGAGCTGCCAGCGCCGCCGCCGGCTCATCATCCGGAACAGGACGCCAAACGCCGCTGGCGCCGACCTGGGCCGCGATCCGGCACGATTCATGGCAGGTTCGATATCTTGCCCTTCCCGGCCACCTTTGTAAGACCCGCGGCAGCCGCCAACAACTCCGCGGCGAAGGAAGCCCCTCGTTGCCGGACCATCCCGCCTCCGCAGGTGCGCGATCCGATCGGCCGGCGCAAGACCGGCCGGGCCCCGATAAGAAAAGGCGGCCCGGAACCGAAGCTCCGGACCGCCTTCGAGGCCGTGGGGGACAGCGCCTAGCGCTTCGAGAACTGGAAGCTGCGGCGGGCCTTGGCGCGGCCGTATTTCTTGCGCTCGACGACGCGCGGATCGCGGGTCAGGAAGCCCTCGCGCTTGACCGTGGTGCGGAGCGACGGCTCGTAGCGGGTCAAGGCGGTCGAAATGCCGTGGCGGACCGCGCCGGCCTGGCCCGAGAGGCCGCCGCCGGAGACGGTGGCGATGACGTCATACTGGCCCTTGCGGTCGGCGACGTCGAACACCTGGTTGATGATCAGCCTCAAGGTCGGGCGCGCGAAATAGACTTCCTGGTCGCGGCCGTTGACGATGATCTTGCCGGTACCGGGCTTCAGCCAGACGCGGGCGACCGCGTCCTTGCGGCGGCCGGTGGCATAGGCACGGCCCTGCTTGTCGAGCTGCTGCTCGCGGAGCACCGCCTGGATTTGCGGGCCCTGGGTGGCGACGCCGTCGACATTATCGTCTGCGGGCTTGTCGCGGCCTTCCCGGCCTTCGCGCCGGGCGGGGGCCTCGGCCGGGGTCTCGGCGGCCGCGGGCGCGGGGGCGGCCTCCGCGGCCTCGGTGGCCTCGGGCGCCGGAGCGGCCTCGCTTTCGGTCAGGGCCTGGAGGTCGGAAAGCGATTGACGGGTATCGGACATCAGGCACCCACCTTGTTCTTGCGGTTCATGGCCGCGACATCGAGCGTTTCAGGGGACTGGCCGCCGTGCGGATGCTCGGTGCCGGCATAAAGGTGCAGCGCGCGCATCTGGTCGCGCCCCAGCGGCCCGCGCGGGATCATCCGCTCGACCGCTTTTTCGAGCACGCGCTCGGGGAAGCGGCCCTCGAGGATCTTGGCCGGGGTCGTTTCCTTGATGCCGCCGGCATAGCCGGTGTGGCGGTAGTAGATCTTGTCGGTGGCCTTCTTGCCGGTGAAGCGCACCTTGCCGGCGTTGATGACGACGACATGGTCGCCGCAATCGACGTGCGGGGTGTAGCTCGGCTTGTGCTTGCCCCTGAGGATGTTGGCGACGATCGCGGCGAGCCGCCCGACCACCAGCCCGTCGGCATCGATCAGATGCCATTTCTTCTCCACCTCGCGCGGCTTCGCCGACCGGGTGGTCTTCATCAGCGCCTTCATGGCCGAGACCTCTTTGAAATGAGCAGCGCCGCCCAAGGCGAGCGGCGCGAACGGCCGGCAAATGGCAAAGGAGCAGCGGAAAGTCAAGCTTATGCGCGGGTTTGACGAGAGGTAGTCTGTTACCAGAGAATTTTCCCCGGTTGAACCGAGCGACTAAAGCGTATATACGCGTATATACGAACTCCCGGAGGGCGTGATTGTGAAGGTCGTGAACAGCAAGACATTCAAAAGCGGCAACAGCGTCGCCGTTCGGCTCCCCAAGGAGATCGCCTTCGCCCCCGACATGAACGTGACCGTCGAGCGGAACGGTGACGTGCTGACGATCCGCCCGGCCATCGACCCGGTCGAGGAGAAGCGCAAGGTCCTCGAACTGGTCGCTTCTCTGCGGGCTCTCGGTCCGATCGACGAAATCGAAAAAAGGGTGCCGCCGATGCCACCGATCCGCCGGGGTCTGTAGGCATTGGGCTTTCTGATCGATTCCGACATCGCCATCCATTTGCGCGATGGGGATCAGGCAGTGTCGGCGCGATTGCGCGGGTTGGACGCACCTCCTGCCCTTTCCATTCTCAGCCGCGTCGAGCTCGAAGGCGGGATCGTTCGCGTGCCGCGCCTGGCACGGCAGCGGCGAAAGCACGTCGACAACCTGCTGTCGCGCCTCGAGGTGCTGCCCTTCGACGGGCCATGCGCCGACGCCTATTGCCGTATTCTGGCGGTGACGGGATGGTCGCGGGCGCGGATCTTCGACCGTATGATCGCCGCCACCGCCATCGTGCACGGCCTCACCCTGATCACCATGAACGGCAAGGACTTCAGCGACGTTCCAGGCCTGGCGCTGACGATTTGGCCGAGCCCGGACCGCTGACCCTCACCCCCCGGCTTCGGCCCCGACCCACGCCGCATAAGCGGGCAGCGCATCCGCGATCGGCCAGACCACCGCCGCCGGCACGTCGTAGCTGTGGAGCTCGGCGATGCGGGCGATCAGCGCGGAGGCGGTGTCGGCACGCGTCTTGAAGATCGCCGCGACCTCGCCGGCTTCCTCGACCTCGCCCTGCCAGCGATAGATGGAATGGCACGGGCCGAGGACGT
Organism: uncultured Alphaproteobacteria bacterium; assembly: GCA_963701615.1. Lineage (GTDB taxonomy): Bacteria > Pseudomonadota > Alphaproteobacteria > Sphingomonadales > Sphingomonadaceae > Allosphingosinicella. The sequence goes on along the minus strand of OY969615.1, from coordinate 1,144,728 downwards.
TGGCGCAGGCGGCGAGGCGCTCGGCCACGGCGGCGCGGGCGATGCGGCGGGCCTCCTCGTCGGTCGCGAACGTGGCGTAGACGCTGACGATATCGGTCATGGCTTTCTCTCCCCCAGCCGGTGGGCGGCGGTCGCCATCGCGGCGAGCAGCAAAGCGGCCATGCCCTGATGGGCGACGGCGATGTCGATCTCGACGCCGGACAGCAAGGTGAGGATGCCGAGCAGGATCTGGGCGAGGACGGCGCCGATCAGCGCGGCGCCGTCCTGGCGGAAGCCCCGCGCCCAGGCGCGCAGGCCGAGCCAGATCGCGACGGCGGCGACGACGAAGGCGAGCCAGCGGTGGACGAACTGGACGACGATCGGATTGTCGACGAAGTTGCGCAGCAGGACGTCGTACATCTCGGTTTCCGCCGGGAACCATTCGTCGCCCATCTTCGGCCAGCTGTTGAACGCATAGCCGGCGTCGAGGCCGGCGACATAGGCGCCGAACAGGAACTGGAGGAAGAGCAGGCAGAGCGCCCATATCGCCAGCAAGGCCATCCTTGCCGGCCGCGCCGCGGGGTCGCGGGCGAGCGCCCGCAGGTCGAGCGCGACCCAGATCAGAGCGGCGAAGATGGCGAAGGCGGCGAGCAGGTGGACGGCGAGGCGGATATGGCTCACCTCCGGCCGGTCGACCAGGCCCGAGGCGACCATCCACCAGCCGATCGCGCCCTGGAGGGCGCCCAGCGCGAGGATGCCGCCGAGCTTCCAGCCATAGCTGCGCGGGATCGCGCGCTTCCAGGCGAACCAGGCGAGCGGCAGCGCGAAGGCGAGGCCGATCAGCCGCCCGAGCAGGCGATGGACATATTCCCAGAAGAAGATCGCCTTGAAGTCGGCGAGCGTCATGCCGCGATTGACCTCGATATATTGCGGGCTCGACTTGTAATGGTCGAACTCGGCCTGCCAGCCGGCCTCGTCGAGCGGCGGGATGGCGCCCGAAATCGGCTCCCAGCGGACCATCGACAGGCCGGATTCGGTGAGCCGGGTGATCCCGCCGACGACGATCATCAGGAAGACGAGAATCGCGACGACGGTCAGCCAGTTGGCGACCGCGGCGGGCCGCGGGCGCGCGTCGGGAAAGCGGGCGAACATCGGCCGCCCTATGGCCGAGCGGCAGGCGGTTGCCAACCGGCGCGGCCCGGAACTTTCGGCGTTATTATATTTCGCGTACCCACAGTGCCGGAAAGTGTGCTAGGTGAGCGCACATGATTCTCGTCTCCGCGCCTTTGGTGGGAGCCCCCTTGCGGGCGACAGGCTAATGCGATTTGCTCATCTAGATGAGGCTGGCATCTCTGCGCGCGAGCCCGTCGCGCTCGTTGGGGGAATCCTATCTAACCCAGACAAGCAGTGGACCGCTCTGGAAAAGTATCTTTGCGATATGGCCGATGACTTAATCCCCGCCGATTTGCGCGAGGGGGCCATTTTTCACGCCAAAGACCTTTGGCACGGCAACGGCCTTTTCAGCAAAGATAGATTCGATAGAGAAGCTAGAAATCATATACTCATCGAACTGGCCAAAATCCCGGTCGCTTTCGATGTGCCGGTTGTCATAGGGGCTATCAACAAAGCCGATCAGAAGGCGGTTTCTGACAATCATAATGCACTGTGTTACGCTATGGCGTTCTCGATGGCAGTCATCGGCGTAGAACACTTCATGCGGACTTGGGGCGATGAGGGTGAAATTGCCTCTCTAATCGTTGAAGATACTGCCGAAATGAGGAAGCATGCGAAATGGGGGTATGATAGGATTCGCGACCGCAGCGCGTGGGCAGGGAAACAGGCAGGGTATCTTCCCATAACCCGCATAAAGGAAAACCCTCTTTTTACGCCTAAATCCGACTCCAGTATCCTACAGATTGCCGACACTATCGCATTTGTATCGTGTAGGCGCATACGCGGTCAGAGAGACTGCCAATTCCTCTTCGACGAGTTCAAGGAAAACATCATCCTTTTCCCCGGTTGGAGCGATGCCGCGCCAGAGGGGCGCCGGATTTTGCAGCCACTTCCTGGCGAATGATCCTATCCATTGCCGCGTCTGCTTCGATGGGGTTTAGTTCTCCAGCGTCGATCAGCTTTTGAGCGTCCCGCTTGAATCTTGCGCTTTGAGCATTCTGACTCTCGGGCCTTAGCTTCTTTGGCATCATGCCCTCCCACAAGACGTTTGATAGGTGAGGCGACGGCCAACGACGCCCTCTAGCAGTTTGTCGGCCCGCTCGGCATCGTTGAAGCCGTTCGCTTGGCGGTTGGTATAGCGGAAATCGTACTCCGCCAGATAGCGGTGCAGATGCTGCTTGCCGCAGAACTGGTAGACGCCGCGCATCCCTCTTTTGAAGATCGAGAAATAGCCTTCGATGGTGTTGGTATGGATTTCGCCGCGAACGTATTCGCCCTTGCCGTGGTGGACGGTGCCATGGGCGGCGAACTCTTTGGCGAGCCGACGATAGACAACGGCCTCATCGGTTACGATCCGCGCTTCACGGTCGAGATTTTCGCGGATGATCGGCTTGATGATATCGCTGTGAATGTGATCGATGACAAAGGCGCGGCTCCGGCCAGTTTCGCGGTCAACGAGCGCCAGCACCTTCATCTTATGGTGCCCGCCCGAGCGCTGCGAAACTGCTTCGCGTTCGGCTCGGTGCCGATGAAGGTTTCGTCGGCCTCCACGATCCCGCCATTCGATCCGAACGGGGAGAGATCGCCCGAGCGCATGGCTTCACGGATGCGATGCGACATGAACCAAGCGGTTTTCAGGGTCACGCCCAAGGTGCGGTGAAGCTGGTTTGAGCTGATCCCCTTCTTGCTGCCGACGATCAGATACATCGCCTGAAGCCAGACATTCAGGGGGACGTGGCTGGCCTCAAAGATGGTGCCGATCTTGACGGTGAAGGGCTTGCGGCACTGGTAGCACTTGTAGGTGCCGATCCGGGTGGACTTGCCCGCCAGCTTGCCGATCTTATCCACGCCGCCGCAATGCGGGCATACGGGGCCTTCCGGCCATATCCGCGCCTCGACATAGGCATAGGCCGCTTTTTCATCGTGGAAGTGCTTGGCTGAAAGGGCGGAAGGCATCTCGATCTCTCCTGATTGGCAAGTACATGCCAGACCGGGATGGGTACGTCAAGTATAATAACGCCAACTTTTCGGCAAATGATATATTGTAACGTCGCGGGACTGGGCCTATAGACCAGGCACGAGGAAGGATTCGCACGGCGTGCTTGCAAGCGTGATGAGGAACGGAGCGGTCGACCGGCTGGCCATCGGCGTCAGCGGGCTTTGCCTCGTCCACTGCATCGCCAGCGCGGTTTTCCTGACGATGCTGGCGTCGGCCGGCGGGCTGCTGCTCGACCCCGGCATCCACGAGATCGGGCTTTCGATCGCTTTGGCGCTGGGCGTGATCGGCCTCGGCCGCGGCGTCTTCGAGCACGGCTTCATGATGCCCTCCTCGATCGGCGGCGTCGGGCTCGGCACGATGGCCGGGTCGCTGACCCTCGACCATGGCGGCGCCAGCACCGTCTATGCGGTGGTCGGCGTCCTCATCCTCGCTTTGGGGCACGACCTCAACCGCCGCGCGGTGATCTGACAAAACCGAGTCGTCCCGGCGAAGGCCGGGACCCATGAACCTATCGGCCGGCAGGTGAAGCGGCGCGGTCCTCATGTCTTTTCATGACGCGGCGTTCCTGGGTCGGCCTGCGCCCGGATGACTCCTCGGTGCTTGTTCCGGACCCGGCAAGAGCCTACATTCCGATCCATGGGACATGTCCATCACAGCCATTCGGGCGCCGGCCTGACCCAGGCGGCGAAATCGACGATGGAGCGGTCGGGCGAGCAGTGGACGCCGATGCGCGCCGCCGTGTTCGGCGCGCTCGCCGGCTTCGACAAGCCGGCCTCCGCCTACGACATCGCCGAGCGGGTCTCCCGGGACCAGGGCCGCCGCGTCGCCGCCAACAGCGTCTACCGGATTCTCGACCTGTTCGTCGGCGCCAACCTCGCCCGCCGGGTGGAGAGCGTCAACGCCTATATCGCCAACGACCATCCCGACTGCCTGCACGACTGCATCTTCCTGATCTGCGACAATTGCGGCCAGGCCAAGCATATCGACGACGACCGCCTGACCGGCGGGGTGCGCGACGCGGCCAGGGCAGCGGGCTTCGCGCCCGAGCGGCCGGTGATCGAGGTGCGCGGGCGCTGCGGGGAGTGCGAGGCGGAATAGCGCCCGGCTTTGCCGGGACCGCCTGCGCAATATCGCCGAAACGACGACCGGCGGCCGGCCGACAAGCGGCCTGCGCCGAAAGTCCGGCACTGTAGAAACGCCGGTTTTTCGTCGCCGGCCGGCTTCCTGGTCTTGCACTTGCCTTCCCCGCCGTTAGGCTGACCCCACGGGGACTTGCCGATGGATGACGCAGCCAATGTCGCGGTCGAAAAGGCGCTCGACGAGATCGCCGCGGCCGCCCGCCGCCGCCTCGAGGAAGGCGCGAGCGCGACCGAGCTTCTCGATCTTCTTCGGCCCACGCCGCCGATCGAGAATGCCCGCCGCCGCCGCCCCGGACCGCCGGGCGCTCTTTGGGTGAGGCCGGACACGCCGCTGCTGGGCCTGTCCTATCTCCGCTGGAAGGAGCCCGAGGCGCGGCTGCGCAGCCGCATCCACGCCGGGCTGCCGGGCGCGGCGACGTCGCTGGCCATTCGCGTGGCGAGGCCGGAAGTGCTCGGCGGCTGGTGGCTGGCCCATGTCATGTTCGGCGCCGCCGACCTTGTCGACCACGACGTTTTCGGCGTCGCCTCCCCCAGCGGCGGCGGTCAGCCGGACAAGGTCATCAAGCTCGACTGGCGCGGCAAGCGCATGGCCGAGGCGCAGCGCGAATCGGGCGGCGACCTGGCCGCGTACCCGGAAGATTATCTGCGGCTGTTCGGCGCGCTGATCGCCAGCGAGGCCGGCCGCTTCCCGATCGTGGAGAGCGCGGACGCGGGCGAGGAACGGGCGCGGTCGATTCCGCTCCCCGCCCCGCGGCTGGCGGAAATGCGCGCGGCGCTGCGGCGGCGCGGGCCGATCGAGTTCGTCGGCATCCTGCCGAACGGAACGCTGAGCTACCGCGCGACGATCCACTATAACGGCACCCTCCAGCAATGCGATTTCGAGCTCGGGCACCAGGGCAGCGTGCGCATGCTCAACGCCCAGATGGTCTGGCAATGACGCGCGACGCCAGGAAAAGCCTGTTCACGGCAGCGCTGATGCTGGTCGCCTTTGTCTCGGCGCTGGCCGCGTCCTGGCTGATCTGGGCCAGCCTGCTGAGCCCCGAAGCCGCCATGGTGGCGCCGCGGCCGGCCCTTGTCGTCCGGCACGATCCGATGCCGGGCCGCTTCCGGCTCGAAGCCATTGCCGGCGGGATCGTGCGCGCCTGCCCCGCCGACGCCTGCGACCAGTGCGAAGCAGCGCCGGCATGCGTGGCGGCGCCGCTCGCCTTCATCCGGCTGCCGGCGGCCGATCCGCTCGGCGGTTCGGCCCATGCAGGCCAGACGGAGATGATCGCGGCCCTTGCCGGGCGGGCGGTGGCGTGCCGCGTCCTGGTCGATCCGGCCGCCCCTTCGGCGCCGGCGGCGCTCGATTGCGCGCTTGGCGGCGACGACCCGCGGCGGGCGCTGGTCGCGGCCGGGCTGGCGGCCCGCGACGCCGCCGCCTGCGCCGCCGCCGGCGCGCCCGCGCGGCGAATCTGCGCCGACCTTGGCGCGCTCGAGCGGGTCGCCCAGGCGGGCGGGCGCGGCTTGTGGCGGGATGCGCCCGCGCCCGGCGCCGCCGAGGCGGCGGCGATCCGGGCCCAGACCCTGGCGTTGATCCTGGGCAGCGGCATCACCCTGGGCATCGCGCTGGCGGGCGGGATCTGGCTGGTCCGGCACGGCACGATCGACACGCTGTTCAGGCGCCACACCGAGCGCACGCAGGATCTGAGCACCCTCGAGGGGGTGAAGAAGAAGGCGACGCTGCTGACCTTCGGCAACAAGGAGGGGGCGGCGGACCTGAAGGCCGCCGTCGACGGGATTTTGTCGGTCCCGTTCCGGGATCGATTGTCCGCCAGGCTCAGCTCGATGTCGTCGGCGGGCAATGACAAGAAGTTCGAGGATGCGAAGACCGACTTTCTGACCGAAGCCATCAAGGTCGAGAAGGAATTATGATCGACCTGGCGATCGTGGCGAAGAAAGAGCATGCCGGCGCGGAACAGGAGATCCTCGTCCGCGCGGTCTTCGACATCTTGGATCACCTCGACGACATCGCCCGGGCGGAGCAGATAAGGCGGCTGCGGCAACGCTCGGTGGTCATCGATCCGGACACGGCCCTCGGCGTCGATCCCGAAGGCGCGCGGCGGATGGTCTGGGTCTACGCTTTGTCGCCCAATCTGAGGGACGGCATCAGGCAGGAGATAAGGAAGTGGTTCGAAAGAAACGGCCTGTCGATCGCCAAAATGTATCAGGACTGGCCGGGCCTGTTCTTCGCCGGGCATCCCGACATCCTGATACCCTTCCATATCGCCGCCCGCGCCGCGGACTGTGACGACATCCGGTTCGATTTCCTGATGATCGGCGGGAAGCCGGCGGATCCCGACGCGTCCGAAGTCAGGAACGGCGCCGTCGTCGCCGAGCTTCTTCGCTATGCCAATGCCGATGTGAAGCCGATAGCCCCCACCGCGTCGGCCGAGCGGGTCGAGGGGATCGACCTGGTGGCCGAAGAGGAGGCGCTGAACGAGCTGTTGCGGAGGGTGGCGCCGCGGGTGCGGCGGGGCCGGACGCCGGGGACCATTCGCGTTCGGGTGACCGCGAACGACCAGCTCTGGCCCGAAAAGCCCGCCAGGGGCATTGCCGACAAGATCGTCCTGCTCGTCGACTCGCGGGATTGCGAAATCAGCCTGCGGCTGACGTGGAAGCATCGCTTCGCCCTCGGCGGCTACAATCCCCTCCGATACGAGATTCGCGCGCCGCGGGATCAATGGCATCTCTGGCTCGAAATGCTGCTGGTCGGTCTTCTGGTGGCGCCGGGGACGCCGACATGAACGGCCGGATCGCGGGCTTTTACGGCTATAAGGGCGGCTCCGGCCGGTCGTTCATGCTGGCCAACGTCGCCTGGGTGCTGGCGGCCGGCGCCGGCCGCTCGGTGCTGGTCGTGGACGTGGACCTCGAGGCGCCCGGCCTTGGCGATTTCTTCGCCGCTTTGGGCTATCGCGTGGACCGGTTGTGGCGCGAGAATCCCGGCATGGTCGGGCTGGTCAACGCTTATGGCCACAAGCGCGACGCCAAGGGCCTGAGGCGGGTGCTGCGCCGGGCCGGCGCGCTCGATCCGGTCGAGACGAAAGGCCGCACCGACGGCCCGCCCAACAGCCATGTTCTTCGCCTGTGGACGGGCAGGACGCGCGGCGTCCTCGATCTGCTCGGCCCGGGCCGCCTGCGCGACCAGGAACCCGATGCCGACTATGCCGAGGCCATCATCCAGGCGGAATGGAACGAGTTCTACCGGATCGGCGGTGGCTATTTTTTCCAGAGCCTCGGCACCGTGCTTCGCGAATCCTACGATCACATCCTGCTCGATTTGCGGACCGGCTTCAGCGGCGCCACCGCCCGCGCGGCGGCGACGATGGCGGACGACATCGTCCTGTTCGCGACCCCGGCCTTCCAGTCGATCGTGGGCCTGCGCGACATGCGCGACTGGTTCCGGCGCGAGCGGACGCGGTTGATCGACCAGGAGCTCGTCGCGACCGAGCTGAGAATCAGGCCGGCCTTGACGCGCGTCGAGTATGGCAGGCCCGCCGAAACGCCGGTCGCGCTGTTTCGCGAGATATTCGGAAACGAGCCGATCATCGTCCCCTATCTGCCGGGATTGCAGGTGGAGCAGCTTGTCCGCAGCCCGGAGCCGGTCGAGCGGCCGATCACGGATACGAGGAAGTCCGCCAAGGCGCCCGGTGAGGAGCTTGTCGGCGCGATCGACCAGCTCGCCGGGTGGCTCGCCGAGGACGCCCGGATCAACCGGAGCATGGCGGACCGAAGCCTGGACAAGATCATCGGGCCGCCCAAGGTCGAGATCACCGGCGAGGACCTCAAGCCGTACGAGCTCATCGAGCGGGCGCGCCGCCTGCTGAAGCGGTACCCGCGGCCGGTAGCCTTCCGGCCCGGCGGAGATCCGGGCACGCCGACCGATCCCGAAGGAGAATGGGCGAGCGAAGTCCCCAAGCTCCAGGATTCCTATCGTGAGCTGCGCTTGCACGCGGCCGAGCTGCTGGACACGCTGGTGGCCAATGCGGAGGAGGAAGAGCGGGAATTGCTCCGCGAGGTCCTGGGCATCGCGGCGCCGCCGGCCGGGAAGGCCGAGGATCGGGCCGCCATTATCGCCGATCGCACCGACCAGGGGCCGACGCCGATCGAGATCCAGGCGCTGGAGCGCGCCGGAGCGGCGGTCGCCGCACTCGACGGCGCGGCCTTCGCCGACGATGGCGAAAAGTTCGCCGCGGCAAGGGCCGAGGTCGAGGAAATTGCGCAGGACATGGCCAGCAAGCCCGGGCTCCTCGACTCGGTTCTCGGTTTCCACCTGCTCAACGCCGCGAGCCTGATGCGCGAGCTTGGCGGCGACTGGTATGCGGATGCCGAGCGCTGGGTGCGCCAGGCGTGGCGGTCGGGGAGCCTGGCGTCCTCGGGCGAGCCCCCTCCCGACAACGAGGCGTCGGGCATCGTCACCTTCGCCTTCCTGCTCGGGTCGACGGGCCGGGTGGGCGCATCGAGGACGACCCTCGAGCAGCTCTACAGGCAGCTCGGCAAGGCCGACAGCGACATGGCCCGCCACGTCAGGAAACACTGGATCTGGTGGGACAAGGTCATGGGGCTGTTCGGGCCCGACGTGGCGGAGGCCGCCGCCGGCCTGGTGTCGATCGCCCCGCGCCGCTTCGACCCGGCCCTCCTCGGCTGGCAGGTGCTCGCCTTTGGCTGGCGCGGCGAGACGGCGGAGGCGCTCAGGCGATTTCAGCGGCATCGCCAGCGCCAGCGCGAAGCGGACCCGTCGGAACGCGGCGAATCCCTCCGCGTCGCCCACCTTCGCAATGCGCTGACCGAAGCGGAGCTTCGCCTCACCCTCGGCGATATTGCCGGCCTTCAGGCCTGCCTGGCGGCCGCCGGGCAATGGTCGACACCGACCCAGATCTACGAGATCGTGACGGGGGCCTATCGGGCGAGGCTGGCGTTGATCAGGGCGCTGGTCGAGCCCTCCGCGGGTCCGGCGGCGCTCCAAACGGCGGCCGACCTGATCGGCGAAGGCAAGGTCGCGGCGCCCCGAAGCCCCCCGACGGCGGGCGATATCCGCCACCGCCATCCCACCGTCGTGCGGGCGGCGCTGACCGCCGTTCGGCTTGGCGATGCAAGCGCCAGGACCTGGCTCGGGCAGGCGCGGAGCGCCCTCGCCTCGGTCGCCGATCGGAACATGTGGACGGCCGAGCAGGCCTATCTCCTCGCCCGGGCGCACGACGCCCTCCATGGAACACGGACCGCGACCGCCGCCCTCAGGCGGGCGACGGCGCTGATCGCGGGGGAGGACAAAGCGGTCGCCAGGTCCGCCGCCGCGGCGCTCAAGGGGCAGGCCGAAACCTGGCTGCAGGGATTTCAGCCCGCCCGGAAGGGAGCGCGAAAACGCCCCGCGCGGAAGGCCGCAGGGCGCAAACGGCCGGCCCGGCGGCCGGCCGCCGGCACGGCTTAGCGTTCGACAGCGGCCCGCGAGACCGCTACAGGCGGGCGCATGAACGACGGTCCGTCCACGCCGCTGCTCGACACGGTCGAGACGCCCGCCGACATCCGCGGCCTGAAGCCGACCCAGCTGCGCCAGCTCGCCGACGAATTGCGCGCCGAGACGATCTCGGCGGTGTCGGTCACCGGCGGCCATCTCGGCGCCGGCCTCGGCGTGGTCGAGCTGACCGTGGCCATTCACTACGTGTTCGACACGCCCCGCGACCGACTGGTCTGGGACGTCGGCCATCAATGCTATCCGCACAAGATCGTCACCGGCCGGCGCGACCGGATCCGGACGCTGCGGATGGGCGACGGCCTCTCCGGCTTCACCAAGAGGAGCGAGAGCGAATATGACTCGTTCGGGGCGGCGCACAGCTCGACCTCGATCTCGGCGGCCCTGGGCTTCGCGGTGGCGAACAGGCTCGCCGACACGCCGGGCAAGGCGATCGCGGTGATCGGCGACGGCGCGATGTCGGCCGGCATGGCCTATGAGGCGATGAACAACGCCCAGGTGGCGGGCAACCGGCTGGTCGTCATCCTCAACGACAACGACATGTCGATCGCGCCGCCCGTGGGGGGCCTGTCGCACTACCTCGCGCGGCTGGTCTCGTCGGGCAAGTATCTGACGCTGCGGCGCCTCGCCCAGCGCTTCGCCCGCAAGCTCCCCAAGCGCCTCCACGTCATGGCGCGGCGGCTGGAGGAATATTCGCGCGGCATGTGGACCGGGGGGACGCTCTTCGAGGAATTGGGCTTCTATTATGTCGGCCCGGTCGACGGCCACGACGTCGACGGGCTGGTCAAGATCCTCGAAAATGTCCGCGACGCCGGCGAGGGGCCGATGCTGGTCCATGTCGTCACCAAGAAGGGCAAGGGCTATGCGCCCGCCGAGGCGGCGGCCGACAAATATCACGGCGTTCAGAAGTTCGACGTCGTCTCGGGCGAGCAGGCCAAGGCGGCGCCGGGGCCACCTTCCTATACCGGCGTGTTCGCCAGGGCGCTGATCGCCGAGGCGGCGCGGGACGACAAGGTCGTCGCCATCACCGCGGCGATGCCGGCCGGCACCGGGCTCGACAAGTTCCAGGAGAGATTCCCCGACCGCTGCTTCGACGTCGGCATCGCCGAGCAGCACGGCGTGACCTTCGCCGCCGGGCTGGCGGCGCAGGGCATGCGGCCGTTCTGCGCGATCTATTCGACCTTCCTCCAGCGCGCCTACGACCAGGTGGTCCACGACGTCGCCATCCAGAACCTGCCGGTCCGCTTCGCCATCGACCGGGCGGGGCTGGTCGGCGCCGACGGCGCCACCCATGCGGGGAGCTTTGACCTTGCATATTTATGCACATTGCCGAATTTTACGGTGATGGCCGCGGCGGACGAGGCCGAGCTGGTGCATATGGTCCACACCGCGGCGATGCACGACAGCGGCCCGATCGCGGTCCGCTATCCGCGCGGCAACGGCACCGGCGTGGCGCTGCCGGAGGTCCCGGAGCGGCTCGAGATCGGCAGGGGCCGGATCGTCCGCGAGGGCAAGAAGGTCGCGATCCTGTCGCTGGGGACGCGGCTGGAGGAGGCGCTGAAGGCCGCCGACATGCTCGACGGCAAGGGGCTCAGCGCGACCGTCGCCGACCTCCGCTTCGCCAAGCCCTTGGACGAAGAGCTGATCCGCCGCCTGCTCGCCACCCACGAGGTCGCGGTGACGGTCGAGGAGGCCGCGGTCGGCGGCTTCGGCGCGCACGTCCTCACCATGGCCAGCGATCAGGGCCTGATCGACGCCGGCCTCAAATTGAGGACGATGCGCCTCCCCGACCGCTTTCAGGACCAGAACAAGCCCGAAAAGCAATATGCCGAGGCCGGCCTCGACGCCGAGGGCATCGTCGAAACAGTGCTGAAGGCGCTGCGCCACAACAGCGCCGGGGTGGTCGAGGGGGCGCGGGCCTGATCGGGCGCGACGTCGAAGCCCAATTCTGCCGATCCGCTGCCGGGGAATATTGACCGCTCGATTTGCACGCACCCGTGAATATAGCGCCTTGTTCGTCCGCTTCCTTGCGGCTTGCAAGACGGGTGATTGCACCGATGCGACCTGCATTCATCCCGTGGCGCTGGTTACCTGATCCATTTCGGACTGGAGCAATTGACCCCCTTATCGCCGCATGATCTACTTTTCTTCTGCCAATAGCGGGGAAGGTGAGTTGTGAAAGTTGGGGGTCATAACGTCGATCCACACCAGCCTTATGCCGGCCCGGAATTTGAAGAATATTGTATATCGGAAGGCCGCTATCTCTCGGCTTCGCGGGACAGGTCGCCATGCATCGTATGTCCATTGGGTGATCTATGCCAGGCTGGGTTCGAAGAGCAGGTTAGAAGGGTCAGCAGGGGCGAGAACCCATCGCTTACCGAGTGCAAGACCTTCGCGCCCGAGGCGCTGATGCCCGACACCCTCCTCCAGGGGCTTTCGAAGGAAGCCGCGGAAATGGTCCGCACCAAAGTGTTTCAACTTCCCGAAGGAGAGGGTCGATGACGGATACCGGAAGAATGCAGCTGGACGCGAAGAAGCAGCTCGCGGCGAAGACGGAGAGGCTGGGTTCGGTGCAGCTGGAGGCGAAGAAGCAGCTCGCCGAGAAGAGCGCGCAGATTTCCCGCCAGCAGCTCGATGCCAAGAAGCAGCTGGCCGAAAAGACCAGCGCGCTCGGACGCTATCAGCTTGAGGCGAAAATGCAGCTCTCCGAAAAGCGCAAGGTCTCCAAATAGCCCCCAGCCGGCGCGGCCTCGACGCCGAGGGGCATCCTCGAGACGGTGCTGAAGGCGCTGCGGCACAACAGCGCCGGGGTGGTCGAAGGGGCGCGGGCCTTATTTCACACCTTTATTTCTTCGCGCCTTAACGACTATTGATTTCACGCGAAGGCGCGAAGGACGCGAAGGCGCGAAGGGGTCGGCGATGCAGGACATCGAGGAGCTTGCCCGATTGGCGGTGGATTGTGGGCTGAAGATCCACAAGGCGCTCGGGCCGGGCCTCTTCGAATCCGTTTACGAGACGATCATGGCGGCGAGTCTTGCACGTTGCGGATTCGCGGTTGAACGCCAAAAGCCAATTGCGATCGAGTATGACGGGCTCCTGTTTAGCGAAGCCTTTCGGGCTGACCTGGTGGTCGAGGGACGGCTGATCATCGAAATCAAATCGATCGACCGGCTGGCGCCGGTCCATGGCAAGCAGATGCTCACCTATTTGCGATTGGCCAGGCAGCCCCTTGGGCTGCTTATGAACTTCGGCGGCGAGACCTTTCGCGAGGGGGTGAGGCGCGTCGTCAATGACCACAAGAACTTCGCGCCTTCGCGCCTTCGCGTGAACCAAATTCCGGTCATCGAAGCGACGCTCGAAGGGGAATGAAGGCGAGCGCCGATTAGTTGCTCGTCGACCGCGGGCTCGCCGAGAGCCGGGCGAGGCGCTATTCCGGGCTTCCACCTAAATAGTCGAGGACGTGCTTGCGAACGGCTGCGATCCCGGCATCCGCAAGGCGTCCGATCCGGGTCGCCGATGCCGCCTCCAAAGTGGCGATCTTGGCGGTGCGGACGACCGACGGGACGGGCAGCCCGACGGCCTCGTGATTCTCGATCGGGATGTCGCCCGGCCAGGGCTTGCGCCGCGCATTGGTGATCATGACGACCCAGATCAGCAGGCCATCCGGACCGAGCGGCTCGCGGGTCAGGACGAGCGCGGGACGGGAACGGCGGACGTTGCGCTCGACATGCGGGAACGGCACCCGCACGACGTCGCCCGATTCAAAGCGAGTCATAGACGGCGTCGAGCTCGTCGGCCCATTCGGTGAAGCTGGCGAAAGGCTTGTCGAACGGATCGCCCACGCGCCGCATGACGACCCGATCGCCATCGATTTCGTAGACGATCTCGTCGCCCGGCCTGATGCCCAAAGCGAGCCGGACGGCGCGGGGGATCGTGGTTTGCGCCTTGGCGGTGATGCGGCCGACAATCATAAGAGTGGATGTAAGGAATTTCCTTGCTTATGACAAGCGCATGCCCAAGCTCCGCGCGATCAGCTGGCGCTCCAGACTAGTCGAGAAGCCCGACCACCAGCGCCAGCGCGTCGTCCAGCAGTTCCAGCTCATCGGGCTTGAGCGCGCCAAGGCGGTCGCGGCAGCGACTGAGAGAAACCGCCGTGATCTTGTCGACCATGACCAGTGAATCCGACCTCAGGTTGTTCGCGGGCGTGGCCGGGATGGGCACGCGCGCGGGACCATAGGTTTCGAGGTCGGATGTGAGCGGGCAAAGCAGTACGCTTTCAAGGTTTCCAAGGCGGTCGGACTGTACGACCACGGTGGGGCGCGCCTTGCCATAATCGCCCGCGAGTATGGCCGTGATCAGGTCGCCTCGTTTCAGTCGAGGCCGCGCCACATCTCTTCCGCCGCAGCCTCACAAAAGATCATGACCTCGCGCTCGTCCTCCGAGGCGTTGATACGGGCGATCTGGTCCTCAAGCTCGTCCTGGAACCGCGGCGCGTTGACGTCCGGCACCCACATCCGGATTTCGCGCAGGCCCTTGGCGCGCTTGCGAGCGCGGTAGGCGCGGAACTTGTCGTGGCGGGCCGGGCTGGAGTTGTTCATGCTTGGAAGGTAGCGCGCAACCGGCAATTCGTCTAGTGCAGGGCTCATGTCGAGGGTTCGCACTGACCAACTACTGGTGGAACGAGGTCTCGCAGAAAGCCGGGCTAAGGCGCAGGCCCTGATCCTGGCGGGGATCGTCTTCTCCGGCGAGCGGAAAATCGAGAAAGCCGGGCAGGCGCTCAGCGCCGACGCGCCGCTCGAGGTGCGGGGGAAGGACCATCCCTGGGTGTCGCGGGGCGGGGTCAAGCTCGCCCATGCGCTCGACCATTTCGGGTGGGACGTGACCGGGGCGGTGGCGCTCGACGTCGGATCCTCGACCGGCGGGTTCACCGACGTGCTGCTTGAGCGCGGCGCCGCCAAGGTGTTCGCGGTCGACGTCGGCACCAACCAGCTCGCCTGGAAGCTGAGGCAGGACCCGCGCGTCGTCGTCCACGAGCAGACCAATGCGCGTTACCTCACCCAAGGTATCATCACCGAAAAGGTGGGTATCATCACCTGCGATGCGAGCTTCATCTCCATCGCCAAGGTGCTCGACGCGGCATTGGGCTTCGCCGCGCCCGGATGTATCATCATAGCCCTCATCAAACCCCAGTTCGAGGCCGGGCGGAGCGAGATCGGCAAAGGCGGCGTGGTGCGCGACCCGGCGGTGCACGCGCGGGTCTGCGCCGCGGCGGCGGACTGGCTCCGGTCGCGCGGGTGGCAGGTCGAGGGGGTGACGCAAAGCCCGATCACCGGGCCCGAAGGCAATGTCGAGTTCCTGATCGCGGCGCGGAACGCCGCCACGGATGCGACAGTTTGATACAAGGCCTCTCTCGACAAGGGCGGAATTTTGCGCATTGAGCCTTTCATGCTGAACCGCCTGCCTTTTCTCCTCGGCCTGACGGCGATGCTCGCCGCCTGCGGGGGCGGCGAGGGCAAGGGGCGCGAGAAGCAGGCGCCTCTGGTCAAGGCCGAGGCCGCCCGGACGATGCGGTTCGTCGACCGGATCGAGGCGGTCGGCACCGCCGTCGCCAACGAGCAGGTGATCCTGTCGGCGCCGGTGACCGAGCGGATCGTGCGCCTCAATTTCGACGATGGCGGGTTCGTCCGGCGCGGGCAGGTGGTCGCCGTGCTGCAGCAGGCGCAGCAGACCGCCGAGCTGCGCGAGATCCAGGCGCGCGCGCGCGAGGCGCAGCAGCAGCTCGCGCGGGTCGAGCAGCTCAAGAATCGCGGCTTCGCCACCCGCGCCGATTATGACTCGCGCGTCGCTGCCGCCGCCGCCGCGCGGGCGCAGGCGCAAGGGACGCAGGCGGAGATCGGCGAGCGGGTGATCCGGGCGCCTTTCTCGGGCTGGGTCTCGCTGCGCAACATCTCGGTCGGCGCGATCGCCAGCCAGGGCACCGAGATCGCGACGATCAGCGACATCAGCACGATCAAGCTCGACTTCACCGTGCCCGAGACGATGCTCGCCGCGATCCGCCCCGGCCTCACCATCGAGGCGCGCTCGGCCGCCTATCCCGACCGGCCGTTCCACGGCACCATCCACACCGTCGACACCGTCGTCGACCCCAATACGCGGGCGGTGACGATCCGCGCGCGGCTGCCCAATCCCGACCGGCTGCTGAGGCCCGGCATGATGCTCAACGTCGGCATCGAGAATGCACCGCGCATGGCGGTGTCGGTTCCCGAGCTGGCGGTGATCGGCGAGGGCGACGCCCGCTTCGTCTACGTCCTCGACAATGACGGGCGGGCGCGGCGCACGCCGGTCCGCACCGGTATGCGGATGGCGGGGCGGATCGAGATCGTCGGAGGGCTCGCGCCCGGCCGCCGGGTGGTCACCGAAGGGGTGGTCAAGGTTGCGGACGGGATGCAGGTGCGGGTTGCGGGCGGGCGGCCGCCGCAACGGCGGGCGCAGCAGGGGCCGGCGCCCGCCACGGGCCGCCAGGGCGGCTAGGCCCGGTGCAGCTCTCCGATCTCTCGGTCAAGCGGCCGGTGTTCGCGGCGGTGGTCGCGATGCTGGTCGCGGTGGTCGGGGTGGTCGGCTTCTTCGGCCTGTCGGTGCGCGAATATCCCGACGTGGACCCGCCGATCGTCTCGGTCCAGACCCAATATATCGGCGCCGCGGCGAGCGTGGTCGAAACCCGCGTCACCCAGGTGCTCGAGGAGCAGCTCGCCGGGCTCGAGGGGCTGCAGACGATCACCTCGCGGTCGCGCGACGGGCAGTCGGACATTTCGATCGAGTTCGCCGCCGGCCGCAACGTCGACAGCGCCGCCAATGACGTCCGCGACCGCGTCGGCGCGGCGGCCGGCCAGCTGCCGACCGAGGTCGAGCCGCCGGTGGTGCGCAAGGTCGATGCCGACGCGGCGCCGATCATGTTCCTGGTCGTGTCCAAGCCCGGATGGAACCGGCTCCAGCTCTCCGACTGGGTCGACCGCAACCTTGTCGACCGCTTCTCGTCGATCGACGGCGTCGCGCGGGTGTTCATCGGCGGCGAGGCGCGGCCGGCGATGCGGGTGTGGATGCGGCCCGAGCGGCTCGCCGCCTTCGGCCTCACGCCGGCGGACATCGAGAATGCGCTGAGGACCCAGAATGTCGAGCTGCCCGCCGGCCGGCTGGAATCGGCGCAGCAGAACGTGACGCTGCGGGTCGACCGGCCGTTCGCCACGCCCGACCAGTTCCGCCAATTGGTCGTCGGGCGCGGGTTGGACGGCTATCTGGTCCGGCTGGGCGACGTCTCGCGGATCGAGCAGGCGCCGGAAAACCCCTACAGCGCCTTCCGCCTCAGCGGCAATCCGGCGGTCGGCCTCGGCATCGTCCGCCAGTCGGGGGCGAACACGCTCGCCGTCGCCGAGGCCGCCAAGGGCATGGCCGAGCAGCTCCGGCCGACGCTTCCCGAAGGGATGGAGATCACCGTCGCGTCCGACGAATCCCTGTTCATCGACCGCGCCATCGAGAAGGTGTGGGTGACGCTGGCCGAAGCGGCGGTGCTGGTCGTGCTGGTCATCTATCTGTTCCTCGGCAGCTGGCGCGCGACGCTCATCCCGGCAGTGACGGTGCCGCTCTGCCTGCTGGCGAGCTTCGGCGTGCTGTGGATGGCCGGCTTCTCGATCAACCTCCTCACCCTGCTCGCGCTGGTGCTGTCGATCGGCATCGTCGTCGACGACGCCATCGTCGTGCTCGAGAATGTCTATCACCGGATCGAGGAAGGCGAGCCACCGCTCGCCGCGGCCTATAACGGCACCCGCCAGGTCGGCTTCGCGGTGATGTCGACGACGCTGGTGGTGTGCGCGGTGTTCGTGCCGATCATGTTCATCGCCGGCCAGACCGGTCTCTTGTTCCGCGAGCTTGCCGCGGCGATGATCGGGGCGCTCGCCTTCTCCGGCTTCTTCGCCCTGAGCCTGGCGCCGATGCTGTGCTCCAAATTGCTGCGGCATGAGGAGCGCAAGGGCCTCTCCGCCTGGGTCGACCGGCGGTTCAAGGCGGTCGAGGCGGCATATGCCCGGGCGCTGGACCGGATGCTGCGCAAGCCGCTGGTGCCGGTCGTCGCCGTCCTGCTGTTCGTCGCCGGATCGGGCGCGCTCTTCTTCACCCTGCAGTCGGAGCTGGTGCCGACCGAGGATGCCGGCATCGTCAACGTCAACGTCACGGCGCCCGAGGGGACCGGCTTCGCCGAGATGGACCGCTACATGCTGGAGGTGCAGGCGCGGCTGATGCCCTTGGTCGGCGAAGGCGCGGTCCGCTCGATGATGGTGCGCACGCCCGGCGGTTTCGGGCCGAGCGACGATTTCAACAGCGGCGCGGTAAGCGTCTTCCTCAAGCCCTGGGAAGAACGAAGCCAGACCACCCAGGACGTGGTCGGCCAGGTCAACCGGACGCTCGGGCAGATCGCCGCGGTGCGCGGCAATGCGGCGGTGCGCAACTCGCTGAGCCGCGGACGCGGCCAGCCGGTCAATTTCGTCATCGCCGGCGCGACCTACGCCGACCTCGCCCGCGCCCGCGACCGGATCATGGCCGCGGCGGCGGACAATCCCGGCATCGTCAACCTCGACAGCGACTATAAGGAGACCAAGCCGCAATTGCGGGTCGAGGTCGATACCGCGCGGGCCGGCGATCTCGGCGTCTCGGTATCCGACGTCAGCCAGGCGCTGCAGAGCCTGCTCGGCTCACGCCGGGTTTCGACTTATGTCGACCGCGGCGAGGAATATCGGGTGATCGTCCAGGCCGAGGAGAATGCCCGCGCGACCGAGGCCAATCTCGCCCAGATCTACGTGCGCAGCCGGACCGGGACGCTGGTGCCGCTGTCGAACCTGGTGCGGGCCCGCGATTCGGCCGGCGCGCGCGACCTCGGCCGCTACAACAAGCTGCGCGCGATCACGCTGAGCGGCGGCCTGGCGCCCGGCTATTCGCTGGGCGAGGCGCTCGCCTTCCTCGAAACCCAGGCCGCGGCCGCGCCCGAGGTGGTCGCCGTCGGCTATCGCGGCGAGAGCCAGGCGTTCCGCGAGGCGGGCGGCTCGATCTACCTCGTCTTCCTGCTGACCATCCTGGTCGTCTATTTGCTGCTCGCCGCGCAGTTCGAGAGCTTCGTCCATCCCGGGGTGATCATCTCGACCGTGCCGCTGGCGGTGGCGGGCGGGCTGATTGGGCTGGTCGTGATGGGCCAGACGATAAATCTCTACAGTCAGGTCGGGCTGGTCATGCTGGTCGGCCTCGCCGCCAAGAACGGCATCCTGATCGTCGAGTTCGCCAACCAGCTGCGCGACGCCGGCCGCGACATCGGCACGGCGGTGCGCGAAGCCTCGCGGCGGCGGCTGCGGCCGATCCTGATGACCTCGATCGCCACCGTCGCCGGCGCGATTCCGCTGATGATCGCGACCGGCGCGGGCGCGGCGGCGCGGACCGCGATCGGCGTCGTCATCGTCTGGGGCGTTTCGATCGCGACAGTGATCACCCTGTTCCTCATCCCCTTGCTTTATTCGCGGCTGGCGCGTTTCACCGGCTCGCCGCTGGCGGTGACCCGCAGGCTGGAAGGCCAGCTCGCCGGGCCTCCGCAGCCGGCGCCGGCGGAGTAGGCAGGGAGAGGAAATGACCGGAATCGCGTCGAAGTCGCAGCTCAGGATGAGCTTCCTGCGCCATGCGCTGTTCACCGTGCCGGCGGTGCTGCTGCTCGGCACCCTGTCCGGCCGGCTGGCCAATGCCGGCGCCGGCAATCCCTGGTTCGATGCCCTGGTCAAGCCCGAGACGATGCCCCCGGGCTGGGTGTTCGGGCTGGCCTGGACGATCCTCTACATCCTTCTGGGCCTGTCGCTGGCGATGGTTCTGCATGCGCGCGGCGCCGCGAACAGGCGCAAGGCGCTGATCCTGTTCGGGGTCCAGCTGATCCTCAATTTCTCCTGGTCGCCGATCTTCTTCGCCTATCACCGGCCGATGATCGCGCTCTCCGTCGTTGCGGCGATGATTGTCGCGACGTTTGTGATGATCCTCGTGATCTGGCGGATCCGGGTCGTCGCCGCCCTGCTGCTCTACCCCTATCTCGGCTGGCTGATGTTCGCGGCGATGCTCAATTACGAGATCGTCCAATTGAACCCCAACGCCGAGACGGTTGCGCCGCGGGGCGCGAGCACCGATATCGCGCTCTGACATCATAAGGAGGACATGCGATGCAGTCCCAGAACCGTCTGTTCGACGATTTCGTCAAGGTGATGAACGGCGCCGCCGGCACCATCGCCGGCATGACCCGCGAGGCCCAGGCGGCGATGCAGGAGCGCGCGCGCGAGTGGATCGGCGGGATCGACCTGGTCAGCCGCGAGGAGTTCGAGGCGGTAAAGGCGATGGCGACCGCCGCGCGCGAGGAGAATGAGGCCTTGCGCGCGCGGATCGAGGCGCTCGAGGCGGGCGCCCCGCCCAAGCCTGCGCAAGGGCGCGGCCGGCGCAGGCCCGGATCGGGCGCCACGGCCTGACCCTGGCCCCTTACCCCGGCGAAGGCCGGGGTCCGGAGGTGCATATGCCGAGCCGGGATGCCGGCTTTCGCCGGGATGACGAAATTGGGAGCGGCCTGACTATCCACAACTTTGTTAGTGGGAAATGGCGCTGTTCCTTGCGCTTTGCGTCCGGGCCGGGCAGATTCGACGTGAACAAAGCGGGACTGGACGCCCTTGATGGATATGGATGAATTCGAGCTGGAGCGCGACGCGAGCGCGCCGATCGACATGCTCGAACAATATTTCACCGCTTTGGGCTGGGCCAGCGAGCGCAACGGCGACGACGAGATCGTCTCCAGCTTCCAGGGCAGCTGGACGCAATATGAGCTGCGCGCGATCTGGCGCGCGGAGGACCAGGTGCTGCAATTCCTCGCGCTCCCCGACGTCCGCGTCGCGGCCGAGAAACGGGCCGCGACCTACGAGACGATCGGCCTCATTAACGAGCAGCTCTGGCTCGGCCATTTCGAATTGTGGTCCGCTTCGGGCCTGGTCCTGTTCCGCCACGCCGCCCTGCTCGAGGGCGACGAGAGCGGGACGCTGAGCCTGCAGCAGGCCGAGACGCTGGTCGAGGCGGCGATCGAGGAATGCGAGCGTTTCTACCCGGTCTTCCAGTTCGTCCTGTGGGCGGACAAGACGCCGCAGGAAGCGATCGCCGCCGCGCTCATCGAGACGCAAGGGGAGGCGTGACGCCTCCTTCGTCATTGCGAGCGCAGCGAAGCAATCCGGACAAGCTCGACCCTGAACGCCGCAAGCTGGATTGCTTCGTCGCTCCGCTTCTCGCAATGACGGGCCGATGACCGACCCCCTCCTTCCCGGGCCGCTCTGGCTCGCCGGCTGCGGCAACATGGCGGGTGCGATGCTCGGGCGCTGGATCGCCGAGGGCGTCGATCCGGCCCATGTCAGCGTCATCCGGCCGAGCGGCCGGCCGGCGGGCGCCGGCGTCCGCGTCACCACCGATTATCCGGAGGATGAGGTGCCGGCGATCGTCCTTTTGGGCATGAAGCCCCACCAGCTCGATCTCGCCGCGCCCGCTTTGGCGCCGATCCTCGATGCCGAGACGATCCTGGTGTCCATCCTGGCGGGGGTCGAGCTCGCCTCGCTTCGCGCCCGCTTCGCCGCGCCGCGCACGATCATCCGGGCGATGCCCAACCTGCCGGTGCGGCTGGGCAGGGGCGTGATCGGCCTCAGCAGCGACAGCGACGACATCGCCGCCCGCAACATCGTCACCGGCCTGATGGCGACCTTGGGCCATGCCGAATGGTTCGAGGACGAGCGGACCTTCAACCTGGTCACCGCCTTGTCCGGCAGCGGCCCCGCCTTCGTGTTCCGCTTCATCGAGGCGCTGGCCGAAGGCGGCGAGGCGCTGGGCCTTGCCAGGGAGCAGGCGCTCCACTTCGCCGTCGCCACGGTGGAGGGCGCGGCGGCGCTCGCCGGCACAGGGACGGCGAGCCTCGCCGACCTCGCCGCGCAGGTCGGCAGCCCCGGCGGCACCACCGAGGCCGGCCTCGACGTGCTCGACGCCGACCGGGCGCTCAAAGACCTGGTCGCGCGTACGCTCCAGGCCTCGCGCCGCCGCAGCCTGGAAATGGCCGCGGAGGCGCGGGCTGGCTAGGATTGAGTTACATTGACCGACCGGGCGGTCGGTCCTATCCGCGCTCCATGACCGATCAGCGCACCTATGACGACCGCGACGGCACGATCTGGTTCGACGGCCGTCTCGTTCCCTGGCGCGAGGCGAACGTCCACGTCCTCACCCACGCGCTCCACTACGCCTCGTCGGTGTTCGAGGGGCAGCGCGCCTATCGCGGCGAGATTTTCAGGCTGACCGAGCATAGCGAGCGGCTGAGGAAGAGCGGCAAGCTGCTCGACTTCGAAATCCCCTGGTCGACCGCCGAGATCGACGCCGCCTGCCGCGAGGTGCTTGCCGACAGCGGCCTCGACGACGCCTATATGCGGCCGCTCGCCTGGCGCGGGTCGGAGCAGATGGGCGTCTCCGGGCAGCGGACCAGGATCCACCTCGCCATCGCCTGCTGGGATTGGGGCAATTATTTCAGCGAGGAATCGATCCGCAAGGGATTGAGGCTCGACATCTCGCCCTGGCGGCGGCCCGCGCCCTATACCGCGCCGACCGAATCCAAGGCGTCGGGCCTTTACATGATCTGCACCCTCGCCCGACACAGCGCCCAGGCGAAAGGCTATGAGGACGCCCTGATGTTCGACTGGCGCGGCCGTGTCGCGGAAGGGACCGGGGCCAACGCCTTCTTCGTCAGGGACGGGGCGCTGCACACGCCGACCCCCGACTGCTTCCTGGACGGGATCACCCGCCGCACCGTGATCGATCTCGCCCGCCGCCGCGGCATCGAGGTGCACGAGCGGGCGATCTGGCCAGAGGAGCTGGAGAGCTTCGAGCAGATGTTCCTGACCGGCACCGCCGCCGAGGTCGCGCCGATCCGGTCGGCGGGGCCGTGGAACTTCGAGGTCGGCGACCTGACGCTGCAGATGCGCACCGACTATCTCGACCTGGTCAACGGCCGGATCTCGAACAGCTAGCCGGGATGACGAACGGGGTTTAACTCGCCCGCTCGCCGTCTATATAGCCGCCTCGCGCCTCTGCTGGGGCGTCGCCAAGTGGTAAGGCACCGGTTTTTGGTACCGGCATTCGCAGGTTCGAATCCTGCCGCCCCAGCCAACCGAATCCTCAATATTGGCTTCGGAACAAAGACTTGTGCTCAGATCCCGCCGCTCGGCAGTTGGACTCGGTTCGCCTGAAAACGACCCGGTTGGACGGCAATTGTGTCCGTGTTTTCTGCTCCGACGAGGCCGCCAGGTTTCGTTATGGCAAGGCAGAATGCATTCACGCCGGCAACAGTTGATGATCTGATTCGCGGGCGGATGTCCGACCCGCTTACTCCCGGGCTCGGCATCGAAGTCCTGGGGAGCGGGAAAAAGCGGTGGGACTACCGCCGGCGGTTGCCGGGCGCAGATGTGACCGTGAAGATGTGGCTCGGGCTTTACCCCGCCTACAACATCGCGGCGGCCCGCGACTGGGCGGGCAAGCTCAACGAGCAGGTAGAGGCGGGGGTAGACCCGCGTGAAGCGATACGCGCGGAAGAGGCGCGGGAGATCATGACGGTCGATCGCGCGCATCAGCTCTACATGGTGGCGGTACGGGAGGGCCGCTCGTCACGCGCGAAGAGACGCAACAAGCCTCGAACCATCGCCGACAAGCTGGAAATCTATGAGCGCGATATCCGACCCAATCTGGGGACGAAGATCATCTACGAAGTGACCGAGGCCGAGCTGGTCAAACTTGTGACTGCAAAGGGGAAGGTTGGCCGAAAA
This sequence comes from uncultured Alphaproteobacteria bacterium, assembly GCA_963701615.1. Taxonomy (GTDB): domain Bacteria; phylum Pseudomonadota; class Alphaproteobacteria; order Sphingomonadales; family Sphingomonadaceae; genus Allosphingosinicella. The sequence goes on along the minus strand of OY969615.1, from coordinate 1,121,031 downwards.
AACGGCGGCTGGTTTTTAGTACCGGCATTCGCAGTTCAATCTCACGGAGATTTTTCCGCGACCTGGCCTCATAAGGCGGGGTTACCTAGCCGCTGGCACCGCAGGCCCAAGCCGTGGCGCCTTTCCTTCTCCAGGGTAACAATTCCCTGCCAAGCCTGGCTTTCTAGAAAGGCCTGGTGAACCCCTACCGGACGACCCGCTTGCTAAAAAGTGCAGCAGAAACAATTGATTTACTCCGGCATTCACCCGCTGACGCATGCCAGCTTGTGCTAGCATTTTGTACTGGTTTCTTGGGCAAGCGATGATGGCCTCCTCAGTGCTGAGGCTCGAGGCCGCAGCTGGAGCCGCCCTGCAGTTCTTATCGCCTGAGGGAGCCGTGCGGGTCGAGGACAGTCGCCAGTGACATGCACGCGAGGTGAAGTGGATTATCTGCAGCAAGTGATCGCGAACCATTGCTTTATTCAGAAAAGACCCGCGAAGCCATCCGCGCTAGTTCAGACCTAGCCGACGCGCTCAGCCGGCTCGGCTCCTAACTTCGCGGTAAGGAGGGATATGGAGTCCCGTACTACATTGCCGCAGCTGGATAGCTCCAATCAAGTGAGCGGATTCTATCGCTGCCAAGACTTCAGCCTGTTGGAATCCCATACCACCATGAGATACCCGCATTCTAGGCCTTGGTTTCACTTGCCGCTTGGCTGTCGCGGGCGCCTTTCGGGAAAATAGTACTGGTGCAATAATATCGAGTACACTACTCTCCGACGGACTCGGATGGGGGCAACCGAGGGTTATGGCGATACAATCGGACGATCTTGTCGTGCTCGGCCTGGGTATTACGGGCGACGTGCCGCCGCCCGGCAGCCTGCAGCCGACCGCCCTCGTCCATGGCAATCATATTCAATTCCGGACCTCCGCCGCGAAGGGGCTCCCCTGGGGCGGCTTTTACACGCTCCGGCGTCCGCACAATCCGAAACTCCACACCTGCCTCGCGCCGCAGCTGGCCAAGCTGCGCGACCGCACGGACGACAAGATGTCTCGGCCTTTCGCCGGAGTTTCCCTCCACTCGCCGGCCGGAATCCGCTTGATCGACGAGTTTCCAGCGTCCGGCACCAAAGAGATCCTTTTGCCCTCCGCGCCGCTGGAGGCCCGCTTCGACGCTCCGGTGCACCGCGTTGTCGCCACGATCGGCTTTCGCGGCGCGCGGCAGACGGCCGCGGGGGCCGGCTACGAAGGCCCTATCGCGGTCGGCCCGGCCAAGGATTGCGACCGTCCGGTCCGCTGGATGCTTCAGGTCGGCAAAGCGGTCGCAAGTTGGGCGAAGGTCGGACTCGGGCAGCCGACTAAGGCCGTGACGCGGCGGGGCAAGGAGGACGTGCGCGACTGCAAGCCGCCTCCAGCGTGCGCGATGCGGATGATCGCCAGCGACGGTGGCGACTTCGTTGCCGAGACCCTGATCACGGGCCGGCCCGGCGAGATCGTACTGGGCGAGGTGGCGGCCGACCGTATCGACAGAGTTGAATTTCGGCCCGTGGACGAGCCGCGCGATGCCGAACCGCGCGATGCCGAACCGTGCGCCGCTCTGATCGACCTGTGCTGGACTGCCCTCGCCGAGGCCTTGGCGGGCCGATGGAGCAAGCTGAAGGATTATCCTGCACCGATCCCGCTGCCGGTCGCAGAGAGCACCTATCCCTGCGCCGGCAAGCCGGCCAACCAGGCCGCCGCCCAGGCCATGGCCATGGCCCGTATCCGGTACGATTCGCCCGTTAACTGGGCTCCCAAATTCGCCGACCTCCACCAGCTCCTCGTCCAGCTCGTCGCCGGCGGGCCCGGCGGGGGGCCGATGAGCGGCCGCAAGGCGACCTTCGTCGACTCGGCCTCGGCGGCCGTCGATCCGGACGGCACGCCCAAGCTGGTCGACGAGAATCTCCTCGAGCTGGTGACTCTTGCCGCGCTCGATCCGACCATGGCGCAAATCCTCGGCCTCTACGTCGTCGACGAGCAGGTCCTGCCCGGCCAGGCTTTCGACTATGTCGTCCTGGCCGACCATGACAACGCGTTCGGCGGCCAGGCGCAGGCGGCGCTGCAGGCAGCCACCCTCGGGGCCCTCCCGCCAGGAGTTGACGCGTGGATCACTTTCAACCACGCCGCCAAGCCCCGGCCGCGACTGCCGCTGCCGGCCGGGCCGAGCGCCTTTGTCCTTCCGGAAACGGCGGTGAGCGGCGACATGAGCGCCCCCCGCGGCGCCGTCGGCCTGAGCTGGGCTCCGCCGGCCGCCGCGCCGGGCGTCGCCTCGGCCGACTCGCCGGTGCGCTACATCGTCTGGAGGCGCGATTACGGGCCGGCCGCACCCGGCGCTCCGGCCGGCCCGTTCGTTCCGCTCAACGCCAACGCCCCCTATTTGATCGACTCGGACCAGAGTGCGCCGGCGTCGGCGCTGATGCCGGCCAACTGGCCCCCGGCGCCGCTGCGCGCCGTCGAGCGGAGGCTCGCGGATGGCTGGTACGGCTTCCGGCTGTCGACCATCTGCCTGTTCGGGCGGCATACTCCGCCGGGCTCGGACGGCGACTGGTGGCAATGGGCGAGTCCGGTCCCCAGGCCCTGGTATTATCAGCTCCCGGCCGGGGACAGGCGGCTTCACGCCTTCGCCGTCGAGATACGCGACATGCTTCCGCCCCCGGCGCCGGCTTTGGTCGAGGCGACCGCGCTCGATCCGGCCGACGAGGACACCTATGTGCGCGACTCCGCCTACGACGCGTGGTGGCTCGCCGTCGAGCCCTGGTGGAACGGCCTGACCGACGACGAGCGGGAGGCGGCGGCGCCTCTGCGCGTGCGCTGGCGCTGGCATCCGGGCCAGGACGCGCCGAACCCGCCCACCACCCATTTCCGACTCTATTTCAACCCCGGCTCCACCCCGCCCGGCCCCGATTCCAAGGATCCGGCCAATTGGCAGGACCGAATCTTCGTCTGCGATTATGACGACCACGTCACCCTGGTCCCGGCGACGACCACGGGCGGGGTCACCGAAGGGCCGTACCGCCAATATGAGGTGTTGCTGCCGCTCGTCCCGCCGCCGGGATCGCCGCCCTTCCTCGGCGTGCCGATGAAGCCCGGCCTCACCGAACCGGTCGTCTACGCCAATGTCGCGGTCACCGCCGCCAACAGCAAGCCGTTCGGGGTCGACCATCCCAAATGGGCGGGCCACCCCTGGGGCGGGCTGACCGGGATCGAGGGCAAAGCGACTTCGGCGACGATCTTCCGGGTCTGGCGCACGCCGCCGCCCGCCCCCGCATCGCTCAACGACAACGACCGCGTCCAGGCGACCAAGGCCGATTATCACAGGGACAGTTTCTGGACCGTCCGCTGGCCCGCCAGCCCCCATTTGAAGGCGCATGTCTATGCGGTGCTGGATTCGACCCTGTTCATGGTCGAGCGGATGAACCCGGCCGCCGCGACGCTCGCCGCCGACGATATGGCCGCCCTGCAGAAGGTCTGGCCCGCGACTGTGCCGGCCAACGTCACCGCCGAGCTGACCGCCCTGCGGGCGCTGAAGCCGGGCCTCGACAATGGAGCGCTGCCGCTGGGCGATCCGCAGCGCAAGGCCAATGACTCGGCCTGGGCGGCGGCCTGCGCGGGCCTCGGCGACGGCGCTCTGCGCGGCCTCGCCGCGCTGCCGCTTCACGAGGACAGCTACATGCGTCAGACCGTCGAGCCGGTCGACCCGCCTGATGCCGCCGCGCCGGACGACCCCGCCGATTACATCCCCAATCCCGCCTGGCGCGCCCTCACAATCAGGTTCGACGGCTTCACCGTCAACAATCGCTATTTCCTTCGCGCCGCCTACATCAACCACGCTCATGTCGAGGGCGAGCCGGGCGTTCCCAGCCCGCCCATCTACTTCCCCCCGTCGGTGCCGCCGCGAACGCCGGTGATCACGAAGGTGACGGGCGGCGACCGCCAGGCGACGATCGCCTGGACGACGGCGGGGGCCGAGGCGGGAGGGCGGTATGTCCTGTACCGCACCGACAATGATTACGAGCTGCGGGATGTGCGGCTGATGGAAGAAGTGGCGAGGGTCGGGGAGGCGGCGCTGGATTCCTCCAATGGGGTCGGTGAATGGGTGGACAGACATCTTCCGGGCGGTCGCACCTGGCATTACCGCCTCGTCGTCCTCGACAAGGACGGAAATGGATCGATGCCGTCCAAGCCGGTCGCGCTGTTCGTACCGGACGAGGTACGACCGCCGGCGCCGTCCTGGACGGAACAGGCCTGGGTAATTCAGGATATTGTCTCGAACGCCCTGCTGGCGTGGCCGGCGGACGGTAACGTCCCTGCCGGATTCCGGCCTGCCCTTCGTCTGACCTGGGAAACCAGTACGGCAGGCCCCAATTTCGTCATCTCGCGCAAGGTATCTCCAAGACCGGGCTGGCAACTCGTAACCCGCGGACCGGGGGCGGCCTATTCCACCGGCTCGCCACAAACTTTCACCTACGTCGATGCGGACGCCGATCCCGCTGCCGAGCTGCTTTACCGGATCAAAACTTCGGACGCTGCGGGCAACTGGTCGGCTGCATTCGCTACCCTTCAAATCACCGATCCGAACCCGGCAGTGGCCGGCCAGTAGGGAATGATGACCACCGCCCCTCCCTTCACCGGCTATCGCCCCCGCTTCGAAATGCCGATCATCGCGCCGCCGCCCGCGGGTTATCCGGGGAGCGCGGAGGACTATTATCAGCAGCTTCAGGTTGAGGTTGCGGTCACGTTGTCGGGGCCGAACGGGGAGTTTGCCGATCTGGCCTTGACGAGGACACCGACCGGTGCCCTCGCGCCCGACCCGAGCCTGTTTGCCGTGATGGGCGGGTTCGTGCGCTGCTATCCTGCGGGCACGGCCATTCCGTCGCCGGACCTTTTCGTCGAACCGGCCAGGGACAGCTTGGTGCTCACGGTCTGGATTGACGACATCGAGGCGCAGCGGCGGGCTTTCCAGGCCGACACGCCTCCGATCAGCCGCGTTTATTATGTTGGGATCGACGCTGTTGAGACGGCGACCCTCCTGCGTATCGAAACCAGCAGGATGAGCGAGGCGGCGTTACGTGCGTCCTGGAAGAGCGCACAGCAGACCTCTCCTCCCCCCGGCACGACCACGGCCGATCTCATCGACGCGCACAACCTTCGCGTGATGAACGGCACAGGTGCGCTTTTTGTCGACGGCGGTACGTGTATCGGAAAGATGACCAAGGACCTCACGGCCGCCCTTGAGACCTTCCGGATAACGATGCGGATGACCGACGACGGTACGCCGCCAGTCTATGTCCCACCTTTGCCGACGTTCCTGGCCGCACCCTATTATGTCCTCTAGCACCCTCGCACGTCCGGAGCTGGTGCCGCACCTTCTGCGGCAGGTCACCGTCCCCGGGTCCCCCGATTTCGTGGTCAATGCGGCGTTCCGGACCTTCAACCCGGGTCATGATTCGGCCAAGGGGATCGCCCAATTCTCGCCGTTGAAGGGAGCTCGAGTGAGGCTCCTCGGGAAGCCCCCGAGCGTCACGACACCAGGTTCGCAGACCCCTATCGACCTTGACTGTTTTACGGATCAATATGGCGAGCTGCAGCTCAAGGGGGGAAGCGGCCCGCCAGTCATCCAGAACGTCGCCTCTCGCGACGGCTGGATCATTCATTTCGAGGTCCTCGGTCCGGCCAATCCATCGACGTCGGACCTGACCGCCCTGTCCTATCCGTCGGGCGGGACCAGCAAGGCCTTCCCGATTTCCACCTGGTCGACGGAGGGCTGGACCGAGCCCGCGGGCAATTCGGGATCCATAGTCCTCCGCCCGGGAATGCAAAATCTCGGCAAGAAGCGCGAATTCACCGTCGGCTGCTTTATCGACGTGGTGCTCAGGTTCACCCGGGGCGACGGCAACGACAAGGCGCTGTTTCCAGAAAACCTTCCGTTGAAATTGCTTGTGGATTCAACGCACAGCGAAGACCTCGTCCTGCGTCCCGGCGGCATTTTGCGGGCGAACGTCTTTTCCGCGGTGCGGGGTAAGCCGATCGAGATTTTCGGCCTGTTCAAGGCTGACGAGATCCCAGGCGACGCTTCGATCGCAAAGATTACCACGGTGACCGCTGATGTGACGGTGACGCCGAAGAGCGGTCCCGAGGAGAAGGTGAGCCAGGTTGCGGGCGAGTCATTCGGCCTTGCGAGAACCAAGTCGGCCTCGATGATCGCCCTTTACACGAGTCAAGGCCCAACTCCTTTTCCCGCCAAGATAACCGACAAAGGTCCTAGATTGGCCTACGCAGCCTATAAGCTTAATAAAGAGGACACTTATCAAAACCTGACATTAGATGAGAAGAAATGTGTGCTATATAATTGGTTTTTGGAGTTTATAGCATATCGCAACTTGTTTGTCAGGGCTATGTCATTTCTTGTAAAGAAGTCAAAAATGTCATCATCATGGCAGGGAGTGTTGCCTCTAACTCTCACCGTTGATGATCAGAAGGGAAGTGCTTTTAACTCTGGACCACAAAATATCACTGCTCATCTTGAGTATATTCTAAAACCGCGTGACGACGTCTGTATCCATGAAATGGCGCACGGCTTCGCCAAGCAGTATCTTAGTAACACGTCCTCACTCATATATTATCCCTGCGAATTAAACGATCACCACATCTCGAGCTACAGCAACGAGCAATTTTCTTTTCAAGAAGGGTTCGCCCAATTCATGACAGGCTTGTTCATGGACTCCAAGGAAGTATTTTTACTCGATAAAATCGCTTGGCCTAAGCTTTTCAAGTTTCAGAATGACCCGAACAACGAATATCGTTATAAAATCGAGTTTGGGTATGATGACACCATGATAATTCCATTTACCAAAATGGAAGAGAGCATTGGTCTTGCGATCGAGGGTTGTTTCACTGCATCGTTAATGAATATTTGGTTCCATATTTGGTATAAGAGCCCAGTAAAGCTTCCGCTGACGATGAAGCCATATGTACAGGATAGATATCATAATGGTGAGCTGGATACCGCGCCCTTTCAGTCTAACTTCAACGCATGGCTGTTTGACTCCGACAATCAACAGAGATTTGCAGAATTCATTCTCAATCCAGTCATAGAAGCCGCTGCCGCAACCGAGAAAGTCAATGGACGCATTTCGACTAGAAGGGTATTGGACCAGATCGAGAAGGCGGCTGCCGCGTCGACATGGAGCAGCGGCACGTGGGCATCGCTCAAGCCGCTCGTCGCCGCGTTCAGGGCGGTGAACGATTTCTATATCTCGACGATCACCCCCCAAGGCGGAAATCCGACCGATGTTGTCCGCTGGGTTCCGGATCAGCTCTGGTATCGCTTTCCCGAAAAGGCCCCACCCGTAACGCTGGCCTCGGCCGCGGGCTCTTCCACGACGCTAGCGCTGCAGGGCATCAGACTACCGAGTACAGGGCTCAGCGCAAAATTGCTTTCAGGAACCACATTCCTGGCAAATGGCACAATGACGGTAGCGACGGAATATGACGCGACCGTCGTCTTCGGGCCGATAAACACCGGGACACTGCCGAAGGGACAGCCGATCTTCGATCTCTTGTTTGAGACAAACGCTACTCCCAACAAGTCCATGCTGTTCAAGGGGGTAGTTGTGAAATGAGGGCCTTCGCCCCCCTCTCGCGCACCTTGCCTTTCTGGCCCGGCGACCTGTTCGGTCCACCCGGCGGCTTTCTCGATCTGGTCGGAATCACCGATTTCGACATCGACGCCGGCGCAGCCTCGCTCGCTTTCTCCGGCAAGGTCGCCTGGCTTCAGGAGATCGAAGTCGAAATTCCGGCGATCGACGGCGCGAGCTTTGCCTTGCTCGACGCGGGCGGCTTCACCGAGGTCGGGTTCAACGTCGCGCTCTCGCCCGAATTCTCGCTGACCTTCGGCGAGCTGTTCGCCGAGTTCCGGTTCGAGTCCGAGGCCCTGCGGCCGGTCGCGTTCAACAGCAATACCAGCAAGTGGGAGCCGCTGCTCGACCTGCTGGGCGATCCCCTTCCCGCCGCCTTCAAGATCGGCAAGGTCTATCTCAAGGTCGACGGCGACGGTCAGGTCGCCTTCGTCGACGCCGGCGGCAGCCCCACCGCGCCGGCGATCACGGCGCCGGCGCTCGAGCTGGCGGGAAGCGGCATCGTGCTCGAGCTGGAGGCCGTCCAACTCTATCTCTCCGACAAGCAGACGCCGCCGCCCGGCGCGCAGCCCGGCTTCAAGGGCGTCGCCATCTCGCAGGCGAAGATCCATCTCGGCGACGCGTTCGGATCGGCCGCGGCGCCGGACGTCGTGACGATCTCGGACCTGATGATCGGCTCGTCCGGCTTCAGCGGCACGATCGCCGCCACCTGGAACCACCAGATCAACGCCGACGGCTCCTATTCGGGCCAGGGCATGGGCGAATTGTTCGGCCTCCAGGTCGGCCTCAAGTCGCTCGAATTCACCTTCTCGCAGAACAAGCTGGTCGGCTCGGCGGTCAAGGCGGTAATGACCCTGCCTTATTTCGATCATCCGCTCGACGTCACCATCGGCTTCGACGCCAAGGGCGGGCTCACCGTCGGCATCGACGCCACGGGCGGAATCTTCACCCTGAAGAAGCCGGCCTTCCTCGAGGTCGCCGTCGAGAGCCTGGCCATCACCGTCGCCGACAGGAAGGCGAAGGTCGCCATCTCCGGAGCGATCACCCCTCTGTTCGGCGGCCTCGACTGGCCGACCTTCGAGGTACGCGAGCTTTCGGTCGATCACGAGGGGCGGATCAAGCTGGCCAGCGGCTGGATCGACCTGCCGAGCCAGCTGGCGCTCAACTTCAACGCCTTCTCGGTGCAGATCACCAAGTTCGGCATGGGCAATGGCGACCGCAACGGCAAGCCGTACCGGTGGTTCGGCTGCTCCTGCACGGTCAACCTGATCAAGGGCGTCCAGGGCAAGGGCTCGGTCGAGGGGCTGCGCCTGTTCCTCTACGAGGACGGCAAGGTCGGGTTCTCGTTCGAGGGCATCGCCGTCGAGCTGAAGATGGGCGGAGCGTTCGATCTCAAAGGATCCGGCCGGTTCATCGACGACGGCGTCGACAAGAGGTTCGACGGGGCGGCGATGCTGGCGCTGAAGAAGCCCGAGCTCGCCTTCGACACCCAGCTCACCATCGGCCGCCGCAACGACCCCTCGAAGAACGAGAAATTCTCCTATTTCGGAGTCTATGCCGGGCTCGAGCTGCCGTTCGGAATCACCCCTCTCCCGCAGATTCCGCTCTCCATCTACGGCTTCGTCCTCATGTTCGCGATGCACATGCGGCCGGGACGCAAGCCCGATCAGCCCTGGTACGCGTTGCCGCCGACCGAGGGCTGGTACAACAAGGCGCCGGTCGGGGTCGAGAAGCTTACCAAGTGGGAGCCGAAGAAGGACGCCAAGGCGATTGGCCTCGGAGTCACGATGGGCACAGTCGGCGGCGGCTATCCGTTCAACATGAAGGGCCTGCTGGTCGTGTCCTTTCCCGGCACCACCATCTTCCTCCAGTCGATGGCCAATATCTGCAAGCCGCGCAAGGAACTGAGCAGCGGCGACCAGCCCCTGTTCCGATCGATCGCGGTCCTCGATTTCGCCGCCGGCGAATATACGTTCGGACTCGACGCCTTCTACAAATATGACGCGGCCAGCGGCGCCGTCGTCGACATACGCGGTTCGGCCGAGGCCTTTTACGGCAAGGGCGGCAAATGGCACGCCAAGCTCGGGGACAGGCCCGCCGCCAGCCGGATCCAAGCCAGGATCATCTCGATCTTCGAGGCGACCTCCTACTTCACGGTCGACCCCAGCGGCATCAAGATGGGCGCCTGGGTCGGCTACGACAAAAGCTGGAACCCCTCGCCGCTGTCGGTGAAGCTCCAGGCCTGGCTCGACACCAATGCCGCGGTGTCGCTCAAGCCGCCCCAGGTCCGCGCCGACCTCTGGATGCACGCGGCGATCGAGTTGTCCGCCTTCGGCTTCGGCGCGGGCCTGTCCGCCGACGCCCTGCTCGCCGCCGACGTGAAGGACCCATTCCACATCAAGGGCGAGCTGACGGTAAAGCTCAAGGTGCCCAAGCCTTTCAAGAGCCCTAGCGCGACGGTCACCATCGAATTCGGCCCGAAGAAGACGTCCGCGCCGGTCTCCACGGTGCTGAAGGGCGTCGGCCTCGAGCACCTGAAGTCCAGCGCGGTCTGGCCACTGGCCGTCGGCCAGGCGCTCGTCCCGGACCATGACGACGGCCGTGGCTTCCTGGTCGACCCGCCGCCGCCCACGCCCCCCGTGCCGCCGCCCTCGGCGATCGACATCGTGCCGATGGACGCGGTGATCTCGGTCGCTTTCGCCACCTCGGTCCACGACGATTCCCAGATCGGGGTCAACGCGGTCATGCCTTCGCCCGATTATGAGCGGATCGGCGATCCCGCCAGGAACGAGGGTCCCGCCCGGGTCCGCTTCGCCCTCACGGGGATGCGGCTCGAGAAACGGGACCCGGTCTCGGCCTCATGGGCCGGCGTGGCGGGGAAGGGGCCCGGTTCCGACGGCCTGCCGCCGCTCTACGGCGCCTGGGGCGCGATCCCCGCCGGCACCACGCCCGGCCAGATCTCGCAGACCAACCTCATGGTCTTCGCCAAGAACGCGTTCGTCCAGAACCGTCTTACCGGCGATGCGTGGAACGAGTGGTTCGCGGAGAACAATCCCCATTATCCGTGCGTCGAGGCGCCGCCGCTCACTTGCTTCGACTTCGAGGATCAGGCGATCGGCGCTCGGCGAGGTCCCGACGGGGCTTGGATCGATTTCGCCCATTCGCGCAACCCGGCCCTGATGTTCCGGTCCACCCCACCCGGCCCGGCCATCTGGGACCTCGACCAGCCGGTTGACGGCCGCAGGCGCGCGCTCTTCCCCGGCTTTCGGAACCGGCCATTCCAGCTGGCGATCGAGTTCGCCCGGCTTCCCGAGCCGACCGGGATAGTCCGGCTCATCTTCGACCAGGCCGTCCCCGAACGTCTTCTCACCTTGGTCGAGGAGAACCGGTCGGGGGCGTCCTCGTCGCGGACGGTCGCCGCGCCAGGCGCGGAGATCACCCTGTCGGCCGCCGCTGGAGGATCCCTCCTCAAGGTCGAGTTCGCCGAGCAGGATTGGGTCGGCATCGTCGAGATCTGCCTCGGCAGCCCCGCCGACGCGGAGCTTCAGTCGCTGGCCGACAATCTCAAATCGGCGACGTCGCACTGGGCGCACGAGGACAATGTGCTCGAACCCCATACCGACTACCGGCTGGTCATCGCCACCGAAGCGCATGTGATCGAGGATGCCGGCGCGACTGCGACCCACAGCCAGACCAGCTTCGCTTATTTCAAGACGGGCGGGCCGCCGGGCCTGGGCGGGTTCACAGTGCCGGCCGGCCAGACTCCGGACACGATCGCCGGCGGCCCGGACAATCTCGCCAATTACGTAGCCCAGACGATCCCGCCGACGATCGGCCGCGGCGACGACGCGCCGGCCATGCCGCGGCCGGTGTTCTGCGCCTATGATATGGGCGTCAAGTTCAACGGCAATTACCCCGACATGCTCTACAAGATGGCGCGGCGCGACGTGATGCTGCAGGTCTTCGACAGCAATGGCGAGCCGGCCCGCGACTCGATCGGCCGCGCGCTGACCTTCGAAAATCCGTGGGGCGTGACCAGCGAGCTCGAGCTCGACGACGCTTCGGTCGCCTGGCTCGCCGCGGTTGACCCCGATTGCGTGCCCATCGACCAGAGCACGATCGTTCACAACAAGGTCCTTGCCACCGCCGCGACGCCCCTGCTGCTCACGCCGCTGACCCGCTACCGGGCGCGGTTGGTGCCGCTGCTTCTGCACGAGGATTTCGCAGCGCCCCGCCATGGCGACGGCGCGGCCGCGACCGGCGCGGGAGGGCGGCTGGACGACTGGCTGATCGTCGAGCTCGACACACCCGCGCTTGGCAGCCGCTGGACAGTCCACAACGCCGCCTCGCCCAACGGAATCTATGTCGAGCAGGACATCGCGCAGGCCGGAAGCGCTACCACCGCCAGCGATTGCCCGCCCGGCTCGGCCCTCGTCTGGGCGCCCGCCGCCGTTCCCAAATGGACGCGCCACCGGCTTGCGGCCTTCGTCCAGGCCGGGGCCGGCGGCGCCGTCGGGGCGCTCTTCCTCTATCAGGGCCCCGACAGCTATTACGCGGTAAATCTCTATCCGGGCGGCCTGTGCCGGCTGGTGCATCGCACCGCGGCGGGCCTGGTCAAGCTTGCCGAGGCGCCGGCCGCCTTCGCCGCCGGCACCGACTCCGAGCTCGACGTCGAGATCGCCGGCGATGCGATCCGGATCTTCCTCGACGGCGCGCCCGTCCTGCGCCACGATCTGGATCTCAAGGCCCATCCCGGAGGCACGATCGGCCTGTGGTGCTGGGACAATGGCTCGGCCCGGTTCAAGGACGTGCGCGTCGAGGACCAGAGGGGCGGCGCGCTCGTCGCCTTCGGCTTCGAGTTCGTGACCTCGGCCTACGTCAATTACGCGCATCTCGCACTCGGTCGTCGCACGCCGGTGTGGGAGGTCGAGACGGCGGGCGGCGACAAGGCACGCACCGCCGCCGAACTGATGGCGTTGGCCAGCGCGTCGGTCCAGCAATCAGACGCCCCGCTGAGCGCGACCGAGACCCGTCAATATGAGGACTTCGTTGCCCTTTGGCTTGGCGCGAAGCTGGTCCGCGAGTCGGCCACGCCGGAGGTCAACCTCATCCAGCACGACGCCGAGGCGCTGGGCTGGCTGGTTCGCAGCCCGGAGCCGTGGGACTGGACGCGAAGCGAGATCAGCCTGTGGCATTCGCCCGGGGAAGCGCCGCTCAGCTACCTGCTCGGCCCGGTCAAGATCGTCGGCGCGGCGCTCGGCATGACCAATGGCGACGACGAATATGTCGACCTGCTGGCGCTGGACGACACCGATCTGGCTGGCTGGCGCCTGCAGCTGCGCGACGCGGTTGGCGCCGCGACGGGGCTCATCGACGCGCCTTTCGACGATCCCGCCTCGACCTGGTCCGACCTGTACCTGTTCCCCTCGCAAGCTTTGGTCGCAGCCGGTTTGCGGCTCCGCTTATATTCGGGCGGGATAGTCCAACCGCCCGCAAATCACACTTGGCGAACGATGAACGTCGCCCAGGCAGGCGATCCCGGCATCTGTCGGCTTCCGGAAGTGGGGGCCGACCTACGCCTTCTCGATGGGTCGGGCCGGACGGCGTGCGCGGTGCGGATCCTGCCCAATTCTTCATTCACCCTTGTGCAACCGACGCCCAAATTGCTTCGTAAGGCGGATGCGACCGGACTCGTCATCTTCCCGAATGCGGGTCAGGCGATGAGCCCGGGCGCCTATCGATTGAGGATGGCTTATCGCCGGGACCTATCACAGGCCGACCCCGACAGTATCATCCTGTCTCAGGCGGGAGACAGTTCCGATGAGGCGGCCTTCATGCCACTCTACTAGAATACCAGCCTATTCTCGGTTTGTTGACCCAAACGGGAGGGGCCACTGAATGGATCACGCCAAGAAGTGAAAGACGGCGCCGGTTGCGGGATTCGGATCGATTGGACCGCCGTCCCGCTGATGGAGGGCGCGAGATCGCTGGCCGCGAGGCAGTCGTGGCCAGAGCGTCGAAACGCAAATGGGCCGCTTATGGTTCGAACATCAGCGCCGGCGGGCTTTGCGGCTGAAGATCTGGCGCTCTTGACGGACCCCCAGACCAGCGGCGGACTTCTGTTTCGTGCGCGCCTACCGATGTCGATCAGGTGCTGGCGGTGTTTCGCCGGCATGGATACGCGCAGGCCCGCGTCGTCGGCGTGGTGAACGATACGCCGCGCGTCTAGTTGTCTTGGCCTTCCAACCTCGCGCTGTGTACCGAATTGTGTCCCGATTTTTGTTGCACCGCCGACCTGGTCTGCTAAGCTCTTGATCGGCCGTAGATTTCTGCGGCCTTCGGATGGCTGGGCGCGGTTTTTGGTACCGGCATTCGCAGGTTCGAATCCTGCCGCCCCAGCCAACGCCCGCGACGATCGACGGTCTGATTTGTCCGGATTCCGGACAGGGCGGCACCGGGTCATTTTCAGATCGAAACGCCAGATGCTAAAATATTGAGTAATCTAGGTTATTCCAAAGAATTTGAAAGGAACAGGCGGCTGGGAGGCGCGTAGTCGTTGCTCGATGGAGATCGTGATGACGCGCGCATTCAAGGTCCTTGCCGCTTGCTTTCTGCTCCCCGCTTGCGACGGCCCCCATGAGAATGCGGGGGAGCGGATCGATGCGATGCGCGGAGAGACGGGCGGCGAGAGCAGCATCGTCGCGGGGCCGGCGGAGAAGCGCGGCGAACAAATGGATCGCGCGCTGGAGAGCAACCGCAGCGCAGCCCCCGCGGACGGGGAGTGATGAGGGACGGCGGATCAGGCTGGGACCGGCTGCGGCAAGCCCCGCCCCGAGGACCGCTTCAGCTCTGGGCCGGGCCGGAATGCACGATCGTACGGATCGGCGACCGGTGGCGCGACCAGGCGGCGGAAACCGGACATCGGGCGCGCGCTTCGGATATCGATCTTATCGCGCAGCTCGGCATCAGGACCCTACGCTATCCGATCCTTTGGGAAAGCGTCGCGCCCGACGCGCCGGACCAATGCGATTTCGCATGGACCGATGAGCGGCTTGGCCGGCTTGCGGAGCTTGGCATCGAAGTTATCGGTGGGCTGCTCCATCACGGCTCGGGACCGGCCTATACAGAACTGCTCGACCCGGATTTTTCGCGCAAGTTCGCGGACTATGCAACACGCGTCGCGGAGCGCTATCCGTGGATTCGGCAGTGGACGCCGATCAACGAACCGCTCACCACCGCACGTTTTTCCGCCCTCTACGGGCACTGGTATCCGCACCGCCTCGATTATCCTGCCTGCCTGCGGGCGGTGGTCAATCAATGCGACGGCATCCGCCGGGCCATGGCGGCGATCCGCGCCATCAACCCGGATGCCGTTCTGATCCAGACCGAGGACCTGGGTAAGACCTACTCGACGCCTCCCCTGGCCGACCAGGCGCGGCATGAGAACGAGCGCCGCTGGCTCAGCCTGGATCTGCTGGCGGGCCGGGTGGATGCGCGCCATCTGCTTCATCGATTCCTGATCGAGGCGGGAATAGACGGCGGAGAGATCGAGCTATTCGCCGAGGGCGCCGCCCGGCCCAACCTGATCGGCGTGAACCATTATCTGACGAGCGAACGGTTTCTCGACCATCGTCTCCACCTGTATCCCACTCTCGAGGCGGGCGGAAACGGGCGCGAACCCTATGTCGATGCCGAAGCGATACGCGTGGCGGGGGTGGGCGCAGACGGGGGCATCGGGGCTCGGCTGCGCGAAGCCTGGACGCGCTACGCGATCCCGCTGGCGATCACCGAGGTCCACCATGGCTGCACCCGCGAACAGCAGCTGCGCTGGTTCGCCGAAGTCTGGGCTACCGCCGGCCAGCTCCGGCGCGAGGGCGTCGACTTGCGCGCGGTGACGCTGTGGTCGCTGTTCGGCGCGGTCGACTGGCGTTCGCTGATCACGCGCGAGGAGGGAGCCTATGATGCCGGGGCTCTCGACATTCGCGCCCCGATCCCCCGTCCAACCGTGGTGGCCAAGGCCGCCGCCGCTTATGCCCGCGGCGATCGCTATCAGCACCCCGTCCTTGAGGGGGTCGGTTGGTGGAGAAGGCCGGAACGACTCTACCCTTGGTGCAAGGCTGAGCCGGCCGAAGTCGAAGGACGTCCGCTCCTTATCACCGGGGGCGCCGGAACGCTCGGTCGGGCCTTCGCCCGGATTGCCGCGCATCGCGGCCTCGCCTTTCGGCTGACCGGCCGGTCGGAGCTCGACATTTGCGATGCCGGCTCGATCGCGTCGATGATCGAGAAGGTCGAGCCCTGGGCCATCGTGAACGCCGCCGGCTTCGTCCGCGTCGCCGACGCGGAGGGGGAAAGTCAGGCCTGTATGGCCGCGAACGCCGCCGGCGCCGGCAATCTTGCGCGAGCCTGTCGGGAACAGGGTCTTCCGCTCGTCACATTCTCGTCTGACCTCGTGTTCGACGGACTCCAGGGCCGGGCCTATGTCGAGAGCGACGCCCCGAATCCCTCCGGCGTCTATGGCCACAGCAAGCTGATGGCGGAGCGCATCGTATCCGCGGCGGGGGGACAGGCGCTGATCATCCGGACCAGCGCCTTCTTCGGACCCTGGGACCGCCACAATTTCGCATGGTCCGTGATCGAAGCGCTTCGCCGCGGCGGGCCGTTCAGCGCCTCGACGAGCGACTTCGTCACCCCGACTTTCGTCCCTGACCTTTGCCATGCAACCCTGGATCTCCTCATCGACGGGGAGTGCGGGATCTGGCACCTCGCCAATCAGGGCGCGGCGAGCTGGTTCGCCTTCGCGCGTGCGATTGCCGCGGGCGCGGGTCTCGATGCCGATTTCATCTTCGCACGGGAAAGCCGGACGGTGCGCAACACCGCGCTCGCAAGCATGCGGGGCACGCTGCTCCGGCCGCACGAGGACGCGTTGGCGGCCTATTTGCGGGACGTGGCAACCGGTCCTGCAGTCCCGCCGGTCGAGCCGGCGATTCACTCGGCGGCTTCGATCAGCGTTTCCTGAACCGCGGCCGCCTTCTGCTCGGCGTCAAGTGCCAAGCCATTGAAAACCCGGTGATTCCTGCGGGATTTTGGTACCGGCATTCGCAGGTTCGAAATCCTGCCGCCCCAGCCAGTCATCCCTTCGCCAGCTCCGCCCGGACGACGTAGCGCAGCGGCCCGCGGCCGGTGCCGCCGATCGGCCAGCAGGTTACCATCGCGATCGACGGACGCGCGGCGTGGCGGTCGACGCCGAAGGCGTCGTAGCGGACCACGGCGGCGGTACCGGCGTGGTAGCGCAGGGTGTGGCCGTTGATCTCCTCGATCTCGATGACGTCGCCCGGCCGCAGCGCCCCGAGGAAGCGGAAATGGGTGTCGCGGTGGGCGGCGAACACCGCCGTGCCGCGCTCGCCCAGCCGGCCGCCGCCGGGAAGCAGGGTCGGGCCGAAGGCCAGCGCCTCGCCCGATCCGCCCGACAGCACGATCTCCTCGACGCCCAGCCGCGGCACGCGGATTCGCGCGACCGGCCAGGAATCGGCCCAGGGCCAGGCCTTGGCCGGCCGGTGGCTGGCGAGGCTCTCCTCGAACGCCCGTTCGAGCAGGATCTGGGCGAGCCAGGCCTTGGCCGGGATGATCGCACCCTGGCCGATCAGCAGGAGGCCGCAGGCGGCGAGCGCGACGAAGGGGAGGCGGGCGAGCGCCCGCCTCCCCGGGACCGGGGTCATGCGCATGCCGGCGTCCTCCGGCGCAGGGCGGCGAGGCCGGCCAGCGCCAGCAGGAGGAGGATGGCGCCGCCGCGCATCAGCCGGCCCGCGTCGGTGCCGGTCTGCGGCAGGTCGAGCGGCTCGGCCTGGTCCTCGGCAAGCGCGCCGCCCGGCCGGCCATCGGGCGAAGTACCGCCGAACAGGGCGTCGAAATCCCAGCCGTGGGGCAGGTTCAGGGGCAGCTCCTCCTCGGTCAGGCGGGCGCCGCGCGGCCGGCTCGGCGTCCGGTCGACCGCGACCAGGCTGGTCTCGCGGCTGACCAGCGAGAAGTCGAGGCCGAGGCGCGCGATCGCGTTCGCCGCCGCCGCCTCGTCGACCGTGCCGAGCGTGTCGGCGACTTCGATCTCGGCGATCCGCCGCCGCGCCCAGGATTTGGCGACGCCGGCGCCTTCGACCGCCTCGGCGAGCGGAACGGAGCGCCGCCACGCCTGGCCGCCGATCCGGCCGCTGACCTCCAGCGTGCCGCCGAGTGCCTCGCCCCGCGCCAGCACCACCAAAGGCTCGCCGGCATAAAGGTCGGGCAGCTCCGCCGGGGTGATCTCGGCGCCGGCGCCCCGGATCCGCACCTCAAGGTCGGTGACCGCGGGTCGGGTCAGGCGGTCGAGCAACTCGGTCATCCGGGCGTTCACTTCGCTGCCGTCGCCGATATGGATGTAGCTCCCCCGCCCGACCTCGGCCATGCGGCTCATCAGGAAGTTGTTGGGCGCCGAGCCGATGCCGATCATGAACACGCGGCTGCGGCCGCGCGACCGGCCGAGCGCCTCGAGCATCTGGTCTTCGTTGCTGATCGCGCCGTCGGTCATGAAGATCAGCTGGCGGACGCGGCCGTCCCCCGGGGTCGCATCGACCAAGGCGGCGCGCAGGGCGGGCAGCATCTCGGTTCCGCCGGTGGCCTCGAGCGAGTCGGTGAAGCGCGCGGCGAGCGCGACCTGGTCCGGCGTCGCCGCCACCGGGGCCTCGAACAACTGGGTCATGGTGTCGTCGAAGCGGATGACGTTGAATCGGTCGGCTGGGGTCAGAGTCCTCAGCGCATGGAGCAGGCTTTGCCGCGCCTGCTCCATCGAATCGCCGGCCATGGAGCCGCTATTGTCGATGACGAAGATCATCTCGCGCGGGCGCGCCGGGCGGCGGCGGTCGTCGACCGGCGGCGTCAGCATCGCCATCAGATAGTCCCGGTCGCCAACGCGCTCGCGGAACAGGCCGACCGTGGCGTCGGCGGCGGAGGAGCGCCAGCGCAGCTCGAAGTCGTGGTCGGCGGGGACGTCGCCGTCGGCGAGGCGGACGACGCGTCCGCCGGCCGGCCCCTCTGCGGCATGGATACGGTGATAGGGGCTGGCCAGGTTGGCGATCGGGAAGCCGGGCTGAAGATGGACCTCGATCGATACCGGGTTGAGCGGCCCGGTCCGGCGCGGGTCGAGCAGCGGCGCCGTCACCGCCTGGGCGTCGGTCAGCGCGGCCTGGCTGACGAGGCTCGCCGGCGGCACGTAGCGGGGCCCGACCACCAGCGGCAGGCGCAGCGAATATTCACCGCCGCGCACGGTCACCGGCGCCTGATATTCGATCTCGATCAGTACCGTCTCGCCGGGCGCGATATTGGCGATCCGGTTGACGAACATGTTCGGCCTTTGCTCCTCGACCAGGGCGGCTTTCTGGCCCTGCGCCTTGGCCCGCTCGTAGATTTCGGCCGCTTCGGCGCGGCGCCGGATCTCGCCGACGATCACCCGCTGGCCGACCACCATCTTCAGCGAATCGACCGCGGCCTGCTCGGGCAGCGGATAGAGATAGGTGGCGGCCGCCCACTGCCGGCCGGTGTTGCGAAAGGCCTGGACGACGCGGGTGCGGGCGATCGGCCCGCTGACATGGACTTCGTAATGGGTGCCGAGGCGGACCGCGGGCAAAGGCGCGCCGCCGCCGCGCGGCTGCAGCATCAGGGTGCCGGCGGCGATCCGGTCCTGGTCGTCGCCGCTTCCGGCGGCGCTTGCCGTGGAGAAGGCGATGATGGCGGCGAGCGCCAGCAGGAACAGGATGGACAGGCCGGCAGCGATACGCCGGGATTTGAGCGACCGATCACGGGCGGAAGCGTGGTCGGCCTTGGCGGAAATCGAGGTTGGCATGACTCTCTCCCCTTTCGTCGCAACGCTGTTTTGTGCGACGAAGCGTGCAATTCCATAGACGAGTTGAATGGAAGCTGACTGAAAACGGCCGGTCTGGGCGAAGCGGGGCATGACGGACTCCCTTGATGAGGAGCCTCGGCAATTAGGCGGCCGCCGTCCCGCACAGCCACGATCATTGTCCCCAAACTTCAGCCGCGAACCGCCTGCACGGGCGCATCGCGGCTGGCCATTGCCGTGCGGTACGAATATGTGCGGATTTGTGCGCAAAGGCCGGGGAGGGCGATGCTCCAGGACGAATGGCTCGACGACCAGCGGGCGGAGGAGATTGCCCGCCAGGTGCGCGAAGAGCTGGCGCGCCGGCGCATCTCGCGCCAGGCGCTGGCCGACCTCGCCCGGATCAGCATCTCGACCCTGGAGAAGGCGCTGTCCGGTCGCCGCTCCTTCACCCTGGCGACCGTGATCCGGCTGGAGGAGGCGTTGGGCACCTCGCTGCGCGGCCAAGCGCCGGCGCCGGCCGCGGCGGCCGCCTCCGCGCCCGACGAGCTCGGCGGCTACGCCCATGGCGCGGTGCGCTGGCTCGAGGGGCGCTATGTGACGTTGCGTCCCTTGTTCGGGGCCGAGCCCGGCATTCACGCTTACCTGACGACCATCGGCTGGGATCCGGCATCGTCGCGCCTGGTCTTCGCCGAATCCGAGCGCAGCGATTCGTTCGCGCAGGCCGGATCGGTGTCGCTGCCCCACCTTTCCGGCCACATCTATCTGATCACCAGCGAGGGCGGGCAGTACCGGCTGGCGATCCTCGGCCGGCCGACCATCTCGGGCTCGCTCTACGGCATCCTCACCACCCTGCTGGTCGGCCACGGCTCACAGCTGGTGCCGGCCTCGTGCCCGATCGCGCTGCTCAGGATCGGCGGGGCGACGGAGCCGGCTTTCGGAAAGATCGTGCCGGGTCATCCGGCCTACACGTCCTACCGCGCGGAGCTCGACAATGTGACCGAGCGGGATTTCGCGCGCTTCCCCGCCGGCTGAATTCGCTGCCCGGCCGGCAAGTCGCGCCGCGGAAACAGCAACCGCCGCGAATTGGCTGGCGCGCCTTCCCATGTCCTGTAAAAAGGGCGGGAAACGTCTTGCGTATGTCCTCAGCGGACGGGGGGAGACAATCTGACGGCATCCGAACCAGCGGCCGACACGAGCGCGCTCGGCTCGCACGACGTCCTCCGTCCCGCGCGGAAAGGACTGAGGACCGCGCTGGGCAATGCGACGCTGCGCAGCCTGCCGTTCCTGTTCCGCCTCGCCCGCGCGGTCTGGCCGATTCCCAAGGTCGGCCGGAAGGTGTTCACCACCCGCTATGACGACGTCATCGAGGTGTTCGAGAACGATCGGGCGTTCGGTGTCCCCTACAAGGCGAATCTGGACGTCATCATGGACAACCAGCCATTCTTCCTGAGCATGGGCGACACGCCTGCCTATCATGCCGCCCGCGATGCGATGCTGCGGGTGGTGCGGCGGGAGGACATTGCCGAGCGGCTCGCCCCTCAGGCGGAGGCGAGGGCCGAGGCGATCGTGGCCCGCGCCGGCGGCCGGATCGAGGTCGTCGACCGGCTCGTCCGGCAGGTCACCTTCGATCTTTTCAGCGATTATTTCGGCGTACCCAGGCCGCCCAATGGCGACCTGCGCGTCTGGGCCACGCGCCTGTTCGAGTTCCAGTTCGGGGACGATGGCAGCAAGGAGCTGCGCGATGCGGTGGACGCGATCGGGCCGGCGCTGCGCGGTCATATCGACACCGAAATCGCCCGTCGCAAAGCCTCGCCGGACAAGAAGGACGACGTGCTCGGCCGCTACCTGGAGCTGCAGGCGCAGGGCGAGCCCGGCCATGACGACGTCGAGATTCGCACCGCCCTGATGGGCATGATCGTGGGCGGTCCGCCGCAGCCGCCGATGGTCGTGCCGCAGGCGATGGAGCAATTGCTGCGCCGGCCGGAGGCGCTGGCCGGGGCACAGGCAGCGGCACGCGCCGACGACGATGCGCTGCTCGCCGCTTATGTGCGCGAGGCGATGCGGTTCGATCCGATCGCGCCGGCGATGCAGCGTGTCGCCGTCACCGACGCGACCATCGCCGCCGGCACCCGCCGCGCGCGGCGCGTGCCCAAGGGGGCGACCGTGTTGGCGGGGCTGGCCTCGGCGATGATGGACCGCCGCAAGGTGGCCGACCCGAGCCGTTTCGATCCCGGCCGACCGCCGGACAATTACGTGCATTTCGGCTACGCCCTCCACCAATGTCTCGGCATCCAGATCAACAAGGGGATTCTGCATCTGATGCTGAAGCCGCTGCTCAAACGGGCCAATTTGCGCCGCGCGCCCGTCCGCGAAGGCCATTTGCGCAAGCGCGGCCCGTTCGCCGACAGGCTGGTCGTCGTCCATGACTGATCGTCGTGAGGACGGTGACGGCGCACCGCCTTCGAACCAGAGGAAGGGCATGGCTACGCCTGCTCCCGGAGCGATCCGCGTCGGCGTCGGCGGCTGGGACTTCGATCCCTGGCGGGGGACATTCTATCCGCCGGGCCTCGCCAAGACGAAGCAGCTCGAGCATCTCGCCGGCCGGCTGACCGCGACCGAGATCAACGCGACTTACTACAAGCTGCAGTCGCCGGCATTGTTCGAGCGCTGGGGCAGGATGGTGCCGGACGGCTTCAAGTTCGCGGTCAAGGCGTCGCGCTTCTGCACCAACAGGAAGATGCTGGGCGACGCCGGCGAGTTGATCGGCAAGTTCTGCGCGCAGGGCTTCACCGAGCTGGGCGACAAATTGGGCCCGATATTGTGGCAGCTCGCGCCGACCAAGCGGTTCGACCCCGACGAGCTGCGCGCCTTCCTGATGCTGCTGCCGACCAGCCGCGACGGCATCGCGCTCAGGCACGCGCTCGAGGTCCGGCACGAGAGCTTCCGCTGCCGCGAGTTCGTCGCGATGGCGCGGGCGGCCAATGTCGCGATCGTGTTCGCCGACCATGACGTCTATCCCGAGATCGCCGACCTGACTTCGGACTTCGTCTATGCGCGGCTGCAGCGGAGCCGGGAGGATGAGCCGGCGGGCTATGGCGCCGCGGCGCTCGACCGCTGGGCGGAGGTCGCGCGGGGATGGTCGGCCGGCAAGAGCCCGGAGGGTCCCGATTATGTGTCGGACGCCAAGGCGCCCGAAACGCCGCGCGACGTCTTCGTCTTCTTCATCAGCGGCGAGAAGGTGCGCAATCCCGCCGCGGCGGAAGCGCTGATCGGCCGCTTGAAATGAACGTCTTCGGCGTCGACGCCTCGGCCGGCGATCTCGAATCCGTCTCCCCCGTCGACGGGGCCGTGATCGGCCGGGTCGTTACCGCCGGTCCGGCGGCGGTGGCCGAGGCGGTCGGTCGGGCGCGGGACGCATTCCTTGCCTGGCGGTCGGTACCGGCGCCGCGCCGCGGCGAGCTGGTGCGGCTGTTCGGCGAGGTGCTGCGCGAGGAAAAGGACGCGCTCGGCCGGCTGGTCAGCCTCGAGGCGGGAAAGATCCTCCAGGAGGAGCTCGGCGAAGTCCAGGAGATGATCGACATTTGCGACTTCGCGGTCGGGCTGTCGCGCCAGCTTTACGGCCTTACCATCGCCACCGAGCGGCCCGGTCACCGGATGATGGAGACCTGGCATCCGCTTGGGCCGGTGGGGGTGATCTCGGCGTTCAACTTTCCGGTCGCGGTGTGGGCGTGGAATGCCTGCCTGGCGTTCGTCTGCGGCGATTCCGTGGTGTGGAAGCCGTCCGAGAAAACGCCGCTGACCGCGGTCGCGGTGCAGGCGCTGTTCGCGCGGGCGGCCGAGCGGTTCGGCGACGCGCCGGCAGGGCTGATGGCGGTCGTCCAGGGCGGGCGCGAGACCGGCGCGGCGCTGGCCGACGATCCGCGCGTGCCTTTGGTCTCGGCGACCGGATCGACGCGGATGGGGCGTGAGCTCGGGCCGTGCGTCGCCGCGCGCTTCGGCCGCGCGCTGCTCGAGCTGGGCGGCAACAATGCGATGATCGTCACGCCTTCGGCCGACCTCGACCTCGCCGAACGGGCGATCGCCTTTTCCGCCGTCGGCACGGCCGGGCAGCGCTGCACGAGCCTCAGGCGGCTGCTCGTCCATGAGGCGATTTACGACCGGCTGGTGCCGCGGCTCCAGCGGGTCTGGCAGGACATCAGGGTCGGCAATCCGCTGGAGGAGGGCGTGCTGGTCGGGCCGCTGATCGACGAGGCGGCCGTCGCCGCGATGCAGGCGGCGCTGGACGAGGCGCGGGCCGAGGGCGGCCGGGTCCATGGCGGCGAGCCGATCCATGGCTGCTACGTGCGGCCGGCCCTGGTCGAGATGCCGGGCCAGACCGGGGTGGTGCGAAAGGAAACCTTCGCTCCGATCCTCTACGTGCTGCGCTACCAGGACCTGGAGGCCGCGATCGCGACCCACAACGACGTGCCCCAGGGCCTCGCCTCGTCGATCATCACCACCGATTTGCGCGAGGCCGAGCTGTTCCTCTCCGCGGCCGGCTCCGATTGCGGCATCGCCAACGTCAATATCGGTCCCTCCGGGGCCGAGATCGGCGGCGCGTTCGGCGGCGAGAAGGAAACCGGCGGCGGCCGCGAGAGCGGGTCGGATTCCTGGCGCTTCTACATGCGCCGCGCCACCAACACCGTTAACTACGGCCGCGACCTGCCGCTGGCCCAGGGCATCGACTTCTCTCTCCGCTCGCCCGACACGCGCTGACCCAAACTGCCCGGCCCTCCCGCCCGATATTGAGGAATTTGTTAACCGCTTGGATGGTATTTCCTCCGTCGCCCCCGGGGGAGATATCAGTGAGGTACTCGCGCAAAGTCGGTCCACCGATCGTGTCGGCAGCCGTGGCGACACTGGTGCTGACCAATTTCGCGACCGTCAGCATCGTGAAGGACAATGCCGGTTCCCGGATCGAGCTGCTCGGCTCGATCTGGCCGATCGCGCTTACGTCGGCGGTGGCGGTGGTCCTCGTCATGTCCTTCCTCTACCGGTCGCTGGTCGACCTGGTCGAGGAGCTCGAAGCCCGCGAAGCCACCGCCCAGCACCAGGCCCTCCACGACCAGCTCACCGGCCTCGCCAACCGCGCTTTGCTCGAGGACCGCCTGTCTCAGGCGCTGACCCGCTACCGCCGCTCCGGCGAGCAGGTGGCTTTGCTGATGCTCGATCTCGACCGCTTCAAGCAGGTCAACGACACGTTGGGCCACAATGCCGGCGACAAGCTCGTCCAGGAGGTCGGCGAGCGGCTGCGCTCGCTGCTGCGCGAAACCGACACGGTCGCCCGCATCGGCGGCGACGAATTCGCGATCGTCCAGGTCAGCCCGAAGGGCGAGGCCGACGTCCGCCGGC
The DNA here is from genome assembly GCA_963701615.1 of uncultured Alphaproteobacteria bacterium. Classification (GTDB taxonomy): domain Bacteria; phylum Pseudomonadota; class Alphaproteobacteria; order Sphingomonadales; family Sphingomonadaceae; genus Allosphingosinicella. Next base: position 1,096,119 of record OY969615.1, on the reverse strand, counting down.
TGTGCGAGCGGATCATCGCCGTCATCCGCCGGCCGTTCGTCATCGGCGAGCGCGAGGCGCGGGTCGGCGTTAGCATCGGCGCCGTGTTCGCGACCAAGGACGTGGCCGAGGCTTCCGAGCTGCTGCGCAAGGCGGACATCACCATGTACCGCGCCAAGGCGGCCGGCCGCGACTGCTTCCGCATCTTCACCGAAGCGATGGACGCCGACGTCCAGCGCCGCGACCAGATCGAATCGAGCCTGCGCAGCCTGTTGCGCGAGGGCGGCGGGCTCGACCTTCACTTCCAGCCGATCATCGGCGGCCGCGGCAAGGTCGCCGGCCTCGAAGGCCTGATGCGCTGGGATCATCCGACGCTCGGAACGGTGGCGCCGTCCGAGCTCATTCCGATCGCCGAGGAATGCGGCGTGATCGACGAGCTCGGCCAATATGCCTTCCGCGACGCCTGCCGCATGGCGCGGCTCTGGCCCGACCTCAACGTCGCCGTCAACCTGTCGCCGATCCAGTTCCGCGTGCCGCGCTTCGCCTCGCACCTGCGGGCGATCGCCGAGGAGGAAGGCGTGGCGCCGACCCAGCTCGAGCTCGAAATCACCGAGAGCCTGTTCATCGAGCATGGCGCGCTGTGCGGCCAGACCATCCAGGAGCTGCGCCGCGACGGCTTCCGGATCGTGCTCGACGATTTCGGTACCGGCTATTCGTCGCTTTCCTGCCTGCGTCGCTTCCCGGTCGACAAGATCAAGCTCGACCGCTCGTTCATCGACATCGCCGCCCGCGACCAGAGCGTCGCGATCATCCGCGCGGCGGTGACCCTCGGTCACGCCATGGACCTCGAGGTGGTCGCCGAGGGCATTTCCTGCCGCGAGGAAGAGCAGATCGCGCTCGAGGCGGGCTGCGACGCTCTCCAGGGCCATCTCTACGCGCCCGCCATGCCGGCCAGCGCGATCGCCGGCTTCCTCGCCTCGCTCGACCCGCCGGCCACCATCTCCGACGCCGCCTGACGCGGCGCTTCCCTCCTGGACGCGTGCAGCGCCCCCATTTCTGACGGGGGCGAAATGACTGGCACGCCCTGGCCGAGTCGACTAGAAACCGGCTTCCTTCATGTTGCGTAAGAAAAACAAACGGGAGAGCAGGGATGAGCACGCGCACCTTCGCAACCATCTTCGGTATCGTGTTTCTCGCGGTCGGCATCGCCGGCTTCGTCCAGCCGCTGCTCCAGCCCCCCGAGGGCGGCGAGCTGGCAATGGACGGCGGGCACCAGATGCTGCTCGGCCTGTTCGCGGTGAACACGATGCACAATGTCGTCCACCTGCTGTTCGGCCTGTGGGGCCTCCTCGCCTGCCGCTCGACCAGCCATTCGATCACCTACGCCCGCGGCGTCGCGATCATCTATGCGGTGCTGACCGTCTGCGGCCTGGTGCCGAGCCTTGATGACCTGTTCGGCCTGGTTCCGCTGCACGGCAACAATGTCTGGCTGCACGGCGCGCTCGCGCTCGTCGGCGCCTATTTCGGATGGGTCCACCGCAACCCCACCGCGGCCTGATCCCGCCGCCCGGCGCGCTTTAGCGCGCCGGGACGCCGCCGCACCTACGGCCATTCGGCCCAGAAGCGGTCTAGCGCAGCGCGCCGCGCTTGCGTAAAAGGCCCGCATGACCAAGTCCTTCCGCCTTTCGGCGCTGATTGTCCTTCTCGCCTCCCCGACGATGCCGGGCGCGATCCAGACCGCCGCTTTCGCCCAGGCGCAGCCGCAGGCCGGCAGCCAGGCGCCCGCCGCACAGCCGGCGGCTCCCGCCCCCGCGCCGACCTGGCGGCGCGAGACGGCCGAGGAGCTGCTCCTCTATGTGGAGGAGATCGGCCAGGAAGGGCTGAGCCCGGCCAATTATGCGCCCGACCGCCTGCGCGCGGCGATCGCCGCCGGCGACGAGGCGGCGCTGACCGCGGTCGCCAGCCCGATCTTCCTGCAGCTAGCCGCCGACCTCAGCGGCGGATCGGTGCGCGGCCGCGGCCGCGTCGACTGGCACATGGCCGACAGCGGCCTCGACGCCGCCGGCCAGCAGCGGCTGCTCGCGCAGGTGGTGCGCGGCGGCGGCGTCGGCGCGACGCTCGATTCGCTGCTGCCGACCCACCCGCAATATGCCGGGCTGAAGCGGGCGCTGGCGGCGACGCCGGAGAGCGAGGCCGAGCGCCGCGACCTCATCCGCACCAACATGGAGCGCTGGCGCTGGATGCCCCGCAACCTCGGCACCCGCCACGTCCTCGTCAACGTCCCCGCCTTCACCGCCGCGATCGTCGAGAACGGCCAGGTGCTCACCCGCCACCGCACTGTCGTCGGCGCCCGGCGCACGCCGACGCCGCAGCTGAATGCGACGGTGACGGGGGTCACCTTCAATCCCTGGTGGAACGTGCCGCAGAGCATCATCCGCGAGCAGGGCGGGCGGTTCGGCGCCGGCTACGAGGTGCGGCGCGAGGGCAGCTACATGATCGTCCGCCAGCCGCCGGGCCCGCGCAACGCCCTGGGCCGGGTCAAGATCGAGATGCCGAACGAGCACGCCATCTATCTCCACGACACGCCGTCCCAGTCGCTGTTCGGGCGGCCGGTGCGCGCGTTCAGCCACGGCTGCATCCGCACCCAGAACGTCCGCGATTTCGCCGCGCTGCTGCTGGCGCCGACCGGCCAGTGGGACCGGGCGGAGATCGACCGCGCGATCGCCACCGGCCGCAACCAGCAGGCCGCGCTGGCGGCGCCGATCCCGGTCTATATCGCCTATTTCACCGCCGCCGCGACCACCGACGGCGACATCCTCACCTATGGCGACATTTACGGCCGCGACGCGCCCGTGCGCCAGGCGCTGAACCAGGCGGGCAGCGCCCGCATCCAGCAGGCCAGCAACTAGCGCCGGCCCGCGCCCGTCGAACCGGCCATGCGGTTCGCAGAATAGGCGCCCCTTACCCCGCGCTCCCGTGAAAAGGCCCAGTCGTCCGCGCTTCGGCGGACGCAGAGGGAGCTTTGGCATGGCGGGTGTCCTTGCGCGCGGCCTCATCGGATTGAGCGCGGCGGCCATTTCCCCCGTTTGGGCGCAGACCGGGCCGGCGCCGATCGACCAGGTGATCGCCGCCGAGCGGGCGTTCGCCGCCGACACCCGGGCGCGCGGCTTCAAGCAGGGCTTCCTCGCCGCGGTCGCGCCCGACGCCGTGATCTTCCAGCCCGGGCCGGTCAACGCCCGCGCCGGGCTCGAGGCGTTGCCCGACGAGGCCCCGCCGGGGCCGCCCATGTTCTGGTGGCCCGAATATGCCGGCGTCGCCAATTCGGGCGACCTCGGCTTCACCACCGGCGGCGCGACGATCCCGGTGCGCTACTTCACCGTCTGGCAGCGCCAGGCGGACGGCGGCTGGCGGTGGATCTACGACGGCGGTCCGGGGCTGGACGCACCCTTGCCGGAGCCGGCGGGCGACGCGGTCGCGCGGCTGGCGCCGGCGACCGCGGCGGCCGGATCGCCCGAGCGGGCGCTGGCCGAAATCGCGCCGATCGAGGCCGACCTCGCCCGTATCGCCGCCGCCGACGCGCCGGCGGCGCATCTCAAATATCTCGCGGAGGACGGGCTGATCGGCGGCTCGCGGACCGCGACCTGGCCGGGCGGCGACCATGAGGCGGAGCTGGCGCGCCGCCCGCCCCGCGCGGTGCTGAGGCCGATCGGCGGCGTCGCCAGCCGCGCCGGCGACATGGCGTTCACCTATGGCGAGGCGCGCTGGACCCGCGACGCGCGGCCGCGCTGGGGTCATTATGCCCGCATCTGGCAGAAACGGACCCAGGGCTGGCGGCTGGTCGCCGACATCCTCATTCCGGCGCCCGGCGCGCCGCCCGCCTGACCGGGTGGAACAGGCCGGAGCGGCGGTTGTTCTCCGGTTGACCACAGATCAGCCGGGAGCCTTCGCATGGCGCGCCACCAATCCTACTGGAACGCAACCGCTTCCGCCTCGGCCTTCCCGGCGCTGTCGGGAGAGATGGACGTCGACGTTGCGATCATCGGCGGCGGCATCGTCGGGGTCACTACTGCGCGGATGCTGAAGGACCGGGGCCTGACCTTCGCTCTGGTCGAGGCCCGCGGCGTCGGCGAGGAGGTGACCGGCAAGTCGACCGCCAAGATCACCTCGCAACACAACATCGCCTACACCGTGATCGAGAGCAAATTCGGCGCGGACGGCGCCCGCCTTTATGCCGACGCCAACGAGACCGGCGTGCGCACGATCGCCGAGCTCGCCCGGCGCCACGGCATTGCCTGCCAGCTCGAGCGCAAGCCCGCCTTCACCTACACGCGCGACGAGGCCGAGGTGTCGCGAATCGAGAAGGAGGTGGCGGCGGCGCGGCGATTCGGCCTGCCGGCGTCGCTGACCCGCGACACCGGCCTGCCGTTCGACGTCCTCGCCGCGATGCGCTGGGACGACCAGGCGCAGTTCCACCCGGTCAACTATGTGAAGGGCCTCGCCGCGACGCTGCCCGGGGGCGGCTGCCACGTCTTCGAGGGGTCGCGGGTGACCGACTGGGACCCGCACCGGATCGCGACTGGCGGCGGCACGGTGCGGGCCCGCCACGTCGTCATGGCGACCCACCTGCCGCTCGGCCAGACCGGCCTGTTCTATGCCGAGAATTATCCCCACATGCACCCGGTGATGATGGGTCGCGCCGACCGCCGGCGGGTGCCGGACGGCATGTATCTGAGCGTCGAAAGCCCGCGCCACTCGGTCCGCGGCCATCGCGACGAGGCGGGAACGGACTGGCTGATCTTCGCCGGCGCCACCTTCAAGCACGGGCATGTCGACGACGAGCGCAGCAACTTCGCCGACCTCGAGGCCTTCGCCGCCGAGCATTTCGGGGTCACCGCCGACTATCGCTGGACCAACGAGGATTATACGCCGATGGACCATGCGCCGTTCATCGGCTGGTCTTCATCCCTGCGGGACGGCTATCTGGTCGCCACCGGCTTCAACGCCTGGGGCATCTCCAACGGCACCGCAGCCGCCATCCTCATCGCCGACCTGATCGAGGGCAAGGACAATCCCTGGCTCAAGCTGTTCGACGCCACCCGGATCAAGCCGGTCGCCGGCGCCAAGGAGTTCGTGGCGGGAACCGCGTCGACGGCATCGCACCTGGTCGGCGGCTATCTCGCGCGCAAGCCGCATGGCTTCGACGCGCTCGCCCCCGGCGAGGCGGCGATCCTGAAGGTGGACGGCAAGAACGTCGCCGGCTTCCGCGACGAGGACGGGGCGCTGCACGCGGTCTCGGCGGTATGCACCCACATGGGCTGCCTGGTCGGCTGGAACGAGACCGACCGGAGCTGGGACTGCCCGTGCCACGGCTCGCGCTTCTCGCTCGACGGCGGCGTGATCCACGGGCCGGCGGTGACGGCGCTGGAAGCGGTGACGGCGGAGGCGGCGGCGGACGCCTAGGCCAGCCGGTCGGCGTAGAGGAAGCGGCCGGGGCCGAGCCGCTCGAGCACCTCCCGGAGGCTGGTGTGCGAAAGCGCGAAGCAGCCCTCGCTGCGGCCTAGGCGGCCGTTGGTCTGGAGCACGTTCGGTTCGGCATACCAGGCGGAATGGACGACGATCGCCCGCGCCTCGGCATTGCTGTTGCTGTAGTCGAGCCCGCGCAGTCGCATCGAGCGGCCGTAGCGTCCCGGATAATAGTCGCCGGTCACGTAAGAGCCGTTCGAGCTCGCTTCCGATCCGACCGCGTTGGAGAAACGCTGCAGGAAACCGGTATGCGCCGGATCCGAGCCGCGGCCGTGGGCGACGAGGTGGCGGGTGACGCGGCCGCTGTTGGTGTCGAGCAGATAGAAGCGCGACTGGTTGGACGGCTTGGTGAAATCGGCGATGCCGACGACGTCGACATGGGCGAGCTGGGCGCGGTGGCGGTCGAAGGCGGCGCGGGCGCGGGCGATCATGCGCGGGTCGACGAACGGGTCGACCGCGACCCGCGGCGGAGTGGGGGCGTCGACCTCGTCGATCCTGAGGTCGGCGAGGCGGTCGGGGCGCTGGCGCCCGAGCGGATCGATGACGGCGCCGAGCAGTGGCGACGACATAGCGAGCGCGCCGGCGGCGGCTCCGCCCTCGATCATCTGCCGACGCGACAACAATAGCATGAACGCCCCCTCCCGACCCGAACCGAGCCTACGCAAATTCCCGTTTCACCTCAACGATGTGCCGCGCCTCGCGACTCGACTCATCGCCTTTCAACCGTCCGTTCGCCGCATAGTCGCGCCGCGACCATTAAGGGTTTTTACCAGTCGTCGACGAAGCGTGGCGGAACTGCGGCGAATGCCGGGAGTCTGGCTGGGGAAAGATGTGGAGGGCCCATGGCCGGATTTGCCCGCCTGAATATGACGCCGCCCTTGCCGCCGATGGAGGCCAAGCTGGTCGACGCGCTGCCCGACGGCGCGGGCTGGCAATATGAGCCGAAATGGGATGGCTTCCGCTGCCTCGTCTTTCGCGACGAAGCCGAGGTGGCGCTCCAGTCCAAGGCCGGGCGGCCGCTGGGCCGATATTTTCCGGAGGTGGTCGAACTGGCCGGCGCGCTGGCGGCGGAGCGGTTCGTCGTCGACGGCGAGCTGATCATTCCGGTCGGCGACATCCTCTCGTTCGAGGCGCTGCAGCTGCGCCTTCATCCCGCCGAGAGCCGCGTCCGCAAGCTCGCCGCCGCGACGCCGGCGCAGCTGATGCTGTTCGACTGCCTGGCGACGGGCGGCGAGCGCCTGATCGATGCGCCGCTGTCCAAGCGTCGCGCCGCGCTGGAGGCGTTCCACCGCACATGCGGGCGGGACGACCTGCTGCTGTCGCCCTGCACGCTCGACCGTCGGGTCGCCGCGTCGTGGCTCGGGCGCGCCGGCGGGGCGCTCGACGGCGTCGTCGCCAAGCGGCTGGACGAGCCCTACCGGCCGGGCGAGCGGGCGATGCTCAAGGTCAAGCAATTGCGGACGGCGGACTGCGTGGTCGGCGGCTTCCGCTACGCGGCCAAGGGGAAGGAGGTCGGCTCGCTGTTGCTCGGGCTCTACAACGACGAGGGCAGGCTCGACCATGTCGGCTTCACCTCGGCAATTCCGGCGGCCGAGAAGGCGGCGCTGACCAGGCGGCTGGAAAAGCTGGCCGCCGCGCCCGGCTTCACCGGCAACGCGCCCGGCGGGCCGAGCCGATGGAGCAACGCGCGCTCGGCCGACTGGCAGCCGGTGAGGCCGGAGCTGGTCGCCGAGGTGCGCTACGACCATGTCACCGGCGCGCGCTTCCGGCACGGCACCAAGTTCCTGCGCTGGCGGCCCGACAAGGCGCCCCGGCAATGCCGCATAGACCAGCTTGCCGGCGAGGCGGCGCCGGCCCGGCTCGCGTCCGACCTTGCGGCGGCCGCGGACTAGCCTGCCGACTGGAGCCTGGGGTGAGCATGACGGCGACCCATCCGGGCCTTCGACGATCACCTCGCCCTGCTCGGCGCTGACCTCGCCCGCCTCGCCCCCGGAACAGCCGATTTGCATCGGATTCGGTTGCGCTTTACTACGCAAGGATCGAAGAAACGGCTATTCTCGACCCTGGAATCGCGAAGGAACGGACGCTGAAATCCCATTATGTCTATGTGATCGACGACGATCGCGACGTCCGCCGGTCCTTGAGCTTCATGCTCGGCGCGGCCGAGATCCGGTCGCATCCGTTCGGCAGCGGCGCCGACTTCCTCGAGGCGATGCCGGACCTCGAGCCGGGATGCATCCTGCTCGACCTGCGCATGCCCCAGATGGACGGCTTTGCGGTGATGGCCGCGCTCGAGGAACGCAAGGTCGACTGGCCGGTGATCGTCATGACCGGCCATGGCGAGGTGCCGATCGCGGTCCGCGCGATGAAGCTCGGCGCCGTCGACTTCATCGAGAAGCCGTTTTCCGAGCAGGCGCTGCTGTCCTGCTTCGACCAGGCGTTCGGCCTGCTGAGGCAGCGCGAGGAAATCGGCAAGCGCCGCCGCGACGCGCACGGGCGCGCCGCCCTGCTCACCGCCCGCGAGAAGGAGGTGCTGCAGAGTCTGCTCGCCGGCCGCTCCAACAAGGAAATCGCGCAGACGCTCGGGATCAGCCTGAGGACGGTCGAGATGCATCGCGGCAACATGATGGACCGGCTGCAGGCCTCCAGCCTCGCCGAGGCGCTGACCATCGCGATGGAGGCCGGGATCAAGCCCTCCCAGGACGAAGCCGCCTGACACGTGGCCAGGCCCGCGCCCACATCGGCGGATCGGGTCGCCGCCCTCGAGGCGGAAAATGCCGGCCTCGGCGCCGAGATCGAGCGGCTCGAAGCGGAGCTCGCGCGGCTGCGCGAAAGCGAGAAGATGTACCGGTCCTCGGCGGAGCTCGGCGGCCGGCTGGTCTGGGCGGCGAACGCCAAGGGCGACATCACCGCAATGAAGATGCCATTCGCGACGGTGACCGGCGTGGCCGAGAGCGCCGCGCTGGGCGAGGGCTGGCTGGACGTGGTTCATCCCGAGGACCGAAGCGGCACCCGCCGGCGGTGGCGCGAAGCGGTCCGCACCGGCCAGCCGTACGAGGCGGCGTTCAGGGCCCGGGTCGCCGACGGATCGTATCGGGCGATGCGCTCGCGCGCCGTGCCGCTGCGCGGCGAGGGCCAGCGCATCGGCGGCTGGTACGGGACGACGGAAGACGTCGAGGACGAGTGGCGGGCCGAGCAGGCGCGGCGCGACGCCGAGGAGCGGCTGCGCGAGAGCGAGGAGCTTCACCGCCATACGCTGGAATTGAGCCAGCAGATCGTCTGGACCGTGCATGCCGACGGCCGGCTGGCGACGATCAGCCCGCGCTTCCGCGAGCTGACCGGTCTCGACGACGAGACGCCGCTCCACATGGCGATCCATCCCGACGACCGCACCATGGTGCTGGCGCGCTGGGCCGATTCGGAAGCCGGCGGGCATCCCTATCACGTCCAATACCGGCTGCGGCTGGCGGACGGCAGCTACCGCCACATGCGCGCCCGCGCCGCGCCGCACCGCGACGAAGCGGGGCAGGTGCTGCGCTGGTACGGCACGCTGGAGGACATCCACCTCGAGCGCGAGGCGGATTTCGCCCGCCGCGACGTCGAGGAGCGCTACCGGCTCGCCGGCCAGGCCACCCACGACGCCATCTGGGACCATGACTTCGTCAACGGCGTGATCGACTGGAACGACAATGCCGCCGCGATCCTCGGCTGCGCCGAGTCGCGGCTCGGCCGCACGCCCGTTTCCTGGTGGGAGGAACGCCTCCACCCGGACGAGCGATCGGCCCTCATCCAGACCCTGACCGACGCCATGCAGAGCGACGCCCGGCGCTGGTCGGGGACCTACCGCTTCCGCCGGGACGACGGCAGCTATGCCGACATGCTCGACCGCGGCTTCATCATCCGCGACACCGCCGGCCGCGCCATCCGCGCGGTCGGCGCGATGACCGACCTCACCGACCGGCATCGCGCCGAGGCCGAGATCCGCCGGATGCAGGCGGAGCTGGTCCATGTCTCGCGATTGAGCGCGATGGGCGCGATGGCCTCGACGCTGGCGCACGAGCTCAACCAGCCGCTGACCGCCCTGGCCAATTTCATCAGCGGGGCGCGGCGGATCGCGGAGCGCGAATGCGGCGAGCAGCCCGCCTTGTTCAACGCCCTGAAATCGGCCGAAGCCGGCGCGCTGCGCGCCGGCGAGATCGTGCGCCGGCTGCGCGAGCTGGTGTCGCGCGGCGCGGTCTCGGTGTTGGTCGAGCATCTTCCCACCCTGATCGAGGATGCCGGCGTCCTCGCCTTCGTCGACGAGCGGGTGCTCGGCGTCCGCCACCGGCTCGAGCTCGATCCCGCGGCGCAATGGGTGCGCGCCGACCGGATCCAGATCCAGCAGGTGCTGATCAACCTCGTCCGCAACGCCGTCGACGCGATGGAGTACGGCACCGAGCGCGAGGTGGTGATCTCGACCCGCGCGATAGCGGACGACCTGGTCGAGATCCGGGTCGCCGATACCGGTCCCGGGATCGCGCCCGAGCATATCGACCGGCTGTTCTCCCAGTTCATGACCACCAAGAGCGGCGGCATGGGCATCGGCCTTCCGATCAGCCGCACGATCGTCGAGGCGCATGGCGGGACGATCTCGGGGGCCAACCGGCCCGAGGGCGGGGCGGTCTTTTCCTTCACGCTGCCGCGCGCCCGGCGGCGCAAGAGCCTGCCGCGGCTTTAACCGCGGCCATTCATTCCTATCTTGCGACAGGAGGCGATCATGGCGGAACAACAGGCAATCCTGGCGGGCGGATGCTTCTGGTGCACCGAGGCGGTGTTCAAGGACGTGATCGGCGTCAGCGCGGTCGAGAGCGGCTATGTCGGCGGCGACGTCGCCAATCCCACCTACCGCCAGGTCTGCGGCGGCGACACCGGCCACGCCGAGGCGATCCGGATCCGCTTCGACCCCGACATCGTCTCCTATGACGACATGCTCGCCATGTTCTTCGCCACCCACGACCCGACCCAATTGAACCGGCAGGGCAACGACGTAGGCTCGCAATATCGGTCGGCCATCTTCCCCCATTCGCCCGAGCAGGAAGCGGCGGCGCGGCGCGGCATCGAACGCGCCCAGGCGGACTGGCCGGCGCCGATCGTCACCACGATCGAGCCGCCGGGCGACTGGTGGCCGGCCGAGGACTATCACCAGGATTATTGGGAGGGGGAGGGCCAGCGCAGCCCCTATTGCATCGCCGTCATCCCGCCGAAATTGCAGAAGCTGCGCAAGAGCTTCGCAGCGCGGCTGAAGAGCCAGGCGCAGACCGCCTGAGGCCGCCGTCCTTCGGTTCACGGTTGTACGAAAAATCGCGCAATTTCCGGGCGCCGCCGGGGCGCGCGCGGACCCGCGCCGGGGCTTTCCCCTCTGTGGGACGGCGGCACGGGCGCGGCCGCGGGGCTTCACGACGTTCACGGTTCGCGGCGCCTCGCTGCCCAGCCCGCCAGCCGCCGCCGCGAGCGCGGCGAGCGCGGCGAGCGCCGTCCGAAGCGGGGAGCCAGGCAGATGAAATCCAACATTCCAAGCGAAAAGGTCCCGATCTGTCTCCCTAGCCTATTGCCGCGGCGCGGCGGCGCGGCGGAGGCGGTCGTTGATCGCGGCGCCCAGGCCTTGGTCCGGGATCGGCGCGACGGCGATGGCGGGACGATCCTGGCGTTCGGCTTCGTGCAATCTTTCGAACAGGTTGGCGGCGGCTTCGATCAGATCGCCCGAGGCGCTGAGACTGGCATCGCCGGCGACGGCGCCGAAGCCGATCAGCCATTCGCCGGGCCGACCCTCCACGGCGTTTAGACGGAGCGGCTTGGACGGGGCGTAATGGCTTTCGAGCTGGCCCGGCGCCTCGACCGCGCCGCTTCGGTCCAGTTCCAGGCCGAGGTCGAGGGGGCCGGGGCGGAGCAGGCGCGGGCTGCCCCCCGTGAGCGCGACGATCGTCGATTCGAGGCCGTGCGCGGTCGGACCGCCGTCGACGATCAGCGGGATGCGGCCGCCCAGCCCGGCAAGGACATGCTCCGCCTTGGTCGGGCTGATCCGGCCGCTGGCATTGGCGGAAGGCGCGGCGAGCGGCTTTCCCACCGCCTCGAGCAGGGCGCGCATCGCCGGATGGGCGGGCGCGCGGACGGCGACGGTGGGGAGGCCGGCGGTGACGAGGGCGGCGAGCCCAGACCCCTCGCGGCGCGGCAGGACGAGGGTCAAAGGGCCCGGCCAGTGGCGCTCGGCGAGCGCCTGCGCCAGCTCGTTGAACCGTGCGATTCCAGATGCATGGCTGATGTCATTCACATGGACAATGAGCGGATTGAAGCGGGGCCTCCCCTTGGCCTCGTAGATCCGCGCGACCGCCCTGCCGTCGGTCGCGTCGGCGGCGAGGCCGTACACCGTCTCGGTCGGCATCGCCACGGGCAGGCCCTCGCCGATCAGCCGGGCGGCTTCGGCGATCGCCTCGGGGCCATAGGGCAGGATGCGGGTGTTTTGCCGGGGCACGCCGCCGCGCTATAGCGCCGGTTCCATCCGCGCAACGCCCGGGGCCCCCGATGACCTACACGCCGCCTGTCGAAGAACAGAGATTCCTGCTCCGCCACGTCGTCGGCATGGACGAGCTCGCGAGCCACAACGCCTTCGCGGAGGCGACTCCGGACGTGGTCGACGCGATCCTCGAAGGCGCGGGGCAGTTCGCCGCCGGCGAATTCGCGCCGTTGAACCGGATCGGCGACGAGGTCGGCGCCAAATGGACGGCGGAAGGGGTGACCATGCCGCCGGGATTCAAGGAGGCCTATCGCGCCTATGTCGAGGGCGGCTGGGGGACGCTGGCCGGCCCGGCCGACCATGGCGGGCAGGGGCTGCCGCTGACGCTGGCGAGCGTGGTGATGGAGGATCTGGGCTCGGCGAACATGGGCTTTTCGCTGTGCATGATGCTGACGCCGGGCGCGGTCGAGGCGCTGAGGCACCACGGGTCGGACGCGCTGAAGCAGGCGTGGCTGCCCAGGCTCGTCACCGGCGAATGGACCGGGACGATGAACCTCACCGAGCCGCAGGCGGGCTCCGACGTCGGCGCGCTGAAGACCAGGGCGACGCCGGCCGGCGACGGCAGCTACAGGATCAGGGGCACCAAGATCTTCATCACCTTCGGCGAGCACGACCTGGCCGACAATATCGTCCACCTCGTCCTCGCCCGCCTGCCCGACGCGCCACGGGGGACGCGGGGGATCTCGCTGTTCCTGGTTCCCAAGATCCTGCCGGACGGGACCCGCAACGACCTCAGGTGCGTGTCGATCGAGCACAAGCTCGGCATCCACGCCTCGCCGACCTGCGTGATGGCCTATGGCGACGAGGACAGATGCACCGGCTGGCTGATCGGCGAGGAGAATGACGGCATGCGCGCGATGTTCACGATGATGAACAATGCGCGCCTCAACGTCGGCCTGCAGGGGGTGTCGATCGCCGAGCGGGCGATGCAGCAGGCGGTCGGCTATGCGCGCGAGCGGGTGCAGGGGACGCGCGAGGGGCGACCGGCGCGGATCATCGAATTTCCCGACGTGCGGCGGATGCTGCTGAGGATGAAGGCGCTGACCCAGGGGGCGCGGGCGCTGACCTATTATTGCGCCGGCCAGACCGACCGGGCGAGCCTCGGCGACGAGGGCGCGCGGACGCGGGCCGACCTGCTGACGCCCCTGGTCAAGGCCCATGGCACCGACGTCGGCGTCGAGGTGACCGGCCTCGCCGTCCAGGTCCATGGCGGCATGGGCTATGTCGAGGAGACCGGCGCCGCCCAGCATTACCGCGACGCCCGCATCTCGCCGATCTACGAAGGCACCAACGGCATCCAAGCCGCCGACCTGGTCGGCCGCAAGATCGGGCTGGAGGGCGGCGCCGTGCTTCGTCGGCTGCTCGCGGACATCCGCGCCGAGGCGGGGGGCGAAGAGCGCCTGGCCGGCCTGGTCGACGCCTGCGAGGCCGCGGCCGGACGCCTGCTCGAAGCGGCGCCCGACGATCGGCTTGCCGCCTCCTATCCGTTCCTTACCATGCTGTCGGTGGCGGTTGCCGGCTGGCTGATGGCGCGGCAGGCGGCCGCGCTGGACGGCTATGACGGCGACCCTGCCTTCGCCCGGATGAAGGCGGCGGCGGCGCGCTTCTATCTCGACCAGATCGTGCCCGAGGCGGCGGGCCTCGCCGCGGCGGCGGCGGCGGCGGCGGGCATCCTCTATGCCGCCGACGAGGACGCCTTCGCCGCCTAGCCGTCTTCCCGTTCGAGATGGGCGACCAGCCCGTCGCCGAGGATCGCCTGCCAGCCGCCGGCGAGCGAGGCGCGCAGCTCCGGACCGATCCGGCCGAACACCGAATCGGTGAGCTTGAGGAGGCTGGTGCCGTCGCGCTCGCCCGGCACGATCTCGATGTGGAGCAGGGAGGAGGCGGGGCCGCCATAGCGGGTGGCGAGGTGGCCGGCGAGGTCGACCGAGCGCAGCGGATCGAGCGCGATGACCTCGTACCAGACGATGCCGCCGCCATCGGCATCCTCCTCGCGAAGCCGGCCGCCGAGGCGCGCCTCGAAGCGCATGACCGCGCCCTGGCCAGCCGCGCGGTGGGCGGCCGGCCACCATGTTTCGGGCGCCTGGAACAGGGCCTGCCAGACCCGCTGGACGGAGGCCGCGACCGGCCATTCGAGCGCGACGTCGACGATTCCGGCCGGCGCGGAGGGATGGTCGTTCGGCATGGGCGTCTCCTCGAGGCTGTCGGCAAGGCTTTCGGCGGCGGCGGCGAGCCGGCCGGCGCGCGCGGAGAGCCAGCGCGTGGCGAGCGCGCGCAGCGGCGCGGCGTTGAGATGGTTGAGCCGGAGCCGGCCGTGGCGCCGGGCGATGACCAGCCCGGCGCGCTCCAATATGCCGAGATGCTTCATCACCCCGAAGCGCGTCATCGGCAGGCCTTCGCACAATTGCGACGTCGTCAGGGCGCCGGCCGCGAGCCGGTCGATCAGCGCGCGCCGCGTCGGATCGGCGAGGGCCTGCCACAGGTCGGGGCGAGTCTCGGGAAGGGGGTCGACGGCGTACATGTGACCATATGGTCACATGTTATTGTTCGCGTCAAGCGCGATGCGGCTCAGACGCGGCGGGCGAGCTTGTGCTGGCGCTGGCCCACCGCCCGCCAGATGCGCGGGCCGAGGTCGACGCGGAACGCGCCCATCTTATCGCTCGGCTGCTCGAGCTCGCGGCCGACGACGTAGGATTTCGAGGTCTGGCCGGTGCGGCCGTCGTCCCAGTCGTAGAGCGCGTTGACCGCGATCACCGGGATGAACAGCAATTTGTCGTCGAGCTGGACGGCGCGCATCTCCTCGCGCGGCATCGTCACCTGGCCGCGGATCACGCCGATCGTGTCGGCGTCGATGCCGGGCAGGCTGCACTTGGTGCTCTCGCGCCCGGCGGTGCGGAAGAAGGCGCCGATCTCCTTGTCCTGCTCGCGGCCGGCGTTGAGCATCTTGACGTCGATGCGAAGGTTGCGCGCCGGTGCCTTGCCGGTGTTGGCGATCTCGAGCTCGAACATCACCACCGTCTCGGTCAGGGTCGCCGAGGCGCGCTCGGCTTTGAGCGCGAGCTCGAGCCAAGGGCGTGGCACCGGCGCCGGGCGCGGCGCGGGCGCGGCCGCCGGGGCCTCAGCCTCCTCGGGCTCGTCGGCCTCGCCGCGCCGCCGCCGCCGGACGATGACAAAGCCAAGCAAGGCGAGCGCCGCGGCGGGAATCGCATAGAGCCAGGGGAAGCCGCCGCCCGGCTGCTCCGGCGTCGCGGCCGGCGCGGGCTCAGGGACGGGCTGCGGCGGCGCCGCGGCGACCGGGAGCGAGGGCGCGGGCTGGACGGGGAGAGATGGCGCCGGGGCGCGTTCGGTGGCGGTGGGGGCGGGCTGCGGCGGGGCCGCCGGCGCCTGCCGGGGCGCCTCGGTCACGGTCCGCGCCGGGGCCGGCCGGGCTTGGGCCGGAGCCGGCGGCTGGCCGGTGACCGGCGAGGGCGGGGCGAGCTCGACCGGCGACGGCGCGGGCCGGGCGGGCTGGGCGGCGGGCCGGTCGCGCGGCTGGAGCTGGAAGTCCTTCAATTGCGGCGGGCCGATAGCGGCGCCGGCGCTGTTGCCGGCGCTGTCCTGCGCGCGCGCGCCAATCGCCGCGCAAAGCAGCAGCGCGCCGAGGGCGCCGATCGAGAGGCTCCTTTTATGCTGTGTCATGAAAATCGCCCGACCCGCTCCGAGCCCAAAATCCCGCCTCCAGATAGTGGCCAAGGCCGCGAAATGTAACGGCGAGTCAATGTCCTGGCGCTGAACGGCGGCGCGGGTGCGGCAAATCGGCCACAGTGCGGGCGCTAAGGATGGCCGGACGCCGCTTCCGCGCCACGGCCGTCGCTGCGCAACCGGGTGCAATGGGCGATCTCGCGCGCCTCGGCGGCGCCCGCGGCAAGCTCGGTCAACCACGCCTCCTCGCCGCGCGCCGACCAGATCAGGATCGGCGCGTCCTCCCCGCCTTCGTCGCTGACGTAGCGCAGCCCGTAGGTGGGCGGCACCGCCGCCAGCGCGATCGCGCGGCCGTTATAGAGCAGCCGCGCCGTCGCCCGCGGGAACCAGCCGCCGCCTTCGTAGACGATCCGCGCGGGCCGGCCGTCGGCGCAGGCATAGGGTATGCCCGCCGGGCCGTGGCCGTCATGATGGGCGGCGCAGCCGGCGAGGAGCAAGGCGGCGATCGAAGCGGATCCACTGGCACGCATCCGAAGCTCCCTCGATGCGCGAGCGATGCTGCGCCGGCGGGCGGGTCAAATCAAGCGCTGGTCAAGCGCTCGGGATCGATCGGGCCGACCTGGACGTCGGGCGCGGGCGTCAAGAGGTCCGTATAGGCGAAATTGCCGCTGAACAGGGTCAGCAGGCCGGCGGCGAAGGACAGGAAGAAGGCGCGCATCGGTTTCATTCGGATCTCCCTTTTCGACGCCGGTTCCGGCCGGCTGCCGACGTCGCTATGCGGGAGGAATGTCTCCGGCGAATGCCGCCGGAAGCGCGATTTCGTGTCAATTGTGACAGCGGGCGATCCGGATCGGACCGCGCCGGCTCAGGCGAGCGCG
Source organism: uncultured Alphaproteobacteria bacterium (assembly GCA_963701615.1). Taxonomy (GTDB): domain Bacteria; phylum Pseudomonadota; class Alphaproteobacteria; order Sphingomonadales; family Sphingomonadaceae; genus Allosphingosinicella. Next base: position 1,079,508 of record OY969615.1, on the reverse strand, counting down.
CGCTCGACCAGATCCTCGGGCTCGAGGCCGAGCCGGCGGATGTGCGAGACGATGCCCGGCCAGCGATTCTCAAGGAAGTCCTTGCGCTCGGCGGTGCGCAGCCGCTCGGCCGCGCGCGGCGCGACGAACATGCCGACGCCCCGCTTCACCACCACCAGCCCTTCCTCCTGGAAGGTCTGATAGGCCTTGGCGACGGTCAGCGGGTTGGCGCCGTAATCGGCGGCGAGGCTGCGCACCGAGGGCAGCGGATCGCCGTCGCCGACGCGACCGTCGAGGATCATTGCGGCGATGCTGTCGCGCAGGCGGAGGTAGACGGGGCGGTCTTCGTTCATAAGCGTTATGCTGTACTAACACACTATCGGGGTCAAGTGCAATCTTTTCCGGCCCCGGAAAGGCTCCGCATCCGTCAAGCCGGCAAAGGCCGGAATCCCGCTTCTTGAAGGCAAGGAGATTCCGGCTTTCGCTGGAACGACGGGGGGTCGCCGCAGGGCAAGCGGGACAGGAGTCACCCGATCCATTCCGATGCGACCTCGCCCAAATCGGGGCGGAGACGCTCCTCGAGCGGCGTGCCGGGCGTGCCGAGGAAGAGGAAGCCGGCGATCCGCTCCGGCGGGGCGCCGAAGGCGGCGAGGACCATGTCCGAATAGGCCGCCCAGCCGGTCACCCAGCCGGCGGCATAGCCCAGAGCGTGGGTCGCGAGGACGAGGTTCATGCAAGCGGCGCCGCAGGAGAGCTGCTGCTCCCACAGCGGGATCTTGGTGCCGGGCGCGGGGCTGGAGAGAGCGACGACCAGCTCGGGCGCCTGACGGGCGAAGCGCTCGGTCGCCTCGATCTCCAGCCGGCCCGGTTCGGGATTGTCGAGCCGATAGGCGGCCTGGAGCAGTTCCGCGAACGCGTCGCGGCGGCTCCCCGGCACGTGGACGAAGCGCCACGGGTGGAGCTTGCCGTGGTCCGGGCTGCGCGCCGCGATCGCCAGGATCCGGCGCAGCTCGTCCGCGCTCGGCCCCGGCGCGACGAGGTCGCGCGGGCGGCCGGAGCGCCGGCTTTCGAGCAGCGCCAGCGTGGAGGAGAGGTCGTTGAACATCGGACCGACGCGCTAACAGGCCGGGAACAGCGTCACAATCCCGCTTCACAAGCGAGATTCGGGCGTTAGGGTGCCTCGCCACAGCAGGCCGCCAACGGCCGCACCCCAGTGTTGAGGAGTCCGCCTGTGGCCACCGCTGACGTCATCGCCATCATCGCCGCCATTTTCCTCGTCGTGCTGCTCGCCGGCGGCGCTTCCATCGCCCTTTCGAAGAAGCCGGAATTCGTCGGCCATCCGCGCGGGCTCTACGTGCTCTTCTTCGCGGAAATGTGGGAGCGCTTCTCCTATTACGGCATGCGCGCGCTGCTGATCCTCTACCTCACCCAGCACTGGCTCTATTCCGACGGCAAGGCGAACCTCATCTACGGCGCCTATACGAGCCTCGTCTACATCACGCCGGTGCTCGGCGGCTATCTGGCCGACCGCTATCTCGGTCAGCGCAAGGCGGTGCTGTTCGGCGCGATCCTGCTCACTTTCGGCCACTTCCTGATGGCATTCGAAGGAATGAGCGGCATCACCGATCCGGCAATCAAGCAGGCCGATCCGGCAATCAACGTCTTCTGGCTGGCCCTCTCCTTCATCATCGTCGGCTCGGGCTTCCTCAAGGCCAACATCTCGGTGATCGTCGGCCAGCTCTATCCGCGCACCGACGTGCGCAGGGACGGCGCCTATACGATCTTCTACATGGGCATCAACGTCGGCGCCGCGATAGGAACAATCCTGGCCGGCTATCTCGGCCAGACCTATGGCTGGAAGTACGGCTTCGGCGCCGCCGGCGTCGGCATGTTGCTCGGCCTTGTCGTTTTCGTCGTCTTCCGGCCGCTGCTACAGGGCCGTGGCGAATCGCCCAATGCGGCCCGGTTGCACGAGCGGGTGGCGGCCGGCCTCAAGCTAGAATGGCTGCTCTATCTGCTCGGCTTCGCCGCCGTCGGCGGCATCTGGTTGCTGATCCAGTATCAGGGCTTCTACGGCTGGCTGCTGCTGATCATGGGGGCGCTGCTGCTGCTCTATGTGCTGATCCAGGCGTTCAAGCTCGAACGCGACGCGCGCGACCGCATCTTCGCGATCCTCTTCCTGATCGCGCTGCAGCCCTTGTTCTGGGGCCTGTTCGAGCAGGCGGGCGGCTCCTTGAACCTGTTCACCGACCGCTATGTCGATCGCGCCGGCGTTCCCGCGTCGCTGTTCCAGTCGATCAACCCCATCTACATCATCCTGCTCGCGCCCTTGTTCGCGTGGATGTGGACGACGCTGGGGCGGCGCGGGAAAGAGCCCTCGGCGCCGGTCAAGTTCGGCCTGGCCCTGATCCAGCTCGGCTTCGGTTTCCTCGTCCTCAACTGGGGCGCGGCCTATGCCGGAATCGACGGCCGAATCCCTGTCCTGTTCCTGTTTCTCATCTACCTGTTCCACACCACCGGCGAGCTCTGCCTTTCGCCGGTGGGCCTCAGCGCCATGAACCGCCTGGCGCCGCGGCACATGGCGAGCCTGATCATGGGCGCCTGGTTCTTCGCCACCGCCGGCGGCAATTTCGTTGCCGGCAAGATCGGCGAGGCGACCGGCGGCGAGAGCGGCACGATGTCCAGGGACAGCACGCTTGAAATCTACTGGACCATCGGCCTGATCGCGATGGGGATCGGCGTGGTCGTGGTGCTGGTCGGATTCCTGGTGAAGAGGCTGATGCACCTCGATACGCTGAAGGATGACGATCTGGCCGGCGAGGCGCAGCTCGCCGAGCCCGCCGCGGCGGGCATGCATCCGGAACGCGAAATCAAGCCCGGAGGGAGCCCGGCCTAGATGAAGCGCGGATGGACCGCGGCGGCCGCCGCCGCCGCGTTGCTGGTCGGTTGCGCCGGACAGGCTACGGAGGCCGGGCCCGAGGCTGCTGCTGCGGCGCGGCCGGCGCCGTCGGCCGATCCCTATCCGTCGACCTACCGGCCCTATGCCGGCGTACCGACCGCGATCACCGGCGCGACCATCTTCGACGGCGAGGGCGGGCGGATCGACAATGGCACGATCGTGCTGGTCGACGGCCGTATCCAGGCGGTCGGCGGGGCCGAGACCCCGATCCCCGAGGGCGCGACCCGGATCGACGGGCAAGGGCGCTGGGTGACGCCGGGCGTGATCGACGTCCACAGCCATCTGGGCGACTATCCGAGCCCCGGCGTCGAGGCCCATAATGACGGCAATGAGATCACCAGCCCGGTCCGGCCCGAAGTCTGGGCCGAGCACAGCGTCTGGCCGCAGGATCCGGGCTTTTCGCGGGCGCTGGCCAATGGCGGGGTGACCACGCTCCAGATCCTGCCGGGATCGGCCAATCTGTTCGGCGGGCGCGGCGTGACGCTGAGGAACGTGCCGGCGCGGACCGTGCAGGCGATGCGCTTCCCAGGCGCGCCGCGCGGCCTCAAGCTCGCCTGCGGCGAGAATCCCAAGCGCGTCTATGGCGGCCGCAACCAGATGCCGCAGACGCGGATGGGCAATATCGCGCTGATGCGCCAGACCTGGCAGCGCGCCGCCGAATATCGCGACCGCCGCGCGCGCGAGCCCAACACCGCCCGCGACCTCGCCCTCGACACCCTGGTCGAAGCGATGCGCGGCGACATCCTCGTCCACAACCATTGCTACCGCGCCGACGAAATGGCGATCATGATCGACATGGCGCGCGAGTTCGGCTTCCGCATCGCCAGCTTCCACCACGCGGTCGAGGCCTACAAGATCGCGGACCTGCTGCGCGAGGCCGGCACCTGCGCGGCGATGTGGGCCGATTGGTGGGGCTTCAAGATGGAATCCTACGACGCGGTCAACGAGAACATCCCCCTGGTCCACAATGCCGGCGCCTGCGCGATCGTCCATTCCGACGACGCCAACGGCATCCAGCGGCTGAATCAGGAAGCGGCCAAGGCGCTCGCCGACGGCCGGCGGATGGGGATCGCCATCGCCGACGAGGTCGCCTGGCGCTGGCTGGCGATCAACCCGGCCCGCGCGCTCGGCATCGAGGAGGAAACCGGGAGCCTGCGCGCCGGCAAGCGCGCCGACGTCGTGCTGTGGAACGGCAATCCGTTCAGCGTCTATACCCGGCCCGAGCGGGTGTGGATCGACGGCGCCCTGCTCTACGACATGAACGATCCCGCGCGCCGGCCGGTCAGCGACTTCGAGCTCGGCCAGCCGGGCGAGGGAGACGTGAAATGATCCGCCTTCGCCAAGGCTTCGGCGGACAGGTCCGCCTTCTTTTCAAGCGTCATCCCGGACTTGATCCGGGATCCATGAGCACCCGATTCAGCGGATTTGGCTTCAAACGCCGGTGTTCATGGGTCCCGACTTCCGTCGGGATGACGATGGGGTTGCTTGTTGCCTTGTTCCCGATGCCCCTTGCGGCGCAGACCATCGCCATCACCGGCGGCCGGGTGGTGATCGGCGACGGGTCGGAGCCGATCGAGGGCGGACGGTGGTGGTGCGCGACGGCCGCGTGGTCGCCGCCGGGGCGAACGTAGCGGTGCCGGCGGGCGCGACGATGGTCGACGCGCGCGGCAAATGGGTGACGCCGGGGATCGTCGCCGGCTTCTCGCGGATCGGGCTGGTCGAGGTCGACGCGGTCGATGCGACCAACGACGTCCAGGCCGCGACCTCGCCGTTCAGCGCGGCGATCGACGTCGCGCCGGCGATCAATCCGCAGGCCGCCTCGATCGCGATCAACCGCGCCGCCGGCGTGACCCGGGCGGTGGTCTCGCCGTCGACCGCGCGCAGCATCTTCGGCGGCCAGGGCGCGGTCATCGACCTTGGCGGCGACATGGACGCGATCACCCGCGCTCGCGCCTTCCAGTTCATCGAGCTTGGCGAGGAGGGCGCGCAGGATGCGGGCGGCAGCCGCGCCTCGGCGCACGTCCTGCTGCGCAACGCGCTGAGGGAGGCGCGGGACCTCCGGCTGCCGATCGGCGCGCGCGGGCCGGCGCGCGGGCCTTCCGTGGCGCCGCTCGAGGACCTGGCCGAGAATCCCTATCTCCTGCCCGGCGCCGAGCGCTCGGACGACGTGCTGCTGACCCGGTTCGACGCGGCGGCGCTGGTCCCGGTGCTGGCCGGGCGGCAATTGCTGCTCGTCCATGTCGAGCGGGCCAGCGACATCCTGCAGGTGCTGGCGCTGAAGCGCGAATTCCCGAACCTCAGGATCGTGCTGGTCGGCGCGACCGAGGGCTGGCGGGTGGCGCGCGAGATCGCCGCGGCCGGCGTCCCGGTGATCGCCAACGCCCTCGTCGACCTTCCCGCCAGTTTCGAGCAGCTCGCCGCCACCCAGTCCAATGTCGGGCGGATGCGCGCGGCGGGCGTGGCGGTCGGGATCGGCATGATCAACGACGACGAGGCCCGCAACGTCCGCGTCTCCACCCAATATGCCGGCAATTTGGTCGGCATCGGCCGGGTGCCGGGCCATACCGGGCTGAGCTGGAGCCAAGCGTTCGCCGCGATCAGCTCGGGCCCGGCGGAAGCGCTTGGGCTCGGCGGCGAGATCGGCTCCTTGAGGCCCGGGCGGCGGGCGGACGTGGTGATCTGGGACGGCGACCCGCTGGAGCTTGCCACCGGGGTCGAGGCGGTGTGGATCGACGGCGTGGCGCAGAGCCTGGAGAACCGGCAGACGCGACTGCGCGAGCGCTACCGCCAGCCCCAGGAGGGGGCGCTGCCGCACGCCTACGACCCGCGGTGACCCCCTGGGCCGGCCTCGCGCTGGCGACCGCCGCCTTCGTCGGCACCCACCTCCTGATGTCGCATCCGCTGCGGCCGGCGCTGGTGGCGCGGCTCGGCGAGCGCGGTTTCTCGGCCGCCTACGCGCTGGTCGCCTTCGCGACCCTGGGCTGGATGATCCTCGCCTTTCCGAGCAGCGGCGTTTCGCCGCCCATGTGGGTGGCGCCGCTCTGGTGGTGGCCGGTGGCTTCGGGGCTGATGCTCGCCGCCAGCATCCTCCTCGCCGGCTCGCTGGTGGGCAATCCGGCCTTTCCGCGCCCCGGCGCCGAGGTGCGGGAAATCCCGGCGCCGCGCGGCGTGTTCGCGATCACCCGCCACCCGATGAACTGGAGCTTCGCGCTCTGGGCGCTCGTCCACCTCTCGCTGTCGGGAAGCGCGCGCAACCTGCTCGTCGCCGGCGGCATCCTCCTCCTCGCCATCGCCGGATCGATCGGCCAGGACAGGAAGAAGGAGCGCCTCCTCGGCGACGTCTGGCGCGAGTGGGAGGCGCGGACCTCCTTCGTTCCGTTCGCGGCGCTGGCCCAGGGCAAGGTGCGCTGGCGCGACGCCAATCCCGGCGCCGTCGCGCTGGCCGGCGGCCTCGCCTTGTGGGCGCTGGTCACCTCCTACCACGCTCCCCTGGTGTCGCCGCTCGGCGACCTCTTGAGCCGCTAGAGCCTGACCCGCGCCATCCCGGCTTCGTTATAGCGCCGGCCGGCGACGGCGCGAGCCGCCTCGAGGTCGGCGAGGTCGTCGGCAGTCAGCTCGAGGTCGACGGCGGCGATGCTGTCCTCGAGCGTCGCGCGGCGCTTGACGCCCGGGATGGGGACGATGTCGTCGCCCTGGGCGAGCAGCCAGGCGATCGCGACCTGGGCGAGGCTGACGCCGTGGCGCTCCGCGACCGCGCCGATCGCATCGACGATCTTCAGATTGGCGCCGAAATTCTCCTCCGAATAGCGCGGATCGTTGTGGCGCCAGTCGTCGGCGGGCAAATCGGCGCGGCTGCGGATCTGGCCGGCGAGGAAGCCGCGGCCCAGGGGGCTGTAGGGGACGAAGCCGATGCCGAGCGCGCGGCAGACCGGCAATATGTCGCCCTCGACCTCGCGCTCCCACAGCGAATATTCGGACTGCAAGGCGGCGATCGGGTGGACCGCGGCGGCGCGGCGGATCGTCTCGGGCGCGGCCTCGGACAGGCCCAGGTGGCGGACCTTGCCCTCCTTCACCAGCTCGGCCATGCCGCCGATCGTCTCCTCGATCGGGGTGCTGGGATCGACCCGGTGCTGGTAGAAAAGGTCGATCGTGTCGATGCCGAGGCGCTTCAGCGAGCCTTCGCAGGCGCGCCGCGCATTGGCCGGGCTGCCGTCCATGCCGACCGGCTGGTCGCCATCCCAGACCAGGGCGAACTTGGTGGCGATGACGAGGCCCTCGCGCCTGCCCCTGATCGCCTCGCCGACCAGGCTTTCATTGGCGAACGGGCCGTACATCTCGGCGGTGTCGAAGAAGGTGATGCCGAGGTCGATCGCGCGGTGGATGGTGGCGATCGATTCATCGTCGCTGGCCGCGCCGTAGACGATGTTGCCGCCGCGGACCATCGGCATGCAGCCGATGCCCAAAGCTGAAACCTGGAGGCCCTGTCCGAGCGTGCGGTATTTCATGTCGCTGTCCTTTCGCTGTCTGACGCAGGCGTCATGATTCGGCGGTCGGCGACGGGCCGTCGCCCTGGAGCAGCCGGTCCTCCTGCGTCCGCGCCTCGCCGGCTTCGAAGCCCGAGCGCTTCGCCACCGTCGCGGTCGCGGCGACGTCCATGCTGACATTGCCGAGGGTGCGGAAGATGTCGGGAATCGTCTCGACCGCGATCAGCAGCGCCAGCGGCTCGATCGGCACGCCCATGGCGAGGCAGATCGGCGCGATCGAGGTGACGAAGCTGGCCTGGCCGGGAATGCCGACCGCGCCCATCGTCGTCATCGCCGCGGCGGCGATGCCGAACGCCATCTGCGCCGGCGTGAGCTCGATGCCGAACCAGTAGGCGATGTAGATCGCGACGGCGAGGTTCATCGCCGGCCCGGTCCAGCGGAAGATCGCGACGGCCATCGGCAGCGCGACGCCCGACGCCGCGACCGGCACGCCGAGCGTGCCGGCGGCCCGCAACATGGCGGGCAGGCAGGCGAGCGAGGATTGGGTGCTGAACGCAAGCGCCTGGCTCGAGGCGATAGCGCGGGTGAAGCGGATCGGCGAGACCTTCGCGCCGACGAGGGCCACCGGCCAGGTGGCGAGCCAGACGACGATGCCCACCGCCGAGACGATCAGCACGTAATGGAGCAGGGCGCCGAACGCGGCGCCGCCGGCGCGGGCGCCGACGACGAAGGCGAGCGCGAACACGCCGATGGGCGCGATCCACAGCACCCAGCCGATCACCACCAGCATCGTGTCGGCGATCGCCTGAAAGAAGCCGACCAGGGTCTTGCGCGGCTCGGCCGGCAGGCGGACCAAAGCGAAGGCGAAGATGGTGGTGAACAGGATCAGCGGCAGGATCGCGTCCTGCGACGCGGCGGCGATCGGGTTGGTCGGGACGATCGAGCGGACGAAGTCGCCGAAGCCCGGCACCTCGCCCACCGGCGTGGTCGCGGTCAGCGCCTCGCGGAGCGCCGCCGCCGATTCGAGCGGAAGCGGGAACAGGCCGAGGAAGAGGGGCGTCAGCAAAGCCGCGGCGATGGAGGAGGTCCACAGCAAAGCGATGAAGAGGAGCAGCGCCCGCGTCGCCAGCCGGCTCGCCCGCGCGGCTTCCGCCGAGGCGGCGATGCCGGTGACCAGCAAGGCGACCACCAATGGGACGATCGTCATCTGCAGCGCGTTCAGCCAGAGGCCGCCGATCGGCTCGGCGACGCCGACGGCCCGCTCCGTCCAGCCGCCGGCGAGCGCGGTGGCGGCGATGCCGAGCAGGAGGCCGGCGACCAGGGCCAGCAGGATGCGGGTCGGCTGGGACAGTCTCAAAAGCGTCGCCCTTCCGCTCTTATGGCGCTATCAGGTCCTTGTTGATGGCCGTGGCGGGGACGGCAAGGGAAAATTCGGGGCCAGCTCCATGACGCGCAAATTCTTCGGCACCGACGGGATCAGGGGGCGGACCAACGAGATGCCGATGACGGCGGCGATGGCCCAGCGCATCGGCCAGGCCGCCGGCGCCCATTTCCTGCGCGGCGACCACAAGCACAGGGTGGTGATCGGCAAGGACACGCGCCTGTCCGGCTACATGATGGAGACCGCGCTCATCTCGGGCTTCACCAGCGTCGGCATGGACGTGGTGATGGTCGGCCCGATGCCCACCCCCGCCGTCGCCATGCTGACCCATTCGATGCGCGCCGATCTGGGCGTGATGATCTCGGCCAGCCACAACAAGTTCGTCGACAACGGCATCAAGTTGTTCGGGCCGGACGGCTATAAATTGTCCGACCAGGACGAGCTGGCGATCGAGAAGCTGCTCGACCGCGAGCCGGGGCTGGTGCCGCCCGAGCAGATCGGCCGCTCGCGCCGGATCGAGGACGCAAGGGGCCGCTATATCCACGCGGCCAAGCTCACCTTCCCCAAGCATTTGCGGCTCGACGGGATGAAGGTGGTCGTCGACTGCGCGAACGGCGCCTCCTACGACGTCGCCCCGTCGGCCTTGTGGGAGCTCGGCGCCGAGGTGGTCGCGATCGGCGTCTCGCCCAATGGCCTCAACATCAACGACGGCTGCGGATCGACCGACACCGGCCTGTTAAAGCGGACGGTGATCGAGGCCGGCGCCGATATCGGCCTGGCGCTGGACGGCGACGCCGACCGCCTAATCGTGGTCGACGAGAAAGGCGAGGCGGTGGACGGCGACCAGCTGATGGCGCTGATCGCCTCGGCGTGGAACCGGCGCGGCACGCTGCGCGGCGGCGGCCTGGTGTCGACGGTGATGTCGAACCTCGGGCTGGAGCGGTTCCTGGAGGGCGAGGGCCTGACGCTCGAGCGGACCCAGGTCGGCGACCGCTATGTGCTCGAGGCGATGCGCGCCGGCGGCTACAATGTCGGCGGCGAGCAATCCGGCCACATCATCCTCACCGATTATGCCACGACCGGCGACGGGCTGGTCGCCGGGCTCCAGGTGCTCGCCGAGCTGGTCGAAGCCGGGCGCCCGGCGAGCGCGCTGCTGAAGCTGTTCGCGCCGCTGCCGCAGCTTCTGAAGAACGTGCGCTTCGCCGGTGGCACGCCGCTCGAGGCCGCCGCGGTCAAGGCGGCGATCGCGCAAGGCGAGGCGCGGCTCGCCGGAACCGGCCGGCTGGTGATCCGCAAGTCGGGCACCGAGCCGCTCATCCGGGTGATGGCCGAGGGCGAGGACGAGGCCCTGGTCACCGACGTGGTCGACACGATCTGCGAAGCGGTGAAGGCGGCCTGATGCTGGAAATGCGCCCCGATTGCGAGCGGTGCGGGACCGATCTGCCGCCGGACAGCGGCGCCGCGCGGATATGCTCGTTCGAATGCACCTTCTGCGCCGGCTGCGCCGACGGGCCGCTGGGCGGGACCTGCCCCAATTGCGGTGGCGATCTCGCGCCGCGGCCGACCAGGGCCGAGGCCTTGCTGGCCGGCTTTCCCGCCGCAACGGAGCGCAAGGGCCCGCAATGACGGGTTCCCACAAAAGTAATACTTTTGTGGGAACCCTGACGCCGCCGCCGCGGGTGCTGATCATCGCCGGCTCCGATTCCGGCGGCGGCGCGGGCATCCAGGCCGACATCAAGACCGTCACCATGATGGGCGGCTACGCGATGACCGCGATCACCGCGATCACCGCGCAGAACACGCTCGGAGTCGAGGCGGTGATGGCCGTGCCGGCCGACATGCTCCGGAAGCAGATCGAGGCGGTCGTCCTCGACCTGGGCTGCGATGCGGTGAAGATCGGAATGATCGGCTCGGTCGAAAGCGCTGGAATCGTTGCCGAATTTCTCGAGCAGACCCATGGCGCCCCGGTGGTGTTCGATCCCGTCATGGTGGCAAGCAGCGGCGCGGCCCTTGCGGATTCCGAGACGATTGCCGTCTTCCGCCGACTGATGCGCCTTTCGCATCTGGCGACCCCGAACCTGCCCGAGCTCGCCGCGCTCACCGGGCTGCCGGTCGAGTCCGAGGAGGGCAGGATCGCGGCCGCCCGGGCACTCGCGCAGGAGACCGGCTGCGCCATTCTCGCAAAGGGTGGGCACGGCACGGCGAGCTTTGTGGTCGATCTGCTCGTCGGGGCGGATGGCGAACTTTGCCGCTGGCAGGATGCGAGGATCGAGACCCCGCATACGCACGGCACCGGCTGCACGCTGGCGAGCGCGATCGCGGTCGGGCTGGGGCGGGGGCGGGCGATGGCGGACGCCGTCGAGCGGGCGCGCGGCTTCGTCCGCACCGCGATGCGCGCCGCGCCGGGCTTCGGGGCGGGGCACGGGCCGATGGGACACCACGCCGCCACCAGCGGCGAGATCGACCTCAACCAGGTGACGCTCCCGGCCGCGGATTATGATACCTCCGTCGCCTTCTACCGGACGCTGGGCTTGACCCAAATCGTTGATTCGCCGGGCCTTTATGCCCGTTTCGAATGTCCGGGCGGCGGCACGCTTTCATTACACCTCGATGCGGGTGGCCGCATCGGCGATGCTACCATCTACCTGGAGAGCTTCGATCTCGACGCCTGGGTGACGCGGCTGCGGGCGGCGGGGATCGCGTTCGAAACGCTGCCGGCCGACCAGGAATGGGGCTGGCGCGAGGCCCATTTGCGCGACCCCGCCGGCAACCGCCTCTGCCTCTATCGGGCGGGGGAGAACAGGCGCTTCCCGCCCTGGCGGATCGGTGAGTAATCCACAGGAAAGACAAGGGGGATTCCAGCTTTCGCTGGAATGACGCGGGGGTGCCGAATAGGCTTGGGCGCAATGGCGCGGCCCTGCTTCAGGCTCGAGAAGGTGCATCCCGATCCGGTGGCGGGGGTGGACGAGGCGGGCTGCGCGCCGCTGGCGGGCCCGGTGGTGGCGGCGGCGGTGGTGCTCGACCGCAACCGCTTCCCGCGCGGGATCGACGATTCGAAGGCGCTGCCGGCTCCGACGCGCGAGGCGATCTGCGCCCGGCTCTACAAGGTCGCGGTGATCGGCGTCGGCATCGCCAGCGTCGAGGAGATCGACAGGCTCAACATCTACTGGGCGCGGATGCTGGCGATGGCGCGGGCGGTCGACGCACTGGGCATGGATCCGGCGATGGTGCTGGTCGACGGCAATCGCTGCCCGAGATGGGAGCGGCCGTCGCTGGCGATCGTCGCCGGCGACACCAAATGCCGCTCGATCGCCGCCGCCTCGATCGTCGCCAAGGTCACCCGCGACCGGTTGATGGCCGATTATGCGCGCGTCCATCCCGGCTATGGCTGGGAGACCAACAAGGGCTATCCGACGCCCGAGCATGTCGCGGCGCTGGGCCGGCTCGGCCCGACCCCGCTCCACCGGCGCAGCTTCGCGCCGGTGCGCCAATTGTCGTTCGGCCTCTGAAATGGGGGACAGTTACTTTTTTCGCCGCAGGGCGGCGCCTGTGGGCACCGGATTTCAGCGAAAAAAGTAACTGTCCCCGCTGAGTCTTTGGCGCCACACCCACTCCCGGTTGAGTCTCTCCTTTAGCGCGGCCACCAGATGTAGCGGCAGACTCGTTTCGTTCCCGCGGCCCTAAACCCGATCTTAACCATGTTCGGCAAGTATCCGTTCTTGACCGGGGAGTCCGGCTGACTCAGCATGGTTCCCTTTCGGGGACCGGGGGCGGGAACGAATGAGCGTGATGGGGCGGGTGGCCGCGGCCTTGAGGCCGAAGAGGAGCGCGGCGGCGCCGTCGCCGGACCTGCCGCTCGGCCAGATCCTCCAGGGCGATTGCGTGGCGGCGATGGCCGCGCTGCCCGATTCGTGCATCGACATGGTCTTCGCCGACCCGCCCTACAACCTCCAGCTCGGCGGCGACCTGTTCCGGCCCGAGGGCGGGCTGGTCGACGCGGTCGACGACGATTGGGACAAGTTCGACACCTTCGCCAGCTACGACGCCTTCACCCGCGCCTGGCTCGCCGAGGCGCGCCGCATCCTGAAGCCCAACGGCACGCTTTGGGTGATCGGCAGCTACCACAATATCTACCGGGTCGGCGCGGCGCTGCAGGACGCCGGCTACTGGATCCTGAACGACATCATCTGGCGCAAGTCCAACCCGATGCCGAACTTCCGCGGCACCCGCTTCACCAACGCCCACGAGACGCTGATCTGGGCGTCGCGCGGCGAGGACAGCCGCTACACCTTCAACTATCGCGCGATGAAGGCGCTCAACGACGAGCTGCAGATGCGCTCCGACTGGGTGCTGCCGATCTGCGCCGGCGGCGAGCGGGTGAAGACCGACGGCGTCAAGGCCCATCCGACCCAGAAGCCGGAAGCCCTGCTCTACCGGGTGCTGCTCGCCTGCACCAACAAGGGCGACGTCGTGCTCGATCCGTTTTTCGGCACCGGCACCACCGGCGCGGTGGCGCGGCGGCTGGGGCGGGCGTGGATCGGGATCGAGCGCGAGACCCGCTACGTCAAGGTGGCGCGGGCGCGGATCGATTCGACGCTCGAGCTGGACGAGAGCGCGATGAAGGTGATGGCGTCGCGCGCCACTCAGCCCAAGGTGCCGTTCGGCGCGCTGGTCGAGAGCGGGATGATCGTTCCGGGCGACGTCCTCACCGACGCCAAAAGGCGGTGGAGCGCCCGCGTCCTCGCCGACGCCTCGGTCGAGCAGGGCGGCCGGCAGGGGTCGATCCACAAGATCGGCGCCGCCGCCCAGGGCGCGCCGGCGTGCAACGGCTGGACCTTCTGGCATTTCGCCGACGGCGACCGGCTGGTGCCGCTCGACGCGCTCCGGCAAAGATATCTGGATGCGCTGCCCCGACCTTCCGCGGACTGATGGCTGACCGGGCCTATTTGCGCCCGACCGGGTTCGTCGACGCGCCGTTCGGCCACGACGGCAAGGTCGCGCGGCTGGCGGGCGGCCTCCAATGGTTTTCGGCGGTGGAGATCGTCCGCGAGTCCGGGACGGAGTTGGTGCCGGTCGCCGGGATCGAGGCGCGGCTGGACGAGGCCGAAAAGACGGCCTGGGCGAATCTGACCGCGCCGCGGGCGCCGCTGACGCTGGGCGAACGGGTGATCCGGCTCGACCAGCCGCAGGTGGCGGGCATCATCAACGTCACGCCGGACAGCTTTTCCGACGGCGGCCGGTTCGACGGCAGCGAGGCCGCGATCGAAGCCGGCCATGCGATGGCGGCGGCCGGCGCGGCGATCGTCGACGTCGGCGGCGAATTGACCCGGCCGGGCGCGAAGCCGGTATGGGAAGGCGACGAGGCGGCACGGGTGCTGCCGGTGATCCAAAGGCTGGCCGCGGCGGGGACGGCGGTTTCGGTCGACACGCGCAAGGCGGGCGTGATGGCGCAGGCGCTGGCCGCCGGCGCCGGCATGGTCAACGACGTGTCGGCCCTGATCTGGGACCCGCTCGCGGCCGGGACGGTCGCCGGGGCCGGCTGCCCGGTGGTGCTGATGCACCATCAGGGCGCGCCGGAGACGATGCAGGACGATCCCCGCTACGACCGGCCGGTGCTCATCGAAATCTACGACTGGCTGGAGGCGCGGATCGAGGCGGCGGTGGCGGCGGGGATCGCGCGGGAGAAGATTGTCGTCGATCCCGGGTTCGGCTTCGGCAAGAACGTGCAGCACAATTTGCAGCTGATGAACGGCCTGGCGATGCTCCACGGGCTCGGCTGCCCGCTCATGCTCGGCGCCAGCCGCAAGCGCACGATCGGCGCGCTGTCGGGCGAGGCGCCGGCCGACCGGCGGCTCGGCGGCTCGCTCGCGCTGGCGCTGAAGGCCGCCGAGCAGGGCGTGCAGCTCCTGCGCGTCCACGACGTGCCGGAGACGCTGCAGGCGCTGAGGGTGTGGCGGGGCCTCAGGGACACGGCGCTCAGCGGGGTTTGAAGGATGGACGATCGGGGTCCGGCGCGGATTCTTCGTGCATCCGCACGCAAAGGGGGACGCGACGGGCAAGTCATCCCGGCGGAGGCCGGGATCCATGACCACCGCCGTGCGTGGGTGCGCGACGCACCGGCGCCGCTTCTCGACCTCTTATGTTCATGGGCCCCGGCTTCCGCCGGGGTGACTCCGGAGGGGGCGACCCCCGGGGGAGTCATCCCGGCGGAAGCCGGGATCCATGAACATTGCCGTTCGTGGATGCACGAATGCACCGGGGCCGCCTTCTCGACCTCTTCTGTTCATGGGCCCCGGCCTTGGGTCCCATCAAAGTAGTACTTTGATGGGGGCCCTTTCGCCGGGGTGACTCCGGGGGGCGACTCCCGGAGGGAGTCATCCCGGCGGAGGCCGGGATCCATGACCACCGCCGTTCGTGGATGCGCGAATGCCGGCGCCGCTTCTCGACCTCTTCTGTTCGTGGGCCCCGGCTTCCGCCGGGGTGACTCCGGGGGGGGCGACTCCCGGGGGAGTCATCCCGGCGGAAGCCGGGATCCATGAACATTGCCGTTCGTGGATGCACGCCGCACCGGCGCCGCCTTCTCGACCTCTTCCGTTCATGGGCCCCGGCTTCCGCCGGGGTGACTCCGGGGGGCGACTCCCGGAGGGAGTCATCCCGGCGGAGGCCGGGATCCATGACCACCGCCGTTCGCGGATGCGCGAATGCCGGCGCCGCTTCTCGACCTCTTATGTTCATGGGCCCCGGCCTTCGCCGGGGTGACTCCGGAGAGGGCGACTCCCGGAGAAGGGAGTCATCCCGGCGGAGGCCGGGATCCATGAACATTGCCGTTCGTGGATGCACGCCGCACCGGCGCCGCCTTCTCGACCTCTTCTGTTCATGGGCCCCGGCCTTGGGTCCCATCAAAGTAGTACTTTGATGGGGGCCCTTTCGCCGGGGTGACTCCGGAGGAGGCGGCTAGAGCTTGTGGGCGCCGTCGAAGCGGGTGATCTTCAGCGTCGCGAGATCGAGGTCGGGGACGCAGCGCAGGTTGATCTCGACGATCGGGCCGTTGGGGCCGGTGCCTTCGGCGAAGGGCGCGCAGCCGCAGGTCCGGCAGAAGTGGAAGCGGATGATGCGCTTGTTCCACTCGTAGCCCGCGACCTCCTCGCGCGGCGTCTCCAGCGTGAACCTGTCGGGCGTGGTGAAGTGATGGAGGGGGCCGCGGCGCCGGCAGATCGAGCAATTGCATTCCATCGCCTCGGCCGGCATGTCCTCGTCGACTCTGTAGGCGACCCTGCCGCAGTGGCAGCTTCCGGTGAATGCCATGAGCGTCTCTCCTCGGCCTACAGCGAATAGCCTCCGTCGGTGACGAAGCAGGAGCCGGTGACGAACCCGCAATCGTCCGACAGCAGGAAGGCGATCTGGGCGGCGATCTCGTCGGGCCTGGCGAAGCGGCCCAGGGGCGCGGCGGCGGAGGCGCCCATCGCCTGGAACGCCGCCTCCTCGCTGCCCGTGCTCGCCACCAGATCGTGGAAGAAGGGGACGCCGTGCCAGATCGGCGTCTCCACGCCGCCGGGGGCGATGGCATTGACCCGGATCCGGTCGGCGCCGCCTTCCCTGGCGGCGATGCGGGCGAGGTGGATGACCGCCGCCTTGGACGCGCCGTAGGCGGCGATGCCGGGCTCCGCCTTGATGCCGGCGGCCGAGGCGGTGAGGATGATCGCGCCGCCCGCGCCGCCGGCGCGGATCGCGCGCATCGACGCCTGCAGGGTGAGGAAGGCGCCGTCGAGATTGGGCGCCATCACCCGCCGCCATTCGGCGAGGCTGGTCTCCTCGATCCGGCCGCCGGCGCCGATCCCGGCATTGACCACCGCATGGGTGAGGCCGGTGAGGTCGGCCTTGGCCCACAGCTCCTCGTCGGCGACGTCGCCGACGGTCAGCGCGCGCTCGCAGGGCAAGGTGAAGGCGAAATCGCGCAGCCGGTCCTCGTCGAGATCGACGAGAATCAGCTTCTTGGCGCCGCTATTGGCGATGCGGGTCGCGACCGCGGCGCCGATGCCGGAGGCGGCGCCGGTGACGAGGACGATGGCGTTGGTGAAATCGGGCACATGCGCCCCATAGCAGCGGCCGCAGGGCCGATACAATCACAGCCAGTTGCTGCGGTGAAAGTTCACGTAGAGGGTGACGGGGTCGAGGCCGTCACGGCACCATGGTGCCGTGACGTTCCCGGATCAAGTCCGGGACAGGCCGGCCCTGCGGGCCGCGGGTTCGGCGAGCGCCGACCCGCCGGCCTTTGGGCGCCGCCGGATTTATCCGAGTCATCCCGGCGAAGGGGCACCCCGCAAAGTACTACTTTGCGGGGACCCCGGAGGCCGGGACCCATGAACAGAAGAGATGGAAATGAGATTCGGGCGCTTTCGCGCGCCCTGGAACGGCGGTGTTCATGGGTCCCGGCTTACGCCGGGATGACTCCCATTCTCTTACGCGGCGATGTCGCCAATGCCGAGCTCGCCCAATTTGCGGTAGAGGGTCGAGCGGCCGATGCCGAGGCGGCGGGCGACCTCGGTCATGCGGCCGCGATAATGGCCGATGGCGAGGCGGATGACGTCGGCCTCGATCGCCTCCAGCGGGCGCATGTTGCCGTCCGATTCGAACAGGGTGATGCCGGCGCCGTGGTTGAAGGCGGCGCTGTGCGACGCGCCGTTGAGCGGCTTGGCGTGATAATCGTCGGCGCGCTTGCCGCAGGCCGCCTCGGTGGCGATGTGCGGGAAATCGGCGGCGGTGAGCGCGTCGCTGTCGCACAGGACGGCGGCGCGGAACAGGGCGTTCTGGAGCTGGCGGACGTTGCCGGGCCAGCCGTAGGACATCAGCACGGCGAGGCCATCGTCGGCGATCGACAAATGACGCATGCCGGGCTGCTCGGCGATCCGGCCGAGCAGGTGGCGGGCGAGCGGCGGGATGTCGCTGATCCGGTCGCGCAAGGGCGGGATCGGCACGTGGACGACGTTGAGGCGATAATAGAGGTCCTCGCGGAAGCGGCCGGCGGCGACCTCGTCCAGGAGCCGGCGGTTGGTGGCGGCGATGATGCGGACGTCGACGATCTGGGTGATGCGGCTGCCGACCCGCTGGATCTCGCCCGATCTCGAGGGCGCGGAGCAATTTCACCTGGGTGTCGAGCGGCAGCTCGCCGACCTCGTCCAAGAACAGGGTCGAGCCGTCGGCATCCTCGAAGCGGCCGATATGGCGGTCGAAGGCGCCGGTGAACGAGCCCTTTTCGTGGCCGAACAGCACCGATTCGACGAGATTTTCGGGGATCGCGCCGCAATTGACGGTGTGGAGCTGCTTCTTGCCGCGCGGCGAGGCGGCGTGGATCGCCTGGGCGATGATCTCCTTGCCCGAGCCGCTCTCGCCCTCGATCAGCACCGAGACGCGGGCGCGGGCGGCCTTGGCGGCGATCGCAAGGGCGGTGCGGAACTGCGGGGCGGAGCCGACGATCTCCTCGAAGCCCAGCGACTTGGCGATCTTCTCGGACAGCGGGCGCAGCTCGCCCGTGGCCTTGCGGCGGTCGGTGGCGGTGTTGAGGGCGGCGAGCAGCCGGTCGGGCGCCAGCGGCTTGACGACGAAGTCGGAGGCGCCGGCGCGCATCGCATCGACCGCGACGGAGACGTCGTTCTGGGCGGTGAGGACGAGCAGGGGAAGCTCGGGGCGAAGCGCGCGGATCTGGCGGATGAGCTCGCTGCCCTCCTCGCCCGGCAGCCAGTGATCGAGCAATATGGCGTCGAACTTGGGCTCCTGCGGGTCCTCGAGCATCTTCCTGGCGGCGTCGAAATCGCCGGCGCCGCGCACCCACCAGCCGGCGCGCGCGCCGATGGCGGTCACCAGCCGGCGCTGCGCCGGCTCGTCGTCGATCAGCAACAGGCAACGATTGGGGTCCGCCCGCATCTCTTCCCTCGCTTGCGTGGACCGACGGCCTAGCGGAATTGGGTAAAGGCGGCCTTAAGAGCATGGGCCGGGGAAGGCGCAAACTTCGCCCGCGCGGCCGACTCGCCTTGCCCTTGCGTCCCCCGCCTTGTTAAGGGTCCCCGGCGCGAACAGGAGGATCAGGCGACATGGCGGCACCGGGCGAGACCAGCAAGGAGGTCAGGACGCACGAGAAGAGCTACGCGCTGTTCACGACGATGATGAAATGGGGCACGATCCTCAGCGTGATGATCGCCTTCGTCGTCATCCTTCTCATCCGAAATTGATCGACGGGTCCGCTTGAAGATCGCGGTCCTCAGGGAAGGCGAGGCAGGCGAGCGGCGCGTCTCGGCGACGCCGGAGACGGTCGGGAAGCTGATCGCGCTGGGCGCCGGCGTCGCGGTCGAGGCCGGCGCCGGGGTGGGCGCTTCGATCGCCGACGCGGACTATGAAGCGGCCGGCGCGGCGGTCGGCGCGCGCGCCGAAATGCTCGGCGGCGCCGACGCGGTGCTGGCCGTGCAGGGGCCGGATCCCGCGACGCTGACGGGGATGAAGGCCGGCGCGCTGCTGATCGGCGCATTGAACCCGTTCGGGCGGCGGCAATGGATCGACCTTTATGCCGCGGCGGGCGCGCAGGCGCTGGCGATGGAGCTGCTGCCGCGCATCACCCGCGCCCAGACGATGGACATCTTGTCGTCGCAGTCGAACCTGGCGGGCTACAAGGCGGTGCTCGACGCGGCGTCGGAATATGGCCGCGCCTTCCCGATGATGATGACCGCCGCCGGCACCATCCCGGCGGCGCGGCTGTTCGTGATGGGGGTCGGCGTCGCCGGCCTGCAGGCGATCGCGACCGCCCGGCGGCTG
Source organism: uncultured Alphaproteobacteria bacterium (assembly GCA_963701615.1). Lineage (GTDB taxonomy): Bacteria > Pseudomonadota > Alphaproteobacteria > Sphingomonadales > Sphingomonadaceae > Allosphingosinicella. The sequence goes on along the minus strand of OY969615.1, from coordinate 1,059,902 downwards.
GGGGCGATGGTGTCCGCCACCGACGTCCGCGCGGCGACCAGGGAGCAGATCGAAAGCCTGGGGGCGAAGGCGGTGTTCGTCGAACATGTCGCCGGCATCGAGGGCGAGGGCGCGGGCGGCTACGCCACCGAGATGTCGGACGCGTACAAGGCGGCGCAGGCCGATCTGGTGTCGAGCCATATCGCCAGGCAGGACATCGTCATCACCACCGCGCTCATCCCGGGCCGGCCGGCGCCGCGGCTGATCAGCGACGCCCAGCTCGCGACCATGCGGCCGGGGAGCGTGATCGTCGACCTGGCGGTCGAGCAGGGCGGCAATGTCGAGGGCGCGGCGGCGGGCGAGGTGGTCGAGCGGCACGGCGTACGGATCGTGGGCCACCGCAACGTGCCGAGCCGGCTCGCCGCCGACGCCTCCGCGCTCTACGCCCGCAACCTCTACAATTTCCTCGCCGCCTTCTGGGACGCGGAGGCGAAGCGGGTCGCGCTGCCCGACGACGACGAGATCGTGCTCGGCGTGCGGCTGACCCGGGACGGCAAGGTCGTCAACGAAAGGCTGCTGGGCAATGGAAACTGAGCGGTTCAGCGAGGCTCAGCTGCGTTCCGACTTCGCGACCAAGCATTATGAGATCATCGCCGGCTCGTGCATGAAGCTGTGGGAATTGCGATGGAATTATATCCAGCTGTCGCTGTTCGGCATTTGCGCCTTCTACGCCGCCATTTTCAGCAGCAGCCTTCAGATATTCCGGTCCGAGGTGATATATTGGCTGATATGGGTGCCGCCCCTGATATCGGTCTTCGGGCTGATCCACGCCGTCGCGATCCGGCGCGGCATCAAGGACCGCAACAAGATCCTCCTCTCGATAGAGGAGATGTACGGCCTGTTCGGCTGGGCGCATCGCTATGACCAGCTGGGCAGGGAGAAGCGCCCTTATTATTTCGCCCTGCTCACCTATTGCTATTGGGCGGTCATCATCATCGGGACCGCCGCGCTCGCGTTCGCCGTCATGCTCGGCGGCCTCACCTTAGAGCAGGCGGGGGGATAGGCGGCGGCGATGAACCTTGCCCTGGCCCTGATCGCAAGCGCCGGCATGCTGCTCGCGCCGGGCTGCGACCGCGGCGCCGTGAAGGCCTCGGCGCTGGCGGACGAGCCGGTTCGCCGCGCCAATTTCCGCAGCCTCGCCGCGCGCGACTTCCTGCTCGGCTGCACCGGCGGGGCGACGCGGAGCGAGACGGTGCGCCAGATCGAGCGGTTCGAGGAGCTGGGCCGCTTCGCCCGCCGCAAGGGCGCGGACCATGCGCTCTGGCTCGGCGCCAACGACTGGGCCGCGCTGGCGCCGCGCTCGGGCCGCGAGCCGTGCGAGCCCGGCGAGGAGGCTTACGGGCAGGCGCTCGCCGCGTTCAGCGGCACGCTCGACGCGCTCGGCGACCGGATCGCCACCTATCGGGGAGGGGCGCCATGACCAGGCTCGCGACCGTGCTGGCCGGCCTCGCGCTGGCGGGCTGCTCGACCGCGCCGGGGACCGGCTGGAGCCGGGCGCCGGACCTGTCGGTCTATGCCGCGATGGGCGCGTTCGGGGCGATCGCGCGCGAGCAATCGATCCTGTGCGGCGGCTTCCGACCGGAGATCGTCGCCGACCGCTGGGAGGAGGATTTCGGCGCGCGCCAGGCGGCGGTCGCCGCCGCCCTGGTCGAGCGGCATGGCGCGGAGGCGGTCGGCGCGGCGGCGGCGGCGCGCCCGCCGCGGGTGCCGTGCGAAACCGTGCCGACCCTCAAATGGCGCCATCGCTACGTCCGTCTGCTCCGCCTGCTCGAGGCGCGGCTCGGGCTGGCCTAGGAAGGGACGGGACATGGCGCAGGGTGGAGAGTTGACCGGACCACAGGACGGCGGCGGCACGCCTTCCGCTTCCGAGCGGGAAGAATTCATCAGATCCCACTATGAGCTTATCGCCGGCCATGCGGAACAACGGTCTGCCGACCGCTGGAAGTATATCCAGCTATCTCTCGTCGGCGTGTCGGTCTTCTATGCAGCATTGTTCAGCAGGGGGATGAGATTTGGTGACTCCATTGTGTTGGATGTGCTGGCCTGGTTGCCGGTCTTCTTGGCAGTGTTTGGCGGATTACAGGCATTTGGCACCCTTAACGGGATAATGCAGCGTAACGACGTGCTTCTTAGGATTGAGAAACATTATGAGTTTGAAGGATGGGCGCATTATCTCGATAATACTTCGAAACCTGTATTGAAAAAATCTCTTATTTCTCTTGTCAATATATACTGGATGTTTCTGTTGTTATTAACAATAGCGGCTGCATTAGCCATAAACACAAACACGCTTTCTCTTTGATTGTGAGGATACGGCTAATGGATTTCATCACCATCCTCTCGATCTTCGTGCTGGCCTGCTTCGTCGGCTATTTCGTGGTCTGGTCGGTGACGCCGGCGCTGCACACGCCGCTGATGGCGGTGACCAATGCCATTTCCTCGGTGATCATCGTCGGCGCGCTGATCGCGGCCGCGGCGGCGGGCGTGCCGGGGGCGAAATGGCTGGGGCTGGCGGCGGTGGCGCTGGCCAGCGTCAACATCTTCGGCGGCTTCGCGGTGACGGCGCGAATGCTCGCCATGTACAAGAAGAGGGAGCGGCGCTGATGCACGGCAATGGGCTCCCGGCCTGGGTCGCGCTCGCTTATCTGATCGCGGGCGCCTTCTTCATCCTGGCGCTGCGGGGCCTGTCGGGCCCGGAAAGCTCGCGGCGGGGCAACCGCTTCGGCATGGCGGGGATGCTGATCGCGGTGGCGACTACCCTGATCCACTATGCGCCCCGCCAGGACGGCTTCCTCCCGCTCCCCCTGCCGGATTACGCGCCGCCGATCGACATGCTCGCGCTGGGCGAGATCGCGGCGGCGATCGCGCTCGGCGCGGCGGTGGGCCTGATCACCGCGCGGCGCATCGCCATGACCGCGATGCCGCAGCTGGTCGCGGCCTTCCATTCGCTGGTCGGCATGGCGGCGGTGCTCGTCGGCGCGGCCGCCTATCTCAACCCGGATGCGTTCGGCATCGCCCTGCCGGTCGGCCACGACATCGGCGGCGCGCTGCGATACGGCGACCTGATCGACCCGGTGAGCCGGGTCGAGATGGGCCTTGGCGTCGCCATCGGCGCGATCACCTTTTCGGGCTCGGTGATCGCCTTTCTGAAGCTCAACGGCAACATGTCGGGCAAGCCGATCCTGCTGCCGCTGCGCCACGTCATCAACCTCGGCACGCTGGCCGCGATCCTCGGCCTGATCGGCTGGTTCACCCAGGACCAGAGCCCCTGGGTGTTCTGGACGCTGGCCGGCCTCGCCTTCCTGATCGGCTTCCTCCTGATCATCCCGATCGGCGGCGCCGACATGCCGGTCGTCGTTTCGATGCTCAACTCCTATTCGGGCTGGGCGGCGGCGGCGATGGGCTTCACCCTGCAGAACACGGCGATGATCATCACCGGCGCCCTGGTCGGAAGCTCGGGCGCGATCCTTTCCTACATCATGTGCCGGGCGATGAACCGCAGCTTCATCTCGGTGATCGCCGGCGGCTTCGGCGGCGAGGCGGTGGCCGGCGGCGGCGCGGGCGCGATCGACCGGCCGTGGAAGCGCGGCTCGGCCGAGGACGCCGCCTTCCTGATGAAGCAGGCCGAGCAGGTGATCATCGTCCCCGGCTACGGCATGGCGGTCGCCCAGGCCCAGCACGCGCTCAGGGAGATGGGCGAGCTGCTCAAGAAGGAAGGCGTCGCCGTCAAATATGCCATCCACCCGGTGGCGGGGCGGATGCCCGGCCATATGAACGTGCTGCTGGCCGAGGCGAACGTGCCCTATGACGAGGTGTTCGAGCTGGAGGACGTCAATTCCGAATTCGCCCGCACCGACGTCGCCTTCGTGATCGGCGCCAACGACGTCACCAACCCGGCGGCGAAGACCGACAAGACCTCGCCGATCTACGGCATGCCGGTGCTCGACGTCGAAAGGGCCAAAACGGTGCTTTTCATCAAGCGCTCGATGGGGGGCGTCGGCTATGCCGGCGTCGACAACGAGCTGTTCTACCGCGACAACACGATGATGCTGCTCGCCGATGCCAAGAAGATGGTCGAGGAGATCGTGAAGTCCTTAGCCTAGGCGCGGAAGGCCCGGCCGTTTCACGATTTTGTCAAACCCCGCCGCGTCCGGCCCGCGGTGCCGCCGCCCCGGCGCCGCGGAGTCCTTCCGCCGGCCCCGCCCGTCCCGCCGGCGGCCCGCTCACCGGCCGCCGGCCGCCGATCGGGGCGCAGGAACGGCCGGGAAGGCGCCGCCCGGGCCACCATCTTCATCCGAAATGGATCAAAAGCCGCGACAGCTATTGACTCGATAGGAGACTATATACCTTCTACCCCCTCGTGCGAGCAGACGGTCCGTTCCGGAGGAAAGTGGCTGTGACCCGGCCGCTCGCTGTCGGTTTCCCAATTTCCTTTTAGATGAAGATATTTAGCAATATCAAATTCCGTCCAAAACGGAGCCGATAACGGTTCATCTACCCTAATCCCGCGTCAATCTCCGTTTTGGAGTCAAATGGGGGCGCTTGGCGATGGGCAATAAGATGGCGCACGACGCGCTGGAAATGGTCGTATATCGGGACGGCGCGTCCGCCTGCCTGTTCGGCAGCAGCGGCGACGCGCTCGACCGGATGCGCCGCACCGCCGAGGCCGCCGGCTGCGGGGTCGCCGCCTCGATCCTGATCCAGGCGGATCCGGACGGCTTCCGCCGCTGCGCGCCGGCCGCTCCGGCGCTGATCGAACTCGACGGCACCGGCGAGGATCGCGAGATCGTCGAGCTGCTCGACTGGGCGCAGACCGAAGCCGCCGCCGGCTCGCGCCGCACCGTCATCTCCGCCCAGCCGCCGCTGATCGATCTCGTCGCCGCGCGGACGTGGCACCAGGACGTCGCCCATCTCTGCGAGGTCAGCGAGGCCGAGCGCGTCGCGTCGGTGGAGGCCGCGGCCGGGCACGCGCCGACCAGGCTCCACGATATCGGTCGCGACGAGGGATCGGTCATCCTGCAGCAGCTCTCCGAGGATGTCGGGCGGATCGCGGCCATTCTCGCCTCGCTGTCCGAGGAGGAGGCGCTGGCCGCCGAGGGCATCCGGGTGGCGGAGGGCCAGGTACCGGGCAAGGACGAGCCGGGGCTCGATGCCGCCCATGTCCGCTCGCTGATCCGCGCGCGGCGGCTGCGCGACCAGTTCATCCGCGGCGGCCTGTTCGCCGACCCGGCCTGGGACATGCTGCTCGACCTGATGGGGGCGCGGCTCGAGGGGAATCGGGTGGCGGTGTCGAGCCTGTGCATCGCCGCGGCGGTGCCGGCGACGACCGCCTTGCGGTGGATCAAGGCGCTGACCGATCGCGGCCTGTTCGTCCGCGCCGCCGATCCGCAGGACGGCCGGCGCGTCTATATCGAGCTGTCCGACGATGCCGCGCGGGCGCTCACCGCCTATCTCCGCGCGGTGCAGCGGATCGCGCCGACCGCGATCTGAGCCGAGCCTTGCCCCTGCCGCCAGGCAATGGCAGGGAATGCGGGCCGGGCGCTTAGCTCAGTTGGTAGAGCATCTCGTTTACACCGAGAGGGTCGGCGGTTCGAGCCCGTCAGCGCCCACCAGCCTCCGGCCATCTTCGCGACCGAGGCGAATCCGGCGTGGGCCCGGGTTGAAGCATTCGCCGGACGGAAAGGCCCTCTCCCTCAGGGAGAGGGTCGGTGAGGGTGTCCGGCGGACGAGAGCGTTCGCGGACTCACGACGCTCGCTGTCGCTCGCTCCCCCTCACCCCGACCATTGCGGCGACTCTTTGGCCTGTCCGGGGGACAGGCCTGTCGCCGCAATCCCCCCTGGGGAGAGGGGGTTTTTGCCGGCGCCTCGTTCGCTGGACGGAAAGCCCTCTCCCTCAGAGGTTGTCCAGCCGCGCGGAAGGCAGGGAGTTCCGGCTGTCCGAAACACCCCAGGACTTGGCGGACGAAGTCGCTGCGGCTTCGCGCATTCCATTTGCCGCCGTCTTGGACGAACCCCCGCTTTTCTATCCGCGAGCGGGTCGCGTTGCAGTATCCACCCTCCTAGAGCATAGAGTCATGGAAGGCGCGTCCGGCCGCAGGCGCCGGACCGCACAAGCGAGGGGGCCGGCATGAACATTCCCGCAGCGGACGTTGATTTCCTGCAATCCGCGACCGGCGGCGCCGTCGCCCGATCGGTGGAGGCGCGGCTGCGCGAGCTGCCGTCGCCCGGGGATTTCGGCGTGCGCGGCGGCGCCCACGATGCCGGCTTCGCGGCGGCGGACGACGATACCGCCGCCTGGCAGAAATATTTCGACTATTGCCTCGCCAACCGCCTGCCGATCGTGGTCCAGACCGAGATCGTCAGCAAGATCACCGACACGCTGACGATCCTGCCCGACGGATTCGTCCTGCTTCCCGACGTCGGCGTGGCGGTGTGGCTGGCGATCGACCTCGGCAACGTGATCTTCGTCTATGACGGCCCCCGCAACCGCGTCGTGCTGGACATCGGCGCGCGCCTCGGCAATGCGATCGAGCATACCGAAATCGTCCTGCCCAGCGTCACCGCCAAGGGCCCGGTGAAGTGGCCGAAGACGGCACAGCAGATGCTCGACGCGCCGGCCACCCATGCCGACACCGCGATAAGGCTGCGGCGCGTCCATTTCAGCGCCATCCACCAGCGCCTCGTCTACGGCTTCTCCAAGGGCATCGAATTTAACGGCTGCGGCTGGAACCGGGTGATGGGCGCGCACGTCTACGACTGCCGCCTCGGCCGGGTGTGGACCACCGAGGGTGCGAATGCCGACCTCAGCCATTCGAACGAGAATGTGATCATCGGCGGCCGCTTCGCCTCGACCTCGAACTCCAACGCTTTCGGCGACGCTTATGGCGACGTGCTGACCTGGGACAAGGTCGCTTCCGACCGCGGCCACAACAACAACCGCTTCTACGCGGTCTGCTACGAGCTCGGCGCCCCGGAGCAGGCGGGCACCCGCATCCCGGTCCTTCTCGACGGCGTCGGCTTCCGCAATTTCTGGCACCGGGCGCGCCAGGAGCACAATAAGGGCCCGTTCGTGATCTGCAATGGCGGGCGCGAGACCGGCACCGTCCACGCATCGACCAACAGCTTCAATCTCGGCTTCAATTCCTCGGTCCCGGCCCAGCTCGAATTCGTTCGCCAGGTCAACGGCGCCTACGGGAACTTGTACACCGGCTACGGAACGAGCAAGCATCGCTGGCAGAGCGGGGAGCTGCGGCGCCTGCTGACCTCGAACGGCGACGCCAACGCCCCCTATATCGGCGGCGAGCTGTTCTTCCTCAACGCGGCGGGCGTCCCGGTCCGCACGCTCGATTCTCCGGGCCAGGTGGCGACCGCGCGCGATGCCGTCCACCTCGTCTCCTGCGGCATCTTCACCGCCGTCGATACCAGCATCGTCAAGACCGTCCGCTGCGCGATGGCGGCCAAAGCCGGCTTCGAAGGCAAGGTCTTCCTGTGCGCGTTCGATGCCGCCGGCCAGCGCCTGACCGGCCTGGCGACCGACCCGATCTGGGGCGACGAGCCCTATGTGAAGGGCTTCCAGCTCTCGGCCAATGCGGCCTTCGGCGGCGGCTACACGGTGGAAGCGCTGAATTTCACCGGCGATTACACCTTCACCGTCCGCGACGAGGTCGCCAAGGTCTATGTCGGCTATTTCTCGACCGGCGCCGTGCTCGCCGCCCAGGCGATGTCGCTGACCGGATATTCGAGCTCGGAAACCGCGTCCGACACGCTCACCCTCGCCGGCATGCGGGTGTTCGCGGACGTCGACGATCCGGGGACGCAGCCGCTGGCGACGGCGAGGCCGGACCTCGCCGGCACCCATGGCTTCTATGCCGCCGGCCAGCGCGTCGGCAACATGGCGGCCGCCCGCTGCCGGCCGGCCGGGTGGGTGTGCACGACCTCGGGCTGGCTGGCCGCGGCGTGGACCGCGGGCACCGCTTACGCCCCGCCCGGACGGATCGTGACCAGCGATGCCGGCAAGGCGTACGAGCTGGTCATAGCGGGGACGAGCGCCGGCTCGGGCGGCCCGGCCGGCACCGGCGCCGGCATCGCCGACGGGTCCTGCCAGTGGCGCCATATCGGGGTGAAGGCCGCCTTCGTCGCCGAAGCGGCCTTGGGGCTTGCCTGCTGGGTACCGCCATGGTGGTGGCTTTTGCTTGCCCGGCGTGCCGACGTGCTAAGCCGGGATTGAACCGGGGTTGCGGCACTCGACGTAGAAGCTTCCGTCGCCGCGCTCGCGAAGGTCGAGCGCGCCGGGATCGGCGATGGCGGTCTCGCCCGGCTCGACATCGGCGACGGCGACGAAGCCCGCGCCTTCGAGCAGCTTCCGCAAGGAGGCCCGATCGTACATCCAATGGTGGCGGCGGGACGGCCGCAGGGCGGCGATCAGCCAGGCCCGCGGCGTCCGCGGCCGGGGCGGGGCGACCCGCATGCGGGCGACGAGGCCGTCCGCGTCGCCGGTCCTCAGATAATCGTCGACGTGGCGGCTGAGATCGGGGACGCACAGCCGCAGCATGCCCCCCGGCTTCAGCACCCGCCGCGCCTCGGCGAGGAAGCGCAGGGCGTCCTCGCGGTCGAAATGCTCGAGCAGGTGCGAGGCATAAAGCACCGAGACCGAGCCGGCCGGCAGCCCGGTGCCGAACGCGCTGCCGTAGCGGATGCCGGTTTCGCGGACGATCCGGGCGAAGGCCGAGCGCCAGCCGAGAAGATGGCGCAGCGGCGTCCTCGCGAGGAGGACGGTCGGGCTGTTGTCGATGTTCACCCAGCCGGGCGTGGGATTGCGGCCGCAACCCATGTTGACCTTCATGGCGCGACCCTAGCAAATCCCCGGATGGCGATGAAGCGGCGATCCCGTCCTCAGAGGCTCCGGATCAGCCTCACCGCCACCGCCGCCCAGGGAGGATCGGCGACCACCGCCTGGCGCTGGCCGGTCCCGAGCGGAAGGATGTGGAGCTTGCCGCCGGCCTGGCCCGCGGGCTCCTCGCGGCCGATCAGGCGGCCGAACAGGAAGCGGCCGGCGGGGCGGGGGACGAGGATGTCGCGGTTGAGCGCGCCGCCATAGGCCCCGGGCGCCAGCCGGGCGAGCCAGATCTCGTCGCCGCTGCGATAGTCGCCGATGCCGGCGGCGACGGCGACCGCCACCAGGCCCGGCACGGCCAGCGGCGGAATCGCCACGCCCTCGCGCCGGGGCGCGTGGGCGCCGTCATGGTCGAGCGTGGCCGCGACCGGAATGTCCTCGCGGTCGGGGAGGGTGACGAGGTCGGACGCCTCGACCCCGAGGGCGCCGGCGATCCGGTTGAGCCAGCCCACCGAAACGGTGCGGGTGCCGGTCTCGAGACGGCCGATGGTCTGCGGCGTGGTCGGCGGGTCGCAGCGGTCGGCGACGTCCTGAAGGGTCAGCTTCCTGGCGCGGCGGACGTCGCGGATGCGGGTGATCATCGCTGCCTCCTCACCGCGGCGGTTCTTTCACTTTCCTACAGCCTCTCCGCCGTGGCAAGGGGTCCGAACCCGATTCGGAGAACGAAACATGAACAACAGACTGCTCGTCGAAATCGCCTCGCCCCGCGACGGGGAAGAGCGCAAGCCGGCCGCCGCCGGGAAAAAGAGCGCAAAGGGAGGAAAGCGGCCGGCGCGGACGGTGACCGTCAACCTTGCCGAATCGCCGATCGGCTGGCTGAAGGCGCGCGGGCTGGTCAGCGCCCGCCAATATGAGGCCGGCGAGAAATTGAGGATTGACTGGGAGCGGGCGAAGTTCGCGCCCAGGGTGACGATGCGCTGGGACGCGCCGCCGCCCGACAGGAATGCGCGCGGCCCGGCCGACGCCGAGACCCAAAGCGTCGCCCAGCTCGCCGCCCGGCGGCGCTTCGAGGCGGCGGCGCGCGCGGTCGGCAGCGGCCTTAGCGACGTGCTGTGGCGGGTGGTCTGCGCCGGCGAGGGCATGCGCGACGCCGAGCGGGCGCTGGGCTGGCCGGCGCGCACCGGCCGCGTCGTGCTCTGCCTGGCGCTGGACCGGCTGGCCGATTACTACCGGCTGAGGTGAGGGAGCGGGGGGCCGCGGCACGCGGGAGCCTTCCGAGTCACCCCGGCGAAAGCCGGGGCCCATGAACCGAAGAGATCGAGAATGAGACGCGGGCGCTCTCATGCGTCCTGGAACCGCGGTGTTCATGGGCCCCGGCCTTCGCCGGGGTGACTTAGAGGGTAATGAACTGACGGCCGGGGCCTTGACCTCCGGAAAAGGCTTCCTAAATCGCCGCCGCCGGAAGACTTTTTGGCGGTTTCCGGCCTGTTTCAAGGGGCCATGGCCCATCATTTTCAACCTCGCTTCGACAGGAGGAACTGATCATGAGAAGCGCTTTCGATTTTTCGCCCTATCGCCGCAGCACCGTCGGCTTCGACCGGCTGTTCGACTTCCTCGAGCATAATGCCCAGGCCGAGGGGGGCGACAATTATCCGCCGTTCGACCTCGAGCGGCTGAGCGACGACCGTTACCGCATCACCCTCGCCGTCGCCGGCTTCCGCCGCGACGAGATCGACATCACCGCGCGCCAGAACCTGCTGGTGATCGCCGGCCGCAAGGCGGAGAGCCGCGGCAAGGACGGCAATTACCTGCACATGGGGATCGCCACCCGCGCCTTCGAACGGCGCTTCGAGCTGGCCGATTTCGTCCGCGTCGAGGATGCCGGCCTCGCCGACGGCCTGCTCACCATCGAGCTGGTCCGCGAGATCCCGGAGGCGATGAAGCCGCGCAAGATCGCGATCAACGACGGCGCCGGCGGCACCATCGAGGGCGGTGCCGAAGCAGGCGAGGCCGAGGCGCCGCCGCGGGCGGACGCGCGGGCCGCGTAAGCCGGCGGAGGAGGGCCTTCTTTCGGGGAGGCCCTCCCTGGCGCGATAGGCGCTTGCCGCCCCCGCCATTTGGCGCGAGAAAGTGCGGCACGGGGGAGGGGCGGATGGCGACGATTGCATCGGGCGCGGAAGCGCCGCCCGCCGGCGCGGCCGGGGATGGCGCGGCGCCGGCGGCGGAGCGGATCGAGGCGCTCGATTTCGTTCGCGGCGTCGCCCTGTGCGGCATCCTGCTCATGAACATCACCGGCTTCGGCCTGCCCGACGCCTACATCAACCCGAACAATGCCGGCGGCGCCGAGGGCGCCAATCTGTGGGCGTGGATCGTCACCGAAATCGGGTTCGAGGGCACGCAGCGGGCCTTGTTCTCGATGCTGTTCGGGGCGAGCGTGATCCTGTTCACGTCGCGGCTCGAGGCGGCCGGGCGGACCGACGCCGCCGACATCTACATGCGGCGCAACCTCTGGCTGATCGGCTTCGGGCTGGTCAACGCCTTCGTCTTCCTGTGGTACGGCGACATCCTCTACGCCTACGGCGTGACCGCGCTGTTCCTGTTCGCGTTCCGCAAGATGGCGGCCAGGCACCTGCTCGCGCTCGGCCTCTTCGTGCTGCTGCTGGCGACGGCGTGGAACGCCTATGACACGTCGGTCACGCTGTCGAAGCACGGCCCCTATGCCGAGGCGGTGGCGGCGCGGGAGGGCGGCGCGGCGCTCAGCCCGGCGCAGGAAGGGGCGATCGCCGCCTGGGAGGATGCGCGCAGCGAGTTCGAGTCCGCGCCGGAGCGCATAAGCGAGACGGTCGACGCCCACCGGGGCGGCTATGTGCGGGCGTTCAACCATGTCGTGCCGCTCATCACCTGGTGGCAGAGCCGGGGCCTCTACCGCTTCTTCTTCGACCTGTTCGGCATGATGCTGATCGGCATGGCGCTCTTTCGCATGGGCGTGCTGACGCTCGAGCGGCCGACCCGGCTGTACCTCGCCATGGCCGGGCTCGGCTATGGGATCGGGGTCGCCGTCAACCTGTTCGAGACGCGCTGGATCATCGATCACGGATTCAGCGCGGTCGCCTTCGCCGAGGCGCGCGCCAGCTACGACATCGGCCGGCTGGCGATGACCGTGGGCCATCTCGGCGCGCTGCTGCTGTTCGTCCGCTCCGGCGCGCTCGGCTGGCTGCGGCGGGCGTTCGCGGCGGTCGGGCGGATGGCGGTGACCAACTACCTCCTCCATTCGGTGATCTGCGGGACCTTGTTCATCGGCTTCGGGCTGTTCGGGCAGCTCGAGCGGCACCAGCTTTATTATGTCGTGCTGGCGATCTGGGTCGTGCAGCTGGCGGCCAGCCCGCTGTGGCTCACATATTTCCGCTTCGGCCCGGTCGAGTGGCTGTGGCGCTGCCTGACCTACGCGAAGCGGCCGCCGATGCGGCGAACGGCGCCGGCGTGAGGGGCGCCTCCCTTCGCCTCAGGGCGGGCTGGTGGAGGGCTCCGCGGCAGGCGTCTGGGTGGTCTGCCGCTCCTCGCGCTGCGCCTCCTCCTTGCGCGCCACCACCGAGCGCAGCTTCAGCAAATTGGCCAGGCTCGCATACCAGAACGGGCCGCCGAGACTGAGCATCGCCGCGGTGAGCAGGATGCCGACAATCAGCGGCAACCTCCTGTCCGGCTCGCGAGGATCGGTTGGCGCCTGCCAGCGGGCAAGCCAGGCGGAAGGCGATTCCGGCAGCGTCACCAGCCCCATCCGGTTGAGGTCGGCATAGCCGCCCTCGTTGATCCGGGCGATGAGCTGCTCGCGCGTGCGCGGTGCCTCGCCGGCCTTCAGGCGCCCCGGATCGCGGCTTTCCGGCTCTTTCAGCGCGGCGGCGACCAGCTGGTTGCGCAGCCCCTCGTCGATGGACAGGCGGTTCATCAGCTCGATCGAATCGAGCTGGGTCGCGAAGGCCAGGAACAGCGAGACGACGGCGGTGACGAGCCATACCCGCTTGGTGAACAGGTTGGACACGCGGTCGACCGACTGGTCGAACCAGCTGTTGAACTTGCTGAGAAATTCGCTTTCGGCATGTTTGAGCAGGGCCATGTTCAGCCGAACGCTGTTGCTGAGCTCCGGCCTCGTCCTCTCCAGCTCGAGCAGCTCCCTGCGCACCCTGGTCAGCGTCTCCATCGGTTTCGTCATCTCGTTGCGCCCGAGCGACGCGTTCAAGGCCGCCCGCAGCGCAGTCTTGTGCGCCTTGCGCCGCGCCACCGCCTTTTGCGGGTGGCCGAGGGTGACGACGAAATCCACCGCCGTCCGCAGCCTGGCAAGCAGCGAAGACTTGCCCGGCACGTCCTGGGCGGCCGCCTTTTCGGCATCGTCGGGTATGGCGAAATCGAGGATGAGCCGGATGAGCTCCTCGCGATGGACCACCGTCGCCAGATCGTGACCCGGGCGCAGCAGCCGCGCGCCGCCGATCAGCGGATTGCGCAGGATATGATCGGTGATGCGCTGCGCCTCGCTCAGCTTCAGGCCCTCGTCCATGAGCGCCAGCAGACGGCTGATCCCCTGCCTCAGCGCGGTTCCGCGCATGTTGAGCAGGGTGCCGGAAATATATTGGGTGATCATCGTCACCGCCATGCTGAGGATCAGCATGACCAGGGTGAAACCGATCAGGACGTCGAGCGCTTGAAGCATGGACCTGGCCCCCAGATCAGGATTGCGGAACAGCGACAATGGATTGAACGCGACTCGCGCCCGAGTGTCGCGGGCGCGGACCGGAAGGGCAATGGGATTCCGGGCCGTTTCGGTGCAAAGGGGCGCCCGTGGGGAGTCGCGCAGGCTTGAGCGCGCGACCCCTCTCGCCTAAGAAGGTTGCATAGGAAAACCAATTGCCAGGAGAGCGGCCATGATCGTCTACGGCTCGTCCTTGTCGCCGTTCGTGCGCAAGGTGCTCGCCTTCGGCGCGGAGAAGGGGATCGAGCTCGAGCTGAAGCCCACCGGCCTCGGCAACAAGGATCCGGAATTCCTCGAAGCCAGCCCGTTCGGCAAGATGCCCGGCTTCCGCGATGGAAATTTTGCGATTTCGGACTCCAGCGCGATCGTCGCCTATCTCGAGGCGGTGAAGCCGGAACCGAATCTCATTCCCACCGACCCCAAAGCGCGCGCGCGGACGATCTGGTTCGACGAATATGCGGACACGATCCTGTTCGCGTGCGGGGGGAAGATGTTCTTCAACCGGATCGTGGCGCCGCGCTTCCTGGGCCAGCCTGGCGACGAGGAGATTGCCAGCAAGGCCGAGTGCGAGGAGCTGCCGCCCCTGCTCGACTATCTGGAAAAGGCGATCCCGGCGAGCGGCTTCCTGGTCGAGGACCGGCTGACCCTGGCCGACATCGCGGTGGCGAGCCCGTTCGCCAATCTGCGGCACATCAACGTCGCGATCGATCCCGCGCGCCACCCCGGGGTCAAGGCCTATGTCGAGCGCATCCTCGCCCGGCCGAGCTTCGCCGGCTGGATCGCGCGCGAGGCGGCGTTCCTGGAAAAGACCGCGGCCTGAACATGGCGCCGCCGCGGCCCATCGCCGAGATCGCCAGCTACCACGCCCATGTCTATTTCGACGGCGCGGCGGCGGAGGAGGCGGCGCGGCGGCTGCGCGCCGAGGTGGCGGAGCGGTTCGAGGTGCGGCTGGGCAGCTGGCGCGACCGCCCCGTCGGGCCGCATGCCAGGCCGATGTTCCAGATCGCCTTCGCGCCCGGCCTGTTCGCCAGCCTGGTGCCGTGGCTGATGCTCAACCACAAGGGGCTCAGCATCCTCGTCCACCCCAACACCGCCAACCCGCGCCGCGACCATGTCGAGGACGCCCTGTGGATCGGCGCGCCGCTGGCGGTCGACGAGAGCGTGCTGCCCGAGCATGACGATGCGCCGGAGGAAGCGGGCGAGGCGAACACGGCGCCGACGCCTGCGCTCGGGCCATCGTGAAGCCGGCGGCGGCGAGGACGATCCCGGCGGCAATCGCGGCGAATTGCTCCCCTAATCGTTGGCTCCCGGCCCGGCGCTGCGAACATGGTCTTCCTCGGCGCCGCGCCTGATATCGTCGAGGAGCGCCATCACGAGGCCGTGAACGTCGACCGAGTTGAGATCGGGACGCAGCGCGGCGGCAGTGGCATTGAGCCGGGAGAGCAGCCAAAGCACCGAGAAGAGCTTTTCGGGCCGGCCTTCGGCCCGCACATTGTTCGCGGCCGCGAGGACCAGCGCGCGCATCACCTGCGGATGGTCGCCGGACATATGGTCCTTCAGCGCCGCGACGTCGCCGGGGGCGGGATGGACGCTCTCGGGCCAGGCCCTGGGGAGCAATTGATCGGGGTGCCAGCGGAACGGCTCCTGCCGCTCGTACACCCAGTCGCGCCGTTCCTCCGCGGTCAGCGGCGGGAGGCCCAGGTCCCGGCGCACGACGTCGCGCAGCGCGAGGACGAGCGCACGCTCCCACGCATGGGGCAGGCACTGGGGGTTCGCCAGCGGCGACCTGTCTTCGTCGGTGAGCCCGGCGTGCAGCTCCTCGTAGCGCAGCGAGAAGTCGATCCCGTTCGCCTCCATGAAATGAAGGCCGCGCCACAGGCTCGCCTGGCCCTCGTCGAGACAGGCGACCAGCCGGTCGATCAGCGCCCGGCCGGGCCAGGCGCCTTCCGCTTCCGTCTCCATCGCACCCCCGCAAACCTAAAGGCGGGTTTTGTCAATTGTTGGAAGGTGCGGGGGGAAGAGGCGTCACGGCACCATTGTGCCGCGACGTCGGTCGGGCTCGGCCGGTTGCCGGCCGACCCGCCGGCCGGGCGGGCCGACTCCGGGCGCAGCTTCGGGGCCGCTGCGCGTCCGCGGCGCTACGGCCGGGACGGCTTGGCGAAGGTGAACATTCCGTAGCGCATGGCGCCGGTGCGGTAGGCGAGGATCAGGCGCGGGAGCGACAGCAGGAAGATGCGGTTGCGGGTGGCGCGGGCGAAGGCCAGGCGGCGGACGGCGGGGTCGGTGAAAAGGCGCTTCAGGAAGCCGCCGAGGCAGAGCGCCCAGGTGCGGCGGACGCGGCGGCTGAGGTCCTCGTGGGCGACGGGCTCGAAGCCGGCGGCGCGGGCCATCGCCTCGTAATCGGCGCGGCTGCCCATCGAGGGAAGGCGGCCCTCGCGGCAGATCGGCTCGAGCAGGTGGCGGACCTGCCAGCGCGCCGGCGCGGGCGCGGCGAGCCAGGCGCAGACGACCAGCCGCCCGCCGGGCTTCAGCACCCGGTGCGCCTCGGCGAAGAAGAGCGGCTTGTCGGTCATGTGCTCGCTGCTCTCGATCGCATAGCCATGGTCGAAGGCGCCGTCGGGGAGGCCGTTGTCGAGCCAGTCGCGCAGGTGGAAGGCGAGCGCGCCAGGGCGCGCCGCGGCGACCCGGTGCTGGGCGGCGGAAAGGGTGAGGCCGGTGACCGCAACGCCGAGCCGCCCGGCGAAGCGCGCGGCGGTGGCGCCGTAGCCACAGCCGATGTCGACCAGCGCGTCGCCGGGCCGGGGCGCGAGCCGCTCCCCGACCAGGTCGGCGAGCGCCTCGACCGCTTCGGCGGCGCTTTCGCGGCCGCTCCGCCAATAACCGTGATGGACATGCTCGCCCCACACCGCGCGGTAGACCGGGTCGAGCTCGTCATAATGGCCGGCGACGTCGGCGTGGGTCTGGGCGGCGGCGGGGACGATCATCGCCCGGTGATGGCGGAGGCGACGCAAGCGGGCAAGGGCGGGGACCGCAGGACTATGGCATCGCCGGGAATGGACGAACAGGCGAGCCCTACCCCGACCGCGCGGGCGACGCGGTCGTGCCCCAACCCGAATGCGGCGGGGCTGGCTCCCGCCCGGCATCGCCGCTATGCCCCGCCCGACGATCACCGGCGGGGTTTGGATGTTTCGCGGACTTTACGACTGGACCGTGCGGATGGCGCGGCATCGCCATGCCGACCGCACGCTGGCCGCGGTGTCGTTCGCCGAATCCTCCTTCTTTCCGATCCCGCCCGACGTCATGCTGGTGCCGATGATCCTGGCCCGCCGCGACCGCGCCTACCGGATCGCGGCGATCTGCACGGTCGCCTCGCTGCTGGGAGCGGTGGCCGGCTATGCGATCGGCATGTTCCTCTATGACAGCGTCGGCCAGTGGCTGATCCGGATCTACGCCATGGGCGAGGGCATCGAGGCGTTCCGCGCGACCTATCGCGAATGGGGCGCGGCCATCATCCTCATCAAGGGGTTCACGCCGATCCCGTTCAAGCTGGTGACGATCGCCAGCGGCATCGCCGGCTTCAGCTTCCCGATGTTCGTGGCGGCGGCGGCGGCGACGCGGGCGGCACGCTTCTTCCTGCTCGCCTGGCTCCTCAGGCGCTACGGCGCGCCGATGCAGAGGTTCATCGAGAGAAGGCTGAACCTGGTCGGCTCGGGCGTGCTGGCGCTGATCGTCGGCGGCTTCGCCCTGGTCGCGCTGATCTGAGCCGGCGGCGGCGCGGCGGCGCGCGCGGCGATCACTTGCCGGCGGGCCGGGGACGAGCGCCCCCGGCGGCGCGCGGCGGGCTCTCCGCCGCCGCCTCCGGCAGCCGGCGGAGGCGGCTGTGCAGCGGGGTGAGCTCGGCGAGAATGCGCACATGGCGCGTCTCGAGCGGGGCATGGGCGGCGCCCTCGCCCTTGCCGGTGATCAGCGCCATCAGCTCGGCGTCCGCCCGGATCGGGGCCAGCGCCGCGCGCGTCGCCGCGACCGAGCCGGGGAGCGAAACGCCCTTCTTCGCCATCGCTTCGCCCGCTTTGGCGGCGGTGAGGATGTCGACGAGGTCGGGGAAGGCGGCGAGCAGCCGCCAGGTCCGGGGCCATTCGGTCATGACGATGACCCAGAGCGCGAGCTGCGCGCGAAAGGCCTTGTCCGGCACCAGGCCGGGCCGCTGCAGCGCGACCGCGTAATAGATGGTGACGGCGTTGACGATGCGCTTGATCTGGCGCGGGTTGGCGGGGAAGCAGCCGGCGAGCCGCTGCAGCTCGTGGACCGCCTCGCGCTCGACCGCCTCGTCGGTCGCCGCCCTGACCGAGAGCATTTCCGAGACCATATGCTCGATCCGCGCGAGCCGATAGCCGGGCGACGCCAGCCCCGCCGCGCGGCCGCGCCGGCGCTCCTGCTCGACCACCTGCTCGACGATCGGGGCGGCGGCGAACGGATCGGCGTCGGGCCGGGCGGCGGCCCGGGCGGCGGCCTCGCGCATCCGCGCCACCTCGGCCGCATCCTCCTCCTCGACCGCGCGATCGCCGAGGAGGACCCGGCGGACATAGCCGAGCCGGCCGTCGCGGCCGAGCCTGGGCAGGATGAACGACATCTGGATCGCCTTCTCGACGAAGCGGGCGCCGAAGCTCTGCTCGGGGCCGACGTCGACGTCCTTCATCGCCTGGTGGTGGGCCTCGAACGCGCGCTCGATCCAGTCGCGGTCGCCGAGGATGACGAAGACGACGCGGGGGCTCCTGAGCAGAGTCTGGATGCCGCGGACGAGATCGACGACGAAATCGGGGCGGCAGCGGTCGAGATCGTCGACCACCACCATCACCGGCCGGCGCACGCGCTCCATCATCCGCGCGAAATGGACGCGGAAGCGGGCGAAGGGATCGCCGGCGCCGAGGCTGAGCCGCTCGGCGACGGTGCCGCTGCCCGGCGCGATCGATTCGGTGAAGAAGGCGGCGAGGCCCCAGAAGGCGGCCAGCCCGCCCGAGAGGAAGCCGAGGCCGCTGGCGAGGTCGAACTCCACCCCCATCCAGCGCAGGCCGAGGAGCAAGAGCGCGCCGAGCGCGGCGGCGACCAGCACCGAGCGCACGTTGGGATTGCCGAGCCGCCAGAGATATTCGCGCAGGGCGAGGTAGAGCCAGCGCATCCGGCCGCCCAGCGCGCGCCGGCCGCGGCGAAGCCAGGCGGGCCAGCGCCGGGCGGCGCCGGGCGGGCGCGGGGTCCAGGCGCCGTCGCCCTCGCGCCACAGCGCGTCGAAGCAGCCCTTGCGGATCGCCTGGTAGAAAACCCACCAGGGCGGCGTGCAATGCTCGGCCTGCCAGGCATTGAACGGGACGACGATCCACGGCCGGCGGGCGTCGTCGGGCAATGCCGCCAGCGCCGCCGCCGCGGCCGGGTCGGGCGGCGGATCGTCGAGGAAGATGCCGCCCAGATCGCGGCCGGGATGGCGCTGGCGCAGGAACCAGGCGGCCTTGCCGCCGCCGCCGGGGCAGGGATTGAGCACGGCCCCCAGGAAGTTCGCGAAGCTGGTCTTGCCGCCGCCCCAGGGCGCGTCGATGTGGACGACGAAGGCGGCGCGCGCTTCCGCGCCCCCTGGCGACGCGCCGGCATTGGCGACGCGCCAGATTTTGTGCAGCCGACGGGCAAGGACGATGGCGAGCCCCGACCGGCCGAGCGCGTCGCGCTCCGCCTCGGCGTCGTCGGCCACGAACTCGGTGCCGGCTTCGTCGGCGACCTCGCCGGGCGCCGCAGGGTCGGCGGCATCCGCGCGCCCGTCATGATCGTCCTCCTCGAAGACGCCGCCCAGCCCGCCGGCGGAAGCAGCGACCGGAGGCGCCGGCGCCGGCGCCGGCGACGGGGCGGGCGGCCGCTTCGGCCCGCCGAGGCCCGGATAATGGAGGTCGAAATCGGGATGGACCTCGGCGCTGAGCACCTTCGCCGCGGCGCGCGTCAGATTTTCCCCCAGGCCGGCGATGACGTCGCGGACGGAAATCCAGTTCTGCCCGCGCGGGCGATCGAGAACGCCCAGCAGGCCCCGCGAGAATTCGGTCGCCTTGCCGGTCCGCCCGACCCGGCTTTCGCCGTGAATCACGCCCCAGCCCGCCGGCTTGCGCGGCGGCGGCCCGGCGAGCGGCCGCGGCTTCAGCGCCTTGACGGCGGCGCCGACCGGAAGCGGGATGCCGTCGACGATGTGGAGCTGGCGCGCGGCGCCGCAGCCGCGCATGGCATCGAGGAAAATGGGAAAGGAAATGACGCCGCCGCCGGCCGCGAAATCCTGCAAGGGGAGCAAGGTCTCCGGCCGGCGGAAGACGTAGCCGGCATAATAGAAGAAGGCGATGTTGCCGGCATCCGAATCGAGGCGCCGGCGCCAGCCCTCGACCGCGGCCGCGAACGAATCGAATTGCGGCGGATCGAGCCGGAAGGCCGCGGTCCGCCCCGGCGGAACATAGTCGATCCCCGGCGTCCCCGGCGCGGCGGCGAGGAAATCGACGGTGGCGAGCTCGGCGCCGGGATGGCGGAAGGTGTAGATCAGCCAGTCGGCGATCGCGCGCGCGGCGCCGAAGGCCGCGCCGGTGGCCGCCTTCGGGTAGCGGGGAAGGTCGCCCGAGGCGACGATCAGGGCATGGGTGCCGGGGCCCTGCGCGCCCTTGTCGAAAACCAGCGTCATCTCCGCCGCTCCCCCCGCCAGCTTGCGCCCGCGGGCGCCGGTCTGTCCAGTGGCGGAAATCGGCGGTGACGGATCGGGGCGCGGCGGCGCGGGGCCGCCCGTGCCGCCCCCGAAACCGACTCCACAACCAGGCGCGGAAGGCGCAACATCGCGGCCATGCGGCACCCGCGCACGCATCCAGCTAACGAGCGACGGCCACAACGCGTATATCGGCGCGGTCGAGGACGCGTTCGGCGATGATATCGACTATGCCATGCTCGTGAAATCGTACGGTGAGGTGCCGGGGCCGAAGGGCCGCTACAGCCCGCCGATCTGCACCGGGGCGAAGAAGCGGCGGATCACCGGGCGTCCCGACAAGTCCCACGTTTCCACGTCCTATGCCGAGCGCAGCAACCTTACGATGCGGATGCACATGCGCCGCTTCACCCGGCTCACGAACGCCTTCTCGAAGAAAGTCGAGAACCACGCTTACGCTGTCGCGCTGCACTTCATGTATTACAACTTCGTCCGCCTGCACCGGACGCTTCGCGTTACTCCCGCGATGGCCGCTGGCGTGACTGATCGGCTTTGGGAGATTGGTGATATCGTCGCACTGGTCGAGGCGAACGATCCTAAGCCGCAGCCGCGCGGCCCCTACAGGAAGCATAGCAGCCCCTAGAGGGGCCGAGGCCCGATATATAGGCGGAGGCCGAACCCTTGGGGATTGTCTCGTTCTATCAAGTGAGCGTCGATTCCGACGTGGTGAAGCGCCGTCAGCAGTTGCCTACTCAAACTCTCGTCGGCACCTTGAGCCACCACTACCATAACTCCCACTTCCTCGGGGCTGCCCGGAACGTCAGTGCCGACGCTGGGCTTAAGGCCAGCCCTTGTGAAGACCTGGTAGAAGCCTTCCCAATATGCGTGGGATTCGCGCTCAGACGATGTGAACGACACTTGTGAGGAGCGAACCTCAGAGCTGAGCGGCGACAATTCGGCTAGGAGCGCGCGTTGCTGTTCATCCGATAGCGAGCGCGTCCGTCGTCGCGGAGGGGGCGTAGCGCGGATTTCTCCAACGCCATGGGTAGCCTCAGGTGCGGTCTCCGCCCGCCGCCCCGGATGGTGACGATCACGGTAAACGACGCGCGGCCGGACTTTCCACAAGACTAAGGCATAAAGCGCGAGCGCCACGATGAGCGCCGAAACCCAGCCGGCCAAAGAGGGGCTTACATGCACGGCTAAATACTTGCTGGCCGCGCGGGCGATGGAATCGGTCCAACCAAGTTCGATAAGGATTTGTCGCAAAATGACGCCAACGATGGCGCCCGGCACCGCTGCGAGCACGGACCATAAGACCCCCATGCCGAAGGTGCCCCAATCTGATTTGCGCTCCCCCATGTCGCTAGCTTACCCGTTCCCGGCTCACTTGCGGAGTCGGAAAGGATAGGCCCGTCAAATGGGCTAGTGGTCGGCTGCATTTTCAAACTGACCCACTACCAAATCGGCGGTGACGGATCGGGGCGCGGCGGCGCGGGGCCGCCCGTGCCGCCCCCGAAACCGACTCCACAACCAGGCGCGGAAGGCGCAACATCGCGGCCATGCGGCACCCGCGCACGCATCAATCCCTCGGCTGGCTGCTGCCGGCCCTGCTCATGTGCGCCGGCGCCGTCGTCGGGCTCATCCTCACCGCGGCGACGATATGGGACGGCGTCGCGAAATGGGCGGAAGCCCAGTTTCTCGCCTGGTGGCCCGTCGTCACCGGCGGGTGGTTTCTGTTCTTCGCGGCCGCCGGGCTGGCGATCTACCTCGCCGCCTGGGCCTATACCGGTTCGGACGGGCAACCGCCGCCGGTCCCCGAGGAGGTCGAGGAATCCCCGATCAAGATCCATCCCGGCCTGGCCATCGACGCCGTCTCGGTGGAGGACCCGGAGGGCAATCCGATTGCGGGCCTGGTGGCGGTGGCGCTCTGCCTCCAGGTCACCAACGCGCTGAAAAGCGGCAAGTCGCTCAAGAACCTCCAGGCGCGCTTCCATCACCTCACCGGCGACATCGACGCCCTTCCCATTCGCGGCGCGGCCGACGGGGTGACCGACCTGCGCCACGGCGAGATCGCGACCATCGAGGTCGGCCGGGTGCTGGCGCGCGATACCCTGCTGGTCTTTACGAGGCGCAAGGAGTTCTACCGGGTGGAAAACATGACGGCGGTCAATCATCTCCTGGGCGCCGACGCCCCCGCGCGCTCGCCCTGGATCGCGATCAGCAGCGCGCGCGGGGAAAGCGAGATCAGCCTGCGGCAGCTCAGCCCGGAACGGAAGTTCACCCACATGCCGATCACGATCTCGGCCGACGACACCATCTCCAGGTCGGTCATGCTGCAGACCAACCTCTACGACGACCATCCGCTTCGCTGGCTCGAATTCGTCTGGGACTATGGGCTGGCGGAAACCTTCTGAGCCGGGCGGGGCGGGGGCGGGGGCGGGGGCGTTGCGGGGGCCGGGGCGAGGGGCGTCACGGCACCATCGTGCCGTGACGTCGGACGGGTTCGGCTGGGTGGGCCAGCCGCCCCGCCGGCCGGCCCGATCGACTCCGGGCGCAGCTTGCGGTCGCTGCGCGCCCGCGGCGCTGCGCTGGGTCGATTCGGGCTGTTGGATTCGCACGCCCGGAAAAACGCCCGAAAACGGCCTCCGAAAATAAAGTTCCTGCGCTCGAATCCAACAAGTTGTTGGATTTGAAGTCCTATTTCCGCGCGCGCAAGCCGTTCGGCGGATTGGGTTTTTCCCGGTTTTTTGTTGGAAATATCCAACAAGGTAAAAAGTTCTTGACAGCGTCGCGCTCGTATGGCACTATTTGCACATGCTCGACAAATGTAGCTGATGCACGGGCCCCCTCGCGGGGCCCGTCGTCATTTGGGGACGGGAAAGCCGGCGCGGCGGGGGCCGCGGCCGGCTTTTCGTTGTGCAGGAAAGGAGCGGTCGGAATGGGCGCAGCAGCAAAGAAAGCGAAGCCGGCGTCAAAAGCGGACAAGCCCGCCAAGGCGAAATGGCCGAAGTGGAACAAGGAACGCCGGGAGATTTTCTTCGCCGAATTGGCCGAGGTCTGCAACGTCGCCGCGGCGTGCCGCGCCGCCGGCTTTCCCCGCGCCCAGGCGGCCTATAACGAGAAGAAAAAGGACCCCGACTTCGCGGCCGACTGGGACGAGGCGATCGCCGAAAGCTATTCGCGGCTCGAGCTGGAGATGCTCGAGCGCGCCCGCTTCGGCGAGAACCGGCCCGCCGACGTCGGCGAATCCGGGCCGCGGCAGCGGGCGGTCCCGACCGCGATGGCGATCACCCTCCTCAAGCTCCACGAGAGCCGGATGCGGGGCCGCCGCTCGGCGGTCCAGCGGCCGATGCGCGGCTACAAGCTGCTCAACGAGGTCGAGGCGCGGCTCGCCGAGATCAACCGCCGCCTCGGCGGCCGGGGCTGAGACGGGCGATGGGCGCGGCAGGCGCGCGGCCCGCCAATGGCTGGCGCTACGAGGATTTGTCGGCGGCGGAGCGGCTCGCCTTGCTGCCGGCGGGCGAGCGCCGCGCCATCCTGCGCGGCTGGAGCGAGGAGAAGCTGGCCGAATTCGTCACCACCTGGTGCATCTGGGCGCGGCGCGGGCAGATGCCGCCCGCCGGCGACTGGCGGGTCTGGCTGCTGATGGCCGGGCGCGGCTACGGCAAGACCCGGGCGGGCGCGGAATGGGTCCACCATCTCGCCGAGGAAAAGGGCCTGCGCATCGCCCTGGCCGGACCGACCGAGGAGGAGGCGCGCACGGTGATGATCGAGGGTGCGTCCGGCATCCTCGCCTGCGGGTGGCCGGACGCGCGCCCGATCTGGGAGCCGTCCAGGGGGCTCCTGACCTGGCCGACGGGGAGCCAGGCCTTCGTCTATTCGGGCGCCAACCCGGAATCGCTGCGCGGGCCGGAGCATGATTTCGCCTGGTGCGACGAGCTCGCCAAATGGGGCGAGGCGCAGGCAAGCTGGGACAATCTCATGTTCGGCCTGAGGCGCGGACGCTGGCCGCGCGCGCTGGCGACGACCACGCCGCGGCCGATCACGCTGCTGCGGCGGCTGGTGGCGCGCGACGACGTCGTGCTGACCCACGGGCGGACGGCGGACAATGTGCTGCTCGCCCTCGGCGTCGTCGATTATATGACCGAGCAATATGGCGGCACCCGGCTCGGGCGGCAGGAGCTGGAGGGCGTGCTGATCGACGATGTCGAGGGCGCCCTGTGGACGCGGGCGGCGGTCGAGGCGGGCCGCGACGCGGCGCCGGCGCCCGAGGCGCTGGTGCGGGTGGCGGTCGGGGTCGATCCGCCGGCGAGCGCGGCGGGCGACGCCTGCGGGATCGTCGTCTGCGGGGTGGACGCCGGCGGGATCGGCTATGTGCTCCAGGACTGCTCGGTGCGCGGCCTGCCGCCCGAGGGCTGGGCGCGGGCGGTGGCGGCCGCGGCCGAGGCGTGGAGCGCGGACCTGGTGGTGGTCGAGACCAACCAGGGCGGGGAGATGGTCGAGAGCGTGCTCATGGGCGCGGACGCGGCGCTGCCGGTGCGGCCGGTGAAGGCGCGGTTCGGCAAGGCCAGGAGGGCCGAGCCGGTGGCGATCCGGTTCGCCCGCGGCAAGGCGAAGTTCGCCGGCACCTTTCCCGAGCTCGAGGACGAATTGTGCGCGATCACCGGCGGCGGCGGATATCAGGGGCCGGGGCGGAGCCCGGACCGGGCCGACGCGATGGTCTGGGCGATGGCCGAATTGCTGCTGGGCGCGGAGAGGGAGCCGCGGATCAGGCGGCTGTGAGGGAAAGCGGTCATTTCAGCAGCAGGGCGGTCGCCACCGAGGACGAGAAGGAGGCGAAGACAGCGATGTAGAGGAGCTGCCAGCCGAGGCGGAGCGCGACCAGCGCGCCGCCTTCCGGGAACCAGTCGACGTCGACGACCGCGTTCAGCCAGAGGCAGCCGACAATCGCGAGCATGAAGACGATCAGCGACGACAGGCACAAGCCAATGCGCTGGCGGCGCTTTAGCCCCCGGCAGGTGAGCCAGAGGCAGAAGCAGACGAGCACGCCGACCACCGAGGCGAGGATGCTGATCCGGGGCTGGTAATAATCCGGGATCAATTCGGCGCTGGTGAGCTTGTCCTGCCACGGCGCCAGCGCCGAGGCGAAGGCGGGCAAGCCGAACGTCGCCCAGTCGGCAAAGGGCCCGGAGGCGGGCTTCTTCGCCATCAGGAGCCGGGCAGAGCCGAATAGGTGACCGGGAGGGAGGCGATGACGGTGCGGCCGTCGCCGAGCAGGATGTCGAGCCGGCCAATGCAGACAATGGCGCGGCCCTGGCTGTCGCCGGGCGCGGGCACGACCGCCCGCAGGACGGTTTCCTCTCCGCTGGCGCCGGCGATCGGGAAGGGCTCGAGGCGCTCGAATATCAGGCGCTGGAGCGCCCGGTTGCTGAATCGGAGGTAGAAGAGCGGAGTTGCCGACCTGGCCAACGCCGGCATCCGGTAGCGAAGCTCGTAGACGATGGTGGACCGCCCCGCCGCGTCGCCCGTCGGCCGGCTCTCGAAGGTCGCGCCGAACGGCCGGAGCTGGCCGGGATTGCTCTCGAGCCACTCGATCAGCCGTCGCGGCGTCAGGGGACGGCCGGCGAACCCGGCGAGGAACGACGGGTCGACCGGAATGTAGACGAGGGCGGCGCTGCCGGCGCCCGGAACCGCGGGCGCTTCGGGCTCCCCGTCTCCACCCTGCCAATAGGCGGCGCGGCGAAACGGGACAAAGCGGAACGCCGACCCGCCCAGGCCGGGGGTGAGGCCATCCGCGCTCGCCCAGGTCTGGACGGAGATGTAGCTCGGTCTCGCACCGTAATAGAGGCGGTATGGGCGCACGGTGGCGGTGTGGCCGGCCGTCGGGTTGGTGACGAAGGCATCCTGATTGGGCGGGACCGTCGTGCGAAGGCCGACGTTCCGCCACTCGATGAAGACCCCGCGGCTGGCGTGGTAATTGTGCACGCAATTGAAGGCGGCGGCGGTGGAACCGCTGCCCTGCCTTCGGCTCAGATAGGAAAAATTGTAGTTGGGGACGTTGATGCGGCCGGGACCGGGACAGAGCGACGGCGCCGCCCTTGCCGGAGACGCCGCCAGTAGCGCCGCGCCCAGAAGGGCGACCATCGGCATGAGTCGGACAAGCCGGACGGGCCACAGAGGGAGCGAAGTTCGGGCGAATAATGTCTTCATGTCGATGTTCCCCTCCATCGTTACTTTAGCATCTTTTCTTTCTTCTTGTGAATTTGAAAGTAAGCGCGGGCTTTTTCGTTGGCTGGCGACGTAATCGGGTGAGCGGGAGGCGGACGAATTCGCCGGCGCCGGGTAAGGAGATTCAGATGAAATGGTTCGGGCGGAAGGCCGGGCGGGGGACCGCGCGGCCTTTGCTGCTGGGCGGCTGGCGGCATGCGTTCGCGGCGGAGCCGTGGCCCAGGAGCTACGAGGCGCAGGTGCGCGAGGCCTATCTCGGCAATCCGGTGGCGCAGCGGGCGGTCAGGCTGGTGGCGGAGGGGGTGGCGTGGGCGCCGGTCTATTCCCATCAAAGCGGTGCTTTGATGGGGGCCCGGGAAGAAAAAGGCGACAGAGCGGTTTCACTGGTCAATCCGGTCCTGCTCGAGACGGTGGCGACGCAATTGCTGCTGCACGGCAATGCCTATGTGCAGATCCTGCAGGACGCGGCGGGCATGCCGGCGGAGCTGTTCGCGCTCAGGCCCGAGCGGGTGAGGATCGAGGCCGACGCGGCCGGCTGGCCGCGCGCCTATGTCTACAAGGTCGGCGAGGCGAAGAGCCGGATCGCCGCCGTGGACGGGCTCGGCCGGCCGGGGGTGGCGCATCTCAAGGCGGTGCACCCGCTCGACGACCATTTCGGGCTGGGCTGCCTCGGCGCGGCGGCGGGCGCGGTGGCGGTGCACAACGAGGCGTCGCGCTGGAACAAGGCGCTGCTCGACAATGCGGCGCGGCCGTCGGGGGCCCTGGTCTACGATCCCGGCGACGGCAAGGCGCTCGCCGCCGCGCAGTTCGAGCGGCTGCGCGCCGAGCTGGAGGCGGCGTTCGCCGGCGCCGGCAATGCCGGCCGGCCGATGCTGCTCGAAGGCGGCCTGTCCTGGCAGGCGATGAGCCTGTCGCCGGCCGACATGGACTTCGTCGGCCTGAAGGCGGCGGCGGCGCGCGAGATCGCCCTGGCGTTCGGGGTGCCGCCGATGCTGCTCGGCCTGCCCGGCGATTCGACCTACGCCAATTACCGCGAGGCCAACCGGGCGCTGTGGCGGCTCACCCTGCTGCCGCTGGCGGACAAGATCCTCGGCGGGATTTCGGCCGCCCTGGCCGCGTGGTGGCCGGGGGTGCGGCTCGCGCTCGACGTCGACCAGGTGAGCGCGCTCGCCGAGGACCGCGAGCGGCTGTGGCGGCAGGTGAGCGCGGCCGACTTCCTGACCGACGCGGAGAAGCGCGAGATGCTGGGATTCAACAAGACGCCCTGACGTGATAGACTGATTGGGGACAGTTGCGAGCAACTGCCCCGGAGGAGATGCGGCATGGCGGACAGGCGGATCGTCGAGCCCGGCGAGGCCAGGGAGATTGTCGAGACGTTCGTGGCCACGATCAACGGCGGCCGTGCCGAGAAGATCGCCGCGGGCATGGTTGCGGACGGCGTGTTCATCGACTCGCTGGGACGGCGGATCGAAGGCAAGCCGGCGATCCTGGCCGCGTGGCGGGCCTATCTCCAGCTCTTCCCCGATTATCGGATCGAGGTCGAGGCGATCCTCGCCGACGGGCGCGAGGCGATGCTGCACGGCTGGGCCGGCGGCACGCTCCACCGCGGCGCCCGGGCGGTCGAGGGCGGCGGCTGGCGGATCCCGGCGGCGTGGCGGGCGGTGACCGACAGCCGGCGGGTGGTGAGCTGGCAGGTCTTCGCCGACAACAAGCCGGTCTACGCGCTGCTGGAGAAGTAGAAGGCGGCTTTCCCCTCTCCCTCAGGGAGAGGCAGGGTGAGGGTGTTCGGCGGCTGAGGACAATCGCCGGCGCCCGAGCCCCTCATCCAACTTCGCCTAGGCTCCCGCGGATCAAGTCCGGGGTTCACCAAGGCTACGTATCCTTCTCCCCGCGGGAGAAGGGAAAACCCGGAGACATGAGATGAACGAGCAGACGACGTCGATGCTGGCCCTGCTGATCGCGCAGGCGGAGGGGCAGGGGGCGGACATGGTGACCCTGCGCGCGCTGGTCGAGGAGGCGAGCGAGGTCGGGGCGGAGCGGGCGCTGGAGGCGCTCGGCCTCAAGGACCAGAAGGCGCGGCGCGACATGGACGAATTGCGCGAGCTCCTCCAGGCGTGGCGCGACGCCAAGAAATCGGCGCTGAGCGCGATGATGAGCTGGGCGATCCGCATCGGCGTGGCGCTGCTGGTCGCCGGCATGGCGGTCAAGATGGGCCTGTTCGAGGCGATCCGGCTGTGAGCGGGAAGGCTGGGTCCCGGCCTGCGCCGGGACACGCGAAGCGCACTGGGGTGCGCTTCGCTGGTTATGCGGCGATCTTCGACCGGCCGGACCGGGGCGGCGACGTGGTGCGGGCCGGGGCGTTCGCGCGCAGCCTGCGGCGCGGCGCGCGGGCGGTGCCCCTGCTGTGGCAGCACGCGCCGGGGCGGCCGATCGGGCGGGTCGACTATCTGAAGGAGGACCGGCGCGGCCTGAGGGTGATCGGGCGGCTTTCCGCCGGCGCCGCCGGGCGCGAGGCGGCGGCGCTGTTGAAGGAGGGCACGCTGGCCGGGCTGAGCTTCGGCTACCGGGTGCGCGCGGCGGCGGGCGAGGGGCCGCGCGAGCTGACCGACCTCGAGCTGGTCGAGATCAGCCTGGTGACGCTGCCGATGCAGCCCAGGGCGCGGGTCCATGCCGTCGAGACTTCGGGGGAAGGCCATTCGGCTCGACCCCGATGATCGGGGCGCGAGCCCTTCGAAAAAGCAGTGTTCCCGGATCCCGGATCAAGTCCGGGATGACGATTTCATGTGCGTGGAATTCAACGAGGAGAAGGTGAAATGTACGAAGTGAAGGCCGATGCGCTGGAGGCGTCGTTCGAGGCGCTGGAGCGGGAGGATGAGGATGTCGCGGCGCTCAGGGAAGAGCTGGCGGCGCTGAAGGCGCGGCTCGACGCCGCAGGCGGTCGCCGGGGCGCGGCCGCCGCTGGCGGGGGCGAAGAGCGAGAGCTCGCCGTTCGTCGAGCGCTATCTGCGCAAGGGCCTCGAGGCCGGCGTGGAGCTGAAGGCGCTGTCGGGCACGACCGACGCGGCCGGCGGCTATGCGGTGCCCGAGGAGCTCGATGCGGCGATCGACCGGACGCTGACCGCGATCTCGCCGATCCGCGCCGATCGCCAATGTCGTCAGGGTCGGCTCGGCCGGCTACCGCAAGCTGGTGACCACCGGCGGCACGCCGTCGGGCTGGGTGTCGGAAACCGGCGGCGCGGCCGGAGACCGACACCCCCGACTTCATCGAGATCGCGCCGCCGTTCGGCGAGCTCTACGCCAATCCGGCGGCGAGCCAGGCGATGCTCGACGATGCCGCGTTCGACGTCGAGGCGTGGCTGGCGCAGGAGATCGCCACCGAGTTCGCGCGGGCGGAAGGCGCGGCGTTCGTCGCGGGGAACGGCGTCAACCGGCCCAAGGGCTTCCTCGCCGCGCCCAGCAACGCGCAGGCCGACGGGGTGCGGCGCGTTCGGGACGCTGCAGTTCCTGACCAGCGGCGCGGCCGGCGGCTTCCCGGCGGTCAATCCGCAGGACAAGCTGATCGACCTCGTCCAGGCGCTGCGGCCGCCCTACCGGCAGGGCGCGGCGTTCGTGATGAACTCGGCGACGGCGGCGCGGATCCGCAAGTTCAAGACCGACGACGGCGCGTTCCTGTGGCAGCCGGGGCTGGTGGCGGGGCAGCCCGACACGCTGCTCGGCTATCCGGTGGTCGAGGCCGAGGACATGCCGGACGTGGCGGCGGATTCGCTGTCGATCGCGTTCGGCAATTTCAGGGCCGGCTATCTGATCGCCGAGCGCAGCGAGACGCAGATCCTGCGCGATCCGTTCACCAACAAGCCGTTCGTCCATTTCTACGCGACCAAGCGGGTCGGCGGGCAGGTGATGAACTCGGAGGCGATCAAGCTCCTGAAGTTCAGCGCCTAAGAGGCCCCTCCCCCCGGAAATCCGGGGGAGGATTTTTTCGGGGGAAGTCCATCATGTCCCTGTTCTTCGCCGATCTGGTGCGGGAGGCGAGTCATGGCACCGGCACCGGCGACCTCGCGCTCGAAGGCGCGCTGGCCGGGCATCGGCGGTTCGCCGACGTGGCGCCGCCGGGCGCGCGGTTCCATTATTGCATCGCCGGGATCACCCATCCGCACGAGTGGGAAATCGGGGAGGGCGAAATCGGCAGCGGCGGCACGCTCGTACGCGCGCCGCTCGCCTCGTCGGCGGGGGGCGCGGCGGTGAATTTCGCGCCGGGGCTGAAGAGCGTCGCGCTGACCGTCGCCGCCGCCTGGTTCGCCGACAGGGAGGAGGGGGCGGTCGCGATCGCCGACGTCGAAGGGCTCGAGGCGGCGCTTGCGGCCAAGGCGGATCTGGCCGGCGCCAGCTTCGGCGGCGCGATCGCCGCGCCGGGCCTGGCGGTCGGCGGCAATTCGGTGGTCGGCGCCCGCATAACCGGCTGGGCGGCGGCGACCGGGACGTCGTCGCGGGCGACGTTCAACACCGCCGGGGCCACGGCCTCGCAGGTCGCGCAGCGGCTGAAGGCGCTGATCGACGACTTGATGGCGCACGGCCTGATCGGAAGCTGACATGCTCGGCCAGCCGATCGCGGCGCAGGCGCTGGCGCATGCCGGCCTGCGCGTCTTCGCCACCGAATTCGGCGGCCCGCGGCCCGCCGCGGTGCGCGCCGGGGAGATTCTGGACAGCCCGGCCGAGGCCCGCGCCGCGGCAGCGTCGCGCGACGGCACGGGGCGGGCGACGCGGCCCTGAGGAGGGACAGGAAGATGAGCTTCCATGTGAAGGACCCGCAGGCGCGGGTCGACTATGCGATCGACTGGACCGGCTATCTCGACGGCGCGACGATCGCCGCCAGCCTGTGGTCGGTGGTTCCGGACGAAGCGGGCGGCATCGCGGTCGACCAGGAGAGCTTCGATCCCGGCCGGGCGGCGGCGCGGCTGAGCGGCGGCGTCGCCGGCCGCCTCTACATCGTCTCGAACCGCGTCACCTTGTCCGACGGCAGCGTGGACGAGCGGTCGATCACCCTGCGCGTGGAGGAAAGATGATGGGCATCCTCATCGCCGAAGCGGCGGCCGCGCCGGTCCCGCTCGCCGAGATCAAGGCCTATTTGAGGATCGGGACGAGCGAGGAAGACGCTTTGCTCGCCGGCCTGGCGCGCGGCGCCGCCGACATGTGCGAGGCCTTTACCGGGCGGGCGCTGCTGGCGCGGCCGGTCGAGGAGGTGCTGCCGGCGTCGGCGAGCTGGACCCGCCTCGGCGCGGCGCCGGTGCGGGCGATCGACGGGCTGGCGTCGCTGGCCGCCGACGGCACGGCCACGATCCTGCCGGCCGAGGATTATGCGATCGACATCGATGCGGCCGGCGACGGCTGGGTGCGGCTGACCGGGACCGGAAACACCAGGCGGGTCCGCGTCTCCTATTCGGCCGGCATGGCCACGGACCCCAATGGCATTCCGGAAGCGCTGCGCCACGGCATCGTCCGGCTGGCGGCGCATTTCTACACCCACCGCGACGCGGCGGGCCCGGGATCGGGGCCCGGGCCGGGCGCGAGCGGCCCGCCGGCGGCGGTGACCGCCCTGTGGCGGCCGTGGCGGCGGCTGCGGCTGCGATGATGTTCGAGGCGCTGATCGCGCGCGCCGAACGCCTTGCGCGGCGCCGGGCGCGGGCACGCAGCGACGATCTGGCCGGTCGCATCGCCGACCTGTTGCCGCGCGGCGTGCAGGTGGAGGCCGACGCGGACGGCGTCCGGCTGTCGGGCAAGAGGCTGCGCCGCCGGGTCGCGCTGGAGCCGGCGCTGAGGTGGATGATCGCGGGATTGCTGAGATGAGCGAGGGAAAAGGCGCCGGCGAAGCGCTGGCGGAGGCGGTGACCGCGGCGCTGCGGCCGATCGCCGGGCTGACCGGAATCTACGAGGGCGCGCCGATCCAGGCGGCCCCTCCTTATGCGCTGGTCGAAGCCGGGCCGGAGCTCGACTGGAGCCACAAGAGCGGCGTCGGCCGCGAGGTCCGGCTGGCGGTGGTGCTGCGCGACCAGGGCGAGCGGCCGACGCGGCTGCGCCGGCTCGCGGCGGACGTCGAGGCCGCGCTGGGCGGCCTTAGCGCCGTCGCCGGATGGCGGCTGGTGACGTTCCGTTTCGTGCGCAGCATGATCGTCGCGCCCGGCGCGGGCCGATGGGCGCTGACGCTCGATTATCGCGCCAGGATGCTGGCCGACTGAGCCCTATTGCGGCTGCGAGGCCGGCTGCGCGGTCGGCTGCGCCGCCTGGGCCGCCGGCTGCGCCGCCGCCTGGGCGTTCGACTGGGCGGGTATCGCCATTTCGAACCGCTCGGAGAAGTTGAACCGCGCGTCCTCGACCTCGAGGTTGGCCGCGTCCTCGGCGCTGGCGCGAGTCGCGCGCATCGCCGTGTCGCGGCGGATGATCGCTTCGCGGAACGCCTGCTGCTGGGCGGCGCAGGCCTGCGGAAATTCCGCGGCGAACGTGGCGGGCGGTTTGCGCTCGCGAATGCTGCCGTCGACGAACCTGCCCAGGCAGGTCTGGAACGCCTCGCGCGACGCCCGAGTCGTATCGGAAGCCTGGTCGGCAAAGGCTGCGGCGAGCAGCGCCAAGGCAATCGAATACATGGTCAATTCCCTCAACTGCTTGAGAATAAGGAGAATGCGACATGAGCGCGGAAAAGGGAAGCGCATTTTTGCTGAAGGTGGGCAATGGCGCCGCGCCGCCGGTCTTCACCACCGTCGCCGGCATGCGGACGACGCAATTGTCGGTCAACGCCGAGGCGGTCAACGTCACCAGCAAGGATTCGGGCGGGTGGCGCGAATTGCTGTCCGGCGCCGGCATCCGCTCGGTATCGGTGGCGGGGAGCGGCATCTTCACCGGCTCGACCGCCGAGGCAAGGATCAAGGCCAACGCGTTGGCCGGGCTGATCGACGATTACGAGCTGTCGTTCGATAGCGGCGAGCGGATGCGCGGGCGCTTCCTTTTGACCCGGCTCGATTATGCCGGCGATCATGGTGGCGAGCGGACCTACGGCCTCAGCCTGGAAAGCTCCGGCGCGGTGGTGGCGGAATGACCCGGCCGGCGAATCCCGGACGGGGAGAGGCGCGCCTGGTCGTCGGCGGCGAGCCTTTTTTGCTGCGCCCGAGCTTTGCAGCATTGACGGCGGCCGAGGAGGAATTGGGGCCGCTGTTCGCGCTCGTGGAACGGGCGGCCGACGGGCGGCTCACGCTCGGCGAGATGGCGTCCCTGTTCTGGCACTGCGTCGCCGACCGGCCGCAGCGCTGCACGCGCGAGCGGGTCGGCGAGGCGCTGGCCGAGCAGGGGCTGGCGAAGGCGACGCCGGCGCTGAAGACGCTGCTCACCCAGATATTGCAGGGCCGTGCCTAGACCCCCTCTCCCCTGGGGAGAGGGGAATCCGGCGCGCTTCACCGAGTCATCGGCCAGGCTCGCCGGGCTGGCGGGCGCGCTGCTCGGGTGGCGGCCCGAGGAGTTCTGGCAGGCGACGCCGGCGGAGCTGGCGGCGGTGCTGCGGGCGATGGGCGGCGACGCGGAATCTGCGGCGTCGCAGGACGATCTCGCCAGGCTGATGGAGATTTATCCCGATGGATGAGGAGATCGAGCGGCTGCTGGTCAGCGTGCGGGCGGACACGGCGGGGTTCGCGCGCGACGTCGCGGCGATGCGGACCGAGCTGGAGGGGCCGTTCGCGGCCGGGGCGGAGCGCGCCGGCCGGGTGCTGGAGAATGCGCTGGTGCGGGCGCTCGCCACCGGCAAATTGGGCTTCGAGGATCTGAAGCGGGTCGCCCTGGCGGCGATGGCGGAGATCGCCTCGGCCTCGATCCGCGCCGGCCTCGATGCGCTGTTCGGCGGCAAGAGCGGGGGCGGCGGCAGCGGCATCGCGAGCACGATCGCGACCCTGCTGGCGGCGTTCGCCGGGGCGCCGGGCAAGGCGATCGGCGGGCCGGTGTCGCCGGGGCGCGCCTACCTGGTCGGCGAGCGCGGGCCGGAGCTGTTCGTGCCGACCGCGAGCGGGCGGATCGAGCCGGGGGCGGGCCCGCAGCAGGCCCGCGAGATCAGGCTCAGCATCGCCGTCAACGCGCCGGCGGGGAGCACGGCGCAGGCGCTCCAGGCATCGAGCCGGCAGGTGGCGCGGGCGGTGAAGGCGGCGCTGATGCGGGTGGAGGATTGAGCGGTGGGACACTGGCTGGCGCCCCCGGGCGGCGCGAGGACGCCGGGGCACGTCAAAAGGTTCGACGCGCGCTTCTGGACGGTGGATTTTCCGCGGCCGATGATGGCGAGCGTGGTGACGATCGCGCCCGACGCGCTCCGGGTCGAGGCGGTCTTCTACCGGGCGGACGACCTGGCCGGGCTGATCTGGGAGGCGGAGGACCGGTGGGACCATCCGCTCCTGGCCTACGAGACGGCGCGGGATTTCCGGCGGTGCCGGCTCGGATTTCGCTGGCGCTCCAGCGGGGTGAAGGCCCTCGATGCGGTGCACGGGCCGACGCTGACCGTCGAGGGGCGGGACGCGGAAGGGGAGGCGCGGAGCTGGTTCGTGAGGCTGTGGAATTATGCGCAAGGGACGCCCGAGGATGCCGCGATCGCGCTCGATTTCGGCGCGCTCGCCGGCGGCTGGGAGGCGGACGATCCGTTATGGGCGGGCGACGTCGACCGGATGTTCGTATCGCTGGTCGCGCCCGATTATAGCGGGGCGGACGAAATGCTCGCCGCGCCCGCGCAGGGCTGGGCGGAATTGGGCGACATCGCCTGCGACGGATCGGGCTCGGTGCTGGCGATCGGCGATGCCCTCGTGCCCGAACATGGGCTGCGGATCGCGACCGGCTATGACGATCTCTACCATCTGACCCCGGCGAGAATGCTGCGCAGCATTTTGCAGCTCGGCTACCGCCGGACGATCAACCATTATGTCGGGATGAGCCATTATTTCCGGCTCGATTCCGCGCTCCAGGTCACCGGCCTTCTCAACGCGCCGTGCGCGGCGTGGCACGCGGATTTCCTCGCGCGGGCGAAGGCGCTGGGGTTCGAGGCGATCCTGTCGCTGAGCTACGAACTGCTCGACCTGCATTGCCCGGAAGCGTGGCAGCAGCGCGCGGAGAATGGCGACCCGGCGCTGACCGGATGGGAACCGCCCTCGGCCCTGCTGTCGCCGTCGAACGGGGACGCGATGGCCTGGCTGCAAGGCGTGGCGCGGGCGTTCGCCGCGCTGGCGGTCGAGGCGGAGCAGCCGGTGCGGTTCCAGGTCGGCGAGCCGTGGTGGTGGGTGATGCCCGATGGCCGGATCTGCCTTTACGACGCCGCGGCGGTGGCGGCGTTCGATCCGGTGCCGATCGCCGACGTCCGGGCGCCGCTCGACGCGGCGCAGAAGGCGACGCTCGACGATGCGGGCGCGGCGCTCGCCGCGTCGACGGCGGCCTTGTGCGATGCGGTGCGGGACGAGGCACCGGGCGCCGAGTGCCTGCTGCTCGTCTACCTGCCGACCGTGCTCGACGCGCCGGAGGTGAAGCGCGCCAATGTGCCGCTCGGCTGGGCGGCGCCCGCTTTCGAAATCCTCCAGCTCGAAGATTATGGCTGGGTTGTCGCCGGACGGCACGGGGCGACCGCGCGGGGCGTCGCCGAGGTCGCTGCCCGGCTCGGCTATCCGGTCGCCATGCAGCATTATTTCGCCGGCTTCGTGCCGGCGGCGGAGGACCGGCCGCTATGGACGGCGGTCGCCGATGCGGCCGCCGCGGCGGCGAAACGCGGGACCGCGGAAGTGTTCGTGTGGGCGCTGCCGCAGGTGCTGCGCGACGGCTTCGTGCATTTCGAACCGGGAGAGGAACAGGTGGACGCCTTCGACGACGTGCGCTTCCCGATCGGCCTCGGCCGCGAGGCGAGCGTGGAGCCGGCCTTCTCGACCGCGATCGTGACCACCGCGGGCGGGGCGGAGCAGCGCAACGCCGACTGGGCCGACGCGCGGCTGGCGTTCGACGCCGGGCCGGGCCTGCGCGGGGAGGAAGATCTGCACCTGCTTCTCGCCTTCTTCCGGGCGCGGCGCGGGGCGGCAATCGGGTTCCGGCTCGAGGACCCGTTCGACCATAGTTCGAACGGGATGACGAGCGAGCCGGGGGCGGCGGACCAGGGACTGGGGGCAGGAGACGGCGTGAGGACGGAGTTCCCGCTGGTCAAGGCCTATGGCGCCCAGGTCCGCCGCATCACCCGCCCGGTGGCGGGGACGGTGCGGGTGTCGGTCGGCGGGGTGGAGCGGATAAGCGGCTGGACGCTGGCGGAGAAGGGCGTCGTCCTGTTCGAGACGGCGCCGGGCGCGGGCGAAGAGGTGGAAGCCGGCTTCCGCTTCGACGTTCCGGTGCGCTTCGCCGAGGACCGGCTGGCGCTCAGCCGCGCGACGTTCCTGGCGGGCGAAATTCCCTCGGTGCCCATGGTCGAGATCAGGGAGTGAGCGGCCATGCCCGATTTTCTGAACCCCGACCTCACCACCATCGCCTTGTGCTGGCGGCTGGAGCGGCGGGACGGGGTGGGGCTGGGGTTCACCACCCATGACCGCGACCTGGCGATCGGCGGCCTTCGCTACCGCGCGGCGCCGGGGATGCTGCCGTCGGCGATCGGCCTTTCCGACGGGTTCGATCCCGACAGCCTCGACGTCAGGGGCGCGCTGAGCGCCGACGCGATCAATGCCGCCGACCTCAGCGCGGGACGGTGGGACGGCGCGTCGGTGGCGGTGTTCATGGTCGACTGGGAGGCGCCGGACGGCCCGCGGCTGGCGGTGGCGCGCGGCGAACTGGGCGAGGTCGTCGCCGAGGGCGACGCATTCGAGGCCGAGCTGCGCGGGCCGGCCGCGCTGCTCGACGCGGCGGTGGTCGAGCAGGCCTCGCCCGAATGCCGGGCCGCGCTGGGCGACAAGAGGTGCCGGGTCGACATGGCGGCGCGGACGCGGACGACTCGGATCGCCGCCATCCTCGGCGAGGAGATTGTCGAGGTCGAGGACGCCGCGGCCGGCAATATTCATGGCTATGGGCGCCTGCGCTGGATCGGCGGCGCCAATAGCGGGCTGGAGAGCGCGATCCTGCGCTCCGACGGTCCGGTGCTGATCCTGCGCGAGCCGCCGGCCTTCGAGCCCGCGGCCGGCGACCTCGTCGAGATCCGCGAAGGCTGCGACAAGATGCTCGCGACCTGCGCGGGGCGGTTCGGCAACGCCGCCAATTTCCGGGGCGAGCCGCACCTGCCGGGGATCGACCTGCTGACCCGCTATCCCGGCGCCTAGCCCCCGCAACCGGTCCGACACTGCGCTTCAACACTGGAAGGAGAACGACCATGCGACTGCGTGCCTGCCTTGGATTCATGCTGCTGGCGACCGGCGCCTGCGCGACGCTGCCGGAGACGATCCGGATCGACGTCGACGGCAACCGGCTCGAGGTCAAAAGGAAGCCCGATGCGCCGGCGCCCGCGCCGGAGGCGCCGACACCGGAACCGGCGCCGGAGGCGCCGGCGCCCGATGCCGGGCGGGGGTGAGGCGATCGTCGCCCGGGCGCGGTCGCTGGTCGGCGTGCGCTTCCGCCCGCAGGGGCGGAGCGCCGCGACCGGCCTCGACTGCGTCGGCCTCGTGGCCGCGTCGGTCGGCGCGGCCCGGGTGCCGAGCGACTATGCGCTTCGCGGCGGCTCGCCCGCGCGCGTGGCCGAGGGTCTCGCCCGGGCCGGGCTGTCGCCGGCCGGCGAGGCCCGCGCGGGCGACGTCATGGTGATGGCGGCGGGCCCGGCCCAGCTCCATCTCGGCATCTTCACCGGCGCCGGGCTGGTCCACGCCGACGCGGGATTGCGCCGAATCGTCGAGCGGCCGTGGCCGGCGCCGTGGCCGGTCCTGTGCATCTGGCGAATGAGGGAGGATTGAATGGCGACCTTGATCCTGAGCGCGGTCGGCACCGCGGTCGGCGGCCCGATCGGCGGCGCGATCGGATCGGTGGTCGGCCAATATGTCGACCAGAACATCCTGTTCGCGCCCAAGGCCCGCCACGGGCCGCGGCTCGGCGACCTTGCCGTGCAGACCTCGACCTACGGCAATGCCGTCCCCAAGATCTTCGGAACGATGCGGGTCGCCGGGACGGTGATCTGGTCGACCGACCTCAAGGAGAGCCGCGCGACCAGCGGCGGCGGCAAGGGCCGCCCGAAGACGGTCAACTATTCCTATTCGGCGAGCTTCGCGGTGGCGCTGTCGGCGCGGCCGATCGCGGGCGTCGGGCGGATCTGGGCCGACGGCAAGCTGCTCCGCGGCGCCGCCGGCGACTTCAAGAGCGCGTGCCTGTTCCGGCTTCATCCCGGCGACGAGGACCAGCCGCCCGACCCCCTGATCGCCTCGGCCGAAGGATCGGCCTCGACCCCGGCCTATCGCGGCGTCGCTTATGCAATGTTCGAGGATTTCCAGCTCGAGGATTACGGCAACCGCATCCCGTCGCTGACCTTCGAGGTCGAGGCCGATGCGGGGCCGGTCGAGATCGGCGCGATCGCCGAGGCGCTCGGCGGCGGGGCGGTCGCGGCCGGGACGACGCCGGCCTTGACCGGCTATGCGGCGAGCGGGGACAGCGTGCGCGGCGCGATCGAGGCGCTGGCCGACGTGGTGCCGCTGTCGCTCGCCGACGACGGCGACACGCTCCGCCTCGCGGTCGCGGGCGCCAGCCCGATCCTGCTCGGCGAGGCCGACGCCAGCGGCCGGCGCGAGCTGACGCGGCGCGGCGCCGGGACCATCCCGGGCGAGGCCAGCATCGCCTATTACGATCCGGGCCGCGACTATCAGACCGGCCTCCAGCGCGCGAGTCGGGGCGATGCCGGCGCCGGCCGCACCGCCGACCGCCGCGCCTTGCCCGCCGCCCTGAGCGCCGGCGCCGCCAAGGCGCTCGCCGAATATCGCCTCGCCGCCCTGTGGGCCGGGCGACTCACCGCGAAGGCGCGGTTTGCCTGGCGCCGCTGCGACGTCCACCCCGGCGACTGCGTCCGGCTGAGCGGCGAAGCGGGCCTGTGGAAGGTGGCGCGCTGGACGCTGGGGCCGATGACGGTGACGCTGGAGCTGGTCCGCATCGGCGCCGGCCCGGCGCCCGATCCGGCGGCGGCCAGCCCGGGACGGGCGGCCGGCCAGCCCGACCTCGCGCACGGGCCGACGATCCTGCGCCTCTACGACCTTCCGCTCGGGGATTCGCCGGGCGCGAGGCCGCTGCTCATCGCCATTGCCGCCGGCGCCGGCGAGGGCTGGCGCCGGGCCGCGCTGATGACGAGCTACGATGCCGGCGCCAGCTGGCAGGCGGCCGGCGGCACCGCCGCGCCGGCGGTGCTCGGCACGATGATCGGCGTCCTGCCGCCGGCCGGGTCCGCTTTGTTCGACGCCCGCGCCGCGGTCGAGGTCGAGCTGGCGGGCGAGGCGATGTGGCTGGAGAGCCGGAGCGACGACGCGCTCGCCGCCGGGGCCAATTTGGCCGTCGCCGGGCGCGAGCTCATCCAGTTCGGCGCGGCGGAGCCGCTGGGCGGGCGGCGGTTCCGGCTCTCGCGGCTGCTGCGCGGCCGGCGCGGCACCGAATGGGCGGCCGGCGGGCATGAAGCGGGCGAAGATTTCACCCTGATCGATCCGGACTGCCTGGTCATGCTCGAAGCCCCGGCGGGTTCGCCGGGCGGGGAGGCGCGGGTCATGGCGACCGGGCTCGGCGACCTCGTCGAGGCGGCGTCGGCGTCGATCGAGATCGAAGGCGAGTCATTGCGGCCGCCCAGCCCGGTCCACCTCCAGGCAAACGCCGCCGGCGACGGCGACCTTCTCATCACCTGGGTGCGCCGGAGCCGCCAGGGCTGGCCCTGGCCGAGCGGCGGCGACACGCCATTGGGCGAGGAGGCGGAACTTTACCGGCTCGCCATCAAAGGCGACGGCTTCGAGCGCGTCGCCGCGCCCGCGACGCCTTTCTATCTCTATACGGCCGGCCAGCAGGCCGAGGACGGCGCGACCGGGGCGATCGAGCTGTCGGTCGCCCAGGCCGGAACCTTCGCCCTGTCGCGGCCGGCCATTCTGACGCTCGGATAGACATAAGGAGAATCGCATGACCGAAACGAGCGCGCGCTTCGCCTTGCCGTTCATCCTGCCGGGCCAGGCGCAGAAGGAAGCCTTCCACAACGAGGCGCTGGCGCTGGTCGACGCCGCGCTCCACGCCTGCGTGGAGGAGGGGCCGACGGCCTCGCCGCCGGCCGATCCGGACGGCGGCCAGGCCTGGATCGTCGCAGCAGGCGCGACCGGGGCGTGGACGGACAAAGCGGGCGCGCTCGCATGCTGGACCGCGGGCGGCTGGCGGTTCGTCGCGCCGGTCCCCGGCATGCTGGCCTGGAACAAGGCGCATGGGTGCTGGATCCACTGGTCGGGCAGCGCCTGGAGCGACGGCAGCCTGCCCGCGGCGGGCCTCGTCATCGGCGGCGACCGGGTGGTTGGACCGCGCCTCCCGGACGTGCCAAGTCCTTCTGGCGGAACGGTTATTGACGCCGAGGCCAGGGCCGCCGTCGATGCCCTGATTGCGACATTAAAGTCACATGGCCTGATTGATTGACGATCCTCCCAGCGGCGCTGCAACCTATGGGTCCGGGGGTCGTTTGCGGACCCGTTGGTAAGCTGCCGTTCATCTTCTCGATGCGCTGCGGCTTTTCAGCAACAGGTGAGGGGCTAACCGCGCTTGCACGGAAACTCCGCTTACCGTAAGGAGTTCACGTCGTTCCCGATTGGGACGCAGAAGAAAGGGGAAGATTATGCGGAAGCTCGCCATTGTTGTGGCGCTGTCGTCCACCGTGCTCGCAACTCCGGCACTTGCGCGCAACGGCGCCTGGTATGTCGGCGGCGATTTTGGTGCGATGATCGTCGAGGACATCGATTTTAATTTTGGTCTGACGCCGACGATCCCAAGCTCGGATAGCGCGCAGATCGCGATCAATCACGATTATGGCTACGACGCTGCGCTGTTCGTCGGCTACGACCTCGGGTCGTTCCGGCTGGAAGCCGAAGTCGCCTATAAGCGCGCCCGGCTCGACGATATCGAGACGGTCATCCGCCTGCCGGGGTTCGGGTTCACGCCCGGGGCCGCGATCGGGCCGGATATCTTCCCGGCCGGCGGCGGACGCACCAGCGCCCTCAGCTTCATGATCAACGGTATGCTCGACTTCGGTGACGATGACGGCATCAGCGGATTTGTCGGTGGCGGCGTCGGCGTAGCCCGCGTCGACTACAACAACCTCCGCGCCTTCTCGAACCAGGGCGCCTTCCTCGACGATTCCGACACGCGCTTCGCGTGGCAGGTCGTCGCCGGCGTGCGTCAGGCGATCAGCGACAATATCGACGTCACCGTTCGCTACCGCTTCTTCAATGCGGACAATATCGAGACGGTCGATTTCCGCGGCTTCACCAACGAATCGCGGTTCCGGTCGCACAGCTTGCTGGGTGGCATCACGTTCAACTTCGGAGCCCCGGAGGAGCCGCCTCCGCCGCCTCCGCCGCCCCCGCCGCCTCCGCCTCCGCCTCCGCCTCCGCCGCCTCCCCCGCCGCCGCCTCCGCAGGTGATTCCGGGTCCCTTCATCGTCTTCTTCGATTGGGACAAGGACGAGATCACCCCGCAGGCCGCAGCGATCCTGGACAATGCGGCGGCTGCCTATCAGTCGACCGGCCAGGCGCAGGTCGTGCTCGCCGGTCACGCCGACCGTTCGGGCCCGGCGGACTACAACGTCGACCTGTCGCAACGGCGTGCCAACAACGTCCGCGCCTATCTGGCCGGACGTGGCGTGCCCGACGGCTCGATGACGACCGAGGCGTTCGGCGAGAGCCGGCCGCTGGTCGACACGGCCGACGGCGTCCGCGAGCCGCAGAACCGGCGCGTGGAAATCACCTTCGGCCCCGGCTCCGGCTGGTAAGAAGGTTTCCCGCCGCTCCGGCGGCGGGAACGCCAAACCTCTTTGGGAGCCGGCTTTCGGGCCGGCTCCCTTTTCTTTGGCGGGCGCGCCCTGGCAGCGGTGCGGTGACGTGCGGCGCAAAGGCCCTGTTCGGGCGGCCAGCGCTTTGATAACGCGGCCCTGACCCAGGGACCTTCGGGGAAAATATATGCGGATCGCGATTATCGGCACCGGCTATGTCGGCCTGGTGTCCGGTGCCTGTTTCTCGGACTTCGGCCACGACGTGCTGTGCGTCGACAAGGACGCCGCCAAGATCCGCGCCCTGGAAAATGGGGTCATGCCGATCTTCGAGCCCGGGCTCGGCCAGCTGGTCGCCCGCAACGTCGCCGGCGGCCGTCTGGCCTTCACCACCGACCTCGCCGCCGCGGTCGCCGGCGCCGAGGCGATCTTCATCGCCGTCGGGACGCCGTCGCGGCGCGGCGACGGCCATGCCGACCTCAGCTATGTCTATGGCGCCGCGCGCGAAATCGCCGACGTGCTGACCGGGCCGGCGGTGATCGTCACCAAATCGACCGTCCCGGTGGGCACCGGCGACGAGGTCGAGCGCATCGTCCGCGAAGCCGCGCCCGGCGCCCGGGCCTGGGTCGTCTCCAACCCCGAATTCCTCCGCGAGGGCGCCGCGATCGAGGACTTCAAGCATCCCGACCGGATCGTCATCGGCGCCGAGGACGAGGAGGCCGCCGAACTGATGCGCGAGGTCTACCGGCCGCTCTACCTCAACCGCGCACCGCTCCTCATCACCTCGCGGCGCACCGCCGAGCTGATCAAATATGCGGCCAACGCCTTCCTCGCCACCAAGATCACCTTCATCAACGAGATCGCCGACCTGTGCGAGGCGGTCGGCGCCGACGTCCAGGACGTATCGCGCGGGATCGGGCTGGACCGCCGGATCGGGCCCAAATTCCTCCATGCCGGGCCCGGCTATGGCGGCTCCTGCTTTCCCAAGGATACGCTGGCGCTCCTGAAGACCGCCGAGGACGGCGAGGCGCCGCTGCGCATCGTCGAGGCGGTGGTGAAGGTCAACGACGCGCGCAAGCGGGCGATGGGGCGCAAGGTGATCAACGCGCTGGGCGAGGAGCCGCGCGGCAGGACGGTCGCCCTGCTCGGCCTGACCTTCAAGCCCAATACCGACGACATGCGCGACGCGCCGTCGCTCGCCATCGTCCAGGCGCTCGAGGATGCCGGCGTGAGCGTCCGCGGCTACGATCCCGAAGGCATGGAGCAGGCCCGGCTGCTGATGCCCAACGTCGCGCTTTGCGCCAGCCCCTACGAGGCGGCCGAAGGCGCCGACGCGGCGGTGCTGGTGACGGAATGGGACGCGCTGAGGGCGCTCGACCTGAAGCGGCTCGCCGGGACGATGCGCTCAAAGGTCCTGGTCGATCTCAGGAATGTCTATCCGCCCGAGGAGGTTGAGGGCGCGGGCTTCGTCTGGCATGGTATCGGCCGCGGCGCGCTGATGAACGGGAGGCGATCATGATCCGGACGATTTTTGCGGCTTTTCTGGTCGCCGGCGCGGCGGGCGCCGCCACGGCCGAACAGGCCGAGCAGCAGGAGGAGATCCCGATCATCGACCTGCGCCGGGCCGACGGTACGCTGGCGGGACGGGCGATGCTCTACCCGAACCGCGCCCAGATCGAGGTGCGGGTCCAGGCCCAGGGGCTCCCGCCGGGCCGCTACGCCGCCCATATCCATGCCCTCGGCCGCTGCGAGGGCCCGAGCTTCGAAAGCGCCGGCCCGCACTGGAACCCGCTGGGCCGCGAGCACGGCACCGAAAACCCGGAGGGCCATCATCTCGGCGACCTGCCCAATCTCGAGGTCGATTCCGAAGGCGGCGGAAGGGTCGAATATGCGATCCCCGGGGTAACGATCCGCGGCGGCCAGCATGCGATCGTCGACGTCGACGGCGCGGCGATCGTGATCCATGCCGATCCCGACGACTATCGGACCGACCCGGCCGGCAATAGCGGCGCCCGGATCGCCTGCGGCGTGCTGCGCTAGATCGGCTCGCCGGCGGCGCGGGCGCGCTCGACCTTGGTGGCTTCCAGCGCCGCGATGTGCCGCGCGCCGATCCACAGGCCGGTGAGGGTCAGGAGCGGCATGAAGTAGAGCGCCGCGATGCCGGTCCCGAGGCCGCCCGTCACCACCGACATCTTGCCGGCGAAATAGGGCCCGAGGGCGAGGCCGACCATGGTCGTGCCGAGGATGTAGGTGGCGCCGGCGGTCGCCCGCATCCGCGGCAGGACCAGATCCTGCAGGGTGGCGACGGCGGCGCCGACCC
This sequence comes from uncultured Alphaproteobacteria bacterium, assembly GCA_963701615.1. GTDB lineage: Bacteria > Pseudomonadota > Alphaproteobacteria > Sphingomonadales > Sphingomonadaceae > Allosphingosinicella. The sequence continues at coordinate 1,015,089 of OY969615.1, read as the reverse complement.
AGGCCGAGGCGCACAGATGGGCGACCGGATTCACCCAGTAGAAGGCGGTCAGGTTGTCGGTGGTGAGCAGGAACGCCACCAGCGGAATCGGCAGGATCGCCGACAGCATGTTGACGAACAGCCGGCCGCGCGGGTCGCGCTGGCGCCAGAGATCGGAGAGATAGCCGCCGAGGATCACGCCGGCGGCGGCGGAAAAGGCCGCCGACCAGCCGATGATGAAGCCGACCTCCTCCTTCGCGGTGACCCCGGAAAGGTAGCGGCTGGGCTCGAGCCCGCCGCTGTAGAAGGTCTGCTCGACATAGGGCGGAATCCAGAAGCTGGTCGCATAGGTGACGAAGGAGATGCTGCCGAACGCGACGGCGAGCACCACCACCACCGGCGAGCCCCAGATCAGGCGATAGGCGGGCGGGTCGCGGTGCTTCAGCGACTGGATCCACGAGAAGATCGCATAGACGCCGAGGCCGTAGGCGGCCCATTGCGGCGCGTCGCCGGTCAGGCGGTAGAGGCCGTAGCCCATGACGAGGACGAGGCCGAGGACGAACAGGTTGGTGCGCAGCGCGCCGGGGATGCGGGCGACGTTGAAGAGGGTCAGCGGCGGCAGGATGGCGACGAGCTCGCGGCCGAAATCGCGCCAGGCGTTGGGCCGGACGATCGGCTGCGGCAGGCCGTCCGAGGCGCCGCGCTGCGGCTCGCGCAGGGTCAGCACCCACAAGGCGAGCAAAAGGCCGGGGAGGCCGACCGACAGGAAGGCCGCCTGCCAGCCGGCAAGGCCGAGCGGCGCGGTGGCGGGATCGGGCCAGGCCTGGGTCCAGCGGCTGACGACGAAGCCGCCGATCGGCAGGCTGATCGCGCCGCCGATATAAAGGCCGCTCGAATAGATGGAGAGCGCGGTCGCGCGCCGCTCCCTGGGGAAGTTGTCGGAGATCATCGAATAGGCCGCGGGCGACGCGCTCGCCTCGCCGATGCCGACCCCGATCCGCGCGGCGGCAAGCATGCCGAAGCTGTTGGCGAAGCCCGAAAAGACCGTCATCGACGACCACAGGGCCAGGCCCATCGCCATCAGCCGGCCGCGGTACCAGCTGTCGGCGAGGCGCCCCAGGGGGATGCCGAACAGCGCATAGAAGACGGCGAAGGCGGTCCCGTAGAGGAAGCCGATCTGGGCGTCGGAGACATTGAGGTCGCGCTTGATCTCCGGCACCAGGATCGAGAGGATCTGCCGGTCGATGAAGTTGATGATGTAGACCAGCACCAGGACGGCCAAGGCGTACCAGGCATAGGCGCCGATGCGCGGCTTCGCCGCCGCCGGAGCCGCCCCCTCCACGATCGTCGCCATTGCGGACCCTCGCCCTCTCGATTGTGCTTCTGTTTGCATCTGGCTAGCAGAGCGGGGCGCTTTGGCAACAAGGCTTCGTGCCATGAAGACCGCCGTGCTGTTCGTCTGCCTCGGCAATATCTGCCGCTCGCCGCTCGCCGAAGCGGCGTTCCGCGCCGAGGCCGGACGGCTCGGGCTGGACGTCGAGATCGATTCGGCAGGCACCGGCGACTGGCATCGCGGCCAGCCGCCCGACCGCCGCGCGATCGCCGCCGCGCGACGGAACGGCGCCGATATCGCGCATTTGAAGGCGCGGCAGGTGAAGCCCGACGATTTCCGCCGTTTCGACCATATCGTCGCGCTCGACGCGGAGAATCTCGCCGATCTCGAGGCCATGCAGCCGCCCAGCGGGCGCGCCCGGCTGTCGCTGCTGCTCGACCATGTCGCGGGGCGCGAAGGGGAGGCGGTCGCCGATCCCTATTATGGCGACGACGACCATTTCGACGCCGCCTGGACGCGACGTCGCCGAAGGCGCGCGCGCCCTGGCCCGGGCGCTGGCGGAGGAACGCGCATCATGAGCCTCATTCTCCATTACCACCCGCTCGCCTCGTTCTGCTGGAAGGTGCTGATCGCGCTCTACGAGAACGACATCGCCTTCGCGCCGAAGCTGGTCGATCTCGGCGATCCCGAATCCCGCGGCGACTTCGCCGCCCTGTGGCCGATCGCCAAGATGCCGGTGCTCGAGGACGAGGGACGCGGTGCCGTCGTCCCGGAGACGAGCATCATCATCGACTATCTCGATCGTCACCATCCCGGGCCGGTCCGGTTCGTTCCCGAAGATCCGGACCGCGCCCGCGAGGCGCGGCTGTGGGACCGCATCTTCGACGCCTATGTCCAGGCGCCGATGCAGAAGATCGTGATCGACCGGATCCGGCCGGACGGGCAGCGCGATCCGTTCGGGGTCGAGGAAGCGCGCACCCTGCTGGCGACGGCGATGGCGATGGTCGACCGCGACCTCGGCGGCAGGACATGGGTGACAGGCGAGGATTTCTCGCTCGCCGACTGTGCCGCGGCGCCCGCCTTGTTCTACGCCGACAAGGTGATGCCGCTGGCGGGCGCCTATCCGAACGCGCTGGCGCTGCTGGAACGGCTCAGGGCGCGGCCGAGCTTCGCCCGGGTGCTCGCCGAAGCCGAGCCCTATTTCCAGTATTTCCCGGCCGGATGACCGCTTTTTCCCAGCGGGTCGCCGAGCTGACCGGCGTTGCCGAGGAGCGGCTGGAGCGGCTCGTCGAGGGCAGCCTGTCGGAGGTGCTGCTGGTCCGACGCGCGGACGGCCAGCCGGTCGTCGCCAAGGACGGCCCGGCGGTCGGCACCGAGGCGGCGATGCTGCGCGCCATCGCCGGCGCGGGGGTGCCGGCGCCGATGGTCGCCGGCGAGCATGACGGCGTCCTCCTCGTCGAGCATATCGCCAATGACGGCCTGTTCAGCGCCAATTCCTGGGCCGATATCGGCGTCCAGCTGCGCCGGCTGCACGCGCGCACCGGTGCGGCCTATGGCTGGCCGGTCGATTACGCCCTGGGAACGGTCGCGCTCGACAATCGCGAGACGAGCGACTGGCCGCGCTTCTGGGGCGAGCAGAGGCTGGCCGCCACGGCGAGCCTGCTCGACCGTCCCTGGCGCGAGCGGATCGAGCGGCTCGCCGCCCGGATCGGCGAGCTGCTTCCCGCCGCGCCGCCCGCCGCCTTGCTGCACGGCGACCTCTGGACCGGCAACATGCTGGTCAGGGAGGGAAGGCTGGTCGGGCTGATCGACCCCGCCTGCTATCATGGCGACGCCGAGGTCGATCTGGCGATGCTCGACCTGTTCTCCCCGCCGTCCGATGAGTTCCGCGAGGCCTATGGCACGCTCGAGCCGGGCTGGCGCGAACGCCAGCCCATCTACCAGCTCTTCCCCGCGCTCGCCCATGTCCGGCTCTGGGGTGCTGGCTATCACACAATGGTAGATCGGCTGCTGAGCGCGGTCGGCGCCTAACCCAGCGGATAACGCTCGACGATCGAAATTTTGGATTAGGTACACTGTCACCGTAATCCCGGCCGCGCCGCATCTTCGAATAACGCTTTGCGCGAGTCGCGATCGATCGCGCCATATTCGCCATTACCAAAATAGAACAGGTCAACCGTGTCCATCCATAGGATTCGGAATACCGCCAGCTTGATCGCCATGCTGATCACCGCCGGGCCGAACGGGACCAAGTAGATGCGCTTCCATTTCCTCGACAGCAGTTTCTCCTTGAGCGGGATCAGGATGGCGTCGAGAAGCGCGTTGACCTGCTCGACGGTTTCCAACTCAAAAGTGCCTTCCGACGCATAATAGATTTCGCCATTTTCATACTCGGGCGGTACGCGGTGGAGCCCACCGTTCGAGACGATGGTCAGCGTCTCGCCCTCGTTCCGGCCGATCTCTCCCAGAAGGCCGCGCGCCGCATCGACGCCGATCCGCGAGACAATTTCCTCAAACAGCTTGCGGTCGTCAGTCATGCGGTTTTCTCATCTTTGGCGGGGACTGGGAGGGCAACTGAAACCGCCTCCGTCAACAGTCGGTTGATGTCGGCGCGATAGAGCTCGTAGAACGGCGTTTTTCGCTTGGCAAAAAAGGCGGGCGGTGGCTCGTCCGATCCGGCATTGTAGTAGAGCTTGATCCACAGCCCCGCATCAATCGCGACGAAATTGTACATGAAAGGTAGCTCTGTCTCTTTGAACTCGATGTACGGCGCGAACTCCGGATGCTTCACCAGCAAGTCGATGAAGAAGTTGTAAGCGCTTTGCCTTGATGATGCGCGCTTCGCGGGCAGGCCGGGCAAATCCGGATCCAACTCCTTCTGTCGGAGGAAGGTCAGCGTTCTCTTGGCCCTGAACCGGTCTATCAATTGGTCACGGTAGGGGATCAGCACCTCGGCGGAATAGCGCGAGGATATGTACAGGTCGTTCGACAGTTCGAACGCCTCGCCATAGTCGATCTCGCGTGGCGTCGTGGCGAAATCATAAAGTCCGAACGTCACCGCCCGGACCTGGCCAGCGGCCTGCTCCACGGTCTCCTCGATCAGCTGCTTTTTGCCAAACAACTCGAAAGTGAAGGTGAAGATGCCGGCAATGAAGCCGGCTTCGCCCAGCGCCTTTACAACCTCCCATGCCGTGTCCGAGTCCGGCACCAGCGTCTGCTGAAGCGACCCAGCGATCAGGATCACGCCGAGCCCCATAACCACTAGGCCCCAGAGGAGCAGGCTGCCGCGCCACTCACGGAAACGGCCTCTGTCTTTTTGTATGTGAGCCATCCGTTCCTGCCGGTGAATCAAGATCGAGCCGCTATGCGCTCGATGGAAAAGGCCGGTCAACCGGCCTTGTGGCTCGCTTTTCGCGGCAATCCTGCCTGCTTGCCCCGTATCGCACCGAGGTCGACACCCTGATCCGATCATGATGGCCTCCCGCCGACGCTTATACTCAGATTTGTCCGCCCAACAGGCGACTATCCCTGAGGCGCGCCGTGGAAGAGGAGGCCGAAAAAGGGCGTATGGTCGGCGGCGAGGGTCTTGTTGCAGGGTACTCGCAATCGCCTGCCTCCGCGCGTGGCGCGTTCAGGCCAGAGTGTAACGCTCGATCATCGAATAGACCGCGCCGTCGGGCGTCAGGTCGCTTTCGAACAAGGCGAAATGATCGATCGAAAAGGGGGGGCTGCCAAGGCCGCCCGCTTCCTCCAGGAGATTGCCGACCGGCCCCGAGCTGCGTTTCAGGCGGGCTAAGACAATGTGGGGCAGGAAGACGCGCTGATCGGGGGCGACGCCGACCCGGGAGAGCGCCGAATCGACCTTCTTATGGAGGGCATGGAGCGGCTCGTGCGGCGTGACGCCGGCCCAGACCGCGCCCGGCAGGCCGCGCCGGTCGAACGAGCCGATGCCGTTCAACGCGATCTCGAACGGCGGATGGTGGATCGCGCCCAAAGCGGCGTGGATGTCGCCGGCCCGGTGACGGTCGACCTCGCCGACGAAGCGCAGGGTAAGGTGGATCTGGTCGTCGTTCTGCCAGCGCGCGCCGCTGATCCCGCCCATCGCGGCGCGCAGCAGGTCGCGGATCGGCAAGGGCGGCCGGATGGCGACGAACAGCCGGTGCATCGCGCGACGCTAGCAGAGTCGGCCTGCGAAATCACCGGCTCCGCTCCCGACCGCGCCGGCCGCGGCGCGCGGTTTTCCTTGAAATGAAGCCGGTTTCCCCCGATATTCCGCTGGCACGGCATTTTGCCGCGTATGGGAGAAGCTTCACATGGCAAATTGGTCTGATCCGCGGATCGGTGCGGCCCAGCCGGCGACCACCGCCGCCGGGCGCGACGTCGCGTTCGACGCGGGCCTTCGGGCCCACATGCTGTCGGTCTACAATTACATGACCTCGGGCGTTTTGCTGACCGGCATCATCGCCCTCTTGTTCGCCCGCTCGGGCATGGCGGCCGACCTCTTCATCGGCGGCGGGCCGCTGGTCTGGGTGGTGATGCTGTCGCCGCTCGCCATCGTGCTGTGGATGAGCTTCGGCATCAACCGCATCTCGACCGGCACCGCGCGGCTGCTGTTCTGGGTCTATGCGGCGCTGATGGGCCTGTCGCTGTCGACGATCTTCCTCGTCTACACGGGGAGCTCGATCGCCCAGACCTTCTTCGCCACCGCGGCGGCCTTCGCCGGCCTCAGCCTGTGGGGCTACACGACCAAGAAGGATCTGTCGGGGTTCGGCACCTTCCTGGTGATGGGCGTGTTCGGCCTGATCATCGCGATGGTCATCAACATGTTCATGCAGTCGACCGCGATGGACCTCGCGATCAGCGCGATCGGCGTGCTGCTGTTCGCCGGCCTCACCGCCTACGACACGCAGAAGATCAAGAGCATGTACTTCGCCGTCGCCGGCACCGACTATCACGGCAAGGCGGTGGTGATGGGCGCGCTGACGCTCTATCTCGACTTCATCAACCTGTTCCTCTTCCTGCTCCGGTTCATGGGCAGCCGGGACTAGGATTCAGGCGGGAGCGAAACGAAGGCCCGGCGGAGACGCCGGGCCTTTTTTTGGCTCTAGAACCGGATTCGAACGCCCGCGGACGCGGACGTCGTCTCCCCCAGGCTGAAGCCGGCGGTGCGTACCAGCAGCACGTCCAGAGACAGGTCGGGGGAAAGCTGGACCGAACCGCTGAGGCCATATTCGAACCATGCATCGCCGTCGTCCTCGGCCGGGATCAGCTGCGGCGTGCGCGATGCGGGAAGCCCGCTCCCCTGTCGGTTGATCGATGCGCGGTTCGAGGCGGCCGCGCCCGCCAGATAGACGCCGAGACTGCCGCCCCGCAAAATCCGTTCCGCCGAAACCCCGGCAATGCCGGTCAGCCCGCTTTCCCTGCTTTCCTCGATCACGGGATCCCCGGCCTGGGGCACGAGCGTGCGCGCCGTGCCCACCTCGCTGTAGCTCAGCGACAGGAAGGGCGCGATCGACCAACTTTCGCCGGCCGGAAGATCCCAGGTGGTCGAGCCTCCAAGCGTGAACAGGCCGCCATCGGTCTCGTCGCGAACGATGCGCCCGTTGGTGCGATCGGGGCCGGGCGGCGTGAAGTCCCGGCGGCCCAGCGTCACATAGGCGTCGATGAGGACGCGCCCGGCCTGGTAGCCGCCGCCAATGGTGATCTGTCGGGTCCGGGCGGGGAGCGGCTCGGCGACGTCCGGCTCGCCCCCGCCGTCGAACCAGGCGACGCCGGCGCGGAGGAAGCCGGCCCCGAAATAGCGGTAGAGCGAGAGCGAAACGAAGGGCTGCTCGTCCTCGCCGGCGATCGTGGCAATCCCGCCGCTCAGCGAAAGTGACCAGTCGGCGGCCGATGCGCCGGCCGGCCAGAGCGCAAGCGCCCAGATGAGATGACGCGGTGCCATCGGCCCCTCCTGTTTCCGCCTAACGGCCGGCATTGTAAAACCCTTCGAAGGGAATCTGGTATATCGGCGTTAAGCCTGCAGCCGCGGGACGAAAAACGTGCTGAATGTAGGCGTTGAGGCGAGCGAAAAACGGCCGCGCGCAACCGGCGACGGGGGCGATCACGCGCTGATGTCGCGCGTTGCCACCGGCGACGCCGAAGCCTTCAAGCAACTGGTGACGCGGCACACGGCGATGGTCCACGCGATCGGATGGCGAATGCTCGGCGATGCCGCCGAAGCGGAGGATGTGGTGCAGGAGACGTTCGTTAAGCTGTGGGTCAATGCCAAAGGCTGGACGCCGGCGGGCGGCGGCCTGGGCGGGTGGCTGCGGCGGATCTCCACCAATGCGTGCCTCGATCGGCTGCGCCGGCCCGGCTTCGTCAGCGACGAGGCGCTGCCGGAGCGTGCGGACGAAGCGCCGCAGGCCGATCTGGTGATCGACAGCGAGCGGCGCCGCGCCGCCGTCGCGGCCTCGATCCGGGCGCTGCCCGACCGGCAGCGGGCGGCGATCGTGCTCACTTATTACGAGGGTGTGGCGAACGCCGAAGCGGCGTCCATCCTCGGCATCGGGGTCAAGGCCCTCGAATCTTTGCTGGTCCGCGCGCGCCAGGCGCTGACGCGCTCACTCACCAGCAAGGGCCTTCTGGTCGAAGGAGCGGGCGAATGAACGACCACGCTCTCGACGCCCTGCTCGCTGAATATGTGGCTCCGGCGGTGCCGGACGGGCTGGCCGGGCGCGTGGCCGCCGCGGCGCTGGCGCTGCCGCAGGAGCCGCGCCTTGCCTATGCCCGCCGCTCGCGGCGCGACAGACGCGGGTCTTGGCTAAGGCGGCCAATGATCATCGGTGGGATCGCGGTCGGCCTCGCCGTCAGCGGCGCGGTGGCCGCGACCCTGGCCGGCATGCGGCTCGACCGGCTGCCCATCGTGGAGGCGGTGCTGGCGAGGCTCTCGCCGCCGGCTGCGGAGCCGCCGTCCGTGCCCGCCCCGCCACGGCGCCCCGCGGCGCCGGCGCTCGAGCCGGCTCCGGCCCCGCAGGCCCCTCCCGAGCCGCCTCGCGCGCCGCCGCCGCCCGCCGCGCCGGCCCGCAGTGCGCCCGCGCCGGCCGCGGCTCCCGTCGAAGCGCCGCCGCGCGACGACATTGCCGCTTCCCCGCCGATCGCGCCGCCGCCGCCGCCGCTCCCCGTGGCGCTTGAGGAGGCCGCCACCGCGCCGGCCGCGGCGCCGCGCGTCGCACCCGGCGCCGAGGAGGAGGCGCGCCTGCAGCAGGAGCGGATCGAGCGGGCGGAGCGGCTCCGCGCCGCCCGCCAGGCGCAGATCGAGCGGCTCCAGCGCATCCAGCAGCGCCGCGAGCGCCTCCGCCGCCTGCGCCGCGACTGAGGCGGCGAAGGGTTTTCCGCAGCCCCGCGTTAGAGCATTCGAGAGGCGCGGCCGCCTTCTCCCTCAACGTACGAAGGAGAGCGAGTATGAAGACCATCACCATGATCGGCGTCGCCGTCGCGCTTTGCGTGCCGACGCTGGCGTCGGCGCAGCGGGGCGGCGGGGCGGGCGCCAGCAACGCGCAGCGCGTCAACGTCCAGCGCATCGACGTCCGGCGCATCGACACGGGGCGGACGATCGCCCCCGGCCGCGACGTCAACGTCGCCCGCGGCGTCGCCGTGATCGAAACGGGAACGCGCATCCGGCGGCCCGTCGCCGATCCGAATCGGCGGCGGCTGCACAATCCGGCCCGCCGGCGCTGGTACAACGCCACGCACCCGCCCAGCCCCCATTCGGCCCGCCGGCGCTGGTACAACGCCACGCATCCGTCCACCACCGATCCGTCCCGCCGGCGCGGCGGCCGCTGACCCCTCTTGGCCGCCCGCGACGCCCGCTCCGCTCCCCCAGCGGGGCGGGCGTTTCCTTGTGCGGGCTCAGCGCAGGTGGCGGCGGAAGAAATCCAGCGTCGCCGCCCAGGCCTGCTCCGCCGCGGCGCGGTCGTAGCGCGCCGCCGACGTGTCGTTGTGGAAGGCGTGGTTGACGTTCGGATAGGTGATCGCCGTCGCGTCCTTGCCGGCCGCGCGCAGCGCTTCCGCCCAGGGCCGGCCGGTCGCGTTCACCCGCTCGTCGAGGCCGGCGAGGATGATCAGCATCGCCGCCTCGACCCGCGCCGCCTCGGCCGGGTCGGGCGCCGGGCCGTAGAAGGAGACGCCGGCCCTGAGCGCCGCGCCGGCGGCAACCGCCAGCCGGTTCACCATCGCCCCGCCCCAGCAGAAACCGACGATCCCGACCCTGCGCGATCCGCCCGCGGGCGAGGCCAGCCAGCTTATCGTCGCGGCGCCGTCGGCGACGGTCTCGGCCATGTCGAGCGCGCCGATCATCGTGCGCGCGCGATCCTCGTCGGCGGGGGTGCCGCCGGCGGGGCTGAGGAAATCGGGCGCGACCGCGGAATAGCCGGCCAAAGCGAGGCGGCGCGCCACGTCGCGGATATGGTCGTTGAGGCCGCGATTCTCGTGGACGACGAGCACCACCGGCAGGCTGCCGCCTGCGGCCGGGGCGGCATTGTAGCCCTTATAGGCCCGCCCGGGGCGCGGCTCCCATTCCAGCTCCCGGGTCCGGATCCGCGAATCGTCGGCCGCCACGACCGGCGCGGCGGCGCGGCAGGCGATGCTGGTGAGCAGGACGCCCGCCGCGGCCGCCCCGCCCGCGATCCGGGTCAGCTCGCTCATGAACGCCCGGCGGTCGATGCCGTCATGGGTGAAGCGGTCGTGGAGCCTTATTGCGGCCCGGATTCGTTCATCACGCATTCCTCGTCTCCACAGTCGGTGTCGGCCTTCGGCATTGCCGCGTCGTCGAGCCTATTGGCGCGGATCGCCGCCGGCCGCGCCTGCAGGCGGCCGAAATAGGCTTCGAAGGCCGGCCTCTTCCCGATCGTGCCGAACATCATCCCCCAGCCGATCTGCGCGCCGACATAGACGTCGGCGGCGGTGAATTGCGCGCCGCAAATATAGGGGCCGTCGGCGACCGCGCGCTCGAGCGCGTCGATCGTCTCCTCGAAGCTGCCATAGCCGGCCATCGCCTTCTTGTCCTCGGGCGCGAGCAGGCCGAGCGCCTTGCCGGTGACGGCCGCCTCGACCGGGCCGGCGGCGAAGAACATCCAGCGGTAATAGGGGCCGCGCGCGCGGCTGGCCGGCGGCGGCGCCAGGCCCTTGCCCGGAAAGGCGTCGGCGAGATAGGCGCAGATCGCCGCCGCCTCGGTGACGATCGTGTCGCCGTGCCTGATCGCCGGCACCTTGCCCATCGGGTTGACGGCGAGATAGTCGGCGCCCTTCATGGTGGTACCGTAATCGAGCAGCACCGTCTCGTAGGGCTCGCCCACCTCCTCCAGCATCCACCGCGCGATCCGGCCGCGCGACATCGGATTGGTGTAAAGGGTGAGGCGGTCGGTCATGGGGGGCTCCCTTTCGGTTACCCCATTACCGTCACTCCCGCGAAAGCGGGAGTCCCGCTTCGTCCGCTGGTGCCGAAGAAAAGCTGGATCCCCGCCTTCGCGGGGATGACGGATTAGCGGCTACGCCTGCTCTTCGGGCTGGTCCTGCTCGGCCGCCTTCTCGGCGTCGGCCTTCTTCTTCCTGCGCGACGGCTTGGGCGGGGCGGGGATGATCTCGAAGCTCGGCGCATTGTCCTTGATCCGGACCTTGACCTCGCCGCCATGGGCGAGCTTGCCGAACAGCAATTCCTCGGCGAGCGGCTGCTTGATCTTGTCCTGGACGAGCCGGCTCATCGGGCGGGCGCCGTAGAGCCGGTCGTAGCCGCGCTCGGTCAGCCAGGCGCGGGCCTCGTCGTCCAATTCGATATGGACGTTGCGGTCGGCGAGCTGGAGCTCGAGCTGGAGGACGAACTTGTCGACCACCCGGGCGACGATCTCGGTCGGCAGGTAACCGAACGGCACGATCGCATCCAAACGGTTGCGGAATTCGGGCGAGAACATCCGCTTGACCGCTTCCTCGCTGGCATCCTCCTTGGAGACGTTGCCGAAGCCGATCCCCTCGCTCGCCATGTCCTGGGCGCCGGCATTGGTGGTCATGATCAGGATGACGTTCCTGAAATCGACGGTCTTGCCGTGATGGTCGGTGAGGCGCCCATTGTCCATGATCTGGAGGAGGATGTTGAACAGGTCGGGATGCGCCTTCTCGATCTCGTCGAGGAGCAGGACGGAGTGCGGATGCTGGTCGACCGCGTCGGTCAGGAGGCCGCCCTGGTCGTAGCCGACATAGCCCGGGGGCGCGCCGATCAGCCGGCTGACGCTGTGGCGCTCCATATATTCCGACATGTCGAAGCGCTGCAGCGGGATGCCCATGATCGAGGCGAGCTGGCGCGCCACCTCGGTCTTGCCGACGCCGGTCGGGCCCGAGAACAGGTAGGAGCCGATCGGCTTGTCCGGGTCGCGCAGGCCCGCGCGGGAGAGCTTGATCGCCGAGGAAAGCCGCTGGATGGCGTCGTCCTGGCCGAACACGACCCGGCCGAGGTCGCGGGCGAGATGCTCGAGCGCCCGCTTGTCGTCCGACGACACGCTCTTGGCGGGGATGCGGGCGATGGTCGAGATCACCGCCTCGATCTCCTTGGTGGTGATCGTCTTCTTGCGCTTCGACGGCACCACCAGCATCTGCATCGCGCCGACCTCGTCGATCACGTCGATCGCCTTGTCGGGCAGCTTCCGGTCGTTGATGTAGCGCGCCGACAGCTCGACCGCCGCCTTGATCGCGTCGGGGGTGTATTTGACGCTGTGATGGGCCTCGAAGGCCGAGCGCAGCCCGGTGAGGATCTTGATCGTGTCCTCGACCGTGGGTTCGTTGATGTCGATCTTCTGGAAGCGCCGGAGCAGGGCCCGGTCCTTCTCGAAATGGTTGCGGAACTCCTTGTAGGTGGTCGACCCGATGCAGCGGATCGCCCCCGACGACAAAGCCGGCTTCAGCAGGTTCGAGGCGTCCATCGCGCCGCCCGACGTGGCGCCGGCGCCGATCACGGTGTGGATCTCGTCGATGAACAGGATCGCGTGGGAGAGCTTTTCGAGCTCGTTGACCACCGCTTTCAGCCGCTCCTCGAAATCGCCGCGATAGCGGGTGCCCGCCAGCAGCGCGCCCATGTCGAGCGAATAGATCACCGCCGGCAGCAGCACCTCGGGGACGTCGCGCTCGATGATCTTGCGGGCCAGCCCTTCGGCGATGGCGGTCTTGCCGACGCCGGGATCGCCGACATAGAGCGGGTTGTTCTTGGAGCGGCGGCAGAGGATCTGGATCGTCCGGTCGACCTCCGGCCCGCGGCCGATCAGCGGATCGACGCGGCCGTCCTGGGCCTTCTCGTTGAGGTTGATGGTGAACTGCTTCAGCGCCGATTCGGGCTTCTTCTTGCCGTCCTCCTGCTTGGTCTCCTCGGGGCCCTTGGCTTCGGTCGGCTGGGCGACCGCCTCGCCCTTGCCGACGCCGTGGCTGATATAGGTGACGGCGTCGAGGCGGCTCATATCCTGCTGCTGGAGGAAATAGACCGCATAGCTCTCGCGCTCGGAGAACAAGGCGACGAGCACGTTGGCGCCGGTCACCTCGTCGCGGCCCGAGGACTGGACGTGGAGGATGGCGCGCTGGACGACGCGCTGGAAGCCGCTGGTCGGCGAGGGGTCGGTCTCCGACTCGACCTTCAGCGCCTCCAGCTCGTTGTCGAGATAATGGCGGACCGCGTCTCTGAGCTCGCCGGTGGCGACCCCGCAGGCCTCCATCACCCGGCCGGCATGGACGTCCTCGATCAGGGCGAGGAGAAGGTGCTCGAGCGTTGCATATTCGTGCCGGCGGCCGCTCGCCTCGGCGAGGGCGTTGTGGAGCGTCTGTTCGAGCTCACGGGCAAAAGACGGCATTTGATACTCCTGCAGCCCGGCGAAGGGTCGGACCATTAACCATTATGTTGGCGTTCCTTAACGCTTCATCAAGCCGGCGGCCGAAATCGCTCATTTTTTAAAAAGTTCGTCCGCGCTGGCGCGGAAGTTGACCGATTGGTCCAGCTTCGCCCTCACCCGGACGATCTCGGCCTCGAGGATGGCGATCCGGGCCTCCAGTTCCTCCACCGACAGCGGATCGAGGTCCTGCTTCGCCAGCACGGTCAGCGGATCGTCGGGCTTGTCAGGAAAAAGCTCGTCGAGGTCCATGGACGGCAGCGTTGACCGGGACGGCGCCCAAGTCAATAAACCCGCATCGCCTTTGCGACGGACGGGACTCGAATGGCCGCTCTTCCGAAAGAGATGAATGCGATCGATCCCGCGGGTCCGGGCGGGCCCGAAATGCTGGCGCCGGTGCGGCGGGCGGTGCCGCGGCCCGGCGCCGGCGAGGTGCTGATCCGCGTCGCCGCCGCGGGCGTGAACCGGCCGGACGTGCTCCAGCGGCTCGGCCTCTATCCCCCGCCGCCCGGCGCGCCGTCCATTCCCGGGCTGGAGGTCGCCGGCGTCGTCGCCGCGCTGGGGGACGGCGTGCCCGCCGAAATGGCCGGCCAGCCGGTCTGCGCGCTGATCGCCGGCGGCGGCTATGCCGAATATGCGCTCGCCCCCTCCGGCCAGTGCCTGCCGGTCCCGGCGGCGCTCACCATGACCGAGGCGGCGGCGATGCCGGAGACCTTGTTCACCGTCTGGACCAACGTGTTCGAGCGCGCCTATGCCGCCGAAGGGGAGACGATCCTCGTCCATGGCGGCACCAGCGGCATCGGCACGATGGCGATCGCGCTCGCCGACCTGTTCGGCCTGAGGATCATCGTCACCTGCGGCAGCGACGAAAAATGCCGGCGCGCCGAGGCGCTGGGCGCGACGCATGCGATCAACTACCGGACGCAGGATTTCGTCGAGGAGGTAAGGCGGCTGACCGGCGGCGGCGTCAACATGGTGCTCGACATGGTCGGCGGCGACTATCTGCCCCGCAACCTCGATTGCCTGGCCGAGGAGGGCCGCCACGTCTCGATCGCCGTCCAGCGCGGCGCGACCGCCGAGATCAACATCGCCAGGGTCATGGGCCGCCGGCTGGTGCTGACCGGCTCGACGCTCCGTGCGCGCTCGGCCGAGTTCAAGGCGCTGGTCGCCGACGAGCTCTCCCGCGCCGTCTGGCCGCACGTCGAGGCGGGCAAGCTGAGGCCCGTGATCGATTCGACCTTCGCATTGGCCGAGGCCGCCGACGCGCACCGGCGCATGGAATCCGGCGACCATGTCGGCAAGATCGTGCTGGTGGCGGGATGAGCGAAAGCCTGATCCTCCACGAATATGCGCAGTCGGGGAATTGCTACAAGGTCCGGCTGACCGCGGCCCTGCTCGGGCTCGCGATCGAGCGGCGCGAATATGACATCATGGCGGGCGCGACGCGGGCGCCGGATTTCCTCGCCACGGTCAACGCCAACGGCCGGATTCCGGTGCTCCAGGTCGGCGGCCGCTTCATTCCGGAGAGCAACGCCGCCTGCTTCTACCTCGCCGACGGTTCCGCGCTGATTCCGGCAGGCCGGTTCGCACGGGCCGACATGCTGCGATGGATGTTCTGGGAACAATATAATCACGAGCCGAACGTCGCGACGATGCGCTTCTGGATCGCGTTCGTCGGCGAGGACAAGCTCAGCGAGGCGCAGCGGGCGCAGATCCCGGGTAAGCGGGCAGCGGGCGAAGCGGCGCTGAAGCTGATGGACGAGCATCTGGCGTCGCGCCGCTTCTTCGTCGGCGAAAGCCTCAGCCTCGCCGACATCGCCCTCTACGCCTACACCCATGTCGCCGAGAGCGGCGGCTTCCGGCTCGGCGACTATCCAGGCGTGGAGGCCTGGCTGAAGAGAGTCGCCGCCGCCCCCGGCTTCGTGCCGATGGACGCTTAGCTGCCGTCGTTGTCGTTGCGCCCGATCAACGCCAGGGCGACCAGCCCGACGACGATGACGCCGCCGGCGATGGCCGCGGCCTCGATCGTCGACACGCCGAGGCGGGTGCCCCGCTCGTCGACCAGGGTGCCGCCGGGCCCGATGCGGTAGCCGGCCAGCCGGAGCGCGGCGGGCTGGCGGCCGGCGACGCCATATTCGAAGCCTTCGCCGTAGCGCAGGGTGACGCGGCCGTCGGCGGCCTGGCTGTGGCTGATCGGCGCCAGCGACAGGCCGAAGCGGGTGCGGCCTTCATGCCGCCCGCCGAGCTCGACCCGGAGCCGGGTGCCGGCGAAGGCGCCCATCCGGACCTGCGCCGGGGCGGCGCCGGCCGAGTCGACGAGGTCGGCGGCGAAAGCGGGGGTGGCGGCGAGCTGCGCTGCCACCAGGGCTGCTGCGGTGATGATCTTCATGGCGTTTCCCCCCCTCTTATTCCGAACAGCGGTTGCCGTCGCAGGCGATGACGAAGGCGAGGATGAGCCCGCCGACGACGGCGGCGCCGACGATCGCGACCACCGCCACGCCTTTCAGGATGGCACGCCCGGTCCGCTGCTGCCGTTCGTCCGGCGTCTCTCCTTCCGGATTTCCCTGGGCGGCGGCGAGGCGCTGGGCGAACGACGCGCCGCCCACCGACAGGGTCAGCGGACGGTTCGGGGACAGCCCAAGCTCGATTCCCTCGGCGAAGCGCGTCTGGGTCCGGCCGTCGGCGAAACGGCCCTGCTCCATCGCCGTCAGCGCCAGCGCCGCGCGGGGCCGCCCGCCTTGCTCGCCGCCGAACGGAAGACGCAGGCGCCCGCCGATAAAGGCGCTCCGTTGCTGGTCCTGAAGCCCGTTATGCGGCTCGAGCGTGGCGGCGGCGGCAGGCTGCGCCGCGCCCAGCTGTGCGGCGATCAGTGCGCCGATCAAAAGCGATTTCATGGTCGATTTCCCCCCTCTACATTTTGGCCGAAGCTGCTGTGGTTAAACGGCAAATCTGTGGTTCGATTGCGGCGCGATAGTGGCGGTGCGGAAAAGAGGGGATGGCGCTCGGGGCCTCGCCGGGCCCGATCGGTCGTCGACCGTTCCCGGCAGGGTTCTATTCTTTGACCTGCCCGCAATTTTGGCTCACATTTCGAATCGCCTAATGGGGGGAATCGCATGTCGAACGTCTCGGGCAAGGCTTATGCGATGAACGTGGTGACGCCGGTGCGGCCGCCGCGGACCTGGATCAACAAGCTCGTCTTCAACTTCGCCCGCGCCCAGCCGGACAAGCTGGGCGGGCTGCTCGGCCTTTCGATCATCCATTTCGCCCGATGGGTGTTCATCCGGCGCGGCGACTGGCCCGATTTCGGCCAGCCCAAGGAGACGCTCGACAACGACTACATGCTGTTCTCCTCCAATTTCAACGGCACCTGGGACCAGTATATCGATGCCTTCTCGGACGGCCTGCCGATCGGCCTCGACCTGTTCTGGTACTCCAGCACCAAATATCCCCATTCGATCCCGATCACCCCGTTCAAGAACTACATCCGGGCCAATCAGGTCGACACCGATTATTATTACAACGCGACCCCGGGCTCGGGGCAGCGGGACATCAAGGCGGGGCAAAGGGTGAGGCGCGCCTTGCTGAAGCTGGCGGAGGCGCATGCGCGGCTCGATCCGCCGGCCTTCGCCGAAGCCTATCGCCAGGCGCTGGTCGAGGTGCAGAACGATCTCGGCGCCCCGGGCGAGGCGCCGGTGGCGTCGAACGACACCGCCGCGGCCGACCGCAACCGCCAGCCCTATGTCGACAAAGCGTGGCCGGCCGCGCGCCAGGAGACCGAGGCGATGACGGGGGAGGCGGTCTGATGCCGAACTTCGACGGCGGCCATTATTTCTACACCGGCCTTGCGCCGATCGCGCGCCAGCCGGCGCCTCGGCCCGGCGACGG
Source organism: uncultured Alphaproteobacteria bacterium (assembly GCA_963701615.1). GTDB lineage: Bacteria > Pseudomonadota > Alphaproteobacteria > Sphingomonadales > Sphingomonadaceae > Allosphingosinicella. The sequence continues at coordinate 997,989 of OY969615.1, read as the reverse complement.
CGCGATGACCGCGCCCAGCGCGATCGTCCGGAGCGCGCTCGCCTCGCTGCCCAATTTCAGCGCGGCCCCGGGCGCCGGCCGGACCAGCCCGTTCGCGCGCTGCATCCGCACCCATTTCGCCCGCTTCGCGGTGATCGAGGACGTCGCTTATGGCGGGCGCGATCCGACCGACGCGATCCAGGCGGCGGCCAAGGGGAGGAGCCCGCTCGTCCACCAGCCGGTCGACCATCTCTCCTGTCCCTGGCTGCTGTTCGAGGCCGATTTCGACGCCGCCGACGGCAGCGCCGGGACGCGCGACGGCTGGGCGGCCGACCTGTGGACCTATATGAGCGCGGAGCTTCGCGCCGTCTTCCAGCATTGCCGGGGCTTCGACGAGGTCGCCGACGGCGCCGGCTTCGCCGCCTATCTCGGCCGCGCGCAGGTCGAGACCTTCATGTCGTTCAACGATTACGGGCTCGCCGCGCTGCCGCTGAAGTCGACGTCGATGATGCGCATCGCGGCCGAGGGCGTGGCGGTGCTGGCGCTGTTCCTCCTCGCCTACTGGCTGATCGAGCGGGAGCTGGGGCTGAACCTGGGCTGGTGGGGCTGGCTCCTCGCCGGGCTTCTCGGCCTCGCCGCCGGCGCGTGGGCGGCTTATCGCCTGGTCATGCGCCGCGGCGCGCGCCCCTATCCGAGGGCGCCGGACAGCGACTTGAAGTCGGTCCTCAAGGGCCTCTACCTGCAGCGGCACCTGACCCAGTTCGCGATCGACCATCAGGGGGATTCGCCGGAGCGGCTGCACGCCGCCTTCGGCGCGTTCCTCGCCGAGCACGCGCCGGCGAACGTGGAGAAGCCCACCCAGACGCCGGGAGTGCTCATGTCATGAACAGCCGGCACTGCCCGGTCGACATCGAATATGGCGACCTCCAGGGCAACATCCTCACCGCTTACGGTCGGCTCGGCTTTCCGCACGGCCGCTTCGGGCTGGTGACCGTCCGCGACGCCGCCGCCGGGCGCGCCTTCATCGAGAGCCTGCGGCCCCGGGTGACGACGGCGCTGCGCTGGCCGTCCCGCGCCAAGGCCATCCCGTCGGGACGCAAGGAGGTCGAGCGGCCGCTGGTCACGATCAACCTCGCCTTCTCCTTCCGCGGCCTGCTCGCGCTCGATGTGCCGACGCGGACGCTGCGCGCCATGCCCGACGAGTTCCTCGACGGCATGGCCGCCCGCTGCGCGATCCTCGGCGACGACACGCCCGAAAACGCGATCGCGGGATGGGACGACGTCTGGGATGCCGGCAATTGGGGAGCCAAGGTCCATATCCTGGTCATGCTCAACGCCCAGATGCAGGCGAATACCGCGCCGGTGCCCGAGCTTGGCGCGCTGTGCCGGGAAATCGAGGATTGGTGTGAAAGCTCGAACGGCGGCGTCGGCCTGCTCGCCGGCCATCGCGGCCCGGACGAGAAATGGCAGCACCTCGAAGCGCTGAAGGATTCGCACGGCATGCCCTGCCCCAAGGAGCATTTCGGCTTCACCGACGGAATCAGCGATCCGGTTTTCGAGGGCCAGTATCCGGGCGGCGAGGATCTGCCGCGGTCGGTCGGATCGGGGGCGACCGACGGCGAGGGCAATTGGCGGCCGCTCGCCGCCGGCGAGTTCCTGCTCGGCTGGCCCGACGAGGCGCAGGAGATACCCGGCAGCGCGCTGCCCCTCGACTTCAGCCGCAACGGCACCTTCGTCGCCTATCGCAAGCTCCACCAGGACATTGCCGGCTTCAACGCCTGGGTCGACGGCGCCGCGGCGGAGCTGCAAAAGCTGTGGAGGCTCGGCTCGTTCGAGGAAGCGCGCGAGACCTTGCTCGCCAAGATGGCCGGCCGGTGGAGCGACGGCGTGCCGCTGATGGTGGCGCCCGATTACGCGGCATGGCAGGCGTTCAACCGCCGCTGTCCGCCGAGCGCAGACCACCGCGTCCGCGACGACAGCGCGCGCGAGCGGGCGCTGGTCGATTTCGGCTATCGCGACGACCTCGCCGGCATCAAATGCCCGGCCACGTCCCATATCCGCCGCGCCAACACCCGCGACATGCTCGATCCGCTCGGCGCCAGCCCCGACCCCAAGGGGCGGATGGGCTCGACGCTCAACAACCGGCGCCGGCTGCTCCGCCGCGGCCTCCCTTACGGCCATGCCGACGATCGCGATGGCGAGCACGGCATCATCATGCTGGTGGTCTGCGCCAATTTGCAGCGGCAGTTCGAGTTCGTGCAGCAGCAATGGATCAATTACGGCCTCGATTCCAACGCCGGCAACGACACCTGCCCGCTGATCGGCAACCATGGCGACGACGCCAAGTTCGTCATCCCCGCCGACCCGGAATTGGGCAACCCGCCCTTCTTCGCCACCGGGCTGAAGCAATGGGTGCAGACAAGGGGCGGCGACTATTTCTTCATGCCGTCGATCACGGCGCTGAGGATGATCGGCATGGGCGTGGTCGACCCGACCTGAAAACCAGGCCGTGCTCAATACGAGAAAGCCCGATTGAGCGCGGGCCCTAGCCCTCGCGCAGCGCGAAGCGCTGGAGCTTGCCCGTTGCCGTTTTCGGCAGGGCGTCGACGAAGGCGATGTCGCGGGGATATTTGTAGGGGGCGATGGCGGCCTTGACATGGTCCTGGAGGGCGGCGGCGGTGCCGGCGTCGGGCGCGTAGCCGGGGGCGAGGACGACGAACGCCTTCACCTTCTGGCCGCGCTCGTCGCAGGGCGCGCCGATCACGGCGCATTCCTGCACCGCCGGGTGGGCGTAGAGCGCGTTCTCGACCTCGGGCGCGGCGATGTTGTAGCCCGAGGAGACGATCATGTCGTCGGAGCGGGCGACGTACCAGAAATAGCCCTCCTCGTCGGTGCGGTAGGTGTCGCCGGTGACGTTCCAGCCGTTCGACACGTAGGCGGCCTGGCGTTCGTCGTCGAAATAGCGGCAGCCGGTCGGCCCCTTCACCGCCAGCCGGCCGGTGCCCGCCGCCATCGGCGCGCCATCGTCGCCGAGCACGGTGGCGACATAGCCGGGCACCGCCTTGCCGGTCGCGCCCGGGCGGATGTCGTCGCCCGACGCCGAGATGAAGATGTGCATCATCTCGGTCGCGCCGATGCCGTCGACGATCTTGAGGCCGGTCGCCGCCTGCCAGGCGTGCCAGGTCGCGGCCGGCAGATGCTCCCCGGCGGAGACGCAGGTGCGAAGCGTGGCGATGTCGTGCTCGCCGAGCATCGGGATCATCGCCTTGTAGGCGGTCGGCGCGGTGGCGAGACTGGTCACCTTGTGGCGGCCGATCGCGTCGAGCAGCGGCTTGGGCCCCGGCGTCTCGATGGTCACCGCCGTGCCGCCGAACCGCCACGGGAAGATGAGCAGCATGCCGAGCCCGAAGGTGAAGGCGATCGGCGCCGAGCAGGCCCAGCGGTCGCCGGCCCCGGGCTTCAATATGTGACGGGCGAAGCTGTCGGCCGGGGCGAGGATGTCGCGATGGTAGTGGACGCAGCCCTTGGGCCGGCCGGTGGTGCCCGACGTGAACGCGATCAGGGCGACGTCGTCGCGATGGGTGTCGACGGGCGTGAAGCCGGGGGCGATGTCGCCCAGGCCCTCGAACCCGTCGTCGCCGTCATAGGCGAGCACCGAGCCGACGCCGCCGGCCGCATCGAAATCGGCCCGGAAGCGGCTGTCGACGATCGCATGGCTGACCCGGGCGCGCTCGAGGATGGTGGCGATCTCGCCGGGGCGGAGCATCGGCATGGTGGCGACGACGATTCCGCCGGCCTTCAAGACGCCGAGCCAGGAAGCGAACAGCATCGCATTGTTGGGCCCGCGCAGGAAGACGCGGTTGCCGGGGACCAGGCCCTCCTGCTCGACCAGCCGGCGGGCGATGCGGTCGGAGACGTCCTTCATCGCCCCATAGGTCCAGGCGCCGGCATCGTTGAGCAGGGCGAGCGCGTCCGGATCCTGCCGGTCGATCAGCTCCACCGCCGCGTTGAGGCGCTCGGGATAATGAAGCTCGGGCAGGTCGAACAGGAAGTCGGGCTGCGCCTCGGGCGGCGGCAGCCGGTCGCGGATGAAGCTGTCGGTCATTCGGGCACCACCGCCATCGTCTCGATCTCGATCTTCGCCTTCGGCTCGACCAAGGCGGCGACGCCGACCGCCGCCATGGCGGGAAAATGCCTGCCGATCAGCTCGCGCCAGACCGCGCCGATTTCCTTCAGGCTGGCGCGATATTCCGCCATGTCGGTGACGTACCAGGTCATCCGCACGATATGCTCGGGCCCGGCCTCGTCCTCGGCGAGGATGGCGAGCGTGTTGACCAGCACCTGGCGGAACTGGCCGGCAAGGTCGTCGGCCTCGAACTCCTCGCGTTCGTTCCAGCCGACCACGCCCGCCGTCACGATCGTCCGGCCGCGCGCGGAAATGCCGTTGGCATAGCCTTTGGGGCGCGGCCAGCCGGGCGGAAGCAGCGCCTTCATGGCTTGAACTCCGCCAGATGGTTGCGGGCGATCACCACCTTCTGCACCTCGGACGCGCCCTCGTAGATGCGCAGCGCCCTGATCTCGCGGTAGAGGCTTTCGACCGGAACGCCGTGGGTGACGCCGAGCCCGCCGAAAATCTGCACCGCCTTGTCGATCACCTGCTGCGCGCCGTCGGTGGCGTGGAGCTTGGCGAGCGCGGCCTCGCGGCTGTTCCTCTGCCCCTTGACGTCCCGGAGCCAGGCGGCGCGGTAGACGAGCAGCGCCGAGGCGTCGACGTCGAGCACCATCTCGGCGAGCATCGACTGGACGATGGCATTGTCGGCCAGGGTGCCGCCGCCGAGCCTGCGGGCCAGCGCCCGCGCCGTCGCCTCGTCGAGCGCGCGGCGGGCGAAGCCGAGGGCGGCGGCGCCGACGGTGGTGCGGAAGACGTCGAGCGTCGCCATCGCCTGCGCGAAGCCGCGGCCGCGCTCGCCGAGCAAGGCGGTGGCGGGGAGGCGCATGGCGGTGAACTTGAGGACCGCAAGCGGGTGCGGCGCGATCACCCGGATGCGCTCGCTATCGTCCAGCCCCGGCGTGCCGGCATCGACGAGGAAGGCGGAAACGCCCTTCGCCCCCGGCGCCTCGCCGGTGCGGGCGAACAGGACGTAATAATCGGCGATGCCGCCGTTGGAGATGTAGGTCTTGGCGCCGTCGACGACATAGAAGCCGCCGGTTTCGTCGGCGCTGGTTTCCATCGCGGCGACGTCCGAGCCGGACGCGGGCTCGGTGAGCGCGAAGGCGGCGATCTTGTCGCCCTTCGCCACCGCCGGAAGATAAGATTCCTTTTGAGCTTCGGAGCCGAACAGGCTGATCGTGCCCGATCCCAGCCCCTGCATCGCGAAGGCGAAATCGGCGAGGCCGGAGTGGCGCGCCAGCGTCTCGCGGATCAGCGCCAGCGAGCGGACGTCGAGCGCGTCGTGGACCCCGCCATAAGCCGCCGGCACGCAATAGCGAAGCCAGCCGCCGTCGCCGAGCCGGCGGACCAGCGCCCGGCATGCCGCGTCGACATCATCGCCGTGCGGATCGCCGAGCTCGGCTTCGCACCAGATCTCAAGATCGGCCGCCAGGCGCCTGTGATCGTCGTCGAAAAATGGCCAGTCCAGGAAGGCGCGGTCGCTCATCTTTCCCTCTCCCCCAGGGAGAGAGGGAGGGGCCCACGCGCGTTAGCGCGTGGGAGGGTGAGGGCAAGAAGGCCTGACGTGAAGGCGCGTGCCCTCACCCCCACATTGCTGGCGCAACGGGTCCCCCCGTCTCCCCAATTGGGAGAGGGATTAGTCACCCTTGAACTCCGGCGTCTTCTTCGCGGCGAACGCCTCGAAGGCGCGCCGGAAGTCGTTGGTGGCCATGCAGATCGCCTGGGCCTGGGCCTCCATCTCGATCGCGGTTTCGAGGCTGACGTTCCATTCGTTGTTGAGCTGGGTCTTGGTGATGCCGTGGGCGAAGGTCGGCCCCTCGGCCAGCGAACGCGCCAGCGCCTGCGCTTCCGCCAGCACCCGGTCGGCGGGGACGAGCCGGTTGTGGAAGCCCCAGCTTTCGCCTTCCTCGGCGCTCATCGCCCGGCCGGTGAACAGCAGCTCCGACGCGCGGCCCTGGCCGACGATCCTGGGCAGGATGGCGCAGGCGCCCATGTCGCAGCCGGCGAGGCCGACGCGGGTGAACAGGAAGGCGGTCTTCGTCCCCGGGGTCGCGATCCGCATGTCCGACGCCATCGCCACGATCGCGCCGGCGCCGACGCAGACGCCGTCGAGCGCGGCGACGATCGGCTGCGGGCAGGCGCGCATCGCCTTGACCAGGTCGCCGGTCATGCGGGTGAAGTCGAGCAGCCCCGGCATGTCCATTTCGGTCAGCGGCCCGATGATCTCGTGGACGTCGCCGCCCGAGCTGAAATTGCCGCCGGCGCCGGCGATCACCACCGCCTTCACCGCGGACGCGTAGACCAGCGCGCGGAAGGTGTCGCGCAGCTCGGCATAGGAATCGAAGGTGAGCGGGTTCTTGCGCTCGGGGCGGTTGAGCGTGACGGTGGCGACGGCCCCGGCGAAGCTCCACTGGAAATGCGCCGGCTGGAAGGTCTCAGGGTTCAACGGCCTGTCCTTTCGCGATCGAGCGCTTGAGATGCCCAAGCGACTGATAGAGCGTTTCGCGCGCCTCGCCATCCATGTCGGCGACGAGGCCGTCGATCCAGTCGTGATGGGCGGCGGCGAGGCCGGCGAACTCGCCGCGCCCCTTCGCCGTCAGCCGGACGATCGAGGCGCGCCGGTCGGCGGGGGAGGGCGCGATCCGCACCAGGCCGTCGCCGGCCAGAGTCCGGACGAGCTGGGTGACGTTGCCGTTGGAGACGAGCAGGGCGCGGGACAGCGCGCCCATGTTCATCCCCTGCGGGTGGCGGTCGAGGGCGGCGAGGACGTCGAAGCGGGGTAAGGTGGCGCCGAGCTCGGCGAGGCGGCGCTGGACGTCCTTCTCGATCGTCAGGGTGCAGGAGAGCAGGCGCAGCCACAGCCGGACGCTCGACCGGTCGGCGAGCGCGCCGTCATGCTTCTCGCGGATGGCGAGCGCCTCGGTCATGCGATCTCCACCGCCTCGCCGTTGCGCTCCGACAGGACGAGGCCGAGGACCGCTTCGGCCACTTGCGCCGGCGCGATCAGCCGGCCGCCCGGGTTGAGGCGCGCCAGCTCGGCCCTCGCCTCCTCCTCGCTGCGGCCGGTCTTCGCCTGGATGTTCGCCACCGAATCCACCGTCATGTCGGTATCGACGAAGCCGGGGCAGACGGCGTTCACCCTCAATCCGGTCCGCGCATATTCGGCGGCGAGCGCGCGGGTGAGGCCGACAGCGCCATGCTTGGCGGCGACGTAGGGCGCGGCGTAGGCGAAGCCGTGGAGCCCGGCCATCGAGGCGATGGTCACGATCCGTCCCGCCTCGGCCGCGAGCAGGTCCGGCAGCGCCGCCTGGCAGCAATGGAACATGCCGTCGAGATTGACCGCCATCATCTCCCGCCACAAAGCCGCCGTCACCTTGGCGAAGGGCACGCCCCGGGCGGCGCCGGCATTGTTGACCAGGATCGCGATCGGGCCGTGCGCGGCGCGGGCGGCGGCGAAGGCGCCCTCGACCTGGTCGCGGTCGGTGACGTCGGCGGCCGCCACGAACATGCGCTCCTGCGAACGCAGGAGCCCAGTTTCGGCCTCAGCCTGTGCTCCTGCTTTCGCAGGAGCACAGGCACGCGCCGTCTCTTCCAGCTTCTCCCGCCGCCGGCCGACGAGCGTGAGCCGCGCCCCCTCCGCCGCCAGTGCCTTGGCGATGGCGGCGCCGATGCCGGTGCCGCCGCCGGTGACGATCGCGTGGCGCCCGGCCAGCCTCATGCCTTCAGCTCCGCCTCGCGGGCCAGGTTGCGGGCGAGCTGGGCCATGCCGCCGAGATATTGCGGGGGGACGTGGACGCGGCGATAGTCCTGGCCCGCCGCCGCCCGCAGCGTCCACATCGGGTCGATCAGATGCGGCCTGGCGAGCGCGACCAGGTCGGCGCGGCCAGCGGCGAGGATCGAGTTGACATGGTCCGCCTCGTAGATGTTGCCGACCGCCATGGTGGTGACGCGGCCCTCGTTGCGGATCTGGTCGGCGAACGGGGTCTGGAACATCCGGCCGTAGATCGGCTGGCAATCGGCCCAGGTCTGGCCCGCCGAGACGTCGATCAGGTCGGCGCCGGCGTCCCAGAAGGCGCGGCCGATCGCGACCGCTTCGTCGGGGACGATTCCGAGATCGCCCATCCAGTCATTGGCCGAGATGCGCACCGACATCGGCTTGTCGGCCGGCCACGCGCCGCGCATGGCCCGGAACACTTCGAGCGGGAAGCGCAGCCTGTTCTCGAGGCTGCCGCCATATTCGTCGCTGCGCCTGTTGGTCAGCGGGGTGATGAAGCTCGACAGCAAATAGCCGTGGGCGGCGTGGAGCTCGACCATGTCGAAGCCCGCCTCCAGCCCCAGCCGCACCGCCGCGACGAACTGGCCGATCACCGCGTCCATGTCGGCGCGGGTGATCGGGCGGGGGACCTGGTTGTCCGGGCTCCACGGCACGTCCGAAGCGGCCATGACCGGCCAGTTGCCGCTCTCCAGCGGCACGTCATAGCCTTCCCAGCCCACCCTGGTGGACCCCTTCGGCCCCGAATGGCCGAGCTGGAGGCAGAATTTCGCCTTGCCGGCGGCATGGACGAAATCGACGATCCGGCGCCACGCCGCGACATGTTCGGGCGCGTACATGCCCGCGCAGCCCGGCGTGATCCGCCCTTCCGCCGAGACGCAGGTCATCTCGGTGTAGACCAGCCCCGCGCCGCCCTGCGCGCGGCCGCCATAATGGACGAGGTGGAAATCGTTCGGCGTCCCGTCCTCGGCCGAGTACATCGCCATCGGCGAGACGACGACGCGGTTCTCCAGAACGAGGTCGCGCAGCTTGAACGGGGCGAACATCGGCGGCGCGGCCTCGTTGACCGGCGTCCCGGCGGCGTTCGACTGAAACCAGCGCTCCACCCCCTCCAGCCACTCCCTGTCGCGCAGCCGCAGATTTTCGTGGCTGACCCGCTGCGAGCGGGTGAGCAGCGAATAAGCGAACTGGATCGGCTCGAAATCGAGGTAGCGGTCGAGCGTCTCGAACCATTCGGTCGAGTTGCGGGCGCTGTTCTGGAGCTTGAGCACTTCGAGGTTCCGCTCCGCCTGATATTCCGCCAGCGCCCGGTCGCGCGTCAGCCCCGGCCGGTTCAGCACCTCGGCGAGCTTGATCGCGTCCTCGAGCGCGAGCTTGGTCCCGGAGCCGATCGAGAAATGGGCGGTGTGGGCGGCGTCGCCGAGCAGGATCAGATTATCGTGCGACCAGCGCGAGCAGACGATCCGGCGGAAGTTGAGCCACGCCTGCGGGCCGGCGAGGTGGGTGGCGTTGGAGATGAGCGGATGGCCGTCCAGATAATGGGCGAAAATCCGCTCGCACAATGCGATCGCGGCAGGCTGGTCCATGCGGTCGAGGCCGAGCGCGACCCAGGTGTCGGGCGCCATCTCGACGATGAAGGTCGAGAAAGCCTGCCCCGGACCTGATCCGGGGTCGAAGCGATAGGCGTGCGCCCACACCCAGCCGGCCGCGGTCTTCTCGAAGGCGAAGGTGAAGGCCTCGAACACCTTGTTGGTGCCGAACCAGAAGAACTTGTTCCGCCGGGTCTGGATGTCGACGTCGAAATGCGGCGCGTAGCGGTCGCGGATGCGGCTGTTGGCGCCGTCGGCGGCGATAATGAGGTCGTAGCCCGCCCAGTCGGCGAGGTCCGCGCTGGCCTCATGCTCGAAGTGGAGCGCCACGCCGAGCGCCCGCGCCCGCTCCTGCAGGAGGTTGAGCAGCCGCTTGCGGCCGATGCCGATGAAGCCGTGGCCCGACGAGCGGATCGTCTCCCCATGGATATGGACGTCGATATCGTCCCAATGGGCGAACTCCTTTTGGATCGCGTCACCAGAAACGGGGTCGTTGGCGATCAGATTCTCGACCGTCTGGTCGGAGAAGACCACGCCCCAGCCGAACGTGTCGTCGGGCCGGTTGCGCTCGAACAGGTCGATGTCGTGCGCGGGGTCGCGCAGCTTCATCGAGATCGCGAAGTAGAGCCCGGCAGGCCCGCCGCCCAGGCACGCGATGCGCATGACCGCCCTCCAGATGCTTTAGGCTTAAAATATCTTGTCGGGCGCGGCGGTCAAGCGCGTTCGTCGATCCATGGCGAAGTGACTCGATAGGGGAAGGACCGCTTCGTCGGGGAATGGCGGCTGGCTTCGACCGCTCTAGATATTCCGACATTTTCTGTACCGACAACAAAGCTTGCCTTCGACATTTAATGTCGGTACAAAAATGCGATGGAGATCGAGTTCGATCCCGACAAGGAGGAGCGCAACCGACTCCGCCATGGACTTGGCTTCCGCGGCGCCGAAGCGATTTTCGACAATTTCCGGATCGATGATGAGGACGACCGGGAGGATTATGGCGAAACGCGGTTCGTCACCCTGGGCCGCATCGGCAGGCAGGTGGTCGTCTGCGTCTGGACCCCGCGGGACGGGAAAGCCCGCATCATAGGCCTCAGGAAGGCGGAGAAGGATGAGCGCGAAATCTACAATTTCTATCGGCCCTGACCGCGACGTGGCGGACGACAGCCCGCCCCGCTTCACCCGCGAGATGGCGGAACGCGGTCGCCACGTCGTCGGCGACCGGGTCATCCGCGAGGCGCGTGCCCGCGGCCGTCCGCCCAAGGCGGCGGGGGAGCGCAAGGAGAAGGTCACGCTGCGGCTCTCTCCCCAGGTGCTTGCCCATTTTCGAAGCGGGGGCGAGGGCTGGCAGACGCGCATCGACGAGGTGCTGCTGGATCACGCCCGCGATGATCGAGGGCCGCGTGAAGCCCGTCGAGGAAATCGAAGCCGATAGGCGAAAGCAAAGCGGAAGAGGCGGAAGAGCGGGTGTCGACGGCGAAAGGTCGCCGGATTCGCCGCTACGACTGAGCCGTCACCCTGCCGGGTTCGGCGCCTCGGTCGCGGCCGGCTTGACCGGCGTGTCCCCGGGCGGGCTCGTCTCGGGCTCGGGCGCTGAGGCCGGCTTGTCGGCGGCAGGGGCCGCGCTGTCGGCGCCGCCTTCGGGCGCCTGGGTTTCAGCGGGCTTCTCGGCGGCGCCTTCCGAAGCCGGGCTCGGCGGCTGGGCGCAGACGGGCGCTGCGATGAGGCAGGTGGCGAAAAGGCCTGCGAGGAACTTCATGATCTCTGCTCCCAATGATACGCGCCGGGGCGTTGTACCCCGGCCCCGCCGCCCTACGCCCTTCCGGAAGGCTTCTCAATCGCGGCACGGCACGGTCAAGGCCCCGGCGCGGCGCCGGACGCCCGGCTTGACTTGCTCGGGCCGGAGGTTTCTAATTCCCCCCATGGGGACCGCGATCACCCCATGAGGCGACATGCTGAAGTATCGCGTCCTGATCCACGAAGGGACGCCGCATGCCCGCAATCAACGCCATTTCACCCGACAAGCTCGCCCGCCTGATCGGCACGCCCGCCTGCCCCGCGATCGTCGACGTCAGGGCCGGCGGCGACGGGCTGATACCCGGCGCGCTTCGCCGGCCGGCCGACGCAGTCGCCGCGTGGGCGGCCGGGCTGCCGGCGGGCGCCGCGATCGCCGTCTGCGCCAACGGCCGGAACGAAAGCCCCGGCGTCGCCGCCTGGCTCCGCCATGCCGGGATCGATGCCGAGATCCTCGAAGGCGGCATGTCCGGCTGGGTCGAGGCGGGCCAGCCCGTCATCCGGGAAGAGCTGCTTCCGCCGCGGGACGAGGCGGGGCGGACGGTCTGGGTCACGCGGTCGCGGCCCAAGGTCGACAGGATCGCCTGCCCGTGGCTGATCCGGCGCTTCGTCGATCCGAGCGCCGTTTTCCTGTTCGTCGCGCCGTCGGACGTGGCGGGCGTCGCCGGCCGGTTCGGCGCCACGCCGTTCGACGTCGAAGGGGTGTTCTGGAGCCATCGCGGCGCGCTTTGCACGTTCGACGTGATGGTCGCCGAATTCGGCCTCGGCGATTTCGGCCCTCTCAGCCATCTCGCCCTGATCGTGCGCGGCGCCGATACCGCCCGCCCCGAGATCGCGCCCCAGGCGGCGGGGCTGGTGGCGGCCTCGCTCGGCCTGTCGCGCATGTATGCCGACGACCTCGAACAGCTCGAAGCGGGGATGATTCTCTACGACGCCTTCTACCGCTGGTGCCGCGACGCGGTCGACGAGACCCACGACTGGGTCTCGCACGCGCCCAGGCCGAAGGTGCAGGCGTGACCGGCGCGCCCGTCGCGCGCGCCGCACCCGGTCCGGAGACCCTCTTATTGTCGCGCGGCGACGTCGCCGCGCTGATGACCCCGGCCGACTATCTTCGGGCGGTCGAGACCGGGTTCCGGGCGGCGGCGGAGGGCAGGGCGCAGGCGCCGCCGCCGATGGTGGTCGGCGGGATCGGCGGCGCCTTCCACGCCAAGGGCGCGAGCCTCCGGCTCGACCGGCTCTACGTCGCGCTGAAGCTCAACGGCAACTTCCCGAACAACCCCGACCGGCTGGGGCTTCCGACCGTCCAGGGCGCGATCCTGCTGTGCGACGGCGAGACCGGCTCGCTGCTCGCCATGATCGACTCGATCGAGGTGACGCTGCGGCGGACGGCGGCGGCGACGGCGCTGGCGGCGCGCTTCCTGGCCCGGCCGCGATCCGCGACCTTGCTCATCTGCGGCTGCGGCGCCCAGGGCGCGGCGCAGCTGGCCGCGCTGCGCGAAGTCCTGCCGCTGCGCAGCGTGCTGGCGTGGGACCGCGACGCCGCCAGGGCGCGATCCTTCGCGCGGGCGGCGAGCCGCCCCGGCCTTCCGGTCGCTCCCACGGCCGATGTCGCGGCCGCCGCCATGGCGAGCGACGTCATCGTCACCTGCACCACCGCCACCGCGCCGTTCCTCGAGCCCGGGTTCGTTCGCCCGGGGACATTCGTGGCGGCGGTCGGCGCCGACAGCCCCGAGAAGAGCGAGATCCACCCGGCGCTGATGGCGAAGTCGGTGATCGTGGCGGACGTGCTCGGCCAATGCGCGGTCATGGGCGATCTCCGCCACGCCTTGGAGGCGGGCGCGGTGGGGCTGGGCGACGTCCATGCCGAGCTCGCCGAGCTCGTCACCGGCGCCAGGCCGGGCCGGACCGGGGAGGCCGAGATCATATTGTTCGATTCGACCGGGACGGCGCTGCAGGACGTCGCCTCGGCCGCCCTGATCTACGAGCGGGCGTGCCGGCGGGGCGGCTTCCCGACGGTCGCGCTGGGCGCGGGCTGATGGCCGACGCGGCGCCTGGCCACGGCATCTCGTTCGCCGAGGCGACCCGCGTCTGGGCGCGCGTCGCCCTGCTCAGCTTCGGCGGCCCGGCCGGCCAGATCGCGGTCATGCACCGCATCATCGTCGAGGAGAAGAGGTGGATCGGCGAGGAGCGGTTCCTTCATGCCCTCAATTATTGCATGCTCCTGCCCGGCCCGGAGGCGCAGCAGCTCGCCATCTATATCGGCTGGCTGCTGCACAAGACCAGGGGCGGCCTCGTCGCCGGCGCGCTGTTCGTGCTGCCCGGCTTCGTCGCGATCATGGCGTTGTCGTGGCTCTATGCCGCATTCGGCAATGTCGGGGCGGTCGAGGCGCTGTTCTTCGGGCTCAAGGCCGCCGTGCTGGCGATCGTGCTGGAGGCGGTCCGGCGCATCGGCGGCCGGGCGCTCGGCAACAATGTCCTGCGGCTGCTCGCGGCGGCGGCGTTCGTCGCCATCTTCTTCCTCGCCGTGCCGTTCCCGCTGATCGTTCTTGCCGCCGCCCTGATCGGATATTTCGGCGGCCGCGCCGGCGTGAAGGCCTTCGCCGGATCGGCGGGCGGGCACGGCCCCGCCGCAGGCGAGGCGGTGCCGGACGCCGCAACCGCGCTTGGCGAGCGCATTCCCGATCATGCCCGTCCGGACCTGCGCTGGTCGCTCCGCATCGGCACCGTCTTGCTGGTCCTGTGGCTCGTCCCGGTCGCGGCTTTGCTCGTCCTCCTCGGTCCGGACGATGTGTTCAGCCAGATCGCGCTGTTCTTCTCGCAGATGGCGGTGGTCACGTTCGGCGGCGCCTATGCGGTCCTCGCCTACGTGGCGCAGCAGGCGGTCGAGACCTATGGCTGGCTCGAGCCGGGCGAGATGCTCGACGGGCTCGGCATGGCCGAAACGACGCCGGGGCCGCTGATCATGGTCACCCAGTTCGTCGGCTTCATGGCCGCCCTGCGGCAGGCGACCGGCCTGCCGCCGATGCTGGCGGCGACATTGGGCGGAATCCTGACGACCTGGGTCACGTTCGTGCCCTGCTTCCTGTGGATCTTCCTCGGCGCGCCGTTCGTCGAGCGGATGCGCGGCAACAAGGCGCTCGCGGCGGCGCTGTCGACGATCGCGGCGGCGGTCGTCGGCGTCATCCTCAACCTGGCCTTGTGGTTCGCGCTCCACACCTTGTTCCGCGAGGTGCGCGCGGTCCGGAGCGGGCCGCTGAGCTTCGATGTGCCGTTGCCGGGCAGCGTCGACTGGCCCGCGCTCGCCCTGACGCTCGCCGCCCTGGTCGCGATCTTCCGCTTCCGGGTGAGCGCGATGTGGGCGCTGGCGGGCTGCGGCGCCGCCGGCCTGGCCTATTGGGCGGCGGCGGGCGCCGCCTCGTCCACATAGCGGACGATCAGGTCGGCCGCCGCCTCCGCGTCCATGGCGAGCGTGTCGATCCGGATTTCGGGCGCTTCGGGCGGCTCGTAGGGCGAATCGACGCCGGTGAAATTGGCCAGCAGCCCCGCCCGCGCCTTCTTGTACAGGCCCTTGGTGTCGCGGCGCTCGGCCTCGGCAAGCGTGGTGTCGACGAAGATCTCCACGAAATCGCCTTCGGGCACCATCGCGCGCACCATCTCGCGCTCGGCGCGGAACGGGCTGATGAAGGCGGTGAGCACGATCAGGCCCGCGTCGACCATCAGCTTCGCCGCCTCGCCGGCGCGGCGGATATTCTCGACCCGGTCGGCGGCGGTGAAGCCGAGATCCTTGTTGAGTCCGAGGCGGATATTGTCCCCGTCGAGCAGGAAGGTATGGCGGCCGCGGGCGTGGAGCCTGGCCTCGACCAGGTTGGCGATGGTCGACTTGCCGGCGCCGGAGAGGCCGGTGAACCAGAGCAGCTTCGGCCGTTGCAGCTTCAGCGCGGCGCGCCGCTCGGCGGTGACGTGGAGCGATTGCGCGTGAACATTCTCCGACCGCCGCAGCCCGAAGCGGATCAGGCCGGCGGCGACGGTCGCCTCGCTGATCCGGTCGATGAGGATGAAGCCGCCCAGGGCGCGGCTCGCCTCATAGGGCTCGAAGGCGATCGGGCGTGCCGTCCAGACGTTGGCGACGCCGATCTCGTTCAGCGCCAGCGTCCGGGCGGCAAGCTGCTCCATCGTGTCGATGCCGAATTTGTACTTGGGCTCGTGCACCGTCGCCGGCACGCTCTGCGTCCCGATCTTCAGCAGATATTGGCGGCCGGGGAGAAGCTCCTCCTCGTCCATCCAGACGATCACCGCCTCGAACTGGTCGGCGACCTGCGGCGGCGCGTCCGCCGCGCAGACCATGTCGCCGCGCGAGCAATCGACCTGGCCGGTGAAGGCCAGGGCGACCGCCCGGCCCGGGCCCGCTTCGTCGAGGTCGCCGTCCATCGTCACGATCCGCGCCACCTCGGCGGGGGTGCCCGCGGGCGCAACCGCGACCTTGTCGCCCGGGCGCACCCATCCGCCGGCGATGGTGCCGGCATAGAAGCGCGACGCGCCGTCGCGGATCACCTGCTGCACCGGCATGCGGAAGGCGGCCGGCGGCGGCGCCGTCTCCGGCTCGACCGCCTCGAGCCAGGCGAGCAAGGCCGGCCCGTCGTACCAGGGCATGTGCGGGGACGGCGCGGTGACGTTGCCGCCGTCGAGCGCGCAGACGGGGATGGCGGTGATCCTGGCGCCGATGTCGTCGGCGAAGCGGGCGAAGTCGTCGCGGATCGCCTCGAACCGCGCGCGGTCGAAGCCGGCCAGGTCCATCTTGTTCACCGCCAGCACGAAATCGCGGATGCCGAGCAGGCGCGCGATCATGCTGTGCCGCCGGGTCTGGGTGAGCACGCCTTTGGTCGCATCGACCAGCACGATGGCGAGGTCGGCGTTGGACGCGCCGGTCGCCATGTTGCGGGTATATTGCTCGTGGCCCGGAGTGTCGGCGAGGATGAAGCGCCGCTTCGGCGTGGCGAAATAGAGATGGGCGACGTCGATGGTGATGCCCTGCTCGCGCTCCGCCTCGAGCCCGTCGGCGAGCAGGGAGAAATCGGCGAGGCCTTCGAGCCGGTCCTTCGGCACCGCGCCGCAATCGTGGAGCAGCCGCCCGATCAGGGTCGACTTGCCGTCGTCGACGGAGCCGCAGGTGAGGAGGCGGAGCAGGGGGGCCATCAAAAATAGCCCTGGCGCTTCTTGCGCTCCATCGAGGCGGCCTGGTCGCGGTCGATCAGCCGGCCGGCTCGCTCCGACGTGCCGTCCCGTTCCATTTCGGCGAGGATCTCGGCGATGGTGGCGGCGTCGCTGTCGACCGCGCCGGTCAGCGGATAGCAGCCGACGGTGCGGACCCGGACCCGGCGGCGGACCGCGGCCTCGCCGTCGCGGAAGCGGAAGCGGTCGTCGTCGACGATGAGGATCGTGCCGTCATGCTCGACCGTCGGCCGGTCGGCGGCGAAATAAAGCGAGGCGACGCGGAGCCCCTCGGCCGCGACGTAGGACCAGATGTCGCGCTCGGTCCAGTCGGACAGCGGGAAGACGCGCAGCGATTCCCCGCGCGCGATCCGGCCATTGTAAAGGTGCCACAATTCCGGCCGCTGCCGCTTCGGGTCCCAGCCGTGGCTCGCCGAGCGGACCGAGAAGACGCGCTCCTTCGCCCGGCTCATCTCCTCGTCGCGCCGCGCGCCGCCGAACGCCATATCGAAGCGGCCGGCATCGAGCGCCTGCTTCAGCCCCTCGGTCTTCCAATAGTCGGTGTGAACCGCGGCGCCATGGTCGAACGGGTTGATCCCGCGCGCTTCCGCCTCGGGGTTGCGGTGGACGATCAGCGTCATGCCCGCTTCGGCCGCCAGCTCGTCGCGAAGGCGATAGAGCTCGCCGAACTTCCAGCCGGTGTCGACGTGGAGCAGGGGAAAGGGCGGCCGCGCCGGAAAGAAGGCCTTTCGCGCCAGATGCAGCATGACGCAGCTGTCCTTGCCGCCGGAGAAGAGCATCACCGGCCGCTCCGCCTCCGCGACCGCTTCGCGGATGATCTGGATCGCTTCCGCTTCCAGGCGCTGCAAGGGGGCGAGGCTCAGTCGAACAATTCCTCGAAGAAGGACTTGCGGCGCTTGCCGCGATAGCCGCCATGATGGTGGCGACCATCATCGTCGCCATAATAAGGCGCGCGCTCGCGCTCGCGCTCGTAGGAGCCCGCGCCGCGGGGCGGCGGGGCGGCGGCCGGCGCGGCCGCGGGGGCCTCCTGGGCGCTGCGCTCGATGATCTTGTCGAGCTCGCCCCGGTCGAGCCAGACGCCCCGGCATTGCGGGCAATAGTCGATCTCGACGCCCTGGCGGTCGCTCATAACGAGCGGCACCTTGCAGACGGGGCAGGGCATTCCGACGGCGGCATTGGTCATGGGGGACGTCTCCTGGGCGGTTCGTTGGCGCTCTAGGCGAGATGGGAGCCGACGCCAAGTCAGGCAAGGATCGAGCGGTCGATCCGGGAAACCCGGGTGACGCCGGTCAGCGCCATCGCCACCCGCATCTCGGCCTCGAAGATGTCGATGAGCTGGGCCACGCCGGCGCCGCCCCGCGCGGCCAGGGCAAAGGCCCAGGCCCGGCCGAGCAGCACGCCCTGCGCGCCCAGCGCCAGCATCCGCACCACGTCGAGGCCCGAGCGCACGCCGCCGTCGACCAGTAGGGTGAGGGCGCCCTCGACCGCGTCGGCGATGGCGGGAAGCGCGCGGGCGGTCGAAAGGACGCCGTCCAGCTGGCGGCCGCCATGGTTCGAGACGACGATGCCGTCCGCCTTCGCCTTCACCGCCTGGCGCGCATCCTCGGGGTCGAGGATGCCCTTGACGATCAGGGGGCCGTCCCAATGGGCGCGGATCCAGTCGAGGTCGCGCCAGGTGAGGCCGGGATCGAAATTGCGCCCGATCCAGCCGACATAATCCTCGAGCCCGCTCTTCGGCCCGAGCACCGGCGCGAAATTGCCGAGACCGTGCGGCCGGCCCCTCAGTCCGACGTCCCACGCCCAGCGCGGATGGGTCAGCGCCTGGGCGAGGCGGCGCCAGCGCGCATGGGGGCCGGACATGCCGGAATGGGCGTCGCGGTAGCGCGCGCCCGGCATCGGCAGGTCGACGGTGAACACCAGGCCGGCGCAGCCGACCTCTTTGGCGACGGCGAGCAGCTCGGCCATGAAGCCGCGGTCGCGGATCACGTAGAGCTGGAACCAGATCGGCGCCGCGCTGGCGGCCGCCACTTCCCTGAGGCCGCAGACGGCAAGGCTGGAGAGGCAGAAGGGTATGGCCTTGGCCGCCGCCGCCCGCGCCGCCTGAACCTCGCCGCGCCGGGCGTACATGCCGCCGAGGCCGACCGGGCCCAGGGCGACGGGCATGCTCTGCCGGCGCCCGAACAAGGTGACGCCGAGATCGATGTCGGAGACGTCGACAAGGACGCGCTGGCGCAGCGCGACCTCGCTCAGGTCGGCGATGTTGCGGCGCGCGGTCAGCTCGGCATAGGCAGCCCCGTCGATATAGTCGAACAGGAAGCGCGGCAGCCGGCGCCGCGCCGCGTCGCGGAAGTCGGCGGCCGAGGCGATCGTCAATGCCGCACCGTCAGCCGCCGCGCATCGCCTGGCTCATCCTGGTGAGGGGGCTCGGGGCGGGCGCGGGCGCCGCCTCGGCCGTCGCGGGCGCCGGCGCCCGGAGGCTCGTCGACGCCTCCGCCGGGGCGGCCGCCTGCACCCCGTCGAGGAAGTTGTAGAGCAGGGTGCGCGCCCCCGGCGACATGTCGCGGGTCACCGGCATGAAGCGGAAATCCTCGAACGCCGCCGGATCGGTCAGGCGCTTGATCGCCGGTCCGTAAACGAGCACCTGCGCCTCGTCGTCGAGGTCGAGCCAATTGTCCATACACGGCGCCATCGCCTTCCAGTTGGCCAGCACGTTCGCATAGACATTGTCCCAGGTCGGCGGCAGCGCGGCGATCGCGCTGTCCGCGGGCAAATAGCGCACGTAGAGATAGGTGTTGATCTGGGTGTTGATGCCGCCGGTCGGAAGCTGGGGGTTGGGGCCGGGGAGCGGGACATAGGCGTTGATCGGGCCCTGGCCATATTGGACGGGGAAGGAGGCGATGCCGCCGGGTCCGGTTTCGATCTGGGTCGATCCCAGATAGTTGCTTCCCGAATAATCCATCATCGCGACGGTGACGGGCACGCCGGCGCCGGCCGGCACGCCCCATTCGTAGACCTGCAGCTCGGCGTCATAGTCCGCCCCGGCGTCGAGATAGAGGTTGGGGGTGAGCGGGACCGCGCGATATTGCGTCTCCTGCAAAAGCACGGTGCCGGTGCTGAGCTGGACGACCTCGATCGGGACCGCCGCCACCGCCTCGGCCGCGCCTGAAGCGATCGGAATGGTCACGATCCCCGATCCGGCTTCATAGGCCTCGCGGCAATAATCCTTGTAGCCGATCGGGTCGCCGAGCTTGATCGGCGCCGACGGATTGGCGGGGTCGATCGCCTGCACCTGGAGATCGCCCCAATCCTGCTTGGCGAGGTCGAGCCCGGTCTCGGGCATCGAATTGCCGAGGTCGAGGGTGATGCTCGCATCGTCGAGCCGGGCGAAGGCGGTGGCGACGCAGGGCGGCTTCGCCGGCTGCGCCGGCGGCCATTGCGTCGCCAGCAGGGTCCGGTCGCCGGGCTCGTGCGCCGGCTCGCTCTGCCGCCACAACCCGATCGCGCCGACCAACTTGGAGCGCGCCGGATTGGGCTGGAAGCCGCCGCCGTTCAACTTCGCGATCAGCTGCTGGGCGACCGTCTTGCGGAGCGCAGTATCGGTGGCGAGCGCGGGCGTGTCGTAATAAATGGTCCGGTAGACGGTCCATCGCACGGTCAGGCCGAGCACGTCGTCCGCCTCGAGCGCCGCCTGCAGCTGCTGCAGCGCCGCCGAATCATAGGCATCGATGGCGAGCCCGTCCGCCTTGGCGAACGAGGTCTGCCACATCACCGAGGCGAAGCCGGCGATATAATAAACCGGGTTGCGGCCGAGGTTGATGTAGCGGTCGGTGACCCGCGACGTGCGCGGCGCGAAGATCCGGCAGCCGCCGTCGATGCCGAAGCTCATCGCATCGAAGAAGAGCTGCGAGCTGTACGAGCCATAGGGCTCGAGATCGACCAGCATGCCGATGAACCGCGCCGGCGCGCCGACGAACGCGTCGGCGGTGCTGGCCCCCTGGCCGGTATCGACCCCCGAGACGCAGGACTCGACGATCGACGAAGCGGGAGCGGCGGCGTCGGCGAAGGCCTCGTCGTAGAAGCTCGAGCGGTGCGTTCCCTGCGGGTTCCAGACCCGGTTGGGACCGGTCTGCGGGTTCACGGTCGGATCGACGTCGGCGATCGCCTGCTGCCGGAACGCCGCGACCTTGGCCTGGATGGTGGGCGCGTCCGGATAGACGCTCTCCGCGGCATTTTCGTCATAGGCCGGCGGGTAGGGCGGCCCGTTATTGTTGGTGACGATCGGATCCCACGCCATGTTCCCGCGGAACAGGATCCGCGGCGTTTCGAGGACGCTCATGCGCAGCCTCCGGATTTGGGGGGCGAAACGTAAAGGAAGGCGGGGCCGGCGACCGAGCTGCCGTCGGCGAGCGGGATCTGCAGCGCGGCCTTGGCGGCCATGCGCAGGTCGAACATCGCGCGCACCGCATTGCCGAGCTCGCCCTCGCCGCCGGTCACCGCCTGCTGCAGCGCGTCGACCATCGCGCTGTAGGCGCCGTTGCAGGCCGCCTGCGCATCCTGCGCTGCCTGCGAATCCTGCGAGAAATCGTGGGTGCACGGATCGGGGATGGCCGGATAGACGGCCGACCAGTCGACCCCGAGCGGCTGCGGACCCCAGGCATAGCCGGGCGGCTCCGGGATCTTGGTCAGCACCTTGTCGTAGAATATCTCGCCGAAACGGTAATAATGGGCGAGATCATGCTGGAAATCGAGCGGATCGTTGACCTGCGGGCTGCCCTCGCCTTCCGAAACGATCTCCTCGATGGCGCGATGGGCGTCGGCATAATTGCCGATCGCAAACAGCTGGCCGGTGAAGAACTGGTCGTCGACGATCTGATTGCGGTTCGGGTACCAGTCGCTGGCCGGCAGGGTGGCGAGATAGGCGTCGAGCGCGGCGTAGAACTGCCCGATCGTGCCGCTCGCCGGCACGCCTTCCGCGAGCATCGTCCGGACCGGGAAGTCGGGGACATCCTCCGGCTGCTCGATGTTCATGCCCTGCTGCATCGCCGCCTGGGACAGCGCCAGCAGATGGATGATCAGCGCCTCGCCGCCGTCCGGGCCGATGTCGCCGGGCAGCGGGGCGGGATAAACGGGCGGAGTGATCTGGGGGGTGCCGCCGATCGCGTTCAGCATGTTGCAGGCCAGGCACATGTGGACCATTTCCTGCATGGCGACGGACTTGATGAGATTGGCCGCAGCGACATTCTCGCCCGGCGGGATCGAGAACAGCGCGTAGAGATAGGGCGGCAGCGTGCCGAACTCGACGCCGATCGCGGTCTGCAGCATCGCCTGGGCGTCGGCGAGGCTTGTGGGCGGCGTCAATTGCAGGCGGATCATCGCGATTCCCCCGATTTGCCGAGCGGTGCCACCATGCACGTTTCGCAAGCATTTGGAAGAATCAAACGGCCCCGTAAGATTACGGTGAAGTCATAATCACGTTTAATACAGCGCTTTTCTCGGCTATTACTGGCGGATCGTCGAAAAAGGGAGTTGATCGATGCTGCCCTCCGCGCGCGCGCCGCTTTCCCTGTTCGCTCTTGCCCTTGCGCTCACCGCCTGCGGGGCGGCCACCGACGGCAACAACACGGCCGAGGCGGACCCCGGCAACGGCTCCGACCAGAACGCCGTTTACGCGACCTACGGCGTCCACAACCCGCCGTCCGACACCCCCGCCTGCGCCAGTCCGGACTGCCGCTACGTCCGCGGACCCGGCGAGCCGGCCGATCCGCTCTACCCGCCCTTCTGGCAGTCGCGCTGGACGATGTACCGCGTGTTCGAAGGCTATCAGGAGAATCCGCCGCCTTATGACGGACGGCCGCCCGCCGGCACCGAATATGAAACCTCCTACGGCGCCAGCTATTACGATTCGACCTGGCGCGGGCCGAGCGGCGAAGGCGCGATGATGGAGCATTACGAGCGGCGCTGCCTGCCGATCTTCCCGATCCCGAACAACTTCACCTGCTCGTTCATCTCCCTGGGCAACACCGCCTTCTTCGTCACCTACGAAGCGGACCGGCCCGCCGGCATGCCGCCGGTCTGCCTGTTCTCGCCGATGAACCATCCGCCGCGCCGCGACTTCATCAGCCACCTGCCCTACAGCAGCGGCGACAGCGAGCGGCTCGGCCCGGGCGCGCAGGCCTATTCCTTCTGGATCTCCGCGGTCACCGGCCGGCCGATCCAGACCGGCGCCAGCCCCGATCAGACGGCGCATGGCGGCATCCTGTTCGGCTATGCCTTCGCGCCGCTGAGAGGCGCGCTCCAGCCGCAGAGCTTCTATTTCTCGGGCTATCCGCTGCCGCCCGCCAACGCGCCGATCGTCAGCCAGAATTATACCGACTGGGCGCCGACCCAGCCCGACCCGGCGCGCACCTGGAACCAGGTCAGCGGCCTCGATCCGGCCACGCTTCCGGCCTGCCAATTGTTCGATCCGCCGGCCGGCAACCGGATGCTGGGGGCGACTCCGGCGCGGGCGCCGACCTGGGGGCATATCGGGCGCTGGCGCGGGGGCGGGCGCTGACGCTCAGAACAGCTCCGCCGACACGGTCGCGCGAACGAGCCGGCCCGGCGCCGGAAAGCCGACCGCATCCTGATGCCGGCTGTCGGTGAGGTTCCTGAGCGCGGCGCCCAGCACCAGTCGGGGCGAAAGGCGATAGCGCAGGCCGAGATCGGCTTCGGCATGGCCGCCGGTGACGACGAGGCCGGTCGGGATCGAACTGTCGTTGAACGAGGAATTGGCGCGCACCGCCGCGTTCAGCTCCAGCCCCTCCGCCGCCCGCCAGACGGCGCGGACCGAGCCCTGCCAGCGCGGCCGGCCGCGCAGCGGCGTCGGCGAATCGAGGTCGAGCCAGGTGAGCGCGCCCGCCAGCGCCAGCGCCGGCAGGACGGTCCAGCGCCCCTCGAGCTCGGCGCCGCGGGCATGGACGCGGTCGCGGTTGACGGTGGTGAACAGGAGCGGATCGAAGTCGATGAGGTCGCGGAAGCGGTTGGCGAACAGGGTGAGCCGGACATGGGCCTCGGCGCCCCGCGCCCATTCGAGCCCGGCTTCCAGATTGCGGCTGCGCTCAGGGCGCAAGGCGGGATTGCCGATCAGCGGGTGGCCGAGCGCGAAGAAGCTCGGCAGCTTGTAGCCTTCGCCGATGCGCAGGTAGAATGCCGGCAGTGCCGGCCGCGGCCGGAAGGTCAGGGCGGCGCTGCCGGTCCACGCGCTCGCGCGGCCGGCGCCGTCGTCGACGCGCCCGGCAAGGTCGATCGTGAACGCCGGCACCGGGCGCAACGTCGCTTCCGCGAACAGGCTGCGGGTGGTGCGGTCCAGGTCGAAGCGGACCGGAAGCGGGAAGCCGAAGTCGATCGTGCCGTCGCTGCGGCCGGATTCGTGCAGCAGCGCGCCGCCGACGGTCGCCGATGCCGGGCCGCGCTCGAAGGTGAGGTCGGCGATCGCCTCCAGGCGGGAGAAGAGATTGCGCGCGGTGAGCGCCGGGACGCCGTCCAGCGCGCCGGGCGCGATCGCCGGCGTGTCGGTCTCGTCCTCCTGCTCGGCATAGGCGATCGAGAGATTGGGGCGAAACGCGGCGCTGCGGGCGCGGCGCACCGACAAGGCGGTCGCCCACAGCCGCGCCGAGCCCGTCTCGCGCGCCCGGTTGACCGCCAGCAGCGGGCCGCCGCTGTCCTCCGGGAAGGTCGACCGGTCGATATCCGCATAGAGGCCGATGAGCCGGGCCTCGAAGCCGCCGATCCGCTGGCCGATCCGGGCGAGCGCCTGGCGGCGCTCCAGGCTCGATCCGAGATCGAGGCCGTCGCTGTCGAACCAGCTGCCGGCGAGAAGCGCGCCGCCCGCGTCCCAGCCCGTGCGCAGGCCGAGCCCGGCCGAGGCATCGCCCTGCGTGCCCGCTTCGGCGCGCGCGGTCAGCCGGGTTTCGCCGGGCACGGGCTCGCGCAGGCGGATGTGGACCACGCCGGACAGCGCGTCGGACCCGTGGATCGCGGATCCGGCGCCGCGGGCGACCTCGACCGCGGCGACAAGATTGGGGTCGATCTGGGCGAGGTCGAAGGCGCCGCCCCGGCTGTTGGTCGGATTGTTGACCTTGATGCCGTCGAGCAGGACGAGGGTGAAGTTGGGCTCGCCGCCCCGGATCGAGAGGAAGCTGCCGCCGCCGGCCCCGCCGGTCGAGAAGGCACGCACCCCGGCGACGTCGTTCAGGACCTCGAGCAGCGACGCCGGCTGCAGCCGCTCGATTTCGGCCGCGTCGACGATCGTCAGTCCGGGCGGGTCGTCGGCGGTGCGCGATGCCGTCACGACGATCGGTTCCGGCCGCTCGGCAGACGCGGTCGCCGGAGGCGCCGTCCCGGGGGCGGCCGCCAGTGGCGACAGTGCCAGGGCAAGGCCTTGAGTAACTTCCGACAGCATCTATTCTGACCCCCGCAACAGCCGGAAAGACCTCGTGACCGCTAATATTTCCCATCTTTCCCTGCTTAGGATCGCATCTGCAACCAGTCTGTTGCTGGCGGTCGTCCTGGTTCCCTATTTCTTGCTGGGCGCGACGGTCGAAGAGGGGGCGGCGGGGCTCCTCTCGACGGACCGGCGCGGCATTGCGCTGGCGGGAGGGCTGCTGCTGGCGCTGGACATCCTGCTGCCGGTGCCGTCGAGCATCGTCGCGACGTCGATGGGGGCGGCGCTCGGCGCCTGGCTGGGCACGCTGGTCAATGCGCTCGGGCTGACGGCCGGGTGCGTGCTGGGGCTGGCGGTCGGCCGATCGGGCTCGCCGCTCGCCCGTCAGATCCTGGGCGGCCCCCTCTATGCCGCGTTCGGCGCCTGGGTCGCGCGCTACGGCATCGTTGCCATCCTGCTGTGCCGGGCGGTTCCCGTTCTCGCCGAGGCGTCGGTGCTGGCGCTCGGCGCCGCGCGGGCGCGGCCCGGGCCGGTGATCGCCGCCGCGGCGCTCGCCGACCTTGCCCTCGGCGCGCTCTACGCCTTCGCCGGCGCCGCCGACGGGCCCGCCGCCGCCCCTGCCGCGCCCGCGCTCCTCGCCGCGATCGGCATTCCCGCCGCGGCGGCTCTGGGCGCTTGTTTGTGGATTCGCAGCGGCCGCTGACGCGCGCCGGACGCGATACCGTAAAAACCCTGGGCGAGACGTGGCAAATCCTTGTGCGTGCTCCCTAATTCTGGCAGTCTTGGCGCGTCGGGATTGAAGGCGGGGGCGCACTGGCCCGACCGGGGGAGCAATGGCCGAGCGACCGGCTGGCGAGGCTCGCTATCGAGCCTTCCTCAGCTACAGCCACAAGGACGCGGCCGCCGCCGGGCGGCTGCACCGCCGGCTCGAATCCTACCGGCTGCCGAAGCGGCTGGTCGGAAAGGAGACGGCGCGCGGCAGGGTCCCCGAGCGGCTCTGGCCGATCTTCCGCGACCGCGACGAGCTGCCCGCCGCCACCGACCTCAGCGAGACGGTGCGCGCCGCGCTCGCCGAATCGGGGGCGCTGATCATCCTGTGCTCGTCCCATTCGGCCGCATCGCTGTGGGTCGCCGAGGAGATCGAGACCTTCCGCAAGCTCCATCCGGACCGGCCGATCCTGGCCGCGATCCTCGACGGCGATCCGCCCGACTGCTTCCCCGCCGCGCTGCGCGCCTTCGGCCGCGACGGCACCTGGCACGAGCCGCTCGCCACCGACCTGCGGCCGGGGGGCGACGGGGCGCATCTCGGCCTCCTGAAGCTGGTCGCCGGCATCACCGGAGTCGGCCTCGACGACCTCGTCCAGCGCGACGCCAGCCGCCGCGTGAGGCGCGTGATGGCCGTCACGGGCGTGGCACTACTGGCGATGCTAATCATGGCGGCACTGGCATTGGTTGCGTTTGAGGCCCGCCGCGAAGCGGAGCGCCAGCGCGCCGATGCGGAAAGGCTGATCGAGTTCATGCTGACCGACCTGCGCTATAAATTGAGGGGGGTCGGGCGGCTCGACGTCATGTCGACGGTCAATGGGAGCGTCCTCGCTTATTACGACGGGCAGCGGCAATCGAACGTCCGGCCCTCGGCTGCCGTCATGAGGGCGCGGGTCAAACATAGGATCGGCGAGGACGAATTCCGTCGGCGCGACATGCGCGCGGCCGCTGCCGCGTTCGGGGACGCCTATCGGTCGACCGCCGCCCTGCTGGCCCAGTCCCCCGGTAATGCGAACATCATCTTCGCGCACGCGCAAAGCGAATATTGGGTTGGGCGCATCCACTATGCCGCAGACGACATTCCTGGGGCGAGACGGGCCTGGCAGCGTTACAAGGCGCTGGCCGATGGCCTGCTCGCCATCGACGCCAACAATCCGCGGTGGGTCAGGGAGTCGGGCTATGCCGAAGGCAATATGTGCACGGTTGCGATGTCGAGGCCGATCGACCGGGCAGGTGCGCGGCGCACCTGCTCAATCGCGCTGGAGCGGATGGAGCGCGTCAGCCGGCTGCAACCTGTTGACCCAGGGCTGACCGAAGACTTGGTGAACCGCCACATGTGGATGGCCGGGGCTTGGAACGTGAACGGGCGCTGGGACCTGGCAAGATATCACGAGGCGCGACGCGAGGCGCTCGCCCGGTCATTGGTCAAGGACGATCCCAGCAACCTCGACTATCGCGACCTCTGGATGAGCGGGCAGTTCGGATTTGGCGTGATGCTTGCCGAGCACGGTCTGCGCCGCGAGGCCCACCAGCGCTTTGCCGACGCGGCAGCCACCGCCGCCATCTTGCACGCAAGCGACCCGGAAAATGCGGAGTGGCGAAACTGGCAAAGGCGGATTGCGCAAGCAATGAATCAATGGAGGCCCCAATGACCATCACGCCCGAAATCGAAGACTTGTTGCGCGGGTTTCTGAATGATCCCGGCATCACAATTTTCGATGCACCGCGAAACTATGTGTTTCCCGAGATCGCAACAATCCGCGTGGTAGACATTCAGGGCAGTGCCGCGAGACTGGACGCTCAATTCACCGGCGCCAATTATGAAGTCGACCTGGGAGACGTGGGAGGTTTGAATCAGCTTCTCTCGCGGCTGGCCACGGAACTGCCGGCGCCAATAAGGATGCCGGACTCCGCAATACCCAAACGCAAATTCAAAACGCCGCTGTCTCTTCAAAACAGGAAGCACGCATACATAATTATCAAGTTGGCTGGGAAGAACTGGCAGTTTTCCCACGACAAAGCGCCATTTTCACTGAGCATCGAGGCCGCCAAGACCGGCGCGTATCTCCATGCGCGCAAGGTAGACCCTCAGGGCCGGATCGTCGACCCGGGAACACCAACCCCCAACTGCAAAATAGCATTCTTCGTTGCCGAGGGGCACAATGTTTGGAACGGCACAGACCCCTTCAGTCATGGATTCAACCTGCATCTCGACTTGCGGTACAAGGATTGGGCGAATCAGGACTCGTTCATGCCGATCATCATTGATCCTGACGTCCGCTATCCTGGCGGCTCGGGTGTGGATCCCGATCCCTGAGCGCCGGAGCTGCAGTTCTGGAACGACGCGCGGCATGCTAAAGTGATGGCATGAGCCGAATGCCGACCGCCGCTCCGCTCTCCACGATCATCGCCCTCGCGCGGGCCGGGGCGCTGGATCATGCCTGGGGGCAGTTCCGCGCCGCCGGATTCGACCGGGATGACGACGATCCGGCGGCGCTGACGGTCAAGGGGCGGCTCCTGAAAGACCGTGCGCTGCGCGCCTCGGGCGAGGAAAGGCGGCTTTTCTATCTTCAGTCGGCGGAAGCCTATCGGCGATCGGCGGCGCTGCAGCCCGGCACCTATCCGCTGATCAACGCCGCCACCCTGTCGCTGCTGTCGGGCGATCGGGAGCAAGCCGAGGAGATCGCGCGCGAGGTGCTGGAGCGGATCGCGCGCGAGCCGGACGAGCCCGAAACGCCTTATTACCGCGCCGCGACCGAAGCGGAGGCGCTGCTGCTCCTCGGCCGGCTCGGCGAAGCCCGCGCCGCGCTGGAGGCGGCGGTGGCGGCGGCGCCCCACGCCTGGGAGGACCACGCCTCCACGCTCCGGCAATTCCTGATCATCCAGGACCTTCTCGGCGGCGAGGCGGCCTGGCTCGACCTGCTGCGCCCGCAGCGCTCGCTTCATTATTCGGCGTCCGCAGCGAGCGGTTCCGGCGCCGGGCATGCGGACGCGATCGCCGGAATCCTGCGCGAGGAGGATGTCGGCTTCGGCTATGGCGCGCTGGCGGCGGGCGCGGAGATCATGATCGCCGAGGCGTTGCTCGCGCGGGGCGCGACGCTCCACCTCGTTCTGCCCTCGGACGCGGGGAGCTTCGCCGCGCGGCTCGTCGACCCGTTCGGCGCGGCCTGGCGCCGCCGGTTCGACGCCGCGCTCGCGGCGGCCGACACCGTCGAGCATGTGCGGCCGCTGCAGGTGCCGCCCGACGGGCGGATGGCGGCGCTCGCGCACGAGGTCGCGCTCGGCGCGGCGATGCTCAATGCCGAGCGGCTGATGGGCGAGGCGGTCGCGCTGCGCATCGGCCCGGAAGCGGCGGCATCGCCGGTGCGCACCCATGCGATCGAAGCGCCCGCGTCGGGGGACGACGCCGCGCCGCCGCCCGATTCGCGCTCGATCCTGCTGGCGCTGCTCGCGGTCAGCGTCGGCAACGGCGGCGAGGAGGGGTTCGAGGATCGGCTCGAGGACGTGCAGGAAGTGCTGGCGCTCGCCGGCGAAGCCCGGATCGCACCGCATCTCGGCGGCGATTCGATCCTGATCGGCTATGAGGGCCCGAGGGAAGCGGCCGCGGCGGCGCGCGCGATCCATGCCCGGCTGCGGGCGCGGATGCCGCTGCGCGTCGCCGGCCATTACGGCCTGATCTCCTGCGTCCGCGATCCGTTCACGGGGTCGCTCAGGCCGACCGAGAGCGGCACCGGCATCGTCAGGGCGATCGCCGGCGCAATCCCGCCCGACACGGTCTGCGTCTCGCTCGACTTCGCGGCGGTGCTCGCCGCGACCGCCGGGGCGCCGAGCGAGGCCAATTGGATCGGCGAGCTCCAGGCCTTCGACGGCGGCACCGCGATCGGCCTCTACGCGCTGAAGCCTGGCGGCGCGTCATAGGATGAGCTCTTCGAGCCGGTGCGGCGCGACCACCACCAAAGCCTCGCCGTCGCGCCGGATGATGCCGCGCCGCTCGAGCGCGTTGATCGCCCGCGAAGCGGTCTCGCGGGTCGTCGAGACCCTGAGCGCGAGGTCGGCCACGACCGGGCAGGGCCGGATCGCATAGCCCTTGCCGTGCCGGGCCTGGCGCAGCAATTCGGCATGGACCCGCCCGACCGCGGACAAGGCGGCATGCTCGTACATCCGCGACGTCGTCTGCTGCAGGCGCCGGACCATGAGGCCCAGCAAGGCGAGACCGATGGATCCGTGCTGCTCGGCGAGGAGCGCCAGCTCGCTGCCGTCGAGCAGGAAGGCGTTGACGGCCTCGATCACCAGCACGTCGGCTTCGTGCGTGCCCGAATAAGGCGAGCTCACCGCGCCGAAAAAGTCGCCGCTCAGATATTCGTGGAGCAGCACGGCCTGGCCGTCGATCGAATAAACCAGCGCATGGGCGCGGCCGGCGATGATGACGAAGAGCGTCGAGATCCGGTCGCCATATTTCACCATGGTCGCGCGCTCTGCATATTGGCGCAGCCTTCCGCGCAGCAGGATCTGGTCGGCGAGTTCGAGCGAGCAACCGAAAACGCGGCACAGCAAGCCGCCCACGGACTGGTTCGCCGGTGAATCGCCGCCGCTTTGGTCTGTTCTGATCATTTGCCTGCACGATATACGAGAATCGGCCAATGACGAACGCGTCTTGGCGGAAGAATTGAGCGCCGGAATCGGCGCGGTTCATGTCGCCGCGGCCATCTCCTCCGGGTCGAAGTGCAGATAATCGTCACAGGACAGGGCGCGCTTTCGAGGCCTTCCATGTCGAGGATGGGGAAGGACCTGGGCTGAAGGCTCGGCCTCCGGGGGGTCGCGATCGTCGCGCCGGCCGGCATTCACCTCGTCATCGGCCCGGACGCGGCGTCCTCGGCGGAGCGTCTGCGGGGATTGCTCCGAGGGTCAGGCCCCAGCGAGCGCCTGCTCCACCCATTGGACGATCGCCGAAGTGGGCATCGCGCCGGAGGTCCGCGCGATCTCGCGGCCCTTGCTGATCATGACCATGCTCGGGATGGAGCGGATGGCGTAGCGGGCGGCAATGGCAGGCTCGGCCTCGGTATCGAGCTTGGCCAGGCGGACGCGCGGCTCCAGCCGGGCTGCGGCGGCCTCGAAATTCGGGGTCATCATCCGGCACGGGCCGCACCAGGCCGCCCAGAAGTCGATCACCACGGGCAGGTCGCTCTTCACCGCGTGCCGGGCGAAAGTCGCCGCGTCGAGGTCGACGGCCTTGCCCTGGAAGAGCGGGTTTCCGCATTTGCCGCATTTCGGGTTCCGGTCGAGCTTGGTGCGCGGAACGCGGTTGAGCGCCGCGTCGGTGGGGCAGGCGACGACCAGCATTTCCGCGCCGGTTGCGGCCGCGGGGTCGGCGATCGTATCGGACATGCGGCGCTCCTCGTTCAGCGGCGGGCCGGGGTGATGGCAGCAGCTCTCCGTCCCGCGCTTCGATGACATCGCCAATACGCCTGCCCATGGCAATCCGTTCCTGGCCGGCGATCGGGTGGCGGGCCGGCGCGGCCGCGAGCTTATGGCGAAGGTGGTGCCGGGTGTCGGACTCGAACCGACGACCTACCGCTTACAAGGCGGTTGCTCTACCAGCTGAGCTAACCCGGCCCGCATCGCCTAGACCAAATGGTCTAAGGAATGCAGAACGTCCAGCCCCGCCGTCCCGCTCAGGACGGCAGCCGACGGCGGAGGAAATCCAGGCTGCGCTGCCAGGAAAGAATCCCCGCCGGCGGATCGTAGCGCTGCGGGCGGGTGTAAGCGAGGAAGCCATGGTCGGCGCCCTCGTAAAGATGGACTTCATTGGGGGTGCGCTGCGCGTTCAGCATGGCCTCGAGCGCGCGTATCTGCGCGACCGGGACATTGCCGTCGGCGGTTCCGCAATGCACCTGGACGGGCGCGGACAGGCGCGCGATCTCCTCGGCTGTCACGGGGCCCGGATGATAGGCGATGACGGCGTCGACCTCGCGCGCGCGGGCGCCGAGCAGCATCGCCATCCGGCCGCCATAGCAAAAGCCGAGCGCCCCGATCCCGCCTCGCCGGACGAAGCTCTGCGCGCGCAGATATTCGATGCCGGCCTCGAGGTCGTTGATCACGTCGCCGTCGTTATGGCTGGCGCTCGCCGCGCGCATCTCCTCGCCGGTCCGCGCGCTGTCCGGGAGGATGTGGAAGATGTCGGGCGCGAGGCCGACATAGCCGGCAAGCGCGAGCGCGGCACAGGTATTGGGAATATATTCCTCGCTGATCCGGTTGCCGGCGATCACCACGACGGCCGGATAGATGCCATCGGCGCGGGGCCGGGCGAGATAACCGCCGATCCCCGGCTGGCCGTTATGCGCGAAGGTGACCGGGCCGTGGAGCGCCCGGGGATCGTCGAGCACCCGCGTCGGCGGCGGCGAGGCGGCGGCCGGCTGCCCGATCGCCGGCGCGGCGAAGCCGGCCACTGCGAGGCCGACCGAGCCGGCGAGGAACGCCCGCCGCGCGGCGTCCGGGCCGCAGCCTTCTTCTTGGGAACACATCGGCCCTGCCCTCCGCGCGACGAAGGTGCGTCAAAGCACGCCGAACGTCCAGCCCTCGCCGCGCGCGAGGGCGGGCGTGAGCGCAGGCGGCGCCCAGTAGCGGGCGTCGCCGGCGATGGCGCGCAGGCCCGCGGCCGCGATCAGCACGTCGGTTTGGTGGTCGCTGAGCGCCCCTCCGGCGGCATAGGCCCGGCTGGCCGAGGCGGCGAGCGCCGCGTCGAGCTGTCCGGCGTCCCTGACCTTGCGGCCGCTGAGGCCGGCGAGCCGGATGAAAACGCGGGTATAGATTTCCACCACCAGGCTTCCCGCGCGGGGCAGCCCGTCCATCGGCCAGACAGGGACGCGGCGCTCCAGCGCATGAAGCAGCCGCATCCCGGCGAAGCTCGCCTTGGCCACCTGCGCCGCGCCGATCGCGTCGTAGAGCGTGGAGGCCTTGCCCCCGCCGGTGGCGTTGAACGCATGCTCGCAGGCGCGATGGTGGAGGAAATCGCGCTTCACCCCATCCGCCGCGCCGAAATAGAAGTGGCGGCGGTAGCGTTGCTCGAGGAAGCTCGCGGCGCCCAGATCCTCGTCCTCGCAGGCCGCGTCGACATAGGCCCAAAAGGCCTTGGCATCGGCCGGCACGCCCGCCTCTCCCGGCAGATATTCGCCGCGCTCGATGATCGGCGGCGCGAAGCTGAAGTCCATGCCGAACAGCGTCGGGGCCTCCTTCGCCGTCTCGATCAGCCAGTCGAGCAGCTCGGCGCGCGACCACATATGGTCGGGGCGGATCAGTAACGGCGCCGCCTCGCCTGTCTCGCACATGGCGACCGCGATCCCCTTGTGCCGCCGGCCCTTGGCGCCCGACCAGTCGATCGCGGCGAAGCGCGCGAATTCGGGGGTCACTTCTTCTTCCGCGGCCTTGGTTTGGGCTTTGCCGCGGTCCAGTCGCGCGAGCGTTCGATCATCGCCCGCACCCGCTCGGGATCGCGGCTGTCGAAGCGGATGAGGACCGCGGGCCAGCCTTCATAATGCGGCGTCTGCCAGAAGGTTTCCGGGTCGGTCTCCTTCAGCATCTCCACCGTGTCGAGGTCGATGGCGATCCCGAACGAGGTCTTGTCCTCATGGCCGGTATAAAGAAACGGCCGGCCGTTCACCTTGACCGCCGGCTTGCCGTAGCTGGTCGACAGCTCGGTATCGGGCAGGGAAAGGGCGAAGGCGACCGCCTCGTCCCAGCTCCGGATCGGCTCAGTCATCGCCCTTGGCCTTTCGTTGCTCCTGCCACCAGGCCATGCGCTCGGCGACGCGCTTCTCGAAGCCGCGGTCGGTGGGCTCGTAGAAGGTCTGGGGCGCCATCTCCTCTGGCCAGTAATTGTCGCCGGAGAAGCCGCTCTCCGCGTCGTGATCGTATTGATAGCCCTTGCCATAGCCGATCTGCTTCATCAGCCTGGTGGGCGCGTTGAGGATGTTCTTGGGCGGCATCAGCGAGCCCGTGTCCCGGGCTGAGCGCCATGCGCCTTTCTGCGCCATATAGACGGCGTTCGATTTGGGCGCGGTGGCGAGGTACAGGCAGGCCTGGACGATGGCGAGCTCGCCTTCGGGCGAGCCGAGGAAGTCGTACATGTCCTTGGCGGCGATGCATTGGACCAGGGCATTGGGGTCGGCGAGGCCGACATCCTCGACCGCCGCCCGGGTGAGGCGGCGAAGCACGTAGAGCGGCTCCTCGCCGGCGGTCAGCATCCGCGCCAGATAATAGAGCGCCGCCTGCGGGTCGGAGCCGCGGATCGATTTGTGCAGCGCGGAAATGAGGTTGTAATGGCCTTCGCGGTCCTTGTCGTAGACGGCGACGCGGCGGTGCAGCAGCGCCGCCAGCCCGGCCGCGTCGAGCGGCGCCTCGAGATCGACCGAGAACAGGGTCTCCGCCTGGTTGAGGACGAAGCGGCCGTCGCCGTCGGCGGTGGCGACCAGCGCATCGCGCGCCTCCGGCATGAGCGGGAGGGGGCGCCCGATCAGCTCCTCGGCCCGGTCGAGCAACTTGCACAAGGCCGCCGTGTCGAGGCGGTTGAGGATCAGCACCTGGGCCCGCGACAGCAAGGCCGCGTTGAGCTCGAAGCTCGGATTCTCGGTGGTCGCCCCGACCAGCACCACCGTCCCGTCCTCGACATAGGGCAGGAAGCCGTCCTGCTGGGCGCGGTTGAAGCGGTGGATCTCGTCGACGAACAAGAGGGTCTGGCGCCCGAGCCTCAGATGCTCGCGCGCCTCGGCGAACACCTTCTTCAAATCGGCGACGCCCGAGAACACGGCCGAGATCGCGACGAAGCGCATGCCGACGGCGTCGGCGAGCAGCCGCGCGATCGTGGTCTTGCCGGTTCCGGGCGGCCCCCACAGGATCATCGAGGCGAGCTTGCCCGCGGCCACCATCCGCCCGATCGCGCCTTCGGCGCCGGTCAGATGCTCCTGGCCGACCACGTCCTCGAGCCGCTGCGGGCGCAGCCGGTCGGCGAGCGGCGCATTCTCGCCGGGCGCGGCGGGCGCGTCGGGCTGAGGGGGATCGTTTTGGAACAGGTCGGTCACGAGCGCCAACTAGCTCATTTTGCAGGCTTTGGCACGCGCGGAGCCGCGTGCGTCAATCGACCGGCCCTGCCGGCGGCGCGATGGCGGTCCCGGCATAAGGGAAGCGGTCGATGGCGATCGTCGCATCGGGCCCATATTGCGGCCTTGCCAGCGGCCCCCGTGCGCGGACCAAAGCGGCCGCCTGGGCGGGCAATCCGCTTCGCGTGCCGACGACGGTGAAGTCGAACGGATCGTGACGGGCGAGCACCACGTCCAGGACCGCGCCGTCGCAGCTGCGCCCCGTGCAGCGGATGAAATAGCGATCCTCCGGCCTGCCGGCCCCGAACCGCCGCATGAATCGGCCGGTGCCGGCGGCCCGGAGGGTGGCCGTGGCCGGCGCGATCAGGGCGATGCTTTCGGCGCCGTTCATCTGCAGCCGAAGCCGGAGGTGAACGCCGCCATGCAACGGCTGCCGGCTTACCATCTCGACCGCGGGCGGCGTGACCGGTACGGCCGGCGCCGGCGCGGCCCAGCGCCGCCGGGTGGTATAGGGCATTTCCGTCCGCTCCCAGGCCGCCTCGAACGGCACTGGCGCGCCGTCATTGTTGACCGCGAACCGTCCGGTCCGCGCTGTTTCGTCCCAGACATATTCGATGGTGAAAAGCTGCTGCCGGTCGGCGCTGTAGGCCGGGGCCAGTCCCGCGGCGGCCCAGCCGAGCAGCGCAAGGGCCGCGGCCATGCGGGCCCGGGTGAGCAGCGGCCGCAACTCGATCAATGCCGGCAGCAGGATCGCCGCGCCGAGCGGCGCGAACGCCCAGAGCGGGCCGCCGTTCATCAGCTCCTCGAACAGGTGCAGCGCGGGCCCGAAGGTCAGATAGAGCAGAAGCGCCGCCGCGATTCCTCCGGCCCGCTCGGCCCAGGGGAAGCGCCGCCGCCCCGCCATGCCGGTCGCGGCGACGAGCGGCGGCAGCAGGAAATAGATCGCCGCGCCCGGCGCGGCCGCGCAGATCGCCGCTCCAAGCAGCAGGAACAGCAGCCAGAAAGCGGCGCGCAGCCGCGTCCGCTCGGCGGTGCCGGCGACGAGCAACAGGGCCGCCACGCAGGCGGCGAGCGCCGAGGCGTAGACCGCGCTGGTGGTGACCGTCGGATAAGCGCGCCAAAAGTCGCCGGCGCGAACCAGGCCGATCACGAAATGGCCGGCGAAGGCCAGCGCGCCCGATCCGGCGAGCGCCGCCGCCATCGCCAGCAGCGGCCTGCCCAGCGCCCGCCGCCGCCGTGCCTCGACGGCGAAGAACAGCAGAAGCAGGCCGAGCAGCACCAGCCCGAACAGCAGCGGCAGCACGATCAATGCCCGCCCCAGCACGTCCGTATAGACTCGTTCGCCCGTCGCCGCCGGCGGATCGCCCGCCGCCAGCCGCTCCGCGATCGCCAGCGCCTGGTCGCCCATATGCTGGAGGCTGCGCCGGTCGAGCGCGGCGAGGTCGTCGCCGGGGCTGTGGTAGCGGGTCTCGTTGCCGATCACCGCGAAGTTGAGGATCGTCCACGGCCGTTCCTCGAACACCGCGACGTCGGTCGAATTGGGGATCAGCCGGTAAAGGTCGGTCGAAAGCGAATTGGCGACCGGCCGCGCCGCCGCGGCGCGGTACAGGGCGATGGCGGGTCCGTTCGGCCGGCTGGTCTCGAACATGATCGCCGGACCGGTGACGCCCCGCGCCTCGAGGTTGACGACGATGTCGACGCGCGCCGCCACCGGGTCGCGCTCGAGGAAGGCGCGGGCGCCGAGCAGGCCCATCTCCTCGCCTTCGTTGATCAGGAAGGTCACGGGCCGGGCGAGCGGCCGCCCGCGCAAGCGCTCGGCGATCTCCAGCATCGTCGCGACGCCGATTCCGTCGTCGGCCGCGCCCGGTCCGGCGAAGGTGCTGTCATAATGCGAGACGAGGAGCAGATGCCGCCCATCCGCCGGCCCGATCGTCGCGACCAGGTTGCGCACCCGCGCGCAGCTCACAGTCCGGTTGCGGCGGACGCTGTTGCAGGTGAAATCGTCGGTCAGGCGGGGATCGAGCCCGACTGCGCGAATCTCCGCGATCAGCCGCGCCCGCGCCGCGTCGCCGGCATCGCTGTCGATCGGGTGGGGGCGTTGATCGCCGAGGATTCGCGCCAGCCGCGCCGCCGCCCGGTTCGCATCGAAGCCTTCGGCATCGGGCTGCGACGGCGGCGCGGGCAGGGCGAGCAGGGCGCCCTTCAGCGCCATCGCGGCCAGCAGCAGGATGAACACCGCCAGCAAGGCCCCCGCGCGCTTCATCCCCCGCTCCCTTGTTCGCCGCCCGGCGGATGCCATATCGCTTCCGCCGCGATCTTGCGATAGCAGGCGCTTCTTCTGATCGGAGAGAATCGAATGGGATATCGGGTGGTCGTGGTCGGCGCGACCGGCAATGTCGGACGCGAGATGCTGAACATCCTCGCCGAGCGCCA
The DNA here is from genome assembly GCA_963701615.1 of uncultured Alphaproteobacteria bacterium. GTDB lineage: Bacteria > Pseudomonadota > Alphaproteobacteria > Sphingomonadales > Sphingomonadaceae > Allosphingosinicella. The sequence goes on along the minus strand of OY969615.1, from coordinate 960,746 downwards.
ATTCCCGGCCGACGAGATCGCGGCGGTGGCGTCGCCGCGCTCGACCGGACGAGTCGTGGATTTCGGCGACAGCGGCCGCGAATTGAAGATTCGCAACATCGAGCATTTCGATTTCGCCGGCTGGGACATCGCCTTGTTCGCCGCGGGCTCCGCGGTGTCGAAGGCCTATGCCCATGTCGCCGCGGCGGCGGGCTGCACGGTGATCGACAACAGCTCCTATTTCCGCATGGACCCGGACGTGCCGTTGATCGTGCCCGAGGTGAACCCGCAGGCGATCGACGGCTACAAGCGCAAGAACATCATCGCCAACCCGAACTGCTCGACCGCCCAGATGGTGGTGGCGCTGAAGCCGCTCCACGACGCCGCGACGATCAAGCGCGTCGTCGTCGCCACCTACCAGTCGGTGTCGGGCGCTGGCAAAGCGGGGATGGACGAATTGTTCGAGCAGAGCCGCAACATCTTCGTCGGCGATTCCGCCGAGGCGCGGACCTTCCCCAAGCAGATCGCCTTCAACGTCATCCCGCACGCCGGCGACTTCCTCGACGACGGCTCGACCACCGAGGAATGGAAGCTGATGGTCGAGACCAAGAAGATCCTCGATCCGAAGATCAAGGTCAGCGCGACCTGCGTCCGCGTCCCCGTCTTCGTCGGCCATTCGGAGGCGGTCAACATCGAGTTCGAGAACGAGATTTCGGCGAAGCAGGCGCAGGCGATCCTGCGCGAGGCGCCGGGCATCATGCTCGTCGACAAGCGCGAGGACGGCGGCTACGTCACCCCGGTCGAGTGCGTCGGCGAATATGCCACCTATGTCAGCCGCGTCCGCGAGGACCCGACCGTCGACAACGGCCTCAGCCTGTGGGTCGTGTCCGACAACCTCCGCAAAGGCGCCGCCCTGAACGCCGTCCAGATCGCCGAACTGCTCGGCCGCCGCCACCTCAAGAAGGCGGCGTGACGCTGAAGCTGGTCGCCATCGCGCTCGGCACCGATCCGGCGCAATTCGCGGCGGAGCTGGCACCGGCATTCGGCGGCGACGAGGGGCCGGCGCGCGAGATGCTCGCGCAGACGATCACCCTGCTGACCGGGAACCCGCGCCCCGAACCCTGGCGCAGCTATCTGGCCCGGCTGGACGGGCGGGCGATCGGCATCTGCGCGTTCAAGTCGGCCCCGACGAGCGCCGGCGAGGTCGAGCTCGCCTATATGACCTTCCCCGCCTTCGAGGGGCGCGGCCACGCGACCGAAATGGCCGGCGCTCTCGCCCGGATCGCCGAAGCCGAAGGGGCGATGCCGATCGCCCACACCCTGCCCGAGGAGAATGCGTCGAACAGGGCGCTGAAGCGCAACGGCTTCACCTTCGCCGGCGCGGTCGAGGATGCCGAGGACGGGCTGGTCTGGCGCTGGGAAAGGCGCCCCGGCCCGTGACCCTGCACGCCGATCTCTACTGGTCGTTCCGCAGCCCCTATTCCTATCTCGCGATCGGCCGCTACCGGGCGATGGCCGAGGCGTTCGACCTGGAGATCGCGCTGAAGCCGGTCTATCCGCTGGCCATCCGCCAGCCCGATTTCTTCGGGCGCAACCATCCCAGCTGGCTCGGATATCTCGCCCGCGACGTGGCGCGGCTGAGCCAGTATCTCGGCATCCCGGTCGCGCGGCCGCGTCCCGATCCGATCGTCCAGGACTATGCGACGGGGGAGATCGCGGCCGACCAGCCTTACATCTTCCGGCTGGTCAGGCTCGGCCAGGCGGCGGCGCGGCACGGGCGCGGCCTCGAATTTTGCGACGAAGTGTCGCGAGTCATCTGGGGCGGCACCGAGAATTGGCACGAGGGCGACCATCTCGCGCAAGCGGCGGCGCGGGCCGGGCTCGACCTCGCCGCGCTCGACCGCGAGGCGGAGGCGGACGCGGCGGCGCTCGACGCCGAGGTGGCGGCGCATCAGGCGGCGCTCGAAGCCGCCGGGCATTGGGGCGTGCCGACCCTGGTGTTTCAGGGCGAGCCCTTCTTCGGCCAGGACCGGATCGACCTCGCGCTGTGGCGGATGAAAGGTTGCGGCCTGGTGGAGCGCTAAAAAAATCCTCCCCGATACGGGGAGGATCTACTGAGCTGTTGCGCAGAGCTCGGCTTTCGCCTCGGCATATTCCGCGATCAGCCGCGCGACATAATCCGCCGCCGGCTTGACCTCGCAGATCGCGCCGATCCCCTGGCCCGACCCCCAGATGTCGCGCCAGGCCTTGGCCTTCGATCCCTCGCCGGTGCCGAAGTCCATCGTCTTGATGTCGCCTTCGGGGAGGTTGGCGGGGTCGAGGCCGGCCAGCTCGATCGATTTCCTGAGATAGTTTCCGTGCACGCCGGTGAACAGGCTCGAATAGACGATGTCGTCGGCGCGGCCCTCGCAAATGCCCTGCTTGTAGTCCGCCGTCGCGTTCGCCTCCGCGGTGGCGATGAACGGCGAGCCGATATAGCCCAGATCGGCCCCCATCGCCTGCGCCGCCAGGATCGCGCGGCCGGTGGCGATCGCCCCCGACAGGATCAACGGCCCGTCGAACCAGTCGCGAATCTCCTGAATGAGGGCGAAGGGCGACAGCCGCCCGGCATGGCCGCCGGCGCCGGCCGCGACGGCGATGATGCCGTCGGCACCTTTCTCCACTGCCTTGCGGGCGAAGCGGTCGTTGATGATGTCGTGCAGCGTGATTCCGCCCCAGCCGTGCACCCCTTGGTTCAGCTCGGCGATCGCGCCCAGGGAGGTGATGACGATCGGCACCTTCCATTTCGCGCAGGTCGCCATGTCATCCTGCAGCCGGGCGTTGGAGCGGTGGACGATCTGGTTGACCGCATAGGGCGCGGCCGGCGCGTCGGGATGGTCGCGATCCCAGGCGGCGAGCTCCTCGGTGATCCGGTGCAGCCATTCGTCGAGCAGGCTCTGCGGCCGCGCGTTCAGCGCCGGGAACGAACCGACGATCCCCGCCTTGCACTGGGCGATGACCAGTTCCGGGCAGGAGACGATGAACAAAGGCGCGCCGATCGCGGGCAGGCGCAGGCGGTCGAACAGGGGCGGGAGGCTCATGCCGTCTGCGTAATGGAAACGCGCCGGATAACAAGTCACGCTCCCTCGTCATCCCGGCGAAGGCCGGGATCCATGAACAGGGCAACTGAGCATCATTCGCGGGCATCCGTGTTCATGGGTTCCGGCCTTCGCCGGAATGACTAATGTGGGACGATGATGCGCGCGATGCAGCTCGATCGCCCCGGCGCGCCGCTCCGGATGGCGGAGCGGCCGCTGCCCAGGCCGGGCGCGGGCGAGCTGCTGATCGAGATCGCCGCCTGCGGCATCTGCCGGACCGATCTCCACATCGTCGACGGCGACATAAAGGGGCCCTTGCCCGTCATTCCCGGCCACGAGATCGTCGGCCGCGTCGTCGGGACCGGCGAGCGGGTCGGCATCCCCTGGCTGGGCCGGACCTGCGGCCATTGCCCTTATTGCCGCTCGGGCCGCGAGAATTTGTGCGACGAGCCTTTGTTCACCGGCTTCACCCGCGACGGCGGCTTCGCCAGCCATTGCCTCGCCGATGCCGCTTATTGCTTCCCGATCCCCGACGCGTTCGGCGACGTCGAGGCCGCGCCTTTGCTGTGCGCCGGCCTGATCGGCTGGCGCGCGCTCCGGCTCGCGGGGGAGGGGGAGGCGCTCGGCCTCTACGGCTTCGGCGCCGCCGCCCATATCCTCGCCCAGGTCGCCGTCCGGCAGGGCCGGCGCGTCCACGCCTTCACCCGGCCGGGCGATCAGTCGGCGCAAGCCTTCGCGCTGGCGCTGGGCTGCGCCTCGGCCCAGGGCTCGGACGAGGCGCCGCCGGAACCGCTCGACGCCGCCCTCCTCTTCGCGCCCGTCGGCGCGCTGGTACCGGAAGCGCTGCGCCGCGTCCGCAAGGGCGGACGCGTCGTCTGCGCCGGCATCCACATGAGCGACATCCCCTCCTTCGCCTATGCCGACCTTTGGGGCGAGCGCGCGATCCTGTCGGTCGCCAACCTGACCCGCGCCGACGGCGCGGAATTTCTCGAAATCGCCGCGCAAATGAAGCTAAGGACGGAAACGACTGTCTTCCCGCTGTCGCGCGCGAACGAGGCCCTGGACCTGTTGCGCGCCGGCAATATCGAGGGCGCGGCGGTCCTGGTGCCGAAAGGAGATTGACATGAAATATCGGCGGCTCGGCGCGAGCGACCTCCACGTCTCGGAAATCGCCTTGGGGTCGTGGCTCACCTACGGCGTCGGCGTGGAGGCGGAGAAGGCCCGCGCCTGCCTCGACCGCGCGTTCGACGTCGGCATCAACTTCATCGACACCGCCAACATCTACGGCCGCGGCGCCGCCGAGACCTTCCTCGGCGAGGCGCTCTCGGCCCGCCCGCGCGACTCCTACATCCTCGCCACCAAGCTCTACTTCCCGATGACCGACACCGACAGCGGCCTCTCTGCGGCGCAGGTCGAAAAGCAGCTCGACGCCTCGCTGAAGCGGCTGAGGACCGATCATGTCGATCTCTACCAATGCCACCGCTACGATTACATCACGCCGCTCGAGGAGACGATGGCCGCTTTGACCCGGGCGGTGGAGAGCGGCAAGGTGCGCTACATCGGCTTCTCCGAATGGCCGGTCGACGGCATCCGGGAGGCGATCGACATGGCCGGCGTCGCCCGTTTCGTCTCCAGCCAGCCGCAATATTCCCTGCTCTGGCGCGATCCGGAGGAGGAGGTGATCCCGCTCTCCGCCGCCAACGGCATCTCCCAGATCGTCTGGTCGCCGCTCGCGCAGGGCGTGCTCACCGGCAAATATGCGCCCGGCGCGCCGCCGCCGGCGGACAGCCGCGCGACCAGCGAGGAGATGGGCGGCTGGATCCGCGATTATCTCAAGCCGCCACTGCTCGAAGCGGTCCAGCGGCTGAAGCCGCTCGCCGCCGAGGCCGGCCTCAGCCTCGCCCAGTTCGCTTTGGCCTGGGTGCTGCGCGAGCCCAACGTCGCCGCCGCGATCACCGGCGCGTCGCGCCCTGAGCAGGTCGACGAGAATGCGGCGGCGTCGGACGCCGACGTCGACCCGGCCCTGTTCGCGGAGGCGGAACGGATCGTCGCCGCCTAGCCTCCGGCGCCGGCGGGTCCCAGTATCGGCTGAAACGGTTCAATGCTCCCCGAATAGGCTTTGGTTTTTTCCGAGAAGACGGCAATCGAGCCGGCGTCCGGGCGGCTTTATTTCCGGCGTCGCGATGGTCCGTTATTGACCCATCAGCGCTTGCAAGGCCCGGCGAAACCAAAGACAAATATGCGTTTGCATAGTGAGTCGCGGTGTTACTTTCCTTAGCCTGCACGAACGAGAATTGAGAGCCTGACGCTGTTGCGGGGGGTTGGGTGCGGACCGTTAGTGTTCATCTGTTCGGTGGGGTGTTTCTGTCCGGCGCCAACGGACGGATGGTGGAACTCGCCGCGTCCGCCGCCCCGATTGTCGGCTATCTCGTGATGAAGCGCCACCGGCCGGTCACGCGCAGCGAGCTGGCGGGGCAGATCTGGCCCGATCGCGACGACGGCCGCGCGCGTCGCTGCCTGTCCACTGCCTTGTGGCGGCTCAACCGCGACGACGAGACCGAGGGCCTGATCGTCGGCAGCCAGCACGATTCGCTCGCGATCAACTGGCGCCGGGCGCGCTGGATCGACGCGATCTGCTTCGAGCAGCGCTGCAACGCGCTGCTCGGCATCCCCGCGGAGCAGCTCGACGCGGCCCAGTATCGGCGGCTGGCGAGAGCCGTCGCCCTCCACAGCGACGACCTGCTTCGCCAAACCGACATGGAGTGGGTGCAGCTGGAGCGGCAGCGGCTGCGCAACCTCTACCTCGATTCGCTTTTCCATCTCACGCTCGCGGCGGCGGCGCGCGGCCAGCTGACCGACGCGATCGCCTATGGCCGCAGATTGAGCGCGCTCGAGCCGCTTCGCGAGGACGCCCACCGGCTGTTGATGCGCATGTATCTCGCGACCGGCAATCGGGGAAAGGCGATCGAGCAATATCGGATCTGCCAGGGCGAGCTTTCCTCCGAGCTGGGCGTCGATCCGACCGAGGAAACGCGGGCGCTGTTCGCCACGCTGGTGCGCGACGGCGCGCCGGTTCGAGCGCCGTCCCAGGCGGACGTCAGAGCGGCGAGCCTGGATGCGATGACGGCGCGGATGCGGGCGGCGCGGCGCGCCATCGCCACGGCCGACCTGCGCATCGTCGATGCGCTGTCGCTGGCGGATCGTGCGGCGCGATTCGTCCCCGCCGGCTGATCTTCCTCGCCCGCCGAACCGGGCGAAAGCGCCCGAGCCCAAAAAAAAGCGGCCTATTTCCATCGCGGTGACAGGTTGGTGACATCGCGGTGACCCGGCCGTGACCCGGCGCCCCCAAGTTGAGTCCGGACAGCAACCGCTACGGACCACCGCCTTCCATGCCTCGCCCCGGCCTCATCCCAATCCATAAAGGCAGCGAGGCCCGCGCGCGCAGCTTCGTGCTCCGCTTGTGGCCCGAGCCGCGCGAGTTCGAACACAAGCAGCCGATCTGGCGCGGATCGGTGGCCGAGCTCGACGGATCCAACACGCGCTATTTCGCCAGCGCGAACGGGCTGGCGCGGATCCTGACCGATGCGATCGGCTCGGACAGCCTCCTCGAGCCCGAAGGTCGCAGCGCATGAAGCCGCATTTCGTCGTCACGCTCGCCCAGGGGGAGCCGGCGGCCAGCCATCCGCACTGGACGCGCGCGATCGCGGAGAAGGGAGCGGCCGAGGCGCCGCTCAACGCGGACATCGCCGCCTTGCTCCGCCGGTTCGCGGTGCCGGTGTGGACGACGCACGAATATCGGCCGAGCGGGGCCGACTGGTCGGCGGCGGAGCTGGCGAGCGGGCTCGATCGAATATACCGGCTCATCCTGAAGCAGTCGCGCGCGATTCCCGAAGGCCTGATCGACGCGATCCGCCTTCTGCCCGGAGTTGCAGATGCGCGTCCGGGACGGGTTGCGTGCCAGCGCCTGCCGTCGGCGAGGCCGATGGCCCTGGCGCGGGGCGCGGGGCGCGACGACGCCGCGCGGCGGGCAATCAGCCTGCCGGCGGCGCGCAAGCTGGCCGACGGCGCGGACATCATCGTCGCGGTGATCGACACGGGCGTCGACCTCGACCATCCCGAGCTCGCCGGCGCGCTCGCTCCGGGAGCCGATTTCGTCGACATTCTCGAGGGGCAGACCGAATTCCTGGGCGATTTTCTCGGCGCGGACGACGATCCCGAGGACGAGGTGGGGCACGGCACCCATGTCGCCGGGATCATCGCGGCGCGCGGGCGGGCGATGCCGCCCGGGGTCGCCCCGAAGGTGCGCGTGCTCCCCGTCCGGGTGCTCGCGGCGATGCGGCGCGGCGACCAGAAGGTCGGCGCCGGGCTGGTCGAGAACATCAATAGCGGCATCAAATGGGCGATCGATCACGGCGCCGACGTCATCAACATGAGCCTCGGCGTGCGCCACGAGGGCGGTGGGCTGCCCCACCGCGAGATGGTCGACTATGCGGCGCGGCGCGGGGTGTCGATCGTCGCGGCCGCGGGCAATGACGGGCAGGAAGCCTTTTACTATCCGGGCGCGTTTCCGAGCGTCATCACGGTCGGCTCGATGGCGCCCAACGGCAAGGTCTCCGATTTCTCGACCTATGGGCCGCAAATCTCGCTGATCGCGCCCGGTGAGGAAATCTACAGCACGCATGTCGACGGCGGCTACGCCCATGCCAGCGGCACGTCGCACGCCGCGCCTTTCGTCGCCGGAGCGGCGGCGCTGATCCACGGGCTCGCGCGGAAACGCGGCGGGCGGCTCGGCACACGCGCGATCAAGCGCGTGCTGGCCGACAGCGCCGATCGCGCCGGCGCGCAACTGCGCGACCGCCGGGCAGGCTTTGGCCGGCTGAACATTTTCGATGCGCTGCGGCTGGCCGAAGCGCGGATGACGACCTGAGGGAGGTGCTGCGATGCCCCTAAACGACCCCATCGAAAGGCGGCTTGAGGAGCTCGTCACCAAGCTGAAGGTGATCGAGGTCGCGGGCCGGGAGACCGACGAGGCCCTCAAGCGCATTTCGGACGCGGCGGACGCCGCCGCCAAGGAGGCACTGTCGGCGCAATCGGCGGCCAACAAAGCGAGCGAAGCGGCGGATCAGGCGACGGCACGGTCCGCGGCCGCCGAAAAGGTGGCCGGGCAGGCGACGAAGGATGTCGGGAAGGCCGTCCTGGACGCCGCCGCGGCCACCCAGGCGGCGACCGGCGCCGACGGAAAGGCGACCGAGGCGGTTCGGAGCGCCGCGCTGGCGAGCAGGGCGGCGACGGGCGCCGACAGGAAGGCGACGGAGGCCCGGGCCAGGGTCGACGGTCTCGCCGCGGCGCTGGGAGACGGGCAGAACATCCCGTTGCCGGGACCGGCGGCAAGCTATCCGTTCCTGACCGTCGCCGTGCCCGACACGGAATTCGACGGCGTGGCGCAAAGCGCGATCGAGGACGTGCGCGCCGCCTTCCCGGTCGATCGGGACCGGCTCGCCGCTTCGCTCGTCAGCAAGGGCCTGGCGAGCTCGGCCGGACGCGTGGCCAAGATCCTCGGCCGCGCCCGCATCTCGGAGACGCGCCGGCACATCCTGGCGGCCGTCTACCCGTATCTGCTCGACCAGCAGCTCGGCGATCCGCCCAACGGCAGGCGGCTCAAGGATCCGCCCGGGCTCGCGCAAAACCTGCTCCTCCAGCTCGATTCCGACGGCGGCGGCGTCGACCGCTTCGCCGACTTCGTGGTCGCTCACAGCGAGAGGGAGCTGTCGGTTCAACTCAACGACCGCGACAGGGCCGCGCTCAAGCGGCGCGTGCGCGAGAGCGTGTGATCTGAAGGAACCATGCCAATGCCCGCCAAGCTCGACTTCACCAACGGCAATTTCCAGGCCAGCCTGAGGTCCTCGCTCGCCGAGATCCAGACTTTGGGTCCCATACCCGACCGGGTCAGCGACTATTTGTCGAGGCGTGGCGACGTCGACCCGCGACGGACGACGCGCGACCTGCCCCGCCTGAAAACGCGGATGGCATCCTATCTGCGCGAGCGCGGCGTCACCCTTGCCGACGACGCGCGCTTCAACGTCGGCGGCTATGACGAGATCCTCTATGCGGCCTACGACCGCTCGCTCGCCGCCGAGCGCGGCGGCGACGATCCCGTCCTCGCCGCCCTCACCGGCGGTGAAATCAGCGGCTGGGACTTTTCGGTCGAGCGCTTCGAAACCACCAGCGCCCAGGGCATCGACCTCAACGCCATCCGCGCGGCGGGCGCGATCGACTATATCTACGAGCTCGGGGAGCGAATGGCCGTGTTCCGCCTGGCCGAGGCGCTCGTGCTCAACTGGGCGTCGGGGCGGATCGACGTGGTCGATCCCCGCGCCACCACCAAGCTCTACGCTTATTGGAAGCAGCTCGACGACCGTTCCGACGCCGAGGAGCGCGGCATGCTGTACCGCCGGGTGCTGGGCAAGGGCTCGTCGAACCTGCTTTCCCGGATGGTTGCGAACGAGGGCTTCGATCCGTTGTGGACCAATCTCATGGCCGAGGTCGCGACCTTCATCGACAAGTCGGAGCGGCTGGAGAGCGGCATCAGCGAGACCAGCGCGGTCTCCACCAATGCGATCAAGCAGTGCATGCGCGAGCTCCAGTACAACCTGACCGAATATTGCAGCGGCATGGCCTTCGTGCAGAGCCACGAAATGTACAAGCAGCTCCAGGCCGCCTTCGAAGTGCTGAGGGATCCGGACATCGTCGCCAATTTCGGCGGCCCGCGCCGGCGCAACATGTGGACGGTCATCGAACAGCTTTCCAAGGAGGAGTTCGGACGATCGGCGCCGATCGGGCCGCTGCTGCGGGTGGCGGTCGACGGCAACCAGATCTTCCAGCTGATCGCCGATTTCGATGGCCATCTCCCCACCGACGAGCTCCAGGCGCTGGTCGACGCGGCCGCGAGCTACGTCATCAACAGCTCGGTGATCGACCGCCAGGAATTGTTCGGCGACGGCGGCGAAGCCGATTCCGAAACCGACGACGAGGATGTCGATGCGGAAGACGAATTTTCCGACGAAGCATTCGACGAAGAGTTCGACGAGGTCTGATCGCATTCATCGCCAGGCCTGACCATATCGTAAGGAGCCGAGCCCGTCATGTACGAGCAGGAACAGCTAAAGGAACTGGCGCGGGCGAAGACACGGGACGCGTTCCGCAACATGCCGACATTCCTGTCGCTCGACGTAGCCGAGCAGCGCGACCTCTTCCGCGACATGTACCGGCGCAATTATGACGAGCTGGCGAGTGTCGCCCAGCCCGCCGCCCGCGCCTTCGCGGAGCCCAGAAGCGCGGTCGAGATGATGGACGACAAGCGTCACACCAACCAGCGCATCGACCAGGCCGGCGCGCTTGCCGGAGACTTCATCGAGGAGGTGGATTTCCCGGGCTTCGTCAAGGACCTGCTGACCGGTGTGTTCGACGCCAATTTGAGGGTGACGCTCGAGCAGATGAACACCTATCAGAAGCTGCTGCAGACCGCCACGCAGTCTATCGCCAAGTTCGCCAACGCGATCGATGACACCACGGCGTTCGGCTATCTTGCTGAGAACCAGGGCGACGATTTCTCGATCGACTTCTCGGACGACGAGCAGGAGGCCGACGGCACGCCGAAGGCGATCCTCACCAACGCCTCGGGCGAGCCGGTCGATATCGGCGACAACGAGGTCAAGGTGAAGATCATGGAGGCGAAGATCGCGATGGCGCGCGAGCAGCGCGCCTTGCTTCGCGAGACGATCCTCATGGGCATCACCCGCCTCGTCGTCGAGAAGGGCAACGTCAAGGCGGCGGTGGTGTTCGACATCAAGGCGAGCGAGAAGATCGACAAGGCCGACAAGGCCGGCCTTAAGGAAGTGGCGACCAACAGCACGTCGGCCAGCGCGTCGGGCGGATTGCTCGGAGCGATATTCGGCGGTCCCAAGGCCGGCCACACCCGGTCGAATCGGAAGACGAAGATCAGCGTCTCGAGCGCCAAGAGCCAGTCGACGACCGACCTTGCCGCCAAGATCACCGGCTCCGTCGATATCACGTTCAAGTCCGATTATTTCAAGCTCGACAATTTCGCGACCATGTACGGGCCGCAAGCGCCCGCGGGCGCCGGGGCGGCGGTCCCCGGGACGCCCGGGACGCCCGGGGCGCCCGGAGCGCCCGGAGCGCCCGCACCCGCCGCCATAGCGCGCTGATGGCGGGGCACGAATGTGGCGCTGGCACTCCTTAGACCCGACGAGATCGGCGAGCCGGGCCGGCGGTGGTTCCGCTTCGATATCGGCGCCAACCGTTTCTATCGCTTCGCGGTGGGCGGCCCCGAGCGCCGACGGCAGGACGGGGTCACGCTCGTCGGCGAGCCGTGCTGGGTCTCGCCGCTCCAGGGCCCGCTTCCCGAGACCGCCATGGGGATGGGCCGATTCGGAATCGAGGAGCGCCATTTCAGCGGCGAAGCGGAGTTTGTCCAGATGATGAGCTATGCCAGTGCCTCGCGTGACAATCCTGCCGTGTCGGCGATCGTTCGCGCCCGCCGGTCGCTGCCGGAATTCGCGCCCCCGCCCAGGCTCCCGGGCGCCTTCGCGACGGCGCCCGCGCGCGCCCCCGCGCGGGCGCGGACGAGCGCCTCGCCGCACAGCGAAGCGATGTGGTTCGGCGAGCTGCTGCGCGCCATCGCGCCCGCGATCGGGGCGATGATCGGCGGCATTGGCGGCGGCAAGGCCGCCGATGCCCCGGCAGCCGCCCCGGCCGCGGCCACCGGGCCGCTGGCGAGGCTCGCCGATCCGGCGACGATCAATCTCCTCGGCCAGCTGGTCCAGCAGATCGCCGGCCTGCCGCCGGCGCCGGCTGCGGCCTCGCCGGTGCCGGCGAAAGCCGGTGCGCAGGCGCTCGGCCGCTATTCCGAGGCGCAGGTCTTGCCGATCGCGGCATTGCTGCCGCTGCTGCCCGCGCTGATGCCGTTGCTCCAGCAGGTGCTGAATCCGCAGACCATCCAGACCGTGGTGGATGCGCCGAACCGGGCGGCGCAGACGATCATCGGGGGCATCAACGACGTGCTCAAGATCGGCGTCCAGGCCGACGAGGCGCATATGCGCCACCTGAGGGAGATCCACCCGGGGATGGACGACCCGGCGATGGACCGCCTGATGGAGGGCCTCAGCGTCTGGCGCGGCCGTCCCGCCGCCAGGGGAGCCTACCGCCGGACGACGCGCGTCCGCCTCGCCTTCGACGGGCTTCGCTCGGTGACCGCGGCGGGCCAGTCGCGGATTCTCTTCGCCCATCGGCGCCCGATCAGGCTGCCGCTGGCCATCGAGCTGCCGATGCTCAAATCGGGCAGGCCGCTGGCGCTGCGCACGCCTTTGCTGCTGCTCGAGGTCAAGGATCCGACCACCCTGGCGGTCCGCCGCCGGGTCCGCGCGAAGCTGCCGACGATCACGCAATCGGGGCCGATCGCGGCGGCCGAGCTGCCCGCGGCGGCGGCGGCCGCCCTGGCGCCCGGGCGCGACTGGCTGTTCTCGGTGACGCTCACCTGGAAGAACCGCCGCGGCGAGCGGATCGGCGTCACCATGTCGACGCTCGCCCAGCTTGCTGGCCCGTTCCTCTACGACGGGATCGTCGACGAAGGCGAGGCTATCGATCTCGCCGACCCGGCGCTGCACCGTGCATTCTGGCATCGCGTCTGGAGCGGTCGCTTCGCGCCCGAGGCGAAGCGGTACGACGCCGAGGTCGACTATGCCTACCGCTTCGACCCCGAGGCGACCGACACCCGGCGGTCCGATACCCGCGCGAAAACTCGGCCGGCCGAGAATTCGGTCGCCAAGGTCGACGCGCGGCTGAAGGGCGAGCTGGTCTATGGTCCCGACGCGCTGGCGGCGGCCGCCGCCGCGATCGGGCTGGATTCGCCGCCGATCGCCGCCGACGAGCGCAGCGCCTTCGCCGATCCCGCCTTCATCGAGCGGATGAATCTGGGCGCGCGGCTGCGCGCGCCGATCCGCGGCCGGGCGGGCGAGGGCTTCGCCTTCTGGGCCTATCCCGCCGTGCGCCGGGCCACGGTCAGGCTCGGCGCGCCCTCCGAGATCCTCGACACCGGCAATGTCGCGGCGCTGGCCTGGAGCGACCGGCCGCTGGTGGTGCCGGTCGCGCTCAACCTGATCGGGAGCCGAGGCAGATGAGGCAGGATTTCGCCTTGCGCACGCGCATCTTCGCGCGGCCGTTCGAAGCCGCCGACGCGTCGGAATCGACCGCGCCCACCGAGGTCGACGGCCAGGAGGTGGTCGTCCACAAACGCGCCAACCTGTTTCCGACCATGCTGGTCAGGCGAGGCGGGCGATGAGCCTCGACGGCCTGGATCCGCTGCCCCGGCTGGCAAATCTGGTGGAGGCGCTGGTCGCGGTCGAGCCGGGCGCCGACGCCACCGGCTTCGAGATCGCCTCGATCATGGTCGACCTGCCGGTCGAGGTCCAGCTCGGCGGGGAGGGCGACATGGTCAGCGCGCTGGGCGTGTCGCCGCCGACGCAGCGTATCGAGACGACGATCCTGCCGGTCTTCCACCGGTTGCGCGTCACCCTGGCCGCGGACGTACATTGGGAGGAGGGCGACGATGCCGGCGGCGCAGGCTGATGCCTGGAAACTCGAATCCTTCCTCGATTCGCTGATCGTCGAGCTCGACCGCGCGCAGGACACGCTGTCGATCAAGGGCGTGACCCGGCGGCTGACCTATGCCGTCCGGGATGTCGCCGTGGATCTGTTCGTCTTCCCCCGATACGAGGAGGGCCGGCTGCGCTTCTCGGTGGCGAAGCCGGGCGACAGCGGCGCCTCCAAGCTGTCCTTCCAGCTCGGCTCGATCACCGACCGTCAGATCCAGGAAACCGCGAACCAGCCGGTCACCGAGGACGACCTGTCGCTCGACGACGTCGAGGAGCTCGACAGCGACGTCCGCCGCTCGCTGCAAAGCGTCGGCGTTCGCTCGGTGCGCGACGTCGAGCGCCTGTCCGACCGCCAGGTCGACGTCGGCAAGATCGTCTCGCACAAGTCCGACGGCAAGGCGGCGGCCAGCTATGCCGACCTCGCGGCGGTGATCAACAAGGCGCGGCGGCGCAAGGTCGCGCCGCGCGTCTCGGGGCTCGGCCTCGAGCGCGGCGGGAAGGACGTGACGCTCATTATCGACGGCCGGAACCTGGCGATCGGCGGACGCGCCGACGGCTTTCCGATGGCGCTGGTGAACGACCGCGCCGCCGAGGTGATCGAAGCCGGTCCCGGCCGGCTGCGCGTGTCGCTGACCGACGATCAGCTGAAGGCCGGCGCCAATGCGGTCAAGCTCGCGCTCGACCCTTATGCCGTCGTCGACTTCGAGCTCGGGATGCCGGAAGACGACGGGAGCAATGCGTCATGAGCCGGGCGCGGCGGAATCGGCTCGGCCGGCTCGGCGGCGCGGTCCGGCCGCGGGCCTGCACCCTGTCGCGCGTCGGGCGGAGCTATGACAACGGCTTCGCCATCGCCTCGCAGGTGCCGGCGCATGCCGGGCCGATCGCCTTCGCGGCGGCGGCGGCGCCCGCGGCGGAGCGCGACTGGAGCTGGCCGGCGGCCGAGCCGAGCGCGCTCACCTGGGCCGAGCCGGAAGAGGGCGACGACCGGATGGACCGGTTCCTCAGCCCGGCGGCGTCGATCGCCGCGCCGGCGCCGGCCTACCTGCCGACGCCGCCGCTCGCCGAGGACGAAGCCGATGCCGAGGTGCGCGCGATCCTCGCCGAAAAGGGGCTGCAGCCGCTGGAGCCCGTGCCGCCGGCCGCGCCGGAGCCGGCCCCGGCGGACGGCGCCGTTTCGCGCGAGCCGCCGCCGCCCGTCGACCGCCACGCGGTGTTCGCGGCCATGGGCCGGCCGATGGCGCATGCCAACAGCTTCAGCCTCGGCCGCTTCGACCTGGACCGCCATTTCAGCATGCTCGAGGAAGGGCTCTCCCTCGCCGTGCCCGCGGCCGGCGGGGCGGGCGAAATGCGGCCCGATCCGCGGCAGCTCGACGAGCTCGACCTGGTCGGCGAGCTGGCGCTGATCAGCCAGGCCGCCGGCGTCGCCCCCGCGCCGGCCGGCGAGGACGGCCCCGCCTTCCTTCGGCGCGTCGCCACGGCGCAGGGCGCACGGCTCGTCGAGCTCGATGCCGGCGACGGCGAATACCAGTCGGACGACTATGAGCCCTTTGCGGGCGACGAGGACGAAGCCGAGGCGGACGATCAGGACGAGCCGGCGACGATGCCGGCTTTCGCCGGCGGCGATGACGTTGAGGAGCAGGACGATGGGTAGGAGCATCATCGAACTCGATCGCGCGCTGCATCCGGGGCGCGGCCGGAAGCGGACCTCCGCCAAGGCACCGCCGCCGCGCGGCCGAACCGCAGCGCCCAGCCCGTCCCAATCGCTGGCGAAGATGCTCTCGCGGCGGCGCCCGGTGAAGGGCGTGCGTCCGGCTCCCGGCCGCGCGCGCGCCTTCGACGCGATCGACGTCGCGGTGAAGGGGACCGTCGGCCCGCTGCGCCAGGCCAGTGCGATGACCTGCTGGGCGACCGTCTACACGATGCTGCTCGGATGGAAGGAGCAGCGGTCGACGTCGGTCGAGGCCGCGATCGCCGGCGTCGGCCCGCGCTGGTCGGCGCTGCTGGCGAAAGGGGCGACGACCGGGATGTCGGGCGCCGAGAAGGTCGACTTCATCGCCGATGCCGGCCTGGTCGCGGTGCCGGCGATGAACCCGTCGATCGGCGGCTGGGCGGACATGGTCGCCAATTACGGGCCGCTGTGGATGACCACCGACGAGGCGGCGGGCCCCGGCTTCTCGATCCATGCCCGCCTGCTGACCGCGATTCGCGGCGACGGCACCGCCGAGGGAACGATGCTCCATTTCATCAACCCGTCCTCGGGCGCCCAGGTGCAGGAACGTTTCAGGGACTTTCTGGGCAAGTTCGAGTCCGAGGCGGCGACGCCGGGCCGGCCGCTCCGCATCCAGATCGTGCACTGGCCGGCCGGCGCGCAGAGCTTCGCGCTTGCCTACCGCCCCGCTTTCGGGCGGGCCGCGTCGGTTCCGCCCGCGCTTTTCCCCGGCGTGGCGCGCAACGCGCTGGTCGCGGCGCTCGTTCAGCATGGCGTCGATGAATTGGTGGCGAACGGGCTGGTCGAGGCCTTCGCCGCGGAAGTGCGCGCGGAAGGCGGGCGCCCGATTCCCCTCGGCTACGACCGGCCGCGTGCCTTCGACGCGGAGGAGGGCACGGACGAAGATCCAGACGAGAGAGCGCGCGAAATCCTGAAATTCTTCTACCCGGACAAGAGCTTCGGTTCGATCACTGCAAATCATAGGCGCCTCGCCGCCAAGCTGCTCTTCCTGGGGTTGCAGACGCAGAAGTGGCTCAATCGCGTGCCCGGCTATCCGACGTCGCAACCCGGGCCGGGCTGGCTGGTCAAGGAGGCGGCCAAGATGCTCTGGCGTGAGCTACGCGGCCGGAAAGGGATCAGCCTCGCGGCTCGCAACACGATCGCCCGGAATTGGAAGTCGGTGCTGAGGCAGATTGAGGACGGACTGGACCCGCCCGACCTCAGCGACACTCAGGGCCTCGGCTATGGCCAGCCGCGCGCCTTGGACGCGGAGGAGGACAAGGATACGCCGGAGGAGAGAGCGCGCAAGATCCTGAAATTCTTCTATCCCGACAGCAGCTTCGACTCGATCACCGAGAATCACAAGCTCTTCGCTGCCGCCCTGCTCTACAAGGCGGTGGAGATGCAGAAGTGGCTCAATCGGCTGCCGGGCATCCCGACGTCGCGGCCCGGGCCGGCCTGGCTGCTCGAGCAGACCGCCAAGATCCTCTGGCGTGAAATACGCGGACCGAAGGGTATCAGCACCAAAGCTCGCAACACCATCGCCTGGAAATGGCGGCATGCGCTCGACCAGATCAGGAACGGGCTGGAACCGGTGCTGAGCGACGCGCAGGGGCTCAGCTATGTCGAGCAGCAGGGCCTGGCCGACTGGATCCGCAATCCCGACATCCCGCTGTCGCCCGCCCTCGGCGGCCTGTCGCTCAGCTGGGACGCGCTGGCGACCGGCGACCTGATCGTCTCGACGACGACGCAGGCGCCGTCGATCGCCATCCGCCGGATCGGCTCGCCGGTCAGCCACGCCATGCTCTACATCGGCGGCGGCCAGGTGGTCGAAGCGATCGGCGAGGGCGTCGTCCTGCGGACGCTCGAACAGGCCCTGAGCGATTCCTTCGTCGGCGTCGCGTTCCGCCACCCCAAGCTGACCCCGCAGCAGGCGCTGGCGGTGCGCGACTTCGTCGGCCGGAAGCTGGGCAGCCAATATGATTACGACCTGATCGCCGCCCACGCCAAGTTCCAGCTCGGCCGGATGGTGTGCGACAGCCTGCCCGAAGAATATCGCGACGCCTGCATGAGCCGGGTGGGACCGGTCGATCTCGGCCGCGGCACCGACGAAAGGTTCATCTGCTCCTCGCTGGTCGCCGAAGCGTTCGAGCATGCCGGCGCGCCGCTCCTGCCGGTGCCGGCGCGCGGCGCCACGCCCGGCGACCTCGCGCTCAGCACCCGGCTGGTCTATCTGGGTCACGTCAAATACGATCCGCCGACGGGCCTGGCCGACCGGCTCGGGCGGATGTGAGCGGCGGCGCGGCCTTGCCGGCACGAGCTTGCGGAGGAGGATGGTGGACGCACCAGGGCTCGAACCTGGGACCCGCTGATTAAGAGTCAGCTGCTCTACCAACTGAGCTATGCGTCCGTGCCCTGGGGCGCTGGCCATCTAGGGGCCGCGGCGCTGGATTGCAACCGCCCGGGCTAGACCCGGCCGCGGCGGTCGTCGCGCCGGCCGGCGCGGTCGATCGACATCAGCACGCCGAGGCAGATCATCACCGTCATCATCGCCGATCCGCCGTAGGAGACGAGCGGCAGCGGGATGCCGACCACCGGGGCGAGGCCCATCACCATCAGGAGGTTGATCGCGGTGTAGAAAAAGATGGTCGCGGTCAGCCCCGCCGCCGCCAGCCGCTCGAACCGGCCCTTGGCCTCGGTCGCGACCCGCATCCCCCAGCGCAGCAGCAGCACGAACAGGCCGATCAGCACCAGCCCGCCGGCCAGCCCCCATTCCTCGGCCAGAGCGGAGAAGATGAAATCGGTATGCTGCTCGGGAAGATATTGGAGGTGGCTTTGCGAGCCGTTCAAGAAGCCCTTGCCGAACAGGCCCGCCCGATCCGATCGCGATCTTCGACTGGGTGAGGTGGTAGCCGGCGCCGAGCGGGTCCTGCTCGGGATTGAGGAAGATCAGCAGCCGCTCCTGCTGGTGCGGCAGCAGGAAGGAGAAGACGATCGGCGTCGCCGCCGCGACGGCGAGTCCGCCGCCGACGAACAGCCTGAGCGGCAGGCCGGCGAGGATACATCATCACGATCGAGGAGAAGGTGATCAAAAGGGCGGTGCCGAGGTCGGGCTGGATCAGGATCATCGCCGTCGGCACGCCGACGAGCAGGGCGGCGGGCCAGATCGCCGACCAGCGCCTGATCTCGCGCGGCGGCACCGCCGCGTAGAAGCGGGCGAGGACGAGGACCAGCACCGGCTTCATCAGCTCGGACGGCTGGATCCGGATCGGACCGAGCTCGAGCCAGCTTTGCGCGCCGCCGCCGATGCGGCCCATCAACTCCACCAGGATCAGGAGCAGGAACACCGCGCCATAGGCCGCGAAGGCATATTCCTGGAACCGCTGCGGCCGGACGTAGGACAGCCCGATCGCCATCGCCAGGAACAGGCCGAACCGCGCCGCGTGCGGGAAGGCCCAGGGCATGATCGAGCCGCCCGCCGCCGAATAGAGGCCGAGCACGCCGAAGGTGGCGATCGCGGCGACGATCCACAGCATCCGCCACGGCAGGTCGGCGATCGGCCGGGGGACGAAGGCGAGCGCCATCAGGCCGGCTCCGACCCGCCGCGGGCGGCGGGCGGGCGGGCCGCCCATTCGCGCGTCCGCCGCTCCATCCGCTCGGCGATGTTGCCGCCCCATTGGGCCTCGAGCGGCAGCAGCGCCTCCATCGCCTTGTCCTTGTCGAACAGATAGGTGAGCACGTCCTTGGCGACCGGCGCCGCCGCCCGCGCCCCGCCGAGGCCGTGCTCGATCACCACCGCGCCGGCATAAAGCGGCCGCTCGACCGGCGCGAAGAAGACGAACAGGCCGTGGTCGCGGTAGCGCCAGTCGCCGCTCTGGCCGCGCTGCCCGCCCTCGATCCGCCGCACCTGGGCCGTGCCGGTCTTGCCCGCCATCAATATGTCGGGGAAGGGCAGGCGGCTGCGCCCGGCCGTGCCCTGGCCGTTGACCACTTCCGACATCGCCGCCCGCACCCGCTCGAAATGGGCGGGCGCGTAGGGGAAGCCCCGGGCCGGCGCCCCTTCGCCCGCGATCAGCCGCGGCCGTACCCTTTTCCCCGACGCGATGCAGGCGGCCATGGTCGCGAGCTGGAGCGGATTGACGATCAGATAGCCCTGGCCGATCGCCGCATTCAATGTGTCCGACTGGGTCCATTCCTGGTCGTAGCGCCGCCTTTTCCAGGCGCTGTCGGGAACGGTGCCGTAGCTTTGCGAGACCACCGGCAGGTCGAAGCGCTCGCCGAGGCCGAGGCTGCGCGCCATCGGCGCGATCCGGTCGTAGCCGACCCGGCGCGACATCGAATAGAAATAGGTGTTGCAGCTGCGGGCGATCGCGGTGTGCATGTTCATCGAGCCGTGGCGGCCGAGGCAGCGGAAGAAGCGCGGACCGAGCTGGAAGCCGCCCGGGCAGTTGACCCGGTCCTCGGGGTCGATCCCCGCCTCCAAGAGCGCCATCGCCGCCATCGGCTTGATCGTCGAGCCCGGCGGATAGAGCGCGTTCAGCACCTTGTTCAGCAGGGGCTTGCGCTCGTCCTGGGCGAACATCCGCCATTCCGAATGGCTGATCCCGTCGGCGAAGCTGTTGGGATCGTAAGCCGGCATCGAGGCGAGGGTGAGGATGTCGCCGGTTTCGCACGCCATCACCACCACCGCGCCCGATTCCTCGCCCAGCCGCCGCGCCGCGAAGCTCTGCAGGCCGGCGTCGATCGTGGTCCGCAGCGGTGCGCCGCTGACGTCGGGCAAGGTGCGAAGCTCGCGCACCAGCCGGCCGCGCGCGGTGACCTCGACCCGCGCCGCGCCGGGCCGGCCGCGCAGCCTCTGCTCGAGCATTTTCTCGAGGCCTTCCTTGCCGACCTTGAAGCCCGGGGTGATCAGCAGCGGGTTGCGCCCCTCGGCGTCATATTCCTCGCGATTGGGGGCGCCGACATAGCCGATCAGGTGGCCGACCGCCGCGCCTTCGGGATAGTAGCGCGAGAAGGCCCGGAGCGGCGACACGCCGGGAAGCTCGGGCAGGCGCACGCTGACCGCCGCGAACTTCTCGAACGACAGATGCTCGGCCACCGGCACCGGCTGGAAGCCGGCCGCGGCGTCCAGCTCCTCGCGGATGCGGGCGGCATCCTCGGCGGTCAGGCCGAGGATCCGGGCCAGCGTCCGGATCACCCGCTCGGCATCCTCGATCTGGTCGGGGATGAGGTCGATCCGGAAATCGCTGCGGTTGACCGCCATCGGCTGGCCGTGGCGGTCGACGATCCAGCCGCGCCGCGGCGGGATCAGCCGCAAGTGGATGCGGTTGGAATCGGCGAGATCGCTGTAGCGCTGGTTCTCGGCGATCGAGATATAGCCCATCCGCGCCGCCAGCAGCGCGCCGACCCCGGTCTGGAAGGCACCGAGCACGAACGCCCGGCGGGAGAAGGTCGTGGCCTGGCTGCTTTCGGTGGCGAGGGGCGGGCCGCGGCGGTTCATCGCGCCAGCCGCCACCGGTCGAGCGCGAGGACCAGCCGCGCCGCCACCGGATAGAACAGGACGGCAAGCCCGATCTGCGGGATCATCACGGCAAAGCGCACCTCGCTGCCCATCAACAGGGCAATGTACCATATGCCGGTGCTGTGGAAGAGCAGCGCGGCCGAGGCGAGCAGCCAGTCCATCCAGTAATCGCGGAAGCCCAGCCAGCTGTCGACATAGTCGAAGGCGAGGAAGGTGACCGTCCACAGCAGCATCGACTGGCCGAGCGGCTGGCCGCCGACCAAATCGGCGAGCAGGCCGAGCCCCAGCGCGACCTGCGCCGACCAGATTTCGGGCCTCAGCAGCCGCCAGGTGATCAGCACCAGGAAGCCGGGATTGGGCAGCAAGGGCGAGGTGGCGACCAACGGGAACAGCGCCAGCAGGATGGCGGCGACGGTCGACAGCAGCGGCACGTAGCGCCGCCTCAGGTCGCGGATCGCGACCTCGGCGCTGGAGCCCGCGATGCGGCTCATCGCGGCGCCGCCGTCCGGGGCCGGACCGTCATGCCGGGCTGCGGCTGCTGCAGGGCGGGCTGGTAGCGCGGATCGCGCTGCTGCCCGGGCCGGGGCGGCGGCGCCGGGCCGGAGACGGGCGGGGCCGGCGGCGCAGCCGGCGCGAGGTCGAGCGGGCCCGTCGCCGCCGGCTGGAAGATGTGCTGGACGATCGCATAATCGGCCCGCGCCGGATCGGCGAGCGGCTGCGCGATCGCGGTGTCGCCCTGGATCGCGCTCACCCGCGCCACCGGCACGCCCGGCGGGAAGATGCCGCCGACGCCGGAGCTGACCAGCACGTCGCCGCGGCGGAAGGGGTTCTGGCCGACCTCCAGCGTCCTTAATTCGATCGTGCCGTCGCCGCGGCCGACCGCCAGCGCCGGCGTGCCGTCGCGCACCAGCCGCACCGGCACGCTGCTCGCGCCGTCGGTGACGAGCAGCACGCGCGCCGCCCAGCGGCCGGTTTCCAGCACCCGGCCGATCAGGCCGTCCGCGGAGCGCACCGGCTGGCCGACGCGGACGCCGGCGGCGCTTCCCGCCGACAGGGTCGCCAGCCGCCGCGGCGCATCGAAGGACGAGCTGACGATGCGCGCCAGCGTCACCTCGTCCTCGACCTCCTGGGCGAGGCCGAGCAGCGCCCTGAGGCGCCTATTGTCATATTCCTGCGACCGGCGGCGGATGAGCTCGCGCCGCGCGGCGTCGAGCTCGCGCTGCAGCCGCGCGTTCTGCGAGCCGGCGCGGACATAATCGGACGCCCAGTCGCCGATGCCGCCGACGAAGCGGACCACCGATCGGCCCGCCGAGCTGACCGGCGCGGTGACGTCCAGCGCGGCGCCCTTCAGCGCGGCGAAGCCCTGCGGGTCGACGATCGAGACGGCGAGCAGCAGCGCCGCAAACAGCGCGCCGCCGACGGCCACGACATAGCCGATGAACAAGCCATATTGCGCCCGCCTGGAGAATCCGGGGCGCCGGTTGCCTGGCGGCGCCATGGTTCCTGTCCTCCCGAACTACGCCGTCTGCAGGACGCCGCGGAAGATCTCCTCTTCCATCGCCCGGCCGGTGCCGATCGCCACGCAGGTCAGGGGATCGTCGGCGACCGTGACCGGAAGTCCGGTCTCGTCCCGCAGCACTTCGTCCAGGCCCTTGAGGAGCGCGCCGCCGCCGGTGAGGACGATGCCCTGGTCGACGATGTCGGCGGCGAGCTCGGGCGCGGTGTTCTCGAGCGCGATGCGGACGCCCTCGACGATGGTGCCGACCGGCTCCGACAGTGCCTCGGCGATCTGCCGCTGGTTGATGGTGATCTCCTTGGGCACGCCGTTGACGAGGTCGCGGCCCTTGATGTGGACGGTCTCGCCGTCGCCGCCATTGGGCGGGGCCTTGGCGATGCCGACCTGCTTCTTGATCCGCTCGGCGGTGGCCTCGCCGATCAGCAGATTGTGGTTGCGGCGGACGTAGCTCGAAATCGCCTCGTCCATCTTGTCGCCGCCGACCCGGACCGAGGTGGTGTAGGCAAGGCCGCGCAGGCTCAGCACGGCGACCTCGGTGGTGCCGCCGCCGATGTCGACGACCATCGAGCCGATCGGCTCGGTGACCGGCATGTCGGCGCCGATCGCCGCCGCCATCGGCTCCTCGATCAGCCACACCTGGCGGGCGCCGGCATTGGACGCGGCGTCGCGGATCGCGCGCCTCTCGACCGAGGTCGAGCCCGAAGGCACGCAGATCACGATCTCCGGCCAGCGCGGGAAGCGGCGCTTGCCGTGCACCTTCTGGATGAAATATTTGATCATCTGCTCGGCGACGTCGATGTCGGCGATGACGCCGTCGCGCAGCGGCCGGATCGCCTCGATCTGGTCGGGGGTCTTGCCCATCATCAGCTTGGCGTCGTCGCCGACCGCCTTGACGCGCTTGACGCCGTTGATCGTTTCGATCGCGACCACCGACGGCTCGTTCAACACGACGCCGCGGCCGCGGACATAGACGACGGTGTTGGCGGTGCCGAGGTCGATCGCCATGTCGTGGGAGGGAAATCTCAGGAAGTTGAAAAGGCCCATGATGGTTTAAGCTCACTTTCGGCTGGGCGGGCGACCGGAAGTCCGGCCTTCCCCGAAACTTATCCTATAGGATGGGCCCGCGCCCCCGGTCCACCAAAGACTGAGACTTCTGCTCGCGGGCCGCCGCCGCATCGTATAGAGGTTTTGCCATGTCAATACGCCGCCTGCCCGAGCACCTCGTCAACCGCATCGCCGCCGGTGAAGTGGTGGAAAGACCGGCCAGTGCGTTGAAGGAGCTGATCGAGAATTCGATCGACGCCGGCGCCGAGCGGATCGCGGTGTCGCTGGGCGAGGGCGGTCTTGCCCGGATCGAGGTCGCCGACGACGGCTGCGGCATGGCGCCGGCCGACATCGCGCTGGCGCTCGAGCGCCACGCCACCTCCAAGCTGCCCGGCGACGAGATCGACGCGGTCACCACTTTGGGCTTCCGCGGCGAGGCGCTGCCGTCGATCGCCAGCGTCGCCCGCGTCACCATCGAAAGCCGGGTCCGCGGCGCCGACGGCTGGTCGCGCGTCATCGACAATGGCGCGCTGGCGGCGGAGGGGCCGGCCGCGCTGCCGCCCGGCACCCGCGTCGCGGTCGAGGATCTGTTCGGCAAGGTCCCCGCCCGCCGCAAGTTCCTGAGCTCCGAGCGGTCCGAATATGCCGCCTGCCTCGACGTGGTGAAGCGGCTCGCCATGGCGCGGCCCGACATCGGCTTCACCCTCGACCATGACCGCCGCCGCACGCTTGCCGTCCAGCCCGGCGACGACCGGCCGGCGCGCGTCGCCGCCTTGACCGACCGCGACCTGGCCGAAAACAGCCTCGCGATCGATTATGCCCGCGGCCCGGCCCGCCTGGGCGGCGTCGCCGGCCTTCCCACCTTCAACCGCGGCGTCGCCGACCACCAATATCTGTTCGTCAACGGCCGCCCGGTGAAGGACCGCCTGCTGATCGGCGCCGTCCGCGCCGCCTATCAGGACCTGCTCGCCCGCGACCGCCATCCGGTCCTCGCTTTGTTCATCGATCTCCCCGGCGACGAGGTCGACGTCAACGTCCACCCGGCCAAGACCGAGGTCCGCTTCCGCGATCCCGGCAACATCCGCGGCCTGATCGTCGGCGGCCTCCGCCACGCCCTCGACGAAGCCGGCCACCGCTCGGCCCAGCGGCCGTCGGCGTCGGCGCTGGGGAACTGGCAGAGCGCTCCCTCTCCCCAGGGGGGAGAGGGTTGGGGTGAGGGGGCTCGGGCTTCGCAATATACGCTCCACGGCCAGCGCCCGCATTCTTACGCCGGAACCCCCTCACCCTATCCCCCTCCCCACGGGGGGAGGGGACGGTCCGTGACGGTCACATCCCCTATGGGCTTCCCTCCGCCCGCGCCGAAGCGGCGGTGGAGGCTGTCCCGCAAGCGTCATCCTTCCCGCTCGGCGTCGCCCGCGGCCAGGTCGCCGCCACCTATATCGTCGCCGAGGCCGAGGACGGCCTCGTCCTGGTCGACCAGCATGCCGCCCACGAGCGGCTGGTGCTCGAGCGGATGCGCCGCGCCATGGCCAATGGCGGCGTCGCCCGCCAGGCCTTGCTGCTGCCCGAAGTGGTCGAGCTGGACGAGCCGGCCTGCGACCGGATCGAGGCCCGCGCCGCCGAATTGGTCGAGATGGGCCTCGAGGTCGAGCGCTTCGGCCCGCGCGCCATCCTCGTCCGCGCCACGCCGGCCATGCTCGGCCATGGCGACGTCAAGGGCCTGGTCCCCGACCTCGCCGACGAGCTCGCCGCCTTCGATTCCGCGCTCGGCCTGAAGGAGCGCCTCGACCTGGTCGCCGCCACCATGGCCTGCCACGGCTCGGTCCGCGCCGGCCGGCTGCTCTCGGTCGCCGAGATGAACGCCCTGCTGCGCGAGATGGAGGTCACCCCCCATTCGGGCCAGTGCAACCACGGCCGCCCCACCTGGGTGAAGCTCGCCCATGGCGACATCGAGAAATTGTTCGGGCGCAAGTGACGCGGCGCCGGCGGGCCGGTTCCACCCGGCTCATGGCAGGCCCGCTGTCCGCACGCTCTATCTGATGTAAGACCCGGCCCTGGAAGAAGGGGGTCGGGCCATGAATGCGGATGGGAAAACCAAAGAGGAGCGTCGCATAGAATTCATGCTGATGGAGCATGCCTGCCTTCAGGACAGGATACGCCACGCCTCGCAGGATCTTTATCTGACGGAGACCATAATTCCTCTCGCCATCGCCCTGATGTATGCCTGGTTCTACAGCGATGCGGCGGCGGCCGGGCGAATTCCGAAATGGACGCTGGGCTTCCCGGTGTTCCTGGTCCTGTACGGCGCCCTCAGGCAGCGCCTGCGCTATCGGGCCTTGTGGGGGCATCACGAATATCTCCGGCGCATCGAGCGGGAGTTTTACGGCCCGGTCGCGCGCAAGGAGGATTGCCGTCCCTATGGCATGGAAACGCACTGGGCGCACAAGGCCATCCTGCCCATCGGACCGGAACGATACCGCATCACCCGGCACGCATGGATGCGGATCCTGTTCTGGATCGTCCTCCTGGGCGCCACCGGTTTCCTGGCGTACCAGAATATCTACTGAGCGGGCTTTCCATCGCCCGACAGGATTGGGGGAGACACGCACGTGACCGACGACGATGCAGCGCGCCGCCACGCGGCCCTTCTGGCCGAGCATGCCGGCATGCAGGAAAAGATACGCCATGCGACGCTGGACCTCTATCGAACCGAGACGATCATCCCGCTCGCCATCGCCGCCATCTTTGCATGGCTCTACGGCGACGGCCAGGATGCGAGCAGGCTCCCGCGATGGATATTGGCGATCCCGGTGGCGCTGACGATCCTCGGCGCGGCGAGGCAGTTCATGCGCTACAAATATCTGGGCTGCGCGCATGGCTATTTGAAGCTGCTCGAAAGAAAGCTCTATCCCGCGGAGAGTGACGGCGACCTTGGCTGGGAAGCCTATTGGGAGAAGAACGACACCTCCCGGCACAAGTGGATGAGGATCCTGTTCTGGAGCCTGCTCGGCGTCGCCACTTTGGTCCTGGCGGTGCAGGGCCCGCCCGCGCGGACGCCGTCCCAGGCGGCGGCGACGCCGGCTCTCACCAAATCCTAGCCGGGGAAGCGCGCCTCGATCACATGGCCGATCCGCCCGCCGCCGCTGTCGAGCGCGGTGCAGCCGGCCTCGGCGGCGCCCGCGTCGCGCAGGCGCTGCGCCAGCGCTTCCGCGCCGGCCTCGTCGAGCGCCGCCTCGACCAAGGCGACCAGGCGGCCGCGATGCGCTTCGATCTCGATGCGGCAGGCCTGGGCCTTGGCGAGCAATTGATCGAGGTCGAAATGGCCGCGCCGGGAGAAGGTGTCGAGCAGCACCGCGCCGGTGTTGCGGACCATGATCTTGTCGTGCGCCCGGGGGACGTAGCCCGCCGTGCGCTCGAGCGCCCCCTGGAAGGCCGCGAAGGCCTCGTCCGCTTTGGCCCTGTCGGCCGTCCCCTGCGGCCGCTCGACGGCGAGCACCGCATCGAAGCAGCGCGCGGCGGCGCCGGGCAGGTCGATGCCGTCGACCAGGAAGTCCGCGTCGGCGATCACCTTGCGGGCGTCGGCCGCGACCACTCCGTCGGCGGCGTGGACCACCAGCCGCAGGCGTCCGCCCGGCGCGATCACCCGCACCGCCTCGGGCAGCGCGCGCGAAAGGTCGGAATATTCGAGCCCGTACTGGCTGATGACGGCGCCGAAGCCGGCGTCGGGGAAGGGCAGGGCCTCGACCGCGGTCCCCGGGACGAAGCGGATCGCCACATAATCCTCGGCGTGGCGGGTGACATAGGCCGGCGGGTCGATGTCGGCCTGGTCGACCGCGACGATCTCGAAGCCTTTCGCCGCGCCGCGCCCCGCCTCCGCCGCGATCAGCGCCGCCGCGCCGTTGCCGGTGCACAGGTCGAGGATGCGCGCGCCGTCGGGCAGGCCGCTGAAGAAGGCGCGCCAGCCGGCGGCGACGCGCTCGTCATAATTGCCCGCGCCGGCCCCGTCGAAGCACGACGCGATGCGGTCGTAATGCCAATATTGGCTCCAGATATCCCCGTTCGGCAAGCGTCCCCTCCCGCCGTCCGTACAAGGTCTAACAGGATAGCGTCATCGCGCCAGCCTGTTGCGCTCACGAGCCACCCCGGCGCAGGGTTCCCATCAAAGTACGACTTTGATGGGGCCCGAAGGCCGGGGCCCATGAACCGCCCCCACCCGAGTCACCCCGGCGCAGGGGCCCGAAGGCCGGGGCCCATGAACCGCCCCCACCCGAGTCACCCCGGCGAAGGGTTCCCATCAAAGTATTACTTTGATGGGGCCCGAAGGCCGGGGCCCATGAACCGAAGAGGTGGAAATGAAGCACAACCGCTTTCGTGCATCCTCGAACGGCAATGTTCATGAATCCCGGCCTCCGGGGCCCCGCAAAGCATTGCTTTGCGGGGTGCCCCTCCGCCGGGATGACTCCTTCCCCTGAGCCGCGCCGCTTCCCCACCCAAGTCACCCCGGCGCAGGGTTCCCATCAAAGTACGACTTTGATGGGGCCCGAAGGCCGGGGTCCATGAACCGAAGAGGTGGAAATGAAGCACAACCGCTTTCGTGCATCCTCGAACGGCAATGTTCATGGATCCCGGCCTTCGGGGCCCCGCAAAGCATTGCTTTGCGGGGTGCCCTTCGCCGGGATGACTCCTTCCCCTGAGCCGCGCCGCTTCCCCACCCGAGTCACCCCGGCGCAGGGGCCCGAAGGCCGGGGCCCATGAACCGTCCCCACCTTAGTCACCCCGGCGAAGGGTTCCCATCAAAGTATTACTTTGATGGGGCCCGAAGGCCGGGGCCCATGAACCGAAGAGGTGGAAATGAAGCACAACCGCTTTCGTGCATCCTCGAACGGCAATGTTCATGGATCCCGGCCTCCGGGGTCCCCGCAAAGTAATACTTTGCGGGGTGCCCCTTCGCCGGGATGACTCCATCTTCTCCGTCCCCCACGCAACGGAAACAGGATCAGCCCCGCCGCGCGCGCCATTCCTCGGCCAGCAGCGCGTAATAGGCGTCGTCGAGCCATTCGCCGTTGCACCAGAAGCTCTGCCGGAAGCGCCCTTCCTGGCGGAAGCCGAGCGCGGCGAGGACGGCGCGCGACGCGGCGTTCGCTTCGGCGGCGACGGCGACGAAGCGGTGGACGTCGTGCGCGGCGGCGAGATGGTCGATCAGGGCCGCCACCGCTTCCCTGGCATAGCCCTGCCGCTGGTGGGCGGGGAGGATGCGGTAGCCGAGCTCGACCTGGCGCTCGCCGGGCACGCCGAAGCCGGCGCCGAGGTCGCCGACCACCGCGCCGTCGCCCGCCCGCTCGACGACATATTGGTACCAGGGGCCGCCCGGCTCGGTCTCGCCGGGCGCCTTTTCCTGCATGTCCGCGATCATCTGCGCAAGGAAGCCGGGCGGGTCGGGCCTGAGGCCGGTGAAACGGGTCATCTCCGGGTCCGACCAGCCCGGCCGCAGCGCCTCCAGGTCCGATTCGCGGGCGCGGCGCAGCAGCAATCGCTCGGAGCGGGCGAAGATCATGTCCTGAACCGCGCCGCTTCCTCCGATCCGCCGGTGGCGTCGCCCTCCGAATAGCTGTGGGCCCCGGCGCCGGCGAGCCGCCCGCCCTCGACGATCAGATATTCCTCGCGGATCGGGCGGCCCTCGAAATAACATTCGAGGATCTCGCGCGTGCCGGCTGCGTAGCGCGCCTGCGCCGACAATGAGGTGCCCGAAATGTGCGGGGTCATGCCGTGGTGGGGCATGGTCCGCCACGGATGGTCCTGCGGCGCCGGCTGCGGGAACCAGACGTCGCCGGCATAGCCGGCGAGCTGGCCGCTCGCCAGCGCCCGCGCGACCGCGTCGCGGTCGGCGATCTTGCCGCGGGCGGTGTTGACCAGATAGGCGCCGCGCTTCATCCGCCCGATCATCGCCGCGTCGAACAGATTCTCGGTCTCCGGGTGGAGCGGGCAGTTGATGGTGACGACGTCGCAGACCCCGACCATGTCCTCGACGCTGTCGTGCCAGATCAGGCCCAGCTCCTGCTCGACCGCCTCGGGCAGCCGGTGGCGGTCGTAATAATGGAGGTGCATGTCGAACGGCTTCAGCCGGCGAAGGACGGCGAGCCCGATCCGGCCGGCGGCGACGGTGCCGACGTGCATGCCCTCGACGTCGTAGGAACGGGCGGCGCAGTCGGCGATGTTCCAGCCGCCCTTGCGCACCCAGTCGTGCGACGGCAGGTAGTTGCGGACCAGCGACAGGATCATCATCACCACATGCTCGGCGACCGAGATCGAGTTGCAATAGGTGACTTCGGTGACGGTGATGCCGCGGTCGATCGCCGCCTGGAGGTCGACATGGTCGGAGCCGATGCCGGCGGTGAGCGCCATTTTGAGGTTCTTCGCCTTGGCGATCCGCTCGGCGGTCAGATAGGCCGGCCAGAAGGGCTGGGAGATGACGATGTCGGCGTCGACGAGCTCGCGCTCGAATTCCGAATCCGGTCCGTCCTTGTCGGAGGTGACCACCAGGCTGTGGCCGGCGGCCTCGAGGAAGGGCCTGAGGCCGAGCTCGCCCGACACGCTGCCGAGCAGGTCGCCCGGGCGGAAGTCGATCGCGCTCGGCGTCGGCAGGGTCTGGCCGTCGGGATAATGGTCGAGCCGGGGCAAGTCGTCCCGCGCATAACCGGCCGGATAGCCGTCGACCGGATCGGCATAAAGCACGCACAAGATCTTCGCCATTCTACGTCTCCCCCATCATTGGCTTGCCTCGATACACCGATCGCCGCCGCTTCGCG
This sequence comes from uncultured Alphaproteobacteria bacterium, assembly GCA_963701615.1. Lineage (GTDB taxonomy): Bacteria > Pseudomonadota > Alphaproteobacteria > Sphingomonadales > Sphingomonadaceae > Allosphingosinicella. The sequence goes on along the minus strand of OY969615.1, from coordinate 930,425 downwards.
AGACGCGGCGCGGCTTGCCCGCCAGCTCGGCCAGCGCGATGCCGGCGAGCAGCAGGACGAACGGCGTCATGAAATGGCGGTGCCGCTCGACCAGCTCGAACCAGGGCTGGACGAGCAGGATCTGGATGAGGGCGGCGCCGAGCAGCATCGCCGCGACGCGCCGCCCGGGCGTGGCCCGCGGCCGGGTCGACGCCCACAAGGCGAGCCCGGCGGCGGCGACATAAGCGGCCTGCATCGCCGGGTACAGGGCGGTCGCCCAGGCGAAGGGCGGCCTGAAGCCGCTGAGCCGCCAGGCGGCGTGGCGCTCGAACGACAGGCTCTCGGCGACGGCGAAGGCGCGGCGGACGAGGAAGCCGGCCGGGTCGGCCGCGATGCCCGCGGCGGCCTGCGCCGCCATCGCCGACGAGCGCGCCGGCTCCGCCAGGGCCGCCGTCTCCGGGGGCAGCACATGGTGGACGCCCGCGACCGCGACCGCCATGCTCGGCCCCAGGCTGGTGGTGAGCGGCACGAACGTCCCGAACGCCATCCAGTTTCGAAGCCACCAGGGCAGCATCAAGGCGAGCGCGAACGGCAGCGCGCGCGCCGCGAACCCGGCGAGGTTCCGCAATCCCAGCGCCGGGAGCAGCATCAGCCCGAGGAAGAAGGGCAGCGGCAGCAGCGCCGGCTGGCAAAGCGCCAGCAAGGCGGCGCCGAGCCCGAACCCGCCGGCATTCCTCCAGCCCGGCCCGTCCTGCAGCGCCCGCACGAAGAAATAGGCCAGCGCCAGGGTGAGGAAGACGATCAGGCTCTCCTTCTGGGCGAGCGGCGTCGACAGGACGAAGCCGGGCCAGACCAGATAGAGGGCGCCGGCCGCCAGCCCGCCTCGCGCCTCGCCGAGCCGCCGCGCGATCAGGAAGATCAGGCCGGCGGCGGCGAATTCGAGGAGGGTGTTGAGGAGGAGGACGCTGACGGCATTGACCCCCAGCAGCGCGCCGGCGCCGGCGAGGACGATCGGGTAGAGCGGCGGGTACATGCCGGTGACGATGCCGTAATGGCTGGTCGGCGCGATCAGGCCGCGGCCTTCGAGCAGGTTGTTCGCCAGCGCCAGGTAGGCGGCATAGTCGTTGCCCGTATGGACGCCCGCCAGGTCGCCGATCGACGCCATCGCCGCCAGCCTCAGCGCCAGCCCCGCCAGCGCCGCGACGGCCGCCGCCCGCCACAGGGGCGCCCGCGCCGCCAGCATGGCAAGCCCGGCGGCGAGCAGCAGCCAGCCCGCCGCCGCGCCCCAGCCCCACAAGGGAAGGTTCTTGGCGGCGACGGCGACGAGCACCGCCGCCGCGCCGGCCAGCATGGCCGCCAGCACCAGCGCGCCGAGCCCTGAAACCAGCCTGTCCCACCGGGACGGGGCGCTAGTCATCGGCCGCCTGGGGCTTGAGGCCGGCGATCCGCCGCCGCACCGCCTCGATCGGATGCGCCGCCGCCTCGTCGCGCGATGCCCGGAGCCGCGGATAGCCGGCCTCGGCGTCGGCGATCAGCTCGCGGGCGAAGGCGCCCGAGCGGACCTCGCGCAGGATGCGGCGCATCTCGGTGCGGGTGTCGGCGGTGACGATGCGGGTGCCGCCCTTGAGCGCGCCGAACTCGGCGGTGTTGGAGATCGCCTCGCGCATCCCGGCTATGCCGCGCTCGTAGATGAGATCGGCTATGAGCTTTACTTCTGTAAGGCATTCGAAATACGCGATTTCAGGTGAGAATCCCGCCTCGACCAATGTCTCGTAGCCGGCGTGGATCAGCTCCGGGATCGCGCCCCACAGCACCGCCTGCTCGTTGAACAGGTCGGCCTCGCATTCCTCGGCGAAGCTGGTCGGCAATATGCCGACCCTGCCCGCAGCCGATCGCCGCCGCATAGGACAAGGCCAGCGCCTCGGCGCCGCCGCTCGCATCCTGCGCCACCGCGAACAGGGAAATCAGGCCCGAACCGCGCTCGAAGTCGCGGCGAAGCGCCGTGCCCGGCCCCTTGGGCGCGACCAGGAAGACGTCGAGGTCGGGCCGCGGCGCGATCAGGCCGAAGCGGATGCTGAGCCCGTGGGCGAAGCTCAGCGCCGCGCCGTCGCGAAGATGGGGGGCGACCTCCTCGGCATAGATCCGGCCATGATCCTCGTCGGCCGCCAGCATCACCACCAGGTCCGCCTGCATCGCCGCCTCGGCTGCCGTCATGACGTCAAAGCCGTCGGCTTGCGCTTTTTCCCTCCGGCGGGATTGCGGCTTCAGCGCCACCGTCACCGCGACGCCGCTGTCCCTGAGGTTCAGCGCCTGCGCGCGTCCCTGATTGCCATAGCCGATGATCGCCACCCGCCGGGCGCGGATCGATGCGCGAGATCGGCGTCGGCATCGAAATAGACGCGCATATTGCCCTTTCAGAAGCCCATCAGGGCTAGGGCATTCGCCGCCGCCCCGCAATCGAGCGGCGCCTCGAATCGCGGCCAGTGCGCCGGCGGCTGGCGGCGGAACCAGGTATATTGGCGCTTGGCATATTGGCGGGTGGCGGCCTTGCCCGCGGCGAGCGCCTCCTCGCGGCTCGTCTCGCCGCGCAGGAAGGCGGCGATCTCGCGCACCCCGATCGCCCGCATCACCGGCGCCAGCGCCGGCAATCTTCGCTCCATCAGCGAACGAACCTCCTCAAGCCCTTCATCCGAAAAGATCTTCTCGAACCTGTCGTCGCACCGCTCCTGCAGCCAGTCGCGCGGCGGCAGCAGGATCAGCGGCACCAGCATGACCGCGCCGCCGATCCCGCCTTGCTTCTCGGCCTGCCAGTCCGTCAGGCTGCGGCCGGTCGAGCGCACCACCTCCAGCGCCCGTGCGGTCCGGCTCGTGTCGCTCGCCCGGATCCGCGCCGCCGCTTGCCGGATCCTCCCGTGCCAGCGCCGCATGCGCCTCGGCCACCGGCAGCGCCCGCACCGCCTTGCGCACCGCCGGATCGATCTCCGGCACCGGCGCGATGCCGTCGATCAGGGTGCGGATATAGAGGCCGGTGCCGCCGACCAGGATCGGCAGCCGGCCCGCCGCATGGGCCGCGCCGATCTCCGCCTTGGCGTCCGCCGCCCAGTCCGCCGCCGAGCAGGCATCGGCGCCGTCGCGGTTGCCGTAGAGCCGGTGCGGCGCCCGCGCCTCGTCGGCCGCGCTCGGCCGCGCCGAGACGATCCGGAGGTCGCGATAGACCTGGGCGCTGTCGGCGTTGATCGACGATGCCCTCCGCCTGCTCGGCCAGCGCGAGGGCAAGCGCCGACTTGCCGCTGGCGGTCGGCCCCGCGATAAGCGCGAGCGGCGGCCTGGCAGAGGAACGGATGTTCATCGCGACCCTGATAGCAGCGGATCGGCTGACGCGCGGCGATATTTCCGCCGCCGCGGACGCGCTCGGCGGATCGCCGGGCCATCACTGGGTGGAGGAGGGGAGCGCCTGCGACCTCCTGCTCGACGGCGGGCCGGACGTCGCGCGGGCGGCGCTCGAAGGCCTGCTCCCCGGCGTCGACGTCGTCGTCCAGCCGCGGGACGGCCGCCGCCGGCGCCTGCTCGTCGCCGACATGGATTCGACGATGATCAGCGTCGAATGCATCGACGAGCTCGCCGATTATGCCGGGCTCAAGGCCGAGGTCGCCGCGGTTACCGAGCGGGCGATGCGCGGCGAGCTCGATTTCGAGGCGGCGCTCGACGCCCGCGTCGCCCTGCTGAAGGGGCTGGACGCCGCGCTGATCGGCCGTTGCCACGACCAGCGCGTCCGCCTCACCCCGGGCGCCGAGGCGCTGGTCCGGACGATGCGCGCCGGCGGCGCCTATTGCCTGCTGGTCTCGGGCGGCTTCAGCCTGTTCGCCGACCGCGTCGCCGCCGAGATCGGCTTCGACGCCGCCGTCTCCAACCATTTGCTGATCGCCGGCGGCCGGCTGGCGGGCGCGGTCGGCAAGCCGATCGTCGGCGCCGAGGGCAAGCGCCAGGCGCTCCTCGACGCGGCCGCCGCCCGCCAGATCCCGCTCGGCGAGACCCTCGCCGTCGGCGACGGCGCCAACGACATCCCGATGCTCGAGGCCGCCGGCCTCGGCATCGCCTATCACGCCAAGCCCGCCGCCGCGGCCGCCGCGGACGCGCGGATCGACCATAACGACCTCGGCGCCCTGCTCTACGCCCAGGGCTATTCGCGCAAGGCGTGGATAGCGGATTAGGCCGCCGGCCGGCTCATGTCGGCGGCGATGGCGGCCAGAGCGAAGGCGACCGAACGCTCGCCGCAGACGAAGGCGATGCCGATCCCGTCGTCGGCCAGGGTGCGCACCTCGCCGAGGATCGCGCCCGCTTCGGGATGATGGAGCTCGACGCTGGCGCCCAGCGCCGGGCCGGGCGTTGGTCTCGAGGAAGGCGCCGGCGGCCGAAACCTCGCGCAGCGCGGCCGGGGCGGGATGCTCGGCGATCAGCACGCACATCCGCCGCCGCCGCCAGCGCGACGCCATGCTCGACCGGCTGTTCAGGCTTTGCGTCGCCGCCATCGTCCGCTCCCTCTTCGGGAACGGCCTTAGGCCCTGCCGGCAAACATTCGGTTAAGAGCTAGGGCGCGACCGGGAAGCAGGCCTGGCGGACGGCGGCGCAGGCGCGGTCGGCGGCGGCGCGGTTGGCCAGCGGCCCGGCCTGCAGCCGGAACACGGCGCCGGCGCGGACGTAATAAGGCTGGAGCCCGGGCAGGCGGCCGCTGACCGCGCCCCAGGCGCGGCGGGCGGCGGCGTCGCTGCTGAACGCGCCCAGCTGCACCCGCCAGCGTCCGCCTGCGGCGGGAGCGGGAGCGGCGGCGGGGGCGGGGGCCGGCCGTGCCGGGCGCGCGGCGGCCGGCGCCGGCGGATGATCGGGGCGGCCGCGCGCCTGCGGCGGCTCGGACTGGGACCGTGTCGTCCGCGGCTGCGCCGGCGGGCGGGTCTGGGTGATGGCCGGCGCCCGCGACGGCGTCGCCGCGGCGACCTGGACCGGCGGCTCGGCGTTGGGCAGCGTGCGCGCCAGCTCGATCCCGCGGGCGCGGTCCTCGGCGCCGATATGGCGTTCCATCTCGGCGAGCTGGCTGATGGCGGGCGGCAGGCCGGACGCGGCGGCGCGGGTCATCAGGGCATAGGCGCGGGCCGATCCTGGCCGACCAGGTCGCCGTTGAACAGGGCGGTGCCGAGCACATATTGCGCGCGCGGGTCGCCGCGGCCGGCGGCGCGCTCGATCCACGGCATCGCCTCGCGGCGGCGGCCGTTCTGGAACAGGATCAGGCCCAGGGCGCCCTGCGCCTCCTCATGGCCCTGGCGCGCGGCGCGCTCATACCATTGCTCGGCGAGGTTCATGTTCTGCGGCACGCCGCGGCCGAGGTAATAGGCCTGGGCGATATTGTACTGGGCGTCGGCGTCGCCGCGGTCGGCGAGCGGCCGCCAGTTGCCGATCGCCACCGCGTGATTGCCGGCCTGCCACGCCTCCACGCCGTCGCGCACGCTGGGGGCGGCGACGTTGGGGATCGGCGCGTTCGGGGACGGGGCGGTCTGGGCGAAGGCCGCGCCGGCGAGGGCCGTGGCGGCGGCCGCCACCATCCAGGCGCGCTTGTGCATGATCATCGAAAAAACCCTCCACCGGACCGTATCGGGCGCCAGCCTAACGGCGATTGTTTAACGCTGCCTTAGCATGGGAATCAGTGGCTTGGCCATGTGCGGAGCGCCCGCGCCGGGCTCGATTCCCGGCCGTGAAGTTAACCAGATTTTAGCGGTCTAGGGTGCAACTCCCCGGTTCGAAGTGTGAAGCCGAGGGAAAATTCATGCGGGTTCTGGCATTGTCCTCTCAGAAGGGCGGATCGGGGAAGACCACCCTGTCCGGCCATCTCGCCGTCCAGGCGCAGCGGGTCGGCTACGGCCCGGTCTGCCTGATCGACATCGATCCGCAGGGCTCGCTCGCCGACTGGTGGAACGAGCGCGAGGACGAGATGCCGGCCTTCGCCCAGACCACGGTCGCGCGGCTCGGCGCCGACCTCGAAGTGCTCCGCCAGCAGGGCTTCCGCCTCGCCGTCGTCGACACGCCGCCGGCGATCACCATGGCGATCCAGAGCGTCATCCAGGTCGCCGAGCTGGTCGTCATCCCGACCCGGCCGAGCCCGCACGACCTTCGCGCCGTCGGCGCCACCGTCGATCTGTGCGAGCGCGCCGGCAAGCCGCTCATCTTCGTCGTCAACGGCGCCACCCCCAAGGCCAAGATCACCTACGAGGCCGCCGTCGCCTTGTCGCAGCACGGCACCGTCGCTCCGATCACCCTCCACCACCGCACCGATTTCGCCGCCTCGATGATCGACGGCCGCACGGTGATGGAGGTCGATCCCGAGCTCGAAGTCGGCCCGCGAGGTCGCCGAGCTGTGGGACTATATCGCCGACCGGCTCGAGAAGAATTTCCGCCGCACCGTTTTCTCCGCGCCGGGGCAGATCCCGCATCCGCTGGCGCAGCGGCCCGCCCCCGGCTTCGGCCGGCGGGTGATGGGCCAGTGAGGGGGAGGCGATGATGAACGAAGCACGGCCTTTCGCCTCGCTCTCCTCCGGCCTCCTGGCGCGCAAGGGCGCCGCCAAGCCGGCGATGCGCCCGCAGGGCTATGGCAGCATCGAGGATCTCGGCTGGAACGACATGGGCTATGCCCCGCCGGCCGAGGAGGATTTCGACGCCGAGCTGCCCGAGCATGTCCCGAGCTCGATCGCGGCGCTGACGCCGGCGCCCAAGCCGGTCCGCCACGCCGACGCCGACGAGCCCGAGGTGGTCGCCCAGCAGCGCGCCATCGCCGAGAGCTTCGAGCAGGAGCCTGAACCGGTCGCCGAGCCCGAGCTCGAGCCGGCGCCGCGTCCGGCCCCCGCCGAGATCGTGCGGCTGCCCCGGCGGACCGCCCCGGTCGCGACCGGCAGGAAAGCGGCCTTCACCCTGCGGCTCGACGCCGAGCCGCCATTTGCGGCTGCGGCTCGCCACCGCGGTCACCGGCCGCTCGGCGCAGCAGATCGTCACCGGCGCGCTCGACGATCTGCTCGCCTCCATTCCCGAAGTCGAAGCGCTGGCCGAGCGGGTTCCCGCCTCGGGCGCGAAACGGAGCTGAAAAGCGAAAAGGCCAGAAGAGATGAACAGGACCGCCTTCAAATTCGCCGCCTCGACCGTGATCGTCAGCATGACGATGGTCGCCTCCACCACCCAGTCGATCGCGATGCGCCGCCCGGGCCCCGCGGCGTCGGCGTCGCGCCCGGACCGGCAGGCGTCGCAGCTTTACGAGCAGGCCTCGCGCGCCCTGCGGACCGGGCCAGCTCAGCCAGGCGCTGGGCCAGATGGAGCAGGCGGTGGCGCTGTCGCCGCGCGATGCCGGCTACCGGCTGCTGCTCGCCGACATCTATCTGAAGAGCGGCCGCTTCGAATCGGCGCGCGCCACCTTATGCCGACGTGCTCGAGCTCGATCCCGGCAACGTCCGCGCCGGGCTCAGCTTCGCGCTGACCCAGATCGCGCTCGGGCCGCCCGCAGGCCGCGGTCGCCCAGCTCGACAACATTGCCAGCGGCGCCTCGCCCGCCGATGTCGGCCTGGCCTTCGCCTTGGCCGGCCAGCCGCGAGCGGGCGATCGAGATCCTCGAGCCGGCCGCGCGCTCGCCCAACGCGACCGCCGCGCACCCGCCAGAACCTCGCCCTCGCCTACGCCCTTGCCGGCGACTGGCGCCGCGCCCGCGCCATCGCCGCGCAGGACGTGTCGCCGGCCGAGCTCGGCCCGCGCATGGAGCAATGGGCCGCCTTCGCCCGGCCCGGCGCCGCCGCCGCCCAGGTCGCCGGCCTGCTCGGCGTGACCCCGGCCGAGGATCCGGGCCAGCCGGTCGGCCTCGCCTTGGCGCCGGCCGCGTCCGCGCCCGTCCAGGCCTATGCCGAAGCGGCGCCCGTCCAGGCCGGGCCTGCGCCGGCGCCGACCGAAGCGCCCGCGCCGTCCCCGCCCGCGCCGATCCAGTATGCCGCCGCTGCGGCCGAAGCGCCGCCCGCCGAGGCGCCCGCTTTCTGGGTCCCGACCGCCCAATCCTACCAGCCGGTGCCCGACGCGCCGGCGGTTGCGGACGAGGCGCCGCAAGCGCCCGACGTGCTGCGCCGAGGTGCAGGTCCGCTACGCCGCCGCCGCCCAGTCGCTGATCCGGCCGCAGCCCGCGCTCATCCGCGCGTCCGCGCCGCCGCACCCTCGCCGCCCGCCTTCCAGCGCGAGCGCGCGCACGCCGCGGTGCGCCGCGGCTCGGCGCCGGTCGTCGTCCAGCTCGGCGCCTTCTCCAACGAAGGCAATGCCGAGCGCGCCTGGGTCGCAGGCCGAGCGCCGCTTCGGCCTCGGCGGCCCACCGGCCGCTCACCACCACCATCAGCCACAACGGCCGCACCCTGCACCGCGTCTCGGTCGCCGGCTTCGCCTCGCCGCCGACGCCGGCCGCCTGTGCGGCGCGATCCGCAGCCAGGGCGGCGCCTGCTTCGTCCGCGACCAGGCCGGCGACGCCTCGATCCGCTGGGCCGCCCGCTACGCGCAGGGCGCGCAACCGCAACGTCTAGGAACCCGGGACCCTCGAGTCCCCTCTGGAGGGCGGCCGGCCGGCCAAGGCCGGCCGCCCTTTTTAATTCCTTAGATCCTCCCCTCGATTTTCGAGGGGAGGGGGACCGTCCGGAGGACGGTGGAGGGGCCGACTGAGTCCGGATTGCCCCTCCACCATGCTTCGCATGGTCCCCCTCCCCTGTAAAAGCAGGGGAGGATCTAGCCCCGCCGCTCCCGCGTCAGCAAATCGAGGCAGGCCATCCGCACCGCCACGCCGAGCTCGACCTGCTCGAGGATCGCCGAGCGCTCGGGATCGTCGGCGAGCGTCGCCGTCGATCTCGACGCCGCGGTTCATCGGCCCGGGATGCATGACGATCGCATCCGGCGCATGGCGGTCCAGCCGCGCCCGGGTCAGCCCGTAGCGCGCGTGATAATCGCTCGATCGTGTCGGGAAAGGCCTCCTCCATCCGCTCGCGCTGGATCCGCAGCATCATCACCACGTCGGCGCCGGCGATGCCCTCGTCGAGGTCGGTGAAGGCGGGGCAGCGCCGTGTCGGCGGGCAGCAGCGCCTCGGGACCCACCAGCCGCACCTCGGCGCCGAGCAGGGGCAGCGCGCGGATGTTCGATCCCGCCACCCGGCTGTGGACGATGTCGCCGCAGATCGCGACCTTGAGCCCCTTCGATCCGCCCGAGCCGGCGTCGGATGGTGAGCGCGTCGAGCAGGGCCTGGGTCGGATGCTCGCCGGCGCCGTCGCCGGCGTTGATCACCGGGCAGTCCATGATCCCGGCGACCTCGGCCGCCGCGCCCGTCCGCCTCGTGGCGGATGACGAGGATGTCGGGCCGCATCGCGTTCAGCGTCAGCGCGGTGTCGATCAGGCTCTCGCCCTTGCGCACGCTCGACGCCGCCGGGTGGAAGTTGGAGACCTGCGCGCCGAGCCTTTTGCCGGCGATCTCGAACGAGAACAGGGTCCGGGTGCTGTTCTCGAAGAAGGCGTTGATCTGGGTCAGCCCGGCCAGCCGCGCGTCGGCCTTGCGCGCGCCCCGGTTGAACGCGATCCACGGCTCGGCCTCGTCGAGGATGGTGCGGAGATCGCCGGCGGAAAGCCCCTCGATCCCGAGCAGATGGCGATGGGGGAAAGGCGAGGGCATCGAGGCCGCGCTCTAGCGGGCAGCCCGCAAAGGCTCAATAGCCCGGGCGGTTGGCCGGGGGCTGCCGCCCCGCCTCGCGTGCCTCGCGCGCCCGTGGCGCGGCGGCCGGACCGGCGCCGGCGCGGCGACCGCCTTCGAGGCCCGTAACCTCCGGCTCTACGGGTGAAAGGTAGATCGGCGCGCGCCGAGGATTGGCCTCCCAGGCCTCGATCCTGTGCCGGAGATCCTCGCTTTGCACGAGACCGAGCTGCAGCAGGAAACGCAGATTCTCGCGCACCCTGTTCGGTTCGCCGATCTTCAGCACCTCCAGAATGCGCTCGGACTCGGCCCGCCGCGCCTCCAGTTCGAGCTGCGCCCGGTTGTTGTCATAGGCGATATAGGCGTTGGAGAATCCGGCCAGCGCGGCCGCGACGATCGCCACCGTCAGCGGATTGCTCCAGCGCGCGCGGCTGGATGACTCGGTCATCGCGACTCTCCCCCCAGGCTCATAGTGAGCGCGTCGATCGCGCCCTGCAAGATGTAGGCGGCGGCCATCTTGTCGACCAGCTCGGCGCGCCGCGCGCGGCTGGCGTCGGCCTCGATCAGCGTGCGGGTGACCGCCTGGGTCGACCAGCGCTCGTCCCACAGCAGGATCGGGAGGCCGAGCGGCGGCCAGGTTGCGGGCGAAGGCGCGGAGCGACTGGGTGCGCGGGCTGTCGCTGCCGTCGAGGTTCAGCGGCAGGCCGACCACGATGCCGACGACCCGCTGGGCCTCGATCAGCGCCTTCAGCGCCGCCAGGTCCTTCGCGAACTTGCTCCGGCGGATCAGCGCGGCCGGCGTGGCGATGGTCCATTGGCTGTCGCACAGGGCGGTGCCGATCGTCCTGGTGCCGACGTCGAGCCCGAGCAGCCGGCCGCCCTCGGGCAGCGCCGCGCGGAAATCGGCGGTGCCGGCCGCGATCATCGGCGTTCGAACGCCGCCAGCCGCCGCTCGGCGTCGGCGCGGACATTGGCCCAGAACAAGGCGTAATCGTAGACGTGGTAATTGTTGCCGGGCAGCGCATAGGGGCCCATGTCCGGCAGCGTTTCATTGGCGCCGATGAGGAGGAAGCCGCGCAGGTCGCAGCGCGCCGGCACCGCGCCGCGCCGGAACTCGGCCTCGCTGAAATCGTCATTGGGGACGAGCGTGCCGAGATTGCGGTCGGCCGGCGCACCGCCGCCCTCGGCCCCGGTCAGCGGGTTGGTGCACAGCATCGCCGAGCCGGCCCGCGAGACGCCGCCGGGGCCGGTGGACTGGTCGTAGACGTCGGTGACCTGGCTCGGATCGGCGGGCTCGGCGAAGCTCTGCCACGAGAGCAGGCAGCGCGCCTGGCCGGGCGCCCGGCAGGGCGGAAGCGGCAGGGCCGGGAGGTCGGCGGTCACCGACACCGGCCAGCCGACCATGTAAGCGGCGACGATCCGCTCCGCCTCGGGCGCGCCCTTTATCCGCTCCTGGAGAAGCCGCATCAGGTGCGCGCTCCCCTGGCTGTGGGCGGCAAGGATGATCGGCCGGTCTGCCGGCGCCTGGCGCAGGAACTCCTCATAGGCGGCGAGCACGTCGCGATAGGCGAAATCGAGCGCGCGCCGGGCATTGTCCTCATTGGTCAGGAACGCCCCGAACGTCGCCTGCCGGTATTTCGGCGCCCAGATCGCCCCGACGGCGTTGAACGCGCTCGCCTGGCTGCGGACGAACAGGGCCGCCCGTTCCTGCGATTCCCGGTCGTCGAGCGGCGCGTTCCACCCCGAGGATTCAAGGAAGGAGGTCGGGTGGATGAAGAAGACCGACGCCCGCGGCGCCGCCGTCGCTTGGAATCCCGCCGGCGTCCACTGGGCCGGATTGCCCGCCAGATCGGGCCGGGCGATCCACAGGCCCGGCTGGGCGTAGCTCGCGCCCGCGGCCATCGGCACGTCGCGGAAATCGCCCTTGGGCACCATCACCCAGCGCATCAGGTCCTTCTCGAACAGCCGGTAAGCGATCGCGCCGGCGACGACGAGCATGGTCAGCCCCGCGACGATCCACAGGAAGCGCACCGCCGGGTGTGAGCGTCGTTTCGCCATGCCTGCCCTCAAGCCGAAGCGCGGCCCGCATGCAAGCGCTGTTGATGCAGTGCAGCAGCGATGCTAGCGGCGCGCCATGTCCGTCGACGCCGCCACCGTCCGCCATATCGCCAGGCTCGCCCGGATCGCCGTCAGCGACGCCGAGGTGGAGGCGCTCGCGCCCGAGCTCTCCAACATCCTCGGCTGGATCGAGCAGCTGCAGGAAGTCGACGTTGCCGGCGTCGAGCCGATGACCGCGGTCATCCCCAACATATTGCGCCTGCGCGACGACGTCGTCACCGAGGGCGGCCGGCGCGACGACATCCTCGCCAATGCCCCGGCCGCCGAGCACGGCTTCTTCGCCGTGCCGAAGGTGATCGAATGATGGCCATCGGACATCATTCGATCATCCCGGACCTGATCCGGGATCCAGGAGCGCGCGCATGATGCGTCCTATCCTCGTCATTCCGGCGAAAGCCGGAATCTCCCTTCTTCGGGTGCCCGAAGGCAATGGGATTCCAGCTTTCGCTGGAATGACGGGAGGGGCGGCATGACCGCGCTCACCGATCTCGGCGTCGCCGCGATCCGCGACGGGGTCGGCGTCGGCGACTTCTCCGCCCGCGAGGTCGCCGAGGCCTTCATCGCCAATGTCGAGAAAGCGCGCGGCCTCAACGCCTTCGTCGTCGAGACGCCCGAGCACGCGCTCGCCGCCGCCGACGCCGCCGACGCGGCGCGCGCGTCCGGCGCGCTGAAGCCGCTCTCCGGCGTGCCGCTCGGCATCAAGGATCTGTTCTCCACCAGGGGCCACCAGACCACCGCCGGCAGCCGCATCCTCGAAGGCTACAGGCCGGTCTACGAATCCACCGTTTCGGCCAATCTGTTCGCCGCCGGTGCCGGCATGCTCGGCAAATTGAACATGGACGAGTTCGCGATGGGCTCGTCCAACGAAACCAGCGCCTTCGGCCCGGTCCTCTCGCCCTGGCGGCGCAACGACGGCGGCAACGTCGCGCTGACGCCGGGCGGCAGCTCGGGCGGCTCGGCCTCGGCGGTCGCGGCGCGGCTGGCGCCGGGCGTGACCGGCACCGACACCGGCGGCTCGATCCGCCAGCCCGCCGCCTTCACCGGCATCACCGGGGTCAAGCCGACCTACGGCCGCTGCTCGCGCTGGGGCATCGTCGCCTTCGCCTCCTCGCTCGACCAGGCCGGCCCGATGGCCCGCGACGTCCGCGACTGCGCGATCCTCCTGGAAGCCATGGCCGGCTTCGACCCCAGGGATTCGACCTCGCTCGACCTCGACGTGCCCGAATGGGAAGCGAACCTCGCCGCCGACGTCCGCGGCAAGCGGATCGGCATTCCCGGGGAATATCGCATCGACGGCGTCCCCGCCGAGATCGACGCGGTCTGGGAGCAGGGCATCGCCTGGCTCAGGGACGCCGGCGCCGAGATCGTCACCGTCTCGCTTCCCCACACGAAATATGCGCTGCCGGCTTATTACATCATCGCCCCGGCCGAGGCCTCGTCCAACCTCGCCCGCTATGACGGCGTCCGCTACGGCCTCCGGGTCGAGCCCGACGGCGGCGGCCTCCAGGACATGTACGAGGCGACCCGCGCCGCCGGCTTCGGGGCCGAGGTCAAGCGCCGGATCATGATCGGCACCTACGTTCTCTCGGCCGGCTTTTACGACGCCTATTTCAACCAGGCGCAGAAGGTCCGCGCGCTCATCGCCCGCGATTTCGACCGGGTGTGGGAGAGCTGCGACCTCCTCCTCACCCCGACCGCGCCGAGCGCCGCCTTCGGCCTCGGCGAGAAGAGCGCCGACCCGATCGCCATGTATCTGAACGACGTCTTCGCCGTCCCCGCCAGCCTCGCCGGGCTGCCGGCGATCTCGGTCCCCGCCGGCCTCGACGACCAGGGCCTGCCATTGGGCCTCCAGATCATCGGCAGGGCGCTCGACGAGCAGTCCGTCCTCAACGCCGCCCTCGCCCTCGAGGAACGAGCCGGCTTCACCGCAAGGCCGGAGGCGTGGTGGTGAGCGACGGAACCTTCTTGGCCGGCGCCCTCTTACCGGCGCTGTTGGGCCTCGCCGCCGGTGCGGTCGGCGGCGCGTGGGCGGCCTGGCAGCGAACCAGGGCCTTTACCGCCGAATGGACGCGTGCCCGACAGGATGTGCGCGTGTCGACGGCGGTCGAGCTGATCGAGAAGCTCGCGACGGATCTCGCTCGGCTGTCCCACGAAATGTGGTGGCTGACCTGGCGCTCCAAGCACGATTCCGACAGAGTGGGCCCCGGAGAAATCGACAAGTGGGAGCATCTTACCCACAAGCGTCTCCCCGGGACGTTGGGGATGTTGGCGGCCTTGCGCGCTTTCAGCCCCGAATCCTGCAAGAAGATCGAAGGCGTCATGGAGGCCATTGTGAGTTTGACCTCCGAGCTCAGCGTGGCGGCCCTTCCCGTGCGCAATCAACCGCCTGGGACGCCAGGACGTCACGCGCAGCTCACGAACCTGCATGGCAAGACCACCGGCTTCATCAAGCGGGTAAGGACGGATGTGGGCGGTGCGGCGGCGGCGGTCCTCGACGACCTCTACGGCGCCAAAGGCTACGGCTTGTTCTCCGCCCTTCGACGGAGGTTGAGGGGATGAGCGCTTCCTATCGCATCCACGGCGCCACCGGCGAGTGGGAGGTGGTGATCGGCCTCGAGGTCCATGCCCAGGTGACGTCCGCCGCCAAGCTCTTCTCCGGCGCGTCGACCGAATTCGGCGCCGAGCCCAATTGCCAGGTCGCCCTGGTCGACGCCGCCTTTCCGGGCATGCTGCCGGTCCTCAACCGGGAATGCATCCGCCAGGCCGTCCGCACCGGCATGGCGCTCGAGGCCAGGATCAACAAATGGTCGCGGTTCGACCGCAAGAATTATTTCTACGCCGACCTCCCCCAGGGCTATCAGATCAGCCAGCTCTATTTCCCGCTCGTCGGCGAGGGCGAGATCGCTGTCGATCTCGAAGCGGGCGCCGCCAAGTCGATCGGCGTCGAGCGCATCCATGTCGAGCAGGATGCGGGCAAGCTGATGCACGACCAGCATCCCAGCTTCTCCTATGTCGACCTCAACCGCTCGGGCGTCGCCCTGATGGAGATCGTGTCGAAGCCCGACATGCGTTCCCCCGAAGAAGCAGGTGCTTACGTCCGAAAGCTCAGGGCAATTCTCCGCTATGTCGGCTCGTGCGACGGCAATATGGAGCAGGGCTCGATGCGCGCCGACGTCAACGTCAGCGTCCGCCGGCCGGGCGAGGCGCTCGGCACCCGCACCGAGACCAAGAACGTCAATTCGGTCCGTTTCATCATGGCGGTGATCGAGCATGAGGCGCGCCGCCAGGTCGATCTCATCGAGGATGGTGGCGAGGTGGTCCAGGAAACCCGCCTGTTCGATCCCGACAAGGGCGAGACCCGGCCGCTGCGCTCCAAGGAGGACGCGCACGATTATCGCTACTTCCCCGATCCGGACCTGCTCCCGCTCGAATTGAGCGACGGCTTCCTGGAGGAGTGCCGGGCCTCGCTGCCCGAGCTGCCGGACGCCAAGCGCGCCCGCTACGAGGCCGAATTGGGCCTTTCCGCCTACAATGCGGCGGTGCTGACCGCCGACGTCACCACCGCCCGCTGGTTCGAAACGCTGCTCGCCGCGACCGGCAAGTCCGGCGCCGAGATCGGCAAGGCCGCGTCCAACTGGGTCATCTCCGATCTGTTCGGCGCCCTCAACCGCCTCGGCAAGGACATTACCGAAAGCCCGGTCACCCCGGCCCAGGGCGCCGAATTGCTCGCCCTGGTCGCCGACGGCACCCTCTCCGGCACCTTGGCCAAGCAGGTGTTCGAGATCATGCTCGAAACCGGCGACGGCGCGGGCGCGATCGTCGAGGCCCGCGGCCTCAGGCAGACCAGCGACACCGGCGCCATCGAGGCGGCCATCGCCGAAATCATGGCCGCCAATGCGGACAAGGTCGCGGAGTATCGCGGCGGCAAGGACAAATTGTTCGGCTTCTTCGTCGGCCAGGTGATGAAGGCGATGGCCGGGAAGGCCAACCCGCAGGTGGTCAACGACCTGCTCGGGAAGGCGCTGGGCTGACCCGGCCGCCTAGGCCGCCCCCGTCCGGTCCTGGAACCACCTGCCGAGCATGGCGGGGAGCAATGCCAGCAGCGCCGGCAGCGCGCCGACCGCGCCGCTCGCGCTCGGCGCGACGAACTGGAGCAGCAGCACCGCCGAGCCGGCGAGCGCGGCCAGCGGATAGCGGATCAGCGGCCATACCCGGTCGACGCCGCCGACGCGCTCGGCGCTGCTGCGGATGCCGGACGCCTCGCCGACGCGGCCGACATAGCGGGTGAAGCTGCGGTTCATCAGGCGGTATTCGGGCACCCGGACCAGCAGGCCGCGGGCGAGGAGCGAGCGCAGCGCGCGCAAATCCTCCATCTTGAGGAAGCAGTCCCTGGCGACGCGGTAGAGCATCACCCGCTCCTCGTCGCTGCTGCTTGCCCACAGCTTGTAATAATGGTCGCTCATCTGCTCGGCGATGAACGAGGTCATGCGGTCGGCCTCGGCCTCGCTGTCCTTGCGCGGGTTTCGCGCCAGCGCCTTCTTCATCTTGGCGTAGAGCTGGTCGCGCAGCTCGTGGGCGAAGCTGGTCTGGAGCAGGCTCAGCTCTTCGCGGATGACGCGCAGCACGCGCCGCTCGCCGGCGCGGATCGGGATCGGGCCGTCGCTGCGGATCGGGAACATGGTGAAGTCCTGGAACAGCTCGGCCCAGCGCCAGCCCTCGACCAGCCTGGTCGTCTCGTCGCCTTCCTGCCGCTCCCACAGCAGGGCGATGCGGTCGAGCGGGTCGATGTCGGCGAGCAGGAAGACTTGGCGGCCGTCGGGCCCGCGCGCCGCGGCCGAGATCTGCTGGATGGTGGTGAAGGTCTCGCGGATCTTCGCCTCGTCCGGCAGTTGCAGGGCAAGGTCGAGATTGCCGATCACCACCGTCGTCGCATCGGCCGGGACCGGCGCGGGCGGATCGAGCAGGTCGACCCAATGGATGGTGGGCACGTCGCCGACGCGCGCGGTTCCGCCGGGAATCAGGTCGTCGCGCACGTCGAGGTCCACGCCCAGGATCAAATGACGGTTGCCGCCGGCCGGAGTGAAGGGGAGCTCCGGGTCCTGTCCCGTCGCCGCCGGCACCAGCGCGTCGTCGATGAAGGCGGCGCGGGTGAACGAGAGGGGCGGGTCGAAGCCCGGGTCCTTGCCGGGCGAGAGCGGCGGCGGGCGGCGGAAATATTGATGCTGGAAGAAGAGCAGGGCGAGGACCAGCGCCAGCAACGGAGACCCGGCCAAAAGGACGAGGGCGATCGGCCGGGACAGGCTGTGGGCGCGAAGCACGGCGTCGCCGAGGTGGAAGGGGGCGAAGTCGCTATACTCCAGCGCCTGCTCGCGCAGGTCGAGGTAGCGCAGGGCGATGCACGACAGCGAGACGCAGCGCTCGGTGTCGTAATGCGCCGGCGGCGGCGCCAGCGCCAGCGGCGCGTACACCATCTGGCGGATGATCCCCGCTGGAAGCTTGGCGAGGCGGGCGATGTCGACCGCGCGGACCGCCTGGCGCCGCTCGTCCTCGGCCTGGTGGCGGACCTGTTCCGCGCGCTCGACGAGCAGGAAGCGGTCCTGGTCGTAGGAATCGAGATAGCCGGCCGCGGCCGGCGCGCCGCCCATCACGATCAGGGCGACGATCCAGCCGACGTCGGTTTTCGGCACGCGCGGGCTCCAGCCCTTCAGCCGGCGCAGGAACCGCCCCCGCCCACCGGTCCTCAGCCAGCGCCGCAGCCGGCGCCACGGACCCGCCTGCACTGCGTGCAGGAACCGCCCGCGGCCGCCGACCCTCAGCCAGCGCCGCAGCCGGTCGCCCCAGCCCGGCGCCCGGTCCGGGTCGGGATCGCCGGCGCCGGTATGCGCCCAGGCGGCGAGCAGCGGCCTCGCCAGCAGGCCCGCCGCCGCCGCGAAGGCGAGGATCCGGACGATCACCACGAGGTCGACCGAGCCGGTCCTGTGCCCGGCGGCCGCCCGCAGCTCGTAATCGGCGGCGATCGCGAATCCGAAGGCAAGCGCCGCGGCCACCAGCAGCACGACGGCGGCCAGGATGACGCGGCGGTCCGATGCCCGCGTCGACGCGTCCTCGCCCGCCGTCGCGCCCTGGAAATAGGCGCGCGCCGCCAGCGCCGCCGCCGCCGCCGCGAAGGCGAAGAGGACGCGCGCGCCGCCCTCGGCCGCGGCGACCCCGATCAGCGCCGCGGCCAGCGTCCACCATATGTGGCGGTCGCGCTTGGCCGCCGCCTCGCCGAGCCGGCTTCTCAGCTCGGCCAGGCGCTGGAGCCTCGGCGGCGTGAAGCCTTCGAGCCGTTTCCTCGGCCACAGCGACAGTCCCGGCCTGCGGTCCAGCGACCCGGCCCGGCGGATGTGGCCGATCACCAGCGCCAGCGCGACGATCAGCGCGCCCATGAACCAGATTCCGTAGCCGAAGCTCGCCGCCCGCCAGACCGCGAAGCCGGCATCGTTGCGGTCCTCGATGATGACCAGGATCCAGTCCATCCGGGGATGGAGCCGCGCTACCGTCAGCCGGGCGGGCTGGGCGCGGTAATTGGTGTCCATGCGCAGCGCCGCCATACGCCTTGGCCGGCCCGGCTCGCCTTCCGGCGCGTCGGGATCGGGCTCGGTCAGCGCCTCGCGGACCAGCGCCTGGAAGCCGCCCGGATCGTCGATCTCCTGCTGGAAGCGTTCGACCATCTCGGCGCCGGGGCGGCTGTGGAACAGGACGTTGGCCTCGTCGAGCGGGCGGTCGGGGTCGATGACCGCATAGCTGAATCCCGGCCGGAGGTCGGTGCCGGGAAAGGTCCGCAGCGTGCCCGTCGTCACCACGAATTCCTGGCGCGTCGGGTTGTAGGAGGTGCGCTGGTCCTCGGTATGGACCGGCGCGAGCGTGTCGGCCTCGGAGGGGGCCGCCCAGCCCCCGCCGCGCGAGCCCGACGCGGCGCTCTGCTCGGGGCTGCGCAGGCAGGCCCGCTTGGCCGGCTGGACGAACACCACGCGCGCCGCGCCGTCGGGCCGGGCGAACACCCGGTCGAGGATGAACTCGGCGGTGACGGGCCGGCGCTCGCCGGCGCATTGCAGGGTGACGTGGTCGAAGTCGCGATTGCGCGCGCGGGCGAAATAGGGGCGGTCGGCGACGTTGACGCCGAACGCCGGGAAGCGCCCGGCGGCGATGCGCGCGGTGTCGCGGTCGAGGAATCCGTCGCCCCGATAATAAGCGACGGTGTCGATGATCGCCGCCGCCGGCTCGTATTTCCAGGCGCCGGCCAGCGCCGCCACCGCTGGCACGCCCGACGCCGGGTTGAAGCCGCCGGTGACGCGGCTCAGATGATCGGCCCGCGGCAGGGTTTCGGGCGACGGGAAGACGGTCTCGCTCGCGCCCAGCCGCGAGCTGACGCGGCCGATCAGCCGCAGCGTCTGGCTGAGCTCGGCGTCGAATGCCTCGGCGATGCGCTGGATCGCGGTGCGGGCGACGTCGGCGCCGGCGTTGCGCGATGCCGCCGCCGACCAGATCGCGAGGCAGGCGATGGTCGCGCTCGCGGCGAGCAGGGTCAGCGAGAACCACATTATGTGCTGGCCCGCGCGCCCGGCGGCGTCGAGGCGCTTGCGCAGCTTCAGCTGAAGCAGCGGGATCAGCCCGATCAGCGACAGGATGCCGATCAGGAACATCGTCGCGTGGACGCCGTCGATCTTGCGCACCCGGTGGTCGAACTTGCTGCGCTCGACGATGCCGACGATCCGGCAGGGGCTGCACTGAAGCCCGGCGAGCCTGGGCACGGTCCGCTGGAACAGGATCAGGTCGCCGGTCCGGAAGATCCGCGATTCGATCAGGAAATCGCCCTCGCGGCCGGCGGTGCGCGGGCCCGCGCGGGCGGCGGCGGCATTGCCGGCGGGCAGGCCGCCCAGGGTGAAGATGGTGTTCAGCGCCCGCGCCTCGCCCGGCTCGTCGCCTTCGATCGCCGCCGGCACCCGGCCGGCCTGGAGCAGCAGCTTCGACTGGTTCGGATGGTCGGGGTCCGGTCCGATGATCTGGACCGCGTCGAAGATTTCGAGCGCGGAATCGAGGTCCAGCGCGGCCGTGCTGGTGCCGACGTTGATCCGGATCGTGTTGCTGGCGAGGGCGGCGTCGATCGACTGCTCCACCGCCTGGCGGAGCTGGTCCGGGCGGCGGTAGGAATAGCTGTAGTCGGCCATGTCCTCCATCGCCGCGCGGATGAAGCAGCCCCTGAGGAAGGAGCGCAGGTCGACGATGTCGGCGTCCTCCTCCCTCGGCGCGTCCGGGGCCTCCATGCAGCCGGTGAGGTCCTGCGCCCCGGGCTCGCGCTGGGCGGTCATCGGCCACAACAGGTTGGTGAGCTGCGCCGTCCGGGCGAGGCGGATCTGGCCGTCCCGCAGCGTCACCGTTTCGTCGAGCGGCAGCCCGATCGGGCGCTGATGGCCGCAGATGTTCTCGGGCAGGGCCAGGCTGGTCATGCTCGGCGGCGTGCGCGACGAGGCCGGCGGCGTCGGCGGGGTCTGGTTCGCATACCATCGGGCGACCTCGCCGGTCCGGCCCGGATCGGTGAAATAATAGGTTATGGTGATCGGCTGCCGGCGCGTGCCCATGATCTGCGAGGTCGCGACCAGGCATTCGAGCTGGCGCGACAGCGAGAAATGGAGCTGCTGGGGGACGAAATGGAGCGCGGCCGTCTGCGCCAGGCTTTCCCGGGTGGTGGTGAGCTCGGCGGCGATGCGGTCGAGCTCGCGCAGGTTGCGCTGCTCGTAATAGGCGGTGCGCGTGGCGAGGATGCCGTAGACGACCACCGCGACGACGGCGAACGCCGCCGCGACCAGGACGAGCACGCCCATTGCGTGCAAGGCGCCCTTGCCCGGCCTGACCCGGCCGACGATCCTGCCGAGCCGGGAAGGTCCGCCCGGCGTCGTGGCAGGTTCGTTCGCGGTCGCGGCGTTCGCTTCAGCCAAGGACCCCCTTCCATGACATGCCGACGATCGATCAACCTATCGGGTCGCCGCGCCGATGGCGACTCCAATTGCGGCCATTCTGGCTTTGTTTTTTCTGGAGATTCGGCCTCGACAAGTTGAGGAGGGCAAAGGGCCCGCCACACGGGTAACCGAGTAAACTTGTTCAGCTTCGGGGCCGGCTAGATTAACCGCGGCTGGTCCCCCTGCGGCGGCTCGAACAGGTCGCGGCGGAGCGGCCTTTTCTCGACGTTGAGCCCGTGCTTCCTCACCGCCCGGTCGAAGCGGGCCTTGAGGAGGTCCGCCCAGGGCCCTTGCCCGCGCATCCGGCTGAACCAATTGGGGTCGTTGTCCCTGCCGCCGCGCAGGGCGTTGATGATGTGCATCACCTTGGCCGCGCGATCGGGGAAATGCTCGTCGAGCCAGGCCCGGAACAAAGGCGCGACCTCGTACGGCAGCCGCACCGGCAGGTAGAAGACGCCGAGCGCGCCCGCCT
The DNA here is from genome assembly GCA_963701615.1 of uncultured Alphaproteobacteria bacterium. GTDB lineage: Bacteria > Pseudomonadota > Alphaproteobacteria > Sphingomonadales > Sphingomonadaceae > Allosphingosinicella. Next base: position 909,123 of record OY969615.1, on the reverse strand, counting down.
CCGCCGCCGCCTCGACGATGTGCTCGAGCTCGTGGTCGGTGATCCCGGGCACCACCGGCGCGATCGCCACCCAGGCGGGCACGCCGGCCTCGGCGAGCCGCTTCACCGCCGCCAGCCGCTTCTTCGCCGACGGCGCCCGCGGCTCCAGCGTCCGCGCGATCGCCGGCTCCAGCGAGGTCACCGACAGCGCCACGCTGGCCAGGTTCTGCCGGGCCATGGCTTCGAGGATGTCGAGATCGCGGAGCACCCGGTCCGACTTGGTGGTGATCGTCACCGGGTGCCGCGTCTCGGCCAGCACTTCGAGGACGCTCCTGGTGATCCGCCATGTGCCCTCGATCGGCTGGTAGGGATCGGTGTTGGTCCCCATCGCGATCGGCCGGACGCTGTAGCCCGGCTTGCCGAGCTCGGCCCTGAGCAGCCGGGCGGCGTCCGGCTTGGCGAACAGCCTGGTTTCGAAGTCGAGCCCGGGCGAAAGATCGTGGAAGGCGTGGGTCGGCCGCGCGAAGCAATAGATGCAGCCATGCTCGCAGCCGCGATAGGGGTTGATCGAGCGGTCGAAGCCGATGTCGGGCGAGCTGTTGCGGGTGATGATCGTCTTCGGCTTCTCGACGGTGACCGTGGTGCGGAGCGGCGGCGGCCCGTCGTCCAGGGCGTCGCGTTCGTCGAGCCAGTCGCCGTCGGCCTCGCGGACCGGGAGGTTGAAGCGGGTCGGCGTCCGGTTCTCGGGCGCGCCGCGGCCGGGGCGGGCGTCGGGTCGCATGCCCAAGGCTTACCCCCGGCGCCGGAACAGAGCAAGAACAACTAATTTTCCCCGGCACGGGGAGGGGCTCAGTCCCCGCCCATCGCGGTCTGGCGGCTGCGCGGGGCGATGCGGACCGCGCTCGGCCCCGACAGCCCGGGGAAGCGCGGCCACATGCCCTGGGCCAGCGCCCGCCGGCTCGCCGACTGGTCGCCGCTGCGCGCCTCGTAGATCCAATAGTTCCTGAGGATGATCGGGACGTAGCCGCGTGTCTCCCAATAAGGCAGCGATTCGATGTAGAGCAACGGATCGCTCTGGTCGTAGCGCGGCGTTCCACTCGGCGATCGGCGCCGGCCCGGCATTGTAGGACGGCGATCACCTTGGGCAGCAGCCCGCCGGTGCTCGACAGGTCCCGCAGATATTCGAGATAGGTCTGGCCATATTCGATGTTGACCGCCGGCTGGTTGAGCTGGGCGGCGCTGAAGCCCTCGCCGCGGGCGCGGGCCATGTCGCCGGCGGTGCCGGGGCGGACCTGCATCAGCCCGCGCGCGCCGGCCGGGCTGACCGCGTCGGGCCGGAAGTTCGATTCCTGCAGGGCGTGGGCGAAGGCGAGCGAGGGGTCGACCCGCCAGCCGCGCGCCGGCCGCCAGTTCGGGCTGCGGATAGCGCTCGCGCGGGCCGAAGCGGCTGCCCCGCGGGCCGTTGTGGGCGAGCCACATCTGGGTGGCGGTGAGGTTGAGGCGCGCGGCGAGGTGGATGAGCGCGGCATGGTCGCCGGGGCTGCCGATCCGCGCCTGGTGGCGGATCAGCTCGTCGGCGAGGTCGTTCTCGCCGATCTCGCCGAGCGCCACCGCCGCGCGGACGTTGGCGAGGCCGGACAAGGCCCGCCAGTCCTCGGCGGTGAGGCTGGTCATGTCGGCGGGCGGCTGGCGCAGCGCCAGCATGCTCTGGGCGAGCAGGCCGTAGAAGGTCTCGGCGTGGCGGGCGGCGGTCCGCAGCCGCGCCTGGACGCGCTCCGGGCGGGCGCCGGCGGTGTCGGCGCGGGCCGCCCAATAATGGCCGGCGGCGGCGAGCTCGACGTCGCCGGAGCGGGCGCCGACGGTGCCGAAATGCCCGGCCGCGGCGTCATGGTCGCCCATCCGCCAGGCGGCGAGCCCGGCGACCCATTCGGCGTGGATGCCATATTCGGTCGGGCCGCGGCGGGCGAGGTCGGCGAGCCGGCGCGCCTCGCGGTCGTTGCCGTTCAGATAATAGACCCAGGCGATGCGCTGCTGGAAGGCGGTGCGCGCCTCGTCGGACAGCTCCTCGATGCGGGTGGCGAGCAGGGTTTCGGCCTCATAGGCCTGGTCGGCGACGATCAGCGGCTGGATCAAGGGCTCGAGCGCGTCGGCCACCTCGTCGCCGCGGATCGGGCGCGGGCGGGCGCGGCGCGGCTGGCCCGCCAGGCCGACCAGCCGCTGCGCGTCGGGAAGCTCGGGCAGGGCCTCGGCGCCGCGCGCCCGCGCCAGCCGGGCGAGGTCGCCGGCCTGCGGCAGCTCGGGCGCGCGGGCGATGAGGTCGGCCAGCGGCTGCAGCTCGACGCGCGGCGAGCCCGGCATGGTGTAGAGCATCGCCCGGGCGAGATTGTGCAGCGGCCCTTCGCGCATGCCGTCGAGCCGGCCGGCGGCGCCGGCCCAGTCCTGGGCGCGCAGGCTGGCGAAGACGGCGCGGTAATTGTCGCGCTCGGAAGCGCCGAGCTGCGCCGGCGCGGCGATGCCGTGCAGGGGGGCGGTCGGGGCCGGGCGGATCGTGTCCTCCGCATAAGCCGGGGTGGCGGCAAGGGCGAGGCCCATGGCCGTCAGCGCGCCGCTCAGCCTGGTCATCGCTTCAGCTCCTCCATCAGCATTTGCAGGTCGGCCCAGGCATGCGCCTTCAGCCCCGGCTGCCGCAGCAATTCCTGGGGCCTCAGTGGTTACCAGGGCCTTGACGGGCCCGGCCGGGTCGCGACCTCGTGCCAGCGGCCGCGCGCCTGCGTCATCGGCGCGCCGACCAGCGCCTGCGAGCAGGCGTCGCCGAACAGCAGCAGCGCCCTGGGCGCAGGCGAGGCCGACATGGTGGCGGGCGATGTCGGCGAGCGCGCGGATGCTTTCATCGTCGATCCGGCCCGCCGGCGGACGGATCGGGGAGAAGGCGGCGAGGTAGATGGTGTCGCGGCTCCGCCCGATCGCCGCCAGCATCCGGTCGAACAGCGCCCCGACCTCGCCGGAAAGCAGGGTGCCGGCGGCCGCGTCGTCGTCGCCCGGCATGTCGGTCAGCATCATCAGCCCGGATGCCGGATCGCCGGCCGGGCCGACCCGCGGCGCGGAAGGGGTGGCGAACGGAAGCGTTTCGGTCGAGGCGAGCCAGTCGCGGAACGCGTCGAGCGCCGCCGGCATCTGCGCGCGCGCCGGCTCGGGCGGAGGCGCCGGCGCCTTCGTCCCCGGATTGAGCCAGTCGCGCGGCGCCTCGCCGACGATCACGTCGACGCCCGCTTGTTCCCACCATGAGAGCGCGCTTGCCGCCCAGTCAGAGGACATGAAGTCCTTTCCCCCGCGAAACCTCGCCCCTTTGAGTCGGCGGTGCCCGGGCTGGTCAATCGTATAACTGCTGTTTATCTGCCAGACGGTTGGCGGTTTGCGACGACAGGAGTGGCGGAGAAGAGAATGGCCGACCGGGAGTCGATGCCTTATGACGTGGTGATCGTCGGCGCCGGCCCCGCCGGCCTCGCCGCCGCCATCCGCCTGAAGCAGCTCGCCGCCGAGGCCGGCCGCGAGATTTCCGTCTGCGTCCTCGAAAAAGGCTCGGAGGTCGGCGCCCATATCCTCTCCGGCGCGGTGGTCGATCCGCGCGCGCTCGACGAATTGCTGCCCGACTGGCAGGACCTCGACAGCCCGCTCACCGTCCCGGTCACCGAGAACCAGCATTGGGTGCTGACCGCGAAGAAGAAATATTCCTTCCCCCACGTCCTGATGCCGCCGTTCATGAGCAACAAGGGCACCTACACCGCTCTCCCTCGGCAATCTCTGCCGCTGGCTGGCCGGACAGGCGGAGGCGCTTGGCGTCGAGATCTTCCCCGGCTTCGCGGCGGCGGAGGTGCTGTTCAACGAGGACGGCTCGGTCAAAGGCGTCGCCACCGGCGACATGGGCGTCGCCCGCGACGGCACCCACAGGCCCGATTACCAGCCCGGCATGGAGCTGCACGGCCGCTACACCTTGTTCGCCGAAGGCGCGCGCGGCCACCTCACCAAGGAATTGAAGCGGATTTTCGAGCTCGACAGCGACAGCGAGCCGCAAGTCTACGGCATCGGCCTCAAGGAGCTGTGGGACATCGACCCGGAGAAGCATCGAGCCGGGCCGGGTCATCCACACCCAGGGCTGGCCGCTCGACGACGACAGCTGGGGCGGCGGCTTCCTCTACCACCAGGACAATCATCAGGTCGCCTTGGGCTTCGTCGTCGCGCTCAACTACCGGAACCCCTATCTGTCGCCGTTCGAGGAGTTCCAGCGCTGGAAGCAGCATCCGGCGATCCGCGAGTTCCTCGAGGGCGGCCGCCGCATCAGCTACGGCGCGCGGGCGATCAACGAAGGCGGCTGGCAGGCCGTGCCCAAGCTCGCTTTCCCCGGCGGCGCGCTGATCGGCTGCGCCGCCGGCTTCGTCAACGTGCCGCGGATCAAGGGCAGCCACACCGCGATGAAGTCCGGCATGCTCGCCGCCGAGGCCGCGTTCGCGGCGATCGCCGCCGGGCGGACCGGCGACATTCTCGCATCCTACGAGGAAGCGCTCCGCGCGAGCTGGATCGCCGAGGAGCTGAAGATCGTCCGCAACGTCGAGCCTCTGGTGTCGAAATGGGGCGGGACCTTCGGCACCCTGCTCGCCGGCGCCGACATGTGGATGCGCCACCTCGGCATCGGCCTGCCGTTCACGATGAAGCACCATCCCGACCACGAGCCGGCTGTGGCGCAAGGACCTGGTCCCGCCGATCGACTATCCCAAGCCCGACGGCGTGATCAGCTTCGACCGCCTCTCCTCGGTGTTCGTCTCCAACACCAATCATGAGGAGGACCAGCCGGTCCACCTGACGCTGAAGGATGCGAGCATCCCGGTCGCGGTCAACCTCGCCCTCTATGCCGGGCCGGAGCAGCGTTACTGCCCCGCCGGCGTCTACGAGTTCGTCGAGGAGGCAAGCGGGCCGCGGCTCCAGATCAACGCGCAGAATTGCGTCCACTGCAAGACGTGCGACATCAAGGATCCGACCCAGAACATCAACTGGGTCGTCCCCGAAGGCGGAGGAGGGCCGAACTATCCCAACATGTAGGCTCGTCGCGCGGGCGCTTGTCGCCGGCGCCGTTGCTCTCCTGGCCGCGCCGGCGCCGGCGCGGGTGGCGGAGCGCTCGCCGCTCAACATCTATGCCCAGGCCCGGGTCGCGGCCTCGGCCGGCGCGCTCGATCAGGCGAGCGCCGGCTATGTCTCCGCGCTCGCCGCCGCGCCCGACAACGAGCTGATCGCCGCCCAGGCGCTGAACCATGCCATCACCGCCGGCGACTGGCGGCTGGCGCTGGACGCCGCGCGCACGCTGGAACGGCGCGGCGCCTTGCTCCCCGACGCGCGCTTCCTCCTGGTGGCGGAGGCTTTCCGGGCGCGCGACTGGCGCGCGGCGACGGCCCAGATCGACGCGGTCGAGCGCGAGCAATTGTTCGGCTTCACCGTGCCGGTGCTGCGGGCCTGGCTCGCCTTCGGGTCCGGCGCCGGCGACCCGCTCGCCGCGCTGCCGGCAAACGCCCAGGGCGCCGCCGCCGGCTATGCGGCCGAGCACCGCCCCTTCCTCCTCGCTGCGCTGGGCCGGCCCGAGGCGGCCGAGCAGCTGGGCCGGGCGGCCCGGTCGGCGGGGCCGCGCGGCGCCCGGCTGCAGATCGCCGGCGCCGCGGTGCTGGCGGCGCGCGGCGACCGCGACGCCGCCCGCGCCTTGCTCCAGGGCGATGGCGGGCCGCTCGCCGCCGCCCGCCGCCTCGTCGAGGCGGGCACGCCGCTCCCCGGCGCGATCGCGAACCCCGAGGCCGGGCTGGCCGAGCTGCTGGTCCGGCTCGCGCTCGATCTCCACGGCCAGGACCTGACCCAGCTCGCGTCGATGTTCGCCCGGCTGTCGACCTGGCTGGCGCCGGACAATAGCGAGACCTGGATGGTCGCCGCCGAGCTGCTCGCCCAGCAGCAGCGCCAGCGCATCGCCGTGCCCCTGCTCGCCAATGTCGGCGCCGGCGATCCGTTCGCGGCCACCGTCCGCGACCAGCGCATCCGCCTGCTCGTCGAGGGCGGCGACCGGGACGCCGCGCTCGCTTTGGCGCTGGCCGCGACCCGCGCCCCCTCGGTCGCCGCCACCGACTGGGTCCGGCTGGGCGAGGTCTACAATTCGCTCGACCGCCAGGCCGAAGCGGCGGACGCCTTCGGCCGCGCGCTCGCCGTGCGGACGGAGTCCGAGGACAGCCAGGCCGAATGGGCGTTGTGGCTGATGCGCGGCGGCGCGCTCGATCAGGCCGACAATTGGCCCGAGGCGCTGGGCGCGCTGCGCCAGGCCTATCGGCTCGCCCCCGAGCAACCCTTCGTGCTCAACTATCTCGGCTACGCCCAGCTCGCCCGGCGGGAGAATGTCGCCGAGGCGGAGCGGCTGATCCGCGAGGCGCACCGGCTGGCGCCCGACAATGCCGCGATCACCGATTCGCTCGGCTGGGCGCTCTATCTCAAGGGCGAGCTCCCCGAGGCGATCGCCTTGCTCGAGCAGGCCGCCGAGGGCGAGCCGGCCGACGTCGAGATCAACGAGCATCTCGGCGACGCCTATTTCGCGGCCGGGCGCAGGGTCGAGGCGCGCTTCGCCTGGAAGGCGGCCCTGGTCTATGCCGAGGGCGCGAACGCGGCGCGGATCGGCGCCAAGATCGAGGCCGGGCTGACGCCGCTGCTCGCCGCGCGCTGATGCGCGAAACGGCCTATGCGAAGATCAACCTCGCGCTCCACGTGCGCGGCCGAACGCCGGGCGGCTATCACCGGATCGAGACGGTCTTCGCCTTCGCCGAGCAGGGCGACCGGCTCAGCGTCAGGGACGGCCCCGGCCTGACGCTCGAAGTCGCCGGCCCGTTCGCCGCCGATCTTGCCGGCGGGGCGGACAATCTGGTCCTCCGGGCGGCGCGCGCGCTCGGTGTGTCCGGCGTCGCCCTGACGCTCGAAAAGAACTTGCCCGTCGCCTCCGGGATCGGCGGCGGCTCGGCGGATGCGGCGGCGGCTTTGCGGCTGCTGGCGCGCTTTCGCGGCCTCCCCGCCAATCGCCTGGGCCGAATCGCGGCGGGCCTTGGCGCCGACGTTCCCGCCTGCCTGCTGAGCTGCACGGCGCGCGGCGAGGGCAGGGGGGACCGGATCGAACCCGTCTGCATCGGCGGGCTGAGGGGCTCGCCGACCCTGCTGGTCAACCCCGGCCTGCCTTTGTCGACCGCCTCGGTGTTCCGGGCCTGGGACGGCGTCGACCGCGGCCCCCTCGGCGCCTGGCAGGACGGCCGCAACGACCTCGAATCCGCCGCCCTCGGGCTCGTCCCGGCGATCGGCGACGTCCTCGATGCGCTGTCGGGCGCCCGCGTCGCCCGCATGTCGGGCTCGGGCGCGACCTGCTTCGGCCTTTATGCGACCGAGGCGGACAGGGACGCCGCCGCGGCCGCGATCGGCGCCGCTTATCCCGGCTGGTGGCTGCTTCCGACCCGTCTCCGCTGACCCGCCAATCCCGTTCCGGCACAGGCCCCTGGCCGCGTTAACCATCGCAAGCCGCGGGATTCCGTTCTGGCACGGCTCTTGCTCTCCTGACCGGCGACGGGTCGAGGCGCGGTTGTAATCGTGCCGACATTCGCCCGCGGCCCCCCGCCTCCACCGGACGGGGCGCCGCGGAACATCATGGCCGGGCCGCCGCGTATCGGGCGGCCCGGCCTTTTTTTTCGCGAGACAGGAACGTCCGCGTCCGGCAATCAGCCGCCATGTTCCGCCTTACCCAGGATGGCGCCGTCGCCCGGCTGACGCTCGACCGGCCCGAGGCGCGCAACGCCATTCCCGCCGCCGGCTGGGCCGAGCTCGAGCGGGTGATCGGCGAGGCCGGCCAAAAGGATGCGCGGCTGCTGATCCTGTCGGGCGAAGGCGGCGCCTTCTGCGCCGGCGCCGACCTTTCCGATTTCCCCGCTCTCAGGGCCGGCGAGGCGGCGCGCATCCGCTTTCGCGAGGAGATGCGCGCCGCCCTCGATGCGCTGCAGGGCCTCGCCGTCCCCACCATCGCGCTGATCGAGGGCCCCTGCTACGGCGCCGGGGTCGCGCTCGCCATGGCCTGCGACCTGCGCGTGGCCGGGGCAGGGGCGCGCTTCGCGATCACGCCCGCCAGGATCGGCATCTCCTACCCCCAGGAGGACGTCCACCGCCTGGTCGCGCTCGTCGGTGCGGGCCAGGCGGCGCGGCTTTTGTTCACCGCCGCCTCGATCGACGGCGCCGAGGCGGTCCGGATCGGGCTGGTCGAGCTTGACCGGGCCGGGCTCGATCCGGTCGTCGAGGCGATCCTCGCCAATGACCGCGAGAGCCTCGCCACGCTGAAGCGCGCGATCGTTCTCGCCGCCCGGGGCGGGCGAGTCGATGCGGCGCAGGACCGGCGCTTCGACGCGCTGATCGGCGGCGAGGAGATGTCGCGCCGGCTCGAAGCGCTTCGACGGAAATGATAGGAAGCCGCATGCGCCATCCCTCGCTTGTCGCCGCCGCTTTTCTGGCCGCCTGCAACGGCGAACCGCGCGGCGAAACGGCCAACGGCGCCGCCGCCCCCGCTCCAGGCCGGCCCGACGATCGGATCGAATGCCTGGTCGGCGACATGAACGGCTTCGAGCCGGTTTGCTCGAGCGAGAGCGCCGGCAGCGCCGAAGGCCGCGTGCTGATTCTCCGTTTTCCCAGCGGCGGCTTCCGCCGGCTGCTGGTCGCGCCCGACGGGCGCGGGGTGGTCGCGGCCGACGGGGCCGAGCCGGCGCATGTCACGATCCTGCCGGGCAACCGCATCGAGGTCGAGATTGGCGGCGACCGCTTCCGGCTGCCGGCCGTGGTGCTGCGCCGGTGAGCGGCCGCTTCATCTTGACCGCCGGGGAGATGCGCGCCGCCGAGGCCGCGGCGATCGCGGCGGGCACGCCGGTCGAGACGTTGATGGAGCAAGCGGGGCGCGCCGCCGCCGAGGCGATCCGGCGCTATGCCGGTCCACTGCCGGCGCTGGTCCTGTGCGGGCCCGGCAACAATGGCGGCGACGGCTATGTCATCGCCCGCGAGCTTCGCGCGCGCGGCGTGGCGGTCCGGGTCGCGGCGCTCGGCGCGCCGAAAGGCGGTGCGGCGCTGGCGGCCTGCGATTCGTGGGGAGGGCCCGTCGAGCCGCTGGCGGCGGCGAAGGGCGCGGCGCTGCTGGTCGACGCCCTGTTCGGGACGGGGCTGGGACGGCCGCTGGACGGCGCGGCCGCGCAGCGCCTCATCGATCTCGCCGCCCAGGCCGAGGTGCGGGTCGCCGTCGACCTGCCGAGCGGCGTCGCCACCGACGACGGCCGGCTGCTTTCGCCGGTGCCGGACTGCGACCTCACCATCACCTTCCAGACATTGAAGCCCTCCCACCTCCTGCAGCCGGCGGCACGGCACATGGGGCGGATCGTCGTCGCCGACATCGGCATCGCCGCGGCGAGCCGGCTCCACGAGATCGGCCGGCCGGACATCCGGCCGCCGGGGCCCGACGACCACAAATATCGGCGCGGCTATGTCGTCGTGCTGGCCGGCGAGATGCCGGGCGCCGGCGCGCTCGCCGCCGCCGCGGCGCTCCGGGCCGGCGCGGGCTATGTCCGCCTGATCGGGGCGGCGATCGCGGGCCTGCCGAAGGCGATCGTCCAGGGGCCGGGGGACCCGGCGGAGCTGCTCGCCGACCCACGGATCGGCGCCGTCGCGCTGGGCCCGGGCCTTGGCGGGGGCGCGGCCGCCGAGCGCCTGCTCGACATGGCGATCGCCTCGGGCCGGCCGCTGGTTCTCGACGCCGATGCGCTGCGGGTTCGCCCGAACGCCATATTGACCCCGCATGAAGGCGAGTTCGCCAGGCTGTTCCCGGATCTTTCCGGCAGCAAGGTCGACAAGGCCCGCGCGGCGGCGGCGGCGAGCGGCTCGGTCGTCGTCTACAAGGGCGCGGACACGGTGGTCGCCGCGCCCGACGGCCGCGCCGCGATCGCGCCGCCCGCTTCGCCCTGGCTGGCCAGCGCCGGCACCGGCGACGTGCTCGCCGGCATCATCGCCGCCCGCCTCGCCGCCCTCGGCGATCCCTTCGCCGCCGCCTGCGAGGCGGTCTGGCTCCACGCCCGCGCCGCCGGGCGCGCCGGGCCGGGCCTGACCGCCGACGACCTCGTCCAGAACCTGTGAGCGAAAGCGACCTCGTCGTCCGCCTCGCGGCGCGGGGAGACGGAGTCACGCAGAGCGGGCGATTCGTTGCGATGACGGCGCCGGGCGACCGGGTCGCGCCCGACGGCAGCGTCGCGCCCGGCCCCCATCATGCGGTGCCGCCCTGCCGCCATTTCCCCGAATGCGGCGGCTGCCAGCTCCAGCATGTCGACGATGCCGCTTATGGCGATTACCTCGTCGAGCGGATCGGCGCGGCGCTCGCCGCCCAGGGCGTATCGGTGCCCGACATCCTGCCGCCGCACCTTTCCCCGCCGCGCAGCCGCCGGCGGGCGGCGCTGAAGGCGGCGGGCGGGGCGGTCGGCTTCAACGCCGAGGCCAGCCACCGCATCGTCGACATGCGCGAATGCCATGTCCTGCGCCCCGAATTGTTCGCCCTCGTCGCGCCGCTCAGGCGGCTGCTGAACGGCCGGGCCGGCGCGGCGATGATGGTGGCGGACCAGGGCGTCGACCTGCTTCTCGAAGGCGTCGGCGCCGACGGCCTCGAGGCCGCCGAAGCGATGATCGCCTTCGCGCGGGCGCAGCGGCTGGCGCGGCTGGCGCTCGACGACGGCGATGGGCCGCAGACCGTCTGGGAGCCCGAGCCGGTGACGATAAGCCTCGGCGGCGCCGCCGTGCCGCTGCCGCACGGGGCCTTCCTGCAGGCGACGGCGGAAGGCGAGGCGGCCCTCATCGCCGCGGTCCGCCGGGCGGTGGGCGAGGCGCGGATCGTCGCCGACCTGTTCGCGGGCCTCGGCACCTTCGCGCTCGCGCTCGCCGGCAAGGTCTATGCCGCCGAAGGCGCGCGCGATGCCGCGCTGGCGCTGAAGGCGGCGGGACAGGGCCTGTTCGTCGATCATCGCGACCTCTTCCGCCGTCCGCTCGACGGGAAGGAGCTCGGCCGCTTCGAAGCCGTCGTCCTCGATCCGCCGCGCGCCGGCGCCAGGGAGCAGGCGGCCCTGCTCGCCGCCTCCGCCGTGCCGCGCATCGCCTACGTCTCCTGCAATCCCGCCACCTTCGCCCGCGACGCCAGGATGCTCGTCGAGGGCGGCTATCGGCTCGACTGGGTACAGCCGGTCGGCCAGTTCCGCTGGTCGACCCATGTCGAGCTTGCCGGGGCCTTTTCGCGCTAGAGGTGGTGGAGGATCTCCGCGCCGGCATGGACGGTCAGCCCCAGCAGGCAGAGCGAGGCGGCGAGGAAGGTGAGGAAGCGCCAGCGCACGACGTTGACCGTCGCCTGGATGAGGCTGTGGAGGATGCGAAGCGCGACATAGGCCCAGGCGAGCCAGATATTGATCCGGATGTCGCCGCCGCCGATCAGCGCGAGGGTGATGGCGATCGCGTAGAACAGCGTCGGCTGCTCGGTCAGATGGTTGTAATTGTGCGCCTTCCACTGGACCTCGGGCTCGACCACGCCATCGAGGTCGCCGCCCTTGCTGCCCACCCGGCCCTTCAGCGAGATGCCCTTGCGGGCCAGCGCCGGGAAGCGGACGGCGTAGAGCCAGATCATCATCACCAGCGTCCAGGCGACGAGCGCCACCACCGGCGCGAGAATCGGGCTGTGGTTCATGGCTGATCTCCCCCTTTGAGGCGGGGAAGGTGCGTTACAAATCGGCGCCGGTAAACCCGGTTCCTCCCGAAAAGGGGACACGTAAGGGGGACACGTACTAGTACGTGTCCCCTTCTAGGCGAACATCCTGCCGAAGGCGCGTTTGGCGCGGGTCCGCCAATGCCCGCGATGGTAGGCGTCCGAGGCGAGCAGCGGCAGCACGCTGGTCGCCTCGGCGAACACCATCTGCTCGAGCGCGGTCGAGACCTTGCCCCAGCTCGCCGCCTCCTGGAGGGTCGAGGAGGAGCAGGCGCCGTCGCGGACGTCGGCGACGGTGATCTGCACGGCATATTTGTGGACCTCGACATCGTCATGGCCGAGGATCTCGGCGCAGACCACCGTGTCCTGGGTGAAGTTCTTGGGCACGCCGCCGCCGATCATCAGAAGGCCGGTGGTGCCGGCCGCGATCTTGAGGTCGGTCAGCTCGCGGAAGTCGGCGATGGCGTCGAGCACCAAATAGGGCCGTCCCGCCTTCATCGCGTCGACCTGGTGCTTGACCAGCCCGAACCCGGCCGAGCTGTCGACGAAGGCCGGGCAGAAGATCGGCACGTCATGCTCGAAAGCGAGCCTGACCAGGCTGTTCTCCTTCCTGCCATTGCCCTCGGTCAGCCATTTGCCCATCGCGCGGATGAACGCGCGCGAGGAATAGGCGCCGGGCTCGAGGCCGTCCGCGATCGCGCCGATCGTGTGATCGGTCTCCTGCAGCTTCTCCTCGTCGATATAGGTGTCGTAGATCCGGTCGATGTAGAGCGAGCGCAGCGTGTCGTCGTCGGGGATGTCGAGCGCCTGATAATGTTTGTGGCCGAGCGCCTCGAAGAAATCCATGTCGACGATGGTCGCGCCGGTGGCGACGATCGCGTCGACCATGTTGTGCCGCACCAGGTCGGCATAAAGGTCCATGCAGCCGCCGGCCGAGGTCGAGCCGGCGATCACCAGGATGATCGAGCAGTCGGGGTCGGCCAGCATCTGGTTGTAGATGTCGGCCGCCCGGCCGAGGTCGCGCGAGGTGAAGCTCATCTTCTTCATCGCGTCGACGATCGGCCGCGCGTCGAAGCTCTTGATGTCGATATGCTCGACCTCGGTCGACAGCAGCGCCGCCTTGCGGGTGTCGTTGACGGGGGTTTCGGTGGTCACGGGAATCTCCATAGTTCCGTTCGGGCTGAGCTTGTCGAAGCCCACCCCTTCTCAAGAAAAAAGCCCTTCGACAGGCTCAGGGCGAACGGTGGGGTTCCGGCGCTACAGCTTCACGACGTTGGAACGTGCGACCTCGCGGCTTTCTCCGCCGTAGAGCGTCGCCATCGGCGCGTCCTCGGCGATCACCTTCAAGTCGGTGCCGAAGCCGTTGAAGCCGGTCCGCATGGCGCAGCCATAGGCGCCGAGCATGCCGATCTCGACATAGTCGCCGGCGCCGATGTCGGCGGGCAGCATGAACGGCCCCGCCATATGGTCGAGATCGTCGCAGGTCGGGCCGTAGAAGCTGAACGCCATGTCGCGCGCGTCCGAAGGCTCGGCCCTCACCAGCTTCACCGGGAAGCGCCAGCCGATATGGGCGGCGTCGAACAGGGCGCCATAGGCGCCGTCGTTGATGTAGAGCTGGTCGCCGCGGCGCTTCTCGACGCGGACCAGCACGCTGGCATATTCCGCGCACAGCGCCCGGCCCGGCTCGCACCACAATTCCGCCGAATAGGAGATGGGCAGGCTCTCATAGGCGTTGTGGATGACCTCGAAATAGGTCTCCAGCGGCGGCGGCTCCATGCCGGGATACCAGGACGGGAAGCCGCCGCCGACGTCGACGATGTCGACGGTGACCGCGGCCTCGACGATCGCCGCCCGGACCCGCTCCATCGCCTCGCCGAAGGCGGCCGGCGTCATCGCCTGGCTGCCGACGTGGAAGCAGATGCCGAGCGCGTCCGACGCCTGGCGCGCGGCGAACAAAAGCGCTTTCATCTCATTTGGTTCGGCGCCGAACTTGGCGGCCAGGCTGAGCTTGGCATGGTCCGACGAAACGCGGATCCGGACCAGAAGGTTGAGGTCGCTCGCCCCGCCCGTCGCGCGGACGATCTTGTCGAGCTCCTCCATCGTGTCGAGCGAGAAGGTGCGGACATTGTGGGTGAAATAGGCCTCGGCGATCGCCTCCTCGGCCTTCACCGGGTGCATGAAGCACGACACCGCCTCGGGCAGCGTTTCGGCGACCAGCCGCACCTCGGCGATCGACGCCACGTCATAATGGGTGACGCCGCTTTCCCACAGGATCCGCAGCAGATCCGGCGAGGGATTGGCCTTCACCGCATAGAGCGACCGGCCCGGAAACTTCTCCACGAAGAAGCGGGCGGCGCGCCGGGCGGCGTGCGGACGAAGGAGCGTGACCGGCTGGACCGGCCTCAGGGCGGTAGCTAGCCCCAGCGCGCTATGATGGCTGTGCAACTCAAGGGACCTCCAGGAGATTAGTTGACGACAAGGCAGCCTTGCGGTTTGGAAGTCCCCCATGGGGCTGCGGCGTGGGATATATGGGCGTTGCCTCCCCATGTAAAGAACCTTCGATTTCTCTTTTTCTTACAGGGCTTTGGATGAAAGACAGGCAAGCCTCGGCAGAAGGTGTCCACGCTGCGGCGAAGCGCATCGCGGCGGACGTCGTGCGAACGCCGCTGCTGCCGCTCGATTGGGAGGGACGCCGGATCTGGATCAAGGCGGAATGCCTGCAAGCGGGCGGCAGCTTCAAGCTGCGCGGCGCGACCAACCGGCTGATGCTGCTGAGCGAGGCCGAGCGGGCGCGCGGCGTCGTCGCCTTCTCCTCGGGAAACCATGCTTTGGGCGTCGCCCGCGCCGCCCGGCGGCTGGGCATGGCGGCGATCATCGTCATGCCGCGCGACGCGCCGGCGGTGAAGATCGACGCGACCCGCGCCGCCGGCGCCGACATTCGTTTCTTCGACCGCGACACCGAGAGCCGCGAGGAGATCGGCGCCCGCCTGGCCGCGGAGCGCGGCGCGACCCTGGTGCCCTCGTTCGACGATGTCGACGTGATCGAGGGGCAGGGCAGCGTCGGCGTCGAAATCCGCGAGCAGCTCGGCGCGGTGCCGCCGATGGTGATCGTGCCCTGCGGCGGCGGCGGCTTGTCGGGCGGGATCGCGCTGGCGCTGCCGGAGTCGCAAATCGTGGTGGTCGAGCCCGAAGGCTGGGACGACATGGCCCGTTCGCTGGCGGGCGGAACGATCGTGCCGGTCGCCGAGCCGGCGCCGCCGACGCGCTGCGACGCGCTCCAGACCAGGCGCGTGTCGCCGCTCACCTTCGGCGCGCTCCGGGAGGCCGGCGCGCGCGGGCTCGCGGTGAGCGAGGCCGAAACCGAGGCGGCGATGCTGTTCGCCTTCCGCCACTTGCGGATCGTCGCCGAGCCGGGCGGCGCCGTCGCGCTGGCGGCGCTCGTCTCGGGAAGGGCCGGCGACGTGCCGGACGGCAGCGTGGTCGTCGTCTCGGGCGGGAACGTCGACCCCGGCCTCTATGCGGAGATTCTCCGGGCGGCCGCGCCCCGGCAAGGACCCCCTCTCCCCGGCGGGGAGAGGGTGGGGTGAGGGGGAGCGAGCGACAGCGAGCGTCGTGTGCCTAAGCCCCCTCTCCCCGGCGGGGAGAGGGTTGGGGTGAGGGGGAGCGAGCGATAGCGAGCGTGGTGAGTTTAGAAAGGGGACACGTACTAGTACGTGTCCCCTTTCCCACGCCCGCCGAACGAGGCGCCGGCGACACCCCCTCTCCCCGGGGGGAGAGGGATGGGGTGAGGGGGAGCGAGCGAAAGCGAGCGTCGTGCGTCCGCGGACGATCTCCCCCGCCAAACACCCTCACCCCACCCTCTCCCTCCAGGGAGAGGGCTTCCTCGGTCCGGCGGTTGGGTTCAGGCCCGCTGGCGGGCGTGCGGGGCGACCAGCGCCACCAGCCGGCTCAGCTGGCCGACCTGCCGCGCGCGCCTGCGCAAGCCCGCCGAATAGGCCTCGGCGTCGATCCCCGGCCGCGCCAGGGCGGCGCTGTCGAGCACGCCGTCGAGCAGCCGCGACAAATTGGGCAGGATCGCCTGGTCGATCGTGTCGAGCGCCCGCTCGAACTGGCGGTGGTCGTGGTGGCTCATGAAGACCGGTCTAGCGCCCGGCGCTTAAGGCTTTGTGAAAGGCGCGGGCCGTGGCATCACCCCGGCCATGACCGGCCCGGGCGCGCTGACCCTTTCGATCCTGATGATCGCCGCCTTCCTCTTGACCGCGGGGGGAGTTCTATCTGATCGTCCGGCGCCGGGAGCGCCGCAAGGGCGCGCTGATGCTCGTCGCCGCCTTGGTGATGCTCGGCAACGTGCTGATCTGGACCGCGTGATGCGCCGCCTCCCGTTCGCTCTCCTTCTGCTCGCGGCCGCGGCGCCGGTGCGGGCGGAATGGACCTGCCACGTCGCCGACGGGATCGACGCCCGGCTGCGCGCGACGATGTGGATGCACGTCGCGGACGGCGGCGGGCGCGAGCCTCCCGGGTTCGAGATCCACTTGCGCGGCGAGGACGGCCATGGCGCGCTGCAGCGCATGACCTGGGTCGGAATCCCGCTGGCCGCGACCATCCTGTGGAAGCCCGACGACATCTATTTCGGGATCACCACGGAGCGGACCGACGAGCAGGGAATTCTCGTCTTCGTCCAGCCGCCGCCCTACGGCCAGCGCCATTCCGTGTCCGCGGGCGGCATGGTCCGGTCGGTGGGGCCCGATTTCCCGCTGACGCCGGTGACCGTGGAGAAAGGCAGTTTGGTGCAGCTGCTCTGGGCCTACGGGCCGTGGACGGTCGAATATCGCGACCGGAACGGGCAGATGCTGGGGACGGCCGCGATCCTGCTGCCCCGCGCCGAGGCCGCGCAGGCCCTGTTCGCCCGCATGCGGGCCGAGCTGGAGCGCAAGGCGTCGGACCCGGCGCGCAACTGCGAGCCGGTCCCCGAGCCGACCGACGAGGAGCTGGAGGATTCCGTGATCCATCGCGGCACGCGGATTCCGCGACCGGACCCTTCGCCGCGCGTCAGGCCCCGGCAATAAGGCGGCGGTCGAGGGGCGATCCGGCGCCTCAGCGGATCGGGCAGCTCGGGTCGAGGCGGAAGTCGAGATAGTCGTCGACCGACTTCATCAGCTGCGGCATCTCGTTGACGAAGAAGTGGTTGGCGTGCGGGATCGTCTTGTGCTCGATGGTGATGTGGCGCTGGGTCCTCAATTTGTCGACCAGCTTCTGGGTGGCCAGCGGCGTCACCACCTCGTCGCCCTCGCCCTGGATGATGATGCCCGACGAGGGGCAGGGGGCGAGGAACGAGAAATCGTACATGTTGGCCGGCGGCGCGATCGAGATGAAGCCGCGCGCCTCGGGCCGGCGCATCAAGAGCTGCATGCCGATCCAGGCGCCGAAGCTGAAGCCGGCGATCCAGGTCGTCTCGGCCTCGGGGTGGATCGACTGCACCCAGTCCAGCGCCGAGGCGGCGTCGCTCAACTCGCCGATGCCGTTGTCGAACACGCTCTGGCTCTTGCCGACGCCGCGGAAGTTGAACCGCAAGGTGGCGAAGCCGCGCCGCACGAACGTCTTGTAGAGGGCCAGCACGATGGCGTTGTTCATCGTCCCGCCGCCCTGGGGGTGCGGATGGAGGATCAAGGCGACTGGCGCGCGCGGGCGGGGTCCCGGGCTGAAGCGTCCTTCGAGACGGCCCTCCGGTCCTGGAAAGATGACTTCGGGCATTGCACCTGCGTTGGGATATATTCAAAGGAGCGCGCGCGGGTGAACCGCGTGCGGGCGGGCTCTATATAGGGATGCGGCGGGTTTCCGCAATTGAAAGGGACGTAAGGCGGCGTGGCGGACCGGATCTACCTCGATCATGCGGCGACGACGCCGATCCTGCCGGCGGCGGCGGCGGCGATCCGCGCCGCCTGCGAGGCGTGGGCCAATCCCTCCTCCGCCCATGCCGAGGGGCGCGCCGCCCACGCCCGGCTCGAAGATGCGCGGCGGCGGATCGCCGATGCGCTGGGATGGGGCGGCACGATCGTCTTCACCTCGGGCGCGACCGAGGCGATCGAGATCGTCCTGCGTCGCGCCCGGGCCGGTCCGCGCATCGTCTCGGCGATCGAGCATCCGGCGGTGCTGCGGGCCGCGCCGGACGCCCGCCTGGTCGCGGCGCGGCCCGACGGCACGCTCGACCTCGCCGATCTCGACGCGGCGCTGGCGGGGCGCGCGCGGCCGCTGGTCGCGGTCCAGTCGGTCAACAACGAGACCGGCGTGATCCACCCGATCGCCGACATCGCCGCCCGCGTCCGGGCCGCCGGCGGCCTGCTCCTCGTCGATTGCGCCCAGAGCGCCGGCAAGCTGCCGCTCCCGCAGGCCGATTTCGTCGCCGTCGCCGCCCACAAGCTCGGCGGCCCGCCGGGCGTCGGCGCCCTGCTCGTGAGGGACGGCGCGACGCTGGAAGCGGTCGGCGGGCAGGAAGGCGGCTTGCGGCCGGGCACGCCCGCCGTGCCGATGATCATGGGCTTCGCCGCCGCCGCCGAAGCCGATCACGGCTGGTACCGGGAAGCGAGGCGCCTGCGGGCGAGGCTGGACGCCGGCATCATCGCCGCCGGCGGGGGTGTCATCGCCGAAACCGCACCCCGCATCGCCACCATCGCCGCCTATCGGATGCCCGGCGTTCCGGCCGCCTCGCAGATGATGCAATTGGACCTCGCCGGCATCGCCGTCTCGGCCGGCAGCGCCTGCTCGTCGGGCAGCCTCAAGACCAGCCACGTTCTCCTCGCCATGGGCATGTCCGAAGAGGAGGCGCGCGAGGTGATCCGGGTCAGCTTCGGCCCCGATACGGTCGAGGGCTACATCGACACCTTCATAACCGAATGGCGCAAGCTCTTCGCGCGGCGCCGCGCGGCGTGACCATCTATCTCGACTATCAGGCGACGACCCCCCTCGCGCCGGAAGCGGCGGCGGCGATGCGGCCCTGGCTCGACGGCAGGTTCGCCAACCCGCACAGCCCGCACAAGCTCGGGCGCGAAGCGGCGGCGGCAGTGGAGGTCGCGCGGGCGCAGGTGCAGGAGGCGCTCGGGCGGGGAGCGGGCAGGCTCTATTTCACGTCGGGGGCGACCGAGGCCGCCAATTGGGCGATCAAGGGCGTGGCTTCCCGCCTCCCGGCCGACCGCCGGCGGATCGTGACCCTCGCCACCGAGCATGCCTGCGTGCTCGACACGGTGGAATGGCTGGCCGCCCAGGGCTTCGACGTCGACGTCCTGCCGGTCGGCCCGGACGGTCTCGCGCTTCCCGAATCGATCGCCGAGCGCGTCACCGATCGCACCGGGCTCGTCGCCGCCATGCTGGTCAACAACGAGATCGGCGTCATTCAGCCCATCGCCGAGATCGCCCGCATCGCCCGCAACCAGGGCGCGCTCTTTTTCTGCGACGCCGTCCAGGGCTTCGGGCGGGTTCCGCTCCCGCTCGACGCCTGCGACCTGGTCGCCCTTTCCGCGCACAAGGTATACGGTCCCAAGGGCATCGGCGCGCTGTGGGTCAGGGACGGCGCCGCCGTCGACCCGCTGCTCCACGGCGGCGGCCAGGAAGGAGGGCTTCGCTCCGGCACGCTCTCGCCGGCATTGTGCGCGGGTTTCGGCGAGGCGGCGCGCCTGCTGGCCGAGCGGGCCGAGATCGACGCGGCGCACGTGGAGAGGCTGTGGCCTGTCGCGCTCGCCCTGCTCCCGGGCTGGACCCTGAACGGTGCTGCCGAGGCCCGCTACCGGGGCAATCTCAACCTTTGCCGCCCCGGCATCGATGCCGCCCGCCTGATCTCCGAAGTCCGCGAGGTCGCCTTTTCCGCCGGCTCGGCCTGCGCCAGCGGCTCGGGTCGCCCGAGCCACGTCCTCGCCGCCTTGCGCCTCGGCGGGCGCGAAGCCCGGTCGAGCATACGCCTCGGCTTCGGCCGCTATACGACCGAGGCGGAGCTCGTCGAAGCTCTGACCCTCATCGACCGCGCGGCCAATCGCCAGCTGAACCACGTCGCATGACGCTGGTCCGCTTCATCTCGGCCGACGGCGACCGCGTCCAGGAGGTGGACGCGCCGGCCGGCGAGCGGCTGCTCGACGTCGCCCAGAATGCCGGCCAGCCGCTCGAGGGCACATGCGAAGGGCAGATGGCCTGCTCGACCTGCCACGTCATCGTCGACGCCGGGGATTTCCCCCAGCTGCCCCGCGCGACCGAAGAGGAAGAGGACATGCTCGACCTCGCCGCCCACGTCACCCGCCACTCGCGCCTGTCCTGCCAGATCTGGCTGACCGACGCGCTCGACACCCTCACCGTCCGTCTTCCCGGAGGCTTTCACAACATGCAGGGGAGATGACATGATCGACCGCCGCAATCTCCTGCTGGGCGCCGCCGTGCTCGCTATCGGCTGCTCCGGCCATCCGCAGGAGGCGCGGCGCGCCCGTGCCGATTTCCGCGGCCTGCGCGAAAGCCTGGGCGAGGGCGGCCGGCTCGGCGTCGCCGCGCTCGACACCGGGTCGGGGCGCTGGCTGGTCCATGACGAAGCGAGCCGCTACGCCATGTGCTCGACCTTCAAGGCGCCGCTCGCCGCCGCCATCCTCGCCGAGGTCGAGCAGGGCCGCCTGTCGCTCGACCGGGAAATCCCGTTCAGCCGGGCCGACATCATCAGCCATTCGCCGGTCGTGGAGGCGCATCTGCGGCGCGGCCGGCTGCCGGTCGCGCGGCTCGCCGCCGCGGCCGTCGAGATCAGCGACAATGCCGCCGCCAACCTGCTGCTCGCCCAGATCGGCGGCCCGGCCGGGCTCACCGCCTTCATCCGCCGCTCGGGCGACGCGGTGACCCGGCTCGACCGCACCGAGCTCGCGCTCAACACCAACCTGCCGGGCGACCCGCGCGACACGACGACGCCGGCGGCGATGGTGGGCCTGCTCCGCACCCTGCTGCTCGGCGACGTGCTCAGCCCCGCCTCGCGGGCGCGTCTCACCGGCTGGATGGAGGCATCGGGCACCGGCCGCGAACGCCTGCGCGCGGGCCTTCCCGCCGGCTGGCGCGTCGGCGACAAGACCGGAACCGGCAATGGCGCCCATAACGACGTCGCCATCGCCTGGCCGCCCGGCCGCGCGCCGATCCTCATCGCCTGCTATACCGACGGCCCGGCCGAAGGCGCCGTCCGCAACGCCGTCCACGCCGCCGTCGCGCGTTCGGTCGCCGCCGCCTTCCTCTGATTCTTGCAAATCGGGCGGGCATAACTCATATGGCGCGCGGGAGTCGGGCGGACGGCGCTCTCGCGAACCCGGTCAGGTCCGGAAGGAAGCAGCCGTAACGAGTTCAAGCGCCGGGTCGTTCCGGCTCCCACCTCGGGGACAGTCACCTTTCCGCCCGCCCTGCGAAGCCTCGCACGGAAGCGCGCAAAGGTGACTGTCCCCATTCCCCACCGTGACTTCTGGTCCTGAGATGCCAGCCTGCGCTGGCATGACGGGTGGGGCTGTTCTAGGCTGCTTGCGATGAGTGATTCCCCCCAGCCCTACCGCGTCCTCGCCCGCAAATACCGGCCGCAGAGCTTCGCCGAGCTGATCGGCCAGGATGCGATGGTGAAGACGCTGGCCAACGCCATCCAGCGCGACCGGCTGGCCCACGCCTTCCTGCTCACCGGCGTGCGCGGGGTCGGCAAGACCTCGACCGCGCGGCTGATCGCCAAGGCGCTGAACTGCGTCGGCCCGGACGGCGCCGGCGGCCCGACGATCGAGCCGTGCGGCATCTGCGAGCCGTGCCGGGCGATCGCCGAAGGCCGCCATATCGACGTCGTCGAGATGGACGCCGCCTCCCATACCGGCGTCGACGACGTCCGCGAGATCATCGAGGCGGTGCGCTATTCCGCGGTCTCGGCGCGCTACAAGGTCTATATCGTCGACGAAGTCCACATGCTGTCGAAGAACGCGTTCAACGCGCTGCTGAAGACGCTCGAGGAGCCGCCCGCCCACGTCAAGTTCCTGTTCGCCACCACCGAGGTCAACAAGGTCCCGGTCACCGTCCTGTCGCGCTGCCAGCGCTTCGACCTCAGGCGCATCCCGGCCGAATTGCTCGCCGCCCATTTCGCCCATGTCGCCGAGGCGGAAGGGGTCGAGGTCGAGCCCGAGGCGCTGGCGCTGATCGCCCGCGCCGCCGAAGGCTCGGCCCGCGACGGCCTGTCGATCCTCGACCAGGCGATCGCCCACGGCGCCGGCGCCGTCACCGCCGAGCAGGTCCGCGCGATGCTCGGCCTGTCCGATCGCGGCGCCATCCGCGAGCTGCTCGGCCTGCATCCTCGCCGGCGACGCGCCCGGCGCGCTCGCCGCGCTTCGCGACCAATATGATCTCGGCGTCGAGCCGTCGGCGCTGCTCCGCGGCCTGCTCGAGGCGGTCCACGGCATCACCCGCGCCAAGGTCGGCGGCGCGCAGGACCCGGCCCAGTCCGCCGAGGAGCGCGAGGCCTATGCCGACTGGGCGAGCCGGCTCGGCTATGCCGCCATCCACCGGCTCTGGCAGCTGCTGCTCAAGGGCCTCGCCGAGGTCCATGGCGCGCCGATGCCGCTCGAAGCGGCGGAAATGGCGCTGCTGCGGGTCATCCACGCCGCCGACCTGCCCGATCCGGGCGCGGTGCTCGAGAAGCTGGCGAGCGGCGAGGCGGTCGGCGCCCGTCCCGCCGAGGCGCCGAGGGCGGAGAGCCAGGGTGCCCTGCTGCAGGCGCCCGCGGGCTTCCCGGCGCTGATCGACCTCCTGTCCCGGCGCGGCAAGGCCCATCTCGCCCAGCAGCTCCACGACTTCGTCGGGCTCGTCCGCTATGCGCCGCCCGAGCTCGTCGTCCGGCCGTCCAAGCCGCTGGCCGGCGACTTCGTCCGCAACCTTTCCGATGCGCTGAAGGAGCTGACCGGAACCCGGTGGCAGGTCCGCGCGTCGGACGGAGAGGCCGAGCCGAGCCTGCTCGACCAGGAGAAGGAAGGGGCCGAGCGCCTCCGCCGCGAGGTGCTCGAAGCGCCGCTGGTCAAGGCGGCGTTCGAGGCCTTTCCCGACGCCGAGCTGGCGGGCTACAGGGTCGATGAACAACGGAGCGCATGATGCACGAATCTCGATGAACTGATGAAAATGGCCCAGGAAGCCCAGGCCAAGCTGATGCAGGCGCAGGAGGACCTCGACAAGGTCGAGGTCGAGGGCGTCTCCGGCGGCGGCCTGGTCAAGATCCGCGCCTCGGCCAAGGGCCGCATCATCGGCGTCGACATCGACGAGAGCCTGCTCGCCGCCTCGGAGAAGCAGATGGTCGAGGACCTGGTCGCCGCCGCGATCAACGACGCCCGCGCCAAGGCCGACGCCGCCGCCGCCGACGCGATGCGCGACGTCACCGGCGGCATGCAGCTCCCGCCCGGCTTCAAGATGCCGTTCTGATCGCTAGAGCCCGTTCGCTTCGGCGGGTGGCGGGGCCGTTTCGGCCGGCTTTTCATATTCCTCGCCGGGCAGCGCCGGGGCTGGCGGCGGCGCGGCCTGGGGCGGGGGCGCCTGCCGCCGGGGGCGGAACTGCCTTGGCGCGGGCGGCGGCTCGGCGGCCTCGGGCGGGGCCGGTCTGCCCCGGTAGACGCAGGCGTCGAGGCCCTCGCGGCGCGACCACGCCCATCCGGGCCGCGATCATCCCGCCGTAGCGGCGGGTGAAGCCGGTCGGCGCGATCGCGGCGCGGCGCTTGGGCAGGGGGAAGATGGCGGCGATCCGGGCCGCCTCGGCGGGCGTCAGGCGCGACGCGTCGTGGCCGAAATAGCGCCGGGCGCCGGCATTGACGCCGTAGGTGCCGATGCCGGTTTCGGCGACGTTGAGATAGACCTCCATGATCCGCTCCTTGCTCCACAGAGGTCTCGATCAGCAGGGTGAACCAGGCCTCCAGGCCCTTGCGGAACCAGCCGCCGCCCTGCCACAGGAAGGCGTTCTTGGCGGTCTGCTGGCTGATCGTCGAGCCGCCGCGGATGACGCTGCCGCCGCCGCGCGTTGCGCCGCATCGCCGCCTCGATCGCCTGGCGGTCGAAGCCGGCATGGGCGCAGAACTTGCTGTCCTCGCCGGCGATCACCGCGCGGACCATGTCGCGGTCGATCCGCCCGATCGCCATCCATTCGCGCCGCGCGCCGCCGCCGCCGATCATGTCGCCCAATTGGGTGAAGGTGACGGGCGGGTTCACGAAGCGGTAGGCAAGCACCCAGAGCAGGCTGACGACGAGGAAGAGCAGCACGCCCTTGACCAGCCAGAGGAGGACGCGGACGGCGAGCGGGCGGCGGGGACGGGTGGCCATGGACGGCGGATTAGCCGGGGAGGCTGCGGCCGTCATCCCTTACTGTTCGCGCGGCGCCCGCCGATGCTAAGGCATTGCCCATGAATCCGCTGTTCGCCGCCCAGGAGACCTCGATCTTCGAGACCATGTCGGGCCTCGCCCGGGCGCGGGGCGCGGTCAATCTCGGCCAGGGCTTTCCCGATTTCGGCTGGCCGGACGACGTCGTCGCGCGGGCGGCCGAGGCGCTTGATCTCGGGCTCCAACCAATATCCGCCGATGCGCGGGCTTCCCGAGCTGCGCGAGGCGGTCGCCGCCCATTACCGGCGGCACCAGGGCCTCGACCTCGACGCCGAGCAGGTGATCGTCACCTCGGGCGCGACCGAGGCGATCGCCGCCACCCTCATCGCCCTGATCGCGCCCGGCGACGAGGTGGTGCTGTTCCAGCCGCTCTACGACGCCTATCTGCCGCTGGTGCTGCGCGCCGGCGGCGTGCCGCGGCTGGTGCGGCTGACCCCGCCCGGCTGGCGGATCACCGAGGCGGCGCTGGCCGACGCGTTCACGGCACGGACCCGCCTCGTCCTGTTCAACAACCCGCACAACCCGACCGCGCGGGTGTTCGACAGCGGAGGAGCTCGGCCTGCTCGCCGAGGCCTGCGTGCGGCGCGGCGCGGTGGCGGTCTCCGACGAGGTCTGGGAGCATGTCCTGTTCGACGGCCGCGTCCACGTCCCGCTGGCGTCGCTCCCGGGCATGGCGGAGCGAACGGTGAAGATCGGCTCGGCCGGCAAGATCTTCTCGCTGACCGGCTGGAAGGTCGGCTGGGCGGTGGCGCCGCCCGACCTCGCCGCCGCGGTCGCCAAGGCGCACCAGTTCGTCACCTTCTCGACCGCGCCCAATCTGCAGAGCGCCGTCGCCTTCGGCCTCGGCAAGGACGATGCCTATTATGCGGCGATGCGCGCCGGCTTCGCCGACGCCCGCGACCGGCTGAGCGCGGGGCTCGAGGCGGCCGGCTATGCCGTGCTGCCGGCCGAGGGCACCTATTTCCTCGGCGTCGACCTCGCCGCGTCGGGGATCGGCCTGGACGATGCGGCCTTTTGCGAGCGGGCGGTGGGCGAGTGCGGGGTGGCGGCGATCCCGGTCTCGGCCTTCTATGCCGAGGACCCGGTGAGGAATGTCATCCGCCTCTGCTTCGCCAAGAAGGCCGAGACGCTGGCGGCGGGCGTGGCGGCGCTGGCCAAAGCGCGGGCGCTGCTCGCGGGTTGAGCCGCGGGGCGGGAGCCGGCGCCGCCAGGTGGACAAAGTGGACACCAATGAGAGGTGGGGCGAACCCCGCACAGACGGCGAGTCGTGCCCGCCGAGTCGCGCAGGCTGGCAGGCGAATCCAACATTGGAAGAGCCGGCGCCGAATTAATCCCGATTTACGGAAACCGGATCGCCGCGCGGTCGTTACGCTAACGAACCTGTAGGGAGATCCCCATGCTCAGCACCATCCTGATCATCATCCTGATCCTGATCCTCATCGGCGCGCTGCCGAGCTGGGGCCACAGCCGCAACTGGGGCTACGGGCCCTCCGGCCTGCTCGGGATCGTGCTGATCATCCTCATCGTGCTGGTGCTGATGGGCCGGGTCTGATCCGCCAGGGTCACTCCCCCCTCAGCCCGTCATCCTCCTTGTAGCGCGTCTCGATGAAGCGGCGCTGGGTGTCGAAGCTGATCTGGCGGTCGCGGCAGCAGGTTTCGAGGAGGGTGTCGAGTTCCTGGGCGACGATGCCGAGGCTCTCGGCGAAGCGCTGGCTGCTTTCCGAGCCCGGCTTGCGGCCGCTTTCCGGCAGGTCGAGATAGGAATCGACGAGGCGCGGCAGGTGCTGGCCGATCAGCCGCCGGGCGTCGCCGGCCACCAGCGAGGCCGGCTCGAGCCCGTCGAGATGGGGCTGGAGCTCGTTGAGCCGGGCGAGGATCGCGTCGGCGGCGGGCAACGCCCGGCCGGGCAGCGCGTCGCAGCGGTCGAGCAAGGCCTCCTCGGCGCGGGCGGCGAGCGCGCCGAGCGGCAGCGCGGGCGCGGCCGCCGGGTCCGCCGCCGCCGGCTCGGCCCGGCGGGCCGACGAACCCCAGAACAGCGAGACCAGGGCGATGAGGAAGGCGGTCGGGAGCGCCACCATCCAGGTCAGGAAGCCGATGCCGCCGGCGAAGAGCGCATAGGCGACCAGCCCGGCGAGGATCGCGGCGAGCAAAAGGGCCGCGCGCTTCACCCGCCGCATCGCCTCCTCGAACCTGCGGCGCAGCTTGCGCTTCTTCGCGTCGCGCCGCGACGCCGAGCCCAGGCTCCGGCGCAGGAAGTCCTCGGTCTCGTAGAGGATGCGTTCGAGCTCGAAAGCCATGGTCACTCGGCCTTGATGGCGCCGTCCTCGTCCTTGTAGCGGCTCTCGATGAAGCGGCCCTGGGTCTCGAACGCGGTCAAATCCTCATGGGCGAGCTTGCGGCCGAGATCGTCGAGCGCGGTCTTGGCCGCGCCGAGGCCCTGGACCAGCCTTTCGTCGACGGTCAGGCCCTCGCCGTCGCGTTCGCGCCGATATTCGGCGGGGACGCGCTCGTAGCGCTCGATCAGCTCGGGGAGGTGCTTGCCCATCAGGCGGCGCGCGTCCTGGGCCAGGGGATCGAGGATCGCAGTCTCGGCGAGGCGTCTCTCCAATAAGGGGAGCTGCGCGCTGATCGCGTCGAGATGGCGGGTGGCGGGGGCGGGGAGCGCCGGGCGCTTCCGGACCAGCAGGCTGTCGAGGCGCTGGACGACCGCCTTGTTGGGCATGTCCTCCTTATAGTCCACCACCGGCTTCTCGCCTCCCCAGAAGGAGAAGAACAGCAGCGCCAGCACCATCAGCGCAACGACGACGAACAGGCCGCCAATGCCGATCGGCCCGATCACCAGCCCGAAGACGATGGTGGCGGCGATCAGCACGCCGAGCGCCATGCCGATATTGGCCACCCGCCGGCCGATGGCGAGCGCGCCGCGCGACATCGCCCGCCGCTGCGCCTCGCGCGCCGGGCCGGTGCGGTCGATCCGGTCCTTCACCTCGTCGAAGCGGGCGATCACTCGGTCGACGTTGCGCGGGTGTTGGGCCATCCCGTCGTCAGCCTTCGAGCGCGGTCAGCGGCGATTCGGCCACGCCGCCGCCGGCCAGCCGGTTCTGCTCGACGCCTTCGGCGCGGGCGATGTAGCCGCGGCTCTTCTCGACCTCGCGGCCCAATGTGTCGACGGTCTGCTTCATGTTGCCCAGCGCCTCGACCTTGAAGCGGTCGATCGCGTCCATCGTGTCGTAGATGTTCTGGAAGGCGCGCTGCAGCGTCTCCAGCGGTATCGTCGAGGAGGCCGCCTGCTTGTGGATCTCGGCCGACTGGCTCTTGAGCAGTTCGCCGGTCGATTCGATCATGCCGGCGGTGGTGGTGTTCAAGGCGGTGATCTGCTCGAGCACCAGCCGCTGGTTGGTCAGCGCCTGGGCGACGGTGACCGCGGTCCTCAGCGCCGAGACGGTGGTGGTCGAGGCGCGGTCGACGCCTTTCACCAGCTCGACATTGTTCTTCTTGACCAGGTCGAGGGCGAGATAGCCCTGCACCGTCACCGCCATCTGGGTGAGCAGGTCGGTGGTGCGCTGGCGGGTGTAGAACAAGGCGGTCTCGCGGATCGCCTTGGCCTTGGCCGGCTCGGTGGCGTCGAGCTCGTTCGCCTTTTCCTCGAGCCGGGCGTCGAGCTGCTTGGAGATGTGGATCATCTGCTCCAATTTGCCCATCGTCTTCCACATGTTGGCGCGCTCGACGTCGATCGCGGCATTGTCCATGAGGAGCTCGTCCTTGCCCGACGCCAAGGCGGCGAGGATCGCGGAGATGTGGCTCTGCGCCGACTGGTATTTCAGGAAGTAATTGCGCAGGCGGTTGCCGAACGGGATGAAGCCGAACAGCTTCCTCGGCTTGGTCAGCGCGCCGCCGCGGCCGGGATCGAGCGCCTCGACCGTCTTGCGCAGCTCGGTGAGGTTCGAGCCGATGCCGCTGTCCTTGTCGATCGCCTTGACCGGCCGGTCGAGGAAGCGGTTGGAATGGCCGGCGGCCTCGGCGATCTCCTTGCGGCCCATCGAGGTCAGCTGGTCGACCTTCTTGCCGAATTCGGGCGAGTTGGAATCGAGCGCGACCAGCTCGCTGACGAAGGTGTCGACGCGCTCCTCGAGCGCGCTCTTCTGCTCGGCCTTCAGGGGCACCAGGCCGGCCGCCTGCTCGGGCTGGACGATTTGCAGCGGCTGCGGCGGATCGAGCGTCAGCGTGGTGTCGGTGCGGGTCTCGGTGTCGGTCTGGGTTGCCATGTCTTCCCCCGTGAGGTGGTTCCGCCAAGATTGGGGCGTCCGGGCGCGGAGTGCAAGGGATAACGTGTATTATTTCGCTAAAACACTGGCACTCCACCGTCTGGGGAGGACAGTCACTAGTGACTGTCCGCGGGCCGAAGATTAAGAAGGGCGCAGCCGAACTCGGTCCTCGGGGGCGGGCCTTTCCCCGACGCAACCGGCTTTGAAGGGAGCGGATCATGCGCAAAGCGATATTGGGTCTCGCCGCGGCGACGGTGGCGATGACGATCCCGGCACTGAGCCCGGCCTTCGCCGGCAAGAACGACCGCCGCGAGGACTATAACCGTTATTATGGCCAGGACGGGGCCTATAGCGGCCCGACCTGGCGCGGCAATGACGGGCGGATGTATTGCCGCCGCCGCGACGGCACCACCGGCCTCATCGTCGGCGCCGCCGCCGGCGCGCTGGTCGGCCGCGCGATCGACCGCCGCGGCGACCGCACCACCGGCACCATCGTCGGCGGGGTCGCCGGCGCGTTGATCGGCCGCGAGGTCGAGCGCAGCAGCAGCCGCTGCGAATAGCCGACCCCGCCCGCTACGGAAGGAAAACCGCGCCCGAGCGCGGCGCCGATATGCTATGGCGCTCTTTCCAAGGAGAGAGCCCATGCGCAAACTCATTCTCGGCCTCGCGGCGGCGACGCTGACGCTGCCGATCCTGTCCGTCCCCGCCTTCGCCCAGAAGGACGAGGGCTACGAGCAGGACGAGCCCGACAATTCCTATTATGATGAGGACCGGGACCGCGACGACGCCCGGGATGCGCGCGACGACGATGCCGGCGACGGCGAGGAGGAGTATCGCGGCGAAACCTGGCAGGGCGAGGACGGGCGCGTGCATTGCCGCCGTTCCGACGGCACCACAGGGCTGATCGTCGGCGCCGGCGCCGGCGCGCTCGTCGGCCGCGGCATCGACACGCGGGGCGAGCGCGGCACCGGCACCATCCTCGGCGCGATCGCCGGCGCGGCGGTGGGGCGGGCGATCGAGCGCGGTGCCCGCTGCCGCTAGGTTTTTTTTCCGCTGGCCCGGCAGCGCTGCGCCGTCGGACCGGTCGTGGCACGCGTCCGCGGTTCCTGAACCGCGGCTGACGGCGCAATTCACCATCGGCTCAGCCACTTTCCTCTAAGAGGCCGGCTTTCCTGATCCGGCGTCCTGACCGCCGGATCGGTTGCGAGGAGCGCTCCGGCCTTCCCCCTGGGCCGGGGCGTTTTCCTTTGTCCGGCGTTGACGCTGGACCCGCGTGCCGCCGCCGCTATGGAGGGGGCGGTTGTTGCAGGAGTAAAGCGTGAGGCATTTCGTTTCCGGCGCGCTCGCCGTCGCCGCCATCCTCGCCGCCAATGCCGCAGCGGCGGGCGCGCAGGACCGGGCGCCGGCCGAAACCATCCGCATGCGCCAGGCCAATTACAAGCAGATGGGGGCGGCGATGAAAGGCCTCAACGAGGAGATGCGGGGCGGCCGTCCGTCGCTCGCGACGGTCCGCCGCCACGCCGCGGTGATCGCGCGCCATGCCCCCATGGTGCTGCGCTGGTTCCCCCACGGCAGCGGGCCGGAAGCGGGCGTACGGACGCGGGCCAAGGCCGCGATCTGGACCGATCCGCACGGCTTCCGCCGGGCCGGGGCGGCGCTGCTGCTCGCCTCGGGCGGCCTCAGCGCGGCGGCGCGGCGCGGCGACATGGCGGCGATTCGCACCGCGGTGCCGGCGCTGGCCAATGCCTGCGGCGGCTGCCACGAGGATTATCGGGGGCCGGAGCAATGAGCCGGATCCGCATCTGGGACCTGCCCACGCGCCTGTTCCACTGGGCGGTCGTGCTGCTCATCCCGCTTCAATGGTGGACCGCGGAGGAGGAGCTGATGGTCCAGCACCGGGCGCTGGGCTACACCATGCTCGGCCTCCTCATCTTCCGCATCCTGTGGGGGCTGATCGGCAGCTCGACCGCCCGCTTCGCCGGCTTCGTCACCGGGCCGGCCGGCGTTTACGACTATCTGCGCGGGCGCACGACGGCCGGCCTCGGTCACAATCCGGTGGGGGCATTGAGCGTCCTCGCCATGCTTGGTGCGCTCGCGGTCCAGGTCGCGCTCGGCCTGTTCGCCAGCGACGAGGACGGGCTCGAAACCGGGCCGCTGGCGCATTTCGTCAGCTACGACGTCGCCGAGGAGATCGCCGAGCTCCACGAGGCCTGGTTCTACGTCGTCCTCGGCCTCATCGGCGTCCACCTCGCCGCGATCCTGTTCTACCTTTTGGTCAAGCGCGACAATCTGGTGGCGCCGATGATCAGCGGAACGCGCGACGCGCCCGACGGCGCCGCGTCGATGGTGGCCGCGCCGGCCTGGCGATTCGCCCTCGCCGCGGCGCTCGCCGCCGGGCTCACCTGGTGGATTGCCAGCGGGTTGTAAGCTGCCGTTCATTTTCGCCGTGCTTAGTGCCGTCCTAGGGAACTAAGACACGGGGCGAAATGCGCTGCGATTTCACCGTCATGGACCGACAGCTCGAGGCGCCGCGGGAGCCCGCGCCCGGCGGCAAGCTGGTGCTGTGCTCGTTGAAGGCGGGCAGCTCGATGATCGGCGCGCCGTCGCCCTCGCTGAAGCTCGTCCTCGACGGCGACGAGCGCTACGAGGTCGACGGCCGCAACATCGCCGTCCGCCCCGGCCAGTTCCTCTATCTCGACGCCGGCAGCGAGTGCCTCGCCACCAACCGCACCGACATGACCGGCATCTGCCTGCTGCTGCCGACCGCGGCCGGCGCGTCCGCCGCCGGCCTGGCCGGTGACGATCCGGTGCTCGGCCGCGCCCTGGTCCTGTCGACCCGGGCGAGCGCCATGGGCCGGACGCTCCACGATTATGGCCGGCGGATCGCCCGCGATCCCCTGCTCGGCTGGGCGCTCGCCGACGAGCTGGTCGCCAGGGTCGAACATGCCATCGCCGAGCCGCTGGCCGAAAGCCGCGCCGCGATCGCCGGGCTGAAGGCGGCCAAGCCGTCGACCCGGCGCGAGCTCTACCGCCGGCTCGAGCGGGCGCGCGGCTTCCTGCACGACCATGACCATCGGGGCGTGTCGCTGGGCGAGATGGCGTGCGTCGCCGGCCTCTCGCAATTCCACCTCGCCCGCTACTTCAAGTCCGCGTTCGGCCAGTCGCCAATCTCCTACCATCGCGGCCTGAGGCTGGCGCGCGCGGCCGAGTTGCTCGCCGCCGGCGGCAAGTCGGTCGCCGAGGTCGCCGAGGCGACCGGCTATTCCGACCAGGTCGCGCTCAGCCACGCCTTCCGCCGCAAATATGGCGCGCCGCCGCATCTGTGGGCGGTGCAGAAGCGGACGTCGTAACGAGGCGTCGTCCCGACGAAGGTCGGGACCCATGAACCGAAGAGGGCGAGGAAATACGTCGGCTTCTTCGCCTCCTGCAAGCCCCGGTGTTCATGGATCCCGGCTTTCGCCGGGAGGACTCTTCTGCTCTCACACCCCCGGCAGGACCTGCGCCGCCTCGCCCCAGCCCTGGAGCGCGCGCGAGGAGGCGCGGTCGAGCAGCAAAGCGGCGTCGCGGACGGTGAAGCGGCCGCCCGATTCCATCTCGTCCAGCTCCTCCCAGTGGATCGGCGCGGCCACCGGCGCGCCTTCGCGGGCGCGGGCGGAATAGGGCATGACCGCGGTCGCTCCACGCTGGTTCCTCAGATAGTCGACGAAGATGCGGCCGGTCCGCTTCGCCTTGGACAAGGCGGCGGTGAAGCGGTCGGGCTCGGCCTCGGCCAGCGCCAGCGCGAAACGCTGGGCGAAATCCTTCACTTCGGGCCATTCCGCTTTGGGCGTCAGCGGCACGATGACGTGGACCCCCTTGCCGCCGGTCAGCATCGGGAAGGTCTGGAGGCCCATGTCGGCGAGGTGGCGCTTCAGGTCGCGCGCCGCCTTCTTCACCGCCTCGAAGCCGAGGCCGACATCGGGGTCGAGGTCGAAAACGACCCGGTCGGGCTTCTCCACGTCGTCGGCCTTCGAGCCCCAGCCGTGAAACTCGATCGTCCCCATCTGCACGCAGGCGAGCACGCCGGCGGCGCCCTCGACATAGAGATAGTCCTCGGTCTTGCCGTCCTTCTCCCGAATGGGGACGTGCTTGACGTGGGGGCCGAAGCTGCCGCTGTCGTGCTTCTGGAAGAAGCATTTCTTCGCCCGACCCTGCGGGCAGCGGACCAGGCTGACCGGGCGGTAGGCTGTCCACACCGCCATCGGCGCGCCGATGGCGCGGTAATAATCGGCGAGCTCGCCCTTGGTGACTTTCGATTCGGGGAAGATGATCCGGTCGGGATTGGTGATCCTGATGCCGTCGCCGGCGGGCGCGGGGAGGGGCTGCGGCACTTCCGCGACCACCTCCTCGGCCGGCTTGTCGCCGCGCAGGCCGAGGAAGCTGGCATGGCGGACGACATTGTCCGCGGTGAATTCGGCGAAGGCCACCTCGGCGACCAGCTCGGGCTTCAGCCAGCGGGCGCCGCGCGCCTCGGCGCGAGGCACCTCGACCGGCGGCTTCGGCGTTTCGAGCTTGTCGAAGCGTTCGCGCAGCTCGTGCTGGAGCGCGGTCGAGAAACCGGTGCCGACCTTGCCGGCATAGCGCAACTTGCCCTTGTCGTTCACCGCCAGCAGCAGCGAGCGGAAGCCGCGCCCCTTCTTGTCGCTCGGTGTCCAGCCGGCGATGACGAACTCCTGGCGGCGCGTGCACTTGACCTTGAGCCAGCTCTTCGTGCGCGCGCCGCGGTAGGGCGCGTCGGCCTTCTTGGAGATGATCCCTTCCTGGCCGGCGTCGCACATCGCCTCGAACAGCTGCTCGCCCTTGCCGACGACATGGTCGGCGTAGAGGATGAAGGGCGGCGCGCCGTCGCCGAGCAGGGCGGCGAGCCGCTGCTTGCGTTCGAGGTTGGCGAGCCGGGCGAGGCTCCGGCCGTCGATCTCGAGCGCGTCGAACAGGAACAGGGTGAGCCCGCGCCCGCCCTCGCCGATCGCCTGCTGGAGCGCCGAAAAGCCGGTATTTCCCCCGGCGTCGACGGCCACGATCTCGCCGTCGAGCAACGCGCCCTCGCACCGGATCGACCGCGCCGCCTCGGCGATTTCGGGGAACTTGCCGGTCCAGTCGAGGCCGGTGCGCGTGTAGATCCTCGCCTCGCCCCCGGCCAGAGCGAGGAGGCAGCGATAGCCGTCATATTTCATCTCGTGCAGCCAGTCCGAGCCGGACGGGACGGAATCGACAAGGGTGGCCTTCTGCGGCTCCCGGAATTTGGGAAAGCCGGTGCCCCCGCGAAGGCAGGGGCCCAGTTCTGATACCGGACTGGCCCCCCGCCTTCGCGGGGGAGCGATCTCCTTCCCCTTCTTCCCGGCCGCGATCTCGTCCATCGTCCGGCCGGTCTTGACCGAGGTCAGGTATTTCTCGGTGAGCCCGGTCGGGCTGCCGGCATGCTCGTCCTCGATCTTCCTCAACAGCCAGTTCTCGCCCCGCTCGCCGGGACGCGGCTTCATCCGTACCAGCAGCCACTCGCCCTTCATCCGCTCGCCGTCGAGGGTGAAGTGGAGATGGCCGTCCGCCAGCGTCTTGCGCGGATCCTTGTCCGGGTGCGGCATCCAGGTGCCGCGGTCCCACAGCATCACCGTGCCGCCGCCATATTGGCCCATCGGGATCGTCCCCTCGAAGCTGGCGTAGGACATCGGATGGTCCTCGGTGCGGACGGCGAGGCGCTTGTCGGCGGGGTCGGGGCTCGGCCCGCGCGTCACCGCCCAGCTCTTCAGCGTGCCGTCCAGCTCGACCCGGAAATCGTAATGGAGCCGGGTGGCGTCGTGCTTCTGGACGATGAAGCGGAGCGCCTTGCCCTTGCGCGCCGCCACCTTGCCCGCCGGCTCGGCCGTCTTCGCGAAGTCGCGCTTCCTGTTATAGGCGGCGAGGGGATCGGACTTACGAGGCATGCGAAACCCGCTCCGCCGAAGCCCCCTCTCCCATGGGGAGAGGGATGGGGTGAGGGGGTATGGACTTTGGAGCTACCCCCACACCCCGCAACCCCTCACCCAACCCTCTCCCCATGGGAGAGGGCTTTAGGGATGCCGTTACCGCAACCATATCATGCCCGCTTGCGCGCCGGCGCGGCCTTTTTCGCCGGCGCCTTCTTCGCCGCGGGCTTGTTCGCGCCGGGCCGCTCGATCGACTTCTTCAGCGCGGCCATCAGGTCGACGACGTTGGAGCCGCGCTTCGGCAATTCCTCTTCCTCGGCCTCGATCTTCCGGCCCTTGCGCTTCTTCTCGATCAGCTCCTTGAGCGCGTCGATATAGCGGTCGTGGAACTTGCTCGGATCGAACTTGGCTGCCTTCTTCTGGATCAGCGCCTCGGCCAGCTCGAGCATCTCCGGATCGGGCTTGGCGTCGGGAATGTCGCGGAAGAAGCCCTGCGCCTTGACCACCTCGTCGGGATAGCGGAGCGTCTCCAGCAGCAGGCCGCGGCCGCAGGGTTTCAGGCTGACGATATATTCGCGCCCGCGCAGGGTGAGCTGGCCGAGCGCGACCTTGCCGGTGTCGCGCAGCGCCTCGCGCAGGACGACGAACGCCTCCTCGGCGAGGTCGTCGGCGGGCACGACATAATAAGGCCGCTCGTAATAAAGCGGGTCGATCTCGTTGGCGTCGACGAACTGGGTGAGCTCGAGCGTCTTCTTGCTTTCCAGCTTGACCGCATCGAGCTCGTCCTCGTCGAACAGCACGTAGCTACCCTTGCTGACTTCATAGCCCTTGACGATCTCGTCGGGATCGACCGCGCCGACGCCCGGCACCACCTTCTCATATTTGATCCGCTTGCCGGTCGGCTCGTGGATCTGGTTGAAGGCGATCGAGGCGCCGCTCTTGGTCGCCGAGTAGATCTCCACCGGGATCGAGACCAGCGCCAGCCGGATCTGCCCCTTCCAATAAGGCCGTGCGGCCATGCTCCGTCTCCCGATCGTGTCGCGGGCGATTCAATTGATGGGAGAGGGGAGGGTTCCAGTCGGACGGGTATCTCGGTGGTGCGCCCGATCGCGCTGGAGCCGGTCGGAAAGGCGGGTGGCGTCGGCGAGGAAGGCGAGAAGGGGCGCCCAGTCTCCGCCGTACATCGCGCGCCTGACCTTGATGATGAGGCTGCCGCCGCGCGCCGTGTTGAAGCCATAGAGGGGAAGAAAGTGTCGCGATCCTGACGCCGCCACGATCAGGTTGTAGGCGGTCCGCGCGGTCCGGCCGTTGCCGTCCGCGAACGGGTGGGCCTGATTGATGCCGACATAGGCCGCCATCGCGCACACGGCCGGATATCGATCCATGTTGAGGCACAGGAACGAATGCAGCGCCCGGATCAGCGGCAGGCACCGGCGGTGGTCCGGATAGACGACCTGGTTGCCCGCGCCGTCCGGCCTGGTCCCGACCGGCCCGGCCCGAAAGGCGTTCGCTCCCGTCCCCAGCCGCCGGTGGACCTCGAGCAGCAGGTCGGCAAAGTCGCCTGGGCCGGTGTGCGCGATCGATTCCGCCGCTTTCCGCATCCGCGCATAGACGGCGAACTCCCTGAGCGTCCTGGCGGTGGATTGATCCCGGTCGATGCGGGGCACGGTGCTGAGATAGGCGCTGAGCTCGTCGGACAGGCCGGGATAGCGTCCCGTCGTCTCGGCCTCGCCCGAAGCCATGCCGAGCAGGAAGCGCTCCACGGACTCCCTTGAGCTGTGACAGGCCCGCAAGCAGAACATCTCGTGCGCCTTGCCGCGAACGGCCAGCGGCGAGACCGGATCGATCGGCGGCCAGCGAAACGATTCGGGAACCTCCACCACGAGGCCGCAAGGAGCCTGTGGGGAGGGGCGGGCATCAGCCATTTCGTCGGGGCTCGCCATCCGGGGTGGCCGGTTCGCCGTGACTTCAGCTCCCTATTGTTCGGAAGCGCCCGGCGGGTCGCCGGGCGGGGTCCGGTTGCGAAATTCCTCCGGAAGGCAGGCGGCGAACTGGTCCAGCGTCAGAAGGCCGAGGAAAAAATTCCGCTGGCGGGCTTCGGCGCTGCGCGAGAAAGCCTCCAGTTCGCCGCGTCGGGCGATCGGCACGAAATCGACGGCCTCGGCGGGACGGAATTCGCGGCGGAGATCGAAGTAGAGCCCTGTCACGCCCCGATCGGGCGTGTAAGCGGACGATGTCCGGCCGGACGTTGGTATGAAGATAGTAGAGCTGATAGCTCATACCGGGCGGCGCGTGCCCGACAACGTCGATATGTTCCTGTCCGATCACCGTCGTCTCGAGATCGCCCTCCCGCCAGACCGTGCCGGGGCGAATGTCGAGGTCGCGGCAGAAGCGTGGTAGCACGATGTTGAACAGCTCGCCGTCGGCGCAATACATGGTTTCGGTGGAGCAGTTTCGCAGCGCGTGGTCGAGGCCCATCACCTCTGCGCCATGGCGGAAATCGAGTACAATTGGCTCGTAGACGAAGACGCTCCGGTCGGTTCCGGTGTTGAAGGGCGGGGGGCCGCTCGCGGCGGCGAGACTCGAGCAAGAGACCGAATAAGAACATACCTCTCTCAGCCTCCTATCGCGCCGAAGCGTCCGGTGCCTCGCCGGGCTGCGTCCGGTTACGAAATTCCTCGCCAAGGCAGACGGCGAACTGGTCCAGCGTCAGCAGGCCGAGCGACAGGTGCTGGCGGCGCAAGTCTCCAATGATCTCCCGCGAGAAGGACAGCAGCTCACCGCGCCGAGCCATGGCGACGAAGTCGACCGCTTCGCTGGGACGTATTTCCCTGCGGACGTCGTAATAGAGTTTGATCACCCCCCGATTGGGCGAATAAGCGTAGATGATGTCCGGCCGGACGTTGGTATGTAGATAATAAAGCTCGTAGGTCGTGCCCGGCGACCAATGGCCGGCGCCTCCGACGCGTTCCTGGCCGATCACCGTGGTCTCGAGATCGCCCTGGCGCCAGACTGTGCCCGGCCGAATATCGATGTCGCGGCAGAAGCGGGGCAGGACGATGTTGAACAGCTCGCCGTCGGCGCAATAGAGCGTCTCGGTCGAGCAGTTTCGCAGCGTGTAGCGACGGCCCATCTCCTCGGATCGGCGCCAGAAATCGAGCACCAGGTGACCGTAGACAAAGACGCCCCGGTCGGTTCCGGTGTCGAACGGCGGCGGCATCGCCGCAGCGACGGCTATGAGCAAACTAAATGAGAACATAGTCTACTCCATCATGACTTGGGAGCTACGGCCGGGAGTGAGCTACCTTGCTAGATCCTGTAACGACGTGACTCCCTCTTCAGCTTCACTCGAAATATCTGGCCGAGAGCCAATCGAAGGTCACAAGGCGGATGGCTTGTTCGCTCGCGAATGACTGAAAGAGCGCGAGCGAGCGACCGTCTCCGTGCAGGGCAGGGCCAATGAATACCTTGGTGAGTGGAAGCGCCGATCGAAAGAGGATTCTGGGCTCGCTATAATTACCGCTGTTTAGCCGGCCGAAAGAAGCGGCGAGTGATGCGGCGGCATCACGTTCAACTCGCTGCCATATCCCGACATAGGCTCCGGTGTAGCCCGGTACCGACCGCGCTGTGACGAACCGATAACCGGAAATCGATGGGGCGGCGTCGACAGGGATATCGGCCGACGTCCAACTTTCAGGGAGCGGGCTCATGTCACTGAGTTCCACCGTGCCCGGCGGTTCATCGCTTCCACGGATGTCTGGCCCGATCTGAACCTTGACCCCCGGCCGGAGACCGATTTCGCCCGTCATGATGTTATACTGGGCTTGGCCGAGCGCGCAGCCGCCGAGCGACTCGATCTTATCGGCGCGTCCGAAAGAGACTCCGTCCGCCAAACCGGTGATCGACGCTTCACTGGCACTATCCGATCGGGACGTGCGCAATGTCCGCGCAAACTCAGCCGCGTCTGCACATGCTGCTACGGGTTGGGCTGGACCTTGGACCAGCGCTGCTGCGCAAGCGGCGCCGACCAGTGCAAATGGGCAGGCTATGGAGAGAAACAGCTTTTGCATTTTGTCAGACGCCTCCTTAAGTCATTTTGCGTCGACTTACCAAAACGACGCTCGGCGGAGAGCCTGACCGCTTGGCGCGAAATTGACTCCGCACCGTGACCGGCCAGGACTGCCTCAGTGGTGATTTATCTCGCCACCGCCGCCGGTACCGCCGGTACCGCTCGTTCCCTCGGTTGTAATACCACTGGAATAGGTGGGTGGTGTAGACGAATAGCCGCCCCACGGATTTGGCGACACCGGAGCGCCGGTCGCATTGGCGATCGCTCGAGCAAAGTCATTCGCCCATTGCTCATTGGCTGCGTGCTCGGCATCGGTTCGTGTCGCCCCACCTTCGCTTCCGGGCGCATACATGCCACTCCAGTACGCTTGTCCCGCCGATGTCACATGAGCCAGATCGTGCAGAATGTACAAATTGGCCGACGCATTGGTTGCCATCCAGCCGATAAGATCGCCGATTTTGATTGAGAGAATCGGGTCGCCCCCGTTGAAATCGGCCGCGCCCACTCCCGGTAGCGCTGTGGATCCGTTGTTAAAGGGAACATTGTTGTCAACAATGCGGAAGTCGGTCGCCGCCCAGGCCGCGCGCAGCTGAGCAATAGTTACAACCGTACCGTCCTTCATTGTAAAGGTTGCAGTTGACGGCAGCGAAGCCAGGAGGTTGTCCATTCTCGCTATCGCAGCTCGCAATTTGCCAATTGCGGCCTGCTCTTCAGGCGTCAGCGACCGGGTGATCTCGTTCATTCGGATTTCGTGCTCGTCAGAGTCTTGCGGCGCAGGCTCTTCCGGTCCGCCTTGCCCGGTCCAGCCGCCATCGGGATCGGAATCGTTATCCTCGGGATCGAATGGGTGGTCGTCCCAATAATGTGGCGGAGGCGGGGGGTGCGCCGTGACGACGATCGGCGGATCCGCAGGGTCCGTGGTGCCCAACCCGCCGGCGACCAGCTTCTTTTCCGCAAGCGAAAGTTCCCGCAGGATGAAGCCGCCGTCCCCGGCCGTATCGGGATCGATCGAGATCGCGTTGGAATCGCCGATGAATGCGCCCGCGCCACCAATCGAAGACCTGAAAGCGGTGCCGGTGGCGCCTTCGATCCAAAGGTCGAGCGCGGTCGCCTCGCGCATCGCCTCGCGGTCGAGAGGGGCGTGCGCGGCCGGAGCCGCGGCGTCGCCCGCCTGGGCGCCCCGTTTCAGCGCATCGTCGAGAGTCGGCCCGCTATCCGCCCGACCCGCCTCTGCGACTCCTGCCAGGGGCAATAGCGGTGTAGTCTCGATCGGCAATGCCGCATCCAGTCCTTCAATTGACATTTAAGCCTCCCCCCAGCGATGTTGACTCGATGTTCTTCGAGCTAGCAGAACCGCACAACGGAAAACGTTGAGTCGTTCTGCCTAAGTTATTTGCAAGGGTAAGTCAGAGTCAATGGCAATACTGTTTCGCCACTGGCGGGTCGTTGCGGGGAGGATTAAACCGGAATCTCCGTCGTGTACTTCACCTGCCGCAGCGCGAAGTTGCTCGCCGCGTTGGCGACGCTGGGGTGGGCGAGGACGCCCTGGCGGATGAAGCGGTCGTAATCGGCGACGTCGCGGACGGCGATGCGCAGCAGATAGTCCCACTCGCCCGACATCGCATAGCATTCGACGATCTCCTCGCGCGACTGGATGAACCGCTCGAACTCGTCGCGGGCGTCCATCGTCTGGCGGATCATCCGCACCTGGCATAGCACGTTGACGCTGCGTCCCAGCCGCCCCGGATCGGCGAGCCGCACCGAGGCGCCGAGCACCCCTTCCTTCTCGAGGTTGCGGACCCGGCGCCAGACCGAGGCGGCCGAGGCGCCGACGCTTTCGGCGAGGGCGGCGTGGCTGAGGCTGGCGTCGCGCTGGAGGGCCCGAACGATTCGCCGGTCTACTTCATCCAGATGAAACGCTTCAGTCATGCTTTGGCTATATCGTGAAACATATGTTTCATCAATGGCGCGATCGCGCATATATCTGACAGGTCTTTGCGCGCCGCCTCGGCTAGGCATAGACGCGAAATCCGGAGGCGCGCGCAGATGGAACAGGGGCTCATCTTGGACGACAAGCCGATGCTGCTCGACCGGCTCGAGGAGCAGGCGGCGGATTCGCTGATCGCGCTGATCGCGCTCGCCGAGGCCGATCCCCGGCCGGACAAGATCGACGTCGGCGTCGGCGTCTATCGCGACGCCGCCGGCAACACCCCGATCCTGCGCAGCGTCAAGGCCGCCGAGCGCATCCTGCTCGAGACCCAGGCGACCAAATCCTATATCGGCTCGCAAGGCGATGCGCGCTTCGTCGAGCTGATCAAGCCGATCGTGTTCGGCGAGGACGCCGCCGGCGACGACCGCCTCGTCGGGCTGCAGACGCCCGGCGGCTGCGGCGCGCTGAGGCTCGGCGCCGAGCTGGTCGCCCGCGCCAACCCGCTCGCCCGCATCTTCACCGGCGAGCCGACCTGGCCCAATCACGCGCCCCTGATCGCCTCGGCGGGCGTGGAGATGGTCCCCTATCCTTATTATGCCAAGGAAAGCCGGACGATCTGCTTCGAGCGGATGATGGACGCGCTCGGCGAGGCCGAGGCCGGCGACCTCGTCCTCCTCCACGGCTGCTGCCACAACCCGACCGGCGCCGACCTCGACATGGACCAGTGGCGCGAGGTCGCCGCCGTGGTGGCGGCGCGCGGCCTCGTGCCGTTCGTCGACCTCGCCTATCAGGGCCTCGGCAAGGGCCTCGAGGCCGACGCCGCGGGCACCCGCCTGGTGGTCGAGGCGGCCGAGCAGGCGATCGTCGCGCAGAGCTGCGACAAGAATTTCGGCGTCTACCGCGACCGGCTCGGCTCGCTGTTCGTCAAGGCCACGGGCGCGCGCGGCGCCGCGGTCGCGTTCGGCAACATGCTCGGGCTGGCGCGGACGATGTGGTCGATGCCGCCCGACCATGGCGCGGCGGTGGCGCGGATCATCCTCGACGATCCCGAGCTGCGCGCCGACTGGCGGGCCGAACTGGACGAGATGTGCGGCCGCATCCGCCAGCTGCGCGCGCGCCTCGCAATCTTCGATCCGCGGCTTGCCTATATCGAGGGGCAGAACGGCATGTTCTCGATGCTGCCCTTGACCGCCGCGCAGGTGCTGGAGCTGCGCGCCGAGCACGGCATCTACATGGCCGGCTCGGGCCGGTTCAACGTCGTCGGCCTGTCGGACGACAGCGTCGAGCGGTTCGCCGGTGCGGTGGTGGAGAAGATGGATGGCTGAGGCGCCGGCCAGCGAGGCCTTCGCCCGCGCCCAGGCGCCCCATGGCACGCTCGCCCCGGAGCTTGCCGCTGCCTTCGACTGGCGGCGGATCGCCTATCTCGTCCAGGTCAGCCGGGCGATGGACAAGCTGGAGGAGGAGGTGCTCGTCCCCGAGCGCAAGGTGCTCTACCAGTTCAGCGCGCGCGGCCACGACATGGCCCAGGTCCTGCTCGGCAGCCGCCTGACCCACCGGCACGACGGCGCCTGCGGCTATTACCGGTCGCGGCCGATGCTGCTGGCGCTCGGCGTGCCGCTGGTCGACGCCCTCGGCTCGAACATGGGCAAGGCCGGGGGCTATTCCGACGGCCGCGACATCGGCGTGGTGTTCAACTATCCCAATGTCGGCGGCTGCCCGGCGCTGCCGATGTGCGGCGGGGTCGGCGCGCAATATACGCCCACGGCGGGCTGGGCCCAGGCGATCGGCTATTACCGCGACGTGCTCGGCGACCGCGCCTATGACGGGGCGATGGCGGTGGTGCTCGGCGGCGACGCCTCGTGCGCGACCAACGGCTTCTGGTCGGCGCTGACCATCGCGACGACGCAGAAGCTGCCGATGCTGTTCTATGTCGAGGACAATCAATACGGCATCTCCGTTCCCTCGACCTACCAGACGCCGGGCGGCGACATCGCCGCCAATCTGGCAAGCTTCTCGGGCCTTCATATCCTCTCCGGCGACGGCACCGAGCCGGCCGAGGCGGCGCGGCTGCTCGACGAGGCGGTCGGTCATGTCCGGGGCGGCAGCGGCCCCGCCTTGCTCCGCCTCACCGTGCCGCGGCTGCAGGGGCACAGCTTCCAGGACACCCAGACCTACAAGAGCGAGGCGTTCGTCGCGGCCGAATGGGCGCGCGATCCGCTGCCCAAGCTCAAGGCCGCGCTGGTCGGGTCGCTGCTGAGCGAGGCCGAGTGGGATGCGATCGGCGCGCAGGCGGCGGCTTCGGTCGAGGCGGCCCGCGAGGAGGCGGAGGCAAGAGGGATCGCCGATCCAGAGGGCGTCACCTCCCACGTCTTCTACGACGGCGAGATGCAGAAGCTCGGCGGCCAGTGGACCAAGGGCTATCGCGCCCCGCGCTCGACCGAGACGCCGAAGCCCGAAGGCCAGCGGATCAACATGGTCACCGCGATCCGCCGCACGCTCGATCGCGAGCTGGAGATCAACCAGCGGGTGCTCCTGTTCGGCGAGGATATCGGGCCCAAGGGCGGCGTCCACGCGGTCACGCTCGGGCTCCAGGACAAATATGGCGTGGAGCGGGTGTTCGACACCAGCCTTTCGGAAGAAGGGATTATCGGCCGCGCGGTCGGCATGGCGCTCGCCGGGCTGATGCCGGTGCCGGAGATCCAGTTCCGCAAATATGCCGAGCCGGCGCTCGAGCAGATCAACGATTGCGGGACGATGCGCTGGCGCACCGCCAACCGCTTCGCCGCGCCGATGGTGCTGCGCATGCCGGTCGGCTTCTTCAAGTGCGGCGACCCGTGGCACAGCCAGACCAACGAGGTGCAGTTCGTCCACAATCCCGGCTGGCTGGTGGCGGCGCCGTCCAATGCCGAGGACGCGGTCGGGCTGCTCCGCTCGGCGCTGCGCGGCAACGACCCGACGGTGTTCTTCGAGCACCGGGCGATGCTCGACGACGTCTGGGCGCGGCGGCCCTGGCCCGGCGACGATTATGTCCTGCCGTTCGGCCGCGCGAGGAAGACCCGCGAGGGCGACGCGATCACCATCGTCACCTGGGGCGCGATGGTGCCGCGCTGCGAGGAAGCGGCGAAGCACGTCTCGGCCGACATCATCGATTTGCGGACATTGATGCCGTGGGACAGCGAGACCGTGCTCGACTCGGTCCGCCGCACGCGCCGCTGCCTGATCGTCCACGAGGATCTGCGCACCGGCGGCTTCGGCGCGGAGATCGCCGCGGTGGTGGCGGACGAGGCGTTCCTCGATCTCGACG
Organism: uncultured Alphaproteobacteria bacterium; assembly: GCA_963701615.1. GTDB lineage: Bacteria > Pseudomonadota > Alphaproteobacteria > Sphingomonadales > Sphingomonadaceae > Allosphingosinicella. The sequence continues at coordinate 865,432 of OY969615.1, read as the reverse complement.
CCCCGGTCGCGCGGGTGACCATGCCCGACATCCCGAGCCCGCATAACCCCGTGCTGATGAACTGGGCGGTGCCGAGCGTGGCGAAGATCCGCGCGAAGATCGACGAACTGGTGGCGTTCTAGATGATCGACGTCCTCGTCCCCGAGGAACAGGAGGGCACCAAGGCCGTCGTCCGCGCCTGGCTGAAGCAGGTGGGCGACCGGGTCGAGGTCAACGACCCCCTCGTCGAGCTCGAGACCGACAAGGTCGCGATGGAGGTGCCGGCGCCGGCGGCCGGCGTGCTGCGCGAGATATTGCTGCACAGCGACGACGACGCGGTGCCCGGCGCCGTCCTCGGCCGGATCGCGCCGGTGGCGGAGGTGGATGCGAAGCGTTCCCCGGCGAAGGCCGGGGTCCAGCCAATGGAAGAAAAGCCTGGGCCCCGGCCTTCGGGGTCCCCGCAAAGTAATACTTTGCAGGGTGCCCCTTCGCCGGGGCACAGTCCGCAGAGGGAAACAAGGCTCTCCCCCTCGGTCAAACGCGCGGTCCTCCAGCACGATCTTGATCCCGACCATATCGAGGGCACCGGCCGCGGCGGCCGCATCACGCGTGCCGATGTCGATCGCGCGGTCGAGGCGGCGGCGCGGGTGCAACGGCCCGTGGAGGGTGTGCTTCCCGCCGCCGCCGGCGACACAGGCTCGCATTTCGTCCCGCACGACCGGATGCGGCTCGCCATCGCCGAGAACATGCAGGCCTCGTTGAGCCAGGCGCCGCACGTCACCGCGGTGTTCGAGGCCGATTTCAGCGCCATCATCGCCCATCGCGAGGCGCACAAGGCGGCGTTCGCGAAGAAGGGCGTCAAGCTCACCTACACCGCCTATCTCGCCGCGGCGGCGGCCGAGGCAATGAAGGTCGCGCCGGCGATCAACAGCCGCTGGCACGCCGACAGGCTGGAGCTGTACGACGACGTCAATATCGGCGTCGGCACCGCCCTGGGCACCAAGGGACTGATCGTGCCGGTGCTGCGCAAGGTGCAGCAATTGTCGCTGAAGGGCATTGCGGCGGGCCTCGACGAGCTGATCGAGAAAGCGCGCAAGGAGAAGCTGACCGCGGCCGACATCCGGGGCGGCACCTTCACCATCTCCAACCACGGCGTCTCCGGCTCGCTGTTCGCCGCGCCGATCATCATCAACCAGCCGCAATCGGCGATATTGGGCGTCGGCAAGCTGGAAAAGCGCGTCGTCGTCCGCGAGGTCGGCGGCCAGGACGCCATCCAGATCCGCCCGATGGCCTATGTCAGCCTTACCATCGACCACCGCGTCGTCGACGGCCACCAGACCAATTCCTGGCTCGGCAGGTTCGTGGAGCTGCTGGAGGGCTGGCCGGCGGAGTGAGCCCAAATTCCTCCCCGCGAAATCGCGGGGAGGATCAATCAAGCCTCCGCCAGCTTCTGATACCCCGCCAGCAGCTCGCCCCAGCCGCCGTCCATGCCGGTGTCGTAGTCGCCGCGCACCGCCTCGGCATTGTCGCCGTAGCGGTCGAGGTCGCGATGCTCGAACGCGACCATCGTGTGGTCGCCGTCGGCGGTGAAGCTGACCTCGACAATGGTCTCGAAATCGGGATCATAGGCCCATTCGCCGTTCAGCTGCCAGGCGAGGACGATCCGGTCGGGCGCGTCCCAGGCGAGCACCTTGCCCCACATCTGCTCGCTGCCGTCCTCGCCGATCTCGTACCAGCGCCCGCCGGCCCGAGGCTCGATCACCACGTCCTTCTGCGGCGACTTGAGCAGGCTGTGGGTCTTCAGCCACCAGCCGCCCATGCCGCCGGCGAAGGTGTGGAACGCCTTGTCCTGCGAGGCCCTGACGCGGAGCGTGCGGCGGATCGGGGCGGGGCTGATGCTTTGCGCTTCGACGTTCATTCCTTGTCCTCCCTCTCGGCGGCCTCGGCATAGCAGGCCAGCGCCTTGTCCCAGAAGCGGTCGAGCCAGGCGCGAATCTGGCCGAGCCCGGCCGGGTCGATGCTGTAGATGCGGCGCGTGCCCTCGGCATGGTCGCGGACCAGGGCCGCGTCCTTGAGCACCTTCAGATGCTGCGATACCGCCGGGCGGCTCACCGGCAGCAGCGCCGCCAGCTCGCCGACCGCCATTGGCCGGCCGGCGAGCGCCTCGACGATCTGAGCGCGCATCGGCTCGGCCAGCGCGGCAAACGGGTTAGCCATGACTTACGGTTAGTACAGGCTTACCGACGAGTCAAGGCCGGCGGACCAGGTCGATCTCGTAGAGCCGGGGCCAGTTCTTGCCGGTGACGAACAACCGGTCGCCGGCCGCGTCATAGGCGATGCCGTTGAGGACGTCGTCGCCGCCGCTGCCGTTTTCGGCGACGAGCGGGGTCAGGTCGATCCAGCCGGTCACCTGCCCGGTGGCGGGGTCGATGCGGGCGATGAGCGGGGTCAGCCAGACGTTGGCGAAGACTTCGCCGTTCACCCATTCGAGCTCGTTCAGTCGTGCGATCGGCTGGCCGTTGAAGCTGACCGCGACGCGCCGCCGCTCCGCCAGGGTCTCGGGATCGAGGAAGCGAAGCTCCGCCGTGCCGTCGCTCATGATAATGTCGCGGCCGTTCTGGGTCAGTCCCCAGCCTTCGCCGGGATAATGGAATTCGCCGAGGCGCCGGAGGCTCGCCCGGTCCCAGCGATAGCCGATGCCGTCGGTCCAGGTGATGCTGAGGATCTGCCCGCCCCAATTGACGATGCCCTCGCCGAACTGGCCGGGCGGGATGCTGACCGACTGGAGCACGCGGCCGTCCTCCAGATTGACGCGGCGGATGGTCGAGCGGCCGACCTGGCCGGTGCTCTCGTAGAGCCGGCCGTCGAGGTAGAACAGGCCCTGGGTATAGGCCTGCCGATCGTGCGGATAGGTATGGGCGATCCGATAGTCGTAGACTTGCGGCTGGGCCGCCGGCGCGGCTGCCGGCGCTTCGGCGGCGGTCGGCGTCTGGGTCGACGCGGGTCCGCAAGAGCAGAGCAGGAAGGCGGCGAGGAAAAGGCGCAACATCGGGCTCCTCTCAGGGCACGTTCATGGTCATCAGCTCGTAGGTCGCGACCGTCTCGTCCTTTTGGTTGAACACGGCGACCGCCCAGCGGACCTCGCCTCTTTCCGCATCGCGGATGGACTTGGACTTAACGGTCAGCTCCACCCGCATCGCATCGCCGGGGTAGAGCGGGGTCTGGAAGCGGAGGCTCTCGAGGCCGGTATTGGCCAGCACCGGCCCCGGGGCCGGATCGACGAACAGGCCGGCGGCGAAGGACAGGATCAGGTAGCCGTGGGCGACGCGGCCGCCGAAGATCGGGCTCGCTTTGGCCGCTTCCTCGTCCATATGGGCGTAGAAGGTGTCGCCGGTGAAATGGGCGAAATGCTCGATATCCTCGAGCGTGACCGTACGGCTGGCGGTCTTCAGCGTGTCGCCGATGGCGAGCTCGGCGATCCGCTTGCGGAACGGGTGGACGCCGCCGGTCGGCTTGTCCGCGCCCGGCAGCCACTGGCCGACGACCGCCGAAAGCATGTTGGGGCTGCCCTGGAGCGCGGTGCGCTGCATGTAATGCTTGACCCCGCGCACCCCGCCCATCTCCTCGCCGCCGCCGGCCCGCCCCGGCCCGCCATGGACGAGGACCGGCAGCGGCGAGCCGTGGCCGGTCGATTCCTTCGCCGACGTGCGGTCGAGGATGACCATGCGGCCGTGATAGGCGCCGGCGCCGAGCACGAACTCCTCGGCGACGGCGGAATCGAAGGTGAACAGCGACAGCGCCAGCGAGCCCATGCCGCGATTGGCGAGCGCGATCGCGTCGTCGAGGTCGCGATACGGCATGATCGTGGAAACCGGCCCGAACGCCTCGACGTCGTGGACTGCGTCCGACGCCCAGGGATCGTCGGAGCGGAGCAGGATCGGCGCAATGAACGCGCCGTTGCCCGCGACCGGCGAGGCGCCCGGATCGCCCGAGACGATCCGCGCCGACTTGGCCAGCTCCGCCACCGCGTCGCGCACCGAGGCGAGCTGCGCGCGGCTGGCGAGCGCGCCCATCTGGACGCCCTCCTCGCGCGGGTCGCCGATCTTGACCCTGGCGAGCCGCGCCGACAACGCCTCCTGGACCGCGTCGAGATGCTCGGCCGGTGCCATCGCCCGGCGGATGGCGGTGCATTTCTGGCCCGCCTTGACAGTCATTTCGCGCGCGACCTCCTTGACGAACAGGTCGAACTCCGGCGTGCCCGGCCCGGCATCGGGGCCAAGGATCGAGGCGTTGAGGCTGTCGCGCTCGGCGACGAAGCGCACGCTCTCCCGGGCGATCACCGGATGCGACTGCAGCTTCATCGCCGTCGCCGCCGAGCCGGTGAAGCTGACCACGTCCTGCAGCGTCAGATGGTCCATCAGATCGCCGACCGAGCCCATGATCAGCTGCAGCGCGCCCCTGGGCAGCACGTCGGCCTCGATCATGATCCGCACCGCCGCCTCGGTGAGGTAGCCGGTCGCGCTGCCCGGCTTGACGATCGCCGGCACGCCGGCGAGCAACGTCGGCCCGAGCTTCTCCAGCATCCCCCACACCGGGAAGTTGAACGCGTTGATGTGGACCGCCACGCCGTGGAGCGAGGTAAAGACGTGCTGGCCGACGAAGCTGCCGCCCTTGGACAAGGGCTCCATCGCGCCGTCGATCAGCACCCGGCCGTTGGGCAGCTCGCGCCGGCCCTTGGAGGAGAAGGAGAAGAGCGTGCCGGCGCCGCCCTCGATGTCGATCCAGCCGTCGGTCCGCGTCGCGCCGGTGGCGTAGCTGAGCTCGTACAATTCCTCCTTGCGCGCCATGACCGCATTGGCCAGCGCCTTCAGCATCCAGGCGCGCTCGTGGAAGGTCATCGCCCTCAACGCCGGCCCGCCCACATCACGCGCATGATCGAGCATTGCCCGGAAATCGAGCCCGCCGCTGCCGGTCTCGGCGATCACCTCGCCGGTGACGGCGCTGTGCACCTCGGCGAGACCGCCGGCACCGGCGACCCATTGGTCGGCGGCATAGTTGAGCAGCTTGAGAGGCTTCATTCCAACCAACTCCGTTCGGGCTGAGCTAGTCGAAGCCCTCTATTTCTTCTTCCTACAAAAAAGGAGAGGCCTTCGACAGGCTCAGGCCGAACGGGTGGTGAGGCAATCCGAATATTCCAGCCCCCCGCATCGCGTCGCGCAGCAGGTCGGGCTTCTCGTAGGGCGATCTCGCCGCCTTGCCGGCGCGGATCGTATCTCCTGGACGGAGCAGGAGCAGGGAAGGGGAGCCGCAGGCTCCCTTTCCCCTATCCGTCATTCGATCGGGCCGCAGCCGCAGGTCCCGCTCACTTCTTCCGTCTGGTAGTAGGTATAGGTTCCGGTCAGAACATATTGAATGTACGGGTAGGCGCAATAGCCCGAAATATATCCCACCTGCACCGTATATGTCGCATCGCTGTACATGCGGGTAAGATAGATGTTTTGGCACCCCCCGATCTGCGCGGCGGCCTGCTGGGTGGGACCTATCAGCATCGTGGCAAGGGCCAATGAAGATATGGCGAGTCGCTTGAGCACATTCCCCTCCTGTAGTTTTCGTTGGACCACGGTCGACACATCCTCTGCAAGAGCATGAGTCGCGGGCGAGAGTAGCACGCACTTTTAGAAGCACACACCGTAGGAATACGGGCTCGGCGCGATATATTCTTGATCGCCGGCCTTATTACTTGCCGGTGAAAGTCGGCTTTCTCTTCTCCATGAAGGCGGCGACGCCCTCGCGATAATCGTCGGAAAAGCCGAGCTCGCGCATGGCGTCGCGCTGGCGGTCGAGCTCGGCGTCGAGGCTCTGGCCCCAGCTTTCGCGGATCATCTTCTTGATCCTCGCCAGCCCGCGGGTCGGCCCGGCGGCGAAGCGGGCGGCCAGCGCGTCGACCTCGGCGTCGAGATGGTCGTCGTCCACCGCCTTCCAGATCAAGCCCCAGTCGGCGGCGCGTTCCGCTTCGAGCGGCTCGCCGGTCAGCGCCAGGCCGAGCGCCCGGGCCTGGCCGACCAGCCGCGGCAGGACCCAGGTTCCGCCGCTGTCCGGAATGAGGCCGATGGCGGCGAAGGACTGGATGAACTTCGCCGATTTCGCCGCGATGACGATGTCGCAGGCGAGCGCGATATTGGCCCCCGCGCCGGCCGCGACGCCGTTCACCCGCGCGATCACCGGCATCGGCAGCGAGGTCAGCGTTCGGATCAGCGGATTATACCTTTTCTCCACCGAGTCGCCGAGATCCACCGCCTCGCCCGGCGCCACGGCGCGGTCGCCCAGGTCCTGCCCCGCGCAGAAGCCGCGCCCCGCCCCGGTGAGGATCAGGGTGCGCGCATCGCCGAGCCGCCCGAGCGCGTCGGCGACCTCTTCGTGCATCCGGACGGTGAAGCTGTTCAGCCGGTCGGGGCGGTTCAGCGTCAACCGCGCAATTCCGGCCTCGACCTTGAAGTCGATCGTCTCGTAAGCCATGGCGCCCTCATGAACGCAGATGAGACAGCGGACAAGGTCGCCCATTCGATGCTGGCCGCCGAAGGCACCGGACCCGCCTGGGGCGTCGAGATCGAGGAGGCGCGCGAGGGCTATGCCCGCATCCGCATGCGGCTTCGCGCCGACATGCTGAACGGCCATGGCATCGGCCATGGCGGCATGGTCTTCGCGCTCGCCGACACCGCCTTCGCTTATGTCTGCAACGGCCGCAATCTGCGGAGCGTCGCGGCGCAGGCCTCGATCATCTTCCTCGACCAGGCGAGGGAGGGCGAGGTGCTGATCGCCGAGGGCCGCGAGCAGGCGCTTGTCGGCCGTTCGGGCGTGACCCATGTCAGCGTCCGGACCGAGGACGGCCGCGCGATCGCCGAGTTCACCGGCTTCTCGCGCAGCCTCGGGGGCCCGTTGATCGGCGACGAGGAATGACCGCACAACACCCGTTCGGGCTGAGCTTGTCGAAGCCCAGTTCTCCCTGGTGAGGAGAGAAAGAAAGCCCTTCGACAATGATGGCGTGCTGTCCCCCGGACAGCACTTATGGGGTCCCCATCATCAGGGCGAACGGTTAGGGGAAACCGATGACCCAAGCCTTTATCTGCGACGCGGTGCGCACGCCGATCGGCCGCTACGGCGGGAGCCTCGCTCATGTCCGCGCCGACGATCTCGCCGCCATCCCGATCAGGGCGCTGATCGACCGCAACCGCGATGTCGACTGGGCCGAGCTGGACGACGTCGTCCTGGGCTGCGCCAACCAGGCCGGCGAGGACAATCGCAACCTCGCCCGCATGGCCGGGCTGCTCGCCGGGCTTCCCGGCACGTCGGGCGGCGTCACCCTCAACCGCCTGTGCGGCTCGGGCATGGACGCGGTGGCGATGGCGGCGCGGGTGATCCGCGGCTCGGAAGCGGACATGATGATCGCCGGCGGTTCGGAGAGCATGAGCCGCGCCCCCTTCGTCATGGCCAAGGCGACCTCGGCCTTCGACCGCAACGCCGAGATGTACGACACCACCATCGGCTGGCGCTTCGTCAACCCCAGGATGCGCGATGCTTATGGCGACGACACCATGCCGTCGACGGCCGAGAATGTCGCCGAGGAGTTCCAGGTGTCGCGCGCCGACCAGGACGAATTCGCGGTCCGCAGCCAGGCGAAGGCGGCGGCGGCGCAGGCGAGCGGCCGCTTCGAGGCCGAGATCGTCCCGGTCTCGATTCCCCAGCGCAAGGGCGATTCCGTGATCGTCGACCGCGACGAGCATCCCCGCGAGACCAGCGTCGAGGCGCTGGCGAAATTGCGACCGATCGTCCGTCCGGACGGGACCGTGACGGCGGGCAACGCCTCGGGCGTCAACGACGGCGCCGCGGCGCTGATCGTCGCCACCGAGGACGCCGCGAAGCGCAACGGCCTCATCCCGCGCGCCCGCTTCCTCGGCGCCGCCGTGGCCGGCGTGCCGCCGCGGATCATGGGCATCGGCCCCGCGCCGGCGAGCGAGAAGCTGCTGAAGCGCCTCGGCCTCACGATCGCCGACATGGACGTGATCGAACTCAATGAAGCCTTCGCCGCCCAGGGCCTCGCGGTGATGCGCCAACTCGGCATCCCCGACGACGCCCCCCATGTGAACCCGAACGGCGGCGCCATCGCGCTCGGCCATCCGCTCGGCATGTCCGGTGCCCGCCTGGTCCTCACCGCGGCCGAGGAGCTCCACCGCACAGGCGGCCGCTACGCCCTCTGCACGATGTGCATCGGCGTAGGGCAGGGCATCGCCACGGTGATCGAGCGCGTCTAATTCCCTCCGTCACCCCGGCGAAAGCCGGGGTCTCGTGGAGACGCGCCGTGTCTTCTTGTCCCGAGATCCCGCCCTTCGCCGGGATGACGGATAGGTCCTATCCTTCGACAGCGCGTCACCCCGGCGTTCGCCGAGGGCCTCGGCGACCTTCGTCACCCGCGTTCCTCTTCGCTCTTGAGCTTGTGGAGGATGATGGCGTTGCCGTCGGGGTCCTTGATGATCGCCATCCGGCAGACCGGGCTTTCGATCCCCTCGGCGGCGAAGGCGACGCCTTTGGCCTTGAGGTCGGCGACCAGGGCCGGCAGATCCTCGACCTCGAACGCGATCGTGCCGCCGGCGCTGGCGCTCGGCGCGTTCGGCGTCACCGTCGTGATCGCGAGGCAGCCGCCGCCGGGCAGGTCGAACTCGACCCAGGGGCTCGCCGCGCCGTTGCGGCTGGGCCCGAGGCCGAGCGTCTCCTCGTAGAAGGCCCGGGCCCTTGGCATATCCGTCACCGGGTACATGGTGAACGCGACTTTCTGCAGCATCGCTCCCTCCTCCGTTCGTTCCAGCAGTGCTTAACCCAGTCTCCACGCCCGCCCAACAATTCCGTCGTCGGACTTGCCGTCGACTTCCGATGCGACTCGGGCGGCGACTCGCGCGTTGATCGGGCGAAGCGACGATCGCGAATTCGTTGACCGATCGGTCGATTAATGGTAGGAGCGCGGCCGCAGGAGCCCGATATGTACACCACCGAATTGCAGAAGACGGCGAAGATCGCCTCGACCGAGGATCCCGACAAGCTGGCGGCGTTCGAGGCGCGGGTGGCGGCGGACGAGTTCATCGAGCCCAAGGACTGGATGCCCGAGGCCTATCGCCGCACCCTGACCCGCCAGATCTCGCAGCACGCCCATTCGGAGATCGTCGGCATGCTGCCCGAGGGGAACTGGATCTCGCGCGCGCCGTCGCTGCGCCGCAAGGCGATCCTGCTCGCCAAGGTTCAGGACGAGGCGGGCCACGGCCTCTACCTCTATTCGGCTGCCGAGACGCTGGGGACGAGCCGCGAGGCGATGATCGAGGCGCTTCATTCCGGCAAGGCCAAGTACAGCACCATCTTCAACTATCCGACGCTCACCTGGGCGGATATCGGCGCGATCGGCTGGCTGGTCGACGGCGCCGCGATCATGAACCAGGTGCCGCTGCAGCGCACCTCCTACGGCCCTTATGCCCGCGCCATGGTCCGCGTCTGCAAGGAGGAGAGCTTCCACCAGCGCCAGGGCTATGAGATCATGATGCACCTCGCCGCCGGCACCGCCGATCAGGTGCGGATGGCGCAGGACGCGCTCAACCGCTGGTGGTGGCCGTCGCTGATGATGTTCGGCCCGCCCGACGCGGACAGCCCCAACACCGCCCAGTCGATGCGCTGGCGGATCAAGCGCGACACCAATGACGAGCTCCGCCAGAAGTTCGTCGACATCACCGTGCCGCAGGCCGATGCGCTCGGACTCAAGGTCCCCGACGGCGCGCTCGCCTGGAACGAGGCCAAGAACGGCTACGATTTCGGCGAGGTCGACTGGGAGGAATTCTACGCGGTGGTGCGCGGCGAGGGCCCGGTCGCCAGGGAGCGGATGAAGGCGCGGCGCGACGCCTTGGAAACCAACGCCTGGGTCCGTGAAGCGGCGGCGGCTTATGCCGGGAAGCGCGAAGCGAAGAAGGAAGCGGCGTGACCGGGTCCTCCCCGGGACGGGGAGGGGGACCGCGCGTAGCGCGGTGGAGGGGGCTTCGTGCCTCGCTCCGAACCCCCTCCGTCAGCCGTTCCGGCTGCCACCTCCCCGTCCCGGGGAGGATAGAATGAGCAAGGATTGGCCGCTCTGGGAGGTGTTCGTCCGCGCCAAAAGCGGGATGTCGCACCGCCATGTCGGCTCGGTCCACGCGCCCGACGCGGAGATCGCGCTCCGCCACGCCCGCGATACCTATACAAGGCGGATGGAAGGGGTGAGCCTGTGGGTGGTGCCCTCGGCGTCGATCACCGCCTCCGATCCCGGCGACGACGCGGCGATGTTCGATCCGGCCGAGGACAAGATCTACCGCCACCCGACCTTCTACGACATTCCCGACGACGTGAAGCACATCTGATGGCTTCGCTTCCGCCGATCGAGGACCCTCCCCGGAACGGGGAGGATTTGATCCTGTTCGAAACCCTGCTCCGCCTCGGCGACGATTCGCTCATCCTCGGCCAGCGGCTCGGCGAATGGTGCGGGCATGCGCCCAGCGTCGAGGTCGACCTCAGCCTCGCCAATATCGCGCTCGACCTGATCGGCCAGGCGACCCATTTCCTGAACCATGCCGGCGAGGTCGAAGGGAAGGGGCGCGACGGCGACGCGCTCGCCTTCCGGCGCGACGTGCTCGACTTCCGCAATTGCTGGCTGGTCGAGCAGCCCAACGGCGATTTCGCCCAGACGATCGTGCGGCAGTTCCTGTTCTCGACCTGGCAGAAGATGCTGTTCGACCATCTCGCGGCGAGCAGGGACGAGACGATCGCGGCGGTCGCCGCCAAGGCGGTGAAGGAGGTGGCCTACCATCAGGAGCTTGCCGCCGAATGGGTGATCCGCCTCGGCGACGGCACCGAGGAGAGCCGCCGGCGGATGGAAAGCGGCCTCGACTGGATGTGGCGCTTCGTCCCCGAATTGTTCGAGATGGACGCCCTCGCCGCCGAAGCGGCCGAGCGCGGCATCGGCGCCGACACCGCCGCCTTCCGCGGCGATTACGACGCCCGCGTCCGCGCGGTGCTGGAAGAGGCGACGCTGGAGGTCCCGAAGGACCAGCGCCCCATTCTCGGCGGCCGCCGCGGCCATCACAGCGAGCATCTCGGCCATTTGCTGGCGCCGATGCAGTTCCTCCCCCGCACCTATCCGGACGCGACATGGTAGGCGTGATCTCCACCGACGCGATCTGGCAGGTGCTGGAGCAGGTTGCCGATCCGGAGATTCCCGTCGTCTCCGTCGTCGATCTCGGCATCGTCCGCGACGTCCGCGAGGACCGCGTCCTGATCACGCCGACCTACACCGGCTGCCCGGCCACCCAGGTGATCGAGCGCGACATCCGCGCCGCGCTGGATGCGGCCGGCCTCCGCGACGTGCGCATCGAAACCACTTTGTCGCCGCCCTGGACGACCGACTGGATCGGCGAAGCGGGCAGGGCCAGGCTCCAAGCCTATGGCATTGCCCCGCCGACGCCGGCCGGCGTGCGCGCGGTGGCCTGCCCGCAATGCGGCTCGACCGACACCGAGGAAATCAGCCGCTTCGGCTCGACGCCGTGCAAGGCGCAGTGGCGCTGCCGGGCCTGCCTCGAGCCGTTCGACCTGTTCAAATGCCATTGAGCCCGCGATGAGCGTTGCTTTTCACAGCCTTATCATCGCCGAGGTAATCCCCGAGACGGCCGAGGCGCATTCGATCCGCTTCGACGTGCCCGAGGAGCTGCGCGAGACCTTCAAGTTCAAGCCGGGCCAGCATTTGACGCTCAAAGCTGAGATCGGGGATGAGGAGATTCGGCGCAATTACTCGCTCTGCGCCGCCCCCCAGGACGGCCAGGTGATCGTCACCGTCAAGCGCATCGCCGGCGGCGCCTTCTCCAACTGGGCGAACGACAATCTCAAGGCCGGCATGGCGCTCGACGTGATGGCACCGCACGGCAGCTTCACCTGGGATTTCACCCCCGGCGCGGCCAATCATTATGTCGGCTTCGCCGGCGGCTCGGGCATCACCCCGGTCCTCTCGCTGCTGAAGACGGCGCTGCTGACCGAGCCGCAAAGCCGCTTCACCTTGCTCTACGGCAATCGCGACAGCTCGTCGGTGATCTTCCTGGAGGCGCTGGCGCAGCTCAAAAACGCTTTCATGGACCGGTTGCAAGTCTATCATTTCCTTGCCGAAGAGGATGAGGAGTTCGACCTGTTCAACGGCATGCTCGACCGCGCCAAATGCGACGACATCCTCGACCATCTGATCGACCCCGCCGACATCGCCGCCTTCTTCATCTGTGGCCCCGGCCCGATGATGGACGCGGCGGAGGAGGCGCTGGTCGCCAGGGGCGTGGGCAGGGACCGCATCCACCTTGAGCGCTTCACCGCCGGCCGGCCCTCGGCGGCGCTGGCGGCGCAGATGCAGGCGCTGACCCGGGAGGCGGCGGGCCTCACCATGCTGGTCACCCTCGACGGCCGCAAGCGCCGGGTGGCGTTCGACGTCGGCGCCGGCAACATCCTCGACAGCGCCCGCCAGGCCGGGCTGCCGGCGCCGTTCGCCTGCAAGGCCGGCGTCTGCGCCACCTGCCGCGCCCGCGTCGTCTCCGGCGAGGTCGAGATGGCCGCCCGCTACGGCCTCACCGACGACGAGGTGGCGGCGGGCTACGTCCTCACCTGCCAGTCGGTGCCCAAAAGCGACGGCGTCGAACTCGATTACGACGCCTAATTCCTTCCCGGCATTTGCCGGGGAGGGGGATCATGCGCAGCATGGTGGAGGGGCGCTGGCGATGCCTCGCCTATACCCCTCCACCGTCCTACGGACGGTCCCCCTCCCCACGAAATCGTGGGGAGGAATTGAGGCCGTTCAGCATCAGGTCGACCGCCATCTCGGCGAGCGCGTCGGCGGTGACCGCGCCATCGGGCCGGAACCAGGTGTGGGTCCAGTTGATCATGCCGAAGAACAGCATGGCGAGCGGCAGCGCGATCGCCCCCGCCTCGGGCCGGATCTCCCGCACCAGCGCCTCGACGGTGGCAATGATCCTTTTCTGCTTGGCGACCACCTCGGCGCGCCGCGCCGGCGGCAGATTGTCGAGCTCGTTGAGCAGCACCTTGTGGCTGTCCTCGGCGCCGACATAGAGCCGCATGAAGGCCAGCGTCAGCGCCCGCAGCTTCGCTTCCGCGCTGCCGCGGCGCGTGGCGTCGTGCGCCGCCTCCACCAGGGCGTCGAGATGCGCCGCCATCGCCGCGTAGAGGATGTCGTCCTTGGACGGGAAATAATGGTAGATCAAAGATTTGGACGTGCTGCACGCGGCCGCGAGATCGGCCACCGACGCGCCCTGGAAGCCGCGCCGGGCGTAGAGGCGCGCCGCCGCGGCGAGGATCGCGTCGCGGCGCTTGTCGTAATCGGGGGATTGCGGCCTCGCCATCGCCCCATCTTATGGCGGCGCAGCCCGGGCCGCCAGAGCTAGCGGCGGTTGTAGCGCCCGGCCCCGTCCGTCCGCGCCTGGTCGTGATAGGCGATCACCGCCCGGCTCACCTCCTGCATCAGCGCCATGCGCTGCGGAATCGGCACGGCCGTGCGCCCGATCATCACCGCCACCGCATAATGGCGGCCGTCGGGCGAGCTGAGGATGCCGATGTCGTTATAGCCAGCCTGGGTCGCGCCGAGCACCTGGCCGGTGCCGGTCTTGTGCGCGATCCGCCAGCCCGGCGCGAGGCCGCCGGTCAGCCGCTGCGGCCCGGTCCGGGTCTGCGACATGATCGACAGCATCCGCCGGGTCGATTCCGGCGACAGCAACTCGCCGCGCTGCAGCCGCGCCAGCCCGGAGACGAGGCCGTCCGGCGTGGCGCCGTCGATCGGGTCCTCGACATAGTCCTGGAAAGCCTGGCGCCGCCGGTCCGCGGGGACGGCGCTGCGCGCGGTGTAGAATGCCCTGCCGACCGAATAAGCGGGGCTCCACTGGAGGCCGGCGATCTGGCTCTGCATCGCCCGTTCGCCCGGCCCGAAGCGGATGCCGTCGATCCGGTTGCGCGCCAGCATGGCGCGGACCGCGTCCGGCCCGCCGGCGTGGCGCAGGACGATGTCGTTGCAGGTATTGTCGCTCTGGGTCAGCGCGCGGAAGATCAGATTGTCGAGCGTGGTCGTATAGCCGTTGGGGCCGATTTGCTGGGCGATCGGCTGGTGGAAGAGGGTGAGGTCCTCGCGGCGGATCGTAACCGCCCGCGACAGATCGAGGTCGCCGGCGTCGGCGCGCTGGAACGCGGTCAGCGCGACCCAGAACTTGCTGACGCTCTGCTGCGGGAAATAGCGGTCGCCGTTCCAGTTGGTCGCCCAGCCGGTCTCGACGTCGCGGACCGCGATGCCGACCTCGCCCTCGAAGGCGCGGCCGAGCTCGCGGATACGCGCGTCGAGGATGCGCTGGGCGTTGACCGGCAAGGCCGGCGCCTGCGGGCGGGCCGCCGGCCAGCTTTCCAGCGCCGGTGCGGGCGGGCCGGCGCGAACCTCGGCGCCCTGGGCCTGGGGGATGCACGCCGCCAGCATCCACGCCGGCGCCAGCATGAGCCACCTTTTGCCTTTGCTTCCGGTTGCTGAAGTCCCGCTCATATTGCCCCTCTAACGCCCTCTGCCCCAAGGATTTCGTCATAACCCGCGAGGCGTTGCTGTCAGCTTAATCGCTCAGCCTTGAAGACGAGACGTGTCGCCGATGCGGCGGACCGAATCCATATCGTATCTTTGCGAATCCGATCGGGTGCGAAGGGTCAGAAAGTGAAGCGGGCGCTGATCCGCACATCGCGTCCGGCGAGCGGCGCGAAATCCTTGAGGAAGCTGGCGTGGCGGCGCGCCTCGACGTCGAAGATGTTGTTCGCCGACAAGGTGATGCTGCTGGCGTTGCGCCGCCCGAACGGGTGGATGGAGAGCGCGGCATTGACCATCGTATAGCCCGCGGTCGGCGTCTCGAACGCCGCGATCCGGTCCTGGCCGTCGACCCATTCCACCTCGATCCGGCCGTTGACATGGTTGGACTGCGCTTCGAGGCCGCCGAGCAGCCGCAGCGGGGGGATGCGCGGCGCCGGCCCGGCGCTGTCGATCGTCGCGCGGACATAATCGGCGACGCCGTCGAGGTTGATCAGGAACTCGCCGACCTGGCCGACATGCGCCGAGGCTTCGAACTCGACGCCGTAATAGCGGGCGTCGTCCTGGCGGTACTGGAAGACCGGCAAGTCGTCCTCGACCAGCCCGGTCGGCTGCTCGTAAATATAGCCGTTGAACCAGCTGTGGAACGGCGACGCGCTGAAGGTGAAGCCGCCGCCGGTATGGCGCAAAGTCGCCTCCAGGCCCCAGCTCTTCTCGGTGCTGAGGTCGGGGTCGCCGATCTCGAACGACTGGGTGCCGGCGTGCGGCCCGTTGGCGAACAATTCCTCCGCCGACGGCGCCCGCTCGCTGCGCGAGGCGCTGAGCCCGATCCGCCAGTCGCGGGCGAAGCCGTAGCTGGCGCCGGCGGAGCCGGTAAGGGCGTCGAAGCTGCGGCGGAGCGCCGGGTTGCCGAGGTCGGCGTCGGCGTCGGCGCGGAGCGAGGAATGCTCGTAGCGCAGGCCGCCCTCGGCCTTTAACGGGCCGCGATCGAGCGTCTGCAGCGCGAACAGGCCGAATTGCCGGGTCAGGTTGGCGGGCAGGAACTTCTCCGCGCCGAGGACCTCGAAGTCGCGCTGGAAATATTGGGCGCCGAAGCCGCCGCCCCAGCCGCCCCGGAGCGACTGGCGGAACTCGGCGCGGCCTTCGACGCCCTCGTTGAAGAAGCGGGTGGCGATGTCGCCCGTGTCCTCGATCTCGAAATGGCGATAGTCGGAATAACCGCCGCGCAGCCGCACCGATTCGATGAAGCCGTCGCCGAGCTCGAATTCGGCGCGGGCATCGACGCGGGTCTGGGCGATGTCGATGCGCGGGCCCTCGGCCTCGACCGCCGGATCGAGCGAATAGCGGATCGGAACGCCGTACAGGCTGTCGTAGCGGTTGACCGAGAAGCCGACATTGTTGCCGCCGTCGATCCAGGCCGCGCCGGCGGCGACGTCCCAGGTCCGCGCGGCGCTGTTCGGCAGCCGTCCCCTGAGGGCGGCGAGTCCGGCGATGGCGGGATCGGGGCTGGCCGCGGCCTGCGCGCGAAGATCGCGGCTGAGCACGAAGCCGCCGATCTCGAGGTCGCCGGTCTTGCTGTAATTACCGTCGAAATGGACGACGAAATTGCCGGCGATCGGCACGTCGATCGCGGCGTTGGCGGAGCGCTCGTCGGCGGCGGAGCCGTAGGTGAGGATGCCCTCGACATGGACCGCCTCGTCGGGCACGCGGCGCGGGATGCGGGCGTCGATGACGTTGACGACGCCGCCGATTGCCGACGATCCGAACAGCAAGGCGGCCGGGCCGCGCAGCACCTCGATCCGGTCCGCGGTCAGCGGGTTGATCGCGACGGCATGGTCGACGCTGGTGTTGGAGGCGTCGAGGCTGCCGATGCCGTCGGTGAGGACGCGGACCCGCTCGCCCTGGAAGCCGCGCAATACCGGGCGCGACGCATTGGGCCCGAACGAGGTCGCCGAGACGCCCGGCTGGCGCGCCAGCGTCTCGCCGATCGTCGGCCTCAGGTCGCGCGCCAGCTCCTCGCCGCTGACCACCGACGTTCCCGACAGGACGTCGGCGCGGTTGCGCGGAAAGCCGGTGACGACGATCTCCTGCTCCTCGGGCGCATGGAAGTCGCGCGGTGGAGTCGCGGGGGGCGCCGCATCGGCGGACCGCTCCCGCGGGGCGGCCGGATCGGCCGGCGGCGCCGAATCCTGGGCCAGGGCGGCCGCCGGAAAGGCGGCGCAGGCCGCGCCCGCCAGCAACAGGGTCTTAAGCAACAGCCGTCCTTCCGATGAGATCTCGGGGACGTTGTAACGTGACGTGATGTTATATCAACCGATTTGGCCGCGCGCATTGCTCGTTTCGTCGCGCCGCGCTGCGACAAACTGGGACAAGTTTTCCCGTTGCCGACAAAGTTGGGCGACAGGCGCCTTCCACAAGGGCCGCATCGACTTCCTTGGCAACCAAGAGGGACTTTCCATGAAGATGATCACCATTCTGTCCGGCGCCGCTTTGCTTGCCACCGCCGGTGCGGCCGTTGCGCAGGACGAACCGGGGCCCCGGCGCGACCGCGATGCCGACGTCACCCGCCAGCAGGTGATCGAGCGCAGCGACCGCATGTTCGCGCGGCTCGACGCCAACAATGACGGCCGCTTCACCCCTGACGAGGCCCGGGCGATGGGCGAGCAGCGCCGCGCCCAGCGCGCGGAGCGCATGTTCGACCGTCTCGACCTCGACCGCAACGGCAGCATCACCCGCGAGGAGATGAGCCAGGCCCGCGCGCAGCATCGGGCGCGGCGCGGCGAGCGCCATGCCGAACATGGTCCCCGTCCGGGCGGGCCCGGCATGGGCGGGCATCGCGGCCCGCGCCACGGCGGCCCGGGCGGCCCGGGCATGCGCGGCGCGCGCCTGTTCGGCGAGCAGGGCTTCGCCACCGGCGCGCAGTTCCGCGAGCGCGCGCTGGCGCGCTTCGACCGTGCCGACGCCAACCGCGACGGCACCCTCACCGCCGCCGAGCGCCAGCAGGCCCGCCAGCACAGGCGCGAACGCCGCCACGAGCGCCGCGACGCCGAATAGGGGCAGGCAAAGCCAGTATGGAAAGGAGGCGGTCCCACCGGATACGCCTCCTTTTCGTCTTTCGCGGCGTTGCTCGGCCTAAAGCGGGACCAATTGATCTCGTTTAAGCCGCCGTCCGTCCTTTCGTGTCACATTATGCCGTCCGCCCGAGTTCGTGCGGGTCGGATAAGGCTCCCATCGAAGTAGTAGTTTGATGGGACCGGGGGCTGGGGTGTCTTTGATGGCTTATTACAGGCTCTACTTGCTGAGCAGCCCGGGCGGGCGCTTCGTCGGCTTCGAGGAATATGACGCGGCCGACGACGTCGAGGCCGTGCGCATGGCAGAAGACCATCCCGGCCCGCAGGCGCGCGAATTATGGTGCGGCAAGCGCAAGGTGAGGGCCTTTCCGGAAAAGGCGTCTCGGGAGGGATCGGTTAGTCCCGGCGCCCGGACGGCAGCAGGATCCGCGCCCTGAGGCCGCCTTCCGGGCGGTTCTCGAGCTCCAGCGTGCCGCCATGGGCCTGCGCCGCGGCGCGCGCCAGGGTGAGGCCGAGCCCGGAGCCGCCGGTTCCGCGGTTGCGCGACGCTTCCAGGCGAACGAACGGCTCCTGGACGTTGCCGATCTCTTCTTCCGGAATGCCGGGGCCCTCGTCCGACACCTCGATCGCGGGCCGCCCGCCCCGCTCGCGCACGGCGACCCGCACCGCGCCGCCATATTTGACGCCGTTCTCGATCAGGTTGCGGACCGCGCGGCGGAGCAGGTTGGGCTGGACCAGGGCGGTTTGCCGGGTGCCGCTTGCCATGACGACGTCGTCGCCGAGCGCGCGGAACTCCTCGACCACGGTGTCGGCCAAAGCGGCGAGATCGACGGCGCGCGCCGGCTCGCTGGCGCGGCCGGACCGGGCCAAAGCGAGCGTGTCGTCGAGCATCGCCGTCATCTCGGCGATGGTGGCGATCATCCGCTGCTTTTCTTCTTCGGGCGCGACGCTCTCGGCGCGGATGCGCAGCGAGGCGAGCGGCGTCCTGAGATCGTGGCCGATCGCGCCCAGCATCCGGTCCTTCTCGTCCAGCATCGCGCTGACCCGCGCGCTCATCGCGTTGAAGGCGAGGATGGCGCGCTTGAGGTCGGCCGGGCCGCGCGGCGCGACCTGCGGCGCCTCGCCGCGGCCTTCGAAGCGCTCGGCGGCGGCGGTGAGGTCGCGCAGCGGGCGGGCGAGCCGCGCCGCGATCCAGATCATCGCCGCAAGGACGAGGAAGTAGATCAAGAGGGTCGAACCGGCCAGCCGGGCGGCGAGCCAGGGATTGGGGCGCGGCGTCACCAGCCGGGCGTTGACCCAGGCGCCGTCGGGCAGCTGCACCGACAGGCGCAGCGTCTGCAGCCGGCGCAGGCGCTGCCCGGCCCGCGTTTTCTCGTCCGGCGTCATCGGCGCGCGCATCCGCCGCGACAGCGCGACCTGGTCGCTGACCGCGGCGCGGGCGTCGCGCAGGACGAGGCCGTTCTCCGCCGCCTGGTCGCGCAGCCGGTTGACGAGCCGCGGCGCGCTTTCGCCCGCGCCGACGATGCTCGCCTGGTCGATCGAAAATCGGCCGCGCCGCCCGCGCTCGGCGAGGAGGTCGGCGCGGCCGGACGGGGAGAGCGGCGCCAGCCGCTGGACGAGGGCGACGAAGCGGCTTACCGCCGGGCCTTCGATCTGCGTCCGCGTCGCGCGCTGCCGCTCGTTGAAGATGACGCCGAAATTGATCGCCTGCGCGACCAGCAGGGCGGCGGCCATCACCAGGGCGATCTGGCCGATCAGACTCTTGGGCAGGAAGCGCCTCACAATTTGCGGACCTCGGCGGCAAGCATGTAGCCGCCGCCCCAGACGGTCTTGATCAGCTTCGGCTCGGACGGATTGGCCTCGATCTTCTTGCGCAGGCGGCTGATATGATTGTCGATGCTGCGCTCGAACGCGGCGAGCTCGCGGCCCTGGCTGAGGTCGAGCAGCTGCTCGCGGCTCAGCACCCGGCGCGGCCGCGTCACGAACGCGTGGAGCAGATTATATTCGCCGGTCGAGAGCGGGATGGCGACCCCGTCCTCGCCGACCAGCTCGCGCTCGCCGGTCCGCAGCAGCCAGGGGCCGAAGCCGTAGGTGTCGGCCTCGGGCGCCCGCACCCGGCTGCCATTCTCGCCGGCGCGGCGCAGCACCGCCTTGATCCGCGCCAGCAGCTCGCGCGGGCTGAAGGGCTTGCAGACATAATCGTCGGCGCCGATCTCCAGCCCGACCACCCGGTCGGTCTCCTCGGTCCGGGCGGTGACGAGGATGACGGGGATGCTGGTCGTCGCGCGGATGAAGCCGGCGAGCGCGAGCCCGTCCTCGCCCGGCATCATGATGTCGAGCAGGACGAGGTCGATCGCATAGGCGGCCAGCGCCTGCCGCGCCGCCGCCGCATTCTCCGCTTTGGTCACCCGCAGGCCGTTGCGCGACAGATAGGCGGCGAGCGGCTCCCTTATGTCGCGCTCGTCGTCGACGAGGAGGATGTGCGGCAGCTCGGCCATGATCCGGCGACCTTAGGGCGGCTGCGCCGTGCGGGGCCAGCAGAAGAATGTCGCCAGATGTCGTCAATTGTCTCCTCTTATGTCAGGGGCCATAAGGCGCAGCCATGAGCAGGGCCGCCGATCTCGCCAAAGCCGCCTTGTCGCGCGGCGACCTGATCGCCGCGTACGACATTACCGTCTCCGCGATCGCGGACGGCGACGCCGGCGGCGCGATCCGCCACCGGCAGGTGCTGGCGCTGGCCCGGATGGGCGACACCGAGCGGGCGATGGGGCTGTTCGCCGCCTACGGCCTCGACCGCTCGCACGACCCGCACGAGCGCGCCGTCGGCGCCCGCCTGCTCAAGGACCGCGCGCTCGCTTTGCCTCCGCGGGACGACCGCTGCGCCGCTTTGGAGCGGGCGTTCGAGGCCTATCACGCCATCTATCTCGCCAGCGGCGACTTCTTCCCGGGCATCAATGCGGCGACCCTGGCCCTGCTCGCCGGCGAGAGGGAGCGTGCGCGGGCGCTCGCCGCGGCGCTGCTCGACGATCCCGCCGTCGCCGCCGCGGACGATTATTATCGCGCGGTGACCAAGGCCGAGGCCCTGCTCATCCTCGGCCGGCGGGGGGAAGTGGCCGACGTGCTGGGCAGCGAGCCGGTGCGGACCTGCCGCGATCATGGCGCGCGTTCGGGCTCGCGGCGCCAGCTCGCCATGGTCGCGGCGCATCTGCAGATCGACGAAGCCGACCGGATCGCGCTGACCGAGCCGCTCGCCCCGCCCAGGCCGATGCATTTCTGCGGCCATATGTTCGCGGCCGATGCCGCCGCCGAGGCGCGCCTCCAGGCGGAGATCGCCGCAATCCTCGCCGAGGAGGATATCGGTTTCGCGTTCGGCGCGCTTGCCTGCGGCGGCGACATCCTGGTCGCCGAGACCGCGCTCGACCGGGGGATGGAGCTTCACGTCGTCCTGCCCTTCGCGGAGGAGGATTTCCTCGCCCAGTCGGTGCTTCCGGGCGGCGAGGGATGGGCAGCGCGCTACCGGGCCTGCCGCGACCGCGCCGCCAGCGTCTCCTTCGCCAGCCGGATGGAATATTTCGGCGACCCCGCCCAATATGGCTATGGCAGCCGGATGGCGATGGGCCTGGCGCGGCTGCGCGCCCAGCATCTCGCCGCCGAGCCGGTGCAGCTTGCGGTGTGGGACGGCAAGCCGTCGAACGGCCCGGCGGGCACCGGCGCCGACGTCGCCGCCTGGGCCAAGCAGGGCGGACGAAGCCGGATCGTCGACACCGGCGCCGTCGACCGCGACCTCGTCCGGCCCGCCCCGCGCGTTTCCAGCCGCTACGAGCGCACGCTGGCGGCGATCCTGTTCACCGATTTCGCCGGCTTCTCGACATTGAGCGAGAGCGCGCTGCCGGCCTTCTGGGACGGGGTGATGCGGGTCGTCGCCGAAGTGCTCGACGCCCATGACGGCGAGGTCTTATGCCGCAACTCCTGGGGCGATGCGCTCTACGCCGTCGCCGCGAGCGCCCCCGCCGCCGCCGAGATCGCGCTCCAGCTCCAGGACCGGCTCGCCGAGTTCGACTATGCGACGCTGGGGCTCGACGGTTCGGGCGGGATGCGGATCGGCGCCCATTACGGCCCGGCCTACCGCACCACCGACCATATCACCGGCCGCACCACCTTCTACGGCACCGAGGTCTCCAAGGCCGCCCGGATCGAGCCGGTGACGCCGCCCGGCGCGGTGTTCGTGACCGAGCCCTTCGCCGCGATTCTCGCTTTGGAGGCGCGCGACCGCTTCACCTGCCGCTATGTCGGCCGGATTTCGCTCGCCAAGAAATATGGCGACTATCCGATGTACCGGCTGACGCGGGCGGGATAGCCCTACTTCGCTCCTGCGGAGCCAGGGCGGAGGCTGGTGAGCCCAGCAGGATTCGAACCTGCGACCTACTGATTAAAAGTCAGTTGCTCTACCAACTGAGCTATGGGCCCTGACCGGCATCCGACCTAGACCAGGATCGTTTCAGGCTAAAGCCTGAAACGTGAATCCTGGTCTCGACAAAAAGCTGCGGGGCGGGGCGCGGTCAACCGGGCGAGGAGCTGGCGCACGGTGGCGCCGGTAAGCGGGTCGCGCCAGCGTGGCGCGATCTCGGCCAGCGGCTGCAGCACGAAGCCGCGCCGGCGGAATTCGGGGTGGGGGACGAGCGGCCCCGGCCCCCCCAGGCGCCGCCCGACCACAGGACGATGTCGAGGTCGAGCACCCGCGGCCCCCAGCGGCGCCCGCCGCGGCGGCCGAAGCCGCGCTCCACGGACTTCAATTCGGCGAGCAATTCGTTCGGCGGAAGATCGGACTCCAGAATCGCGGCGGCGTTGGCGAAGCCGCGGCCGGCCGGCCCGAGCGCCGGCGTAGCGCGAATCCTCGACACCGTCCGGACGCCGCCCAGCGCCGCGACCGCCGCGCGCAAGGTCTCGGCGGGCGAGCCGTGGCGGCTTCGCCGGTTGGAGCCCAAGGCGATGGCATAGCTTGTCCTGGCCATTGAGAGCCGCCTAGACGCTCCGGATGCTCCTAGAAAGCCCGCTCCCCGAAGCCGAAGCGCTGCGCGACTGCCCGCTCTGCCCGCGCCTCGCCGCGCTGCGCGGGGCGTTGCGGACCGCACACCCCGACTGGTGGAACGCGCCGGTGCCCGCCTTCGGCGACCGCGGCGCCTGGCTCGCCATCGTCGGCCTCGCGCCCGGCATGTGGGGCGCCAACCGGACCGGCCGGCCGTTCACCGGCGATCATGCCGGCTTCCTGCTCTACGAGACCCTGCTGAAATACGGATTGGCGGAAGGGACCTACGACCAGCGGCCCGACGACGGCCTCAGGCTCGCCGGCTGCGTCATCCTCAACTCGGTCAAATGCCTGCCGCCGCAGAACAGGCCACTGCCGGCGGAGGTCGCCACCTGCCGGCGCTATTACGAGGCCTCGCTCGCGCTGCTGCCGAACGTCAGCGTGCTGGTCGCGCTCGGCCGGATCGCGCACGACAATGCGGTGCGGACGGCGGGCGGCCGGCTCTCGGCCTACCGGTTCGGCCACCTCGCCGAGCATCGCCTGCCCGACGGCTGCCTGCTGATCGACAGCTATCACTGCTCCCGCTACAACCAGAATACCGGCCGGCTGACCGCCGCGATGTTCGAGGCGGTGTTCGCGCGGGCGCTGGAGCTGCGCCACTCCCGTCATTCCGGCGAGAGCAGGAATCCATGAACGCGGAATCGCCTGGTTCGCGCAGATTCCGTTCATGGATTCCGGATCAAGTCCGGGATGACGCCAGCATCAAATATCCTCGGTGAGCCGGCCGTAAAGCTCCGGCCGGCGGTCGCGGAAGAAGCCGAAGGCGGCGCGGTGGCGGCGGGCGGCATCGAGGTCGAGCGCGGCGGTGATGACCCCCGTCTCCTTGGCGCCGAACTCGGCGAGGATGTCGCCGCGCTCGTCGCAGATGAAGCTGTGGCCGTAGAAGATCTGGCCGCATTCGTCGCCGATCCGGTTGGCGGCGACCACCGGCACGACGTTCGACACCGCATGGCCGATCATCGCCCGGCGCCACAGCCGGCTGGTGTCGAGGTCCGGATCGTGCGGCTCGGTGCCGATCGCGGTCGGGTAAAGCAGGATCTCGGCGCCCATCAGCATCAGGCTGCGCGCGGTCTCGGGATACCATTGGTCCCAGCAGATGCCGACGCCCAGGGTCGCCCCCGGCGTCGGCCAGGCCTTGAAGCCGCTGTTGCCGGGCCGGAAATAGAATTTCTCGGAATAGCCGGGGCCGTCGGGGATGTGGCTCTTGCGATAGACGCCCATCACCGCGCCCTTGTCGTCGATCATCGCCAGGCTATTGTAGAAATGCGGCCCGTCCGCCTCGAAGAAGCTGGTCGGGATGTAGATTTCGAGCTCGGCGGCGAGTTCGCGCATCGCCAGCACCGCCGGATGCGCATCCGCCGGCCTCGCATTGGCGAACAGCGCCTCGTCCTCGGTCCGGCAGAAATAGGGGCCCTCGAACAATTCGGGCGGCAGCACCACCCTCGCGCCCCTGCCTGCCGCCTCGCGGACCAGCTCGGAGACGCTGCGGATATTCTCCTGGCTGTCGTCGCCGAAGGCGAGCTGGAGCGCGGCGACTTTCAGTTCGGTCATTTCGGCACCTGCTGGCTGATGCAGTGGAAGGCGCCGCCGCCGGTGAGGATATGGTCGGCGCGCAGGCCGACCGCCGTGCGGTCCGGGAACAATGCGCCAACCAGCTCGACCGCGGCCTGGTCGTTCGGCGCGCCGTGGACCGGCACGACCAGCGCCGCGTTGCCGATGTAGAAGTTCATGTAGGAAGCGGCGACCAGCGCGCCGCTGCGCTCGATCCGGCCGGGCGAGGGCAGGGGCGCCACCGTCAGCCCGAAGGAATCGGCCCGATAGCGGGCGTCGGCATAGGCCTGCTGGTTGGGATCGTCGCTTCCCGCCGGCACCGGAATGGCGAGCACGCCCTCGGCGACGAAGCGGGCGAGATTGTCGACATGGCCGTCGGTATGGTCGCCCTTGAGCCCCTCGCCCAGCCAGAACAGCCGGTCGATGCCGAGGTCCGACTTGAGCCGGGCCGCGATCTCCTCGCGGCTCGTGCGGCCGTTGCGGTTGGGGTTCAGCAGGCATTGCTCGGTGGTGACCGCGAGGCCGGTGCCGTCGACGTCGATCGCGCCGCCCTCGAGCACCCACTCGTGCCGCGCGGCGTCGAGGCCGATCGTTGCGGCAAGCCTCGCGCCGATGCTGTCGTCGCCCTCCAGCTCATATTTCCCGCCCCAGCCGTTGAAGCGGAAGCCGGCCGCGCTCCGGCGGGCCGCGCCCTTGAGGATGATCGGGCCGGTGTCGCGCAGCCAGATGTCGCCGAACCGCTCTTCCACCACCGTCGCGAACGGGGCCAGCCGCCGCGCTACGGCGGCGGAATCGGGATCGGCCGCGACCAGCCGGACCTCCTCGCCCCTGCCGCCCGCATGGACGGCGCGCGCGAAAGCGGCGACCTCCTCGCGCGCCGGCTCGAGATCGGCCTCCCACAGCTCGGCATGGCTGGGGAAGCCGATCCAGACGAAATCGTGCGGCGCCCATTCGGGCGGCTGGCGGGGCCCCATGGTCGCTATTGCCCGGCGCGCGAGCGGTCGCGGATGGCGCGGAACTCGTCGCCGGGGAGCCAGTTCGGCCAGGCCTCGGTGGTCGCCAGCTCGCGGCCGACGCGGTAATAGATGCCGACGTCGCTCAGGGCGCCGGTCCAATCCCACGCCGGATCATATTCGTCGCCGACGCCGTGATAGCGGTTGGCGCGATAATCCTGCGCCGCCGCGCGGCCCGCCGCCGGCCCGCCATTGACCAAATCCTCGCCGCCGCGGCCGTAGAGCATCGGCACGCCCATCTTGGCGAAGCTGAACTGGTCCGAGCGGAAATAATAGCCGGCCTCGGGCGTCGGCTCGGGCGACACGCGCACGCCGGCCGCCGCGGCGGCGCGGGCGAGATAGGCGTCGAGCTCCGACTTGCCGCCGCCGATCGAGACGAAGTCGCGCGCAGCCCCGGCCATGTTGAGCGAATCCATGTTGAAGCCGCCGGCGGTCCGGGCGAGCGGGTAGATCGGGTTGGCGGCGTAATAGGCCGAGCCGAGCAGCCCCGATTCCTCGGCGGTGACGGCGAGGAAGACGATCGTCCGGCCGGCGCGCCCGGCGCGGGCATGGGCCTCGGCGAGCGCGACCAGGGCCGAGGTGCCGCTGGCATTGTCGACCGCGCCGTTGCAGATCCGGTCTTCGCCGGTCTCGGTGCACAGGCCGAGATGGTCCCAATGGGCGGTGTAGAGGACATATTCGTCCGGGCGCGCGGTGCCCGGGAGCACGCCGATGACGTTGCGCGAGGCGGCCGTGCGGATCGCATTGTCGATGGCGATCGATGCGCGGAGGCCGAGCGGCACCGGCCGGAAGCCGCGCTGCTGGGCGGCGCGAGTGAGCGCGTCGAGGTCCTGGCCCGCGCTCGCCATCAGCCGCCGGGCGGCGTCGTTGGTCAGCCAGCCGTTAACCTGGGTCTGGTCGGCGCCTCCATCGGCCGACTGCATGTAGAGCTGCGAGCCGGTCCAGCTGTTCTCGACAACGTTCCAGCCATAGGAGGCGGGCGCGGTATCGTGGACGATGAAGGCGGCGGCCGCGCCCTGGCGGGCCGCTTCCTCATATTTGTAGGTCCAGCGGCCGTAATAGGTCATCGCCCGGCCGCCGAAAATGCCCTCCAGCCCTTGGGTCTGCCAGTCGGGATCGTTGACCAGGATGATCACGGTCTTGCCGCGGACGTCGAGCCCTTCATAATCGTTCCAGCCGCGCTCGGGCGCGTTGATGCCGTAGCCGACGAAGACGATCTCGCTGTTCGCGACCTCGACCCGCGGCTGGGCGCGGTAGCTCGCGCCGACGAAGTCGGTGCGGTAGGCGAAGGTGAGGCCGGGGCCGGTCCCGGCGATCTCCAGCCGCGGGCTGCCCTGGGCGGTAATCTCGACCAAAGGCACGTCCTGGTACCAGCTGCCGTTGTTGCCGGGCCGCAGCCCCGCTTGCTCGAACTCCCGGGCGATGAGGGCGATTGTGCGCTCCTCGCCGGCGGTGCCGGGGGCGCGCCCCTGATAGTCGTCGCCCGACAGCTGCTGCGTCACGCGCTGCAGCGTCGGCAGCGCAATGCCGGGCTCGGCGTCCGTCGTGGCCGTCGTGGCGCAGCCGGCAAGGGCGAGGGCGGCGAAAAGCGGGGCGGGCACTCTCATCGGCCTGGGTCTCCAATTCGGGTCCGGCGCCTCCATGGCAGCGTCGTCCCGGGGCCGCAAGCGCGACGTCCGGGAAACGAAAAAGGGCAGCCGCGGCGGGCTGCCCTTCATCATTCCATCGCTGCCGAAAAGGTCAGCGCGAATAGAATTCGACGACCAGGTTCGGCTCCATGCGCACCGGATAGGGCACCTCGTCAAGCGTCGGAACCCGGTTGAAGACGATCCGCGTGGTGCCGTCCTGGACGATATATTCCGGGATGTCGCGCTCGGCGAGGCCCTGGGCTTCGAGCACCAGCGCCATCTCCTGCGCCTTGGCGCCCAGCTCGACGACGTCGCCGACGCTGACCTTAGCCGAGGCGATGTTGAGCTTCTTGCCATTGACCCGGATGTGGCCGTGATTGACCAGCTGGCGCGCGGCCCAGATGGTCGGCGCGAACTTGGCGCGGTAGATGACCGCGTCGAGCCGGCGCTCGAGCAGGCCGATCAAATTCTGGCCGGTGTCGCCCTTCATCTTCGCGGCCTCGGTATAGGCGCGCTTGAACTGCTTCTCGGTGACGTCGCCGTAATAGCCCTTCAGCTTCTGCTTGGCGCGGAGCTGGATGCCGAAATCCGACACCTTGCCCTTGCGGCGCTGGCCGTGCTGGCCGGGGCCGTATTCGCGGCGATTGACGGGGCTCTTGGGACGGCCGAAGACGTTTTCGCCCATCCGGCGGTCGAGCTTGTACTTGGCGCTGGTGCGCTTCGACATGATGGCTCCAATTCGCGTTGTTTCAACACCCTGGGGCCGCACCGCCGGATCGACATGTCCGGCGCGGCCACCGCTTCACCAGGGGTGCGGGGCCAATTGCGAAGGCGGGCAATGGCCGTTGCCGGCCGGCAAGTCAAGGACCGGACGGTCTTTCCGCCCGCGTCGTCTGGGCGCGCTCGACGTTCTGCCGCGCCTCGCGGCGGCGCGCTTCCCATTCCGCCCGCGTCATGCAGACCCGGGTGCGCGACAGGCGCGAGCCGGTCTCGCCCATGTTGCGGCAGATGCGCTGGTTCGGATCATAGGATTCCTCGCTCGACGTCGCGTCGGAAGGGGCCTGGGCAACGGCCGCCGTCGACAGCAACGCCACGCTCAGGAACAAGGCTTTTTTCATAATCATATCAACCCTTTAATCTTCAGAACAAAAATCTGCCGCTGCGGCCGGGGAAGGCCGATCGGCGGCGGCGGCCGGCCGCGACCGGATATCATGGCTTGTAATGCGTTCGCCGGATCAGCAGCCCTTGCCGCCGGGCCCGCAGAAGGTCGGCTTCATCGTCTGCACCCGCTCGATCACCCGCCGGGTCTCGGCCTTGGCCTGGTCCCGCTCGGCCTTGGTCCGGCACCGCCGCGTCGTCCCCAGCCGGCTTCCGGTCGTCGTCGACGCCTCGCAAATCCGCTTGGTATAATATTGGTCGGGCTTGGCGGACGGGCCTTCGGCTCCGTTCACCGCGATCGGAATGGCGACGACGGCGAGCGTGGCGATCACGTTTCGAGCCAAGGTAAAGGCGGTCATGGGCATTCCCCTCAAAAGAGGTCACACGAATTGCCCAGAGGGCAGAAGCGATTGGTATATCAACCGCGCGGCGAGTGCAACGGGTTCCAAATCGCGTGCAGGATCAAGCGGATAGGGGGATTCGCCGCAATGTCGCTTCCGCCGCCGCGGCGGCGATCAATAGGGGTGGCCCCTGCTGACCTGGGCGCGGTCGATCGATTGCCGGGTCTCGCGCCGCAGCTCCGCCCACTCCTGCTGGGTCATGCAGACGCGGCGGGTGACCAGCCGCGACCCCGTTTCGCGAAAGCGCATGCAGACCATCTCGTTGGGGTCGTAGGCGCCCTTTTCGCGCTGCGGCCGGGCGGCGCTCGACGACGCTGATCCCGCCGCGGCGAAAATCGCAACCACAAGAAGGACTGACTTTTTCATGGCCGTGCTCTTCCTCGATCGGAACCGTGAAGCATCCTCAAAAAGGGCCGGAAGTCAAGACCCTAGAACGGCCGGCCGCGGCCCCGGCCGGCCCGATCTCAGCGGCGGGGCGGCTGCCCCAGCGCGCGGACGATGCCGCGCAGCGCCTGGATCTCGCGGCTCGACCAGCACGGCTTGGTGAGGATGGTGCGTATCGTGTTCTTGGTCGCCCGCGTGCGGTCGGGCGGGTGGAAATAATCGGCGGCGTCGAGCGCGGCGTAAAGCTGCTGGATCAGGCCTTCGAGATGGACGTGGGGGGCGCGGGGCTCCGCCGGCTCGCCTTCGGTGGGGACGGCAAGATCGCCATGCTTGGCCCATTCATAGGCGATCAGGATCACCGCCTGGGCGAGATTGAGCGAGCGGAAGTCCGGATTGACCGGCACGGTCACGATCTTGCCGGCGAGCGCGGCCTCCTCGGTTTCGAGGCCGGACCGCTCGGCGCCGAACAGGATGGCGGAGGCGCCGTCATTGGCGCGGATCTCCCGTCCCGCCTCCTCGGGCGACACGACCGGCAGGACGAGCCCGCGCTTGCGCACCGTTGTCGCGTAGACGAAGGCGCAGTCGGCGATGGCCTCCGCGACGGTATCGTAGACCCGCGCGCGCTCCAGCACCACGTCCGCGCCCGAGGCCGCGGGGCCGGCCGACGGGTTGGGCCAGCCGTCGCGCGGCGCCACCAGCCTGAGGTCGGTCAGCCCGAAATTGAGCATCGCCCGCGCCGCCTTGCCGATATTCTCGCCGAGCTGCGGACGGACGAGGACGATGGCGGGTCCTTCGATACGCGCCCTCGGCGTGGCATGGTCGCGACTCAGGAGGAGCGGTTGGCCTGACGGATCCGCCAACCGCTCATCCTGAGTAGCCGGTGAGCCTGTCGAACCGGCGTATCGAAGGACCGGCTTTCTGGCGAGAAGCCGCAGAGCGCCCCAGTCACCCTGGATGAGCGCCTCCTTCTTCGCCCGGCTCCAGCCCTTGATCTGCCGCTCGGCCGCGAAGGCCTCGTCGCGATGGGAAAAGCGCTCCGACCAGACCAAAGTCACGGGCCTGCGCTTCTCCGTATAGCCCGGAATGGCACCGGCCTGATGCTGGGCAATTCGGGCGTCGAGATCGTCGGTATGGCCGACATAATAATGGCCGTCTGAGCAGCGCAGCATGTAGGTGTAGAAGTCCAAGATGTGGGCGGTCCTTCGATACGGGCCTTCGCCTTCGCTCAGTCCCTACTCAGGATGAGCGGTGTGGGAAGGGTCAAAACTCAATTCCGCTCATCCTGAGTAGCCGGTGAGCCTGTCGAACCATGAACAGGTCGGATTGCCCCCGGCAATCCTGAAACATGCGGGGCATGTTTCACCTGTTCATTATCGAAGGACGTGTCGAAGGACACGGACGAGGCAGCGGAGACCTTCCGGTCACTCGTTCACCGTCCCCGCGAAATGCTCGAAATCCTTGGCTTCGCGGAAGTCCTTGTAGACGCTGGCGAAGCGGATATAGGCGACCGGGTCCAGGGCCTTCAGGCCCTCCATCACCATCTCGCCGATGCGGGTCGAGGCCATCTCGCTTTCGCCGCTGGTTTCGAGCTGGCGCTGGATCGACGAGACCAGCCGCTCGATCCGCTCGGCCGGCACGGGCCGCTTGCGGCAGGCGATCGCGACCGAGCGCTCGAGCTTGGTGCGGTCGAACGATTCGCGGCGGTTGCCCGACTTGACGATCGTCAGCTCGCGCAGCTGCACCCGCTCGAACGTGGTGAAGCGCGCGCCGCAATCCTCGCACTGGCGCCGGCGGCGGATCGACGCGCCGTCCTCGGTCGGACGGCTGTCCTTCACCTGGCTGTTCTCATGGGCGCAGAACGGGCAGCGCATCCTCGGTTATCGCTCGCTCGCCGTCGTCGCCAGATTGCGAGCCTCGTACGCGAAGCCGGCCTCGGACTCCGCGCGATAGGCATATGAGGCCCACTTCAGGTTTGCGCGCGCGGCAATCATCGGGAGTCCTGATAGATCGGGAAGCGGCGGCAGAGCTCGCGGACGCGGCCTCTCACCTCGGTCTCGACCGCGTCATTGCCCGCCTCGCCATTGGCCTTGAGCCCGTCGAGGACGTCGGCGACCATGTCGGCGATGTCGCGGAACTCCTGGACGCCGAAGCCGCGGGTGGTGCCGGCCGGCGAGCCGACGCGGATGCCGCTGGTCTTGACCGGCGGCAGCGGATCGAACGGCACGCCATTCTTGTTGCAGGTGATCGACGCCCGTTCGAGCGCCTCGTCGGCGTCCTGGCCGGTGATCCCGAGCGGCCTCAGGTCGACCAGGGCGAGATGGGTGTCGGTGCCGCCGGCGACGAGGTCCGCGCCGCGCTCCTTGAGCCGTCCGGCCAGCGCCTGGGCGTTGGCGATCACCGCTTTGGCATAGGTCTTGAAATCGGGCTGCAGCGCCTCGCCGAAGGCGACCGCCTTGGCGGCGATGACGTGCATCAGCGGGCCGCCCTGGAGGCCGGGGAAGACGGCCGAGTTGATCTTCTTGGCGATGTCGGCGTCGTCGGTCAGCACCATGCCGCCGCGCGGGCCGCGCAGCGTCTTGTGGGTGGTGGTGGTGACGACATGGGCGTGGCCGAACGGTGTCGGATGCACCCCGGCGGCGACGAGCCCGGCGAAATGAGCCATGTCGACCAGGAACAGGGCGCCGACCTCGTCGGCGATGGCGCGGAAGCGGGCGAAGTCGATGTGGCGGGGATAGGCCGACCCGCCGGTGATGATCAGCCGCGGCCTGTGCTCGCGGGCGAGCGCCGCGACCTGGTCGAAGTCGATCAGATGATCCTCAGGCCGCACGCCGTACTGGACGGCGTTGAACCATTTTCCCGACATGGCCGGCTTGGCGCCATGGGTGAGGTGGCCGCCGGCGTCGAGCGACAGGCCCATGATGGTGTCGCCGGGCTTCAGCAGCGCCAGCATCACCGCGCCGTTGGCCTGGGCGCCCGAATGCGGCTGGACGTTGACGATAGGCGCAGCCGAACAATTGCTTCGCCCGCTCGATCGCCAGCGTCTCGACCGCGTCCGACGGCGCGCAGCCCTGATAATAGCGGCGGCCCGGATAGCCCTCGGCATATTTGTTGGTGAGCACCGATCCCTGCGCCTCGAGCACCGCGCGGCTGACGATATTCTCCGACGCGATCAGCTCGATCTGGTTCTGCTCGCGGTCGAGCTCGGCGGCGATCGCGGCGGCGACGTCGCCGTCCGCCTCGCTGAGGGGTCGGGTGAAGAAGCCGGCCGGCTGGACGTCGTGGAGATCCTTTGCGGCTCTGCTGCTCATGCCGGCTCCTTGGCGAAATGGGGATGGGAGAGCTTCTCGACCCGGCGCTGGTGCCGCCCGCCGCCGAACGGGGTGGCGAGGAAGGCGTCGAGGCAGGCCTTGGCCATCTCCACGCCGATCAGGCGCGCGCCCATGGCGATGACGTTGGCGTCGTTATGCTCGCGCGCCAGCGCGAGCCGAAAGCGGCTCGGCAACCAGCGCGCAGCGGCAGGCGGGGTGGCGGTTGGCGGCGATCGAGATGCCGATCCCCGAGCCGCACAAAGCCACGCCGCGGTCGGCGCGGCCGGCGGCGATCTCCTCGGCGAGCTTGTAGCCGTAATCGGGATAGTCGACCGAATCGACGCCGTCCGGGCCGAGGTCGGTCACGACATGGCCGGCCTCGCGCAGCCAGGCGACGAGCTCGGCCTTGAGCGCGAGCGCTGCGTGATCGGAAGCGATGGCGATCCGCTCGGCCATGCCTGTCGGTCTCCGGTTGTGGATGACAGTCATCCCCTAGGGAATGCGGGCGGGATTCGCCAGCGCTGATCGAAAATATCGGGGCCCTGGCGGTCCGCCTTGGCCGGGATAGTGGGTCAGGCGGCCCAGCGCATCTCCAGCCGGTCCCAGATCTCGACCAGGGCCCTGGCGAGGCCCTGCATCATCTCTTCGCTGTGGGCGGGGCCGGGGGTGAAGCGCAGCCGCTCGGTACCGCGCGGCACGGTCGGGTAGTTGATCGGCTGCACGTAGATTCCGTATTCGGCGAGCAGGATGTCGCTGATCTTCTTCGCCGTCACCGGATCGCCGACCAGCAGCGGCACGATGTGGGTGGTCGACGGCATCACCGGCAGCCGCGCCTCGGCGAAGATCGCCTTCAGCTGCGCGGCGCGCAGCTGCTGCGCCTCGCGCTCGGTCGACGAGCGCTTCAGATGGCGCACGCTGGCGAGCGCGCCGGCGACCAGCACCGGCGACAGCGAGGTGGTGAAGATGAAGCCGGGCGCGTAGCTGCGGACGACGTCGATCGATGTTGCGGTCGGCGGCGACATAGCCGCCCATCACCCCGAACGCCTTGCCGAGCGTGCCTTCGATGATCGAGATCCGGTGGGCGACATCGTCGCGCTCGGAAATGCCGCCGCCGCGCGCGCCGTACATGCCGACGGCGTGGACCTCGTCGAGATAGGTGAGCGCGTTATAGGTGTCGGCGAGGTCGCAAATCTCGGCGATCGGCGCGACGTCGCCGTCCATCGAATAGACGCTCTCGAACGCGATCAGCTTCGGCGCCTCGGGATCGGCGGCGGCGAGCAGCTCTTCCAGATGGGCGAGGTCGTTGTGGCGGAACACCTTCTTCTCGCAGCCCGAACTGCGGATGCCGGCGATCATCGAGGCGTGGTTCAGCGCGTCGGAGAAGATGATGCAGCCGGGCAGCAGGCCTGGCGATGGTCGAAAGCGTCGCCTCGTTGGAGATGTAGCCCGAGGTGAACAGCAGCGCCGCCTGCTTGCCGTGGAGATCGGCCAGCTCGGCCTCGAGCTCGATATGGTAATGGCTGTTGCCGGAGATGTTGCGGGTGCCGCCCGAGCCGGCGCCGACGTCGTGCAGCGCCTCCTCCATCGCCGCGATCACGTCGCGATGCTGGCCCATGGCGAGATAGTCGTTCGAGCACCAGACGGTGATCGGCTTCGGCCCGTTATGCCCGGCGAAGCAGCGGGCATTGGGGAAGCTCCCCTTGTTCCTGAGGATGTCGATGAACACGCGATAGCGGCCTTCGGCGTGCAGCCGCTCGATCGCCTCGGCGAAAATACGCTGATAGTCCAAAAGTCTCTTCCCCGGCCTTCCGCCGATCCAATAACGGATTTCGGGCCTCTAAGGCCAGTGCGAACGGCTCGCAACAAGCGCTGCGCCTAGAGCTTCTCGATCCGGGTCAGCCCATAGCCGGCAAGCCCGGCCCGATAGGCTTCGGCGTCGGTCTCGCGGCCGGTGAAGACGGCGATGCCCTCGCCCGGCGCGTCGGGCCAGATCGTGTCGCGGGTCAGCCAGGCGGTCCGGCGGGCGATGCCCTCATTGCCGTCGACGAAGGCGAGCGGCCGCGGCGCCGCCGCCGCGAGCTCCGCCGCGACCAGCGGGAAATGGGTGCAGGCCAGCACCACCGCGTCGATGCGCTCGCCGCCGGGCTGGGAGAGGAGGCCGTCGAGGATGCGCGCATAAGCGGTCGGATCGGCCGCCGCGCCGCGCAGCTTGGCCTCGGCCAGTTCGACCAGCTCGGCCGAGCCGTGGCGGATCACCAGCGAATCGGCCGCGAAACGTTCGGCGAGGCGGTCGACATAGGGCTGGACGATGGTCGCGGCGGTGCCGAGCACGCCGATCGCCCCGCTCTTCGAAAGCGCGGCCGCCGGCTTGATCGCCGGCACCGTCCCCACCACCGGCAGGTCGAGCGCGGCGCGGACCGCGTCGAGCGCGATCGTCGAGGCGGTGTTGCAGGCGATGACGACGAGCCGGGGGTCGTAACGCTCAACCAGCCGCCCGAGCAGGGCCGGCACCCGCGCCTCGATCTCCGCCGCCGTGCGGGTCCCATAGGGAAAACCGGCGCTGTCCGCGGCATAGACCAGCGGCGCGTTCGGGATCAGCGCGCGGATCGCGCCGAGCACCGAGAGGCCGCCGACGCCGGAATCGAAGATCAGAAGGGGTCGCGCGCCCGCCATCGCGGCGCTGTAGCGACTCGGGTGATGCTTTCAAATCGAGATCGTCCTTCGCTACGCGTCTTCCCCCCGGATCAGGTCCGGGTCCGCCGCTCCTCAGGATGAGCGGTAACAAAATCCAGACGCTCATCCTGAGCAGGGATCGAGCTTGTCGAGGGCCCGTATCGAAGGACCCATCGCTTTTGATGCAATTTGTTGCACGGCTTTCGGGCTTTGGGCTAGTCAGTGCATAAGGAGTGCATAAGGGGGGGATGGTGACCGACGCAATCCTTGCCGGGCCGCTGCTTTCGTTCCTGCTCGGCTACGCGCTGGGCTCGATCCCTTTCGGCCTCGTCCTGACCCGGATGGCGGGGCTCGGCGACGTCCGCCGGATCGGCTCGGGCAATATCGGCGCGACCAACGTGCTGAGGACTGGCCGCAAGGGGCTCGCCGCCGCCACCCTGATTCTCGACGCCGCCAAGGGCGCCGCCGCGGTGGTCCTCGCCGCCTGGCTGTGGCCGGACCAGCCGCAGCTGCCGCAGCTGGCGGCGATCGGCGCCTTCCTCGGCCATCTCTATCCGGTCTGGCTGCGCTTCCGCGGCGGCAAGGGGGTGGCGACCCTCATCGGCATCGTCGCCGCCTTGTCCTGGCCCTGCGCGCTGGCCGTGCTTTTTGTCTGGCTGCTGATGCTGGCGCTGACCCGCTATTCCTCGGTCGGCGGCATGGCGGCCGGCCTCGCCGCGCCGGTCGCCGCGGCGGTCCTCGGCCGCTTCGACCTCGCCTTGTTGTTCCTCGGCTTCGCCCTGCTCATCCTCTGGAAGCATCGCGCCAACGTCGCCCGCCTCGCGAGCGGCACCGAGCCCAGGGTCGGGCAGAGGGAGGCCTGAGGTGACGGCGCCGTCCGATCATATCGCGCGGCTTCGCCTGATCCGCTCGGACAATATCGGCCCGGTCACCTATTTCCAGCTGCTCGCCCGCTTCGGCTCGGCCCAGGCGGCGCTCGACGCCATCCCCGATCTTGCCGCCCGCGGCGGCGGCCGCGCGCCCAAGCTGGCGCCCAGGGCGCAGATCGAGCGCGAGATCGAGCAGGTGGCAAGGCTCGGCGCGCGCCACCTCTTCCTCGGCTACGGCCTCTATCCGCCGCTGCTGGCGGAGCTGGAGACCGCGCCGCCGGCCCTGATCGTCAAGGGCGACCTCAACCTGCTCGACAAATTCTCGGTCGCCGTCGTCGGCGCCCGCAACGCCTCGGCCGCCGCCTGCCGCTACGCTCGCCAGCTCGCCCAGAACCTGGGCACCGGCGGGACGGTGGTCGTGTCCGGCCTCGCCAAGGGGGTGGATTCGGCGGCGCATGACGGCGCGCTCGACACCGGCACGATCGCCGTCGTCGCCGGCGGCATCGACGTCGTCTATCCGCCCGAGAACGAGGAGCGCCAGCGCGCGATCGGCGAGCGCGGCGTCCTCATCGCCGAGCTGCCGCCGGGCGCCGAGCCGCGGGCGCGCCATTTCCCCTCGCGCAACCGGATCATCGCCGGCCTCACCCA
This sequence comes from uncultured Alphaproteobacteria bacterium, assembly GCA_963701615.1. Taxonomy (GTDB): domain Bacteria; phylum Pseudomonadota; class Alphaproteobacteria; order Sphingomonadales; family Sphingomonadaceae; genus Allosphingosinicella. Next base: position 829,004 of record OY969615.1, on the reverse strand, counting down.
TGGCACGGTGGTGGTCGAGGCCGCGCCCGGCTCGGGCTCGCTGATCACCGCCCGCTTCGCCGCCGAGTTCGGTCGCGAGGTGATGGCCGTGCCGGGCTCGCCGCTCGATCCGCGCGCGCAGGGCTGCAACCTTCTGATCCGGGAGGGCGCGACCTTGATCCAGACCGCCGACGACGTGCTGGAGGCGATCAGCCCGCTGCGCGTCCGCCCGTTCCGCCAGCGCGAGCTCGATTATGTCGCGCCGGCCGCCTCGGCGGACGCCGACGACGACGACCGCCGCGCCATTGCCGGGATGCTCAGCGCCACGGCGGTGCCGATCGACGAGCTCATCCGCCAGTCGGCGATGGCGCCGGCGACGGTGCACACCGTCCTGCTCGAGCTCGAGCTGGCCGGGCGGCTGGAGCGCCACGCCGGCGGCAAGGTCAGCCTGGTTTGATCCGATCGGCGGCGCGCCGCGCGGCACCGGGCATTTTGATACGGCCGGGGTTGCACAAGGATGGCAGGTGTCCACTTCGTCAACTTCATCGACCCCCGGCACCGTCAACTTCCGACGAATGGCAGCTGTCGGGCTTGTCGGAGTCATCAACTTCCGCGCCGGCTTGACGTGCCGCGCCGCGGGTCGCCACCCTGTACGCGTACGCGTGAAGGAACTTGAATGAAGCTCGTCGTCGTCGAATTGCCCGCCAAGGCGAAAACCATCGAGAAATATCTGGGCGGCGGCTATCGCGTGCTCGCCTCCTACGGCCATGTCCGCGATCTGCCGCCCAAGGACGGGTCGGTCGATCCCGACGCCGGCTTCGTCATGCAGTGGGAAACCTATGCCGACAAGTCGCGGCAATTGAAGGCGATCGCCGACGAGGCGAAGGGCGCCGACACCCTGATCCTCGCCACCGACCCCGACCGCGAGGGCGAGGCGATCAGCTGGCACGTCCAGGAGGTGCTCCGCGGCCGCAAGGCGCTGCCCGCCTCGGTCGAGCGGGTCACCTTCAACGCCATCACCAAATCCGCGGTCACCGAGGCGATGCTGCACCCGCGCGGCCTCGACGAGGATCTGATCGACGCCTATCGGGCGCGGCGCGCGCTCGATTATCTGGTCGGCTTCACCTTGTCGCCGGTGCTGTGGCGCAAGCTGCCCGGCGCCAAGTCGGCGGGGCGGGTCCAGTCGGTCGCCCTGCGCCTGGTCGTCGACCGCGAGCGCGAGATCGAGCTGTTCCGGGCGCAGGAATATTGGAGCGTCACCGCCGCCATGGAGGCGGACGGCACCGAGTTCCTCGCCCGCCTGGTCCGCTATAACGGCGACAAGGTCGACCGGCTGACGATCAGCGACGAGGGCACCGCGCTCGCCGCGAAGAAAGCGGTCGAGGAAGGGCGCTTCACCGTCGCTTCGGTCGAGACCCGGCCGCTCACCCGCAACCCGCCGCCGCCCTTCACCACCTCGACCCTCCAGCAGGAGGCGGCGCGCAAGCTCGGCTTCTCGGCCAGCCAGACGATGCGGGTCGCGCAGAGCCTCTACGAGGACGGCGCGATCACCTACATGCGGACCGACGGCGTGCAGATGGCGCCGGAAGCGGTCTCCGCCGCCCGCCGCGCCGTCGCCGACCGCTACGATTCCGGCTACGTGCCCGACAAGCCGCGCCACTACGAGACCAAGGCGAAGAACGCCCAGGAAGCCCACGAGGCGATCCGGCCGACCGATTTCTCGCGCAACCGGGCGGGGTCCGGCGATCACGGCCGGCTCTACGAATTGATCTGGAAGCGCGCGCTCGCCAGCCAGATGGCGTCGGCGCGGCTCGAGCGGACGACGGCGGAGCTCGCCGACGGCACCGGCCGCCACGCCTTGCGCGCCACCGGCCAGGTCGTCCTCTTCCCCGGCTTCCTCGCGCTCTACGAGGAGGGCCGCGACGACGAGGCCGACGAGGAATCCCGGCGGCTGCCGCGGCTCCGCGAAGGCGATGCGCCGGCGCGGAAGGCAGTCCATGCCGAGCAGCATTTCACCCAGCCGCCGCCGCGTTATTCCGAGGCGAGCCTGGTCAAGCGGATGGAGGAGCTCGGCATCGGCCGGCCGTCGACCTACGCGGCCACCCTCCAGACGCTCAAGGACCGCGACTATGTCCGGCTCGAGAAGAACCGCTTCTTCCCCGAGGAGAGCGGGCGCCTGCTGACCGCCTTCCTTGAGCGCTTCTTCGAGCGCTACGTATCCTACGATTTCACCGCCCATCTCGAGGACGAGCTCGACGACATTTCCGGCGGCCGCGCCGCCTGGCAGAAGGTGCTTGAGGCGTTCTGGCGCGACTTCAAGCCGAAGACCGCCGAGGTGATGGAGCAGAAGCCGTCGGAGATCACCGCCGCGCTCGACGATTTCCTCGCGCCCTGGCTGTTCCCCGACGCCAGCGACGGCAGCGACCCGCGCCTCTGCCCGGCCTGCGGCGAGGGCCGGCTCGGGCTGCGCGGCGGCCGGTTCGGCGCGTTCGTCGCCTGCTCCAACTATCCCGACTGCAAATATACCCGTCGCTTCGGCCAGAGCGGGGAGGGCGCCGGCGAGGATACGGGGCCGCAGCTGCTGGGGACCGATCCCGAAACCGGCCGCGAGGTCAGCCTGCGCGCCGGCCGCTTCGGGCCCTATTTCCAGCTCGGCGAGGGTAAGGACGCGAAGCGGGCCTCGCTGCCCAAGGACATGCCCGCAGCCGAGGCGGATCTGGAGGTCGCGCTGAAGCTGCTGTCGCTGCCGCGCCCGGTCGGCGACCATCCCGAAACCGGCAAGCCGATCACCGCCAGCATCGGCCGTTACGGCCCCTATCTCGCCCATGACGGCAAATATGCCAAGCTCGCCTCGACCGCCGAGGTGTTCGAGGTCGGCATGAACGCGGCGGTGGTGAAGCTCGCCGAGGCGGCGAGCGGCGGCGGCCGCGGCCGCGGCGGGCGCGAGCCGCTGAAGACGCTCGGGCCGCACCCGCGCACCGAGGCCGAGATCAGGCTGATGGAAGGCCGGTTCGGCGCCTATGTCACCGACGGCACGACCAACGCCACCCTGCCCAAGAGCATCGACCCGGACCAGCTCACCCTCGAGGAGGCGGCCCAGCTGATCGACGAGCGGGCGGCGAAGGGCCCGGCGCCGAAGAAGGGCGGCCGGCGGGGCGGCGGGCGCAAGCCGGCGGCCAAAAGGAAGGCGCCCGCCACGCGCTAGGGTCTTGGTTGACGGCGCGTTTACGATGCCCGGTCCGCTTATCTTTACGGGCGGGCGGCTAGGACGCCGGCATGCGTACCGGTAAGCTTGCCATCAGCCGCGGCCACCAGATGCCCGACGCGCCGCACCTCGCGCTGGTGCCGCAGGCCGAGCCTGTGCCGCCGCCGCCGGTGTCGCCGGACTATCATCTCGTCCACGACCGGCTGACCGCGCTGGAGCGGCTGACCCGCCTGTTCGAGCAGGGCGCGCTGTCGGCCGAGGAGTTCGCCGCCGAGAAGCTGCTGATCCTCGGGCTGCCGGCCGACGCGTTCGGGCTCGGCGACGCCGCGCCGGTCGGCTTCAGCCCCGCCGTGCCGCGCAGGCCGGCGCGCGGGCCGTCGCTGCTCGGCCGCATGCTGAGCTGGAAGTTCCTGGCGCTGTGCCTCGTCACCGGCCTGAGCTTCTCGTTCGTCGCCCAGCCCGACGAGACGCTGCGCATGGTCGACCAGATCGGGCGCGTCTTCGGCGCCTGATTCAAGTTCCGGCTTGCCTGCCGTCATTTGCTGGCGAAGATGCCGGCCATGAGCCCTTCCGCCATCCTCGCCCTCGCCCTCGTCGTCGCATCGGTGCAGCCCGGTGCCCCGGCTCCGCCGCCGATCGTCAGGATGGCGCCGGTGGATCGGCCGGCGCTGCGCCTCGCGAGCTTCCATCCGGGCGAGGTGCGCTGCGGCGGCGTCGTGCGCCGGGCGATCCGGTCCCAAATCCCGCTGCCCACCGCCGTCGCCCTTGGCGAGGACATGTCCCCGCCTGCCATCGGCCTCCGCTTCCGGATCGACACCCACGGCCGCCCGCTGAGCATCCGCCCGGACGGCGCTCGCGTCCACCCCCGGCTGGACGTTCGCGACCTCCAGCCGGCGCTCGCCGCCTGGCGGTTCGAGCCGGGGGCGGCCGCGGCCGAATGCGCGGTGGATTTCGCCGTCCGCCTCGACAGCGTCGCGAGTGCCGACCTCGGCCTGCTCTACCGCTATGCGGCGCTCAACCGGATGCAGATGCCGGGCCCGGGCGGGGCGTTGGTCCGCGCCGCGTTCGAGCGCCTGACCCCGGCCGGCTCCAACTGCGTCCGCCCGCCGCCGCGCGAGCTGGAGCGCCGCGACCCCGATTACCAGTCGATCCCGGAGGTGCCCGGCGGCATCTCCTACAGCTTTTACGGCTTCGACATCGACGCCGCCGGGCGCCCGGCCCACATCCGCCTGCTCAGCTCCAGCGGCAATCGCGAGCTCGACCTGCGCGGAGACTTCGCGGTCGGCAGCGCGCGCTACGCGCCGGCCGCGCGGCACGGCTGCACCTATTATTATTTCCGCTACAGCACCGAGGTCGTGAAGCCGCCGCCCGCGCCCGCGCCGCGGGACTTCCGCCCCGCCGATTCGGATTGCCCGGACCGGGCCCATTTGCCGCCGGAGCAAACCGCCAGGCTGCAATTCCCGATGGAGTTCTCCCGGCGTGCCGCCGAGGGCTGGGCGATATTGGTCTACGACATCGCCGCCAATGGCGAAGTGCGCGCGCCGCGGATCGCGGCGTCGGAGCCGGCGGCGGCGTTCGGCGAGCAGGTGCTGAACGCGCTCGAAGGAGCCAATGTCGGAAAGCCGCCGCGCGCCTTTCGCGGCTGCGTCGCCCGCATCCGTTTCGACCTGCCCGGGGGCTGAACACTGTCAGGCGGGCGGCCGCCGGCCGCCGCAGCCCGAGCAGGCCGGGTCCTTGACGATCCGGATCGTCCTGAGCGCCGGCGCGAGGCCGTCGAAAATGTGCAGCTTGCCGCCGGCATCCGCGCCGAAGCCGGCGATCGCGCGGATCGCCTCCAGCGCCGCCCAGCTGCCCGCGATCCCCGCCATCGCACCGAGCACGCCGAGCTCGGAGCAGGTGTCGCAATCCTCGGCGTCGAACGCGTCGCCGACGAAGCAGCGATAGCAGGGCCGGTCCGTCTCCCAGCCCCGGAAGGTGCCGATTTGCGCCTGGAACTGGCCGATCGCCGCCGACACCAGCGGGATCCGCGCGGCGGTGGCATGGTCCGAGACGATGAGGCGCGTCGCGAAATTGTCGCTGCCGTCGATCACGACGTCGGCGCCGTCGAGCAGCGCGGCGACATTGGCCTGGCCGAGCCGGGCGTTCACGCCGGCGAACCGCACGTCGGGATTGAGCCGGCCGACGGCCTCGCCCGCCACCTCGGTCTTGCCCCTGCCGACATCGCCGGTCCCGAACAGGACCTGGCGCTGGAGGTTGTCGAGCGTCACCGCATCGTCGTCGATCACGCGAAGCGCGCCGACCCCGGCCGCTGCCAGATAGAGGATCGCGGGCGCACCGATCCCGCCGGCGCCGACGACCGCGACCTCGGCCTCCAGCAGCTTGCGCTGTCCCTCGCCGCCGATTTCCCGAAGGACGATGTGGCGGGCGTAGCGGTCGAGCTGGGCGTCGCTGAGGCTCACCGTCCGGTCGAGCCGAAGCCGCCGCCGCCGCGGGCGGTGCCGTCCAGGTCCGCGACCTCGGCGAAGCTTGCCCGCTGCACCGGCGCAGGGACGAGCTGGGCGATACGGTCGCCACGGGAGATCGCAAAGGGTTCGCTGCCGAGATTGGCGAGCACCACCTTCACCTCGCCGCGATAGTCGCTGTCGATCGTCCCCGTGAGGCAGGCGATGCCGTGGCGGACGGCAAGGCCGGAGCGCGAGCGCACCTGGACTTCGTAGCCGTGGGGAATGGCGATGGCGAGGCCGGTCGCGACGGCGTGGCGCGCGCCCGGCGCGAGCGCCAGGCTTTCCGCCGCCACCACGTCGAGCCCGACCGCATGTTCCGATCCGTAGGCGGGAAGAGGCAGCCCCTCGCCGTTGGGCAGGCGCTTCACGGCGATGCTTATCTCAGGCCAGGGCATCGGCGATCCTGGCGGCGAGGCGGCGGGCGATGTCGGATTTCGCCGCCTTTTCCCAGCGCTCCGTGCCGTCGGCGGTGATCAGCAGAACCTGGTTGTCGTCGCCGCCCATCACGTCGCCGGAGACGTCGTTGGCAACGATCCAATCACAGCCCTTGCGGTCGCGCTTGGCCGCGGCCGCCGCCTCGACGTCGTCGGTCTCGGCGGCGAAGCCGACGAGCAAGCCCGGCCGCCGCGGGCTGCCGGCGAGGCCGGCGAGGATGTCGGGATTGGCCTCCCAGGCAAGTTGGGGCGGCCCGTCGGCCTTCTTGAGCTTCAGCGCCGCCGGCTCGACCCGCCAATCGGCGACCGCGGCCACCAGCACGGCGGCGTCGGCGGGAAGGGCGGCGTGGACGGCATCGCTCATCTGGCGCGCGGTCTCGACGTCGATCCGGGTCACGCCGGCGGGCGCGGTGAGGCTCACCGGCCCGGCCACCAGGGTGACGCGCGCGCCGAGCGCCGCCAGCGCCTCGGCGACGGCGAAGCCCTGCTTGCCCGACGATCGGTTGGCGATCACCCGGACCGGGTCGATCGGCTCGTGGGTCGGCCCCGCGGTGACGACGACGTGGCGCCCGGCAAGACGTCCTCCCTCCGTTCGCCCTGAGCTTGTCGAAGGGCTTTCCTTCTTGCCGGACGAGGAGGGGAGGGCTTCGACAGGCTCAGCCCGAACGGAGAGGGTTTCGCGGATGGCCTGCAGGATCGCTTCGGGCTCCGGCAGCCGCCCCGGCCCATATTCGCCGCACGCCATCTCGCCCGCGTCGGGCTCGAGGATGGTGACGCCGTCGGCGCGCAGCCGGGCGACGTTGCGCCTGGTCGCCTCGTGCCGCCACATCCGCACGTTCATCGCCGGCGCGGCGAGCACCTTCTTGTCGGTAGCGAGGAGGAGGGTGGTGGCGAGATCGTCGGCGATGCCGGCCGCCATCTTCGCCAGCAGGTCCGCGGTCGCCGGGCAGACGACCACCAGGTCGGCCTCGCGCGAGAGCTGGATATGGCCCATCTCGACCTCGTCCTTGAGGTCCCACAGGCTGGTGTGGACCGGCTGCTCGGACAAGGCCGCGAGCGTCATCGCAGTGATGAACTGCGCGCCGCCTTTGGTCAGCACGCAGCGCACACTGCCGCCCGCCTTGCGGATCAGGCGCACCAGCTCGCACGCCTTGTAGGCCGCGATCCCGCCGCCGACGATGAGGAGTACCGATTTCTGGTCGAGACTGGACATAGTTCAAGGCAACAATCGGACAGGAGCTAATATATACGTCAAGAGACGGGCGTCGAAGCGGGGGAGTTTTGGACACATGTTCATCAAGGGCCTGCTCGCCTCAAGCACGATCCTCCTCGCTTTGACAAGCTGCGCCACTCCCGAGCCGCTGCCGCCTCCGCCGCCGCCGCCGCCTCCCGCATATCTCCCGCCGCCCCCACCGCCCCCGCCGCCGCCCCCGCCGCCCCCGCCGGCGTGGGCGTCCGAGGAGGGCCAGGTGCAGTCTCTGGCGACATATACCGGCCCCGAGCGCGTCTGCTCGACGGCGGCCGCGGACAATTGCCTGCAACAGGACCAGGGCGGCCGCCAAATGGTCCGGAATGCCAATGCCCGTCCCGGCGTCCGCAATCCGCGCCGTGCCTGCGAAAACGGCATTTGCATCGATATTTGGGATGGCATCGGACGTTTCGTCGACCCGCCCGAGTTCACGGTCGAGGAGGTCGGCACGCTTCAATTCGTGGTGGGAGAAAATGATCTCGCCGTCACCAGGCAGGTGGGGGAGGGCGTCGCACTAGGGCGACGGAATACCGTTACTCTGGGGAACGAGATGCGGGTGACGCTGTCGCCCTCGGCGGAGTTTGAGCTGTTGTCGGCAAACGGCGAGGTTCGGCGCCTGGACGAGGGGCGTGCGTCCTGGCGGTGGTCCGTCAGGCCTCGGCCGCGCGTGCGGGGGAGATACCAGATCTTCGCCAGGGTCGAGGTCGGGCAGAGGCGGCCGGACGAGCGGTTCGTCCCGTTGAGAGAATATGAGGAACATGTCTTCGTCACCGTGGTGGTCGGCGGTCGGCGCGGCATGGACTATGGCGTGGCGGATCTCACCACGTTCGGCGAAAGGCTCAAGGGGTTGTTCGACAGCTGGGCGGCAGCGCTGGGTGCCCTTGCGGCTCTGATCCTTGCTTTTTTTGGCGTGCGGGCCGCGCTTCGCGGAAAGAAGGACAAGTCTCAGCCGACCGCCAGCAGCACGACCGCCGCGCCCGCCGCCGCCGACAGCAGCGCGACAAGCGCGATCAGCCCATAGCGGTGCGGCCGCACCACCGCGATGTCGCGCAGCGGCGGGGCGGGCGGGGCGGCGCCGGGCGGCGGGTAATAATAATCGATGCGGCGGATGAGGTCGGGGAGCTTGCGCAGCAGCCGGACGCCGCGGACGATCTCGTCCGCGACCCGCGCCTCGGGGCCGAGCTCGCTCCGCACCCATTCGGTGAGGAACGGCTCGGAAGTCTCCCACATGTTGATGTCCGGATCGAGCGCGGTCGCGACGCCTTCCTCCATCACCATCGTCTTTTGCAGCAGCAGCAGATGCGGCTGGGTCGGCATGTCGAAGTCGCGGGTGATCTTGAACAGGCCGTCGAGCATCTGGCCGATCGAAACATCTTTGGCGGGCAGCCCGCGCATCGGCTCGCCGACCGCGCGCAACGCCGTCGCGAACTCGTCGATATTGTGGTGCGGCGGCACATATTGCGCCTCGAAATGGATTTCGGCGACGCGCCGGTAATTGCCGGTGATGAGGCCGTAGAGGATCTCCGCCAGCCACACCCGCGCCTGGCGGTCGATCCGGCCCATGATCCCGAAGTCGATCGCCGCCAGCCGGCCGTCGGGGAGGGCGAAGAGGTTGCCCTGGTGGAGGTCGGCGTGGAAGAAGCCGTCGACCACCGCCTGCCTCAGGAAGGCGCGGACGAGGATCGCGGCGAGCGCCTTCATGTCGTGGCCCGCCGCGACCAGGGCCTCGCGGTCGGTGAGCTTGATGCCGTCGATCCACTCCAGGGTCAGCACCCGCCGGGCGGTGCGGGTCCAGTCGATCTCGGGGACGAAGAAGCCGCTCTCCGCCACCAGATTCTCCCTGAGCTCGGAGGCGGAAGCGGCTTCCTGCCTGAGGTCGAGCTCGCGGTTGGTCCACTGCCGGAAGGTCGCGACCACCAGCCGGGGCCGGAGGCGCGCCAGCTCGCCGCCCATGCTCTCGACTTGCGCCGCCGCCCATTCGTAGGTGTCGATCGCGGCCGCGAAATCCTCCTCGATCCTCGGCCGCAGCACCTTGACCGCGACCTGCCGGCCGTCGGTGGCGATGGCGCGGTGGACCTGGGCGATCGACGCCGAGCCGACCGGCTCCGGATCGACCGAGGAGAAGACCCGGTCGAGCGGCTTGCCAAGGCCCTGCTCGATCGCCGCCTTGATCTCGGCGAAGGGCACCGGCGGCAGGCTGTCCTGCAGCAGCGCAAGGTCGCGCGCGGCTTCCTCGCCGACCAGATCGGGGCGGGTGGCCAGCGCCTGGCCGAACTTGATCGCCGCCGGCCCGATCTCCTGGAACGCCTCGGCATAGGTCGGGACCCCGGGTATCCGCGCGCCGAACCGGGCGATCCGGACCAGCCGCCGCACAGGCGGCGGCGTGTTGGGGTCGCGCTCGATGCCGCGCAGCGCCCCGTGCCGCGCCAGCACCCGGCCCCATTTCAGAAGCCGCCAGATATGGACCGCCGGGTGGGTCAAATCTTCCAGCCGCTGTGGATGGCGACCAGGCCGCCGAGGATCGGCTCGGCCTTCACGTTGCCGAAGCCGGCCGCCTCGATCATCTTCGCGAAGGCGGCCATGTCGGGGAAGCGCTCGATCGACTCGATCAGATAGCGATAGCTGTCCTCGTCTTTGGCGACCGCCTTGCCGATCCGCGGCACGACTCGGCGCGCATAGCTTTCGTAGAGCGTCGCAAAGCCGGGCCAGCGCGTGTGCGAGAATTCGAGGCAGTAGAAGCGCCCGCCGATCCTCAACACGCGATGCGCCTCCCTGAGGGCGGCCGGAATATCGGTGACGTTGCGGATGCCGAACGCGATCGTATAGGCGTCGAAGGCCTTGTCGGCGAACGACAGGGCTTCGGCATTCTCCTCGGCCCAGGCCAGGCCGCCGAGGCCGCGCTTCTTCGCCCGCTCGATGCCGACCGCGAGCATGTCGGGATTGATGTCCGCAACCGTGACCCGCGCCCCGGCACTGGCGAGACGGAAGGCGACGTCGCCGGTTCCGCCGGCCATGTCGAGGATCGCCTCGCCCCGCCGCGGCCGGACGCGGCGGACGAATTCGTGTTTCCACAACCTGTGCATGCCCCCCGACATCAGGTCGTTCATCAGGTCGTAGCGCGACGCGACGCTGGAGAAGACGCCGCGTACCCGCCGCGTCTTTTCCGGAGGCTCGACGTCCTCGCGGCCGAAAGAGACCTTGTCCATCGCGCCCGCCTCTAGCAGGGGAGGAGTGAAATGTGCACGTCCCTAATCATTGCCGATGCCTGAGCTTCCCGAGGTCGAAACCACGGTGCGCGGGCTCACGCCGGTGCTGGAGGGGAGGCGGATCGCCGCGGTCGAAACGCGGCGGCCGGATCTGCGCCGGCCGTTTCCGCCGGACCTGCGCCAGCGGCTGACCGGCGCCCGCGTCGCCGGCCTCGGTCGCCGCGCCAAATATGGCCTGATCCATACCGACCGCGACGACACTTTGATCTTCCATCTCGGCATGTCCGGCAGCTGGCGAATTGATCCGGCGGCGATCGGCGCCCACGACCACCTGTTGATCGAGACCGAGGACGGGCGGCGGTTGAGCCTCAACGACCCCAGGCGATTCGGATCGGTCGACCTGGTGCCGACCGCCGAGCTGGACCGCTACCCGCCGTTCGCGAAGATGGGGCCGGAACCGCTGAGCGACGGCTTCGACGGCGCCTATCTCGAGCGCGCGCTCGATGGGCGCGCCGCGCCGGTCAAGGCGCTGCTGCTCGACCAGAAGATCGCCGCCGGCCTTGGCAACATCTATGTCTGCGAGGCGCTGCACATGGCCGGCATCGCGCCGGGCCGGGCAGGGGGCCATATCGCCCGCGCACGCCTCGACCGGCTCGCCGAAGCGGTGAAAGCGGTGCTCCTCGCGGCGATCGAGGCGGGCGGATCGAGCCTGCGCGATTATGCCCGGCCGGACGGCGAGCTCGGCTATTTCTCGAAGGAATGGCGGGTCTATGGCCGCGAGGGGAAAGCGTGCCGGTGCGGGGCCGCGATCCGCCGCCGCGCCGATTCGGGCCGCTCGACCTTCTTCTGCCCCAAATGCCAGCGCTGATGCTTGACCCGCGCCGCCTCGGCGCGTAGAGGGCGCTCCCTGAGCGGGTGCGGCGCAAGGCCGCGCCCTTTTCATTTCAGTCACGAGGCACTCGAAGATGGCGAACACGCCGCAAGCAAAGAAACGCATCCGCCGCAACGCCAGCCGCGCCGAGATCAACCGCGCCCGGGTCAGCCGCATCCGCACCTTCGTCAAGCAGGTCGAGTCGGCGCTCGCTGCCGGCGACAAGGACCAGGCCAAAGCCGCCCTCGCCAGGGTCCAGCCCGAATTGTCGCGCGGAGTCGCGCGCGGCGTGCTCCACAAGAACACCGCGTCGCGCAAGCTGTCGCGCCTGACACGGCGTCTCGCGACGCTCGGCTAAGCCCTTCGGAAGTCTGGCTGCGTGCACCCGCCGGCTTCCGGTCGGCGGGTTTTTCGTGCTTTCGGCGCGGCGATCGGAAACCCTAGGATTTACCGCGATTCGCGCGGCTTCGCTTTTGCAGAGCAAACATAACCGCCTGAAATATAATATATTTTTTGGAAAGATGGCGGAGTTCTGCGGTTTTTGCGGTGTCAACATAATTAATTTTTGTGACAGTTTTTTTTCGACTTGATCCGCCCCGCTTCGAGTTCCAAAACGACCTTCCGGCGGGACGAATCTTTCGCCGGTACACAGCAAAATACGATGAGCAGCGGCATGCCGGGGGTGCCTCGCCGCGCGGGGGAGTTTTGCGCTTAACACACGCCGCCTCGAAGCGGCGGGAAGAGAAGAGGGGTGCGCGCGCGGTGCAGACGCCGGCCAGAGGAGCAGCTTTGAAATCGGACGGGGGCGCCGTCGATCTGATCGCGGCGGCGTGGGAATCGATTCGCGCGAGCCTTCGCCGCGATTGCGGCGCCCGCACGTTCGACGGCTGGCTGAGGCCGATCGCGCTTGGCGGCTTCGACCCCGATACCGGCGCGTTGCGGCTCCAGCTCCCCTCCCAGTTCATGGCCGATTGGGTGCAGACCCACTTCGCCGAGCGGCTGGCGCTGGCGTGGCGCGCCAAGCTTCCGGAGGTCCGGCAGATCCGGATCGGCGTCGGTCCGGCAGCGCCGCGCACTGCCGCGATCGTCGAGATCCCGGCGCCGGCCGAGGAGGCCCCGAAGGCCCCGCCGGGCCTCTATTCGGTAGCGCTCGAGCCGCGCTACCAGTTCGAGAATTTCGTCGTCGGCAAGGCCAACGAGGTCGCCTTCAATGCCGCCAGGACGCTGGCGAGCGCCGACAAGGTCGCCTTCAATCCCCTGTTCCTCCATGGCGGCACCGGGCGCGGCAAGACCCATTTGCTCCACGCCATCGGCCACGAATTCCATCGCCTGCAGCCGCGGGCGAAGATCATCTACATGTCGGCCGAGAAGTTCATGGTCGAGTTCGTCGCCGCTCTGCGCGCCAACGAAACGATCCAGTTCAAGCAGCAGCTGCGCTCCGCCGATTTGCTGATGATCGACGACGTCCAGTTCATCGCCGGCAAAGAATTGACCCAGGAAGAGTTCTTCCATACGATGAACGAGATCATCTCGGCCGGGCGCCGTCTGGCGATCAGCTCGGATCGCGCGCCGCAGGACCTCGACGGGATCGAGCCGAGGATCCTTTCGCGCCTGTCCTGGGGCCTGGTCGCCGACATCAACGCCGCCGATCTGGAGCTCCGGCTCAACATCATCACCAAGAAGCTCGAGTCGCTGCCCGACATCGCCGTGCCCCAGGAGGTGGTGATGTTCCTCGCCAAGCGGATCAGCTCGAACGTCCGCGAACTCGAAGGCGCGCTGAACCGGATCGCCGCTTATGCCGCGATGCAGAACCGGGTGATCGACCTCGATTTCGTCAGCGAGGTGCTGGCCAACATCCTGCGCGCCAACCAGCGCCGCATCTCGATCGACGAGATCCAGACCCGGGTGTCCGACCATTACCGGATTCGCAAGGCGGAGATGACCAGCGCGCGGCGCGCCCGGGAGGTCGCCCGGCCGCGTCAGGTGGCGATGTACCTTTCCAAGCAGCTGACGCCGCGCTCGCTGCCCGAGATCGGCCGCCGCTTCGGCGGGCGCGACCACACCACGGTGATCCACGCCGTCCGTCAGATCGAGAAATTGCGCGCCCAGGACGCCGAGCTGGACGCCGACATCCGCCTGCTCACCCGCCAGCTGGAGAGCTGACGCTCCGTCTTATCCAGGGGAACGATGATCTTGTGCCAAGCCGCACGCGGCCGGCCGTAAACTGCGCCGGCCGGAAGCTCCAGCCCGAAAGGGCGTAGCGCGGCCAGGTGCGATCATCCCTGCCGCGCGGCGACCCAATCGTCGATCACGCGCTCGAGCACGGCCAGCGGCATGCCGCCGGCCGCCAGCGCGGTGTCGTGGAAGCCCTTGATATCGAAACGGCTGCCGAGCCGCTCCTGCGCGCGGCTGCGAAGCTGGGTCCAGCGGGTCTGGCCGACCTTGTAGCTGGTCGCCTGGCCCGGCCAGACGCAATAGCGCTCGACCTCGGTCGTCACCGACGATTCCTGGTCGCCCAATGTCTCGACCATGTAGCGTATTCCCTGCTCGCGGCTCCAGCGCTTGTGGTGCAACCCGGTGTCGACCACCAGCCGCGCCGCCCGGAACATGAACGACTGGAGGTAGCCGAGCCTGCCGAACGGGTCGTTCTCATAGGCGCCCATCTCGTCGGCGAGCGCCTCGGCATAGAGGCCCCAGCCTTCGGAATAAGCCGAGAAGTTGAGGAGCCGGCGCAGCATCGGCATGCCGGTCGCTTCCAGCGCCAGCGCGATCTGGTGGTGATGGCCGGGCACCGCCTCGTGATAGGTCAGCGTCGGCAGCGTCCATTTCGGCCATTCGGCGGTGTCGCGCAGGTTGATATAATAGGCGCCGGGCCGCGACCCGTCGAGCGTCGGCGACTGGTAATAGCCGCCCGGCGCGCCCGCCTCGATGGTGGCGGGGACGCGGCGTATGTCGCAGGCCGCGCGCGGCAGCCGGCCGAAATAATCGGGCAGGCGTCGCCGGATCGCGGCCATCTGCGCGTTCAGGTCGGCGAGCAGGCGCTCCTTGCCGGCGTCGGTATTCGGATAGAGGAAGCGGGGGTCCCGGCCGAGCGCAGCCAGGCGCTGCGCGACCGAGCCCTGGGTCAGCCCCTCGGCGCGGAGGATGGTCTCGGCGCGGGCGGTCAGCTCGGCCATCTGGTCGAGCCCGAGCTGGTGGATCTCGTCCGCGCCCATGGCGGTGGTGGTCGCGTATTTGAGCCCGTAGGCGTAATAAGCCTCGCCCTCGGGCAGCCGGTGGACGCCGCCGTCATGAACCGCGCCCGCGCGCTGCCCCCGCACGGTTTCCGCCTGGCGGTTCAGCGCCGGATAGATTTCGCCGCCGACGATGCGCTCCGCGCGCGCGGCCCAGTCGCCGGCGATCCGCCGCTCGGCCGCGCGCCGCGCCAGCGAGGTGGTGAGCACCGACCGGGCCGCCGGAACGCCGGTGAAATTGCCCATCTGGAGCAGGGTCTTGTCGATCACGAAGTCGGGCGGGATAACGCCCATCCCATATTCGGCTCCCAGCCTCGCCGTCTCGTTGTCGAGCTGGCGGGCGAAGTCCGCGAGGCGCGCCAGATAGGCGTCGGCGTCGGCCGCGGTCTCGATCGCGTGCTGGCTGTCGAGGAAGTCGGGGATGCTTTGGTAGGTGCCGCCGAGCTGGCTTACCGTATAGGGCTCGGGCCAACTGTGCGTCCCATAGTCGAAGTCGTCATAAGCGGGGATGACCGTCTCGCAGAAATGGCGGAGCGTGTCGTAATTGACCGCGTCCATGCCGGCGAGGCCGTCGCGTTCGATCGCCTGCAGGGCGGTATAGGTCTCCCGCACCTTCTGCTGGTCGGCGCGGATGCCGTCGATCGAGCGGTCGTCGAGCCGCGACTTGGCCGCCGCGTCGGGCCCGCGGTCGAGGCCGAGCGAGGTGCGCGTCTCGGGGTCGGAGAGTATCCACTCGCGATAGGCGCGCTCCATCAGGGCGTTGAGCGCGGCCGCCGGCCCGGTCGCCGGCGCCGCGGCCGCCGGCGCCTGGGCGAAGCCGGCGCCCGACGCGCCCAGGGCGGCGAGCGAGGCGGCGGACAACAGGAAGGTACGGCGGTCGATCATGGCGCGGCTCCGGGCCCAAAGGGGGGAGCCGCACCCTTTAGCGCCGGCCGGACCGTAGGCAAGGGCGCGAGCAGGGGCCCGAACGAACGAAGGGCCGGTCGCCCGGCCCTCCGTCGTGTCGCGTCGCTGGCGGGCTCAGCGCTGCACGCGCTCCGGCGCGACGGTGATGCGCACGGTCTCGCCGCTATTGCCAGGGAAGCCGGTGAACATCGCCTCGATGAGGTTGGGCACCAGCTCGGGCAGCTCGTCGGTGCGCGAGCGCGCCTGGGCGAGGCCCTCGAACAGCGACTGGCCGTCGGCGGCGCGGCGGATGTCCATGTCGAGGAACGACGTATAGACGGTGTAGCTGTCGATGTCGTAGCCGCCGCCCCAGAACGGATCGTGCCAACCCCAGTAGAACGGGTAGCGGTGGCGGCCGAAATAGCCGTAGCGGCTGTAGAACGGCCGGTAGCCGAAGCCGCGATAGCCGTAGCCGAACGGGCCGTCGAACGGATCGGGCCGGGCGATGACCCGCTCGCGGCCCTGGTCGACGCCGTAATCGAGGCTGACGATCAGGGTCGCCGCGCGCGCCGACGGCGCCTCGCTATAGCCCTGCGCGATCAGGTGCCGGCGCACGAGATCGGCATATTGGGCGAATTCGAGGCCGCCGCGATTCTCCTCGTCGGCCGCCTGAACGACGAAGCTCTGCCCTTCGGGCGCGGGCATCGCCGAGAAACGCTGGACCTGGGCCGGGAATCCGGTCGTGCAGGCGCTCAATGCGAGCAGCGCCGCCGGCGCCGCAAGCGTCAGGATCTTCTTCTTGAGAGACATGGGACCAAGCCTTTCAACGCAGGAGCTTTGTCCTGAATATAGAACAACTTGCCCGGTTTCGCAAAGTTCCGCTGAACCAATGATTTACGAGCCGGGGGACGGGCCCGTGCGGGCCGCCGCGAACGGCCGACCGAAGTGGACAAAGTGGACATGAACCGCCGTCGAGAGTTCATGCGGCCACGGCGCTCGCGATTCAGACTCCTGGTGAAGTCAGAGTGACGGCTCTCCCGTCCTTAGCGCGGCAGTCCCAGGGCCCGATAGGCGCCCTCCAGCGTCGGCGCCGCCACCTCCGCGGCCTTGCGCGAGCCGGCGGCGAGGATGGCGTCGATCGCGGCGGGGTCGGCCTCGAAATCCTTGAGGCGCGCCCGGATCGGCGCGATCGTCTCGACGAGCAGGTCGGCGAGCACCGGCTTGAACGCGCCGAAGCCCTGGCCGGCATGCTCGTCCAGCACCGATTGCTCGGTTCGATCGGTGAGGGCCGCATAGATGGTGACGAGGTTAAGCGCCTCCGGGCGGCCGTCCAGCGCTTTCGCCGATTCGGGGAGGGGCTCGGCGTCGGTCTTCGCCTTGCGGATCTTCTGCGCGATCGAGTCGCTGTCGTCGTTGAGATTGATCCGGCTCATATCCGAGGGATCGGACTTGGACATTTTCGCATTGCCGTCGCGCAGCGACATGATCCGCGCCGCCGTCGCGCCGATATGCGGCTCGGGCAGGGTGAACAAATCCACGCCATAGTCGCTGTTGAACTTGGCCCCGATGTCGCGGATGAGCTCGATATGCTGCTTCTGGTCCTCGCCGACCGGGACGTGGGTCGCCTGGTAAAGCAGCACGTCGGCAGCCTGCAGGACCGGATAGGCATAAAGGCCGACGCTGACGCCCGCTTTGTCCTTGCCCGATTTCTCCTTGAACTGGGTCATCCGGTTGAGCCAGCCGACGCGGGCGGTGCAGTTCAGGATCCAGGCAAGCTCGGGGTGGGCCGGAATCCGCGCCTGGTGGAACAGGACCGCCTTGTCGGTATCGACGCCGCAGGCGATCAGCGCCGCGGCCATGTCGCGGATGCTCGCGGCGAGCTCCACCGGATCGTTGAACACGGTGATCGCGTGAAGGTCGGCGATGAAGAAGAAGCATTCGGCTTCCTCCTGCATCTTCACCCAGCGCCGGATCGCCCCGAGATAATTGCCGAGGTGGAGATTGCCGGTGGGCTGAATGCCTGAGACGACGCGCATGATCCATTCCCGCTTTTCGAAGACGACAAACTGCCCGCTGGGGCACCGGCATCATCGCCGATGCAGGCGGGGGGCTCTGCGGTCCCCGGCATAGACGACCGCTCGCCAGGCAACAACGGTGAAGATAGGGGTGCGCGCATTCCGCTTCCGCTTTGTCGTGAAAGATGCCTCATGAATTACGAGTTGCCTACTTCCTAACGCATGGTAGGAACACTGGATGGCCGACGATGAACTGCTGACCTACGGGAAATATTTGCAGCTCGGCAAAATCCTCTCCGCCACGATACCGCAATCCGTTCTTCGCACAAAACCGGTGCATGACGAAAATCTGTTCATCGTCCTGCACCAGACGAAAGAACTCTGGTTTTTTCAGATGCTTCTGGAGCTGAGAGCGGCGCGGGAAGAGATCAAGCGCGACGGAATCGACTTCGCCTGCGACTATATCGAACGTTGCACCAGGATTTTCGATGTGCTGACGATCACCTGGGAGGTGCTCGCCACCTTGCGCCCGCGGGAATTCTGGAAATTCAGAGGCTTTTTCGGTTCGGCGAGCGGTCTGCAGTCGGCGCAATTCAGGGAAATCGAATATCTGCTGGGGATCCGGCAGGGTTCGGCCGAATCGCTGGAATATCAGGAGGATAATTCGAAGCCGCGCGAAGCGCTCGAACAGGAGCTGGATCGGCCGAGTCTCTGGGATGAAGTGATTCGCGCGCTGGGGCGCAGCGCGCTCCCTCTCGGCAAAAGCGTGCCCCAGGATCTGCTCGATCGCCCCTGGGGCCAGCCCTATCCCTATCCCAGGCCAAAGCCGGAGCCGGAGGGTGCGTCCGACCAGGGAAAGGCCGATGGAAACGCGCCGCCGAAGGAAATCAAGGGCGATCCGGTGGTCGAGGCCCTCTGGCTGTCAATCTACAACAAATCCGATGCCAATCGGGACTGGTACCGGCTTGGCGAGCGTCTGCTCGACCTGGCGGCCCATCTGGCCGTTTGGCGCGCCAAGCATGTCGCGACGGTCGAGCGATTTATCGGCGGACTGAGGGGGTCGGGCGGAAAGGGCGTCCCCTATCTTCTGGACACGATGAAGAAGCGGCCCTTTCCGGAGCTTTGGTCCGTCCGCGATCACTTCGAGGATTGGAACGAAATCAAGAAGTAAGACCGGGCCGAGCGCCGGCGGCCGGTAACCCGCAATTGCCGTCCGCCTGGGCCGGAACCGCACGCATGCGGCTGGATCATTCCTCCACCGGCCTCTTTCGCCTGAGCAGGGTCCTGATGTCCTCCCGGTCCATGCCGCCGGTGGTCCATGCCAGGGCGAAATAGACGAGGCCGCCGGCCGAGACCAGGGCGCCGACGCCGAGCACGCGGCGGCCGGCCGAGCCGGCGAAGAAGCCGGCGAGCTGGTCCTGGAGCAGATAGAGGATCACCGCCATCACCGCGGCGGCGAACAATTGCTTGAGGATGCGGACCCAGAGCCAGGCCTCGATCCGGAAATGGCCGCGGGCGCGCAGGACGAGATAGAGCGCCAGCGCGTTGAGCCAGGCCGAGGCGGCGGTGGTGGTGGCGAGGGCGGCGATGCCGAGCACCGGGATCAGCGCGAAGTTCGCCGCCACCCCGAGCCCGAGCATGACGAAGGCGATATAGACCGGCGTCTTCATGTCCTTGCGGGCATAGAAGCCGGGGGTCAGCACCTTGATCAGCACATAAGCGGGAAGGCCTGCGACGATGATCGAGAGGACGAGGCCGGTGGTCGCCGCGTCGTCGGCGGTGAAGCGGCCGCCCTGGAACAGGGCCGCGACGATCGGGCCCGAGGTGACCGCGAGCGCGATCGCGGCGGGAAGGGTCAGCAGCATCGACAGCTCGGTCGCCTGGGCCTGGACGTGGGCGGCGCGCTCGCTGTTGCCGAGATCGACGGCGCGGCTGATCGTCGGCAGGATCGCGGTGCCGAGCGCCGAGCCGATGATCGCCAGCGGCAGCTGGTTGAGGCGGTCGGCGAAGCCCAGATAGACGAGGCTGCCCTCGGGCAGGCTGGTGGCGAAATAGGCGTAGAAGAGCTGGCTGATATAATAGATGCCGCTGCCGAGCGTCGCCGGCAGGATCAGGATCAGCAGCTCCTTCACCCGCGCCGGTCATGCGCGGCCGCCTGAGCCCGATCCTGAGGCCGAGCCGCTGAACGCTGACCCAGCACAGCACGAGCTGCAGCACGCCGCCGACGATGACCCCGGCCGCCATCGCCCGCGCCGTCGCCGGGCCGCCTTCGGGGACGAGGATCTGGGCGCCGATCAAGGCGATGTTGAGCAGGGCCGGGGCGAAGGCCGCGGCGGCGAAGCGGGTCAGCGAATTGAGGACGCCCGAGAAGAGCGACACCAAGCTGATGAAGATGAGATAGGGGAAGGTGATCCGCGACAGCTCGACCGCCAGCGCGAACTTTTCCGGATCGTCCCGCCAGCCCGAGGCGAGCACCCAAACGAAGGCGGGCATGAAGACCACGAAAATCGCCGTGATCGCGATCAGGATCGGCAGGAACACCGCCATCACCTCTTCGGCGAACCGGCGCGCCTCCTCCATCCCGCCCTCGCCGTTCAGGCGCTGGCTGAACAAGGGCACGAAGCCGGCCGCGAACGCGCCCTCGCCGAACAGCCGGCGGAACAAGTTGGGGATGAGGAAAGCGAGGGCGAAGGCATCGGCGGCCATGCCCGCGCCCATGATCCGCGCGAACACCATTTCGCGGGCGAAGCCGAGGATGCGGCTGACCATGGTGAGGCCGCCGATCGTCCCGGTCGCCTTGATGAGGTTCACGAGTCCGCCCCTCCTCTTCAGAGGAGGGGTTGGGGGTGGTGGCGCGGCTTTTGCCGCGCGCGAGACTGCGCCTCACCCCCACCCCTTGATCCCCGCCCCTCGAGGGGAGGGGCGATACGTGTAGTGCGCGACATCAGGCCTGGCCGGTGACGTCCCCGGCCTGACCGCCGGTCGCCTCGGCCTGCTGCTGGGCGGCGCTCTGCATGTAGAGACCGGCGAAATCGATCGGGTCGAGCAGCAAAGGCGGGAAGCCGCCGTCGATGGCGGCGTCGGCGATCAGCCGGCGGGCGAACGGGAACAGGATGCGCGGCGCCTCGGCCAGCAGGAAGGGCTGGAGCTGCTCGGCCGGCACGTTGCGGAGCGCGAACAGGCCAGCGTAGAGGAGCTCCATCCGGAAGGCGATGCCCTCGTCGGCCTTGGCGCTGATCTCGACCTTGAGCACCACTTCGTGGACGTCCGGGCCGACGCTCTGGGTGCCGATGTTGAACTGAACGTCCATCTGCGGCTGGCTCTGCCATTGATAAACCGCCGGGGCGTTCGGATTCTCGAACGACAGGTCCTTCACATATTGGGCGATGACGCCGACCTGCGGCAGATTGTCGGCGCCGCCGGCTGGCTGCCCGCCCGCGCCGTTCGCGCCTTCTTCTTCGGCCATGTTCCTGATACCTTCGAAACGCTGTGGATGACGTGTCGGCGCGGCATGCGCCGGTATGTGCGGGCGGGTAGCAGGAGCGCCTCCACCGCGCAACATCCCGCCCCGACGTTCGTTGCCGGATTGCGGATTTGAAACCGGCTTGCTTCGCGCCTATGTAGGTCGGGTCTTCCCGGGAGAAATTGGTTGACCGTCGAGATCGTCCTGCTTGCCATGATCGCCGTGTTCGTCGGCCTGCGGCTCTACGCCGTGCTCGGCCAGCGCACCGGCCACGAGCAGCAGCCGGTGACGCGGCCCGAGGCTGCGCCCGGACCCGAGCCCGCCGCCGCCGCGCCCGACATCGCCCCGGGCGCCGCCGAGCCGAGCGGCCTCGCTTACGAGAAAGGCGCCGCCACCGGCATCCGCGCGATCATCGCCGCCGATCCCAGCTTCGACGTCGCCCGCTTCCTCGAAGGCGCCCAGGCCGCCTACCGGATGGTGCTTGAGGCATTCTGGAAGGGCGATCGCGAAGAGCTGGGCCATCTCGCCAATGATGAGGTCGCCGCCGCCTTCGAGGCCGCCATCGCCGAGCGCGACGCGGCCGGCCACAGCCTCGACAACCGCCTGGTCGCGATCGAGCGCGCGGCGATCGAGGATGCCCGGCTCGAAGGCGGCATTGCCGAGATCGAGGTTCGCTTCGAAGCCTTCGTCGCCGCCGTCACCCGCAACAAGGAGGGGGAGCTCGTCGCCGGCTCGATGAGCGACGCGGTGCCGACCAACGACATCTGGACCTTCCAGCGCACGCTCGGCAGCCAGGATCCCAACTGGCGCCTGGTCGAGACCGACGAAGCCGCCTGAGCGCGGTCCGCCGACCTTCCACCTCTCCCCCCGGCCGGTTATGCGGGTCCGATGTCCCGTCCCGAATCGTCCCGCTTCCGCCCGTTCCTCCTGTGCGCGCTGATACTCGGCCTCGCCAGCTGCGCGCGGGTGGTACCGCCGCCGAGCCGCTCGCCGGCACCGGCTCCGGCGCCGGTCCCCGCGCCGGCACCTGTTCCCGCGCCCACGCCGCCGCCGGTGCCGCCGCCGCCCGCATCGGCGCTCGCCGCCGGGGTGCGCGCCGGGCCACCCGTGCCGGGCCTCAACCTCGACCCCGACGAGCAGGGCCGCGCGCTCGACGCGTTCCTGGTCAGCTGCCCCGCGCTGCTGCGCCGCGAGGACGCGTCGGGCCTGACCGCGCCGGGCGACTGGGAGCCCGCCTGCCGCGCCGCCCGGGACTGGCCGCGTGCCGACCCCGGCCGCTTCTTCGACACCCACTTCGCCACGGTCGAGGTGGGCGACGGCGCCGCCTTCGCGACCGGCTATTACGAGCCCGAGATGGCGGGCTCGCGCGCGCGGCTCCCGGGCTACGACGTGCCGATCTACGCCAAGCCGGCGGATCTGCTCGACGCCGATCCGCGGACGGGCGCGCGCGGCCGCGGGCGGGTCGACGCGCAGGGCAATTACGTCCTCTATCACGAGCGCGCCGAGATCGAGGACGGCGCGCTCCAGGGACGCGGGCTGGAGATCGCCTGGGCGGCCGACGCCGTCGACCTGTTCTTCCTCCAGATCCAGGGCTCGGGGCGGCTGCGCCTGCCCGACGGCACCATCATGCGGATCGGCTATGCCGGGCAGAACGGCCGCGAATATATCGCGATCGGGCGGCTGCTGCGCGAACGGGCCATCCTCCAGCCGCCGGTCACCATGCAGGCGATCCGGGAATGGCTGCGCGCCAATCCCGAGGCCGGCCGGGCGCTGATGCGCGAGAATCGGAGCTACGTCTTCTTCCGGGAGCTGACCGGGCCGGGACCGCTGGGCGCGCTCGGCCTGCCGGTGACGCCGCGGGCGTCGATCGCCGCCGATCCGCGCTTCGTGCCGCTGGGCGCGCCGGTGGTGCTCGCCGGCATGGACGTTGCCGCCGCCGACGGCCTGTGGGTCGCCCAGGATACCGGCGGTGCGATCCGCGGCCCGAACCGGTTCGACACCTTCTGGGGCGCCGGCCCCGAAGCCGCCACGACCGCCGGCGGCATGCAGGCGCGGGGCCGGGCCTTCATCCTGCTGCCGCGCGGCGCCGTCGAACGGATCCGGAGCCTTGCGCCGCCTCAGCGCTGAGGAGCGCGCGCTGTGGCGCAAGGTGGTCGAGAGCGTCCGGCCGCTCCATGCCATGCCCGCCGCGGAAACGCGCGAGGACGAGCCCTCGCCGCCGGCGCCGCGCGCGGCCCAGGCGGCCAAGCCGGCGCCGGCCCCGGCCCGCAAGGCAGCGCCCGGAACGACGCTCGACGCGAGCTGGGACCGCCGCCTCGCCAGGGGACTGGCTGCGCCGGACCTCAGCGTCGACCTCCACGGCCACAACCTCGCCACCGCCTACGACCTGCTCGACCGGCGGCTGGAGCGGGCGATCGCCGACGGGGCGCGGCTGCTCCTGCTGATCACCGGCAGGCCGCCGTCGGGCGAGGCGGGCAAGCGCGGCGCCATCCGCGCGGCGGTGGGCGATTGGCTGGCGGCCTCGCGCCACGCCGCCGCCATCGCCGCGGTCAGGAATGCCCATCCGCGCCACGGCGGCGCCGGCGCGCTCTACATCCTGCTCAGGCGGAAGCGCTGAGCGCGGCGCGGATCACGCGGGCGTAGATCCGCGCCAGGGCGCAGATGTCCTCGACCGCCGCCGCCTCGTCGAGCTTGTGCATGGTCGCGTTGGGCAGGCCGAAATCGACCACCGGGCAGAGCGCGATCAGGAACCGGCCGTCCGACGTGCCGCCATGGGTGGACAGCGCCGGCGCCGCGCCGGTTTCCGCCTCGATCGCGGCGCTGACGATGGCGTAGATCGGCCCGGCCGGGGTGAGGAAGGCCTCGCCGGAGATTTTCGCGTCGACGGTCGCGCCCGGCGCCGCTTCCTCGGCGGTGCGCCGCACCAGGGCGACCAGGTCGGCGCCGCGCTGGAGATTGTTGAAGCGGATGTTGAGCTGGACCCGGGCCGCGCCGGGGATGACGTTGGTCGCCTTGCTGCTGGTCTCGACCGCGGTGATTTCGAGGTTCGAGGGCTGGAACGATTCGTTGCCGCCGTCGAGCTCGAGCGCCTCCAGCGCGGCGATCACCCGGCCGAGCTTCGGCACCGGATTGTCGGCCCGGTGCGGATAGGCGACATGGCCCTGCACGCCGGGGATGTCGATCCACATGTTGACCGAGCCGCGCCGCCCGATCTTGACGATGTCTCCCAGCCGGGCCTCGGACGTGGGCTCGCCGATCAGGATCATGTCGGGCCGGACGCCGCGCGCCGCCATCCACGCCATGATCGCCGGCATGCCGTAAGTGGCGGGACCCTCTTCATCGCCGGTGATGAGCAGGCTGAGCGTGCCCGGATGATCGGCAGTTTCGGCGCAGGCTGCGACGAAGGCGGCGATCCCGCCTTTCATGTCGACCACGCCTCGGCCGTGGAGCAGGCCGCCGCGGATCTCGGGGGCGAACGGGTCGCTCGCCCATCCCTCGCCCGGCGGTACCACGTCGAGATGGCCGGCGAAGCCGAAATGGGGACGCCCCGCGCCGCGCGTCGCGAACAAGTTCTCGACCGGCCCGTCCGGCGGCTCGCCGGCGGTGAAGCGGTGAACGGTGAAGCCGGTCGCGCCCAGCGCCTCCGCCAGCACGTCGAACACCGCGCCGGTCGCGGGGGTGACGCTGGGGCAGGCGGCCAGCCTCGCGGTCAGGTCGACGGGGTCGATTGCGGCGCTCATGCGACCCGCCTAGCATCGCGGGACGGAGGAACGCCATGCCGAAGCTCGACCTCGCCGCGATCGAACAGATCAACCGGACCGGCTATCCGCCGCCCTTCGCGGCCGCGATGGGCAAGCGCCATTACCGCCGGGTCGCGCCGGCGGCGGGGATCGAGGATTTCGGAGTGAGCCATGTCACGCTCGAGCCCGGCGGAATATCCAGCCAGCGCCACTGGCACGAAGGCGAGGACGAGCTGGTGGTCATGCTCGAGGGCGAGGCGGTGCTGGTCGAGGACGAAGGCGAGAGCGTGATGCGGCCTGGCGATGTCGCCGTCTTCCCCAAGGGCGTCGCCAACGGCCACCATCTGGTCAACCGCTCGGCGCATCCGTGCGTGTTCGTCGCCGTCGGCAGGTCGGCCGAAACCGACTGCCACTATCCCGACATCGACCTCCATCTCGACGCGTCGAGCGGGAAGTTCACCCACAAGGACGGATCGGCTTACGCCTGAGGCGTTTCGTACTGCTCGATCACCCAGGGCTCCTCCTGCGCGGCCTCGATCCATTCCTTCATCCAGGCATGATCGAGGATCGTCTCGATATAGGCGGCGGCGAAACGCGGCACGGGAATCGAGTAGGTGACGAAGCGGGTCACGACGGGCGCGAACATGATGTCGACCGCGCCGAAATCGCCGAACAGATAGGGCCCGCCGCTGCCATGGCGGGCGCGCGCCTGCGCCCAGAGCTCGATGATGCGCAGCACTTCGGTCTTGACCGGTTCGGCAAGCGGCTTGGTGGGGAATTGCTTCCGCACGTTCATCGAAAGCTCGCGGCGCAGATTGGGGTAGCCCGAATGCATTTCCGCGGCCATCGAGCGCGCCATGCCGCGCGCGGCGTCGTCACGCGGCCAGTAGCGCGCCTTGTCGGTCTTGTCGGCCAGCCACTCGACGATCGCAAGACTGTCCCAGATCACGGTCTGGTCGTCCCACAGGATCGGCACCTTGCCCCCCGACGGCGCGAACTCATCGCCCTCGGTGCGCTTGTCCCAGTCCGCGTCGAACATCGGCACGGTGATCTCCTGGAAGGAGAGGCCCGACTGCTTGACCGCCAGCCAGCCCCTCAGCGACCAGGAGGAATAGGCCTTGTTGCCGATGATGAGCTTGAGCAACGCGATCCTCTCCTTTTTTCGTCATCCCGGACTTGATCCGGGACCCATGAACACGGTGTTAGCCCAAGGGACGCCTTCGGTGTTCATGGATGCTGAAACAAGTTCAGCATGACGGTTGGTGTCAGAGCAAGGCCGCCTCTAGCACCGCGGCCCGCAACCGGTCCATGCCGAGCCCGGTTTCGCCGGAGGTGACGAGGATCTCCGGATGGGCGGCGGGATGGGTGCGGGCCTCCTCGCCGGTGCGCCGCTCGACCTCGGCGAGGTCGCTCGCCTTCACCTTGTCGGCCTTGGTGAGGACGATGCGGTAGCTCACCGCCGCGTCGTCGAGCATCTTCATCACCTCGCGGTCGACCTCCTTGATCCCGTGCCGGCCGTCGACCAGGAGCAGGGTGCGCTTGAGGACCTGACGGCCGCGAAGATAGTCGTTGACCAGATAACGCCACCGGCGGGCCATGTCCCTGGGCGCCTTGGCGAAGCCGTAGCCGGGCATGTCGACCAGCCGCAGGCGTACCGGTTCGCCGACCTCGAAGATGTTCAATTCCTGCGTCCGCCCCGGCGTGTTCGACGTGCGGGCGAGGCTATTGCGGTTGGTGAGCCGGTTGAGGAGCGAGGACTTGCCGACGTTGGAGCGCCCGGCGAAGGCGATCTCCGGCACGCCCGGATCGGGCAGGAACTTGAGCTCGGGCGCCGACTTGAGGAACGAAACCGGCCCGGAAAACAGCTTCCGGGCCGCCTCGCCCAGGTCCGGTGCGGCATCGCTCACTTGGCCCTCGGCCTCTTCCCCTTGGGCGCGGGAGGGGGCGGCGCGGGCTCCGGCTGCGCCTTGAGCGCCGGGTGCCGGCTGTACAGCCACTTCTGCTGCGCGATGGTGAGGATGTTGTTGGTCACCCAATAGAGCTGCAGGCCGGCCGCGAAGGTCGCCATCACCACCATCAGCACCCACGGCATCAGCGCGAATATCTGCCGCTGGACGGGATCGGGCGCCTGCGGGTTCAATCGCATCTGCAGCCACATCGTCACCCCCAGCAGGATCGGAAGCACGCCGATGGCGAGGATCGAGGGCGGGGTGAAGGGAAGGAAGCCGAACAGGTTGACCGGCGTCAGCGGATCCGGCGCCGACAGATCCTGAATCCACAATACGAACGGCTTGTGGCGCATCTCGACGGAAACCATCAGCACCTTGTAAAGCGCGTAGAAGATCGGGATCTGGAGCAGGATCGGAAGGCAGCCCGCGACCGGGTTCACCTTCTCCTCCTTGTAGAGCTTCATCATCTCCTGCTGCATCCGCGCGCGGTCGTCCGCCCATCGCTCCTGGATGACCTTCATCTTCGGCTGGATGACGCGCATTCCCGCGAACGAGGAGAATTGCTTCTGCGCGATCGGGAACAAAAGGATGCGGACGATGATGGTGAGGCAGATGATCGCCACGCCGAAATTGCCGATCTGGGCGAACAGCCAGTTGAGGAGCGAGAAGATCGGCTTCATGAACCATTCGAACCAGCCCCAGTCGATCGCCTTGTCGAGCCGCTGGATGCCGAGCTCGTCGGTGTAGCGCTCGAGCAGCTGGACTTCCTTGGCGCCGGCGAAGATGCGGGCGTGGGTGCGCAGGCCCTGGCCGGGCTGGACGATCGCCGGCGCGGTCGAGAAATCGGCCTGATAGCTGTTGGTGGCGCGGTTGTGGCGGAAGGTGGCCTCGACCTGGGCGGCCTGGTCGGGAATGACCGCCGCCAGCCAATATTTGTCGGTGAAGCCGAGCCAGCCGCCGCGGGTCGCGTAGCCGCGCGTCCCGGTTTCGGCGACGGTGCTGAAATCATTGTCGTAATTGGCCGAGCCGCCGAGCACGCCGACCGGCCCGACATGGCTCGTCCAGCTGGTCGGATCGCGCGATTCGCCGACCCGGTTGACCAGGGCGAAGGCGCGGGCGGCAATCGGCCCGCCGCCGCGGTTGACCAGCCTCTGCTCGGCGCTGAACATGTAGCCGTCGTCGACCGACAGCAGGATCTGGAAGGTCTGGCCCTGGCCGTTGCTCCAGCTGAGGGTGATCGGCGTGGCCGGCGTCAGGCGGGTGCCGCTGGCCTGCCAGACGGTGTCGGGGCCCGGCGTCGCGAGGCCCTGGCCGGTCCAGCCGAAGCTGCCGAAATAGGCGTCGGGCGCGCCGGCCGGGGAGAACAGGCGGATCGGCGGCGAGTTGCGGCCGATTCCCTCGCGGTGGGTGGTGAGGACGAGATCGTCGATCCGCGCGCCCTTAAGGTTGATCGAGCCGTTGAGGCGCGGCGTCTCGATCCGGATGCGCGGGCTTTCGGCGAGGACCAGCCGGCGGTCGCGGATCGCCGCCGGCGAATCGGCGGCAGGGTCCGCCTGCGGCTGCGCAACCGGCACCGAGCGGCCCTTCTCGATCTTGGTCGACGGCGGGTTGGCGGCCGGAAACCAGGTCTCGGTGACGAAGCCCCAGCCGAGCAGCACGATCGCCGACAGGACGACCGCCAGGATCATGTTCTTATGGTCGCTCACTCAAATCCCCTCAAGGCACAGGGTCATAGCCGGATCCCCCCCAGGGATGGCAGCGAAGCAGGCGCCTGGCCGCCAGCCAGGTCCCGCGCAGCGCGCCATAGCGGGAAAGCGCGGTGATTGCATAGGCCGAGCAGGTCGGCTGGTAGCGGCAGCTCGGCGGCAGCAGGCGCGAGGGCCCCAATTGCCAGCCCCGCGCGGCGAGGATCAGGAGCCTGGCGATCACGTTTCGCGATCCGCTTTGTTTTTCAATTTGCGCAGGGCGCTCACGAACTCCGCCCGCAATTGCTCGAACGGCCGTTCGATGCCGCTTGCCCGCCCGATCAGGACATGGTCGGCGCCGGCGACGCCGCCCTCGGGCAGGATCGCGCGGGCGAGCTCGCGCAGGCGGCGCTTCATGCGGTTGCGGACGACCGCATTGCCGACCTTCCTG
Organism: uncultured Alphaproteobacteria bacterium; assembly: GCA_963701615.1. Lineage (GTDB taxonomy): Bacteria > Pseudomonadota > Alphaproteobacteria > Sphingomonadales > Sphingomonadaceae > Allosphingosinicella. The sequence goes on along the minus strand of OY969615.1, from coordinate 800,135 downwards.
GAGACGGTGAGACCGAGGCGGAGCGCGGGATCGCCGTCATTGCGCGCGCGGACGAGGAGGACGAAGCCCGGGGTCGGGGCGCGCAGCCCGCCATTGGCCGCGAGGAAATCCGCGCGGCGGGTGAGCCCGGCGATATTGTGCTTGCTTACGCCGACAGCTTCTTGCGGCCGCGGCTGCGGCGCGCGGCGATGACCCTGCGCCCGCCGACGGTCGCCATCCGTGCCCGGAAGCCGTGCCGGCGCTTGCGCACGAGATTGCTCGGCTGGAAGGTGCGCTTCATCGCTCATTCCTCGTAGAATCGACTGAAAGAAAACGGCCGCCAATGGGGCGGCCTCGTTGGAGGGGCGGATAGGCAAAGCTGCCGTCAAAGTCAATCGCCCTCCACCGGGCGGGGCGGCGGCTCGCTTTGCTTGCGGATTTCCTCGCGGCGCCGGGCGCTGGCGCGGCGCAGGCTCCAGTCGGCCCAGCGGCCCTTATTCGGGTGCCGCCGCTTGAGGCGGACGTAGAGCCGCTTTGCCCAGCCGGTATATTTGAGGATCAGGCTCAATCCGGCGCCGAAGACGATGATTCCGCCCGGCCCCGGTATCGGCCCGACCAGGGGCGTCAGCGCGATCAGGAAGAAGCCGAGCGCGACCAGGCAATGACGCACCAGCGGGATTTGCCCCCAGGATCGGCGGTTCGGCTTCTCGTCCATCGGCTCCATGTGGGGACTCGGGTTTCACTGTGCAAATGGCTTTGGCGGCCTCGCCCTTCGCCCCTGAAGCCGGCCGGCCCGCTCGACTCTTTCCGCATTTCCCTCCAGAACGGAGTCCATAACGGAGGGAAGGGCGCTGCTCATGGTCGCGCATGTCGCCACGGTCGCGTTCCTGGGACTGGAGGCGCGCGGCGTGGAGGTCCAGGTGCAGATCGCCAGCGGTCTGCCCAAGTTCCTCGTCGTCGGCCTGCCCGACAAGGCGGTCGGCGAAAGCCGCGAGCGCGTCCACGCCGCTTTGGCCGCGATCGGCCTGTCGCTCCCGCCCCGGCGGATCACGGTAAACCTCTCGCCCGCCGACCTGCCCAAGGAAGGCTCGCACTACGATCTGCCGATCGCATTGGGCCTGCTCGCCGCGATGGGCGCGATCGACCGGGAGACGCTGGCCGGCTACCTCGCCGTCGGCGAGCTCGGGCTCGACGGCCGGATCGCGCCGTCGCCGGGCGTGCTGCTCGCCGCCCTTCACGCCTCCGCCTCGGGTCTCGGCCTGATCTGCCCGGCGGCGCAGGGGCCGGAGGCGGCCTGGGCCGGCGACGTCGAGGTGGTCGCCGCGCCCGACCTCATCGCGCTCTTGAACCATTTGCGCGGCAGCTCGGTCCTGTCGCCGCCCTTGCCCGGGGAGGCCGATCCGCCCGGCCTCGGCCCCGACCTCATCCAGGTGAAGGGCCAGGAAACCGCCCGGCGGGCGCTGGAGATCGCCGCGGCCGGCGGCCACAACCTGTTGATGACCGGCCCGCCCGGCGCCGGCAAGTCGCTGCTGGCCGCCTGCCTGCCGGCGATCCTCCCCGAGCTGACGCCGTCGGAGGCGCTCGAAGTATCGATGATCGCCAGCGTCGCCGGCGAGCTGAAGGACGGGCGCCTGATCCGCACCCGCCCCTATCGCGCGCCGCACCACAGCGCCTCGATGCCGGCCCTGGTCGGCGGCGGGCTGAAGGTCCGGCCCGGCGAGATCAGCCTCGCCCATCTCGGCGTGCTGTTCCTCGACGAGCTGCCGGAATTCCAGCGCAATGTCCTCGATTCGCTGCGCCAGCCGCTGGAGACCGGCAAGGTCCAGGTCGCCCGCGCCAACGCCCACGTCACCTTCCCGGCCCGGGTTCAGCTGATCGCGGCGATGAATCCCTGTGATCGCGTTGCCTTCTTGCTGCCGGGCGTGCCGGTGCGCCTTCGCGCTAGAAAGCCGGAGATCGTCCGCGACTCGGGGTGCGACATCGCGTCGAGGCTTCGCCGCAGGCGTCGTGAGCTGCGCCTATTTCAAAAGGATGTGGCCGAGAGGCTGGGTATCGCGGTTGAAACGCTGGCAAACTGGGAAAAGGGGAGGCGGGCTCCGCCGGTCCAATATGCCTCGACCATAGCCGCTTTTCTCGGCTGTAGCCCAAAAGGCGAAGCAGCGGTGATCGAACAATAATCACAGCGCATTTGGCCGGAAGCGGCCTGCCCGGTTTGGGGCGTTCCTGACCGACGCCGAGATCGCGGCGCCCCCGCACAATAGCCGCAGCCAGCAGTCACTCGGGTCGAAATCACAAAGAGTGGGTTCTTGGACGTTCGAGCCCACATAGCTATCCTCGCTTCGATCGACGGAAAGGCCGAATCTATGGACGACGAATTCTATGCGAACACAAAACGAGTGCTCGCGGACTGCGACCCAGACGACATACCTGTCGTTGCGTACGGCGTCGAAGCCTATGAGTTGGCGCGAGCCATGTTCATCGTCCTGGCCCGCGAAAAGGGGACCGGTTTCGCGGACGCGGTGCGCGACGAGCTGGACCGTCGGCAGGGCTTGCTAGCCGAGAGTGGGCATCCTTGGGAAACCTCAGTGGCCCAGACATTGCTTGACATGCAGCTGTGGGACGCTTGGCCGGAAGCGGGCGTCAGCGGCACCTTCGCCGCGGACGGAAGAGTAGACCTCGCGTAGCCAGTGTCGTTAGTTCTCCGTCTCATAGGCGGCAGGCCGAATTGGCCGTAGGGAGCATGTCGGCTTTAATGCCGAGTCGTACCACATCCGATCGTAGCTTTGGGGCAGGCCTAGATCGACCAGGCCCAGCTCGACCCGTAGATGACGCTGCCGTCATGCTCGGTCCAATTATAGGGGGACCACATGTCCACCCGCGGGTTCCCACCAAACTTGGAATCGGCATTAAGCCGGCCGTAGGCCGCCTCGGTAATCCAGCTCTGCTCATCCGCATCGATATTAGTGAGCTTCGCCGCATAATTGGCCGCTCGCCCCACCCACACCAAATCATTGTCGCCCCGCACGCCGGTGCGTGCGGCGCGTATCGGGCTCGTGTCGATCCCGACCACCTGACGAACGACAGTATCTTCCTCAGGATATTGCGCCTTGAGCGCCGGGTTGAGAATAGACTGGACGGCATAGTTTATCTTGAGGGCGCAGCGGGCCGCGTCCGACGTCTGAGAGGTGCCGATAAAAACGCCCATTACCCGATCGCCGTCGTAGGACGTGATGACCCCGCCTTCGTTCCTGACCAGCCGGGCCGCGCAATGAAGATAGGACTTGTAGACCTCCGCCGCGAACCACCATTTCATAGTGTCGACAAGCCTGGTGGACCCATTGAGGTCCGCATAGAGGATGGTGGCATGATCGAAGCTGACCGCATCGTTGCCAAGCTTCAGATCGGACGGCTCGGGCACGACCAGACCGTCACGGCTTGTCCATTCATATTTGAAAATGTCACGGACCTCCGCATTCAGATCCTCTGACAGGCTCATCGCTTCCGTCTCCGCTCAGAAGGGTCCGTCGGCCAGCATTCGATTGCGCAAGGTGACGCAGACGTCCTTGACCGCCTCGTCGAGCTGCGCAGTGCTCGGTGAAGCAGCCGGCGTCACAAAAGGCAGCTTGCCGAGCGCCCACCGGACAGGCCCCGGCCGCGCAAGGCGGGAGTTGTCATAATGCAACCTGGTCAGGCCGAGGAGGTCGGAAGGAATCTTGATAGTCCTGCCTTGCGAGCCCGGGGCCAGGATGAAGGTCCGCTTTCGCGTGATCGCGCCCATGCCGAGGCCGATCTCGAGAACGATATTGTCGCGCGGCGCAACCTGCCCGTGCCCGCGCGACACCGTCCAATCGTCGCCGCTGGCAACCAGGACCATAAAATCGATATGCGGGAGAGTGCGTTCGAGGCTTTCCATCGTCGCCTCCGAGGCGCGAAAGATGTCGGGCGAATCCCATGCACGGGCATTCAGTCCCGGGTCGATGTTGATCCCCCGCTCCAGCGCCTTCGCGATCGGCAGAGACTCGGTGGTCGAGCCGATGAAAATCTGCGGCCGGTCATTCTTTTCCCGAACAGCGGCGGTATGCTCGCGCAGCCGGTCCGCGAGGGTTTCGGCGAGCCGCCGCCAGAGCTGATAGTTCGGATCGTCGGCCAGGGTCCGGAACTGGTCGGCGGTAATCGCCGCGACCACGCATTTCTCGATCGCGATCACATCGGCGGTGCGGCCCGCGCGAGGGTCCATGCACCCGATCTCGCCGACATGGCACCTAGCCCCACGAATCCGGATCTCGCGCTTATGCGAGCAAATCCTGACCCGCCCCTCCAGGATGAAGAACAGGCAATCGTCCTTGGTATCGTCCTGGCTGATCAGGGTCTCGTCGGACTCATATTCCAGCACCCTCGCTATCGCAGCCACCGCAGCCGCGCTGCCGCCCCGGTTCAGGATGAGCTGCCGCCCGAGATCCTCGGCCAGCTGCGTCGGCCCGTTGGGTCCATCATAAAGCTTGCTCGCCTTCGGCATGATCCTCCCCTCAAAACGGCGGGCGCACGTTGTGCCGGAGAATGTAGGTCCGCCCGATCTGAAGGTTACAGCTCGGCTTGGACCCATTCGCTGCCCTTCGAACTGGCGCCCGACGCTTTCCCGTCTTTCCGATACTATCGCGCACCGACCTCGATTCTGCGCAGCGCGCGATACGTCGCGGCTAGCAGCTCGGCATCATGGGGCGTGGCCGCATCGCGCGCCAGGGGGCAATCGCGCATGCGACCACAGCATTGCTGCCCCGTCTCGCCGACGGCGTCCCAAAAGGCCTGCAGCGAAATCCGGCGCGCTCTTTCAAGCAGGATGAGGCGCGCCATCTTCCGTCGCCGGGGGCAACGCCGCATCGAAAAGGCGCGCTTCCTATTCCCGGCACATCGCATGGGGCATGGACATGACGCGTCACCCAAGACTCCATCGCGGCCAACCCGTTCGAACCGAAAATCGCCGATCCAGCTGTTCTGTTCGGCCCGGGTCCGCGCATAATCCTCCGCGAGCCCGAGGCCGTCGGCGAGGCGTCGCGCGGACCATAGCAATGCGCCAGCTTCTCCATGATCGAGCGCCGAATGCTGCGGCCAGACTCCCGTGCCGAGTGCCACAGACAAAAGCCTCAGATGGATCTCAACGTCGGCCCACCATTGGCGCGCCGTCTCCTCGTCGGTCACGGGTTGGGGATGAAGCCCCAGGCAAAAGGTCCGGTCGTTATTGAGATGAAGCTCCGGGCACCAACGGGGCAGTTGCTCCGGCCGGGTCTCGCGGATCGTGGCGGTGCCCCGGGACGCCATGATGGTGACGTCCAACGACTTGCGAGCCCAACGCGTGCCGGCAATCGCCGCGAAACCCGCGATGGAATCCTCGCCGACGACCGGAAACAGCAACCAGGCGGGCAACCTGCTTGCGAGCGCCGGCAAAATGGCGTCAGCCGGCATGCGGCTCCGCCGGCTGCTCATGCGCGCGAGCGATGGCTGGGGCCGTCAACGCCATGGCGAACGCGAGCGCGGCTTCGTGGTCGAGCCCGTTGAGCAGGCCATTCAGCCCGAAAGCCTGCCGGATCGAGGCGGGCGCCTTCGCCAAAGCGTTGGCGCCGAGCGCGGTCTGATTGTGATCGCACTCCCTCTGCACGCGCTCGGAAACCGTCACCGCCCGGCTCGAGGCGCACCGCACGGAACGCGTGCCACGAATGCCGAGCCGCGTGACCGGCGTCGCGCCGAGCTCCACGCCGATCGTCAGCCCCAGCGAGCCGAGCCCGGGCAGCAGGCGCTGGCACAATTCGAACGAGGACCGCAGGGCCCCGGCGCAGCGAATGGCCTGGCGGATCGTATCGCCGTCATGGGTCGACGACTGGTTCCCCTCGGCCAGAACACCGTGGATGCAGTCGCCGATGAACCGGATCTTACGGCCGCCAAAGTCGCGTAGCACCGCGGCCAGTTCGCCGCGAATGACATGGAGGTTGGAGACAACCTGCCGCACGTTCCCGCCGGCCAGGGCGCGATGGACATATGCAGTGAAGCCCGACAGGTCTGCGAAAATCGACACCATTTCCTGGCGCGCCGAGCGTGCAGGGCTGAGGCCCGCGAAGTCGATCTGCGCCAGGGGCAATGGATGGCGGAAGAAGGCGAACCGCGCCGGATGGCCCGCGTCCGCCAGCTCGCCGGTCCGGAACTCGTGGAAGGCGGTTTCGACCGGATTGCGGCCCCCAAGGGCCTCGAACAAGGCGCGCTCGCCGAAGGAGGGAAGGTACGACGCCTCGTCGAGCAGCACGCCCGCATTCGTGTAGCGCGTCCGCGTATCATGGGCGAGCGCGGCGCGGACCCCGGGCCCGATCGCCACGCCCTCCTCTTCGCCATCGGCGAGCTTGGCGGCAACATTGGCGGCATCGCCGATAAAGAGCGGCTCAGGCTCACCCTTCCGACCGCTGTTGATCGCGAGCGCCGGACCGCTTTCGACGCCGACGCGAATGCGGGAGCCGAACCGCCGCTGGTGCGCCGCGGACGCCTCGCGGACAAGTTCGCGCATCGCTGCGGCGAGCCGCAAGGCCATCTGCACCCGCTCCTTCTCGAAGGCTTCGCCCGCCGGCTCCAGCACCACCGCATGGACGCGGCCGCCATGATGGTCGACGCGTTGCGCGCCGAACGCGTCGATCAGGCGATCCATCCCGGAATAATGGAGGTGGACGAACTGAAGCAGCAGCGCGCTGCCCGCCTCGGTCTCGCGCCCGACATCCTCCAAATAGGCGTCATAATCCACCAGATTGGCATAGACGTGGACGCCGTGGGTGAGGACCACGGCGTTGTAGGGAATCTCGTCGAACGACCTGTCCGGTCCGGACCGCATTCCGAGTTGCGCCTCCATCGCCCGGCGAGCCCGATAGGTGGTGGCGAAATCCTCCACCCGGATGGAGCCCTCGGGCACCGTGGCGAGCAGGCCAGCAACGCGCCGGCGTGAGCGTTCTTCGTTCCAGCTCATCTTATTCTCCGTCTGCTGACCTGCCGCCCGGATCACCCACGCGGCGGGAAATCGTCATTCCCGTAAGAGTCCTTGTCGCGGATCTGGCCGTTCGGCCTATGGATCACGACCTCGCTGCGCTGGTTGATCGCGATCTCCCGCGCCGCGGCCTGTGCCTGGGCCTGGGTATCGTGGGTGGAGGTGACCCGGCTGTTTCCGGCGCCGCGCACGGCCCAGCCGTCCCCGTGAGGCACCACGTGCTGATTCTTTCCCATCTCGACTATCTCCTTCTGCCGATGCAATGCGAGGTTGTTGATTCGCCGCTCGCACGCGTCCATGAAGGATGGGGATTTGAATCGCGTAGATCAAGAAACTCGACGGATATTTTTCCGTTCCGACGGATTTTTTTGGGGATCAATTTGGGGATGAAACGACCGGCAAAGGAGCGCTCCGGCGCGCAACGCCGCCTCCAATTCATAGACTTCCGGCTCTTCTGGGACGGCCGGTTCAACCGCAAGGACCTGTCCGAAACCTTTGGAATCTCACCGCAACAGGCGTCGGCCGATATCAACCAGTACGAGCAGATAGCGCCAGATAATCTGATCTACGATCCGAGCGAGAAGACCTATTTGCGGGCAGCCGGCTATGCCCCCGCTCTGATCAGGGATTCCCTGGAGCGTTACCTCCTGCAACTCGTCGCGATTGAGCATCGATGGATGCGCGCCGACGACACATGGTTCGACCGGCGTCCGCCTTTCGAGGTCGTGCGTCTCGAACGACGCCGCACAAATCCCGATTTCCTGCTCAAGATCGTCGACGCCATCCGCCTGCGATGCGAGCTCGAGGTCGAATATGCCTCGATGACGGGCTCGCCGGACCTCCCGCGCGTGATCGCGCCCCATGCCCTCGTGCACAGCGCCGGCCGCTGGTATGCGCGCGCCTGGGCTCGGCATCACAATGATTTCCGCGACTATAATCTCGACCGCATCCTTTCGGTCGGCAATCTCGCGCCATCGAGCGTCGATCCGGCCCTTGATTTCCAATGGATCCATCAGATCAACCTGGAGATCATCCCCAACCCAGAACTCCCGCCGGAGCGACAGGCAGCGGTCGCCGCGGAATATAATATGCGTGATGGGGTGCTTGAAATGCCCAGCCGGCTCAGCACAGCCTTCTATGTGATGAGCGCCAACAATTTGGACGTCGAACCGGGAAAACTGGCGCCCGAGAAGCAGCAACTGGTGCTCCGCAACCGAGCCGCGGTCGAGGCGGCGAGCGCCTCCGCCCGAGAAATGTCGAAACAGGCATTGAAGCGCGCGGTCGCTGCGGGATGAGCCAAAGCGCTTCCCTGCACCAAGGGTTGCCGGCCGAGGCGATTGCCGAAGGGGCCAATGTCGCCGCGATCCTGCTGTTCGGCAGCCGCGCCCGGGGGGACGAGGCACGGGGATCCGACACAGACCTGTTGCTCGTCGTTCCGGACGGGGAGCCCAAACATATATCCAGGCACAATTTTTCGATGTTTCTCTATGCGTGGCCTAAGCTGCTTGCCGATGCGGCCCAGGGCGACCTTTTCGTCTGTCATCTCGTCAAAGAGGCGGAACCCATCGTCGATCCGGAAGACCGGCTCGGGCGATTGCGCGCCGTCTTCCGGTTGCGGCCTGACTATGCCGATGTCATCCAGCACGCATGCGACCTGGGATGGTTTCTGGATCGCTTCGGTCATGAGCTGAACCCAGGGATCGTGGCGCGCCGAATGATCTGGTGTACACGCACCATCCTCATCGCCAAGTCCGCGCAGGCCGGCAACCCGACGTTCGCGCCACATGCGCTAGTCGCTTTCTCCACCTCACAGGCGGCCGGGAACCTGCTGTCCGCGCGCCACCAGCGGCGCGTGGATGCGCAGCTCAGATCACGCTTTCGCCGGTTCTTGACGGACGAGTGTGAATACGACCATTGGCACATCGAGGCCCCAATGGCCGATTACCTGTCCCGCTTTGCCGCCACCGGCAACCGTGTTGCCATGCAAACCCTGAGGCAGTCTGAAGAGCGCGGCACCTATAACTGAGGTTCAGTGTCAAGGCTTGCAACAAGCGATTTTTCACGTCGGCGCAAGGCTGGCTAGAGGCCTAGTCGGCTTGTAGAAGGCGGCCAATACCAACCATCCACTACTCACCCTGCTAGTGTCCGCTTTTGCATCGCAAAAAGTGAGCTCAAGCGACCGGTATGGGCGGATTGTGTTGAACAAGTCCGCTTTTGGCAGAAGCGGACGTTCGCGTGCGCCGAGGTCGAACGAGGCTGGGTAGCCTCAGCTCGCCCTGGCCGGCGCGCCGGTCGGGAGCAGCCTGGCCATCTTGCGGAGGTTCTGGGCGGTGGCGGCGAGGAGGAACTCGTCCTTCGCTCCGTTCGGCCCTCTGAGGCGCAACCGATCCAGCTTCAGGATCCGCTTGAGGTGCGCGAACAGCATCTCGACCTTCTTCCGCTCGCGCCGCGAGGTCAGGTAGGCGTCGGTCTCGGAGAGGTCGCGGGCAAGATCGCGTGCGCCTTCGTGGACCGAACGCAGCAGCTTGCGGCCTTGCTCGCCGGGGCGGCACTGCGACCGGAGCGAGCAGGTGTCGCATTCGGCCTTGCGGGCACGATAGCGATAGAGGCCGTCCGCCGGCGGCCGGGCTTTGGCGGCACGGCTTTCCTGCCAGTATTGGCGCAGCTCCTTGCCACCCGGACAGATGTAGATGTCCCGTTCGTGGTCGTAGGCGAAGTCCGAGCGGGCGAAGCTGCCGTCGGTGCGGTCTTTGTCGAAGACCGGTATGTGCGGCTCGATGCCGCGTTCGTGGACCAGCCAGGCGAGGTTCTCGGCCGAGCCGTAGGCGGTGTCGGCCGCGAGCCGCTGCGGCCAGACGCCGAAGCGCTCCTGGGTGCGCTCGAGCATCCGCCGCTGCGCCGTCACCTCGGCCTGGCGGATCGAGGTCGTCGCCTCGACGTCCATGATCACGGCGTGCTTGAGGTCGATCAGGTAGTTGGTGGAGTAGGCGAAGAAGGCGAGACCGCCGTTGGCGCCGGTCCAGCGCGAGGCCGGATCGGCGATCGAGATGAACTTGGGCACGACCGGCGTCGAGGCGCCGAAGGCAGCATCGTCGAGCACGGCCAGATATTCGCGGACCGCATGACTGACAGCCTCCGGCGGCAGGCCCTCGCCGCCCGGCACCGACCGCTGCCGGTTGGCATCGGCCTTGATCATGCTGGCGTCGACCGCGAAGCCCTCGCCGCCGACCAGACCCTCGGCCATGCAGCGCTCGACGCTCGCCTCGAACAGCCGCCGCAGGAGATCGCTGTCGCGGAAGCGGCCGTGCCGGTTCTTCGAGAAGGTCGAATGATCGGGCACCGCCCCTTCGAGCCCGAGCCGGCAGAACCACCGGTAAGCGAGGTTCAAGTGCACCTCCTCGCACAGCCGCCGCTCCGAGCGGATGCCGAGGCAGTAGCCGATCAGCAGCATCCGGATCATCAGCTCGGGATCGATCGAAGGCCGGCCGGTGTCGCTGTAATGGGGCCGCAGATGCTCGCGCAGGCCGGACAGATCGACGAAGCGGTCGATCCGCCGCAGCAGGTGATCGTCGGGGACGTGGCGCTCCAGGCTGAAGCCGTAGAACAGCGCCTCCTGCATCACCGTCCGCTCACCCATCATGGCTCGCCTCCCGCCCTGCGCACGAGGATTGAATCAGAGGAGAGTCACCAGCGCAAGCGGGAGTTTTTCAACACAATCGGCGCAAAGCGGATGGCAGGCCGGGCGCCGAGTTTTTGAAGGCGTGACGCAATTGTGATCCCCTTGCCCGTACCGGGGATGACTCGGCACCCTCAAAACGTTATCAGCCGCTGTGTTCTCATAACGAAATACGGCCGGGTGCCTCTGAGGCTCGATTACTCCGGCTGTGAGCTGAGCGATCGGGCGACGACTCGCGCCAGGGTGTCGCGCCTCTCGCGCACCTCTTCCGGGGATACCGCGGTGCGGGAGACCCGGACCTTGTAACCCTTCACGGTTGTTTCGGTCGGATCGGGCGGTGCAAGCGCCGCGATATAGTCGGGGACGTCTTCCGGCGAGAGGAAGGCGATCCGCGCCCGCTCCTCTTCCGACAGGTCGTCCAGGATCGCTGACTTGTAACGACCCTGGGTCATGCGGGTTTTTGCCAGCACGAGCGCCACGCGTTCATATCCGGCGTTTAAGCACTTGCGGACATTGATGCGCTCGTATTCCGCAGGCGTCGTTACGGACACTTCGACCGCGACCTGCATGCCGTCGCGCTCGAGAAGCACGTCAACTTGCCCGATCCCGATCGGAAGCGGGGCTTCGATAGTCGCGCGGAAGCCCTGTTGCTCGGCCAGCTCTTTCACGAGCGATTGGAGATAGCGGTGCTTGGGGCCGCCCTTGCCAAGCTCCCGCTCTTCAAGCGGCGGCCGCGCCCGGACGGGCGATCGCGGGCCGGGCGCGGTCATTGGTGGCGCCTCGGAAACGACGTTTGGAGCCGAGTATCGGACGCCCCCGGGGCTTCGTGCCCCCGAGTCCGGTGGCGCCGCGGGCCGCGGGTCCGGTGGCGTCTCGGCCAGTAGCGAGGCGGTGAGCGTTTGCTGCTTCAGTATGTCGCCGAGCGTCCCGCAATAGCGCGCGCGGTTAGCGCGTATCAGCTCGTCAAACTCGTCTTCGGTCAGGGTCGGCTGGCGCTCAAGGAAGCCGAGCGGCACGGACAGGCGGAGCGCGCCGGCCGTCCGGTGCTTAAGCCAGACGGCGAATTCCGTCCGCTCGCCGCGCCGGCGCATGCTCTCGATGAATTCGGGGGTGGTGCGGAGCTCGCTTGCGAGCGAGCGCGCGTCGCGCGCCGAGACGCCGCCGGCGCATTTGAGGCTCGTATTCGAGAGGAATGCCGCCCGCAGGCGCGGAGAGAGCTGGTCGAGCGTCTGGTGCGCGAGTGTGATGCCGACGCGGTACTTGCGGGCTTGGGAGAGGATCGTCTCGATCGCGTCGTCAAAATACTCCTGGGCCTCGTCGACATAGACGAAGGTGGGGGTGCGGCGGTGCTCGGGGATAGTGGAGCGCTCGAGCGCCGCCTGCGAGAGCATGGACACGAAGAAGCGGCCGAAGAGCTGACTGCCCTCGGTTTTCAAGAGATCCTTGGCCGTGTTGATGAGGATGATCTTGCCGTCGTTCAGCGCCGCAAAGAGGTCGAGTTTGTTTTCCCGTTGCGCAAACATGCGCTCGAAGGAGGGGGTCGAAAGCACGCCCCACAGACGCTTCAGGATCTGCTTCTTGGTGGCCGCAAACGACGGGTGGAAGAACTCCTTCTCGAAGAAATAGCGGGCAGAGCCCTCTAGAGCGGCCATCTGCGGCCGGAACGGCCCACCGTCCTCCATGAGCTCCATGAGCGTGTGGATGGTGGCGCCCGGAATGGCGAGCATGAGGCGCGCAAGATACCGGAAGATCACCCCCTGCTTCTGAGTGAGCTCAGCGCCCAGCAGTGCCCCGAAAAAGCTCTCGTAGAGCTCAACGACACCGTTCAGAACGCGCTCGCGATCGACGGGCCGGTATTCCGCCAAGCGCGCGAGATGCGCGTCAAAGAGATTGAGGGCAGCCGGAAACTCTACATCTGACGGATCGATGAGCACCAGGCGATTTGCGAGGGAGTCCGGCTCGTCCGGCGAAAATAGGTCGAGGCGAACCAGCTTGTTGATGAGGTCGCCCTGGCTGTCGATCACGACGACCGAGCGGCCGTCCTGCTTCGCGGCTACCAGGTCGGCGTGGATCATACGCTGCATGAGCTGCGTCTTGCCGTGCCCGGTGCCGCCCACGATGTGGCAGTGCTCGAAGCGCATGGAGTCGGGGACGTGGAACGGGACCGGGAGGTTCAGCAATGCCTCGAAGGGCGTGCCGGCAAGGTAGAGGTCGACCAGTTCCGCGGGCGTCTTGTCCTTCTGCCGGGTCGGGAGGACGAGCCGATCGGCGACCTCACTATGGTCGGTGGTGGGCGGGAAGCCCGAGGCGATCAGGAGGTTGGCGGCGAGGCGTTCGCGCACTCTCGGGAAGAGGTCGAACCTCATGGTGTCGTCGTCATAGAGGGCCATGATGAGGAGCTCGACAGCCTCGGCCGGCTCGTCGAGGAGCGACACGAGCGGCACGGCGAACGCCGGTTCCTCGGTGCGGTCCCACTCGTCGAAGCAGCTTTCGGGCAGGGCCTCCACGAAGGCGGTGAAGGCGCCGATAAGCTGCCGGCGCACGATCCCGATCATGCGGTCGTAATCGAGCGCCCAGCGCTTGCGGCGCCCGATCATCTGCCGAGCCTGGACGGCAACTCCGGCGTCGCCTTCAATAAGGGGCCAGTCGAGTTCGAAAGGCTCGATGTCCTCAAGCTCAAGGAGCCGGTCAGCGAGGTACGCGATCTCGACCAAGACAGCGGTTGCGGGCCGACGCTCCGCGGCATCCAGCACCTCGTGCATGATGGACTTGGCGGCTTCGAATATGTGGCGCTCCTCGGAAAGGGGTGAGGCGCGCCAAGCCGCCTGGCTCGCCTCCCAGGCGGTGCGCGTGTCGCGCAGTTCGCGCCCGCGCGGGCTGTCGCTCAGCCAATTGCTGAGGTTGGTATTGCCGAAGAGGCCTATATCTCGACCACCTCCTCGCCGCCGAAATTGGCCGCAGCATTCAGCACCGCGACGAAGGTGCGGGCGGCCTCCTTGATCTGCTCCTCGACCGCCAGCATTTCCACGATATCTTTCACCTCGATGCGTTTGCCGCTCGCGAGATCGTTCACGCTTACGTTGATGGTCATGGCTTTGAAGGCAAGACGCGACGCCGCGCCGAGCAGTCCGGTTCCTCGGTCGGTCATCTCGTGACTCTGGTACAGCATGGTATCGCCGAGTTTGTATTTGCGGATGTTAGATTGCTCCTCGTTAGACAGGTCGGCCCGGACGTCCAGCGTGAAGATAGCATGACCGACCATTGGATCGCTACCTCGGCGATAGGTGCCAGCGAAGTTGGTCCCGATCACGGCTTGTCCAGATGAGTTGGCCACTCACGCTAGCGACCTAGCGATCACAGGCTCGGCAAAGCATTCCAACTTTTGGAGTGCTCCTTTCTCATTCTCGCTTTGGCCATTTCCCGGGAACATGCCGCGCAACCTTTGCGGCTAATCGGGCCATTGCCCAGACGCGTGTGGCTCCCATTTGGTAGTGCAAATCGTCCTCACCGCCGGGGCTAACCTATAAATTCAGGTTAATAACCGGTGCTAACGCTACGACGGGAGACAGGCGATGTCGGCAATAATCGTGGCGAATTTCGAGGAGTTGATCGAAGCTGCGCGGGGGGAGGTGGCGGTCCTGTCCACCCATCTCGAGGCGCTGAAGCGGAAGCGCCCGAGGGCCGAAGATCTGGCGCGGCATCTGTACCGCGAGCGGCGGGCGCGCAACCGGTATTTCAGCAACAGCCTGTTTGGCGAGCCCGGCTGGGATATGCTGCTCGACCTTTATATCGCCCGCTGCGAGGGTAAGACGCGCTCGACCAAGAGCGCGTGCATCGGCGCGGCGGCACCGCAAACGACGGCTTTGCGCTGGCTCATGGCGCTGGAAGACGCGAAGCTGATTCGCCGGTGGCATGTGAACCATGACGAGCGGCTTACCCTGGTCGCCATCACCGATGAGGGGTTCGAGCGCATGACGGCATTCTTAGAGCGCGTAGTGGCTTCGATAGGGACTTAAACTCCTGTCGTCCGCCACTAGCATTGGTCTTCACGGGCTCGGTCGGAGATCATGAAGCCAGGATCGCTGCTCGGCTTGGCGAAATGGTCTTCACCCTACCAAGCAATCACCCTCAGGGTTTGGCATCAACCGCCTGGGTCGCGGCAGGGTGTCCTATGAGCTGCGACGCGACTTAGTACGTGACCAGCGCTTACTGGCGATTCTCGCGTTGCATTGTGGTAGGATGGGGAGATGCGTGCTTGGCAACGCGAAGCCAACATTCTTCTTCTGTTATTGATTTTCACGGCTTCGGCGGTGTTATATCTGCTGCAAACTGGGGGACTCGAACCTGAAACAACACTGCCTCCACAGGCGGAACGTGCCAGGGAAATAGCAATCTCTCTCTGCTTCGAGTGCCAAAATTGGCCGGAGAGCACGGATATCCTGCTTGAGCGGCCCGACGGCATCGTGGTCGTTGCCTATCCTACAAATAGTGGCGGCGGCATAAGCGTGATCGACACCAAGGTTCGTGCCGTAACGGACGGCGCGCTGTCTCCCTTCGTTAGAGTGGAGGATTCTCTAGTTGTCCTACGAGCGGCGCGGTCTCTTAATGACTATGCTCGGGAGCTGATGGTGCTGTCACCGGGGAGCACGCAATTTGTGCCGCTCGTGGGTAGCGCACTCGGTGCGGATGAAACCTATGATACAGGCGACACCTTCGATCTAAAGCCTAATCTAGATGCGAGCGTCAGTGGCGGCACAATCACGATTTCGGTATTCCGGTTTGCCCCCGATAGAATACCATTCCAACGGGTTCGCTCGATAACGCTACCTGTACCGCAAAGATAATGCCGCTACCTCCATAGTTTTGCGGTGCCCGCCTGTCTTGCGCTATATAGGGGATCCGCCCCTGCACCGACCCATCCATAGGGGTCGACCACGTAGTAGGTGCTGCCGACCTTCCTTAGGACCTCAAAATGAAGATGCGGAGCTCCGGGGACGCCTCTGTCGCCGCTGAGTCCAACTACGTCACCCGACCTCACCCTCGCTCCCGCTGCGAAATCAATGCGGCTCAGGTGCCCATATTGCGAGATGTATCCGTTGCCATGATCAATGCCAATGAGACCCCAGTCATCGCACGTCCTACCCATGTTGTTGATTATGCAGCGCTGGCGACTCACGTCGACCACGGTACCCGAAGCCGCAGCTTTCACCGGGGTGCCGACCGCAGCGCGATAGTCGTACCCGGGATGCTCGTCATAAGAAGCGTAGCCTGGCCCGCACCCCCGACTATTCACCATCGCCGTGCTCGCAGGGGACGACGGGGTCGGCTTGAGATATATCGTGCCACCGATGCACGTTGGGTCAGAACTCGTCCGACCTGACGCCCGCTCGCCATTGAAAGCGACAACCACCCCGTCCCCACCCTCATTGGCCGTCGTGCCATATTGCCATGCCCCAGTCCTATTTTGTTTCATCGAGTGGTCTAAGACGGTATTCATCATTCCGGCGGTGTACACGCCTTGGTCATACCGAATGGAGCAGCTTGGGTTAGCGCAGTCGAGGGGGGACGATAGGAAGCCTTGGCCGAACGACGGGGTGGCAACCAGCATCGAAATTACCAGCACCACCGCGCGAAAGATTCCAGACATCAATTTCTCTCCCTGATCAGATTCCCGCTCGTCGTAGCCGGCGGATTGTATAGAATCTTTCTAACTAGACCAAGGCAGAACTACGCATCGACAGTTAGATGACCAGCTCTAATTATTGTCAGGGGATGTCGGTACAAGCACGACTGTGGGGAGTATGAGGGCGGGGCGTCAGTAAGTCCCACTCCACTTTGACTAACCAATCGCGTCGTGGCACCTTCGCACGCCATCCAAGCGAGCGTTCATGCTGCACACGCTGCTTCTTGCGGGCTATCCGTCGACCTCCGGCTCGCTTGCCGATCCAGCCGGTTCGAGCGTCATCGTTGCGGCGGTTTCGTGGCTTCAGGCGACGCTGCTTGGCACCATCGCCACCACGATCGCCGTCATTGCCGTTTCCTGGGTGGGACTGATGATGCTCACGGGGCGCATCAACCTCCGCCACGGGGTGACGATAATCGCCGGCAGCTTCATCTTGTTCGGGGCGACGTCGATCGTGGCCGGCATCCAATCTGCCCTGACTGGCGCGGAGCTGGCCGCGGCGCCATACGCGCCTCCGCCGCCCGCGCCCATCCTTCCGGTCCTTCCGCCCGCAAACCCTGACCCCTATGCCGGTGCTGCGGTGCCGGCGCCCTAGATGGCCGCCAGACGCGCGCGCGCCTGCAATAGCGAGATTGGGCGCTGATAAGTGATGCGGAGCCAACGCCAGTCACTGGCGTCGCTGCCCTCGACTAGACGCCGAGAACTCATGGCACATTGTCGGCGACCCGGTACTGGTTAAGCCCGCTGTCCTTTAGGAGCGATTAGCAGGATAATGTCTGGTCGAAGCAGCCGTCGTTACTGACCTGGATCATTTCTGGTGTCGCATACTTCAAAAAGTCTGCGGGATATGGAATCCGCGGTCCGCGACCCAGCCTCCACATCGGAATCTGAACCGGCGCCCTCCTGGTCCTGCCGGTCGAGATATCTCACACCAATCTGGAGAGCTACTTGGGAGACGAATGTGCGGCCGACACACTCTCGGGCCCGCGCCAGCGGGAACTCTGCCTCGTCGAAATCCCATATTCGGGCTGCTTCATGCAGGATCTCCGACATATACAGATCACGATAAAAATCTATCGTGCTGTCATACCTTGACCTGAACTGCTGGAAATTCCGACCGCCGTGGTAAGCTGCGAACATCTCCAGGCGCGTCTCAGGAAGTGCATTATAGATTTTGTCGACCATTTCTCGCAGGGTGCGGGGAGCATCGGCCCGCTCGATATTGAGGCGGAACGGCAACTCCCGTTGCGAAAAGCCAAATCGAAATGTGACCACGTCACTCCCGTAATAGATGCCTGGTTCGCGTTGAGCGGACGCTTGTTGAGACGCGCCGATCGGCAACTCGATCGCGGCAACGCTCGCCACAAGGGTCAGTACGGATACGAGCGACATAGCCATCTTTCAACTCAACAGCCCCCTGTACATAGCACGGTTCCGCCGGCTCCGGGCCGTGCGGTTCGCGCGGCTGATCGTGAAAGGTGGCGCAGAACTCCCCCCGGCTCGTGGAGATAGTATCCGTGCCCCCTCGCAAACGAAATATCTGCGTCGCTAAAGCCACCGGTGTATGTGTGAGAATGGATGGCGGTCACAAAGGAGAAGCCGGCCCCTCTAAAATTCAATTCAAATGGGCGCGGTTCGCCGAATCTATCCCGCTCTTGCTGGATTAATCGCGGAACGGTGATCGAATACCGTTGATCTTCATTGCGCGTGATAACGGCACTGATCAGCTCGTCTCGATATCCTAGGGTCTCGAGAAATCCTCCCCAAAGTCGCGACCATTGCCTCGCCGCCTCCTGCTCGGTGGCATAGCCCGCGGATTCTGGATCTTCGAGCGTCAGGCTGCTCAGGCGGTCCAGAACCTCTCTCAATTCTCTCCAGTCTTGGGCCTGTCTCTCTTCGGCAAGATCACAAATTCTTCCGCCAACTGAACACGTTCCCGTCGGATCCGTGAAGTTAATCGGATCATTAGCCGCATATGCGTAGAGGTTTATCTGATCATCGTATCGAATCGGATCGGTCTGCATGAACCTGCCGAGCGTCGGAGAGTAGACCCGGGCCTTGTAGTAGTACATGCCGAGCTCGGGGAGCCAAATCTGCCCGGTGAATTGGAACCTACCCGCATTGGCTGCGCCAGGTATTCCGTATTCGTCATAGCTGTTGACGGTGGCGGCGCCGGACGCGTTGCTTAAGGCGACGATCGAGCCCTGCCGGTCGGCGTGGAGGAACGAGCGCTGGGTGAGCCCGGCGCCCAGGTAACTCACCATGGGTACGTCGGCGCCAGCCCAGTGGGCGTAACGGCGGCTCATCGCTCCGGCGCCGTCATATTCCGCGACCAGGGCGTCGCGGTCGTAAAGGTAGCGGGTGGTCGTATGACTGCCGCCCGAAGTCTGGAACAACCGGCCAAGCGGGTCGTAGGTTAGGACCAGCCCGCCCGGGCCGCCGACCAACCGGTTCTCTATATCGTAGAGCCAGGTCCGGCTGCCGTCGGAGATGAGGTTGCCGTTCGCGTCGTAGGCGAAGGTCGCCGTGCCGGCGGTATTGTACTGATTAAGGCCATTGGCGGTATGGGCGCGAGCGACGGCGTAGTGGCCGCCCCAGGCGTAGCTGTCATTGCTGCGGGCCTGGGAACTGAGCTGCCGCGCCGGATTATAGCCGAACCCAAACACCACATCCAATGTACTGCCCGTCATGTCGTGGGCCAGGGTCTCGACGCCGAACCCGGGATGGTAGCTGTAGCCCGTCGTCGGCCCGTTGGCGCGCAGCAAGGCGGCCGCCCGACCATGGACGTCGTAGAACAGGATGTGGCTCCAGCTCCCGCCCGCTTCGGCCAGGTAGGTCATCTGGCCCGTCCCGTCATAACCGTAGTCCATCGCCACCGAATCGGGGAAGGTGAGCCGGGTGCGGTTGCCGTTGAGGTCCCATTGGTGCGAGAGCGTGCGGGGTGTGCCGCCTAGATTGATGCTGCTCGAGGCGAGGCGTCCCAAGGCGTCGAAGACGTTGGTGACGCCCTCGCCCGACTGACTGTCGAACCGCGCCGACAGCTGCAATCCCTGTAGATTGTAGCTGTAATGGACCGGTGTCGCCCCGCCCTGCGGATAGGTCTTCGCTGTCATCCGGTTGAGCGCGTCATAGGCATAAGAAATGTTGCGCCCGTCGCGCTTCCGCAGGTTGGTTTGGTTGCCATTGGGGTCGTGAGTATATTCCTCATAGTTGGCGGCGTTCACGCTCCCGGCGGTGGCAAGGGCGGTTGCCGGCGTGGCGTCGTCGTAGGCGCTCGGCCGGGCCGTCGAGGGGAAAGTCCAGCGATCCTGCCGGCCGTGGCCATCATACCGTAGCTCGGCCTGGTTACCGTTTCCGTCTATGACATTGGTCAACTGGCCATTTAGATTGTAGGCCCAGGTCGCCTCGGCGGCCTCGACGCCGGTGCCGACGCCCTCGCGCAGCTGCAGCCTCTGCCCGGCCGCGTCGTAGACGCTACGGGTGATGCGGTCCGGGCCGTGGACACCTTGCGGCCCCAGTGCGCAGGCGGAAGACGGGAGGGAGGCGAACGCCCCCGGATTCATGCGCACCGCCGTACACTCGGGCCGCCCCAGCGCATCGTAGCTGTATTGGGTGACCGCGTGGACCGTGCCGCCGCTGCTTAGCGTGTCACGGGTCTTCCGGCTCATCGCGTCATGGGTCTTGTCAAGGGTTTGGAGTACGGTGAACCCGGCCCAATTCGCCGGCGCCACCGCTTCGCCTTGCCATGCGGCGAGCGTCCCGGTCTCGACCCGGGTGAGCCGTCCGGCGGCGTCGTAGGTATTGCGCACAGCCCGGTGCGGCAGCGGGTCCGCTCCATCGGGGTCCGGCGAGATCGTTCCCGTCACCCGCCCGGCTGCATCGTAGCGGGTCGCCGACGTGAACGGCGCGGCCGCAGCCGGCGCGGTGCCGGGGCAGCTCCCCAGCCCCGCGCCGGCGCCGGTCTCGCTGATCCGGCGGCCGTGCGCGTCATAGCCGTAGCAGGTGCGCGATGAGACGCCGGTGCCCACGGTGAGCGTGCCTCGCAGCAGCAAATTGTTTGGCCCGGAATCAGGGCCATACTCGAACGTGGTGCGGATCTCGTCGCTGGCCGCGGCGCAGGGCGCGGCCGGGTTCCCCGAGGCAGCACTTGTTCGGCAGCTGCTTGTTGCGGTCCGCACCCATATCGGTGGCCCCGCCTGAACATATCCGCCCGCGCCGTTCGATATCCACGCGTAGCGCTGGGCAAATTCGTGCCGCGTCTGCGGCCGCGGCGCGCCGGCGGTGGGCGCCGGGCCGGTCTCGGTCAAGAGCCCGCCATGCTCGGGGCTGTAGGCGTAGTCGGTCACGGCGCCGCGCGCGTCGGTGCGGGTCAGCGGCTTGTTGCAGAAATGGACCGTGGCCGGCCCGCAAAGGTAGGTCGCCGAGGTGACGATGTTGGGCAAAGTCGGGCCGGGCCTGGCGATCCGGGTGCTGTGCAGCACGTTGCGGGCGAACATGTCGGAGACAAGCTCGGTGCGGATCCCTTCCGGGTCGGTGACGGAGATCGGCATCGGCATCACAATGCAGCGGTTGAGCCCGGGGAGGTTCGCCAACGCCTGGGCGTCGCAATAATCGACCCGCGTCACCCGCCCGAGCGGATCGGTTATCTCCACCGGGCCGGGCGTCACCTGATAGACTTGCGGCTGCGGATCGTTCTCATTCCCAGGAACGCTGCCGCCGCCGCTGCCCGGATTGGGGAGGATCGGGAAATCGTAGCGCAGGGTCGTGACATTGCCCTGGTGGTCGGTGAACGAGCCGCCCGCGATCCGCGACTGCTGCATCGGCACCTGCGGGGTCGTCTCGTAGGCGTAGGAATAGGAAGAACCATCGGCGAAGGCCTGCGCGCCGACGATCTCGGTGACCAGGCCGTCGTCGTCGGTCATCGGGGACACCGAGTTGGTCAGCCAGGGTGCGCTTGCGCCGGGACGGACGAAGCCGATCGTCCCGTTCCCATAAGTGAAGCCGGAGGTCGCGCCGTCCGGACCGGTGGCGGCGGTGAGCCGGACGGCGCCCGAGACGGTGTCATAGGCATAGGTCGCGGTAGCCTGCGCGCCGGCCGGGCAGACGTTGTCCGCGGGCTTCTGCGCGAGCGCAAGGTTGAGCACGCAGGCGCGGGAGACGCGTGGCCCAGTATATTCGAGCAGCAGCGCATAGCCGGCGCTGCTGGTCACACTCCGCAGCCGCGCGGAGTTGGGCGAACCTTGATTGTCGTAGTCGAACGTCAGCCGGATCCCGTCGGGCTGGGTGATTTCGGAGACATAGGCGCAGCGCAGCACCGTCGAGCAGTCGGCGCTGCCGATCGCCCGGAACACCGCCCGCGTGCCATCGCCGGCGGTGAAGGCATAGATGGCGGTGCCGCCCGCCCGGTCGCCCGTGTAGGTGAGATAGGCGAGGCCGGCCCGGGACGCCTGCTCGAATTCCGGTTGGTTGGAGCGCGCCCGGAAGGTCTGCGAGAGGCCGCCGAACGCGACCTCGATTTGATAATCGCCGACGCCCGGCTGATGGGTGAAGCGGTTGCCGACGATGTCGATCCGCTTCTCGCTTATGAGTACGTCCCAGTTGTGGGAGAAATTGGCAAACGGGTTCGTGTGGCCGGCGACCGGCTGGGCGAGCGTCCGGGCCAGGGTGAGGCCGCCGCCGTCGCTGGCGATCGCAAGGTCGGTCTCGTTGTAGACGTAGCGCCCCGAGCGCATATCGACGCCGCCGGGCGCGACCGCGAACCGCTCGGCCGGCGGCGCATTGTTCGCGTTCTGCGCCCAGGCGGGCGAGGCGAGACAGGAGAGGGCGACTAGGGCATATTGCGCCCTTGCCCGAACGGCAGACGTCTTCGTTCTCAGTCCGTCGATCCGAACTGTGCCCGAGCTGCCCATTGCCCTCATCCCCGCCACCGACGCGCCGTCCTTAAGGCGGCGACGAATTGGGAGAGGTCACAATGACTTTGGTCCGGTTGTCGGCCTTATCAAATTGATATTCGGTGGTAACGTTATTGTTGACGCTGCCCTTGCGCTCGACCTTCATGAGCCGGCCGCGCGCGTCGTACGTGTAGGTAATGGTCTCGGTCGCCCAAGCGGCGATCGCGGTGCCGACGAGACAGAGGCCACCTACGCCCACACGGAAGATCCTGTTCACGTGCTCTCCCCCCATTGGCCCCGGAGGACGATCGAGCAGAAAAAAAAGAGTACGTCAAGCCAACGGGACAATGGTGCAGGCGAATAGCGGTAAAGTCGAGCGTAGTCTAATAGGAATTTTTCTTGTTTCTCCAGTGGCACGCGTGGGACAACGAAGATCAACGCGTCCGACCCATGAAGATGCCAAAGGCACGATCTTTACGCGGAATGCCCGTCGCAAGTGATACGCCCAAGAGAGCGTAGGGGATATCGCGATTGCGTCTTACTGCGCGCCAACGTATGCACCAACTTCATTCTTTTAGCGCAAAGCCATCAAAACCGGGAGTTGATGGTGTATAGCTGGGCAGTATCCTTGACGTTCGTGCTTACGAAGCAAAAAAGCTGCTCCAGAACTGGTCCGAATTGGACTGATCTTTGAGTTTAGGCGGGGGGAGAGGTGGATTGCGGCCTCCGTTTGGACTTCGTTCGTCTGCCAAGAGCGCCGCCAGAACCGTCGTCCGCCCACTGAACGGCTTGCTCGGCGCCCGATGGATCATGAGCTTCAGGTAGAAGGCGTGGTTGGGGAGGTTGAGCAGGTCTAGTACGTCGAAGGTCGGCTGCAACTCCCGAGATATTATTGACGCATCCTCCGGCCCGAGTCGGAATGCGATGAGCGTTCCGGCATTCCCGAGCACCGCGTGACGCACCTCGTCCTCAAGCTGGTAGAGGTGCTGGTGCGCGAGCGTGAGGCCCACGCCGTATTTGCGGAGCTCGGGCATCAGGCTGGCGAAGGCGAGCGTGGTGAATGTCTGGAACTCGTCAATGTAGAGGTAGAAGGGCCGGCGAGAGGACGCGGGGGCTTCCGCGCGGCTGAGCGCCGCAAGCCCGATGGTCGAGGCGATCATGCTCCCGAGCACGTTGGCACTGTCCTCGCCGAGTCGTCCCTTGGCGAGATTGACCAGGAGCACCCTGCTCTCGTCCATGAGGCCTCGAAAGCTGATGGGAACCTCGGGAGCGACCAGGGCTCGGTAGAGGCGGGGATCGGTCAGGAGGGCGCCCAGCTTATTCTGGATGGGCGCGACAGTCTCGGCCCGCCAGCGGTCGGAATACTTCTCGAACTCCGAACGCCAAAAGCCGCGCACGACGTCGTTTCGCGCTCCGCGGACCAGGCTCTTCCGGTATGCCTTGTCGGTGTAGAGGCGCAGGATGTCGGGAAGGACCGCGCCACCCTGCTCGATGAGCAGATAGAGGCTATTGCGAAGGACATGCTCCATGCGCACGCCCCAGGCGTCCGGCCAGAGCTTCCTGAGTGCGTCAAGTAGCCCCGAGACGGCGAGCGGTATCTTGTCCTCGCGCACCTTCCGGAGCGGATTGTAGCCATAGGGTTGATGCGGAAGGGCGGCATCGAGATAGACGAAGTCCCGGGCGCTTTGGGCCGCCGCGTCCTTCATCCGCTCGGCCACGTCGCCGTGGGGATCGAGAAGCGCGAAGCCTCTCCCGCTTTCGAGATCCTGGCGCGCGAGCGTCTCGAGCAAGGTCGACTTGCCGGTGCCGGTCTTGCCGATCAGGTAGAGGTGCGAGAGGCGGTCGCGCTGGTGGATGCCGAAGCGCTTGAACACGCGGCGGTGATTGGTTTCCCCGAGGTACGAGACGGACATGGGGATTATCGTGCCGGCGTCCGCGGCATCCGTAACGGCGGCACAGTATGCTCGCCGGTGGGCAGCCCGAAGTAAGGCCAATAGAGAACGGGCGGCGGTTTCCCGCCGCCCGCCATGCTGCCAGCTACAAGCTACGCTATCGCGTCGGTTTCGACGGCCGGACCCTCTTCGCGCCCGGTGTAGCTTGACGAGGGGAAGCGCATCCAAGCGGGGATCCAGCTCTCCACCTTCGGGCGGCCGTTCTCGCCCGCAAGGCAGTCCCGGATGATCCCCTTCATCACCTTCCCCTTCTCGCCCTTGTTGGCAGCCGCGACCTCCGGCCCCGCAACCTCGGCGAGCATGGAGGCCAGCACCGCCTTATCCCGCACCAGGTCGAAGAAGGCGTCGTCGGCTTGCCAGAGGGACGCTATGTCGACCTTGAGGTGCGCGCCCACCGCCTCGATGATCGGGTCGCCCGCCGCGAGCGTCTCGCCCATCACAACCGCGAGGATCTGAAGCACGTCCTCGTCGGGGAGCGTGAGCAAGCGTTGGAACACCGCCACGGTGTCCCTGTCGCCCCCGGTGACGGTCAAGCGCTCGGGGTCGAAATCGAGAAGACTAAGGGCCTCCCGCCGCTTCCCGTCAAAGAGCGTTTCGGACGCGCAGGTCTCGACGCTCTCGGCCGTCGCCGGCTTGTCGGAGCGCTGCGGATCGGCGCGCACGCTCCAAAGCGACGAGCCCGTGATCGCGTGGGCAACCATGAGCCGAAGCGCGACGCCCGCATTGCCGGTGAGGACCGCGCGGACGGCCGCGTGGCGATGGAGGTCGATGTAGTTCCGGAGGGCATTGGTGACCTCGGGTCGCGGCGCCGCGGGAGCCTCGCCTTTGTCTTTCCGCTTGGCCTCCTTCATGGGCAGCCAGCCCTCGTGGAACTCGACCTCGCCGCGCGCGGAGAGGGTGACGTAGACCCTACCGCGCTTGGATTTGCCTCGCTTTTCGTACTCCCACCTCTGGAACCAGCGGCCGGGCTCCAGGATCTCCACAGCCTTCCAGCCCTGGTCGAGATAGCTCTGGCGCTTCTCCTCGATGGCCCTGCGCTGGAGCGTCCAGAACGCTTCGGTGTCGGCGAAGTAGCTGTCCTCGCCGAACAGGTCGGTGACGATCGCTCCTTCGTACTCGGCGAGGTCAAAGAGCGCGGTCGTGGTCGCGATCGGCTGCCCGCCAAAGAGCCACTCCTTGAGGCGGTGGCCGGTGGGGGCATAGCTCTCGGGGTTGTCGTAGAGCGTCAGCCACTCGCGCTGCTTGGCCTTGGTCGCCAACGTCAGGTGGCGGATGGTTGCCGCGTCGATCTTCTCCTGCCGGTACAGGGTGCGGATGCGGGGCAGAAGGTTCCCGAGGGCGAGGACGCGCCGCACCAAGCGCTCGGTGACGCCGAACGTCGCGGCGATCTGCTCGATGTCGCGCCCCTCCTTCACCAAGCGGGCGAAGGTTTCCCACTGGGTCACCTCGTCCGGATCGAGCCGGGCGAAGTTCTCGATCAATGACGCCTCAAGCGCCGCCGCGTCGTCTCCCGCTTCGATGATGCCGCAGGGGAGGGCGAAGGCCTCGCCGCGTTCCTCGGCGACCGCCTTGGCCGCAAGGAAGCGGCGCCGGCCGGCGACGATTTCGAAATCGTCGGGGCCGCCGTTTGGCCGGACGAGAAGAGGTACGAGCACCCCTCGCGCCCGCACCGAAGGCAGGATGTTGCCGATATCGGGGGCCTTCTCCCGCGCCCGCATGTTGGCCGGGGAGACGGAAAGCCGGTCAAGGCTGATGTAGTCGAGTTTCATGTCGTGTGCTCCTTCTGCCGCCCCAAAGCCGACGCAACCGGACCCGGAAGGGGTGGGCGGCGAAAGACGCCGGAGAGGCCGCCCGGAGAGGCGCGGTGCATCCGAAGGACCGGAACGAAGAGGAGGACCGGGGCGCCGGAGGCGGGCGGGTTGCGCCGCGCCGCGGCGGCCTAGGAGGACGTGCCGACCGCGCCTTCCGGGGCCGGCCTACGACGCGAGCGCGAAAGCGCTCTCAGCTGGTCCGGCGTGCCGGACAACGCGCCAGGATCGTCGCCCGGATGGGTCGAGACGGCGGCGCGGCCGGCGGCTCGACGGAGCTTGGCGGCTTGCCGCCTAGCGGAGCAGAGCCGATCGCCCGAAGGGCGAGGCGCCATGCACCCCGTACAGGCACTCGGCAGTAGCCACCCATCAAGCAGGATCGAACGCCGCCGAGGAAAAGAACCCAAAGGGGCGATTTGCGAGTGAAGGGGAATAGTCTCGACTTGCCTCCAGGGTCAGCGCAACATGGCGATTTGGCGACTCGGCCAATTGGGGGAGGGTGGGCGATGCAAACATTGAGCGGTGCTAAGCGTTGCCTTATCGCGATCTTGGTCGTGGCTGCGACCATAGCCACCAACGCGCAGGCGTGGAGTCCCACGGGGCATAGCCAGGTCGGCGCGATCGCCGACGGGATCCTCAAGAAGCATCCCAATGCCGCCGCCCAGGTGCGGGCCTTGATCGGCATGCCCTTGGCTCGGGCCGGCCCGTGGGCCGACTGCATTCGCGACGTAGGCGGGCCCGCGAAGGGCTTCACCTACACGCATTCGAGCTACGGAGAGCCGTGGTGCGTCCCGTTCGAGACGCGCGAGCTGACCAATGAAATGGAGGACTACGCCCGCAGGAACTGGACCAACTGCACCTATCGGCGCGACGGCTGCCACACCCAGTACCACTTCGTGAACCTGGCGCAGCAGCGCTCCGCATACCGCGACGGCATCGCCGGCACGCACGACTACGACATCGTTCATGCGCTCAATGCGGCCATCACCGTCCTGCAAGGCGGACAATCGCCCGCACCCTTCAACTTCACCCGCCGCGAGGCGCTTATCTTGCTCGTGCACTTCGTCGGCGACCTGCACCAGCCTCTTCATGTCGGTTCAATGTACCTCGACGAGCAAGGGAGACCCGTTGATCCCGATGGCTCCTCAGCGGAGCGCGAGCGCGCGAACACCACGCTCGGGGGGAATTCGCTCATTTGGAGGGACGGGGACTGGGAGGCCAACTTGCATTCGACGTGGGACCGCGCGACCGCCGGCGACTATTCGGTCGCCGACGCGCGCCGCGTTCCGGCAACCCCGGGGCCGGTCAGTTCCTGGGCGGGGCGGTGGGCGACCGACAGCCTCCTTCAGTCACGATCGGCCTTCGCCGGGCTTTCCTTCGCGCCACGGCAAGGCGGCCGGTGGAATGTAACGTTCGCTGACCCGGACACCTACCATGCGGCACGGCGGCGGCTTCAGCGACAACAGATCGAGAAGGGGGGCGCCCGGCTGGCTCAGCTTCTGGTAGCCATTTGGCCGGACTAGGCTCCATCAACAGGATGCCGGAACCTGTCGAAGTGACCTTGGATCATATCGTCCGACAATTCACCGCTCGGGATTGAAAACGGATAAAAAGGGAGGGGCAGATGTGGCGAGGAATCCTTTTGGCGGTAGCGCTCGCCTTGAGCGCGCCGGTAGTTTCGTTTTCATTTCCGACGACGGCCGCGGAGGCCTTTCGCAGCTGCGGCAGCGGCTACTACCGCAACTCCCGGGGCAATTGCGTGCGGCGCCCGGTGCGCGCCAATCGCCCGCCTGCGGGCGCCACCGCGCGTTGCCGGGACGGAACGTATAGTTTCAGCCAGAGCCGCAGGGGCACGTGTAGCTATCACGGCGGAGTGCGGACCTGGTTGTAGACTGGGCAGGGCTGGGGTCCGAGCGTTGCCGCCCCGCTCCCTTCGGGCAGCCGTTGATCGGCTTTGCCGCCACTTCTTGAAGCGGCACAAAAAAGCTGGCCTCAGTATTCCGAGGCCAGCATGAGAGTGAGGACGCGCCGCGTAATCGTCTCATCGCTCGGATCAGGCGAGCCAAACCGCAGGTCGAGGTCGTAGTAATCGATCTTCCAGAACAGGGTTTCTCCGGAAAGCTCGAACGATCCGAAATCGTGCTCTCCGTAAGGATCGTTGGCCGCGCCAAAGCGATCGAACTGCTGCACGAGGTCAGTCGCTTCGAGCGCGAAGGCAGGGCCGAGAGCCCTGACGCCCTGCGTAAGCAACCAGCCGCCCGAAAACGGACCGCCGGCACGGAAGGCGTCGTTGAGCTCCCGAATGCGACCATTGGTCGACGCGGTCACTGTTCTTGTTCCTCGGGCTCCTCGCGTTCGGCGATGACGCGCATGACTATGCGGCCGGAGAGCGGCATCGCGTCACACGCGAGGTTGAACCCCTTGCCGTCCTTGTTGGGCCAGGCGGCACCTATCTGGATCCAATTCGCGGCATCGCCATCGCCGGCAACGAGATACAGGCGGTGGGTCGGCTTGCGGCCTTGCGCAGTGGATTCGGTGGGCATCAGCATACTCCTCTTGGCTAGCGCCGCGGAACCATCCCGCGACTTCTTCGGAAGTGGCGGGATGGGTCAGGCGGTGGCGCTGCGTGCCCGGCGTAGAGCAGTTGAAAGAACTGGTTTCCTTCCCGCGCAGCCGGGAGCGCCCCAGGGGGTTGAGGCACTCCCGGCTGCGCAGGGAGGTCTGGACCTATCGTGGGGGAGGCAGCAGCCACCCGCACGGCGTCACTTTATGCGGTGCTTGAATATCCGGCAGGTGAGGGACGTAGGGACTTCAGGGACGTATTCCCGAGGGAAGCAATGAGGCTCGGGCAGCGTCATTTCGAAGGTGAAATGACGGATATCATTGGCGTTGTCGTTACCACAAGGAAACCGCTGCGACGCGCACGCCTCGTCTCCATCATGCGCTATCCGCCTCAATTCCGCTCAGCACTGCGCCGGGCTCAAGTTTGAGCGCCCGACACAGCCTCACGAACTCGTACACGTCGATGCGCCGTTGCCGACGCTCGACACGGCTGATGAAGGATTGATCCTCACCATATGCCGTAGCGAGGTCGGTCTGCGTCATCTCGAGCTCCCGTCGACGCGCGATGAGCCGATCGACGATCTCGATATAGGGTGCGTCGAATGCGGACTTACGGGGCTTGGGCATACCGCCCCGGCATTCGCAGGTAATTTTATAATAGTGCAAAGCTCCCTATTGACTCCTCCCCTTCTTAGACGGAGCATGGTTTTCACTGGAACGGGGTAAGAGGAGGGGATGATGAAACGCCGAGTCAGCCTTGGAAGATTAGCGTTGGCGATTGTAGCGGCCGCCCTGCCGGCTGCCCCTGCGGCGGCACAATATCAGCAAACCCGTATCGAGACCGAGCGGCGAGAATGCCGGACGACCGCCGGCTTCGGAAGCGTGCGGTTGCCTCGGGCCGATCGCAGCCGGGGATACCAGACCCGCAACTGCCGGATCAACCTGCGCTGTCCGGGCATCGGGGGTAGGCGCGCCTGCTTTCAGGTGAGCAGGCAGTGCGATCCGTGGCCCGGCATCTGTAGCTCCCGCTGACGCCGAGTCACCGATGTTTCTGAGGAAACTCCTCACGCTCGCAATCCTCGTCGTAGCAGGCTGCGCGGTTGCCCCAGATGCGGTGCGGCGCATGGATGCCACACGGATACAGGCGATTTCCGATTACCGTTTGTGCGATGCCGCTGCCGTCAATCTCGACCTTCGGGGACAGCGCTATCCGGTGATAGAGAACGAGATAGCTCGCCGTGGCGTCTCATGCGACGAGCACATAGCTGCCGTCGTGAGCGATTGCTCAAGGCTCCAGGTCGTGCGTTCCGGTATCGACAGCACTGAGCAGGGGATCATCTTCACCGTCCGAAATGACAGCGATCAGGCCCAGAGCTTCAGGATACGCCGAGAGGAGCGGCAGTCCCGCTTGTTCACAATCGGACCGGGAACGACGGAACAATTTGGGATAACCGCCGATCCAAACGTGACGCAGCTTGGGGAACCCATTGAGAGCGTCGAGGGCGACGGTGGCATCGAGCTTCTTGAGTGTCGCGCTGTGCGCGATAACTACCGATTCAATTATCGCCCGCAGGCGGGGAGCGCACCGGAAGCGGCAAACGCAAACGAGGGCGCGCCACAAGCGAGTTCGGCAGAACCGGGCGTAAGAAGTCGAGCGACGCGAAACGTCAACATGCGCGCAGGGCCAGGCACCAATCATGCGGTTGTCCGCACGCTGCGCGCGGGCGAGGAAGTAACTGTGCTGAGGGTGGTAGGCACTTGGTGCGAGTGCATGGCGAGTGGCGGCGTGCGCGCGTACGTGAGTTGCGCCTTCCTTTCGCCTCCGTCTGGCGGATGGGGCTCATTACGTCCCGTGGCTGCTGACCGGGGCAGCCCGCGCCCTCCGGAGCCATTTCCTCCTGACTATGGCACCGCTTATGCGTCATACCTCGCGGCGCTCAACCCGCGGCAGCGCACCATTCCCTGGCTTGCACGCATGGAAGGCGTCGTTTCGCCGGGCGGCCCCATACGGATCGGAGGCACGTCCGCCCGATGGATATCGTCATGCAAGCCGCATGATTGCGGCGAAAACCAGGTCGTCATCTTCCTCCTGCCCGACAGGCGAAGCGTGAGAGCGGTGCTTCGCCTTAACGGGGTGGAACAGTTGCTCGCCGGCGCAGGCGCGGCCGAGGCGGCCTGCGTGCGTGACTTGTTCAACAGTGGATGGACAATCGGGACGTGCGGCCGACCTGCCGTTACGAGGAACGGTGCAGGAGCTTCGGGGCAAGACCTAGTGCGGCAGCGTTTCCCCGGCTGGACAGTTCGACGTGCCTCTCCCGAACTATGCAATCCTGGGCAGGACCTTTCAGGAGTTGTGAGCGGAGACTTTGATGGCGACCGGGCTCCCGACTATGCCCTGAGGATCGTGCGCGGCGCCGAAGGCCAGATCGTCGCCCTCATGAGCAATGGGGGCGGCCGAGTCAGCACTATTGTCCTTCAGCACGATACGAGCAGCGGCATTACCTACTACCAGCTCGGCATTGCGCGGAGAGGTTCGAGGCACAGCGTTATCGCCAACCTCGACCGTGGTACGTACCGGACCATAACCCTAGCCAATGACGCTCCTACGGGAGCCCACTGCTCTTCCTCGGCCTGGATCTACTTGATCCAAGGGACTACGTTCACACGTGCATTCACATCGGACTAACGGTCGATACGGTTTGGCTGGCTCCGGGCAATGAGGCGAGAAATGCAGCGATTCCATCTCGGGAGGCGTTTAGCTTCGGCACGGTTGTGAGACCACAAAAGCGCGGAGAGTTTATGGACCGTATCGCGAGTTCGAACCGGACTAGCATTTAGGCCGGTTGTTGCTGCATCTTCGTACCGCAGTCGGCGCGCAAGCTTTGCCTCACGCGCCGCACTGCTGCCGAGCTCACCGGCTTCTGCGAAGCCTCGGACGAACGCGGGTTTGGATAACGTGGTTAATCGACCTCGGCACCGACAGGCGGCCGCGGGCATTGTATGGGTTCGGTTCGCGGGGGCCGTACCTGCGTGTGTTGGAATTGTACTGGTTCCAGTGCTGCTGACGGGAGCCGCTCGGCGCGTACCAGGAACCTGGCGGCGCGCGTTCAACTCGGCCGTTCCGCAAAGTATGTTGCTGGGGACGATAGTATCCCGGAGCATAGCCGCAGGCGGCATAGGTTCCCGGGGGCGGACCGTCGTAGCACTTGTTTTGGGCTGAAGCCGTGCTTGGCACACCAACTGCGAACAAGCCCGCCGCGACAAGTGCGAGCCTCTGAATGCGCATTTCTTCCTCCTAGTTTCGTGCCCGATCCCACCTCAACAATAGGAACAGGGGTAGGGCGCCTAACACCAACAAGAACGCATATGTGAACGCCTGTTGGCCGATGAACCACGAGGGCGACTCCGGCCCAACAGGTGCCAATAATACGGCCATCCACATGAACACACCATAAATGACCGAGCAGAAGGACAGCCAAAGTGTGGCGGCTAAGTACTTAGCGTAGTACATGAGTAATATTGTATCACCGTGCGCTGTTGCACATCTCACTCGAGTAGGACGTCATCCTGGCGCGATTGTGGGAGAAGCTTCCTCACCCAGCCGCCTGTCGATCCGTATCAAAGCGCGGGCGAGGCTGCGGAGTTGCTCGTGGGTGAGGTCGCGTTCTTCGGGGCTTATATCCGGACAGTAGTGATCGATAATCTGGTCGCCGGGCCGGCGACGGGATTTTGGGTCCTTCCTCGCCAGTCTGAGTCTCGGCGCGCTTCTGCGCAAGGAGCGTCATGAGGTTCTGGATCAGCTTCCGTTTACGCCTCGAAGTTCGAACTGCCTTCTGATACGGTGCACATTCATTGGAAATCGCCCACTCTCTGATCTCTTTGAAGGGAAAATACATAGAAAGTACGGGCTCTTTTCCCTTCACCGCGAAGTTCGAACTCACCAATCGCACCATTGCGCGCTTTTCGTCGTCAGTTCCGGTTTGATAGCCTAGGTACGCGGTCAAACCCTGTTCGAACTTTTCCGCCACGGCTCGCCAGAATGACACCACTTCGTCGGTTTCAAGCCGGTCAAGAAGCTCGCGTCGTCGCAGGAAAAGACCAGCCTTGCGTTCCTCAAACGTCACCTTGTCGATTACGTCATCGATAAGCGCGTCGGTCAGACGGGTCAGGCGCTGTTCGACGAGCGCAAGATCGCGATTGATGTGCGTGCGGTGGTCTTGCGTGTTCGCGTCCTCAAGCGCGACCTGTTGCCGAATTAAGTCCCTCAAGTCCTCTACGTCCCCCTGGTCGAGAGCGAGGGATTGCAAGCCGGTCACTAGCTGCTGCTCAATCTGGCCCTCAGTGATGCATACGCCGCGACACTCCCGATCGTGGCAACGATAGTAGACGCGACCCTTCTGCCGTTCACCGGAAAGGGACTTGCCGCACCTCGCGCAAGTGACCAGGCGGCGGAATAGGAAGACATGCTTCTGGACGCGCGGATAAAGCCGTCCGTCCATGATCGCCTGGACCCGATCAAACAGCTTCTTGGTGACGAGCGGGACGTGATTGCCTTCGAACACCTCGTCCGTGGCGCGTATGCGCATGAGGCCGATGTAGAAGGGGTTGCGGAGGAGGAGCGACAGCGCTTCGTAGCTCAAGGGCTTCCCGCTCGCGCCCACGAGGCCGCGCCTGGCCAATTCATGGCGCAGGATTTCGAGGGAATAGTCGCCCGAGCCGTATAGCTCGAACGCTTGCCGAACCAGAGGTCCGGCTATGGGGCAAATCGCCTTGGCCTTGCCTTTGCCGCGATCAAGATAGCCGCGGGGCGCGCGTAGCGGATAGAAGCCCTGCTTGAGGCGGCCATAGAAGCCTTTGCGCACCTCATCCCGCAAGTTGCGAATGAAGTCGGCTGCTACCACCGCCTGAATGTCGGCCGCGAGGCGCCCGCCGCGCGTCCGCATATCGAGCGCTTCATGCGCGAACAGGACTTCAACGCCCGCGTCGATAAGTTCGCCCAAGCCGGCCCAGTCCTTGAGGTTTCGGGCGCTCCGATCGATCTTGTGGATGATAACGCCGGCAGCCTTGCCAGCCCTAAGCAAGCTGGTCAGGCGCATGAACTCCCGACGGCCCTGTTTGGCAGCGGTTTCGGTTTCCTCGAACCAAGTCGCTATTCGAAGATCATGCCGGGCCGCGTATGCCTCGATTGCGGCTCTTTGCTCCTGAAGAGACGAGCTGTGCTCACCCTGCTTCGTGGTCGAAACGCGGATGTAAGCGAAGTAGGATTTCATGGGTCTGACTGTGGAGTTGGCGGAATCCTACCTTGTCGAACGGATTCACGCGAATCGGCCCTGTCTCGTTCCTCCCGGACCTGCCGCATGGCGATCTGAAGAAGCAGTCGTGCAAGCTGCTGTAGGCGCTTCCGCGCAAGCTCTCGGTCGGAGCCGGTAAGGTGAGGGACATAGCGGTCCAAAATGTCGTCGCCTGGTCGACGCGGAGATGCGGCTTTCATGGAGCCTATTGTGGAAGCCGTGAGGCTCCCTCGACAGGCGCCACTCGATGCGCCCCAGGCATAACCTGACGCCTGTTGCCGATGGACTTGCGCCCTCATCCTTGAAGGATGGCGAGAGCATCTGTCAGTCCGACACCCACGATCTCGCGCGTCCTGCCTGACGGTACGCTGATAGAGGCACTGTACGACGCCTCGAAGGGAAGCACCGCGCTCGCTATCTGCTCCCCGACGGGCGACATCTCGATCCAACCCCACCTCGATCTGCCAACTGGCGAGCGCCTGGTGCCGTACGCAGCCGGAAACAATCTCCTCACATCCGGCTGCGTCCTGCTGCCCTCCGATATCGGCGAGCATACCGACAAAGGCAGCCTGCTTGAGGACGTGCGAGCCTTCATCCACCGCTACGTCGACCTCTCGTCGCTCTATGAAGACATCGCCGCTCACTACGTTCTCCTGTCGTGGGTCCATGACGCCTTCAACGAGCTCCCCTATCTGCGCTTTCAGGGGGAGTACGGGACCGGCAAGACCCGGGCGCTCCTTGCGATCGGCTCAGTCTCGTACAAGCCCTTCTTCGCCTCAGGCGCCTCGACCGTCTCCCCGATATTCCATGTCCTCGACGCCTTCGGGGGGACGCTCGTGCTCGACGAGGCGGACCTTCGTTTCTCGGACGCCACCGCGGACCTGACCAAGATCCTCAATAACGGCAGCATGAAGGGCCTGCCGGTCCTGCGCACCATGACCAACCGCCACCGGGAATTGAATCCCCAGGCCTTCAAGGTCTTCGGCCCGAAGCTCATCGCCATGCGGGAGAACTTCGCCGATGAGGCGCTTGAGAGCCGGTTCCTGACGGAAGCGACCGGAACCCGGCCGCTCCGCCCCGACATCGCTATCTCTTTGCCGAACGTTATGCACGCGGCGGCCCTGGGACTCCGCAACCGGCTTCTAGCGTGGCGGTTTTCGGCGCGCCGCGACGCGGGGATCGATCCGGCGCGGGTGATCGAGGGCCTGTCGCCGCGAGGCAACCAGATGGCGCTGCCGCTCCTGTCGCTTATGGACGAGGAGGCTCTGCGCGAGCGCGTCGCCGGCGACCTCGTGGCCGGCGAGGCGCGTGTGGCAACAAAACGCGCCGCCTCTCCCGAGGCCGCGATGGTCCGCGTCCTTGCGGAGCTTTGTCGCTCGGTGCCGACGCCCTATCTGCCGCTGTCGACCGTTGCGGCTGCGTACAACTGGGACAGGGAAGGGCGGAGCGAGCTCCCGCTGTCGGTGAAAGGGGTCGGGTGGATCGTCCGCGGGAAGCTGGGCCTTGAAACCATGAAGACGCGCGGCGTCTACGTCATCCCGCAGAGCGAGCGAGAGAAGATTGAGGCGCTTGCCGCGCGGTACGGGTTGCCTCCCGCTGAGCCGTGTGTCGCTCCCAAGGTCGGGGCGCCTGGATTTCTTGCGCGAAGCGCAAAATATGCGCCGGGCGCATAAAGTGCCACCTACCCCGCAGCGTGAGCCCGCGAGAAAATGGAATGCGACGGCCGGGGAGCCGCTTTCTATTTCCTAATTGATCTTTCGTATGGGTACTCATCACAAAGTGCGATCCCTCCGTAACGGCTCCGCACTCACTCAAGAAGAATTGGCGCGTCTCCTCGGACTATCGCAATCGGTGGTCTCTCGACTTGAAGGCGAAGGCGAATCGGCGACCCTAGAGGCCGCGCTTGCGCTCCAAGTCGTCTTCGGCGTCCAGCCGAGGCTCATTTTCCATGAACTATATGGATCCATTGAAGATGCGGTGATGGCGCGGGCGGCCGAGCTTGAAGGGGAGCTCCGCGGGCAAATCGACGTCGGCTCACTCAAGAAACAGCGGCTCCTTGAGAGCATGGTTAGGCGTGCGCGGCCAACCTCATCCGGAGCATGAAGCCAAGGACGGTATTTACCTTCGCCCTTCACGCCACCTCACGCGGCTTCGGCTACGTCGTATTCACAGGGCCCTTCACGCCCCACGACTGGGGAACCGTGGTTGCGCGGGGAGACAAGAACAGCGTGTGCTTGAGGAAGCTCGCGCTCATGCTCGACCGCTTTATGCCGGAAACCCTGTTGCTTGAGGCGTTTGGAAAGGGCGCTTCGCTTCGCAGCGAGCGAATTGCCCGACTGTATCAGGCGATCGCGAGCATGGCTGCGAGCAAGGGCATCAACGTGCATGTGTATACGTTCGGCGACGTGAAGGCATGTTTCGCGAGCGTCGGCGCCAGGACGCGGCAGGAGATCGCGGAAGCCGTGGGGCGGCATATCGACGCCTTCGGGCATAGGCTACCGAGGGCGCGTAAGCCGTGGCAGAGCGAAGATCGACGGATGGCGCTCTTTTGCGCGGCGGCGCTGGTACTCACGCACTTCCAGATGGGCGCCTCACAGTTATTCCAGGATCTCGTGGACGAGAACTACAAGTGACGGCTAACTGGAAGCGGAGGCTTGGGGCGTTAGGCGCTAGGCACATTGACGGGAGAAGTGATCGTAAAGATCCTCTTCCGCGTCCGCGTCGACATCCTCGTATCGCGACTGGTCCTCTCCGAACACGATGAGCGAAATCGTCATCTCATAGCGGTCCGCGAAGATCGCCATCTCGCGCGCTTCGCTCGCAACAGACCAGACGTTCGGTGCGTGCGCTACCCCGGCGCTCGCCCCGAGGATTCCCGGACTTGCGGCCCACGAGGCCGTAGGAAGCTCCATCCCGCGAGGAAAATAGATACGCCGTCGCTTCGCCTCCTTGCTGCGCCAGCACCATAACACAAACCCGTTTACGGCGGTGACGAGCACCGCGCATTCCGGCGTGAAATCGAGCCACTTGATGGCCGCGGCCGTCCTTGAGACCTCGTAGCGGACCGAGCAATGCTCCAAGAGATCGAGCGTCATGTCAGCCCCGTCGATCTGCGCGCGGTAGTCGTCTAGCGGCATAAGAAGATAGGAGGCGAACGTGTCTGCTTCATGCTCGAGAATTTGGCGCGCCTCGTCCGCGTCAAAGCCGAGGACCCTCGCTTCTCCGCATTCAAAGCCAGCCGGGCTTCCCGCCCGGTGCACCAGATAGTGCCCGAACTCGTGCGCGATAGTGAAATTGATACGTCCCTTCGACGCGATGTCGGGATTGTAAAGGATCGCCCACTTACCGGTCTTCGTAAGCGGGTAGAGCGCGCCTTCAAAGTCGTTACCGGTCGCCTGCGCGATTGATTTGATCGGGTCCGGGAAGCGTGCGGAATATTCCAGAGCTATCGTCTTGACGTCCACAGGAAAGCGCGGGCCCCATGCTCTGCCGAGCAAATTTGCCCAAGCGCAGGGCCTCGTCGGTTCGGCAGTCATTTGTCCTTATCCAATATGTCGAGGATGCTTTTGATCCTCAATTTCGTGGCGTCGTCGAGCGTCTGGTATTTCCGGTAAAAGGCTTTGTCGGCTTCCTGTTCATTCGGCTCCGTGCGGCTTACGTCGAGCAGAAATTCCGGCGTAACCTCTAGCACTTCAGCTATTCGCGTTAGCTTTTCGGCCGACGGCCGCGCGACCGGCTTGTTCTCAAGTTCCCAAATGTAGCTTTTGCTGCTTCCCGTGGCTTGCGCCAGATCGTCGAGGCTGAGTCCCTTGTTCCGGCGGAGGGTGTTCACCTTCCGCCCCAAGATTGATGTCATGCGGCTTCCCCAGAAAATTTCGATGTTCGGTGTTACCATGCGAGATCGTACTTGAAAAGCGTACTCGCAGTTGCCATACGGATTCGTGCCGGAAGGCCGAACAGGCCGATTCGGCAGAAGCGAGAGTGAGGAGAACGGGAATGGCGAAGAGAAGCGGCAGTTCTTATCGCAGCGCGATCAGCGGGCGGTTCGTGACGGCGAAGCACAGCAAGGCGAGCCCGCGCACCACCGTGCGCGAGTTTGCCGGCAAGTCCGGCAGCTCGGGCCCGCACTACCGGAGCGCGATCAGCGGTCGGTATGTGACTACCAAGCACGGCAAAACGAGCCCGCGCACCACGGTGCGGGAAAGCTAGGTCATACGGCTACCCCTTGCGGGGTCGCCAAACCAGAGGAGTGAAATACATGGCGAAGCGGTACGTGAGAAAGACCGGCAAGGACCGGGACGGCGACATCACCAAGCTGTGCAACGACGGCGACCTCTGGTCGCCGCGCTACAAGGCCGACGCGATCAGGGACATTGAAGGCGGGCTCCACGAATATTGGGTGCCTTGGGCCAACAGCCCGGAGACGAAAATCCGCGTGGTCAACGGCCAGACCGGCAAATACTTGCGTACTGACCGGGATAGCACCTCGCGCAACAATCTGGATGACCTGCCCGATTGCTAAGCTGGCTCCTGTTCCTTCCGGACGCTCGGCATATTGCTCCGACGTCCGGACCTAGGAGTGCTTGGGTCACGCAGCCAGTGACAATCTGCCGGACTCGCCCGGTAACGCTCAATGCTACTGGCTGCCGGCCTAATTGTCGGTGTCGGGCCTCAATACCCCCAATTGGGAAGGCCGTCGCGTTCCTCAAGCGCTCGCTCATCTTCCTCACTTAGCGAGCCGCATCATGGAAAGCCTCCCATTAGAGCATCCTTCAGTTGAAAAGACGGAGGCATGATTGGATATCCTAGCGCCGCGGGCGGCTGCGGTAGTGTGACCTCACGTAGGTCCCGTCTCGGCGCGTGTAGCCGCGAACATACACCGTGCGCGGCCGACCCGTCGCCGCGCTGATGTCGCCGTAACAGGAACCGTTCTCCCCGCAGCCGGCGCGTGCGGTGCTCGGTGCGGCATAGTCGGGCGAGGCGTAGCTATACGCAGAGCTGCCAACGGGACGCGCGGTCAGGGAACTGGCGATGGGTTCGTCGGGCGCTTCAACCGACGCGTAATCCTGCCCCTCGTCCCAAGCGGCATCGTCGGTCGAGGGCATTGAATTGGAAGTTGCCTCGTCGCTCGGGAGTGCGGCGATCTCGTCTTCGACGTCCGCAAACGTGACCGGCTCCGGTTCAGGTTCCGAAGGTACGTCCGATAGTTCGGCATAGGCAGAACCGTCCGTCGGTTCGGGCGTGAGGGCAGCGCTTGCCGTATAACTATAGTTCGTCGGGGATGTGTCAGAAGTCGAGCCGGAGTTGGAGGCAAAGAGCCCGACCACCACTAAGCCGGCTATCACCCAACTCAATCCACCGCCATTATTGGTTTGCTGCGCCATGACGTCCCCGCGACTCGCCAATCCTCCGCTAGAGGGTCGTCCAAATTGCATTGCTATTCAAGGAGAACTACCGACGCGAGACTAGCCTTAGTCGAGCGCGTGGGGTCGACCAGATGGACGCATAGAATTGTGCAGGCCTCACAAAAATGCGCTTGGCGCGCAACTCGGAACAAAGTAAGATTCTCTCTCTGCACGGAGAGAGCAAATGGCCACTGAACGGAGCGGCGAGGCCGCAAAGTCCGTAGGGATCTGGATTCGGGTTTCGACCGAGGATCAGGTCAGGGGCGAAAGCCCCGAGCACCACGAAAAGCGAGCCCGCGCGTATGCGGAAGCAAAAGGCTGGCACATCGCCGAGGTGTATCGGCTCGAAGCCGTAAGCGGCAAATCGGTCATGGGGCACCAGGAAGCCCAGCGGATGCTCACCGACATCCGGTCGGGAGCAATCACGGGCCTCGTCTTCTCTAAGCTCGCGCGGCTCGCGCGTAACACCAAGGAACTCCTTGAGTTCGCGGAGATATTCCGCGCCTGCGGCGCCGACCTCGTCTCCCTCCAGGAGGCGATCGACACGAGCTCGCCGGCAGGCCGCCTGTTCTTCACCATGATCGCCGCGATGGCGCAGTGGGAGCGCGAGGAGATCGCCGAACGCGTCTCCGCCTCGGTGCCCGTCCGGGCCAGGCTTGGGAAGCCTGTGGGGGGTGCTGCACCGTTCGGGTATCAATGGCGCGACAAGCGGCTTGAGCCCGATCCGCACGAGGCGCCGATCCGCGCTCTTCTCTATGAACTCTTTTCCGAACATCGCCGGAAGAAGACCGGCGCCCGGCTACTCAACGAGCGCGGGCATCGGACCCGCAACGGCTCGCCTTTTTCCGACACCACGGTTGACCGGCTGCTGCGCGATCCGACCGCAAAGGGCCTGCGCCGCTCCAATTACACCCGCACGAATGATCGCACAAAGAGCTGGGACTTGAAGCCCCAATCCGAATGGGTTTTCACCTCGGTCGAGCCGATCGTGTCGGAAGAATTGTGGGAGCGCTGCAACGCGATCCTCGATAGCCAGCGGGCGGGGCGGAAGCCCGTGGCGCGCAAATCGACCTACCTCTTCGCGGGCTTCGCCTTCTGCCATTGCGGCTCGAAGATGTACGTCTGGACGAACTCGCCCAAGTACGTCTGCACGGCGTGCCGCAACAAAATCCCGATCAATGACCTCGAAGCCGTCTACCGGGAGCAGCTTCGGCATTTCCTCCTGTCGCCGAGCGAGATCGAAGCCCACCGGAAGGCGGCGGATGCCGAGATCATCGAGTGCGAGAGGCTCGTCAGGAGCACTGAGACTGAGCTTCGCAAGATCGAGGCCGAGGACGAGCGCCTCTATCAGCTCTATCTCGCTGACGGACTTTCCAAGGAAGATTTCGGTCGCCGCCATCGTCCGCTCTCGGAGCGCCGGACGCAGCTTGAGGACGAGCTGCCCCGCCTCCAGGCGCGGCTCGACGTGCTCCGTATCAGCACTCTCTCGCAAGCCGAAGCTGCGGAAGAGGCGAGGGACCTATCCGCCCGTTGGGATACTCTGCCGCTTGAGGACAAGCGGCAGATAGTCGAAGCGATCACCGACCGCATCATCGTCGGCCGCGACGACGTAGAAATAAGGCTCCTCCACCTCCCTTTCGGAAATGATGCTGAGAAGGCAACGCGACGATGCCGCTGCGGCCATCTCGGCGATCCGGCCCTGGCCTGCTCGCGGGCGCCCCGCTGTGCCGCCGATTACCAGGCCAAGGTCTCCGGACCGTTGCTCGACCTGATCGATATCCACGTCGAGGTCGCCGCCGTCGCCGCCGCCGACCTCGTATTGCCGCCGCCGTGCGAAGGTTCGGCCGAGGTCGCCCGGCGCGTCGCCGCCGCCCGCGCCGTCCAGACCCGGCGCTACCGGGCCCACGGCCTCCGCA
This sequence comes from uncultured Alphaproteobacteria bacterium, assembly GCA_963701615.1. Taxonomy (GTDB): domain Bacteria; phylum Pseudomonadota; class Alphaproteobacteria; order Sphingomonadales; family Sphingomonadaceae; genus Allosphingosinicella. The sequence goes on along the minus strand of OY969615.1, from coordinate 758,957 downwards.
CCAACGCCGAAGCCGACGGCGATTTGCTCGCCGCGGTCGCCACGCCCGAGGAACCCGGCCGCCGCCTCCTCGCCCAGGCCGCCGAAGCGATGCGGCTGTCGGCGCGCGGCTACCATCGGGTGATGCGGGTGGCTCGGACGGTCGCCGATCTGGCGGGGAGCGAAACCGTGGGGCGGATCCACGTGGCCGAGGCGCTCAGCTACCGAAGGCAGGCGCCGAGGAACTGAGCATCGGCGATTCGTCCCGATTCACGAGCCGCGGAACACGCGGACCCCGCTCTGGATCGTCACCTGCGGGGCGCGGCGGCTCGCGGCGGCGCGCGGTTGCGGCCGGCTTGCCCGGGATCCGGAGGCCGAACGCTCGCTGACCGTGCGGAACACCACCGGTTGCTCGACGACGGGGATCTCGACGAGCGGCGCCGGCGCGTAACGCTCGCGCGCCGTTCGGGCGACCTGCCGCGATTCCATGCGCGGCGCCCGGTCCGGCTCGTCCTCGGCGGGCGCCTGGGTAAAGGCGCCTGGCCGGCGATAGAAGATATGGGCGCCGAGGCTCGCCTGCGGCATCAGGGTCGGCGCCCAATAAGGGCGGATGGCGGTGGTGTGATAATGGGTGGCGAGGCCGACCCGGCGATAGACGCTGCCCCGCAGCGCCGCCGCCGCGATCCGCCGGGCGCGGTCCCACGCATCGGGCTCGATCGCCGCACCGGTCGATCCGTCGCAGGTGAAGGTGAACTGGCAGCCGGTGCTGCGCTCCGAGCCCTGGTAGACCACGCCGCAGACGCTGTTCGGATAGGCCGGATGGCGCACGCGGTTCAGCACCACTTGGGCGACGGCCCGCTGCCCGTCCTCGGATTCGCTGCGCGCTTCGTAATAGACCGCCTCGGCCAGGCATTCGAGCGAGCGGTCGAAGGTCGCCGAATCGCGGCTCGCGACGAACGGCTCGGCCGCCTCGGATGCGATCGCCGGCGCCGCCGCAAGGGTGAAGGACAAGGCAATGCTCGGCAGGAAAAAGACGCGCATGAAGAACCCGACCCGCTGTTCCGGGCCGGGTCTAGCCGGCGAGTCTTGGGAACCGGTTAATGCCGCCTATTTCTGCCGGGGCTGCTCCCGATCGTCACCGGCGCTGCCCGGTCCTGATATTGCGCGCGGAAGCGCCGCTTGAACGCGGCCTCGTCGAGCCGGACCTCGCATCCCCTTGCGGGGCGCGGGCGCCGTGCCGAACATCGGGCGCCTGCCTATTTGCCCGATTTGTTGGCGGGCTCGGCCGGCGTCGTGTCGATGTTGATGTCGGGGAGTTCCACCTTGGGCGCCTCGACGTTGACGTTGACGTCGACCTTGTCGGCCGCGCGCTCCAGATAGCCGCCGAAGAACAGGAACACCGCCACCGCGATCACCACCAGCACCAGCAGCGCGACAATCGTGCCGCCGCCTCCGCCTCCGCCGCCGCCCGTATTGATCACCGTCGTCTCGCGCTCGACCTCTACCGGCCGCTCCCTCTCGTCCATCGTCCTGGCTCCGATTGTTGCGCACCCAGAACCGACCGCGAAGGCGGGGGTTCCGGGGGAAGAGGGTTAATCGCCGGCGGCCGCGGCGACGGCGGCCGGGCTGAACTGGAGATAGAGGTCGGGCTCGACCAGCTCGAGCTCCATCAGCACCGGCCGGCCGGCCAGGTCGCGGACCAGGTCGACGCGGGCATAAAGCAGGTCCTCCCCGGCCGCGTCGAGCGCCGCCTCGGCTGCCGCACGCTCGTCGGCCGGCGGGTGATGCGGTGTGATGATGCCGTCATGTTCGGGCTGGACCCGGAAATCGCCGGGCTGCGGCCGCTTGCGGACCGCGTGGCTGAACGCGCCCGCGAAATAGATCAGCGAAATCTCGCCCTCAGTCTCGATCGCCGGCAAGAAAGGCTGGATCATCGCCGGCCCGTCGGGCCCGCCGTCGAGCGAAGCGCCCGCCGACCAGCGGATCGTCTGCCAGGCCGAAGCGGAGACTTGCGGCTTCGCGATCAGCCGGTCGGTGCCGAAGGCGGCGGCCGCGTCGACCAGCGCCTTTTCGCTCAGCCGGTCGAGGTAGCGCGTCGGCACCACCGGCGCGCCGCCCGCCGCCAGCCGCCCGAGATAGAGCTTGTCGGCGTTCCAGCGCAGCACATCGGCCGGGTTCTGCAACCGCACGCCGCGGGCTTCCCAGTCATGCACTGCCGCCCGCCACTGCGCGCCGGCGCGGTGATAGCCCCAGGTCAAGAGCGGCAGGACGAGGTCGAACGTGGCGAAGTCGGCGGCATCGACCCAGGTTCGCGCGTCCACCGAAAGGCCCGCGCGCCGGAGCGGCGCCCGGTTCTGCTCGAACACGTCGCGCCAGCGCGTGCGGAAGCCCTCGTTACCGGGATCGGGCGTCAGGATCGCGATGCGCGCGCTCGTCACTCCGGCAGGAAGTCGGGAACCGACAAATAGCGCTCGCCGGTGTCGTAGTTGAAGCCGAGCACGCGCTTGCCGTTGCCGATCTCGCCCAATTTCTGGCTGATCGCGGCCAGCGCCGCGCCCGAGCTGATGCCGACCAGGAGGCCTTCCTCGCGGGCCGCGCGGCGGGCCCACTCCTTGGCGTCGGCGGGGTCGACCTGGATGATGCCGTCCAACAGGCTCACGTCCATGATGGTGGGAATGAAACCGGCGCCGATGCCCTGGATCGGGTGCGGCCCCGGCGCGCCGCCCGACAGGACCGGCGACAGGGTCGGCTCGACGGCGAACACCTGCAGGGCCGGCCATTCCTTCTTCAGCACCTGCGCGCAGGCGGTGATGTGGCCGCCGGTGCCGACGCCGGTGATCAGGACGTCGATCGGCGAATCGCGGAAATCGTCCAGGATTTCCCGTGCGGTCGTACGGACATGGACCTCGACGTTCGCAGAATTTTCGAACTGCTGCGGCATCCAGCTGCCGGGGGTTTCGGCGACCAGCTCCTCGGCGCGGGCGATCGCGCCCTTCATGCCCTTCTCCTTGGGCGTGAGGTCGAAGGTCGCGCCGTAGGCGAGCATCAGCCGGCGGCGCTCGAGGCTCATGCTCTCGGGCATGACCAGCACCAATTTATAGCCCTTGACCGCGGCGACCATGGCGAGGCCGATGCCGGTATTGCCCGAGGTCGGCTCGATGATGGTGCCGCCGGGCTTCAGGGCGCCGGAGCGTTCGGCGTCCTCGATCATGCTCAGGGCGATCCGGTCCTTGATCGACGCGCCGGGGTTGGCGCGCTCCGACTTCACCCACACTTCGGCGTCGGCGAACAGGCGCGACAGGCGGATATGCGGCGTGTTGCCGATCGTCTCGAGAATGTTGGCGGCTTTCATGGCTTAACCCTTTTCAGCTTCCGGTTTCAGTCCCGCGACCATCGCGGGGAGTTCGTTGTAAGGCTGGTCCTTGCCCCCCGCCTCGGCGAGGATCTCCGGCTCGGGCGGGACGAAGCGGTCGGCCTTGCGCAGGCTCGGGAAGGCCCAGGCGCACAGGCCGGTGACGGCGACGGCGAGCGCGCCGCCGCCGACCACCGCCACGATTGGACCGAAGACGGCGCCGGCGAGGCCGGCGCGGAACTCGCCAAGCTCGTTGGAAGCGGAGATGAACAGCCCCGACACCGCCGACACCCGGCCGCGCATGGCGTCGGGGGTGTGCAACTGGATCAGCGACGAGCGGACGTAGACGCTGATCATGTCCGACGCGCCGAGCACCAGCAAGGCGGCGAGCGACAGCCACATCCAGCGGCTCGCGCCGAACACCATCGTCGCGACCCCGAAAATGGCGACGCAGGCGAACATCTTGACCCCGACATGGCGCCGCAGCGGCCGCCGGGCGAGGACGAGCGCGGTCAGCGCCGCGCCGACCGCGGGCGCCGCCCTCAGCGCGCCCAGCCCTTCGGAGCCGACATGGAGGATGTCGCGGGCATAGACCGGCAGCATCGCGGTGGCGCCGCCCAGCAGCACGGCGAACAGATCGAGGCTGATCGCGCCGAGTACGATCTTGTTGTCGCGGACGTAGGCGAGGCCCTCGATCACCGCCCGCAACGGGTGCGAATCGCCGGCATTGCCGCGCGGGATCGGCCGGATCAGCATCATCGCCGCGAGCGAGAGGGCGTAGAGCGACGCCGACGCCTCGTAAGGCAGGCGGGTCGAGACGGCATAAGCGGCCCCGCCGATCAGCGGTCCCGCCACCATGCCGATCTGCCAGGCGATCGAATTGAGGGCGATCGCGCTCGGCAGGATCGCCGCCGGCACCAGGTTGGGCGCGATCGTCCCCAAAGCCGGCATGGCGAAGGCGCGGCCGATTCCGAGCAGCACGGCGACCGCGAACAGCGGCGCCAGCGACATGGCGTCGAACCAGACCAGAAGGGCGAGGGCGGCGGCGCCGAGCAGCTCCATCGCCAGGCTGAGCCTGACGATCCAGCGCCGGTCCATGCGGTCGGCGACATAGCCGGCGACCAGGGTGAGGAAGAAAAGCGGGAGGAATTGCGCCAGCCCGATCATGCCGAGCCAGAAGCTCGCCTCGTGGATGCTCATCGTCTCGCGGGCGATGTCGTAGACGTGGATGCCGATGACGACGACCAGCATGGTGTTGGCGATCGTGCTCGCCAGCCGCGCCAGCCAGAAGGCGCGATAGTCGCGGTAGCGGAAGGGCGAGGTCTCGGCCATCGCGACGGCGCTTAGGCCGGTGCGCGCGCGGCTTCAACGGTTGCGAGAGCGAAAGCGCGGAACTGCCGGGCGGCGCGCCTCAACGCGGCTTCCTTCCGCCCGCGCCGGTCTGACAGAGAGATTTTGCGAAAACGGGCGCGTCAACCTCTGGGACGTGGGTTCGGCCCCGAATCGGCCCGGTCCAGGGCATTTGCGGAACCTCCGGGTCGGCGCGCCGTTCGTCTGCGTGATCCAAAGGAGACCTGTCATGCGTAAAGCGCTTCTCGCACTCGGTGCGGCGTCGATGGCGCTGGCGGCGCCCGTTCTCGCACAGGGCCGCGGCCACGGCCAGGGCCACGACAAGGGCAAGGCCGAGGCCGGAGCGGAACGCGGCCGGGGCCACGCCGATTCCGACGCCGGGCCGCGTCGTGGGCGCGGCGGCGACGCCCGGCATGCCGAACGTGGGAATGACGGGCGCCAGCGCGCCGAAAGGCCCGGACGAGGTGCGGGAGACCGCGGCCGCTCCGCTGAGGTCCGCCGCGAGGCGAGGCCGATCGAGCGCGGGCCGGACCTGCGCGATCGCCCCGCGCGGTCCGTGGCGGATGCCCGCCGCGACGGGCGCCGCGGGGACCGGGCCCGGGGGCGCGTGGAGCGCCGCGCCGTCGTGTTGACCGACCGGGCCGACATCGTCCGCCTCCGCCATGACCCGCGCCGCGCCTTCGTTCGGGGTTGCCCGCCGGGTCTCGCCCGCAAGCACAATGGCTGCCTGCCGCCGGGCCTGGCGCGCCGGCTCGCGGCCGAGCGCCCATGGTATGCGAATTGGTGGCGGCACGCGGATGACGGCCTCTACCGCTACAATGGCGGCTATCTCTACAATTTGCGGCCGGACGGAATCGTCGCGGGCTTCGTTCCGCTCGCCGGCGGCGCGCTCTGGCTCGGCAATCCCTGGCCGGCCAATTACGCGTACGATCCGGTGCCCGATTATTACGTCGATTATTACGGCTATGACGACCCGTACGACTATCGCTATGCCGACGGCGTCATCTACGGGCTGGATCCCGAGACGGCGATGATCCGGCAGATCGCGGGGCTGGTGACGGGCGACGATTGGAGCATCGGCCAGCGCGCGCCGGACGGATATGGCGTCTACAACGTGCCCTATGCCTATCGGGATGAATATTACGATACGCCCGACGATTGGTATCGGTACAGCGACGGCTACGTCTATCGGGTCGATCCGACGACCCAGCTCATCGAAGCGGCGATCCGGCTGATCGCCTAGCCGCTCGAACCGATCGAATGGAGGAGGGTGCGTTGAAACCCAGGTTTTCACGAGCGTTCGCCGCGATCATGATCGCCACGTCGCCGCTGGCGGCGTGCAATCGCGCCGACGAAGCCGGCAACGCAGCGTCGGCGAACGCCTCCGAGGGGACGCCCGCGCTATCGAGCGAGACGGTCGCGGCCGCGCTCGACGGCAATGGCGACTTCGATACGCTGCACGACCTGTCCCAAAATGCCGGCCTGAACGACGCGTTGAGCGGCACCGGCCCCTATACGCTGTTCGCGCCCACCGACGCCGCCTTCGAGGCCCTGGGCGACGAGCGGGTCGGCGCGCTGAAGGGGGCCGAGATGCGGCCGCAGGCCATGGCGCTCCTCCGCGCCCATATCGTGCCCGGCGTCGTCACCCGCCGGGACCTCGATGCCGCGCTCGGCAGCGGGCGCCCCGCGCAGCTGCGGACGATGGCGGGCGGGACGCTGACCTTCACGCGCGAGGGAGACGCGATCGTCGTCGCCGCGGCCGACGGCGCCCGCGCGCGGCTCTCGGGCGATGGAACGAACGCCTCCAACGGCGCGATCCATCCGGTCGACGGCCTGTTGCTGCGCAGCGACGGCGCCGCCCGATAGGCGCGATCACGCCAGGCTCAGCGTTGGCGATAATGCTCGCCAGCCGCGCCGGCCGGTAAAATTCTTGTCGTTTCTCCGCCAGCCGCAATCAGCGCTTGCAATGTTGGAATTCATCTGTTCCCGGTATGTTCTCTCCTTCGGGGAGACACGAAAGGACAGATGCCATGACCGTTCCCGCCAATCTCTTCGCCGCCGAGCAGGAGCTGACCGACCTTGCCGGTTTCTACGCCGCCCAAATCCCCGGCCGCCGCATTCGCTCGATCAGGGAATTCGGCGCCGCGATCGACGGCGCCACCGACGATCTGGAGGCGTGGCAGGACGCCTTCGCCTGGGCCTCCGCCGGCCCGGGGCGCGCCCTCTATTTTCCGCGCGGCGTTTCGACGGTGAGCCAGCGCCTGCTGGCCCCCGACGGGCTCCACCTTGTCGGCGACGGCCCCAACAGCTCGGTCATCAAATGCACCGCGACCCCGCCGGCCTCGGACCGCCAGCTCAGGGCGCCGATCTGGCTGGGGAACTTCCACGTCTTCGCGATCGGCTATCGGACCAACGGCAGCGGAGACCCGTTCGCGACCAGCCTGGACAGCTATGCGGCCTCGGCTGCGGTGGGCGAAGGCGACACCGAGCTGATTCTGGCCACGCCGGCCAACGCGGCGGATTTCGTGGTCGGCGAGATCGCCTTCCTGCGCAGCCAGGAGCAGGCGATCCAGGTCATTTCCGGCTTCGACCTGATCCTGCCGGACGACAGCTCGCTGGTCAGGGTGACCTCGGCCAACGCGACGACCGGCGTGGTCGCGTTCGAGCGGCCGGCGGGCTTCGCCTCGGCGACGGCGCCGCTTTTGTGCCGGATCGAGGACAATGCCGCCGACCCCTATGGCCCGATCTATTTCGCCCAGGACGTGGTCATCGCCAATATGGGGTTCGAGGGATCGTGCGCGGTCGGCTCGAACAGCGCGGCCGGCTATGACTGCCACTATCGCGACATTGGCGGCGACGTCGAGGACATCGTCCGCGCCAACAGCCTGGCCTATTGCTCGGTGGACGGCTTCTACGGGCTCTGGCGCGAGGTGATGGCCGAGGTGAAGCTGGGCGCGCACGACACCGTGCTGCGCAACCTGCGCGGCACCAATCCCGGCACGGCCGCACTCGCCGGGCCGGTTCCGATCATCTCGGTCGGCGAAAATTGCCGGAACATCGAGATCCTGGACTTCAAGGTCGATGCGCCGAACTATGACGGCTCCCATGTCGTCGCCCTTCAGCCGGGCACCAACGTCACCGTCCGCGGCGTCGCCCGTGTGCCGTCACTCGAGGCGAACCCGGTCGTGCTCTATTCGGATGCGGTCAAATCGCTGCGCAACTTCAGCATCGACCTGGCCGTCGTCCATCGCTCCGCCGCCGTGATCTACGTCCAGGGCACGATCGGCGATGCGGACCAGCTTCCGCAGGACGGCCGGGTAAGGGTGATGTCGCACTCGCTGTCCGAGGAATCGACTCAATATGCGATCGCCGCCTTCGGCGGCTCGGGAATCGCCTATTCCGGGCATTTCGCCGGCAGCGAAGGCAGGGGCCGGATATTCTGGGGCGAGGAGGCGGTGGGCAATGTCGCGCTCGATTGCCTGACGCCGGAGCCGGTGGTCGAGGGCCCCGGGGCGGCCGTCAACATCGCCCGGTGCGTCGCCCCCGACGCGAGCCATGGCGTGGTCGATTTCTCGGTCCACGGCCGCACCTTCTTCGACGACGCGGCGCCGGCTTCGGGCAGCTTCGCCGCCGGCGACCGGGTGATCAACACCGCGCCCGCACCGGGCGGTTATTCGGGCTGGGTCTGCACCACCGCCGGCAGCCCCGGCACCTGGAAGGGCTTCGGCACGATCCAGAGCTGAGCGCCGGGCGCAGGCCGACGACGGTCAGGGACGCGCAGGCCACGGGAAGAAGAAGAGCTTGAAACCCTTTACGAAGCCTGCGCGTCCTGAACCCCGCTTTTTGCGCACATCAGAGAAAGCCTATGTGCGCCTGGAACGCCGTTCCGTCCGTTTCCAGCGAGAGCAGGCTGCGTGGTGCCGGTGCCTGCCGAAGGGGCCGCGTCCCGGCTTGCCGGCGCCCTAATGCAGGTCGATCATGTTGTACCGGTCGAAGCCGTATCTTGCCTGCATCTCGTCATAGACGGCCTCCGCCGGCTCCCCGCTGCCCGATCGAACGACCTCGCCGAAATTTTCCGGGTAGAACAGGCCCCGCCGCTGCGCCGCCATGAATTCCTGCAGGCGGTCGGCCGGAACCACGACGAAGGCGTAGATCGGAGCGCCGGACGGATCTTCGCCCCGCACGAGCATGACCATCTGCGTCCGGGAGGAGCCCGGCGCCGGAGCGCCGGCGGCGCCGGCCGGGGGCGTGGTCGCGGGAACGACCTGGACGGCGGGCTCGACCATGGCGAAGCAGCTCGGCGCCCTCGGCATCGCCGCGCAGGTGATGTGATCGAGGATGCTTTTCCTGGTCATGGCCCAAACCACCTGGTCCGAGACGACGAGCGCGACGGGGACCAGGATGGCGAGCGCCTTGGCCCATTTGGTCAGGGTCGGGCGCCGCGGAATCGCGATGAACCAGGCAAGGATCGCGCCGCCGACGATCAGCAGAACGTTGAGTAGCTGCACCCTGAGCACGCCGCTTTCCCCCGCTACGACATCGGACCGGCCCACGAAGAGCCTAAACGCTGACCGCGGTCGCGGATAGAAGGAACTTGCGGAACAGGCCGGCCGGGCCGTTACATGAAGCGGGGCGACGAAACCAGGGACGAGCCCGAAGATGTTCGGCGGCCGGCTTTGGCGATCCGGCGCGGAATTCACGCCAGGCTAACGAAGCTGTCCAGGACCCGCTTGCGTCCAGCCTTCTCGAACTCGATCTCCAGCTTGTTGCCTTCGATCTCGGCGACTTCGCCATAGCCGAATTTCGAGTGGAAGACGCGCTGGCCCAGGGCGATGTCGCTGCGGCCGGGATTGCCGAGGCTGACCGCGCTCGCCCGCGCCTCGACCACCCGGGGCGGGGTGCGCTCGAAGAAGCCGCCGCTCGCCGCCCGCTGCCAGCCGGGGCCGCGCCCGGTGCCGCGGGCGACGTCGGCGAACGGGTCGGCGCGCTCCGACCAATTGGCCCGCCACAAGGATTCGCCGCCGCTCATCGTGGTCTCGGCGTCGATGTGCGCCTCGGGCAGCTCGGTGACGAAGCGCGAGGGGATGGACGAGGTCCACTGGCCGTAGATGCGGCGGTTGGCGGCATGGAGGATGACGCAGCGCTTCCGCGCCCGGGTGATCGCGACATAAGCGAGCCGGCGCTCCTCCTCGAGGCTCGCATTGCCGCCTTCATCGAGCGCCCGCTGCGAGGGGAACACGCCTTCCTCCCAGGCGGCGAGGAAGACCGTGTCGAACTCCAGGCCCTTGGCGGCGTGGATGGTCATGATCGTGACCTTGTCCGCCTCGCGGTCGGCGTCGTTGTCCATCACCAGCGAGACGTGCTCGAGGAACGCGCCGAGCGTTTCATATTCCTCCATTGCCCGGGCAAGCTCGGCGAGATTCTCCAGCCGGCCCGCGCTCTCGGCCGAACGGTCGGCCTGGAGCATTGCGGTATAGCCCGATTCGTCGAGCACGAGGCGGGCGAGCTCGGGATGCGGCAGCGCGTCGAGGCGCGCCCGCCAGCGGGCGAAATCGCCGACCAAATTGCCGAGCGACCGGCGCGCCTGCGCCGTCAGCTCGTCGGAATCGAGAATGCGGGCGGCCGCAAGCGACAGGGGAATGGCTTCGGCGCGGGCAAGCTGATGCAGCTTCGCCACCGCCTTGTCGCCAAGGCCGCGCTTGGGCGTGTTGACGATCCGCTCGAAGGCGAGGTCGTCGGCCGGCTGGGCGATGACGCGCAGATAGGCAAGCGCGTCCCTGATCTCGGCGCGCTCGTAGAAGCGGAAGCCGCCGACGATCCGGTAGGGCATGCCGACGGCGATGAACCGGTCCTCGAACTCGCGGGTCTGGAACTGGGCGCGGACCAGGATCGCGCAATCGTCCAGGCGTCCCGGCTTGCCATTGGCGCCGCGGCGCTGGACCGCCTCCAGCTCCTCGCCGACCCGGCGGGCCTCCTCGGGTCCGTCCCAGACGCCGATCACCTGGACCTTCTCGCCTTCGCCTTCCTCGGTCCACAGGGTCTTGCCCAGCCGGCCGGCATTGCGGGCGATCAGGCCCGATGCGGCGGAGAGGATGTGCGGGGTGGAGCGGTAATTCTGCTCCAGCCGGATGATCCTGGCGCCGGGGAAATCGGTCTCGAAGCGCAGGATGTTGGTCACCTCCGCGCCGCGCCACGAATAGATCGACTGGTCGTCGTCGCCGACGCAGCAGATGTTCCTGCGCTCCTGGGCGAGCAGCCGCAGCCACAGATATTGGGCCTGGTTGGTGTCCTGATATTCGTCGACGAGGATGTAGCGGAAGCGCTGCTGGTAATGTTCGAGCACGTCGCGGTGGGCCTTGAGGATCACCAGCATGTGCAGCAGCAGGTCGCCGAAGTCGCAGGCGTTGAGGTCGCGAAGCCGCGCCTGGTAGACGGCATAGAGCTTGGCCCCCTTGCCGTTGGCATAGGCCTCGGCCTCGCCGGCATCGACCTGGTCCGGCGTCCAGCCCTTGTTCTTCCAGCGGTCGATCATCCCCCCGAGCATCCGCGCCGGCCAGCGCTTCTCGTCGATATCGGCGGCCGCGATCAGCTGCTTCATCAGCCGGAGCTGATCGTCGGTGTCGAGGATGGTGAAATTGCTCTTGAGGCCGACCAGCTCGGCGTGGCGCCTGAGCATCTTGGCGCCGATCGAATGGAAGGTGCCGAGCCAGGGCATGGACTCGACCGCCTCGCCGACGATGCGGCCGACCCGCTCCTTCATCTCGCGCGCCGCCTTGTTGGTGAAGGTGACGCTGAGCAGCTCGGACGGCCAGGCCAGCCTCGTGTAGAGCAGGTGGGCGAGCCGCGCGGTCAGCGCCGCGGTCTTGCCCGTGCCCGCGCCGGCCAGCACCAGCACCGGCCCCTCGGTGGTCAGCACCGCCTCGCGCTGCGGCGGGTTGAGGCCGGCGAGATAAGGGGGCTCGGGGGTTGGGGCGGGGAGGTCGGTCACCAGCGAACAGGTAGGGAACGGCGCCGCTTTACTCAACGCCTAGCCGCGCCGGCGCAGCAAAATGATGCGCGCCTTGCCGAATTTGCGCTCGGCGTCGCGGCTCAGGCCGTCGGGAACGACAACCTCCCCGTCCACCGTCTCGACGCTGATCCAGCCGCCCGGCGCGAGCCATGCCGCGGCGCGGTCGAGCGCCGGCTGGGCGACGCCGGCGCCGTAGGGCGGGTCCATCAGGATGAGGTCGCAGCGGCGAGGCGGGCGGCGGGGCGTGCTCGACCGCCTGGGCGCGGACGTCGCTGCGCTCGTGCGCGCCGAGCCTGGCGATGTTGCGCTCGAGCATGTCGAGCGCCTTGCGGTCCTTCTCGACGAAGGTGCAGTGGGCGGCGCCGCGCGACAGCGCCTCCAGGCCCAATGCGCCGGTGCCGGCGAAGAGGTCGGCGACCCGGAGGCCCTCGAAGCTGCCGATCCGGCTGGCGAGCATCGAGAACAGGCCTTCGCGGGCGCGGCCGCTGGTCGGGCGGGTAAGCGGCGCCGGGCGGCGCCTCGATCGGGCGGCCGCGCCACTGGCCGGCGATGATGCGCATGCGCTTAGCCCCTCCCTTTCAAGGGAGGGGTTGGGGTGGATCGCGCGTGAAGCGGGCGTTTCGGCTGTCGGGAAGCGCCCCGACCGGCATCGGGCCGGCCGGAGCGCTCACCCGCCCCTTGCCCCTCCCTTGAAAGGGAGGGGTTGTTTGAGGAGAGTCCCTTCCGGAACGCGACCAGATCGTGCTGCCTGACCTCGTCGACCGCGCCGGGCGGCAAATCGGCGAGCGGGAAGGGGCCGTAGGCGGTGCGGATCAGGCGGGAGACCTGGAGGCCGAGATGCTCGAGCACGCGGCGGACCTCGCGATTCTTGCCCTCGCGCAGGCGCATCTCGACCCAGGCGTTGCGGCCGGTGCGGCGCTCGAGATTGGCGTCGATCGCGCCGTAGCGCACGCCCTCGACCTCGACGCCGTGGATCAGCTCTTCGAGCTGCGCCTGGCTGACGTCGCCGAACACCCGCGCCCGGTAGCTGCGCTCGACCTCGGTCGCCGGCAGCTCGAGCTGGCGCTTCAATTCGCCGTCGGTGGTGAGGAGCAGCAGCCCCTCGGTGTTGAGGTCGAGCCGCCCGACCGGCATCACCCGCGGCAGGGTCTTGGGCAGCCGGTCGTAAATGGTCGGCCGCCCTTTCGGGTCGCGCTCGGCGGTGAGCAGGCCGGCCGGCTTGTGGTAGCGGAACAGCCGCGCCGGAGCGGCCTCGCGCACCGCCTTGCCGTCGACGGTGACGCCGTGGAGCGAGGTCAGGATGGTCGCCGGCGTGTCGACGGTCTTGCCGGCCACCGCGATCCGGCCTTCGGCGATCATCCGCTCGATCTCGCGCCGCGAGGCGATGCCGGCGCGGGCGAGGAGCTTGGCGATGCGCTGGGGGGGCGGGGGCAGGGTCGATCTCCATCATAAGGCCGCGCCATGGACGGCCTGAAACTTATTCGCGCTCAGGCGATTGCCCCGGACGGCACAAGCGCCCGGATCGCTCGTTACGCGATCATATCGATCAGTCCGGGAGGGGTGCGCCCTATCATGCTCTTCGGCAAACGCGAAAGACGGATCCGCCGCATCCTGGTCGTCGAGGACGAGCCTTTGGTCGCGTTCGACAACGAATATATGCTGAAGGACGCCGATTACGAGGTGGTCGCGACCGTCGACAGCTTCGCCGACGCGGCCGCGGTGATCGCGGCCGAGCAGATCGACCTCGTCCTCACCGACCTCAGCCTCGCCGGCGACGGCGACGGCACCGACGTCGCCCGGGCGGCGGGCGCCAGGGGCATCCCCGTCCTGTTCGTCACCGGCCAGTGCACCGGGGAGGCGAGGAGCCTCGCTCTGGGCTGCCTCGCCAAGCCCTATTCGGAAAAGGTGCTGCTGGGCGCGCTCGCCGCGATCGACGACCACCTCCAGGGCAAGACGCGCAGGAAAGTGCCCGCCGAGCTGACGCTGTACGCGCAGACCTAGGCCAGCGCCTTCTCGACCTGGTCGTGGAAGCGGCGGATGCCGGTTTCGAGGGTGCCGAGGGTCAGCGTGTCGAGCGAGCCGGACGACAGGCCGCTCTGGCCGAGCGCGGCGGCGCGATAATCCTCGGCGCCGAACACGCCTTCGTCGAGCAGCGTCCAGCTGCGTTCCCAATGGTCGATCTCTTCCGCCGTCCGCGGTTCCTCGGGGATCAGCATGAAATCCTCGACCAGGGTGCGGCCGACATCCTGGGGCATCAGCACCATCAGGTTCACATAATCGGGGCTCATGATCATGATCGTCGCCGGGAACAATTGGTAGGCGAAGGTGATCACGGCGCGGAGCGCGGGCCAGTCCCCATGGTCGATGCGCGAGAGATAGTCGGTGCGGCCGACGGCGGAGCGCTGATGGATGCCGATGAAGTCGCCGACGGTGATGCCGTCGGTGAAGAAGCGGGCGATCGTGTCGGAGTGCAACCGCTGGACGTGATAGCTTTCCAGGAAGGCATCCATGATCAGCTTCCAGTTGGACGCCACGTCGTGGACCCTGCGGCGGAAGAGATGGTGGCCGGCCAGCCCGAAGGCGTCGAATTCGGGCGCGAGCATCTGCGCGTCGGCGAAACCCGTCATGGTCGGGTTTGCGGCGCTCGAAACATCGGCGCCCTGGCGCGCGAACCAGATCAGCCCGCCCGCCTCGACATTGGGCAGCTCCTTCAGATGATGGTCGGCCTTGTCGAGGCCGGGGAAGCTGTCGGGCCGCGGCATACCGATCAGCGCCCCGTCGGCGGCGTAGGTCCAGGCGTGATAGGGGCAGACGATCCGCGGGCATTTGGCGACTTCATTGCCCTCGATCAGCCGCGTGCCGCGATGGCGGCAGACGTTCCAGAAGACGTGGGCGACGCCGGCACGATCGCGGGTCAGGAGCAGCGGGATGCCGAAGCCGTCATGCGCGACCGCCATATTGGGCCGGGGCAGCAGCGCCGACGGCGCGATCACCTGCGGCATGCGATAGAACAGCCTCGCCTTTTCCTCGGCGAAGCGGGCCGGGTCGACATAGGCCGAGGCGGGCACGGTGGTGACGCCGCTGCCGTGCATGGCCGCGCCCGCGACGATCTCGCGGGCGAGGTTCAGCTGGCCCTCGGTCGGGCGCTGGCGCGTCGGCATGTCCATCGGCGAATAGTGCGACGTTGAGCCCGCTAAGGCAAGCGGCGAGGTGCGCGCAAACAGGCTAGCCGCCTTCGTCCGAACTCGTTACAAAGACGGCATGAACGAACCGAGACACGCCGCAGCGCGCTCCTGGCGCGACGTCCTTCCCGCCGGCGTCCGGCCCTATACCGAAAAGGCGCCGATCGCCGCCTTCTTCGTTGGCGTGTCGTCGGGCTTCCCTTATGCGATGATCGGCGCGACGCTGACCACGCGGCTGGCGCAGGACGGCATTACCAAATCCACCGTCACCACCTTCGCGCTCGCCTTCCTGGTCTACAATCTGAAATTCCTCTGGGCTTGGATCGTCGACGGCGTTCGGATTCCCGTCCTGCACCGGCTCGGCCAGCGCGTCTCCTGGCTCCTGGTCGCGGGCGTGCTGGTGATTGCGGCGGTGGCCAACCTCGCCTTGCAGGATCCGTCGGCCAACATCTACCAGACCGCCATCGCGGCGATCCTGGTCGGCGTCGCCGGAGCCACCTACGACATCGTCATCGACGCCTATCGCATCGAACTGCTGGAGCCGCGCCAGCTCGGCGTCGGCTCGGGCATGTCGCAATATGGCTGGCGGGTCGGCGCCTTCCTGGCCGGCGGTCTGGCGCTGGTGCTCGCCGCGCGAATCGGCTGGGAGATGGCCTATCTCGCCTGCGCCGCCTTCGCGCTGCCGGCGATGCTGACCGGCCTCATCGTCGGCGAGCCGCCGCGGCATCGCGAACCGAGCGCACGCAAGGGGCTGCGCGAGACCTGGACGTCCATCGCCGGGCCGTTCGCCGAATTCTTCATGCGCAAGGGCGCGCTGCTCGTCCTCCTGTTCATCCTCCTGCACAAGATCGGCGACACGCTCGGCCAGCTGGTGCTCAGGCTGCTGCTCGACGAGATGGGCTACAGCAATGACGAGATCGCGATCTGGGATGTCGGCATCGGCTTCTGGGCGTTCCTCGTCGGCATCTTCATCGGCGGCTGGCTCTACGCGGCGATCGGCATGAAGCGGTCGGTGCTCCTCGCGCTGATCCTGATGGGCGTGTCGAATGCGAGCTTCGCGCTTCTCGCCATGGCCGGCCACAGCAATCTCGGCCTGGCGGCGTGCATGACCTTCGAGAATGTTGCGAGCGGGATCGGCGGCGTCGTCGTCGTCGCCTATTTCTCGGCGCTGACCGACCTTCGCTTCACCGCGTCGCAATATGCCCTGATCTCGGCGGCCGCCAGCATCGTCGGTCGCTTCCTCACCGGCACGTCCGCGGGCGCGATCGTCGAATCGATCGGCTTCGTGAACTTCTACTGGTTCACGACCGCGGCCGCCGTGCCGGGTATCGTGCTGTTCTGGTGGATGATCCGCGCCGGCCTGATCGACGCCTCGATCGGCACCGCCGGCAAGGAGGGCGAGGGCGACGCGCGGGCGGACGGTCAGACCGGCGGCTGACCGTTCGCCTTCAGCACCGCGCCGGCGAGGTGGAGCGAGCCCATGACCAGCACGACCGGCGGCCGTGCCCGGTCGGCGCCGCCGGCGATCCGGCCGAGCGCCTCTTCCACGCCCGCCGCGGGCGTTGCCGCCAGGCCCGCCTCGCGCGCGATCCGGGCCAGGAATGCGGGTGCGTGATGCTCATGATCGGGGACGGGAACGGTGTGGATCGTGAGGGGGCTCCCGCGGAACGGCGCGAGCAGGCCGGGCGCGTCCTTGTCGGCGAGCAGGCCGAGGACGAGGTGGAACGTCCGGCCGGCGGGCACCGCTTCCCGGAAATGGTCCGCCAACGCCCCCGCCGCCGCGGGATTGTGGGCGCCGTCCAGCCATAGTTCGGCGCCTTGCGGGAGCAGGTCGCGGAGCGGCCCCGCCGCCAGAAGCTGCAGCCGCGCCGGCCAGTCGGCCCTGGCCATCGCCGCGTCGAGCGCCGGCGCGGGCACGGCGAGCGCGTCCTGGTGGCGCAGCATCGCCACGGCGAGCGCGGCGTTCGCCGCCTGATGGGCGCCGGGGAGGCGGGGGAGGGGGAGGTCGAGGCCGCCCCGCGCGTCCCGGTAATGGAGCCTGCCGCCCCCGACCGCCGTCTGCCATAAGCCGCCCCGCGGCAGCCAGCGCGCGCCCCGCGCTTCGGCCACCGCGCCGACCCGCGCGGCGATCTCGTCCGGATAATCCTGGGTTACCAGCGGCACGCCTGGCCTGGCGATCCCGGCTTTCTCCGCCGCGATCGCTTCCAGGCTGGTGCCGAGGAAGCCGCGATGATCGAGCCCCAGGCTGGCGATGCCGCAAATGAGCGCCGCCGGGACGACGTTGGTCGCGTCGCGCCGGCCGCCGAAGCCGACCTCGACGATGCAGGCGTCGGCCGGCGCGCGTGCGAAGGCGAGAAAGGCGGCCGCCGTGGTCGCCTCGAAGAAGCTGATGTCCGTGCCGGCGGCGGCATCGGCCGCTTCCTCGAGCAGGGTCGCGAGGAGCGCGTCGCCGATCAGCCGGCCGGCCAGCCGGATCCGCTCGTTGAGGCGGACGAGGTGCGGGCTGGTATAGACGTGGACGGCAAGCCCCGCAGCCTCGAGCGCGGCGCGGAGAAAGGCGCAGGTCGAGCCCTTGCCGTTGGTGCCGGCGACGTGGAAGACCGGGGGCAGCGCCCGCTCGGGGTTGCCGAGCCGGCCGAGCAGCGCGGAGATTCGCTCCAGCCCCAGCTCGGTCCCGCGCGGCGACAGGCGCGCCAGCCGGTCGAGCGCCGCCTGGACGCCTGGATGGTCGGACGTGGCGCGGTCCATCATCCTCCCCTGCATTTGCAGGGGAGGGGGACCATGCGAAGCATGGTGGAGGGGCCCTTTTGGCAGCAGAAAGCCCCTCCACCGCACTTGGTGCGGTCCCCCTCCCCTCGAAATCGAGGGTAGGATAGAAGGCTCACGCCGCCTCTTTCCGGGGCGCGAGATAGTCGAGCAGCAGCGCGAGGCGCTGGCGCAGGTCCTTCCGGTGCACGACCATGTCCACCATGCCGTGGTCGAGCAGATATTCGGCGCGCTGGAAGCCTTCGGGGAGCTTCTCGCGGATCGTCGATTCGATCACCCTCTGGCCGGCGAAGCCGATCAGCGCGCCCGGCTCGGCGATCTGGAGGTCGCCCAGCATGGCGTAGGAGGCGGTGACGCCGCCGGTGGTCGGATCGGCGAGGATGACGATATAGGGAAGGCCCGCTTCCTTGAGCTCGGCGATGGCGACGGTCGCCTTGGGCATCTGCATCAGCGACAATATGCCTTCCTGCATTCGCGCCCCGCCGGCGGCGGTGACGATGGCATAGGCGCTCCCGTCCGCGATCGCCGCGCGGGCGCCGGCGACGAAGGCGGCGCCGACCGCCATGCCCATCGATCCGCCCATGAAGGCGAAGTCCTGCGCGCCGAGCACGACGCGGCGGCCCTCGACCGCGCCGCGGGCGTTGATCAAAGCGTCGGGCTCGCCGGTCTGCGCCCGGGCCCCCCTGATGCGGTCGGCGTAGCGCTTGGAATCGCGGAACTTCAGCGGGTCTTCCCTGACCTGCGGCGGCGGCAGCACGGTGTAGCCCGGGTCCAGCAGCATCTCGAACCGGCGCGTCGGGCCGATCCGGCCGTGATGGTCGCAGCGCGGGCAGACGTAGAGATTCTCCTCATATTCCCGCGAGAAGACCATGGCGTCGCATTCGGGGCATTTGTGCCAGAGATTTTCGGGCGTTTCCCGCTTCGGCAGGAAGGGAATCGCGGCGCGAACCCGGTTGAGCCAGCTCATTGGCGCCTCCTTGGCTGCGCCGATAGGATAGGGGAGGGGCGAAGTCTACTGTTCCTCACCGCGAAATCGCGGGAGGAACTACAGCGTGGCGGCGATCGCCCTTGCGGCCTTGTCCGGATCCTCGGCCTGGGTGATCGGCCGCCCGATCACCAGGATCGAGGCGCCGCTGTCGAGCGCCTGGCGCGGGGTGACGACGCGCTTCTGGTCGCCGGCCGCCGCGTCCGCCGGCCGTACGCCCGGCACGACGAAGAAGCCGTCCGGCCAGGATTTCCTGGCGGCGGCGACCTCGCCGCCCGAGCAGACCACGCCGTCCAGCCCGGCCTCGCGCGCCAGCCGGGTCAGCCGCGCGACCTGGGCGTGGGTGTCGCCCTCGACGCCGGTCGCGGCGAGGTCGTCGCCGTCGAGGCTGGTCAGCACGGTCACGCCGACCACCCGGGTCCCGGACGGCGCCGCGGCCTTGGCGTCCTCCATCATCGCCCGGCCGCCGGCGGCGTGGACGGTGAGGATGGCGGGCGCCAGCGGATAGAGCGCCTGCACCGCCTTGGCGACCGTGTTGGGGATGTCGTGGAGCTTGAGGTCGAGGAACAGGGGCAGGCCGAGCTCGGCCATGTCGCGCATGCCGGCGCGGCCGTTGGCGCAGAAGAATTCGAGGCCGAGCTTGATCCCGCCGACATGGTTCCTGACCCGCGCCGCAATCGCCTTGGCGCGGTCGAGGTCGGTGGTGTCGATCGCGACGTAGATCGGGCTGGTCATTCGGTCGGCCAGGCCTTGCTGTCGGTCGCATGCCGGTCTTGCGGCGCCGGGCCGGTGGCGGTCCTGACCGGCGCCGGATGGTTGACGACATGGGTCTGGGCCTGCGTCTCCAGCCGCCGCTTCAGCGCCCAGGTCCGCGCCCGATAGGCGATGAAGGTCGGCAGGAAGCCGAGCAGGAAGGCGGCGATGACCAGAACCGGGAGCTTGATGTCGGCCTGCAGGCCGCCCCACAGGTCGATGGTGACATTGTCCCAATTGGCGCGGGCGAACAGCACCAGCACCACCGCGAGGATAACCCAGAACAGGGTTTTGAGGAACTGCATGGCCGCCACCTTCCTAGAATTTGGCTGTGCCGTCCAGTGGGTTCCCGGATACGCCAACCCGTCATTCCCGCGAAAGCCGGAATCCCGTTTCCTTCGTGCGTCGGGCGGCGGCGAGCTGGAGGAAGAATGAGATTCCGGCTTTCGCTGGAATGACGAAGGTTGATCGGGCGGAATGAGGGGCGGTCGGGACTCAGCCGATCTCGCGGTCGAGCGCTTCGAACAGCGCGCCGATCGCGGTCAGCCGCGGCCGTTCCTCGGCGAGGATGGAGCGGAAGGCCTGGCGCTTCAGCGCGGCGACGGCGTCGGCGGCGAGGGGCTTTTCCGCCGGCAGCGCCGAGACGGTGATGTCGATCATCCGGTCGGCGCCGTGGAGGCGGCCCCACAGATAGTCGTTCTCGCGATAGGCGCGGCTGAAGAAGGCGCCGAAGCTGTTGAACTGCAGCCCCTTCAGGGTGGCGTGCGGGCCGCCCTTGCGGATCGCGACCGCGTCGTTGGGCGAGATCCGGTCGACCTTGATCGGGTCGAACTCGTCGAGCCCCTCGCCCTGGAGCAAGGGCAAAGTGGCGACGTCGTAGAACGGATAGCCCAGATAAGCGAGGATCAGGGCGCGCCGGTCGGCCTTGGGCAGAGCGCCGAGCGCGGTGCTCAAGCGGGCGTCGGTCTCCTCGTCGAGCGGCGCGAGGTCGAGCATCGCGGCCAGAGCCGCGAGCGCGGCGGCCGGCTGCTCCTCGACGGCGGCGAAGGCGCGGCGGGCGGCCTCGTCGGGCGCCGCCGCCTCGCGCGCCCGATAGCGGCCGATCAGGCCATGGAGCAGCCGCAGCACCTGCTCCGCCTCCTCCCGCGCCGCCTCCATGCCGCCGGCCATGCCGGTCAGCCGGCGTGCGACGAAGCGCAGCCGGCGGGTACGGAAGCTCAGATCGAAGTCGATCAGGAAGCGGACGACGTCGCCGCGGCCGCCCTTGGCGGTGATCGCGTCGGCGTCGGCGAGGCCGGCGGCGCGGACCGCCCGCCACACCGCCTGGCGGACGCCCTCTTCGCGCGTGCGGTCGCCGCCGCCGCCGAGCCTGAAGATCGTCTGGGCAATCTCCTCCACCGTCGCTGCGATCTTGAGCTGGCCGTAGGCGGCATAAGCGTAGCCGGCCTCGCGCGCCGACAAAAGGTGCGCCCGCGCCCGCCAGGCGGCGAAGCGCTTCGGCGTCGGCCGGTCGAGGAAGAAGCTGGCGCCGATCGCGCGGTCGATCGCCGCCTCCACCTCCGACCGCATCGTCTCGACGATCCGCCTCAACCGCCGGATCCGCGCCGACATCCGGTCGATCGCCTCGAGATTGTCGCGGATCGGCTGCTCGCGGGGTATGTCGGACATCGCCCCGAAGATGGTGGCGAAGAAGCCGGGCGGCTCCGATTCGGCGGTTGCGGTCAGGCGGATGCTCTTCATCCCGGGCTTGGGGTCGATATAGACGAAGCGGCGGTCGACCTCGCGCCGCGCCGGCCTCTTCTCCAGCGCCGCCACCGCCGGCCCGAACGGCGCGTTGGCGAGCACCGACCCGTCGATCAGCACCGCCTCCTCGGCATCGCCGAGCGCGCTGTGGCGGGGCAAGGCGCGGGCGAGGAACGCCGCCCGGCCCGGCCAGGGCCGCTTCCTCGCTTCCAGCGCCAAATCCAGCTCGGCGACCCGGAACGGCGGAAAGGCGCCGGGGAAGCTGGCGGTGGCGCGGGCGGCATAAGCGAGCTCGGCCGGATCGGCGAGCCGCCTTTCCGCCCCGCCCGGATCGACGAAAGACAGGGTCAGGCGGTGCTCGGTCTCGATCACCTCGGGCGGCGAGTTCAGCCGCAGCCGCTCGGGATGGCCGTGGAAATCGGTGACGGTGACGAACAGGTCGAGCGGCTGGTAGTCGGGGAGCAAGGGCGGGCCCTGGGGCCCCCGGTCCATCGCGTCGAACGCGTCGAGGAGCAGGTGGGTGAGCGCGGGTCCGCCGAACGGCGGCGCGAACCAGGGCGCGCGCACGAAATTGGCGAGCTTGGCCTTGATCTCGGCCCGGTGCGCCGGCTCCACCGTCCGGTCGATCGTTCCCGAGCGGGCCGTCAGCGCCCAGGCCACCGGCACCGCGGCCATCTTGGCGATCCGCGACATGCCGCCATGGTCGGGCGCGAGCAGGCGGTCGACGTCGGCCGAATCGAGCCACAGGTCGGTCAATGGGTCGAGCGTCCGCCCGGTGGCGATGGCGTGGGCGAGGAAGATGGCGTTGATCCCGCCCGCGCTGGCGCCGGCGAGGATGTCGACCAGCACGCGCAGCTCGACATCGGCCTCGCTTGCGATCGTCCTGAGCAACGTCGTGTAGACGTCCTCATCGTCCTCGGCCGCATCTTTGCGCAGCCCGCCGGCATGGACCGACTGGCTCGCCTTGGCGAGCCGCCAGACCTCCTTGGTGATGCCGTGCATGTAGACGGCGAGGCTGACGCCGCCGTAGCAGACCAGGGCGATCCGCAGTTCCTTCTCCTGCATAGGCGGCCAGCGTGGCAGGAAGGCGGCGCGCTGTCGAGCGGACCGGGGACGCGCCTCATCCCTGCTATCCTTGCGGGACTCGGCGGGCTAAGCACGCGCCGCCGGCCCCGAAAGGCAAGCCGGCGCGTGGGTTTGGATTTTCGGGCCGGTGCATGTGAGGCGCTTCTTTTCTTTCCTGGCGATCGGCCTGGCATTGGTCGCCATCCTCTGGGCGGCGAGCATCCGGCTGACCTCGCCCACGCCGGGCGCGGCCGGCGCCCCGCGCCGCTTCGAAATCCCGGTGGGAAACCCGGGCGCCCGCCCGCCCGGCGTGGTCGATTATGCGCGGCTCGACGCGCGCCTTTCGCGGCTGATGGACAATCCGGCGATGGTCGGCCTCGCCGTGGCGATCGTCGAGGACGGGGAGATCCGCTTCCTCAAGGGCTATGGCGAGACCGTCGCCGGAAGCCGCGATCCGGTCACCGCCGACACCGTCTTCCGCTGGGCCTCGCTGTCCAAGGGCGTCGCCGCGGACATGGTCGCGCTGCTCGCCGAGGAAAGGCGGCTGTCCCTGTACGAGCCGGTGAACCGCTACGCCGCTTCGCTGCGCCTGCCCGGCGGCACCGAGGCGACCGCCACGGTCTCCGACCTCCTCTCCCACCGGCTCGGCCTGTTCGGCCACGCCCAGGATTCCAAGCTCGAGGACGGCATCGACCCGCGCTACTTGCGCGGCAGCCTGGCGACGCTCCACAATATCTGCCCGCCCGGCAGCTGCCACGCCTACCAGAACGTCGCCTATGACGCCGCCTCGGAGATCGTCGAGCGGGTCACCGGCCGGCCCTATGCCCAGGTGGTGCGCGAGCGATTCTTCGCGCCGCTGGGCATGACCGGCGCCAGCATGAGCCGCGCCGGGCTGATGGGCGCGCGAAGCTGGGCCCGGCCGCATGTCGGCGCCCGGCCGTCGCGGCCCGAGGAGGTCAACGATATCTATTACCGCGTCCCCGCCGCCGGCGGGGTCAACGGCTCGATCAAGGACCTCGCCATCTGGATGCTGGCGCAGATGGGCCTCGCCGCCGACGTCCTCCCCGCGCCGGTCCTCGCCGCGGTGCAGGCGCCGCGCGCCAACACGCCGGGCGAGAATTTCCGCCGCCGCAAATATCGCGAGCGCACCGCCGCCTCGAGCTACGGCCTGGGCTGGCGGATCCTCGATTATGCCGGCCATCGTGTGGTCGGCCATCATGGCGGCGTCCGCGGCTACCGCTCGCTGATCCTGTTCGATCCCGAGCGCCGCGCCGGGGTGGTCGCCCTGTGGAACTCGTCGAGCCCGCGCCCCAACGGCCTCGAATATGAAGTGATGGACATGGTCTACCGTCTGCCCTTCCGCGACTGGCTGGAGCTGGACGAGCCGGCGCCGCCCGCCGCGGCGCCCGAACCGGCGCAGCAGCCCGAGAATGAGGGCGGCACCCCTTCGCCGGGATGACTCCTTTCGCTAAACGGGCCTGATCTCGGCCCAGATCGGCAGATGGTCCGAGGCGCGGCGCGAGGCGGCGGTGCGGTGGGTGCCGCTGGCGACGATGTCGAGGTCGCGCGACACCATGATCCGGTCCAATGAGGCGATCGGCCGGCGGGCGTGGAAGCTGCGCCCGCAGGCCGCGAAATCGTGATGCGCCGCAAAGTCGCGCAGGCAGCCGCCGCGCGTGCTCCATTCGTTGAGGTCGCCCATCAGCACGGCGTGCGAAGTGCCGCCGCGCTCGCGCAGATGGGCGAGGATCGCCTGGGCCTGGCGCCGCCGCCACAGGCCGGAAAGGTCGAGGTGCATGCCGACGCAGCGCAACTCGGTGCCGTCGACCGCGACGTCGGCAAGCACGGCGCCCCGCGGCTCGAGCGAGGGCAGGCGGAAGAGGTGGTGCTCGAGGATGGCGACATGCTTCTTCACCAGCAGCGCGTTGCCGTGCCAGCCGATGCTGCCGGCGCGGATGTCGAGCTCGACCGGCTTGTAGTCGCTATGCTCCTCGATCATGCGCAAGGGGATGGCGCTCGCCCGCGATCCGAACCGCCGGTCGGCCTCCTGCAGCGCGATCACGTCGGCGTCGAGCTCGTTCAGCACGTCGATCGTCCGCTCCGGCCGCCGCCGCCGGTCGGTGCCGATCGCCTTGCGCATGTTGTAGGACGCGACCCGGATCATGGAGGACAGTTACTTTTTTCCGGACGCGGTCAGCAACGGATCATGGTTCGGCGGAGAAAAAATTCGCTGTCCCCGTTCGGTGGCGGTCGCCAATCTCAATGTCCGTTGCGGTCGCCGAGCCTGCCGAGCGTGCGCTCGAGCGCCCGCGCCGCCTTGTCCGCCGCCAGCGTCACCGCATTGTCGACGCGGTCCGCCTCGGCGTGGACGGCGACCGGCTCGTGGCCGTTGACGCGCGCCTCCAGGCTGACCCTTTTGTCGCCGTCGCCGCCCTTGGGCCCGTTGACGTCGGCGACGTGCACCTCGACGCGGCTCAGCCGCCCCTCGAAGCGCCGCAGCTTGCTGCGCACCCTTTGCTCGAGCCGGGCATTGGCGCCGGCGTCGCTCTTGATCTGATTGTCGGTGCTGATCTGGATGAACATGGTGCCTCCGCGCTGACTGTCGCCTGAGATAATGCCGGGCGGGGCGGGGACGTTCCACGGCCGCCGATTTTGCTGGATGTTCCCTTTATGTTTCGCTAAGTCCCGGCCATGAAGCCCAAGAAGCGCTATGTCTGCCAGGCCTGCGGATCGGTGAGCAGCCGCTGGGTGGGCCAGTGCGCCGACTGCGCCGAGTGGAACAGCCTGGTCGAGGACGAGGCCGGGGTGGTGACGCCCTTCGCCGCCCGGCACAATCTGCGCTCGGGCGGGCGGCGGGTGGACCTGGTCGGGCTCGACGCCGAAACCAG
This sequence comes from uncultured Alphaproteobacteria bacterium, assembly GCA_963701615.1. GTDB lineage: Bacteria > Pseudomonadota > Alphaproteobacteria > Sphingomonadales > Sphingomonadaceae > Allosphingosinicella. The sequence goes on along the minus strand of OY969615.1, from coordinate 733,886 downwards.
CCTGCCGCCCCGCCTCGGCAGCTGCATCGCCGAGTTCGACCGCGCCCTGGGCGGCGGCCTCGTCGCCGGCTCCGCCACCCTGATCGGCGGCGATCCCGGCATCGGCAAATCGACCCTTCTCCTGCAAGTCGCCGCGAGGATTGCCGCGCAAGGCCTTCCCGTCGCTTATATTTCCGGCGAGGAAGCGATCGACCAGGTGCGGCTGCGCGCGCGCCGGCTCGGCCTCGGCGCGGCGCCGCTCCGGCTCGCCGCGGCGACCTCGGTGCGCGACATATTGACCACCCTTGGCGAATCGGCGCCGCCTGCCCTGGTGGTCATCGATTCGATCCAGACCATGTATTCGGACCTGATCGAGGGCGCGCCCGGCACGGTCAGCCAGGTCCGCGCCGCCGCCCACGAGCTGATCCGCTTCGCCAAGGAATCGGGCGCCGCCATCGTCCTGGTCGGCCACGTCACCAAGGACGGCGCGATCGCCGGCCCGCGGGTGCTCGAGCATATGGTCGACACGGTCCTCTCCTTCGAAGGCGAGCGCAGCCACCAATATCGCATCCTGCGCGCCACCAAGAACCGCTATGGCGGCACCGACGAGATCGGCGTGTTCGCCATGGGCGACGCAGGGCTGGCCGAGGTCGCCAACCCGTCGGCCCTGTTCCTTACCGACCGCAGCGGCGGCGTGCCCGGCGCGGTCGTCTTTCCGGCGCTGGAGGGGACGCGGCCGGTCCTGGTCGAGATCCAGGCGCTCACCGTCCGCTTGGCCAGCGGCGCCACCCCGCGCCGCGCCGCGGTCGGCTGGGATTCGGGAAGGCTGGCGATGATCCTCGCCGTCCTGGAAGCGCGCTGCGGCCTCAGCTTCTCGACCTGCGAGGTCTATCTGAACGTCGCCGGCGGCTACCGCGTCACCGACCCCGCCGCCGACCTCGCCGTCGCCGCTTCTCTGGTTTCGGCGCTGGCCGAGCGCCCGGTCCCGGCCGAGACGGTGGCGTTCGGCGAGGTGTCGCTGTCGGGCGAGCTTCGCCCGGTCGCCCATGCCGGCCTGCGCCTCAAGGAGAGCGCGAAGCTCGGCTTCGGACGGGCGTTGGTTCCGGCGGCGGTGGCGGGGGAGAAGGGGGCGATGCGCCTCTCCGGCTTCGCCACCCTGGCGCAGCTCGTCGATCATCTGCTCGGGAGGTAATATCCTCCCCTCCCCTGCAAAGGCAGGGGAGGATTTTGGGCGGCTTTCCAACTCGCAAAACCTGCACTACTCACATCTCCATGGGCCTCACCGCACTCGACATCCTGGTCGTCCTGCTCGTCGGCGCCGGGCTGGTGCTCGGCTTCGTGCGCGGCTTCGTTTCGGAGATCTTGTCGCTGTTCGCCTGGTTCCTGGCGATCGTCGCCCTGCGCTACCTGCACGGGCCGGTGCGCGACCTCCTCGTCGGCCCGGTCGGCACCGTCTCCGGCGCCTCGGTGCTCGCCTTCGCGCTCGTCTTCGGGCTCGTCTTCATCGGCGGCAAGCTCGCCTCCCGCCGGCTCGGCGGGCGGGTGCGCAACTCGGTGGTCGGGCCGGTCGACCGGGTGCTCGGCGGCGGCTTCGGCGCCTTGAAGGGCCTGATCGGCGCGACCCTGCTCTATCTGGCGGTGAGCCTGGTCTACGACACGATCTGGGGGCGGGCGGCCGAACGGCCGGAATGGATGGCCAGCGCCCGCACCTATCCCCTGCTCCAGTCGAGCGGCGCGACCATCGTCGACCTGGTCGAGGCGCGCCGCGGCCCGGCACCCGGGGAAGCCGCCCCGGCCGACGGCGGGAACGCCCAGAACGCCCAGAACGGGCAATGACCGACATCCGGCTGTACGACACGATGGCGCGGGAAAAGCGCGTCTTCGCCCCCGCCGAGGCGAAGCGGGTGACGATGTACGTCTGCGGCCCGACCGTCTACAGCCGCGCCCATATCGGCAATGCCCGCCCTGCGGTCGCGTTCGACGTCCTCGCCCGGCTGCTGCGCCACGTCTATCCCGACCGCGCGCTCGTCTACGCCCGCAACGTCACCGACGTCGACGACAAGATCATCGACGCCGCCCGCGCCGACGGGGTCGATCCATCGGCGATCGCCGCCCGCTACGAGCGCCATTATGACGAGGATATGGGCGCGCTCGGCGTCGCCCCCCCGACCCTCGCCCCGCACGCGACCGGCCATATCGCCGAGATGGTGGCGATGATCGCCCGGCTGATCGGCACCGGCAACGCCTATGAGGCGGACGGCCACGTCCTGTTCCACGTCCCGTCCGACCCCGATTACGGCGCGCTCGGCCGCCGCGACCGCGAGGCGATGATCGCCGGCGCCCGGGTCGAGGTGGCGTCCTACAAGAAGGACCCGGCCGATTTCGTGCTGTGGAAGCCCTCGCCCGACGGCGTGATCGGCTGGGACAGCCCGTGGGGCAGGGGGCGGCCCGGCTGGCACATCGAATGCTCGGCGATGATCGAGCGGCATTTCGGCGACACCGTCGACATCCACGGCGGCGGCCTCGACCTCATCTTTCCCCATCACGAGAACGAGCTCGCCCAGAGCCGCTGCGCCCATCGGGGCGCGCCGCTCGCCCGCTACTGGGTCCATAACGGCTTCCTGTCGATGGCCGGAGCTGAGAAGATGTCGAAGAGCCTCGGCAACGTCGTCACCGTCGGCGAGCTGCTCGAGCAGGACGGCCGCGGCGAAATCTACCGCCTCGCCTTGCTCAAGGGCCATTACCGCCAGCCGCTCGAATGGTCGGACGAGCTCGTCGCCCAGAGCAAGGCGACGCTGAACGGGCTCTACCGGCGGCTGGAGGGGCTCGAGGGGGAGGTCGATGACGCGGTCGATCCGGAGGTGCTGGCGGCGCTCGCCGACGATCTCAACACGCCGGCGGCGCTGGCGGCGCTGCAGACGATCAGGCGGCCCGAAAGCCTCAAGGCCTCGGCGGCCCTGCTCGGCCTGCTGGAGCGGGGGAGCGCGGCCTGGTTCGGCGGCGGCTCCTATGTGGCGGAGCCGAAGACGGGCGGATTCCAGCTGAAAGGCGGCGAGGCGGAGCTGCGGATCGGCCGGCTGGTCCAGGCCCGCGCCGAAGCCAAGCAGCGCCGCGACTTCGCCGAAGCCGACCGTATCCGCGCCGAGCTGGCCGAGGAAGGGATCGTGCTGGAGGACGGCCCCGACGGCACGATCTGGCGCCGCGCATAGATCCTCCCCGTTCCGGGGAGGATCTGATGCGCCGGTGGCGCCCGCCCGCCCGCGCCTCTATATCGCCCCGGTGACCGTCACCCTCTACAGTCGCGACATCCTCCGGCTCGCCGCGTCGATCCCGCATCTGCGCCGGCTCGACCGGGCGCAGGCGACCGTCGAGAAGCGCTCCCCCGTTTGCGGCAGCCGCGTCGTCGTCGACATGGACGTGGGCGAGGACGGCCGGATCCGCGCGCTGGGCCAGGAGGTCAAGGCCTGCGCACTCGGCCAGGCCTCGGCGGCCCTGATGGGCGCCAGCGCGATCGGCCGCTCCCCGGAGGAGCTCGCCGCCGCGCGCGACTCGCTTGCCGCCTTCCTCGCCGGGCGCAGCGAGGATCCCGGCGACTGGCCCGGGCTCGTCGTCTTCCGCGACGCCCGCCGCTTCACCGCCCGCCATCCCTCGATCCTGCTCGCCTTCGAGGCCGCGGCCGAGGCGGCGGCCCGGGCGCGGGGCCGCTGATGACGCCGCCGGTCGACGCCGCCACCCTCGTCCTGCGCGACGGCGTGATCATGCTCGGCGCCGCCTTGGCGTTCGTGATGCTGTTCCGCCGCCTCGGCCTCGGCGCGGTGCTCGGCTATCTCGTCGCCGGCGCGCTGATCGGGCCCGACGGGCTCGGCCTGATCAGCGCGCCCGAGGAAATGCTCCACATCGCCGATTTCGGCATCGTCCTCCTCCTCTTCCTGGTCGGCCTCGAGCTTCATCCGGAGCGGCTCTGGCGCCTCAGGCACGATATTTTCGGCCTCGGCCTGCTCCAGGTCGCGGCCACCGGCCTCGCCCTCACCGCGCTCGTCCATGCCGCCGCCGGCTTCAGCTGGCCCGCCGCGCTCGCCATCGGCCTGCCGCTGGCGCTGTCGTCGACCGCCCAGGTGCTGCCGAGCCTGCGCTCGGACGGCTCGATCAACACCCCGGCGGGCGAGCGCGCCTTCTCGATCCTGTTGTTCCAGGACCTGTCGATCGTGCCGCTGATCACCATCGTCGCCGCCCTGTCGCGGGCGCCGGCCGATCCGCTGGCTCCGCCCGGCTGGCAGCTGGCGCTCTACACCATTGGCGCGATCGCCGGGCTGGTCCTCGCCGGCCGCTTCCTGATCAACCCCCTGTTCCGCCTGGTCGGCCGGATCAGCGAGCGCGAATTGTTCATCGTCGCCGGCCTGTTCATCGTCCTCGCCAGCGCGGCGGTGATGGAGGCGCTGCACCTTTCCACTGCGCTGGGCGCGTTCGTCGCCGGCGTGATGCTCGCCGACTTGCCCTACCGGCACGAGATCGAGGCCGACATCGATCCGTTCCGCTCGATCCTGCTCGGCCTGTTCTTCCTGGCGATCGGGATGACGCTCGATCTCGGCGCGATCACCGGCCGGCCGTTGTTCGTGCTGGGCATGGCCGCGGCCCTGATCGCGATCAAGGCGGCGGTGCTGTTCGGCCTCGCCCGGGCGTTCCGGATGAAATCGCGCCGCGCCCTGAAGCTCGGCCTGCTCCTGAGCCAGGGCGGCGAGTTCGGCTTCGTGCTGTTCGCCGCCGCCCAGAATGCGATGCTGATCACGCCCGAGGCGGCGAGCCTGTTCGGCGCGGTCGTCACCGTGTCGATGGCGACGACGCCGTTCCTGATGATGGTCAACGACTGGCTCGACCGGCGCAGCAGCCGCCGCGCCGGCGACCATCTCGACGGCCCCGAGCTGTCGGCCGTCACCCAGGCGATCGTGGTCGGCTACGGCCGCTTCGGCCAGACCGTCGCCCAGATGCTGATGGCCAAGGGGATCACGGTCACCCTGATCGACTACAAGCCCGCCATGATCGAGATCGCCGGCGATTTCGGCATGAAGGTCTATTATGGCGACGGCACCAGGCTCGACTTGCTTCGCCTCGCCGGCGCGGCCGAGGCCAGGGCGCTGCTCTTCTGCGTCGACGGCAACGGCCTGACCGCGCGCAAGCTGGAACCGATCCTGGAGGCCTTCCCGCAGGCCGCGGTGTTCGTGCGCGCCTACGACCGGCTCCATCTGATCGAGCTTGCCAAGGTCGACATCAAGTTCGCGCTCCGCGAGCTGTTCGAATTGGGGATCGCGATGGGCCGCGAGGCGCTCCGCCTGTTCTGCATCGACGACGAGGAGGTCGACCGGGTCGAAGGCGAATATCGGCGGCGCGACGAGGAGCGGCTCGAAAGCCAGAGGGCGTCGGGCGACATTCACGCGCTCAAGGAGCGGATGTTCGGCCCCGACAATCCGCTGGCCGACCGCGCCAGGAAGGATTTCGACGTCGGCGGGCGCCGGCGACTGATCGACGAACGCCCGGCCGATTCCGCGGGTCAGCACCAGCGCGGGCCCCTTCTTGTCGTGCGCCATCCGGGCGGCGAGACGCGCTGGATCGGCGTCGGTGGATATCGGCAGCCCGACCCGCTCGAGATGCGCCGCCACCCGTTCGGCATCGTCGGCGGGGCAAAGGCCGCGCGCCGCCGACAGGCGGAAGGCGAGGACCATGCCGACCGCCACCGCCTCGCCGTGGCGCATGCCGGTTTCCGCCTCGATCGCATGGCCGAAGCTGTGGCCGAAATTGAGCAAGGCGCGTTTTCCCTTGCTGTCGCGCTCGTCGCCCGCGACCAGCGCCGCCTTCGCCGCCACGCAGGTCTCGATCGCATGGAGCCGCGCCGCTTTGTCGCCGGCGAGCAGCGCCGGGCCTTCCGCCTCGCACCAGGCGAAGAAGTCGGCATCGGCGATCAGCCCGTATTTCACCACCTCGGCATAGCCCGCCCGGAGCTCGCGTTCCGGAAGGCTGGCGAGCGTGCCCGGGTCGATCAGCACCATCGCCGGCGGGTGGAAGGCGCCGATCAAATTCTTGCCCTGGCGCGCGTTGACGCCGGTCTTGCCGCCCACCGCCGAATTGGCCTGGGCCAAGAGGGTCGTCGGCACCGCGATCCAGCCGCACCCCCGCTTCAGCACCGCCGCCGCGAAGCCGGCGACGTCGCCGACCACGCCGCCGCCGACGGCGACGATATGGTCCTCGCGCCCGATCCGCGCCTCGATCATGGCATCGAGCAGGGATTCGAGCGTCGCCATGGTCTTGCAGCCTTCGCCGGGCGCGAGCGCAAACCGCCCGGCGAAGTCGGCGCCGAGCCGGTCCGGCCAGCCCGCGCGCGCGACATTCTCGTCGGTCACCAGGAACAGCCTGCCTTGCGGAAGCGCGGCCTCGCCGATCAGCCCGTCGCCGATCATGACCGGATAGCCGAGCGTGTCGATCCGCCTCATCGGCCGGCCAGCGCCTCGACGATCCGGTCGACCATGCGCTCGTGCGGCAGCTTGTCGCTCGCGATCGTCAGGTGGGCCTGGGCATAGACCGGGTTGCGGACGGCGGCGAGCTCGCCGAGCAGGGCGCGGGGGTCCCTGCCCTTGAGCAGCGGCCGATGGCCGCGCCGGCCCACCCGCTCGGCCAGGGTCTCGACCTCGGCGTCGAGCCAGATGGCGGTGCACCGCGCCAGGATCAGCGCCCGCGTCTCCGGCGTTCATGAACGCCCCGCCGCCGGTCGCGATCACCTGCGGCGGCCCGGCGACCAGCCGGGCCAGCACGCGCCGCTCGCCGTCGCGGAAATGGGCTTCGCCGAACCGCTCGAAAATCTCGGCGATGCCGATCCCGGCGGCCTCCTCGATCGCCTGGTCGGCGTCGACGAAGGGGAGGCCGAGCCGGCGCGCCAGCCGCCGCCCGACCGTCGACTTGCCCGCGCCCATCAGGCCGACGAGCGCGATCGACTTTTCATGAGGGCAGGGCGCGTCCGGCATGAAGCGGGGGCTATACAGAACGCGTCCCGCTGGGGCAAAAGGCCCGCCATGCGTAGAACGAGTTTCGCCCCCACCCGCCGCCGCCGCTCGCCGGTTCCGATCGTCCTCCTGCTGTTCGCAATCCTGGTCCTCGGCTTCCTCGCCTATCTTGGAATGCGGGACAACGAGGTGCCGGTCGCGCCGATCGAGCAGGACGTGACCAATGAAGTCCTGGCCCGCTAAGGCCTGCCTGCTCGCCGGCGCGGCGCTCCTGGTCGCGCTTCCGGCGCTGGGGCAGAACCGCGCCGCGCCCGAATCGCTGCTGCCGCCCGGCTTCGGCGATCCCGAGACGCTGCCGCCGCCCGAGGAGAAGGCGCCGGTTCAGCCGCGCACCCCGCCGACGGCGCCGTCGGCCACGCCGGGCGACTCCGATCCGGCCGGCAATCTGCTCGGCGACGTCGAGGAGATCGAGCTCGACCAGACGGCGCTGCCCCGCCCGACCAACTATTTCACCATCCCCCAAGGCTCGGCCCGGCCGACCGAGCTGGTCGGCCCGCTCGAGCCCGGCAATTTCGGCCTCGGCCCGGACGCGTTCGGGCGCGGCAACGGGCCGCTATGGGCGGCGCTGATGCGCCGGCTCGACGCGCCTTTGCCGTCGCGCTGGACCTCGATCCTGCTGCGCCGCGCCCTGCTCTCGCGGGTCGCGGCGCCGGCCGGGGTCGAGCCGGTCGACTGGGCCGCCGAGCGCGCCGCCCTGCTGCTGCAGATGGGCGAGGCCGACGCGGCGCGGATGCTCGTCCAGGCCGTCGACGTCGAATATTATACGCCGCGCATGGTCGAGGTGGCGGCGCAGACCGCGCTGGCGACCGCAGACCCGGCGGCTTTGTGCCCGCTGGTCGCGCCGGCGCGCGCCTGGTCGAGCGATCCGGTCTGGATCCTCGCCGACGGCATGTGCGCCGCCCTGGAAGGCGAGGCGGCGCGGGCCAGCGCCCTGATCGACCAGGCCCGCAACGAGGCCGGCACCAGCGTCGACCTCCTGCTCGCCGAAAAGGTGGTCGGCGCCGGCGCCGAGACCCGCCGGGCGGTCAACATCGAGTGGCAAGGCGTCGATGAAGTCGATCCGTGGCGGTTCGGCCTCGCGGCCGCCGCCGGCGTGCCCATCCCCGAGCGGCTGATGAGCCGCGCCGAACCGCGCATCCACGCCTGGCTCGCGCGCGCGCCGATGCTGCCGCTCGGCGACCGCCTGGCGGCGGCGTCGGTCGCCGCGTCGCTCGGCGTGTTCTCGTCCCATTCGCTGGTCGAGCTGCACAGCCTGGTGCTTGACCAGACCGATCCGGCCGAAGCCGCCGGCACGGTCGGCGCGCGGCTCCGCACTGCCTGGATCGCGCGCGGGGCCGGCGAACGGGTCGAGGCGTTGCGCAGCCTGTGGCGCCAGAGCGAGGCGCCGGACCAGCGCTACGCCGGCTATGTTCTCACCGCCGGCGCCGCCGGCCGCATTCCGCCCTCGGACGCCTTCGCCGCCGATGCGGGCAATTTGATCGCCGCGATGCTCAGCGCCGGCATGGACGGGCAGGCCGAGCGCTGGGCGCCGGTGGTCGAGCAGGCGGGCGAATCCGACCGCGCCTGGGCGCTGCTCGCGGTCGGGGCGCCGCGCCCGGCCGTCGGCCTCGATGCCGGCCGCATCGAGGCGTTCCGGGCGGCGGACGACAGCGCCGGCCGGATGCGCTCGCAGCTGCTGGTCGCGGCATTGGCGGGCCTCGGGCGGATCGGTCCGGACGTCGCCGCGCAATCGGGCCTGCGCCTCGGCGACGGCGATGCCTGGACGGCGGCGATTGATCAGGCGGCGCGCGACCGCGCGCCCGGCGCCGTCGCCTTGCTCGCCGGCGTCGGCATGCAGGCCGGCGACTGGTCCGGCGTTCCGCCGCAATATCTGTTCCGCATCGTCCGCGCGCTCCGCGCCGTCGGGCTCGACTACGAGGCCCGGATGATCGCCGCCGAGGCGCTGGCGCGGCTGTGAACCCCCGCGCGGAGCGCGAATCCCCAAGCGCGGGCGAGGACCGGCAGCGCATCGCCGCCTTCCTCGAGATGATGGCGGCCGAGGCCGGCGCCGCCCGCAACACCCTGCTCGCCTACGGCCGCGACCTCGAAGGCGCCTCGACGCTGCTCGGCGGCCGCCTCGCCGGTGCGACGCCGGAGCAGCTGAGGGCGCTCGCGCAGGCCTGGATGCCGCTGAAGCGCGCCACCGTCGCCCGCAAGGCGGCGGCGCTGCGCCGCTTTTACGGCTTCCTCCAGGACGAGGACATGCGCGCCGACGATCCTTCCTCGGCGCTGCCGCGGCCGGCGAGCGAGCGGCCGCTGCCAAAGATCCTCGATCACCGCGCGGTCGACGCCCTGTTCGGCGAGATCGAGCGCCGCAAGGAGGAGGGGGGCGCCGCCGCGCTGCGGATGGCGGCTTTGGTCGAGCTGCTCTACGGCTCGGGCCTGCGCGCCAGCGAATTGGTGTCGCTGCCGCGCAACGCGGTCTCGCCCGACAAGCCGTTCCTGATCCTGAAAGGCAAAGGCGGCCGCGAGCGGCTGGTCCCGATCTCGGACCGCGCCCGCGCCGCCGTCGCCGAGCATGCCCGCCAGGTGCCGCGCGACGCGCTCTACCTGTTCCCCTCGGGCAAGAAGCATCTGAGCCGGGTGCGGCTGCACCAGCTGGTCAAGGCGCTCGCCGCCGACGCCGGCATCCCGCCCGAGCGGATCAGCCCGCATGTCCTGCGCCACGCCTTCGCCACCCACTTGCTGGAAGGCGGCGCCGACCTCCGCGCGGTCCAGATGCTGCTCGGCCATGCCGACATCGCGACCACGCAAATCTACACCCATGTCGACTCGCGCCGGCTGATCGAGCTGGTCAACAGCCGCCACCCGCTGGCGGACCGCCGCCGCGTTGACGCGAAGCCGAACCCGGCCTAACCCCCGCGCCGCATGGCGACCTTTCTCGATTTCGAAAAGCCGATCGCGGAGCTGGAGGCGAAGATCGCCGAGCTCCGCGAGACCGCCTCGGCCGACGAGCCCAATATCGAGGCCGAGATCGAGCGGCTCGAGGAGCGGTCGGCGCGGCTGCTGCGCGAGACCTATGCCAGGCTGACGCCGTGGCAGAAGACCCAGGTCGCCCGCCATCCCGAGCGGCCGCACTTCAAGGATTATGTGGCGGCCCTCGTCGAGGATTTCGTGCCCCTGGCCGGCGATCGCAATTTCGGCGAGGACCCGGCGGTCGTCGGCGGGCTCGGCCGCTTCGGCGGCCGCAAAATGGTGCTGATCGGCCACGAGAAAGGCGACGACACGACCAGCCGCCTCAAGCACAATTTCGGCATGGCCCGCCCCGAAGGCTATCGCAAGGCGATCCGCCTGATGCAGCTCGCCGACCGCTTCGGCCTGCCCGTGGTGACCCTGGTCGACACGCCGGGCGCCTTTCCCGGCGTCCAGGCCGAGGAGCGCGGCCAGGCCGAGGCGATCGCCCGATCGACCGAGCAATGCCTGGCGCTCGGCGTGCCCCTGGTCGCCGCGATCGTCGGCGAGGGCGGCTCGGGCGGCGCGATCGCGATCGCCGCGGCCAACCGGGTGCTGATGCTCGAACATTCGGTCTATGCGGTGATCTCGCCCGAGGGCTGCGCCTCGATCCTGTGGCGGACCGCCGACAAGGCCGCCGAGGCGGCCGAGGCGATGCGGATCACCGCCGCCGATCTGAAGCAGCTCGGGGTGATCGAGCGGGTGGTGCCGGAGCCGGTCGGCGGCGCCCATCGCCAGCCGGCCGACGCGATCGCGACCCTGGGCGCGGCGATCGCCGAGGAGCTCGACGCCTTGGCGCCGCTGTCGCGCGACGCGGTCCGCGCCGATCGCCGCGCCAAGTTCCTCGCCATCGGATAGGGACCGAGCCTGCTGCCCCTCATTCCGGCGAAAGCCGGAATCTCCCAGCCTTGAAGAAGCGGGATTCCAGCTTTCGCTGGAATGACGATTGCCGCCGCGCGCATACGAAAAGGGCGGCGGAACCAGGTCCCGCCGCCCCCTTCGCAGGTTTCCTTGGTGGACGAAGCTTACTTCATCGCCGAGGAAACGTTGTTGAAGGTCGTCTTGAGGCTGGTGCCCAGGCCCTGCATGGCCGTGATGGCGGCAACCGCGATCAGAGCGGCGATCAGGCCATATTCGATGGCGGTCGCGCCCTTGTTGCTTTTGATCAGCTTGCGAATGAACTGCATTTCCGGTCTCCTTGGTTCCACGTTCCTTGCGGAAGTCCACACTTCCTGGCCGCCCGCGCTTGGTTGTGGGTCAGCTAGGCTCGCTTTTAAGAGGGGGAAGTTTCCAAATATTTAATGCGGGCCTGCGGGTTCCCGGCTGGTCCCGGTCGCGGGCTTCGGGACCGGGGGCGCGAAAAGGGCGGCGGAAACCGGTTCCGCCGCCCCGTTCGGCAGCATCCCTGGCGGATGAAGCCTAGTTCATCGCCGAGGACACGTTGTTGAAGGTGGTCTTGAGGCTGGTGCCGAGGCCCTGCATGGCGGTGATGGCGGCAACGGCGATCAGGGCGGCGATCAGGCCATATTCGATGGCGGTGGCGCCCTTGTCGCTCTTGATCAGCTTGCGAACGAACTGCATCTTCCCTCTCCCTGGTTCCACGTTCCTTGCGGAAGTCCACGCTTCCTCGCCGCCCGCTTGATCCGGGTAAGCTGCGTCCCTCTTCCGGGGCCGACATTTCTAAATCTTTAAGGCTGATCCCGGGGTTCGCGCATGATCGCAAGCCGCGGGGCACGAAAAAGGGCGGCGGAAACCGGTTCCGCCGCCCTTCGAAGCGTCGTCGAGGCGGGCTCAGGCGCCGCGCACCTCGTCCGAAACATTGTTCCACATCGTCACCGTGGTGCTGGCGACGAGCGCGATGGCGCCGGCCATGGCGAGGAAGATCAGCGCCAGGATGAGGCCGTATTCGACCGCAGTGGCCCCGCGCTGGTCCTTGAATATCCGAAAGAAACGCCGCATCGCCTTGACCCCCGCTCCCGGCATGAGTGCCTTTTGCCGGGCGAAATAACCCGCATGTCGTTAATGGAATCCTACCGGGAGGCCGCCACGTGCAAAAAATTCCGACAATGACGGTGGTGGCGGCGGCCTTGGTCGACGAGGCCGGCCGGGTGCTGCTGCAGCAGCGCGCTCCGGACCGGGCGATGGCCGGCCTGTGGGAATTTCCCGGCGGCAAGGTCGAGGCGGGCGAGCTGCCCGAGGCAGCCCTGGTCCGTGAGCTGCGCGAGGAGCTGGGGATCGAGGCCGACCCGGGCTCCCTCGCGCCGGCCTGCTTCGCCAGCGCCCCGCTGGGCGAGCGCCACATGATCCTGCTCCTCTATCTGTGCCGGAGGTGGCGCGGGGAGCCCAGGCCGCTCGACGCCAGCGCGCTCCAATGGGTGCGCCCGGACGAGATGGCCGCGCTCGACATGCCGCCCGCCGACGCGCCGCTGATCGGCCTGCTGGACGCCCTGATCCGGGCCGGGGCGATTACCGCTTGTTAACCAAGAAGTCCTAGCGCTCCGCCGAGGAGGGCGAGGCGTGATCGTCGGCGAGGAGGGGTCGTTCAGGGGGTTGAGGATGGTCGCGATGGCGGTCGCCCTTTCGTTCCTGTTCGTCGCCGTGCTCGCGATCGTGACCAACATCCTCGACCCCTATCAGATGGATTTCGTCAGCTATTGGGCCGCGTCCGTCCTCAGTCTCGACGGCAATCCCGCGGGCGCCTACGACCTCGCGCTCCACCGCTCGGTCGAGCAGGGCGCGGTCGGCCTCGACGGCGGCCTGCCCTTCGCCTACCCGCCTTATTTCCTGCTGCCGCTGGCGCCGTTCGGGCTGCTCCCGTACCCGCTCGCCGCCGCCTGCTGGATCCTCGCCACCTTCGCTTTCTATGCCGCCGCGGCACGGCGGCTGGCGCCGGGATTCCAGTGGCTGGCCTTGTCCTTCCCGCCGGTGCTGGTGAACGCGATCACCGGCCAGAGCGGCTTCCTCACCGCCGGCCTGCTCCTCGGCGGGCTGGCGCTGCTGCCGAGGCGGCCGCTGGCCGCCGGGCTCCTGCTCGGCTGCCTGATCGTCAAGCCCCAGCTCGGCCTCGTCCTGCCCTTCGTCCTTGTCGCGGGGCGCCAGTGGCGGGCGGTCGCGGGCGCCGCGGCGTCGTCGGCGGGGCTGATCCTCGCCGGCCTCCTCGTCTACGGCTGGGGCGCCTATGCGGCCTGGCTCGGCAATGGCCCGCTGTTCGCCTCGATCGTTGCCGACGGCCTGGCCGGCTGGCACAAGATGGCCAGCGTCTATGCCTCGCTGCGGCTCGCCGGATTGAGCGGGCAGGCGGCCTCGGCGGTCCACGCCCTGGTCGCCGCCGCCGCCGTCGTCGCCGCCTGTGCCGTCTGGCGCCGCGATTGCCCGTGGGGGGCCAAGGCGGGCGCCCTGGCCGCCGCGACCGCCCTCGCCAGCCCCTATCTCTACGTCTACGACACGCTCATCCTGGTCGCGCCCTTCGTCTGGCTGGCCTCGCGGGGCCGCGACCGCGTCCTCCTCGCTGTGCTTTGGTGCGTGCCCTTCCTGTCGCTTGCGCAGATCGCCGGGCTCGACGCGTCGGTGAACCTCGCGCCGCTGGTGCCGGCCGGGCTGCTCGTCCTCCTTGTCCGCTCGCTCCCGCGCCGCGGCGCCCCGGACCTCGCCCCGTTCAGCCTGCGCGCGGCTTGAGCGCCGCCGCCAGCGAGGCGGTGGCGCTGCCGCGGGGCGCCGGCCTGGGCTGGCCCGGCGCCGGCGCCCAGCCGCTGAGATAGACGATCTCGAACCGCTCCGTCGTCTTGCCGTCGGGGTCGGCATGAGCCTCGAAATCGGCGATCGCGGCGGCGAGCCCGCGCCGCCCCAGCGGCCGCCGCGGCCGCGCGCCCAGCGCGTTGGTCGCGCCCATCGCCCGCAAGTCGCGGACCAGCCCGGCCAGGGAGGAAAAGCGCACTGCGATGCTCTCGCCGTCGGCGACGGGCAGGGCGAAGCCGGCGCGGCTGAGCAGGTCGCCCGCCGCCCGCACGTCGATCTGCGGGTGGATATGGGGCGCGGCCTCGCCGCCTTCGGCCTCGTCGGCGGCGCGCATCGCGCTCCTCAGGCGCGGCAGGCTGCCGGCGCCGGCGAAGGCGGCGAGGAACAGGCCGTCGGGCCTCAGCGCGCGCCGGATCAGGGCCAGCGCGCCGGGCAGGTCGTTGACGCTGTCGAGCATGCCGGCCGAGACGATGAGGTCGAACGCGCCGTCGGCGAAGGGGAGGCGGTCCTCGTCGCATTGCACCCCGTCCACGGCCGCCGCGAAAGCGGCGCCCGGGTCGGCAGCGACGACGTCGAGGCCGCGCGCCCGCAACCGCCCGGTGAGATAGGCATCGCCGCAGCCGAGATCGAGCGCGTCGGCGAAGGGGCGCTTCACCAGGTCCAGCCGCTCGGCCAGCTCGTCCGCCACCCGGCGGAAGAGATAGTCCGCCGCGCCGCCGCTCGCCGCCGCGCGGTCGCGCCGCTGCCGGCGCAGCGCGCGGTCGAACGGCTTGTCCTGAACGCTCGGCGGCTCCACGCCGCCGCCTATAGCAGGATGAAGCGGGCGACCAAGTTGTGCTATGCGGCCGCCGGGAGGGGGGACGATTTATGCCAAGGCCGATCCATTTCGAGATCCACGCCGCCGACATGGACCGCGCGCAGCGTTTCTACGAAACACTGTTCGGCTGGACCTTCCGGTCCTGGGGCGACGGCAATTACCGCGTCATCACCACCGGAACCGAGGGTCCCGGCATCGACGGCGGCATGATGCGGCGCCATGGCGCGCCGCCCGCCGGCGGCGAGCCGGTGACCTCCTGGGTCTGCACCGTCGACGTCGACGACGTCGATTCCTATGTCGAAAAGGCACTCGCCGGGGGCGGATCGCTCGCCCTGCCGAAGATGGCGGTGCCGGGCGTGGGCTGGCTCGCTTATATGAAGGACAGCGAGGGCAACATCTTCGGCATGATGCAGGAGGATGGCGGCGCGGCATGATCCCGGCCTGTCCGGGCGCGGACGTCCGCTGTCCGGATTCGGACAGGTTGTGGCCGCGAGCGGCGCGCGCCGGTGGGCCGAGGGCTGGCACGCCTCTTGCGTCGCCGGTTGGGTCATGCCCGCCTTACTCTCTGCTTGGCCTTCATCGAGCTTGCCGATAAAAGCCGCAGGTGCGAACAAGTGTATTGCATCACTAAAACAGTTGTGCGAGTAGAGCGGCGACGATGACCGAGCATGTTTTCGAACCGATGCGCCGCGCGATGGTGGCGAGCCAGCTCCGGACGACCGGGGTCAACGACCCGCGCGTCGTCGCGGCGATGGGCGCCGTGGCGCGCGAGCGTTTCGTGCCGGCGGACAGGTGTGCGCTCGCTTATGCCGACGCGCTGGTGCCGGTGGCGCCCGGCCGTGCGCTCAATCCGCCGATGGCGCTCGGGCGGATGCTGACCGAGGCCCGCCTCGACGGCAGCGAGCGCGCGCTGGTGATCGGCGCCGCCACCGGCTATTCGGCCGCCTTGCTCGCCCGGCTGGTCCGCTCGGTGGTGGCGGTCGAGGAGGTTCCGGCGCTGGCCGCCTTCGCCCGCGACGCGCTCGCCGGCACCGGCGTCGAGATCGTCGAGGGGCCGCTCACGCAGGGCCATAAGGCGGGCGCCCCCTATGATTTCATCCTGATCGACGGCGCCGTCGAGCATGTGCCCGGGGCGATTGTCGATCAGATCGCCGACGGCGGCGAGATCGCGCTGGCCTTGCTCGAGGACGGGGTGAGCCGACTTTGCGTCGGCCGGGTCGGGTCCGGCGCGTTCGGCGCGACTGCCTTTGTCGACGCCGCGGCGGCGGTCCTTCCGGGGTTCGAAAAGCCCCGTGGTTTCAGCTTCTAGTGGACGGAGTGGTTTGATGCGGGGAGGGTTGCTGGCAGCGGTCGGGGTGGCGGCCATCGCCTTGAGCGGGGTCGCCTATGCCCAGGCGCAGACGCAGGCGGCCGCCGGGGCGATGGGCGCGACCCACTCGCTGCGCGAGGCGCTGGTCAAGACCTACCATACCAATCCCACGATCATGGCGCAGCGCGCGTCGCTGCGCGGGACGGACGAGGACGTCGCGCTCGCCCGCGCCCAAGGGCGGCCGCAGGCGTCGGCGACGGGCGGCTTCAACCAGGACCTGCTCACCACCGGCCAGGGCCGCAACGGCCGCGAGTTCACCGCCGGCGGCGACCTCAGCATGCCGCTCTACGCGGGCGGCCGCATCCGCAATGCGGTTCGGGCGGCGAACACCCGGGTCGAGGCGGGCCGCGCCGACCTCCGCGCGACCGAGGGCGACATCTTCACCGAGGCGGTCGCCGCTTACATGGACGTGATTCGCGACCGCTCGATCGTCCAGCTGAACGAGAATCAGGTCCGCGTCCTCGACACCAACCTGCAGGCCACCCGCGACCGGTTCGAGGTCGGCGACCTCACCCGCACCGACGTTGCCCAGTCCGAGGCGCGCCTCGCGCTCGCCCGCTCGACGCTCGCCACCGCCGTCGGGCGGCTGGAATCGAGCGAGGAGAATTATCGCCGCGTGATCGGCGAGCTTCCCGCCGACCTGCAGCCGCCGCCGGCGCTGCCGGCGCTGCCGGCCGGGCCGGACCAGGCGGTCGAGGTCGCGTTGGCCAACAATGCCGATCTGGTGTCGATCGCGGCCCAGGCGCGCGCCGCCGGCTATGACGTCGCCGCCGCGCGCGGCGAGCGCCTGCCGACCCTCTCGGCGGTGTCCAGCAGCCGCTATTTCAACGCTTTGGGCCGCGCCGACGAGGCTGCCGGCGTGGCCGAGGGCACTCTTCCCAACTCGAACACCAGCGCCGGCATCGGCCTCAGCGCCCGCATTCCCCTCTATCAGGGCGGCGCGGGCAGCGCCCGGGTGCGGCGCGCCCGCGCGTTCCGCAGCCAGCTGCTCGAGCAGGCGGTCGCGGTCGAGCGGCTGGTCGTCGCCAACACCCGCGCCGCCTTCGCCGGCTATGTGTCGGCGCAGGAGGCGATTGAATCGAACACCATCGCGGTCGCCGCCAACGAGCTCGCGCTCGAGGGCACGCGCGCCGAGCAGACCGTCGGCACCCGCAACGTGCTCGACGTCCTCAATGCCGAGCAGGAGCTGTTGAACAGCCAGGTGCTGCTCGTCACCGCCCGCCGCGACGCCTATGTCGCCGGCTTCCAGCTGCTGAACGCGATGGGCATGGCCGAAGCGGAGGATCTAAACCTCGACGGCGGGCCGCTTTACGACCCGCTGGTCAACTACAACCGCTATTCGGGCAGCTGGTCCGACTGGAACGACGGGCCCCGTCCCGCGGCGGTTTCGACGCGTACCGCGCCGCCGGGATCAAACAGCCCCGTGACAGACCCTCCGCAATAAGCGATAAGGCCCTCGTTATGGGGGATATTCAGCAGGACCCGTCGATGGAGGAGATACTCGCTTCCATCAAGCGCGTCATCGCCGAGGACAATCGTGCTGCCTCGACGGTGGCGGCGCGCCCGGCCCGGCGCCCGTCGCGGGCCGAGCCGCCGGCCGTCGACGAGGACGTGCTCGAGCTCGACGATCCGGTCTCCGAGGCCTCGGGCCTGCTCTCCGACGATGCCGCCTCGGCCAGCCGCGAGCGGCTCGCCGCTCTGTCGGCGCTGCGCCAGCGCAACGATCTGCCGCCCGAGGCCGGCGCCCTGGAGGCCGTGGTCCGCGACATGCTCCGCCCGATGCTGAAGGAGTGGCTCGACCAGCATCTGCCCGAGATCGTCGAGGAGCTGGTCTCGCGCGAAGTCGCCCGCATCACCGGCCGCGACGTCTAGTTTTCCTTTTGCGCGGGCGGCGCAGGTGCTAGGCCGCCGCGCCATGAGAAAGCTGCTGCTCGCGAGCCTCGCCGCGCTCGCTCTCGCCCAGGCTCCCGCCGCCTTCGCTCGCCCGATGACCGCCACCGATCTCGCCACCATGCGCCGGCTGGCGGCGCCGGCCGTCTCGCCCGACGGCCGCTGGGCGGTCTACCAGCTGCGCGAGACCGACCTCGAGGGCAATCGCGGCCGCACCGACCTGTGGCTGCTCGATCTGCGGCGCCCCGGCGCCGAACCCGCGCGGATCGCGTCGGCGCCCGAGCATAACGAGCACGATCCGCGCTTCTCGGCCGAGGGCCGCTGGATCTACTATCTGAGCAACGCCTCCGGCAGCGACCAGCTCTGGCGGGCCGCCGTGCCGGGCGGAGCGGCGGAGCAGGTCACCGATCTCGGCGCCGACATTGCCGGCTTCGCGCTCGCGCCCTCGGGCGACCGCGTCGCCATCTGGGGCGACCGCAACATGGCCTGCGCCGATTTCAACTGCGCCGACATGGCCGCGCCCGCAGCGGGGCAGGGCAGCGCCCGCGTCTACGACCAGACCTTCGTCCGCCACTGGGACGCCTGGGTCGAGCCGGGGGTGCGCTCGCGCATCTTCACCTTCCCGCTGGCGGACGGACGGCCGCAGGGCGCCGGCACGCCGGTCGCGCCGAACCTGGCCGGCGATTCGCCGTCCAAGCCGTTCGGCGGGGCCGAGGAGATCGCCTGGAGCCCGGACGGGCGCACCTTGTTCTTCACGCTGCGCGAGGCCGGCCGCACCGAAGCCAACTCGACCAATTTGGACATTTTCGCGGTGCCGGCCGACGCCAGCGCCGCTCCCGTCAACCTCACCGCCGCCAACCGGGGCACGGATACGACGCCGGCCGTCTCGCCCGACGGGCGCTGGCTCGCTTACACGGCGATGGCGCGGCCGACCTACGAGGCCGACCGCCAGGTGGTCCAGCTCAGGAACCTCGCCACCGGCGAGACCCGGGCGCTGACCGGCGGCTGGGACCGCTCGGTCGGCTCGATCGCCTGGGCTCCCGACGGCCGCAGCCTCTACGTCACCGCCGGCGAAATCCTCGACACGCCGGTCTTCCGCGTCGACGTCGCCACCGGCCGCGCCACCCGCCTCACCCGGGCGGGGACCGCCGGCAACGTCGTGCCCCTCGCCGGAGGCTCGGTCCTCTACACGCTCAACAGCCTGCAGGCGCCCGACGACCTCTACCGGCTCGGCCGGCGCGGCCGCCCGACCCGGCTGACCGCGGTCAATGCCGACCGGCTGGCGAATCTCGACCCGGTCAATGTCGAGCGCTTCAGCTTCGCGGGCGCCCATGGCGACACCGTTTGGGGCCAGATCGTGAAGCCCGCCGGCGCGAGCGGGCGGCTCCCGGTTGCCCTCCTCATCCATGGCGGCCCGCAAAGCTCGTTCGGCAACAGCTGGTCCTACCGCTGGAATCCCCAGCTGTTCGCCGCGCCCGGCTATGCCGCGGTCACCGTCGATTTCCACGGCAGCACCGGCTACGGCCAGGCCTTCACCGACGCCATCAACCGCGACTGGGGCGGCGCGCCGCTCGAGGATCTGCGCCTCGGCCTCGCCGCCGCCGGCCGCGCCGATCCTGCGCTCGACACCGCCAATGCCTGCGCGCTCGGCGGCTCCTATGGCGGCTTCATGGCGCTGTGGATCGCGGGCAACTGGCCCGACGGCTTCAAGTGCCTGGTCAGCCATGCCGGCGTGTTCGACCAGCGCGCCATGTCCTACGAGACCGAGGAATTGTGGTTCACCGAATGGGAGTTCGGCGGCCCCTATTTCGATCCCGCCGCCGCGGCGGCGATGGAGCGCAACAATCCGGTCAACTTGGTTCAGAACTGGCGCACGCCGATGCTGGTCATCCACGGCGAGCGCGATTACCGCATCCCCTACAGCCAGTCGCTCGGCGTGTTCAACGCGCTCCAGCGCCGCAACATCCCCTCGCGCCTGGTCGTCTTTCCCGACGAGAATCACTGGATCCTGAAGCCGCAAAACTCGATCCAATGGTATCGCGAGGTCCACGCCTGGCTCGATCGCTGGCTGAGACCTTCCCAATAACGTCATCCCGCGGCGCCACTGCCGCCATCCCGGCGAACGCCGGGATCTCGGGACGGAAGGTCTCGGTGGTCTCCACGAAACCCCGGCCTGCCCCGGGGTGACGGGGAAGTGAAACGCCGTTAAGCGCCCTCCCCATGACCGAATTGCCCAAGACCTTCGACCCCGCCGAGATCGAGGCGCGCTGGTACGCCCATTGGGAGGAGAACTGCCTGTTCCGCCCGGCGCGGGACAAGGCCGAGCCGTGGACGATCGTCATGCCGCCGCCCAACGTCACCGGATCGCTCCACATCGGCCACGCGCTCGACGTCACCCTTCAGGACATCTTGACCCGCCATGCCCGCCTCCAGGGCAAGGACGCGCTGTGGGTCGCGGGCATGGACCATGCCGGCATCGCTACCCAGATGGTGGTCGAGCGCCAGTTGAACGAGCGCCAGCAGAAGCGCACCGATTTCACCCGCGACGAGTTCGTCGCCAAGGTCTGGGAATGGAAAAAGGAGAGCGGCGGCCAGATCACCCGTCAGCTTCGCCGCCTCGGCGCCAGCTGCGACTGGGCGAACGAGCGCTTCACCATGGACGAGGGCTTCAGCCGCGCGGTGATCAAGGTGTTCGTCGATCTCTACAACCGCGACTTGCTCTATCGCGACAAGAGGCTGGTGAACTGGGATCCCGGCCTCAGGACCGCGATCTCGGACCTCGAGGTCGAGACGAGCGAGGTCGACGGCAAGTTCTGGCACTTCAAATATCCGCTCGAGGACGGTTCGGGCCACGTCTCGGTGGCCACCACCCGCCCCGAGACGATGCTCGCCGACATGGCGGTGGCCGTCCATCCCCAGGACGCCCGCTACGCGGCGCTGGTCGGCAGCAAGGTTCGCCTGCCGATCACCGGCCGGCTGGTGCCGATCATCGCCGACGAGCACGCCGACCCTGAGCTCGGATCGGGTGCGGTCAAGATCACGCCGGGCCACGACTTCAACGATTTCGAGGTCGGCAAGCGCGCCGGCTTCAGGCCCGCCGAGATGCTCAACATGCTCGATGCCGAGGCAAGGGTGGTGCAGACCGCCGACGGGCTGATCCCCGACGCGCTGCTCGGCCTCGACCGCTTCGAGGCGCGCGAGCGCGTGGTCGCATTGATCGACGCCGCCGGCAGCCTCGAAAAGGTCGAGGACCGGATCGTCGCCACCCCCTATGGCGACCGCTCCGGGGTCGTCATCGAGCCCTGGCTCACCGACCAATGGTATGTCGACGCGGCGACGCTGGCGAAGCCGGCCATCGAGGCGGTCCGCTCCGGCGACATCCGCGTCGTGCCGGAGACGTGGAAGAAGACCTGGTTCAACTGGCTGGAGAATATCCAGCCCTGGTGCGTCTCCCGCCAGCTCTGGTGGGGCCACCGGATCCCGGCCTGGTACGACGAGGCGGGCAAGGTCTACGTCGCCGAAACCGAGGCCGAGGCGGAGGCCCAGGCCGGGCAGGGCGTCGCCCTCCGCCGCGACCCCGACGTGCTCGACACCTGGTTCTCCTCCGCCCTGTGGCCCTTCGCGACCCTGGGCTGGCCCGAGGAGACCGAGACGCTCAAGCGCCACTATCCCAACGACGTCCTCATCTCCGGCTTCGACATCATCTTCTTCTGGGACGCCCGCATGGCGATGATGGGCTTCCAGTTCATGGGCGAGAGGCCCTGGAAGACGCTCTACCTCCACGGCCTGGTCCGCGACGCCCAGGGGCGGAAGATGTCCAAGTCCAAGGGCAATACGGTCGATCCATTGGGCCTGATCGAGCGCTACGGCGCCGACGCCCTTCGCTTCACCCTGGCGGCGATGGAGAGCCAGGGCCGCGACATCAAATTGGATGAGAAGCGCGTCGAGGGCTATCGCAACTTCGCCACCAAATTGTGGAACGCCGCCCGTTTCTGCCAGGCCAACGGCATCGGCGCGTCGTCATCGCGCAACGCGCCCGAGGCGGCGCTGGCGGTCAACCGCTGGATCGTCGCCGAGACGGTGAAGACCGTCCAGGCGCTCGACCTCGCCCTGGCCGAGCTGCGCTACGACGAGAGCGCCAACATCCTCTATCATTTCGTCTGGGACAATTTCTGCGACTGGTACCTGGAGCTGATCAAGCCGCAGCTTCAGTTCGACCTGGATCTCGAGACCGGCCAGGCCAAGGCGCATGTGCGGGAGACGAGGGAGGTCGCCGGCTGGGTGCTCGATCAGATCCTGGTGATGCTCCACCCGTTCATGCCGTTCGTCACCGAAGAGCTCTGGATGAGCCTGGGAGAGCGCCAAAGGCCGTTGATCATATCCGCCTGGCCGGTTCCTGACGCGCAAAGGCTCGATCCGGAGGCGACGTCCGAAGTGGAGTGGCTCATCCGCCTGGTGAGCGGCGTGCGGGCGGCGCGCGCGGAGCTGAACATCCTCCCCGGGGTCAAGCTTCCGCTTCACGTCAAGGACTTCTCGTTTGAGACTTTGAAGCGGATCCGGGCGAACGAGGCCCGCATCAAGCGCGTCGCGCGAATCGAATCGATTTCGACCGAGGAAGCGCCGGCCGGCGGCGCGGCCCAGATCGTCGTCGACGAAGCGACCTATATCCTCCCGCTTGAAGGCGTGATCGACATCGAGGCCGAACGGGCGCGTCTCGCCAAGGCGGCGGAAGCGGCCGAGAAGGAGCGCGACTCCCTCGCCGCCCGCTTGGCCAATCCGAGCTTTATCGAGCGCGCCAAGCCCGAGGCGGTGGAAAAGGCCCGTGCCGACCATGCCGAAAAGGCCTCCGAGGCCGAGAAATACCGCGCGGCGCTGGCGCGGCTCGGCTGATGGCGTCGCGGCCCGGGCAGCGCGACCTCACCACCGGGCCCGGGTTAGGGCGTCCCTAGGCCGGCACCACCACTTCGATCGCCCGCTCAGCCACCTCGACCGTGGCCGGCGTCCGGCCGAGCACCTCGCCGTCGATCGAGATGGGGAGGGAAGGGATCGTGGTCAGCCTGAGCCTGGTGCCGCGAAAATTGCGCACCGTCTCCTTGCGCGCCGACGGACGGGTCAGCACCGCCAGCCAGTTGTGGATGAGCCTTTTCTTGTCGCTGCCGGTCACCGCCTGCACAACGATCTCGCCGCTGTCGACCTCGGCCCCCTCCACCACCTCGACTCCGCCGTGGAAGGCGCCGTTGGCGATGCGGACCTCGAGCGCGTTGACGCTGTGGCTCTCGCCGTCCACCTCGACGGTCAGCCGGAACGGCTTGAAGCGAAGCAGCGACCACAGCGCCCAGGCGAGATAGCCGACCCGCCCCAAATAGCGCTTGAGCTTTGCGGGCACGGTGGCGCCGATCAGCGGCGACAGGCCGATCGCGGCGCTGTTGGCGTAATAGTCGCCGTCGATGACGCCGAGATCGACACGTCGGCGCCGGCCGGTCGCGATCGTCCGCACCGCGCCGTCGAGGTCGAGCGGGATGCCGAGGGTGCGGGCGAAGCTGTTGGCGGTGCCGAGCGGCAGCAATGCGAACACGCAGTCGCGGTCGACCAGCTCGTCGACGGCCGACGACAGCGAGCCGTCGCCGCCCCCGACGATCACCATCGGCGCGCCGCTCCGCACCGCCTCCTTGACCGTCGGAATCAGGTCGCGGGGGTGGCGGATCGCATGGGCCGCGGTCAGCCTGATCCCCGCTTCGCGCAGCCGGAAGGTGGCGCGGCGAAACAGTGCGCGGCCCTTGCGCGAATGCGCGTTGACGACGAGGACGGCTTCCTTGGGGACGGGCTTGGACACGGACACGCCTTTCCCTAACGCCGGAAAGGCGGCCGGTGTCCAACCCCTTCGCGTTGCGTCCCCGCTTCGGGGCCGCCTAGATCACCGTATCGGCGAGGTTCGAACGGTAGCGCGTGTTGGTCTGGCGATCGTTCAGCTCGATATAGATGTAGCTGGGCGGAACCTGGCCTTCCGGCAACGCGAACCAGATCGAGCCGAGATCGTTCGGGCTGCCCAGCGCGCAGAAGCCGTAGAGGCGCTGGCCCCGCGAGTTGAAGAAATCGACCCAGGTACGCGATGAATTGACGTTGGTGCCGCAGGCCGGCAGGCCGGGAGCCGGCGCGAACATCGCCGCCGGATAGGCCGCCTTGTTGAACACGTCGTACCGGTAGCGCGTAAAGGTCCCGGCAGGGGTCGTGTAGACCTCGGTCCCGGTTATGTAGAGGACCGGATTGGGTAGTCCGGGCGGGCCCTGCGAGGTCGCGGGACCTGCCGCCATTGCCAAGATAACGCCTGCCGCAAGCACCGCGAGAGATTTGATCCGCTTCATCGACCGCCCCTTTCGTTTCGAAGTGAAGGACCTCAGACGCGCCGGGTTCGCACCCCCGGACTGGAAAGAGTGCCACCAATTGGGCGCGCTTTCAACAAAGCTTGTTGCAAGGCCGGAACGAAAGAGGACAACTCGGTGCCGGGCGCGCCATGCCCATCCAATCTGCTTTGCGGAAAGCCGCTGTCGCGCTAAGCCCTGCCGCAATGTCCCCGGCTTCCTTCCCCGCCCTTCGCCTGCGCCGCACCCGCTCCACCGCGTGGAGCCGGGCGCTGGTGGCGGAGACGGTGCTGACGCCGTCGGACCTGATCTGGCCGTTGTTCGTCGCCGAAGGGCAGGGGGTCGAGGAGCCGATCGCCACCCTTCCGGGCGTCTCGCGCTGGTCCGTCGACCGGATCGGCGCGCGGGCGAAGGAGGCGCGCGAGCTCGGCATCCCGTGCATCGCGCTCTTCCCCAACACGCCGGCCGGCCTGCGCACCAACGATGCGCGCGAGGCCCTCAACCCGGACAACCTGATTTGCCGGGCGGTGAAGGCGGCCAAGGATGCGGCGCCCGAAATCGGCGTGCTCACCGACGTCGCGCTCGATCCCTATACCGCCCACGGCCATGACGGCATCGTCGATGAAAAAGGCCGGGTCATCAATGATGCGACCTGCGATATTCTCGCCGAGCAGGCGCTCGTCCAGGCCGCCGCGGGCGCGGATATCGTCGCGCCCTCCGACATGATGGACGGCCGCGTCGGCATCATCCGCTCGGCGCTCGAGCAGGCGGGCCATGCCGACGTCCAGATCATGGCCTATGCCGCCAAATATGCCTCGGCCTTCTACGGCCCGTTTCGCGACGCGGTCGGCTCGCGCGGCCTCCTCAAGGGCGACAAGAAGAGCTACCAGATGGACCCGGCCAACGCCGCCGAAGCGCTGCGCGAGGTCGCGCTCGACCTCGCGGAGGGCGCGGACACGGTGATGGTGAAGCCGGGCCTGCCCTATCTCGACATCATCCGGCGTGTAAAGGATAGGTTCGAAGTCCCTGTTTTCGCTTATCAGGTGTCCGGCGAATATGCGATGATCGAAGCCGCGGCAGCGGCCGGAGCCGGGGATCGGGACGCTTTGCTGCTGGAAACCTTGATGGCGTTCAAGCGGGCTGGCTGCTCGGGCGTCCTCACCTATCACGCGCCGGCCGCCGCCCGGCTGCTTCGCGCCACATGACGGGGGAAGAGACGTTGCAGACAGAAGCGACCGCGGGCCGGGTGCAGGAGCGCTATGCGCGGCCCTTGTTCCTTGTCACCATCATCACCGGCTCGTTCCTTCTTTTCCTCACCCAGCCGATGATCGCCCGGATGGCGCTGCCCCGGGTCGGCGGAGCGCCTTCGATCTGGAACAGCGCGATGCTGGTCTACCAGCTGCTGCTGCTGGGCGGCTATGCCTACGCCCACTGGATTTCCCGCCTGAGGCCGCGCCGCCAGGTCGGCATCCACATCGCCCTCCTCGGCCTCGCCGCTCTGTGGCTGCCGATCGGCCTGTCGACGGCGCTGCCGCCGGCGGACGGCGAGCCGGCCTTCTGGGTGCCGTGGTTCCTGATCAGCTCGATCGGCCCGCTCTTCTTCGTCGTCTCGAGCCAGGCGCCGCTGATGCAGCGCTGGTATGCGCTCGAGACGAGCCGCGGCGAGCCCTACACGCTCTACGCGGCGTCCAACCTCGGCAGCTTCGCCGGGCTCATCTCCTATCCCCTGATCGTCGAGCCGACGATGACGCTGGCGCAGCAGAGCTGGCTGTGGACCATGCTCTACGCCTTTCTCGTCCTGCTCGTCGCCGCCTGCGCCTTCACCGTCCCGGCCCAGGCGGTCGAGGCGCTGCCGGAGGACGACGACACCTCCCCCCGCCGACCGCGCGCCGGATCGCCTATTGGGTCGCCCTGGCCGCGGTGCCGTCGGGGCTGATGCTGTCGACCACCACCCACCTCACCACCGACATCGTCGCCATGCCGCTTTTGTGGGTGCTCCCGCTCGGCCTCTATCTGCTCAGCTTCGTGATCGCCTTCGCCGCCCGCCGCGGCCCGGCCAACATCATCACCCTGGTCGCGCCGCTGGTCATCCTGATCGCCGGCGGGCTCGCGTTCAGCGACGGCACCCGCAACCCCTTCTTCTCGGCGACCCTCGGGCTCCTCCTCCTGCTCGTTGTCGCGGTGGCGCTGCATTCGGAGATGTTCCGGCTGCGCCCGGCGGTCCGCCACCTCACCCGTTTCTATCTCGCCATGTCGTTCGGCGGCATGCTGGGGGGCCTGTTCTGCGCGATCGTCGCGCCGCTGCTGTTCGACTGGGCCTACGAGCACCCGCTGCTGATCCTCGCCGCCGCGCTGCTGGTCCCGCAATTCCCGCTCGTGCCCTGGCCGGCGAGGCTGGCGCGCATCCTGGCCATCGCGCTGCCGGCGATCGCCTTCATCCTCTCCTACGCGACCGACGCGATGCTGTTCGGCCGGTCGGCGATGGCGACGATGGGCGGGAGCATTGCCGTTTCGCTGATCGCCCTGGCCTGTCTCGGCCGGCGCTGGGCCTTCGCGGCCGCGCTTGCCGCCCTGATGCTGAGCTATGGCGGCTGGACGACGCTCGTCCATTCGACCCAGGGCACCCGCACCCGTTCCTATTTCGGGATCTACGAGGTCAACACCCGTTACGACGGCACCGCGCGGATCCTGACCCACGGCACCACCCTTCACGGCATCCAGAATCTGGAGCCGGGCCTGGAGACGGTGCCGACCTCTTATTATGCCCGCCGCTCGGGCATCGGCATCGCGCTCACCCATGCCGACGCGCTTTACGGCGCGCGCCCCCGCATCGGCGTGATCGGCCTCGGCAGCGGCACGCTCTCCTGCTACGCCCGCCCCAACCAGGCATGGACCTTCTTCGAGATCGACCCGGCGATGGTCCAGGTCGCGCGCCAGCGCTTCACCTTCCTCAGCCAGTGCGCGCCGCATGCCCGGATCGTGCTCGGCGACGCCCGCCTCCGGATGGCGCAGCAGCCGGCCAATTCGATCGACATCCTCGCCGTCGACGCCTTCTCGTCGGACGCGGTGCCGATGCACCTGCTCACCCGCGAGGCGCTCGCCGTCTACGGCCGCGCGGTGCAGCGGAACGGCATCGTCCTGTTCCACGTCTCCAACCGCTATCTCGACCTCAAGCCGGTGGTCGCCGACATCGCCGCGCGCGGCGGCTGGACGGCGACGATGCTGCAATATGTGCCGGAAGAGGAAGAGGAGGTGCTGAACGCCACCATCTCGGTATGGATCGCGCTGTCGCGCAACCCCGCCACGATCGACCGGCTGGTCGCCCTCAGCGGCGACGATTCGATGTATTGGGAGGTGGTCCAGCCGCGTCCGGGCTTCTCCGGGTGGAGCGACGACCATGCCTCGATCCTCCCGATCGTCAACTTCCCGAGCCTGTGGTGACGCTGCGCGAAGCGTTCGTCCTCGAGACGGCGCGCCTGCGCCTCCGCGACTGGTGCGATGCCGATGCCGAGCCCTTCATCCGCCACACCAACACGCCGGGGGTGATGCGCTGGCTGGGCGGCGTCCGCAGCGAGGCCGAGATGCGCGACACGCTTGACCGCCTGGCCGGCTGGCAGCGGGGGCGCGGCTTCACCTTCTGGGCGGTCGAGCGCAAGGCGGACGGCGCGCTGCTCGGCTTTTGCGGGATCAAGATCGCGGACGCGGCGGGCAGCGCGATCGAAGGCATGTACGAGGTCGGCTGGCGCCTGCGCGAGGACGCCTGGGGGCAGGGCTATGCCAGGGAGGCCGCGACCGCCTCGCTCGATTTCGCCTTCGACCGCCTGGGCGCCGACCGCGTGGTCGCGATCACCTTCCCGGGAAACGAGCCCAGCTGGGGCCTGATGGAGCGGCTCGGCATGACCCGCCGCCCCGCGCTCGACTATGACGATCCGCGCTTTCCCGATCTCAACCCCACCATCGTCTACGATATCGGCAAGGCTGAGCTCCGGCGATGACCCTGATCCCCTTCGGCGGCCACGCGCCGCGCATCGATCCCGCCGCCTTCGTCGCCCCCGGCGCGCAGCTGATCGGCGACGTCGAGCTGGGGCCGGAGGCGAGCGTCTGGTACAATTGCGTGCTGCGCGGCGACATGAACCGCATCCGCATCGGCGCCCGCAGCAACATCCAGGACGGCAGCGTGATCCATGTCGATCCGCATCGCCCCGGCGGCCCCGAGCGGGGCTTTCCGGCGCTGATCGGCGCGGACGTGCTGGTCGGCCATATGGCCATGATCCACGGCTGCACCCTCCGCGACCGCGCCTTCGTCGGCCTCGGCGCGATCGTCATGGACGGCTGCGAGATCGAAGGCGACGCGATGCTCGCGGCAGGGGCGATGCTCACCTCGGGCCGGAAAATCCCCTCCGGCCAGCTCTGGGCCGGCCGGCCCGCCAAATATGTCCGCGACCTCAGCGCCGCCGACCTCGACGGCATGCGCCTGGGCGTCGCCCATTATGTCGCTCTGGCGAAGCTGCACGCCGCGGCGCTCGCCGCCTCTTAGTCCCGGCGCAGCCGGTCGATCCGCGCCTGCTGGTCGGCGGCCAGTGCTTCGACGACCGCGAGCATGCCGTTGATCGCGGCGAAATCGTCGGCATTGGTGGCCACGGCCGACCGGCCGCTCGCCAGCTGGTCGAGCTGGACGAGCGCCTGCATCGTCTGCGACCGCGCCGCTTCGAGCCGCGAGATCGCCTGCTGCGCGTCGACCCAGCTGTCGGAGCCGCGCGGGCCGGCAGCGCGGGCGGCCGCCTGCGCCGGCCCGAAGGCGGCGTCGAACGCGCGCTCGCCCTGCCGGGCCTGCTCTCTCAGCTCGAGGATGCGCAGCCGGAGCCCGGAATCGGACGGCACGTCGACCGGCTCGCGGACCGGCTCGAGGCTCATGTCCATCCCTTCCGCCGGGCGCGGCGCGAGCGAGGGGAAGGGCCCTTGCGACACGCAGCCGGCGAGCAGGGCGGCCGCCGCGAGGAGAGGCGGGACGAGGCGCGGGCGCGTGGTCATCGCTCCTCCCTATGCGCCGTCCGGCCGCCGGGCAACACCGACCGCCGCCGGTGCGGGCGGGGGTTGCGTGCTTCTGCCCCAGCCCCTATGTCGCAGCCTCCCGCGCGCCCGTAGCTCAGCTGGATAGAGCACCAGACTACGAATCTGGGGGCCGGAGGTTCGAATCCTTCCGGGCGCGCCATTATCCTCACGACCCATGTCAGTAGAACCGCAGGGAGGCGACGTCCTTTCCCATCATGGCGGTCCGGAACTCGATGGCGCTGAACATGCCGCCGGTCGCGACGATCGGGAGGTCGGTGCCGGCAAACCGGCGGCGGACCGCCTCGGCGGCGGCTTCGGCGTCGCCGAATATCTCGATATCGGCGCTGCCGCCCGCCGCCCGGACGGCGGACGCCAGGGCCTCGGGATCCTGCCCCTTGTGCGCGGGCCTGAACAGGAGGAACCGCGCGCCCTGGCCGGCCAGGATGCGGCACATCTCGCCCCAGTCCTTGTCGGCTGACATGCCGAGCACGAAGACCGGCTTTACATCGCCGAACAGCTTTCGGCAGCAGTCGACGACTTCGCGGACGGCCGCCGGCGTATGCGCCATGTCGCAGAAAATGGCCGGCTCCGAGCCGATCCTCTCGAACCGCCCGACCACAGAGAAATCGGCGCATATCGCCAGGAAGTGCCGATGCAGGTCTGCCGTGGCGGGGAGGATCCTCTCCGCCGCCCGCAACGCCAGCACGCTGTTCCTGACGAGATATTCGGCCGGCACCCGATATTCGATCGTTACGTCGTCCCCGATGATTGGGCGGCCGTCGACGCGGATGCGCGCGTTCGCCGCATAATCCTCATAGCTTATGGTCAGCGGCAGCGATGCGTCGATGAAGCGCTTCCCCGACAGGCCGGCATAGGCGTTGCAAAAGGCCGAAAGGCGATCGCCCAGCCAGCCGGATATCACCACGCCGCCGGGCGCGCCGACATCCATCTTGTCCGCCGCGATCTCCTCGATGCTGTTCCCCAGAAGCGCCTTATGCTCGAGGTCGATCGACGTGAGGACGGCCAGGTCTCCCGCGAACATCCGCGTCGGATCGAAGCGGCCGCCGATCCCCGCCTCGGCGACGAGGACGTCGAGGCCGGCACGCGCGAAGATATGGGCGGCCATCACCGTGATCGCCTCGAAGCTCCCGAAGTCGGGATTGTTCCCCGCCCGCTCGCGATAGAAGCGCCAGGCCTCGGCCAGCGTCGCATTGTCGACGCACGCCCCGTCGAGCCGGATCCGCTCGGCGAAATCGTGAAGGTGGGGAGAGGTGAACAGGCCCGTGCGCAACCCGGTGCGGCGAAGGAGCGCCTCCAGGAACGTTGCCGTGCTGCCCTTGCCGTTCGACCCGACGACGTGCACGACGCGGACGCCGGACGCGCGAAGCGCCTGCCAAAGGTCGGCAAAATGTCCCTCAAGCCGGGCCAGCCCGACGCCGGCCCCGAACCTGGGCAGCCTGGCGATCTCGTCCATCGGGTCGAACATCTATCCCTCGACGGCTTTCCTCAGGACCTCCGTCCAGATCCGCATCAGCAGGTCGTCCTTCCCCAATTTCTCCAGCGAGGCGAGCGCGGGATTGGCGTTCAGCTCGAGAACGTACGCCTCCTCTTCCGGCGCGTCGTCCTCGATCAGGAGGTCGATGGCGCAGACCCTCAGCCCGATGTCGTCGCGGATCGCCCGGCACAGGGCGGCTTCGAACGGGGTGAAGGTCTCGCGGAAGCCGGCGACGCCGCCGCCGCCCGACACATTGGCCTTTTCCGAAAAGGGGATCGCCAGCCCGGCCGGCGCGACGCTGTCGAGGCGCAGGCCGCGGGCGGCGAGCGCCTGCTGGAGCACCGCGTCCCGCATGTTCACCGGCGACAATCCGCTTCTGACGTAGCGGGCGTCGACCTCCCGCAACAGCGCGGCGACGGTACGCTCGCCGTCGCCGCAAAGCGCCGGCTTCGTCTTCGCATAAGCGAACAGGGGAACGCCATCGATGTAGAAAATCCGTCGCTCGCTCCCTCTCAGATATTGCTGGACGACCGCGCTGACCGAGGTCGCGGCGATCTTCCCCAGATGCGCTTCGAGCTCCGCCTCGTTCGCGACCGACTGCGCCAGCGCGCCGCGCGACCCGTCATTGGGCTTGACGAAGACGGGATAGCCGATCTGCGCGGCGAACGCCTTGGCGTCGGCCACCTCCCGCCCGGCCGGCCGCAGGTCGGCATAGCGCTGGTCGACGAAGACCAGCTGCGAGGCGGGAACCCGGACCCCGATCCGCCTGAGGAGCTCGTAGCTGTGCGACTTGTCCTTGGCGATGGTGGCGACGGTTGCGTCGTTCAACGGAAATCCGTGCACGCCGCCGGCGCCGACGAAGGCGAACCGGTCCCCCGACGACAGCTTGATCAGATAGTGGGAGAAGGGGTCGACGATCTCATGGGCGTAGCCCAGGGCCTCGGCCGCCCTTCGTGCGCAGCGGATATTCAGGGGTTCGACCATTCGCACGCCATGGATCACAAAATTTTCGAGAGGAACCTTTTTCCGCCGCGCGGGCGGGCGGCCGCGCCGTTCAGTCTTGCTTCATTGCCGCCGGCGGAGATTCGCCAACCCCCACGCCTGTGCTAAGGCGCCGGCGCGCGGTTTCGGCGGAGGGCGGGATGAACCGGATTCGGATTCTGTTGGTGCTGGCGGCCGGCGCCCTGTTCGCGGCGCCGTCGGCCATGGGGCAGGGCGCCCAGAGCGGCCCGCAGGTGGCGGCCATCGCCGCCGGCCAGTCCGTCGACGGCGAATTGACGCAGGCCGACACCCAGCGCCGCTCGGGCAAATATGAGGACGTCTATGTCCTCGAGGGCCGCCGCGGCGGCCGCATCCAGCTCGACCTCGCCTCCGACGCCTTCGATCCCTATCTGGTGGTGACCGGCCCCGAAGGCTTCAGCCTGGTCAACGACGACGCGCAAGGCGGCGGCGAGGCGGTCAACAGCCGGATCGTGCTCGAATTCCCGACCGACGGCGCCTACCGGGTGGCGGTGACCAGCTTCCGGCCCGGCGAGACCGGCGCCTACCGGCTGCAGGCCGCGATTCCCGCCGCCGACGTCGCCGCGACGGCACCGGCGGCGGCCGATCCGATCGCGGTCGGCGCCGCCGTCACCGGCCGGCTCGCCGAGGGCGACGGCCGGCTCGCCTCGGGCGAATATACCGACCATTACCGGTTCCGGGCGCAGCGCGGCCAGCGCGTCACCATCACCCTGACCGCCGGCAAGATGGACACCTATCTGATCCTCGCGCGTCCGGACGGGACGCTGGACGGCAATGACGACAGCGAGATCGACGGCCGGGCTTCGACCGACAGCCGGATCGACACCGTCCTCGCCGAGGACGGCGAATATGTCATCACCGTCACCACCTATCGGCCGGGCGAGACCGGCGACTACCGGCTGAGCCTCGCGCCGAGCCCGGGCCATCCGCGCCAGATCGGCGTCCCCGGCGGGCCGCGCGTCATCGCCCTTCTGGTCGGCGTGTCGGATTATGGCGGCCGCGCCTCGAACCTCGCCAATACCGACGCCGATGCGCGCGAGCTCTATAACAGCCTGCAGGCCGCCGGCCTTCTCCACCCCGCCAGCCGCCTCCTCACCAATGAGGAGGCGACGACCAAGGCGGTGGCCGACGCGTTGGCGCGCGCCGCGGCTTCGGCCGGGCCGAACGACACCTTCCTGTTCTTCTTCTCCGGTCATGGCGATCAGGAGGACGTCCGCCCCACCGCCGCCGAGCTGGACGGCCGCGCGGAAACGATCGAGCTTTACGACGCGGCGATGACCGACGCCGAGCTCGCGCCCCTGTTCGCAGGCGTGCGCGGGCGGATGGCGATCGTGGTGATCGACGCCTGCTATGCCGGCGGCTTCCGCAGCCTTGTCAGCCGGCCGGGCGTAATGGGCCTGTTCAGCTCGGAGGAGGATCTGACCAGCCTCGTCGCCACCCGCTTCAAGGCCGGCGGCTTCCTCTCTTATTTCCTGCGCGCGGGACTCGGCGGCGAAGCGGACGACGACGGCGACCGCATCGTCACCGCCGGCGAGCTCTCGGCCTATGTCCGCCGCCGCTTCCGCCGCGAGGGCGACATCCCCGCCATGACCCGCGAGGACGACCGCAACTATCAGAACCTCCTGATCGAGCGCGGCGGCGTCCATGTCGACGACGTGGTGGTGCGGCTCGGCCCCGGCCCGACACGGGTAGCGGCGGCGCGGCGCTGAGCCGCCCGCTTCAGTCGGGCATCATGAACCGCACCCGCTGCCGGGCGACCGGGCAGGGCGCGTCATCGGGCCGATAGCTCGGTTCGAAGCGCGCGCGGTCGGTGATGCGGCGGGTCGCCTCCCCGAACACGAAAGGCGGGTAGGCCATCACCGTCCGCGACCGGACGGTGTCGCCGTCGGCCGAGGCCGAAATCTCGCTCACGGCCCAACCTTCGAATCCCCAGCGCAGCGCGTCATTGGGGAAGTCGCGGTCGCTGGCGCTGAGCGAGCGCTGGCGCGGCACCAGGCCGCACCGCGTCGCATTGGGGCCCATCGCCTCGAACGCGGCGCGGGCGGCCGCGAGGTCGCGCCGCGCGGCATGGACCGCGACCTCGATCTCCAGCGCTTCGGTGTCGGCCAAGTCGCTGCGGGCGGCCGTCGGCGCGGCACGGACCTCGGTGGCGAGCGCCAGGGCGCGGTCATAGTCGCCCTGTCCGTACAGCCGTCGCGCCTGGGTAAGGCGGACCAGCGCCGCCGCCTGCGGCGCGCGCACGATCTCGGGCAAAGCCAGCATCGCGGCATAATCCGGGCCGTCGCGGGAGTCGCCGCTTGCCCGTTGCGCCGCCTGCTCGCGGAAAATCGCGATGGCGATGCCGGCGATTACCGCCGGCGGGGCGCCGGCCTCGGCCGCCAACGGCAAGGCGCGGCGGAACATGGTTTCGTGCTCGGCATGGGCAAGGCCGCCATGGCTCGCCAGCAGCAGCAATAGCGGCAGCGCGTCGCGCGGAGCGGAGGAGGCTGCCAGCTCGGCGCGCAGGGCGCCGAGCGGGCGATTGGCGCGGGCCGCGATCGCGCGCTGCCAGGCCGGATCTGCGGCCGCCAGCCGCTCGAGCTCGGCATCGCCGCCGCCTGCATAGCGACCGGACGGCTGGGCGACGCAGCGGACCTCCACCCTCACCACCGAGCGGAACAAAGGCGGCACCGGGCGGATCGCTTCGGCGTCGAACGTCCATTGCGCGACCGCGCGGGCGAAGGCGATCGCGCTCGGCCCCTGCCGCGAGGCGTAGATCGGCATGGCGTTGCCGACGCTGCCGTCCGGGCCGACAAAGGCCTCGATGACGGCGACGTCGTCCGGCCCGATCTCGGGCCCGCACTGGGGCAAATCGTTGCTCTCGCCGGCGACGATGGAGCCGCGTTCGAACCGCCCGGCGCCGGTATAAGCGAGGTAGCGCCGCGCGTCGGCGGCATTGCCCGAGAGCAAGGCGGCGATGGCGAGATCGGAGCGGGCGAGCAGATCGGCGCGGTCGACCCGCATGGTAAGGTTGCCGAGCAGCCGCAGCGCCGTCTCCAGCTCCCCCCGCGCCTCGTCGAACCGGCCGAGATTGAGGAGCGCGCGGCCTTTCAGCGTGTGGAGCTGGCCTTCGAGGGAGCGGTTTCCGGGTGCGGCCGCCGCCGCCAGCCGCAGCGCCGCGTCGGCGTCGCGGAGCGCGGCATCGGCGTCGGTGAACAATTGCGTCTGGACGATGCCGCGCTGGACCAGGAGCCGGTCGGCGTCGGCGACCGGGATCGCCCCGGCCAGCCGGTATCGGCGCAGCGCTTCGGGATAATCGAGATCGTGCTCGGCGATCCGGCCCAATGTCATCAGGCCGAGAAAGCGATCCTCGTGCAGCGTCGCGTCCGCCTCCGGCAGGCCGGGAAGGGCCATGCTTATGGCCGCCGCGGCTTCCTCCAGCCGCCCGAGCTCGATGAGGACGGTCCCCTTGCGGACGCGGATCACGGCGAGGTTGCGCGGCGCGGTGGTCCGCGCTTCGAGCGCTTCGAACAGGGCCAGCGCGCGCGGCCAGTCCTGCGCGTCCCGCGCCGCCGACGCCGCCTCGAACTGCTGCTGGATCGTCGGCTGCTGCGCCGCCGCGCCGGCAACCGGCGCGAGCGCGAGCAGGATTGCCGGAATCACGCTCCGCTTCATCGAAACCCTCCCCTGTTCAAGCGCTTAGAGAGGATTTCGCACCGCGCGGCAATGGCCTGCCAACGGCTTGCTAGTCGCCGACGTGCTCGGGCTTGCCCTTGCGCTTGGTCGAGGCGAATTCCTCGAGCTGCTTCTCGGTCATCGATTCGACCATTTGGCGCGACGCGCCCTTGAGCTCGCTCTTCGGCGTGTCGCCGCGCTTGGCCGACAAAGCGGCGCCGGCGGCCTTTTGCTGGGCTTTCGATTTGGCGGGCATGTCCGTTTCTCCTCGCCGGGAAAAACGGCCGCGCACCGATCGCGTTCCTCAGATCAGCTCGTCGAGATCGAGCAGCGTGTAGAGGGCGTTGCGCGCCGCCTCGATCCGCGTCCACAGCGCCGGATCGGCCAAGTCGCCGGGGGCGATCTGCTCGGGCCAGAAGCGGGCGATGCAGTCGGCGATCCGGTCGAGCCTGGCGGCATCGACGAGGAAGCGCGGGTCGACCAGCGCCGGGTCGGTCACGACGCGCAGCCTGAGGCAGGCCGGCCCGCCGCCATTGGCCATCGACTCGCGGACGTCGACGACCTGCAGCGCGCGGATCGGGCCGTTGCCCGCCACCAGGTCCTGCAGCCACCGCCAGACCGGCCTGGAATCCTCCACTTCCTTGGGCAGCACCAGCGCCATGCCGCCCTGCGGAAGGCTCACCAGCTGGGCGTTGAACAAATAGGTCTCGACCGCGGCCTTGAGGCTGACCACGGCCGCGGGAACCTCGATGATATGGACCTCGGGCAGCAGGCGCCTCAGCTCCGCGTAGAAGGCATTCTTGTAGGTATAGGCCTGCTCGTGCGCCAGCAGCACATTCCCGTTCGCCACCGCGATCACGTCATTGTGGAACGCGCCGGCCGCGATCGAGGCGGTGGACTGGCGGACGAACAATCTCCTCGCCGGATCGACGCCGTGCCTGCGGACGATCGTGCGCGACGCCTGGTAATGCTGGCGCGCGGGATATTTGCCGCCGGTCACGCCGTAGACGAATATCTCGACGCCGGGCGCCTCATGGCTGACGCTGAGCCGCATATGGTTGGCCGCGCCCTCGTCGCCGAAGGTGGCCGGCACCGGCGGATGGACTGCGAATTCCGCCTTGTCGGCAAAGGCGAGCTGCAGCTGCGCCAGCGTTTCGGTCCATTCGTGGCTGCGATGCGGCATCGCCCGCAAATTGGCCACGGTGAGATGGCAGCGCCCGTCGATCGTGTCGGGCGCGGGCGAGACGGTCGCGGCATTGGCGGCCCACATCGCCGAAGCGGACAGGGCGGCGGCGCCCAGCCCGTCCGGGGCGGTCTCGATCGTCGTATCGATCGATTCCAGCCAGGCGCGGTTGGGTCGGCGGTGGGGAAGGAGCAGCCCCTGCGGCAGGCCAAGCGCCAGATTGCGCCGCATCTTCTCCACGCCCTGGAGCGCCGCCGTCCGCGGGGACGCGACCTTTCCCTTGTTCTTCATCGCCGCCGGATTGCCGTATGAGAGGCCCGCATAATTGTGGCTCGGCCCGACGATGCCGTCGAAATTGATCTCCACCCGCGCCACCGCTCAGCGCCCGGCGGCGAGAAACGCCGCCCCTTCGCTGAGGCGGAGCAGGGCGGCGCTCGCCGGGTCGAGCGTCGCCGTCCCGTCCGGTGCCGCCTGCACGCGGCCGAAGGCCGCGGCGAAGTCCCCCAGCCGCCCGGCGGCGACGATCATCCGCTCCGCCCCTTGCGATCCGTCGGTGCCCGACAGGATCAGCGCGCGCGCCTCGCGCACCGTCCTGATCTGGTCGGTCGGGGCCGACATGGTCGGGCCGCCGTCGAAAATGTCGACATAGCCGTCGTTGAGGAAGCCTTCGCGCTCCAGCATCCGCATCGCCGCCTCGCCCGAAGGGTGGGGCTTGCGCATCACCGCCAGCGCCGCGTCGGGGAGCATCGCGGTGTAGATCGGCGTCTTGGGCATCAGGTCGGCGATGAACTGGGTGCCGTGGGCGCCGTTGAAGGCGTCGGCTTCCTTGAACCCCATGCCGAAGAAGCGGCCGGCGATGGCGTCCCAGAAGGGCGAGCCGCCCTGCTCGTCGATGACGCCGCGCAGCTCGGCGACCACCTTGTCGGCGAAGCGCGCCCGGTTCCTGCGGATGAACAGATAGCGGCTGCGGGCGAGCAGCACGCCGAGGCCCAGCCCGCCCGAGCGCACGTCGGGATGGAGGAACAGCCCGCCCACCTCCGAGCAATCGTTGAAGTCGGTGCAGAGCGTCAGCATCTCGGTATGGAAGGTGCGGGCGAGCTCGGGCGAGGTCTGGGTAAGCCGGCTGACGCGATAGGAATAGAAAGGCTGCTCCACGCCGATGCGGCTGAACACCTGGCAGGTGCCGAGGATCCGGCCCGCCTCGACGTCTTCCAACACGAACAGGAACAGGTCGCCCTCGGGATCGCCCTCCTCGCGCGAAAAGGCGACCTCCGACCGCGACAGCTTGGCGACCAGCGTGCCCTTGTCGGGCGGCAGGTTGGTGAAGCCGCCGCCGGTCAGCATCGCCATTTCGTGGATCGCCTCGAAATCGCTGGCGCAGGACGGCCTTACCCTGAAGCTCACAATGCCTCCCCATGGGCGAGCCGCATGATCGTGAGCGCCGACAATCGCGCGCGCTCGGCGAGGCTCGCGACGATCAGATATTCGTCCGCCGAATGGATCGCGCCGCCGCGCGCGCCCATCGTGTCGACCACCGGCACGCCGCAGGCCGCGATGTTGTTGCCGTCGCACACGCCGCCGGTGTCGCGCCAGCCTATCTCCTGGCTAAGGTCGGCGCCGCTGCGCCTGACCAGCTCCAACAGCCTTTGCGTCCGGGCATCGATCGGCTTGGGCGGGCGTCCGAACCCGCCATGGACGCGGACCGTCACCTCGTGCGCCGCCGCGACGTCGCCGACGGCGCGGTCCAGGATCGACTGTGCCGCGGCCTCCATCTCGGGCGTCCCGGGGCGCATGTTGACCCGCAGCACCGCCCTGTCGGGCACGACATTGTTGGGCCCGCCGCCGTCGATCCGCGCCGGATTGACCGTCAGCCCCGGCCGCTTCGCCTCGGCCAGCCGCAGCGCCAGGTCGGCGGCGGCGAGCAGGGCGTTGCGGCCTT
Organism: uncultured Alphaproteobacteria bacterium; assembly: GCA_963701615.1. Lineage (GTDB taxonomy): Bacteria > Pseudomonadota > Alphaproteobacteria > Sphingomonadales > Sphingomonadaceae > Allosphingosinicella. The sequence continues at coordinate 695,354 of OY969615.1, read as the reverse complement.
CCTCGGGATTGCGTCCGGCATGGGCGCTGCGCCCGGCCATGAAGATCGAGAAATTGCCACTTCCCGGCCGCGCGCCGGCCAGCGTGCCGTCGGGCAGCGCCGAAGGCTCGTAGGTCAGCGCCGCGCGCTTCCCGCGCGCTGCCTCGGCGAGCAGGGCGGCCGAGCCGGGCGAGCCGACCTCCTCGTCGCTGTTGATCACCACCTCGTAGCCGAAGGCGGGCGGGCCGGCGCCTTCGACCGCCTTCAGCGCCGCCAGCATCACCGCGATCCCGCCTTTCATGTCGGCGACGCCCGGCCCGCCGAGCACGCCGTCCTCGCGCCAGGAGACGGCCTGGAACGGATGGTCGGCTCCGAACACCGTGTCCATATGGCCGGTGAAGAGCAACTGCACCGGCGCTTCCGGGCGCACCTTCAGATGGAGGTTGCGTCCGTGCGCCACCGCCGCCAGCGCGCCGTCGGCGCCCATCGCCTCGACCGCCGCCGCCTCCTTCAGCGCGAGCTCGCCGGGGAGGGCGGCAAAGGCGTCGGCGAGAAGGCCCGCGACCTGCTCCAGCCCAGCGAGGTTGCGCGACCCGCTGTTGACCGCAGCCCAGGCCGTCACCTGGTCGAGCATCGGCTCCGCCGCGCTCGCGTTCGACCGCCGCCGCTTCCCGTGTCGAAAGGCCCTCCATGGCCAGCCCTCTAGCCCGGCGCGTCCGCTAAAGCCACTCGGCGAACGCCGCGACGACGTCCTCGTAGAGCTTCTGCTTGAACGGCACGATCAGCGCCGGGAGCTCGGCGGGATCGGCCCATTTCCAGGCGCGGAATTCGGGATCCGCCGTGTCGATGTTCACGTCCGCGTCCTCGCCTAGGAAGCGCGCCAGGAACCAGGTCTGCCGCTGGCCGCGCCACGGCTCCTTCCACACCTTGCCGATCAGGTCCTCCGGCAGGTCGTAGGTCAGCTCCTCCGCGGCCTGGGCGACGATCTCGACGAGGTCGCGGGCGATGCCGGTCTCTTCCTCGAGCTCGCGCAGCGCGCCCTCGCGCGGCGCCTCACCGGGATCGAGCCCGCCCTGCGGCATCTGCCAGGCCTCCAGCGTGCTGTCGCGCCGCTGTCCGACCCACACCTTGCCGCGCCGGATTGATCAGCATCACGCCGACCGCCGGCCGATAGCCGTAATCGGTCATCGCGGCGCCCCGCCCAGCATCAGCTTCAGCGCCGCGACGCAGCCTTCGATATCCCCGGCGGAGGAGGGGATCGCCTTCCTCAAATTGATGAAGCCGTGGATGTTCCCCTCCGCCTCGCGGAAGATGGTCGGGACCCCCGCCTGGACGCAGGCCGCGGCATAGGCCCGCCCCTGGTCGCGGATCGGGTCGAGGCTGGCGGTGACCACCAGGGTCGGCGGCATGCCCGCCTGGCTCTTCACCAGCGGCGAATAGCGCCAGTCGGCGGCATCGGCCCGGTAGCACGCCTCGAACCAGTTCATCCCGTCGCGGGTCAGCAGGTGGCCCTCGCAGAAATCCTGATAGCTCGGATAGCCCCTGCCCGGGTCGGCGGCCGGGTAGATCGGCCATTGGGCCAGCACCGGCACCCGCGCCGGCTCGTCGCGCAGCGCGAGGCTGACGACGATCGCGAAATTGCCGCCGGCGCTGTCGCCACAGGTGACGAGGCCGGTCACCGCGCGGCCCAGCGCTTCGGGGCTCTCCGCCGCCCAGCGCGCCGCCGCGATCGCATCCTCGACCCCGGCCGGCCAGGGATGCTCGGGCGCCAGCCGATAGTCGACCGCCAGCACCGGCATGTCGAGCGCGCGCGCCATTTCCGCGCAGAACGGCTCGTGGGTGTCGAGGTCGCCGAGCACGAAGCCGCCGCCGTGCAGGAACAGAAGCAGGGGCCCCGCGTCGCGCGACGCGCGCGCGTCGTAGAGCCGAAGCCCGATCTCCCCATTCGGTCCGGGGCAGGCCAGGTCCCTGATCACCGCCAGCGCGCCGGTCGGCGCATCGGCGACGTGCCGCGAGGCGATCATCATGTTGCGCGCCTCGACCGGCCCGGCCTCGTGGCTCTTCGGCCCCGGCAGGCTGTTGAGATAGTCGAGGAACAGGCGGACGTCGGGCCGCACATAAGGTTCGGACATCGGGTCTCCGTGGAAAAGCGAATCAAATTCCCTATCTAGGCGTTCCATAGGCGAACGCGCCGCCGCCGCCACCTGTTGTGGCTTGCGGCTCAGGCGGCTAGGGTCTCCGCGCGCGTTCCAGACGTAAGGAAGTGACGTTGGCCACGGCCAGGCATTATCTCACCCCCGAAGAAGCCCGTTCCGATGCGCCGCTGGAAGCGGTGGTCGTCCGCTTCGCGGGCGACAGCGGCGACGGGATGCAGCTGACCGGCGGCCAGTTCACTTTGTCGACCGCGCTCGCCGGCAACGATCTCGCCACCTTCCCCGATTTCCCGGCCGAGATCCGGGCGCCGCAGGGCACGACCTTCGGCGTCTCGGCGTTCCAGATCAATTTCGGCTCGTCGGCGATCGAGACCGCCGGCGATGCGCCCGACGTCCTCATCGCGATGAATCCGGCGGCGCTGAAGACCAATGTCGACGATTTGAAGCCCGGCGGCCTGATCATCGCCGACGAAGGCGAGTTCGGCGCCCGCAACCTCGCCAAGGCCGGCTACGCCGCCAATCCGCTCGACGACGACGCGCTCGCCAAATGGCAGGTGATCCGCCTCAACATGTCGCAGCTCACCCTCGACGCCGTGAAGCCGTTCGGCCTCGGCAACAAGGAGGCGCTGCGCTGCAAGAACATGTGGACGCTCGGCCTCGCCTTGTGGATGTTCGACCGCGACCGGGGGCCGATCACCGACTGGCTCAAGGCCAAGTTCGCCAAGGCGCCGGAGCTGGCCGAAGCGAACATCGCCGCCTTGAACGCCGGCCATGCCTATGGCGAGACTGCCGAGATGGGCGGCCAGTTCCGCCAGCACCATATCGATCCGGCGCCGGCCGAGCCCGGCCTCTACCGCACCGTCACCGGCGCCGAGGCGATCTCGCTGGGCCTGGTCGCCGGCGCCCGGCTCGCCGGCCTGCCGATGTTCTTCGGCGGCTATCCGATCACCCCGGCTTCGGCGATCCTCCACCATCTTTCGCGGCTCAAGGAATATGGCGTCACCACCTTCCAGGCCGAGGACGAGATCGCCGCCATCGCCGCCGCGATCGGCGCCAGCTTCGCCGGCGCGCTGGGCGTCACCTCCTCCTCGGGCCCGGGCATCGCCCTGAAGACCGAGGCGATGGGCCTGGCGATCATGACCGAGCTGCCGCTGGTGATCGTCAATTCGCAGCGCGGCGGCCCCTCCACCGGCCTGCCGACCAAGACCGAGCAGTCCGACCTCTACCAGGCGGTTTACGGCCGCAACGCCGATTCGCCGCTGCCGGTGATCGCCGCGCGCTCGCCGGCCGACGCCTTCGACTGCGCGATCGAGGCCTGCCGCATCGCCGTCCAGTACATGACCCCGGTGATCCTTCTGACCGACGGCTATATCGCCAATGCCGCCGAGCCGTGGCGGGTGCCCGACATGGCCGGCTACGAACCCTTCCCGGTCGCCTTCCACGATCAGGCACCGGCGGAAGGGGAGGCGGTCAACCCCTATAAGCGCGACGACAAGCTCAAGCGGGTCTGGATCAGGCCGGGGACGCCGGGGCTGATGCACCGGATCGGCGGCATCGAGAAGAATGTCGGCACCGGCCATATCGACTATGACCCGGCCAACCACCAGGCGATGACCGACATCCGCGCCGGCAAGATTTTGGGCGTGGCCGATTCCTGCCCGGGCCAGGACGTCTGCCTGGGCCAGGAAGGCGGCAAGCTGGCGGTCGTCGGCTGGGGCTCGACCTTCGGCCCGATCCATCAGGCCGTCCGCCGCGCCCGCAGGAACGGCCTCGATGCCAGCCACATCCATCTCCGCTACATCTGGCCGCTGCCGAAAAATCTTGGCGATCTTTTAAGGTCTTACGACCGGATCATCGTTCCGGAAATGAACAAGGGCCAGCTCAAGACGCTGCTTCGCGACCAATATCTGGTCGACGCGCGGCCGGTGAACAAGGTCTCCGGCCAGCCCTTCAAGATCGCCGAGATCGAAGCCGCGATAGAGGAGGCGCTCGCATGAGTCCCTGTCGTCACCCGGGCGAAGGCCGGGGTCTGGTGGAAACCCGGCCTGACGTCCTGGCCCGAGATCCCGGCCTTCGGGGTCCCCGCAAAATATTACTTTGCAGGGTGCCCCTTCGCCGGGATGACGGAGGTGTCCGATGAACCCGCCCCGCCTGATTCCGCTCGTGCTGATGCTCGTGGTCGTCGTCGCGCTTATTTATTATTTGAATTGAGGATGATGCGATGACCGAAATGGTCAAACTGACGACCAAGGACTTCGCCACCGACCAGGAGGTGCGCTGGTGCCCGGGCTGCGGCGATTATGCGGTCCTGAAGGCGGTGCAGCGGACCATGCCCGATCTCGGCGTCGACCCCTCCAAGACGGTGTTCATCTCCGGCATCGGCTGCTCGTCGCGCTTCCCTTATTATATGGAGACTTACGGCTTCCACACCATCCACGGCCGCGCGCCGGCGGTGGCGACGGGGGTGAAGCTCGCCAATCCGGAGCTCGACGTCTGGATCGTCACCGGCGACGGCGACGCCTTGTCGATCGGCGGCAACCACACGATGCACATCCTCCGCCGCAACCTCGATTGCCAGATCCTGCTGTTCAACAACGAGATTTACGGCCTGACCAAAGGCCAATATTCACCGACGAGCCGGGTCGGCACGCGCTCGCCGTCGACGCCGTTCGGCTCGGTCGATCGGCCGGTCAGGCCCTGCGCGTTCGCGCTCGGTTCGGGCGGCCGCTTCGTCGCCCGCGCGATCGACGTCCACAAGAACCTCCCCGACGTCCTCAAGGCCGCCCACACCCACAAGGGCGCGGCCTTCGTCGAGATCTTCCAGAACTGCATCGTCTACAATGACGACGTGTTCGCGCCGTTCACCGCCCGCGACAATGCCGGCAAGCAGCTCTGGCTGAAGGCCGGCGAGCCGATGCTGTTCGACAATGCCACCAAGGGCCTGACGCTCGACCGCGAGGCCCTGAACCTCAAGGTCGTCGAGGTCGGCGACGGCGACTGGCAGGCGGCCGACGTCATCGTCCACGATCCCCGCAACAAGGCGGTCGCCCATATGCTGATCGACATGCCGATCGGCGCCTTCCCGATGGCGCTCGGCGTGATCTACGACGATCCCCGCCCGACCTTCGAGAGCGCGATCCTCGATCAGAACGCCCTGGCGGCCGCCGGCAAGCCCGCCGACCTCCAGGCGCTCGTCTCCAAGGGCCAGACCTGGCAGGTGACCAAGGAGCCGCGGGAGATTTAGCGCCGGGCCGCCACGGCAGGCCGCCCGGAGCCGCCTGGCCTGCGGCGGAAGCGGAAGCGACTCCGCTTGCGTCGCGCGCCCGCCCGGATCATCTAGGGCCTGCGATGTTGCAGCGGGGGAAACATCTGGTCGCGGCCGACCGCGGCCTCGCCACCGGCGGCGGGCTCGCCGCCCGGCTGTTCGCCGGCGGCTTCCACAAGCTGATCGACCGCATCGATCGCGGGCTGGCCGAGGGCCGGATCGAGGCGACCCTCCCCGACGGCTCGTTCCGGGTGCTGGGCGGACGCGGCGCCGGCCCGGCGGCGATCATCCATTTGCGCAGCTGGCGCGCGCTCGTGCGCCTCGCTGCCTCGGGCTCGGTCGGCTGGTACAAGGCCTGGGCGCAGGGCGAATGGTCGAGCCCCGATCCGGTCGCCTTGTTCGAGCTGTTCAACCGCAACGCCGCCCGCCTCGGCGACGCCGGCCGCGCCAAGGGCCCGTGGAAGCTGGTCAACCGGCTCGTCCACCGCCTGCGTGCCAACGGCAAGACAGGCGCGCGCCGCAACATCGCCCATCATTACGATCTCGGCAACGATTTCTACGCCGCCTGGCTCGATCCCGGCATGACCTATTCGAGCGCGATCTTCGCCGAGCCGATTGCCGACGGCGAACCGCTCGAGCGGGCGCAGGAGCGCAAGATCCGCCTGCTGCTCGACCGGCTCGGCCTCAAGCCCGGCGACCATCTTCTCGAGATCGGCTGCGGTTGGGGCGGCCTCGCCGAGATCGCCGCCCGCGACCATGGCGTCCGCGTCACCGGCCTGACCCTCTCCGCCGAGCAGAAGGCCTATGCCGACGGCCGGCTCGCCTGCGCAGGCGTCGCCGACCGGACGACGATCGCGCTGACCGACTATCGGGACGTCGCCGGCCGGTTCGACGCGGTCGCCAGCGTCGAGATGGTCGAGGCGGTCGGCCAGGAATATTGGCCGGCCTATCTCGAGAGCATCGCCCGCGTGCTGAAGCCGGGCGGCCGCGCCGCGCTCCAGCTCATCTCGATCCGCGACGAGCTGTTCGAACGCTACGCCGCCAATGCCGATTTCATCCAGGCCTACATCTTTCCGGGCGGCCTCCTGATCGGCGAGGACCGCTTCCGCCGCATCGCCGCGGCGTGCGGGCTCGAATGGCAGGGCCGCCGCGGCTACGGCCTCCATTATGCCGAAACCCTGCGCCGCTGGCGCACGCGCTACGACGCCGCGGTGGCGGAAGCGCGGCTCCCGGCCGGCTTCGACGACGCATTCCACCAATTGTGGCGCTACTATCTCATGTATTGCGAAGGCGGCTTCCGCGGCGGCGGCATCGACGTCGTCCAGGTGACGCTGGTGAAACGCCTATAGACCGGCACCGTTCGGGCTGAGCTTGTCGAAGCCCCTTCCTTCTGCTCTTTTCCGGCCATGGGCTTTTGGGCGTACATGCGCCATTGCGCCGACCGCAGCTTCTATGTCGGCCACACCGACGATCTGGATGGGAGAATTGGCGCTCACCAATCCGGCCTCATCCCCGGCTACACCTCCACGCGCCTCCCGCTGACTTTGGTTTGGTCCGACGAGTTCCCGACTCGTTATGAAGCGCTGCAAGCGGAGCGCCGCATCAAGGGCTGGAGCCGGGCCAAGAAGCTGGCCCTGATCCGCGGCGATTGGACTTCTGATCAGTCAGCTCGCCCAGAATTCGGAAAAGAAGGAGAGGGCTTCGACAGGCTCAGCCCGAACGGAAGAGGAAAGTCAGCTCGGAATTTCTCATCCACGCCGCTTGCCCTGAGCCTGTCGAAGGGCCCTTCTTTCCTACCCCCGCACTTCGAGTCGGTGCCCGGTTTCGAAATCGCTCCTGAGCAGCGCCGCCACCGCCTCGGCCACCGCGCCGGGCGGCTTGAGCGTCGCCGGGTCCTCGCCCGGAAAGGCGCGGGCGCGCATCGCCGTGGCGGTCGATCCGGGATCGACGATCGCGACCCTGATCGGGGCGAGGTTGCGGACCTCCTCGCCATAGGCGAGCACCAAAGCCTCCAGCGCCGCCTTGGACGCGCCATAGGCGCCCCAATAAGCGCGCGGCGCCCGCCCGACGCTCGAGGTCAAGGCGACGAGCCGCCCGGCGGCGCTTTTCCGCAGCATCGGGTCGAACGCCGCGATCAGCGCCTGCTGCGCCAGCACGTTCAAGGTCAGGACCTTGTTGAACTCCCGGCCGTCGATCTGCGCCGCCGGGGTCAGCGTGCCGAGCGTCGCCGCGTTCAGCACCAATATGTCGAGCGCCTGCCAGCGCGCCGCCGCGGCCTCGGCGAGCTTGCCGATGCTGTCGCTCGCCACCAGATCGAGCGGCGCGATCGTCGCGCTGCCGCCGGCGCCGTGGATCCGCTCCTCGACCGCTTCGAGGTCCGCTCCCGTCCGCGCGGTCAGGATGACATGCGCGCCTTCGGCCGCCAGCCTCTCGGCGATCGCCGCGCCGATGCCCCGGCTCGCGCCGGTCACCAGCGCCAGCCTCCCGTCCAGCGACTCCGCCATCAGGCGGCGCGTTCGTCCGCGAGGACGAGCTGGTCCCTCAGCTCCAGATCCTCCTGGTCGGTGAGGCGGGTCGGATAGTCGCCGGTGAAGCAGGCGTCGCAATGCTGCGGCCCGCTCTGGTCGCGCCGGTCCTCGCCGATCGCGCGGTAGAGGCCGTCAATCGACACGAAGGCGAGGCTGTCCGCCTGGATATAGTCGTTCATCTCGGCGACGTTCATCCGCGCGGCGAGCAATTTGGTGCGCTCCGGCGTATCCACGCCGTAGAAGCAGCTGTGCCGCGTCGGCGGGCTGGCGATCCGCATATGGACCTCGCGCGCGCCGGCCTCGCGCATCATCTGGACGATTTTCAGCGAGGTCGTCCCGCGCACGATCGAATTGTCGACCAGGACGATGCGCTTGTCGCGAATGAGGGCGCTGTTGGCGTTGTGCTTCAGCTTGACGCCGAGGTGCCGGACCTGGTCGCCGGGCTGGATGAAGGTGCGCCCGACATAATGCGAGCGGATGATGCCGAGCTCGAACGGGATGCCGCTTTCCTGCGCATAGCCGATCGCGGCGGGCACGCCCGAATCGGGCACCGGCACGACATAGTCGGCCTCGACCGGGCTTTCGACCGCCAGCTCGGCGCCGATCCGCTTGCGCACCGTATAGACCGAGCGGCCGTCGATGACGCTGTCGGGACGCGAGAAATAGATATGCTCGAACACGCAGGGCCGCGGCCGCACCGCCGCGAACGGGCGGTGCGACTTCACCCCCGTATCGGAGACGATGATGAGCTCGCCCGGCTCGACGCCGCGGATATAGGTCGCGCCGACCATGTCCAGCGCCACCGTTTCCGACGCGAAGATGTAGGAATTGCCGAGCCGGCCCATCACCAGCGGGCGGATGCCGAGCGGGTCGCGGCAGGCGATCATGCCTTCGGCGGTCAGGCAAATGAGGCTGTAGGCGCCCTCGACCTGCTTCAGCGCGTCGATGAAGCGGTCGAGCAGGGTGCGGTAGCTGGAGGTCGCCACCAGGTGGATGATGACCTCGGTGTCCGAGGTCGACTGGAAGATCGAGCCGCGCCGGTTCAATTCGCCGCGCAGCCGCATGGCGTTGGAGATGTTGCCGTTATGGGCGACCGCGAAGCCGCCGCTGGCGAACTCGGCGAACAGCGGCTGGACGTTGCGCAGCGCCGTCTCCCCGGTGGTCGAATAGCGGACGTGGCCGATTGCGGCGCGCCCGGCGAGGCGGCGGATGATCTCGTCCTTGTCGAAATTGCCGGCGACGTGGCCCATCGCGCGGTGGCTGTGGAAGGCGCGGCCGTCGAAGCTGGTGATCCCCGCCGCCTCCTGGCCGCGATGCTGGAGTGCGTGCAGGCCCAGAGCGGCGATCGCCGAGGCGCTGTCGGCGTCCCACAGCCCGAATACGCCGCATTCCTCGCGGAGCTTGTCGTCGTCGAAGGGATTGGTGGTCAGCATTTCCGCCCGATACGCTTTACGGTTGCCGCGCATATAGGGACGCCGTCGCAATTTGTCGCCCCTTGCCGTACAGAGGGGCGATGCGGAAAACCCCGATCCTGGCGCTGCTTCTGGCCGGCTGCGGCACCGGCCAGCCGGCCAATGATTCGGCCCCGCAGGCTTCGCCGCCGGCCCAGACCGACACCATGTTCGGCCTGTACGAAGGCGGCGGCGCCCGGCGCAACCAGCTCTGCATCGTCGAGCGGGACGACGGCGCCGCCCGCTTCGGCCTCGTCGCCTGGAACGGCGCGGCGCCGGGCTGCAGCGGCGCCGGCACCGCGGCTTATGCAAGCGGCACGATCGTGGCCCTGGAAATGGACGGCGACGAGCCGTGCATGATCGAGGCCCGCCTCGACGGCCGCCGCCTGACCTTCCCGCCCGGCCTGCCGCGCGGCTGCTCTTATTATTGCGCCCCGGGCGCGCGCCTCGCCGGCCTCGACTTCGTCAAGACCGGCGGCACCGACGTCGATGCGATGCGCGCCCGCGACCTCGTCGGCGACCCGCTCTGCCCCGACTAGTTCCTCCCCACGATTCGTGGGGAGGGGAGAAACCATGCGCAGCATGGTGGAGGGGTAACTGAGAGGCCCGTGCCTTCTACCCCCCCAGCTTGCGGCTGGCGCGGGGAGGAACCGCGCTTGACGCTAACGTCAACGTAAAGTAATCCGCCGCCCATGCCCGAGACCGCCCTCCATTCGGACTATCGCAAGCCGCGCCAGGTCAAGACCTACACGATCACCGAATTGTGCGAGGAGTTCGGGGTCACCGCCCGCGCGCTTCGCTTCTACGAGGACGAGGGGCTGATCGCGCCGGACCGCAACGGCCTCGCCCGCGTCTATTCGTGGCGCGACCGCGCCCGGCTCGCCTGGATCCTGCGCGGCAAAAGGGTCGGCTTCTCGCTGTCCGAGATCCGCGAGATGATCGACCTCTACGATGTCGGCGACGACCGCGCCTCGCAGCGCCGGGTCACGCTCGAGAAATGCCGCGCCCGGGTCGACCTGCTGACCAAGCAGAAGATCGACATCGACGCCACCATCGACGAGCTCGAGCGCTTCATCCACATGGTCGAAGCCGCCGACACCGTCCCCGCCAGCTAATCCCGCCCGAAGGACTCCCTCGATGCCCAGCTACACCGCCCCCGTCGCCGACACGCGCTACGTGCTCGAGGACGTGCTGGGGATCGAGCGCTACTCCAACCTGCCCGGCTTCGAGAACGCGACTCCGGATTTGATCGAGGCGATCCTTTCCGAGGGGGGCCGTTTTGCCGCCGAGGTGCTGTTTCCGCTCAACCGCACCGGCGACGAGGAAGGCTGCACCCGCCACGACGACGGCTCGGTCACCACGCCCAAGGGCTTCAAGCAGGCCTACGACCAGTTCGTCGCCGGCGGCTGGACGACCCTGTCGGCGCCCGAGGAATATGGCGGCCAGAACCTGCCCTCGGTGATCGCCACCGCGGTCACCGAATATCTCCTTTCGGCCAACCAGGCGTTCGAAATGTATAACGGCCTCACCCAGGGCGCGATGGCGTCGATCCTGGTCAAGGGCTCGGACGAGCAGAAGGCGAAATACCTCCCCAACATGGTCGCCGGCAAATGGACCGGCACGATGAACCTGACCGAGCCCCATTGCGGCACCGACCTCGGCCTTCTCAAGACCAAGGCCGAGCCGCAGGCCGACGGCAGCTACAGGATTTCGGGCACCAAGATCTTCATCTCCTCGGGCGAGCATGATCTGGCCGAGAACATCATCCACCTCGTCCTCGCCAAGATCACCGGGGCGCCCGACAGCGTCAAAGGCATTTCCCTCTTCATCGTCCCCAAGTTCCTGGTGAACGAGGACGGCTCGCTGGGCGCGCGCAACGGCGTCGTCTGCGGCTCGATCGAGGAGAAGATGGGCATCCACGGCAATTCGACCTGCCTCCTCAATTATGACGAGGCGACCGGCTGGCTGGTCGGCGAGCCGGAGAAGGGCCTCGCCGCCATGTTCATCATGATGAACGCGGCCCGCCTCGGCGTCGGCCTCCAGGGCCTGGCGCAGGGCGAGGTCGCCTACCAGAATGCGGTCGCCTACGCCCGCGACCGACGCCAGGGCCGCGCGCTGGTCCCCGGCGAGCGCGAGGAGGGCGCCAAGGCCGATCCGATCATCGTCCACCCCGACGTCCGCCGCATGCTGATGGAGGCCAAATCGTTCAACGAGGCCGCCCGTGCGCTCGTGTTGTGGGGCGCGCTCCAGGTCGACATCGGCCGCAAGGCGCAGACCGAGGAAGAGCGCGAGGCCGCCAACGATCTGCTCGGCCTGCTGACGCCGGTGATCAAGGGCTATCTCACCGACAAGGGCTTCGAGGCCGCGGTCAACGCCCAGCAAATCTATGGGGGTCACGGCTATATCCGCGAATGGGGCATGGAGCAGTTCGTCCGCGATGCCCGCATCGCCCAGATCTACGAGGGCACCAACGGCATCCAGGCATTGGACCTGGTCGGCCGCAAGCTCGGCGCCAATGGCGGCCGCGCCGTGCAGGCCTTCTTCAAGCTCGTCGGCGAGGAGGCGGCTGCCGCGAAGTCCTCAAATCCTCGCCGGAACGGGGAGGGGGGCCAGCCGCAGGCTGGTGGAGGGGCTGGCACGGGGTCCAACGCGGTCGTCGCCCAAATCGCCTCGTCCCTCGAACGCGCCAACAACGACCTGCAGACCGCGACCCTGTGGCTGATGCAGAACGGCCTTTCCAACCCCAACAATGCCGGCGCCGCGGCCTATCCCTACATGACCCTGATGGGCATCGTCTCCCTGGGCCTGATGTGGCTGCGCATGGCCAAAGCCAGCGCCGCCCGCCTGGCCGAAGGCACCGACAATTCCGATTTCCACGACAACAAGCTCGCCACCGCCCGCTTCTTCGCCGACCGCGTCATGCCCGAAACCAATGCCCTCCGCCGCAAGATCGAAGCCGGCGCCGACAGCATCATGGCGCTGCCGGCGGAGGCGTTCTAGCCCGCGCCGTCTCCGCTTGCCGAGAGAGCGGCGGAGGGCGACGCGTTGCATCGCCGTGGATTGCTGACGGCCCCAAATTTGGTAGAATGACGCAATGGCAACCCGAAAGCCTGCGCCGTCAGCGTCCGCCAGACGAAAGGCTGGTCGAATCTCGCTCGATATCGTTCCAGCTGGGCGGGGCTGGTCTGTGAAGGACGACGAGTTTTCGCACGCAACCAGCCTATACGGGACCAAGGCGGAGGCTGTGGAGGCCGCGCGGCTGCTCATCCAGAGCAAGGGCGGCGCACTCAGGATTCACGGCCGAGACGGGCGTATTCAGGAGAGCGTCACGCTCGGGCGCAAGGCGGCTGCGAAGATCAGCGCGGTCGAAAGGATATCGCTGGACGGAGAGGTGCGACGAGATCTCGAGGCTTTTGACGCCCAAGGTCTCTCGCCGGAGGAGCGGCGGGCCCGGATCGGGCTCAAATATGCGGGCGGAGCGAAACCCGCCCGGTGACCTACGATACGGTCGCCGACCCTTATTGCTATGTGGGCACAACCGTCCTGAGGAACATCGCCGGATTGCGGGACCAGGCCGCCCTGGATCGGTTCGAGGCGATCAGCTTTGCGCAACGGTCGGAAGAACCTCTGCCCTTCGGGGATTTGTCGGTTCGGCATTTCCTGTCTGTCCACCGGCATCTGTTTCAGGACGTGTACCGTTGGGCGGGCAAGCCGCGGACCACCCGCCTTCATAAGGAGGAAAGCACCTTCTGCTATCCTGAGCATATTGGTCCCGAACTGGCCCGGCTGTTTGGAGAGCTCGAACTGGAAATCCGCTTCCGCAATTTGGAGCCGGAAGCCTTTGCCATGAAACTGGCCCATTTCCTCGCCGAGCTCAACGCCATCCATGCGTTCCGGGAAGGCAATGGTCGCGCCCAACTCGCCTTCGCCCAGCTGATCGCAAGCCAGGCGGGGCATCCGCTGCGCCTCGAGGCGCTTGATCCGGCCGCCCTTTTGTCGGCCATGATCGACAGCTTCCGCGGGGACGAAACGCCCTTGGCAGGTCAGTTGTTCGCCATGTTGTGACGTGCCCTCGAAGCCATTTTTCTTACAGGTTGTCTGTTATGTTCTGCGAATCGACGGCGCGGCCGGCGGCCGCCCGTGAGCTCTTTCTCATGATGAGATGCTCGCCTGGCGGGAAGAATCTTGCCTGTCCCCTGGGAAGACAGCGTTGTCGCAGTTGTCGGGATGTCTCCGTCAACTTCCAGGCTTCAGGCCCGCCGGCGCCGCTTGTTGATCACCGCCTTCGCCTTTCCCCGGTCGAATACCACCCCGTCGAAAAACGCGATCGGGTTGGGGCGGCTGATCAGGAAGCCCTGGACCTGGTCGCAGCCTTCGGCGCGGAGCGCGGCGAGCTGCTCGGCGGTCTCCACGCCCTCGGCGACGACCGGGACGCCGAGCCCGCGCCCGAGGCCGATCACCGAGCGGATGATCGCCCGCGCCTGCGGGTTGGCGATCATGTCCTGGACGAAGCTCTGGTCGATCTTGACCTTGTCGAACGGGAACATGCGGAAATAGGAGAGCGAGGAATAGCCGGTGCCGAAATCGTCCATCGAAATCTGCACCCCGAGCGCCTTCAGCCGCCGCAGGATGACCAGGGCCGATTCGGCATCCTTGATCAGCAGCCCCTCGGTGACCTCGAGGTCGAGGCGCGATGCCGGCAGGCCGGTTTCGCCGAGGATGGTTTCGATCGCGCCGGCCAGATCGTCCTGCATGAACTGGACCGGGGAGATGTTCACCGCCAGCTTCAGCGGCGGGTTCCAGCCGGCCGCTTCCGTGCACGCCTCGCGCAGCACCCATTCGCCGAGCCGGATGATCAGCCCGCTCTCCTCGGCCAGGCGGATGAAGGTCACCGGGCTGATCGGGCCGAGCTGCGGGTGGGTCCAGCGCAGCAGCGCCTCGAAGCCGAGGATCTCGCCGCTCTCGAGGTCGGCCAGCGGCTGATAGTGGACGGCGAGCTCGCCATTGTCGATCGCCAGCCGCAAGTCGGTTTCGAGCTGGCGGCGCTGGCGCAGCGCCTCGTCCATCGCCGCCTCGTAGAAGCGGGCGAGGCCGCGGCCCTCCGCCTTGCCGCGATAGAGCGCCATGTCGGCATTCTTGATCAGGTCGGTCGGGTTGGCGGCGTCGGCCGGGAACATGGCGACGCCGACGCTGCCGCTGATCCGCACGATTTGCGTGTCGATCGCGAACGGCGCGTCGAGCGCCTTCAGTATCCGCTCGGAAAGGAGGCCGGCATGGTTGGGCTGGACGCCGCCCGCCTGGACGACGGCGAACTCGTCGCCGCCGAGTTGGGCCAGCAGCTCGTCGCCGCGCACCACCGCGCGCAGCCGGTGGGCGACCCCGACGAGGAGCTCGTCGCCGGCCGGGTGGCCGTAAAGGTCGTTCACCGCCTTGAACCCGTCGAGATCGATGCAGATCACCGCTACCGGCTCGCCGCTCGCTTCCGCCTTCGCCACCGTGCGGGCGAGATGGTCGGTGAAGACCGCGCGGTTGGGAAGACCGGTCAGCGCGTCGTGATAGGCCATGTGGGCGATCCGGGCGGCGGCCACCTTGCGCTCGGTGATGTCGCGCACGGCGAGGATGCGCAGCTCGGCGCCGCGCCAGCTCAGCGGCCGGACCAGCAGCTCGACGTCGCAGCTGCCGCCGTCGGCGCGCAGCAGGCGCGATTCGGTCGCCGCCGCATCCTCGACCGTGGGCAAAGCGGCGAGGTCGAGCTCGGGAAGCAGGGTGGAGAGAAGCTCCGGCGCCGCCCCGATCTCGTCATAGCCGGCCAGTTTCAGGAAGCTGCGATTGGCGTCGACGATCGCCTCGCCGTCGATCACCACCAGGCCCTCGACGGCGGCATCGGCGAAGGTCTTGAGCCGCTGCGCCTCCTCGAAGGCGTTGCGCGCGAGCTTGCGGTCGAACAGGACGACGGCAAGGCTGATGGTCAGGATGACGAGCGCCATGGCGACGACGAACAGGGTCAGCGCGTGGGTGCCGATCGCTTCCGCGGGCACTTCGAGCCGCGGGTCGGGGTAGATGGTGGCCGCGGCCATGGCGGTGAAATGAAGGCCGCAGATCGCGAGCGTGAACAGCAAGGCCGGCCGCCACGGCAGCGCCTGCGGCTTGCGCCGGTGCTCGGCCAGCGCCGCCGTGCTCAGCGCGACGCCGAGCAGCACCGACACCGCAACATAGCTCTGGTCCCAGGCGATCCGCCCCGCCAGTTTGACGGCGGACATGCCGATATAGTGCATGGTGCCGATGCCGGCGCCGATGATCGCGCCGCCAAGAAGGGTGAAGCGGCCCTTGCCCCGCGCGGCCGTCCACCAGCCCGCCCCGGTCAGCAGGACTGCCGCGCCGATCGACAGCAGGGTGAGCGGGACGTCGTAGCCGATCGGCAGATCGGGCTGGTAGGCGAGCATCGCCACGAAATGGGTGGACCAGATGCCGGTGCCGGAGACGAAGCCGGCCAAAGCGAGCCAGGCGAGCCGCCTGTTCTCGCTGAACCGCGCCCGCTCGAAGGTCGAGAAGGAGGTGAAGGCGGCGAGAAGGCAGATCAGGCCTGCGACGACGACAAAGCGCAGATCGTGGTCGTGCACGATGCAGGTATAGACGCGCAGCACGTGCTTCCCCTGAAATTAGGGGCCCGTTCTTAGCGCGGCGCGGTAAAGATGCGGTAAACCGTGCCCGCGCGGGCGGCCCGCAACGCCCGGAACCGCGCCCGTCGCTCCTCCCGGGTCATCGCCAGCGCCCAGGTCCAGGCGGCGTCGTAATCGTAGCGGCCGGGGATGCGGCGCTCGATCGCGACCATGCGGCCGGCGAATTCCCGACCGTAAAGGTCGGTCCAGACGTCGTAGAGGAAGAGGTAGAGCAGGCGATGGTCGTCGATGTCCGCGCTGCGCGGCAGGACGAAGGACAGAAGATGCCCCATTTCGTGGACCAGGGTGGCCTTCTTGTAGTCGGCGGAATAGCGCGCCCTCAGCCGCATCGACCGCCCGTCATAGGCCGTCATCGGCGGCCCGTCGTTGACCATCGCCTCGATCGGGGCGGTGGGAAAGGCAAGGCCGGTCGCGGCCTCCATCGCGGCGACGATCCGCGCGCCTTCCCGCGCCCATATCGCGCGATACTCGTCGGCCGCGGGTGCGAAGGGCGCCGCCTGCGGGATGAACGAGACCGGCGGTGCGGCCGCGCACAGCAGGCTCCAGGCGGCGACAGCGAGGAGTCCCCGCCCGGCTCATCTCATCTCCCGCAACGCCTGGAATCGCGCCCGCCGCTCGTCCCGCGTCGTCGCCAGCGCCCAGGGCCAGGCCGCGTCATAATCGTAAATGCCGCGCCGCCGGCGCTCGACCCGCACCATCCGGTCGGCGAATTCCTGCCCGTAGAGGTCGGTCCAGGCGTCGTAGAGGACAGGAACAGGGTGCGGTGCTCGTCCCGCTCGGCGCGCCACGGCAATGGCTCGATCAGCCGGTGGCCGAGCTCGTGGACCAGCGCCGCCCGTTTCTCGTCGGCGGAATAGCTTGCCCTGAGGCGCATCGGCCGCCCGCCGAGCCCGGCCCAGCTGACGCCTTCATAGACGATGACCTCGACCGGCGCTTCGGGGAAGGAAAGGCCGGTCGCCGCCTCCAGCGCCGCGATCATCCGCGCGCCCTCGGCGGCCCAGATCGCGCGATATTCCTCGGCGGCGCGGGCGAAGCGCGGCGCTTCGGGCTCGAAGCCGACCGGCGGCGCGGCCGCGCAGAGCAAGGCCCAAACCAGCGCCCCGCCCGCGATCCGCCCCGATGGAATGCGCATGCGACCCCCCTGGCGTTCCTCGCCGTGGGTGCCGGGGCCGGGATGAACCTGCGCTTGCCAGTCGCGCCGCGCCATGCCCTAAAGGCGCGATGCTGGTCACCGAGCTCATCCGCCGCGGCGCGCTCTATCACGGCGGCCGCACCGCCATCCTGTTCGGCGAGGACAGCCTGACCTTCCGCCAGGTCGACCGGCTGTCCAACCGGATCGCCCACACCCTCACCCACGCTCTCGGCCTCGCCAAGGGCGCGCCGATAACGGCGCTGCTCGACAACGGCCTCCATTCGGTCCCCTACGATTTCGGCTGCGTCAAAGCGGGGCTGGCGCGGACGCCGCTCAACGGCCGGCTGTCGCTGGAGGAGCAGCGCCGGATGATCGAGGCGATCGGCGCCGGCACCATGGTCTATGGCCCGACCCAGGCCGAGCGCGCCGCCGCGCTCAAGGCGGCGCTGCCGGACCTCAACGTCGTCGGCCTCGGCGATGGAGAAGTCGGCGCGGACCTGCTCGCGCTTGCCGCCGACGCCTCCGACGCCGATCCCCGCCTCGTCCATCGTCCCGACGACGTCACCCTCGCGCTCTTCACCTCGGGCACGACCGGCACCCTCAAGGCGGCCGAGCACACCCAGGCGAGCTACGGCGCGGTGGTCCACAACGTCCTCTCCAACCTCATCGACCCCAAGCCCGGCGAGATCATGCTCCACGCCGCCTCGATGATCCACGCCAGCGGCACCTTCGTCGTCCCCTATTGGCTGCGCGGCGGGACGGCGGCGATCCTGCCCGGCTTCGCGCCCGCTTCCTATCTCGAAGCGATCGAGCGCTGGCGCCCGCACGCGCTCAACCTGGTGCCGACCATGCTGCAGATGCTGTTCCAGCTCCCCGGCGCCGAAAGCGCGGACCTCTCCTCGGTCGAGACCATCGTCTACGGCGCCTCGCCGATGCCGCGGCCGGTGCTGGAAAAGGCGCTCGAGCTCTGGGGCCCGGTGTTCGTCCAATATTACGGCCAGACCGAAGCGCCGCTCGCCATTTGCTGCCTTCATAAGGACGAGCATGACGGCGCCTCGGCCGAGCGGCTCCTGTCCTGCGGCCGGCCGAGCATCGAGACCGAGATCCGGCTGGTCGACGAGGAGGGCAGGGACGTCGGCGCCGGCGAGCCCGGCGAGATCGTGCTGCGCGCGCCCTATGTGATGAAGGGCTATACCGACCCCGAGCTGAACGCGGCGGCCTTCCTCCCCGGCGGCTGGCTCAGGACCCGCGACGTCGGCCGCTTCGACGCCGAGGGCTATCTCACCTTGGTCGACCGCACGTCAGACATGATCGTCACCGGCGGCTACAACGTCTATCCGCGCGAGGTCGAGGACGCGCTCGCCGCCCATCCGTCGATCGCCCAGGTGGCGGTGGTCGGCCTCCCCGACGAGACCTGGGGCGAGGTGGTCACCGCCTTCGCCGTTCTACGCGAGGGCGAGGAGGGGGACGAGGCCGCGCTGATCGCCTTCGCCCACCGGCATCTTGCCGGCTACAAGGCGCCCAAGTCGGTGCGCTTCGTGCCCTCGATCCCGTTGAGCCCGGTCGGCAAGCCGCTGCGCCGGGCGCTGCGCGAACCCTTCTGGGAGGGAAAGGAGCGGCGGATATGAGCGTCCTGGTCGAGCGCCGGGGCGCGGTCGTCACCATCGTCCTCGACCGGCCGGGGCGCCGCAACGCGGTCGACCCCGCCACCGCCGAGGCGCTGCGCGAGGCCTTCGACGCCTTCGAGGCGGACGCCGAGGCCGCCGTCGCGGTGCTGACCGGCGCCGGCGGCCATTTCTGCGCCGGCTTCGACCTCAAGGCCTTCGCCGCGGAGGGCGGCGACTACGACCCGCTCGGCGAGGGCCCGATGGGCCCGACCCGGCGGCTGCCGGCCAAGCCGGTGATCGCCGCGGTCGAGGGCTATGCGGTGGCCGGCGGGCTCGAGCTCGCCTTGTGGTGCGACATGAGGATCGCATCCGAGACCGCGACCTTCGGCGTCTTCTGCCGCCGCTGGGGCGTGCCGCTGATCGACGGCGGGACGGTGCGGCTGCCGCGAATCGTCGGCCAGGGAAGGGCGCTCGACATGATCCTCACCGGCCGCCCGGTCGGCGCGGTCGAGGCGCTCGCCTTCGGCCTCGCCAACCGCGTCGTTCCCGCCGGCGAAGCGCGCGCCGAGGCCGAGCGGCTGGCCGCGGAGATCGCCCGCTTTCCCCGGCTGTGCATGCGCACCGACCGCGCCTCGGCCTATGCCGCCTTCGACGGCGACCTTCGCCACGCGCTCCGGGCGGAGGCCCTCGCCGGCGCGGCGCCGCTGCGCGAAGGCGCCCGCGACGGCGCCGCCCGCTTCGCCGGGGGGCGCGGCCGCGCGGGCGATTTCGGCGACATCTGACCGGGTTGCGGGCGGTCCGGCTCTTCCCTAGAGAGGCGGCGCGTGCCCCTGTGGCGGAATTGGTAGACGCGCTCGACTCAAAAGCAAATGTCTACAAATTCACACGCAGAACTAGCGAATAGAATCAGGCAGATAGAAAACCTACTCCACGATGTTAGGTCTTTCACATCCCTTACACATTTTCCTATAAGCATTAGGGAAATGGCGGATGATAAGATCACGCTCATGGACGGCAGGCTGCATATTTACAGGCGGCCCAACAGCCGCTTTTGGCAGTGCTCGACCTATATACTGCGGCGGAACTTCCGCACCTCGACCAAGCAGGAGAGCATTCCGCTCGCAAAGGAGTTTGCCGTCGAGTGGTATATGGAGGTCTACGCCGCCGCCAAGCGCAGTGAGCGTGGCGAGACCGTACCCGCACCGACCTACCTGCGCGGGGGTCACCCGGATATCCTGGACCGCCGCCGTCGGCCGGTGGCCGCCGGCCCGACATTCAAACAGGCGGCGGATGGCTTCGTGAAGGAGTACGCCATCAGCGTTCAGGGCGAACGGAACGAGGATTACGTCGCCCAGAAGGAACTCACTATACGGGTTCACCTCATGCCGTTTTTCGGCACCAAGGCACTGAACGAGATCACAGCGGGCCTGATTCAGGACTACCGGGTCCACCGTCAGACTTCACGGAAAAACAAGAAAGGGGTGGTGCTGCGACCGTCGCGAAGCACCCTTCACCACGAAATCGTATGCCTTCGCCAGATTCTGAAACTTGCGAACCGAAAGGGCTGGATTGCCGCTCTCCCGGATATGTCCGTCGCCTACAAGGCGTCGGGCAAGATCACTCATCGAGCCTGGTTCTCACCGGAAGAATATACCGCTCTCTATGAGGCCACGCGGGAGCGGGCGGAGAAGCCGCCCAAGCCGCGCTGGCGCAGCCGATGCCAACTCCTGCACGACTACGTGCTGTTCATGGGTAACACGGGCCTGCGGCCCGACGAAGCCTCCAATCTCGAATATCGGGACGTTTCAATCGTGAAGGACCCCGACACCAAGCAGCGCATCCTCGAAATCGAGGTGCGCGGGAAACGGGGCGTCGGCTACTGCAAGAGCATGCCCGGCGCCGTGCATCCCTTCGAGCGACTGCGCGCCCGGGTGACAAAGGAACGTGGCGACGTGCCACCGTCGCCAACGGAGAAGGTGTTTGGGAAGATCCAGAGGGAGCTGCTGAACACCGTCCTCGAGGAACTCGGCCTCAAATACGATCGCGACGGGAATCTGCGGACGGCCTACAGCCTGCGCCACACTTATATCTGCATGCGGCTGATGGAGGGCGCGGACATCTATCAGGTCGCCAAGAACTGCCGCACCAGTGTCGAAATGATCGAACGGTTTTATGCCGCTCACATCAAGAACACGCTCGACGCGTCGCAAATCAATGTCCGCCGACCCAAGCCCAGGAAAGCTGGGCCCGCGGAGGCTTCCCCCTGAGGGCCCAAGCCTCTAAAGGGCCTTTCCCCATTGGCGAAACACGGGGCCAGGGCTATATTTGAGGCTCTGCGGGTGTGGCGGAATTGGTAGACGCACGGCACTCAAAATGCCGCGACCTCTGGTCTTGTCGGTTCGAGTCCGACCACCCGTACCAACCTTTATAAGCGAAGCCTCGCAAAGGCCGGAACCGGCCGGAGGCTTCGCGCCGCGAAGCGCTGGCCGAACGAGCCAGCGCGTTGGCGACAGATCCCCGAACGGGGAGCCGCCATCGCGAAAATCGGCGCTCGGGCGAACGCCCTCGCGCCGATTCTCCACAGCGTGGAGAAGACAATCGAACAACTAGGCAAGCGGCCCCTCACCGGGGCCGCCGCCATGCGCGCACCAGTTGCGCGATCGCCACCACGAGGCCGGCCACAGCCGTGATGAGTGAGCTGAGTTCATTGATAGACATGCAAGCCTCCCGATCTTTTTGCCGCGCCCCATGCGCAACTCACGGGAGTGGCCAGCCCGGATTTCTAGTCTGAGCTGCCAAGGCCGCGCCGGCCCTTCAGGGCCAAGCGCCGCATCAGCGGGCAGTAGCTGCACACGCGGCCCCCAAAAGCATGACGGGGCCGCACGGAAGCGAGAGTCTTGGCAGCCAGACGGGTCCGGGCATAACGACACGTGAGAGTCGCGCCGGAGCGCAGGCACGGGAGGCGATTTCTCGATCAATGATCCGCCGCAGACGGCGGCAAATGAACAAGCAACGGCCGTGCCTCATGAGCAGGTGGCCCGATAGTCGATGCGTTCGCTGTACTGGACAGGAAAGGGATTCCGGGGATCGACGTCCTCGCCCCCCCAATAATGCATGAAGCCGGCCGACAGGCTGCGGCTCGCGACCTCGTACCGTACAAAAACATTGTCGCGCAGGGTCAGGACGACCGCCCCGCCCGAATGGCTAAAGCGGTATCGTCCCGACAGGTCATAGGCATCGGGCCGGAAGTCGATGACCGCCTGCTGCCCCTCAAAGGAAAGCGTCATCGCCACATCTCGATCGGGTCGTTGATCGACGAACAGCGTTCCCCGACACGCGGCGCGCGCCGGAAGGCTGGCGGCCCTTAGCGCGCCTGTGCGACAAGCCGCAGGCGCAGGATCGGGGCGGGCCGCGACCTGTTGCGCCGTCTCGCCGTTCCGCATCCGGCAGACCAGCTCGTCCCGAGGCACGAGCCGCCGTTGCGATGGACCCTGAGCTGGCGCCTGAAATGAAATCACTGACAGCGCGGCCGCGCCGGCCGCAAGAACCCGTGCGCGCATAAGGACGATCTCCCGTGCTCGACCGCCATCACCCGAGGGTGCCGCCCGGCACCAGCCGGGCGGTTAGCAACGTGAACACGGGCTCACGCCCCGTCTATTGCCCCTTTCGGGGTGTTGTATTTAACGGGCCACCCGACCCGAAAGCCGGTTTCCCGTGTTCACGCCAATGGCGTGCCGCGACCTGTTGCTAAGCAGATGCGCGGCCCTTTCCTTATGGGAGAATCGGCCCAGAATGTCACGCGGAATCGCGGAAAACCGTCGATTTTCAACCGTAGGTTTTGTTTCCTTCGGAGGAATAGAATCTCATCGTAGGCGCCGGCTTCACGGCGTTTCAACGGCGCGGTGCTAGTCTGGCCCTGTTGATCCGGGAAACCAGAACAATAAGCCCAAGGAGCCAACATGATCAGTACCGATAAGTACGAACTGTTACCCACCTCTCACTATACCCCCGAGGGAAAACCGCTCTGGCAGTTGCGCGCGCGCCGCGACTTCGCGCGCGTGAAGGCCGGCGACCTCGGGGGTTTTGTCGAGGGCGAACACAACCTACCGCAAGAGGGCAATGCCTGGGTCCATCCGGGCGCCACGCTCTACGGCGACGGCTATGTGTCGGACGGAACGCGGGTCATCCCGGTTGCCGTCCGGCCGGTGCGTCCGTCACGGAGGCCAGGGCACCGGCCCCGCCAAGGCTTTGTCTTCAGGTAGGAGCGGCGCCGTCAGTCCCCGCTGACGGCACTGCCGGGTACGGCCCGCTCCCGTTTCACCCCTTCCGGGAGCGGGCCGCCTTTTTTTGCTTGCGACAGCTTGCCTCCCTCGCTCGAAATCCTCAGCGCATCGAGCGTCTCGGGCGTGCCCGTAACCGCGATGCCGCGCGCCTGTTGGAAGCGGCGCAGCGCCGAGCTTGCAGTTGATCGCCGCCCCCATGCGACTCTCCCCCAATCGGCGCGAAGATTAACGCCCCCCAGCAGGTACCAACAAGCGCAATGTCGCCAAGATCGGCCCAAGTCGCGCCTGCGATTGCTAAGCGGTGCAGGTCAAGTAAAGTGCGGGGGCGCGATTAGGGGATTCGGGCGCGTGACTATCTCTGTTTTTCAGAAGGCGGCGAGCCGCGTGGCATGGTGAAGCCGCCGGCCCGTAAGGCAACCAGCAGCGACGCCCTCATAGGGTCGGGCGCGCTGGGCGCGGCCGTCCTAGCCATCATCGCCGTCAGTCAGTCCTCGGGCAACTCGTCGAACACGTCGACGGATGCGATGAACGCCCTCAACGCGGACATGAGCAACGCCATCGCCGCGCAGGAACCGGCCCCGCCCGAGCCGCTGAACGCCGCCGGCGTCAGCCGCGGCGCCGCGCATTACCGCACCGCCTTTGCCGCCGAGGGCTTCCCCGGCGCCATGGTGGAGGCGGCCGAGTGAGCGCCGAATCGCTGTTCCTGAAGGAGGCGTGGAACACGGTCCGGCGCTCTCTGCCCGATATCGTCTATCTGTTTGCCAACTTCTTCCGCCGCAAGGCGCTGAAATTCCGCGCCATCTCGCAGCGTGGCACACTGCTGGAGCGTGTCACGCTCACCGGTGCGTTGACGCTGGCCTGCGGGCTCGTCAGCTATGTCCTGTACCGGCTCGACCCTTTCGAGGGGCTCGAAGGCATCATGCCACCTGCTGAGCGCGCTTTTTGGACGGCTCTGGTTCCGTTGATCGCTGCCTTTCTGGCCTATTGGCTTGTGCGACGGCCATTGGCAGAACCGATCCTTTCCACCTTCCTCAATCTCGGGCTTGTGACCTGTATCGCCTTGACGGTAATCCCCGGCGTGCTGTCGCTGGCCGGCGCCAAGACTTCGGCGTTCGCGACAGACGTGGGACAGCTCCAGGCCGGCCGTGGGGCCGGCACGCCGATGCATCAGATTTATTGCACCACCATACAGGAGCGGGCCGAGATCAACGCGATGATGCGGCGGCTGAGTCGCCTGTCACAACGTCTGTCCACGAACGGCCGGTTGCTCGCCCAGAACGGCCATGCACTTATCGAAAGCGCGCGGCTGTTGGATCAAAACGGTCGTCGCCTCGATGCCGCTGGCATGCAGATCGTGCAGGCCGGAGGTCCGGGACGGGCCCATCCGGCGACCCTACAAGAGTTCCTCGACACTAGAAGGAGCGGCCTCGAGTTGATGCGGCAGGGCATGGCTCTTCAACGTGAGGGCATGGCTCTTCAGCGTGAGGGCTTTGCCTTGCATCGCGAGGGGTTCGCGATTGACTACAGGGTGCTCGACCTCCAACTTCGCCAATCCACGGCGCCATACCGTCTATTCGGTGCTTACCCCGTAGCGGCAGCCTTCCTTATCATCGCGATTCTTTCCGCTTTGCTGATGTGGCTCTTTGCTGCGGTTATCGCTTGGAAGCTCGTTGTCACGCCGCAGCCCACGCGGAAACGAAAGATATTTGTCGGCGCATCGCTCGTCCTCGCATTCCTGCTCGTCACCGTGGGCTTCAGTCTGCTTCGATCGGGACTTCTCGAAGTTCTGATGCAGGAACCCCCAGCGCGAGACATGCTCGAAGCCCAGCTTCGCACACAGTTCGAAACAGCCGTCCCCATTTGCGGACGCCTTAACAATTACGGTTTGTGGTGACGTCGATGAGGGAAATCGCAGGTAAACCCGCCATCCTTGCCCGCCCAGAGGACGTAGCTCTTGAGGCCACGAAATGAGCGTGGACGCCCTTTTCTGGAAGCAGGCGGGCGAGGCGATCCGCCGCTCCCTGCCGGACATGCTCTATCTTTTTGACAGCTTTCTGCGCCGAAGAGCGCAGAAGTTCCGCACCATTTCCCAGGACGGCATCAAGTTCAAGCGCGTTTCGCTCACGGCGGCCCTCGCCGTCACATGCGGCGCGGCCAGCTACGCACTCTACCGGATCGACCCCTTCGACGGCTTGCAGGGCATCATGCCGTCGCCAGAGCGCGCGCTCTGGACCGCAATCGTCCCGCTGATCGCGGCTTTCCTGGCCTATTGGCTCATGCGGTGGACGTTGCGCGAGCCGATCCTGCCAACCTTCCTGAATCTCGGGCTGGTCACCTGTATCGCGCTGACCGTCATCCCCGGCATCCTGTCGCTCGCCGGCGCCAACGCCTCCGCGCTCGCGTCAGACGTCAGGCAGTTCAGGGCAGGCCGCGCCGAGGGAACGCCCGTGCACCGGATATTCTGCACGACACTCGAAGAGCGTGCCGAGATCGATGCGCTGATGCGGCGCCTGAACCGCAACTCCCAGCAGCTGGTCCGCCATAACGGACGCCTCCTTGCCAACACCCGGGCAACCATTGAAAACTCGCAACAAATGGCTCCAATTATTCAGCGCCTTCGCGCTCTGAAAGGTCAGATCGACCGGGCGGGGGGACCGGAGCGGGTCGACCGCGCAATCTTGCGGGCGTTCGAGGAAGCCATGCAGGAGGGTGAGCCCATCGCAGATCGTGGAATGGCGAGAGCCGAGCAGGCTTTGGTTCTTTACGGGCAAAGCAGGGTTCTGATGGAGGAAGGGCTGGCGATTAACGACCGGGCGCTCGACCTCCGGATGCGCCAGACCAAGGCGCCTTACCGCCTTCTCGGCGCCTACCCCGTCGCGGCCGCGCTTCTCGTCGTGGCCATCCTCGCCGGCCTGTTGTTGTGGGTCTTCTCCGCGGTCATCGCCTGGAAGCTCGTCGTCACCCCGCAGCCGACGCGGACGCGAAAAGCCATGGTGGGCACGTCGCTCGTTCTCGTCTTTCTGCTCGTCTCGGTTGGCCTGAGCCTGCTCCGCTCCGGGCTGGTTGAAGTCTGGATTCAGGAGCTGCCCACGCAGGACATGCTCACCGCGCAGTTGCGCACTCAGTTCGAGGCGGCCGCGCCCATGTGCGGCCGGCTCAACAATCACAGCCTTTGGTAGACTACCAGAGCCCTTTTGGATCGAGGCGGCAAAACGGCCGATTCTGCGCGTCTTCGCGGAGCTTCAGGCGCTCTTCTGCTAAGCCGAAGGTAGTTTGCAGGGTCTGATTCATCGCGGTATTGTAAAACCACAACGTGAAAGCGATCGACGTAATGATCCCCGTGGAAACCCGGAAGACCATTATGGGCTTTCGCTGTCGTGCCCGCCCGGAAGAGACAAACACCTTCCATATCATGATATAGCTGAAAAGTGAGGTTATCGGTACCGCTATGAACGAAAGCAGGATGGCATAGAGGAAATAAGGATATTCTGCGGTTAAGGCAGGCGCGTTCAACTGTTGACTTAGCAGCCCGTCCACGATTTCCGTCCGCAATTGCCTGATCCGCTGTCGCTGAGCAGGGGGTAGCTGCCCCTCGCGCTCCGCCTGCCTCACAAGATGGGGCATTGCCGCTTTCCACTGCTCCTCATCCGATTGAAAGAGTGTCCGGAGGGTCATCCTCATATGAGGTGCGTCAAACTCCCCTGTCAGGTCGTTGAGTTCGACCTTTCGCAGCAGGGTATCTCTCCGCCGCTCGAGGTTGTCGCAATAGACTCGGTAGAACACTGAATCGCGACCACGGCCCTCAGAGATTTCGTGCAG
Source organism: uncultured Alphaproteobacteria bacterium (assembly GCA_963701615.1). Lineage (GTDB taxonomy): Bacteria > Pseudomonadota > Alphaproteobacteria > Sphingomonadales > Sphingomonadaceae > Allosphingosinicella. The sequence goes on along the minus strand of OY969615.1, from coordinate 668,457 downwards.
GTCGCTTCGCAAGTTCGGCGACAGGATCAGGCCCACGATCACGAACACGGCCATGACTGCAAAGGTGATAATGCTGGCGACCATTTGAAGATTGAGGAAAAAGGCCAAAGATTTGATCCGCGTCCCCGGCCGAATGACCAGATAGAGGGGAAGGGACGTCACGAGTAAGGCGACGAGCCCGAGCAAGGCGTCGCGTGCGGCTTTCAAGAGGAAGAAATCACCGAGGCTCGGATTGAGAAACAGGTAGAGCAACGCCAAGCCCACATATATGACCAGCAGGGCTAAGGTGGACATGTGCCGGGTGAATGGGGGCGTTTCCGAGAGGATCAGGAACCGCAACCCGTCACGCTTCAGGTAGGCCACGAAGAGGTCGCGCACGATCGGAAGCTTACCGAACGCTACCCGTTTGATGTCGTCATACGCGCTCGTCATGCAGCGCCCCGCGTCGCAAGCCGGCTAGGCGCTCATCAGCGACAGCAGCGCAACCGGCTTCTTGTTCACTCGGTAGATGCAGGGATGACACATATTTGTGTCGTCGGATTCCTGGATCAGGTCCTCCAGTTCGCCATTGAAGTCGGTAAGCTCGATGACTTGGCGTGCCGCAGACAGAACATGCTTCTCCACCGCGAATTGGCCCTTGCTCAGCAGGTTCACCTGATGGCGCGTGATACCGTCTTTCCTGAATGGACTGGTGGCGGTGAGTGTATGATTCGTTAGTAGGGCGCAGGCAGCGTCCGTCAGCCGGTACGTCGCCGGAAGAAGAGCCTCTTCAATATCGAAGCCCGCACTCACGAGTTGGGTAGCACGCTCCGGATGGCCGTCGGCTACGGACTGCAAATAGCCCACGATTTTATTGCGGGTGAAGGCTTCGACAGGATCGCCCCGAAATCCCTTGTGCAGCTTCGTGCAGGTGTTGCTCGCCGCGATCTTGTTCTTGTCGAGCTCCGAATACCGTATTTGAAGCGTGCTGCAGATACGGGAAAAGTGGTAGCCGTAATATACCGCGTAGCGCGTTTTCGCCTTCTTGTTCCCGTCCATGTCATCCCCCGCAACCAGCGCGCCCTTCTGCAGAAATTCGCACGATTACGCAAGATTGCGCAAAGCCTCATTTCTTTGATTCAAACTTCCCCTGATTCGACCGTTTGAAGCCCTTCGCACGATTGTCGAAATCCGCGCAGATTATCTGAACATTTGGCGGTTCTGAGAAACACCGCCCACGATTCCGGTCGCAGGCTTGCGGGGTCCCTACCTATCGGCCACCGGTGGAGGAGGCCGGCTCACATGTCGCCCGTTCCGAAAGCAGCCAACGACGTCAAGCGGAGGAAGGAGCGGCCGGCGTTCGTCTCGCGGGTGGTCGTGCCGCCCACTCGGCGCAGGCAGCTCGGTCGTTGGCTGGCTGGCAAGGGCGACACGGTGGCCGAGGAGTTCGCGAAGGCGTTCGGCAAGTCGCTCGGCACGTCGGCCGGCGTGGGTTTAGTCGCCCTGCTTATCGGCGGGGCGATCTTTACCGTCCTTCAATTCGTCGTGCATTCGCTTGGCTAAATCGTCACCTTTTCAATCATGGCAGCCTACGGGTTTCGAGCCTCCTCCCGTAGCAATCCGCGGTCATAGGTATCCGCGCCCATCTTGGACTGAAGCTCGCCAAGCAGCGCATCGACGGCAGCCTTGTCGTGCTCGGGATGTTGCGCGTTCAGGTGCAGGTCGGTCTCCACGGTCAGCACCCGTTGGAGAAACCCATCCTTGTCCGTCTCGATGCTGCTGGAGGCCGATCTCACATGCGGGCTGTTAAACGTCAAAATCGACATATGACTTTCCTTATCTAGGATCGAGGACGTGCTACAAAGCGCGCGTGTCCGTCGCCGACTCAATCGCCCTCGGCATTCAGAATGCCGATTGGTGGGATCTCGTTCCCGCGACGGTCGGCGCCCTAATGGGCGCCGCGGCTGCGGCGATCCCCGCATGGCTGCTGGCGCGGAACACCTCCAAGGAAACGCTGGAGCGCGACCGCATCGCGCGCCGCGAACAGATGGAAGCCGACGCCTTCAGCGGGGTGGTCAAGCTGGTCTCGATCGTAAATGGCGTCGCCGCTCTACAGCGAACCATCGAGGAGCAAATCGCCGAGGCGCAGGAGGCGGGGCTCGCCGGCCAGCTATGGTGCCGCGTCCGGGGATTGACCGGGCTTAGGCAGGAAGAAATCAAGTTCGAGGCGCGTGAACTGGCGGTCCTCCTCGCCGCAAAGGAGTTCAAATATCTGACCGAGGTCCTGCTGGTCGCCGAGCGTTACTCCACCCTGGTCGCGGCAATGCAGGACTACGCCGACCGCCGTCGCGAGCTTACCGACATGATTCCGGCGCGGATAGAAAATGGCGTCGGCACCTTCATCCTCAACCAGGCCGAGCAGGAGCGCTTCGGACCCCGCATCCTCGAGCTGGAAAGCATGATCGAGGAATTGCGGCAGACGGCGGCAAAGGACAATGAAGAGACAATCCGCGTGGCCGGTGAATTTGGGGAAATAGCCCGCCGGCAGCTGGGTATCGCCGACTTTCCGGTGCTCAGCGTACCTGGCAAGGATGAAGCAAAAGAGAAGGCCGCGTGACCGCGATCACGTGAGCAGCATTGTCCTTCCCACATAAGGATGACATTATCCGTAGGCGGGGATTCCGATGAAGTGGGCGGCTTGGCTCATAAGCGCGGCACTTGTTCTGACCGTGGCGGCCTGTGCGCCTCGTCGGCCGGTGGCGCCTTCCATTGAACCGGTAGAGACGATTCCCCCCAGCCAGGCCGTTCCGCCGCAGGTCGTGGGTAACGCAGCTGCGATCGCCCCAGAGCCGGAGAAGACACTGCCGCTACCGCGTACGCGGCACTGCCCGGTTCTGCGACCCCGCGTGACCATCGTTCGAGCCTGCGAAAAGCAGATTTGCCGAGCCGGCCCGGTCAGACCGTGCCCCGCGACAGTTGTCAGAATTCCCACCGAACGGCCGCAACGCGGGCCGACGTGGCAGGATTTTCAGTCACTGATCTCACTTGGGGTAGGGCTAAACTTCATCTTTGGTCTCTTTGAATCCCTTGGGGAGCGCCGGTTGAGCTCGGCACAGAAAAGGAAAATCGCGATACTTAAAAGGCGCGAGCGCGGCGGCGGAAAAGCGCCAAACCCCGCACACTACGCAACGGCCTCCATCCTTGTAGGCACAATGAAAGGGGCGAGATGGATCGGAGACGTACTCGGTGTCTATATCTCTATGTTCTTTGCTTCGGCGTGCGTCGGGCTTCTTCTCTACGCTACAGAGCATGCGAACGAGCCAGTGCCGGAAGTTCGCGTGTGGCTATATATCCTGCCCTTGGCCTGGCCGGCCGTCGCCGCAATCGCGATGCTACTTTTCACTCGCGTGGCCGCGCTCGCGAAGTGCTTCTTTGACAAATAGGGAAATGAGCAGCAGATGAAAGTCTTAAATCGTCATCGTCCCTGGGAATATCAGAGGATAAACGGCAAGTGCGATTGCTTAGAAGATGTAAAATGGGCTTACATTATCTTTAAAGAAATGAAAAACATTCATGACGAAGTGGCAACAAAGTTGAAAATGCCCACTACGGCGTCAGGAGACACTGCTATATCTCTATTGGAATGTGGAGCTAAACTGCTGTCGTTATTGGTTGACCAAAATAAAGTGGAAATGCTACATGTTATCTGTGACGCCGAGTCAACAAAGCAGGTTCAAACAGACGCCCAAGGCGACTTGGGGAAGGATGATGCAATGGGCGACGACGGAATGCCTACGGTAGGTGATGCGGTTGCAAGGCAAATGAGGCTGGATGGCATCTCGTTAGCAAATGTTTCCAGACGAACTGGAATTTCTACTAAGCAGCTCACTCTTATTATCGAAAACAAGGCAGACATAACGAAGCCTGTTGTAAGGCAGCTAGTGCCCATTTTCCCGAGCGCAGGCTTCCTCATGCTTGTCTACAGGGAGCGCAAATTCTACGAGCAATATGGCGCGTGGCGCCCGCCGTCGCTGATCGAACGCCTAGGCGTCGTTATCCGAAAGAAGCTTGGCTTGCGTCCGCCTGCTCTGACTTGAAGTACCCCACCTTCTCCAGTCTCACCGGATTCATCCCACCCACCACCGCAAGGCAGCGTTCCGCCGGCATCGCTAGTAGCTCGTCCTGTGTCATCAGGGGGCGGGCGGCGTAGTTGCTGCTTTCGCTCTGCGAGCCGCCGCTGTTCCCACGCGTCTGGCTTTGGCCGGAGGTTTTAACCGTCGTCGTGCCGAGCATCTTTGAGATTTGCTCGGCGGTGAAATTGTCCCGCACGCCCAGCACATGCGTGCAGGCGCTGGTCCCCTGGAACCGGCCCCAGCCGCGGCCATAGGTTTCCTGAAGCTGCTCGAAACTCTGCACTACCACATGCATGTGCACGCCGAGGCTGCGCGTCTGCGCCATGTCCTGCGCCACCCGCTCGAACTTGCCGAGCGCCGGAAACTCATCCAGCACCACATGCACGCCCGCCGGGCGGGCTGCCGCTCTGTCTTCCGCGCCGGTGTCGCCTTCCACGCCACTTCCTGAAACGCCCGCCCCCGCCGGGGGCCGCGACTCGCGAAGCTGCTCCATCACGTAGGTATAGATGAGCCGCACCCAGCGGCTGACGGAAGCGAGCTGGTGGTCGGGCACAACCACATACAGCGTCGAAATTTTCTCCCGCAGCTCGCGCGGGTCGAATGTCGTCCGCTCCGTTGCGGCGAGGATCTCGGGCACCTTCAGGAAGCCGATATTCACATTGAGCGAAGCCAGCACGGAAAAGCGGTATTTGTCAGAGCCGCTCTTTTCGGCGGCGTCCAGCGCCAGCGCCTCGGCCTGGATTTCGCCATCGCCGGCGGGATTCGCTTCCATGCCGACAAGGATTTCCAGCGGTATCTGCTCGCGCACGATGTCGCGCAGCGTGCGAAGCGTGCGCGGCGCTTCCCGGTATTTCTCCGCGCCGATGATCCGCGCCGTGCCGATATGCATGAGCAGCGCCGCCAGCATCTTCTTGGCCGCGGCATCCCAATGCTGGTCCTGGCTGTTGCTTGGCACGAAGATGGCGTCCGCGACCCGCTCGGCCGTCGCCACGAGGTGCGGGTTGTCCTCGCGCAGCAGGTCGATGGGATTGATGGCGCCGGACGGCATGCCTGAGATTTCGAACGGATCGAGCGCCGTCACCGGCCCGAGCGTGGCGCGGTGCGCGCCAGTGATCGCCGCCGCCTCGCCATTCTTCACATCGAGCACGAAAGCCGAGTCGGCGTCCGCCGACCAGAGCAGGAGCGGCGCGATCGCGCTGGTGAATTTCCCCGAGCCGGGCGGCCCGACAATCAGCCGATGCCCGTCGCCGCCCCAGCAGGTCAGGTGATTCATCGCCGCGTCCCCGTTCGGGAAGCGGTGGACCGACCGGCCGAGGAAACTATGCCCCGTCAGGGCCTCGGGCTTCGCGGGGTCGATCAGCTTCTGCGCCGCCAGCTCGGCCCGCCACGCCCATTGCGCCGAGCCGTGAACCGTCGAGGGCGGCGCATACGGATTCCGGTCGGGATCGGCCGCTTTGAGCACGCGCGACACCACGCGCGGCCGGCCGATGCTGTAATCCGCCAGCTGCGATTTGCGGGGGAAGCGGTTCCCCGGCGGCGCCGAGCGCAGGCGGCGGTATTTCCCCTTCCACGGCGTCCAGACATAGCGGCCGAGCAGCTTCAGAAACGCCTCGCGCTCGTCGCCGGGCGCGATATCGGGATCGGGCAGGGCGACCAGCGCCGAGACCGACCCATCCTCCTGCTCGCGGCTGTCGATGATCGGGAAACCGTCCTCGGTGATCTCCGGCCGGAACATACGATTGTCCTCATCGAGGATCGGCAACCCCCGCTTCCAGCGTTCGAACAGGCAGCGGACGATCAGGCTCTCATAAAACCATGTCGCGGCGTTGAGCGTGAAACGCGGCTGCGCCTGCCAGACCACCCAGCTCGCCCCGCCATTATTCATGACGGCGGTCTCGAGGACCTGGCCCGGCAGCTCGCCGGTGAAGAACGGGTGCCCGGCATCGAGCCATTCGGGCAGCGGCATCTCGCGCCCCATCGGCGCGAACCAGCCGACCGGGGGTCGATCCTCGACGGGGGTTTTACGATCGTACTGCTCGTTCGCCGAGAGCGGCAGATCGAGCATCTTCTTCAGTTCGAAAGTCAGCGCGGCCCGCAGCCCCTGTTGCTCCCCAAGCGCCCGCTGCCGCTCGCCCTCCGCCGCCGCCGCCTCACGCCGCGCCAGCTCCGCCGCGCGCCGCGCCTCCTGCCACTCCCGCCCTTTCTCCGCCGCGACGGAAGCCGCCGAAGCCGCCGCCTCGCGAGCCCGTGCCGCCAGCGCCGAAGCCCGGGCCTTCGCGTCCTCCGAAAGAAACCCCTCAGCAGCCTTCCGCAACCCGTCCCACATACCTGCCCCCGTATTCCGGCAGTCAACGATTCCGCAGGACTATAAACCCACCCCCCAAACGAGGAAACTATTCTTAGCCGAACCTTTACACATCAGCAGTAGTATTGCATTTTGAAGGGTAGCAAGATGGATACCCGACCTGCATTAATTGGGTCGGATATCGGTCAGCACAGAGGCTGCCCTTATGGCTCGGCCAAGAATAAGCGACGACGAACGTCGCAGCGAATGCTTCACCATCCGGGTCTCGCCGGCTGAACGCCTCGCACTTCAGGCCGAGGCCGCGCGGCTCCGCATGTCGCCGACCGAGCTGGCACGAGCGCGCGTCCTGAAGGGACACGTCGTGGTGCGCGAGCACCGCCAGCCTGACCCCCGGCTCATCTTCGAGCTGAACAAGATAGGGGTCAACCTCAATCAGATCGCCCGCGCGCTCAACAGCCAGCAGAACGTAAATCCGGCAGTGATTGAGGGCACGGTTGCCGCGTTGCAGCCGGTTCTCGCGGGCCTGCTCCTGGATCGTCGGCCGGCCGGCAATCTCGCCGATGAGCCGGCGCCCCTACGGCCGGGGACCGGACCACAGCATCGGCCGGTAAGGGACGGTCCGCGTGATTCCTAAGATCGCCAGCCGCGGGACCTCCTTCCGGGGCGCAGCCGCCTACTATCTCCACGACAAGGGCGCGGACACGCGCGAGCGAGTCGCCTTCTGTCAGACTGAAAATCTGGCTGTCGCCGATCCAGAACTGGCGTGGCGCCTGATGGCCGTCACGGCGATGAATGCCGACCTACTGAAGCACGACGCCGGCACGGCTACCGCCGGCGGGAAGATACAGAAGCCGGTCTATACCCTATCCCTGTCCTGGTCCCCCGAGGAAAAGCCGAGCCGCGCGGAAATGATTGCAGCCGCCAATTCGGCGCTCAAAGCTATCGGGCTTTCCAAGTGTCAAACCCTCCTGGTTTCCCACAACGACGAGCCGCACCCGCATATACATGCGATCGTAAACCTCGTGGACCCGGATACGGGCAAGATCCGCAACCCCGGCCTCGACAAGCGGAAGCTGTCCCGCTGGGCCGAGGAATATGAGAAGCGGCAGGGTAAGATCCGTTGCGAGCAGCGCGTCGAGAACAACGCAAAGCGGGACCGGGGCGAGCCAGCGCGCGACACTGTCTCGCGAAGTCGGCAGGATATCGACCAGGAAGAGCTCATCGCGCGGCAGATCATGGCGCCGCGCCGCCGGACCCCGCAGACCCAGCGGGCCCGGCAGGCGGCCGACCGGGAGGCGCTCAAGGAGCGCGCCCGGCAGGAGGCACAGGCGATCCGGGCGCGGATCAGGGAAAAATTCCGACCGGAATGGGCGCGGCTCTACCAGCGGATGCGGCAGGATGCGCAGGCGTTTCGCCGCGCCGAGCAGCAGGCCATCTGCCGCGTGCGAACCCTGAGGCAATCCCGCCCGCTGATCGGGGTCGACAGCCGGGACTGGATTGCGGCCATCGTGAACGGCTTCAACCGAGCGCGTGCGGCGGCCGAGAAGCAGCGGGAGGCGCAGGAGTCCGAGCTGCGCCGGCTGCGGCAGCGCATGGCGGCCGAGCGGGCGGCCGCCGTCGCGGCGGTATGGACCGGGTATCGGCGCGACTCCCGGCAACTGCGCACGCTGCATGCCGAGGCGCGGCGTGACCTGGCGTCCGGCACCGCCACGGAAAAACCCGGCAGGCCGGGTGCGCGGCCGGGGCCGCGCGGCGCCGAGCGGTATGACGCCCTGAAGTCGGCGACGCCGGCAACGCCAGCCGCGAAAGAGGATGCGCGCCGCCGTGAGGAACTGGAGGCCGAGCTTCGCCGGCAGACCGATGAGATCGCGCGGCGACGAAACGCCCGCGACAAGGACCGAGCCCCGGGCATCCGGCCCGGTCCGCACCGCCCCGACGATTACGAGGCGTTGAAATCGGTGACGCCCAAGCCACACGCACCGGCCGCACCGGTCGCGCCGGCCCGCGACGAGGAAGAACGCCGCCGCGAGGAGCTGAAGGCCGAGTTCCGCCGGCAGGCCGAGGAGATCGCCCGCCGCCGCCGCGAGCGGCCGCCCAAGGACAAGGACCGGGATCGAGACCGGGAACGATAGACCTGTCGCCGGGTGGAGGATCGCAGCGACAGGATCAGGACGAGGCCTCCGTCTGGCGGGCGTTTCCGAAGCCGCGCTATTATCCGCGCTGGGTGCGGCGGACGCGGGGGCCGCGGCCTAGCTAATCGTCGGACATGCGCCGTTCGAGCACTTTGCGCACGCAGCTCTCAATGAGCGCGTCGGACGCCTGATAGCCATTGAACGCGGCGAAAAGCGGGGCGACGGCTTGGCTCACATAGGGCGCAAGCGCCGAATGAGGCGTGTCGAGTGAAAGTTCAACCGAGGATTCTGCCGTCGTCGCTACAGATTTGAAGTTTCCTCCCAGCCCGACGGACCGCAGCACGTTTACCCACGGATGGAGCTTGCGATTTTCCAGGCCGCTCCAGCGAAATGTGAACCGTGCCCGTGCATCCTCGTCCCAGCCGGCGGCCCGCGAAATGCTGATCCCAACGGCGAGCACTTCGGTGACCCGGTAGATCATGAGCACGACGTCCATCACCGTGCGCGGCGTAACCTTTTCAGCCAGATCATCCTGCATAACCCGGCGCAGGTAGAACTCGCCTTTGGGGTCGAGCAACATGAACTCGAAATGCTTTGTCACGATCTCGTCGGCGCTGATAAAGGCTTCCCACGCGCCGTCACGAACATGAGCGCGTTCATCCGGATTGGTGAATCCGCGGCTGTCGAGCCAGACCGGCCAGCCCGTGAATTGGGGATTGCCGGCGGCGATCTTGTTCATGAATTCCTGCGTTGGCTGTGCATCCGACGGCGGGTAAAGAACCATCGCGACCCGCATGGTTAGAAAATCGAGGATTCCGCTATTCGTATCGACGGACGGGCGGCGGCTGAGTGCCATCTGAAAGGCAGCCTCGCCTCGCTCGAGCAATCGGGAGGCGCGGCTGGCGAGATCCGCTTCAGGCGCGGGTCCAAGGTTGCTGAGAAACTGGGTAAGCGGCGAAAAGTCGCCCGAGCCCAAATGGCGGCGCAGGAATCTTCCAATGTCCGCTTCGCGATTGTCGAAGCAGATGTTCATGAGATCCTCTTGGTCGCGATGTCCCAGTAGGGAGCTGCTCGGCGTGCCGTTGCTGTTGAGTGTGCGGAAATACACGTCTCGCTCGCGCAGATGATAGCCACCCTCCAGACGCACCAAGTCGCTCTTGACCATAACGGGAACGGTCACGCCTTCGGGCACAATGATTACCGGGTACATCTGGCCCGCAACCACGTGAAACTCGATTGAGATTTCGAACGGCCGGCTAGCGTAGCGCGAGATCAAGCCCTGAATGGTGTCGAGATGGAAAATGCGCGTCACATCCTCCCCGAACGGGCTCGGGTCTGGGGCCAGTGTCGAATTGTTAAAACCAATGATGAGATAGCCGCCGTTGCGATTTCGAATGGCGAAAACCCCTTTTACGATCTTGCCGACACCATCATCGGTGCGCGGATCAATCCAGGCCTTCACCTCAACGTTCAGACTCTCGGCCGGACGCCGCAGCAGTTCTGCGATGGCTTCGGTGATTGGCATAGTCGTTCCCGATTAAGGTGCCTCGCCCGCCAGGCCAATCGCGATCAGGAGCGCCATCAGGCCCGGCTCGACCTCCGCCGCGCGCAGGGCCGCAGCGAGATCGAGCCGCCGCATAAGATCAACGCGCGCCATTGGCTTTGCGTATTCGGGCCACTCGTTCGTGAGTGATTGGTGCGCGGCCTGTGACGTTGGCGGACGATTGGCAGCCCGGCCCGGAAGGTGGCGGAGGAGGATCGCTTCGTGACATGGCTCCTGCCAGACAAGCGTAATACCAAGCCTGGCCGCCAGAGTTCTGGCCTGAACTGTCCGCTGCGGATTCTCGGCTTGCTGGTCGCTGTCGAGCAGAATGAATTTCTCAGTGAAGGTCCCACGCCGCCGCCTAAGATGGTCGATCCGAGCCGCAGCTTTCTCTACGCGATCCAGCGGATCGCCCGCCGGTGCGAGGTTTTCAATTTCCAGATGAACACGCAGGCCAGCATCATCGGCAAACCCGGCGAGGAGCGCGCCATAGCCCGCCTCAGACTGCCCTTCGCAGCCAAGAAAAATCGGGCGCTTGGGCTCGATTAAATGGCGACGCCGATAGCTCATCCGATTTGAGGAACGGCACCGTAAACGCCGCTGAGATATTTGCGGTAGAGATTGTCGTCCCGCCTGATCGACTTCATATCCATCAGACTGAACACATGCGTGCGGCCCTGCCGGTCCTTCTCACACAGGATCACTTCCTCCTTGGTTAGATCGTCCAGCAGGGAGGCCGAATGGCAGCTCAGCCACAGCTGCGCATCGAACGGGTTGCGCTGCTCTTTGTCATAGAACCACCGCAACAATTCCGGCAGCACGAGTGGGTGAATCATGACGTCGAATTCATCGACGATCGCTATGCCACCTTGCCCCAAGGTCATCGCAAGAAGCGGGAAAAGCCGAATGAAAGCCCGTGTACCGTGGCTTTCGAGAATCCAGGGCATCTCGACGTGGAGGCCTTCGTGACGGAACAGCGGCACCGGCCCGTTGCCATTGCTTCTGTCGATCCGCATTGCCTCGACCCCGATGTCCACCCGCTTCAAGTCGCGATTGAGCATCTCGAGCAGATCTGGCCGCTGGGCGAGAAATTCGATGACGGCGGCGTCATCGATGCTGCCGCCGATCGCCATAATTGAAAGGACCTTCCGTGCGATCTCCTGAAAGATCTGAGCCGTTGGATGCTGAAACATCGCAAAGGACGAGATCACTGAAACATTCGGGGGCAAAGTGTTGAGGAGATGGCGATAGCCAGCGATTGGGAATGATTTGGAGCCGTTGACCTCCCCGGCAGCATTGCGCTCGAAAACTCGCTGCCACTTACCCTTGCCGCCCGGCTTCTGCCGAAGCGCTTCGCTTGAAACGCGCTTTGCCGTGCCGTCGACGACCTCAATATCGAGTTCGTAGCGGTAGATGCCCTGATCGACCGCTTCGCCCGCTTCGGCGCGCGTCATTACCTCGCGCGTGAGGTCCATCAATCCGCCGAACTCAATCGCGAGACGGATCGGGCGCGAACAAGAAGCCTCGTCATTGAAGCGTTCGCATGCAAAGCCTAGCCCAGTGTTCTGCGAGCTGTCGCGCACGAAGCGGATGATGAACTCCAGCGCCTTAAGGACGGTGGTTTTACCCGATGCATTCGGGCCGTAGAGGGCCAGCACCTTCGGCGCCCGGAGGTCAGAGCCATCGAAGATTGGAGCATAACGCCCGTCAGGATCGCCCACATTGGGTGCGACCGTTACATCGAGGACCTGTTGGTCTCGGATGGAGAAGAAATTTTCGATCTCAAGCCGATACAGCATGGATACCCTCCGTCAATTCTATAAATAGCATTTTGACGGAAAAATGTCAATATATCGATTTAGGGGCGCTAAAATAGCCTATTTGCGTTTCAAGTTCGCAAGCCATGCGATCACGGGTTCAGAGAGGCCAAGCCTGCGAGCAGCCGCTGCTTCGCGCTCATCCGAATGCTGGAGTTCGGTAATGGGAATGCCGCGCTCGCCCATCTCCTGCATGAAATCCCCAAATTGGCGGATCACCGCGATGCTCATTCCCTTTGACAGCTTGACGGGCGGGTCCTTGCACATCGAAAGGAGCGACATCACCGTGTTTTCATCAAGCCGGTCGCGGAGCTGTTCCTTGGTCAGGCTCCTGAGATAGGGCGCGCGTTTGTATTCCGTTCGCCAGCGTTCGGAGCGTGGCGCCTTGTCGGGGATATGGTCGATGGTCGTGAACTCCTCGACCGAACCAACCTCGTGGACATCATCGCCGTTTCTGGCGCCCCAGCGCTTGGCCACCAGATCGAGCACATCGCCCTTCCAAGGGTCATCGTAGCAGCCCATCCCCTCGATCGTGACGACCGGATAGGTCAGCTTGTTATCCCGCACCGTCGCGTGGCGCTGCGTCAGAAACAGCACCCCATCGACATGCTCATACAGCGCGCGGTCGCCTTCCTCGCGCCGAACCGCGTGCCAGAGGATGTAGGCCACCGTGTGGGGATCGTAGATTTCGTGATCCTCGTTCACGAGGACCAGTAGCCGCACCATGTTGCGCCGGGGGAAAGCCTTGGCGTGAGCCTCGAGCTGGCGGTTGGCCTTCTTCAGATGGTTGATGATGCCCCGGCCGATGCGGTCGAGCACCTTGCGTTGCACCCCTTCGGGGTCGTCCAAATTCTTGATGAAGGCCTGCATCGGAGCCGAGCCGAGGAAAATCGGCCAGTCTTCCCGCTTGCGCAGCTCGTCGGTCAGATTGTCCAGCCGTTCGGTGCCGGGCTCCTCCAGAGTCTTGAGCTCCACGGCCAGCAGCCCGCGCATACAGGCGTAGGCAATCCGCATGGCTTCGGGCGAATGCGTGTCGTCGAGCGACACCCCGCCAAGCCTGCCCGTCAGGAACGCGACGACCTGGGGCGTGAGCGGTTCAATCTTGCCGGTTCGTTCAATGCGCATGCCACCCTGAGATAGGCAGTTTGGCCCCGGACTGAAGGGGCGTTGCCGCGCCAATTTCCCACGAGCGGAGAGCCGGGATTTCGTGAGGGTGCGGCGGCCCGCCGATCGCTCCGGCCCGTCGCGCAAGGGACCATGGCGGCTTTCATTCGGGGACCTTGGGACAGGCCCCCGTCAGATCAACGCAGCTCGCTTCCGCGCGTCCCTCCGGTCTCTTGTGCAGCTCCGCTCCGCAGGCGGCGGGCACCTGGGTGCCCGGCGTGTGATCCTCCGCTCTTGAGCCCGTCCCTGAGTGCTCCCCGTCAAGCCGCTGGATGGTCCGGCGGCGACAGCAACGGAGCAAGTTCATGGCATCCCGCAAACCTCTTCCGAAGAAGCCGACCCACCGGCTCTATCAGGTCACCGGCGACGGCGACAAAGCCTTCTGGCGCGAGATTGGCGCCGCCTGGCCGAACAAGGACGGCCACGGCTTCACTCTCATGCCCAGCGCGATCCCGCTCTCCGGCCGGATCGTGATGCGCGAGATCACCGAGCGCCCGGCGAACGGGGGTCCGCAATGACCCCCGCCAACAGCGCGCGCATCCGCGAACTGAACGATGCGTTCCGCCAGCGCGGACCGACATGGGCCTCGGCCCTCGGCCTCGCGCGCCCCGACAAAGACGGCTGGTACATCACCGACGGCATCCACGGGTTCGGACCACTCTTCGCTCTCGAAGCGGTCGGCGCGGTGCAGAAGTTTGACAGCTTCGGCGCCAACAATGACGCCCACGGCGAGCATGATTTCGGCGCTGTCGAAATCGCCGGCCAGCGCGTGTTCTTCAAGATCGACTATTATGATCTCAAGCTTCGCGAGGGCTCGCCCGATCCGGCCAACCCGGACGTGACCCGGCGCGTCATCACCATCATGCTGGCCTCAGAGTATTGAGGCCAGCGATGGCTCCTCTCAAGCGGCGGACTTGCGTGGGAGCAAGACGCGAGCTGGCCCAATGCTCTCCCAACTATTCGAAGCGGCTATCCGAAGCGCGGTCCCGCTCGTCCCATCGCTGGATACTGTCCTCAAGTCGCTCCGCAGCCTCTCGCGCCCAATTCCGAACCGCTCGCTCAGGATGCTCGGAGAATGCCGCCACGAGAGGACGGCGGCGAACGAACCGCCCGGAAATCGGACCACTGCCGCTGCCGCTGAAGAATCGATGCTCAAACGCGAAGAGGACAGCCACCGGGTTTGACGCCATCTCAATCAGCTCTAGAGCCAGAGGCGACCAGGTGAGCAGACCCGTCGCTTCGTCCCGGCGCGTGTAGGGGAGGATATGCGCTAGCCGAACAGCGCGATTTTGGGCATCCTCCCGGGCCCAATCGGTCACCACCTTTTCATCGAACTCGACCCTCTGCTGAGTGTCGTCATCGTTGAGGGCGATGCCGCCAAAGAAGCGGCTTACCAAATGGTTATGCACCTCGCCGGGGCCAACGATTTCCTCCATAACCACGCGGAGATTCGCGCTCCTCAGCGATGCACAAACCTCGTCGTAATGCCGGTAGGATGCCCGGTTGGTGAGGCTTCCGCTGGCCAGTGCCCGGCAGATGCCACACGCGACCTCCCCGCTCTCGTCGGCTTCCATCGCCAACCTGGTGAGGGTGCCCAAGCCGTGGTCCGCCCGCTGATGCTCGGCTCTAAAGGCTCGCGGGTCAGTCACGAAATTCCGAGCTAGGGCGACCAGCTCAGGCGCGACCGTACGCTTGTCCGACCGGTCGCCAAAAACACGCATATGGAGGACCTGGAGAGCCGCGAGCACGCCCTGCTCGTGGGCGAACAGCTCGGTAAGGAAGGCAGCCAGCGAATCCGCGGGCACCGTCTTCGTTGCCCCGCCATACATCAAGCCGTGGAAATGCTCGGGCGGCATCAAACCTTCCGCGAGCGCTCGCGAAAAGCGCGCCATCGCCACCTCGTCCAGCGCCATGCCGGTGTGAAGCATGACCATAAGTGGGGCGAGCAACGGATCTAAGAGCGCGGCATCGAGGCGTTCATTCACCCATGCCTTGTGGGCCGGCCACGCGCCTTTCAATATGCCTGCGAGAACCGCAGGCGTGCGGCTGTCGTCCGGCGCAGCCTCATAGGCAATGCGGGCATTCTCCCACAGCTGATCGAACTCGGCAGAGCGGCTGGCGAGGCCTTGGGCAAATTCATAGGTGCTTGTCTGACCGACCTCATTCGTCGCCCGCGTGACGAACGGGTCGAGGTCTACGCCAGCACTGGCCAGGCACTGGCCGACGCGCCTGGCCAAGCGACCGACATTCCGCACCGAGCGATTTTCGCGACCGCTGGGGTGCCAATGGCGCCAGGGATCGCCCAACACGAAGGCATCGAAGCAATCCTCAGCCGACCGAGGCCGCAATTCCTTTTCGAGCGACACGAGATCAGAAAGCACCTCGGGGCTGAGGGTCGCTCGCTCAAAGTGGAGCGCATCATTGGTGGCATTCCAGCCCTCATCCCAATAGTTCGTGCCCCGTACCGCGCGCATTGCCGCAATCGGATCGTGGTCCGAACCCGCACCAAGCTGCTCTCTCAGATGGTTCGCAATGACGCTGCGAGCCCTCGATGCCTCAGGCTCGCCCGACGCAGCAACGCGTCGAAGTCGCCCGAATGCTGCGCCCACCCATGCCGGCCAGCCTTCGCCGTCGTACGGACGCCACTCGTCCAGAAGGACGCGCGCGCCGAAATCCAGATTCATGGACGAGCTGATATGCGCGGCGTCGAGCATATGATCCAAGGCTTCCACACCGAGCCCGCGAATCTCGTCGCGGTCATCGTCAAGCAGCCGGTCGATGAAGCGCAGCCTCGTCGGCTGATCGGCAAGCGTGAAGGACAGCCCGGGCCAGAACCGCTGGAGGAAATTGTCCATCACCGACCGGTTGCAGGACTGCCCCAGCTCGGCCAGCACGAAGGGCAAGAGCGCTTCCATTGCTCGGCCGAACAAGGCGGGATCGTGAGCGATCTGGGCGAGCAATTCGCCAAAATCACGGCGATCATGGCTGCCGATCGCCACCAGTTGTCCGGCGTCGGGACCGGACAAGCTCCGTTCGATCGCCCCAAGCGCTGCCTCGGGCGCACCGGGCGCCGCGTTGAAGAAGGCCTGCCGACCGTGGCCGCTCAGTCGGGCCGGATCCCCCAAGAGGTCTTGATCGCCGAAAAGCCGCTGGGTAATGGCCACGGCCCGGGGTTCCTCGTGGAGATATCCGAGGCGCCGGGCGAACGAGGCAAACAGCCGACCCGGGCCCGCGACAAAGGCGCTCAACAGCGTGTCGGGATCAGCCCGGCGGATAAAGGTCACGGCGAGCATGTTTGCTAGCGGCGGGGGCATGACCGCACGCTGCGCACCGCGCTGCTGCACGATCCCCCAATCGAGGAAGGTGCCCATCTGGAAATAGAAATCTTCCGGCGTGACCCCGGCAATGCCCGCCAGCGTCGGATGCTCAATCACCTGATGATCCGCCTGGGCGACATAGAAGGCATAGACTAGCGCCGCCGCGTCGGCGCATCGCCGCGCGATCGCATCGCGATCCCGCCGTCCGGTCTGAAACAGCCGGTCGAGCAGCTCGGTGTCGTTTAACGCCGCAAGGTTGACGGCGGTTTGCGAGCCCTCGGCCACCTTAAGCGCGATCCGGGCATTGCCACCGGCAAATTGCGCGAGGTGCTGACGCGCGTTGCCATCCAGCTGCGGAAAGCGTTGCTCAAGGAGATCGAACAGGACATCTTCGCTGTTGTCGCCGAGGCGAACCACCACGGTGTTCGACGGCTTCTCATCGCCCACATCGTAATCGATCGAAAGCACGCTCGACCGGCTCTCGGGCCGCGAGACAATCTCAACCAATTGCCCATGCGTCCGGATCGTGCAGTTATCCACCACGACGACCGCATGCACGCCGGCGGCGGCGAGCTGCTCGGTAAGCAGCG
Source organism: uncultured Alphaproteobacteria bacterium (assembly GCA_963701615.1). GTDB lineage: Bacteria > Pseudomonadota > Alphaproteobacteria > Sphingomonadales > Sphingomonadaceae > Allosphingosinicella. Next base: position 651,477 of record OY969615.1, on the reverse strand, counting down.
CCGCGCCCGTTGACAGCTCCAAACCAGCATCGCCGTAGATTGCGCTACCGGTAGGGAGAACATTCGCGGCATCAATCGCCGGGTCGAAAAGCGCTTCCGCGAGCCGGGTTTTGCCCATGCCCGAAATGCCGACGAGGCGGACAGCACCGCCGGGCGAGGAGAGCGCCCGGCGCATCGTCATAATCGCCGTGGGCATATCGACGCTCACGCCGTCGATTGTCGCCCGGCTGGATTCGTCGAACAGATAAGGCTTGGTCCCAGACCCCGGCGCGGACCAGTCGCCATAGGGCCGCCATCCGCCCAAGGCTCGCCCCTGGGTGCCGAGCAGCCAAACGGCTATCCCCGGATGCTGATTGACCCATCGGGCAATGCGATCCGCTCCATAGAAGTCGAGCAGGATCTTCTCCTTGCCCACCACGTCTGAGATCGCATCACCCATCGCCTCGAGCCGCGCCTTAAAGCCCTTCTCGGAAGGGTCGTCGGTGGAGAAGACGATGTAGGCCCCGCGCTCCTTGGCGAGCTGGGAGAAGATGGGGCGCACGATCTCCTTCGGACGCATTTCGTCGCGCAACGCCGCAGCAGCCATGGTCTCCGCCTTGCACTGAAAATAGATGAGCCGGCGCGGCAGCCATCCCGTGGGCTTGGGCTCGCCCTTCCAGTCCACTAAAGCGTCCACGCCGCCGTCTGCGGCCGTCTGGTTGCCTCCAACACGGATAGCCGAGGGAGAAACGCCCAGCCTTAGAGCTTCCGCTTCCAGCAGCTTTCTCAACAGAGCCCGCAGAAGCTCGTCCGGCAACCGGGTCACCAAGTCTTTGCTGATTTCAAACGGACCCAAGGGGCGAATTCCTCAAATTGTCTGGGGGAACGCCCCAAAATTCTATCTCAGGAGGGCCAAAAGCTAAAGCTGGCGACCCGGCTTTGCCGGCCGGGCTCTAGTGCCTCCGGCACCGGGACTCGCCTTCGTCGATTACCGCCCATGTGGGTGACGATCAGCCTGTCGCAAGACTAGGGGGCCAGCCCCCTGCGCGCGGCGCCAAGGCCCCCGGCTGTGCCGGTCCTCCGGGCGTTGGCCGGTATCCGCCAGCCTTCATTGCATTGCAGCCTGGGTGATCCCCCTCCGGCCAACGCGGCCTTGCCCCTTGCCACTCCCGGTCTCGCCGACGGGCAGCGGTTGCTGATGGCAACCCAAGGCCCACCAACATCAGGCAGGCTTCAAACGACCATGCCTCTACTCAGGCGCATGGGATCGGTTTCACTCGCCCCAAGGCCGACCGTCTGCATGCGGCCCGGTCCTGGCCCATATGTTCGAGGGTGTTTCATGTGGCGCCTCGGGAGCCCCTCCCAAAACCACACCGCCGTATATCTGAAAGCGCCAGGGCGTGCGGCAGGGGTCGTCTAGGAGCTGCACCCCCTGATAGAGGACCAAGCCCTCGCCGAGGTTGCCGCGCGCTTCGGCAACGCTGAGCGAGGCGAATATCCGCTCGAACTTTCGCTCTCCAAACTGTGTCAGGGCGCTGGCCTCGGCCACATAGCCGCTTGGAACCAGGTGGCCCCAGTGAAAGACGACGAGGGCGCGGGCGATCATCCCGAATAGGGCAAAGACCCTTTCGCTATCGAACGGGACGGTCAGGCCGGGAAGGATCACGCCTCTCTCTTGCACCCAAGGGCTGGCGCGCCCTTCGGCGAGGTGCAGATGCAGCTTGCGGTTCTTTGCAAGCCGGCGCGGGACTTCGGCCGCCAAGATTGCACTCGATTCGGGATGCCGGCCACCGAACGGCAGGACGCTTAGCGCATAGTGTTCGAGGCGGGACTTGGCTTCGTTACAGGCCTTGCAGGCGCAAACCTGAGGCAGATTGGCACGGCGATCGGGTGGGAAGAACTGCCGTGCGAAAATATGATCGGCCGTATTCCCTGGCTGGCCGCAGTAAGCGCAGGGTTTTCCCTTGAAGCCCTTTCCCATGCCCCATCAGAACATGGGGGAGGGGCGACGGCAAGTTTGCGGCGGGCACAGCCCATCTGTCGTCAGAGTGGACAGGTCTTGAAAACGGAAGGAAGCTGGACGTCTTATCAACTTAGCCGCGCGGTCTGGACCTTGCACTTATTTGGTGGGGCAATGAAAGGGACACCTTGACGTTGCCTTGCAGGAGTGACTTGCACAGTTTCTTGCACACTTTACAGGTGACCGGAAATCGTGTAATAAAATCAAACCCCTACGTATCCTGAGAGGACTCAAAATCGAGTTCCGCAAGGAGTGCCCGTTCGAACTCGGGCCAGGGGCACCAAGATGAAATGGTGCGGCTTGCCCGCACGTGCCTCCCACCCGCAGCCCCGTCCGGGAGACAGTGCGGGCTAATCATCTCTTCTCAGCGGGGCCGGGCTCGGGCATGGTCGCACGGGCGAGGAGGACGGCCCGCGATGAACAAGGCGCCGGAGAACCAATCCAGGCCCGCGCACGGCCTCGAGGTCGAGACCGAGGTCACCGCTTACCGCCGCGACCGGCTGCTCGCCTCGCTCGCACTGATGATGGGCGCGGCGCTCGTCTTGGCCTTGCCCTTCGCGCTGCGTGCCGGCGCCGAATTCTTCCTGCCGGTGACCGCCGCCCTGGTGATCGCGATTGCGCTCGTCCCCATCCTCGAATGGCTGGAACGGCGGCGGGTGCCGTCGTCGCTGGCGGCCCTGCTCTGCGTCATCCTGTTCCTCGCCCTCGCCAACATGGCGGTCGCCGCGATCGTCCTGCCGGCGGCGGAGTGGGTGCGGATGCTGCCCGAGCGGATCGACCGCATCCGCACCACCCTCGGGCCCCTGTTCGACATCTATGCCGATCTCGAACGGTTCATCGACAACCTCGTCCGCCAGTTCAGCCGCGGCTCCAGCGCCGCCGCCCAGACGGTGACGGTCGAGACCCCCAACTCGCTGCTGCAGATCATCGCCAGCTCGGCGCCGTTCGCCGCGATCCAGATGTTCTTCGCGGTGCTGGTGATCTTCTTCTTCCTCTCCGGCTGGACGCGGATGCGCAAGCGCACGATCACCACCCGCGCCAGCTTCGACGGCGCGATGACCACCGCCCGGGTGATCCAGCAGGTGGTCGACGCGACCTCGACCTATCTCGGCACGATCACCATGGTGAACATCGGCATGGGCCTGTTCGTCGCCTTCGTCCTCAATCTGCTCGGCATGCCGACGCCGTTGATGTGGGGCGGCATCGTCGCCGTCCTCAACTACATCCCCTATCTCGGGCCGATCGCGTCGGCGCTGCTGCTCGCTTTGGGCGGGCTGATGACCTTCGCCGACCCCTGGTACGCGATGCTGCCGGCGATTTCCTTCCTGGCCATCCACCTCGTCGAGGCCAATATCGTGACGCCGACCGTGGTCGGTCGCAGGCTCACCATCAACCCGCTGATGATCCTGCTCGCCCTGAGCTTCTGGGCGTGGGTGTGGGGGACGACCGGGGCGCTGCTGGCGGTGCCGCTCCTGATCATCCTGAGGACGGTGTTCGACGCCGCCGGCAAGCCCGACGTCGCCGGCTTCCTGTTCGAGGAAGGGACTTTGATCCAGGACCCGCAGGACGACCATCGCGCCCATCCGCCAAGCGGCTGACGAGGGCCGCGATTCGCCCGGAATCCCGGCTCCGGCTCGCTTGACAGGCTCCGGCGCCTTCACTACCTCGCCGCCTTCAATGCGGGTGTAGCTCAGTTGGTTAGAGCGCCGGCCTGTCACGCCGGAGGTCGCGGGTTCGAGCCCCGTCACTCGCGCCATTCCCCTCCCTGTCGTGCCTGGGCCGGAGCGGAGCCTCGCGCCCCGCAGTTGGTCCACATCGGATGAAGCTGCGCCAATACGGCCCAAATCACGCTTGTGACGACTCGCCCTATGGGCGTAATATTGCCCAAGTGCAGTTCTGCGTTGTCCAGTGACCCGATCGTGGAAGGGGGGCGGCTGCGATGAACTTCTCCACAAGCAGACTATTGGTTGCGGCGGCGATGCTGGCCGGACTGCTGCCCGGCTGCGCGGGCACGACATCGGTGAATGCGCGGCATGACCCGCTTTATCGGGCCGAAACCCATGCTTCGACGATCACGGCCAATGCCGGCAACAGCCGCGACGGGATCAGCAGGATCCGGATCAACGTCGTCATCGGCGAAATGACCGCGTGCGGCGGCGCGATACCCAGCCTCATCCCCTGCCGCACCGGCGCGTCGACCCAGACGCGGACCTGCACGTTCGCGAATGTCCCGAATGCGACCTGCACCTTCATCCTGACCCTGGGCGCCCGCCGGCTCGTCACCTACGACGTCGAGGCGACCAGCGGGCGGGGATCGACGTCCCGCACCGTGCCGATCACCTATGCCGGCGGCGCGTCGATCACCCAGGCCCAGCTCCGCTTCGGGCCGATCAGCATCACCATCCCCTGGGATGTCGCCCGCCCGATGTGGTGGCATACCAGCGCGCCGGCCGGATCGGGGTCGCCGGATCACCTCGACGTCGGTTTCTACCCGGACGCCGACTGGCCGACCTACCGCGGGTTTACCGATGCGACCCAGCCGATCGCGCTCGGTGCGCATTTCAGCACCGCGACGCCCTTCTCGCAATTCTACACGGTGTTCCGCGGCGGCATGTTCAACCTCTGGGCGGGACCTCCGGGCGCCAATGCCGAGGGATGCAGCCGCTCGTTCGGCGGCTTTGCCCAGAACGTCGCCGGCGCCACCGACGCCGAAGCGATCGTGCACCGCGACGAATTCCGGGACTGCGCCGCGATCGCAATGGGCGGCTCGGGGAGCGTCTGGTCGGGGGCCGGTGACGCGCCCTGGGTCTACACCCACGAATCCGGCCATTTCATCCAGGGTCTCGGCGACGAATATTGCTGCGACGGCGGCTATGCCGCGGTCTCGACGCCGCGCAACATCTTCAACTCGCAGGCGACCTGCCAGAGCGCCGCGAGCGCGGAAGGCCTGGCGACCTCCCTGTGCGTCCAGATCGGCACGACCGGGGCATGGCGGATGGACGACGGCGGCAATTCGACCATGGAGGACCGGACCTCGAGCAGCGACTGGCGGACGGCGAGCGGGCGGGCGGTCTCCAACCGCCTGTCGGATTGTTTCAACGGCAATTGCTGAGGGGAGAGGATCATGACACGTCGCTTCCTCATCGCGATCCTGGCCGCCGCCCTCGCGTCGCCGCTGGCCGCGCAGCCCGCCACGTCCAACGCGACGACCAGCGAGCCGCGTCCGATCGCCGACGCCGACGATCCGGTGAACCGTTTGGTCGAGCAGACCACCGTCGATGGCCTGCTCGTCGAGCTGCGCATCGACGGGGCGGCGGTGTCGCTCGAGAGCGCCCAGCCGGCACGGATACCCCGCCGCAATGAGCGCCGCGACCTGGCGGGCGATACGATCACCGTCACTGCCCTGGCGGGCGGCGTTCCGGCCGGATCGGCGACGGTCCCGGACGAGCTGGTGAACGTGCAAGAGGGCGTCGGGCTCGTTCGCCAGGAAAGGCGGTCCATCATCGCCGCCGTGCCGACCCAGGGCGCCGTCGAATTCGATCGAGGTCCGGGTCAGCGCGTCGGGGGCGACCCGGCGGTTCGACGTGACGGCCGCTTATGCGGCGCTGTGCCGCGCCTTCAGGGAAGCGCCCTTCTGCCGGGGCCGGCGGCAGGACGCCCCTCGATAGGCTGATGGCGAAAGCGGGACGTCGGGTTGCGGCGGCGCGCGCTAGCGGCCCCATTTCCCCGTCTCCATCCAGCGCAGGAGCGGCTTAACGGGCAGGACCCAGACGAGCCCGGCGACGACATAATAGAGGATGTGGACCCAGCGGGGGGCATGGGCGATCAGCGGCGCCGCGCTGGCGACCAGGACCGCCCAGCCGGCGATCAGCAGCAGGATGAGGGCGATGCCGAAAGGCTGACGCCAGCTCGGCTCTAGCCGCATTGGATCCATTCCTTCGGCGTCGCCACCGCGTCCAGCTTCACGTCCCACGAGTCGGCCGGGATCGGCGCGTCGCTGATCTGGCTCTCCCAGGCAAGGCCGATGGTGAAGACGGGGTTGGCTGCGCGCAGGTGGGCGAGGGCGCGGTCGTAATGGCCCTTGCCGTGACCGATGCGCGTGCAGCGCCGGTCGGCAAGGACGATCGGAACGAGGACGATGTCCGGGGCCAGCGCCTCGGCATCGGCCGACGGCTGCAGCACCCCCCACGGGCTCGGCTCGCCGGCCGGGCCTTCCCGCCAGAGAAATTGCGCGTCGCGGTGGGCGAACCAGGGAAAAACGTGGCGCTGGCCTTCGCCGAGGCCGGCGACGATCGCGGCCGGGCTGATCTCGTCCCTGAGCGGGTGATAGGCGGCGATCACCCGGGCGCCGATCAGGTGCGGCAGGACGCGCCGCGCCAGTTCGGCTTCGAGCGACGCTCGAACGTCCGGCGTCAGGCTGCGCGCGAAATCGCGCCTGAGGCGCAGGCCCTCGGCGCGCAGGTCGCTTTTGCTGGGAAGAGGTGACGGGACCACCATGGCCGTTTGCTTGAATATCCTCTGACGCGTCAACGTCAGGTGGGAACCATATGTGCCGGACCAGGGTCCGGCCAGGGATAGCCCCCGAGGATGCTTATCGCCCAGGGATGTTCGTAAGCTCGTACCGGGCAGTACCCGTCCATGCCTATCTAGGCGTTCGCGCCGCTCCGCTCAAGGGTGTCGGCGAGCGCCTCGATCCGCGCCGCCAGCCGCTCCAGCGCGTGGGCGACCGCCGGGTCGGGCGGCGGCGGCACCGGATCGGGGATGCCGGCGCCGGCGCGGATCTCCTTGATGTCGTCGGCGATGAGCAAGGCGGCGAACAGGAGCTGGCGGGTTTCGGTCAGGCTGCCGAGCGCCGCCGTCGCGTCCTGCGCCCGCCGGTCGACCTCGGCCGCGACCGAATGGAGATGCTCCTCCTCGCCGTCGCGGCAGGCGACGTTGTAGCGGCGGCCGGCGACCTCGATGTCGATATTGGCCATCAGCCCCGCGCCCCCGCCTCGAGCAGGCGGTCGATCTGGCCGATCGCGCCTTCGAACTCGGCTCCTCAGGAGCTGGTGGGCGTCGCGCACGCGCCGCGCCTCTTCCGGCGGCTCGGCGGCCGGCCGGCGCGCGGCCGCGGCCTCGACGCGCGCCAATGCCCGCTCGATGCGGCTGATGGCGTCGAGAGCGCGTTGGTCGGCCATGGGCGAAGGCATAGCATGACTGGCGCATGCGGCAAGCCGCAGGTTGGCCCGGCGAGGTTGACGGGGGCGCCGTCGCCGATAAAGGAACCCGCAGCGCCGCCGCGCGCAACCGCCCCCGGATCGTCCCGCAGGAGCCTTATGGCCGTCGACCCCCCTCTGCTCGCCAATGCCGTCCGCGCTTTGTCGATGGACGCCGTCGAGGCCGCGAACAGCGGCCATCCGGGCATGCCGATGGGCATGGCGGACGTCGCCACCGTGCTCTGGACCGAATATCTCAGGCACGATCCCGCCGACCCCCATTGGCCCGACCGCGACCGCTTCGTCCTCTCGGCCGGCCACGGCTCGATGCTGATCTACGCGCTCCTCCATCTCACCGGCTACGAGCGGCCGACGATCGAGGACATCAGGGGCTTCCGCCAGCTCGGCTCCCCCTGCGCCGGCCATCCCGAGAATTTCCTCCTCGACGCGGTGGAGGCGACCACCGGTCCGCTCGGCCAGGGCGTCGCCATGGCGGTCGGCATGGCGATCGCCGAGCGCCACCTCAACGCCGAATTTGGCGACGACCTCGTCGATCACCGCATTTGGGCGGTCGCCGGCGACGGCTGCCTGATGGAGGGGATCAACCACGAGGCGGCGGGCCTTGCCGGCCATCTCGGCCTGGGCCGGCTGACCGTCTTCTGGGACGATAACCGGATCACCATCGACGGCTCGACCGACCTTTCCACCTCGGAGGACATTCCCGCGCGCTACCGGGCCTATGGCTGGCACGTGGCCCGCTGCGACGGCCACGACATGGACGACGTCCGCCGCGCCATCGACGCGGCGCTGGCCGACCCGCGGCCGTCGCTGATCGCCTGCCGCACGATCATCGGCAAGGGCGCGCCCAACAAGCAGGGCACCGCCGCCACCCATGGCGCCGCGCTCGGGCCCGACGAGGTCGCGGCGGCGCGCGCGCAGCTCGGCTGGCACCATCCGCCGTTCGTGATTCCCGGCGACATCCTCCAGGCGTGGCGCGACTCCGGCAAGCGGAGCCAAAGCGCGCATGCCGCGTGGCAACGACGGCTCGACGCGAGCGACAAGGCGGCCGAGTTCCGCCGCCGGATGGCCGGCGCGCTGCCCGACGGCTTCTCGATGGCGGACTATGTGCAGGGCCTGATCGCCAGCCCGCAGAAGGTCGCGACGCGCAAGGCCTCGGAGATGGCGCTGGAGGCGATCAACGCGGCATTGCCCGAGACGATCGGCGGCTCGGCCGACCTCACCGGTTCCAACAACACTAAAACGAAGAACCAGAAGCCGCTGACCAGGAACGATTATTCCGGCCGCTATATCTATTATGGCATTCGCGAGTTCGGCATGGCCGCGGCGATGAACGGCATGGCCCTGCACGGCGGGATCATCCCTTATGGCGGCACCTTCCTGATCTTCACCGATTATTGCCGGCCCGCGATCCGCCTTTCGGCCCTTCAGCAGGTCCGCGTCGTCTATGTCATGACCCACGATTCGATCGGGCTGGGCGAGGACGGGCCGACCCACCAGCCGGTCGAACATTTGATGAGTCTCAGGGCGATGCCCAATCTCGACCTCTACCGCCCTGCCGATGCGGTCGAGACCGCCGAATGCTGGGAGCTGGCGCTCAGGAGGACCGAAGGCCCGTCGATGCTCGCGCTGACCCGCCAGAACCTGCCGCAGGTCCGCCTCCAGGCGGGCCCCAATTTGTGCGCGCGGGGCGCCTATCGGCTGCGCGCCGCGGCGGCGGACCGCAGGGTGGTGCTGCTCGCCACCGGCTCGGAAGTCTCGCTGGCGCTGGAGGTGGCGGAAGCGCTCGAGGGGCGGGGGATCGGCGCCGACGTCGTCTCGATGCCCTGCTGGCAGCGGTTCGACGCCGAGGACCCGGCCTATCGCGCCGATCTTCTTCCCGGCGATGCCCTGCTCGTCTCGATCGAAGCTGGCGCGACCCTGGGCTGGGAGCGCTACACCGGCCGCGCCGGCCTCCGGATCGGCCTCGACCGGTTCGGCGCGTCGGCGCCGGCCGAAAACCTGTTCGGCCATTTCGGCTTCACCGTGGAAGCAATCATTCCCAAGATTTTGGAATCGTTAAAAAATGCGCGTGGCGAAGGAGCAGAGTAGATGACCAGAGTTGCGATCAACGGGTTCGGGCGGATCGGCCGCCTCGTCGCCCGCGCCATCCTCGAGAAGAAGGACAGCGGGCTCGAGCTGGTGGCGATCAACGACCTCGCCGACGCCGAGTCGAACGCGCTCCTGTTCAAGCGCGACTCGGTCCACGGCGCCTGGCCCGGCGAGGTTCGCGCCGACGGCAACGACCTCGTCGTCGACGGCCGCCGGATCAAGGTGACCGCCGAGCGCGGTCCCGGCAGCCTGCCCCATTCGGCCAATGGCGTGGAGATCGCGCTGGAATGCACCGGATTCTTCACGGATCGCGACAAGGCCGGGGCGCATCTCACTGCCGGTGCGAAGAAAGTCCTGATTTCCGCCCCAGCCAAGGGCGTCGACCTGACCGTCGTCTACGGGGTCAACCATGACAGGCTGACCGCCGCCCACACGATCGTCTCCAACGCCTCGTGCACGACCAACTGCCTCGCCCCGGTCGCCAAGGTGCTGCTCGACACGATCGGCATCGAGCGCGGCCTGATGACCACCATCCACGCCTACACCAACGACCAGAAGATCCTCGACCAGATCCATCCGGACAAGCGCCGCGCCCGCGCCGCCGCCATGTCGATGATCCCGACCACCACCGGCGCCGCCCGCGCGGTCGGCGAGGTGCTGCCCGAGCTGAAGGGCAAGCTCGACGGCTCGGCGATCCGCGTGCCGACCCCCAATGTCAGCCTCGTCGACCTTCACTTCACCCCGGGCCGCGACACCTCGGTCGACGAGGTGAACGGCGTGCTCAAGGCGGCGGCCGAAGGCGCGCTAAAGGGCATTCTCGCTTATTCGGACGAGCCGCTGGTCTCGATCGACTACAACCACAATCCGGTGAGCTCGACCGTCGACAGCCTCGAAACCGCGGTGCTGGAAGGCAAGCTCGTCCGCGTCCTTTCCTGGTACGACAATGAATGGGGCTTCTCCAACCGGATGGTCGACACCGCCGCCGCGATGGCGAAGCTGTTGTGATCCGCGCCATCCCGGCGCAGCCCGGAATCTCCTTGGGCAGGTCGGCGACTTCCCGCTGTGGAGCTCCGGCCGCCGCCCGGGTGACGAGGCGCTGATGTCATGACGTCATTCCGCACCCTCGACGATCTCGGCGACGTGGCCGGCAAGCGCGTCCTCGTCCGCGTCGACCTGAACGTGCCGATGGAGGACGGCGCGGTCAGCGACGACACCAGGCTGCGCGCCACCTTGCCGACCGTCACCGAGCTGGCCGACAAGGACGCGATCGTCCTCCTCCTCGCCCATTTCGGCCGTCCCAAAGGCGTGCGCCGCCCGGACATGTCGCTCGCCCTGGTCACCCGGCCCTATTCCGCCGTGCTCGGCCGCCCGGTGCGCTTCATCGACGATTGCTGCGGGGAAGGCGCGCGGGCGGCGATCGCGACGCTCAGTCCCGGCGACGTCGCCATCCTCGAAAACACCCGCTTCCATGCCGGCGAGGAGAAGAACGATCCGGCGCTAGCCGAGGCCATGGCCGAGCTTGGCGATGTCTACGTCAACGACGCCTTTTCGGCCGCCCACCGCGCCCATGCCTCGACCGAAGGCATCGCCCACCTGCTCCCGGCCTATGCCGGCCGCGCGATGGAGGCCGAGCTGAAGGCGCTCGAACGGGCGCTCGGCAACCCCGAGCGGCCGGTCGCGGCGGTGGTCGGCGGCGCCAAGGTATCGACCAAGCTCGAAGTGCTGCGGCACCTCGTCGGCAAGGTCGATCACCTGATCATCGGCGGCGGCATGGCCAACACCTTCCTCGCCGCCCGCGGTGTCGATGTCGGCAAGAGCCTCGCCGAGCACGACCTTGCCGCCGGCGCGCTCGATATCCTCGATGCGGCGGAGCGCGTCGATTGCATCGTCCATTTGCCCTACGACGTCGTGGTGGCGAAGGAGCTCGCGCCCAACCCGCCGTCCCTGCGCATCTGCAACGTCCACGAGGTCGCCGCCGACGAGATGATCCTCGACATCGGCCCGGCCGCGGTCGAGGCCCTGGCCGACGCGCTCAAGAATTGCCGCACCCTGGTCTGGAACGGGCCGCTCGGCGCATTCGAGACGCCGCCGTTCGAGGCCGCCACCGTCGCGCTCGCCCGGTTCGCGGCGGCGCTGACTCAGGAGGGCAGCCTCGTCTCGGTGGCCGGCGGAGGCGATACGGTGGCGGCGCTGAACCGGGCGGGGGCGGCGGCCGGCTTCACCTTCGTCTCCACCGCCGGCGGCGCCTTCCTCGAATGGATGGAAGGCAAGGCGCTGCCCGGGGTCGAGGCGCTGACGCGATAACCAACCCGAGGAAACCGAGGACCATTTCATGCAGGACGCGAAGATGACGACCCAGATGGAAAGCGGCAAAGGCTTCATCGCCGCGCTGGATCAAAGCGGTGGTTCGACCCCCAAGGCACTCAAGGGCTATGGGATCGAAGAGGACGCCTGGGGCTCCGAAGAGGAGATGTTCGGCCTCATCCACGACATGCGCTCCCGGATCATCACCTCGCCCGCCTTCACCGGCGACAAGGTGATGGGCGCAATCCTGTTCGAGCGCACGATGGATGGCGACATCGACGGCAAGCCCGTACCCGAGGTCCTGAAGGATCGCGGCGTGGTGCCGTTCATCAAGATCGACAAAGGCCTCGAAGCCGAGGCGAACGGCGTTCAGCTGATGAAGCCGATGCCCGATCTCGCTGCCTTGCTGAGTCGCGCCAAAGCGCTGGGCGTCTTCGGCACCAAAGAGCGCTCGGTCATCAATCTCGCCGATCGCCCGGGCATTGCCGACATCGTGCGGCAGCAGTTCGACGTCGCCCGGGAGGTCCTTGCCGCCGGACTGGTCCCGATCCTCGAGCCCGAAGTCAACATCAAGAGCCCCGAGCGGGCGGAGGCCGACCGGATCCTGCTCGAGGAATTGGTGAAAGCGCTGGATGCGCTGCCGGGGGACGACAAGGTCATGCTCAAGCTCAGCCTGCCGGTCACGCCCGGCCTGTTCGACCCGCTCGTCGATCATCCGCGGGTGCTGCGCGTGGTCGCGCTCTCCGGCGGGTACAGCCGCCCGGAGGCCTGCGCCGAGCTTGCCAGGAATCGCGGCATGATCGCGAGCTTCAGCCGCGCCTTGCTCGAAGATCTCCGTCATCAGATGAGCGACGAGGAATTCGATCGCGCCCTGGGCCAGGCGATCGACGACATCTACCAGGCCTCGGTCGTCAAGGCATAGCAGGCGGCCGTGGAAGACGAGGATGTAGCGCTGGCTCTCGATCCGGGCTTTGCGGCGCGTTTCATGCGAGACGAGAAGCGCCGCGCCTGTCAGCTCTATCTGATCTCGCCGCTCGAGGTCGGCGGCGGCTTCCCGGACCGGCTGGCCGAAGCGCTCGGCGGCGGACCCGTCGCGGCGTTCCAATTCCGGGTGAAGGGGGTCGACCAGCACGAGGCGGCCCGCCTCGCCGAGCCGCTCCAGTCCATCTGCGCCCGCCATGACGTCGCCTTCATCGTCAACGACTCGATGGCGCTGGCCAAGCGGATCGGCGCCGACGGCGTCCATCTCGGCCAAGGCGACGGCGACCCGCGCGCGGCGCGAGCTCTGCTCGGTCCTGCCGCCCAGATCGGCGTGACCTGCCACGACAGCCGCCACCTCGCCATGGAAGCGGGCGAGGCGGGCGCCGATTATGTCGCCTTCGGCGCCTTCTTCCCGACCGTCACCAAGGAAACGCCTCACCGTCCCGATCCGTCGATCCTCGGCTGGTGGTCGACGCTGTTCGAAATCCCCTGCGTCGCCATCGGCGGCGTCACTCCGGACAATGGCCGCGTCCTGGTCGATGCCGGCGCCGATTTCCTCGCCCTGTGCAGCTTCGTGTGGGGCCATCCGCAGGGCCCGGCCGCCGCGGTGGCGGCTTTCCAGCCCATCCTCGCCCGCTAGCGCGCCGCCTGGCCCGTCATCGAGCGCAGGGTCAGCGCGTCCTCGATCGCGTCGGCATCATAATCGTTGTTGAAATAGGCCCAGACGTCGCGTCCCGCTTTCGCCTGCTCGACCATCCAGTCCGCCCAGCCCTGCAGCACGGCATCGGCATAGCGGCCGCGATATTTGCCCGCGGCGCCGTGGAAGCGGACATAGGCGGCCTTGCCCGACGCCCAGCGCGGCACCTTCATTCCCGGCATGTCGTGGGCGCAGAACGCCGCGCCGTGCGCGTCGAGCAGGGCGAGCACCTCCTCGGTCATCCAGCTCTCCTCGCGGAATTCGAGCACATGGGTGAGATCGGGGGGCAGGGCGGCGAGGAAATGCGCCAGCCGCTCGCGGTTCAGCTTCCATCGCGGCGGCAGCTGGTAGAGCAGCGGCCCAAGATGCGGCCCCAGATGCCTGGCATTGCCGATCAGCAGCGCAAGAGGCGCTTGCGGGTCCTTCAGCTTCTTGTTGTGGGTGAGGAAGCGGGAGGCTTTCACCGCATAGCAGAAGCCGGGCGGCGCCTGGTCGCGCCATTTCGCGAACACCTCCGGCCTGGGGAGCCGGTAGAAGCTGTTGTTGATCTCGACGGTGTCGAAGGTCCGGGCGTAGAAGGAGAACCAGTCCTTGGCCGGCAGCTTCGGCGGATAGAAGCGCCCGCGCCAGTCGCGATAGTTCCAGCCGGAGCAGCCGATGCGGATCGTCGCCGTCACGCGGGCGGAACGATGCAGCGCCGGAATCGGTTTCGGCCTCATGCGAAAGCTGGCGCTCGGCACCGTCATCATTATCACCGCGGTCGTGACCGCCGCGCTGACCAGCCTGTTCTGGATCGCCGCCTATAATCTCGGCGGGCAGGCCGCGCCGTCTCCTCAAACCACCGTCGCCCGGAAGGACGCGCCGGAGCTCGTCGTCGGCCCTTCCGGCCTCGCCATTCCGGTCGCCGGCGTCCGCCCCGACCAGCTGAGCGACACCTATTCCCAGGCGCGCGCCGGCGGCGCCCGGGTCCACGACGCGATCGACATCGTCGCGCCGCGCGGGACGCCGGTGGTCGCGGCGGCGGAAGGAACGGTCGAAAAGCTGTTCTTCAGCGGCGGCGGCGGCGGGATCACCGCCTATGTCCGCTCGCCCGACCGGCTGTGGATCTATTATTACGCCCATCTCGACGCTTATGCGCCGGGCCTGCGCGAAGGCCGGAGCGTCCGTCGCGGCGATCCGATCGGCACGGTCGGCAGCACCGGCAACGCCAATCCCGCCGGGCCCCATCTCCATTTCGCCGTCCATCGCATGGGCCCGCAGGACCGCTGGTATCAGGGCAGGGCGATCAATCCCTACCCGCTCCTTGCCGGACGGGGCGGCGGCCGCTAAAGCGCCGCCAACCCTTTCCAATCCAGCGAGCAGAGCATGAAGATCAGCGGCGTGGACATCCGTCCCGGCAACATCATCGAATATGAAGGCGGCATCTGGCGGGCGGTGAAGATCCAGCACACCCAGCCCGGCAAGGGCGGCGCCTACATGCAGGTCGAGATGAAGAACCTCATCGACGGCCGCAAGAACAATGTCCGCTTCCGCTCCGCCGAAACGGTCGAACGCGTCCGCCTCGACACCAAGGACTTCCAGTTCCTGTTCCGCGACGGCGAGGCGCTGACCTTCATGGACAAGGCCGATTACGAGCAGATCACGCTGCCCGCGGACCTGCTGGGCGACGCCGCCGCCTTCCTCCAGGACGGCATGGACGTGATGATGGAGCTTTATGACGAGCGGCCGATCTCGGTCCAGCTCCCCGACACGATCGAGGCGACGATCGTAGAGGCCGATGCGGTGGTGAAGGGGCAGACCGCCTCGTCGAGCTACAAGCCGGCCATGCTCGACAATGGCGTTCGGGTCATGGTCCCGCCGCACATCAGCGCGGGAACCCGGATCGTCGTCGACGTTTACGAGCAGACCTACGTGCGCCGCGCGGACTGAACTCCCTCTCCCCAAATGGGGAGAGGGGCTTCGAGGAGCTGATCTTGGTATCCCATTCCGGCCTCATCACCGTCATGACCCGCGCCGCGCGCAAGGCCGCGCCGCGCCTCCGGCGCGACTTCGGCGAGGTCGAGCAGCTCCAGGTCAGCCGCAAGGGCCCGGCCGACTTCGTCTCGATGGCCGACGAGCGCGCGGAAGCGACCCTGGTCGAGGAGCTCCGCCACGCCCGCCCCGACTGGGGCTTCCATCTCGAGGAAGGCGGCAATATCGCCGGCGACCCGGCCAAGCCGCGCTGGGTGATCGATCCGATCGACGGCACCTCCAACTTCCTCCACGGCCTGCCCCATTTCGCTATCTCGATCGCGGTTCAGGAGCCGAGGCCCGGCGGGACGGGATGGGGCGAGATCACCCAGGGCCTGGTCTACCAGCCGCTGACCGACGAGGCCTTCTGGGCGGAAAAAGGACGGGGCGCGTGGCTCAACGAGCGCCGCCTGCGCGTCTCCGCCCGCCGTGACCTTTCGGAATCGCTGATCGCGACCGGCATCCCCTACAAGGCGCATGGCGATCTCGGCCGCTTCAACCGCATCCTCGACGCGGTCTCGCCCGAAGTCGCCGGCATCCGCCGCTTCGGCTCGGCGGCATTGGATCTCGCCTGGGTGGCCGCGGGGCGCTTCGACGGTTTCTGGGAGGAGGACCTCCAGCTGTGGGACATCGCCGCCGGGATCGTGCTGGTGCGCGAGGCGGGAGGCTTCATCACCGACTATCGCGGCGGCGACGCCGGCCTCGCCGCGGGCCAGGTCCTTGCCGCCAACGACCAGCTGCATTCCAGGCTGCATAAGCTGGTGGCGAACGCCCTGCGTTGATCCCTTTTCGCCACTCCGCCGAAAGCGGGAATGACGGAGAGAGGGGACCTTGCCTCGCGGCGGGCGCGGTCCTAAAGCCGCCGCAGTTCCTGGTCCCGGAGTCTCCCCATGGCGTCCGTCGCCGCCGACTATCTGCCGATCCTGCATGTTCCTCGGCGTGGCTTTGGGTCTCTCCGCCGCCTTCGTCGTGCTGCCGATGCTGGTCGCGAAGCTGACCGGTGCGTCCAACCCCTATCCGGACAAGCTCGCCGAATATGAATGCGGCTTTCCGGCGTTCGAGGACAGCCGCGCCCAGTTCGACGTCCGCTTCTATCTGGTCGCGATCCTGTTCATCGTCTTCGACATCGAGGCGGCCTACCTCTTCCCCTGGGCGGTCAGCGTGTTCGACGCCGGCTGGGCGGCCTGGGCGGCGATGATGATCTTCCTGGTCGAGCTGGCGCTCGGCTTCGCTTATGCCTGGAAGAAGGGGGCGCTCGAATGGGAATGATCCTCGATCCCAGGGCCGCCCCGGCCGGCGGCGCCGCGCCCGATCCTTATGTCTTCAGCCAGATCCAGTCGGAGGTCAGCGACAAGGGCTTCCTGGTCACCGGGACCGAAGATTTGTTCCAATGGGCGCGGACCGGCTCCTTATGGTGGATGACGTTCGGTCTGGCCTGCTGCGCGGTCGAGATGATCCATGTGAACATGCCGCGCTACGACCTTGAAAGATTTGGCGTCGCGCCGCGCGCGAGCCCCCGCCAGTCGGACGTGATGATCGTCGCCGGCACGTTGTGCAACAAGATGGCGCCGGCGCTCCGGCGCGTCTACGACCAGATGTCGGAGCCGCGCTACGTCATCTCGATGGGCAGCTGCGCCAATGGCGGCGGCTATTATCATTACAGCTATTCGGTGGTGCGCGGCTGCGACCGCATCGTGCCGGTCGACATCTACGTCCCGGGCTGCCCGCCGACCGCCGAGGCCTTGCTCTACGGCGTCATGCAGCTGCAGCGGAAGATTCGCCGCGAAGGCACGATCGAGCGGTGAACATGCCTGCACGGACCGCATCACCCGCACCGCTCGCCCTGAGCCTGTCGAAGGGCCTTCCCTCTTGCTGCCGAAGGGAAGGGGAGGGCTTGGACAAGCTCAGCCCGAACGGGTTCGGGATTTGCCGCAATGCCTAGCCCTGCGCCGCTCATCGCGCCCCGCGAAGGCATTGTCGAGCAGGTCCAGGCCGCGATCGGCGACGCTTTCCTGGCGGCGAAGGACGAGGTCGACGAGGTTTCGATCGACATCCGCCGCGAGAGCGTCGCCGACGTGCTCCGAACGCTCCGGGACGCGCTCGACTACCAGCAGCTGATGGAGATTGCCGGAGTCGACTATCCCGAGCGGGCCGAGCGGTTCGAGGTGGTCTACCACCTCCTCTCCATCACCAGGAACCACCGCCTGCGCATCCGCGTCTCCACCGACGCCGAGACGCCGGTGCCGACGGTGACCGGCGTCTACCCGGTCGCCGGCTGGCTCGAGCGCGAGGTGTTCGATCTTTACGGCGTGCTGTTCGACGGCAATCCGGACCTGCGCCGCATCCTCACCGATTACGGCTTCCGCGGCCATCCGCAGCGCAAGGACTTCCCGCTCACCGGCTATGTCGAGCTGCGCTATTCGGAGGAGCAGAAGCGCGTCGTCTACGAGCCGGTCCAGCTGTCGCAGGACTTCCGCAACTTCGACTTCATGAGCCCGTGGGAGGGGGCCGAATATATCCTCCCCGGCGACGAGAAGGCGCAGCCCGAGGCGCCCGGCGCGCCCACCCCCTTGACCTCCGCCGAGATCAACAAGGCGGCCCCGCCCAAGGCGTCGCCGCCCCCGCCGACACCCAAGACCACCGATGAAGCGGCCGAAACCGGCGCTGGCGAGCCCGCCAACACGCTCGCCGCCAAGCCGCGCGCGCCGCGCAAGCCGGGCAAGCCGGGGGCCAGATGAGCACGATCCCCCACGAGATCGAGGCCGAGGCCATCGCCCAGGGCACCGGACCGGCCCATAGCGACATCGCCAATTATACGATCAATTTCGGCCCCCAGCACCCGGCGGCGCACGGCGTGCTCCGGCTGGTGCTCGAGCTCGACGGCGAGATCATCGAGCGGGTCGATCCCCATATCGGCCTCTTGCACCGCGGCACCGAGAAGCTTTGCGAGTACAAGACCTATCTCCAGGCGCTCCCTTATTTCGACCGGCTCGATTACGTCTCGCCGATGTGCATGGAGCACAGCTACGTGCTCGCCATCGAGAAGCTGCTCGGTCTCGACGTGCCGCTCCGTGCGCAATATCTGCGCGTCCTGTTCGCCGAGCTCACCCGCATCTCCAACCATCTCCTCAACCTCGGCTCCCACGTCATGGACGTCGGCGCGATGACTCCGAACCTGTGGCTGTTCGAGCTCCGCGAAGACCTGATGAACTTCTACGAGCGGGCGTCGGGCGCGCGCATGCACGCGGCCTGGTTCCGCCCGGGCGGCGTCCACCAGGACGTGCCGCCGAAGCTGCTCGCCGACATCGCCGACTGGCTCGACCACCGCCTGCCCGGCCTGTTCGAGGATGCGATCAGCCTCGTCGCCGACAACCGCATCTTCAAGCAGCGCAACGTCGACATTGCGGTGGTGTCGAAGGCGGATGCGCTCGCCTGGGGTTTTTCCGGGCCGATGATCCGCGCCGCCGGCATCCCCTGGGACCTCCGGAAGAGCCAGCCTTACGACGTCTACGACCGGGTGGACTTCGACGTCCCGGTCGGCACCAGGGGCGACTGCTACGATCGCTTCATGGTGCGGGTCGAGGAGGTCCGCCAGTCCGCCCGGATCATGCGGCAGTGCCTCGACGCCATGCCGGTGGGCCCGATCGCCAGCCTCGACCGCAAGGTGGTCCCGCCCAAGCGGGCCGAGATGAAGCAGTCGATGGAAGCCTTGATCCACCATTTCAAGCTCTACACCGAGGGCTTCCACGTTCCGGCCGGCGAGGTCTATGTCGCGACCGAAAGCCCCAAGGGGGAGTTCGGCGTCTATCTGGTCGCCGACGGCAGCAACAAGCCCTACCGGGTCAAGATCCGCCCGACCGGCTTCAGCCACCTCCAGGCGATGGACTTCATGTCGAAGGGCCACATGCTTGCCGACGTCACCGCGATCCTGGGCGCGCTCGACATCGTGTTCGGCGAGGTCGACCGGTGAGCCCGCTCGCTGTCACCAGCATCATCTTCGCCGTGGGACCGGGCGAAACGCGATGAGCAGCCAAATCCCGGTCATCAACCTCGCCGGCAAGCTCGCCGGCTTCTCCGACCATTGGAACCCGCGCATCGTCGGCCGCTGCAACGGCAACGAGGTCCGCGTCGCCAAGGTCGAGGGCGAATTCACCTGGCACAGCCATGAGGGCAGCGACGAGCTGTTCCTGGTTCTTGCCGGCGATTTCGGCATCGAGTTCCGCGACGGCCTGGCCAGGCTCGCGCCGGGCGAGATGATCGTCGTCCCCGCCGGCACCGAGCATCGCCCGGTCGCCAATGGCGAATGCCATATCCTGATGCTCGATCGGGAAGGGGAGCCCAATACCGGGGGCAGCCCCTCCGCCTTCACCCGCGAAAAGCTCGAGACGATCTGATGGCCGGACCCTCCCGCCTTGCCGCAACCCCCGAAATCCGCGAGCGCTGGGGCGCCTTCGCCTGGACGTCCGAACATGCGGCGCAGGCTAAGGTGATCGTCGGCCGCTACCCGCCCGGGCGGCAGCAGAGCGCGATCATTCCCCTGCTCGACCTTGCCCAGCGCCAGATCGGCGCGGAGACCGGGACGCAGGGCTGGCTGCCGATCCCGGTGATCGAGTTCGTCGCCGCCGAATTGGGGATGCCCTATATCCGCGCCTACGAAGTCGCGACTTTCTACACGATGTTCAACCTGGCGCCGGTCGGCCGCCACCATGTCCAGGTCTGCGGCACCACGCCCTGCATGCTGCGCGGCTCCGACGACGTCCTCGCCGCCTGCTACGCCAGGGGCCTGAAGAAGGGACATACCACCGACGACGGGCTGTTCACCCTGACCGAGGTCGAGTGCCTCGGCGCCTGCGCCAACGCGCCGATGGTCCAGATCAACGACGACAATTACGAGGATCTCGGCTTCGACACCATGGCCGCGATTCTCGACTCGCTGGCGCGGGGGGAGACGCCCCGGCCCGGCCCGCAGGTCGACCGCCAGACCAGCTGTGCCGAAGGCGGCCCGACCAGCCTGCCCGAAATGGTGTCGGAGAATCACGATTACCGGGACCGCTGGTCGTGAGGCCCGCGCCCGCCACGTCCACCGCGCCCGTGGGGAATCCGCAATGAGCCTGACCATATTGATCGTCGGCATCCTCGCGCTGATGCTGCTCTTTTGGGTGCTCAAGGTCGCGTTCAAGCTGATCCTGGTCGGCATCGTCGTCGTCGTCGCGATCGCGGCCGTCACCGCGGTCAGGGACAGGATCGGAGGTCCGCGTGCCTGACCGGGTTCGTATCGAAAAAAGGGGGCTGACATGATGCGCTTCGCCATTCCGATCCTGGGCGGCGTCGTCGCCGCCGTGAGCGCGGCGCTGCTGATCGCCCTGATCGGCTATGAAGGACGGTGGGCGACCATGATCGTCGGCGCGGTCGGGGGAATGGCCGGCGCCGCCGCCTATGTCCGGCTCAACAGGAAAGCCTGAGATGCTCGACGACAAGGATCGCATCTTCACCAACATCTACGGCTTCCAGCCCTGGGGGCTGAAGGCGGCGCAGCAGCGCGGCGACTGGGACGGCACCGGCGCGCTGATGGCGCCGGGCCCGGACGCGATCATCGACATCGTCAAGGAATCGGGGCTGCGCGGCCGCGGCGGCGCCGGTTTCCCGACCGGCATGAAGTGGAGCTTCATGCCCAAGGAGCCGACCCCCGGCCGCCCCAATTTCCTGGTCATCAACGCCGACGAATCCGAGCCCGGCTCGTGCAAGGACCGGGACATCATCCGCCACGATCCGCACAAGTTGATCGAGGGGGCGCTGCTCGCCGGCTATGCGATGCGTGCGCGGGCCGGCTATATCTACATCCGCGGCGAGTTCATCCGCGAGACCGAGACGCTGCAGGCCGCGGTCCAGGAAGCCTATGACGCCGGCCTCCTCGGCAGGAACGCCGCCAAATCGGGCTACGATTTCGACCTGTTCGTCCATCGCGGCGCCGGCGCCTATATTTGCGGCGAAGAGACGGCGATGCTCGAAAGCCTCGAGGGCAAGAAGGGCCTGCCGCGCCTCAAGCCGCCTTTCCCGGCCGGTGCCGGCCTCTACGGCTGCCCGACCACGGTCAACAACGTCGAATCGATCGCCGTCGTCCCCACCATCCTGCGCCGCGGCGCGGCCTGGTTCAGGCGCTTCGGCCGCGACAAGAACGAGGGCACCAAGCTGTTCCAGATCTCGGGCCATGTGAACCGGCCGTGCGTGGTCGAGGAAGCGATGTCGATCCCGTTCCGCGAGCTGATCGACCGCCACGCCGGCGGCATCCGGGGAGGCTGGGACAACCTCCTCGCCGTCATCCCCGGCGGTTCCTCGGTCCCGCTGGTGCCGGCGGCGGCGATCATCGACGCGCCGATGGACTTTGACGGCCTCAAGGACCTCGGCTCCGGCCTCGGCACCGCCGCGATCATCGTCATGGACCGCTCGACCGACGTGGTGAAGGCGATCAGCCGCATCTCCTATTTCTACAAGCACGAATCCTGCGGCCAGTGCACGCCGTGCCGCGAGGGCACCGGCTGGATGTGGCGGGTGATGGAGCGGCTGGTCGAGGGCCGGGCCGAATTGCACGAGATCGACATGCTGTGGGACGTCACCAAGCAGGTCGAGGGGCATACCATCTGCGCGCTGGGCGATGCCGCCGCCTGGCCGATCCAGGGCCTGATCCGCCACTTCCGCCCCGAGCTCGAGCGCCGCATCGTCGAACGGCACGGCGCCGCGCTCGAAGCCGCCGAATGAGGCTTCGCGCCGCGGGCGGGGCCCGCGCGTTCACGGCTTTGCGCGCCCTCGGCCTCGCCTGCTGCATCCTCGGCCTGGCGTCGCCGGCCATGGCCCAGCGGCGGCCGCCGGCGCAGCCGGGGCTGGCGACGAGCCAGCTCATCATCCGCCAGGACGCGCCTTGCCCGGCCGACCGCGCGGACGAGATCGTCGTCTGCGGCAGCCCGCTCTCGCCCGAGGGCCTGCGGGTGCTGGAGGACGTCGCCCAATGCATGGCGCGGCATTGGCCGGCCGCGGTCCGCGAGCTGCTGCTGGTCGATTTCCGCGCCGCCGGCGCCGAGCAGGCGCTGCGCTGGTTCGCGGCCACCCATCCGGGCTGCGCGCCGGCCGGCACGCTCCGGGTCAGCGGCCTGTTGCTCGCCGGCGGCATGGCGGAGGCGCTGCTCCGCAACCAGGCGGGCGGCGGCGACCTGGCCGCCCGCGTCGCCCGCCGCCCCGCCGAGCCGGCGATCCGGGCGAGGGACGAATCCGAATATATGAGCCTGTGCGCGGTGCGCGCCGATCCGGGCGAGGCCGCCGCCTTGTTCGCGGCGCGGCCGGCGAGCGGCGAGGAAATGGCAATCGTTCGCGCGATCGCGGCGCGCCTTGCGCCCTGCCTCGCCGCCGGCACCACCGCCCATCTCAACCGCCCCGCCTTGCGCGCCCTGCTCGCGCTCGCCGCCTATCGGCTGACCGAGCACGCCGCCGGCCCGGTTGAAATAAGCGATTGATATATAGGATATAAAATGCAAAAGGCGCCGGCATGATTCGCAAGCTCATCACCGCCGCGCTCGCCAGCGCGCTCGCCGCCTCGGCCTTCGCCGCCCCCGCCGCCGCCCAGCAAAGGACGGGCGGCGCGAGCCGCTCCGAGCCCCGCGCCTTCGTCGCCATGCGCAACTTCTCGCAATGCGTCGTCGACCGCAGCCCGCGCGCGGCCGCCGCGGTGCTGGCGATGGATCCGGCGGGCGCGCCCTATCGCGAGGCGCTGCGCCGGCTCGCCGGCGGCCATGATTATTGCGCGCCCGGCACGCAGCTGAGGTTCAGCGGCATCTTCTTCGTCGGCGGCCTCGCCGAAGCCCTGGTCACCGATCGCCGCGGCCGCAGCGCGCTCGCCTCGCGGGTCGCGCTCGATCCGGCCCGCCCCGCGATCCAGGCCCGCGACGAGACCGAGCTGATGACCTTGTGCGCGGTCCGCGCCGCGCCCGGGGAGGCGGCGTCGCTGTTCGCGACCGAGCCCGCCAGCGCCGCCGAGCTCGCCGCCCTGCGCGCGCTCGCCCCGACGGTGAGCGCCTGTCTCGGCGCCGGCCGGACGATGCGCCTCGACCGGCCCAATCTGCGCGCCCTGCTCGCGCTCGCCGCCTACCGGCTGAGCGCGCACAATGCGTCGCCGCCGGTGCTGGCGGGCAACTGACATCCCACTTTCGCGCCGCCCGCGAAGCGCGTAACCTGCTCCCCGGAGGCCGCCTTCGCCGGCGGCCCGTCGAGGGGAGTCGATGATGAAACGCGCATTTTCGCCGGCGACGCGCCGCGCCGGGCCCGGCCGGCGCGCCAGGCCTGCTTTGCTGGCGCTGCTCGCCGCCCTTCCGGCCCCGCTTTTCGCGCAATATGGCGCGCCGGCCCCGCCGCCGCCCCCGGCCACGCCGCCGCGCGGCGAGGCGCAGGCGCCGGCGGCCGCCGCCACGCCGACCGCCCTTCCTGAAGTGCTCCGCGCCGCCGCCTGCGTGATCGGGCGCGGCGCCGATGCCAGCACCACCTTGTTGGCGACCGCGCCTTTCTCGCCCGAGGAACGGACCCAGCTCGGCGCCTTCCTCCGCACCGCGCAGCGCTGCCTCAGGCAGCGCGAGCCGATCGTCACCCAGGGCTTTATCGCCCGCGGCGCGGCCGCCGAGGCGCTCTACGAAGCCCAGTTCGCGACGCCGGCCGCGGCGCGCAACCCGGCGCTGGGCGCGGCGCCGCTGCCGCGCGCGGGCGCCGCGCTCGACGCGCAGACGCTCGAAATCCTCATCCCGATGTACGGGCTCGTCGATTGCACGACGCCGCGCCAGCCCGATCTCATCCGGGCATTGCTCGCGACCGAGCCGAGGAGCCCGGAGGAGGGCGCCGCGCTCTCCGCCCTCAATCCCGCCTTCGTCGCCTGCGTGCCGGCCGGCACCCAATTGCGCATCGATCCCCGGATCATGCGCAGCTTCTTCGCCGAATCGCTCTATCGCTGGTCGGTCGTGCAGCGCGACGGCGCCGCCTCGCCCTGGGCCGCTCCTCCCGCCGCCGCCCCGCCGCCCGGCCAATAGGAGGAAAATCGCCTCGCAACCCCTTGTCGGCCATGGGGGTAAGCGTCTAACGGCGGCGGGCATGTCGAGGCTGCTTTTCCTGGGAATGTCGCTGATGCGCGGCGGCATCGCCGAATTGCGCTACCACGGCGTCTATGCCGCCCGCGAGACGCGGATCGGCTCGCGCGAGGAGCGCAACGCCCTGCAGGCGCTCAGCCGCCGGCCCGACGAGGTTCGATAGCCATGCCGAGGGTCAAGGTCGACGGCGAGGAGATCGAGGTGCCGCAGGGAGCGACCGTGCTCCAGGCCTGCGAGCTCGCGGGCAAGGAGATTCCGCGCTTCTGCTACCATGAGCGGCTCGCCATCGCCGGCAATTGCCGGATGTGCCTGGTCGAGGTGAAGCCCGGCCCGCCCAAGCCGCAGGCGAGCTGCGCGCTGCCCGCGGCGGAAGGGCAGGCGATCTTCACCAATACGCCCGGCGTCCGCAAGGCGCGCGAGGGGGTGATGGAGTTCCTGCTCATCAACCACCCGCTCGATTGCCCGATCTGCGACCAGGGCGGCGAATGCGACCTCCAGGACCAGGCGATGGCCTATGGCCGCGGCCACAACCGCTACGAGGAGAACAAACGGGCGGTCACCGAGAAATATATGGGGCCGGTGGTCAAGACGATCATGACCCGCTGCATCCACTGCACCCGCTGCGTCCGCTTCATGGAGCAGGTCGCCGGCGTCGAGGAGATCGGCGCGGTCGGCCGCGGCGAGGACATGGAGATCACCTCCTATCTCGAGCAGGCGCTGAGCAGCGAGCTTTCGGGCAACGTCGTCGATCTCTGCCCGGTCGGCGCGCTCGTCTCCAAGCCCTACAGCTTCGAGGCGCGCCCGTGGGAGCTGAGGAAGGTCCCCGCCATCGACGTCATGGACGCGGTCGGCACCAACATCCGCCTCGACGCCCGCCAGCGCGAGGTGATGCGCGCGCTCCCCCGCATCAACGAGGACGTCAACGAGGAGTGGGCGACCGACAAGACCCGCCACGCCGTCGACGGCCTGCTCCGCAACCGGCTCGACCGGCCCTGGCTGCGCGAGAACGGGCAAGCTCCGCGCCGCCACCTGGGACGAGGCCTTCGCGCGGATCGCCCAGGTCGCGGCCGAGGCCGGAACCGGCGTCGCCGCGATCGCCGGCGACCTGGTCGACGTCGAGACGATGTATGCCGCCAAGGCGCTGCTCGCCATGCTCGGCTCGGACCTGCTCGAAGGCCGCCAGACCGGCCTGGCCTATGACGCGTCGAGCCTCGGCGCGGTCACTTTCAACACCACCATCGCCGGCATCGAGACAGCCGACGCGATCCTGCTGGTCGGCGCCAATCCGCGCTGGGAGGCGGCGCTGGTCAACACCCGCATCCGCAAGGCGGTGAGGGCGGGCGCCCGGGTGTTCGCGATCGGGCCCGAGGTCGACCTCACCTATCGGGTCGAATGGCTGGGCGACGATCTGTCGCTGCTTGGCCGGCTGCCGAACGCCGCCGTCGAGGCGTTGGACGGGGCCGGGCGCCCGGCGATCATCGTCGGCGGCGCCGCGCTGAAAGTTGCGGGCGGGCAGGCGGCGAGCCTCGCGCTCGTGGAGAGGCTCAACCTCGTCCGCGACGGCTGGAACGGCTACAACGTCCTCCACACCGCCGCCGCGCGCACCGGCGGCCTGATGCTCGGCTTCGCCCAGCCCGGCGGCATGGCGTCGCTGGCGGGGAAGGCGCCCAGGCTCCTTTTCCTGCTCGGCGCCGACGAGGCCGATCTCGCGCCCTTCGCCGGACAGCTTCAAGGTCTATGTCGGCCATCATGGCGACAAGGGCGCGGCCGCGGCGGACGTGATCCTGCCCGGCGCCGCCTATAGCGAGAAGCACGGCATCCACGTCAACCTCGAAGGCCGCGTCCAGTATAGCGAGAAAGCGGTCGACCCGCCCGGCGACGCCCGCGCAGGACTGGTCGATCTTCCGCGCCTTGTCCGACGCGCTCGGCAGGCCGCTGCCGTTCGACAGCTTTGGCCAGCTGCGCGCGCGGCTGTTCGCCGACCATCCCGAATTCGCCCGGCCCGGGCTCGTCGCTTTCGAATGGACGCCGCCGAAGCTCGAGGCCGTTGCGATCCCGAAGGGGACCGCGCTCACCTATCCGATCGCCGACTTCTATCTCACCAACCCGATCGCCCGCGCCTCGCCGACCCTGCAGCGCTGTTCGGCCGAGTTGCTGCACGGCGCAGCCCTCGCGGAGGCGGCGGAGTGAGGGCGACACCACAGATCCTCCCCGGGACGGGGAGGGGGACCATGCGAAGCATGGTGGAGGGGGCCCGCCTCTTCACCGGCGCCGAGCCGGGCCCGTTCCACCACGCGCTACGCGCGCGGTCCGCCTCCCCGTTCGGGGGAGGAATGGCATGACCGCTTGGTTCCAGGGCCTGCTCGGCGCCGGCTGGGGCTGGTTCATCGCCACGCTGGTCTTCATCCTGATCATCGCGCTGCCTTTGATGCTGGCGGTGGCGATGATCATCTATGCCGACCGCAAGATCTGGGCGGCGATGGCGCTCCGGCGCGGCCCCAACGTGGTCGGCCCGTTCGGCCTGCTGCAGAGCTTCGCCGACGGCCTCAAGGTGTTCCTCAAGGAAACCATCATCCCCTCAGCGCCAATCGCGGCCTGTTCATCATCGCCCCGATCATCACCTTCACGGTGGCCCTGATCGCCTGGGCGGTGATCCCGTTCGCCGACGGCTGGGTGCTCGCGGACATCAATGTCGGCCTGCTCTACCTCCTCGCCGTGTCGTCGCTGGGCGTTTACGGCATCATTATCGCCGGCTGGGCGTCCAATTCGAAATATCCGTTTTACAGTGCCTTACGTGCTGCTGCTCAGATGGTATCCTATGAGGTTTCGATCGGCTTCGTGCTGATCCCGGTCGTCCTTTGGGCCGGCACGTTCAACCTTTCCGGCATCGTCGAGGCGCAGCGCGCCCATATTTTCGGCCTGGTCAACGGCTTCGGCTTCAATCCCCTGCTGTTCCCGCTGGCGGTCATCTTCCTCATCTCGGCGATGGCCGAAACCGCCCGCGCGCCGTTCGACCTCACCGAGGCCGAAAGCGAGCTCGTCGCCGGTTACCAGACCGAATACAGCTCGATGAGCTTCGCCCTGTTCTGGCTCGGCGAATATGGCAACGTCCTTTTGATGTGCGGCATGAACGCGGTCCTGTTCTGGGGCGGCTGGCTGCCGCCGATCGACTGGGCACCGCTCTATGTCGTCCCGGGCATCTTCTGGTTCTTCGCCAAGATCCTCGTCTTCTTCTTCATCTTCTCTTGGGTGAAGGCGACCGTCCCGCGCTACCGCTACGACCAGCTGATGCGGCTGGGCTGGAAGATCTTCCTCCCCATCTCGCTGATCTGGGTGTTCCTCGTTTCGGGCTATCTGATGCTCCAGCGCGACGGGATGCTGCCATGGTAACGCTGGTCCTTGCCTTGCTGGCGGCGGCCGCGCAGCCGGCGCCCCCGCAGCGGCTCCCCGCGAAGATCTGCATGCTCGTCACACCGGGCGGAGACAATGTCGAATTCCAGATCCTTCGCTGGGACGACAGCGGCGACCATATCGGGCTGCTCGCGACCCAGGGCTCGGTTTGGCCGACCCGGACGATCCCCGGCAGCCGAACGGCGCTGGATCCCGATCCGGCCTCCGAACGCAGGTTCGCCCTGGGCGGACGCGATGGTGTCGTGCTCGAATTGGGTGAGCCCGACCGCAGCGGGCAGTGGCAAACGGTGACGCTCTTCCGCAGGGACGGGCGGCGCTCCGGCCTCCCTCTTGCCTTCGGCTCGTGCCGGGAAGGGCAGGCGCCGATAGTCTTCCGGGCCATGGACCCGGCCGCGGATCCGAGCGCCATCGGCGCCGACATTCCCGCCTTCGATCCGCAAAGCTGGCCAAGGGACAATTGCGCGCTGCTGACCAATGACGGTCGCCGGCTGCCGGTGAGCTATAGGCTGCTCGATGCCCGGCGCGTGCAAATCGCCGGGGCCGGCCTCTGGGGACGCCGGGTCATGACCGTGGAGCGGCGGCAGGGCAGCGTCCGGCGGGGCAGGCCTTCGACGTCCCGCTTCGGCCGCCGCGGCGCGCCGAGCGGGTTCGAGACCTTCTTCGTCCAGGAAAACCCGCCGCGCGCGGTGAAGCTTCTCTCGTTCGAGGATCTGGGCGGGGCGTCCGGGTCGAGCCGGAGCGGCTTCGCCATGTGCGGCTATGATGAACTCGTCCGAAGGGCGGCACCGCAATGACCTCGACGCTTTCCCACTGGATCAAGTCCTTCACCCTCTGGGAGTTCGTGAAGGCGCACGCCTTGACCCTGAAATATTTCTTCAAGGCCAAGGCGACGATCAACTATCCTTACGAGAAGAACCCGATCTCGCCCCGCTTCCGCGGCGAGCATGCGCTGCGCCGCTATCCCAACGGCGAGGAGCGCTGCATCGCCTGCAAATTGTGCGAGGCGGTCTGCCCGGCGCTCGCCATCACCATCGAATCCGAGCCCCGGGAGGACGGCAGCCGCCGCACCACCCGCTACGACATCGACATGACCAAGTGCATCTATTGCGGCCTGTGCCAGGAGGCCTGCCCGGTCGACGCCATCGTCGAGGGGCCGAACATGGATTTCTCGACCGAAACCCGCGAGGAGCTGATCTACGACAAGGCCAAGCTCCTCGAGAATGGCGACCGATGGGAGCGAACGCTCGCCGCGAACCTTGCCGCCGATGCGCCGTACCGGTAGGCGGCGCGCGTGATCCAGGTCTTCGTCTTCTATCTCTTCGCCACCTTCGTCATCGCCTCGGGAGTGATGACGATCGCCGCCGCGCAATCCGGTCCACAGCGTGCTCTGGCTGATCCTCGCCTTCTTCAACGCCGCCGGCCTGTTCCTCCTCATCGGCGCCGAGTTCCTCGCCTTCCTCCTGGTCATCGTCTACGTCGGCGCGGTCGCGGTGCTGTTCCTGTTCGTGGTGATGATGCTCGACGTCGACTTCGCCGAACTGCGCGCCGGCTTCGCCCGCTACTTGCCCTACGGCTTCGGCCTTGCCGGCATCCTGCTCGCCGAGATGATCTTCGCGGTGCTCGCCTGGAATGCCGGCGGGATCGCGCCCGAGGCCCGCGCCGCGCCGATCACCGCCGAACGCTCGAACATCGAGGCGCTCGGCTACCTCCTCTACACCCGCTACCTGTTCATCTTCGAGGCGGCCGGCATCGTCCTCCTGGTGGCGATGGTCGGCGCCATCGTGCTGACCCGCCGCCGCCGCTCGGACGTCCGCCCGCAAAACGTCTCCGCCCAGGTCCGCCGCCGGCCCGAGGACGCCGTGGTGAACATGCAGCCGGGCGTGGGGCAGGGGGTCGAGCTGTGATCGGCCTCGGCCACTATCTCGCCGTCGGCGCGATCCTGTTCGTGCTCGGCGTGTTCGGCATCTTCCTCAATCGCAAGAACGTGATCGTCATCCTGATGGCGATCGAGCTGATCCTGCTCGCCGTGAACATCAACCTCGTCGCCTTCTCGGCCTTTCTCGGCGACATGGTCGGCCAGGTGTTCGCGATGTTCGTCCTCACCGTCGCAGCGGCCGAGGCCGCGATCGGACTCGCCATCCTCGTCATCTACTTCCGCAACCGCGGCACGATCGCGGTCGACGACATCAACCAGATGAAGGGGTGACGAGGATGTACCACCCCCTCGTCATCCCGGCGAAGGCCGGGATCTCGGATCAGGATGTCCCGGCGGGTCTCCCTGAGACCCCGGCTTCCGCCGGGGTGACGGCATGACCGTCCAGCTCATCGTCTTCCTGCCCTTGCTCGCGGCGATCGTCGCCGGGCTCGGCAACCGCATGCTCGGCAATTTCGCCGCCAAGCTGATCACCACCGGCGCGCTGTTCGTCGTCGATGGCCTTGAGCTGGCCGATCTTCCTCGGCTTCATGGCAGGGACCGAGACGTCGCAGCTCCATCCGGTGCTGGACTGGATCCATTCCGGCGCGCTCGCGGTCGATTGGGCGCTGCGCGTCGACGCGCTCACCGCGGTGATGCTGGTGGTGGTGACCAGCGTCTCGGCGCTCGTCCACCTCTATAGCTGGGGCTATATGGCCGAGGACGACAGCCAGCCCCGCTTCTTCGCCTATCTCTCGCTGTTCACCTTCGCGATGCTGATGCTGGTGACCGCCGACAACCTCGTCCAGATGTTCTTCGGCTGGGAGGGGGTCGGCCTCGCCTCCTATCTGCTGATCGGCTTCTGGTACCACAAGCCGTCGGCCAACGCCGCCGCGCTCAAGGCGTTCATCGTCAACCGGGTCGGCGATTTCGGCTTCTGCCTCGGCATCTTCGCCACCTTCCTGGTCTTCGGCACCGTCTCGATCCCAGAAATCCTCGCCGCCGCGCCCGGCATGGCCGGCTCGACCATCGGCTTCCTCGGCACGCGCGTCGACACCATGACCCTGATCTGCATCCTCCTGTTCATCGGCGCGTGCGGCAAGTCGGCCCAGCTCGGGCTCCACACCTGGCTCCCCGACGCGATGGAGGGCCCGACCCCGGTTTCCGCCCTGATCCACGCCGCGACCATGGTCACCGCCGGCGTGTTCATGGTCTGCCGCCTGTCGCCGATGTTCGAGACCAGCGAGACGGCGCTCGCCGTCGTCACCTTCGTCGGCGCCGCCACCGCCTTGTTCGCGGCGACGGTCGGCACCGTCCAGAACGACATCAAGCGGGTGATCGCCTATTCGACCTGCTCGCAACTGGGCTACATGTTCTTCGCCGCCGGCGTCGGCGCCTATGGCGCGGCGATGTTCCACCTGTTCACCCACGCCGCCTTCAAGGCCCTGCTCTTCCTCGGCGCCGGTAGCGTCATCCACGCCATGCACCACGAGCAGGACATGCGCTTCTACGGGGGCTTGAGGAAGCACATCCCCTGGACCTTCTGGGCGATGCTGATCGGCACGCTCGCCATCACCGGCGTCGGCATCATCCAGGTCGCGGGCCTGCCGAGCTTCGGCTTCGCCGGCTTCTTCTCCAAGGACGCGATCATCGAGAGCGCCTTTGCCAGCGGCACCACGCTCGGCGGCTTCGCCTTCTTCATCGGCGTGTTCGCGGCCCTGCTCACCAGCTTCTATTCCTGGCGGCTGATGTTCCTGACCTTCTTCGGCAGGCCGCGCTGGGCGGCGTCCGAGCATATCCAGCACGCGCTCCACGACGGGCATCACGACCATCCGGACGAAGAAGATGCCGGCCACGACACCCGGCCGCACGAACCCGGCATTGACGCGATCCCGGCCGGCACCGGCGGCTATCGCCCCCACGAAAGCCCGTGGACGATCCTGGTGCCGCTGGGCCTGCTGTCGCTGGGCGCGGTCTTCGCCGGTATCGCCTTCCACCACGTCTTCCTCGACCCGGCCGAGGGCGCGCATTTCTGGGCCGGCAGCATCGCCTTCGACACCCACCTCATGCACGCGATCCACGAAGCGCCCCTGTGGGTGAAGCTCGCGCCCGGGACGGTGATGATCCTCGGCCTCGCCATCGCTTATTACGGCTATGTCCGGAATCCGGCCTTCCCGGCGTGTCTTCGTCGTCAATTTCAGGCTGCTCTACCATTTCCTTTTGAACAAATGGTATTTCGACGAGATCTATGACGCCTTGCTGGTCCGGCCCTCGGTCTGGCTTGGCCGGCTGTTGTGGAGGGGCGGCGACGAGGGCGTGATCGACCGCTTCGGCCCGGACGGCGTTGCCGCCGCGATCGCGGCGGGCACCCGCGTCACCGCGCGCGTCCAGACCGGCTATCTCTACACCTATGCGCTGGTGATGCTGCTTGGCGTCGCCGCCGCCACCACCTGGGCGATGGCGCAGTGACCATGGCCGGCTTCCCCATCCTCTCGGCGATCCTCGCTCTGCCTTTGCTCGGCGCGCTCGCCTGCCTGCTGAGCGGGGCCAATGCCGCGCGCTGGATCGCGCTCGCGACGACGCTCGGCACGCTGCTGCTCTGCGTCGGCCTGTGGGCGGCCTATCAGGTCGGCGGGCCGCAATGGCAGTTCACCGAGTTCGCGCCGATCTTCGGCCGTTTCGCCTGGGCGCTCGGCATCGACGGCATCGCCCTGATGCTGATCGTCCTCACCGCCTTCCTGATGCCGATCTGCATCGCCGCCTCCTGGGTCGCGATCGACCGGCGCGTGCCCGAGTTCATGGCCTGCTTCCTCGTCATGGAGACGCTGATGCTCGG
Organism: uncultured Alphaproteobacteria bacterium; assembly: GCA_963701615.1. Taxonomy (GTDB): domain Bacteria; phylum Pseudomonadota; class Alphaproteobacteria; order Sphingomonadales; family Sphingomonadaceae; genus Allosphingosinicella. The sequence goes on along the minus strand of OY969615.1, from coordinate 618,901 downwards.
CGTGTTCGCGGCCCAGGACCTGTTCCTCTTCTACATCTTCTTCGAGGCCGGCCTCATCCCGATGTATTTGATCATCGGCATCTGGGGCGGCGCCAACCGCATCTACGCCGCCTACAAATTCTTCCTCTACACCCTCCTGGGCTCGGTGCTGATGCTGGTCGCCATGCTGTGGATGGTGAACTTCGCCGGCACCACCTCGATCCCGGTGCTGATGGCGACCGATTTCCCTCCGCAGGCCCAGACCTGGCTGTGGCTCGCTTTCTTCGCCTCGTTCGCGGTCAAGATGCCGATGTGGCCGGTCCACACCTGGCTTCCCGACGCCCATGTCGAGGCGCCGACCGCCGGCTCGGTGATCCTCGCCGGCGTCCTCCTCAAGATGGGCGGCTACGGCTTCGTCCGCTTCTCGCTGCCGATGTTCCCGGAGGCGTCGGCCGAGCTGATCTGGATCATCTTCGGCCTGTCGATGGTCGCGGTCGTCTACACCTCGCTGGTCGCGCTGGTGCAGCAGGACATGAAGAAGCTGATCGCCTATTCCTCGGTCGCGCACATGGCCTTCGTCACCATCGGCCTGTTCGCCTTCAACCGCCAGGGGATCGAGGGCGGGCTCGTCGTCATGCTCTCCCACGGCCTCGTTTCGGGCGCGCTCTTCCTCTGCGTCGGCGTGGTCTACGACCGGCTCCACAGCCGCGACATCGACCGATATGGCGGCCTGGCCAACAACATGCCGGCCTACGCGCTTTTGTTCATGATCTTCACCATGGCCTCGGTCGGCCTGCCGGGGACGTCGGGCTTCGTCGGCGAGTTCCTCGCCTTGGTCGGCGCCTATGAGATCAACTCCTGGGTCGCCGCGGTCGCCACCACCGGCATCATCCTCGGCGCGGCCTACATGCTCTGGCTCTACTGGCGGATCGCCTTCGGGTCCGCCCGCACGCCCGAAGCCGCGGCCATGCCCGACCTTTCGAAGCGCGAGCTCTTCATCCTCGCCCCGATCGCGGCGGCGGTGCTGTGGATGGGCGTCTATCCCGAAAGCTTCATCGCGCCGATGCGCGACGACGTCACCGTCCTGCTCGCCCGGATCGAGCGCGCCGCCCCGGCGGGCGACGCGCAGCCGGCGGCCGGCGCGCCGCAACCCGCCGCGGCGCACGAAGGGGAGGGGCATTGATGCGCGCTCCTCTTGGCCGTCATCCCGGCGAAAGCCGGGATCTCCCTTCTTGTTTGGCTTCCGCGAGGAAGAATGAGATTCCAGCTTTCGCTGGAATGACGGTGAGGCGCTCTTTCGCTGGAATGACGGTGAGGCGGTCATGACTCACGATTTCGTCATCGTCGCGCCGGAGCTGATCCTCACCCTCTCCAGCCTCGCGCTGATGCTGGCCGCGGCCTGGGCCGGCGACCGCTCGGGCCCGCTCCTGACCTGGCTCGGCGTGCTCACCCTCGCCATCGCCGCCGCCTTCGTGCCCGGCCTCCGCGACGCCGGCGGCACCGCTTTCCACGGCCTGTTCGTCGGCGACAGCTTCGCGGCCTTTTCGAAGATCGTCATCTACCTCGCCGCCGCGGTCTCGATGCTGGCGGCGATGAGCTGGTTCGGCCGCGACCGCGACTTCCGCGCCGAATATCCGGTGCTGATCCTGTTTTCGGCGATCGGCATGGGCATGATGGTCTCGGCCGGCGACCTCCTCACCCTCTATGTCGGCCTCGAGCTGCAGAGCCTCGCCGCCTACGTCCTTGCCTCGTTCCAGCGCAGCGACGCCCGCTCCGCCGAGGCCGGCCTCAAATATTTCGTGCTGGGCGCGCTGGCGAGCGGCATCCTGCTTTACGGCATCTCGCTCCTTTACGGCTTCACCGGCACCACCCTGTTCGGCGGCGTCGCCGAGGCGGTCGGCACGCAGATGGCGAGCGCGGAAGGGCTCGGCACCGGCACCCTGTTCGGCATCGTATTCGTCCTGGCGGGCCTGGCCTTCAAGGTCAGCGCCGTGCCGTTCCACATGTGGACCCCGGACGTCTACGAGGGCGCGCCGACTCCGGTCACCGCCTTCTTCGCCTCGGCGCCCAAGGTCGCCGCCGTGGCCCTCCTCACCCGGGTCGCGGTCGAGGGGATGGGGCCGGCGACCGAGTTCCTGGCGCCAGATCATCATCTTCATGGCGCTCGCCTCGACCGTGCTCGGCGGCGTTGCCGCGATCGGCCAGCGCAACGTCAAGCGCCTGCTCGCCTACAGCTCGATCAACAATGTCGGCTTCGCCCTCGTCGGCCTCGCCGCCGCCGGGGTGGCCGGCGTCGCGTCGGTCCTGTTCTACATGGCCGTCTATGTCGTGATGACGCTGGGCGCGTTCCTCGTCGTGCTCAGGATGCGCGATGCCGCCGGGCAGCCGGTCGAGACGATCGCCTCGCTGTCGGGCCTGTCGCGCACCCGCCCCGGCCTGGCGCTCGCCATGGCGATCTTCATGTTCAGCCTCGCCGGCATCCCGCCGCTGTTCGGCTTCTGGCCCAAATTCCTGGTGTTCAGCGCCGCGGTCGAGGCCGATTTGACCTGGCTCGCCGCGGTCGCGATCGCGACCTCGGTGATCGGCGCCTTCTATTACATCATGATCGTCAAGCTGATGTATTTCGACGATCCCGCGCCCGCCTTCGCCGAAACGCGCGAGCCGGTCGGCGCCGCTCTGATCCTCGCGGCGGCGCTGTTCGTGTCCCCGCTGGGCTATCTCGCCATCCCCTGGCTCGGCGCCGCCGCCACCAACGCCGCCCGGGCCTTGTTCTGACCGCGGCGCGGCACGATTGACCGGACCATATTGTCCGATCGACAAAGCACGGACCGGGAAAGGACGATGTCATGGGCAAGGAACACGAGAAGAAACTCGATGCGCGGTACCGGAACCAGTTCGGCTATGTCGCTGGATATTTGCCGAAAGACAGGGCAGGCGTCGACGAATGGCTGAGAAGCCTCAGGCGGAACATCGACGAGGCCGCACAGCAAGGCAGGAAGCCCCCGCATAGCGACGCCGTCGAGGAGCTGGGGGCGTTGATCCGGCTGAACGGCATCGTCCGCATGTATGTCGAGCAGATGATCGCGCAGCAGCCTTCGGACGAAAAGCTCGTCGATAGCGTGCCCGGTCTGCTGCAGGCTTTGCACCGGATCGTCACCACCGCCCCGGTCTACAATTCCGACCCTTCCAAGATAAACGCCTTCCCGATGTCGTCGCTGTTCACCTACATGATGATGACACCGGCCGGCAAAGCGCTGTTCAGGAACACGGAGTTCAACGACGCCATCCGCAAGGTCCTCAAGGAATGGTGCGCGTTTCTCGACAGCCCCGCCAGCGCGAAGGTGCTGAACGAACAGGATGAAGGGTGGCTGTCCCAGTCCGCTTATTGGTACAACCGGCTATTCGAGTTCCAGTACGACAAGAGGAAGCCGCACTGGGGGTGGAAGTCCTTCAACGACTATTTCCACCGCCAGATCAAGCCGGAGAGCCGCCCGGTCGCCGAACCGGACAACCCGAAGGTGATCGTCTCCGCCAACGACGGGACCGTGTTCAACATCGGGACCAACGCCCGGCCGACCACCGACTTCTGGCTGAAGGGCGAGCGCTACTCGCTGGTGAACATGCTCGGCACCCAGGATGTCGGCAGGTTCGTCGGCGGCAGCGTCTTCCAATCGTTCCTGAGCGGCGCGAACTACCATCGCTGGCGGTCGCCTGTCGACGGTACCGTGCGGCAGGCGAGGGTCGTCAACGGGCTGATGTTCAGCGACGCGGAATCCGCCGGCTTCGACGATACGGCCGCGACCTATTCGCAATTCTACGAAACGGCGGTGAACACGCGGGGGCTGGTGTTCATCGAGAGCCCCGACCCGAATATCGGCATGGTCTGCGTCATCCCGATCGGAATCACCGAGATCTCGTCGGTCAAGATCAACGTCAAGGAGGGCCAGAAGCTGAGAAGGGCGATGAACTGGGCTGGTTCAGCTATGGCGGCTCGGCCATGGCGCTGGTGTTCCAGCCCGGCGCGATCGACCAGTTCACCGTGCCCAACCGCCCCGCCGGCAACAATCCCGACGACGGTCCGCCGATCCGGGTCAACGCGCAGATCGCCCTCGCCAGATAATATGCGGCCGAAGGGCTTGCCCCTTTTCGTCGGGAGGACGAAGCTCCGGCCATGACCGCGGATTCGATCCGTTCCGTTCCCGAAACGGGTTCCACCAACGACGATGTCGCGGCCTTGGCCCGCGGCGGGGCGCGTGAAGGCCTCTGGCTGCGCGCCGACCGGCAAAGCGGGGGCAAGGGAAGGCAGGGCAGGCGATGGGTTTCGCCGCCGGGCAATTTCCACGCGTCTACCGTCGTCCGCCTTCGTCCCGAGGATCCGCCGGCGCCGAGCCTGGCTTTGGTGGCGGCGGTGGCGCTCCACGAGATCGCCGCCATCTACGCGCCCGGCACCCAAATCAAATGGCCCAACGACCTCGTCTTCGACGGCGCCAAGCTGGCCGGCATCCTGCTCGAGCGTCAGGACGATGCTGTGATCCTTGGTTTCGGCGTCAATCTCGTGCATCACCCGGAAGGGCTGGACCGGCCCGCGACCAGCCTCGCCGCCTTGGCGGGGACGGCGCCGAACGCGGCCGACTTCGCCGCGATCCTGGCGCGCAACTTCTCGCGCTGGCTCGACCGCTGGCGAACGGGCGGCGTGGCGCCGATCCGCCGCCACTGGCTCGCGGCCGCCCACCCGCTGGGAACTCCTTTGTCGACCGCCGAGGGCGAGGGCCTGTTCGACGGCCTCGACGACAGCGGCGCCCTGAGGCTTCGCTTGGCGGACGGCGCAAGCCGTGTCATTCACGCCGGCGACGTCTTCCTGATCTAGAAGCGCCTCCCGAAAAAGGGGGGACTGGCTTGTCGATCGGGAGCGCGACCACAAGGGATTCGAAGCCGATGCTCCTCGCCATCGACGCCGGCAACACCAACCTCGTCTTCGCTTTGGTCGAGGAGGGGGTGATCCGCGCCCGCTGGCGGATCGCCACCGATGCGCGCCGCACCGCCGATCAATATGCGGTCTGGCTCCACCAGTTGCTCGCGCTCGAAGGCTTCACCAAGGCCGACATTTCCGCCGTCATCATCGGCACCGTCGTCCCGCGCGCACTGCACAATCTCAAGGTGCTCGCGTCCAAATATTTCGGCGCGGAGCCGCTGGTCGCCGGCGAGCCGCCGGTCGCATGGGGCGTCGCGCTCGACGTCGTCGAGCCCAGGTCGGTCGGCGCCGACCGGGTCTTGAACGCCATCGCCGCCCACGCGCTCTACGAGGGCGATCTGATCGTCGTCGATTTCGGCACGGCCGCCACCTTCGACATGGTCGATTATACCGGCGCCTATAAAGGCGGCATCATCGCGCCGGGCATCAACCTGTCGCTCGACGCGCTGGTCGCCGCCGCCGCGCGGCTCCCCCGCGTCGCGATCGAGGCGCCCGAGAGCATTTCGGTGATCGGCCGCACCACCGAGGACCAGATGCACATCGGCATCTATTGGGGCTATGTCGCGATGATCGAGGGGCTGGTGGCGAGGATGAAGGCCGAGATCGGCCGCCCGGTCAGCGTCGTCGCCACCGGCGGCCTCGCCACCCTGTTCGACACCCACACCGACATTTTCGACGCGATCGAGCCCGATCTCACCATCCAGGGCCTCGCCATGCTGTACGAGAGAACGAAGGGAGCCTGAGGGGCCGTCATTCCAGCGCAAGCTGGAATCTCCCTTCTTCCAGGAACCGACATGAGATTCCGGCTTCGCCGGAATGATGATTGAATGGGAAGCGAGATAGTGAAACCCGGCGACGAACTCCTCTTCCTCGCGCTCGGCGGCTCCGGCGAGATCGGCATGAACGTCAATCTCTACGGCAGCCAGGGCAAGTGGATCATGGTCGATCTCGGCCTGACCTTCGCCGACCCCGCTTATCCGGGCGTGGAGCTGGTCCTGCCCGATCTCGCCTTCATCGAGGAGAATCGCGCCGATCTGCTCGGCATCGTCCTCACCCACGGCCACGAGGACCATATCGGCGCCATCCCCTATCTCGCCGCTGATCTCGGCGTGCCGCTCTATGCGACGCCGTTCACCGCCGGCCTGATCGCCGGCAAGCTCGAGGAGGAGGGGCTGCTCGACCGGGTCGCGCTCCACAAGGTCGAGCTTGGCGGCGATTTCCGCCTGGGGCCGTTCGGCCTCCGCTACATCCCGCTCGCCCATTCGATCCCCGAGGGCAATGCGCTGCTGATCGACACGCCCCACGGCCGCATCTTCCACACCGGCGACTGGAAGATCGACGAGGCGCCGGTGCTCGGCGATCCCAGCACCGCCGCCGAGCTGAGCGCGGTCGGCGACCTCGGCATCCTCGCTTTGGTCTGCGATTCGACCAACGTGTTCAACGAGGAAGCGTCGGGCTCCGAAGCGACCGTGCGCGAGGGGCTCGACGCGGTGATCGGCGCGGCGGAAGGCCGCGTCCTGGTCACCACCTTCGCCTCCAACGCCGCCCGCCTCAAGACGCTGGGCCATGTCGCCGAGGATACCGGCCGGACCGTCTGCATCGCCGGGCGGTCGCTCGACCGCATCCTCAAGGTTGCGAAGAGCGTCGGCTACCTCACTGATTTTCCTCCTGTCGTCGATTTCGATGAAGCGATGGGGCTGCCGTCGCGCGAGGTCATGATCATCGCCACCGGCGGCCAGGGCGAGAGCCGCGCGGCGCTGGCCCGGATCGCCTTCGGCCAGCACAAATTGAGCCTCGACGCGGGCGACCTCGTCGTCTTCTCGTCCAAGCAGATTCCCGGCAACGAGATCGCCATCGGCCGCATCCAGAACGAGCTCGCCGCCGGCCATGTCCAGATGATCACCGACCGCCAGGCCGAGGTCCACGTCTCCGGCCATCCCGGCCGCCCGGAACTGGCGGCGATGTACAAGTGGATCCGGCCCGAGATCATCGTCCCCGTCCACGGCGAGCTGCGTCACATGTTCGAACATGCCCGCTTCGCCCGCGCCGAAGGCGTTCCGCACGGCATCGTCCAGAAGAATGGCGACCTCGTCCGCCTCGCCCCGAACGGGCCCGAGAAGATCGGCGAGGAGGGGGTGGGCCGCCTCGTCCTCGACGGCGACGTCATTCTCCCCGCCGACGGCGCGACGATGAACGAGCGCCGGCGGCTCGCTTTGTCGGGCCTGATCTCGGTCGCGCTCGTCCTCGACGGCGACGGCCGCCTCCAAAGCGGCGTCGAGATCGACCTGCAGGGCATCCCGGTCGAGGAGGATCGCGAGGCCTTCCTCGAGGAGGCGTGCGCCGCCGCGGCCGAGGCGGCGGCCAAGAGCAAGGGCGGCGAGGACAAGCTCAAGGAGGCGGTCCGTCTCGCCGTGCGCCGCTGCGCCACCGACTGGACCGGCAAGAAGCCGGTGGTGAGCGTGCTGGCCGTCAGGGCCTGAACGTGCGCCTGACCTCGATCCTCGCCATCTACCTCCTGTTCTGGACGCTGAGCCTGTTCCTGGTCCTGCCGTTCGGCGTGCGCACGGCCGAGGAGAAGGGCGAGGCAAGCCAGCCCGGCCATGCCGAAAGCGCCCCCCACGCCTTCAGCTTCGGCCGCGCCGCGCTCCGGGCGACGATCGTCGCCACCATCCTGTTCGCTATCTATTATGCCAATTACGTCTACGGCTGGATCACCGTCGACGACCTCGACTGGCTCAACTGAAACGCCGATCCGAGAAAGCCGTCATTCCAGCGAAAGCCGGAATCCCACTTTTCTTTGGAGGCGGCGGCAAGGCAGGAAGAGAGATTCCAGCTTCCGCTGGAATGACGATGGCTACGCCAAGCCCAGAAACCTATCTCCGCAGCCGCTCGATCGCCTGGGCGAGGGCGACGTAGAGCTTGCCCATGTCGGACGAGAGCAGCGTCACCCCCAGCGGCGTGCCGTCGCGGTCGGCCAGCACGCGCCGCAGCATCGCCTCGAAATCGTGGATGTAGCGGTTCACCTGGTCGCGGAACTCCGGCTCCTCCTCGTAATGGCGCAATATCTCGCGCGCCTCGCCCGAATCGAGCAGCCGTACGGCGCGCCGCGTGAACACCCCGCGGTCGCCCTTCAGATAGGCCGCCCAGGCGGCGTCGCCGGCATCGTTGGACAGGATCTTGCTGACGTCGATCGCGGTCGAGTTCAGCGCGTCGATGATCAGCGCGACCCGGTGCGACAGCGCCTCGGCTTCCTTCGCCTCGCGCGCGGCCCGGTCGTCGTCGATCCGGCCCTCGATCGCCGCCGCGGTCTCGCCGATGGTGAGCAATTGCCGGGTCAGCCGCTCGCTCGCCGCCCGCGCCGCGGCGAGGGCGATATGCGACGCCGTGCCGATCTCGGCGAGCTGCTCCTGCACCGGCTCGGTGACCGCGCCGCCGACCGCCGCGCGCGTCGCCTCGACCAAGGCGGCGACGCTGTCGGGAATCGCCGAGGCGATCGCCTCGCGGGCATGGCTGGCGGCCTGGTTGGCCGCCTCGCGGACCCGCACCAGGGCGTCGATCAGCGCCGGGCCGGTCTCCTTGGCCAGCTGCGCCGCCGCGCCGTCCGCCTCGCCGACCGCCGCCGCCAAGGCGCGCAACTGGTCCTCGGCGTCGCGGGTGCCGTCGCGGACCGTGGCCAGCAGGGCGTCGAGCGATTCGCGCTGGCGGACGATGTTCGCCTCGCTTTCGGCGGTGCAGTCGGCGGCGATGACCGCCGCGGCCTGCATCGCTTCCATCTTCGCCACCACCGCCTGCGCCGACGCCGCCGTGCGCTCGGCCTGGATCTCGATCCCCGCCATGGCCGGCGGCATCTCCTCGCGGAGCTGGGCGGTGACCTGGCTCAGCGCCGCGCCCATTTCCCGCGCGCTCCCGGTCAGCGCTTCCGACTGCGCCTGGCCGTGCGCGATCTCGCGCTGCAGGCTGTCGGCCGTCTCGCGCAGGCCCGCCAGCGCCTCGGTCAGCCGCCCGCTCTGGGTTTCGCCGCTCCGGCCGACCGCCCCGATCTGCGCCTCGAGCTCGCCAAGCTGGCGCGAGAGCCCGCCGACCAGGGTCCGGCTGGCCGCGTCCTGGGTCGCCAGCCGTCCCGCCAGCATCTCGATCTTCTGGGCCGCGAGGTCGAGCCGCTCGGCGAGGCCGCGCGTGGTTTCGGCGCCGGCCTGCTCGAACGCGGCCCGGCTCTGCTCGATCATCGCCAGCATCGTCTGGCCCTGCGCTTCGAGGCCGGAACGCGCCTGGTCGACCGATTCGGCGGCCCGCGCCATCGCGCCGTCCACCGCCGCTTCCATCTGCGCGGACGCTTCGTCCATCCGCTGCGCCGCCGCGCCGGCGCCGCTCTCGATCCGGGCGATATGCGCGCCCAGCCGCTGCGCCGCCCCGCCGGCGACCTCGCCGGCCTCGCGCCCGCGCGCGCTGAGCGCCGCCAGCTGGCCTTCGAGCGCCGCCGCCCGCTCGTGCGCCCCGAGGCCCGCCTGCTTCATCGCCTCGGCGACCGCCCGGGCCTGCTCCTCGGCCCGCGGCAGGTCGTTCAGCAGCACGCCGATATCGACCCGCGCCGTCGCCGCCGCATTGTCCAGCGCCTGCGCCTTGCGGTCGAGCTCGGCGGTTTCCCGCGCGATGAAGTGGGTGACGCGCCCCAGCCGGTCCGACGCTTCGTCGCCCAGGCTCATCAGCCGCGCCGCTTCCTCGCTCAGGGCCGCGCGGTTGTCGGCGAGCCGTCCCGCCACGCCGGCGAGCGTGGCTTCCAGCGCCCGGCTCTCCGTCCGCATCGCCGCCACCTGCTCGGTGAACCTCTTCGTCTCGCGCCGCGAGCTCCGCCCGAAGATCAGCCAGGCGAGCCCGATCAGGATCAAGGGCGCGCTCGCCGTCGCCGCCCAGCCGGTCCAGGCCTGGAGGCTCGGCCCGGGCCACGCCAGCGTCAGCGCATAGCCCACCGCGCCGATCCAGCCGAGCGCGAGCAGGATCAGCAGCGCGGCGAGGATCCGGGTTCCGATCGCCCGCCCCAGCGCCTCGCCCTCCTGTTCATAGGCCTCGGGATCGGCGGCGGCCTCCCACGGCGCTTCGCCCATCCACTCGATGTCGCCGCCTTGCGGCTGCTGCGCCTCGGCGCGTTCTGCCCCCATGTTCATAGGCGCATTGTATCACTTTGGGCCGGATATGAAACGGCCCGTTAACGCCGTTCGGCTTATTCGCGGGCGATGGTCTACGATCCCGGAGCATTGAACGCCTCGCTCGCCGCCGCGGTCGGCAATGATAGCGCGCTGATGGCGGAGCTGAAGCTCGCCTTCGTCGAAAGCGCGGCGCGGCAGCTCGACCTGCTCGGCCGGTCGCGCTGCGACGCCAATTGGCGACTCGCCGCCGCCCGCCTCAAGAGCATCGCCGCCAGCTTCGGCGCCTCGGGCCTGATCGCGCTCGCCGACGAGGCGCTCGACGGCGCCCCCGGCGATCCCGCCGTCCTCCGCAAGATCGCCGCCGCCCTCGACGAATTCGTCGAAAGCTAGTCGGCCCTTTGCAACCGCGCCGCGGCGCGCTTACCGTCCGCGGTTTCAAGCGGAGGGGATCTGACGTGGCGCTGGCGGCGCTGATCGCGGCCTATCACGAATCGGGCGAGCCGGGGCACTTGCGGGCGACGCTGCCGCTCGCCGGCCGCACCGTGGTCGAGCGCCAGGCGCGCCTCGCCGCGGCGGCCGGCGCCAATCCGGTGGTCATCCTCGTCGAGCGCATGCCCGCCGCCCTGGGCGCCGCGATCGACCGCCTGCGCCGCGACCGCCTGCCCGTTCTCGTCGCCCGCAGCGCCGAGGAGGCGGCCGAGGCGGTCGACCCGTTCGACCGGCTGCTGCTGATCGCCGACGGCGCGGTCGCCGGCGGCGCCCAGCTCGCCCGCCTGGCCGCGGCCGACGGCGCGGCGGTGCTGACCGTGCCCGACGGCGGCTATGGCGAGCTCTACGAGCGGATCGACGCGGCGTCGCGCTGGGCCGGCCTCGCCGCGATCGACGGCGCGCTGCTGCGCGAAACCGCCGGCATGCTGCGCGACTGGGACCTGCAGTCGACCCTGCTTCGCCGCACCCTCCAGGCCGGCGCGCGCCACCTCGCCGCCGAAGGGGCGGTCGCCATCCTCGACCGCGACGCCGATCTCGCCGCGCTCGAGCGCCGCATCCTCGACAGCGCCGACGGCGGCCGCGGCGGCTGGGCCGACCGCATCCTCGCCCCGGTCGAGCGCGCCGTTACCGGCACCGTCATGGCCAGCCGGATCTCCTCGCAGGTGATCGGCCTCGCCGCCGCCCTGCTCACCGCCTTGGGCGCAGTCTCCTTCTGGCTCGGCTGGTACTGGATCGGGCTCATAAAGCTGCTTGCGGCGACGCCGCTCGAGGGCATTGCGGTCCGGCTCGCCCGCCTGCGGATGCAGGATGGCGTGCGCCAGAGCTGGTGGTCCTATCTGCTGACGTTGTTCGCGGGCGCGGCCCTGGTCATCCTCGCCTACGGCCTTGCCGCCGCGCACGGCTGGGGCATGGTCCTGCTCGCCTTCGTCACGCTCGCCTTCCTCGTCGCGCTCGCCGTCGAGACCGAAGGGCGCGCGATCCGCGGCGCGGTTTTCCTTGCCGAACGCAAGGGCATGATCTTGCTGATGCTGCCCTTCGCCGCGTTAGGCATGTGGCCGGCCGGCCTGGCGGCCCTGGCGGCCTACGCCGCCGCCTCCTTCTTCTGGGCCCAGCGCCAGATCCATGCCGCGCCCCGCGCCGGACAGGATTAAAGTCGATTTAACTCTGTGCGCGCTAAGGGAAGCCATGGCCGAAGCCGGATCGAGCGGGCGAGAGAGAAAGAGCGATGCTGCGCGCCTGCTGCTGGCCGCGGCGCGGGAGCGCTTTGCCGTCGCCGCCACCGACCTGCTCCTGCCCGATCAGGCGCGGCTCACCGAGTGGCAGCGGCTCACCGCCGCCGCCTTGCTCACCCGCCTGATCCACGGCCTCGAGGACGGGATGCGCGTCCGCCTGGCGATCCGCTTCGAGGACCATGAGGCGCTCCACGCCGCTTTGTCCTCCGCCCATGTCGCGATCGCCTTGCCGATCCTCGAGCGCGCCCAGGTGCTGCGCGATCCGGAGTTGAGCAACGTCCTCGTCCGCCGCGTCGAGGAGCATCGCTACTGGAAGGCCCATGCGCCGCCGGGTGCCGACGACTATCTGTTCGAGCTGGTCCGCGACGCCGACGAGGCGGTCGCGGCCGAGGCGATGGAGCTGGTGATCGCCCGCAGCCGCCGCTTCGACCGCTTCCAGGAGCCGGCCATGGGCCAGGTCGAGCTTCCGGCCGAGCTCCAGCACAAGCTGGTCTGGATGGTCGCCGCCGCGCTGCGCCATTACATCGTCCAGCAGCACGGAGTCGCGTCCGTCGACGCCGCGATCGAGGAGACCGCGGGCGTGCTCCTTGCGGCCTATGACGAAGGCGCGACGCTCGAGGCCCGCGCCGTCCGCTTGGCCCAGCGCCTCCACGCCGCCGGCCGCCTCGACGGCGAGACCCTGTCCCGCATCCTCTCCGAAGGTATGCTGCCCTTCTTCATCGCCGGCGTCTCGGCGTTGTGCGCGCTCGATTATGCCGCCGCCTGGGAAGTGCTCGCCGATCCGCGCGGCCGCGGCCCGGCCCTGCTGCTCAAGGCCGCCGGCGTCGAGCGCGAGGCCGCCGCCGCCATCCTGTTTTTCCTCAACAGCCGCGGCCATCTCGTCTCGGGCGCGGAAGGCGACGCCGTCGCCGCCCAGCTCGACCTGTTCGACACCGTCGACCAGGGCTCGGCGCGCGAGGTCCTCCGGCTGTGGCAGGCCCACCCCGCCTACCGCGCCAGCGTCGCCCGCATCTCGACCCGCGCCCGCCCGGCGGCGGAGGCGGCATGAGCGCCGCGCTCGACGCCGACGCGGCGCCCGTCGTCGGCCGCCTCGACGCGCAAGGCCGGCTGGTCGCCGCCGATCCGCCGCTGGCCGCGCTCCACGAGCAGGCCGGCGGCCAGCAGGGCGGCGTCCTCGCCGTGCCGCAGATCGCCGTGCTGGCCCGGCTCGCCCGCCGGCTCGGCATTACCATCTCGCGCGCCGCCATCGCCGCCGACGGCGACCGCGACCTCGACCTCTGGGTCCGCGCCGAGCCCGACGGGGACGAGGTCGCGCTCGCCATCACCGGCTGGGCCGGCAGGCCCCCGCGGCCCGCCGTCTCGGCCCCGCCCGCCGAGCGCGAATCCGATTTCCTCCGCGCCGTTGCCGACTGGACGTGGGAGACGGACGACACGCTTCGCCTGACCTCGCTCTCCGCCGGCGCCGCCGCGGCGATCGGCCGCAACCCGTCCGAGCTCGTCGGCAAGCAGCTCACCCGCCTGTTCCGCTTCCGCGAAAGCGCCGACGGCGCGCTCCCGATCCTCACCGCGCTGGCCGAGCATAAGGGCTTCCACGACCAGGTCGCCGAGCTGCGCGGCGGCCGCCGCGGCCGCTACATCCTCTCCGGGGTGCCGCTGATCGACGGCATGGGCCGCTTCGCCGGCTTTCGCGGCGCCGCCGCCGGCTTCCCCATCCGGCCCGACGGCCCAGCCGCCAATGACGGGCCGGCGCCGGTCCCGCGCGACGGCTCCGCGTTCGGCGAGCGGCTCGACCAGGCGTTGCGCGCCCCACTCGCCCACATCATCGACAATGCCGAGCGGCTCCGCGCCCAGCCGGAAGGGCCGCTGCGCCGCGATTATGCCGGCTATGCGACCGACATCGCCGCCGCCGGCCGCCATCTGCTCGCCCTGGTCGACGACCTCGTCGACCTGCAGGCGATCGAGCGCCCCGATTTCCGCGCCGAGACGGAGGCCGTCGACCTCGCCGACATCGCCCGCCGCGCCGCCGGGCTGCTCGCCGTCCGCGCCGCTGACGCCAGGGTCCGGATCGACGGTCCCGGCGACAGCGAATCGCTGCCCGCCACGGGCGATTTCACGCGGGCGCTGCAGGTCATGATGAACCTCATCACCAACGCCATCCGCTACACGCCCGAGGACGGTCAGGTCTGGATCCGCACCGAGCGGGAAGGGGATCTTGCTGCGATCATCGTCGCCGACCAGGGCAAGGGCATCGCCGAGGAGGATCAGGAGCGCATCTTCGACAAGTTCGAGCGGGTCGATCCCGCCGAGCCGGGCGGCACCGGCCTCGGCCTCTACATCGCCCGCCGGCTCGCCCGCTTCATGGGCGGCGACATCTCGGTCGACAGCGCGCCCGGCCAGGGCGCGCGCTTCACCTTCACATTGCCTTTGAGGAAAGAGGCCTAAACGCCTTGATCTGAGCCGGCTTGTGGCGCGCGTCGCCGCGCCGCTGGACAAGCGGGGAGGTCGCGGCCAATCTGCTTCCTCAAAGGGGGAGCGACGATGATCGAATTTACCGACGACCATTTCCGCGATCTGTGCCGCGCCGGCCCGGTCGCCATCGAGATCAGCACGATCGAGGACAGGCGGAAGGCGGCGGTCCGCCAGTTCTGGCTTCGGCTGCTCGGCGGCACCGCCCTCGCCATTGCGATCGGCTGGACGATGATCGCCTCGGATTCGGAATGGATGGGCGTCGGCCTGTTCCTCGCCATCGCCGTCTTCATCGTCGGCATCATCCTCGCCATCCTGCCCCTCGGCAAGGCCGGCGAGGCGCTCAAGCACCCGACCCTGGAGACGCTCGCGAAGAAGGGCGGGATGGACTATATGCCGACGGGCTTCGATCCGCCGGTCTATCCCGACGCGCGCAAGGCCCTGTTCGGCAACTGGCTCTCCGGCCAGACCTTCACCGACCTGTTCCACGGCACCGACGCCGAGGGCCGCCGCTACGCCATCTACGAGGGCAATCTGACCCGCAAGTCGGGCAAGAACACGGTCACCATCTTCTCGGGCCAGATGTACGCCTTCCAGCGCCGCGCCCGCAGCAGCGGCGAGATCGTCGTCGTGCCCGATCGCGGCATCTTCAACTTCTTCAAACCGGTGAGCGGCATGGAGCGGGTCCGGTTCGAGGGCGACCCGGACTTCGAGAAGAAGTTCGAAGTCTATGGCGTCCATCCGCACGAGGCGCTCGCCCTGCTCGGCTCCGATGTCCGCCGCACGCTGCTGGGGCTGCGGCAGGCGGGCCGCGTGTTCGTCTATGTCGGGCCGGAGGATGCGTTCGTGGCGGCCACCGGCAAGAACAAGTTCGAGCCCGGCAGCATGTTCCGCGCGCGGGCGGGCGAGGAACGCGTGCGGATGATGTTCGACGACGTCTGCGCGTCGCTCGCCGTGCTCGGGAGCCTGAAGGCGGGGCTGGGCTGAGGCCTAGCGCTGGTCCACCGGCACGTAATTTCGCTGCGGCGCGCCGATATAGAGCTGGCGCGGGCGGCCGATCTTCTGGTCGGGGTCGGCGATCATCTCATTCCATTGCGCGACCCAGCCGACGGTGCGGGCGAGTGCGAACAACGCGGTGAACATCGACGTCGGGAAGCCGATCGCCGACAGGATCACGCCCGAATAGAAATCGACGTTGGGATAGAGCTTCTTCTCGATGAAATAATCGTCCTTGAGCGCGATCTCGGCGAGCGCGCGGGCGGTGTCGAGCACCGGGTCGGAGATGCCGAGCTCGTCGAGCACCTCCTCGGCGGTCCGCTGCATCACCTTCGCGCGCGGGTCGAAATTCTTGTAGACCCGGTGGCCGAAGCCCATCAGCCGGAACGGGTCGTCCCGATCCTTGGCGCGCGCGATATATTCGGGGATGCGCTCGGGCCGGCCGATCTCGCGCAGCATGTTCAATGCCGCCTCGTTGGCGCCGCCATGGGCCGGGCCCCAAAGGCAGGCGATCCCCGCGGCGATGCAGGCGAACGGGTTGGCGCCCGACGAGCCCGCCAGCCGAACGGTCGAGGTCGACGCATTCTGCTCGTGGTCGGCGTGGAGGATGAAGATCCGGCGCATCGCATTCTCGATCACCGGATTGACCTCGTAGGGCTCGGCCGGGACGCCGAAGGTCATCCGCAGGAAATTGCCGGTATAGGTGAGGTTGTTCTGGGGATACATGAACGGCTGGCCGATCGAATATTTATAGGCCATCGCCGCGATCGTCGGCATCTTGGCGATCAGCCGGTGGCTGGCGATCATCCGCTGCTTGGGATCGGTGATGTCGGTCGAATCGTGGTAGAAAGCGGAAAGCGCGCCGACCACGCCGCACATGATCGCCATCGGGTGGGCGTCGCGCCGGAAGCCGCGGTAAAAGGTCGCCAGCTGCTCGTGCAGCATGGTGTGGCGCGAGATGGTGCGGGTGAAGCCCTCGAGCTCGTGCCCATTGGGCAGCTCGCCGTTGAGGAGCAGGTAGGCGACCTCCATGAAGGTCGAATTCTCGGCGAGCTGGTCGATCGGATAGCCGCGGTGGAGGAGGATGCCGGCATCGCCGTCGATATAGGTGATCTCGGACTGGCAGGAGGCGGTCGAGGTGAAGCCCGGGTCGTAGGTGAAGACGTCGGCGTCGGCGTAGAGCTTGCGGATGTCGACCACGTCGGGGCCGACCGAGCCGTGCAACCTGGCATAGTCGTAGGTCTTGCCGTCGATCGAGAGCGTGGCCTTGTCCGCCATCTAAATGTCCTTCCCCGTCATCGCGTCCGCCACCCGCGCCAGGCTTTCGTCGCGCCCGAGCAGCACCAGCACATCGAAAATACCCGGCGAGGTCGCCCGCCCGGTCAGCGCCGCCCGCAATGGCTGCGCGACCTGGCCAAGTTTCACGCCTTCGGCTTCAGACACCTCTCGCACCGCCTGCTCCGTCGCCTCCGCGGTCCAGTCCGGGATCGCCAACAGGGCCCGGTGAACGAGGGCGAGCAGGTCTCGCGCCGCGCCCTGTAGCAGGGCGGCGGCCCTCTCGTCCATGTCCAGCGGCCGGGACCTGGACAGGAAGGAGGCGCTCTCGGCGAGCTCGTTCAGGTCCTTGGCCCGTGGCGTCAGCACCGGCATCGCCCGGGCGAGCAGGTCGATGTCGGCGCCGTCGATCCTGGCGGCCGCCAATTCCGCCAGCCGACGCGGCTCGGCCTCGCGCAGATAATGGCCGTTCAGATGCTCGAGCTTCTTGACGTCGAACCGCGACGGCGAGCGGCCGACATGGTCGAGCCCGAACCAGCGCACCGCGTCCTCGCGCGAGATGATCTCGTCGTCGCCATGCCCCCAGCCGAGCCGGAGCAGGTAGTTGAACAGGGCCTCGGGCAGGATGCCGAGCTCGTCGCGATAGGCTTCGACGCCCAGCGCCCCGTGCCGCTTGGAGAGCTTTGCCCCGTCCGGGCCGTGGATCAGGGGCACATGGCCGTAGACCGGCTCCGGCCAGCCCATCGCCCGGACGATCGCCAGTTGCCGGAAGGCGTTGTTCAGATGGTCGTCGCCGCGGATGACGTGGGTCACGCCCATGTCGTGGTCGTCCACCACCACCGCCAGCATGTAGGTCGGCGAACCGTCCGAGCGCAGCAGCACGAAATCGTCGATCTCCGAATTCTGGACCGTCACGCGCCCCTGCACCTGGTCCTCGATCGCCGTCTCCCCCTCCTGGGGCGCCCTGAGGCGAAGGACGAAAGGCGCATCGGGGGTCGGCTGGTCGCGCGTGCAGTCGCGCCAGGAGCTGCGGATGCGGAACGGCCTTTTCTCGCGCTGCGCCTCCTCGCGCGCGGCGGCCAGCTCCTCCGGCGTCATCCAGCATTTATAGGCATGGCCGGCGGCGAGCAGCTCGTTGGCGACGGTTGCATGCCGGTTGGCGAATTCGGACTGGAACCAGGTCTCGCCGTCCCAGTCGAGGCCGAGCCACTTCATCCCGTCCAGGATCGCGGCGATCGCCTCGCGGGTCGAACGCGCCTTGTCGGTGTCCTCGATCCTGAGGACGAACTTGCCGCCATGGTGGCGCGCATAGAGCCAGTTGAACAAAGCCGTCCGCGCGCCGCCGATATGCAAGAAGCCGGTCGGCGAGGGCGCGAAGCGGGTGACGACATTGCTTGCGCTCACGCGCGCTTTCTCCAAGGATGGACCCATGCGGACCGGTGACAGCGGCGCCCCTAGCACAGCGAAAGGATTGCGAGGAAGGGGCGCGCCCGCCCAACGTCGTACCCATATGAGTCATCCCGACGAAAGTCGGGAACTCATGAACACCAGCGCCGGCGAACTTGCTGCCGTGGCCGGTGTTCATGGATCCCGGGTCAAGCCCGGGATGACTCGCTTGCGATTGCGCGGAAGGGGCGTGCCCGCCCCGCGTCATACCCATAGGAGTCATCCCGACGAAAGTCGGGACCCATGAACACCAGCGCCGGCGAACTTGCTGCCGTGGCCGGTGTTCATGGATCCCGGGTCAAGCCCGGGATGACTTCGCTTGCGATTGCGCGGAAGGGGCGTGCCCGCCCCGCGTCATACCCATAGGGGTCATCCCGACGAAAGTCGGGACCCATGAACACCAGCGCCGGCGAACTTGCCGCCGTGGCCGGCGTTCATGGATCCCGGATCAAGTCCGGGATGACTCGCTTGCTGCGGGGCCTTTCGCGTCTCTCCGCCCGCCTTTCCGCCCGCCTCGAGGCCCTCGCCGAGGCCGAGCGCGACCAGCTTCCGCTCTGGCTGCCGGTCGGCCTCATGCTCGGCATCTCGGCCTGGTTCTGGCTGCCCGACGCGCCGCGATGGACGGCGTTCCTGCTCGCCGCCTGCGGCCTTGCCCTCGGCGCGATCGCCTCGGGCGCGGGGACGCGGTGGGGAAGGGCCATCGCCGTCTTCGCCCTCGCCGCCGCTTTGGGCTGCGGCCTCATCTGGTGGAAGGCGGAGCGCGCCGCCGCGCCGCGCCTCGAGCGCGAACGGATGATGGAGGTGACCGCCGTCGTCGAGAGCGTCCAGCGCCTCGCCGCCGAGGAGACCGTCCGCCTCGTCGTCCGCCCCGTCGGCGACGGCCTGCCGGCGCGGCTGCGCGTCAATGTCGACGAGGACAAGGCCGTGCCCGGCCTCGATGCCGGCGCCACCATCCGGTTGCGCGCCTGGCTGATGCCGCCGGCGCCGATGGCGGTGCCGGGCGCCTATGATTTCGCGCGGGTCGCCTGGTTCCAGCGGATCGGCGGCACCGGCCGCGCGCTCGAACTCTCCGTCCTTTCTCCCGCCTCGAGCCGGAGCGTCAACGCCCGCATCGCCGGCTGGCGCCAGGACCTCTCCGCCCACATCCGGAGCCGGCTCGGCGGCGGCGCGGCGGGCGGCATCGCCGCCGCGCTCGCCACCGGCGATCAATATGGCATTCCCGAAGCCGACGCCGAGGCGATGCGCCGCTCCGGCCTCGCCCATTTGCTCTCGGTCAGCGGCCTCCATCTGACCGCCATGGTCGGCGCGGTGATGCTGCTGACGCTGAAGCTGCTCGCGCTGAGCCCCGCGCTCGCGCTTCGCTTCCGCCTCGTCCTCGTCGCCGCGGCGGCGGGGGCGCTCGCCGGCATCGCCTATACCCTGCTGACCGGCGCGGAGGTGCCCACCGTCCGCGCCTGCATCGCCGCCCTGCTCGTCCTCGCCGGCATCGCGCTGGGACGGGACGCGATCACCTTGCGCCTGGTCGCGGTCGGCGCGCTCGTCGTGCTGCTGCTGTGGCCCGAATCGCTCCCCGGCGCGAGCTTCCAGATGAGCTTCGCCGCCATCGTCGCGATCATCGCGCTCCACGAGCATCCGCGCGCCCGCGCCTGGTTCGCCCGCCGCGACGAGGGCTGGCCCGCCTGGGTCGCCCGCACCCTCGCCGCGCTGGTCCTCACCGGGCTCGCGGTCGAGGTCGCGCTGGCGCCGATCGCCTTGTTCCATTTCCACAAGGCCGGGCTCTACGGGGCGCTCGCCAACGTCGTCGCCATCCCGCTCACCACCTTCGTCATCATGCCGCTGGAGGCGCTGGCGCTCCTGTTCGACCTGGTCGGCCTCGGCGCGCCCTTGTGGTGGCTGACGACGCAGGCGCTCGGCCTCCTGCTCGGGCTGGCCCACGCCGCCGCCGGCGCGCCCGGCGCGGTCGCCCTGCTTCCGGCGATGCCGCCCGCCGCCTTCGCGCTGATCGTCGCCGGCGGCCTGTGGATCTGCCTGTGGCGCACGGCATGGCGGCGCCTGGGCCTCGTGCCGGCGGCGGCCGGCGCGCTCTGGGCGCTGGCGGCGCCGGCGCCCGACCTCGTCGTCACCGGCGACGGCCGCCACCTCGCGCTGCGCACCGCCTCGGGCGCGCTCGCCTTGCTTCGTCCCCGCGCCGGCGACTATGTCCGCGACGTGCTGAGCGAAGCGAGCGGCGCCGAGCCCGGCTTCCTCGACCTCGACCGCCTCCCGACCGCCGCCTGCAGCCCGGACCTGTGCCTCGCCCACGTCGAGCGCGGCGGCCGCCGCTGGCGCGTCCTCGCCACCCGCACCCCGCATTTCGTCGCCTGGCCCGACATGGTCCGCGCCTGCGCCGAGGCCGACATCGTCGTCGCCGACCGCCTGCTCCCCCGCGCCTGCGCCCCGCGCTGGCTCAAGGCCGACCGCGCCTTGCTCCGGCGCACCGGCGGGCTCGCCCTCACCCTGGGCGACCGTCCCCGGGTCGCGACGGTCGCGGCGCGCGAGGGGCGCCACCCCTGGGCCGGCGCCGCGCGTTGAGCGGCTTGGCGGACGGTCCGTTTCGCGCGATCAGGCGCGATGCCGCCATGGACAATTTCGTGAAGATCGCCAGCGGCCTCGCCGTCGCGCCCGCGCTCGCCGAGCTGGCGCGGCAGCCCGAATATTGGCCGCGGCTCAATCCGGACGCCTCGCGCTACGCCGACCGCATCACCGTCCTGTTCGACACCAAGGGCTGAGCGGAGTTGGTCAGCCGCCGGCCAGCGCGTAGGCGTCGGACAGCCAGCCGACCAGCTCCTCGTCCAGCGCGTCGACCGATTCGAGCAGCGTTTCGTTATGGAAGCGGTTGGCCGAGACGCGCTCGCGCCGGCGGATGCGAGTGCTGTCGATCGGCGCGCGCGTGCGAATGTTGAGCAGCAGCCCGCTTTTGCGCGGATGCAGCCCGGCGAAGGCCGACTTGCGGCAGATATGGACCGAATTGGCCTTGGGATCGACGGTGACGCCGGGCCAGGTCCGGGCATGACCGATCAGCGTCTCGGCGATCGCGCGCACATGCGGCGGGCTGCGTGCGAAGACCTGATCGACCGCGCCATCGGCCATCGCTCAATAGCGCCGCAGCAGCCCCGCCAGCCGCCCCTGGATCTGCACCTGCTCGGGCCGGAAGCGCTGCGGGTCGTAGCGCCGGTTGGCCGGATCGAGGCGGATCATCTGGCCCTCGTGGCGGAAGGTCTTCAGCGTCGCTTCCTCATTGTCGATCAGCGCGACCACGATCTCGCCGTCGCGGGCGGTGTCCTGACGCCGGATCAGCGCATAATCGCCGTCGAGAATGCCCTCCTCGACCATCGAATCGCCGGCCACTTCGAGCGCATAATGCTCGCCAGGGCCAAGCAGGGCGGCGGGGACGGGAAGGGTGTCGGTGCCCTGCAGCGCCTCGATCGGCGTACCGGCCGCGATCCGGCCGTGCAGCGGCAGGTCGACGACGTCGTTGGCAGCCTGCGGCACGCGCACCGAGGCGTCCGCGACGGCCGGGGCGGCGCCCTTCGTCTCGGGCATCTTCAGCACCTCCAGCGCCCGTGCCCGGTTGGCCAGCCGCTTGATGAAGCCGCGCTCCTCGAGGGCGGAGATGAGGCGGTGGACGCCGCTCTTCGACTTGAGGTCGAGGGCTTCCTTCATCTCCTCGAACGAAGGCGACACCCCGGTCTCGGACAGCCGTCCGTGGATGTAGAGAAGAAGCTCATGTTGCTTGCGCGTCAGCATTCGGGTCCCTCCCAGCTGGAACGTATGCGGAACGTGTACGGAACATGTCGGGGGCTGTCAAGCGCCGGCGCTGGGACGCTCCGCCAGGCGCAGGAAATTGGCCAGCAGGGCATGGCCATGCTCGCTGGCGATGCTCTCGGGATGGAACTGCACGCCATGGATCGGCAGCGATTCGTGGCGCAGGCCCTGGACGGTGCCGTCGTCCGCCGTCGCGTTGACCGCAAGGCAGCCCGGCACGCTGTCCGGGGCCACGCAAAGCGAATGGTAGCGGGTCGCCGCGAACGGGGAGGGCAGGCCGGCGAACAGGCCGCTGCCGTCATGCGCCACCGCCGAGACCTTGCCGTGCATCGCCGTCGGCGCCCGCGCCACCCGCCCGCCGAAATGCTGGCCGATCGCCTGGTGGCCGAGGCAGACGCCGAGCAAGGGCCGCCGCGCCGTGGCGCAGGCCGCGACCAGCTCCAGCGAGATCCCGCTCTCGTCGGGCGCTCCCGGCCCCGGCGAGATCAGCACCGCCGCCGCGCCCGTCGCCAGCGCCTCGGCCGCGCTCAGCGCGTCGTTGCGGGCCACCCGCACCTCGGCCCCGATCTCGCGCAGATAATGGACGAGGTTCCAGGTGAAGCTGTCATAATTGTCGACGACCAGGATCATGGCCGGGCGGAAGCGGCTATTCCGCCGCCGCGCCGCCGCCGAGCTGCTGGCGCGCCCGCCGGATCGCGTCCTCGTTGCGGGCGATCCCCGTCCTCAGCTCGACCGAGCGGGCGAATTGCTGGGCGATCTCCTCGCTGACCGAGCTGCCGAACTCGGTCCGAGTCGTCTGGATCAGCTGCGGCTCCGCCGAGGCATTGCCCGCGATGCGCTCCTCGTGGGCGACGATGAACCAGCCGGCATTGTTCGGCGCCGCCACGATCCTCGCCCGGCCCTGCGGCAGGCTGAACAGGGTGATCAGCGGCGGCGGCACCTGCGAGCCGCCGCGGGCGATGTCGACCCGGCGCATGTTGACCTGCTCCGGCGCCGGCAGCCGCGGCTGCGCCTCGACGAAGGCGCGGGCGGCGGGCGTGCCGGCGTTGATCCGGTTGGCGATCTGCTGGGCCATGGCCCGCGCCCGCTCGAGCGCGCGGCGCTGGATCAGCGCCTCGCGCACCAGCGGCCGGATTTGAGCGAGCGGCGGCGGCGCGGCCGGCTCGACCCGCTCGACGCCGAGCAAGGCGAAGCGCGTATTGGGATCGATCTGCTCGACCACCGGCTCCAGCGTCTCGGCGTCGATCTCGAACGCGCTCCGGAGCAGCGGCTGCAGCTCGGCCGGCGCCTGCCATGGCTGGCCGCCGACCGGCTGGCCGGCGGCGGTGATGGCGGGCGTGGTGACGACCGCCAGCCGTTCGGCCCGCGCGACGTCGGCGAAGCTCGCCCCGTCGGCGAGCTGGTCCTCGACCCGGGTGATCAGCGCGCCGAGCGCTTCATTGCCCTTGCGCCGCTCGATCGCCGCCGCGATCTCGCCGCGCACCGCTTCCAGCGGCCGGGCCGGCGTCGCCGCGATTCGGTCGACGCGGACGACGTGGAAGCCCAGCTCCGACCGGATCGGCCCGGCGACCGCGCCCTGCGCCGCGCCGAACGCGGCGGCGGCCACTTGCGGCGTCGTCGCCCGCGCGAACTGGTCGCGCCGCTGGTCGGCGAAGGTGACGTCGGCGGCCGCGAAGCCGGCCTGGCCGGCGGCGTCGACGAAGCTCGCGCCGCCGCGCACGCGCTGGGCGAAAGCCTGCGCCGCCTGCTGGGTCGGCAGCACGATCGACTGCAGCGTCCGGGTCTCGCGCGGCCCGTAGACGGCGGCGTTGTTGCGGTAGACGGCGGCGATCTCGGCGTCGGTCGCGCGGCCGGCCTCGCCGACCTGCGCCTGGCCGATCACGGCATATTGGATCACCCGCCGTTCGGGGATGGTGAACGCCGCCCGGCTGTCCCGGTAGAAGGCGGCGATCTCGGCGTCGCTCGGGTTGATCCCCTGCGCCATCAACTGCGCGGGGACCACGCCGATCGTGCCGCGCCGCCGCTCGAGCAGCAGCGAGGCATATTCGCGCGCCACGCCTTCGGGCACCCGCCCGCCCAGCGCGACCGGCCCGAGCAATTGGCGCTGCATCAGCGAGCGGGCGATGTCCTGGCGGAGCCGCGTCTCGGTGAGGTTCTGGCTGGCCAGGATCTGGCGGAACACATTCTGGTCGAACTGGCCGGCGAAGTTGCGGAAGGTGGGGATGTTGACGATCTCGCGGTCGATCATCCGCTGCGAGACGGCGAGGCCCTCCTCGGCGCCGAACAGCTCGATGGCGGTGGCGGCGATGAGCTGGGCCAGGGTCTGCTCGAACGCGCCTTCGCCGAGGAAGGCGGCCATCTCCAGCGTCGGCTGCTGCTCGCGGGCGCGGGCGAACTGGCGGTTGACCAGGTCGCTGACCTCGCTCGCCGACAGCGCCTCGCCCTCGACCGTGGCGAGCGTCTCGCTGCCGTCGCCGCCGCCGGCAAGGCTGCCGAGGCCGCCGGTGCCGCCGGTGCCGAAGCCGGTGACCACGATCGCCACCAGGGCGATCAGCAGCACCGCGATCATGGCCCAGGAGCGGAGCGACTTGCGGAAATTGGCGATCATCGGAGTCCTGACATATGTGAGTTTGCGCGGGTCATAGAAGCGCGCTAGGCGGCCGGCAACCATGATCGGGTACGAATGTCCCCCCGGACGTTCGTAGCCATGTCCGGGGGACATGGCGGCCCGATCATCTCACGGGAAAAACCTCATGAACCTCCGCCGCAAGCTCGTCGTCGGCAACTGGAAGATGAACGGCAGCCTCGCTTCGCTGGCCGAGCTCGCGCCGGTGGCCGAAGCCGCCCGCGCCGCGGCCGGCGTCGACGTCGGCGTCTGCCCGCCTTTCACCCTGATCGCGCCGGCGGTCGCCCGCTCCGGCGGCCTCGCCATCGGCGGCCAGGACTGCCACTGGGCCGAGAGCGGCGCCCATACCGGCAGCGTTTCGGCGGCGATGCTGAAGGAAGCCGGGGCGAGGCTGGTCATCGTCGGCCACAGCGAATGCCGCGCCGAGCATGAAGAAGGCGATTCCGTCGTCCGGGGCAAGGCCGCCGCGGCGCTCGCTTTGGGCCTCCAGGCGATCGTCTGCGTCGGCGAGAGCGACGCCGAGCGCCGTGCCGGCGACCAGCTTGCCGTCGTCGTCCGCCAGCTCGAAGGCTCGCTCCCCGACGAGTGGAAGGATGGCGAGCTGGTCGTCGCCTACGAGCCCATCTGGGCGATCGGCACCGGCAAGGTGGCCACCCCGGCCGACGTCGCCGGGATGCACGCCGTCGTCCGCGAGGCCATGGTCGGCCGCTACGGCGACCGCGGCGGCCGCATCCGCATTCTCTACGGCGGCTCGGTCAACGCCGACAATGCCGCGGCGCTGCTCGCCGTCGCCGACGTCGACGGCGCCCTGGTCGGCGGCGCCAGCCTCGCCGCCACCTCGTTCGTGCCGATAATCGAGGCCGCCGCGGCCGGTTGAACAGCCGCGCCCGATCGCCTAAGTCGCGCCCGACCCATTTTCCCGAAAGCCCGCCGCCATGTTCACCTTCCTCCTCATCGTCCAGACGCTGGTCGCCTCGCTGCTCATCATCCTCATCCTGATGCAGCGCTCGGAGGGCGGCGGCCTCGCCGGCGGCGGCAGCCCGGCCGGCATGATGAGCGCGCGCGGCGCGTCCGACTTCCTGACCCGCGGCACCACCATCCTGGCGACGATCTTCGTCGTCCTGTCGATCACCCTCGCCGGGGTCGCCGCCGGCCAGCGCGGCACCCGCGAGATCGACCCGAACCTCGCCCGCCCGTCCGCGCCCGCGCCGGTATCGCCGGTCCCCGGCCAGACGGCGCCCGGCCAGCCCTTCAGCCTCGCCCCCGGCGCCCAGCCCAAAGCCGCCCCGGCGCCCGCGCAGCCGGCACCGGCCCAGCCGGCGCAGGGCAACCAGAGCGGCGTCCCGATCGCGCAATAGACCGTCCCTTCCGAGAAAATCTTCGGATCAAAGTACCACTTTGATCCGATTCTTCGATTCTCCCGCTTGCCCTTTCACCCGCCACCCGCTTAAGCCTCAACTCCCATGGCGCGGTTCATTTTCATCACCGGCGGCGTGGTTTCCTCGCTTGGCAAGGGCCTGATGGCGGCGTCGCTCGCGGCGCTCCTCCAGGCGCGCGGCTACAAGGTCCGGCTTCGCAAGCTCGACCCCTATCTCAACGTCGATCCGGGGACGATGTCGCCCTATCAGCATGGCGAGGTCTACGTCACCGACGACGGCGCCGAGACCGATCTCGACCTCGGCCATTACGAGCGCTTCACCGGCGTTCCCGCCCGCCAGTCGGACAACGTCACCTCGGGCCGCATCTACCAGGGCATCATCGCCCGCGAGCGCCGCGGCGACTATCTCGGCGCCACCGTCCAGGTCATCCCCCACGTCACCAACGCGATCAAGGACTTCATCCGCGCCGACGTCGAGGCGGAGTGCGACTTCGTCCTGTGCGAGGTCGGCGGCACCGTCGGCGACATCGAATCGCTGCCGTTCGTGGAGGCGATCCGCCAGTTCCGCAACGAGGTCGCCAACGGAACGGGCGGGAAGGGCGGCACCGTCTCGATCCACACCACCCTCGTGCCCTTCATCGCCGCCGCCGGTGAGCTGAAGACCAAGCCGACCCAGCACAGCGTCCGCGAGCTGACGTCGCTGGGCATCCAGCCCGAGATCCTGGTCTGCCGCTGCGACCGGCCCCTGCCCGAAAGCGACCGCGAGAAGATCGCCTTGTTCTGCAACGTCCGCCGCGAGGCGGTCATCCCCGCGCTCGACGCCGACAGCATCTACGCCGTCCCCGCCCAGTATCACGAGGCCGGCCTCGACGCCGAGGTGCTGCGCGCCTTCGGCATCGCCGACGCGCCCGAGCCCGATCTGGCCCGCTGGGAGGACGTGATCGACCGGCTGGTCAACCCGGAAGGGGAGGTGACGATCGGCGTGGTCGGCAAATATGTCGGCCTCCAGGACGCCTACAAGTCCTTGACCGAGGCGCTCGTCCATGGCGGCCTCGCCAACCGCGTCCGGGTCAACATCCGCTGGCTCGACGCCGAATTGTTCGAGCATCCCGAGGCCGAGGTCGCCGCCACTTTGGAGCCCTGCCACGCCATCCTCGTCCCCGGCGGCTTCGGCGAGCGCGGCAGCGAGGGCAAGATCGCATCCGTCCACTTCGCCCGCGAGCGCCGCGTGCCTTTTTTCGGCATCTGCCTCGGCATGCAGATGGCCTGCATCGAAGGCGCCCGGAACACCGCCGGCCTCGAAGGGGCGGGGAGCAGCGAATTCGGCGAAGCCGAAGAGCCCGTCGTCGGCCTGATCACCGAATGGATGAGCGAGGAGGGCCTCCAGCAGCGCGAGGCGGCCGGCGACCTCGGCGGCACCATGCGGCTTGGCGCCTACGAAGCGCGGCTCGACGGCAACAGCGTGGTGCGCACCATCTACGGCGCCGACAAGATCAGCGAACGCCACCGCCATCGGTACGAGGTCAACGTGCATTATCGGGACGCGCTGGAGGCGGGCGGCCTGCTGTTCTCGGGCATGAGCCCGGACGGGGAATTGCCCGAAATCGTCGAGCGCCCGGACCATCCCTGGTTCATCGGCGTGCAATTCCATCCGGAGCTGAAGTCGAAGCCGTTCGACCCGCACCCGCTTTTTGCGAGCTTCATCGAGGCTGCGGTCAAGCAATCGCGGCTCGTCTGAGCCGAACGAAGCCGCGTTCGTCGCATTCGCGGCTTCCACGCGAACCTGGTTCAAGACAGACGCGGCGGCGTCGGCCAAGCTGCTCTCGCCCTGTGACGGCAGGAAGGGAGACAGGACCATGGACGCCAATACAATTCAGGAGACGCTCGAGGAGTTGTTCGAGCTCGACGACGAGGATCTGGTTTGCGCATCGGGCGGCGCCGGCGCGCTGGTCGATCCGAACGGCTGACCGGAGCGAAGGGGAGCCGGCCTCGCCCCGGCTCCCTCCCTGGTTTCGCCCCGATGACGCCCCAAGCCGCGCAGTCTTTGCTATCGTCCCTGTTCGCGCCCGGCTCGGCCGCGCACTTCTTCGAGCAGGTATCGGGCAGGGTCAGCCATCATCGCGCGCCCGCGACGAGCGCGTTCAGGCGGGGCCTGCTCGGGCCCGATCCCGCCGACGCCATTCTCAATGCCCATGCCCGCCTCGCCGGCCAGGTGAAGCTCGTCACCCCCGCCGACGACAATAAAACCGCGCCCAAGGCGGCGTTCGCGGACCGCACGAGCTTCGCGCGGGCGATCGGGCGCGCCCATGCCCAGCGTTCCTCGGTGATGATCCACAATGGCTGCGCGCTCGGCGGCGAGGTCGCGCTGGTCAAGCGCGCGCTCGAGCAGGCGGTGGGCGGCCCGGTCCACGTCACCGTCTTCTGGTCGCCCGCCGGGACGATGACCAAAGCCCATCGCGACGGCCTCGATATCCTCACCGTGCAGGTGGCCGGCGCCAAGTCCTGGCTGATTTCCGCCGAGGCTCTGGATTTCCCCAACCACTGGAGCGAGATCTCGCCGGGCGCGGGCGGACTCAAGGCCTGCAACGTGACCTGCGCCGAGGCGGAGCCGCACGCCAAGGTCACGGTGCGGGAAGGCGATTTGCTCTATACCCCGCGCGGGCAATGGCACGAGGTCCACACCCTGGACCGGGACTCGATCAGCCTCGCCTTCGGCTTCCGCCAGGCGACCAGCCGGGACGTGCTCAACAGCCTGATCGACTATCTGTCGGACCGCGAGCGCGCCTTGCGCCGCGGCGTCGGCCGAGACGAGGCGCTCGCCGGATCGAACGGCGGCTCCGCCGTGGCCGCCGGCCCCTTCGTGCAGGCGCTGTCGCGGGCGGCGAGCTTCTACCGGCGCGGCGACAATTTTCGCGAAGCCATGGCTTGGCGGCGCGCCAGCTTCATCGGCGCGCTGCCCGCGCTGGGCGCAAACGGTGCCGCCGCCGCGGCTTCGCTCATGGACGAGGTGAGGCTCGCCCCGCTCGCCATCTGCTTCGTCTCGACCGACCAGGAGTCGGTGATCCTATCCTATCCCGGCGACCACCTGACCGCGCCGATCGCCTTCGAGCCGGCCTTCCGCTTCGTCGCCGAAACCGACCGTTTTCGGGTCCGCGACCTGCCCGGCCGCATCACCGACAAGTCCAGGCTCAAGATTGTCAACAAGCTGATCGCTTGCGGCGTGCTGGAGCTGGCGTGCTGAGCGGAAAAATCCGGGATCGTCTTCATCATCGACCGCGCTTGCCGAGGTAAGGGCACGGCGCCTCGATTGTTGGATACAAATAGGATTCGATCCGAACGGAATGCGCTCTTGGGCCGGGTCCGGGTCGCGCGCCGAGGCCGCGCCTCAGGCGCTCTTCAAATGCCCGCCGCGGCCGCGCCGGGTGATCACCCGCTTGGCGACCTTGCCGTCCGCCGCCGGCGTCTGCTCGGCCCGCACTGCGCTCAGCCGTCCCAGCGCGACCATCGCCTCGATCCGCTCGGCCGGGACCGCCTTGGAGAACAGCCAGCCCTGCAAGTGGGTGCAGCCGACGCGCTGCATCGCCTGCATCTCCGCTTCGGTCTCGATCCCCTCGGCGACGACGTCCTTGCCGAGGATGCGGCCGAAATTGGCGACCGCCTCGATGATCGCCAGCGCGCGGTCCGAATTCTTGAGGCCGTGGACGAAGCTGCGGTCGATCTTCAGCCGGTCGAACGGGAAGTCGCGGATATAGGCGAGGCTCGAATAGCCGGTGCCGAAATCGTCCAGCGCCAGCGCGAAGCCGCATTCCTTCAGCATCTGCAGCATGCGGGTGGTGTGGCCGTCGTTCGACAGCAGCACCGATTCGGTGATCTCGATCGTGATCCGCTCGGGGCTGACGCCGTGGCGCTCGGTCGGCGCGATCAGATCCTCGAGGATCGAGACCGACCGCAGCTGCGCCGCGGAGACGTTGATCGCGGTGTGGAGCTGCGGCCATTTGAGGCTGTCGGTCACCGCCCGGGCGATGACGAAGCGGCCGATATCGGCCATCAGCCCGGCCTCCTCGGCGATCGGGATGAAGACGTCGGGCGGCACCTGGCCGTGGCGCGGGCTGGTCCAGCGGCACAAGGCCTCGACCGAGCTGATCAGGCCGGTCGAGGCCTCGACGATCGGCTGGTAGAGGACCGAAAGCTCGCCCTGCGCGATCGCCTTCCTCAGGTCGACTTCGAGCATGCGGCGCTTCTCGATCTTCTGGCCCATCGAGGTTTCGAAGCGGACGTCGCAGCCGCGTCCGCTTGCCTTGGCCTCGTAGAGGGCGATGTCGGCTTCGCGCATCAGATCCTCGAACGAGCGGCCGGCCTCGGCGAAGGCGATGCCGGCCGAGGCATTGGCCTCGACCAGATGGCCGGTGATCCGGAACGGCTCGCCGAAGCAGCGGCGGATCGTCGCCAGCAGCCCGTCGGCGTCGTCATCGTCGCGGCAATTGCGCAGGACCGCGAATTCGTCGCCGCCCAATCGGGCGATGAAATCGTCGTCGCGCACCGCCGCGCGGAGCCGGTCGGCGAGGCCGCAGATCAGCTGGTCGCCGGCATGGTGGCCGAGCGTGTCGTTGATGTCCTTGAAGCGGTCGACATCGACGCAGGCGATGGCCAGGCGCGCGCCGCTCCGCTCGGCCTCCGCGGCGAAGGTGACGAGCACCGATTCCAGCAGGCGCCGGTTGGGGAGCCCGGTCAGCGCGTCGTGATTGGCGAGGTGCTGCGCCGCCGCCTCGCGGGCCTCGAGCGCGCGGGACGCGGAGAACAATCGCCGCGCGAGCGCCGACACGAACAGGATCGAGACAGCGAGGCCGACCAGGACCAGCGGCAGCACGTTCTTCATCAGCAGAAGGCCGGGGCGCCGCGGCGTCCAGGCGAGGGTGCCGAGCCGGCGGCCGGTGTCGGTCTTGAGGGCGAAGGTCCCCCGCCGCTCGCCGCCGGCATGGGCGAAGCCGAGATCGGGCAGCAGCATGTCGCGGCCCGCCGCCTGCCAATAGCCGCCGTTGAGCTTGATGAACGACACCAGCAGGCGCGGCCGGTCGCTCTGCAGCGACATCTCCACCGACGGCGTGATCGCCATCACCGAGGCAAGCTCGCCCTGGCCGCCGATCTCGACCACCGCCGCGGCGCTGCGTCCGTAGCGCCGGTCGCTGAACTCGCTTTCCACCGCATCGGAGGTGTAGGCCGCATCGGTGATGCGCGGCGAGGCGTTGGCGCCGCCGCGCACCTGCGCGACCAGCGGCCGCACCGCAGCGAGGTCGGCGCGCAGCGTCGAGGCGTCGACGCGGTTCTCGCCGCGGAAGCCGTAGATCGGGCGGTCCTGCTCGTCGAGGATCATGATGCGGTCGTGGTGGAAGGACTGGGTCATGAAGATCCCGACCTCGAGGTCGAGCCAGTCGGGGTCGAACGTGGTTCCGCGGCTCTTGACCACCGCCTCGTCCCACCAGGCGACGCTGCGCACCTCGCTCAGCGAGCGCGTCAGGCGGGCGTTGATCGAATTGTCGATGAGCTCGGTCTGCGCGCCGACGATATTCTCGTCCATCGTCCGCGCCGAATAGAGGATGACGGCGATCATCATCGCACCGACGACGAGCATCAGCCCTGCCATCGGCACGATGAGACGCCGCGTTGCGGTCAAGCCAGTTTGTTCGCCGGGTGTTGCCATGTCCTCGCCATCGTGCCGTCGCTCGTTCTATCGGGTTGGGGTTAACGAAAGACTGACCAAATCGCGGCCGGCTTCGCTTTCGGGTCGCGGAGCGAAGGGCGGCCGGGTGCGTAGCCGGTCCGCCCCCCTCCTGTTGCCGGAAAGCCACCCTTTCGGCCGGTTCGGTAAACTTTTTGCTAACCATGCGACATTTTCGCCGGGTCGGGGAGACTAGCGTCCGGGAAGCATCGAGAGGGATTTTTCCGTGATCGTCCAGCTGGCTATCGCCGCCGCCCTGTTGCAGGCCCTCGGCTACGTGCTGTACGCCCGCCTGTTCATGAAGAAGATGATCCGTCCCAACGCCGCCAGCTCGTTCATGTTCGCCTACGGCACGGCATTGCTGGTGCTGCTCGAATATAGCGACGGCGCGAGCTGGCCGCTGCTCGCGCTTCCCGCGGTCTGCGCCACGCTCAGCATCGGCATCGCCCTCCTGTGCCTGCGCAAGCGCGCGACCGACCCCGTCGACAAGGTCGAGGCGACTGCTTTCTCGGCCGACGTCTGGCTGACCCTTTTGTGGGCCGCGATCGCCTTCGGCTACGGCGACATCTCGCCATTCTCGGCCGGCTTCCTCCTCGCCGGCAACGTCACCACGCTCACCGCTTTCTTCCCGGTCCTTCGTTCGACCTGGAAGACCCCGGAGCGGGAGCGGCCGGAACCCTGGTTGGTGTGGACAGCGGCCTATTCTCTCCTCACCGTGGTGACGATTCTCGCCGATCGGGGCCGCCATCCGGCCCTGCTCGCTTATCCGCTGCTGAGCGTCGTCCTGCACGGCTCGATCGCCCTCATGGCGCTGCGCGGCCGCGCCGCCCTGTCGCGCTGGGTCGACGCCGCGAAGACGATCTACATCGGCCGCAGCGCGATCCACGGCGAGGGCATGATCGCCGGCCGCCGGTTCGAGGCCGGCGAGGTCGTCTGGCGGCTGACCGGGCGGCCGGTGTTCGGCGCGATCACCGAGCATGGGCCCAATTATATCGGCCTCGGCCCCGACGTGTGGATCGACCCGGATCTGCCGCTCGACCGCATCAACCATCATTGCGCGCCCAACGCCGCCTTCGGCCCGCGCCGCCAGCTCCTGGCGCTCCGGCCGATCGAGCCGCACGAGGAGGTGACGATCGACTATTCGACCACCGAGGCCGATCCGGCTTGGGCGATGCGCTGCGCGTGCGGCGCCACCGGCTGCCGCGAGATGCTGTACGCGATCCAGCGCAGCTTCGCCGACCGGCCGGAGCCGCCGATGGCGAGCCCGCTGATGCAGCTGGTCTGGGCCCGCCGCCGGGCCGCCGCCAGCGCCAGCGCCTTCCCGCAGCTTGCCCCGGCGCAGCTGCCGGCCCGGCTCGATCCCTATGCTTTGTTCGGACGCCGGATTCCGGTCCTGCCGCTCGCCGCCCGGCGGCGGCGCCTCCTGCGCGCGCGCCGCGACATGCGGCCGCGTCTGGCCTGGAACGCGCTCAACCAGGGCTGAAGGTTTACGATCCGCTAACCAGGATCGGCTAGGGGGGGTCCATGACCCAGCTTCTCCTTCGCCGCGCGGCGCTCGCCGCCTTCGGCCTCGCCGCCTTCGCCGCCACCCCCGCGTTCGCGCAGGATGAGGACGAGGCCATCGAAGAGGCCGGCGGCTTCGACATCACCGCCACCGCCACGATCGTCTCCGATTACCGCTTCCGCGGCGTCTCCTCGTCGGACCGGGACCCGGCGCTGCAGGGCTCGATCGACGTCAGCTGGGGCGGCTTCTATGCCGGCGTGTGGGCGTCCTCGATCGCCCGCTATGCCGACACCAATGTCGAGACCGACCTCTATGCCGGCTATGCCGGCGAGACCGGGCCGTTCGGCTATGAGATCGGCGCGATCGTCTACCTCTATCCGGGCGGCGACGGCACCGGCAATGTCTACGAGGGCACCGGATCGCTCACCTACAATATCGGCCCGGTGACCGCGGGCGTGGACGTCAATTACGCGCCCGACCAGGAGAATCTGGCCGGCGACAATTTCTACGTCAGCGCCGATCTCCGCTTCGACATCCCCGGCACCCCGGTCACCGCCTTCGCCCAGTTTGGCCGCGAGCGCGGCTCCTTCTACGGCCGCAAGCACGATTGGTCGTTCGGGGTGGAGGCGACTCGCGGGCCGGTCACGGTCAGCGTCGGCTATTTCGACACCGACCTGGACGGCGTCACGTCCGGCCTCGGCCGCAACGTGCGCTCCGGCATCGTCGCTTCGGCGAGCGTCAGCTTCTAGGCCGGTGGCGGCGGCGAGGCGAACTCGTCTAAGCCCCCGCTTCCAGGGCCTCCGCGACAGCGCCGGGGCCGCGACGTGGGAGCAAGACGCCCGTGGTCCTTTCAACCCTTCTCGGCTTCCTGCTTCTCGTCCAGGCATCCGGCTTCGCGCCGGAGCATTTCTTCGTCGGCCGCACCGAAGGGGTGGGGACGGTGCACGTGATGCTGTCGGGCCGGCACGCCGTGCGCGACCGCAGCCGCGGCCGGATGGAGCGGGGCGGGGCGCTGGTGCTCGACCAGATCGTGGAGGAGGAGGGCAAGCCCGCGCGCCGGCGAAGCTGGCGGCTGGTCAGGACCGGCGCCAACCGCTTCACCGGGACCATCACCGACGCCCGCGGGCCGATCGCCGGCGAGGTGGCGGGCAACGTCCTCCACCTGCGCTACCGCCTCGCCGAGGGGCCCTCGGTCGAGCAATGGATCACCCTTCAGCCGGGCGGCCGCACCGCCACCAACCGCATGACCTTCCGGCGGTTCGGCCTGACCGTGGCGACGCTCGAAGGAACGATCCGCCGGGCGGAATGAGCAAGGCTGCGGTCCTTGGGAACCTGCCCGGGTCGCCCCGCCGCCGCCGTTTATCAGGCCGCTACCCGGAGGCGGTGCAACCGCGATCCACGTCGCCAGCCAAGTCTCCGCCCTGTCTCCGGCATCCGTTGCTTGCGGCTCCGCCTTGCCGTAGCTTGGTCGGCACGAGGAGGCTCTCTCATGAGGAAGATGACCCGTCACGCCAGTGTCTTCTGCCTGATGCTTGTCGCGGCCACCGTAGTCTCGATGAGCATGCCGCACGGTGTCGATGCCAACGATGTCTTCCTCTACTTCACGCTCGCCTTCGTTGTTTATTTGGCAGGCAGCTACTTTTGGGACGCGCGGCGGCACCGCTGAAAGGAATCGGAGATGGACAGGCGGCTTTTCATTCTGTCGGCTGCGGCGGTTACAGGCCTCCATGTGTTCCCCCTCCATGCGCAAGGCGACGATTCCGGCGGCGAGTGGGGTCTGTTCAGGCGGCTGGCCGCCGCCTTTGACCGACTGCTCCGCGCGACCAATCCGATTGCGAATGATATCAACCGGCGCCGATTTGTCCGCTTTCTGCGACAGGTCCAGACGTCCCTGTCAGAGATGCGCGGGAACAAGGAGACGGTCCGGGGTTACCTCCGGCGTGCGCGTTGCGAGAGACCCGGGGACGTGCCGCCGGAGGCGATTGCGGCCGCGCGCAACATAGGGCCGCGCCTCGGCCGCCTGGCCACCGATATCCGCACCTTTGGTAGGGCGATCCGACCCAGCGGTACCGGAGACGAGGTTGCGCGGATAGCCGATGGGTTAGCGCGAGTCGGCCCCGAAAAGATGTGGATGCGCCGTATCCCACGCTTCTGCGCTCTACAGCCCGGTGAACGGGCAGCGCTCATCACGGAGATCAATCGCAGTCTCGCGATCATCCGCCATTGCAGTTGGCGGCTAAACGCGCTTATCGACAAATTCAGCTAACCGAACTTACTCAAGGCCGCGCCCGCCTGAGCGCGATCCGCCCCAGCCTGTCGCCGCGCATCTCGGTGAACCACATCGCCCCGTCCGGCCCGGCAATGATGCGGTGCATGACCGTGTCGGTGCTCGGCACGGGATAGAAGGTGAAGTGCGCCTCCGCGAGGCCGGACGGTGCGCCGGCGAGGCCGGCCCGGTCGATCCGGACGATGCTGTCGGGCCCGGTGGGCTCGGGACGGTTGTGGTCGACATATTGCTGGACCCAGAGGTTGCCCTCCCGGTCGAACGCCAGCCCGGCGAGGATCGCGTTCGGATGCCGCCTCGGCACCGGGAACTCGGTGATGCCGCCTTCCGGCGTGATCCGCGCCACCTTGCTGCCCGCTTCCTCGCTGAACCACATATTGCCGTCCGGCCCCGGCACGATCGCGATCGGCCGGCTGTAGGGCGTGGGGATGGGAAATTCGGTCACTCGCCCTTCCGGAGTGACCCGCGCGATCATGTTGCCGGCCAGCTCGGTGACCCACATGTTCCCGTCCGGCCCGGCCCTGATGTAGATCGGCACGCTGCCGGCGGTCGGCAAGGCGAAGGTCGTCACCGCCCCGCCGGGCGCGATCCGGCCCACCGTCCCGGTCGCCTTGCCGGTGAACCAGATCGTGCGGCCGTCGGCGCCGACGCCCAGGCCGTGCGGGTGGGTGTTGATCCGCGCCGGGCAGCCGCCGCAATCGAGGCTCACATCATGGTCGGCGACCCTTTGGCCGCGGGCGTCGAAGGCGACGATCCGGCTCTGATATTCCAGCGTCACCCAGCGATTGCCGGCGGCGTCGAAGGCGATGCCGTGCGGCCCGCTGCCCGGCGGCATGCGGTGGAAGCCCATTGCCGGCCGGCCGGCCTGGTCGAAGCGGATGCGGACGAGCGCGTCGTGATTCTGTCCCGAGATCCACAACATGCCGCGCGGATCGACGGCGATCTCGTGCGTCGAGCCCGGATGCGGCATGCCCCCCGGTGCATGGGCGCCCCGGCCGGGCGCGGGCGGATTGGGCGAGCCCGGATAAGGGATGGCGAACTCGGTGACGTTCGCGCCCTCTTCCGCCGGCGCGCATCCCGCGAGCGACAGCGCGGCGAGAAGGCCTGCCGCGGCGAAGGCGGCCCTGGCCGTGGCGGCAAATGGCAGGATGTCCATGTTCTTCCCCCTCGGCCGCAATGCCGTGGCGGGTGCGGCGCCGAACACATTGCCATAAGGCCGTTCGGCGATCCAAGGGCGTTCTTTGCGCCGGCGGCGGCCGCCGGCGATCGGAGTTTATTTGACCGCGAACTGACCCGCTTCGGCGCCGAAATGCTCCTTGGCGTGAGTCCTGGCCGCGGTGGCGGTCTTGAAGGGCTCGTCGACCGGCGTCGCCGTGACCAGGGGATAGCCCTGGCTGTTATAGCGGGTCTCGCGGACGGTGAGCCGGAACTGGCCTTCCTCGTCCTTGGCGATCAGATAAGGCTTTACGGGTTCTCTCGACATTCCGGGGGGTCCAATCCTGAAAAGGCCCTCCCGCTTGCGGCGGAAGGGCCGGTTGAAGTCAGCCGATCATTCCGGCGATGAGCCGTCGCAGCTCGTGCGGCGGCAATGGCGGGAAATCGGTCGCCGCCGGCCCGACCAGGGCCAGGCTCGGCGTCGGCCGCCCCGGCTGCCGTGAAAGCAGCGCCCTGGGCGGATGGAGTTTGGGTCGTTTCGATAGGTTCATTTCAGTCCTTGGCGGCGATCGCCGCCGCTTCGTTGATGGTGGGCGTCAGCGCCGGAAATTGCCCCGGCGCGGCCCGGCCGGCCCCTGGCCCGGCGTCTTCTCGCGGAAGACGATGCGACCCTTGGACAGGTCGTAGGGCGTCATCTCGACATGGACGCGGTCGCCGACCACCGAGCGGATGCGGAAACGCCGCATCTTGCCGGCGGTGTAGGCGATGATCCGGTGCTCGTTGTCGAGCATCACGCCGAACCGCCCGTCGGGGTAGATCTCGTCGATCAGCCCCTCCATGGTCATCAATTCTTCCTTGGCCATGTGCGTCCTTTCCGGGGCGTTGCGGGCGTCAGGCGGCCTGGAGGTCGATGGCGGAGGTCTTGCCGTTCGTGCCGGTCTCGAGCTCGTAGCTGAGCTTCTGGCCTTCGGTGAGCGTGGTCATGCCCGCGCGCTGGACGGCGCTGATATGGACGAAGGCGTCCGGGCCGCCGGCGTCGTTGGTGATGAAGCCGTAGCCGCGGTCGGTATTGAAGAATTTGATGGTGCCGATAGCCATGATCGGGTCCTTTCGCGTGATTATGTTGCCCGCGCGCAAGAGGCGCGGCGGAGCCAGTGAAGCTTGAAAGGAAGAGAGACGCCCGAGGGCGTCGATTCGCTCGCAGGCGACGTCAGCCCCACCCATATAGGCGCAAATCGGTTCATTTACAACTTGAGCGCGCCGCGCGGCGTGACGCGGCTCCGATCCGGAGGAGCCCGAACGGACAAGTGCCCGGACGTTTCCGCCCGGGCACCCGTAAGACGGCTTGCGCCGTCTACCCCCTTTTGCGACGCTGCGGCCCGCGCGCTTTCCTCACCTCGCAAGAGAAAAGCGGGGCCGAAGCCTCCCCGAACCAGGCCTTTAGTCCTTGGTTGCGTGGAAACTACGGTATGCACCGCCGCCGCGCTTGTCATGGCCCGATTGGCCGGCGCGGCCAGTTTGCGCCCGCCCTGTTGCCGACTCGCCACAGCCGCCCGCGCGGTGGCGCCGTGTTGCGTTGCGGCATCAGCCACCTTAGAGCAGCCGCGATGCGCCTGACCCGCTATTTCCTCCCCGTCGCCAGGGAGACGCCCGCCGACGCCCAGATCGTCAGCCACAAGCTGATGCTGCGCGCCGGCCTCATCCGCCAGACGGCGGCGGGAATCTACGCCTGGCTGCCGCTCGGCCACCGCGTCCTCAGGAAGATCGAGCAGGTGGTCCGCGAGGAGCAGGACAAGGCCGGCGCGATCGAGCTGCTGATGCCGACCATCCAGTCCGCCGACCTCTGGCGCCAGTCGGGCCGCTTCGACGCCTACGGCCCGGAGATGCTGCGCTTCAGGGACCGGCACGACCGCGAGATGCTCTACGGCCCGACCAACGAGGAGATGATCACCGCGATCTTCCGCGACGCGGTCAGATCCTATCGCGACCTGCCGCGGACGCTTTACCACATCCAGTGGAAGTTCCGCGACGAGGTCCGCCCGCGCTTCGGCATCATGCGCGGCCGCGAGTTCCTGATGAAGGACGCCTACAGCTTCGATCTCGACGAAGCCGGCCTGAAGGCGAGCTACGAGGCGATGTTCGTCGCTTATCTGCGCACCTTCGCCCGGCTGGGGCTGCAGGCGGTTCCGGTGCGCGCCCCGACCGGTCCGATCGGCGGCGACCTCAGCCACGAATTCCACATCCTCGCCGACACCGGCGAGAGCACCCTCTTCTACGACGCGGCGATCGAGGAGGTCACGCATGGCGAGCTCCTCGCCGCCGACGCCTCGACCATCGCCCGCCTCACCGGCCTCTACGCGATGGAGGAGGAGGAGCATGCCAAGGTCGCCGACTGCCCGGTTCCCGCGGAGCGCCTGCGCACGCGCCGCGGCATCGAGGTCGGCCACATCTTCGCCTTCGGCACCAAGTACAGCGCCAGCATGGGGCTTTCGGTGCAGACCGCCGACGGCGCTTCGGTCGAGCCGCAAATGGGCAGCTACGGCATCGGCGTCTCGCGGCTGATGGGCGCGATCATCGAGGCGAGCCACGACGGCAACGGCATCGTCTGGCCCGAAAGCGTCGCGCCGTTCCGGGTCGGCCTGATCAACATGCGCGCCGACGATCCCGCCTGCGCCGCCGCCGCCGACCGGCTCTACGCGCAGCTCCGCGACGCCGGCGTCGAGACCTTGTACGACGACCGCGACGAGCGCGGCGGCGCCAAGTTCGCCACCATGGACCTGATCGGCCTGCCCTGGCAGCTGATCGTCGGGCCGAAAGGGCTGGAGAAGGGCGTCGTCGAATTGAAGCGCCGCGCCACCGGCGAGCGCGAGGAACTGAGCGTCGAAAGCGCGCTGGCGAGGCTGGCGGCATGAAGAAGACCCTCATCCCGACCTTCTCCCGCGAGCCGGAGAAGGGGCAAGCTGGGCGGGCCTCCTTCGTCTTTCCTCTCCCGCTTGCGGGAGAGGGCAGGGTGAGGGCCTTCCTTTGATCCTCAACCGCTACGAACGGATGATCGCGCGCCGCTATTTGCTGCCGGGAAAGGGCGAGGGCTTCATCTTCCTGGTCGCGGGGATCAGCCTCGCCGCGGTCATGCTCGGCGTCGCCGCCCTGATCATCGTGATGAGCGTGATGAACGGCTTCCGCGCCGAGCTGTTCGACAAGGTGGTCGGCCTGAACGGCCACGCCGTCATCCAGGGCTATGGCAACCGCCTCGAAAATTGGCAGACCAATCCTCGACCAGGCGCGCCATACCCCCGAAGTCACCTCCGCCTCCGCCCTGATCGAGCAGCCGCTGATGGCGACCCATGAAGGGCGGGCCGAGGCGATCTTGCTGCGCGGCATGCCCGTCGGGCGACATCCTCGGCAATCCGACCATCAGCCGCAACGTGCTGGCCGGCTCGCTGTCGGCGCTGCGGCCCGGCAGCGACAATGTCGCGATCGGCTCGCGCCTCGCCGAGCTGCTCGGCCTCAGCGTCGGCAGCGCGATCACCATCATATCGCCGCAGGGGCGCACCACGCCGTTCGGCACGATGCCGCGCATCGTCGACTATCGCGTCGCCGCGATCTTCGAGGTCGGGCTCTACGATTTCGACAAGGCGTTCGTCGTCATGCCGATCGAAGAGGCGCAGAACTTCCTGATGCTGGGCGACGCGATCGGCATGATCGAGGTCGAGACGACCGACGCCGACCGGGTCGACGAGATCCTCGCCCCGCTCGCGGCCTCCGTTTCGAGCCGGGCGGTCGTCAACGACTGGCGGTCGATGAACTCGGCCTTGTTCGAGGCGCTGCAGGTCGAGCGGATCGCGATGTTCGTGGTGCTGTCGATCATCGTCCTGGTGGCGGTGTTCAACATCCTCTCGTCGCTGATCATGCTGGTGCGCGCCAAGACGCGCGACATCGCCATCCTGCGCACCATGGGCGCGCCGCGGCGGAGCCTGATGAAGGTGTTCATGACCGTCGGCGTCACCATCGGCGTGCTCGGCATTTTCGCCGGCATGGCGCTGGGCGCGGTCTTCCTGTTCTACCGGCAGGCGGTGGTGGTGTTCATCCAGACCGTCACCGGCCAGAATCTGTGGGATCCGTCGGTCCGCTTCCTCACCGAGCTTCCGGCCAAGACCGACCCGGTCGAGGTGACGGCGATCGTGGCGATGGCGCTGGTGCTGAGCTTCCTCGCCACCCTCTATCCGGCCTGGAAGGCGGCGAGCACCGATCCGGTCCAGGTGCTGCGCTATGAATAAGGTGCTCGAGGTCGCCGGCCTGAAGCGCAGCTTCGAGCAGGCCGGCGTGCGCATCGACGTGCTGCGCGGCGTCGACCTCGCCGTCGGCGCGGGCGAGATCGTGGCTTTGCTCGGCCCGTCCGGCTCGGGCAAGTCGACCCTGCTGCAGGCGGTCGGGCTGCTCGAAGGCGGGTTCGAGGGCTCGATCCGGATCGGGGGCGAGGAGGCCGCGGCGCTCGACGACGGCGAGCGCACGCGGGTGCGGCGCGACACTTTGGGCTTCGTCTACCAGTTCCACCATCTGCTGCCGGACTTCAGCGCCGCCGAGAACGTGATCATCCCGCAGCTGATCCATGGCGCGACCCAGGCCGAGGCGAAGGAGCGGGCCGAATCCTTGCTCGGATCGCTCGGCCTCGCCGGGCGCCTCACCCACCGCCCGAGCAAGCTCTCCGGCGGCGAGCAGCAGCGCGTCGCCGTCGCCCGCGCGCTCGCCAACCGGCCCGCTCTGGTGCTGGCCGACGAGCCGACCGGCAATCTCGACGAAGCCACCGCCGACATCGTCTTCGCCGAATTCCTCCGCCTGGTCCGCGGCGAGGGCAGCGCCGCTTTGGTCGCCACCCACAACGAGCGCATCGCCGCCAAGATGGACCGCGTCCTGCGCCTGCACGAGGGCGTGCTGGAGTAGGCACAGGCAATGCGCCCGGGGGGGCTCGAATAGGTTGTGGAAAAGCCGAAACCGGCGCTTCCCCGAATCGCATGCGGCTTCCATAGTCGGCGCATGTCGTCCGCGCCCTACGTCCCGCTCCGAATCTTCTCCTGCTACACGATGCTCGAGGGCGCGATCGAGCCCAAGGCGATCGCGGCACAGGCCCGGCGGCTCGATTTTCCCGCCGTTGCGCTGACCGACCGCAACGGGCTCTACGCCGCGATGCCGTTCACCGACGCCTGCCTCGCGGCGGGGGTGCAGCCGATCATCGGGACGCTGCTCGGAATCGCCCGGCCGGGGACCCAGGGTGGGCTCGGGGACAAGGACGCCAAAGCGCCGCTGATCGATTGGCTGGCGCTCTACGCCCAGGACGAGGCCGGTTACCGCAATCTCTGCGCGCTGGTGTCGGAGGCGCATCTCGGCAGGCCGGTCGAGGAGGAGCCCCACGTCTCGCTGGACGCGCTCGCGGGACGCACCGACGGCCTGATCGCGCTGACCGGCGGCGGCGAAGGGGCGCTCGCCCGCCTCATCGCCGACGGGCAGAAGGTGGACGACATCGCCGGACATCTGCAGGCGCTGTTCCCGGAGCGGCTCTATGTCGAGCTCAGCCGCCGCGGCGACCCGGTCGAGCAGGCGGCCGAAGCCGGCCTGATCGAGCTCGCTTATGCGCGCGGCCTGCCGCTGGTCGCCACCAATCCCGCCGCCTATGCCGACGCCGTCTTCCACCGCGCCCACGACGCCATGCTGTGCATCGCCCAGTCGAGCCAGATCGAGCGCGACGACCGGGTGAAGTCCTCGCCCGAGGCGTGGATGAAGCCGGCCGCCGACATGCGCGCCTTGTTCGCCGACCTGCCCGAGGCGATCGAGAACAGCGCGGTCGTCGCCCGCCGCTGCGCGTTCGGCGTTCCCAAGCGCAAGCCCATCCTGCCCAGCATCGCCGGCGACATCGCCGCCGAGGCGGACCAGCTGCGGGCCGACGCCGCGGCCGGGCTCGATCGGCGGCTCGCGGTCTATCCGGACCTGTCCGAGACGGAGCGGCAAGCTCTATTTCGACCGGCTCGACTATGAGGTCGGCGTGATCGTCGGCATGGGCTTTCCCGGCTATTTCCTGATCGTCGCCGACTTCATCAAATGGGCCAAGGAACGCGACATTCCGGTCGGGCCGGGCCGCGGTTCGGGGGCCGGCTCGGTGGTCGCCTGGTCGCTCACCATCACCGATCTCGATCCGATCCGGCTCGGCCTCATCTTCGAGCGCTTCCTCAACCCCGAGCGGGTGTCGATGCCGGACTTCGACATCGACTTTTGCGAAACCCGGCGCGGCGAGGTGATCCGCTACGTCCAGGAGCGCTACGGCGCCGACAAGGTCGCCCAGATCATCACCTTCGGCAAGCTGAAGGCCCGCGCGGTGCTCAAGGATACCGGCCGGGTGCTGCAAATGCCCTACGGCCAGGTCGACCGGCTCGCCAAATTGATCCCCAACCACCCGACCGATCCGTGGACGCTGGAGCGCGCGCTGAACGGCGTCTCCGAGCTGGCGTCCGAATATCGGGGCGACGTCCAGGTCCGCCGGCTGTTCGACCTGGCGATGAAGCTCGAGGGCCTGCCGCGCCACGCCTCGACCCACGCCGCCGGGGTGGTGATCGGCGACCGGCCGCTCGACCAGCTCGTCCCGCTCTACCGCGACCCGCGTTCGGACATGCCGGTCACGCAGTTCGACATGAAATATGTCGAGGCGGCGGGGCTGGTGAAGTTCGATTTCCTCGGCCTGAAGACGCTGTCGGTTCTGAAGAAGGCCGTCGACATGCTGGCCGCGCGCGGCGTCGAGGTCGATCTCGACCGCATCGACCTGGAGGATCCGCCGGTCTACGAGATGCTCCAGCGCGGCGACACGGTCGGCGTGTTCCAGCTCGAATCGGAAGGCATGCGCCGCACGCTGGCGGCGGTGAAGCCGACCGGCTTCGAGGACATCATCGCGCTGGTCTCGCTCTACCGGCCGGGCCCGATGGACTCGATCCCGACGTTCGGCGCGCGCAAGAACGGCCGCGAGCCGATCACCTATCCGCACCCGCTGCTCGAAGCCGTGCTCAAGGACACTTACGGCATCTTCGTCGTACCAGGAGCAGGTGATGGAGGCGGCGCGGGTGCTCGCCGGCTTCAGCATGGGCGAGGCCGACCTGCTCCGCCGCGCCATGGGCAAGAAGATCAAGTCCGAGATGGACGCCCAGCGCGCCGGCTTCGTCGAGGGCTGCGAGCGGGTGAACGCCATTCCGGCGGCCAAGGCCAACGAGCTGTTCGACTTGATCGACAAGTTCGCGGGCTATGGCTTCAACAGCTGCCACGCCGCGCCCTACGCCCTGCTCGCCTATCAGACCGCCTGGCTGAAGCGCGCACCATCCGGTCGAATTCTACGCCGCCTCGATGTGCTTCGACATCGACGCAGACCGACAAGCTCGCCATCTTCGTCGACGACATGCGGCGGATGGACGTTCCCTGCCTGCCGCCGTCGATCAACGCCA
This sequence comes from uncultured Alphaproteobacteria bacterium, assembly GCA_963701615.1. Taxonomy (GTDB): domain Bacteria; phylum Pseudomonadota; class Alphaproteobacteria; order Sphingomonadales; family Sphingomonadaceae; genus Allosphingosinicella. The sequence continues at coordinate 574,957 of OY969615.1, read as the reverse complement.
GCGAAGCGGACTTCTCGGTCGAGGAAGTCTCCTGTGCTCCCGCGCAGGCGGGAGCCCAGGCTGGGCCCCTGCCTTCGCGAGGGCACGGTAATCTTGCCGTCCGCTACGCGCTCGGCGCGTTGAAGGGCGTCGGCGAGAAGGCGATGGAGCAATTGGTCGCGGAGCGCGACGCCAACGGCCCGTTTCGCACGCTCGACGATTTCGCCGCGCGGATCGATCCGCGCCTCCTCAACCGCCGCCAGATCGAAAGCCTCGCCGGCGGCGGCGCGTTCGACGGCATCGCCGAGCGCTGGGCGGTCGCCGCCGCCGCCGAGACCATCCTCGTCCGCCGCCTCCAGCGCCGCCGACGCGCGGGTGAGCGGGCAGGGCGGCCTGTTCGGCGAGGGCGCGGCCAACGTCGTCCCGATCCGGATGCCGGCGAGCGAGAACTGGTCGCTGGCCCAGCGCATGGCGGCGGAGAAGGAGAGCTTCGGCTTCTATTTCTCCGCCCATCCGGTCGACAATTACCGGCACCTCGCCGCCGCCCACGGCGCCAGGCGCTTCGCCGACCTCGCCGCTTTGCCCGCGCCGGCGGACGGCGGGCGGACCGGGGCGGTGATGGCGGGCCTGGTCGAGGACACGCGCTGGCGCACCTCGGCCAAGGGCCGCCGCTACATGATGGCGACCTTGTCCGATTCGTCGGGCCAGTTCGAGGCGACCGTCTTCGACGACCAGGTCGCCGAGCAGGTCGCGGCCGCGGCCAAGGCGGGCGGCTGCGCCCTGCTCAACGTCGAGCTCGACCGCCGGCCGGGCGAGGAGACGCCGCGCGTCACCATCCGCTCGCTCCAGTCGTTCGAGAGCCTCGCCAAGCGAAGCCGCCTCCAGCTCGAGGTCGAGGCCGAGGATGCGGACGCGGTCCGCCGCCTCGCCGCGGCGGTCGCGGGCGAGCGCGGCGGCACCGGCCAGCTTCGGCTGAAGGCGCGGTTCGACGGCGGCGAGGCCGAGCTGATCCTCGGCCGCGACTTCCTGGTCGACGCCGAACTGGCTGCCCGGATCGAGCGGATCGAGGGGATCAGCGCCGTCCGCCTGTCGGTCGCCGAGGGCCCCCGGCTCGCGCTCGTTTCCTGACGAACCCGTCATTCCGGCGAAAGCCGAAATCTCCTTCTTTCATTTTCCGCTCGACATAAGGGCAAGGAGATTCCAGCTTTCGCTGGAATGACGGTGGGAGGTCCTGATGCTTGGCGGAATGCAGGATTTCGAGCTCAGGGTGCCGCGGCTGATCGACCATGCCGAGCGCGAGCATGGCGAGCGCGAGATCGTCACCTACTGGGCCGACGGCACGACCACCCGGACCAATTGGGCCGGCATCGCACGCGATGCGAGGAAGCTTGCGCAAGCGCTTGAAAAGCTGGGCGTGAAGCGCGGCGACCGCGTCGCCACTTTGGCGATGAACCACAGCCGCCACCTGGTCGCCTGGTACGGCGCGATCGGCATGGGCGGCGTCATCCACACCATCAACCCGCGGCTGTTCGACGAGCAGCTCGTCTACATCGCCAACCATGCCGAGGACAAAGTCCTGTTCTACGACAAGGCGTTCCAGCCGATCGTCGACCGGCTCAGGCCGCAATGGACGACGATCGACCATTATATCTGCTTCGATTGCGGATCGGGGTCCGGGACAGGCGACGGCAGCTTCGAGGCGCTGATCGCGGCCGAGGACGGCGACTATCAGTGGGTCGAGGGCTCCGAGCGCGAGCCCTGCATGCTCTGCTACACCTCGGGCACCACCGGCAATCCCAAGGGGGTGCTCTACGAGCATCGCTCGTCGGTGATCCACGCCATGGCCGAGGTCGCGCCGGCATGCTTCGACCTGTCGTCGCGCTCGGTGGCGCTGCCGATCGTGCCGATGTTCCACGCCGCCGCCTGGGGCCTGCCCTTCGCCGGCGCGATCGCCGGCATCAAGTTCGTCTATTCGGCGGTCAACGACCCGGTCGTCCTGTGCCGGCTGATGAACGAGGAGAAGGTGACCCACAGCGCCGGCGTGCCGACGGTCTGGCTCGCCATGTTCCAGCATATGGACGCGACCGGCGCCAGGCCCGAGCACCTCAGGATCGTCACCATCGGCGGCTCGGCCGCGCCGCGGGCGATGATCGAGCGGCTGATGAAGATGGGCATCCGGGTCGGCCACGCCTGGGGCATGACCGAGACGTCGCCGATCGGCACGATCGGGTCGCCGCCGGCGAACTGGGACGAGCTGTCGTTCGACGAGCAGGTCGATCTGGTCGCCAAGCAGGGCAGGGTGCCGTTCGGCGTCGAGCTGCGCGTCGTCGACGACGCGGGCGAGGTCCAGCCGCGCGACGGCAAGAGCTCCGGCCGCCTCCAGATTCGCGGGCCCTGGGTGATCAAGCGCTATTTCCAGGACGAGGCCGGCGAATGCGTCGGCGGCGACAATTGGTTCGATACCGGCGACGTCGCGGTGATGCACCCGTGCGGCACCATGCAGATCACCGACCGGTCGAAGGACGTCATCAAGTCCGGCGGCGAGTGGATCAGCTCGGTCGAGCTGGAAAATGCCGCGGTCGGCTGCGCCGGCGTCGCCGAGGCGGCCGCGATCGGGGTCAGGCATCCGAAATGGGACGAGCGGCCGCTGCTGCTGGTGGTGCGCAAGGAGGGATCGGACGTCGGCGCCGACGCGATCCGCGCCCATCTCGCCAACCATGTCGCCAAATGGTGGCTGCCCGACGAGATCCTGTTCGTCGACAGCCTGCCCCACACCGCCACCGGCAAGCTGCTCAAGACCGCGCTCCGCGAGCAATATCGCGACTACGCGCTGCAAAGCGCCTGACATCCGTGCGTGTCCCCGCGAAGGCGGGGACCCAGTCTTGCGACCGCGCCGCTGGACCCCGGCCTTCGCCGGGGAACGATGGTCGCAGCACCCACCTTTCTTTTACCTCTCTGCGCTATCGTTCGCTCATGAGTTCGATGGGCCGGATTGCGTTGGCAGCCGATCGGACGGGTGCGCCGCCCGTCCGCCAGGGCGCCGTGCCCGCTGCCCGGGACGCAAGCGTCCTGGTGAGGCCCGCCGCCGCCGCCATCGACGCGCTCGCGGCCGAATGGGTCGCGCTCGCCCGCGAGGCCGCCGAGCCCAATTGCTTCGCCGAGCATTGGTTCGTCGCCGCCTCGCTCCCGACGATGGCGGCGGGGCGCGACGTCAGGCTGATGGAGGCGCGGCGCGGCGGCAGGCTGATCGGCCTCATGCCGGTCGCGGTCGAAACCGGCTATGCGCGCCTGCCGGTCCGCCTCCTCAAGAATTGGTGCCACGACCAGATGTTCCTCGGCACCCCGCTCGTCGCCGCCGGCGAGGAGGGGGCCTTCTGGACAGCCATCCTCGACACGCTCGACCATGCCGGCTGGGCGCCCAATTTTCTCCACCTGCGGGGGCTCGCCGAGGACGGTCCCGTCCATCGCGGGCTGGCGGCGGCGCGCCGCTGCGCCATCGTCCACCGCGAGGTGCGCGCCTTCCTCGACAGCGACCTGTCCCCCGACGCCTATTACCAGCGCGCCGTCCGCCAGAAGAAGCGCAAGGAGATCCGCCGCCTCAGGAACCGGCTCGCCGAGCTCGGCCCGGTCGCCGCCCGCACGCTCGACGACCCGGCGGATCTCGACGCCTGGTGCGACGCCTATCTCGCCCTCGAGGCCGCCGGCTGGAAAGGCGCCGCGGGGAGCGCGCTCGCCGGCGATCCCGCGACCGGGCGCTTCTTCCGCAACGCCGTATGCGGGGCCTGGGACGCGGGCCGCCTCCAGTTCCTGCGCCTCGACCTCGGCGAACGGCCGATCGCCATGCTGGTCAATTTCCTCAGCGCGCCCGGCAGCTTCTCGTTCAAGACCGTGTTCGACGAGGCCTATGCGCGCTTTTCGCCCGGAGTGCTGATCCAGATCGAGAATCTCGCCATATTGTCGCGCCCCGACATCGACTGGATGGACAGCTGCGCCGTCGCCGACCATCCGATGATCGACAGCCTGTGGACCGAGCGGCGCAGCATCGTCCGCGTCACGGTCCGCCTCAAAGGCGCGCGTCGCTCCGCCGTCTTCGCCCTCTGCCGCGCCCTGGAGCGCGGCTCGGCCGCCGTCCGAAAGGCCCTGCGATGAGCGGCTTCCACGCCGACGCGCCGGCGATTCTGGCGGGCGCCTATCCGGAGCAGCCGGTGCTGCTCGGCCACGGGCTGGTCGGCCATCCCTTGCTCCGGCTCGACGCGCTGGCGGCGCTGGCCCAGCGCATCCGCCCCGTCGACGCCGAATATAATCGCGGCGACGTGCCGGTCGGCCTCGATCCCGGGGACACGCCGTCCAACGGCCTGTCGGTGGCGGAAACGATCCGCTCGATCGAGCAATGCGGCTCGTGGATGGTGCTGAAGTTCGTCGAGCAGGACCCGCTCTATCGCGCCCTGCTGGCCGAGACGCTGTCGGCCCTGGAGCCGATCGTCGCCCCGGCCACCGGCCGGATGCTGAAGCAGGAGGCGTTCGTCTTCATCTCCTCGCCGCATGCGGTGACGCCCTTCCATTTCGATCCCGAGCACAACATCCTCATCCAGATCCGCGGGACCAAGACGATGAACGTGTTCCCGGCGGGCGACGAGGCGCTGGTCAGCGGCGAGGCGCACGAGGCCTTCCACAATGGCGGCCACCGCAACCTGCCCTGGCGCGACGACTTCGCCCGGCGCGGGCAGGCGTTCGCGCTCGCGCCGGGGGACGCCCTCTATGTGCCGGTCAAGGCGCCCCACTGGGTCAGGAACGGGCCCGACGTGTCGATCTCCTTCTCGGTCACCTGGCGTTCCGAATGGAGCTACAAGGAGGAATATGCGCGCCGGATGAACGCGGTGCTGCGTAAGGCCGGGATGCGCCCGGCCGCGCCGAAGCGCCACCCGCACCAGAACCATGTCAAGTCGCTGGGCTATCGGGTGATCGACAAGGCGCGCCGCCTGCGGGGCCCGGGGCAATGACGCCCGAGCTGCTCATCGTCGTCGATACCGAGGAGGAGTTCGACTGGTCGAAGCCCTTCTCGCGCGGCAACGTGTCGACCCGGTCGATCCCGGCGCAGGCGCGGGCGCACGGCATTTACGACCGCTTCGGCATCGTCCCGACCTATATGGTCGACCATCCGGTCGCCACCGATCGCGCGGCGGTGCGCTTCCTGAGCGCCCTCAGGGACGCCGGCAAGGCGGAGATCGGCGCCCATCTCCATCCCTGGGTGACGCCGCCGCACGTCGAGGCGGTCAACGTCCGAAACTCCTATCATTGCAACCTGCCGCCCGCGCTCGAGCGGGCGAAGATCGAGACGCTCACCGAGGCGATCGCGCGGACCTTCGGCGAGCGGCCGACGGCGTTCAAGGCGGGCCGCTACGGCTTCGGGCCCAATACCGCCAAGGTGCTCGCGGACACGGGCTATTCGGTCGATTGCAGCCAGCTTCCCCACACCGACCTGTCGGCCGACGGCGGCCCCGATTTTCGCGGCGCCGCAGACGCGCCGCACTGGCTCGACGAGGGCAGCGGGCTGCTCGAAGTCCCGCTCACCGTCGGCTATTTCGGCGCGCTGGCGGGGCTCGGCGCCCGCGCCGGCTGGCTGTTCGACCATCGCGGGGCCGGATCGCTGCGCATCCCCGGCGTGCTCGCCCGCACCGGCCTCGTCGCCCGCGCCCGGCTGACGCCCGAAGGCACGCCGGCGGAGGAGCAATGCCGCCTGATCGAGGCGATGGCGTGGCGCGGCCACCGTATTTTCAGCTTGACCTATCACAGCCCGAGCCTCGAGCCCGGCCACACGCCTTATGTGAAGAGCGAAGCCGATCTCGAGCGCTTCCTCGCCAGCATCGAGACGGTGCTGACCTTCTTCGCGAACGAAATGGGCGGCACGTTCACCACCCTCTCCCGGGTTCGCCGCGACTTCGCCGAAAGGCGCGTGGCGGCCTGACCCGTTTCCTCCCCGCGATTTCGCGGCGAGGGGGACCATGGGAAGCGTGGTGGAGGGGTATTCGCCGGGGAAGAACTATGGCCGCGGCGCCCGCCGCTGGCCGCCGCCGAACGCGTCGCCGAAGAAGCTGTCCGCATACCAGAGCGGCGTCTCCGTCCCGTCGGCGATCTCGCGGGCGATCAGGTAGTTGAGCTGCGCGAACCGCGCGCCCGCGGCCCAGTCGAACGCCTGGCCGAGATCGTCATTCGGCTTGTGGTAGCGATTTGCCAGGAACGCGGTGAATTCGCGCCGCCCTTCGCCGGCGAAACCGGTCATCAGGAACACGGCCGGCACGCCCTGGCGGACGAACTTGTAATGGTCGGATCGGGTGAACAATCCTTCCTCGGGCAGCGGATCGGGCGAGACCCGCACCCCCATCCGCGCCGCCGCCCGCGCCACGATCGGCCCCAGCGTCGAATGCTCGGCGCCGAAGGCGGTGACGTCGGTGAACGCATAGGTCAGGATCGGCATGTCGAGGTTGACCACCGCGACGACGCGGCCGTCGACCACCGGATGGCGGGCAAGGAACTCGGCGCCGAGCAGCCCCCGTTCCTCGGCCGTCACCGCGGCGAACAGGATCGGCCGCCGCGGCCGGTTGCCAGCCCGGCTCATCGCCCGCGCCACCTCGATCAGCGTCGCCACGCCGGTGGCATTGTCCATCGCGCCGTTGTTGATCCGGTCGGCGCCCTCGGCGTCGTCGGGGCGGGCCGGGCGGATGCCGTGATGGTCGAGATGCGCCATCAGCAGCACATATTCCTGCGCCACGGCCGGATCGGTGCCGGGCAGGATCGCGACCACGTTGGCGCTGTCGAGGCGGGTGGCGCTGCTCCCCTCGCGCGCTACCCGGGCGGTCCGGGCCAGCGCGAAGCCGCGCGGCCGCGCCCGCGAGCGCGCCGCCTCGTCGAGCACCGTACCCAGCCGCCGGCGGGCCCCCTGGAACAGGGCGTCGGCGGCGTTTTCGTCGACGGTGGCGCTGAAGCGCAGGCCGGCGCCGTCGGCGAACGGCGTGCCGTCGTCGTCGATCCAGGTCATCGCCGGACGGTTGGCGGAGGCGGTCATCCGCGCCCAGGGCATGCGCTCGGCCTGCGCGCGCGTGCGGATCGAGATCAGCCCGACCGCGCCGCGGGCGGCGGCGGCGCGCCGCTTCTCGCCGTTGAGATGGGCGGCGACGTCGCTCGGGATGCCGCCGGGGGTGCCGTTCAGCACGACGACGATCCGGCCCCGGACGTCGAGCCCGCGATAATCGTCATAGCCCCGCGCGGGCATGTCGAGCCCGTAACCGGCGAACACCAGGGGCGCCTCGAGCGCCAGCGGCGCCGGGTCGGGGCTCGCCCGCATCACCATCTCGCGGCCGTGGGTGAAAATGCGCCCGCCGACGGAAAGCGTCGGCACGCCGGTCATGGCGTAGCGGACGAACCGGACCGGCTGGTACCAGCTCCCGTTCGCCGCCGGCCTGAGGCCCAGCGCCTCGAACTGGACGCCGACATAGCGCGCGGCGATGTCGTAGCCGCGGCTGCCGGTGTCGCGCCCTTCCAGCAGGTCGTCGGCGAGGAAGCCTACGTGGGCGCGGAAGGCGCCGGCGCTGAAGTCCGGCGCAGCGGGCTGGGCCGAGACGGCCGAAGCGAGGCACAGGGCAGCAAGCGCGGCAACGGGCGTCGACCTGAGCGTCATCGAGGGACTCCAAAGGACATGTTTTCCGCCGCCTAGTGCGAACGCTGCGACAATTGAAACATTTTTCCGTGGGCGGCGGCATCGCGCTGACACCTTGGGAGGGCAAAGAGCGGCGGTGCGGAAGCTGAACGAAGCGGAACCGTCACGGTCAGCATTCGTTCAGCTCATCTATGGAATAGAACGGTTCGTCGCAGGGTAGGCGGCGCGAAGAGGAGCAAGAGTGATGCGCGGTTCGATTTTCGAGAGGCTCGGCAAGGCGTTGCCCCACGATCCCGCGCGCCGGGGCTATCATGTCGTCTATCGCGAGAACGAGGTGAACCGTTGCCCGGGCTGCGGCCGGTCGCACTGGTATGTGGGCCGGCTGTCGGCCGAATGCGGCTTCTGCGCCACCGCCTTGCCGCGCGTCGAGAGCCTCAGCACCGGCGCCGGCCTGTTCCGCAGCCGCGGCCGCGCCCTCCCGGACTTCGCCACCGCCGCCTGATCGCGGCCGGCCAACTTCGCTTGCCCTCCTTGCCAGCACTGTTATAGACGCCGCCGACCGGCGGCCTGCGCGGGCGTGGCGGAACTGGTAGACGCGCCAGGTTTAGGTCCTGGTATCGAAAGATGTGGGGGTTCGACTCCCTTCGCCCGCACCAGCTTCACCTCCCCGCCGCGCCGAAACCGCACCTATCGCTGACACAGGAAGTTCGAGCCCATCATGCAGACCGTCGAGACGTTGAACCAGGGGCTGAAGCGCGCCTACCGGATCACCATCGCCGCCAAGGACATCGACGCCCGCGTCGACAAGGAGCTGAAGTCGATCGCGCCGCAGGTGCGGATGCCCGGCTTCCGCCCCGGCAAGGTGCCGGCGAACCTGGTCCGCAAGATGCACGGCCCGGCGCTCGAGCAGCAGGCGCTCCAGAATGCCGTCCAGGACGGCGTCCAGCAGCTGATGAACGAGCAGAAGATCCGCCCGGCGATGCAGCCCAGCGTCGCGCTGGAGGAAGGCGGCCCGGGCAAGGATGCGATCGTCACCGTCGAGGTCGAGACTCTCCCCGACGTGCCCGAGGCGAACATCGAGGGCCTGAGGATCGAGCGCCTCAAGGTCGAGCCGTCCGACGCCATGCTCGACGCGGCGGTGATGCGCCTCGCCGAGGGCCAGAAGAGCTACGATCCGGCGCCGGCGAAGCACAAGGCCGAGAAAGGCGACCTCGTCATCATCGACTTCGAGGGCAAGGTCGACGGCGAGCCGTTCGAGGGCGGCAAGGGCGAGGGCATGTCGCTGGAGCTCGGCTCGGGCCGGCTGATCCCGGGCTTCGAGGACCAGCTGGTCGGCGCCAAGGCGAACGACCAGGTTCTCGTCAAGGTCACCTTCCCGGCCGATTACGGCGTCGATTATCTGAAGGGCCGGGCCGCGACCTTCGACGTCGTCGTCAACGAGGTCCAGACGCCCCGCGCGATGAAGGCGGACGACGATTTCGCCAAGTCGATGGGCCTCGAGGGGATCGGCCAGCTGCGCGACCTGCTGAAGGCGCAGGTCGAGCAGGAGCTGAACGGCCTCACCCGCACCCACATGAAGCGCCAGCTGCTCGACCAGCTCGCCGCCCTCCATGATTTCCCGGTGCCCGAATCGATGGTCGAGGCCGAGTTCGAGCAGATCTGGCAGCAGCTCGAGCATGAGGCGAGCCACGAGGCGGATCCGGCCGCCGCCCGCAAGGAGATGGAGCAGGAACGCGGCGACTATCGCGCCATCGCCGAGCGCCGCGTCCGCCTCGGCCTGCTCCTTTCCGAGATCGGCACCCGGAATGGGGTCGAGATCAGCCAGCAGGAGATGAACCAGCTGATCATGCAGGCCGCCCAGCAATACAAGCCGGAGGACCGCCAGCGTTTCGTCGACTACGTCCGCAGCGAGCCGATGGCCGCCGCCCAGCTGCGCGCGCCCCTGTTCGAGGACAAGGTGGTCGACCATCTGTTCGGCAATGCCGAGATCAGCGAGCGGACGGTGACCCGCGACGAGCTCGAGGCCGCGATCGAATCGGAGGAAGGCCACGTCCACGGCCCCGGCTGCGGTCACGACCACGACCATGGCGCCAAGCCGAAGGCGAAGAAGGCGGCGGCGAAAAAGCCGGCGGCTCCCAAGGCGGAAAAGCCGGCGAAGAAGGCAACCGCCAAGAAAGCCCCGGCGAAGAAGGCATAACCCAAATCCGTTCGCGCTGAGCTTGTCGAAGCGCCTTCCTTCTTCCTAAAGAAGGAATGGCCTTCGACAATGATGAGGCGCGTTGTCCCCCGGACAACGCTATGGGATCCCATCATCAGGCCGAACGGGAGTGGGATGTCAAATGGGCGAACGCGCGAACCACCTCCGCATCGCGGTCCTGCTTCCCTGCTACAACGAGGAAGCGGCGATCGCGCAGACGGTCGCGGATTTCCGCGCCGCGCTGCCCGGGGCGGCCGTCTACGTCTACGACAATAACAGCACCGACGGCACCCGCGAGGTGGCGGCCGCGGCCGGCGCCATCGTCCGCTCCGAGCGGATGCAGGGCAAGGGCCATGTCGTCCGCCGGATGTTCGCCGACGTCGAGGCCGACATCTATGTGATGGCCGACGGCGACGCGACCTACGACGCCTCGGCCGCGCCGGTGCTGGTCAGCAAGCTCGTCGACGAGCAGCTCGACATGGTCGTCGGCGCGCGGCGGTCGGAGGTGGACGAGGCCTATCGCCGCGGCCACCGGCTCGGCAACCGCATCTTCACCGGCCTCCTCGCCAGCCTGTTCGGCCGCTCGTTCAGCGACATCTTCTCGGGCTACCGGGTCTTCTCGCGCCGCTTCGCCAAGTCCTTTCCCGCGCTGTCGCGCGGCTTCGAGACCGAGACCGAGATCAGCGTCCACGCGCTCGAGCTCGCCATGCCGGTCGGGGAGGTGGTCACCGCTTACGGCGCTCGCCCGGAAGGCTCGGAATCGAAGCTCTCCACCTATGGCGACGGCTGGCGGATCATGACGACCATCCTCCATCTCTACCGGATCGAGCGGCCGGTCCTGTTCTACGGCAGCTTCAGCCTGTTCCTCGCCGCGCTCGCCGTCGTCCTCGCCGTGCCGCTCGCCATCACCTATTTCGAGACCGGCCTGGTCCCCCGCTTCCCCACCGCGATCCTGGTCACCGGCCTGATGATCCTCGCTTTCTTGAGCTTCTTCACCGGCCTCATCCTCGACACGGTGGTGCGCGGGCGCCGCGAGGTCCGGCGGCTCCATTACTTGAGCTTCCCCGCGCCGGGGGCGGGCGAGGATGTAACACTAATGCAACGATCGGCGGAGATTCGGACCGGATAGCTGACGCGCGCTCCGTTTCTGCTTTCTCGACTCCCGCAACACGGGTTAGCGTCCTGTCGGTGGGGCGCCCATGCCCGCAATGGTCTTGAACGCGCCCCGGGGAGCGCAGGGTCATGACCAATCTCTCGACGAAATTCCGCTTCGGCAGCGCCACGCTCGCGATCGCGGCCGCCATCACCGCTTCTCCGGCGCTGGCCCAGCCGAGCACCGACCAGCCGGACCCCAACGCCGCGACCGGCGAGAGCGACGCGCCGATCGTCGTCACCGGCTCGCGCATCCGCCGCGACCCGCTCGACCAGACCCAGCCGGTGGTGTTCGTCGACCGCGCCGACATCGACCGCACCGGCCTGACCTCGACCGCCGAGGTGCTCCAGCGCCTGCCGAGCTCGGGCGGAGCGCTCAACAGCCGGTTCAACAATAGCGGCAATTTCGGCAACCCGCCGGACGGCGGCGGCGTCGGCGCCGGCGCCGCCGAGGTCGACCTTCGCTATCTCGGGTCGAAGCGCGTGCTCGTGCTGGTCGACGGCCTGCGCTACGTCAACGGCGCGTCGGCGAGCGGCGTGCCCGGCTCGACCGACTTGAACTCGATTCCCGAAGGCATGATCGAGCGGATCGAGGTGCTGCAGGCGGGCGCGTCCGCCATTTACGGGTCGGACGCGATCGCCGGCGTGGTCAACATCATCACCCGCCGCGAGCAGGAGGGCTTCGTCGCCTCGACGCAACTCGGCCAGTTCGACGAGGGCGACGGCTTCTCCCAGAACTACCAGCTGAGCTGGGGCTCCGGCAGGACCGAGGGCGGCACCAGCATCGTCATCGGCGTCAACTATGTCGATCAGAGCGAGGTCAGCTCGGCCGACCGCTCCATCTCCCAGTTCCCGACGCCGGGCGCGACCGCCTGCGATTCGTCGTGCAGCTCGGGCACGCCGAACGGCCGCTTCATCGTCCTCGGCAGCGATCTGACCCTGATCGCACCGGTCATCGGCCGCGCGCCGACGCTCGCCGACTATCGGCCGTTCACCACCCCGGATCGCTTCAACTTCGCGCCGTTCAACTTCATCCAGATGCCGCTGAAGCGCTACGGCGCCTTCGTCAATTTCTCGCAGGAGCTGTCCAGCACGATCAACCTCTCGCTGCGCGCCGTCTATAACGGCCGCGAATTCGAGCAACCAGGCGGCGCACCTGCCTTTGTTCGTCGGCCCCGATTCCGGCAACGGCAATCTGCTCGACCGGATCTCGATCGACGTCAGCAACCCGTTCAACCCGTTCGGCGTGACGCTCGAATCGGGCCTCAACCTCGATGGCACGCCGAACGGCAACGCCGCCAACTACGCCTTCATCGGCCGCCGCGTGGTCGAGAACGGCCCGCGGCGCTACGACCAGCAGGTCGACACTTATTATGCCGCCGCGACGCTGGACGGCACGTTCAACATGGGCGACAATCGCTGGTATTGGGACATCAACGCCCTGTGGGGCCGCAACGACGCCCACCAGAGAGTCCATGGCAACATCAACGCCGCCAACCTCGCCCGCGCGCTCGGGCCGGTCGCGGCCTGCACCGCGCCCTGCACGCCGTTCAACATCTTCGGCGGCGAAGGCTCGATCACCGACGACATGCTCGGCTATGTCGCCTTCACCCAGCGCGATAGCAGCACCCAGCGCGTCTGGGACGTGTCGGCGAGCATCAGCGGCAGCCTGTTCGAGCTGCCCGGCGGGCCGGTCGGCGTCGCCTTCGGCGTCGAGCATCGCGACCTCGAGGGCTCGTTCGACCCCGATCCGACCGTCGCCGCCGGACTGGGCTCGGACATTCCGGCGCTGCCCACCGCCGGCGGCTACGACGTCAGCGAGGCCTTTGCCGAGCTGCGGCTGCCGCTGCTGCGCGACACGCCCTTCTTCCACCGCCTCGAGCTGACCGGCGCGGCCCGCTATTCCGATTATTCGACCTCGGGATCGACGACCACGTTCAGCGCCGGCATCAACTGGCAGCCGATCGAGGAGCTGCTGTTCCGCGGCAGCTGGGCGGAAGGCTTCCGCGCGCCGAGCATCGGCGAATTGTTCGGCACCCCGTCGCGCTTCGACCAGGAGGTCGAGGACCCCTGCTCCGACTTCAACAACAACGGCGCCTCGGCGGCGGTTATCGCCAATTGCATCGCCCAGGGCGTTCCCGCCAACGGCAGCTACGTCCAGACCAATGCGCAATTGCCGGTGGTCACCGGCGGCAACCCGGATCTCGACCCGGAGAACTCGGAAAGCTGGGGGTTCGGCGCGGTGTGGCGGCCCTCCTTCCTGCCGCGCCTGTCGCTCGAAGCCAATTATTTCAACATCCGGGTCGACGGCGCCATCCAGGCGATCGACGCCGAGACGCTGCTCACCCGCTGCGCCGAGGAGAATGACGCCCTGAGCTGCGCCGCGATCAGCCGCACCGCGACCGGCGCGATCTCCCAGATAAGGGGCCTGCTGCAGAACATCGCCAGCATCGAGACCGACGGCGTCGACCTCACCCTCAACTTCCGCAGCGGCGAGACCGGCGCGGGCACGTTCGGCCTGTTCTGGACCAACACCTTCCTGTTCAACTACACGGTCACCGTGCCGTCGACCACCGGCTTCACCATCATCGAGCGCGAAGGGACCGAGCAGGGCAATCCCGACCAGGCCTTCCCCAAGTACAAGTCGACCGCGATCCTCGACTGGACGCTGGACGAGTTCGGCGCCTCGCTCACCGGCCGCTACATCAGCCGCGTCCGCGAATCGCAGGCCGTCGACCACGAGATGAACGCCCGGTTCTACACCGACGTCCAGCTGCGCTGGACGCCGGGCTTCCTCGAGGACCGGGTGGCGCTGGCGATCGGCGTCAACAACCTGTTCGGCACCGATCCGCCGCCGTGCATCAGTTGCGGCCTCAACAACATGGATCCGACCACCTACGACGTGCCCGGCGCCTTCTACTACGCCCGCGCGACGTTCCGCATACGCTGAGCGCCGCGCCTTCCTCCCCATCGGCGATGGGGAGGGTGGGGAGGGGCATAAGGCACCGGCATGAGCGGCTTGCCCTAAGCCTGCGCGTCGCCGCGAGGGGTGGGCCGCCGGGCCGATGCCGGCGACATGGCGCCCATCGCCTGCGCGACACCGCATCAACCCGAAGGAACCGCACCATGCCCAAGGGATCCTGCCTCTGCGGCGCCGTCAGCTTCGAGGTGGCGGGCGCGCTGCCCCCGCCCGACGCCTGCCACTGCTCGCAATGCCGCAAGCAATCGGGCCATTATTGGGCGTCCACCGACGTGCCGCGCGACGCGCTGGCGATAAGCGGCGGCGATCGTCTCACCTGGTTCCGCTCGTCGGAGCGCGTCCGCCGCGGCTTCTGCGCCGTCTGCGGCTCGTCGCTGTTCTGGGACCCGGTCGGAAGCGACAGGATCGGCATCGCCATGGGCGCGTTCGACGCGCCGACCGGCACCCGCCTCGCCATCCACATCTTCACCGCCGACAAGGGCGATTATTACGACATCGCCGACGGCCTGCCCCGCAACGAGCGCTAGCCAAGAGACGGCCCCGGCCGAAAATCCCCCGCGGGCCGCCGCCGCCCGGCCCGGCCTAGCCGGCCGATGCGCCGCCGGCGCGCCGGCAGGCGGTGAACGACCAGAAAGCGTAGCCCATGGTGGCAACGAGCGCGCCGGCGACCGCGATCATCGCCGCCATGCCGGCGACCGCCAGCGGGGCGAAGGCCCAGAGCGCGGCATGAGCAAGGCCCGCGAGCGTCAGCGACCAGCCGCCGACCCTGAGCGCGGCCTGGACGCGCGCTTCGACGTGCGGCGAGCGGCGGGAGCGCCCGATCTCCTTGGGCATGAGGTTGGCATAAGCGGCGAGGACGAGGCCGATCAGCACCTGCATGGTCCGCTTCGCCCCGTCCGCGCCCAGCAGTCCGGCGCCCTCCGCGTAGCGCAGGCCGGCGGCGGCGGCGAGGATGAAGACCGCGAGCGCGATGGCGAAGCCTAGCCGCTTGATGATCATGAAATTCTTCCTTTTCTGAGTGGCGGGGCGGGTTTGTCCGCCGGCGCGGCGCCGGCGGTGCCGATCCCGAAGGCCTGCGAGAAGCCCAGAAGGGCGTCCTCGAGCACCGACAGTTTGAGCCGGTAGGTGATGGTCGTGCCCTGCTTGTCGGCGTCGACCAGCCCCGCCTCGCGCAGCACCGCGAAATGGGCGGACATGGTCGGCTTGGAGACGGCGAAATGCTCGCTCAGCTCGCCCGCATTCATCGGCCGCTGGCGCAGCAGCTGGAGCACCTTGCGGCGGGTCGGGTCGGCCAGCGCCTTGAAGACCTTGTTCATGTGTCGCTAATTAGCTAATCATCTAAATAGAGTCAAGCGCGGAGATTCCTCCACGCCGGCGGATGTGCCGGCGCGCCGCTTGGAACCGGCCGGACCGCTTCCTATTTCCAGCGTGCGGAACAACCGACAGGCAGGAGTTGGCCATGGCCGGCGGCTGGGCGCGCGACGGCGCGGTGCAGGACCAGATCGACGACACCGTCGCGGACGCGGTAAAGCGCGCGCGGGCGCGCCTTCCCGCGGGCGAGGACGTCGAATATTGCGAGGAGTGCGGCGAGCGGATTCCGGCGGCCCGCCGCCGCGCCCTGCCGGGCGCGCGGACCTGCGTCCCCTGCCAGTCCGCCCGCGACGCCAGGATCGTCGCCGCCGGCATAAACCGCCGCGGCAGCAAGGACAGCCAGCTCCGCTGACGCTGGGACAGTTACCTCATGTCCTATCCACTCAGGTGCATGAGAAAGGCCTGATATGTCATGCCCGACCGAATCGGCATAACCGGCGCGCCCGGCTGCGGCGTCACCACATTGGGGCGGGCGCTGGCGGCCCGGCTCGGCGCCCTCCACATCGACACCGACGACCATTATTGGGTCGCCACCGACCCGCCCTACCGCGAGAAGCGCGACGTGCCCGCGCGGCTGGCCGGCATCCGCGCCGAGCAGGCGCGGAGCGGGCGCTGGGTCCTTTCCGGCATGCTCGAGGGCTGGGCGGAGGGCGCGGCCGCCGAGGCCGAGCTGATCGTCTTCCTCGAAGCCCCGACCGAGGTCCGGCTGGCGCGGCTTCGGGCGCGCGAAAGCCAGCGGTTCGGCGATTCGCTGCTGCCCGGCGGCGCCATGCACGAGACGCACCGCGAGTTCATCGCCTGGGCCGCGCATTATGAGGACGGCACCCAGCCGGGGCGGAACCGCCCGCGGCAGGAGCGCTGGCTGGCGGGGCTCGCCAAGCCGGTGCTCAGGCTCGACAGCCAACAGAGCGTCGACGAGCTGGCCGCGGCCGTGCTCGCGGGGAGCAATTCTAAGGGGACAATTACGTAACTGTCCCCATTTCGTAGACGGCGAGGTCGTCGCGGGTCATCCGCGTGCCGTCGGGGCGGACGGCGAGATAGTCGGGCGAGATCTGGCCGACCAGGCGGCGAAGTCCCGGGCTTCGTAGGCCCGGTGCCGCGCCTCGAACGTGGCGACCAACTCGCTTCGAACCGCGGCGAGCCTGGCCTCGGGCGAGGCCGGGGCGGGCGGGCAGGGGAGCCGCCCGCATATGCGCAGCCGCCCGCGGCGAGCGCGATCGCCGGCCAGGCGAGAAAAGCCTTTCCACGGCGCTTCATCCCGTCCCCTCCTGCCCGTCAGCCCCGATCCGGCGATCGCTGATAAGGGGAGGCAGGAATGCCGGCAACGACGAAGGCGCGATAGCCGGCGGCCGTCGGGGCTTGAACCGCGCGCCGAAACCCCCGATGTTGGCTTCCGAAGCCACCATCAAGGACCCACCCGCCGCCATGGACCATCAGGACATCCTCTCCCAGCTCGTCCCCATCGTCATCGAGCAGTCGAACCGTGGGGAGCGCAGCTTCGACATCTATTCGCGGCTGCTGCGCGAGCGGATCGTGTTCGTCACCGGCGGGGTCGAGGACCATATGGCGACATTGATCACCGCCCAGCTTCTCTACCTGGAGAGCGAGAATCCCAAGAAAGACATCTACATGTACATCAACTCGCCGGGCGGGGTGGTGACGGCGGGGATGGCGATCCACGACACCATGCAATATATCCGCCCGCGGGTCGGCACGGTGTGCATCGGCCAGGCGGCGTCGATGGGCGCGTTCCTCCTGTCCGCCGGTGAGCCGGGGATGCGGGTGGCGCTGACCAACGCCCGGATCATGATCCACCAGCCGTCGGGCGGCGCTCAGGGCATGGCCTCCGACATCGAGATCCAGGCCAGGGAGATATTGCGCATCCGCCACCGGATGAACGAGCTGATGGCCAAATATACCGGCCAGCCGATCGAGGAGATCGAGAAGAACGTCGAGCGCGACAAATTCTTCTCGGCCGACGAGGCCAAGGGCTTCGGGCTGGTCGACGAGGTGTTCGAGAAGCGGCCGACGCCGAGCGAGGAGGAAGCCGCCCGCGCCGCCGCGTGACCTCTCCCTGCCGCTGTCGCTCCTCCTTATGCGCGCGGGCGCGGCCGGAGTCCGGCAGGGGTCGTCGCGGAACGAAATGGGCGGCGGCGCGCTTCGCCGATCCCGGTTCCGCCGGAGGGCGCGCGGGGGCTTTAACGATTAGACCATTGTGGTCGTGTACATTTGCCGTCAGGATATCGGCGAACGGAAGCAGGCGAAGCAGCCTCAAGGATAGATTATGACGAAACTGAGCGGCGGCGACAGCAAGAGCACCCTCTATTGCTCGTTCTGCGGCAAGTCGCAGCACGAGGTCCGCAAGCTGATCGCCGGCCCGACCGTGTTCATCTGCGACGAATGCGTGGAGCTGTGCAACGACATCATCCGCGAGGAAACCAAGTCCGCTCTCGTCAAGACCCGTGACGGCGTGCCCACGCCGGCCGAGATCTGCAAGGTGCTCGACGATTATGTGATCGGCCAGATGCACGCCAAGCGCGTCCTCTCGGTCGCGGTGCACAACCATTACAAGCGGCTCGCCCACGGCGCCAAGGGCGCCGACGTCGAGCTCGCTAAGTCGAACATCCTGCTCGTCGGCCCGACCGGCTGCGGCAAGACCCTGCTCGCCCAGACGCTGGCGCGGATCCTCGACGTGCCGTTCACCATGGCCGACGCGACCACGCTGACCGAGGCGGGCTATGTCGGCGAGGACGTCGAGAACATCATTTTGAAGCTGCTCCAGGCCAGCGACTATAATGTCGAGCGGGCGCAGCGCGGCATCGTCTATATCGACGAGATCGACAAGATCAGCCGCAAGTCGGACAATCCCTCGATCACCCGCGACGTGTCGGGCGAGGGCGTCCAGCAGGCCCTCTTGAAGCTGATGGAGGGCACCACCGCCTCGGTGCCGCCGCAGGGCGGGCGCAAGCATCCCCAGCAGGAGTTCCTGCAGGTCGACACCACCAACATCCTCTTCATCTGCGGCGGCGCCTTCGCCGGCCTCGAAAAGATCATCGGCGACCGGCTCGAGGGCAAGTCGATCGGCTTCGGCGCCCATGTCGCCGCGCCCGACGAGCGCCGCACCGGCGAGGTGCTGCGCCACACCGAGCCCGAGGACCTGTTGAAGTTCGGCCTGATCCCCGAATTCGTCGGCCGCCTGCCGGTGATCGCCACCTTGGAGGACCTCGACGTCGACGCCCTGGTCAAGATCCTGCAGGAGCCCAAGAACGCCCTCGTCAAGCAGTACCAGAAGCTGTTCGACATGGAGGACGTCAAGCTGACCTATACCGACGATGCCTTCGTCGCCACCGCCAAGAAGGCGATCGAGCGCAAGACCGGCGCCCGCGGCCTCAGGTCGATCATGGAGAATATCCTGCTCGACACGATGTTCGACCTGCCCTCGATGGACGGCGTCGACGAGGTGCTGATCGACAAGGACGTGGTCGAGGGCCGCAAGGAGCCGGTCCGCATCTACGCCCAGAAGGCCGAAGACGCGGCCTGAGCTTCTCTTTCCTATCCGTTGAGAATATTGGTTTCTTCACTGGCGCACGCCGGCCCCGACGTCTGAACGAGAACGGCGCGGGCCCCGGGACCGCCACATCAAGGCCGTGTAGAGCGCCATCGCCACGGCGAGCCCGATGAACCAGGCATAGGCATAAGCCGCCGCCCAGCCCGGGCCGATCCAGCCGAACGCGTCCGGCGCGGCGGTCTTCAGGAATCCGGGCAGATTGGGCAGCACGCCGGCGGTGAAGGCGGCGAGCGCCGCCGGGTTCCAGCCCCGCCGATAGGCATAGCGACCGTCGACCTCGTACAATGCGCCGACGTCCAGCCTCGTGCGGCGGATCAGCCAGTAGTCGGCGATCAATATGCCCGCGATCGGTCCCAGCAGGGCGCTGTAGCCGGCAAGCCAGACGAAGATATAGCCGCCGGTCGTGGCGAGAAGCTTCCACGGCATGATCAGCACGCCGATCGCCGCGGTGATCATGCCGCCGGTCCGATAGGAGATCTTCGCCGGCCACAGCGACGAGAAATCGTAGGCGGACGAGACCAGGTTCGCCGCGATGTTGCACGAGACGGTGTCGACCGTGATCACGATCAGCCCGAGCAGGACGAACGGCCCGGCCATCGTCCCCGCCAGCTCGACCGGATCCCAGATAGCCCGGCCGTAGATCACCATCGTGGCGGAGGTGGTGATCACGCTCGCCAGCGCGATCAGCCCCATCATCGGCGGCAGGCCCAGGGTCTGGCCGATCACCTGGTCCTTCTGGCTCCTGGCGAAGCGGGTGAAATCGGGGATGTTGAGCGCGAGCGTCGCCCAATAGCCGATCATCGCGGTGAGCGCCGGCCAGAACACCAGCCAGAACTGGCCCGCTTTGGCGCCGCCGGGCGCGAAGGCGGAAGGCGCGGCGAAGATCGGGCCGACGCCGCCTGCGCGGTCGACCGCCCACCACACCAAGGCGATGCAGACGAGGATCTTGAGCGGCGCCGTCCAGGTCTCGAGCCGCCGGATCGTGGTCAGCCCCTTGCGGACGAAGAACAGCTGGATCGCCCAGAACGCGGCGAAGGCGGCGAGCTGCCCGGGCCCGATGTCGAGCAGCGGCATCGGCGTTCCGCGCAGGTCCGCGCCCACGAAGATGCCGAGAAGGGTCAGCAGCGCCGCGCCGCCGATCCAGGTCTGGATGCCGTACCAGCCGCACGCCACCAGCGCGCGGGCGAGCGCGGGCAGCCGCGCCCCCACGGTGCCGAACGAAGCGCGGGCGAGCACCGCATAAGGCACGCCGTGGCGCGCGCCGGCATGGCCGATCAGGAGCAGCGGGATCAGCACGATCACATTGCCCAGCAGGACGGTAAGCGCCGCCTGGCCCGCCGACATGCCCTGCTCGATCAGCCCGGCGGCGAGCATCCAGCCCGGCACCGCGACGATCATGCCGACCCATAGCGAGGCATAATGGTACCAGGCCCAGGTCCGCTGCTCGGGACCCGTCGGCGCGAGATCGGGATTCCACAGCGCGCCCGCCCGACCGTCCGACATGCCGCTTTCCCCCGCGGTTGAGCGCCGACTGTCCTGCGTTACGACGCCGGCCGCAAGCGAGGATTTCCCGGGGCGGCGCTCAGCCCGGCAGCCGCTCGGTGGCGACGTTGTAGCGGATCACCTCCTGCTGGGTGAGGCAGCGCCGGGTCGAGCGGTCGTTGCGGTCCGCCACCGCCCGCTGGCGGTACATCACCTCGGTCAGAAGGTCCCGCGAGATGCCCATGCGAATGAGGAAGTCGTTGTCCGCGCTGGCGAGCAGCGCCGATCGCTGCTCGATCTCGCCGATCAGTCCGATCGTGCTCTCCTCGCCGCGCGCGACCTCGGAGCGGATCGCCTCGCGGTCCCCGGTATGGGTGAACATGTGGACGATGAACAGCCCGCCGGGATCGACGAACCGGGCCTGTCCGCCCATGAACAGGAAGTTGCAGGCGGAAAAGCAGGCCCAGCCGGCCGGGATGCGGGTCAGCATGCCGTTGTCGCGGATCAGCCGCCCGGCCTCGTTGCCGACCCGGGCGTTGCCGCCCGGCGACCGCAGCCAGATCTCGTTGATCTCCTGGTGCTCGCGCAGCGCCGCCGCCAGCCGGGGGAGCAAATTGTCGTCGATCATGCCCTCGGCGAGCAGGACCCGGCGGCCGTCCACGGTCTGCGGGGTCAGGCGCATCTCCCGGTAACTGGACCAGTTCGGGTTCAGCGGGCAGGTCGGGTTGTTGGGATCGGTCTGCGCCTGCGCGGCCTGTGCCGCCAGCATGGCCGCGGCGGCGGCGATCGAGGCAATGATGCGCAAAATCGGCTTAGACCCGGACATACCTGGTCGAGGGCGGCCGGCGGCACATCCGCTTCGGCGCGCGCGTCTCCTCCCCGTCGACGATGACGATGTCGGTGACGGTCATGCACGCGCCGCCGTCCGGGGCCACCGGCTCGGCGGCGACGACGGTCGACGATCCGGTGACGTTGGCGCGCGATTCGCTGGTCCAGGTCGTGGTGGTGCCGACGCCGCCGCGCACCGCTTCCTCGGTGGCGGTCGCCGCCTGCTCCTGCTCGCGGCAGTTGAGCAGGCGGATGATCACGTCGCTGAGCAGGGAGCCGACCGGGAGCGCGACGCCGGAGACGGCCGATGGCGCGCCGACCCGCCCCAGCATGCTGCGGGCGATGCCGCCGAAGACCGAGCGGCGGCGCTGGTTGGTCCGGTTGCGCTGCTGGCAGCGCTCGTTCGAGCGCGCCTCCGACTGGCCGTGGGCCGGGGCCGGCAGCGCGACCGGCGCCGCAACCAGCGAGAGGGTCAGAAAGAACGCGCGCAACATCAGACGTATACCTCTCGCCATGAGGGCCGGAAATTAGTCCCGGGGCGGAGTCGGGTCAATTGGAAAGCGCGGCCGCCGCACCCGCCTCGATCGCCTTTCATTGATGCGGCCGGTCTTTGGTCCCATATAGGGCTGGAGCCGGGCCCGGTGGCCCGGCCTGTGGAGTATTCATGAACGAAACCTATCCCGTCCTGCCGCTGCGGGACATCGTCGTCTTCCCGCACATGATCGTGCCGTTGTTCGTCGGCCGCGACAAATCGGTGGCGGCGCTCGAAACCGCGATGGCGGCGGACAAGAGCATCTTCCTCGTCTCCCAGCTCGATCCGGCCGAGGACGATCCCGACCGCGAGGCGCTGTACGATCTCGGCGTCGTCGCCACCGTCCTGCAGCTCCTGAAGCTGCCCGACGGCACCGTCAGGGTGCTCGTCGAGGGCCGCTACCGGGCGTCGCTGCAGGCGCTGCGGGCGCAGGCGACCCATCTCGTCGCCGACGTCGAGCCGGTCACGACGATGGAGCCCGAGGGGGCCGAGGTCCGGGCGCTGATGCGCTCGGTGACCGACCAGTTCGAAAATTATGCGAAGCTCAACCGCAAGCTGCCGGCCGAGACCTCGGTCCAGCTCGGCCAGATCGAGGAGCCGTCGAAGCTCGCCGACGCGGTCGCCGCCAACATCAACATCAAGGTCTCCGACAAGCAGGCGCTGCTCGCCGAGCTCGACCCGGTCCGCCGGCTCGAAATGGCGTTCGCCTTCATGGAGGGCGAGCTCGGCGTGCTCCAGGTCGAGAAGAAGATCCGCTCGCGCGTCAAGCGCCAGATGGAGAAGACCCAGCGCGAATATTATCTCAACGAGCAGCTGAAGGCGATCCAGCGCGAGCTCGGCAATGCCGGCGAGGAAGGCGAGGTCGACGAGCTCGCCGAGCTGGCGCGCAAGATCGAGCGCACCAAGCTCAGCAAGGAAGCGCGGACCAAGGCCAATTCGGAGCTGAAGAAGCTGAAGGGCATGGCGCCGATGTCGGCCGAGGCGACGGTGTCGCGCAACTATCTCGACGTCCTGCTCGGCCTGCCCTGGGGCAAGAAATCCAAGCTCAAGCACGACATCGCCGAGGCCGAGCGGATCCTCGACGAGGACCATTACGGGCTCGAGAAGGTCAAGGAGCGGATCGTCGAATATCTCGCCGTCCAGGTCCGCACCAACCGGCTGAAGGGCCCGATCCTGTGCCTGGTCGGCCCGCCCGGCGTCGGCAAGACCTCGCTCGGCCGCTCGATCGCGCGCGCCACCGGCCGCGAGTTCGCCCGCCAGTCGCTGGGCGGCGTCCGCGACGAGGCCGAGATTCGCGGCCACCGCCGCACCTATATCGGCTCGCTGCCCGGCAAGATCGTCACCAACCTCAAGAAGGCCGGCACCTCCAACCCGCTCTTCCTCCTCGACGAGATCGACAAGCTCGGCCAGGACTTCCGCGGCGATCCCGCCTCGGCGCTGCTCGAAGTGCTCGATCCGGAGCAGAACAGCCGCTTCCAGGACCATTATCTGGAGGTCGATTACGACCTTTCGGACGTGATGTTCGTCACCACGGCGAACTCGATGGACATGCCGCAGCCTTTGCTCGACCGGATGGAGATCATCCGCCTCGAAGGCTATACCGAGGACGAGAAGGTCGAGATCGCCATCCGCCACCTCATCCCCAAGCAGATCGAATCGCACGGCCTCAAGGACGGCGAGCTGGTCATCACCGAGGAGGGGCTGCGCACGCTGATCCGCCATTATACGCGCGAGGCCGGCGTCCGCACGCTCGAGCGCGAGATCGCCAAGGTGTCGCGCAAGGCGCTCCGCCGGATCCTCGAGGGCAAGGCCGAGAAGATCGAGATCGGCGCCGACAATGTCGGCGATTTCGTCGGCGTGCGCCGCTTCCGCCACGGCATGAGCGAGGAAGAGGACCAGATCGGCGCGGTCACCGGCCTCGCCTGGACCGAGGTCGGCGGCGAATTGCTCACCATCGAGGCGGTCACCGTCCCGGGCAAGGGCCAGATCAAGACCACCGGCAAGCTCGGCGACGTCATGCAGGAGTCGATCCAGGCGGCCTTCTCGTTCGTCAAGGCGCGCTCGCCCAGCTACGGCGTGAAGCCGAGCGTGTTCGGCCGCAAGGATATCCACGTCCATCTGCCCGAAGGCGCGGTGCCCAAGGACGGCCCGTCCGCCGGCATCGGCATGGTCACCGCGATCATCTCGACGCTGACCGGCATCCCGGTCCGCCGCGACGTGGCGATGACCGGCGAGGTCACCCTGCGCGGCCGCGTCCTGCCGATCGGCGGCCTCAAGGAGAAGCTGCTGGCGGCGCTGCGCGGCGGCATCACCAAGGTGCTCATCCCGGCGGAGAACGAGAAGGACCTCGCCGAGATCCCGGCCAACATCAAGGCCGGGCTGGAGCTGGTCATCGTCAGCCATGTCGACGAGGTGCTCGCCCAGGCGCTGGCGACGCCGGTGGTGCCGATCGAATGGAGCGAGGCCGACGAGCTTGCCGCGGTTCCTCCCTCGGAGCTGGCGACCGCGCCCGACGACACGGCGGGGGTTTCGGTCCGCCACTGAGCCACGGGCGCCGCCCGCCCTTGATCCCAGGGAGGCGCATTTTCCGCGGAAACGAGACGCAATTCCTCCGGAATTGAGACGCAATTTCCCCGGAATTGAGACGCAATTTCCCCGGAATTGCGTCTCTTTCCTTTTGACTCCTGTCGCTCTCCTGGCGTTTAGTCGGCGCTTCGCGGGCGCTGCTCTCGCGAGTCTTTGCAAGGGGGTTCGGGCAGATGAACAAGCAGGAGCTTATCGGCCAGGTGGCGGACGGGACCGGTCTCAGCCGGGGGGACGCGTCGCGCGCGGTCGAGTCGGTGTTCGAGACGATCAGCAACGCTTTGAAGCGCGGCGACGAGGTTCGGCTGGTCGGCTTCGGCACCTTTTCCTGCTCGCGCCGCAAGGCCTCGACGGGGCGCAATCCCCGCACCGGCGAGCCGATGCAGATCAAGGAATCGACCCAGCCCAAGTTCAAGGCCGGCAAGGGCCTGAAGGACTCGGTCAACCTCTGATCATCGAACGGGGACGGTTACTTTCGGCACGCGGTTCGAAGCCTCGATCGCCGGCGGCTGAAAGTAATTGTCCCCCTTTGCACTGCTGGACAGGCATTTCGGCGGCCGCTATGGACGCCCGCTCCGCCCGGACCTGCCACGCCGGGCGCTTGTTTCGGGGCGTGGGCGCGTAGCTCAGTGGTAGAGCACTGTGTTCACACCGCAGGGGTCGCAAGTTCAATCCTTGCCGCGCCCACCACGCCTCTCCTCGCCGCCCGCTTGCCAAACCGGCGCCGCGCGCGAACAATCGCTTGATGACCGCGCCGCCCCTGCTCGAGCTCGATGGCCTGACCAAGCGCCGCGGCGGCCGCCTGGCGCTCGACGGCGTCGGCCTTTCGGTCGAGGCGGGCGGGTTCGTCGCCCTGGTCGGGCCTTCGGGTTCGGGCAAGACGACGTTGCTGAAGTCGATCAACCGGCTGGTCGAGCCCGACGCCGGCATCGTCCGCCTCGACGGGCGCGACGTCCGCGGCATTTCCGCGCCCGAGCTCAGGCGCGGGATCGGCTATGTCTTCCAGGGCATCGGCCTGTTTCCGCACATGAACGTCGCCGAGAATGTCTGGATCGTGCCCCGGCTGTCCGGCGCGGACGAGGGCGGCAGGCAAAAGCGCGTCGCCGAGCTCATGGAGCTGGTCGCGTTCCCTCCCGACCTCGCCGGCCGCTATCCGCGGGCGCTGTCGGGCGGGCAGGCGCAGCGGGTCGGCGTCGCCCGGGCGCTGGCGGCGGAGCCGAAGCTGATGCTGATGGACGAGCCGTTCGGGGCCCTGGACCCGGTCACCCGCGACGCCCTCGGCCGCGCCTATCGCGGTCTCCACGACCGGCTCGGCCTGACCACACTCATGGTCACCCACGACGTCGCCGAGGCGCTGCTGCTGGCCGACCGGATCGTGGTGCTGATTGACGGCCGCATTCGCGCCGACGCGGCGCCGGCCGGGATCGTGGCCCACCAGGACCCGGACGTGCGCGCGATGATCGACGTACCGCGCCGCCAGGCCGAACGTCTGGCGGCGCTGTGAGCCCGGCATTCGCCGAAGCGCTGGTCGAGCTCCCCGGCCTGGTGCGCGCGCACCTTCTGGTCAGCGGCTGCGCGGTCGCGATCGGCGTCGCGGCGGGGCTTCCGCTCGCGATCC
Source organism: uncultured Alphaproteobacteria bacterium (assembly GCA_963701615.1). GTDB lineage: Bacteria > Pseudomonadota > Alphaproteobacteria > Sphingomonadales > Sphingomonadaceae > Allosphingosinicella. The sequence continues at coordinate 549,013 of OY969615.1, read as the reverse complement.
TGTCGGCCCGGAGCCGCCGGGTGCGCACGCCGGTGCTGGGGCTGGCGGGGCTGATCCAGACCGTGCCGGCGCTGGCCCTGCTCGCGCTCTTCTATCCCGCCTTGCTGATCCTCGGGCAGGCGACCGGACTGGCCATCCCGGCCTTGGGCTTCCTGCCGGCGCTGATCGCGCTCAGCCTCTACGCGCTGCTGCCGATCGTGCGCAACGGCATCGCCGCGCTCCAGGGCGTGGACCCCGAGGTGCTGGAGGCGGCCGACGGCATCGGCATGACCCGCCGCCAGCGGCTGCTGATCGTCGAGCTTCCGCTCGGCGCGCCGGTGATCCTCGCCGGCATCCGGACGGCCTCGGTCTGGACCATCGGCGCCGCGACCCTGGCGACCACGGTCGGCCAGTCGAGCCTCGGCGACCTCATCTTCTCCGGCCTCCAGACCGAGAATTGGGTGCGGGTGCTGGTCGGCTGCGGCGCGGCGGCGGCGCTGGCGCTCGGCGTGGACGGGCTGCTCGCTTTGGTCGAGGCCGGGCTGAAGCGGCGCTCGCGCTGGCGCATCGCCGCCGGCCTGGCCGCGCTCGCCGGGGCGCTGGCGCTCGCCTTCGTGCCGCTTTCCGGCCCGGGCCAAGGCGGCGAGACCGTCGTGATCGGGGCCAAGAACTTCTCCGAGCAATATATCCTCGCCAGCGCGATCGAGCGGCGGCTGCAGGCGGCCGGCTACCGCACCGAGCGGCGCGACAATCTCGGCTCGACCATCGCCTACCAGGCGCTCGCCGCCGGCGACGTCGATGTCTATGTCGATTATAGCGGCACCCTGTGGACCAACATCCTCGGGCGCACCGACACGCCGCCGCCCGAGGCGATGCGGGCGGCGCTGACGCGGATGCTGCGCGAGCGCGACGGCGTCCTCGTCCTCGGCGCGCTCGGCTTCGAGAACGCCTATGCGCTTGCGATGCGCCGTGGCCGGGCGGAGGCGCTCGGCCTGCGCACGCTCGCCGATCTCGCCCGCGCGGCGCCGCGGCTGCGGCTCGGCGCCGACCTCGAATTCCTTACCCGGCCGGAATGGCGCTCGGTCGCGGCGCGCTACGGCCTCGGCTTCGCCGAGCGGCGTTCCTACAGCCCGACCTTCATGTACCGGGCGATCGCCGACGGCTCGGCCGACGTCATCACCGCTTTCTCCTCAGACGGCCGCATCGCCGCTTTGGACCTCGTCACCCTCGCCGACCCGCGCCGGGCGCTGCCGAGCTACGACGCCGTCCTCCTCGCCGCGCCGGGAACCGACCGGCGGGTCGTCGAGGCGCTCCGCCCGCTGATCGGCGCCATCCGGGTCGAGCGGATGCGCCAGGCCAATCTGATGGTCGACCGCGACACCGACAAGCGCACGCCGGCGCAAGCGGCGCGCTGGCTCGACCCCTGAGCCCGGCTAGGAGTCGATCAGCCCCGCTACGATCTCGAACGAGCGCAGCCGCGCCGCATGGTCGAAAATCTGCGCGGTGATCATCAGCTCGTCGGCGCCTGTCCGGCCGACGAACGCCTCGATCTCGCGATGCACCGTCTCCGGGCTGCCGATGGCCGAGCAGGAAAGAAGCTGCTCGAGCGTCGTCCGATAGGCGGGCGGCAGCCGCTCCTTGTAGCCCGGCACCGGCGGCGGCAGCGGGCTGGGGGTCCCCGTCCTGAGGTTGACGAAAGCCTGCATCAGCGAGGTGGCGAGCAGCTCCGCCTCCTCGTCCGTGTCCGCCGCGAAGGCGTTGAAGCCGAGCATCACATAAGGTTCGGCAAGCCGGTCCGAGGGCTGGAAGGATCGCCGATAGACGCGGATCGCCTCCGCCATCTGCGCCGGCGCGAAATGGGAAGCGAACGCATAAGGGAGGCCGAGATGCGCCGCCAGCTGCGCCCCGAACAGGCTGGAGCCCAGGATCCAGATCGGGATGTCGAGCCCCTCGCCGGGGATCGCCCGCACCGTCTGCCCCGGCTCGGCGGGCTTCAGATAGTCGATCAGCTCGACGACGTCGCGCGGGAACTGGCCGGCGTCGGACGAGAGGTTGCGCCGCAGCGCCTGCGCCGTTGCCGGGTCGGTCCCGGGCGCCCGCCCCAAGCCGAGATCGACGCGGCCGGGAAACAGCGATGCGAGGGTCCCGAACTGCTCGGCGATCTGGAGCGGCGCATGGTTGGGCAGCATGATCCCGCCCGCGCCGATCCGGATCGTCGAGGTCCCGCCGCCGACATGCGCGAGCGCCACCGCCGTCGCCGCGCTGGCGATGCCCGGCATCGAATGATGCTCGGCCATCCAGAAGCGCCGATAGCCGAGCCGTTCGGCATGGCGGGCGAGGTCGAGCGAGTGGGCAAGCGCTTCCGCGGCCGTGCCGCCTTCGGTGATCGGCGCGAGGTCGAGGACGGACAAAGCGATCATAGCCGCCATATGGGGGCGCGGGGCGGCTGTGCCAGGGCGGAACCTGTCCTTGACGCTGGGGTGCGCCGCCCCCTATGTGCGCACCGCATCCGCAAGCGTGGCGATCGTAGCTCAGCTGGTTAGAGCATCGGTTTGTGGTACCGAGGGTCGCGGGTTCAAGTCCCGTCGATCGCCCCACTCCTTGCCGACCAGAACAGGATCGATCGATCGATGGACTCGCTTTGGGACTTTCCCGATTTCGACGAGCATGAGCTCGTGCATTTCGTCACCGACCGGGAGAGCGGCCTCAAGGCCGTGATCGCCGTCCATTCCGCCCATCTCGGTCCCGGCGCCGGCGGCACCCGCTTCTGGCATTATGCCCGTCCCAGCGACGCCATCGCCGATGCCCTGCGCCTGTCGCGGGGGATGAGCTACAAGAACGCCATGGCGGGCTTGCCGCTCGGCGGCGGCAAGGCGGTGATCCTTGCCGACGACGCGCGCACCAAGACGCCGGAAATGCTCGCCGCCTTCGGCCGGGCGGTCGCCGGGCTTTGCGGCCGCTACGTCACCGCCGAGGATGTCGGCATGAGCGTCGCCGACATGGTCGCCATCTCGAAGGAGACGAGCTATGTCGCCGGCCTGCCGGTGGCGGCCGGCGCGGTCGGCGGCGATCCCGGGCCGCACACCAGCTACGGCGTCTATCTCGGCGTCAAGGCGGCGGTGAAGCGCGGCCTCGGCAAGGACAGCCTCCACGGCCTCCACATCGCCATCCAGGGCGCGGGCAGCGTCGCCGGCGGCCTCGCCCGGCGGGCGGCGGCGGACGGCGCGCGGCTCAGCATCGCCGACGTCGACCGGGGCCGCGCCCAGGCGCTGGCCGACGAGACCGGCGGCACGGTCGTCGGCACCGACGAAGTCATGACCCTCGCCGCCGACCTGTTCAGCCCCAACGCGCTCGGCGCGATCCTCGACGAGCGGTCGATCGCCGCCCTCAACGTGCCGATCGTCGCCGGCGGCGCCAACAATCAGCTCGCCACCCGCGACGACGGCGACCGCCTCCAGGCCCGGGGCATCCTCTACGCGCCCGATTACGTCATCAACGCCGGCGGCATCATCAACGTCTCGACCGAATATCTGGGCGAGGGCGACGAGGGGACGGTGCGCGGGCGGATCGAGGCCATTCCCGGCCGCCTCGAGCAGATCTGGAGCGAAAGCGCCGCCACCGGCCGCAACCCGGCGCGCGTCGCCGGCGACATGGCCCGCAGGCTGATCGGACGCACCTGATCGCTAGAGCGGCTCCGGCCGGGGCTTGTCGCGGCCGAGCTTGTGCTCGCGATAGAGGGTGTAGAGCCCGCTGGCGACGATCACCGCGGCGCCGGCCCAGGTGCTGGCCGGCGGCTGGGTGTCCCACAGCGCCCAGCCGAGCAGCACCGCCCATAAGAGCTGGGCATAGTCGAACGGCACCACCACCGGCACCGGCGCGAAGCGCAGCGACGAGGTCAGGAACAGCTGGCCCAGCCCGCCGAACAGGCCGAGCGCGACGAGGATCGCCCAGGTGCCCGGATCGTGCATCTGCCCGAACAGGGGCATCAGCGAACCGGTCACCAGCATCGAGAAGATGGTGAACCACAATACGGTCGTCGGCGTGCTCTCGGTGCGCCCGATCTGGCGGATGGTGATCGTCACCGCCGCCACGCCCAGCGCCGCGAGCAGGGCCAAAGCGAGGCCGACCGGGGGCAGGTGGCTGCCGCTCGGCCGCATCACGATCAGCACCCCGGCGAGGCCCAGCGCGACCGCGCTCCACCGATGCCGCCCGACCGGCTCCTTGAGGATCATTGCCGCCAGCATTACCGAGAAGAGCGGCGCGACGAAGCCGATCGTCGCCGATTCCGCCAGCGGCAGATAGGTCAAGGCGGCGAACGCCGTGACCATGGTCGAAAGGCCGATCGCGCCGCGCGCGAGGTGCGCGAGCGGCCGCTGCGTCCGCCAGGCGCCGAAATTCCGGGTCAGCGCGATCCAGACGAGCAGCGGCGGCAGGCCGAAGGCGAAGCGGTAGAAGGCGAGCTCGGGCAGGCTGACGCCGGCCTGGTCGCCGAGCTTGATCGCCGCCGCCATGAAGCCGAAGCAGGTCGCCGCGCCGATCCTGAGCGCGATGCCGAGCAGGCGGTTCTGCTTCAGGGGCGCTGGGGCTGCGGCCATCCGCTTGCCTTAAGCGCAAGCTTTCGCGTCGCCAATGCGTCGGCTACACAAGCCGCCGAACATGCACGTTTACGCGAATCCGGCCCGTTTCCTCAAAATCGCGCGTCCCCTCACGGCCTGGCTCGGCTGGACGGGTGCGGCGCTGATCGCGGCCGCGCTCGGGGCCGGGCTGTTCCTGGCGCCGCCGGAGCGGCTCCAGGGCGAGAGCGTCCGCATCCTCTACGTCCACGTCCCCGCCGCCTGGCTCGCCATGGCGGGCTGGGCGGGAATCGCCGCGGCCAGCCTGATGCAATTGGTCTGGCGCCATCCGCTTGCCGCCGTCGCCGGCCGCGCCGTCGCCGTTCCGGGCGCGGTCTTCGCCGCCTTGTGCCTCGCCACCGGCTCGCTCTGGGGCCGGCCGACCTGGGGCACCTATTGGGAATGGGACGGGCGGATGACCTCGATGCTGGTCCTCCTGTTCCTCTATGTCGGCTATATCGCCCTTGCCGGGGCGGAGAAGGAGAAAGGCGGGGAGGGCCGCCTCACCGCGATCTTCGGCCTGGTCGGCGCGGTCAACCTGCCGATCATCCATTATTCGGTGACCTGGTGGAACACGCTCCACCAGGGCCAGAGCATCTCGATCCTCCGCGGCACGTCCACCATCCATGGCTCGATGCTGTGGCCCTTGCTGGGTTCGGCGCTCGGCTTCTCGCTGCTGTTCGGCGCGATCGTGCTGATGCGGATGCGCGCCGAGCTGGCGCGAACCAAGGTCGAGGCGCGTCTGAAGCGGATGGCCGCGTCATGAACCCCTGGCCGTTCATCCTCGGCGCCTATGCGCTTACCCTGGCCGGTACGCTGGGCGTGACGCTGGCCAGCTATGTCGCGATGCGGCGGGCGGAAGCCGAGGCCGACAAGCTGGGCGGCGGAAGGTGAAGCCGAAGAATCAGCGCCTCGTCTTGCTGATGCTTGCCCTGGTCGCGGTGGCCGGCGCGGTGCTGCTCGCCATGTCGGCGATGCGCGACCAGGCCGCCTTCTTCTACGCCCCCGCCGACGTCGCCCGCAAAGGCCTGCCGCTCGACCGCGCGGTGCGGATCGGCGGCATGGTGAAGGGCGGCTCGATCCGTCGCCATCCGGACGGCGTGACGATCGACTTCTTGGTCGGCGACGACACGCGGCGCGACGATCCCGGTGCGATTCACCGGCATCACCCCGGACCTGTTCCGCGAGAATAGCGGCGTCGTCGCCGAGGGCCGTTTCCAGCCCCGACGGCCTGTTCCTCGCCACCGAGATCCTCGCCAAGCATGACGAGAATTACATGCCGCCCCGGCTCGGGCCGCAGGGCATGCACAAGTCGGAGTCGCTCGAATGATCGCCGAGGGCGGGCTGGCGGCCCTGTGGCTGGCGGCGGCCTTGTCGCTGCTGCAGCTGTTCCTCGGCGCCGCCGCGCTCCGGCGGGGCGGAGAGCCTTTGTTGCGCGTCGTCCGACCGGTCGCGGTCGCGCAGGGCGCGCTCGCCGCGATCGCCTTCCTCGCCCTGATCTGGCTGTTCCTGCGCACCGATCTCAGCGTCCAGCTGGTCGCCGCCAACAGCCATTCGGCCAAGCCCTGGCTCTACAAGTTCGCCGGCGCCTGGGGGAATCACGAAGGCTCGATGCTGCTCTGGGTGACCGTGCTCGCCGTCGCCGGCGCCGCGGTCGCCCTGATCGAGCGCCGGCTGCCGCAAAGGACGCTGATCGCGACCCTGGCGGCGCAGGCGGCGATCGGGCTCGGCTTCTACGCCTTTCTCCTCTTCGCCTCCAATCCGTTCACGCGCCTGAGCCCGGTGCCCGTGGAAGGCAACGGCCTCAACCCGCTGCTCCAGGATCCGGGCCTCGCCTTCCACCCGCCGACCCTTTATTTCGGCTATGTCGGCATCTCGATCGCCTTCTCCTTCGCGGTCGGCGCCCTCGTCACCCGCGACGTCGGCCCGGCTTTCGCCCGGGCGATGCGGCCCTGGGTGCTGATCGCCTGGATCTTCCTCACCCTCGGCATCACCGCCGGCTCCTATTGGGCCTATTACGAGCTCGGCTGGGGCGGCTGGTGGTTCTGGGATCCGGTCGAGAATGCGTCGCTCATGCCCTGGCTCGCGGCCACCGCTCTGCTCCACAGCGTCACCGTCCTCGCCACCCGCGACGGCCTTCGCGCCTGGACGATCATGCTCGCCGTGGTCGCCTTCTCGATGTCGATGATCGGCACCTTCCTGGTCCGCTCCGGCATCCTCACCAGCGTCCATGCCTTCGCCGTCGACCCGCGCCGGGGCGCCTTCATCCTTCTCCTGCTTCTTCTTTATATCGGCGGCGCCCTGGCTTTGTTCGGGCTCCGGGTCGGCACGGTGAAGGAAGGCTCGCGCTTCGACCTCGTCAGCCGCGAGGGCGCCCTGGTCGCCAACAATCTGCTCCTTTCCGCCATCCTCGGCGTGGTCTTCGTCGGCACCCTCTACCCGCTCGGCGTCGAAGCGGTGACGGGCGAGAAATTGTCGGTCGGCCCGCCTTATTTCAACAGCGCCGCCGGGCCGATCGCCCTCCTCCTGGCGGCGATCATGGGGGCGGGGCCGCTGCTGCGCTGGCGGCGCGACGAGATGCGCGACCTCGCCGGACGGATCGCCATCCCGGTCCTCGCCGGCGCGGCGGCGCTGCTGGCGCTGGTGATCCTCGCCCCCGGCATCCGCCTGCTGCCTCTGCTCGGCCTCACGCTCGCGCCCGCCATCGCGGCGGCGAGCGTGGCGCCGCTCTGGAAGCGCAATCTGCGGCGCACGCCCTTCTTCACCTTCGGCATGGTGATCGCCCATCTCGGCATCGCCGTCGCGCTCGCCGGCATGGCGTCGGAAAGCGCCTTCACCCGCGAGACCCTGGTCGCGGCCCGCCCGGGCCAAAGCGTCGCGGCCGGCCCGTTCAGCGTGCGGTTCGACAGCGCCGAGCCGATCGCCGGCCCGAACTGGACCGCGGTCGAGGCGCGGCTCACCGCCCGGCGGGGGGAGGGTGCGCCGTTCGCCCTGCGCCCGCAGGCGCGGATGTTCAGCTCGCCGCCCACGCCGACCAGCGAGGCGGCGATCGCGACGATGTGGAACGGCCAGCTCTACGTCGCCATCGGCGAGGAGGACGAGCAGGGCCGCTGGCAGCTGCGCTTGTGGTGGAAGCCGTTCGTCACCCTGATCTGGCTCGGCGGCGGGCTGGTCGCGTTCGGCGGCCTCTTGTCGCTGATCGGCCGCCTGCGCCGCGAGCGCCGCGCCCGGCCGGCGGAGGCGGCGGCATGAAGCGCGGCCTGATCCTGTGGGTGCCGCTGGGCCTGTTCGCGCTCTTCCTGGTCGTCGTCGCGTCGGAGCTCTACGCACCCGCCGAGCGGACGATCGCCTCGCAGCTGATCGGCCAGCCCGTCCCCGATTTCGACCTCCCGCCCGGCATGCCCGGCCGCGCCGGCCTGTCGAGCAGGTCGCTGCGCCAGGGCCGGCCGCACGTCGTCAACGTCTTCGCCAGCTGGTGCCTGCCCTGCCGGATCGAGGCGCCGCAGCTCGAGGCGCTGGCCCGGCGCGGCGTGCCGATCGACGGCATCGCCGTCCGCGACCGCCCGCAGGACCTCGCCCAGTTCCTCGCCACCTACGGCGATCCGTTCCGCACCATCGGCGCCGACACCGACCGGCGCGTCCAGATGGAGCTGGGCTCGGCCGGCGTGCCCGAGACCTTCGTCATCGACGGCAACGGCATCATCCGCCACCAGCATATCGGCGCGATCACCGAAGCCGACATGGCGACGATCCTCGCCGCCTACGAGGCCGCGCGATGAGGGCGCTGCTCGCCGCCGCGGCGCTCGCCGCCGCCGCCCCGGCGCTGGCCGATTCGCTGCTGCCCGCGGCCGAATATGCCGACACCCAGCTGCCCGATCCGCGCCAGGAGCGCGAGGCCAGGGCGCTGATGGAGACGATCCGCTGCCTGGTCTGCCAGGGCCAGGCGATCGCTGACAGCGACGCCGAAATGGCGGGCGACATGCGCGCCTTGATCCGCCGCCGCATCGCCGCCGGCGAGAGCGCCGAATCGATCCGCGCCTGGCTGGTTTCGCGCTACGGCAATTGGGTGACCTACGATCCGCCGCTGGAGCCGGTCACCTGGCCGCTGTGGGGCGCGCCGGTCCTGCTCGTCCTCGCCGGCCTCTGGCTCGCACGCGGCCGCTTCCGGCGGCGGGGAGGGCGGCGCTGATGGGCTGGATCGCGATGGCCGTGCTGGCGCTGCTGGTCGGGGCGGGGCTGTGGCGGTTCCTGTCGCCGGACAAGGGCGCGCTGCAATTCCTCGGCGCGGCGCTGCTGCTGGCGCTGGCCGGCTATAGCTGGCAGGGCCGGCCGGACCTCGAAGGCGCGCCGAAGCGGCCGCCCGAGCGCCAGCGGCTTCCCGACAGCGAATTCGCCCGGACCCGCGAGGACATGCTCGGCCGCTTCGACCGCGCCTGGTATTGGCTGAACATGGCCGAGAGTTTCCAGCGCCGCGGCGACACCCAGGGCGGCGCCGGGATCCTGCAGAGCGCGGTTCGCGAGAATCCGCGCAACGCCGATCTCTGGGTCGGCCTCGGCAACGCCCTGGTCGTCCATGGCGGCGGCATGATGAGCCCGGCCGCCCAGCTCGCCTTCCGCCGCGCGGCGCAGCTGGCGCCGGACCATCCCGGTCCGCCTTTCTTCTACGGCCTCGCCCTGGCCCAGGGCGGCAATTACGGCGAGGCGGAGCGGATCTGGCGCGCGCTCCTCGCCAGCGCGCCCGCGGACGCCGGCTATCGCCGCATCATCGAGGAGCAGCTCGAAATGCTCCGTCGGGCGCGCGCTCGGGAGACCAGGCCTCGATAGCCGACTTAGCGGGAGGGCTCCCATCCGAGAGACTCGGCGGTCTGAAATGCGCGCCGGTTGCGCTGGGCGAACAATATGTAACGATCGCGCAGATCGGACGGGATCATGGCGGGCGTCAGAAACCTTTCGAGAAACTCGGCGCGCATGAGCTCCGCATAGGCGGTGCCGAGCTTGACCATTGTGTAGCCGTCGCGCGGGTAATGCTGGAGAATGACCTCCGCGACCTCGATCGCCTCCTGAAAGCGGCGCTCGCCGAGCAGGAAATCGACCACGATGCTCGCCATATGCGCGACCGCCTCCCTGCGGGTCAGCGTCCGCATGTAGAGGCCGCTCTCGATCGCGCGGTCCGTCATTGGCAGGTTCCGGGGATACCATAAGGTCCGCGCCGGATGCCCCCCGCTGGTCGCCTCCAGGTTGATCTCGCGGCCGCTTTCCTCGGTGAAGCGGAGCAAGATGTGGAGCGGCGCGGTCGAGAGCGCCAGGTCGAGGCCCATCCGCTCGCCGACGATCAGGAACAGGATCGGCATCGAAACGCAATTGCCGCGCCGCGTCGCCAGATAGGTGGAAATCAGCTTGTTGCGGATATTGAGGCCGAGTGGGTCGGCATGATCGTAAGCGAATGGCCGGGCGCCGTTCCACTCGCCGCTCTCGTAGATCACCCGGCGCAGCGCGGCGAGCCTCGCCGTCCGCGAACCATTGGTCCCGGCGAGGGCGTTCGCCCGCCGCGCTAGCCGATCGATCTCGACCAGAGTGGCATCCACGTTCAGCGTAGGGTCGATAATCCGATCGAAGGCCAGTTTGGCGCGTCCGTAGTCGAGCTGGGCATCGGGAACCGAAAGTATGAACTGGCTTTGGGATGCGGGCGATTGTGCAGAGATGTTTTGAGATGATGCCGCTGCAAGCAGATGATCGCCCGCAAAGCCCTCATTTATTGGTTTGCCTTAATTTGTCAGGCCTGGCTATGAACCAAAATGTCGCGGATACCAAAATCCCAGCAACTACCATTACGCCAATGATCGTATAGTCAGTTGGGGAAAGTCCGGACGAAGATGGAGATGCATTATAATTCATGTACAACGGGTATAATATTACATAGGAGACAGGAATAAACGCTACAATAAATCCTGATATAATATAATATAATAGACCCTCTCGACCTAAATGCCTCAACAACAAATACGTAGGGTATCCAAATAGAAGAGATGTTATGTAGGAAACTGGTAGAAGTATTGATATCCACCAAACCCCTTCATCGAGGCCTCCCTGAAGCGTCGCAACCATCAAAACCACTAAACTCGGGATCGAAGGCGCTATCAAAAACCCCTTAAGGGCCTGTCTATCCATTGCCCTAACAGGAACCGGGACGCGCCATGCAGCGATCATATGGCGGTCTTTGAGTTGAAGGAGGTCTCATACTAGGTGCTGCCCATATGTTGTTAATTGCACCAGCAACTGGTGAGGTGCTTGACTGCCACCGTCCGTTTCCTTCCCCGTGATTCATTATAGTCGACGTCCCATTTGCATTAGGAATCGTATCTCTCACAACGACACCGTTGCCAAGAGGATGGCCGGGCATTGTTGCGTTCACCACAACAGCGTTACCTGTCACTAAATTCTTCGTCGTCAAGGAAGTTACTGGACTTGCTATAATCAAACTAAGTCCTCCAGGCGTGGCATTGTTCGCTGTGCCTTGCTGTGTCGCCGGAGCAGGATTGCCTGGTGTTGGATGGTTTCGAACCCATTCCCGTGTCTCGGTGGCGTTTCGAGGTGACACATTGGGCACCGTATATTGATGATAATCGCTTGCATGAGGGTTTGTATTCTGAAAACCCTGCGGGGTTCGGAATGTCACATTATAATTTTGCGTGAAGCAGTTGGTAGTGCCATTGCTGGCGTTGATACATACTCTGCCCGTCGGGTCGATCGAGTTTATCGGATCGTTGCCCACATAGACATAAAGGTTGACTTGGTCGTCATACCCAACGGGATCGACCTGCAGGAAGCGAGCCTGCGATGGCGTCGCCCCTATGAGCAACGAGCAGGTAGCGCAGATGAGAACGCGGCGCAGGCTTGCGATTTTCATCGAATCCTCACAACGAATCACTGGATAACATCGTACGACAGCAGGCGACCGTCAAGCTCTAAGCAGGACCAGCTTGGATGTACCGGCCAAGGTGTGCGAGGCGCACTGGCCGGCTATCGCCATAGGCCCCGTTCGACGAGACAAGGTTACTCAAAAGAGCGGGGTTATGGATTCACACCGCCGGCTCGTAGGACAGGCCGAGCGCCTCGGCGACCGCGGCGTGGCGGACCTTGCCGCCGGATACGTTCAGGCCGTTGGCGAGGTGCGGGTCGGCTTTCATTGCTTCTTCAGCGCCTTGTCCGGCTAGCTTGAGAACGAACGGCAAGGTCGCATTGTTGAGCGCGAAGGCCGAGGTCCGCGCCACCGCGCCGGGCATGTTGGCCACGCAATAATGGATCACGCCGTCGATCACATAGACCGGGTCGCTGTGCGTGGTCGGCCGCGAGGTCTCGAAGCAGCCGCCCTGGTCGATCGAGATGTCGACCAGCACCGAGCCGCGCTTCATCGTCTTCAGCATGTCGCGGGTGACCAGCTTGGGCGCCGCCGCGCCGGGGATCAGCACCGCGCCGATCACCAGCTCCGATTTCGCCACCGCCTTGGCGATCGCCGCCTTGGACGCGTAGGCGGTCTTGATCTGGCTGCCGAAGAACATGTCGAGCTCGGCGAGCCGGGCGTTGGAGATGTCGTAGATGGTGACGTCGGCGCGCATCCCCACCGCCATTTGGGCGGCGTTGACGCCCGAGACGCCGCCGCCGAGGATCGTCACCCGCGCCGGCGCCACGCCCGGCACGCCGCCCAGCAGCACGCCGCGCCCGCCCTGCTCCTTTTCGAGATAATGGGCGCCGACCTGGACCGACATCCGCCCGGCCACTTCCGACATCGGCTTCAGAAGCGGCAGCGAGCCGTCATTGGCGGTGACCGTCTCATAGGCGATGCAGGTCGCGCCCGAGGCCAGCAGGCCCTGGGTCTGCGCCGGGTCGGGGGCGAGGTGGAGATAGGTGAAGAGGAGGTGCCGGGGCTCCAGCAGGGCGATTTCCTGGGCCTGCGGCTCCTTCACCTTCACGACCATGTCAGCCTTGGCGAAAACCTCGGCGGCATCGGCCGCGATGGCGGCGCCGGCATCGACATAGTCCTGGTCGGAGAAATCGATGCCGAGGCCCGCCTTGGTCTCGACGACGACCTCGTGGCCGGCGGCGGTCAGCTCCGCGACCGAGGCGGGCGTCAGCCCGACCCGATATTCGTGAACCTTGATCTCTTTGGGCACGCCGACGCGCATGTGCGACTCCTTCGTGTGACGAAAGTGCGGGTCTATAGCGGGACGCAATCATTTTGTCGCCGTTGCGAACGCCCGGACGCGGTGCTAAGCCGCGCGCCGCCTTGACAGGTCAGGGCGACAGCAGAGGAAGTCGGACGTCTTACGTTCCTGACCGATGAGCGATAGCGCCGTTCCCAGCGAGCCCGCGGACCGACCCGCAGGGCACCATCCCCAATCGGGCCTGGCCAAGCTCGCCGTCGGCGCGATCGGCATCGTGTTCGGCGACATCGGCACCAGCCCGATCTACGCCTTCCGCGAGACCTTCGCCGGCCATCACGAGCTGCCCGGGGGCGACCTCGAGATCCTCGGCGTGCTCAGCCTCATCTTCTGGTCGATGATGATCGTGGTGACGCTGAAATATGTCACCGTCATCATGCGCGCCGACAATAAGGGGGAGGGCGGCAGCCTGGCCCTGCTGGCGCTGATCAACCGCAAGTCCGACAGCGGCAAGCGCAAGTGGACCGCCGGCATCGTCCTTTTGGGCGTGTTCGCCTGTGCGCTCTTCTACGGCGATTCGATGATCACCCCGGCGATCTCGGTGCTGTCGGCGGTCGAAGGCCTGACCACGGTCGAATCGAGCTTCGCGCCCTGGGTGGTGCCGATCGCGATCGGCATCCTGGTCGGCCTGTTCGCCATCCAGGCGACGGGGACCGCGCGGGTCGGGGCCTTGTTCGGCCCGATCATGCTGGTCTATTTCCTGACCATCTCGGTGCTCGGCGTCAGCCACATCCTCGGCTCGCCCTGGATCGTCCTGGAGACGATCAACCCGCTGAACGCCGTCCGCTTCTTCGTCACCGACGGCTGGCGGGCCTTCCTCGCTTTGGGCTCGGTGGTGCTCGCCGTCACCGGGGCCGAAGCGCTCTACGCCGACATGGGCCATTTCGGGAGGAAGCCGATCGGCGTCTCCTGGCTGTTCTTCGTGATGCCCGCTTTGATGCTCAACTATATGGGGCAGGGGGCGATGATCCTGTCGCTGGACCCGGCGGCCGCCCAGCACGCCGTGACCAACCCGTTCTTCTTCCTGGCGCCCGATGCGATGCGGCTGCCGCTGGTCATCCTGGCCACCTTCGCCACCGTCATCGCCAGCCAGGCGGTCATTTCCGGCGCCTTCTCGGTGACCCAGCAGGCGATGCAGCTCGGTTTCATCCCCCGCCTGCGCATTCGCCACACCAGCGAGGCCGCGGTCGGCCAGATCTACATTCCGGTGATCAACTGGGCGCTGATGGTGATGGTCATCCTGCTCGTCCTCTTCTTCCAGAATTCGAGCAACCTCGCCGCCGCCTACGGCATCGCCGTCACCGGCGCGATGTTCATCGACACCTGCCTGCTCACCGTCGTCCTGCTCTCGCTGTGGAAGTGGAAACCGGTGTTCGCAATCCCGGTGCTCGCCGTCTTCTTCCTGGTCGACACGGCCTATTTCGTCGCCAACCTCACCAAGGTTCCGGACGGCGGCTGGTTCCCGCTGCTGGTCGGCCTGATCGCCTTCACCATGCTCACCACCTGGGCGCGCGGCCGCAAGCTGATGATCCAGCGGATGAACGAAGCGACGATGCCGGCCTCGATCTTCATCAAGTCCGCTGCCAGCAGCGCCACCCGCGTGCCCGGCACGGCGGTGTTCATGACCACCGCCTCGGACGGCATTCCCCACGCTCTGCTCCACAACCTCAAGCACAACAAGGTGCTGCACGAGCGCGTGCTGCTGCTGACCGTGCGGATCGAGGACGTGCCCTATGTCGAGGAGGAGAAGACCTTCCACCTCGACGAGCTCGGCCAGGGCTTCTTCCGGCTGATCATCCGCTACGGCTTCATGCAGGAGACCGACGTGCCGACCGCGCTGGCGCGGGTCGAGAGCTGCGGCCCGCAATTCAAGATGATGGACACCAGCTTCTTCCTCGCCCGCCAGACCCTGATCACCTCGCCCAAGCCGGGCATGGCCGTCTGGCGCGAGAAATTGTTCGCCTGGATGCTGAGGAACGCCGAAAGCGCGATGGAATTCTTCCAGCTGCCGCCCAACCGCGTCGTCGAGCTCGGCAGCCAGGTCGAGATCTGACCGCCCGAACATGGCTGAAGGGCCGATCATCGTCACCGCGACCTTCGGCGACGGCGACAATGGCTGGCTGCAGGAATTGAGGCGGGCCCATTACCCGCCGGAGCGTAACCGGGTCCCGGCCCACCTCACGCTGTTCCGCCACCTCCCGCCCGGCGCGGAAGCCGAGCTCGCCGCGCGGCTCAAGGCCGCGGTTGCGGCGCCGCCGCCGCGGGCGACGATCGCCGACATCATCGATTTGGGGGAGGGGACGGCGCTCCGGGTCGAGAGCGAGGATCTGGTCGCCATCCGCGAGGGCCTCGCCGAGGCGCTCCACGGCCTCCTCATCCCGCAGGACCAGGCGCCCTGGCGCCCGCACGTCACCATCCAGAACAAGGTCGCGCCGCGCGAGGTGAGGCGCCTCCAGCAGCGGCTCCGCGCCGGCTTCGCGCCCCGCCCGCTCTCGATCCGCGCGCTCGCCACCTGGCGTTATCTCGGCGGCCCGTGGCAGCCGATCCGGGTCTACGCCTTCCGAAAATGACCTCACCCCGGCGAAGGCCGGGGTGACGCACTGAGCGCGCGTCAGTCGACCTGGCCGACGCCGTCGCAGCTATAGTCGAAGGCGGCGAGACCCGCTTCGAGATGGCCGCCGAGCAAGGGCATGTCCAACAGCTCGTCGACCCGCTCGGTCACGCCGAGGTCGTTGGCCTCGGCGAAGGCGTCGTCCCATTCGCTGGCGTCGTAGGTGCCCCGCCCGACCCAGGCCAGCGCCACGACCTCGGCGAGCTGGTCGTCGGCGAGCTCGTCGAGCATTGCCTGGACCTCCTCCTCGACGCCGTCGTTGAGCTCGTCCTCGAGCACCGACAGCGCCTGGTCGCCCTCGTCGTCGAAATCGTCGACATTGTCCGGATCTTCGTCCGGGTCCGTCGCCGGCACCTGGGCCTCCAGCTCCTTGGCGCGAAGGATGAGGCGGCAGATCGTCTCGAGCGGCGTCAGCAGTTCCATGAAGCGTCTCCGTGCCACCCTTGCCATCCGAAACGACATCGGGCGCGGCGGGTTCCAGACCTTGAATTCCGGCCCCGGTCGCTCCAGTTGACCCCATGCGCCGCGCTTCCTATAGCGCCGCGGCCCGCCGGCGCCGTGCGGCGCGGGCCCGATGGGGCGGAGTAGCTCAGCTGGTTAGAGCAGCGGAATCATAATCCGCGTGTCGGGGGTTCAAGTCCCTCCTCCGCTACCATCCCCCGAAGAACGGCCTCGAAGCCCTGTCAGCGCGGCGCGCGGCGCCCCTCGAGCTGGCGGCCGCCCTGGTGGATGACGAGCCGGTCCACCGCGCCGTTCTCGCCGTGGAAGACGAGCCGGGCGTTGACCCGTTCGACGACGAACTCGGTGTCGCTGACCGGCCGGAGCGGGATCGCCTCCTGGTCGGTGAGCTGGATCGTCAGCACGCCGTCGTCGCCCATCGCGATATCGACCGCCGGCCCCTCGGTCCGGTAGTGCCCGACATAGGAGAGGAGGATCGCGCGGCTGACCTGGGCGGCCGCGGGCGCGGCGGGGATGTCGCCGGTCCGTACCGCAGGCTCGGCCTCGCTGGCTCCGTTCTGGTGCATTTCCATGACATGGGCGCCGTCGGCGCGGCGCTCGACCCGGAACCAGGTGAAATTGTCCGGGTAGAAGAAATGGTCGTCGCCGGCGGCGAGCACTTCCCGGTCGGCGCCGCCGTCGTCGCGCGCGGTGTAGAGCTTGCCGTCGCGCGCGAAGAAGCGGCGCGAGGCACTGCCGTCGCCGACGCGATAGACTCCGAACAAAGGCGCCAGCGTCCGCGGATCGACATCGGCCCGGGCGAAGGCGCGATAGGGGTCGCCGAGCGCGAGCGCGGCAAGCCGCCGCGCCACCAGCGATGGATGGGTGGCGGGAGAATCGGTATTGGTGAAGGCGGCGACGAACAGGTCCTCGGACGGGATGTAGATGCTGTCGGTGTTGTAGCCGAAAATGCCGCCGCCATGCTCGATCGTGGCGCGGCCGCGAACCTCGTCGAAGCGGACGCCGAAGCCATAGGGATGGGTGCGGCCCTCGGGCAGGGGCGCGGGGGCGGTCATCGCGGCGTAGAGCGCCGGGCTCACCACCCGGCCGTGGTGGAGGGCGTGGGCCCATCGGGCGAGGTCGCCGACCGTGCCGACCAGGCCGCCGGCTGCGTGCGGCACGCTCATGTGGATGCGCCGCGCCGGCCGGACGTTGCCGCCCTGGTCGGTATAGCCGCGCGCCATATCTTCCCCGGATTCGCGGTCCGCGCCATAAGCGATCGTGCCGAGCCCGAGCGGGCCGGCGATCCGCTCGGCGACCGCCTGGTGCCAGGGCCTGCCGGTCACCTGCTCGATGATCGCGCCGAGCAGGACATAGCCCG
Organism: uncultured Alphaproteobacteria bacterium; assembly: GCA_963701615.1. Lineage (GTDB taxonomy): Bacteria > Pseudomonadota > Alphaproteobacteria > Sphingomonadales > Sphingomonadaceae > Allosphingosinicella. The sequence goes on along the minus strand of OY969615.1, from coordinate 531,772 downwards.
AATTGTTGTACGCCCAGGCCTGGCCCGGCGGGGTCGGCGAGGGGAGGTCGCGGGACAGGGCGATCATCTCCGCGGTCGTGTAGGCGCGGCTGGTATTCTCCTCGGTCATCCAGCCGGGGATGCCGGTATAGGACTGGATTCCCGACGTGTGGTTCAGGAGCTGGCGGACCGTCGCGGCCGCGCCGGGCTGCGGATAGTCGGGAAAGAAGCGCGAGACGGGATCGTCGAGCCCGATCCTGCCCTCCTGCACGAGCTGCAGGATCACCGCCGCGGTGAACTGCTTGGTGATCGAGCCGAGGCGGAAGACGCTGTCCGGCGTGATCGGCCGGCCCGCCTCGACATCGGCGAGGCCGCGGCCCGCCGCATAGATCGTCCGGCCGCCGCGGGTGACGATGACCGCGCCGCCCGGGCCGTCGGCCGGAAAAGCCGCTTCGACGATCGCGTCCGCCTTTGCCTTGAGGTCGGCCGGCGGCTCGGCGGCAGCGCCGGCGCCCCCGATCGCGGCGGCGACAAAGGCGGCGACGCCGAGCAACTTGGCAGATACCATGATATTCCCTCCCATCGACCTCCGCCCGGAGCGGAGGACTGTATTAATCATCTAATACAGTAAGAAGCGGCCGGCGGCGCGTCAAGCCCGACCAATCGGCATGTTCGGCATCCTTGCTCGCGGCAAGGCGAATGCGGCATCGGTCGGTGAGCGAACCGCGGGCGGAGAGGTAAATGTCAGGGTCGAAATCCGGTGGATCGCCCCGCCGCGCGCTTTAAGGTGCGGCGGGGATTGCAGCGAAGGGGTTGAGCGGAGTGAGCGCGTCCAGCCAGGGCCCGGTGATCGTGATCGGCCTCGATGCCTGCGACCCGGCGACGGTGCGGCGGATGGCGGCGGCAGGCGAGCTGCCGGTGCTCGCCGGCTTGCTCGCCGGTGGGTCCCGCTGCCGGGTCCGCAACCCGTTCGGCCTGTTCGTCGGCGCGATCTGGGCCAATTTCGCCACCGGTGTCCGCCCGGACAGGCACGGCTTCCATTGCTGGGAGAAGATCGAGCGCGCGAGCTACGAGCAGCGGCTCAGCCCGTCGGCGATCGCCTTTCCGGGCTTCTGGCAGGCGCTCGGCGACGCCGGCCGGCGGGTCGCCCTGGTCGACGTTCCGCACGCCCGCTTTCCCGAAGCCGTCAACGGCGTGGCGGTCGCGGAATGGGGCTGTCACGACCGCCATTTCGGCTTCCATGCCCAGCCGGAGGGCCGGGCCGCCGCGATCGCCGTCCGCTTCGGAACCCATCCGGTGCTGGGCCTCGATCCGTTCGCCGTCCGCGATTTCGCGCCCGACGATTTCGCCCATCGCGCCCGTTGGGACCGGACGCCGGCCGAGCATGACGCCCTGGCCAGCGGGCTGGAGCAGGGCGTGGAGACCAAGCGCCGCCTGCTCGCCCAACTGATGGCCGAAGAGGATTGGGACCTGTTCCTCGCGGTGTTCGGCGAGAGCCACGCGGTCGGCCATCAGCAATGGCATCTCCACGATCCCTCGCATCCGCGCTTCGCGCCGGCGGTCCGGCGGGCGATCGGCGGCGATCCGGTGGCCCGGGTCTATCGCGCGCTCGACCATGCGGTCGGCGATGCGCTGGCCCGGGCCGCGCCGGACGCGACGATGCTCGTCCTCCTCAGCCACGGCATGGCCGCGCACCATGACGGCACTCATTTGCTCGACGAGGTGCTGCGGCGGCTCGACGCGGCCGACCGCGGCTGGCCGGCGCGGGGCGGGCCGCGCGACCTCTTCCGGCGGGGCAGCCAGGCGCTGATGCCGGCGGCGGACAGGCTCGCCGGCACCCTCGGCATGCCCGAGGCGGCCCGGCGCGTGCTCCGGCGCAAGATGGGCGCGCGGATGACGGTGCCGGCGGCGCTCCGCGCCCGTCAGGCCTGGTTCGTCGCGCCGAACAACTCGGTTTATGGCGGCATCCGCTTCAACCTCGCCGGGCGGGAGCCGGATGGTTGCGTCTCGCCCGACGAGGTCGAGGCGCTCGGCCGCCGCCTCGCCGAGGATCTGCGCGCCCTGGTCAACGTCGACACCGGGCGGCGCGCGATTCGTCGCGTCTGGTCTTGCGGCCGTTTCCATCGGCGCGCCCCCGAGGACGCGATGCCGGACCTGTTCGTCGAATGGGACCGGAGCGCGCCGATCGAGACGGTCCGCTCGCCCAGGATCGGCACCGTCCGCGCGCCTTATTCCGGCTGGCGCACCGGCGACCACCGGCCGGACGGCCTGCTGTTCGCGCGCGGCCCCGGCCTGCCGGCCGGCAGGGCGTTCCCGCCGGTCGCCGTGGAGGACCTTCCGGTCACGATCGCGGCGCGGCTGGGCGTCGCGCTTCCCGGCGTCGACGGCGCGGCGATTCCCTGGCTCGCCGGCGACCCGGCTCAGCCGGCCGCCACCTGCCCGCCGATCGCCCGCGAGCGCCATTCATAGGGCGTGCCGTCGACGAACAGGGCGGCGGTGCGCGCATTCTTCAGCCGCAGCCGCTGGCGCATCACCACACGCAGGCTGCGCGGGCTGATGCTGCCCCACAGGATGATCAGCCAGGCGATCGTCGATTCGCGGTCGGTCGGCAGGGCGCCGCGGCGAAGCAGCCGTCCCAGCATGCCCGGCGACTGCCCGGACCAGATCCGCCCCGAGCTGATCGACACGAAGACCTGCGGCAGGATCCGGGCCGCTCGCCCCGGTCCGGCGGGGGTGCCGAGCAGGGCGTCATAGCCCTCGCCGCGCTCGTAGCGCTGGCGGCAGCGGAACATGAGGTTGACGGCGGTTTCGACCCGTTCTTCGGGCGAGGTCAGCCGCGTGCTCGTGGCGGCGAAGCGGTAATGGTAGATCGGGTCCGGCAGGATCAGGATCCGGCCGAACGCCGCCATCCTGAGATAGAGGTCCAGATCCTCCCAATAGGCGCATTCCGCGCGGTAGCCGCCGGCCCGCTCGAACGCCGGCCGGCGGAACAGGATCGAGCCGTGGGCGAACGCCGCCCCGAACGACGTGCTGCCGATCGCCCAGCGCGGCTGCTCCTGCACCGGGCGGCCGTCGGGATCGATGCCGACCGCCGGCGAGCCGACCAGGGCGGCGTCGGGATGATCGGCAAGGACGCGCAATTGGCGGCGCAGGCGATCGGGATGGGCGATGTCGTCCGCGTCCATCCGGGCGATGAGCGCGTGGCGGGCCTGCGCCACCACCCAGTTCGAGCTTTGGGCCGGGCCCAGGCCGTCGCGCCGTTCGAACAGCCGGATTCGCGAATCGCGCGCCGCCCAGGCCCGCAGCACATCGGTCGAGCCGTCGGTCGAGCCGTCGTCGCCGATCACGAACTCGAAATTGCGGTGGGTCTGGCCGAGGATGCTGGCGATGCTCTCGTCGAGATAGGGCAGGGCGTTCCTGACCGGCATGACGACGCTGATCCGCTCGCCGGAAGCCGGTGCGGCGTCGACCTTCACCCTGTCGTCATCCCCCCGCAGCGTCGTCCTCCTTGCCGCTTTCATAGTGCATGGTTTGAGGCCGAAGGCAAAGCCGCCCTTGAACTTCGGGCCGCGCGGGACCAGATGACGGGGCTGCGCCCGCCGTTCCCATGGCGTTCAGGTGGCGCGCGCTAACCGCATATGGTGACCGGAATGACAGCGACGACTGCGATATGGATCGGCCTGGCCGTCGCGGCGTCTTCGCCGGCGCCGGCCCCGGGCGTGCCGCCGGCCGCCTCCGGGCAGGGCTTCGGCAGCCTGTGGACGGGATGGAGCAATGTCAGCCGCGACTCGATCCGGATGGAGGCGGAGGCCGCGCGCCGCAACGCCACCACCGCCGATGCGAACGAGGCGCGCGCGCTCGGCGAGCGGGTCGGGGAGGTCGTGCGGCTCGGCGATTGCGAAGCCGGCGAGCGCCTTGCCCGCGAGGCCGGCGACTTTGCCCTGGTCGACGCCGTCCGGAGCTATTGCCGGCAGGCCGGCTCGGTTCGGGCCTCGGCCCGGCACGGCGGCTAGGGTCCGTACTCAATCAGCCATTTCTGATTTACGTGCAATTTCAGAGTCATCCCGGCGAAAGCCGGGATCCATGGACGCAGGTGGGCGAGGACCGGCGATGCCTCCGCGCCCTTCCTGAGGCTCGGTGCTCATGGGTCCCGGCCTTCGGGGTCCCCGCAAAGTACTACTTTGCGGGGTGCCCTTGCGCCGGGATGACTCCCCTGGTTACCCGAGCCAAAATCCGTCTTCTAATTAAGTCCGGACCCTAACGATCCTTCAGGCCGCGCTCAGGCGATTCGCTCGAGATAGCCGCCGGCCCATAATGTCTGGATCAGCTCGGCCGGCTTCTCGCACTTGAGATCCGCCGCGGCGAACGGCGCGCCCGACAAGGCGATGTCGAGCGCGTCGCCCTCCTCGGCGGTGAATTCGAGATCGCCGCCGGGTCCGATCAGCACCAGCTTGCCTTCGTCGTCGGCGACGTTCCACGGCACGAATCGCCGCCGGCGGTAGCGATCGCCCTCGCGCGTCGCCGCCGCCGAGGCGGAGATCACGCCCGCCACGTTGGGCCGGCGGCCGCGGATGAAATTGTCGGCGAGCAGGTCGAAGGCGCTGTCCATGCTGGCGTCGGCGGCGATCTTCCGGGTCAGCTGGCCGAATTGCGCGCGCGCCGCCTCCCGGTCGAAGTCGCGCGCGGCGAAGCCGGCCGGCAGCGAGCGGCGGAAGTCCGGCGAGGTCAAGGCGAGCTCGGAGACCGATTCGAGCAGCAGGTCGGCCCAGGTCTTGGTGATCAGCCCGGCGGTGATGTGGAGCGACGGCTCGTCGCCGACATTCTCGGCGTCGTGCATCAGGCCGCGCGGCAGATAGATGCAATCGCCGGGATTGAGGGTGAATTCCTGGGTGACCTCGCCCGCCTGGTGGCGGCCGAGCTCGAAGCGCTCGCCGCGGAACGGGGTCTCGACCGGCGCGCCGTAGAGCCGCCAGGCCTTGGCGCCGGAAATCTGCATCACGAACACGTCGTGATTGTCGTAATGGGGCGGGAAGCCCTGGTTGCCGGTGCCGTCGCGGCTTTGCGGCGTCAGGTAGATGTTGGTCTGCATGTGGCAGGAGAAGACCTCCTCCAGCGCCCGGCAGAATTCGCCCAGGTTGAACATCGAATCGTGGAGGTGCGGCAGGATGATCGTCGCGCCGCGCAGATATTCCTCGGTGACGGCGACCCGGCTCACCCGGCCGCTGTCGTCGACATAGGAATCGCGCTCGATCCGGTTTCTGTGGTTGGTGAGGTCGACCATGCCCTCGCGCAGGTCGGCGCTGTTGATGAAATGATCGAGCGATGCCAGCGTCAGCAGGTCGGCGTAGCGGTCGGGCTCGCCGCGGATGTTGATCAGCGCCTCGCGCTCGTAATAGCGGCCGAGAAAGGCTTCGGGGGTGACCGGCGCGATCAGGAAGCCGAGCGCGTCCTCCTCCCAGCGGGGCGACGAATCGCCTGCCGCGGCGGCCTTGGCTCCGCCTCTCCTCAACGCCGCATTCGCCATGCCCGCCTCCCGCATCCGGGCCGACTCTATCGGCCGGCCCTGGCCTCAGGAAGCGGTTATTTGTCCGGGCCGTGGGGGCCGGGTGGCGGCGTGTCGGTGAAATAGGGCTCCAGCGCGGTTTCCAGCACGCGCAGCGTTGCCGTCGCCGGCGCCGAGAGGCTCCGCGTCTCGAGCGATTCGCGAAAGGCGGCGAGCACCGCGCGGGCGGCGGCGGCGAGCAGGATCTCGCGCGGCGAATAGCCTCTCGTGGCCCCGCCGGAGGTCACCATGGGGAAATCTCGCAGGACGCCCGCAGCCGGGCGTGCGCCGGCTGCGCCAAAATTCGCTGGGGGCTGGACACGCCGAAATTGGGCGCGACAAGAGGGTTCGTCATATGCGATGCGGTCTTCGGCGGAGAAACCATGTCTTGTTCAACGCTTTCCATTGAACTGTCAAGCAGGACTTTTCAGAAGAGATGAGTTTTGGCACGCGACTGGCCGAGGAACGCAAGAGGCTGGGCCTGAAACAGGCTGAGTTCGCCGACCTGGTCGGCACCGACGTTCCCAAGCAGAGCCTCTACGAGAATGACCGGCGCGAGCTGCGGGCGGACTATCTTGCCCGGCTGGCCGAGGCCGACGTCGATATTGTCTACATTCTCACCGGCCGGCGCACCGATGGCGAGTGGCTTGGGCACGGGCCGAGCGAGTTGCTGTCGGCCTATCTGTCGCTGCCGCCCGAGCTGCAGGAGGCGCTCGAGGGGCTGGCCCGCTCGTTGCGCGCGCAATTCGCGCGGCCGAGCGCGACGCTCCAGGCGCGCAGGCTGGACTATCGGGCCGGCAGCCCGCGCTCGGAATAGCGCGGAAGGCCGGCCGGCGCGGCTTATTCGGCCGGCGCGGCGCTCGCCGCGGCCTGGAGCTCGGCGAGAGTGGCGCCGGTCGCGAGCCCGTCCGGGCGGGGCGCCAGCGCCGCGCGCGGCAGCCGGACCAGCCCCTCGCCGACGCGCACCGTGACCGATTCGGCGTCGAGCGCCTGGACCGGGCCGACGATTGCGCCATCGCGGTCGCGGACGACGGCGCCGACCGCGAAGGCCTGCTGGGCCTGGGCCTGCATCTGGTCGACGCTGGCGTTGAGCTGGTCGCGGGTCATGCCGAACAGGACGGCGCTGTCGGTGGCGGTGAACGAGGCGGCCGGCAGGCGAACCTCGTGGCGGTCGGTGCGGAGGACGACGTTCGCCCCCTCGATCGCAACGATCGTGCCGACCTCGCCGCCTTGCGGGTCGGTCACCGCCGCGCCGGCGCGAAGGCCGGTCGTCCGGGCGGCCGCCGGCGCGGCGAGCGGCAGGAGGAAAGCGGCGGCGGAAAAGGCGAGGAATCTGCGAACGGTCATTCTCGCTCCCGTGGGCTGTGCGGTTTAGGTCCGGAAAACGATACGGTGTTGCCGGCGGCGAGACTAACCGCTTCTAGACGCGGGCGGAAGGGCGGGCCGGCCCTATGCGCCGGCCTTGGCCGGGATCACCCCGCGCTTGATCTGGTCGGCCTCGATCGATTCGAAGAGGGCCTTGAAATTGCCCTCGCCGAAGCCCTCATTGCCCTTCCTTTGGATGATCTCGAAGAAGATCGGTCCGACCATGTTCTCGGTGAAGATCTGCAGGAGGAGGCCCTCGCCGGTCTCCGGCGAGCCGTCGATCAGGATCCGCCGCTCGCGCATCGCCTGGACGTTGTGGGCATGCCCCGGGATGCGCTGGTCGATCATGTCGTAATAGGTGTCGGGGCTGTCCTGGAAGGTGACGCCGTTGGCGCGCAGCGCATCGACGGTTTTGAAGATGTCGTCGGTGGCGAAGGCCAGATGCTGGATGCCCTCGCCCTTATATTCCTTCAGATATTCGGCGATCTGGCTGTAATCGTCCTGGCTCTCGTTCAATGGGATGCGGATTTTGTCGTCCGGCGCGGTCATCGCCCGCGACAGCAGGCCGGTCTGCTGGCCCTCGATGTCGAAATAGCGGATCTGGCGGAAGTTGAAGACCTGCTCGTAGAATCGCGCCCAATGGTCCATTCGCCCGCGGTTCACGTTGTGGGTGAGGTGGTCGAGGGTGTGGAGGCCGGCGCCCGGGCCGCATGCGGCGACCGCCTCGAAGTCGTTTCGGTAGAGCGCCTCGGCCGCCGGCCGGTCGACGAGGTAGAGGAACGAGCCGCCGATGCCCTCGATCGCCGGCAGGTCGAGCTCGCCCTGGGTGGCGGTCGCGCCGCGCTGGACCGTCAGCGCGAGCGCCTGGCCCGCATCCTCGACCCGGAACGCCATCGCGCTCGCCGAAGGCCCGTGCGCCTTGCGGAAGGCGTCGGCATGGCCGGCCGGCTCCATGTTGAGAAGGAAATGGACGTCGCCCTGGCAATAATGGTGGATCGCCTTGGCCTTGTGCGTGCCGACAAGGGTGAAGCCGAGCTTGGCGAACAGGCCGGCCATTCCGTCGGGATCGGGGCTGGTGAACTCGACGAACTCGAAGCCGTCGAGGCCGATCGGGTTCTCACGTGCGGTCATGGCGCAATCCTTGTCGGCAGGCGGGGAATTGGCGCGGCTTCTATCAGGGGGCGGCGGCCTGCGTAAATGGCCCATTGCGCGCGCCGGGGCCGCCCCCTAACTCCCTTTTCATGACCGCGACCCACTCCTCCCGCATGCTGATCCTCGGCTCCGGCCCGGCCGGCCTCGCCGCCGCCATCTACGCCGCCCGCGCCGGCCTCGCGCCGATCGTCGTCCAGGGCATCCAGCCGGGCGGCCAGCTCACCATCACCACCGACGTCGAGAATTATCCCGGCTTCGCCGAGGTCATCCAGGGCCCCTGGCTGATGGAGCAGATGCAGAAGCAGGCCGAGCATGTCGGCGCCCGGATGGAGTGGGACCATATTTCCGCCGTCGACCTCAGCCAGCGCCCGTTCCGGATGACCGGCGACAGCGGCGCGCTCTACCTCGGCGACAGCCTGGTCATCGCCACCGGCGCCCAGGCGCGCTGGCTCAATCTCCCGTCGGAGGAGCGGCTCAAGGGCAAGGGGGTGTCCGCCTGCGCGACCTGCGACGGCTTCTTCTACCGCGGCAGGAAGGTGATCGTGATCGGCGGCGGCAACACCGCCGTCGAGGAAGCGCTCTACATGACCAACCACAGCCATGACGTCACCCTGATCCACCGCCGCGATGCGCTGCGCGCAGAGAGGATCCTGCAGGACCGGCTGTTCGCCCACGCCAACATCAAGGTGCTGTGGAACCGCGAGGTCGCCGAGTTCGTCGGCGCCGGCACGCCCGAGGGGCTGGTCGCGGTCGACCTCAGGGACACCCAGACCGGCGCGATCGAGCGGCTCGACACCGAAGGGGCGTTCGTCGCGATCGGCCATAATCCGGCGACCGAGCTGTTCCGCGGCCATCTCGACCTCGACGCCGACGGCTACGTCGTCGTCGAGCCCGGCACCACCCGGACCAGCGTCCCCGGCGTGTTCGCCAGCGGCGACGTCATGGACAAGATCTACCGCCAGGCGGTCACCGCCGCCGGCACCGGCTGCATGGCCGCCCTCGACGCCGAAAAGTTCCTCGCCGAAGCCGATTTCGAAACGGCGCCCCAGCCCGCACTCCAGCACGCGTAACCGTCATCCCCGCGAAGGCGGCCTTCGCAGGGGGACGATGGCCCGTGGGCGCGGCGATCAGCTTGCCAGCGCCTCCAGGGCGCGCCGGACCGCGGCGAGGAGGGCGGCGGCGTCGCCGGGGCGGGCGAAAGTGTGCGAATCGGTGCCGATCGTCTCGCGTCCCTCGATCAGGCCGCGGAACGCCGGCGCCTCGAGCTCGCCGGCCGCGGCGATTGCGGTCGCGTCGCCCTCGGCGAGGATCAGCCAGGCGCGAAGCCCGCTTGCCCGCAGCGCCGAAGCCGTTTCCAGCGCCAGCGGCGAGGCCTCGCCTTTGGCGGAAATCTTTCTAACGCCCTTCAAGAGCTTGCGCCAATCCACTGCGCCGGAAAGGATTTTTTTCCATCCCTCCAGGCTGAGCAGCCGCCGGCGGTAATGGCGGCGGATCGCGGCCGGGGCCGGCTCGCCCGACGCCGCCTCGACCAGCCAGGGATTGACCAGGATGAGGCCGTCGAGCCCGGCCGCCCTGCCGAACAAGGCGAGCGCGGTGGCGCCGTCGCACAGGCCGAGGCCGACGACCCGCGCGACGCCGGCGGCCTCGGCCCGGAACGCCGCCGCCGCGGTGGCGATGTCCGGCCCGCTGCCGCGAAAGCCGGGATCGTCGCCGGCGCTGTCGCCAACCCCACGACGGTCGTAGCGGAAGCAGGGATAGCCCTTAGCTGCCAATGCTTTGGCTAGGCTTTCGTACATGCGGTGGGAGCCGATGCGGGTCTGGCTGCCGCCGGTGACGAGCAGCAATCCGGTCGCGCCGCCCGCTTCGTCGAGGCTGGCGGCCAGTTCCGCCTCGGCGCAGGCGAAGCTCAGAAGCCGGCGCACAGGCGGCTCCACTGGTAGAGATCGGCGGCGATCGCGTCGGCGAGCTCGGCCGAATTGCCCGGCTCGGAGCGCCGCCACAGGGCCGGCCCCGCCAGCCTGGCGTCCGCCGGCCCGCTGTCGCTGGCGAGGCGGACGGTGCGCAGCGGACCGGCCGCTGCCGGCTTGGCCGCTTCCAGCGCCGCCTTGAGCCCGTCCGAAGGTGCGTAGCCGGCATATTCGACCCCGCCCGCCAGGCCGGCCCGGACCAGGTCCCGCGCCAGCGCCGACCCGTCGACCGGGGCGAACCGCCACCAGCCGCGCGCGCGGGCGCCGCCATCGACCAGGCCGCCGCCGCGCAGGCTCGCGATCAGCGGCTTTCTGGCTTTCCCGGCGATGGCGGCGGCGGCATGGATGACGTCATGACGCCAATCGTCCCAGCCGACGCCGCCCAGATCGCGCCCGCTTTCGCCGGTTCCGCCGAGGTCGACCAGCCAGCAGCCATGGCCCCTTTTCGCCAGCCGGCGCATCACCGCGACGATCAGCGCCCGGGTCCGGTTCATCTCCTCGAACAGGGGCGGCACGAACAGGATCGCCGGCGCCTCCGGCCGGCCGATCCGCATCAGCCACTCATCCCCGCCCGAACCCTGGAAGCGCTCGAAGGCGAGGCCGCTCACCGCAGCGCCTTGTCCCGGGCGAAGGTCAGGAGCGCGCCGAACGTCTCCATCATGTCGGCGTCGACCTCATGGTCCTCGATCAGGATGCCGAGCCGCTCTTCCAATTCGGTCAGCAGGCCCGCCACCGCCATCGAATTGAATTCGGGGAGCGCGCCGAACAGCGGCGTCGCCTCGTCGAACCGGGCGACCCGCGCGGGCTCGAGGCCGAGCACGTCGGCCAGGACCGCCCTCAAGGTGATGTCGACGTCTCGGGCGTCGTCGGGAGCGGTCGCCATGTCAGCCTTGTCTCGCTTGCCAGGGGGTTGCGGACTAACGGCTCCGGAGGCGGGGGACAAGCGCGGACGTCGCCGCCCGCGCCGCGCCGATCGCGCCGCGCAGCGTCTTGGGGTTGAAGGCGGCGAGCTGCCACAGCACGTGGCGGTCCTCCATCCAGTCCTGCTTGTAGCCGTCGTCGCCGGTGCCGTAGTCGATCGAGCGCACCCGATCCGTGTCGAGCGCGTGGCGGAACATCGCCATGCCGAGGATCGTCCCCGGCGACATCGCCTTCGCCTCCTCGGCATAAGCGAGCTTGTGGATGGTCGCTTCCCCATTCTCGACCAGCCAGAGCTGCGCCGCCACCGGCCGGCCGTTCTTGCGGGCGATGCCGAGCCGCAGCGTCCCGGCCGCGCCCTCCTGGCTGGCCAGCGCCCTGAGGAACGGGAAGGAGCCTTCCTCCGGCTTCCAGCTCGCCCGGTAGACCGCCTCGTAATCGGCCCAGGCGCCGGCGTCGAAGCGATCGTAGATGGCGATGTCGAGGCCGGCGGACCTGGCCCGCCGCTTGGCGGTGTTCCGGACCCGCGCCGGCCGCTTCGCCCAATAGGTTTCGAAGTCCATGTCCCGGGTCTCGATCCGCCAGTTGCCGGTTTTGGGCGTCACGAACACCCGCCAGCCGGCATTGCGGAACGCCTTCCTCAGCGGCTCCGGATTGGCGATCGGCGCCAGCTCGACCTCGGCGATGCCGCTGGTCCGCACCGCGGCGGCGATCGACGTCATGACGTCACCGTCCACGTCGCCGACGGCGTCGAAGCGCAGCGAGTACCAGGCGGCATAGGCCCGGGCCGTGCGCTCGGTCACGGCGAGGAACAGCCAGGCGCTGCGCGCGCCCTCGCGCCCGCGCAGCACCGCAAGGCGGCCCTCGGGCGGGCAATGTTCGTGGAGCAGCCGGAACCAGTCGAGCCGGGCGAACAGGCTCGGCTGCCGCGCGCGGTCCAGCGCGCCGGCGGCATCGCGCGCGACGGCGTCGAGATCGTCGAACAGCTCTATGTTAACCGTCACGCTTTATGCCCCTTCGTGCCGGCTCTATCATGACGTCTTTTAAGCAGGAATGAAGTTGGAAACGCCCGATCCCACGCCGCGTCCGCTCGACCATCTGACTTTGCTGGGCGCGAGGGGCGCGCCGGCCTTGCTGACGCGCGAGGGCGCGCTCGATTATGGCGGGCTCGAGGAAGCGGTCGGCGCGCTGGCGGGCGGGCTGAAGGCGAGGGGCCTCGCCGCCGGCGACCGGGTGGCGAGCTGGCTCCCCAAGAACCGGATGACCAGCCTGCTGCCGCTCGCCTGCGCCCGCGCCGGCCTGGTCCACGTACCCGTGAACCCGCTGCTGAAGCGGATGCAGGTCGCCCACATTCTGGCGGACAGCGGCGCCGCCCTCCTGCTGAGCGGAAAGGCGCGCCTCGCCGCGCTTGAAGCGGACGACGTTCCCGCCGGCTGCACGTCGCTCGACGAAGAGGAAAGCGACGCGCTCTTTCTGGCTGCCGATCGACTGGCGGCGTCGGACGAGGATCCCGAGGATCTCGCCGCCCTGCTTTACACGTCGGGGTCGACCGGCCGTCCCAAGGGGGTGATGCTGAGCCATGCCAATATGTGGCTCGGCGCGGTCGGCGTCGCCGCCTACCTCCGTCTGTCGCCGGACGACCGGGTGCTGGCGGTGCTGCCGTTCAGCTTCGACTACGGCCAGAACCAGCTACTTTCGGCCTGGGCGGCGGGCGCGTCCGTGGTCCCGCTCGAATATCTCGCCGCCCGCGACGTCATCCGCGCCGTGGAAACGCACCGGATCAGTACCTTGGCGGGCGTTCCTCCGCTCTGGGTGCAATTGATCGAGGCGTCCTGGCCGGCCGGCGCCGCCTTGTCGCTGCGTCGCCTCACCAACAGCGGCGGCAAGCTCGCGCCCTCGGTGGTCCGGCGGATGCGCGAAATCTTCCCGGCCGCCGACATCTATTCGATGTACGGCCTCACCGAGGCCTTCCGCTCGACCTATCTCGAGCCGGCCCTGCTCGACGATCATCCCGATTCGATGGGCGCCGCCATTCCCTTCGCCGAGATCATGGTCGTCGGCGCCGACGGCCGCCCGGCGGACGAGGGAGAGCTGGTCCACGCCGGCCCGCTGGTCGCCAAGGGCTATTGGCGGGATCCGGAGCGCACCGCCGAGCGCTTCCGGCCGGCGCCGGCCGGCTCCTCTTATGGCGGCATGGCGGTCTGGTCCGGCGACCGCGTCCGCCGCGACGCCGCGGGCCTGCTCTATTTCCTCGGCCGCGAGGACGGGATGATCAAGACCTCGGGCAACCGCGTCAGCCCGACCGAGATCGAGGAGGCCGCTCTCGCCTCTGGCCTGGTCGCCGAGGCGGTGGCCCTCGGCTATCCCGACGCGCGGCTGGGGGAGGGGATCGCGCTCGTCGTCCGCCCCGACCGCCGCGGCGAGGAGGAGGCCCTGCGCGCCTTCCTCAGGCGCTGCTTACCGAATTTTATGCAGCCCGGGCCTATAGTGTGGCGCGACGAGCTGCCGCGGAGCCCGAACGGCAAGCTCGACCGGGTCGGGCTGAGACAAGAGCTGATGGCATGACCAAGCCGATGGGACCGATTCCGGCCGGCTATGCGGCCGACGCCGATTTCATGCTGCTGATCGGCGGCCGGCGCGCCGACGATCTCGTCGCCCGGGCCGGCGACACGCCCTTGTTCGTCTACGATCTCGGGCTGGTCGACGCCAGGATCGCCCGCTTCCGCGCCGCCTTTCCCGAGGTCAACTTGCATTATGCAATAAAAGCAAACAGCTACATTCCTCTCCTCAGCCATATTTCCAGGCAGGTCGATGGCCTGGACATCGCCTCGGCCGGCGAGCTGGGATTCGCCCTGCAGGCCGGCGCGGACGCCGAAAACATCAGCTTCGCCGGACCGGGCAAGCGGGACAGCGACCTTGAGGCGGCGATCGAAGCCGGCGTCACCCTCAATTGCGAATCCGAGGGCGAGGTCGAGCGCGCCCTGGCGATCGGCGGGCGCCCGCGCCTCGCCGTCCGGGTCAATCCCGATTTCGAGATCAAGGGATCGGGCATGCGGATGGGCGGCGGCGCCAGGCCGTTCGGCGTCGACGCCGCGCGCGTGCCCGCCTTGGTGCGGCGCATCCTTGCCTCGGGCGCCGAATGGCGCGGCCTCCACATCTTCGCCGGCTCGCAGGCGCTCGATGCCGGCGCGCTGATCGAGGCGCAGCGCGCCACCCTCGCGCTGGCGGCGCAGCTTTGCGTCGACATCGGCGCCGCTCCGCCGCTGGTCAACCTCGGCGGCGGCTTCGGCATCCCCTATTTCCACGGCGAGCGGCCGCTCGACGTTGAGTTGGTCGCCGCCGCGCTCGCCGCGGCCCTGGCCGGCCGCGCGGATATCCTCCAGAACACCCGTTTCGCCATCGAGCTCGGCCGCTGGCTGGTCGGCGAGGCGGGCGTCTACCTGACCCGGATCGTCGACCGCAAGGAGAGCCACGGCAAGACCTTCCTCGTCACCGACGGCGGCATGCAGCACCAGCTCGCCGCCTCGGGCAATTTCGGCCAGGTCGTCCGCCGCAACTATCCGGTGGCGATCGCCGGCCGCTTCGGCGCCGCGTCGGAGGAGGAGGTCAGCATCACCGGCTGCCTGTGCACGCCGCTGGACCGGCTGGCCGATGACGTCATGACGCCCAAAGCCGGGGTCGGCGACCTGGTGGCGGTCTTCCTCGCCGGCGCCTACGGCCTTTCGGCCAGCCCGCAGGCCTTCCTCGCCCAGCGGCCGGCCTTGGAAATGGCGGTCGGCGGCACCGGTTAACTCTTCGCGGCGCGCCAGTCCCGGATCGGGACGTCGCCCAGAGCGGCCTTGTTCCTAACGTTAATTTTACCTCTTCCCCCCATAGCAGTCCCAAATCCTGCGCCGTCATCCCGCTCCGGGACAGAAGGTGCAGGGTCGCCGAGCGAGTGAAGAGGAGCGATCATGCGCGTATCCGCCAAGTCCTGGGCCGCCCTTGCCGCCACCGTCAGCGCCGTCGCGCTGTCGGGCTGCGCCACCGGCGGCCGCACCGGCAACAGCCTTCCCGCCGCCGGCTTCGTCGGCGACGGCGCCGCCGATCAGGTCAGCGAGAATTACATCATCGGCGCCCTGGACGAGATCACCGTCTTCGTCTGGCGCAACCCCGAGCTCGGCGCCCGCGTCCAGGTCCGCCCGGACGGCCGCATCACCACGCCGCTGATCTCCGACATGATCGCGGTCGGCAAGACGCCGGCCCAGCTCGCCGACGACATCCGCCAGGCGCTGGTCCAGTATATCCAGGACCCGCTCGTCTCGGTGATGGTCGACCGGCCCCAGGGCACCTTCTCGCAGCAGATCCGCATCGTCGGCGCCACCGAGCGCCCGGCGGCGATCCCCTATCGCGCCAACATGACCCTGCTCGACGCGATGATCGCGGTCGGCGGCCTTTCCGAATTCGCCGCCGGCGACCGCGCCCGCCTGGTCCGCGTCGACCGCGCCACCGGCAGCCAGCGCGAATATGACCTCAGGATCGCCAGCCTGCTCCGCCGCGGCGACGTCCGCGCCAACGTCCGGCTCGAGCCGGGCGACGTCATCATCATTCCCGAAAGCATGTTCTGATCCATGGACGGGCTTTACGATCAGTTCCGGATCGCCCTGCACCAGGTCTGGCGCCGCCGCTGGCTGGCGATGGCGGTCGCCTGGGGCGTCGCCATCCTCGGCTGGCTGGTCATCGCCCTCATTCCGTCGAGCTACGAGATCGAAGGCGCGCCTGTTCGTCCAGATGCAGTCGATCCTGCCCAACCAGATCGGCATCACCCCCGACGAGCGCAACAACCAGCTGCTGCGCCTGAAGCAGACGTTGACCTCGAACGAGAATCTGGTCCGCGTCGTCCGCCGCACCGAGCTCAACACGCTCGTCGCCAGCGAGCGCGACCTCGCCGGCGTGGTCAGCGCGCTGCGCCAGCGCATCACCATCACCGCCCAGCCCGACGGCGGGCTCGAGATCAAGGCGATCTCGAACATCTCCGGCTTCTCCAACGGCCAGAACGCGCGCACCGCCGCCGCCACCGTCCAGGGCCTGATCGACCTGTTCGTCGAGCAGAACCTGTCCGGCGACCGCCGCGAGACCGGCCAGTCGCTGCGCTTCCTCGACGAGGAATTGCGCCGCCGCGAGGTCGCGCTGCAGGAGGCCGAGCAGCGCCGGATGGAGTTCGAGCAGCGCTTCATGGGGCTGCTGCCGGGCGAGGGCTCGATCATCCAGCGCATGTCGGGCGCCCGGGTCGAGCTGTCCAACCTCGAGCAGCAGATCGCCGCCGCCAACGGCGCGCTCAATTCGATGCGCGCCCAGCTCGCCGCCACCCCGCCGAGCATTGCCGGCGTCGGCGACGCCGGCACCGCCAGCAGCCAGCTCGGCACGCTGGAGGCGCAGCTCAACCAGTATCTCGCCCGCGGCTGTACCGACGCCCATCCGGACGTCGTCTCGATTCGCCAGCAGATCGCCCGCCTCCGGCCCTACGCCCAGGCCGAGCGCCGCAGCGGCACGTCGGGCATGCAGAATCCCAGCTACGTCTCGCTGCGCGCGATGATCGGCGAGCGCGAGGCCGCGCTTGCCGCCGCCACCGCGCGCCGCAACCAGCTCCAGTCGGACCTCGCCCAGCTCTCGGCCCGCCAGTCGACCGAGCCCGGCCTCGCCACCGAGCAGTCGCGCCTCAGCCGCGACTATGACGTGCTCAAGCAGCAATATGACCAGCTGCTCGCCAATCGCGAGCAGGTGCGCCTGAGGAGCGACGTCCAGACCCGGACCAGCCCGCTCAACATCCAGGTGGTCGAGCCGCCGAGCGTGCCGACCGTCCCGGCGGCGCCGAACCGGCCGATCTTCCTCACCCTGGTGCTGATCGTCGCGGTCGGCGCCGGCATCGCCGCGGCGTTCGTCGCCGGCCAGCTCCAGACCACCTTCCCGACCCAGATCCGGCTCGCTTCCGTCACCGGCCTTCCGGTGCTCGGCACGGTGAGCGAGGTGGTGACCGCGCCCGAACGGGCCCGCCGCCGCCAGCGCCTGCTCTGGCTGGGCGGCGCCGGTGGCGCTCTGGCGGCGAGCTGGGCGGTGCTGATCCTGGTCGAATTCTGGCAGCGAAGCACGGTGGCATGAGGAACGACATGGCCAAACATACGCCCCAGTCGCTGCTCGAGCGCGCCGCCGAGCTCTACGATTTCGGCGCCGCTTTGCGTGCGCCCGCGCCGGCGCCAGCCTCGGCGCCCGTTCTCGCCCCGGTGGAAGCAATGCCCGAGCCGGCGCCGCAGCCCGCCCTCGTCGAGCCCTCGGCCGAGCCGACCTCGCCGGTCGACCGCGTCGTTCGCGCCGTCGAGGCGTCGGTCGCCCGCCACCCCCCTTCGTCCGGCGCCGTCGCCGGCATCGACCGCGTCGCCTTGGCCGAGGCCGGCTTCATCGTCCCGGAAGGGCCGGTGACCGGCATCGCCGAGGAGTTCCGGCTGATCAAGCACCAGCTCCTCGCCGACATCGAGGGACGGACCGGCGTCGCCGACGAGCGCCGGCGCTCCGTCCTGGTCTGCTCGGCCCAGCCGCGCGCCGGCAAGACCTTCTGCGCGATCAACCTTGCTCTGTCGCTGGCCGGCGAGCGCGACGTCGAGGTCCTGCTCGTCGACGGCGACTTCCCCAAGCCCGACGCGCTCGCCATCCTCGGCATCGCCGCCGGCGAGCCCGGCCTGGTCGATGCGCTCGCCGATCCGAGCTCGGATCCGGAAAGCTTCGTCATCCGCACCGACGTCGCGGGCCTTTCGGTCCTGCCCGCCGGGCGCAAAGCCAATAATGTGCCGGAGCTGCTCGCTTCGGATCGTACCCGGGAGGTGCTGGCGAAGCTCGTCGCCGGCGACAGGCGCCGGATCATCCTGTTCGATTCGCCGCCTGCCTTGATGGCGTCCCACGCGACCGTGCTCGCCGGCCATGTCGGCCAGGCCCTGGTCGTCGTGCGCGCCGACCAGACAACCGAAGCCGATCTGCGCGAGACGATCGGCCTGCTCTCGGGCTGCGACCATGTCAGCCTGATCCTCAACGGAGCGGGCCTCGCCGTCACCGGGCGCAAATTCGGCGCTTACGATGGATATGGTCATGAAAAATGAGCTTCATCTGACGTGGACCCTCCGACGGCTGGCGTTGGCGATCGGCTGCACCCTGGCCGCCGCCGGCGCGCAGGCGCAGCCGCTGCCGCCCGCCGATCCCGCCCCGCCCGCCGCCGAGGCGCGGTCGGACGCCGAGCGGCCGGCGCCGTCGTCGCGCCGCGCGCCGCAGCCGCGGCGAGATCCGTCCCTATCTCGAGGTCGCCCAGGTGCTGAGCGCCGACCTCGACGGCGGCGAGACGCTCACCTACACCAGCGTCGCCGCCGGCGTGGACGGGCATGTGCAGACGCGCCGCGTCACCGCCCAGATGAGCTACCGCTACGAGCGCCACATCGAATGGAACGGCAACGTTCCCGACCGCGACATCCATTCGGGCGTCGCCGCGGTCAGCGCCCAGGTCGTTCCCGGCGCTGCTCAACTTCGACGCCGGCGCGCTGGCGACCCGCACCGGCGGGGAAGGGCGCGCTCTGGGCGTCACCAACCGCGACGCGTCGGTCAACGTCTACAGCGGCTATGCCGGCCCGACCTTGTCGACCCATGCCGGCCCGGTCGCGGTCAACGCCTCCTACCGGCTCGGCTACGTCAAGATCGACGACGACCGCATCGCCGGCAATCTCGACGACGATTTCGACAGCAGCGTCGCCCACAGCGCCACCGCCAGCGTCGGCATGGCGCCGGGCCGCCTGCCGTTCGGCTGGACGGTCGGCGCCGGCTATGCCCGCGAGGAATTCGGGCGGCCGTTTCGACCAGGAATTCGAAGGCGCCTATGTCCGCGCCGACGTGGTCGTGCCGGTCGGGCCCACGCTCGCCCTGACCGCCGGCGTCGGCTATGAAGACATTCAGGCAAGTCAGCGCGATATCCTTCGGGATGCAAACGGAATTCCAGTGCTCGGACGCCAATGGGCGGCCGAGCCCGGACCCGAGCCGGCCGCGCCTGCTCACCTACGACCTCGAAGGCATCATGTACGATGCCGGAGTGATCTGGCGGCCGAGCCCGCGCACCGAGCTGCAGGCGCGGGCCGGGCATCGCTACGGCGGCACCACCATCGTCGGCTCGCTCACCCACCGGTTCAACGCCAATTACGGCCTGAACGCCCAGGTGTTCGATACCGTCGAGACGTTCGGGCGGCTGCTGGTCAACGATCTCAGTAACTTGCCGGACAACTTTGATATCAATCGCGACCCGCTGACCGGCGGGCTCGGCGGCTGCGTGTTCGGCGCGGCGGGCGGCAGCGGCGTCTGCCTCGACCGTTCGCTCCAGTCGATCAACGGCAACACCTTCCGCATGCGCGGCGCCAGCATCGTCTTCTCCGGAAGCCGCAACCGCTGGAGCTTCGCCGCCGGCGCCGGCTATGCCAACCGCCGCTATCACCGGCCGCAGGGCACCGGGTTCGACGCTCATCTCGGCGACCGAGGACGAGAGCTTCAGCCTCTTCGGCTCGGTCGGCCGCCAGCTGAGCCGCACCTCGGAGATCAACTTCAACGCCTATGCGAGCTGGTTCAACAGCGACCTCGCCGGCCTCAATGACGTCACCAGCACCGGCGCGACCGTCAGCTACAGCCGCAGCTTCCTCCTCGAGCGGCTGCAGCTCATCGCCGCTTTGGGCCTCTACCATAGCGACGACGGCGTCGACGGCACCACCAATGCGTCGGCCCTGCTCGGCCTCCGGTACACTTTCTAGGGAGCGCGCGAGCGCCGCCAGCGGAGACGGACATATGTATACCGAGCATTACGGCCTCACCGGACAGCCCTTCCAGCTGACGCCCGATGCGCGCTTCTGGTTCGACAGCCGCACGCACAGGAAGGCGATGGCCTATCTCGGCTACGGCCTCGCCCAGGGCGAGGGCTTCATCGTCGTCACCGGCGAGATCGGCGCCGGCAAGTCGACCCTGGTCGCCCATCTGATGGCGAACATCGACCGCGCGCGCCTCAACGCGATCAGCCTGGTCTCCACCCAGGTCGAGGGCGACGACATGCTCCGCCTCGTCGCCCAGGGCCTCGGCCTCGCCACCGGCGCGGTCGAGAAGGCGCGCCTGCTCGACGCGGTCGAGCAGCGCCTCGACGAGGAACTGCGCGCCGGCAAGCGCACCCTGCTGATCGTCGACGAGGCCCAGAACCTGCCGGTCTCCTCGCTCGAAGAGCTGCGCATGCTGTCCAACTTCCAGGTCGGCGGCCGCGCGCTGATCCAGATCCTGCTGCTCGGCCAGCCCGAATTCCGCGACAAGCTCGCCGGCCCGGGCCTCGAGCAATTGCGCCAGCGCGTCATCGCCACCCACCATCTCGACGCGATGGGCGGGGACGAGGTCGAATCCTATGTCCGCCACCGCCTCACCCGGGTCGACTGGCAGGGCAATCCCGATTTCGACGCGGGCGCCTTCGCCGCCATCCACCGCATCAGCGGCGGCATTCCCCGCCGCGTCAACCAGCTCGCCCACCGCCTGATGCTCCACGCCGCCGTCGAAGGCGCCGAGACTGTCGGCGCGGACGCGGTCGAGGCGGTCGCCGCCGACATGGGCGCCGACGCCGCCGCGGCCCCGGCTCCGGCCCCGGAGCCGGCGCGCGAGGAGCGCGTCCTGCCGCTCCGCTCGGCCCGCCTGGCCGCGGTTCCCACCGGCGAGCCCGCGCCGAAGCCCCAGACGATTGCCGTCCCGGATCCGGCGATCGAGCGCCGCATCGCCGCGCTCGAGGCGCGCGCCGAGGAGCAGGAGGCGATGCTGCGCCGCGTGCTCGTCCTGCTCGTGGACTGGGTCGAGAACGGCCAGGAAAACGCGTACCGCACGCACGCGGCCTGATCGGGAGGGCCGATGAAGAACGCCCTTTCCGTCGATGTCGAGGACTGGTTCCAGGTCGGCGCGTTCGAGACGGTGATCGCCCGCGATGCGTGGGAGACCTTGCCCCGCCGCGTCGAGGCGAACACCGACCGGGTCCTCGGCCTGTTCGACGAGGCCGGAGTGAAGGCGACCTTCTTCACTCTGGGCTGGGTCGCCGCGCGCCACCCGGCCCTGATCCGCCGCATCGCCGAGGCCGGCCACGAGATCGCCAGCCACGGCTGGGACCATCGCCGCGTCTTCACCCTCAGCGAAAGCGCGTTTCGCGCCGACCTCATCCGCGCCCGCGACGCGATCGAGACGGCGAGCGGCCAGGCGCTCACCGGCTATCGCGCGCCGAGCTTCTCGATCGATCGGCGCACGCCCTGGGCGCACCCGGTGCTCGCCGAGCAGGGCTATGCCTATTCCTCCAGCGTCGCCCCGATCGCCCACGACCATTATGGCTGGCGCGAGTCGCCGCGCTTCGCCTGGCGGCCGGTCGCCGGCGCAAGCCTGATCGAGCTGCCGGTGACCACCTTCGAGCTCGCCGGCCGCCGCTTCGCGGCTGGGGGAGGCGGCTTCTTCCGCCTGCTTCCCTATGCGCTGTCGAGTTGGGCGATCTCCCGCGTCAACGACGGGGAAGGCCGGCCCGCCATCTTCTATTTCCACCCCTGGGAGATCGATCCCGGCCAGCCGCGGGTCGCGGGCGCGCCGCTGAAGTCGCGGCTGCGCCATTACACCAATCTCTCGGCGATGCGGCCGAAGCTGCTGAAGTTGCTTCGGGCGCATCAATGGGGGCGCACCGACGAGGTCGCCGCCGCCGAGCAGGCGCGGCTGCAATGAACGCCTTCGCCCCGATCGCGGCGGTGGGCGTCCGCACCGCCGACCTCGCCGATCCGGCCGAGTCGGCGCGGATCGACGCCTTCGTCGCTTCGCATCCCGATGCGACCCTGTTCCACCGGCCGCAGTGGAGCCGGGCGGTCGAGCGCGGCTGCGGCCGGCGCGTTTTCTATCTCGTCGCCGAGCGCGGCGGCGCCTTGGTCGGCTGCCTGCCGCTCGCCGAGATCCGCTCGCCTCTGTTCGGCAACGCCCTGGTTTCGGCGGGCTTCGGGACCGGCGGCGGCGTGCTTGGCGACGGCGCGGAGCAGCTCGCCGGCGCCGCCTGGGCGCTGGCGCAGGAGCGCGGCTGCACCTCCGCCGAGTTGCGCGGCGGGCCGGTCCCCGACGGCTGGGCTCGGGCCGAAGGCACCTACGCCAATTTCTCGCGCGTCCTGCCGGGCGACGACGAAGCGCTGCTCTTGGACATTCCGCGCCGGCAGCGCGCCGAGGTGAGGCGGGCGCTCGCCTCTTCGCTCGAAACCTCCGCGGGGACCGATCGCCGCCATCGCGAGGCCCATTTCCGGGTCTATGCGGAAAGCGTCCGCAACCTCGGCACCCCGGTCTTTCCCCGGGCGCTCTTCGCGGCCGCGCTCGACGAGTTCGGCGAGGATGCCGACATCACCGTCGTCTGGAAGGACGGCCGCCCGCTCGCCGCTTTGCTCAACTTCTACTTCCGCGGCACCTGCCAGCCTTATTGGGGCGGCGGCACCCGCGCCGCGCGGCGGTGGCGGGCCAACGACCTCATCTATTTCGACGTCATGCGCCGCGCGATCGAGCGCGGCTGCACCCGCGCCGATTTCGGCCGCTCCAAGGTCGGCACCGGCCCCTGGCTGCGCAAGAAGATCTGGGACTTCGACGAAACGCCTTTGGTCTATGCGGTCCGCACCGCCGGCGGCGCGCGACCGCGCGAGGTCAACCCGCTCGACCCCCGCTACCGCTTCCGGATCGCGGCCTGGCAGCGGCTGCCGCTCTGGCTCGCCAACCGGATCGGTCCCCCGATCGCGCGAGGCCTCGGATGAAGGACATCCTCTTCCTCGCCCACCGCATCCCCTTTCCGCCCGACCGGGGCGACAAGATCCGCTCGTGGCACCTGCTCGAGCATCTCGCGACGCTCGGCCGGGTCCACCTCGCCTGCTTTGCGGACGACGAAGCGGACGCCGCGCACCTGCCGGCGCTCGAGGCCGCGCTCGGCGGCAGGCTCGGCGAAGCCCATGTCGAGGTGCGGACCCGCGGCAAGGCCGCCGCCGGCGCGCTCGCGCTGATCGCGGGCAAGCCGGTTTCCCTCAGCCTGTTCGACAGCCCGAAGCTGCGCGCCTTCGTCGAGCGGCTGCTCGCCGGCGACGCGATCGGCACCGTCTTCGCCTTTTCGGGCCAGATGGCCCAGTTCGTCCCGCGCGACCTCGGCCAGCGATTCGTGATGGATTTCGGCGACGTGGATTCGGCCAAGTTCAGCCAATATGCCGACGAAGGCTCGGGCCCGATGCGCTGGATCAACCGCCGCGAGGGCGAGAAATTGTTCGCCTTCGAGCGCGCCACGGCCGAGCGCGCCGACCTCTGCCTGTTCGTCAGCGAGGCCGAGGCCGCCCTGTTCCGTGCGCGTACCGGCCTTCGCCGGCATCCGCGCCTTGTCCAACGGCATCGACGTCGACTTCTTCGACCCCGCCGCCGCCTTTCCGCGCCTGGGCGCCGAGACGCGCGGGGAGGGGCCGCTGATCGTCTTCACCGGCCAGATGGACTATGCGCCCAATGTCGATGCCGCGATCCGCTTCGCCGGCGAGGTGCTGCCGCGCATTCCCGGCGCGCGCTTCGCCATCGCCGGCCGCAACCCGCTGCCGTCGGTACGGTCGCTGGCCGGCGAGCGGGTGATCGTCACCGGCGCGGTTGCCGACATCCGCGCCTGGCTGGCTGCCGCCGATGTCGTCGTCGCCCCGCTCAGGATCGCGCGCGGCATCCAGAACAAGGTGCTCGAGGCGATGGCGATGGCGCGGCCGGTGGTCGCCTCGCCGGCCGCCTTCGAGGGGATCGAGGCGCGAGCCGGGCCGCGACCTCGTCGTCGCCGAGGATGCCGCCGCCATGGCCGGGGCGATCCGCGCGCTCCTCGCCGCTCCCGAACAGCGGTCGGCGATGGGCGCCGCGGCCCGGCGGCGGATGGAGCAAGGCTATCGCTGGGAGGCGCGGCTCGCGCCGCTCGCCGAGATCGTCGCGCCGTCGAGCCGCAGGGAAGCGGCGTGAGCGTCGCCCTCGCTTTGCCGGCGACAAGCGGCGCGAGGCCCGCCGCCGGCTGGCGCGCGCATCTGGTCGCCCTCGGGCTGGCCGCGGCCGCGATCCTGGCCTTGTTCCTCCGCGACGCGGCCGACATCGCCGCGATCTGGTGGTCGAGCTCGACCTTCAACCATTGCCTGCTGATCCCGCCGATCATCGCCTGGCTGGTCTGGCAGCGCCTGCCCGAGCTGCGCCAGCTCGTGCCGGCCGCCTGGGCGCCCGGCCTCCTCCTGGTCGGCGCGGGCGCGCTCGGCTGGCTGCTCGGCGAGGCGGGCGGCGTCGCCTTCGCCCGCCATCTCGGCCTCGTCCTCATGCTCCAGGGCGCGGTCGTCGCCTGCCTCGGCAAGGCGGTGGCGCGCGGGCTCGCCTTCCCGCTCTTCTACGCCTTGTTCCTGGTCCCCGCCGGCGAGGAGCTGGTGCCGGCGATGCAGACCCTGACCGCGGACATCTCGATGGCTCTGCTCGGCCTCGCCGGCGTGCCCGCCCATCTCGAAGGCGTCTTCATCACCACCCCGACCGGCTATTTCGAGGTCGCCGAGGCCTGCGCCGGCGTCAAGTTCCTGATCGCCATGGCCGCGTTGGGCGCGCTCGTCGCCAATGTCTGCTTCCGCTCCTGGCCGCGCCGGATCGCGTTCATGGCGGTGGCGATCCTGGTCCCGATCCTCGCCAACGGCGTGCGCGCCTGGGGCACGATCTACATCGCCGAGCAGACCGGCAGCACCGAGTTCGCCGCCGGCTTCGACCATGTCGTCTATGGCGGGATCTTCTTCGCCATCGTCATCGCCCTGATCCTCGGCGCCGGCTGGCGCTTCTTCGACCGCGGCGTCGACGACCCCTGGTTCGACCCGGCGGCGCTGCAGCCCGATGCGCCGCAGGGCGCGCCGCTTTCCCTGGTTGCCGCCGCCGCCGCCGTCGCCATCGCGGCGCTTCCGCCGCTCTGGTCGGGCGCCGTCGCCGCCGCCGGCGCCCGCCCGGTCCCGGCCGCGATCGCGATGCCCGACGATCCCGGGCTGGCAGCCGGTTCCGGCCGGCCGGGCGATCGCCTGGCGGCCGCATTTCGCCGGCGCCGACCGCATCCGCATCGCCCGCTACCGCGACGCGCCGGGGCAGGGAGGTCGATCTCGCCATCGTCGTCTTCGCCCGCCAGAGCGAAGGCCGCGAGCTGGTCGGCTTCGGCCAGGGCGCGGTCGCGCCGGACGGCGGCTGGGCCTGGACCGCCGAGGCCGCGCCGCCGCCGGACGGACGGGCGGAACGGATCGCCTCGCACGGGGTGGTGCGCGAGGTGGTGAGCTTCTACCGCGTCGGCGACATCGCTGACCGGGAGCGGGGTGGAGGTGAAGCTCGAGACGCTGAAGACGCGCCTGCTCGGCGGGCCGCAGCGCGCGGTCGCGGTGCTCGTCTCGGCCGAGGCGCCCGCCGCCGCGACCAGCGCGCGCCCGGCGATCGACGCCTTCCTGCGCGGCGCTCGGCCCGGTCGCGCCGCTCGCCGACCGCGCCGCCGGCCTGGAGTAAAGCAGCTGATGTGCGGCATCGCCGGCATCTTCCATCCCGACGTCCCCAAGCCGGTCGATCCGGCGCGGGTCGAGGCGATGGCGGACGTCGCTCGCCCATCGCGGCCCCGACGGCAGCGGCGTGTGGACCGCGCCCGGCATCGGCCTCGGCCATCGCCGCCTTTCGATCATCGACCTTTCCGATGCCGCCGCCCAGCCGATGCTGACGCCCGACGGCCGCTGCGCGATCAGCTATAATGGCGAGATCTACAATTTCCGCGAGGTCCGCCGGGAGCTGGAAGCGAAGGGCCATCGCTTCCACACCGAAAGCGACACCGAGGTCATCCTCGCCGGGTGGCGGCAATGGGGCCCGGACTGCCTCTCGCGCCTCAACGGCATGTTCGCCTTCGCGCTCTACGACGCCGCCGAAGACGACGCTGTTCCTCGCCCGCGACCGGCTCGGCGTGAAGCCGCTCTTCTACGCCGAGCTTTCCGACGGCGCGCTCGTCTTCGCCTCGGAGCTCAAAGGCCTGCTCGCCCATCCGCTGCTCCGCCGCACCCCCAGCGCGCAGGCGGTCGAGGACTTATCTCGCCTACGGCTACGTCCCCGACGATTGCTCGATCGTCGAGGGCGTGAGGAAGCTGCCCGCCGGCCATTACCTCCTCGTCCGCCGCGGCCGGCCGGTGCCGAGGCCGGTGCAATGGTGGGACGTCGACTTCTCCAGCCCCGTCCGTACGCCGCTGAAGGCGCTCGAGGAGGAAATGGTCGAGCGGCTGCGCGCCGCCGTCCGCTCGCGCATGGTCGCCGACGTGCCGCTCGGCGCCTTCCTCTCCGGCGGCGTCGACAGCTCGGCGGTGGTCGCCTTCATGGCCGAGGCGAGCCGCGAGGCGGTCGAGACCTGCTCGATCGGCTTCGACGAGGCCGACCATGACGAGACGCATCATGCGGCCCAGATCGCCGAGCGGTTCGCCACCCGTCACCGCAGCCGCATCGTCGCCGCCGGCGATTTCGGCCTGATCGACATGCTCGCCGACGCCTTCGACGAGCCGTTCGCCGACGCCTCGGCGCTGGCCACCTACCGCGTGTCCGAGCTCGCCCGCGAGACGGTCAAGGTCGCGCTCTCGGGCGACGGCGCCGACGAGGCCTTCGCCGGCTATCGCCGCTACCGGATGTTCATGGCCGAGGAGCGCGTCCGCCGCCTCCTGCCGGGCCCGCTCGGCCGCGCCGCCGGCGCGCTCGGCAATTTCTATCCCAAGCTCGACTGGGCGCCGCGGGTCCTCCGCGCGCAAGACGACGCTGCAGGCGCTGGGGCAGGGGAGCGGCGCGGCCTATGCCGCCGCCGTCGGCGTCACCCCGCCCGCAATCCGCCGCCAGGTCTTCACCGCGCCGCTCCACGGCCATGTCGCCGAGCAGCGCTACATCGATGCGATGCGCGACGCGCCGGCCGGGGACGCCCTGTCCCGCGCCCAATATGCCGATCTCAAGATCTGGCTGCCCGGCGACATTTTGACCAAGGTCGACCGCACTGCGATGGCGGTCGGCCTGGAGGCGCGCGAGCCGCTGCTCGACCACCGCCTGGTCGAGTTCGCCGCCCGCCTCCCGGCCGATCTGCGCCTGCGCGGCGGCACCGGCAAATGGCTGATGAAGCGCGCGCTCCGGGGCCGGCTGCCGGACGAGATCCTCCGCCGCCGCAAGATGGGCTTCGTCACGCCGGTCTCGGCCTGGTTCCGCGGGCCGCTCGCCGGCGAGGCCGCGGCGATCGCCCACGGCTCGGCGATGGCCGAGACCGGCTGGTTCGACCCGGCCGCCATCGCCCGCCTCGCCGAAGCGCACCGCTCGGGCCGCTCCGACCATGGCCGCCTGCTCTGGCAATTGCTGATGCTGGAAAAGTCGCTCCAGCGCCTGTTCGGCCTCGGCCGCGCAAAGGGGACGGTCGCTAGTGATTGTCGCGATAGCGCGCCGCGACGAAATAGAGCCCGTCGGGCGGCGCGTTGAGGCCAAGGGCGGCGCGGTCCCGCGCCTCGAGCGCCGCCTTGAGATCCGCCTTGGTCCATTTCCCCCGCCCGACCAGCTGCAGGCAGCCGACCATCGAGCGCACCTGGTGGTGGAGGAAGGAGCGGGCGTCCGCTTCGATCTCGATCGTCTCGCCGAACCGCCGCACGGTCAGCCGGTCCAGCGTCTTCACCGGGCTCTCCGCCTGGCAATGGACCGAGCGGAACGTGGTGAAATCGTGTTGGCCGACAAGGACTTGCGCGGCCTTGTTCATCTCGTCCGCATAAAGCACGACCGGCACCCGCCAGGCCTTGCCCGCGTCCAGCGCCAGCGGCGCGCGCCGGTTGGCGATCTTGTAGAGGTAGCGCCGGCCGACGCAGCTGAACCGGGCGTGGAAATCGTCGGCCACCGGCTCGGCGCCGAGGATCACGATCGGCTGCGGCCGCAATTTGGCGTTGGTGCCGTCGGCGAGCCGGTGCGCGCCGATCGCCTTGGCGATGTCGACATGGGCGGTCATCGCCAGCGCGTGCACGCCGGCGTCGGTCCGCCCGGCGGCGTGGAGCGTCACCTCCTCGTGGGTGATCGCCCGGATCGCCTCCTCGATCGCCTGCTGCACCGACGGCCCGTGCGCCTGGCGCTGCCAGCCCATATAGGGCCGCCCGTCATATTCGATGGTGAGCCGGAACCTAGTCACGCCAGCGTCGCGCCCATCGGAATGACGAAGCCGCGCAGCAGCTCGGACGGCGCCATCGCGCCGCGCCCGGCCCGCTGGACCAGCGTCGGCACGATCGATCCTTCCCCGCAGGCGATGGCGAGGCCATGGTCGAGCATCGTTCCCGGCGCTCCGCCCAGATCGGAAATATCCGCCGCAAGCACCTTGATTCGCTCGCCTTCATATTCGAAATAGGCGCCCGGCGCCGGGTTGAACGCTCGGACCTGCCGCTCGACCTCGACCGCCGGCCGGGCGAAATCGAGCCGCGCCTCTTTTTTCTCGATCTTGGCCGCGTAGGTGATCCCCTCGGCGGGCTGGGCGACCGGCTCGTCCCGGCGCTCCAGCACCTCGACCATCAGCGCCGCGCCGATCGCGCCGAGCTCCGCGGCCAATTCGCCCGCGGTCTTGCGCCCGATCCCGGTCTCGCGCGCCGCGAACACCGGCCCGGTATCCAGCCCGCGCTCCATCGCCATGATCGAAACGCCGATCCGCTCGTCCCCGGCCAGGATCGCCCGCTGGATCGGCGCGGCGCCGCGCCAGCGCGGCAGCAGCGAGGCGTGGACGTTGAGGCAGCCATATGCCGGCGCGTCGAGGATCGGGGCCGGCAGGATCAAACCATAGGCCGCCACCACCGCGACATCGAGCCCGAGCGCCGCGAACGCCGCCTGCTCCTCCGCCCCGCGCAGTGAAACCGGCGTCCTGACGTCGATTCCGGCCGCCTCCGCCCGCTTTTGCACGGGCGAGGGGCGGAGCGCCTTGCCGCGCCCGGCCGGCCGCGGCGGCTGCGCATAGACCGCCGCCACCTCATGCCCCGCCTCCAGCAGGGCATCGAGCGTCGGCACGGCGAAGTCGGGCGTTCCCATGAAGGCGATGCGCATGAGATGTCTCTAGACGATCCTCCCCGGTACGGGGAGGGGGACCGCGCGCCGAAGGCGCGTGGCGGAGGGGTCGCGCCGAGCGCCGCGCCAACCCCTCCACCATGGTTCGCATGGTCCCCTCCCCACGAAATCGTGGGGAGGAACTAAGCCTTGCCCGCTCCGGCAAACCCCTTATCTCCCCACCCATGGCTTCTTCCGAGATCGACGCGCTCACCCAGGCGCTGGCGCGGCTTCCCGGGCTCGGCCCGCGCTCGGCCCGCCGCGCCGTGCTCCACCTCATCAAGAAGCGCGAGGCGGCGATGGCGCCGCTGCTGCGCGCGCTCGAGCGGGTCAACGAAAGGCTGTCGGTCTGCTCGATCTGCGGCAATGCCGACACTTCCGACCCCTGCGCGGTCTGCGCCGATCCGCGCCGCGACCCGCGCCTGCTGTGCGTCGTCGAGGAGGTTTCGGACCTCTGGGCGCTCGATCGCTCGCGCCTCTTTCCCGGCCGCTTCCACGTTCTCGGCGGCCGCCTCTCCGCCCTGGAGGGCGTCCGGCCCGAGCATCTCGGCATCGACACGCTGGTCGGGCGCGTCGCCGCCGGCGGCATCGACGAGGTCGTGCTGGCGATGAACGCCACCCTCGAAGGCCAGACCACGGCCCATTATCTCGCCGAGCGGCTCGAGCGCTTCCCGATCCGCCTCACCCAGCTCGCCCACGGCCTCCCCGTCGGCGGCGAGCTCGACTATCTCGACGAAGGCACGCTCGCCCAGGCGCTGAGGGCAAGAAGGCCGGTCGCCTGAGTTCCTCACTGCATTTTGCAGGGGAGGAACCAGGCCCATTTCCTTGACCAAATCGCTCTCAATTCCTATTTTTCCCGCCATGGCCATTCTCCCGATCGTCGAAGTTCCGGACCCGCGCCTGCGGCAGGTTTCCACGCCCGTCGAGGGCGTGAACGACGAGATTCGCGCGCTGATCGCCGACATGTTCGAGACGATGTACGCGGCGCCGGGCATCGGCCTCGCCGCCGTTCAGGTCGGCGTGCCGAGGCGCCTGCTGGTCATCGACCTGCAGGAGCCGGAGACGGAAGGCGGCGAGCCGGTGCGCGACCCGCGCGTCTTCATCAACCCCGAGATCCTCACCCATTCCGATGAGGAAGTGCCCTATACCGAGGGTTGCCTCTCCGTGCCCGACCAATATGCCGAGGTCGACCGCCCGGATCGCATCCGCGCCCGCTGGCTCGACGCCGAGGGCGTCGCCCACGAGGAGGATATCGACGGCATGCTCGCCGTCTGCCTCCAGCACGAGATGGACCATCTCGAAGGCATTCTCTTCATCGACCATCTCTCCCGCCTGAAGCGCGAGATGATCCTCCGCAAGATCGCCAAGGCCCGCAAGCAGGCAGCCTGATCTTAGCGTTCGGTATCGGGGCGCGCGCCGGGGCTCCTCACTGCGAGGCGATCTCGACGGCCGGATGTTCGTTGAGTGCGGCTTCCGGGATCAAGCCGAAATCGTAAAAGGTCTGGCACATGCCGAGCGCCGCCTTGAAGTCCCGATCCTTCTTGTAAGCGGAAAGACGGCATGCTCCTCCGCAGATCTCGTTCAGCTTGCATCGGCCGCAAATGCCTTTCAACTCGGATGTCTTGTAGCTTCGAAGTTCATTGAACAGCGGCGATTCGATCCAGATCTCCGCGAAGGACCTTTCCATCACATTGCCCTGGTGCAGACTCTTGTCGGCCCCGGCCACGCCGCAAATGGTGACATACCCATCGTGAGTGACGCCGCAATAGCTCTCGGTCCAGCCGCAGGCGGGGCTGCGCGCGGGGATTACGTCTTCTGCGGGGAGGAGCAAGGGCGGCAGATTCAGGAACATCTTGCTGCCGCGGCGCCGTAGCTCGGTGCAAAACGCCCTGATTTCCAGGATTTCGTCCACATCCAGGGCCTCCGGCGCCAGATTGGGGCCGCGGCCGTTATAGGGATTGAGCAGCGAAAGCCGAACCGGAACATCATAGTCGAGAGAAAGGGACGCGAGATGAGGCACGTCCATCTTGTTCGACTTTATGATGGTGGAATTCACCTGTATCTCGAATCCGGCGCGAACGCATAGGCCGAGGGCGTCGATGGCTCGCTCATAAGCTCCGATTTGGCCCCGAATCTTATCGTGGCGCGGTGGCGCGCCATCGATCGATATGAGAATGGAGAGATGCCTGATCTCGCGCAGGCATTGGACCTTCGCGGGCGTCAGAAGCGTCCCGTTCGTGACAAGGGAGACTTCCATGCCGTGGGTGTCAAACGCACGGCATATCGCAAGCCAGTCTTTCCGGGCGAACATCTCACCTCCGGAAATTATGACCCTCCTGCACCCGACCGAGCTCGCTTCATCGGCGAGTGTCCTGATGCGTTCGATGGGAATCTCGACCGTCTTGGCTTTTACCGCGTTGATGTAGCAGAATGAACATGACAAGTTGCAGGTGTTGGTGACGTTGAAATGCAAAGTATGGAGGCGACCGGACCACATATTGACCTCCGATCAATCTTAGCGCGGTGGCGCTGGAATTCGTCTATCCTTCCGCGCGGAAGCTCAGCAGTCGCTGGCCGATCATCCGTATGTCGTCCGCCGTCAGCGGCCGGTCGTCATCGAAGATTTTCGGCAGCGCATGCGAGGAGCTCGCGCCGCACAGAAAACACCAATCGGCGGCCGCCAGGGCCGAGTCACCAAGTCCGCGCGTAATTTTCTCGATCGCTTCGGGGTTGGCCAGCGTTCGGAGCAACTCGGGATTCGCTTCCAGCACTTTACGAATATTCTCGGGAATATCAGTGGACGCACCAGCCATCGTATCTCTCCTTATATTACTCCGTTTGCTCCTTCGACTCGAACACTTTGAAGATACACCTACAATATTTCTGAGTCGAATCCATTTAAACAGTAATTTTATTCAGAGCTATATATGATTCTATGATGATATCATCAATATTACCCTCTCTTTATTCATCGAGATCGTGATGACCGAATGAAATTTCTCGAACGAACCAGGCGATCAATCACGCTGCGCGAACGAAAGCCGGTTCGATTGCGATTGGCTGTCTTCCCTTGCTCAAGGCTGCGCTAGGGCCGCGGGAAAAAAGCTCTTGAGGCTTTTCTAGAGCGGCTCTAGGTTCGCATTTCGTTCCATTTCGGATCCCATGCGCATGGACCCGCTGACTCTGCTCCTGATCGCCGTCCTGCTGGCCGCCGCCGCCGCGCTTGGCTGGTTCGCGGCGCGCGGGCGGAGCGGAGCACTGGAGGAGCGCGCCAAAGCCGCCGACTTGCTCCGCATGACACTCTCCGAAGTCACCACAGAGCGCGACACGGCGATGCGCGATCTCGCCGGGCTTCAGGCCGACGCCCGCCATTTCGAGGCGCGGATGAAGGAGCTGATCGAGGCCAGGGAGGCGCTGACCGCCCAGTTCCACGAGGTCGGCGCCAAATTGCTGAGCGAGGCCCAGAAGCAGTTCCTCGAGCGCGCCGACGCCCGCTTCAACCAGGCGAGCGAGAAGAGCGACGCCCAGCTGAAGGCGCTGCTCCAGCCGGTCGAGGCGACGCTCAAGCGCTACGAGGAGGGCCTGAGCAAGGTCGAGAAGGAGCGGGTGGGCAGCTACGAGGCGCTGCGCGAGGCGGTGACCCTGCTCCACGCCGGCCACACCCAGGTCCGCGACGAGACCGCCAAGCTGGTCAGCGCGCTTCGCCACAGCCCCAAGGCGCGCGGCCGCTGGGGCGAGCAGAGCCTCAGGAACGTGCTCGAACAGGCCGGCCTGTCGCCGTTCGCCGATTTCCAGTCCGAGGTTTCGGTCGACACCGGGGACGGCCGCCTCAGGCCCGACGTGGTCGTCCGCCTGCCCGGCGGCCGCAAGCTGATCATCGACGCGAAATGCTCGCTGAACGCCTTTCTCGACGCCAGCGAGGAGGTCGACGAAAGTGCGCGCACCCGGCATCTCAAGGCGCACGCCGCCTCGATCCGCGCCCACGCGCAAAAGCTCGGCTCGAAGAATTACTGGGACCAGTTCGGCGACGCCGCCGATTATGTCGTCATGTACATCCCCGGCGAGCATTTCCTGACCGCCGCGCTCGAGCAGGACGACGGCCTCTGGGAATGGGCGTTCGAGCGCCGCGTGCTGCTCGCCACGCCGACCAACCTCGTCGCCATCGCCCGCACCGTCTCCAGCGTCTGGCGGCAGGAGAAGATCGCCGAGGAAGCCGCCGAGATCGCGCGGCTCGGCAAGGAGCTTCACGCCCGCCTCGCGACGATGGGCAGCCATGTCGCCCGCATGGGCCGCAACCTCGAGCTCGCCATGGGCGCCTACAACGCCTTCGTCGGCAGCCTCGAGACCCAGGTGATGACCCAGGCCAAGCGCTTCGAGACGCTCGAGGTGTCGAGCGGAACCAAGGAGATCGAGGCGCTGCCGCTGGTCGAAGGCGCGCCGCGGCCGCTTACCAAATTGTTCCCGACCGAAGGCGGCCAGCCGAACTAGTCCAAATTGGCGCTATTATTACGCCATTTTGATATTGCGTCTCCCGTCGCGAACTATTTCATCTTTTCTT
The DNA here is from genome assembly GCA_963701615.1 of uncultured Alphaproteobacteria bacterium. Classification (GTDB taxonomy): domain Bacteria; phylum Pseudomonadota; class Alphaproteobacteria; order Sphingomonadales; family Sphingomonadaceae; genus Allosphingosinicella. The sequence goes on along the minus strand of OY969615.1, from coordinate 498,144 downwards.
ACCGGGGTTCCCCCGTCTTGTGGCGCGGTACGTAACGGCTTAGGCTGATCGATGTCGAGTTGAAGTGCCGGCCCGGTATAGATACGACCGAAATGCTTGCCGACGGGCAGCAGAAAAGGGGTAGGTCATGTTGAAGCGCAAGTTGGCAAGTGCCGTAATAGCCCTTAGCATGTTGACGTTGGCGGCGGGCCCCGCCCAGGCGATGGAGGATGGGCCGACCTTCAACCTCCGCTTCTACAGCGACGCCAGCCACACGACCCAGGTCGGATTTGCCAGGTGGCAATGCTACCCTGGCCCGCACGCCACTTTGTATTGGGGCTATTCGACCCAGTTTGAAGAGGTGGAATGGGTCGGCGAGTGCGTCAACGGCGAGCTGCAACTGTAAGCGCCGGGCCTGGCCGGGCGGGACATGTCGCCATGCTCCCGCCCGGCGCGGCCAGCCTGACTAGAACAAGGCGCCGGGCTTGAAGACCATCAGCGCGAGCGCCGCCAGCGGCAGCGCGATCGCGATCAGCCCGACCGCCTCCCAGACGCGCGACATGCGGCGATAGTCGCGGGACGGCCATTCGGCGCCCGGCTGCGCGCCAAGCGCTTCGTTCAGCAGCCGTCGCTGCAGCGGCGCGAGGATCGCGCCGAACAGGACGCCCGAAAGGCCGAAGGCGGCGAGCGAGGCGGCGATCCAGCCCGTGCCGAGAAGCGGCAGCCCGGCCAGCGACGCCAGGGCCACGCCGCTGGCGATGATGGCGACCACGGCGGGGATGGTGAACCAGGCGTCGCTGCGGATCACGCCGGCCAGGGCATGCGCCTGCAGCCTGGGGTCGCGCGTGGCGTCGGCATGCGCCTTCCAGAACAGGCCGGTAACGATGTTGCCGAGAAAGAGGACGACGCTGAGAATATGGATGGTCTTCAGGAACAGGTACATGAGTCCCGCCTCGCTGGCCGCGGCGAGTTGGCTATCATGCCGGACGCCCGTTGACCAGCAAGGTCCGGCACGCGCGGCGAGGGCGATCGAGGCGCGACGTCGACGCTTTTCGGCCGGGCGCGGCCCGCTGCGCTAGATCGAGCGCCGCAGCCGGATCGAGCCGCCATTGCCGGTCAGCACCAGCATGTCGCCGTCGGGGAAGCTGATCCGCACCGGCCCGCCGAGCACGCGAAGCGCGCGCCGCTCGTGCGCCATCCGGGGCTCCGGACAGGCCATGCGGGTGCTGATGATCGGCCCGGGCGTCAGGGTCTCGCCGGACACCGAGTAAGGCCCCGAAAAGCGGTTGCAGCCGGCCTGGCCGCTCAGCCGGCCGGCGTCGAATTGCAGGCGATAGAGGTCGCCCGACACCGCCGCTCCGTCTATCGCGACGATGCTCCAGCTCGTCTCCGCCAGGGCCGCCGGCGCGAGGATCGCGCCGCCGCAGCCGTTCAGCGTGCGTCCGTCGACCGTGGCGCGCACGGTTTCGGCATAGCGCCGGTCGCTCATGCCGTCGCTGCACTCGCCGTGCCAGACATACAGCGTGAGCCTCCGCGTCCGGTAGATGCGCCCGTCGCCCGTCTCGCGCGGCGCCGGCGCGCGCACCGCAAAGCCGCCCTCGGGCGAACTCGTAGGTCATCCGCCCGCCCGCGATCGTCACCGACCAGAAGGGCTCGGTCCCGAGCGCGCGATAGGGCTCGCCGACGTCCGCCGGCGGCGGCGCGCCGGCGGTCGCGCAGCCGGCGGCGGCCAAAGCGAGCAGCGGAAACAGCCTTTTCATGCCGATCTCCTCATCGCCGTTCCGCCGCCGCCTTCAATGTCAGAATCTCTCCGCCATCCTGCCGCGACTCGGCTTTCCCAGCCGTAATGGCGGCCGCTGAATAGCTGGACCGTGAACGGCACGCCAGGAATCGTGAACCTGGTGAGCGACCCGAACTGCGGCAGCGCGGCGCGGCGCGCCGCCGCCTCACTCGCCGCAGCCGCGGACGGTCCGCCCGCCGACGAGGACGTGCACCGTGTCGGCGTAGAACTGCTCGTCCACGCCCTGGCACTGGCGGTGGACGACCCCGACGGTGAGCTCGGGGGTGACGTAGCGATAGCCGGCGCGGGTCGGTTGCTGCGGCGGCGTGGCGACGGTGATGGCCGGGCCGTCGGGCGTCGTATAGACCATCTGCCCGCCGCCGATCGTCAGCGCCCAATAGGGGTCGACGCCGCTGGCGTGGTAGCTTTCGTCGCTGCCGCTCGAACCATTGCCGGCGGCCGGGGCGGGGGCGGCGAGATTGCCGCCGGCGGCCGCGTCGCCGGCCGCATTGGCGTCGGCGGCGACCTCCGCCCTGGCGGCGGCATTGGCGTCGGCGGCGCCGTTGGTGGCGGCCGGATCGGCGCAGGCCGCGGCCGCCGCCGCGATCAGGCAGACCGGCCATCCCTTCATCATCCCCAGGTTGCGCATGGCTTTCCCCCCTTCGCGATAATGCCCCGGCGCCGCGCCCGCGACTCGAAGCGACCAGGCCAAGTTAAACCCTGGGCCATGGATTGAACAGCTTCCGGTTTTATTTGGGAAGGCGCCGGCAGTTCGGTGCGTCGTCTGCGGCTCGACTGGAGCTGCTAGGTTTGCCGCCACTGATTGATCAGCTCATAGGCGATGACCGCGGTCGCGACCGCGGCGTTGAGGCTGTCGGCCTTGCCGAGCATCGGCATCTTCACCAAGAGGTCGCATTCGGCGGCATAGGCCGGGGGCAGGCCGGCCTGCTCGTTGCCGACCAGGATGAAGGCGGGCGTGCCGTAGCGCGGTTGCTGATAGTCGAGCGCCGCGTCGAGGCTGGTGCCGACGAGCTGGCCGGGGCCGGCGCGCAGCCAGGGCAGGAACGCTTCCCACCGCGCCGCCGCGACCTTCTGGGTGAACAGCGCGCCCATCGACGCCCGCACCGCCTCGACCGAAAAGGGATCGGCGCAGTCGTCGATCAGGATCAGCCCGCCGGCGCCGACCGCGTCGCCGGTCCTGAGGATGGTGCCGAGATTGCCGGGATCGCGCAGCGCCTGGGCGACGATCCACAGCGGCGCGGCGGCGCGGTCGATGCCGGCGAGGCCGGTATCGAACGCCCGGTAGACGCCCAGCACCGCCTGCGGATTGTCCTTGCCGCTGATCTTGTGGAGGATGTCGGCGCTGGTCTCGATCGCCTCGCCGCCGGCGGCCTCGGTCTCTTCGATCAGCCGGCGGAGCAGGGGATGGCCGGCGTCGCTGTAGAACAGCCGCTCCGGCAGCATGCCGGCCTCGCGCGCCTCGGTGAGGATCCGCAATCCCTCGGCCAGGAACCGTCCCTCGGCGCGCCGGTGCTTCTTGTCGCGCAGGGCCCGGGCCTGCTTGACCAGCGGGTTGGAGAAGGCGGTGACCGCGCGCGGCACCGCCTCAGGCGTCCTCGTGGAAGCGGGCCTCGACCAGGGCCGCGAGCTGGTCCACGGCCTGCTCGGCGCCGAAGCCGGTGGCGCTGATCGTGATCGAATCGCCCATCGCCGCACCCAGCATCATCAGGCCCATGATCGAGGTGCCGCAGACCCGGGCGCCGTCCTTCTCGACCTCGATCTGGGCGTCGATCTGCGAGGCCAGGGTGACGAACTTGGCGCTGGCGCGGGCATGGAGGCCTCGGCGGTTGCGGACCTCGACGATGCGGCTGGGCATGTCAGGGTCCTCCTAGGCGGCGGCCTCGCCCAGGATCTCCGATGCGACCGAGATATATTTGCGGCCGGCCTCGCGCGCGGCGGCGACCGCGGCGCGCACGTCCATCGTCTTCCTGGCGCCTTCCAGGCGGATCAGCATCGGCAGGTTGACGCCGGCGATGACCTCGATCTTGTCGGACTTCATCAGGCTGATGGCGAGGTTGGAGGGAGTGCCGCCGAACAGGTCGGTGAGGATGATGACGCCGCTGCCGTCATCGGCCCTGGCGATCGCCTTGGCGATGTCCTTGCGGCGCGCTTCCATGTCGTCGTCGGGGCCGATGCAGATCGCCTCGATCCGCTCCTGCGGGCCGACGACATGCTCCATCGCGACGATGAATTCCGACGCGAGTCGTCCGTGGGTAACGAGCACCAGACCGATCATTGATTCACCTTGAAATGCCGTCGTCCGCCCATGAACCTGTCGTGCGTGCTCCTGACGATCGCTCGATACCGTCGCGCGGCGGCGTGGCGAGGTCGCGATGGTCTATGGTGGGCGAAAATCCCGCCGCGCGCAACCGTGCCGCGATTCGCTCCGCGACATGGACCGAGCGGTGGCGCCCGCCGGTACAGCCGAAGGCGACCGAGACATAGGCTTTTCCCTCCGCCCGGTAGCGGGGGAGGAGGGTGAGCAGCAGGTCCTCGATCCTGGCCAGCGCCCCTTCATAGGCCGCGTCGGCGGCGATATGGTCGCCGACCGCCGGGTCGAGCCCGGTAAGGTCCCTGAGGTCCTTCTCCCAGTGCGGGTTCCTCAGGAACCGCATGTCGAGGACGATGTCCGCGTTGCGCGGCAGGCCGCGGGCGAAGCCGAATGACATCACCGTCAGCGTCGGCGAATCGGCGGCGCCGCCGAACCGGTCGCGGACCTGCTGCTGCAGCGCGTTGGCGTCGCTGTCGGTGGTGTCGATGACATGGTCGGCCCAGCGCTTCAGCGGCGCCGTCATCTCGCGTTCCTCGGCGATGCCGTCGACGGCCGGGCGGTCGGGCGCCAGCGGGTGGCGGCGGCGGGTTTCCGAATAGCGGCGGATCAGCTCGCCGCTGTCGCATTCGAGATAGAGGGTCTCGACGCTATAGGCGTCCGCTTTGGCCACCTTCTTGATCTGCTTGACGAGCCGCTCGGCGTCGAATCCGCGGGTGCGGCTGTCGAGGCCGACCGCCAGCGACCGCTCGTCGCCGGCGCCGGCCGAGGGCGGCGTGGCGAGCAACTGGTCGAGCAGCGACAAGGGAAGATTGTCGACCGTCTCCCAGCCCAGATCCTCCAGCGTCCTCAGCACGGTCGACTTGCCCGCGCCCGAAAGGCCGGTCACGAGCAGGATGCGTTTGCGCGCCGGAGCGGAGGCGGGGGCGACGGCCACTAGGCGGAAAGTCCGAACAGCTTCAGCGCCGCTTCTACCTTGATCGGCGCCGACGCCTCAAGGCCGCCAAGCGAGACGGTCGGGATCGAAACGCCGGCCAGCATCCGCGCGTCGCCCGGCTCGGGCAGCCGCTCCGGCGCCAAATCGAGGTCGACGAACAGGGCGATCGGCACGTCCTGCTCGGTCTCGAGCTCGACCAGGCCGACGCCGCGGACCTCGATCTTGCCGATGATGGTCGGCGGCGCGCTGGCGATCGCCTGCCCCTGCACGCGCCGCACGAACGTATAGTCGTCGCTGATCAGCCTGGCGCCGCGGTCGACCAGCCGCAGGGCAAGGTCCGATTTGCCCTGGCCGGGACGGCCGCCGATCAGCACCGCGCGGCCGCCGATCGCGACCGAGCTGGCGTGGACGGTTTCGGACGACAAAGACGGCGCGCTCATGTCACTGCTCCTGGAAAGCGGACCACGAAGCGGGCGCCGCTGCGCCCGTCGTGGCGGTCCTCGATTTCGATCCGGCCGCCATGCCCGTCGACGATCGCCTTGGCGATCGCCAGCCCGAGGCCCGAATGGCGGCCGAAATCCTCATCCGGCCTGATGGAATGGAAACGGTTAAAGATTGCCTCGCGGACCTCGCCGGGGACGCCCGGCCCCTCATCCTGCACGCTGACCGCCACCTCGCCGCCGACGCTCGCCGCGCGGACCTCGACGAGGCCGCCGGGCGGAGAGAAGGATATGGCGTTGTCGACCAGATTGTCGATCAGCCGGGCCAGCCGCGATTCGTCGCCGGCGACGATCGCCGTCCCCGCCCGCGGCCGGGCGAAGGCGATCTGCACGCCGCGGTCGGCCCGGCCTTCCCACATCGCCAGCATCGATTCGATCAGCCCGCCGAGGTCGACCGGCTCGAACCGCGCCCGCGACAGCTCGGCGTCGAGCCGCGAGGCCTCGGCGATGTCGACCACCAGCCGGTCGAGCCGGGCGACGTCCTGCCGCACGACGTCGAGCATCTGGCGGTGGAGCGCCGGGTCCTCGACCCGCTCGAGCGTGTCCACCGCCGAGCGCAGCGAGGCGAGCGGGTTCTTCAGCTCGTGGGTGACGTCGGCGGCGAAGGCGTCGGTGGCGTCGATCCGCCGGCGGAGGCTCTGGGTCATGTCGTGGAGCGCCCGGGCGAGCAGGCCGATCTCGTCGCGGCGGGCGGGAAGCAGGGGCACGTCCACCTCCCGCGCCCGGCCGAGCCGGACCCGGTGCGCGGCCAGCGCCAGCCGCCGCAGCGGGTTGGCGATGGTCCGGGCGAGGAAGCGCGACAGCAGCACCGAAAGGAGGATGGTGGCGAACAGGATCAAGGCGAGCGACAGCCGCTCGTCGCGCACCACCCGCCGGATGTCGCGCGCATTGACGGTGAGCAAAAGGGCGCCAGCGTCGCGGCCGATCCGCATTGCCGAGGAGATATAGGGGGTGCCGTCGGGCGCCCGCCGCAGCTCGGTCTGCGCCTGCCCGGTCGCCAGCGCCGCCTGCGCTTCCGGCCAGGCGGCGAGCACGTCGCGGGGAGGGGGCACGAAATCGGGCGGCGCGCGCGCCCCGACGATCGCATCGAAGCCGTTGTCGAGCGCGCGGGCCACGCCCCGGTACCACGGCTCGTCGGCGGGATCGCGCAGGGTGTAGGTCGGCGGGGCGCCGAACCAGCTGTCCGCCTGCTTGGCGCCGTCCGGGCGATAGACGCGCAGCCGGGTGCCGGAATCCTGGCCGAGGCGGACCAGGATCGGCTGCCGCATCGCCGGCGGGATCGCCGGCAGCATATGGGCGATCATCACCGCTTCCGACTGCGACTGGTCGAGCCGCGCCTTGGTCAGCCGGCTCCTGAAGCCGTCGAGGTAGAACAGGCTGCCGGCGAGGATGGCGATGGCGAAGATGTTGACCGCGAGGATGCGCTGGCGGAGCGTCAGCCGGCGCGACCAGCGCAGCCTCAGCTCGCGGTCCTCACTCCTCGCCAAAGCGGTATCCGACGCCGTAGAGCGTCTCGATGGCGTTGAACGATCCGTCGACCGCGCGGAACTTGCGCCGCATCCGCTTGATGTGGCTGTCGATGGTGCGGTCGTCGACATAGATGTCGTCCTGATAGGCGACGTCCATCAGCTGGTTGCGCGATTTGACCACGCCGGGCCGCTGCGCCAGCGCCTCCAGGATCAGGAATTCGGTGACGGTGAGGGTGACGTCCCTGCCGTCCCAGCTCACCCGGTGCCGCGCCGGGTCCATGATCAGCCGGCCGCGCTCGATCTCGGCCGCTTCCGCGCCGTCGTCGGCCGCGGCGGGGCGCGCGCGCATCTCGGTCCGGCGCAGCACCGCGCGGATGCGGGCGAGGAGGAGGCGCTGCGAGAAGGGCTTGGCGATATAGTCGTCGGCGCCCATGGCGAGGCCCAGCGCCTCGTCGAGCTCCTCGTCCTTCGAGGTCAGGAAGATGACCGGAAAGTCGCTCTTCTCCCGCAAGCGGCGGAGCAGCTCCATCCCGTCCATCCGCGGCATCTTGATGTCGAGCACGGCGAGGTCGGGCGGGTTCTCGATCAGCGCCTTCAGCGCCGCCTCGCCGTCCGAATAGAGGCGGGTGACGAAGCCCTCCGATTGCAGCGTCACCGACAGCGATGTGAGGATGTTGCGGTCGTCGTCGACAAGCGCGATGGTTATCGACATTGTGCTTCTACCCGCCTCCCTTGCCCTTCCCCGCGATGCTGACGGAAGTCAGCATCCATGACCACCTGCCTGCCAGATCGCCCACCTCCGTGTTCATGGATCCCGGATCAAGTGCGGGATGACGTTCATTGAGTTCGGGCCCCTTGCGGGCTTTAGCCAAGGGCGCCCCACCGCGCTACCCTTTGACGAATAAGCACCGCTTCGATATGGGCGCGGCATGAAATGCGCCCCCTCACCGGGGCCCGAACCATGCAGCTTAGGGGAATATAGGTGGCGACCAGAGTGCCGTCTTTCGATTTGTCTTACCAGGGCATCGACACGCCCGCCGCCTTGCACTGGAATCTCGGCCCGGCGGCCCTGGTCGAGCACGCCATCGCGCGCGGCGAGGGCCTGCTCGCAAAGGACGGGCCGCTGGTGGTCCGGACCGGCCAGCATACCGGCCGCTCGGCCAACGACAAGTTCATCGTCCGCGACGCCGAAACCGACGGCACGATCTGGTGGGACAACAACAAGTCGATGGCCCCGGACCATTTCGCGGCGCTGAAGGCGGATTTCCTCGCCGCCCTCGCGGACAAGGAGACGCTCTACGTCCAGGACCTGTACGGCGGCTCGCAGCCCGAGCATCGCGTGCGCGTGCGGGTGATCACCGAGCTCGCCTGGCACAGCCACTTCATCCGCACGCTCCTCGTCCGCCCGGAGGCTGCCGAGCTTCACGGCTTCGAGCCCGAATTCACCATCATCGACCTGCCGAGCTTCCGCGCCGATCCGGCGCGCCACGGCACCCGCTCCGAGACGGTGATCGCGGTCGACCTCGCCGGCCGGACCGATCCTGATCGGCGGCACGGCCTATGCCGGCGAGATGAAGAAGTCGGTGTTCGGCATCCTCAACTATCTGCTGCCGCCCGCGGGCGTGATGCCGATGCACTGCTCGGCCAATATCGGCCCCGGCGGCGACACCGCCGTCTTCTTCGGCCTTTCCGGCACCGGCAAGACCACCCTGTCGGCCGACGCCAGCCGCACCCTGATCGGCGACGACGAGCATGGCTGGTCCGACACCGCGGTGTTCAACTTCGAGGGCGGCTGCTACGCCAAGATGATCCGCCTGTCGCCCGAGGCCGAGCCGGAGATATACGCGACCACCAAGCGCTTCGGCACGGTGCTGGAAAATGTCGCGATCGACGAGGAGACGCGCGAGCTCGACCTCGACGATGCCGGCCTCGCCGAGAATACCCGCGGCGCCTATCCGATCGACTTCATCCCCAACTGCTCGGCCGAGAATATGGGCCCGGTGCCCAGGAACGTCGTCTTCCTCACCGCCGACGCGTTCGGCGTGCTGCCGCCGATCGCGCGGCTCAGCCCGGAGCAGGCGATGTACCATTTCCTCTCCGGCTACACCGCCAAGGTCGCCGGCACCGAGATCGGCGTCATCGAGCCCGAGGCGACCTTCTCGACCTGCTTCGGCGCGCCGTTCATGCCGCGCTTCCCCTGGGTCTACGGCAACCTTTTGAAGGAGCGGATCGCCAAAGGCGGCGTCCATTGCTGGCTGGTCAACACCGGCTGGACCGGCGGCAAATACGGCACCGGCAGCCGGATGCCGATCAAGGCGACCCGCGCCTTGCTCAATGCCGCGCTCGACGGCGGCCTCGCCAATGTCGCCTTCCGCACCGACCCCAATTTCGGCTTCGACGTGCCGGTCAGCGTGCCCGGCGTCGACGCGGCGATCCTCAGCCCGCGCGACACCTGGGCGGACAAGAGCGATTACGACGCGACCGCGGCCAGGCTGGTCGCTTTGTTCAACGACAATTTCGCCCGCTTCTCGCCCCATGTCGACCAGGCGGTGCGCGACGCCGCGCCGCGCGCCCGCGGCCAACAGTCGCAACAAATCCGGGAGACCGTGATCAGCGCGGCCTGACGCTTTAACTCCCTCTCCCCGGCGGGGAGAGGGTTGGGGAGAGGGGGTCGGGCGCTGGTAAGTCCGCTCCGACCGCCGAACCCCCTCACCCTACCCTCTCCCCCCAGGGGAGAGGGGAAAGAGATCGAGAGGAGCGTGCCGGCGAGGTCGGCGCGCTCCTTTTCTTTTATGGGAACGACAATGAGCGATTACGAACCGCGGCTCTGGCCGCACGACGCAGCGATCAGGCGGGTGGGGGAGGGGCTCCTCGCCCGCACCCTGCCGCGCCCCGAATGGACCCACGAAGCCCATATCGCCACCACCTCCTGGCTGATTCTCGAGCGGCCCGACATTCGCCCCGAGCGCGACCTGCCGGACCTCATCCGCCGCTACAATGAAAGCGTCGGCGGGGTGAACAGCGACACCGAGGGCTATCACGAGACGATCACCCAGGTCTTCATCCGCACGCTGCGGAGCGCGCTGGCGCGGCGGGAAGGGGAGGCGCTGTTCGAGCGGGTCAACGCGATCCTGCTGGCGCCGGAGGGGCGGCGCGACTGGCCGCTCCGCTTCTATTCGCGCGAACGGCTTTTCTCGGTGGAGGCGCGGCTCGGCTGGGTGGAGCCCGACCTCGAGCCGCTCCCGCTGCCCGTCCCGAACCGGGCAGGCCCGGACTGACCGCCGCCTCCTAGGGTTGGGGACACGTACTAGTACGTGTCCCCTTATGCCCCTTAAAGCCCGGAGCGGACCTCTATCAGCGGGTCGCTGCCCTCCCGGTGAAAACCGCCAATTGGTCGTCGAAGGCACGCTTGTAGGCGGGCCGCGCTTCGCCACGGGCGACATAGGCGGAGAGGTTCGGATATTCCTTCAACATACCCGATCCGTTCAACCGGCGCAGCACCGTCACCATCAACAGGTCGCCGGCGCTGAACTCATCGTCGAGCCAGTCGGCATCGCCAAGCCGACTGGAAAGTTCGCCCAGGCGGTCGCGGACGCGATCCTCGAGGATAGGCAGGCGCTCCTGATACCAAGTCTTGTCGCGCTCCACGAGCGTGGCCATTCCGCGCTCGACGATCGGCGGCTCCACCGTGCTGAGCGCGGCAAACATCCATGTGATTGCGCGTGCCCGGGCATTCGCATCGTCCGGCAGCAGGCCCGCATGATGCGCCGCGATATGGAAGACGATCGCCCCCGACTCGAACAGGACGAGATCGCCTTCTTCATAGGTCGGAATCTGCCCGAAAGGATGAAGCGCCAGGTGCGCGGGTTCCTTCATCGCACCGAACGAAAGAAGACGAACATCGTAAGCCTGGCCCACTTCTTCGAGCGCCCAGCGAACACGCATGTCACGCGCCAGTCCCTTGCCGCGATCGGGGGACCGTTCAAAGGCGGTGATGGTGATGGTCATCGTATAGCTCCGGTTGGTTGCACGACGCCCCGCAAAGCAATCGCTGGGCAAGAAGAAGTCGTTCACCCCCGCCACCCCTGGCAGAGCGGAAGCAGCTGCCTGAACGAACGGCCGCTTTCGGCGCTGAGAGCGGGGCAATGAAAGGCAGCCTATGAGCGCAAAGCCGCCATGGCCCAAAGGCAGCTCAGCCCTGTCCGGACGAATCCCCGCCCTCGGCCGGCGGCCCCGGCAGCGCCGCCGGCGCGCCGACGATGAGGCAATTGCCCTCAGCGCCGGTGACGGTGACCCGGCTGCCGGGGGCGGCGTCGGGGCCGCGCGCGGTCCACACGCCGTCGCCGACCTTGACCCGGCCCTCGCCATGCTCGATCGCCGTCACCACAATCACCGTCTGGCCGATCAGGCGGGCGGTGCGGTCGTTCAATTTGGGGTCGCTGCTGGCCACCGGGTTGCGGTCGTAATGGCGCCGGCCGCCATAGACGGCGGCGATGGCGAGCAGGGCGAACAGAGCGAGCTGGAACGGCAGAGCGAGGCCGGTCAGCGCGACCGCGATGCCGGTGATCGCCGCCGCCGCCGCCATCCACACCAGGAAGATGCCGGGGATGAAGACTTCGAGGATGCCGAGGATGGCGGCGGCGAGCAGCCACCACCAATGGGCGTCGAGCCCGCCGAGATTCATTGCCGGTCTCCCTCGAACGGGCCGCGCCGGGCCGGCGGCGCGGCGGCTCCGCCTTCACCGCCCCGGCCCAGCGCCTCGCGCGCCAGCTCGCCGATGCCGCCCAAGGTGCCGATCAGCTGGGTCGCCTCGACCGGGAACAATATGGTCTTGGCGTTGGGCGAGGTGGCGAACTGGCTGATCGCCTCGACATATTTCTGGGCGATGAAATAGTTGATCGCCTGGGCGTTGCCGCCGGCGATGGCGTCGGACACCATCTGCGTCGCCTTGGCCTCGGCCTCGGCCTCGCGCTCGCGCGCCTCGGCGTCGCGGAAGGCGGCCTCGCGGCGCCCTTCCGCCTGCAGGATCTGGCCCTGCTTCTGGCCCTCGGCCTTGAGGATCTCCGACGCGCGCAGGCCTTCCGATTCGAGGATCAAAGCGCGCTTCTCGCGCTCGGCTTTCATCTGCCGGCCCATCGCGTTGACGATGTCGGCGGGCGGGCGGATGTCCTTGATCTCGACGCGGGTGATCTTGACCCCCCAGGCCTCGGTCGCCTGGTCGACCACGGTCAAGAGGCGGGCGTTGATCTCGTCGCGCTTCGACAGCGTCTCGTCGAGGTCCATCGAGCCCATCACCGTCCTGAGGTTGGTCGTCGTCAGCTGCATGATCGACAGATAGAGGTCGCTGACCTCATAGGCGCCCTTGGCGGCGTCGAGCACCTGGAAGAACACCACCCCGTCGACCGCCACCATCGCATTGTCGCGGGTGATGATCTCCTGGCCGGGAATGTCGAGCACCTGCTCCATCATGTTGATCTTGCGGCCGACGCGATAGAAGAAGGGCGGGTAGAAGTTGAGGCCCGGGCGCGCGACGGCGGTGAAGCGGCCGAAATATTCGATCGTGTATTGATAGCCTTGGCGGACGATCTTCACGCTGGCAAACAGATACAATAGGACGAAAACGACGACGATGCTCAGGATGATTTCCATGCCGGGTCTCCCCTCCGATATGCGCGATATCATGTAGACAAAGTGCCCCCGATCCAAGAAGAATCGGACCAGGATGGACAGCGTCGCCCTTCGCCTCTGCCGATCGGTCCTGTTCCTGCCCGCCTCGAACGACCGGGCGATCGAGAAGGCGCGCGACCTCGCCGCCGACATGATCGTGCTCGACCTCGAAGATGCGGTGAGGAGCGAGGACAAGGCAGGCGCGCGCGAGGCGGCGGTGGCGGCGACGCAGGCGGGCTTCGGCGGCCGGCCGGCGGCGATCCGGGTCAATGCCAGCGGCACCGCGGATTATGGCGAGGACGTCGTCGCCGTCCGGCGCAGCGCCGCCGATTTCGTGATCCTCGCCAAGGCCGAGGGCGCCAAGCAGGTCAGCGACGCCGCCTGGCTGATGGGAAAGCCGGTGCTGGCGATGATCGAGACGCCGCTGGGCGTGCTCGAGGCGGCGGCGATCGCGCCGGCGACCGCGGGCCTGATCGCCGGCACCAACGACCTCGCGGCCGGCCTCGCGCTGCCGGCGAGCCGGGGCCGCCCGGGCCTGGTCTACGCCCTCCAGCGCATCGTCCTCGCCGCCCGCGCCGCCGGCGTCGCCGCGTTCGACGGCGTCTACAACCGGCTCGAGGCCGACCAGGGCCTGGAAGCGGAATGCGCCGAGGGGCGCGCCTACGGGTTCGACGGCAAGTCGGTCATCCACCCCAGCCAGATCGAGACCGCCAACCGCGTCTTCAGCCCGACCGAAGCCGAGCTCGAAGCGGCCGAGCGCCTGATCGCGGCGGCGCGCGGCGGCGCCGAGCGCCACGAAGGGCGGATGATCGAGGCGCTGCACGTCGCCGAAGCGCGCGCCCTGGTCGCCAAGGCGCGCCGCTGAGACGGCCGAATCGCTTGCCAGCCCCGGCGGCGCTCCTTAAGCAGCGCCATGTTCAAGACCCTGCTTCGCAGCGCCGTGCCGCTGCTCCTCGCTTTTTCCGCCACCAATGCCCCGGCCCAGCCCGACCCGCCGATCACGCCGGCCGACATGATGCGCCATATCGAGCGCCTCGCCAGCGACCAATTCCAGGGCCGCGCCCCGGGCACCGAGGGCGAGCGGCTGACGATCGACTATATCGCCCGCGAGTTCCAGGCGCGCGGCCTCGAGCCGGCGGGCGAGGGCGGCACCTGGTTCCAGCCGGTCCGCCTGGTCGAGCGGCGCCCCGGGCGGAGCCAGGTGCGCTGGACCGCGCGCGGCACCGCGGTCGACATCGCCGATGGCAACATCCTGCTGATGGGCAGGGAGGCGTCCGAGACCGTCGCCGACGCGCCGGTCGTCTTCGCCGGCCATGGCGTGCGCATTGCCGAGCGCGGCATCGACCAGCTCGCCGGCGCCGATCTGAACGGCGCGGTGGTGCTGATCCTGCTGCAAGGACCCAGCGTTCCCGGCTTTCCGTCGCTGGCCGCGCGCTCGCGCATGGTCAGCGAAGCCGGCGCGGCGGCGGTGATCGCGGTCGTCGGCGACGATCTGTCCTGGCCCGAGGTGGTGGCGGCGCTGGGGCGGGGAACGACGCGGCTCGACGCGACCCCGGTGCCGCGCCTCACCGGCATCATGCCGGCCGCGGCGGCGCAGCGGCTGATCGCCGCGGCGGGCGGCGATTTCGCCCGGCTGCTCAACGACCAGCCGGGCTCCTCCTTCCGCGCCGTCGCCCTGCCGCTTCGCGCCTCGCTCGACGTCACCACCGGGGTTCAGCGCTACACCAGCAACAACGTCGTCGGCCGCGCGCGCGGCAGCGCCGTCACCGGCGAGAACCTGCTCTATCTCGGCCATTGGGACCATTTCGGCATCTGCCGGCCGGAAGGCGAGGCCGACCGGATCTGCAACGGCGCCGTCGACAATGCCAGCGGCATCGCCATGCTGATCGAGGTCGCCGGGCGCCTCGGCCGCCAGCCGCGACCGCCGCGCGACGTCCTGTTCCTCGCCACGACCTCGGAGGAGGTCGGCCTGCTCGGCGCCGAATATTTCGTCGCCCATCCGACCGTGCCGGCCGATTCGATCGTCGCCGCGATCAACATGGACACGGTGGCGATCCACCCGGCGGGCGAGCCGGTCGCGGTGATCGGCCGCGGCCTTCCCGCGCTCGATGCGGCGATCGACGCCGCCGTCGCGGCGATGGGCCGCAGGCTCGACACCGACGACGAGGCGGCGGCCTTCGTCCAGCGCCAGGACGGCTGGAAGTTCGCCCAGGCCAGCATTCCGGCCATCATGGTCGGCGGCTCGTTCTCGAACATGGCGCTGCTCAACGCCTTCCTGCGCGGACCCTATCACGATCCGTCGGACCAGCTCGGCGGCCCGATCCCGCTCGACGGCGCCGCCGAGGACGCCAATTTGCTGGTCGCGCTCGGCCGCCGCCTGGCCGATCCCAACGTCTACCGGCGGCCGCCGAGGCCCGCCCGATGAGCGATATCGACATCCCGCTCGGCCTCACCTTCGACGACGTGCTGCTGCGGCCGGCCGAGTCCTCCGTGCTGCCGAGCCAGGCCGACCCCGGCAGCCGGGTGACCAGGGAGATCGCGCTCAACATCCCGGTACTCTCCTCGGCGATGGACACGGTGACCGGCGCCGACATGGCGATCGTCATGGCGCAGCTCGGCGGCCTCGGCGTCCTCCACCGCAACATGGAGGTCGACGAGCAAGCCGCCGCGGTCCGCGCGGTGAAGCGCTACGAAAGCGGCATGATCGTCAATCCGATCACCATGTCGCCCGACCAGACCCTCGCCGACGCGCTCGAGCTGATGGCGCGCCACCGGATCTCCGGCATCCCGGTGACCGAGAAAGGCGGGCGCCTGGTCGGCATCCTCACCAACCGCGACGTCCGCTTCGCCGAAAATCCGCAGCCAGCCGGTTTCCGAGCTGATGACCCGCGACGACCTCGTCACCGTCGGTCCCGGCGTCACCCAGGAAGAGGCGCGGCGCCGGCTCCACCAGCGCCGGATCGAGAAGCTGCTCGTCGTCGACGAGGAGCGGCGGTGCATCGGCCTGATCACCGTCAAGGACATCGAGAAGGCGGTCGCCTATCCGGACGCCACCAAGGATTCGACCGGACGGCTGCGCGTCGCCGCCGCGACCACGGTCGGCGATGCCGGCTTCGAGCGCTCGCAGGCGCTGATCGACGCGGAATGCGACCTCATCGTCATCGACACCGCCCACGGCCACAATGTCGACGTGGCCGCCGCGGTCGAGCGGATCCGCAAGCATAGCGAACGCCGTCCAGATCGTCGCCGGCAACGTCGCCACGGCGGAGGCGACCCGGAAGCTGATCGGCGCCGGCGCGGACGCGGTGAAGGTCGGGATCGGCCCGGGCTCGATCTGCACCACCCGGGTGGTCGCCGGGGTAGGCGTGCCCCAGCTCACCGCGATCCTCGATTCGGCCGGCGAGGCGGCGAAGACGGACACGCCGATCATCGCCGACGGCGGCCTCAGGACCAGCGGCGACATCGCCAAGGCGCTCGCCGCCGGCGCCTCGGCGGTGATGATCGGCTCGCTCCTCGCCGGCACCGAGGAGGCGCCCGGCGAAACCTTCCTCTACCAGGGCCGCGCCTATAAGATCTATCGCGGCATGGGCTCGGTCGGGGCGATGGCGCGCGGCTCGGCCGACCGCTATTTCCAGCAGGACATCAAGGACCAACTCAAGCTGGTGCCCGAGGGGATCGAGGGACAGGTCGCCTATAAGGGCCACGCCAGCGACGTCATCCATCAGCTGGTCGGCGGGGTGAAGGCGGCGATGGGCTATACCGGCGCGGCGACGATCGCCGAGCTGCAGAAGAAGGCGCGCTTCGTGCGCATCACCAATGCCGGCCTGCGCGAAAGCCACGTCCACGACGTCACCATCACCCGCGAGGCGCCGAATTATCCTTCGCGTTGAGGCCGCTATCGACTCCCACGCCCAGCGCGCTCTTGCCATCCGCGCGTGGATGGTAGAGCGTGCCGGGCCGGCCGCCATTCTGGCCGGGTGCAAAGCAGGGGAGCTCCATGCGCATTTCTTATCTGAAGCCCGGTTCGGCGCTGGTCGCCCTTGCCGCCTTGCTGTCGGGCTGCGTGAACGTCGCCAGCCTCGACTGCAACGAGATCGCCGAAAAGGCGAAGGAGATCTCGCAGCAGCAGCCGATCAAGATCCAGAGCATCGCCAACGTGCGGGAAACCTCGCGCACCGACACCGATGCGCGCTGCACCGGCGAGGCGACGCTCGCCGACGGCGGCGGCACCCAGCCGGTCTATCTTCGCGCCTATGACGAAAACGGCAACACCATGGTCGCCTATCAGGGAACGCCGTTCGAATAGGCGCCCGGCGGCGCGGGGCGGCCGGTGACGCCGTCCGCCCGCGTCCAGGCCGCGATCGAGCTGCTCGACCAGATCATCGCCGCCGCCCATGGCGGCGGCGCGGCGGCCGACACCCTGATCGCGCGCTACTTCAAGGCGCGCCGCTATGCCGGCTCCGACGACCGGCGGGCGGTGCGCGAGCTCGTCTTCCGCGCCGTCCGCCGCGCCGGCGAGCCGCCGGCCTCGGGCCGGGCCGCCATGCTGGGCCTCGCCGAGGATGTCGCCGAATTGCGCGCGCTGTTCGACGGCGCGCCTCACGGGCCGGCGCCGATCGCCCCGGACGAGCCGGCCGCCCCCGCCGGCATCGCCCCGGCCTGGCTGCTCGACCGATTCGATCCGTCGATCGCCCCGGACGAGCTGCCGGCCCTGCTCGAGCGCGCCCCGCTCGACCTTCGCGTCAACCGGCTCAAGGGAACGCGGGACGAGGCGCTGGCCGGGTTCCCCGACGCCGCGCCGACCCGCTGGTCGCCGCTCGGCCTCCGCCTGCCCGAAGGGTCCCGTGTCGAAGACAGCGACGCCTGGCGGGCCGGGCTGATCGAGGTCCAGGACGAGGGCAGCCAGCTCGTCTGCCTCGGCTGCGGCGCGGCGCCGGGCATGCGGGTCGTCGACCTGTGCGCCGGCGCCGGCGGCAAGACCCTGGCGCTGGCGGCGGAGATGGCCGGCCGCGGCCATATCCTCGCCTGCGACACCGACCGCGCCCGCCTCTCGCGCCTGCTGCCGCGCGCGCACCGCGCCGGCGCGGCGATCGTCGAAACGCGGCTGCTCGACCCCGGCCGCGAGGCGGCGGCGCTGGCCGACGCGGCGGGGCAGGCCGATCTCGTCCTCGTCGACGCGCCCTGCTCGGGCACCGGCACCTGGCGCCGCAATCCCGAGATGCGCTGGCGGATGACGCCGGAGCGGCTGGCGCGGCTGACCGCGCTGCAGGCACGCCTGCTCGACATCGGCGCCGGCCTGCTGCGCCCCGGCGGCAGGCTGGTCTATGCGGTCTGCTCGCTGCTCGCCGAGGAGGGCAGGGACCAGGCCGAGGCGCTGGGAGGCCGTTCATCCCTGGTTCCGGAGGCGCTCCCTATCGCCGCCGGGCGGCCCGCCGGCCCGGGCCTGCTGCTCAGCCCGGCGCGGGACGGGACCGACGGCTTTTTCGTCGCGCGCTGGCAAAGCCCATGCTAAGCGTGCGGGCGACATGGAAATATGGAGTATCTGATGCGCCTTACGCCGATTGCCCTTTCGCTCGCCATCGCCGCGGCGACCATGGCGAGCGCCGGCCAGGGCCAGCGGCCCGACGACCAGATCGACCCGCGCTCGACCGCCCTCGTCCAGCAGGCGCAGGCCGCACAGCGCCGCCGGCCGCCACAACGAAGCGATCGACCTGCTCGAAACCGCGCTCGCCGTCGATCCGCGCAACCGCGTCGCCTATATCGCTCTGGGCCGCGTCGCCCAGGCGCAGCGGCTGCCCGGCAAGGCGGTCCGCTTCTATGCCGACGCGCTGAGGATGGAGCCCAACGACGTCGAACGCGCTCGCCGGCCAGGGCGAGGCCTATGTCCAGCGCGGCGCCGTCGAGCGCGCCCGCCGCAACCTCGAGCGGGTGCGGACGCTGTGCGGCCAGCCCTGCCCGCAGGCCCAGCAGCTCGCCGCGGTGATCCAGCGCGGCCCGCCCGCCGAAGTGCTCGCCGCCCAGCGGCCCGAGCAGGGCGCCCCCACCGTGCCGCCGGCGCCGCGCCCCAATTAGGAGGGCGACACGTACTTTTTCGCGAAAAAGTACGTGTCCCCATTTACAGCAGCCGCGCGATCGCGACGAAATCCTCGACCGCCAGCGTTTCCGCGCGCCGCTCGGGATCGATGCCGAGCGCCTCCAGCGCCTCGAGCGCGCCCGGCAGCGCGGCGAGCGAGCGGCGCAGCATCTTGCGGCGCTGGCCGAACGCGGCCGCGGTCAGCCGCTCCAGCGTCGCCGCCGCGACCCCCGCCGGCTGCGCCCCGGGCACGATATGGACCACCGCCGACATCACCTTGGGCGGCGGCACGAAGGCGGAGCGGTGGACCTTCATCGCCAGCTTCGCCGCCGAGCGCCACTGGGCGAGCACCGCCAGCCGGCCATAGGCGCCGCTGCCCGGCCGCGCCACGATCCGCTCGGCGACCTCCTGCTGGAACATCAGGGTCAGCGACTTCCACCAGGGCGGCCACGCCTCGCCGCCGAGCCAGCGCACCAGCAGGGCGGTGCCGACATTGTAGGGCAGGTTGGCGACGACATGCGCGGGCCCGACCGCCGCGGCCTCGTCGAGCGCCAGCGCGTCGCCCTCGATCGATCGCGAGCCGGCCCGGAAAGGCGTCGGCCAGCTCGGCCAGCGGCGCCAGGCACCGGCGGTCGCGCTCGACGGCGACGACCTCGGCGCCGGCGCGCAGCGAGCGCGCGGGTGAGGCCGCCGGGGCCGGGGCCGACCTCGTAGACCCGCTCGCCCGCCAGCGGGCCGGGAATGCGCGCGATCCGGTCGAGCAGCTGCTCGTCGAGGAGGAAGTTCTGGCCGAGCGACTTGGACGCGCTGAGCCCGTGGCGCGCGATCACCTCGCGCAGCGGCGGCAGCGGCGGCGCGGTCACGCCGCGGCGAGCCGGCGCGCGCATTCCCCGGCGGTGCGGATGGCCGCGATCATCGCGCCGCGGATCGGCCCTGTCCCTGCCGGCGATGTCGAAGGCGGTGCCGTGGTCGGGCGAGGTGCGGACGATCGGCAGGCCGAGGGTGACGTTGATGCCCTCGTCGAAATGGAGCGTCTTCAGCGGGATCAGGGCCTGGTCGTGATACATGCAGAGCGCGGCGTCGTAGGTCCGCGCGGCGGCGCTCGTGGAACATGATGTCGGGCGGGTGCGGCCCGCTCACCCTATAGCCTTCCTCGCGCAGCCGCTCGATCGCCGGCATGACGATATCGATCTCCTCGCGGCCGAGCGCGCCCTCCTCGCCGGCATGGGGGTTGAGGCCGGCGACGGCGAGGCGCGGCTGGGCGATGCCGAACTGGCGCTGCAGCCCGCGGATCGCGGCGCGTCCCTTGGTGACGATCCGCTCGACGGTGAGCAGGTCGGCGACCTCGCGCAGCGGCACGTGGGTGGTGGCCGGGACCACCCGCAGCGTCGGCCCGGCGAGCATCATCGCGACGAGGTCGCTGGGCGACGCCGCAGCGCTCGGCGACGAACTCGGTCTGGCCGGGATGGACGAAGCCGATCGCGTAGAGCTGCGCCTTCGAGACCGGGCCGGTGACGAGGCCGGCGGCGGTTCCCGACCGGGCGAGCCCGACCGCCAGCTCGAGCGCGTCGAGGGCGTTGCGGGCGCCGTCGAGGGTCGGCTGGCCGGGGGTGACGGCGCCGCTGCCGGACACCTTGATGACGGGAAGGGCGGTGTCGAACAGGGCGGCGGCCTCGCCCGGGTCGCCGATCGCCGCGACCGGCCCGTCCCAGACCGCCTCGATTGCCGCGATATTGCCGACCGCGAAGAAAAGCGGGACACCGTCGCTCCGCCGCCGCGCCCAGCTTTTCGCGATCACCTCAGCGCCGATGCCCGCCGGGTCGCCCAGCGCGACGGCCAGCGGGCTTTCCGGACGGTCAGCGATAATCGACCACCGCGTCGCGCCGCAGATCGCGCAGGTAACGCTGCGCGCGGCGGTTCACCCGCTCCTCGTTGAGCTGCGTAATAGACCTGGTCGAAGGTCGGGCCGGTGGCGACCTCGGGATCGTCGCGGCCGCACAGCACCAGCACGCTGACCCGGTCGGCCGAGCCGAAGGCCGGCGTCGCCTGGCCGACGCTGAGGTTGAGCAGCAACTGCTGCAGCGCCGGCGGCAGGTCGCGCACCCGCACCTGATCGTTGGAGACGAGCTCGGCGCCGAGCGCTGGCGGCCGTCTCCTGGGCCCGGCCGCAGCCGCCCATCGCCTGGGTGGCCTGGCCGAGCTGCTCGCCGCGCGCGGCCGCCTGGGCCTCGGTGGTGCCGGCGGGCAGCGTGATCGGTCATCTGCATCAGGCTGAGCACCGCGTCGCGCGGATCGGCGACCAGGATCTGGCGGGTGTCGGCGACGGCGACGATCGAGAAGCCGCCGGGAACGGGGATCGGGTCGCTGAACGCGCCGACCGGCATCTGGCGGACCAGCGCCGCCAGCTCCTCGGGCAGCTGCTCGGCGCGGACCCAGCCGAGCTCGCCGCCGAGCGCGGCGGTCGAGGCCTCGGAGAACTGGCGGGCATAAGCGGCGAAGGAGGCGCCGGCGCGGAGCTGCTGGACGATTCGCGCGGCGTTGGCCCGCACCTCGGCCGCGGTTTCCGGCGTCGACGAGATGAAAATCTCGGCGACCCGATATTCCGACGTCCCGCGCGACGCGTTGAGCCGGGCGATCACCGCCTGCACCTCCTCGTCGCCGACGGTGACGAACGGCTCGATCTGGCGGCGCTGGAGCCGCTGCCAGGCGAGCTCGCCGCGGATCTGGCGCTTCATCGACCGCTCGGACGAGCCGATCGCGCGCAGGTAGGTGGAGAAGGTCTCGGGCGTGTGGCGGAAGCTCTGGGCGAAGCGCTGGTAATAGCTGTCGACGTCGCGCTGCTCGACGGTGATCTCCTGCTGGGTCGCGGCCTGGATCTGGAGCGTCTCGTCGATCAGGTTGCGCAGCACCTGGGCGCGGAAGCGCTCGACCTCCTCGGGCGGGAGCTGGATCTGGTTGGACGCGATGATCAGCGCCATCCGGTGGTCGATGTCGCTGCCGGTGATGATCTCGCCGTTGACGATCGCGGTCGCCTTGCGGATGCCGGGATCCTGCTTGCCGACGAACTGCACGGTCGTCGGAATGTCGAGCCTGCCGGTATTTCCCCCGCCGCTCTGCGCCGCCGCCACCATCGACAGCATCGGAGCGATCAGCACGATCGCCGCCCTTGGTAACCAACCGAGCTTCATCATTCCTCCAGTGAAAGCAGGCGCCTGTCCTGCACCGACTTTGCTGAACCGCAGCTTAGCGCCCCAAATTCCTCAACGCCACCCGGATGAGGAAGGTGTTGCCCCGCCGCGCGTCGCCGCTGGTCTCATAGTCGCGCCGCCACGTCAGGCCAAGCTCGATGCAATCGTCGTCGTAGAGGATGCCGAGCCGGTGGCGGATCGGGTCGAAGCCGTCGGCGAGGGACAGCGGGTCCTCCTGCCGGCTGGTGAGGTCGATCACGGTCGAGCCGAACACCGACCAGTAGCGGGCGAAGCTCGACCCGGCCGCCGAACCGGATCTCCTCGCGGTCGCGCAAATCCTCGATCGCCGGATCGATGTCGCGGTCGAGGCGCAGATAGCCGATCGTCGCATAGGTCCGGCGGCCGCCGACCACGGCGTCGATCTCGTTGCGCCGCAGCGCGGCATTGTCCTTGTCGAGGCGGAAGCGGTGGATGAGGTTGACCAGGCGCCCGACCCTCAGCGTGGTCCGGCCGACGATGTCGGAGAAGCGCCCGGAAAGGCCGGTGCCCGGCGGCAGGATCGTCGGCCCGGCGGTTGAGGCGGTAGCTCTGGCCGATATTGGTGCGGACCGAGACGCCGGGCAGGTCGATCGCCCAGTCGGCGCCATAGGTGACCCGGACGCCGTCCTCCCAGCGGTCGTAGCCGGGGAAGCGGTTGAGCGCGAACAGGTTGG
Organism: uncultured Alphaproteobacteria bacterium; assembly: GCA_963701615.1. Taxonomy (GTDB): domain Bacteria; phylum Pseudomonadota; class Alphaproteobacteria; order Sphingomonadales; family Sphingomonadaceae; genus Allosphingosinicella. The sequence continues at coordinate 475,509 of OY969615.1, read as the reverse complement.
AATCCTCGAGGTCGACGGCGCGGGCGTCCTCGTTGGGAATGTCCATATTCTCGGTCGGCGGCGAGGCGACGAACTGGAGCGCGCGGCGTGAAGCGCTGGGTGCCGCCCATGAAGGCGCCGATGAACGGCCAGCGGAGGTCGGCCGCGACCGCGCCGATGAAGCGCCCGTTCCAGCCCTCCTCGCCGCGATAGCTGACCGTCTGGGTGAGCAGCGTGTCGTTGGCGTGATAGAGGTCGCCGCGGGCGAAGGCGGTCAGCACCAGCTCCTGCCCCAGCGCGGTGATGCCGCGCCGCTCCCACAAGGCGCTGGCGAAGGCGCGCTGGCTGTCCTGGCCCTCGGGTCGCAGGATCGCCAGGCTGTTGGCCCTGAGCTCGATCCGGCCGCCGAGCATCGGATCGGGCAGGCGCCAGCGCGCGTCGATCGCCGGCAGCGCGATCGGCTGCTGGCCGTCGACGTCGGTGATGCGCAGCCCCTGGAAGGCCCAGCCGGCGATCGAGACGTAGCTGTCGGCGGTGATCCGCTCGGCGTCGACGAACGAGCGCAGCCGGTCGTCGCGGGAGATGTCGTAGCGGCGCATGAAGGTGCGGTCGGTGACGTAGCGGCCGAAGGCGGTGACGCTCCAGGCCGGGCTGAGCTTGAAGCGGCCATTGCCTTCGAGATAGGCGCGAAGCCCCCTGTCCTGCGCGGCGACCGGCAAAGGCGGGTTGATCGGCAGCCGCGAGCCGTGGGTCACATAGCCGCGCAGCTGGAACGCGCCGAGCGAGGTCAGCTGCCGATATTCGGCCTCGAGCATCGGCAGCACCTCGGTATAGACGTGCGGGGTGATGGTCGCGTCGCGATTGGGGCCGAGCCGGAGATAATAAGGCACGCCGATCTCGACGCCGTTGGGGCCGCTGATGCTGATCTCGGGAACCAGCACGCCGCTGCCGCCGCCCTGGCTGCCGTCGGGATGCGACAGGCCGGGAAGGCCGAGGATCGGCACGCCGAACAGGTTCAGCGTCGCGCCCTCGTAGGAGATGCGGTGGCGGACCGGATCGTGGACGACCCGCACCGCGTTGATCTGCCAGGTCGGGTCCTTGGGGCAGCCGTCGGGCGTCGTCACCGCGCAGGCGGTATAAGCGGCGCGGTAGAGGGTGGTGTAGCCGTCGCGCCGGGTCGCCTCGACCGCCGCCAGCCGGCCGCCGTCGGCCAGCACCAGCAGCAGGTTCTGGACGACGCCGTCGCGCAGCGTATCCTCCAGCACGACGGTATCGCCATAGGCGACGTCGCCGCCGGGGCTGACGACGCGGACGTCGCCGGTCGCGCGCACCTCGCCGGTGACGCGGTTCCAGCTGACGCTGTCGGCGCGCAGATTATAGCCTTCGCGGTTCATCCGCACCTCGCCGCTGGCGGTGACCGTGTCGGCGCCCTCTTCGTAGACGAGCTGGTCGGCGCTGAACGCGATCTCGGCCGGCGCTTCGTCCGCCGCCGGCGGTTTCCTGCGCCGGGGCCGCGTACGGGGTGCACAGCAGCAGCGGCAGCGCGGTCCCGCAGATCAATCGAAACTTCTTCACAAATCCCGCTCTGGCCGACGCGACAGGCTGAGCCTATTGCACCTGAGGCCGCTCCCTGCAATGGCGCTGCTTCGGTCTCGGGAGATCCCCACGTGATTACTGTCAGCTTCGCCGCCTCGCGTCCCGAAGGGGCCTATGCCCTCGCCATACCGGTGCGGGGCGAGGACATGCTGCACGACCGGCTCGGCAGCCTCGACGAGGCGGCGCGGACGCTGGCCGCGCGCGCCGCCGACGCCCAGCGCTTCGAGCGCGAGACCGCGGCGATCGCCGAAGCCTTCGTCGACGAGGGCGATGGGGTGCGGCGGCTGCTGCTGGTCGGCCTCGGCGGGGCGCAGGCGGACGACGCGCTCTACGAGCGGGTCGGCGGCGCGCTCGCCGCCCGCCTGCTCACCTCGGGCGAAACCCGGCTGGTGATCGACCTCGAGGGCCTGAGGCTCGGCGCCCGCGACGCCGCGCGGATCGGCTTCGGCGCGGCGGCGCGCAGCTGGCGCTACGACCTCTACCGCACCAAGCTCGGCCGCAAGCAGAAGCCGACGCTGGCCGAGCTGGTCATCGTCGGCGCGCCCGACGGCGCCGAGGCCGAATGGGCGCACGAGGCGGCGGTGCTCGACGGCCTCGCCCTCACCCGGACCCTGGTCACCGAGCCGGCCAACATCGTCTATCCCGAGACCTTCATCGCCCGCTGCCGCGAGGCGCTGGGCGGGCTCGGCGTCGAGTTCGACGAGCTCGACGAGAAGGAGATGGCGAAGCTCGGCATGGGCGCCCTGCTCGGCGTCGGCCAGGGCTCGGTCCGGCCGCCGCGGCTGCTCGTCATGCGCTGGAACGGCGGCGCCGCCGGCAACAAGCCGGTCGTGTTCGTCGGCAAGGGCATCACCTTCGACACCGGCGGCATCTCGATCAAGCCGGCGCTCGGCATGGAAGCGATGAAATGGGACATGGGCGGCGCCGGCGCCGTCGCCGGCCTGATCAAGGCGCTCGCCGTCCGCAAGGCCAAGGCCAATGTCGTCGGCGTCTGCGCGCTCGCCGAGAACATGCCCGACGGCAATGCCCAGCGCCCCGGCGACGTCGTCACCTCGATGTCGGGCCAGACCATCGAGGTCATCAACACCGACGCGGAAGGGCGGCTGGTCCTCGCCGACGCGATGACCTGGGCGCAGCGCCAGTACAAGCCCGAGGTGATGGTCGACCTCGCCACCCTGACCGGGGCGATGGTGATCAGCCTCGGCCATGAATATGGCGGCATGTTCTCGAACGACGACGGCCTCGCCGAGCGGCTCGCCGCCGCCGGCAAGGCGAGCGGCGACAGGCTGTGGCGGCTGCCGATGGGCGAGGCCTATGACAAGATCATGGATTCGGCGATCGCCGACATGAAGAACAGCGCGTCGCGCGAGGGCGGGTCGATCACCGCCGCCTGCTTCCTCGGCCGGTTCGTCGAGGAGGGGGTCAAATGGGCCCATCTCGACATTGCCGGGATGGTCTGGTCGGACAAGGCGAGCCACCTCTACGACAAGGGCGCCACCGGCTTCGGCGTCGCCTTGCTCGACCGCTACGTCGCCGACAATCACGAAGGCTAGGGGCCAGCGGGGGACAGTTAGGTAACTGTCCCATCCTTCGCCTTGCTCCCGGCCGCGGCCGCGTCTAGGGGTCGCGCGCACCAATCCCTTCAGACACGGAGCTTCAGCAGGCCATGGCCGAGCGCACCTTTTCGATCATCAAGCCCGACGCCACCCGGCGCAACCTCACCGGCGCGATCACCAAGATGCTGGAGGATGCGGGCCTGCGCGTCGTCGCCTCGCGGCGCATCCGGATGACCCGCGAGCAGGCCGAGGGCTTTTACGACGTCCACCGCGCGCGGCCGTTCTTCGGCGACCTCGTCGCCTTCATGACGTCGGGCCCGGTGGTGGTGCAGGTGCTGGAAGGCGAGAATGCGGTGGCGAGGAACCGCGAGGTGATGGGCGCGACCAACCCCGCCGACGCCGACGAAGGCACGATCCGCAAGCTCCACGCCGAATCGATCGAGGCGAACAGCGTCCACGGCTCCGACAGCCCCGAAAACGCGCAAATCGAGATCGACTTCTTCTTCAAGCCCGAAGAGATCGTCGGGTAAGCAGGCGCGGCTCGCCCCGCGAGCTGCAGCCACGTCCGGGGGACGTGGCGACCTGCTGACCCGCCGATCTCGTCGGCTGACGCGCTAATCGGCCGGCGGCGCGGGCCGCCGAGATCGCCAGATCGCGTCGAGCCGCGCCTGCGCCCCGCGCGCGGGCGCCGTCTCGGCCCGCGACAGTCCGCGCAGCCGGATGTCGCGCCCGCTGAACAGGCCCCCGCCTTCGACGCGGTAGCCGACGTCATAGATCGCGGTGTCGCGATAGGTGCCGCTGCCGCGCACGAACGACGTGGCGATCGCGACCGGCACGCGTGCGTCGCCACGCCCTTCACCCGCTTCGCCCGCCGCCTCCCGTGCGCGCAGCAAAGCGCGCTCGAACCACCGGGCCTCGATGCGCGGCTCGATCACCGTCTCCACCGGCGCCACGCCGAGCGGCGACGGGAAGGTGACGGTCTGGCTCTGGATCACCTGCGCCGGATCGGCCGGGGCCAGGCTCAGCCGCTCCCCCTCGCGGTCCGCGACGGCGCGCAGCAGCAGGGTCTGCGCCTCGGCCGACGCCTCCCGCCGGGCCGCCTCTTTCTCGGCCTGCTCGCCGGTCCGCTCCTGATAGGCGTTCCACAGTGCGAGGCCGGAAATGAGCAGGCCCCCGACCGCGAGAATCTCGGCGAGGTTGATCCAGCGTCTCCTGGTCGCCGCGGCCTCGGCGGCTTCGCCCGGCGATTTCTCATCCTTCATCGTCATCGTCCTGCTCCGTCTGCCTGAGGGCGCGGCAATATTCGTCGAGCGCGATCGGGTAGAGCCGGTGCTCCTCCTCGAGCACCCGCGCGGCGAGGCTGTCGGCGTCGTCGCGCGGCAGGATGCGGACCTTCGCCTGGGCGATGACCGGGCCGGAATCGAGGTCGGCGGTGACCAGGTGGATCGAGCAGCCGGCATGCTCGTCGCCGGCCATCAGCGCCCGCTTGTGGGTGTCGAGCCCCTTGTGCAGCGGCAGCAGGCTCGGATGGACGTTGACGATCCGCCCCTCCCACTTCGCCACGAACGCATCGGAGAGGAGGCGCATATAGCCGGCCAGCGCGATCAGCGCGACGTCGTGCGCGCCGAGCACCGCGTCGAGCTCCGCCTCGAATGCCGCGCGCGTCATCCCTTCATGGCTCTTCGTCCAGGACTTGATGCCGAGCCGCCGGGCGAGGACCAGGCCGCGGGCCGAGGGCACGTTCGAGGCGACCAGCACGATCTCGTAATTGCGGTCGGGGTCGCGCCTTTTATATTCCGACAAAGCGAGCATGTTCGAGCCGCGCCCCGAAATCAGCACCGCGACGCGGACCTTGTCAGCCATGATGGGTCGCCCGCCAGGCGCCGCGGGCGCTCCAGGTGCCGGCCGGCCCGGCCACCGTGCAGCCGCGCGGCCCGGCCTCCACACGCCCGATCCTGAAGACGCTTTCTCCCGCGCTTTCAAGCGCCTCGGACACGTTCCTCACATTCTCTTCGGCGACGATCGCGGCCATGCCGATGCCGCAATTGAAGGTGCGGGCGAATTCCTCGGGCTCGATATTGCCCTGTGCCTGGAGGAACGCCATCAGCCGCGGCTGCGGCCAGGCGCCGGCGTCAATCACGGCATGGAGGCCCGCCGGAAGGACCCGCGGGACATTTTCGAGCAGTCCGCCGCCGGTGATATGGGCGAGGGCGGCGATCCTGCCGGCCCGGATGACCGGGAGCAGCGACTGCACATAGATTCGCGTCGGCTCGAGCAGCGCCTCGATCAGCAGCCTGTCCTGGTCGAACAGGGCCGGCCGGTCGAGCTTCCAGCCCTTGTCGGCGGCGAGCCTGCGCACCAGCGAGAAGCCGTTGGAATGCGCGCCGGAGGCGGCGAGGCCGAGGATCGCATCGCCGGCTTCGACCCCGGCGCCGGTCAGCGCCTCGCCGCGCTCGACCGCGCCGACGCAAAAGCCGGCAAGGTCGTAGTCGCCCTCGGCGTACATGCCGGGCATCTCGGCCGTCTCGCCGCCGATCAGGGCGCAGCCGGCGATCCGGCAGCCCCGGGCGATGCCGGCGATCACCCGCTCGGCGATGCCGGTCTCCAGCCGGGCGCAGGCGAAATAGTCGAGGAAGAAGAGCGGCTCGGCGCCCTGGACGACAAGGTCGTTGGCGCACATCGCGACGAGGTCGATGCCGACGCCGTCGTGGCGGCCGCTGTCGATGGCGAGCTTCAGCTTGGTGCCGACGCCGTCATTGGCGGCGACCAGCAGCGGATCGCGATAACCGGCGGCCTTGAGGTCGAAGAAGCCCCCGAACCCGCCCAGCGACGCGTCGGCGCCCGGCCGCGCGGTCGCTTTGGCGAGCGGGCCGATCGCCTTGACCAGCGCGTTGCCGGCGGCGATGTCGACCCCTGCCTTGGAATAGGTATAGGATTCCTCCTCGCTCAACCCGATCCGCCTTTCCCTCGACCTCCGCTCATCCTGAGTAGGGACTGAGCCTGGCGAAGGCCCGTATCGAAGGACCGGCAAAGTGCGTCCTTCGATACGCCGGTTCGACAGGCTCACCGGCTACTCAGGATGAGCGAGGGTCAGTGAGCACTCATCCGCGCGGCCTAGCCACAACGCGCTTGGATTTCCACGGCCAACTCGCCAAAAGACGCGCGTGACGCGTCTCCGCCTGCCCGCCCTCGCGATTCCCCTCGCCGCCGCCTTGCTCCTCGCCGGGGCGGGCATTCTCTATGCCCAGCTCGAAGGCGCCGACCGTGGCATCCCGCCGGTCGACAGCACCAGCAATTTCGAGATTCTCGGCGTCGAGGTCGATGTCCGCGCCGACAGCGCCGAAAAGGCGCGGCTCGAAGGCTGGCGCCGGGCCCAGTCGCAGGGCTGGAAGATGCTTTGGGCGCGGACCCACGACCGGCCGGTCGCGCAGGCGCCTTCGCTGCCGGAGTCGGTGCTTAACTCCATCGTCTCGGGGATCATCATCGAGCAGGAGCAGATCGGCCCGACCCGCTACATCGCACGCCTCGGCGTCCTGTTCGACCGCGCCCGCACCGGCCAGATGCTGGGCGTGCAGGGCCTCGCCCGCCGCTCCGCGCCGATGCTGGTCATCCCGGTGATGCGGACCGGCTCGACCGCCTACAGCTTCGAATATCGCAACGAATGGCAGCGCGCCTGGGCCCAGTTCCGCACCGCCAACAGCCCGATCGACTATGTCCGGCCCGCCGGCACCGGCATCGACCCGCTGCTGCTCAACCTCGGCCAGACCAAGCGCCGCGGCCGCGGCTGGTGGCGGATGCTGCTCGACCAATATGGCGCGGCCGACATCGTCGTCCCCGAAGTCGAGCTGCGCCGGCTCTATCCCGGCGGCCCGGCGGTCGGCATCTTCACCGCGCGCTACGGGCCGGACAACCGGATGATCGGCCGCTTCCAGCTGCGCGCCCGCAACAGCGCCCAGGTCCCGCGCATGCTCGACGAGGGCGTGCGCCGGCTGGACATCCTCTACGCCCAGGCGCTCGATCGCGGCCTTCTGCGCCCCGATCCCACCCTGGTGATCGTCGCGCCGCCGCTGCCGCCGCTGCCCGAGGAGGTGGTGGAGGACCCGCTCGCGCTGGACTTCGAGCCGGTCCCGGTCGGCGCGGCGGCGAGCTTCGACGTCCAGGTCGCGACCCCCGATGCCGGATCGGTCCAGCAGGCCGAGGTAGCGGTCAGCCGGGTCGACGGCGTCACCTCCGCCATCACCACCAGCCTCGCGCTCGGCGGCACCTCGGTGATGCGGGTGAGCTTCGTCGGCGATGCGGCCGCGCTCCAGGCGGCGCTGCAGGCGCAGGGCTGGCAGGTCCAGCTGGTGAACGGCAACACGTTGAGGATCTCGCGCTGACGGAAAAGCGGGCCCCTGTGAATCAGATCGCCCTGCCGTTCGCGTGGCCGGTGGCGGACAAGGAGGAGGATTTCCTCCTCGCCGAGGCGAATCGGGCCGCCTTCGACCACCTGGCGCGCTGGTCGCTGTGGCCGGTCATGGCGACCCTGATCACCGGCCCGCGCAAGTCGGGGCGCAGCCTCCTGGGCCGCATCTTCGTGCGCAAGACCGGCGGGCGCCTGTTCGACAATGCCGAAAGCCATGACGAGGAGGCGTTGTTCCACGCCTGGAACGACGCCCAGGCGCGGCGCAAGCCGCTGCTGATCGTCGCCGACCTCCCGCCGCCGCAATGGGCGGTGGCGCTGCCCGACCTCCGCTCGCGGCTCGCCGCCACGCCGCATGTCGAGATCGGTCCGCCCGACGACGTGCTGGTCGGCCAGCTGATCCTCAAGCTGCTCGGCGACCGCGGCATCGCCGCGCCGCCCGAGCTCGCCGATTATCTGGTCCCGCGGATCGAACGCAGCTATGTGGCCGTTCTGATGATCGTCGACATCCTCGACCGGGTGATGCTTTCGCATCACCGCCGGATGACCGTCCCGCTCGCCAAAAGGGCGCTGGACGAGGCGGGGATGATCGGCCGTGCGAGAGGTGGCGCCTGAGCTTATGGAACGGACGATCGCCAGGGCCGCCAACGATTCCGACCTGCCCGGCCTCGCCGAGCCGCGCCCGTCGCCCTATTTCAACCGCGAGCTTTCCTGGCTCGCGTTCAACCGCCGCGTGCTCGAGGAAGCGCGCAACCCCGCCCATCCGCTGCTCGAGCGGCTGCGCTTCCTGTCGATCTCGGGCAGCAATCTCGACGAATTCTTCATGGTCCGCGTCGCCGGCCTCAAGGGTCAGCAGCTGGCCGGGATCGAGGAGCCGTCGGACGACGGCCTCAACCCGACCCAGCAGCTCGCGGCGATCGGCCGCGAGGCGGACGCGCTCACCGCCAGCCAGCAGCAGGTCTGGACCGACCTTCGCGAGGCGCTGCGCGGGGCGGGCCTCGCGGTGCTCGGCAATGACGAGGTCGGCGGCGAGGAGGCCGACTGGCTGGACCGGCATTTCCAGGGTCACATCTTCCCGGTGCTGACGCCGCAGGCGATCGATCCCGCCCATCCTTTCCCGTTCATCCCCAACAAGGGCTTCTCGCTGATCTTCGATTTGAAGCGGATCGCGGACGGCGAGCCGATCCGCGAGCTGCTGATGGTGCCGGCGACGCTGCCGCGCTTCATCCGCCTGCCCGGCGAGGCGGCGCGCTACGTCGCCATCGAAACCGTGATCCGCCGCCAGATCGCGACCCTCTTCCCCGGCTACGAGCTGCTCGGCGGCGGCGCCTTCCGCATCATCCGCGACAGCGACATCGAGATCGAGGAGGAAGCGGAGGATCTCGTCCGCTTCTACCGCACCGCCCTCAAGCGCCGCCGCCGCGGCCGCGTCGTCCGGCTGAAGCTCGAGGCCGACATGCCCGACGATCTCGTCGCCCTGGTCCGCGAAGGCCTCGATGCCCGCGAGGCCCTGGTCTACGAATCGACCGGCTTCCTCGGCATCGCCGACCTCGAGCTGCTCGTCGAGGAGGACCGGCCGGACCTCAAATTCCCGCCTTACACGCCGCGCTTCCCGGAGCGGATCCGCGAATATGGCGGCGACTGCTTCGCCGCCATCCGCGCCAAGGACATCGTCGTCCACCACCCTTATGAGAGCTTCGACGTCGTCCTCGCGTTCCTGCGCCAGGCCGCCCAGGACCCGGACGTGGTCGCTATCAAGCAGACCCTCTACCGCGCCGGCAAGCAGTCGGCGGTGATCAACGCGCTGATCGCGGCGGCGGAAGCGGGCAAGTCGGTCACCGCCGTGGTCGAGCTGAAGGCGCGCTTCGAGGAAGAGCAGAATTTGATGTGGGCGAGCGCGCTGGAGCGGGCCGGCGTCCAGGTCGTCTACGGCTTCATCGAGTGGAAGACCCACGCCAAGATGTCGATGGTGGTGCGGCGCGAGGAGGGCAGCTACCGCACCTATTGCCACCTCGGCACCGGCAATTACCACCCGGTCACCGCCCGCATCTACACCGATCTCAGCTTCTTCACCGCCGATCCGCGGGTGAGCCGCGACGTCGCCCATATCTTCAACTACATCACCGGCTATATCGAGCCGCGCGGGCTCGAGCTGGTGACCATGTCGCCGCACAATTTGCGCAACCAATTGTGCGGCCTGATCGACCGCGAGATCGAGAATGTCGGGCAAGGCAAGGAGGGCGGCATCTGGGCGAAGATGAACGCGCTGGTCGACGTCGCGATCATCGACAAGCTCTATGAAGCGAGCCAGGCGGGCGTGGAGATCGACCTCGTCATCCGCGGCATCTGCTGCCTCAGGCCCGGCGTGCCGGGGCTTTCGGAGAGGATCCGGGTCAAGTCGATCGTCGGCCGCTTCCTCGAGCATAGCCGCATCTGGTGCTTCGGCAACGGCGCCGCGATGCCCAATCGCGACGCCAGGCTCTACATCAGCTCGGCCGACTGGATGCCGCGCAACTTCGACCGCCGCGTCGAATATGCGCTGCCGATCGACAACGACACCGTCCACGCCCAGATCCTCGACCAGGTGATGGTCGCCAACATCATCGACAACGAGCAGAGCTGGCGCCTCAATCCCGACGGCAGCTATACCCGCATCGCCCCGGGCCCCGGCGAGAAGCCGTTCAACCTCCACCATTATTTCATGACCAATCCATCGCTGTCGGGACGCGGCGCGGCGCTGCACGCCAGCGGCGCGATCCCCCGGACGCTGCACCTGCCGCGCGGCCAGCATTGAGGCACGGATCCTAGATGTTCGCGGAAAAGCCGGTCGCGATCATCGACATCGGGTCCAACTCGGTCCGCCTGGTCGTTTATTCGGGCGCGACCCGCATTCCTTCGGTGATCTTCAACGAAAAGGTGCTGGCCGGGCTGGGCCGCGAGGTCGGCGCGATCGACGAGGCGGCGGAGGTGCGCGCGCTGGCAGCGCTCGACCGCTTTCGCCTGCTCATCACGCAGATGGGCGTGGTCAGGACCCAGGTCGTGGCCACCGCCGCGGTGCGCGAGGCCTCGAACGGCGCCGCCTTCCTCGACCGGGTCCGGCGCCTGGGCTTCGAGCCGCGCACCCTGTCCGGCGAGGAGGAAGGCAAGCGGGCCGGGCAGGGGGTGCTTTCCTCGATCCCCGACGCCGACGGCATCGTCGGCGACCTCGGCGGCGGCAGCCTCGAGCTGGTCGACGTGTCGAACGGCCGGGTCGGGCGCAGGGCATCGCTGCCGCTCGGCGTCCTGCGCCTCGACGCGCTCGCCGCGAAAGGCGAGGCGTCGTTCGCCAGGAAGGTCGCCAAGGCGGTCGCCGGCGCCGGCTTCGAGGCGGCGGCGGCGCGCCGGCCCTTCTACATGGTCGGCGGCAGCTGGCGGACGCTCGCACGGCTGGAGATGGCGCTGACCGGCCACCCGCTGCCGATCACCCATCAGCATGTCATGCCGGTCGATCGCCCGCGCCAGCTCGAGGCCGAGCTCGCCAGGATCGACCGCGCCAGCGTCCGCGACATCCCCTCGGTGTCGATGTCGCGCCTGCCGACCTTGCCCAACGCCAACCTGCTGCTCGGCGCGCTGGTCGAGGCGCTCGACCCCGGCAGCCTCATCGTCTCGAGCTTCGGCATCCGCGAAGGCCTGCTGTTCGACGAGCTTCCCCCGCGGCGCGCGCGCTCGATCCGCTGATCGAGGCGGCGCGCGAGGCGGGGGCGGGGCTCGGCCGCTTCGCCCAGCACGGCGACCTGCTCGACGCCTGGATCGCGCCGGTGTTCGACGACGGACCCGATGCGGCGCGGTTGCGGCTGGCCGCCTGCCTGCTCGCCGACATCGCCTGGGCCGCGCACCCCGATTTCCGCGCCGAGCGCGGCATCGACATGGCGCTGCACGGCAATTGGGTGGCGATCGACGCGCCGGGGCGGGTGATGCTGGCTCTCGCCCTGTTCTGCAATTTCGGCGGCGGCCGCGAGCTGCCTTATCCGGCGATCGCCGCCTTGTGCAGCCCCGAGCAGCTGAAGCGCGCCTCGATGTGGGGGTTCGCGATGCGCCTCGGCCAGCGGCTCAGCGGCGGCGTCGCCGCGGGGCTGCGGCTGAGCCGGCTGGCGCGCGACGGCGACGTGCTGCGGCTCGAAATCGGGCGGGACGAGGCGGCTTTGCTCGGCGAAGCGGTCGAGCGCCGCCTGAAGACCCTTGCCGGCGAGATGGGGCTGCGGCCGGAGACAATCGTCGCCGGGTAGCATAGGTTGGGCATTCGAGCGGCGGGCGGGAGCGGCCAGAGCGTGGACATGCGGACGATCTTGAGCGCTTCGCCGGTGATGCCGGTGGTCACCCTGGCCGACGCCGAAGACGCGGTGCCGGTGGCCGAGGCGCTGCTGGCGGGCGGCCTCGCCGCGGTCGAGATCACCCTGCGGACGCCGGCCGCGCTCGACGCGATCGGCCGGATCGCCCGGCAGGTGCCGGACCTGATCGTGGGGGCGGGGACGGCGCTCGGCGCCGGCGATATCGCGGCCGCGCTCGAGGCGGGCGCGCATTTCGTCGTGTCGCCCGGTCTCACGCCCTTCCTGCTCGCCGAGGCCGCCGCGCGAGGCATCCCCTATCTGCCCGGCGCGGCGACCGCGGCGGAGATCATGACGGCGCTCGAGCACGGCCTCGATTGCCTGAAATTCTTCCCGGCGGCGGCGCTCGGCATCGATCTTCTCAAGGCCTATGCCGGGCCGTTCCCGCAGGTCTCCTTCTGCGCCACCGGCGGTATCACCCGGGAGAATGCGGCGGAATTCCTGGCGCTTCCCAACACGCTCGCGATCGGCGCGAGCTGGATCGTGACCGATGCCGCGCTGGCGGCGAAGGACTGGGCGGCGGTGGCGTCGAACGCGCGGTTCGCGGCCGGGCTCAGCCGCAGTTGAAGCGCTCGACCCGGTTCGATCCGTCGAGATGGACGTTCAGCCGCTCGGCGCTGTAGTCCATCGTCACCATGTCGCCGGGCCGGATCCAGCGCAGCCGCCGCGCGCCGCTCCGCCGCAGCGCTTCGGCGCCGAGCCCGGCGGTCGCGGCCCGGCCGACGAGATCGCCCAGGCCTTCGGCGCTGCAGGGGCCGGGCGGCGGCGGCGCATCGTCCGCAACGGTCGTGCACGCCATGGCGGCCAGCGCCAGCGCTGCGATCGCGGCTTTCATGATTCGGCCTCCAATTCGGTTCGGGTCATGACCAGCTTCCCCTCCCGAATCGCGAAGGCGAGGCGGCCTTCGACCAGGTCGACCGCGTCGCGCCCGAACTCCTCGAACCGCCAGCCTTCAAGAATGGCGAGCCCTTCGCGCCGCCCCGCCGCCAGCATCTCCAGCTCCTCCGAGCGCGCGACCAGCCGCGGCGCGACATTGCTCTCCCGCGCGCGGATCTTGAGCAGCAGCTTCAACAGGTCCGCGACCAGCGCGCCTTCCCGGCCGAGGCCCGGCCCCCGTTCCTCGCGCACGGGCAGCTCGGAGGCCGGCAGCGGATCGGCATTGGCCAGCGCCTCCATCATCCGCGCGCCGATATCGTTGCCGCGCCACGCCGCCGAAAGACCGCGGACCTGGCCAAGCGTTTCCTGCGCCGCCGGCGGGTGCATGGCGACGTCGGCCAACGTCTCGTCCTTCATGATCCGGCCGCGCGGCAGGTTCTTCGAGCGCGCCTCCAGCTCGCGCCAGGCGGCGAGCGCCTTCAACCGGCCGAGCGCGTCGGGCCGTCGGGTCTGGATCTTGATCCGCTTCCACGCCAAAGCGGGGTCGTTGATGTAATTGGCCGGGTCGGCGATCCGCTCCATCTCCTGGTCCAGCCAGATGCCGCGGCCGGTCCGCTTCAGCCGCTCGAGCATCTTGGGGAACAATTCGGCGAGATGGGTGACGTCGCCGATCGCATAGTCGATCTGGCGCTTGTCGAGCGGGCGGCGCGCCCAGTCGGTGAAGCGCGCGCCCTTGTCGAGCGTCCGCCCGAGCAGGCTCTCGACCAGATTCTGGTAGCCGACCTGCTCGCCCAGCCCCAGCGCCATCGCCGCCACCTGGGTGTCGAACAACGGATGGGGCGTGCCGCCGGTCAGGTTGAACACGATCTCGATATCCTGGCCGCCGGCGTGGAAGACCTTGAGCACATGCTCGTTGTTGACGAACAGGTTCATCAGCGGGGTGAGATCGATCCCCTCGGCCTTGGGGTCGATCGCGGCGGCCTCCTCGCCATTGGCGACCTGGAACAGGCAGACGTCGGGCCAATAGGTGTTCTCGCGCATGAACTCGGTGTCGACCGCGACGAAATCGGAGCGGGCGAGTCGTTCGCAGAGCTGCTCTAGGGAATCGGTGTCGGTGATCAGGGGATGGATATGCATCGGCGGCTCTCATAGCGAGGTCGGCCCCGAGACAAAAGGCGCTTGGCTCGGCCGCCCGGCGAAGGCGGGTCTGGGTCGGCGGCGCCGATCGTGCTATGACCGGTGCCGGGAACCGGGAATATGGCCAAGATCGCGCGCGGTGCCGTCAGGCCGTGGAGCAATTACCACGAAACGGTTGAGCAGCAGGTCAGCCGGCTCCAGTTCGTCGACCTCGACCCGGCCGACCCGCCGGCCCGGCGGCTGGCGGAGACCGCGCGGCTGGTGGGCGAGGAGCTGGCGCGGGGGCGCGACGTCCGGCCGCTCGGCGGATCCTGGTCGTTCAGCCGGTTGTGCGCGACCGACGGCGACCTCCTGTCGACCCGCGCGGCCGCCGCGCTCTACCGCCTCGAGCCGGGCAACCTCGCCGGAGGGATAGCGGGCGAGCGGCTCCGCCTGGCCTCCGGCGGCATCCAGATCAAGCAGCTCAACACCGCGCTCGAGGCCGAGTCGCTGTCGCTGAGGACGTCGGGCGCGAGCAACGGCCAGAGCGTGGCGGGGGCGATGGCGACCGGGACCCACGGCTCGGTGCCGACGTTCGGCGGCTTCCAGGATCATGTCCGCGGCATTCACCTGGTCACCGGACCGGGCCGGTCGGTCTGGCTCGAGCCCTCGGGCGCGCTGACGCTGGATCCCGCCTTCGCGCGCTCGTTCAGCGACGAAGCCCTGAATCGCGACGACTTGTTCCAGGCGGCGCTCGTCCACCTCGGCGGGGTCGGCTATGTCAACGCGGTGCTGCTCGAGGCCGCGCCCCGCTTCCTGGTCGGGATCGTGCAGCGCAAGCGCATTCTCGGGCGCGACGCCATCGACGACCTCGCCCAGGGGCGGTTCGAAAAGTTCGCCCAGAGCCTCGGCTTTTCCGATCCCTATTTCGTGCAGGTCATCCTCAATCCGTTCCGGCCCAATAGCCGCCACGCGCTGATCCGGCTGCTGGTCCCCGTCCCGGAGGTGATCTCGCTGGTCGAAGGCGCCCTCTTCGAAGGCATTTTCGACTTCGATCCGCTCAACCTCCTCGGCGACGTGATGGCCATGCTGCCGCCGGGCGCGCGCGGCGAGCTGATCGCGATCCTGATGCGCAAGCTCTATCCGGAGATCCCCAAGGAGGGCGCGCAGCCGACCGGCGTCACCTGGGGCGCGACCACGCCCGACCATCGCCGCGTCGGCGATCTGTTCAGCACCGCCATCGCCATCGAGCGCAGCCGCCTTGCCGAGGCGCTCGACGCCATGCTCCCCGCCTTCCGCCGCAAGGACGGCGGCGACACCGTCTGCACGTTGCGCTTCGTCCGCCGCTCGGGCGGCACGCTCGCCATCACCCCCCACGCCGACAATGTCGTGATCGACTTTGACGGGCTGCGCAGCAAGGCCAGCAGGGAGGCCTATAAGCGCGTCCTCGAGGCGCTCGACGCCGCCGGCATTCCGTCGCGTCAGCATTGGGGCAAGCTCAGCCTGCTCAGCCCCGGGCGGGTCGAGCGCGACTATGGCGAGGCGGCCGGGCGCTGGAAGACCGCCCGGCGCGAGCTGCTCGCCGGCGGCATGGCCGACATTTTCAGGAGCCGCGCGCTCGTCGACTGGGGGCTCGCCTAGCGCCGCCTCCTCGCTGCCGCCTTGACAAAGCGCCGCCTGCCGTCGAAGCGCACCCCCGAGTTCCCACCCCAAAGCCGAGCCGAAGCGGACCCCGATGCACGCCTATCGTACCCATGATTGCGGTGAATTGCGCGAAAGCCAGGTCGGCGAGCGGGTCAGGCTGTCGGGATGGATCCACCGCAAGCGCGACCATGGCGGCGTCCTGTTCGTCGACCTGCGCGACCATTACGGCCTCACCCAGATCGTCGCCCGCGCGGGCAGCGACGCGCTGCGCACGCTCGAGCACCTGCGCGCCGAATCGGTGGTGACGATCGAGGGCGATGTCGTCTCGCGCGGGCCCGAAGCGGCCAACCCGAACCTGCCGACCGGCGCGGTCGAGGTCGTCGCCGACCTCGTCACCGTCCAGTCCGCGGCCGAGGAGCTGCCGCTGCCGGTCGCCGGCGAGGCCGATTATCCGGAGGATATCCGCCTGCGCTACCGCTATCTCGACCTCAGGCGCGACCGGCTCCACGCCAACATCCTGCTCAGGAGCCAGGTGATCAGTTCGATCCGCCGGCGGATGATCGACTCCGGCTTCACCGAGTTCCAGACGCCGATCCTGACCGCGTCCAGCCCCGAAGGCGCGCGCGACTATCTGGTGCCGAGCCGCGTCCATCCCGGCAAGTTCTACGCGCTGCCGCAGGCGCCGCAGATGTTCAAGCAGCTGATCATGGTCGCCGGCTTCGACAAATATTTCCAGATCGCGCCCTGCTTCCGCGACGAGGACGCCCGCGCCGACCGCTCGCCCGGCGAATTCTACCAGCTCGATTTCGAAATGAGCTTCGTCACGCAGGAGGACGTGTTCGCCGCGATCGAGCCGGTGCTGGCCGGCGTGTTCGAGGAATTCGCCGACGGCAAGAGCGTGACGCCCGCGGGCGAATTCCCGCGCATCCCCTACAAGGAGGCGATGCTCCGATACGGCTCCGACAAGCCGGACCTCAGGAACCCGGTGCTGATCTCCGACGTCTCGAGCCATTTCGAGGGCTCCGGCTTCGGCCTGTTCGCCCGCATCGTCGAGGGCGGCGGCACGGTCCGCGCCATCCCCGCGCCGGCCACCGCCGACAAGAGCCGCAAGTTCTTCGACGACATGAACGAGTGGGCGCGCGCGGAAGGCCATGCCGGCCTCGGCTACATCACCCAGAAGAATGGCGAACCGGGCGGCCCGATCGCCAGGAATCACGGCGAGGAGGCGACCAGGCGGCTGATCGCCGAGCTGGGCCTCGGCCCCGACGACGGCATCTTCTTCGCCGCCGGCAAGGAAGCGCAGGCGGCCCGGCTCGCCGGCGCCGCCCGCACCCGCGTCGCCGAGCAACTGGCGCTGATCGACGCCGGCCGCTTCGAATTCTGCTGGATCGTCGATTTCCCGATGTACGAATATGACGAGGAGGCGAAGAAGGTCGACTTCAGCCACAACCCCTTCTCGATGCCGCAGGGCGGGCTGGAGGCGCTCGGGAGCAAGGACCCGCTCGACATCCTCGCCTTCCAGTACGACATCGTCTGCAACGGCGTGGAACTGTCGTCGGGCGCGATCCGCAACCACCGGCCCGACATCATGTACAAGGCGTTCGAAATCGCCGGCTACAGCGAGGCCGACGTCGACACCAATTTCGCCGGCATGATCAACGCCTTCAAATATGGCGCGCCGCCGCACGGCGGCTCGGCGCCCGGCATCGACCGCATCGTCATGCTGCTCGCCGGCGAGCCCAACATCCGCGAGGTCGTGCTCTTCCCGATGAACCAGCGCGCCGAGGATCTGATGATGAACGCCCCGGGCGAGGTTTCGGCAAGGCAGCTCAGGGAGCTCAACATCCGCATCGTGCCCCCTTCCGGGACAGGTCAGAAGGATCCGGCCAAGCTGGTTGCTCCGGAGTAAGTCTTTCGTCATTCCAGCGAAGGCTGGAATCCGGGCTGGCTCCGCTTGGACCCCGGCTTGCGCTGGGGTGACGGGTAAATAATATGGCGATCAACCTCTGGGACTATGAAGCCGGCGCGCCGTATGACGGCGACTATAAGGAGGCGCTCGACGACCTCAAGGAGCGCATCTCCCGCCTGTTCGTCGCCCACCTCGTCCACGGCCGCAAGGCGATCCTGGTCTGCGAGGGCTGGGACGCGGCGGGGAAGGGCGGGGCGATCCAGCGCATGACCGCCGAGTGCGACCCGCGCACCTACAAGGTCTGGCCGATCGCGGCACCGACCGGGGAGGAGAAGGCGCACCATTATCTCTGGCGCTTCTGGCGGCGCATGCCGCGGGCCGGCGAGGTCGCGATCTTCGACCGCAGCTGGTACGGCCGCGTCCTCGTCGAGCGCGTTGAGGGCCTGGCGTCCGAAGCCGAATGGCGCCGCGCCTATGACGAGATCAACGAGCTCGAGGCGCAGCTGAGCTATGACGGCGCGACCATGGTCAAGCTCTTCTTCCACGTCACCCAGGACGAGCAGGACAGGCGCCTCCGGGCGCGCCTCGTCCATCCCTGGAAGCGCTGGAAGGTGAATGCGGAGGATGTGCGCAACCGTGTCCGGCGGGACGATTATCTCGCCGCGCTGAAGGACATGTTCGAGCATACCGACACGCGCTGGGCGCCCTGGACGGTGATCGACGGCAACGACAAGAAGGCCGCCCGGATCGCCGCCCTGACCCGCGTCGCCGAAGCGCTGGCGGCCGCCGTTCCCGCCGATCCGCCGCCCTTGCGTCCCGAAATGGAACAGCTGGCACAGGAATTCCTAAAAAAGAAGGACTGAGGCTCTCGCTCGGGCGCGCTTTGGGCTAAAGTCCCCGCCTGCTCATTGGGGAGACGGTCGATGCGTCGGCGCGCGCTCGTTGCAGCCTGTTCGCTCCTGGGCCTTTCGGCCTGCACCTGGGGCGATGACGGCTATTGGGGCCATGGCGATCCTTATGGCGGCTACGCCTATCGCGGGCAGCAATGGACGGGGGAAGCGCGCCGGCCCCATGACGGCGAATTGCGCGGCCCCGGCGTGGAGATTCTCGACGACTGGCTGAAGGACACGCGCGAGGGCCAGGCCGTCGTCACTTTGGGCTTCCGCGACGCCGGCGCGGGCTTCGTCAGCGAGGACGTCGCCCACCGCGCCAATGTCTGGTTCCGCCGCTATGCCGACCATGACCGCGACATGGTGATCACCGACCCGGAGATTCGCACCGCCTTGGTCGCCGCGGCCGGCCGCTACGTCCGCGCTAGCGAGGGCCCGGGTAATTGATCGAGATGATTTCATAGACCTTTTCGCCGCCGGGAAGCGTCACCTTGCGGGTGTCGCCCACCGCCGCCCCGCGCACCGCCCGGGCGATCGGCGAATGCCAGCTTACCCGCCCCGCTGAAGCGTCGGCCTCGTCCTCGCCGACCAGGGTCACCACCCGCCGGTTGTCGTCTTCGTCGGCCAGGGTCACAGTGGCGCCGAAATAGGCTCGCGAGCGCTCGGCCTGCGCCGCCGGGTCGATCACCTTCGCTTCCTTCATCCGCCGGGCCAGGAAGTTGATCCGCCGGTCGACCTCGCGCAGGCGGCGCCGGCCATATTGATAATCGGCATTTTCCGACCGGTCGCCGTTCGCCGCCGCCCAGGCGATCGTCTCGAGCAGCTTCGGCCGCTCGCCGGCGAACAACGCCTCATATTCCTCGCGCAGCTTCCGGAAGCCGGCGGGGGTGATGTAATTGGGACGATCGCTCATCCCCATTCCCATACGTCATCCCGACGAAAGTCGGGACCCATGAACACCGGCGCCGGAGAATAGAGCGCTGAATCGGGTGTTCATGGATCCCGGATCAAGTCCGGGATGACGGAAAGGGGGTCATCCTGGCCGGCTCTGGCCGAGATAGGAGGACAGGCGGTTCCTTTGCGGGCCGCCGCGGCGGTGGGGGTCGAGCAGGTCGTAGACGACGGCATTTTCGAGCACCCGCTGCACATAGTTGCGGGTCTCGGAATAGGGGATGTCCTCGATCCAGCGCAGCACGTCGGCGCCGGGCAGCCGCGGGTCGCCATTCTCGCGCACCCAGCGGCGGACATTGCCGCTGCCCGCATTGTAGGCGGCCGCGACCAGCAGGGCGTTGCCGCCCCATTCGTCCATCAGCTCGCCCAGATGATGGTTGCCGAGCAGGATGTTATAGGCCGGATCCAAAGTGAGCCGGCCGAGATCGTAGGGCACGCCGACCCGGCCTGCCGCCTGGCGCGCCGTGCCGGGCATTAGCTGCATCATGCCGCGCGCGCCGACCGGGCTGATCGCGGTCCGCTCGAACGAGCTTTCCTGGCGCATGATGCCGTGGGCGAGCGACCAGTGGCGGCTATAGGCCGGCGGCACCGGAACCTCCGGGAAAGCCGGCCGGGCATAGAAAGTCGGCGCCGTCGTTGCGTGCCTCGCGGGCCGCCCAGACGCCGAGGTCGAGCCGCCCGATCTGGCGCCCGAACTCGCCCGCCAGCGCGCGCTCGCGGTCGTTTTCCAGCGCCTCCGCGATGGCGCGGATGAACAAGGTCTGGTCGCTCCGCTGCCCGGTCGTTCCGAGATAGCGGGCGGCCTCGACCAGCGGCCGGCGGGCGAAGGCGGCGCGCTCCGCCGGATCCGGAACCGGCGAAGGCGGCGGCGGGGCCGGGCTCCGGCCCAGCCGCTCCAGCGCGAGCTGGCCGTAAAACTGGTCGGGACTGGCGGCCGCCTGCTCGAGCCAGGCACTGGCCTGGCCGCCCTGGCCGGCGGCGTTGGCGGCGCGCGCCGCCCAGTAGAAGCCCTTGACGCGGGTTTGCGGCGAGCGCGCGGCGCGGGCGTAGAGCTCGAACATGCGGGCGGCGTCGGCGGGACGGCCGAGCCGGTGCAGGGCCGCGGTCCCGCCCAGCCAGGCGAGGCTGGTATAATGGTCGCGCTCGCCATAGGGGCGGTCGCTGACGTCGGTCCCGGGCGGATAGATGTCGTCGAGCTTCGAGGCGATGCCATAGGCGACCGACCAGTTGCGGTCGTTGGCCGCGCCGCGGGCCAAAGCCAGCGCCGATTCCAGCCAGCTTTCGGCATTGGCCGGCGGCCGGTCCAGCCGCCCGCGGCCGGCGAGCAATTGTCGCGCCGAGGCGCTCTGGCCGGTGTTGCGCAGCCAGTTGGCGCGGTCGATCAGCAGGCCGGGATCGCGGGCCGCCTCCGGGCCGAGCGCGGCGACGCGGCTCGACGCGTCGGGCGCGCGGGTCTGCAGCGCGAGCCGCGCCTCGAACCAGGCGCGCCGCGCGGGCGAGCTCCACATCAGCGTCCGCGCCGCGCTCTGGGTGTCGCCATTGGCGAGCAGCACCTCCATCCGGCGGTCATGGTCGTCCGGCGCGAAATTGCTGCCGAAGGCGCCGAGCAGCCGCAGCTCGTCGGCCTGCGGCAGGACGCCGGCGGCCCAGGCGCGGCGCGCGGCGGCGCGGGCCTCGTCGGTCCGTCCGCCGGCGTGCAGCGCGAAGGCGTGCTGGGCATGGCCGGCCGCGGTCAGCGGCGGGAAGGCGGCGAAGAAGCGCGCGACCTCGCCGGGCGAGACCGCCTCGCGCGACAGCCTTTGCTCGGCGGCGCGGCGCATCGCCGCTTCGCCGGGCCAGCCGCGATGGCCGAGCAGGAAGGAGGCGTAGGAGGAGAAGGGCAGGGAGTCGCTCTGCCTGAGGCTGTTCCAGCGGGCGATGTCGGCCGCGATCGCGCTCGACGCGAACGGCCGCGCCTGCGGCTGGGCGACGCGCCTCCGGGACCGGCGCCGGCCGGACGGGCGCCATGGTCTGCGCCGCGACCGCCGCGGCGGACGTCCCCACCAGGAGAAACAGGCCCGCTTTCCTATGCATGCTGGACAGAATGACGCCCCCCTCCTTATCAGACCATGAACATCCCCCGTGATGTTCCGGTCGGCCGACCCTATGTCAGGCTTTGTCCCGAGGTGAAGGAGTGAGGCATGTTCTCCGGCTCGATTCCGGCTCTAGTGACTCTCTTTCGCGACGAAGCGTTTGACGAGGCCGCTTACCGGCGCTTCGTGGCCTGGCAAATATCCGAGGGGAGTCATGGCCTTGTGCCCTGCGGCACGACCGGCGAGGGCGCCACGCTCGATTCGGACGAGCATCGCCTCGTGGTCGGAACCTGCGTCGAGGTCGCGGCCGGCAAGGTGCCGGTGATCGCCGGCTGCGGCTCCAACGACACCCGCGTCGCCATCGCCTTGACCCGCGCGGCGAAGGAAGCCGGCGCCGATGCCGCGCTGCACGTGCCGCCTTATTACAACCGCCCCAATCAGGAGGGGATCTACGCCCATCTCGCCGCCATCGCCGAGGCCGTGGACATTCCGATCGTCCTCTACAACGTGCCCTCGCGCACGATCACCGACATCGCCGTCGAGACGATCGCGCGGCTGGCGGGGATCGCCAATATCGTCGCGATCAAGGACGCCACCGGCAACCTCGCCCGGGTCTCCGCCCAGCGGCTCGCCTGCGGGGAGGGCTTCGTCCAGCTGTCGGGCAATGACGACATGGCCCTGGGCTTCAACGCGATGGGCGGGCAGGGCTGCATCTCGGTCACCGCCAATGTCGCGCCGCGCCTGTGCGCCGACTTCCAGAATGCTTGCCTTTCAGGAGATTGTGCCGAGACTTTAAGACTCCAGGACAGGCTCTATCCGCTCCACGCGGCGCTTTTCAGCGACGCCTCGCCGGGTCCGGTCAAATATGCCCTGAACCGGGTCCGCCCCGAATTCTCCGCCGAGCTCCGCCTGCCGATGACGCCGCCCTCCGAGGCCAGCCGCCGCGCCGTCGACGCCGCTCTGGACCATGCCGGGCTCGTCTGATGGCACGCCCACGCCCCCTCGAGTTCGACAAGAAGAAGGTGGTCGCCGAGAACAGGCGGGCGCGGTTCGACTATGCGCTCGAGGACAAGTTCGAGGCCGGCATCGCGCTGACCGGCACCGAGGTGAAGAGCCTGCGCTTCGGCGAGGGCTCGATCGCCGAAAGCTACGCCCAGGTCAGCGAGGAGGAAGTCTGGCTGATCAACGCCAACATCCCCGAATTCAGCCACGGCAACCGCCACAATCACGAACCCAAAAGGCCCCGCAAGCTGCTGCTCCACCACCGCCAGATCGCCAAGCTCCACGGCGCGGTCGCGCGCCAGGGCATGACCCTGGTGCCGCTCTCCATCTACTTCAACAGCCGCGGCCGGGCGAAGGTCGAGGTCGCGCTGGCGCGGGGCCGCAAGGCGCACGACAAGCGCGACTATGAGAAGGAGAAGGACTGGAAGCGCGAGCAGGGCCGTTTGCTGAGGCAGCATGGCTAGCAGGTCCTGTGTTCATGTCCGGAGGTGGCCGTGATCGGCCGGGGAAAGCGGCTGGGCAGGAGATCGCCGAAGGGCGGGCCAGGCAGCCCGTCCAAGGCGTTCGACGCCCCCAGCCGCTTTCCCCGGCCGACCGCGAAGCGGCGGGCTGTCCTTTGCCGCCCGCCGGCGTCGTTGCGTCGGTCACGATGTTCTGACATCGCTCCCTCCTCACTCCTTGTCGGACAACAAATGCCAACCCGTCACGGCCGCTTCCGGGCATGAACACAGGACCTCAGCGCAAGGATTGGCTGGCGCGCTGGCTTGCCAGGAGCATGCCGAGCCGCGAGCAGCTCGCCCAGAGCCGCTGGATCAAGCCGTTCGGCCAGCGCGTCCTGCACAGCGAATTCTGGCGCTTCACCCGCCGTTCCGTGCCGCGCGGCGTCGCCGTCGGCCTGTTCGTCGGCGTGTTCTTCCTCGTCCCCGGCGTCCAGATCATCGGCGCCGCTTTGTTTTCCGTGCCCTTCCGCGCCAACATCCCGATCGCGGCGGCGATGACCTTCCTCACCAACCCGTTCACCACGCCGTTCCTGATCGTCGCCTCGATCCCGGTCGGCAATTTGTTCGGCTTCCACGCCGACAAGGGGGCGGTGGTCGCGCTCTATTCGCGCAGCGCCCCGTTGCGCGACTGGCTCGCCTGGCTCGCCTCCGACGCCGCGCCGGCCCTGGCCTCGGGCCTGTTCATCATCGCCGTGGCGATCGCCGCGATCGGCTATTTCCTGTCGATCCTGTTCTGGCGCTGGTGGACCGTCCGCAAGTGGCGCGGCCGGCTGGCCCGTTCCGCCGCTCCGGATTGATCGGGCCCGCATTGATTGGCCGGGGCGGGCTGCTATACCGCCGCCGCACACCTCCGGAAATGGAATCGCCGATGCGCACGCGCCTCTTCATCCTCGCCGCCGCCCTCCTCGCCGGCTGCGCGACGGGCAGCACCGACACCGTCGACGCGGCCGCCGCCGGCCCGGTGGCGCCGGCCGACGCCGCCCGCCCGCAGATCGGCAGCTTCGGCTTCGACCTCGCCGGCATGGACCGCAGCGTCCGCCCCGGCGAGAATTTCTACGGCTTCGCCAACGGCAATTGGGACCGGGCCACCGAAATCCCCGCCGACCGCAGCAATTACGGCATGTTCACCGTCCTCGACGACCTGTCGAGCCAGCGCACCCGCGCGATCCTCGACGAGGCGATGCGCATGCCGGGCTCGAGGATCGGCGATTTCTATGCGAGCTTCATGGACGAGGCCGCGGTCGACGCCGCCGGCATTACGCCGTTGCGGCCGACCATGGCGCGGATCCGCGCGATCGCCGACCGCTCGCAATGGGCCGCCGAATCGGGCCGGATGTTCCGCGAGGGCGTGACCGCGCCGTTCAACGGCTTCGTCGGCAGCGACGACCGCATCCCCACCGAGATGATCATGCGGCTGGTCCAGTCCGGCCTCGGCCTTCCCGACCGCGATTATTACCTTCGCGACGAGGCCGCTCTGGCCGACAAGCGCGATGCCTACCGGGCCTATCTCGCCCAGCTCCTGACCCTCGCCGGCGAGGCGGAAGCCGCGCCGCGCGCCGCCGCCGTGCTCGATTTCGAGCGCCGGCTCGCCCAGGTCCACTGGACCCGGATCGAGAATCGCGACGACGAGCGGACCTACAACAAATGGGCGCTCGCCGATTTCGGCCGCAACGCGCCCGGCCTCGACTGGGCCCGCTATTTCGAGGCGACCGGGCTTTCCGGCCAGCAGAGCATCCTCGTCTCGCAGCCCAGCGCGTTCGCCGGCACCGCCCGGATCGTCGCCGAGACGCCGCTTCCCGTGCTCAAGGATTATCTGCTGCTGCGCCTCGTCGACAATGCCGCGCCTTACCTCTCGCGGCCGTTCGTCGAGGCCAATTTCGCTTTCCGCGGCACCGTCCTCAACGGCACGCCGCAAAACGAGCCGCGGTGGAAGCGCGGCGTCACCCTGGTCACCCGGTCGATCCCCGACGACATCAGCCGCATCTATGTCGACCGCCATTTCCCGCCCGAGGCCAAGGCCGCGGCGGACGAACTGGTCCGCAACGTCATCGCCGCGATGGACCGGCGCCTCGCCGGCCTGGCCTGGATGGCGCCGGAGACGCGGGCGCGGGCGCGGGCCAAGCTCGCCGCCTTCACCCCCAAGATCGGCTATCCCGACCGCTGGCTCGATTATTCGAGCGTCGCGATCCGCCGCGACAACCTCGTCCAGAACATCATGAACGCGACCGAGTTCGAATATCGGCGCAATTTGAACAAGCTCGGCCGGCCGGTCGACCGCAGCGAATGGGGCATGACCCCGATGACGGTGAACGCCTATGCCAATCCGGTGTGGAACGAGATCGTCTTCCCGGCCGCGATCCTGCAGCCGCCTTTCTTCGATCCCCACGCCGATCCGGCGGTCAATTACGGCGGCATCGCCGCGGTGATCGGCCATGAGATCAGCCACCATTTCGACGACCAGGGCAGCCGCTACGACCAGACCGGGGCCCTGCGCGAATGGTGGACCCCGCAGGACCGCGAGCGCTTCAATGCGCTGACCGGCCAGCTCGTCGCCCAGTACGACTTCTACGAGCCGCTGCCCGGCCATCATATCCAGGGCCAGCTCACCCTCGGCGAGAATATCGCCGACCTCGCCGGCCTCACCGTCGCCTATGACGCCTATCGGATGGCGCTTGGCGGCCGCCCGGCGCCGGTGCTCGACGGCCTGACCGGAGACCAGCGCTTCTATCTCGGCTGGGCGCAGATCTGGCGGCGCAAGTATCGCGAGGCCAATTTGCTCCAGCGCCTGCTCACCGACCCGCATTCGCCCTCCGAGCAGCGCGCCGCCGTGGTCCGCAACCTCGATCCCTGGTACGACGCCTTCGATCCGGCCGCGGCCGACGCGCTTTATCTGGCGCCCGAGCGGCGGGTCCGCATCTGGTAGGGATGGCGGGCGCGGCCTCTCTCACCGCCACCGGCCGGGCCGGCGGCAAGCTCGACCTCTCCGTCGTCCTGTTCGGCCTGGCGGCGCTCGCCTCCGCCGCCTTGCTGCTGTGGGCGGCGGACGATCCTTTGTTCGCCGGCGCGTTCCTCGCCGGCCTGGTGGCGACGGGCGGCCTCCTGCGCCTCGCCCGCCGGCGTTCGCAACCGGCCCCGGGCCTGGCGGTCGCGCCGGCCGGCGAGGCGGATGTCGCGCTGCTGCGCGCCGCCCTCGACAGCGCCGCGCCGGCCGTCGCGCTCGCTTTGACCGACGGCGACGGCCATATGCTCTGCGCCAACCGCATCTGGGGCGAATGGTTCGGCGGCTCGACCCTGCCCAAGGCGCTCGCCCCGGCCGCGCGCGTCGCCCGCCGCGACCGCTCGGCGACGATCCCGCCGCTGGCGCTGGGCGGGCACCAGGTGCAGGGCGAGATCCGCCTGGTCGGCGGCAGCGGCGCGCATCTCCTCTGGCGGCTGACCCGCGGCGGCGACGTCGACCTCGCCGAGGATGCGAAGCGCCTCCTCGCCGGCGATGCCGGCCGCCATATGGGCGAGGCGGGCCTGATGGCCGCGATCGTCGATGCCGGCGGCCGGGTCCTCGCCGCCAACCCTGCCTTCGCGCTGCGTGCCGCCGGGCCGGACGGCGAAAGCGGCCCGGTCGAGGGCAGCGCCGTCGTTGACCATCTCGCCGGCTCCGACACCGGCCAGTTCCATTTCGCCGCCGAGGGCAAGGCGGGGCCGCCGCTGCGCATCGTCCAGGTCCCCGCCGGCGACGGGCCGGACGCGCCTTCCGTCTTCCTGATGCTCGACGACATTCCGGGCCCGCGCGGCGAGGACGAGAACGCCCATGTCCACGCCCTTCTCGACAGCCTGCCGCTCGGCCTTGCTTTGGCCGATACCGACGGGCGCTTCCTGTTCCTGAACAAGGTGTTCCGCAAGGCGGTCGGGCTCAATCCGAGCGAGCGGCCGACCTGGCCCGGCGACCTGGTGGTCGACGAGGACAAGGCGGCGGTGTCGGACGCGGTCCGCCGGTTCGGCCGCGGGCGGCCGATGTCGGGCGACCTCGCGGTGCGGCTGAAGCCCAACCCCGAGGAGCCGGTGGCGATGACCGTCGCCGGCGCCCGCGGCCTCGGCAATGCCGCCGTCCTCCTCTCGATCAAGGACAATAGCGAGGAGGCGCGGCTGAAGCGCGAGATCGCCCAGGCGACCAAGATGCAGGCGGTCGGCCAGCTCGCCGGCGGCGTCGCCCACGACTTCAACAACATCCTGACCGCGATCCTGGGCACGTGCGACCTGATGATGATGCGCCACGCGCCCGGCGACAGCGACTATGACGACATCCAGCAGATCCGCTCCAACTCCAACCGCGCCGCCAATTTGACCCGGCAATTGCTCGCTTTCTCGCGCCAGCAGACTTTGCGCCCGCAGGTTCTCCAGCTTCCCGACGTCGTCGCCGAGGTCTCGCACCTGCTCGACCGGCTATTGGGCGAGCGGATCAGGCTCGAGGTCAAGCACGGCCGCGGCCTCGGCGCGGTGCGCGCCGATCCGGGCCAGCTCGAGCAGGTGATCGTCAACCTCGCCGTCAACGCCCGCGACGCGATGATCGCGCGCAACCCGACCGGCGGCGGCACGCTCACCCTGCAGACCTTCGCGGTGTCGGCCGACGACGTCCGGCGGATGGGCAGCGACGTGCTGCCGATCGGCGACTATACGGCGATGAAGGTGACCGACACCGGCACCGGCATCCCCGCCCACCTTCTGAGCAAGATTTTCGAGCCCTTCTTCACCACCAAGGAGGTGGGGAAGGGGACCGGGCTCGGCCTGTCCACCGTCTACGGCATCGTCAAGCAGTCGGGCGGCTTCATCTTCGCCGAATTGCAGGTGCGCAAGGGCACAATGTTCACCATCTACCTGCCGGTCCACCGCGCCCAGCCCGGCGAGGCGCCGGCGCGGTCGCGGGCCAAGGAGAAGGCCGGCGAGCTGTGGGGCACCGGCACCATCCTGATCGTCGAGGACGAGGTCATGGTCCGCGCCGTCGCCGAGCGCGCGCTCGCCCGCCACGGCTACACCGTCCTCACCGCCGAGAATGGCGAGGCCGCGCTCGAGATCCTCGCCCGCGAGGACCAGGTCGACATGATGATCTCGGACGTGGTGATGCCGACCATGGACGGGCCGACCACGGTCCGCGCGGCGCGCAAGATGCACCCCAAATTGCCGATCCTGTTCATCTCCGGCTATGCCGAGGAGCAGCTCCGCAAGTCGATCGACATCCCCAACGTCGCCTTCCTCGCCAAGCCCTTCTCGGTCCAGCAGCTCGCCGAAACGGTCCGCGACACGCTCGAGGGCAAGTAAGGGGACAGTTACTTTTCCCCGCGATCGCGCGGGGCTTCGAGCGGACGTGCGGAAAAGTAACTGTCCCCATCCCGCCGGCCGCGCGAATATCCTTTTCCTTTGCGCGACAATCGCTAAGCGGGCGCCATGGGTGGGACCAGATCGATCCTGATCGTCGAGGATGAGCCGCTGATCGCGATGATGCTCGAGGATTTCCTCGAATCGCTGGGCCACAATGTCGTCGCCTGCTGCGAATCGCTGGAGGACGCGCTCGACCGGGTCACCGCCGGCGGCTTCGAGGTCGCCATCCTCGACGTCCAGCTCAAGGACGGCAAGCAGGTCTGGCCGGTCGCCGACCGGCTCGCCGCGGCGGGAACGCCGTTCGTCCTCGCCACCGGCGGCCATATCGAGGCGCCGCCGGCCCAGCACGCCGCCGCCCCGATCCTCTCCAAGCCCTATACGATCGACGCCATCGAGCCGGCTCTGGCCCGGGCCTGCGGCGCCTGAGGGATCGGGCGCGGTCGCTCCTCGGCATGTGGTGGAAGCTCCTCCTCGTCCCGCTCGTCCTCTATCTCCTCGCCGTCGGCGCGGTCTTCGCCGCGCAGGACCGCATCCTCTTCCCCGCCTATCTCATCGCTCCCGCCGGCCCGCTGCCGCCGGGCGCCGAGCGGCTGGCGATCGACGCGCCCGACGGCACCCGGCTCGAGGGCGTGTTCGTCCCCGCCGCCGGCGGCGGGCGCAGCGCCACCCTCGTGCTCGGCTTTGCCGGCAACGCGTCCAACGCCCAGGGCGTCGCCGAGCTGCTCCACGATCTCTATCCCCGCCACGACGTCGTCGCCTTCTTCTACCGCGGCTACGCGCCGAGCGGCGGCCTGGCCGGCGCCGAGGCGCTGATGGCGGACGCGCCCCTGGTCTACGACCTCGCCGCCGAGCGCTGGCGGCCGCGGCGAATCGTCGCCGTCGGCATCAGCCTGGGCAGCGGCGTCGCCGCCGCGCTCGCCGCCCGGCGGCCGCTCGCCGGCGCGATCCTCGTCACCCCGTTCGATTCGCTTTCCGCCACCGCCCGCCAGCTCCATCCCTGGCTGCCGGTGTCGCTGCTGCTGCGCCACGATATGCGCTCGGCCGAGCTGCTGCGCGAAACGCGCATGCCGGTCGCGATCGTCGCCGCCGGCCGCGACCGGCTGGTTCGGCCCGAGCGCACCCGGGCGCTGCGCCGGGCCTTGCCCAATCTCGTCTACGACGCGGCGGTGCCGGACGCCCGCCACGACGACATCTTCCTTCACCCCGAAGCCGCACCGGCGATGCGCGAGGCGATGGCCCGGATCGAAGCCGCGCAATAATCCCAAGTTCCCCTCTTGTTCTCCTGGAACACATCGTGTACGCCTTGTTCACGCGTTGAACCAGCGACGCGGACGCAATACGGGGAGCTAGGCCATGGTGGCGCCACTCAAGATCGTTTCCGACAGGACCTCAATGGACGCTGACAAGCAGAAAGCCCTCGACGCCGCGCTGGCGCAGATCGACCGCGCCTTCGGCAAGGGGTCGGCGATGCGGCTGGGTTCGCGCGAGGCGATCGAGATCGAGACCATCTCCACCGGCTCGCTCGGCCTCGACATCGCCTTGGGCATCGGCGGGCTGCCGCGCGGCCGGGTGGTCGAGATTTACGGGCCGGAAAGCTCGGGCAAGACCACGCTCGCCCTCCATGCGGTCGCCGAGGCGCAGCGGGCCGGCGGCGTCGCCGCCTTCGTCGACGCCGAGCATGCGCTCGACCCGATCTACGCCCGCAAGCTTGGCGTCGACGTCGACAATCTGATCGTCTCGCAGCCCGACACCGGCGAGCAGGCGCTCGAGATCACCGACACGTTGGTCCGCTCCAACGCGGTCGACATCCTGGTCATCGATTCGGTCGCCGCTTTGGTGCCCCGGGCCGAGATCGAGGGCGAGATGGGCGACAGCCATGTCGGCCTGCAGGCGCGGCTGATGAGCCAGTCGCTGAGGAAGCTGACCGGCTCGATCTCCAAGTCCAAATGCCTGGTCATCTTCATCAACCAATTGCGGATGAAGATCGGCGTGATGTACGGCAATCCCGAGACCACCACCGGCGGCAACGCGCTCAAATTCTACGCCTCGGTCCGGCTCGACATCCGCCGCACCGGCCAGATCAAGGACCGCGACGACATCATCGGCAACACCACCAGGGTGAAGGTGGTGAAGAACAAGCTGGCGCCGCCGTTCAAGCAGGTCGAGTTCGACATCATGTACGGCGAGGGCGTGTCCAAGCTGGGCGAGATCCTCGACCTCGGCGTCAAGGCCGGCCTGATCGAGAAGTCGGGCTCCTGGTTCAGCTACGATTCGATCCGCATCGGCCAGGGCCGCGAGAACGCCAAATCCTACCTCAAGGACAATCCCGAGGTCGCCGAGCGGATCGAGCGCGCCATCCGCGGCCATACCGACCAGGTCGCCGAGGCGCTGATGGTCGGCCCCGACGCCGAGGAGGACATTTAGGCGTTCCAGGCGTCCACTTTGTCCACTTTGTCCACTTTGAACGCGCCGTGACCGGCCCGAATCGTCGTTGCGAGGAGCGGTCGACCTCAACCCGAACGCGCTCCAGCTCAGGGGAGGGCCGGGTCCGCTTCGGCGGGCGCGGCCCGGTCGCCGGGGTTGGCCCATAAGGCGACGATCAGCGCCAGGATGCCGCAGACCGCGAAGCCGGCGATCATCGGCACCGTCGTGCCGTCGAACAATTGGCCGATGAGCAGGCCGATCAGCGCGCCGCCCATGGTGGTGATCAGCCCCTGGACCGCCGAGGCGGTGCCGGCGATATGGCCGACCGGCTCCATCGCCAGCGCGCCCGAATTGGCGCCGACCAGGCCGAAGCAGGCCATGGTCAGCGCCTGCATGGCGACGAAGCCCCAGATCGTCTCGCCGGCCGCCAGCACGATGGCGAGGTGGGCCAGCGCCAGCACCGTGAACGTGCCGAGCGCGGCGAGCAGCAGCCGCCTCGGCCCGAGCCGCATCACCAGCCGCGAATTGGCGTAGGAGCTGGCCGCCATCGGCCCGGCGATGCAGGCGAAGGCGAGGCCGATCAGCTCGGGCCGGCCGAACACGTCGAACACGATCTGCTGGATCGAGCCGATGAAGGCGAACAGGCCGCCGAACGCCAGGGTCGCGGCGAGCGTGTTGCCGATCGAGGCGCGGGTGCGCAGCGTCTCCGCCACCGCCCGGCCGATATGGGCGGCGGAAAGCGGCCGGCGCGCGGCGGGGGCGAGCGTCTCCGGCAGCCTGAGGCCGCTCCACAGCGCCAGCGCCAGCCCGTAGACGGCAAGCGCGATGAAGATGTGCCGCCAGCTCGCGATCGCCAGCACCCCCTGGCCGAAGGTCGGCGCCAGCACCGGTACGATCATGAAGATGATCATCACCAGCGACATGATCTGCGCCATCGCCGGGCCGTGGAAGCGGTCGCGGACGACCGCCACCACCAGCACCCGCGTGCCCGCCGCGGCGACGCCCTGCAGGAAGCGGGCGGCGAGCAGCAGGTTCATGCTTCCCGCCAGCCCCGCCAGCGCGCCGAACAGGGCGTAGGAGATCATGCTCCCGACCAGCAGCCGCTTGCGCCCGAACCGGTCGGCGAGCGGCCCGTAGCCGATCTGCGCCGCGCCGAAGCCGAGCAGATAGAAGCTGATCACCAGCTGCCTCTTATTGTCCTCGGCGACGCCGAGCGCCTGGCCGATGGCGGGAAGCGCCGGCAGCATGGCGTCGATCGCCAGCGCGTTCGACGCCATCAGCGCCGCCATCAGCACGACGAACTCTCGCTTGCCGAGCATCCGGCTGGTCGCTGTCGCGGGCATTGCAATCCTGGGTCCTGGCGGGTGGCCCGCCCCTGTGCCCAACCGGCGGAGGCACGGCAAGCGCCTTGTCGGCCGGCACGGAGGGCGGTACCGCCTCAGGCCGGGGCGGGGACGCGGGCGGGGTTCGCCCACAGCGCGGCGAGCAGCGCAAGTGTCCCGCAGGCCGCGAAGGCGGCGATGAGCGGGACCGGCGACCCGTCGAACATCTGGCCGACGAGGAAGCCGAGCGATGCGCCGACCAGGGTGGTGAAGAAGCCGCGGCACGCCGATGCGGTTCCCGCGATATGCCCGACCGTCTCGTAGGTCAGCGACGCGCAATTCGCGTTGGTCAGGCCGATCCACACCATGGTCAGCGACTGGAGGACGACGAAGGTCCAAAAGGTTTCGCCGACGGTCACCGCCACCGCCAGATGGATGAGGCCGAGGACCGCCGTCGCGGCCAGCGCCGCCAGCAGCAGCCGGCGCGCGCCGAACCGCGGGACCAGCCACATGTTGAGCAGATAGGCAAACGCGACCGGACCGGCGAAATAGACGAAGACGAAGCCGACCTCGCCGGGCCGTCCGTACACGTCCGCGACGATCTGCCCGATCGAATGGATGAAGGCGGCGAAGGCCGTCATCATCAGCGTCGCGACCAGGATGTTGCCGGCCACCGCGCGATTCCTGCCGATTTCGGCAAGCGCGGCGCCGATCGCCACCCCGGTCAGCGGACGATGATGTTCGCGGGCGAGCGTTTCGGGGAGCCGGATGTAGCTCCACCCGGCGAGCACGAGGCCCGCCGACGCCAGGATGACGAGAAGCTCCCGCCAGTCCGCCACCTCGAGCAGCAGCTGGGCGAGCGGCGGCGCCACCACGGGCACGAACAGGAAGATGAAGGCGATCAGCGATTGCACCCGCGCCTGCTCGTCTCCCTTGAAGCGATCGCGGATGATGGCGACGACGAGCACGCCTTCGCCCGCCGCCGCGACCCCCTGCAGGAAGCGCATCGCCAGCAGGAAGGACATGCTTCCCGCCAGCCCGGCCAGGATCCCGAACAGCGCGTAGACCAGAAGCGAGCCGATCAGCACCGGCCGCCGCCCGTATCTGTCGGTCAGCGGTCCGTAGAGGAGCTGGCCCAGGCCCAATCCCAACCAGAATACCGTGATCAGGCTTTGACGGCTATTCTCGTCGACGACGCCCAAGGCCGTGCCGATGTCCGGCAGCGCCGGCACGATGGCGTCGAGCGCGAGCACGCTGATCGCCATCAGGCAGGCCATCAGCGCCACGAACTCCTTTTGGCCCATTGTCGATGAAGTTCCTGGAGCCATGCGCTTATTACTTCCCGCCGCCTCGTTTGTACTGTCGGTGTAACGATGAACGGCGGCGTCGTCGATCCGGCCCACGACGGGGGTTGCGCGCCGGCCCGCGGGCGGCGAGACTCGGCCGGTGAGCGACAGCCCGGCCTTCAACCGCATCCGCCTGATCGGCCTGCCGACCGACAGCCATTCCTCGTTCCTGCGCGGGGCGGCCGCGGGGCCCGCCGCGATCCGCGCCGCTTTGGCCTCCGATCATGCCAATGCCGCTTCGGAACGCGGCCCGGAGCTCGGCCGCGACATCGCGCTCGAGGATCGTGGCGACCTTCCGCTGCGGGAGGACGACGGCGATCCGGCGCTGATCGGCCGGGCCGTCGGCGAGGCGGCCGAAGCCGGCGCGGTGCCGATCTCGCTCGGCGGCGACCATATGGTGACCTTTCCGATCGTCGCCGCGCTGGCCGCGATCCACGGACCGCTCAACATCCTCCATTTCGACGCCCATCCCGACCTTTACGACGATTATGGCGGCGACCCGCTCAGCCACGCCTCGCCGTTCGCGCGGATCATGGAGGGCGGCCATGCCGGCCGCCTGGTCCAGTTCGGCATCCGCACGCTCAACGCCCATAACCGCGCCCAGGCCGAGCGGTTCGGCGTCGAGATCGTCGAAATGCGCGATTTCGCCCCCGGGCGCGTGCCGATCCCGCCGCCGCCGCTCTACATCAGCATCGACCTCGACGGCTTCGATCCGGCCTTCGCGCCGGGCGTCGCGCACCACGAGCCGGGCGGGCTGTCGTCGCGCGAGTTCCTCCAGGTGCTCGATTGCGTGCCCGGCGGCCTGGTCGGCGCCGACGTGGTCGAGCTCAACCCGGCGCGCGACCTCAACGGGATCACCGCAACCCTTGCCGCCAAGCTCGTCAAGGAGCTGGCCGCGCTCACCGCGAAGGCCGCCCCATGATCGTCGTCCACCATCTCGAAAATTCGCGTTCGCAGCGCATCCTCTGGCTGCTGGAGGAGCTCGGCCTCGACTATCGGGTCGTCCGCTACGCGCGCGACGGCAAGACCATGCTGGCGCCGCCGGCCCTGGGGCGCGTCCACCCGCTCGGCAAGTCGCCGGTGATCGAGGATGCGGGGAGGGTGATCGCGGAGACCGGCGCGATCGTCGAATATATCGTCGAAAAGGCCGAGGGACGGCTCGGCCCGCCGGCCAAGCGCGACGCGGTGCTGCGCTACCGCCACTTCCTCCATTATGCCGAAGGCTCGATGATGCCGCCCTTGTTCGGCATCCTGATCGTCAACCGCCTGGGCCTGCTCGGCCGGCCCGCCAAGGGTCCGCTGCTGAAGATGTTCGGCCGGCATCTCGACTGGCTCGAAAGCGAGCTTTCGCAGCGCGACTGGTTTGCCGGCGACGAGTTCACCGCCGCCGACATCATGATGAGCTTCCCGCTGGAAGCGGCGCGCGCCCGTGCCGGCCTCGGCCCGGACCATCCCCACCTCATCGACTGGCTGGAGCGGATCCACGCCCGCCCGGCTTATGCCGAGGCGCTGAAGAAGGGCGGACCCTATTCCTACGCCTGAGCGCCCGCGCTAGCGCCGGGCGCTGAGCGCGAGCTGCACGGCGAGGCCGCCCATCAGCGTGGCGGCGAACCAGCGCGCCGCCCGTCCCAGCCAGGCGACGTGGCGCAGCCGGCCGGCGGCGTCGGCGGCGGCCATGGCGATGGCGATGTTGACCAAGGTGCCGACCGCGTCGAACCACAGGCCGAGGCAGAGGATCTGGAGCGCCGGCACCGCCGCCGCCGGGTCGACGAACTGCGGCAGGAAGGCGAGGAAGAAGAGCGCGACCTTCGGGTTCAGGATGTTGACCAGCATCGCCGCGCGGAACAGCCGCCAGCCGCGCCCGCCCGCCGGCACCGGCTCCTTCGGCGCGCCCTTCGACCGGATCAGCGAGAAGGCGAGCCACAGGAGATAGGCCGCGCCGACCCACTTGATCAGGTTGAACGCCGCCTGCGACGAAGCGAGGATCGCCGACAGGCCGAGCACGGCGGCGAGGATGTGGACGAGCGCGCCGGTGCCGACCCCCAGCGACGCGATGATGCCGTCGCGCCGCCCGCCGCGCGCGGCGCTGGCGATGATGAAGGTCATGTCCGCGCCGGGCACGACGTTGAGCGCGAGCCCCGCCAGCACGAAGCTCAGGAAGACCGGCCAGTCGGGCAGCAATTCGATCCCGGCGATCTCGAGCATCGTACGAGGCTAGCACAAGCGTGCGACGAAGCCAGAGGTTGACATTTCGTCGCCCGCGCGCCCCGATGCGCGCCGAGGTTCGAACGAGGGGAAACGGCAATGGAATCGACCGTGAAGCGGCGCGTGCCGCTGCAGATCAAGATGCTGATCGGCTTCCTCGTCGGCCTCACTCTGGGTCTTGCCGTCTATTCCAGCCAGCCGGGGGCGCCGTGGGTGATCACGGTGAAGGATTATGTCACCGAGCCGATCGGCAACGTCTTCCTGAACCTCTTGTTCATGCTGGTCATTCCGCTGATCTTCTCGGCTTTGGTGGTCGGCATCGCCGAGATGGGCGACGTGCGCTCGCTGAAGCGGGTCGGCCTGAAGACCCTAGTCTACACCGTCCTGCTTTCCTCGATCGCGGTGCTGATCGCGCTCGCCGCCGCGAATCTGTTCAAGCCCGGCGCCGGCGTCGAGCGCGCCCAGGCCGACGCCATGATCGCGGCCGGCGGCGAGCGGGCGAGCCAGATCATCGCCAGCAGCCGCGAGCAGGCGAGCATCGTCGACACGCTGGTCGGGATCATCCCGAGCAACGTCGTCACGGCCGCGGCCGAGAACAACATCCTGGCGGTGATGTTCTTCGCCTTGTTCTTCGGCATCGGCCTGCTGCTGGTGAACACGCCGTCCGCGCAGCGTCTGCAGGACGCGATCCAGGGCATTCTCGACGTGTCGATGCGGTTGATCGGGATCGTCATCCGCCTCGCGCCGCTCGCCATCGCCTGCTTCATGTTCAACCTCGCGGCGGTGTTCGGCTGGGATCTGCTCGCCCGCCTCGCGGCCTATGTCGGCGTGGTGCTGCTCGCGCTCGCCCTGCACATGTTCGTGACCTACCCGCTGGCTCTGGCGCTGCTTGGGCGCAAATCGCCGCTCGTCTTCTTCCGGCAGGTGCAGGAGGCGATGGTGGTTGCCTTCTCGACGGCGTCGTCGAACGCAACGCTGCCGACCGCGCTCCGGGTCGCCGAGGACAATCTCAAGCTGCCGCGGCGGGTCTCGCGCTTCGTGCTGACGATCGGCGCCACCGCCAACCAGAACGGGACCGCGATCTTCGAGGGCATCACCGTCCTCTTCCTCGCCCAGTTCTTCGGCATCCCGCTCGATCTGTGGGCGCAGGTCACCGTGCTGCTGATCTGCATCCTGGCGGGGATCGGCACGGCGGGCGTGCCCGCGGGCTCGCTGCCGGTGATCGCCATCATCCTCGCTTCGGTCGGCGTCCCGCCCGAGGGGATCGGCCTCATCCTCGGCGTCGACCGGCTGCTCGACATGTGCCGGACGACGCTGAACGTTACCGGCGATCTCGCCATCGCCACGATCGTCTCGCGCGGTGAGGAGGATGCGCCGGCCGTGCCCGCGCCCGATCCGGGCGCCGGCGCGGCGGAGGCCCATCCGAGCTAGGCGGCCGGGCTCATCGCGGCGGGGTCGGCTGCGGCTCCACGGGACGGACGCGGGGACGGGTGCGCGGCGCGGGCGCCGTCGTCGGCCGCGTCGGCGTGGCCGAGCCGGCCGCCGGATTGTTGCCGGGTGCCGGCGGCTGCGTCGGCGGCTGCTGCCGGGGCGGACGGGTCGGGGCGGGCTGCCGGGGATCGCGGGGCGCCTCGCGGCGCGGCCGGTTCGAAAACAGCGACGGGATGTCGATCTCGATCCTCGGCCGGCGCCGCCGCGGCCGCGGCTGCGGTTCCTCGGCCGCCGGCGGCTTGGAATCCTCGGGCGCCGCGGCCGGCGGCGCGGCCGGCGGCACATAGGTCGTCGGCGGCACGTAGGGCGGAGGCCGGACGGGCGGCCGGACCGGCGGCGGCGCGGTCACCCGCGGCC
This sequence comes from uncultured Alphaproteobacteria bacterium, assembly GCA_963701615.1. GTDB lineage: Bacteria > Pseudomonadota > Alphaproteobacteria > Sphingomonadales > Sphingomonadaceae > Allosphingosinicella. The sequence continues at coordinate 438,137 of OY969615.1, read as the reverse complement.
GCGCGAGCCGGACCGGGCGCGGAGCCGGCGCCGCCCGGGGCGCCGGCCGCGCGGGGATTTCGACCGCTTCGGGCGGCGGCTCGGAAGCCTCCGGCACGGGCTCGGGCTGGGGCGCGGGCTCGGGCTCGGGCGCCGGCGCGGCGGGCGCCGGCCGCGCTTCGAGCCGGACGAGCTGGGCCTGGAGCCGGTCGCGCTGGTCGATCAGGCCCCGGACCTCGGTCGCGGCCCAGATGGCGAGCGCCGCCGCGCCCGCGGCCGCGACGAACTGGAAGGCGAGCAGCCGCCAGGCGGCGCGGACGAAGCGCCGGGTGGTGGGGGAGGGCTCGTCGCTCATCGCCGCGACGCCGCCGTGATCCGGAGCAAAGTGAACGCGGTCAGCGCCAGCAGGATCGCCGCCAGCGCGAGGGCGGCGAGGGTGACGCCGCCGAACATCGCCGGCGACAGCCCGCCGGCGGCCGCCATCAGCACCGCCGCCGCCACCAAAGCGGCGAGCGCGATCGACGCCCAGCCGAGCAGGGCGGTCCGTCCCAGGCCCTGCAGCGCCGGGCCTCTCGCCGGCGTCTCTTCCGCCGCCAAAGCGGGGCCGCCGCCCTGATCGACCGGCTCGCCGCGGAGCAGCCCGCCGACCCGCGATTCGAGATCGCTCCACGGCGCTCCCTGCCGCTCGCCCTGCCAGCGGCTGAAGTCGAGGAAGTGGAGCATGGTGAAGGGCAAAGGCAGCTTCGCCTCGTCGAGGCTCACCTGCACCAGCTTGCCCGAATCGAGCGCCTCATTGGCTTCGGCGCGGACCCACAGGGACTGGCGCGCGGCCGCCGACCAGGCGACGACGACGCACCGCGCCGCCTCGATCTCCCGCTCGATCACCATGCCGTAATCGGCGCCGCTCCGGATTTCGCGGTCCCACCACAAACTGTATCCGCAGCCTTCCAGGCCGCCGCTGATGTCGGCGACGCGGGGCCGGTTCTTGCGCGAATAAGAGACGAAGACGTCCGCCATCAGGCCGGCTCGAGCTCCTTCTGGACAACGTCGTCGGCGAGCTTGCCGTTCAACTCGGCGAGATGGTCGAACGCGGCCTCGTACGTGGCCAGGCCCTGGCTCAGCGACCGCAGCTCCGCGTCGAAGCCCTGCATCTCGGCTTCCGGGATCAGCGCCTCGACCTGGTCCCAGCGCGACCAGCCCTCGCGCGGCTCCATGCCGAGCATCTGGCCGCGCCGGCTGGCGACCGCCGACGTCGCCTTCGAGGTCGCATTGCTCGGCGCGACGATCGTCACCTTCTGCACCGGCTCCAGCAAATGCGGCGCGGCGGCGGCGAGCGCTTCCGACATCGCGATCCGGCCGGCGGTGCGGAAGGCGAGCTCCGAGCTGTCGACGCTGTGGTAGGAGCCGTCGATCAGGGTGACGGCGACGTCGACCACCGGGAAGCCCAACGGCCCCTTCACCAGCGCGTCCCTGACCCCGGCCTCGACCGCCGGGATCCACTGCTTGGGCACGACGCCGCCGGAAATCCGGTCGTTGAACTTGAAGCCCTCGCCGCGCGGCAGCGGCGCCAGCTCGATCACCACGTCGCCGAACTGGCCGTGGCCGCCCGACTGCTTCTTGTGCCGCCCGCGCTGAGTCACCTGCTTGCGGATCGATTCCTTGTAGCCGACCGCCGGCGCCCGCGCATCGACCGCGACCCCGTAACGCCGCTTCAGCCGTTCGAGCGTCACCTTCAGATGCTCGTCGTTGACGCCCCTCAGCCGGGTCTCGTGCATCGCCTCGTCCTGCTCCCATTCGAGCGCGCGATCCTCCTCGGTCAGCTTGTGGAGCGCGGTCGACAGGCGAACGTCGTCCTTGCGGTCGCGGGTGGCGATGGCGAGCGCGTAATTGGTCACCGGCCGGGCGATGTCGAGCGTCGGCGGGGCCTTGCCGGCCGCCAGCCATTCGCCGGCATGGACGCCTTCCAGCTTGGCGATGGCGACGACGTCGCCGGCCTGCGCCTCGGCGAGCTTCGCGGTCTTCTCGCCCTGGACGGCGAACAGGGTGCCGATCCGCATCGTCTCGCCGGCGGCGCTCTTCAGCTCCGCGCCTTCCTTCAGCGGTCCGCCGAACAGGCGGGCGAAGGTGAGCCGCCCCATCGCCCCGCCATGGCTGACCTTGAACACGAACGCGCAGCCGCTCGCCGCCCCCAGCCGCTCGGCGGCGGCCGAAGGGGCTGGGGCCTCGTGGCGCAGCGCCTTCATCAGCCGGCGCACGCCGAACCCGTTCTGGGCGGAGCCGAACAGGACCGGGACGATCTGGCCCTGGCCGGTCTCCTTGGCCAGGTCGTCGAACACGGTCTGCCGGTCGGGCACCTCGTCCATCAGCAATTGCTCGAGCAGGGCGTCGTCATGGTCGGCGAGCTGCTCGAGCATATGGTTGCGCTCCAGCGCCTCGCGGTCGGCGAGCTCGGCCGGAATGTCCTTCTGCTCCGACGGCTGGCCGGGCCGGTAATAATAAGCGCGCTCCAGCGCGATATCGACGAAGCCGCTGATCTTCTCGCCGCCCGACCCCGATCCGGGCTCGCGGATCGGGATCCAGCGCGCGATCAGGGGCGATCTGCTCATCGGCTGCAGCGCCTCGAGCAGCGCCTGGATCGAGCCGCGCGCCTGGTCGATCTTGTTGACGAAGATCATGTGCGGAATGCCGAGCGCCTCCAGCCGGCGCAGCGTCGGCTCGGCGAGCAGGGCGCGGGCGGGATCGGGGTCGACCACCACCAGAGCGAGGTCGGCGACCGCGGCGCCCAGCGCGCCGTCGGCGGCGAAACCGACCGAGCCGGGACCGTCGATCAGGGCGTAGCGATCGCCCATGAAGTCGAAATGCATCAGGTTCAATTCGGTCGAGCCGCCGCGCGCCCTGGCTTCCGGGCTGGCGTCGCCGACGCTGCTGCCGTCGGCCACCGAGCCCTGCCGCCCGGTCGCGCCGGCGGCAAAAAGAAGGGCCTCGGCTAGGCTGGTCTTACCCGCCCCGCCGGGGCCCACGAGCGCGATGGTTCTGGTGCCTGCAGCTCTGGTGGGCATGATCGTCTCCTTCGTCCGCCGCAGCAGGTCCGCGAAGAAGACGCGGCCGCGCGCCCCATGGGAAAGGCCCAGACTTCACCCTTCTGGGGCGAAGCGCAAGGGGGGTCGGGTGGAAAGACCCCGAAAAGCGGCTAATCGCGGCGGCGGCGGGCGGCGAGCCATGCGACCAGGGCCCGGCGCCGCGCCGGATCGCCGATGCCGGTGAAGCCCATTTCCGTCCCCGGCACCACCGCCTCGGGATCGGCGAGGAACCGGTCGAGCAATTGCGGCGTCCAGCGCGGGTTGCGGACCGCGAAGCGCCGCAGCGCCGGCGAATAGTTGAAGCCGCGCAGCGCGGCGACGCGGCGCCCGACGATGCCGTGCAGCGTCGGCCCCGCCGGCGTGTTGCGGCCGGGCTCGAGCGCATGGCAGGCGACGCAGGCGGCGAACGGCGCGGCGTCCAGGGCGGGCGGCGCCGCGGCGAGCAAGGCCGCGGCCACCAGCCCGGTCACGAGCCGGTCCGCACCACCATGATCCGGTCGAGCCCCGATTCGGGGAGGTAGACCCAGCCCGGCCGCCCGAGGATCTGGCGGACATTGGCATTGTCGCCGCTGCCCGGATAACGGGTCCAGCGCTCGGTCGCCGGATCGAAGGACAAGGTCGCGTTGGCGCCGAAATCGGTCACCCAGACGATGTCGCGATCGTCGACATAGACGGCATAGACGCGCGGCCGCTCGCCCTCGGGCCGCCAGCTCCGCCAGGCGCCGGTCGACGGCGTGTAGCGGGAGAGCTGGCCGCCATTCCACTCCGCGATCCAGAGGTCGCCGCGGCTGTCCGCCCAGACCCGGCGCGCGCCCTGCTCGGGCGTCGGCGGCTCGACGATCGTCGCCGCGCCGGTGGCGCGGTCGAGGCGGGCGAGATGGCTGCCGGCGAGCGAGACGTAATAGATGTCGCCGGACGGCGTCGCGGCGATGCCATAGGGTCCGCGCCCCTCGGGATCGCGCCACACCCGCATCTCGCCGCTGCGCGGATCGAGCCGGCCATAGACACCGCTCTGGCCGGTGAACCAGATCAGGCCGTCGCGGTCGAAGGCGGCGGTGTTGAGGTTGGCATTGGGGAATTCCTCGGGCAGCCGCCATGCCCTGACCGCGTCGGTCGCCGGGTCGACGCGGACGATGGCGTTGAGGCCGCCGTCGGTGATCCAGGCGGCGCCGTCCGGGCCCATGATGACGCCGTGCGGCGCCGAGCCCTCGCCGAGCCTGACCTCGCGGACCGCCCCGGTCTCGGGGTTGAGGATGCCGAGCGTGCCGCGGCGCTGCCCGGTGTACCAGACGAGGCCGTCCGGCCCCGGCGCGACGTCATGCGGCCGGCTGCCCGCCGGCACGTCGTAGACGCGGACGTTGGCGGGCAGGTCGGTGCGGGCGGGCGCGGGCGGCGTCGGCGCGGCGGGCTGGGCGCCGGCGGGGCCGGCGAGGAAGGCTGAAATGGCGAGCAGGGTCGCGGCGGCCCGACGGATCATGGCACTCTCCTTTCGGCTTTCACCCGACCCTAGCGCCGGTCGGCGGCGACCGAAAGACTGCGGCCTTCAAATGTTGGAAATGCTGTGATCTAAGCTGGCGAATGAACGCCGACTCCGCAATTCGTGCCGCCCGCGCCGCCGGCGCACCGGCGCCTGCAACCGGACAATTGGGACGGACGCTTGATGGGCGTGGATCAAGCTTCGGAAATCGAACGCCTTTTCCGGCAAAGGTCACGGAAAAGGCGGCGCACCCTGGGAACTTCGTGACCTTCGACGGGAATGCGCGGCTTTTTTGGGCCCCCGCGCACGGCTTGAGGATGGGAACGCGCTTCCCTAAGTCTCGTCCATGACCTCGACCAACGACATCAGGCGCGGCTTCCTCGACTTTTTCGGCCGCGAGGGGCACCAGATCGTGCCGTCGGCGCCGCTGGTGCCGCAGAACGACCCGACTTTGATGTTCGTCAACGCCGGCATGGTGCCGTTCAAGAACGTGTTCACCGGCCTCGAGACGCGGCCCTACGTCACCGCCGCCTCGTCGCAGAAATGCGTCCGCGCCGGCGGCAAGCATAACGACCTCGACAATGTCGGCTATACCGCGCGCCACCACACCTTCTTCGAGATGCTCGGCAATTTCTCGTTCGGCGACTATTTCAAGGAGCGGGCGATCGCGCTCGCCTGGACCCTGCTCACCCGGGAATGGGGCATCGCGCCCGAGCGGCTGACGGCGACCGTCTACCACACGGACGACGAGGCCTGGGACCTGTGGAAGAAGATCGCGGGCCTGCCCGACGAGCGGATCATCCGCATCCCGACCAAGGACAATTTCTGGGCGATGGGCGATAGCGGGCCGTGCGGGCCCTGCTCGGAAATCTTCTACGACCATGGCGACGATGTCCCCGGCGGGCCCCCGGGCAGCCCGGACGAGCATGGCGACCGCTTCACCGAGATCTGGAACCTCGTCTTCATGCAGTACGAGCAGGAGGACAATGAGATCGTCCGCGAGCTGCCCGACAAGTCGATCGACACCGGCATGGGGCTGGAGCGGGTCGCCGCGGTCCTGCAGGGCGTCCACGACAATTACGACACCGACACCTTCCGGGCGCTGATCGCCGCCTCTTCGGAGCTCACCAAAACCACGGCGGAGGGGGAGCGCAAGGCGAGCCATCGCGTCATCGCCGATCATCTCCGCGCCTCGGGCTTCCTGATCGCCGACGGCGTCCTGCCGGGCAACGAGGGCAGGGGCTATGTGCTGAGGCGGATCATGCGCCGGGCGATGCGCCACGCCCGCATCCTCGGCGCCGCCGAGCCGCTGATGCACCGGCTGGTGCCGGCCCTGGTCGCGGAAATGGGCGCGGCTTACCCCGAGCTGGTCCGCGCCCAGCCGCTGATCGAGGAGACGCTGAAGCTCGAGGAGACCCGCTTCCGCCAGACCCTCGACAACGGCCTCAGGCTGCTCGATCAGGCGACCGCGGCGATGAAGCCGGGCGACACCCTCGCCGGCGACGTCGCCTTCAGGCTCTACGACACGTTCGGCTTCCCCTACGACCTCACCGAGGATGCTTTGAGGGCGCAGGGCCTGGGCGTGGACCGCGCCGGCTTCGACGCCGCGATGAGCGGGCAGAAGGCCGCCGCCCGCGCCGCCTGGAAGGGCTCGGGCGCGAAGGCCTCGGAGGAAATCTGGTTCGACATCGCCGAAGAGCATGGCGCGACCGAGTTCACCGGCTATCTCGGCCATGACGGCGAGGGCGCGGTGGTCGCCCTGGTCAAGGATGGCGCCCGCGTCGAACGCGCCGCCGCCGGCGACAAGATCGTCATCCTCACCAACCAGACGCCCTTTTACGGCGAGAGCGGTGGCCAGATGGGCGACACCGGAAAGATCAGCTCCGACAATGGCCTGGCCGCCGATGTTGAGGACACGTCGAAGCCGCTGGGCAAGCTCCACGCCCATCAGGCCGTGATCCGTTCCGGCACGGTCGCGGTCGGCGACGCCGTCCACCTCGCGGTCGATGCCGAGCGCCGCGCCAAGGTCCGCGCCAACCACAGCGCCACCCACCTGCTCCACGCCGCGCTGCGCCACCGGCTCGGCAGCCGCGTGACCCAGAAGGGCAGCCTGGTCGCGCCGGACTATTTCCGCTTCGATTTCTCCTGCCCCAGGGCGCTCACCCGCGAGGATATCGCGGCGGTCGAGGAGGAGGTGAACCGCCATATCCGCGCCAACGAGCCGGTCGGCATCCGCCTGATGACCCCGGAGGCGGCGGTCGAGGCCGGCGCGCTCGCTTTGTTCGGGGAGAAATATGGCGACGAGGTCCGCGTCCTCTCGATGGGCCGTGCCGACGATGCCAGCTATTCGGTCGAATTGTGCGGCGGCACCCATGTCGCCGCGCTGGGCGACATCCAGCTCCTCAAGATCATTTCCGAAAGCGCGGTCGCCGCCGGCGTGCGCCGGATCGAGGCGCTGACCGGCGAGGCCGCGCGCAAGTGGCTGACGGAGCGCGAGGACAAGCTCAAGGAGACGGCCGCCGCACTCAAGACCTCGCCCGATGACGTGCCCGCCCGCGTCGCCACTCTGCTTGAGGACCGCCGCCGGCTGGAGCGCGAGCTGGCCGACGCCAAAAAGGCGCTGGCGATGGGCGGCGGCACCCGGTCCGAAGCGGCGGCTCCGGAGCAGGTGGGCGGTCACGGCTTCATCGGCCAGGTGCTCGAAGGCCTCGATCCCAAGGCGCTGCGCGGCCTGGTCGACGAGGCCAAGCAACGAATCATCTCCGGCGTCGTCGTCCTGGTCGCGGTCAACGAGGGGCGCGCGACCGTCGCGGTCGGCGTCACCGACGATCTCGCCGCCTCCCGCAACGCCGTCGACCTGGTCCGCACGGCGGTCGAGGCGGTCGGCGGCCAGGGCGGCGGCGGCCGTCCCGACATGGCCCAGGGCGGCGGCCCCGACGGGGCCCGGGCCGCCGAGGCGATTCAGGCGGTTCGGGAGGCTCTGGGGGGCTAAGCGGCGTCCCCGGATCCCGTGCCGGGTCCGCATTTGGAAAGGGCGGTTGAGTGATGGACAGTCCCGCGACATTGTCGATCGGCATTCCGACCAAAGACGCCGACGGGTTCAGGCAGCATTGGAAGGAATTGCGCCTTGCCGATGCGCTTCCGCCCACCGCCGACCTTCAGGACGCGGTCGAAGTCGAGAATTTCGACGGCGCGACGCTGGTACAATGGGTGGTGCAGGTCACGCCCGTGATCGTGCCGCTGCTGACGGCAGCCCTTGGCTATGTCGTCGCGGCACGTGGCGAACTCGAATATGAGCATGGCGGGGAGAAGCTCCGGATCAAGAATCTCAAGCCCTCCAGGATAAAGGAGATACTGGCGATCATCGATGCGCGCAGGCAACCCTGATGGGGTAGTCCCGCGCTCCGATTGGGCCGCGATCAAGGCAGGCTTCAGGCGAACCCCGGCGCTGCGGGTTCACGCGCGCGACCGCAGGTCGATCCATAGGCTGCTGGCGCTGCTGGATGAGCATTATCCGGCAGCGCGGGCGTTCGCGCACCTGCTGCCGGTCAGCACCATGCAGTGGTCGAGCGTCGTGCTCGGTCGCAGCGGCGCACATGTCGCCTTCGTCGACATCGAACAGGCCAACGCCCTCTCCCTGCTGCTGTCGCGCGGCTTTTGGTCCGAGATGCCGATCTTCAGCTATGCCGAGTTCATGATCCGCGCCGCCGAGGCCTATTATGACGACGGCGATTTGCCGTTGGCCGCCGCCTTGAGCGAGCGCGTCAATGCGCGGCTGCGAGATTATTGCCGGCATTGCGACAGCGGGCCGATCGTTCCCCGTCCCATGGCATTCGATCCGCTGTTGATCGATATCCTGGACGCCAACGTCCTCCTGGGATTCATCGCCGGGCACGAACTCGGCCATCTTCTCCAGCAGGCCGGCAATCCGGGTGTCGCTCCGCTCTTCGACTGGATGGCGGCCGGCTACAAGGAGACGCACCTCGACAGGAATGGCGAGGTCCCGCGCGAGCGCTTTCTCGGGCCCGAGATCGTTCAGAAGTTCGACGGCGACGGCAAAGCCGACGGATACGCGATCCAGGGCACGAAGATGGCGCATCTGATTCCGGTCATGTGGGGGCAGCAGACCAAGGAGATACAGTCCGACGCGCTCGGCGTCATCGTTGCGAGCGCGGCGGCAATAGCCGCCGGCATTCCCGTCGGGGTCCTGTTCGGCGTCTTCCTCGCCGCGCTCGAGAATACCGAGATGTTGATGGTCCTGCGCCGGATCCTGCCGCGTCTCCCGCGCGGCGAGAAGCGGGCCGCGATACCGCTCGAGAATACGGGCCTGGTCGCCCGACAGTTCATGTTCATCCGTCTGGCACGCGGCTTGAAAGACGGCTCGGCGCCCGCGCCCGAACCGATCCTGCGCTACTGGTCCGCCCTTCCGGAGGACAGCCTGGTCCATTTCGAGACCCTCATCGACAATGGCCGCTTGGAGCAATTGGGCCTTCGATCGACAATCATGGTGCGAGGGGGCATCGAGCTGTCCCTCCAGGGCCGCCTCGGCGAGCAGCCTTCGCCCGAGGATTTGGTTCAAAAACTCGGTCTCGCGGCGGGCAGCCTCATCTTCGCGCAGGCCCACCTCGGTTTTCCCGAGGAAAGCTTCAAGATAGAAAGCAGCTTCGACTGGACTCCGAACGCCGGCGCCGACGGCGTCCTCTATGGGTTTGCCGGCGCAGTGCGGGATATTTGCGCGCTTGCTTCCTCGGAAATGCGCGCGCCGTCGTCGATCCGCCGCGCCGACATCAAGCGCGATGGCACCGACGCGGCCTTTATCGAGTTCCTGCGCAGCGCCCGGACCCAGATCTTCCGAAGAGCGCTGAACCCGAGCTGGGCGAGCGGCTTCGAACGGCTGCTGCGCGCGCCAGGCGGATAGGCGATCACCGGCCACGGCACCCTTGGCCGACGGACCGGCTATGAGCGGCAAATCGGCGCAAGTTTTCGGCGCTGCCCACGTGTTTGCGGGTGGGGGTCCTAGCGCGGCCTGAGCGCGTCGCGCAGGCGCCGGCCGCGTTCCGGCGGCTCCACGGCCAGCTCGCCTTGCTCCATGATCTGCTGCCGCAATTCGGAGCGCTTCTCGTGGATCGAGGCGATCACCGGGCCCATCGCCATGCCGAGGTCGACAAGCACGGCCTCGGAGAGCTGAAGCGAGGATTCGAGCGTCTCCGGCACCGCGTCGGTGGCGCCGGCCTTGTAGAGCTCGGCGGCATGCTCCGGGTCGCGGGCGCGGGCGACGATGGTGAGGTCGGGGCACCAGGCGCGCACCCGCTTGACCAGCCGCACCACCTGCACCGGATCGTCCATCGTCAGGATCAGCGCGCTGGCGTGGCCGAGGTTGAGCCGGTCGACGAATTCCGGCCGCGAGGCGTCGCCGAAGATCAAGGGAAAGCCCTCGGCGCGCGCCGCCTTCACCGCATCGATGCTCGAATCGACCGCGACATAGGGCCGGTCGTGCACCGCCAGCATCTCGGCGACCAGCCGCCCGACCCGGCCGAAGCCGATGATCACCGCCCGCGGCTCGTCGCGGGTCGGGGTGATGTCGGGCTGGTCCGACTGGCCGCGATTCTCGATGCGCCGGGCGGCGTCGCGGCCGAGCCGCGCCAGCAACGGCGTCAGGGTCAGCCCCATCGCCGTCACGATCCGCCAGAAATCGGCGGTATCGCGCGCGATCAGCCCGGCGGCGGCGGCTGCGCTCAGCACGATGAGGGTGGTTTCGGAGGGCGAGGCCATCAGCACGCTCGCCTCCGCCGCCACCGCCTTGCGCTTGCCGCCGAGCCGGAGCAGCGACGCCGTCACCACGGTCTTGACCATCATCACGCCGACCAAAGCGAGCAGCAGCTCGGGCCAATGGGCGAGGATGAAGCGCAGGTCGACGCTCATCCCCACCGTGATCAGGAACACGCCGAGGCCAAGGCCGCGGAACGGCGCGGTCATCGCCTCGACCTCGCCATGATATTCGGTTTCGGCGATGAGGATGCCGGCGACGAGCGCGCCGACGATCGGCGACAGGCCGGCGGCGGCGGTGGCGAGGCTGGCGGCGATGACGACGAGCAGGCTGACCGACAGGAACAGCTCCGGGCTCTTGGTGCGCGCCGCCTGGGCGAACAGGCGCGGCAGCACGAACCGGCCGAGGACCAGCATCGCCGCGATGACCAGCCCGCCGACCCACAGCGTGGTGAGAAGGCCGGTGAAGCCCTCCGCCTGGGCGTGCGGGGCGAGCGCGCCAAGCGCGAAGATGATCGGCACGATCGCCAGATCCTCGAACAGCAGCATGGCGAAGGCGGAGCGGCCGACCGGGCTCGACGTGCCGACCAAAGGCAGCACCACCGCGGTCGAGGACAAAGCCAGCGCGAAGCCGAGCGCGATCGACGCGACCCAGGAATAACCGAACATCTGGATGGCGACGCCGATCAGCACCGCGGAGACGAGCAGCTGCGCCGCGCCGACGCCGAAGACGAGCCGCCGCATGCCCCACAGCCGCCGGAACGACAGTTCGAGGCCGATCGAGAACAGGAGCAGGATGATGCCGAGCTCGGCGAACGGCTCGATCGCCTCGACATTGGTGATGGTGACGTAGTTGAGCCAGGGCGATTGCGCGGTCATCGCGCCGAGGCCGGCCGGGCCGATCAGGATGCCGATCAGGATGAAGCCGATGACCGGGCTGATCCGGATCCGGGCGAAGGCGGGGATGACGATCCCCGCCGCGCCGAGGATGACGAGCGCGTCGCTGAAGCCGGAGGTGCTGAACTCGGAAGTCATCCTGCCTTTATGCAACATCCGGCGCGAATGAACAGGCGTGGGGATTGCCTCTTGCCCGCCCGGAAGGGATGGGCCGCTAGGCCGGCGCCGCCGCCATCGCCGTCTCGAGATTGCCGACGACCGCCTCGAAGAACTGCTCGGTGGTCATCCAGCTCTGGTCGGGGCCGATCAGGATGGCGAGGTCCTTGGTCATCGCGCCCTGCTCGACGGTCTCGATGCAGACCCGCTCCAGCGTCTCGGCGAAGCGGGTGACTTCCGGCGTGCCGTCGAACTTGCCGCGATATTTGAGGCCGCCGGTCCAGGCGAAGATCGAGGCGATCGGGTTGGTCGAGGTCGCCTTGCCCTGCTCGTGCATCCGGTAGTGGCGCGTCACCGTGCCGTGCGCGGCCTCGGCCTCGACGGTCTTGCCGTCCGGGCTCATCAGGATCGAGGTCATCAGCCCCAGCGAGCCGAAGCCCTGCGCGACCTGATCGGACTGAACGTCGCCGTCATAATTCTTGCACGCCCAGACGAACTTGCCGCTCCACTTGAGCGCCGAGGCGACCATGTCGTCGATCAGGCGGTGCTCGTAGCCGATGCCGAGCGCCTTGAACCTCTCCTTGAACTCGGCCTCGTAAGTCTCCTCGAAAATGTCCTTGAAGCGGCCGTCATAGGCCTTGAGGATGGTGTTCTTGGTCGAAAGATAGACCGGCCACTCGCGGTTCAGGCCGTAGTTCAGGCAGGCATGGGCGAAGTCGCGGATCGATTCGTCGAGATTGTACATGCCCATGGCGACGCCGGCGCCGGGATAGTCGAACACCTCGTGCTCGATCGTCTCGCCGTCGTCGCCGACCCACTTCATGGTCAGCTTGCCGGGGCCGGGGACGACGAAGTCGGTCGCCTTATACTGGTCGCCGAAGGCGTGGCGGCCGACGACGATGGGATCGGTCCAGCCCGGGATCAGCCGCGGCACGTTGTCGATCACGATCGGCTCGCGAAAGACGACGCCGCCCAAGATGTTGCGGATCGTGCCGTTGGGCGAGCGCCACATCTTCTTCAGGCCGAACTCCGCGACCCGCGCCTCGTCGGGGGTGATCGTCGCGCACTTGACGCCGACGCCGTATTTCCTGATCGCCTCGGCCGCCTCGACCGTGATCCGGTCTTCGGTCTCGTCGCGCTTGGCGATGCCGAGGTCGAAATAGAGGAGCTCGACGTCGAGATAGGGCAGGATCAGCTGCTCGCGGATCCACTGCCAGATGATCCGGGTCATCTCGTCGCCGTCCAGCTCCACCACCGGATTTACAACCTTGATCTTCGCCATGGGGCTGCGCGCTTTCCTGCCTGGGGGTTCGAATTGGCGGGCGGTGTAAGCGGTGGCGCGCCGCCGATCAACCGGGGCGCCGGACCGTCGGGCTTTCCTTGTCTCGCACCGCGGCACCGCCTAAAGGGCGGCCATGCCCTCGCTTGAGAAATCGGATCTCGTCACCACCAACGTCCGCTACCGGGTGCCGAGCGTGCACCCGGAGGGCCGCAAGTTCGTCGTCATCGCGGCGGCGATCACCATCCTGTTCTGGTGGGTGATCGACTGGGACTGGCTGGGCTGGATCAGCCTCGGCCTCACCTTGTGGACCGCGGCCTTCTTCCGCGACCCGATCCGGACCACGCCGGCCGGCGAGGGGCTGATCATCGCGCCCGCCGACGGCATGGTGACGATGATCGCGACGCTGCCGCCGCCGCGCGAATTGCAGGGCGAGGGCGGCCTTTCCGACGATCCGGTGGTCCGCGTCTCGATCTTCATGAGCGTGTTCGACGTCCACATCAACCGTACCCCGATCGCCGGCACGATCACCCGCCTGGTCTACATCGCCGGCAAGTTCCTCAACGCCGACCTCGACAAGGCGAGCGAGGAAAATGAGCGCCAGCACATCCTGGTCGAGGGCGAGGACGGCACCAAGGTCGCCTTCACCCAGATCGCCGGCCTGGTCGCGCGGCGGATCGTGCCCTGGGTCAAGGCGGGCGACCGGGTGGCGACCGGCCAGCGGGTCGGGCTGATCCGCTTCGGCAGCCGGGTCGACGTCTACCTTCCCGCCGGCACCTCGTCGCAGGTCCTGCTCGGCCAGCGGACCGTGGCCGGCGAGACGATCATCGCGCGCACCGGCGTCTCCGAGCTGATCGAGGGCGTCGCCCAGTGAGCCTGCCGCCGCGCGAGCCGGCGCGCAAGGGCATCCCGCTGCGCGCGCTCGTCCCCAATGCGGTCACCGTACTGGCCCTGTGCTCGGGCCTCACCGGCGTCCGCTTCGCCATCGCCGCCTCGCAGTCCGGCGACGGCGCCCTGTGGGAGCGGGCGCTGTTCTTCATCATCGTCGCGGCAGTGCTCGACGGCATGGACGGCCGGATCGCGCGGATGCTGAACGGGCAGAGCCGGTTCGGCGCCGAGCTCGATTCGCTGTCCGACGTCGTCGCCTTCGGCGTGTCCCCGGCGATCATCCTCTATCTGTGGTCGCTGCAGTCCGACACGCTGCGCGAGTTCGGCTGGATGTTCGCTCTGGCGCTGGCGGTCTGCGCGGCGCTCCGCCTCGCCCGGTTCAACGCCAATATCGACGTCAAGGAGCAGCCCCACAAATCGGCCGGCTTCCTTACCGGCGTGCCGGCGCCGGCCGGCGCCGGCCTGGCGCTGCTTCCGGTCTATCTCTGGCTGGCGACCGGCAACGACTTCTTCCGCGCCCCGGCGCTGGTCGCGGCCTGGGCGGGCTTCTCCGCTTTCCTGATGGTGTCCAACATCGCCACCTTCTCGTGGACCTCGCTCCGGCTGAGAAGGCATGTGCGCCTCGGCGCGCTGGTGGTGATTGCCCTGGTCGGTGCCGCCTTGTTCTCGGCCCCCTGGCCGACGCTGAGCGCGATGGCCCTGGTCTACGTCGCGACGATCCCGTTCAGCGTCCTCGCTTATGCCAGGGTCAGGCGGAGGCGCGCCGCCCGTGCCGCCCGCGCCAGCGAGCCGACGGCGTCCTGACCGGCCGCAGGGCGGCGAGGATCGCCGCCATGTTGCTCCTGAAGATCGTCTCCAGGAGCACCGCCAGCCCGACCAAAAGGCCGAAGAAAAACAATATCGAGAGCAGGTGAGCCACAGCTTTTCCCCTGATTTATCCACAGCGCAATGCCCAAAGGCCGCTTTGGTTCCTTGGACCGCAATCATGTTCGCTGTTTGTTCTTCTGTCAAGCCGCTTGATTTTGGCGACCGGGGTCGCTAGGTGCGCCGCATTCCACATGCAGGGCCATCATCACCGGTGGCTGGGCCAGACCCGATCTGGTTTCCGGCTTCTCGGCCCTGCAGAGGCATAACCGGAAGGAGAAACGACATGGCGTCCAACGACGTCACCATGCAGCAATTGCTCGAGGCCGGAGCCCATTTCGGCCACCAGACCCACCGCTGGAACCCCAAGATGAAGCCGTATATTTTCGGCGAGCGCAACGGGGTGCACATCATCGATCTGTCGCAGACCGTGCCCTTGTTCGCGCGGGCGCTCGATTTCGTCCGCCAGACGGTCGCCGCCGGCGGCAAGGTGCTCTACGTCGGCACCAAGCGCCAGGCGCAGGAGCCGATCGCCGAGGCGGCCCGCCGCTCGGGCCAGCATTTCGTCAACCATCGCTGGCTGGGCGGCATGCTCACCAACTGGAAGACGATCTCCAACTCGATCAAGCGCTTCAAGAGCCTCGAGGAGCAGCTTGCCGGCGACACGGCCGGCCTCACCAAGAAGGAGGTGCTGCAGCTGACCCGCGAGCGCGACAAGCTCGAGCTGAGCCTTGGCGGCATCCGCGACATGGGCGGCATTCCCGACGTGATGTTCGTCGTCGACGCCAACAAGGAGGAGCTGGCGATCAAGGAAGCCAATGTGCTCGGCATCCCGGTCGTCGCCATCCTCGATTCCAACGTCAGCCCGCAGGGCATCGCCTTTCCGGTCCCCGGCAATGACGATGCCAGCCGCGCGATCCGCCTCTATTGCGACGCGATCGCCGAGGCGGTGCTCGCCGGCAAGCAGGGCGGCGCCGCCGCCCGCGGCGAGGATCTGGGCGCCCAGGACGAGCCGCCGGCCGAGGCGGCCCTCGCCGAAGCCTGACATCATGTGCTCCCGCGAAGGCGGGGGTCCAGACCCGAACCAAGACTCTGGGTCCCCGCCTTCGCGGGGACACAACTGAATTCAAGAGGATAGAAGACATGGCTGAGATCACGGCCGCATCCGTGAAGGAACTGCGCGAGCGCACCGGCGCCGGCATGATGGATTGCAAGAAGGCGCTCAACGAAACCGGCGGCGACATGGAGGCGGCGATCGACTGGCTGCGCACCAAGGGCCTCGCCGCTGCCGCCAAGAAGGCCGGCCGCACCGCCGCGGAGGGGCTGGTCGGCGTCGCCGTCAGCGGCACGCGGGGCGCGATGGTCGAGGTCAATTCGGAAACCGATTTCGTCTCCCGCAACGAGCAGTTCCAGGAGTTCGTCCGCACCGCGGCCGGGCTCGCGCTCGGCACCGGCGACGATGTCGAGGCGCTGAAGGCGGCGCAATGGCCGGCCGGCGGCACCGTCGAGGAGAAGCTTACCGGCAACATCGCCACGATCGGCGAGAACCAGTCGATCCGCCGCGCCGCGGTGCTGGACGTCGAGGACGGCGTGATCGTCTCCTACGTCCACAACGCCGCCGCGCCGGGCCTCGGCAAGATCGGCGTGCTGGTGGCGCTGGAGAGCGGCGCCGGCAAGACCGCGCTCGAGGCTTTGGGCAAGCAGCTGGCGATGCACATCGCGGCGGCCAATCCGCTTGCCCTGCGCGGCGAGGAACTCGACTCCGGCCTGCTCGCGCGCGAGCGTGCGATCGCCCAGGAGAAGGCGGCCGAATCCGGCAAGCCCCCGGAGATCGTCGCCAAGATGGTCGAGGGCGCGATGGCCAAGTACCGCAAGGAGAATGCCTTGCTCTCGCAGCTGTTCGTGATCGACAACAAGACCAAGGTCGAGGACGTCGTCGCCGCCGAGGCCAAGGCGGCCGGCGCTCCGATCGCGCTCAAGGCCTATGTCCGCTTCCAGCTCGGCGAAGGCATCGAGAAGAAGGAAAGCGATTTCGCCGCCGAGGTCGCGGCCGCGGCCGGCACGGCGAAGGCCGAACCGGTTGCCTAATCGCCTTGGCAGGGTGGCGCGCGCCGATTAAGGTGCGCGCCGCCCGCTTCTTTCTCCGGCCGAACGACCTTAGGGAGCCTTATGCCGCGCCCGCGCTTCAACCGCATCCTTCTGAAGCTTTCGGGCGAAGCCCTGATGGGCGAGGGCCAGTTCGGCATCGACCCTGAAGCGGTCGCCCGCCTTGCCGAGGAGATCAAGGCGGCCACGAAGGAAGACCGCGCGCTTTGCCTCGTCGTCGGCGGCGGCAACATCTTCCGCGGCCTGGCCGGCGCCGCCAAGGGCTTCGACCGCGCCAGCGCCGATTATATGGGCATGCTGGCGACGGTGATGAACGCGCTCGCCATGCAGAACGCGCTGGAGAAGATCGGCGTGAACACCCGCGTCCAGTCCGCCATCCCGATGGCGACGGTGTCCGAGCCCTATATCCGCCGCCGCGCCGTCCGCCACATGGAGAAGGGGCGGGTGGTGATCTTCGCCGCCGGCACCGGCAATCCCTATTTCACCACCGATACGGCGGCCGCGCTCCGCGCCGCCGAAATGGGCTGCGACGCCTTGTTCAAGGGCACCAGCGTCGACGGCGTCTACGATGCAGACCCCAAGAAGGTCGCCGATGCAAAGCGTTATGAAACAGTCACTTTCAACAAGGTCCTGTCGGACGATCTGAAGGTGATGGACGCCACTGCGGTAGCGCTCTGCCGCGACAACAACATCCCGATCGTCGTGTTCAACGTCCGCGAGCAGGGCAATCTGGCCCGGGTGCTCGGCGGGGGCGGCACCGCGACGATCGTCCAGAACGAGGGAGGATGAGATGCCGGCCTATGACAAAGCCGACCTGCAGCGCCGCATGCACGGCGCGGTCGAGGTGCTGAGGCACGACCTCGGCGGCCTGCGCACCGGCCGCGCTTCGACGACCCTGCTCGACCCGGTCAGCGTCGACGTCTACGGCGCTAACATGCCCTTGAACCAGATCGCCACCGTCTCGGTGCCGGAGCCGAGGCTGTTGTCGGTGCAGGTCTGGGACCGGTCGAACGTCGGCGCGGTCGAAAAGGCGATCCGCAACGCCGGCCTCGGCATCAACCCGGTCACCGACGGCCAGAACATCCGGCTGCCGATCCCCGACCTGACCGAGGAGCGCCGCAAGGAGCTTGCCAAGCTCGCCCACCAATATGCCGAAAAGGCCAAGGTGGCGGTCCGCAACGTCCGCCGCGACGGCATGGACGACCTCAAGACCGACGAGAAGAAGCACGAGATCAGCCAGGACGAGCACAAGCGCCTCGACACCGAGGTCCAGAAGCTGACCGACGAGGCGATCGCCGAGATCGACGCGATCGTCGCGGCCAAGGACAAGGAAATCATGCAAAGGTGACGTCAGGCCCTGAACCGGCCAGCGGCATGACCGGCCACGCCTCCGGCAGCGCGCCGCGGCATGTCGCCATCATCATGGATGGGAACGGCCGCTGGGCGAAGGCGCGCGGGCTGCCCCGCGCCGCCGGCCACCGCGCCGGTGCCGAAGCCGCCCGCAAGGTGCTGCGCGCCGCCGGCGAGGCCGGGGTCGAATGCCTCACCCTCTACGCCTTCTCCTCGGAGAACTGGCGCCGCCCGGCCCAGGAGATCAGCGACCTCACCGGCCTGCTCCGCTTCTATATCCAGCGCGAGCTCGACAGCCTCCACAAGGAAGGGATTCGCCTCAGGATCCTCGGCGACCACAAGGCGTTCGAGGCCGACGTCGCCGACATGGTCGACAAGGCGGTGGCCAAGACCGCGGGCAACAGCCGGATGACGCTGGCGATCGCCCTCAATTACGGCGCGCGCACCGAGATCGTCCGGGCCGCGCGGGTCGCCGCGGCGGCCGGCGAGATCGACGAAGCGGCGATCGAGCGCGCGCTCGACACCGCCGGCCTGCCGCCGCTCGACCTCCTCATCCGCACCTCGGGCGAATATCGCCTGTCCAATTTCCTGCTGTGGCAGGCGGCCTATGCCGAATTGCTGTTCGTCGACACGCTCTGGCCCGATTTCGACGGCGATGCGATGCGCGCGGCGCTGGCCGATTATACGCGGCGCGAGCGGCGCTACGGAGGCCTGTGATGAGCGACGCCGAAGACCCGATCCCCGCTTCCGACCTGCCGACCCGCTTCGCCGCCGGCGTGGTGATGGTCGCGGTCGCGGTGCTGGCCGCCTGGCTGGGCGGCTGGCCGTTCCGGGTCCTGGTCTTCGCCGCCGCGGCGGTGATGCTGGTCGAATGGGCCGACATGCATCGGGCGCCGCGGCTGTGGGCGTGGGTCGGCGCCGGCCTGCTCGCCATCGTCCTCCTGGCCGGGTTCGAATATCTCTATGCGGCGGGGACGTGGGTCGAGGAGGCCGACGCCGCCACGTTCGATCCGAACTGGCCCGGCTTCGGCGGCGTCGCCGTCCTCGCGATCCTGCTCGGCATTGCCAGCCGCCGCGCTGTCATGGCCGGCGGCTTCCTCTATGTGGGCATCCCCAGCTTCGCCCTGCTCAGCCTCTCCTGGGTGTGGGAAGCCCTGGTCTTCTGGGTGTTCCTCGTCACCTGGGCGACCGACATCTTCGCCTATTTCGCCGGCCGCGCGATCGGCGGGCCGAAGCTGGCGCCGCGGGTCAGCCCGAACAAGACCTGGGCGGGCCTGATCGGGGGAATGTTCGGCGCCGCCTTGTTCGGCTGGCTGACCGCGACCTGGTTCGAGATGGAGCCCTTGTTCCTGTGGGCGGGCGCGGCGATGGGCCTCGTCGCCCAGGCCGGCGACCTGTTCGAGAGCTGGCTGAAGCGCCGCGCCGGGGTCAAGGACAGCGGCGCGCTGCTGCCCGGCCATGGCGGCGTGCTCGACCGGCTCGACGGGCTCCTCGCCGTGGCGCTCGTCACCACCTTGCTGCTGATGGCGGGGCTGTGGACCGAGTGACCCGACGCACCGTCACCATCCTCGGCGCGACCGGATCGGTCGGCCGCTCGACCCTCGACCTGATCGAGCGCAACCGCGACCGGTTCGAGATCGCCGCGCTGACCGCACACCGCGACGTCGCCGGCCTCGCCGACCTCGCCCGGCGCTTCGGCGCCCGCCGGGCGGTGATCGGCGATCCCGCGCTCTACGGCGACCTCGGCAAGGCGCTTGCCGGCACCGACGTCGAGGCCGCGGCCGGCGAGGGCGCCATCGAGGAGGCCGCCGCGTCCGGCGCCGACTGGACGATGGCGGCGATCGTCGGCACCGCCGGGCTGAAGCCGGTGATGCGGGCGCTCGAGGCCGGCGGCACCGTCGCCCTGGCCAACAAGGAAGCCTTGGTCTCCGCCGGCCAGCTAATGATGGAGGCGGCCGCGGCGAGCGGCGCGACCCTGCTGCCGGTCGATTCCGAGCACAACGCCATCTTCCAATGCTTCGACCGCGCCCATCCGGCCAGCGTCCGGCGCATCATCCTCACCGCCAGCGGCGGCCCGTTCCGGACCTGGCCGCTCGAGGCGATGCGCACCGCCACGGCGGCGCAGGCCGTCGCCCATCCCAATTGGTCGATGGGCGCCAAGATCTCGGTCGATTCGGCGACCCTGATGAACAAGGGGCTGGAGCTGATCGAGGCCTTCCACCTGTTCCCGGTCGGCGCCGGCGCGCTCGACGTCGTCGTCCATCCCCAGTCGGTGATCCATTCGCTGGTCGAATATGTCGACGGCTCGGTGCTCGCCCAATTGGGGCCGGCGGACATGCGGGTGCCGATCGCCCACACCCTGGCCTGGCCCGAGCGGATGGCGACGCCGTGCGAGCGGCTCGACCTGGTCGCGATCGGCGCCCTCGGCTTCGAGGCGCCGGACGAGGCGCGCTTCCCGGCGCTCGCCCTCGCCCGCCAGGCCCTGTCGCAGGGCGGGGCGAAGCCCGCCATCCTCAATGCCGCCAACGAGGTCGCGGTCGCTTCTTTCCTTGAAAGCCGGCTCGGTTTCCTCGATATCGCGTCTCTGGTCGGCGACGTGCTGGCCCGATACAACCCGCCGGCGCCCGCATCGATCGACGAGGTTCTGGAGATCGACCGGGAGGCGAGGCGCGTCGCCGCCGTGACAGGAAAGATCCGCATTTGAGCACTCCCGGCTTCGCCTTCTCGGTCCTGGCCTTCCTCGTCGTCATCGGGCCGCTGATCTTCGTCCACGAGCTCGGCCATTATTATGCCGGTCGCTGGTTCGGGGTGAAGGCCGAGACCTTCTCGATCGGCTTCGGGCGCGAGATTTTCGGCTGGACCGACCGCCGCGGCACGCGCTGGAAGGTCGGCTGGCTGCCGCTGGGCGGGTACGTCAAGTTCAAGGGCGACATGAATCCGGCGAGCCAGCCGTCGGACGAATGGCTGTCCCTGCCGGCGGCCGAGCGCGCCGAGACCTTCCAGGCCAAGACGGTGTGGCAGCGCTTCATCATCGTCGCCGCCGGGCCGGTCACCAATTTCCTGTTCGCGATCCTTGCCTTCATGATCATCTTCGCGACCATCGGCTATCCGACCAGCCCGGCGGTGGTCGGCACCGTGACCGCGGGCAGCCCCGCCGCCCGGGCCGGGCTGAGGCCCGCCGACCATATCACCGAGGTCAACGGCACCAGCGTCGAGACCTTCGCCGAGTTCCAGCGCTACGTCCTGCTGCGGCCGGAGCAGCCGCTGGCGATGAACGTCGTCCGCGGCGGCCGCGACATCGCGGTGCGGGCGACGCCGGCGGCCGAGACGATGCGCGACCAGTTCGGCAACGAGGCGCGGGTCGGCCGGCTCGGCATCACCGGCGCCACAGTCCTGTCGAAGCTGCCGGCGAGCCAGCTGCCGGGCACGGCGCTGCGGACCACCGCCGAAACCGTGGAAACGATGGTGTTCACCCTCGGCCAGGTGATTACCGGCCAGCGCTCGGTGAAGGAGCTTGGCGGCCCGCTCAAGATCGCCGAGGTGTCGGGCCAGCAGGCGAGCCTCGGCTGGCTGCCCTTCTTCTGGCTGATGACGGTGGTGTCAATTAATCTGGGATTCATCAACCTGTTGCCAATCCCGCTGCTGGATGGCGGGCACCTGCTGTTCTACGCGATCGAGGGAGTGAGGCGAAAACCGCTGAAGCCGGAAGCCCAGGAATGGGCGTTCAGGACCGGGCTCGCGGTCCTTTTGGCCTTGATGATCTTCGTCACCTTCAACGACCTGGCCTCTTTTGGCCTCTTTACCAAGCTTGGCGGCTTGATCGGGTGAGCATGATGGGGCAGGGCAGGCGCCGACAGGGAGTAAGGCCGGGCGATCGTCCCGACCATTTGATTGAAGGCGGGGACGCGTGACGGCGAACGAAGTATTTCCAAAGGGTCGCAAATTGTGTTCCGCGCTGCTGGTGGGGGCCGCCATCGGCGGCCTCGCCGCGCCGGCCTCGGCACAGCCCGCGCAACCGACGCAGCCGGCCCCGGCCGGGGCCGCGCCCGCGCAAACCCCTCCGCCCGAGCCGCCGACGCGCGAGCTTCCGCCGCCGCCGCCGGCACCGCCGGCGCCGACCCGGACCGTCGTCTCGGTCACGGTCACCGGCAACCAGCGGCTCGAGCCCGAGACGGTGCTGTCCTACACCCAGCTGCGCATCGGCGAGCGCTATGACAACGAGCGACTCGACCAGGCGCTGCGCGACCTCCTCACCACCGAGTTGTTCGCCGACGTGGTCATCGCCGGCGCCGATACCGGCAACCTCGTCATCCAGGTGCGCGAGAATCCGGTCATCAACCGCATCGTGCTGGAGGGCAACCGCCGCATCAAGGACGACAAGATCCTGCCCGAGATCCGGCTCGCCCCGCGTCAGATCTTCACCCGCTCGCGGGCCCGCGCCGACGTTGCCCGGATCATCGAGCTCTACCGCCGCCAGGGCCGCTACGCCGCCAGCGTCGAGCCGCAGATCGTCCAGCTGGACCAGAATCGCGTCGACGTCGTGTTCGAGGTCAACGAAGGGCCGCGCTCGCGCGTCCGGCGGATCAACATCATCGGCAACGAGGAGTTCGGCGACGGCCGGCTGATCTCGGAGATGGCCACCCAGGAAGCGGTGTGGTGGAACATCTTCTCGTCCGCCGACACCTACGATCCCGACCGGCTCGCCTTCGACCAGCAGAAGCTCAGGCAATTCTACCTGACCCAGGGCTATGCCGATTTCCGCGTCGTCTCGGCGGTGGCCGAGCTGACCCCGGACCGCCGCGACTTCATCATCACCTATGTGGTGGAGGAAGGGGACCGCTACCGGTTCGGCGACCTCGCGGTCGAAAGCGACATTCGCGATTTCAGCGCCGAGCGGCTGCGCGCCAACCTGTCGATGGAAACCGGCGACTGGTACAACGCCCAGCAGGTCGAGGACACGGTCACCCAGCTCAACGAGCTCGCCGGCCTGTTCGGCTATGCCTTCGCCGACGTCCGGCCGACGTTCAACCGCAGCCGCGAGAATCTGACCATGGCGGTCACCTTCCGGGTGGCCGAGACGCCGCGCGTCTATGTCGAGCGGATCGACATCAGCGGCAACACCAACACCCGCGACAAGGTCATCCGCCGCGAGTTCCGGCTCGCCGAGGGCGATCCGTTCAACAACGTCCGCGTCCGCCGGTCGCGCGACCGCATCCAGTCGCTTGGCTTCTTCCAGGAGAATCTGGAGATCCAGCAGGAGCAGGGATCGGCGCCCGACCGGGTGGTGCTCGGCGTCGAGGTGGAAGAGCGGGCGACCGGCGAGCTCCAGCTGTCGGCCGGCTATTCCAGCTTCGAACGCTTCCTGGTCAACCTGTCGGTCCGCCAGCGCAACTTCATGGGACGCGGCCAGGAATTGCGCGCCTCGATCAACTATTCGGCCTATTCCAAGTCGGTCGAGCTGGGCTTCACCGAGCCCTATCTGTTCGACCGCAACATCGCCGTCGGCTTCGACATCTACCGGCGCGATTTCGCCAGCTTCAGCTTCCTCGGCACCGAGCGCCAGACGACCTATGAGCAGACCACCACCGGCGGCCAGATACGGATGGGCGTGCCGCTCACCGAAACCATGCAGATGGCGCTGCGCTACGGGCTCAACCAGGACGATATCGGCGCCAATGCGTCGAACTTCACCGATCCGGACGGCGCCGGCCCGCTGCCCGCCGTCTGCGATCCGCTGAAGGCCGGCCGCTATCTGTGCGACGTGCTCGGCTCGCGCCTGACCTCGGCGCTCGGCTATTCGCTGGTGTGGGACACGCTCAACAACCGCCTCCGCCCGTCGTCGGGCGAGCGGCTGATCCTCAGCCAGGATTTCGCCGGCCTCGGCGGCGACGTGCGCCACCTGCGCACGCGCATCAGCGCGTCCAAATATTGGAACGTGTTCAACGGCTTCATCTTCTCGCTCAGCGGCGAGGCGGGCTATATCCACAGCCTCGAGGACGGCGCGCCGAACGTCGATCCGGTCCGGCTCAACGACCGCTTCTTCCTCGGCAACCCGCAGATGCGCGGCTTCGACATTCGCGGCGTCGGCCCGCGCATCCAGCGCGCGCCCTATATATTCGACGAGGACGTCGCCACCGGCACGTTCACCAACGTCCGGCTGTCGGACGATCCCGCCGAGATCGGCGACGATGCGATCGGCGGGCGGGCCTATTACCTGGCCCGGGCCGAGCTCGAAATCCCGCTCGGCGCGAGCGTCCGCGAGCTCGGGCTCAGGCCCTCGCTCTTCGTCGACGTCGGCGCCCTGTGGGGCGTGCGCACGCCGGCGCTTCTCGACATCGCCCCGGGCAACCCGCTCACCCGCAACGAATGCACCGCGGCCGACGGCACGACCACCCTGGTCTCGACCAACGATCCGCTGGGCTGCCCGGCCGACACGACCCTCACCCGCAACGGCGCCAGGCCGTTCCGCGAGACATTTCTCGGCAATTCGCCCAGCCCCCGCCTTTCGGTCGGCTTCGGCGTCAACTGGAACTCGCCGTTCGGGCCGTTCCGAATCGACATCGCCCGCGCGCTTCTCAGCGAGCCGGGCGACGACACCAAGCTCTTCAGCTTCAACGTAGGGACTGCATTCTGATGAACAAACTCCTCTTCGGCACGGCGCTTTGCGCGCTTGCCCTTGCCATGCCGCACGCCGCTTCGGCGCAGCAGCTGCCGCCGGCGGTGGTGGCGGTGGTCGACACCGACCGGATCGTCGCCCAGTGCACCGTCTGCGTCGCGGCCAACACCCAGCTCCAGGCCCAGCTCACCCAGCTCCAGCAGCGCGTCCAGGCGCTCGGCACGCCGCTCCAGACCGAGGAGCGGGCGCTCCAGACGGCGGTCAACGCCTTGCCGGCCGGGCAGCAGCCCGACGCCGCCCTGTCGGCGCGGATCCAGGCCTACCAGACCCAGCAGCAGAACGCGCAGCGCGAGATCCAGGGACGGCAGGAGCAGATCCAGCGCAACGTCGGCTTCGTCCGCCAGCAGATCGGCCAGCGCATCCAGCCGGCGATCGTGACGGTGATGCAGCAGCGCGGCGCCAATGTCGCCGTCGACCGCAACGCCACGCTCGCCCACAATCCGGCGGTGGAGGTCACCGACGCGGTGCTCGCCATCGTCAACCAGAATACGGCCGCGCTCAACGTCAACGCGCCGCCGCCGGCCCAGCAGCCCGCGGCGCAGCCGCCGGCCGCCCCGCAGCCGCAGCCGAATCGGCCCCGCCCGCAAGGCCGGTGACGACCGAAGCGACAGGCGCCGTCATCGGTCCGTTTGGCAGCAAGCGGATCATGGCGGCGCTGCCGCATCGCTTCCCGATGCTGCTCGTCGACCGCGTCGAATCGCTGGTCGTCGACCAGCGGATCGTCGCCACCAAGGCGGTGACGATCAACGAGCCCTTCTTCGCCGGCCATTTCCCCGGGCGGCCGATCATGCCGGGCGTGCTGATCGTCGAGGCGCTCGCCCAGGCGGCGGGCGTGCTCGCGGTCGAATTGCTCGACCTCGCCGGCTCGGGCAAGCTGGTCTATTTCATGGCCATCGACGGCGCCAAGTTCCGCACGCCGGTGGAACCCGGCGTGCTGCTGAGGCTCGAGGTCGAGTTCGTCCAGAAGCGCGCCACGGTGTGCAAGTTCGCCGGCAAGGCCTATGTCGGCGACAAGCTCGCCGCCCAGGCCGATTTCACGGCGATGATCGCCGATCCGCCGGCCTGACCAGCGGCTGCCAGGCGCCTCGGACCCGCTCGATCCCGAAAATCTCGGCGATGTGGGGGCCGTCCAGGCCCTCGGCGGCGATCCGCCCACGGTCCATGACCAGGATCCGGTCGGCGAAGCGGGCGGCGGCATCGAGATCGTGGATCGCCACCAAAGCGGCCCGGTCGCCGTTCAGCTCGGCGCGGACCAGCTCCATCAGCCGGATCTGCCATAGCGGGTCGAGGTTGGCGGTCGGCTCGTCGAGCAGCAGCAGCTTCGGCCGCGGCGCCAGCGCACGGGCGATCAGCACCCGGCTGCGCTCGCCGGTGGACAGCGTGTCGACGCGCCGGTCGAGCAGGGGCTCCAGCTCCAGCATCGCGAAGTCGCCGCCGCCGCCGCCAAGCGCGATCAGGTCGCGTGCCGCCAGTGGCCAGGGAACGTCGCGCGTGGCCGGCAGATAGGTGAGGTAGTGGGGCCGCCGCGCCGGGCCCAGGGTCCGCGGGTCCACGCCGTCCAGCGTCACCGCCCCCGGGCGCCCGCCGATTCCGGCCAGCGCATGGAGCAGGCTTGTCTTGCCGCTGCCGTTCGGCCCGACCAGGCAGACGAGCTCGCCCGCCGCCGCCTCGACCGAGACGTCGAGCAGGCGGCCCGGAAGCGACAGGCCGGAGGCGCGGAGCATCACGCGCTGAGCCGCCAGCGCATGTGCGCGACCAGCCACAGGAAGAAGGGCGCGCCGATCAGCGCGGTGACGACGCCGATCGGCAGCGTCCGGCCGAGCGGCGCCAGCCGCACCGCGAGGTCGGCGGCGGTCAGCAGCAGGGCGCCGATCAGGGCGGCCGGCAGGATCGCGCGTCCGGGATGGCCGCGGGTCAGCCGCCGCGCGAAGATCGGCGCGACCAGGCCGATGAAGCCGATCGCGCCGCAAATCGCGACGCAGGCGCCGACCCCGAAGGCGGTCAGGCAGATCACCTGCAGCCGCAGCCGGGCGACGTCGTGCCCGAGCGACTGCGCCACCTCCTCGCCGAGCGCCAGCCGGTCGAGCGCCGGGCCGAGCCGAAGCAGGAGGGCGATGGTCAGCAGGGCGGGCAGGCCGGCAAAGGCCGCCTGGTCGAGGCTGCGGTCGATCAGCGACCCCATCAGCCAGTCATAAGCGTCGTAGAAAGCGAAGGGGGAGGGCGCCAGCGCCAGCGCCAGCGTGGTCAGGGCGCCGGCAAGCGCGCTGATCGCCAGCCCGGAGAGCAAGAGGGTCGCGGTCTCCGCCTTCGGCCCGGCCAAAGCCACCAGCAGGGCGAGCGCGCCGAGCGCGCCGGCGACCGCCCCGACCGACAAGGCGAGCGGCGCGGCGAAGCCGAACAGATAGGCCGTCACCACCGCGCCCAGCGCGGCGCCGCTGGTGGTGCCGGTGAGGTCGGGCGAGGCGAGCGGATTGGCGAACAGGGCCTGGATCGCCGCGCCCGACGCGCCCAGGGTCGCGCCATAAGCGAGCGCCAGCAGGGCGCGGGGCAGGCGGAGCTCGACGAGCAGCGCCGTCGCCAGCGCGCGGTCCTCGACGAACAGGGATCGCAGCGATTCGAACGGCAGCAGCACGGAAGCCGCGAAGGCCAGCAGCAGCACGGGCCAGAGGCGACCGGTCATCGCCCGACAATCCTTCTCAGCCGCAGGATCTCGTCGACCAGCAGCGGCCCCATGCAGGTCCAGCGCCGGCCGTCGGTTGGGACCGTGCGCGACCGTACCGGGCGCCGGGCGACGGGATGCGAGAGCCAGCGCTGGCCGCTCGAATATTGGCCCTGGCGATAATCGCTGCGCAGCAGGATCGCCGGCGGGCGGGCGACCAGCGTCTCCAGCGGCACCCGGTCGCCGCGCATCGCCCGCTGCCGCATCCCGGCGAGCGCCATCCATTGCGCCTCCAGGCCTTGCGCCGAGACCGTGCGCCCGCCGCCGCCGAGCCAGATCGTATCGAGGCGCGGCGCCGGCGCGCTTCGCCGCAGCGCAGTCATCCGCTCGAGCAAGGCGGCGCCCGCCTGGGGACGGCCGAGCGCCAGGGCCAGCCGCGCGACGCTCGCCTCGACCTCCGCCAGGTTCTGCGCGAACGGCAGGTCGAGCGTTCGGATGCCGAGCCGCGCCGCGATCCGCAGCCGGTCGCGCCCGCCGCCGCCCATCGTCACCACCAGATCGGGCCGGAGCCGCGCGACCGACATCAGGCTGCCGTCGTTGCGCCGGTGCCGCCGCGCCTGCCGCCACAGGGGCGATTCCGCCGGCTGCTGGGCGAGGTGGGTGACCGATACGATCTGCCCGGGCGCGGCGAGCATCAGCACGAGCTCGTCGGTGCACAGGTTCAGCGACGCCACCCGCCGCGGCGCGCCTTGCGCCGGCGCGGCGAGCGCCACGCTAGCGGCCAGGAACGACGCGAAGGCCCGCATGGACCGTCCTCCCCGGCGTGTTGTAGCCGATCACGTCCTGGTAATCGGCGTCGAACCCGTTCTCGACGCGCGCGAACGCTTCGAGACCGGGGAACAGGCGGAACGCGACATTGGCCGAGGCGAGGAGATAATCGCCCAGCCGCACCGTCGCGGCGGGAAAGAGGTCGAAATCCGTGTCGCGCCGCGCGCCGACATAGGCGAGGCTGGCGCCCCAGCGGAAGCGTCCTCCGGTGCCGTGGGCGATCAGGTTGAAGCTGTGGCGGGGCCGCCGGACCTCGCGCACCAGCGCCGCGCCGGCCAGGCGCTGCTCGTCGGCATCGAGCCAGCTATAGTTGGCCGACAGGTTCAGCCATTCGGCGTGGCGATAGGAGGCAATGAGCTCGGCGCCGCCGCGGCGGCTCTTTCCGGCGGCGTTTTCGGTGCTCGACAGGAAGGTGGCGGGGTCGAACACGTCGACGATCTCGTCCTCGAGCCGCGCAGAAAACCAGGTGGCGCTGACGGCGAGCCGCTCGCTCCGCCAGCCGATGCCGGCCTCCCAGCCGGTGGAACGCTCGGGCCTGAGGTCGGGATTGCCGAGGAAGGAGCCGGGGAAGAAGCCGTAAAGGTCGTAGAAGGTCGGCTGGGCGATGCCCTCGCCGAAAGCGGCGTGCAGCGCCAGGCCCGGCATCGGCCGCACCAGCACCGAAGCGCGCACGGTGGTGGCGTCGGCGAAGGCGCTGAAGCGGTCGTGGCGCACCGCGAGGTCGGTGATCACCGCCGCGCTCCATTCGGCCCGCCACTCGCCGACGAAGGCGGTGAGGCTGCGCGAGCGGTTTTGGTCGGTGCCGCCGAAAAAGGCGGTGTCGCGGGCGCGGAAATCCTCTTGCTCATGGTCGAGTGCGGCGATCAGCTGATGGCCGCCGATGCGCCGCGCGATCTGGGCGCCCAGCGTCAGGCGATCGCCGAAGGTGCTGTTGAGCGGCGCGCCGCCCAGCCGGTTGCGGTTGGCGCTGTCGAGATAGGAGGCTTGGGCGCGCGCCGACCAGCCGCCCCACGTCCCGGCGCCCCACCCGCGCACCGCGGCGATCCGGCTTTCGGTCTGGTCGCGCGTGTCGGCGCGCAGAAAGGTGAGGGGGTCGAAGCCGTCATAGTCGCTGCGCCCCTCGATCCAATGGCCGACCAGGCCGAAGCGGACCGCGCCGGACGGGCGAAGCTCGGCCTTGAGGCTCGCCGCGCGGTTGTCGAAGCCGTCGCGCTCGCCGCCCTCGCCGAAGGAGTCGATGCCGTCGCTGCGCAGCCAGCCCGCCGAGGCGGCGATGCCGGCGTCGCCGGCGCGCATCGCGTAGCGGCCGGAGAGGCGGGTGCTGCCGAGGCTGCCGGCTTCGGCGATCCCCTCGAAGCCGCCGCCGCGGAACGGATCGGCGGTCTTGGCCGCGATCACCCCGCCCAGCGCCTCGCTGCCCCAGAGCGCCGATTGCGGCCCGCGCACGATCTCGAGCCGCGACAGCGCGTCGGCGGTCAGCAGCTCGAACCGCGCCTCGTTGCCGGCGGCGGGATCGTTGAAGCGGATGCCGTCGAGAAAAACCAGGGTGTGGCCGGCCTCGGCGCCGCGAATCCGCACCTGCGTCTGGGTGCCGCGCGGCCCGGTCGTCGCAACGGCGACACCCGGCGCCAGGCGGAGCAGGTCGGGGACGGCGGGCAGCGACAGATCGTCGAGCGCCCCTTCGTCGAACAGGGTGGTCGAGGCGGCCGAATCCCCGGCCTCGACCGGATTGCGCGAGGCGGTGACGACGATGTCCGGCCCGCCGCCGGCCTGGACGGCAATGGCTGAAAGTAAAAGTGAGATGCTCATTCTATCCTCCTGAAACGACACGTTCACATGTCGCCTCGGAGGAGCCGCGCGGCCATATCGCCAAGCGGCGCCACGCACCGCAGGCTGGTCCCGGCCGGGCGCGGACGACGGCGAAGGCAGGTCTCCTGGCTTGCGGGTCGCGGCCGGTCTCCCCACTTGTCGGGGAGGGGCTCGCCGCTCACAGTTGCGGGCACAGCGCCGGATTTCCACCGGCTTCCCATTTTCACCGCCTTTCGAGGGGCGGCACCTTCACCGGCAAAGGGCTATTGCACCGCAGCACGGCTTGTCAATCTCGCCCCCAGCCGCTAGAGCGCCGGTCTGCTTTTGCATGAGGTTGGTCGGAACCAGCCAAAATCACGGAAGATCAAAGACATGAAGAGCGATACCCACCCCGATTACCACCTGATCAAGGTGCAGATGACCAACGGCACGATGTTCGAGACCCGCTCCACCTGGGGCAAGGAAGGCGACACGCTGCAGCTCGACATCGATCCGACCGCGCATCCGGCCTGGACCGGCGGCAACCAGAAGCTGCTCGACACGGGCGGCCAGGTGGCGCGCTTCAACAAGCGCTTCGGCGGCCTTTCGCTCGGCAAAAAGTAAGGCGCCATGCGCGCGGCTCCCGTGCTGGAGACCGCGCGCCTCGTGCTGAGGCCGGCTCGCGCCACCGATCTCCCCGCCCAGGCGGCGATGTACGGCGATGCCGAGGTGGTGCGCTTCCTCGGCGGCACGCCGCTCGACCGCGAGGAGGCCTGGCGCAAGATGCTCTGCGGCCCCGGAATGTGGGCCGTGGTCGGCTACGGCTATTGGGCGGTCGAGCGCCGCGGGGACGGCCGCGTGATCGGCCAGGTCGGCTTTGGCGACTTCAAGCGCGACATGGCGCCGGCCATCGAGAACATTCCCGAAATGGGCTGGGTGTTCGCCGCGGAGGCCGGGGGCCGGGGCTATGCGACCGAAGCGGTCTCGGCCGCGCTCGCCTGGGCGGACCGGGTGCTGGGCGCGTCCGAGATCGTCGCGATCATCGACCGGAAAAACGACCGGTCGATCCGGATCGCGGAGCGGTCCGGCTTCGACCTGCGCGAGGACGCCGTCTATCGCGGCGAGCCGATCCTGCTGTTCCGTAGGAGGCGCTAGCGCCCGGCCGAGGCCTCAAGGCCTCAGTGCGCGCGCTGGGCCTCGCGCCACTCCGCCGCCGTCCGGCAGATGCGGCGGGTCGACATCCGGCTGCTCGTGGCGATCTCGATGCGGCGGCAGATCCGGCGCTCGCCGTCGGCGGCGCGCTCGTCGGAATCGGCGCCGGTGCTCTCCGGAAGGTCGCCGCGCTCCGAAAGCTCGGCGCCGCTCCCCGCCACGACGCCGCCCCCGGTCTGCGCAAGAGCGGGGGTTGCAAGCAAAAGACCTGAAATCACAACCACAAGCGCCTT
Source organism: uncultured Alphaproteobacteria bacterium (assembly GCA_963701615.1). GTDB lineage: Bacteria > Pseudomonadota > Alphaproteobacteria > Sphingomonadales > Sphingomonadaceae > Allosphingosinicella. The sequence goes on along the minus strand of OY969615.1, from coordinate 406,899 downwards.
CATCGAAACCCTCCGCCACTGCCGATCTGCTGGAATGAGCGGCCCCGATAAATGAATCATGAACAGGTTGCAAGTGCTTGTTTGCGCGGCGTTTCTCAGCTCGTCGATTCGGCGGCGGTGGCGGCGTCGAGGCGGGGGGCGGGCGCATCGGCGACCTGCCGGTTGCCGTCGATGACGATCGGCGAGGCGATGGCGGGCACGCCGCCGCGCGCGAGCCGCATGCCCCGCGCCTTGACCTGCGGTTCGGCGAAGACCTCGGCGACGTCGTTGATCGGCCCGCCTGGAATGCCGGCGGCGGCGAGCGCGGCGAGCAGTTCATCGCGCCGGCGCAAGCCGATTGCGGGCGCAAGCGCGGCGACCAAGGCCTCGCGATTGCCGACGCGACCGGCATTGGTGGCGAATCGTTCGTCCTCGGCCACGCCGAGCAGGGCGCACAGCCGCCGGAATTGGCGGTCGTTGCCGACCGCGACGATGACATGACCGTCGGCCACCGCGAAGGTCTGGTAGGGGGCAATGTTGGGATGGGCGTTGCCGAGCCGGTGCGGGACCTCGCCCGACACCAGATAGTTCATCGCCTGGTTGGCGAGCACCGCGACCTGGACGTCCAGCAGGGCCATGTCGATATGGCAGCCCTTGCCGGTGGCGTCGCGCCCGCGCGACGCCGCCAGGATCGCGGTCGCCGCATAGACGCCGGTGAAGAGGTCGGCGAAGGCGACGCCGGTCTTCTGCGGCGCGCCGTCGGGTTCGCCGGTGAGGTCCATGATCCCGCCCATGCCCTGGATCATGAAGTCGTAGCCGGCGCGGGCGGCGTACGGACCGGTCTGGCCGAAGCCGGTGATCGAGCAATAGACCAGCCGCGGATTGACGGCGGAAAGGGCGGCGAAATCGAGCCCGTAGCGGGCGAGCCCGCCGACCTTGAAATTCTCGATCAGGACGTCGGCGCCGCGGACGAGGCCGCGGACCTGGTCCTGCCCGTCCGGACTGGCCAGGTCGATCGCCACCGAGCTCTTGCCGCGGTTGCAGCTGTGGAAATAGGCGGCGCTGCCGTCGGCGGCGAAGGGCGGGCCCCAGGAGCGGGTGTCGTCGCCGCCGCCCGGCCGCTCGACCTTGACCACCTCGGCGCCGAGATCGGCGAGCAGCTGCCCCGCCCATGGCCCGGCCAGGATCCGCGCCAGCTCGACCACTTTGACGCCGGCAAGGGGCTTATCCACGCCCTCTCGTCATCCCGGCGAAAGCCGGGATCTCCCTTCCTTCAAAAGGGGCAAAGAGATTCCAGCTTTCGCTGGAATGACGGCCCATCGTCAAAACGCCGCGATCCCGGTGATCGCCCGGCCGAGGATCAGCGCGTGGACGTCGTGCGTGCCTTCATAGGTGTTGACCGTCTCCAGGTTGGCGGCGTGGCGCATCACCTGGAATTCGGCGCTGATGCCGTTGCCGCCGTGCATGTCGCGGGCGATGCGGGCGATGTCGAGCGCCTTGCCGCAATTGTTGCGCTTGATCAGGCTGATCGTCTCGGGGATGAGCGTCCCTTCGTCGAGCCGCCGGCCGACCCTGAGCGCCGCCTGCAGGCCGAGGCTGATCTCGGTCGCCATGTTGGCGAGCTTCAGCTGGACGAGCTGGGTCGCGGCCAGCGGCCGGCCGAACTGCTTTCGCTCCAGCGTGTAGGTCCGGGCCGCGTGGAAGCAGGCCTCGGCCGCGCCCATCGAGCCCCAGGCGATGCCGTAGCGCGCGCGGTTCAAGCAACCGAACGGCCCGGCCAGCCCGCTGACGTTGGGCAGCAGATTCTCCTCCGGCACCTCGACCTCGTCCATCACGATCTCGCCCGTGATCGAGGCGCGCAGCGAGAGCTTCTCGCGGATCTTGGGCGCGGAGAGGCCCTTCATGCCCTTCTCCAGCACGAAGCCCTTGATCCTGCCGTCATGCGCATCCGACTTGGCCCAGACCACGAATATGTCCGCGATCGGCGAGTTGGTTATCCACATCTTGGTGCCGGAAAGCCGGTAGCCGCCGTCGACCTTCTGGGCCCGCGTCCGCATCGAGCCAGGGTCGGAGCCGGCGTCGGGCTCGGTCAGGCCGAAGCAGCCGACCCATTCGCCGGTCGCGAGCCTGGGCAGATATCTCCTCTTCTGCGCCTCGGTGCCGTAGGCGTTGATCGGGTGCATCACCAGCGACGACTGGACCGACATGGCCGAACGGTAGCCGCTGTCGACCCGCTCCACGGCGCGCGCGATCAGCCCGTAGCTGACATAATTCAATCCGGCGCCGCCATATTCGGGGGCGATGGTCGCGCCGATCATGCCGAGCGCGCCGAGCTCGTTCATGATCTCGCGGTCGAACCGCTCTTCCAGATAGGCCGAGGTGACGCGCGGCTGCAGCTTCTCCTGCGCGTAGCCCTCGGCGGTGTCGCGCACCATCCGCTCTTCGTCGGAGAGCTGCGCGTCGAGCGCGAACGGGTCGGCCCAGTCGAAGGGCAGGGTGGTCGGTTCGGCCATGAAATCCTCGGTCTGGCTGGTCGGCTATGCCGCCTAGCCGCTCGCGGCCGCGGAGGAAAGATCGACGTGGCGAAACAGGTGGACAGGTCGGCATCCCAAGCCCATCCACCGCCAGGTCGGGAGGCGGAAAACCGAACGAGGAGAGGGACATGCCCATCATCAACGGCGACAATAACGACAACGTCCTCAACGACACGCCGGGCGACGACGTCCTGAACGGCATGGGCGGTCACGACGTGCTGAACATCACGCTTGGCGAAGACGAGGCGAACGGCGGTAACGGCGGCGACACGCTCGTCATCGACTGGCGTACGGCGATCAACGCCGTCCTCACCCTCTCCGGCCCCACCGTCGGACTCGACGGCCTCGAGGGCGCTTATTCCGACAATAGCGGGACGCGGCGCGTCGACTATACCGGCATCGAGCGGTTCGAGATCTTCTCCGGATCGGGCGATGACGACATCGTCACCGGCGGCGGCCACGACGTCATCTACACCGGCGCCGGCGACGACAGCATCACGGCCGGCGCCGGCAACGACACGTTGGTCGGCGGCACCGGCGCCGACGCGATGGACGGCGGCACCGGCAACGACACTTATTATGTCGACGACAGCGGCGACTCGATCATCGAGGATGCGGGCGAGGGCCTCGATGTCGCCTATGCCACCGCCAGCTACGTGCTGGCCGCCGGGGTCCATGTCGAGCTGCTTTCGGCCGCCGCGATCGGGTCGCTGAACTTCCTCGACCTCACGGGCAACGAGCTCGACAACCAGCTGGTCGGCAATTTCGGCGACAATTTCCTCGACGGCGGCGGCGGCGCGGATCTGCTGCTGGGCATGGGCGGCGGCGACGTCCTTGCCGGCGGCGACGGCAACGACACGCTCGACGGCGGCCTCGATGCCGATCAGATGGCCGGGGGCGAGGGGGACGACGTCTACCATGTCGACAACGGCGCCGACACCGTCGCCGAGCTGGCCGACGAAGGCCGCGACATCGTCTATGCGACCGTCGGCTTCGCGCTCGCGGCCGGCCAGTCGGTCGAAGTGCTGTCGACGGCGTCGATCATGGGAACGGCCGCGATCGACCTCTACGGCAACGATCTCGCCAACGAGCTGTACGGCAACGAAGGCGCCAATCGGCTCGAAGGCGGGGACGGGGCGGACGTGCTGTTCGGCTTCGGCGGCAACGACATCCTGGTCGGGGGCGGCGGGGTCGACATGCTGATCGGCGGCCTGGGCGACGATTCCTATTATGTCGACAATGCCGCCGACGTCGTCAGGGAAGACGTGAGCATTAACGCCGACGGCCGCGACGCCGTCTACGCCAGCGTCTCCTACGTGCTTGCGGCCGGGCTCTCGATCGAGATCCTGTCGACCTCGTTTCTCGCCGGCACCGCCGCCATCGACCTGACCGGCAACCAGCGCGCCAATTGGATCTACGGCAACGAAGGCGCGAACATATTGCGCGGCGGCAGCGCCAACGACACCCTGCTCGGCCTCGGCGGCGACGACAGCCTGTTCGGCGACAGCGACAATGACTGGCTCGACGGCGGCACCGGCGCCGACACCATGTCCGGAGGAGACGGGGAGGACACTTACATCCTCGACGATGCCGGTGACGTCGTCATCGAGACCAACACCGCGCCGTTCGGGCGGGACATCGTCTATACGAGCGTGGACTTCGCGCTCGCCGACAGCGTCCGGGTGGAGATCCTCTCGGCGGCGTCGATCGCCGGCACCGCGGCGCTCCGCCTGACCGGCAACAATCTCTCCAACCAGATCCTCGGCAATTCGGGCGACAATTTCATCGACGGCGGCGCCGGCATCGACCAATTGACCGGCTATGGCGGCGCCGACACCTTCGCCTTCACCTTCCTCAACATCGGCAATACCGACAGGATCATGGATTTCGTCAGCGGCACCGACGAGATCGCCGTGGACAATGCCGTCTTCGCCGGCCTGCCCGACGGCCCGCTCTCGCCGGACGCTTTCCGCGCGGGCACCGCCGCCGAGGATGCGGACGACCGCATCATCTACGACGCGGCGACCGGAAGACTGTTCTTCGACAGCGACGGCATGGGCGGGATGGCGCAGCTCCAGTTCGCCGTCGTCGCGCCCGGCACGACGATCGTGGCGGGCGATTTCACCGTGATCTAGCCCGGGCCGCTGGCGGATGGGGTGGGATTCGAACCCACGGTGGGCGTGAACCCACGGCGGTTTTCAAGACCGCTGCCTTAAACCACTCGGCCACCCATCCGGGAACTTTGTGGCGATAGCGCCGCTGCGCCCTTGCGTGCAAGCGACGCGGCGGGCAGGGATTCACCTTGGCTCCGGCGCGTGTCATAGTGCGGACGGAGCGGGAGAGATTGTCCATGCGTGCGTTCATCCGGGTTGCTGCTGCCGTCCTCATCGCCGGGGCGCCGGCGGCGCGGCTGAACGAAAGTCCCGCCGCCGCCCAGGCGTCCGGGCTCAGCCAGGCCGGCTTCGAGGCCTATCTGCCGCGGCTGCGCGCCGAGGCCGAGCGCGCCGGCATCCGCCAGGCGACGCTCGACCGCGTCTTTCCGACGCTGACCTTCTCGCCGCGCACCGTCCAGCTCGACCGCGCCCAGCCCGGCGGCAGGGCCGGCTCGGCCGCCAACCCGCCGTTCGCGCCCTATCGCGCCCGTCACCTCACCCCGGCGCTGATCAACCGCGGACGGGCGCGCTACGCCGAGAATCTTGGCCGGCTGCGCGAGATCGGCCGCCGCTACGGCGTGCCGCCGCAATATCTGATCGCGATCTGGGGCAAGGAGACCAGCTACGGCGCGATCATGGGCGATTTCGACCTGCTGAACTCGCTCGCCAGCCTCGCCTATGAGGGCCGCCGCCGCGCGCTGTTCACCGAGGAGTTCATCGCCACGCTGCGCATGGTCGAGCGCGGCTTCCCGCGCGACGAGCTGAAGGGCAGCTGGGCCGGCGCGGCCGGCCATCCGCAATTCCTCCCTTCGGTCTACATCCGCCTCGCGGTCGACGGCGACGGCGACGGCCGCGCCGACATCTGGCGCAGCCATCTCGACGCGCTCGCCTCGATCGCCAATTATCTGCGCAACGCCGGCTGGCGGCCGGGCCTGCCCTGGGGCACGGCGGTCCGCGTCCCCGCCGGCTTCGACCGCGCCGCCGTCGCCAACCGCCTGCGCGCGCCGCGCTGCGCCGCGGTCCATGCCCGCCACAGCCGCTGGCTGACCGCTGCCGAGTGGCGCCGGCTCGGCATCGCCAGCAGCCTGCCCGACAGCGCGCTCGCCTCGCTGTTCGAGCCCGACGGGGCGGGCGGCACCGCCTATCTCCTCACCAACAATTACCGCACCATCCTCGACTATAATTGCTCGAACTTCTACGCGCTGACCGTCGCCCTGCTCGCCGATTCGGTGGCGCGCTAATTGAGGATTTCAATCAAGACATGACCCGCAAGCCCCTGTATCTCCTGATTTCCGCCGCCATTCTCGCTTATCCCGCCGCTGCCGCGGCGCCGCCGTTCGAGACGCCGGCGACGGTCGCCTACATGGTCGACCTCTCCTCGGGCGCGATACTCTACGCCAAGGATGCGGACCGCCGCATCCCGCCCGCCTCGATGGCGAAGATGATGGCGACCCATGTCGCCTTTGACCTGATCAAGCGCGGCGAGCTCGATCCGGCGCGGATGTGCACGGTCCGTCCCGAGACCTGGCAGCGCTGGCACGGCCCGGCCGCGGGCTCGACGATGTTCCTTTCGCCGGGCGAGCAGGTCAGCGTCCGCAACCTCCTCCATGGCATCGTCACCTTGTCGGGCAACGACGCCACCGTCGCTTTGGCGGAGTGCATTTCCGGCAACGAGCCGGCCTTCGTCGCGCTGATGAACCGCCAGTCGCGCGCCATGGGCCTCGCCAACTCCCACTGGGGCAATCCGGTCGGCTGGCCCGACGCCGGCGTCACCTACACGACCGCCCGCGACCTCGGCACGCTCGCGGCGGCGACCATCCGCGACTATCCGCAGCTCTACCGCGAATATTACGGCATGCGCGAATTCACCTGGGGCCGCACCCTGGGCGGCAACCAGCCGATCACCCAGGGCAACCGCAACCCGCTTCTGGGCCGCGTGGCCGGCGCCGACGGCCTCAAGACCGGCCATACCGCCGAGGCCGGCTACGGCTTCACCGGCTCGGCCGACCAGAATGGCCGCCGTATCGTCATGGTGGTGGCGGGGCTGACCAGCTTCAACCAGCGGATCGAGGAATTGGTCCGCTTCATGGACTGGGGATTCCGCGCCTGGCAGTCGCGGCCGCTGCTCCGCCAGGGCCAGCGGATCGGCGAAGCGCGCGTCCAGCTGGGCAGCGCGTCGGCCGTCGGCCTGATCGCCCCGCGCAACATCGCCGTCACCTACCCAGCCGGCCTCGGCCAGGGCCTCACCGCCCGCATCGTCTATCGCGGCCCGGTCAAGGCGCCGATCGCCCAGGGCCAGCATATCGCCGACCTCGTCGTCCAGACCGCGGACATGCCGCCCCAGGCCATGCCTTTGGTCGCCGAGACCGCGGTCGGCGAGGCCGGCTTCTTCGGCCGCATCTGGGCCGGGCTGAAGAGCCTCCTGGGCATGGGATGACCGGCCGCTTCATCACCCTGGAGGGCGGGGAGGGGGTCGGCAAGTCGACTCAGCGGGAGGCGCTGGCGGCGGCGTTGCGCGCCCGCGGCATCGACGTGGTCACCACCCGCGAGCCCGGCGGCAGCCCCGGCGCCGAAGCGATCCGCGCGCTCCTCCTCCAGGGCGAGGTGGATCGCTGGACGCCGGCGACCGAGGCGCTGCTGTTCGCGGCGGCGCGCGCCGATCATGTCGCCCGCACCATCCGCCCGGCGCTCGAGCGGGGCAGCTGGGTGATTTCCGACCGCTTTCTCGACAGCTCGCTCGCCTATCAGGGTGGGGCCGGCGCGGTCGGGATGGACGCGGTCCTGCAGCTCCACGAAATCGGCAGCGGCGGCCTGCTCCCCGATCGGACTTTGCTTCTCGACATGCCGATCAACGATGCCTACGCACGCACCTTCATTCGCGACGAGCATGGGATGGACCGTTTCGGACGCAAGGCGGGCGTCTATCATGACGGCGTCGCCGAAGCCTTTCGGCAACTGGCGGCGGCCAATCCCGGACGCTACCGGATCGTCGATGGGCAAAGCGATTCCAGGCAGGTGACCCGGCGCCTGCTCGCCGCGATCGAGGACCTGCTGTGACCCCGCTCCATGGCCACGACGCCGCGGTCGCCGCCTTCCGCGCCGGGCTCGACGCGGGCCGGCTCCACCACGCCTGGCTGATCGCCGGGCCCGAGGGGATCGGCAAGGCGCTGTTCGCCGACAAGGCGGCGCTGCGCGTCCTCGCCGGCGCCTCGGGGCTTCCCGTCGACACGCCGGGGCTCGACGTGCCCGACGACCACCCGGCTGCCCGCCTCGCCGCCGCCGGCAGCCATCCCGACCTGATGCGGCTGGAGCGGCTCGCCAAGGAGGGCGGCACCGAGCTCGCCCGCTCGATCGGCGTCGAGCAGGTGCGCGGCCTCCAGCGCCTGTTCGCGACCACCGCCTCGATGTCGCCGTGGCGGGCGGTCGTCATCGACTCGGTCGACGATCTCGAGCGCAACGGCGCCAACGCCGTCCTGAAGAATCTGGAGGAGCCGCCGGCCAGCACCGTCTTCCTCCTGGTCAGCCATTCGCCCGCGCGGCTGTTGCCGACGATCCGCTCACGCTGCCGGCTGCTGCGGCTGTCCCCGCTGGACGATGACGCCATGACGTCGGCCCTCGAGGCCGCGCTCCCGGACGCCGAGCCCGAGGAGATCCGCGCGCTCGCCCGGGTCGGCGAGGGCGCGCCCGGCCGCGCCATCGCCTGGCGCGGGCTCGACGTCGGCGCGCTCGACCGGGCGATGGAGGCGCTGGTCCGCGAAGGCGACCCGGTCAACGCCCGCCGCGCCGCGCTGGCGCAAAGCCTCGCGCCCAAATCCGCCCAGCCGCGCTACGAGGCCTTCCTCGCCCGCGCGCCCTCGCGCATCGCCGCGGCGGCGCGGGAGCGGAGCGGCAACGCGCTCGCCGAGGCGATCAGGCTCTGGGAACGCGCCTCCGCTTTGGCCGGCAGCGCCACCCACCTCTCCCTCGACCCGCAAAGCACCGTCTTCGAACTGGCCGGAATGCTCGCCGCCCTGGCGCCGAGAAGCGAGAAGGACGCGGCCTAGCGCCGCTGCCGCTCGCGGAAGGGGCTGGGGGGCCTTGTTGCGCCACCCCTCCAACACCGCTACTCGCACCACGATGCCCGACCCGTTCTACATCACCACCGCGATCAACTATCCGAACGGACCGCCCCATATCGGCCACGCCTACGAAGCGGTCGCGACCGACGCGATCGCGCGTTTCCAGCGCCTCCGCGGCAGGGACGTCCGCTTCCAGACCGGCACCGACGAACATGGCCTGAAAATGGCCCAGACGGCGCAAGCCAAAGGCCTCGGGCCCGCCGCTTTTGCGGAGGAAATGTCATCTTTATTCAGGAAGATGGACGACGATCTCAATATCTCCTACGATCGCTTCATCCGCACCACCGAGCCTGCGCACCACCGCGCCAGCCAGGCGATCTGGCAGGCGATGGCGGACAAGGGCGACCTCTATCTCGGCCGCTACGAAGGCTGGTACTCGGTCCGCGACGAGGCTTATTATGACGAGAAGGAGCTGGTCCTTTCCGACAGCGGCGAGAAGCTCTCGCCCCAGGGCACGCCCGTCGAGTGGACGGTCGAGGAGAGCTGGTTCTTCCGCCTCTCCGCCTATCGGGACAAGCTGCTCGCTTTCTATGCGGCCCAGCCCGGCTTCATCCGGCCCGAGACCCGCCGCAACGAGGTGCTCCGCTTCGTCGAGGGGGGTCTTTCGGACCTCTCCATCTCGCGCACCAGCTTCGATTGGGGGGTCAAGGTTCCGGGCAGCGAGCGCCACGTCATGTATGTCTGGCTGGACGCGCTGACCAATTATCTCACCGGCGTGGATTATCCCGAAGATACGCAGACTTACCGGAGATACTGGCCGGCCGATCTCCACATCATCGGCAAGGATGTGCTGCGCTTCCACGCCGTCTACTGGCCGGCCTTCCTGATGTCGGCGGGGATTGCGCTCCCCCGCCAGGTGTTCGCCCATGGCTGGCTGCTCTGGCGCGGCGAAAAGATGTCCAAGTCGCTCGGCAACGTCGTCGAGCCGCACGATTTGATCCGCGCCTTCGGCGTCGACCAGCTGCGCTACTTCCTGCTGCGCGAGGTCACGTTCGGCCAGGACGGCGGCTATACCGCCGAAGCCATCGTCAACCGGGTCAATGCCGATCTCGCCAACAGCTTCGGCAACCTTGCCCAGCGTACTCTGTCCTTCATCGCAAGGAATTGCGACGGCGTGCTGCCGAACGGAGGGAAAAGCGATCCGGCCGATTCGGCTTTGCTCGACCTGGTTCGCGAGACGACGCGGCGGGACCTGCCGGCCCATTTCGAGGCGCTGGCCCTCAGCCTCGGCATCGAGGCATGGCTGAAGGCCGTCTTCGCCTGCAACCAATATATCGACAGCCAGGCACCCTGGGCGCTGCGCAAGACCGACCCGCAGCGGATGACCGCCGTCCTTGCCACCCTCTACCAGGCGATCCGCGACCTCGCCATCGCCATCCAGCCGGTCATTCCGGGCTCGGCGGCCAGGCTGCTCGACGCGATGGGCGTCCCCGCCGGCGAGCGCGATTATGCCGCGCTCGAGGACGAGCAGAGCTACGAGCGGCTTGCGGGCTCCGGCTTCGTCCTGGCGCCGCCGAGCCCGATCTTTCCCCGTCTGGACGCGCCGGCGGAAAGCTGATGCCCGGCATCCTTTCCGCGGCTTCGCCCGCGCGCCTCGCCGCTTGGGCCTGGGCGCCGGCCCTCCTCCTGCTGGCGAGCGCCTGCACAGGGGGCGGCGCGGACGAAGCCGCCCCCGCGAATGAGGCGGCGCCCCGCGCGAGCGCAGCGGCGCCGGCGAAGGGCCCGGCCGCTGCCGGGGATCCGCCCCGGCCGCAGGCGGACGAGGCGGCGGCGTCGGCCATTCCCGACGATCCAGGGCTGGCGACGATGAGCCCCTCCCGGCGACGCGCTTATGAGCGCGGCTATCGCGACTGCAGCGCCGGCCGCTACGATCCGGACCCTTATCCGGAATCCTATCGGATCGGCTGCGGCGCGGCCGAGGACAGGAAGGCGGATCGTCGTCCCCAGGGATGACGCAGCGGCCGGCAATCGCTACATGCGCGCCATGTTCATCGACAGCCATTGCCACCTCAACTACGAAGGCCTCGCCGAGGACCAGCAAGGCGTGCTCGCCCGCGCCCGCGCGGCCGGGGTGTCGATGATGCTCAACATCTCCACCCGCGCCAGCGAGTGGGACGCGGTGATCGCCACCGCCCAGCGCGAACCTGACGTCATGGCGTCGGTCGGCGTCCATCCCCACGAGGCCGATATCCACCCCGACGTCGAGACCGCCACCCTGGTCGCGCGCACCGATCACCCCAAGGTGGTCGCCATCGGCGAGAGCGGGCTCGATTATTATTACGACCGTTCGGACCGCGCGCGGCAGCGCCAGAGCTTCCGCGCCCATATCGCCGCCGCCCGCGAGACCCGGCTGCCGCTGATCGTCCACACCCGCGACGCCGAGGACGACACCTGGTCGATCCTCGCCGAGGAGATGGGGAAGGGCCGCTACCCGGCTTTGATCCACTGCTTCACCGCCGGCCAGGACTTTGCCGACAAGGTGCTCGAGCTCGGCCTCTACGTGTCGATCTCGGGCATCGTCACCTTCAAGAACGCCCGCGACCTCCAGGAGGTGGCGAAGTCGATCCCGCTCGACCGCCTGCTGATCGAGACCGATTCGCCCTTCCTCGCGCCCGTTCCGCACCGCGGCAGGCAATGCGAGCCGGCGTTCGTCGCCGACACCGCCAGGTTCCTGGCGGCGCTCCGCGGCGAGCCGCTCGAGACGCTCGCGGCGGCCACGTCGGCCAACTTCCACGCCCTTTTCGCCAAGGCCGCTTCATGAAGCTGCGCATCCTCGGCTGCGGCACCTCCTCGGGGGTGCCGCGGGTCGGCAACGATTGGGGCCTGTGCGACCGGGACGAGCCGAAGAACCGCCGCCGCCGCGCAGCGGTGCTGGTCGGCTACGGCAAGACGCGGATCCTGGTCGACACCGGCCCGGACCTGCGCGAGCAGCTGCTCGACGCCAATGTCGCCGACGCCGAGGCGGTGATCTGGACCCACGACCATGCCGACCATTGCCACGGCATCGACGATCTCAGGCAGCTCTACCACGCGCGCGGGCGGCCGGTGGCGGGCTATGCGCGGCAGGCGACGCTCGACTCGCTCCGGCATCGCTTCGCCTATGCCTTCGAGGGCAAGGACGGCTATCCTCCGGTCGTCGCTTCCCATCTGCTTCTCCGCCATGTCAACCTCGCCGGCATTTCGGTCCGCGCCGTCGATCAGCCGCACGGCGAGATCACCAGCGCCGGCCTCCGCTTCGACGCCGGCGGCGCCGCGATCGCCTATTCGACCGATTTCGACACGCTGACCGACGACATGGCCGCCTTGTTCGAGGGGCTGGACCTGTGGGTGGTGGACGCGCTGCGGCGGCGGCCGCACCCGACCCATCCCCATCTTGCCCAGACGCTCGAATGGATTGGGAAACTGGCGCCGAAGCGGGCTATCCTCACCCATATGGACAATACGATGGACTATCGGACCCTCTTGGGCGAGCTTCCGGCCGGCGTCGAGCCGGGCTATGACGGAATGGAGATCGATCTGTGAGCGACGGCGATCAAGCCATTCATTTCATTTATTTAGTCGGCTGCCTGATCCTCGTCGGCAGTGCCCTGATGGTGCGCCGCATGCCGATTGCCCAAGGGCTCAAGCTGTTCCTCGGCTGGGTGCTGATCTTCGGCGCCGCGTTCGTCGTCTTCACCCTGAAGGACGAATTCCTCGCGCTCGGCGGCCGGCTGATGGTCGAGGCGCGGGGCGGGGTGGTCGAGGAAACCAGGGGCGGCGAGCTTCGCATCCGCCAGTCGCCGGACGGCCATTTCTGGGTCAATGCCGAAGTCAACGGCCGTCCGGTCCGCTTCCTGATCGACAGCGGCGCCACCACCACCAGCATCTCGCGCCGCGCCGCCGAGCGCGCCGGCATCGAGGCCGGCGGCGGCTTCGGCACGATGGTCCAGACCGCCAACGGCGTGGTGGTGGTCGATCGCGGCCGCGCCGAAACGCTGAAGGTCGGCCCGATCGAGCGCCGCGACGTCGCCGTCCACATTTCCGACGCGTTCGGCGACATGAACGTCATCGGCATGAACTTCCTGTCCAGCCTGTCGGGCTGGAGCGTGGAGGGGCGTACCCTGGTGCTGCGGTCGTGAGGCGCCGTCGTGGCCCGGCAATCGCCGGTGGGCTGCGGATAAAGCTAAGCGCGACCGCTGCGGCATGGCGCCGCCGGCGAAAACGGCGGTTTCTCCAGAGAGGGGGGTCGGTACAGGCCCCCTGCGCTGCCACCGTTACTTTACATAATGTATATTATCGGACTTATTGAAGAGGGTTTCCAGGTGTCCACTTCGTCCACTTACGGCCTCCCCCGCCTGGTCGAGATCATGGCCAGGCTGCGCGATCCGGAGACGGGCTGCGAATGGGATCGCGTCCAGACTTTCGAGACGATCGCGCCCTATACGATCGAGGAAGCCTATGAGGTCGCCGACGCCATCCGCCGCGGCGACATGGGCGGATTGAAGGACGAGCTCGGCGACCTCCAGCTCCAGGTCGTCTATCACGCCCGCATCGCCGAGGAACGCGGCGCCTTCACCCTCGATGACGTCATGGCGGCGATCTGCGCCAAGATGGTCCGCCGCCACCCGCACATCTTCGCCGACGCCGATTCCAGCCCCGGCTGGGAAGCGCTCAAGGCGGCCGAGCGCGACGGCGCGGAGGATAAGAGCGCGGTCGCCGGAATCGCCCTCGCCCTCCCCGCTTTGAAGCGCGCCGAAAAGGTCCAGCGCCGCGCCGCCCGGGTCGGCTTCGACTGGCCGGACCTGGACGGCCCCCGGCAGAAGATCGACGAGGAGCTTGGCGAGATCGAGCGGGCCGGGGACGAAGCGCAGCGCGCCGCCGAAATCGGCGACCTTCTGTTCGCCGTCGTCAATTATGCCCGCCACCTCGGCGTCGAACCCGAAACCGCCCTGCGCGAAGCCACGGCGCGCTTCGAAACCCGCTTTCGCAAGGTCGAAGAGATTGCCTCCAAGCCGTTGAAGGATATGGATTTGGACGCGCTGGAAGCGCTCTGGCAGCGCGCGAAAAAGCTGGTCTAGAGCGATCGGCGATTTCCAGCCTCGCTTATCCTTAGGAGCCGCCGGGCGAGTGCTTCGATACGGCAGGACAGACTCGCCGCCTCTAGGCTAATCCTGGCCGCGCGCGCGGCGCCACGCCTGGAAACGGGCCCAGTCGGCATCGGACAGGCGCACGACGAAGCGCGTCTCCAGCCCCTCATGGTCGTGGCTCAGCACCTCGCCATTGGCGTGCAGCCAGGCGATCAGCTCGCCGTCCGACGCCGCCAGGGTGATCGTGCGCTCCTTCGCCTCCTTGCGCAGGTCGGCCGACGCCGCGGCCAGCAAGGCCGCCACCCCCTCCCCGGTCAGGGCGGAGATGACGGCCACGTCCTCGCGGCGCGCGGCCTCGGCGTGGACCCGGTCGGCCTCCTCGCCCGCGACCGCGTCGATCTTGTTCCAGGCCTCGATCCGCGCCGCGCCGCCGGCCGCGCCCGCGCCGATCTCGGCCAGCACCCGTTCGACATCCTCGCGCTGGGCGTCGCTGTCGGGATGGGAGATGTCGCGGACGTGGACGATGAGGTCGGCCGACACCACTTCCTCCAGGGTCGCCCGGAACGCCGCCACCAATTGCGTCGGCAGGTCGGAGATGAAGCCGACCGTGTCGGATAGGATCGCCTTGTCGAAGCCGGGCAGCGGGATTTCCCGCATCGTCGGGTCGAGCGTCGCGAACAAAAGGTCTTCGGCGCGCACCTCGGCGTTGGTCAGCCGGTTGAACAGGGTCGACTTGCCGGCATTGGTGTAGCCGACCAGGGCGATCACCGGCCAGGGCGCCCGTTGCCGGCGGGCGCGATGGAGCGTGCGGGTGCGCGCGACCTGGTCGAGCTCCCTACGCAGCTTGGCCATCCGGTCGCGGATCAGCCGCCGGTCGGCCTCGATCTGGGTCTCGCCGGGCCCGCCGAGGAAGCCGAAGCCGCCGCGCTGGCGCTCGAGGTGGGTCCAGGAGCGGACCAGCCTGCCGGCCTGATAGTCGAGATGGGCCAGCTCGACCTGGAGCCGCCCTTCCGCGGTGGCGGCGCGCTCCCCGAAAATCTCGAGGATCAGGCCGGTGCGGTCGATCACCTTGGCCCTGGTCTCGGTTTCGAGATTCTTCTGCTGGACCGGCGTGATCGCGGCGTCGACGATCAGCAATTCGGCCTCCGCGGCCCGGATCGCGTCCGATATCCTCTCGACCTGCCCCGATCCGAACAGCGTCGCCGGCCGCGGCTGGCGGATGCGGAAATGGAGCCGGTCCTCGACCGCGACGCCGATCGCCTCGGCCAGGCCGGTCGCCTCGTCGAGCCGCGCCTCGGGGTCGCGCCGCGCCTCGCGTCCGAGATCGGGCAGCGCGATGACCGCCCGCGCGCCGCGGGTGACTTCATTGTCGGTCTCTCGGTTGAAGACGCTCAGCCGCTCATTCCTCGGCCTGGACCTCGGCGAAATTGACTGGATTCTCGGGCTGCACGGTCGAGATGGCGTGCTTGTAGACGAGCTGGCACAGGCCGTCGCGCTCGAGCAGCATGCAGAACAGGTCGAACGCCGCGATCTCGCCCTGCAGCATCACGCCGTTGACCAGGAACATCGTCACCGGCTCGCCCGACTGCCTGACCGCGGTGAGGAAGACTTCCTGCAACAGGCTCGGCTTCTTCTTCTCGAGCGCTTCGGCGAACGCTTCCTGGAGGTTGCCGAGCGCGACCGGCTGGGCGGGCATGATGGTCGAGATGGCGTGCTTGTAGATGAGCTGCGCCTGCCCGTCCCGGCGGAGCAGGACGGAGAAATTGTCGAACCAGGTGATGATGCCCTGGAGCTTCACGCCCTTCACCAGGAACATGGTGACCGGCGTCTTGTTGCGCCTCAGGCTGTTCAGGAACATGTCCTGGAGGTTGTTGACCTTGTCGGGCATTTTGCTCTCTCTCTTGGTCAGTAAAGCGGCGGGCCGCGGCGTCCCCAATATCATGCGGCGGGGCGGCGCGCCATCGGCGACTCGTCCTTATTCGCCCCCCTCCCCGCGGGTGTCGGCGAGGCCCAGGGCCTTGAGCTTGCGGTGTAGCGCCGACCGCTCCATGCCGATGAAATTGGCGGTGCGCGAGATGTTGCCCGAGAAGCGGCGGATCTGGACGCGCAGATACTCGCGCTCGAACGTCTCGCGCGCTTCCCTCAATGGCGTGCCCATGATCGCCTTCACCGCCTCGTTCGGCGTCAGCTGGGCCTGGTCGTTGAGGATCTCGGGCGGCAGCATGTCGATCTCGATACAGCCGATCCGCTCGCCCGGCGCGAGGATGATGGTCCGCTCGATGACGTTCCTCAATTGGCGCACGTTGCCCGGCCAGTCATAGGCCTGGAGCGCCGCCAGCGCGTCGGCGGAGATGCGCGGTGTCGGCACCCGCTGGTCGGCGGCATAGCGCGCCGCGAAATGGCCGACGATCTCGGGAATGTCCTCGCGCCGGGCGGCGAGCGCCGGCAGGTGCACCGGCACGACGTTGAGCCGGTAATAGAGGTCCTCGCGGAAGCGGCCGGCGGCGATCTCCTCGGACAAGGTGCGCGCGGTCGAGGAGACCACCCGCATGTCGACCTTGACGGTGCGCTGGCCGCCGACCCGGGCGAAGCTCTGGTCGGTGAGGACGCGCAGGATCTTGCCCTGGGTCGACAGCGGCATGTCGGCAATCTCGTCGAGGAACAGGGTGCCGCCATGCGCCTGCTCGAGAAGGCCCGGGCGGGCCAGCTCGCCCCCCTCCTCCGCGCCGAACAATTCCTCCTCGACGCGCTCGGGCGTCATCCGCGCCGCGGTGACGACGATGAACGGCCCCTTGGCCCGCGGGCTCCAATTGTGCAGCAGCCGCGCCGCCACTTCCTTGCCGACGCCCGCCGGGCCGGAGATGAGCACCCGGCTGCCGGTCGCCGCGACCCGCTTCAGCGTCGCCCGGACGTTGTTGATGGCGGCGCTGGAGCCGGTCAGCTCCATTTCGTTGCCGATCTGCTGCCTCAGCGCCTCGTTCTCGCGGCGCAGCCTTTCGGTTTCGGTGGCGCGCGCGACGAGGTGGACGAGATGGCCCGCCTCGAACGGCTTCTCGATGAAGTCGACCGCCCCCTGGCGGATGGCGGCGACGGCGGTGTCGAGATTGCCGTGGCCCGAAATCACCAGCACCGGCAGCGTCGGGTCGCGCCTCTTGATCTCCTCGAGCAATTGCAGGCCGTCGAGCTTCGAGCCCTGCAGCCAGACGTCGAGCAGCACCAGCGACGGCCGCCTTTCGTCGAGCGCCTGCAGCGCCTCGCTGCTGTTGGCGGCGGTGCGCGCTTCGAACCCCTCATCTTCGAGCACGCCCGAGACAAGGTCCCTGATATCCTGTTCGTCATCGACAATGAGAATGTCCAGCGCCATATATCTCAACCAGTTATCTTGATGTCTTCGGAATATCTCGCGGCGGTTTCGAGCTGGGCGAGGGTGTGGGTGTCGAAGATCAGGCGAACCGTCGAGCCGCCGCCGGGCAAATCCTCGAACTCGATCTGGCCGAAATGCTCCTCGACGATCTTCTTGACGATGGCGAGGCCGAGGCCGGTGCCCTTGGCGCGCGTCGTCATATAGGGCTCGGTCATCCGCGCCCGCTCGGCCGG
Source organism: uncultured Alphaproteobacteria bacterium (assembly GCA_963701615.1). Classification (GTDB taxonomy): domain Bacteria; phylum Pseudomonadota; class Alphaproteobacteria; order Sphingomonadales; family Sphingomonadaceae; genus Allosphingosinicella. Next base: position 389,452 of record OY969615.1, on the reverse strand, counting down.
CAGGCCGATCCCGGTGTCGGCGATCTCGATCGATACCCGGGTGCGGGCCTGGCGGATCGAAAGCGCGACATGGTCGTCGCCGGCGCCTGCCTTCTTCCGCCGCTCGTCGCGCTTCTGCTCGATCGCCTCGATGCCGTTCTTGACGACGTTGGTCAGCGCCTGGCCGAGCAGCCGCCGGTCGCAGACCAGGAGCGGCGACGGATCGGGCGCTTCCAGCGTGAAGCCGATGTCGGGGTGCGCGACCTCGTGCAGGAACAGGGCCTGGCGGGCGATCTCGACCAGCGATTCCTCGGCGAAGGTCGGCTTGGGCATCCGCGCGAAGGAGGAGAATTCGTCGACCATGCGGCGAAGGTCGCCGACCTGGCGGACGATCGTCCCGGTCAGCCGCTCGAAGGTCGCCGGATCGCTCGTCACCTCCCCGCCATAGCGGCGCTGGAGCCGCTCGGCGGCGAGCTGGATCGGGGTCAGCGGATTCTTGATCTCGTGGGCGATTCGCCGGGCGACGTCGGACCAGGCGGCGCGGCGCTGGTCGAGCAGCTGCTCGGTGATGTCGTCGAAGGTGAGGACGTGGCCGCCGGCCACCTTGACCGTCTTCACCGCGAGGGTGCGCGGCTCGCCGCTGGAGGCGAGCTGGACGACGTCCTCCCGCTCCTCGCTGGTCAGCTGGCGGTCGAGCTCGGGCGCGAGATCGGCGAGCTTCTGGCCGACCGGGCTATTGCCGCCGGTCTTGAGCAAGGCTTCGGCCGAGCTGTTGATCAGCCGGACGACATGATCGTCGTCGACCGAGATGACGCCGGCGGTCACGCCCGCCAGCACCGCCTCGGTGAAGGCGCGGCGGCTGTCGAGCTGGGCGTTGGCGCTGACCAGGGCGCCGGTCTGCTCCTCGAGCCGCCGCGTCATCCGGTTGAAGGCGTTGCCGAGCGTGCCGACCTCGTCCTTGGCCTGGCTGGCCGGGACCCGCGCGGAAAGGTCGCCGGCGGTGACCCGGCGGGCGGCGTCGACCAGCTCGCCGACCGGCCGGACCAGCCGGTCGGCGAGCTTCAGCGCGATCCAGATGGCAAGCGCGACGATCAGCAGCGACAGGGCGAACAACGCCGCATTGAAGCGGAGCTGCAGGTTGCGGGAGCGATTGACCAGGGTCCGATAGTCTTCGAGCACCGCGGCGCCGCGGCGCAACTGGCTCGCCAGCTCCGGCTCGAACACGCGGGCGGTGTAGAGGTAGGTGCTCTCGCCATAGGGAAGAACGGTGATCGCGGCGAAGCGGTCGTTGCTGACGATGATGCTCGGGCTTTGCGGCCGGACCCCGGCGATCATCTGCGGGGTGACGACGGTTTCCAGCGACCGGTCATAGGGATCGACCAGCGCCAGCGACTGGATGCTGTGGTCGGCGGCGACCCGGAAGATGATCGCCTCGGAAAGGTTGCGCTCGAACACCTGCCGGCCGAACAGCTCGGCGAAGGTGGCGCTGTCGATCGGCACCTGCTGGAGATAGCGCGAGAGATCCCCGCTCATCGCCGCCGCTTCGAGGCCGACGCGGTCGAGCTCGCGATTGTAATTCTCCTGGGCGAGGCTGGCCGCATTTTCGAGCATGGCGCGGGCACGGTCCGACGACCAGAATTCGACGCCATATTGGAACAGCAGGGAGGCGAAGATCACCACCAGCAGCGTCGGCACGCTGGCGATCACCGAGAAGATCGCGACCAGCCGGACCGGCAGGCGGCTCTTCAGCCCCAGCGCCGAGCGCGCCGAGCGGCGCATCGCCAGGCGGCGGGCGACCAGCACCATCAGGGCCATTGCCGGAACCAGGCTGGCGACGAGCAGGATGGCGACCATCGGCGGCGTCAGCAGCGCGCCGAAATCGCGCTGGCGGGTGAGGATGAAATAGCTGATCGTCACCGTCGCGATCAAGGCGAGCACCGCGGTGATCTCGATCAGCGGCATGAAGCCGTTGCGCCGAACCATCACGGTCAGGCGGCGCCGCCAGCGCGGCCGCGGGGACTCGACAGGGATCGCTGTTGCGGCGTTCACACTGCGGCTCTAGCACAACAATGTGGCTCAAAGAACACAGTGAATGTGCTCACCCTGCCGCATGTGGAGGGAGGTTGGCCGCTCAGGCGGCCGCCCGCGACAGCCAGGGGAAATAGAAATCGCGCAGCATCGCCCTGGCCCGGGCCGGATCGGCTTCCTTGTTGAACGCGTTGCGGAACTCGGCCGAGCCGGGCAGGCCCTTGGTGTACCAGCCGATATGCTTGCGCGCGCAATTGGCGCCGATCTGGGCCCCGTAGAGGCCGAGCATCGCGTCATATTGCCCGACGATCACCGCATATTGCTCGTCGAGGCTGGGATCGGGCAGCCGCTCGCCATGCTTCAGCCAGTGCATCGCCTGCCTGAGCAGCCAGGGCCGGCCATAGGCGCCGCGGCCGATCATCACCCCGTCGGCGCCGGACTGGCCGAGCGCCCTTTCCACGTCCTCGATCGAATTGATGTCGCCATTGGCGATGACCGGGATGCGGACCGCCTCCTTCACCTTGCGGATGAAGCGCCAGTCGGCCTCGCCCTTGTACATCTGGCAGCGGGTGCGGCCGTGGACGGTGATCATCCGGACGCCGAGATCCTCGGCGATCCGCGCCAGCTCGGGGGCGTTGAGGCTGGCATGGTCCCAGCCCATGCGCATCTTGAGCGTCACCGGAACGTCGACCGCCCTTACCGTCGCATCGATGATCCGGGCGGCGAGCCCGAGGTCGCGCATCAGCGCCGATCCGGCCTCGCCATTGACCACCTTCTTCACCGGGCAGCCCATGTTGATGTCGATGATCGCGGCGCCGCGATCCTCGTTGAGCTTCGCCGCCTCCGCCATCTCGCCGGGCGCGCAGCCGGCGAGCTGCATCGACACCGGCTCCTCGACCGGGTCCCACACCATCTTCTGCAGCGACTGGCGGGTCTCGCGGATCGCCGCCTGGCTGGCGATCATCTCGGTCACGGTGAGGCCGGCGCCGTAGCGCTTGACGATGCGCCGAAACGGCATGTCGGTGACGCCGGTCATCGGCGCCAGGATGACCGGCATGTCGATGCGGACCGGACCGATGGAGATGGGCGCGAGGCGGGTCATGGGACGGGCGAGATAGGGTGGAATGCGCTGGCGGGCAAGTTTGGCCTCGGCTAGGCGGAATGCGCATGGCACGCACAATCGCATTGCTGGTCGCGGCGGGGAGCGGCAGCCGCACGGGCGGCGGCACGCCCAAACAATATCGGCGCATCGGCGGCAAGGCCGTGCTCGCCCACGCCCTCGACCATCTCGACCACCCGGCGATCGACGGCGTGCAGGTGGTGATCGGCGCCGGCCAGGAGGAGGCCTATCGCGACGCGATCGGCGACCGGGCCCTCCCCTCCCCGATCGTCGGCGGGCCGAGCCGGCACCAGTCGGTGCGCAACGGCCTCGATGCGCTGGGCGATGCCGAGCGGGTGCTGATCCACGACGCCGCCCGCCCCTTCCTGCCCGCCGCCGTGATCGACCGCCTGCTCGATGCGCTGGCGGAAAGCGACGGCGCCGTCCCCGCTTTGCCGGTGACCGACACCCTGGCCAGGCGAAGCGGCGAGCCGGTGCCGCGGGAGGATCTGGTGCGCGTGCAGACGCCGCAGGCCTTCCGCGTGGAAGCGATCCGCAGCGCCCATGCCGCCTGGACCGGCGGCGAAGCCACCGACGACGCCCAGGTGGCGCGCGCGGCCGGGCTCCGCGTCGCCATCGTCGAGGGCGATCCGGCGCTCGAAAAGCTGACCTACGAAGCCGATTTCGCCCGTATCGAGGCGGCCCGACTCGGTCCCCGAATCGGCTTCGGCTTCGACGTCCACGCCTTCGCGGCGGGCGAGGCAGTGTGGCTGGGCGGCGTCCGCATCCCCCACGACAGGGGCCTTGCCGGCCATAGCGACGCCGACGTCGTCCTCCATGCCCTGACCGACGCGATCCTCGGCGCGCTCGGCGCCGGCGACATCGGCGACCATTTCCCGCCCTCGGACCCCCGCTGGCGCGGCACCGCCTCGTCGCTGTTCCTCGACCATGCCCGCCGCCTGGTCGAGCAGGCCGGCGGCCGGATCGAGCATGTCGACGTGACCATCGTCTGCGAAGCGCCCCGGATCGGGCCACATCGCGACGCGATGCGCGAACGCGTCGCCGCCTTGTTGCGGCTGCCCGCGTCGCGGACTAGCATCAAGGCGACGACGACCGAGCGGCTGGGCTTTGCCGGCCGCGGCGAAGGCATTGCGGCGCAGGCGGTCGCGACGGTCCGTCTTCCGGAGGATCGATGACCGAGCCGCGCGATTATGTCCTCCCGCCCGAGCTGGTCGAGCTCGCCCGCCGGGTGATCGACGCCAACCGCGCCGCCGGCCGCCGGGTCGCGGTGGCGGAGAGCTGCACCGGCGGCCTGGTCGCCGCCGCGCTGACCGAGATCGCCGGCAGCTCCGACGTGTTCGAGGCCGGCTTCGTCACCTATTCGAACGAGGCCAAGGGCAAGCTCCTCCAGGTGAGCGACGACATGCTGGAGATGTTCGGCTCGGTCTCGGTCGCGGTCGCCTGGGCGATGGCCCAGGGCGCGCTGGCCAATTCCGGCGCCGACGTCGCCGTCGCGCTCACCGGCATTGCCGGGCCGGCGGGCGGATCGGACCGCAAGCCGGTCGGCACCGTCGTCTTCGCCCGGGCGGAGCGCGAGGCCGATCCCAAGACGGTGATCGCGGACACCAAGGCGTTCGAGGATCTCGGCCGCGGCGGCATCCGCCTTCAGGCGGCGCTTTGCGCGCTCGAGCTGCTGCTGCTGCCGGATTCGTCCGCGCCGTAAAGGGCGTGGGCGCGCTCCTCGAACGCGCCGATCATCCGCCGGAGCGCGCGGTCGAACATCTGCCCGGCCAGCGCCTCGAACAGCCGGTTGCGGAAGGCGAAGTCGACGCAGAAATCCACTTCGGTGCCGCCGGGGACGGGGCGGAACTTCCAGCCGTTGTGGAGATATTTGAGCGGGCCCTCGACATAGTCGATCTCGATCTGGTGCGGGCGCCTTTTGTGGACCTTGGAGGTGAAGGTCTCCTTGAGTGCCCTGAAGCCGACGACGAGGTCCGCGATCATCGCGGTGTCGCTGTTCGAGCGGATTCGGGTCGCCGCCACCCACGGCAGGAACTCCTGGTAGCGGCCGACGTCGGCGACGAGGTCGAACAACTGCTCGGGCGTATAGGGAAGGATCCGGGTTTCGGTGTGGCGGGGCATGACGGAAATTAACCCCTCACCCCGGCCTTCGCCGGGATGACTGAGGTGGGCTGCGGCGTCACCGGATTTCCAGGCCCGCCAGCTTCGCCTCGCGGGCGGCCCGCATCTTCTCGAAATCGTCGCCGGCATGATAGCTCGAGCGGGTCAGCGGCGAGGCCGCGACCAGGAGGAAGCCCTTGGCCCGGGCGATCGCGGCATAAGCGGAGAAGGCCTGCGGGGTGACGAACTCCTCGACCCTGGCATGGCGCGGGGTCGGCTGGAGATACTGGCCCATGGTCAGGAAATCGACGTCGGCCGAGCGCATGTCGTCCATCACCTGGTGGACCTCGAGCCTCTGCTCGCCGAGCCCGACCATCAGGCCCGACTTGGTGAAGATCGAGGGGTCGTGCCGCTTGACGCTCTCCAGCAGCCTCAACGAGGCATAATAGCGCGCGCCGGGGCGGATGGTGGGATAGAGGCGCGGCACCGTCTCCAGATTGTGGTTGTAGACGTCGGGGCGCGCGGCGATGATCGTCTCGACCGCGGCCTCCGGCTTGTTGCGGAAGTCGGGCGTCAAAATCTCGATCGTCGTCGCCGGCGCTTCGCGCCGCAGCGCCTCGATCACCCTTACGAACTGCGCGGCGCCGCCATCGGGCAGGTCGTCGCGGTCGACCGAGGTGACGACGATATGGGAGAGGCCCAGCTCCGCCGCGGCGACGGCGACGTGCTCGGGCTCGAGCGGATCGACCGCGCGCGGCATGCCGGTCTTGACGTTGCAGAAGGCGCAGGCGCGGGTGCAGGTGTCGCCCAGGATCATCACCGTCGCGTGCTTCTTGGTCCAGCATTCGCCGATATTGGGGCAGGCCGCCTCCTCGCACACGGTGGCGAGGTTGAGCCGCCGCATCAGCTTTCTGGTCTCCATGAAGCCGGCGCTGACCGGGGCCTTGACCCGGATCCAGTCGGGCTTGCGCTGGCGGGGAACGCTGGCGGGATCGGCTTCGCTCATGGCGCGCAGATAGCGATCTGGCGCGTGCATAACAACACACACTCCGTTCGGCCTGAGCTTGTCGAAGGCCATCCCTTCTTCTAGCGGAGCAAGAATAAGAAGAGGGCTTCGACAGGCTCAGCCCGAACGGAGGGTGGGTTGGCTGATTTTAGCGCATTGATCGAAGGCTATCGCCGCTTCCGCGAGCAGGGCTGGGGCGCGCAGCGCGAGCGCTGGGCCGGGCTCGCCGAGGGCCAGAGCCCGAAGGTGATGGTGATCGCCTGCTCCGACAGCCGGGTCGACCCCACCCAGATTTTCGACGCGCGGCCGGGCGAGATGTTCGTCGTGCGCAACGTCGCCAACCTCGTCCCCCCGTTCGAGCGGGACAATCATTATCACGGCGTCTCCGCCGCGCTCGAATTCGCGGTGACCCAGCTCGAGGTCGACGAGCTGGTGGTGATGGGCCACGGCTTTTGCGGCGGCTGCGCGGCCGCGCTCACCGGCCAGTTCGACAATGCCGACCATGGCGACGGCCATTTCATCGCCCACTGGATCGACATGCTGGTCGAGGCGCGTGAGCCGATCCGCGCCCGCCATCCCGAGCTCGGCCGCGACGCCTTCCTCGCCATGGAGCTGGAAGGCGTGCGCATCTCGCTCCGCAACCTGCGCACCTTCCCCTGGGTCCGCGAGCGCGAGCGGGACGGGCGCCTCAAGCTCCACGGCGCCTATTTCGCCATCGCCGACGGCATCCTCCACGTCTGCGACGAGGCGAGCGGGGAGTTCGCGCCGGCCTGACGCACCGTCATCCCGAACTTGATCCAGGATTCATGAACCCGGACTGCGCGCACCTGGCACTTCCGTGTTCATGGGTCCTAGGGCGCTCTGCGCGCGGTGAGGATGCGGATTCGCGGCGACAGCATCTGGCCGCGCATCACCCCCTCCCCTTCGGTCGGCGAGGTCGGCGCCGCCAGGATGCGGCGGACGACGTCCATCCCCTCGACGACATGGCCGAACACCGCATAGCCGAGCCCGTCGCCGCCCGAGCCGGGCCCGGCGTCGAGATAGAGCTGGGGACCGACCATGATGGTGAAGTCGCCCTGCGCCGTGCCGGGCGCGAAGCGCGGCACCGAGACAGCGCCGTCGACATGGGAGAGGCCGGTCTGGCTGGTCGGCTCGTGCGCGATCGGGGGGAACAGAAGGCGCGGGTCGCGCACCCCGCCCTGGACCAGCCCGACGCCCGGCCCGGTCCGCATCGCCCGGTAGAATTCGATCCCGTCGAGGCGGCGCGCGTCGACGTAGCGGAGGAAATTGGCGGCGGTGACCGGGGCGCGCGCGGTTTCGAGCGCGAGCAGGATGTCGCCCTCGCTGGTGTGGAGCAGGACGCGGACCGTCGTCGGCGCGGCCGTCTGCGCCATGGCCGGACCGCCGAGGCAGAGCAGGAGGAGCAGGAGCAGGCGGAGCATCAGGCGGCCTCCCGTCCCGCGACGCTGCGCCGCGCGCCATAAGCCAGATAGATGGCGAGCCCGACGACATGGGCGCCGAGGAACCAGAGCTGGGTGCGCTGGGGCAGGCTGTAGATCAGATAGAGGCAGCCGAGGATGCCGACAATGCCGACCGGCCACGCCCAGGGCGTCCGGAACAGCCGCTCGGCCTCCGGCGCGCGCCGCCGCATCACCAGCATGCACACGCACACGGCGATGAAGGCGGTCAGCGTGCCGGCATTGGCGAGCGCCGCCAGCTCGGCGAGCGGGATGAGGCCGGCGAGCACCGCGACCACGATCGCGGTGAAGATCGTGATCCGGGTCGGCGAGCCGCGCCCGGAGACGCATGCGAGGCCCTGCGGAATAAGGCCGTCCCGCGCCATCACGAAAAAGATCCGGCTCTGGCCGTAGAAGAAAGCGAGGATCACCGTCGGCAGCGCGACCACCGCGGAGACGCCGAGATAGTAAGCGGCGAGCGGCTGGTCGATCTCGCGCAGGATCAGGGCGAGCGGCTCGGGGCTGTTGGCGAAGCGGGTGTAAGCGAGCGCCCCGATCGCCGTGGCCGCGACCGCCATGTAGATGATCACGCAGGCGAACATCGATCCGACGATGCCGATCTTGAGGTCGCGGCCCGGATTCTTCGTTTCCTCCGCCGCGGTGGCGATCGCGTCGAAGCCGTAAAAGGCGAAGAAGATGATCGCCGCCGCGGCCATGACGCCGACCTCGGCGCCCGGCGGGCCGCTCTTCGGAAAGCCGAACGGCATGAACGGTTCGAAATTGCCGGCGTCGAAATAAGGCAGGGTCACCGCCACGAAGACGATCAGGGCCACCACCTTCACCGCGACCAGGATGGCGTTGAGCGTCGCGCTCTCGCGGGTGCCGTAGATCAGCAGCCCGGCGACGACCGCGATGATGAAAATCGCCGGCAGGTTGACGATGCCGCCGAGCTCGGGGCCCTGCGACAGCGCTTCGGGAAAGCCCGCCCAGGCCTGCAGCAAAGGCGAGGCATAGCCCGACCAGCCGACGGCGACCGCGCTCACCACCAGCGAATATTCGAGGATCAGGCTCCAGCCGACGATCCAGGCGAGCAACTCGCCGAGCACGACATAGGTATAGGTGTAGGCGCTGCCCGAGGCCGGGATCATGGTCGCCATCTCGGCATAAGCCAGCGCCGCCGCCGCGCAGATGATGCCGGCGATGGCGAAGGAGAGGATCACCGCCGGCCCGGCCTTGGCTGCGCCGACGCCGGTCAGGGTGAGGATGCCGGTGCCGACGATCGCGCCGACTCCCAGCGCGATCAGGTGCGGCCAGCCCAGGGTCGGCTTCAGCCGGTGCTCGGGCGCCATGTCCTCGGCGGCGACGATCGTCTTTCTCGCGTTCCAGCGCGCCATGGCTTCCCCTCCCCGGTTGCGCGCCCATCTTGGTCCGCCTTCGCCGCGGCGGCAAGCGTTGCCGAATTCAGCACAGCCGCGGCTCCCTCGGGCCATTGCCGGCCGATTCTGTTTCGCCGGCCGGAACTTTGCCTTTTGATCTTGGTTAAGTCGGCGCTATGGGGGACACCGTCATTTCCACCTTAAGGAACGCGCCTGCGCCAATGCCGCCCGCCGCCCCCACGCCCGAAGAAATAGTGGGGATGGCGACCACGGCCGCGCGCTACGGCGAGGCTGAGCTGAGGGCGGTGCTCGAAACGCTGGCGGCGCCGATCTACACCACCGACGGCGACGGCTGGGTCACCTTCTACAACCGCGCCTGCATCGACTTCGCCGGGCGCACCCCGAGCCTCGGCGAGGACCGATGGTGCGTGACCTGGAAGCTCTATTGGGAGGACGGCACCTTCCTCCCACACGAAGACTGCCCGATGGCGGTGGCGATCAAGGAGAAGCGCGAAGTCCGCGGCGCCGTCGCCCTGGCCGAACGGCCCGATGGAACCCGGGTGATGTTCACCCCCTATCCGACCCCCCTGATCGACGACAAGGGCGAGGTTTCCGGCGCGGTCAACATCCTGATCGACGTCACCGACCACCGCCAGGCCGGGGCGCTCAGGGCACAGGCGATGCGCTGCCGCCGCCTCGCGCTGGCGATGACCGACCAGCAGGCGATCGACACGCTGTCGCTGATGGCCGCCGAATATGACGGCAAGGCGAACGCGCTGAGCGGCATGCGCCCGCGCCGCTGACGCGCCCCGTCCGGGCCCCGCCCCGCGCTCCTTGCTATGGCGGTTTATCCGCACTAGCCTGCGCCTTCCTGACAAAGGGGGGGATGCGATGAACGAATATCTGACCTTCGACAAATTCATAACGCCGGTGATCATCCAGATCCTGTTCTGGATCGGCCTTGCCTGCATCGTGCTGTTTTCCTTGTGGGCGATCGTCAGCGTGCCCGGCGGCGCTGTGGTCGGGCTCGTCTATCTCCTGCTCGGCCCGATCATCTGGCGGATCTACATGGAGCTCCTGCTGGTCATGTTCAAAATCCGGGAAGAGCTGCAGCTGATCCGCAAGCAGGGCGAGGCCAGGTCCAACCCCTGAGCGGCGCGGTTTCGACACGGCATCGGGCCTTGCCCGGGCGGCCGGCCGGCGCGAACGGCCGGCCGCCTTGGTTGTGCGCGGCCGACGCGCTAGGGAAAGGCCATGGCTGACGATCCTTCCCCGCGCGGCAGCAATGTCGCTTTGCTCATCGACGCCGACAATGCCTCGCCGGATTCGCTCGATCCGGTGCTGACGGTGCTGGCCGAGCTCGGCACGGTCAACATCCGCCGCGCCTACGGCAATTGGGAGAAGCCGGGCCTGAAGGGCTGGGCGAAGATCGTCCACCTCCACGCGATCGAGCCGCAGCAGCAGTTCGACGTCACCAAGGGCAAGAGCGCCACCGACATGAAGATGGTGATCGACGCGATGGACCTCCTCTATCGCGGCCACGTCCACGGCTTCGGCATCATGTCGAGCGACAGCGATTTCATGCCGCTCGCCATGCGCATCCGCCAGGACGGGCTGCCGGTCTACGGCTTCGGCACCGCCAAGACGCCCGAATCGTTCCGCCAGGCCTGCACCCGCTTCATCGACGTCGGCGCGCTCGCCAAGGCGGACGAGGCCGGGCCCCTGCCCGACGTGCCGGCGGGCGCGAAGCCCAAGGTGGACGACGCCGTCGTCAAGCTGCTCGGCGACGCGATCAAGGCCTCGAAGCGCGACGAGCGCGGCTTCGCCAGCATCTCCGAGATCGGCCGCCGCGCCGGCAACCGCTCGTCCTTCGACGCCCGCAATTACGGCTATTCGCGCCTCAGCGAATTGATCGAGGCGGTCCCCAACTTCCAAGTCGAGAAGCGCGAGGGCGGCGAGGTCTTCGTCAAGCGGATGCGCTGAGCCGATGATCGAGATCGCGCCGCTCGGCCCCGGCGACCGCGCCGAATGGGAGGCGCTGGCGCGGGGGTACAAGGCCTTCTACCGGACCGAGACCCCGGACGCCCGCTACGAGGCGACGTGGCGGCTGCTGATGGACGACGACCGCGTCCACGGCCTGGGCGCGCGGCTCGACGGACGCCTGGTCGGCATCGCCCATTATCTGTTCCACGCCCAGACCTGGTCGGCCGACAGCTGCTACCTCCAGGACCTGTTCACCGCCGAGGACGCGCGCGGCCGCGGCGTCGCGCGGGCGCTGATCGACGCGGTCGCCGAGGCGGCACGGGAACGCGGCGCGGTCAAATATTACTGGCTGACCAAGGCGGACAATGCTCCCGCCCGCGCCCTTTATGATCGGATCGCCGGCTTCAAGGGCTTCATTCGCTATGACTACCCGCTATGACCGGTCAACCATCGTCGCCGTCGGAAATTGACATCGCTGCGGCCAGCCATATTCAGAAGAGATGGCAGTCTCGCGCCGACAACTTGAACTGTTTCACCTGAAAGCTCAGACGTACGTCGCTGCTGCGGGCGTGGTCTCCGCGACGATGTTGTCGGTCGCCAGCATTTATGTCGGCATGCAAATCTCCCGGCAGACCGACGAGCGCGCGAAGCAGGTGGACTCCCGGAGTGCCGAGGTCGAGCACCGCAATTTCAAGTTCAGTTGCACCTCCGGATTCCTGCAGGCTTACACTTCCATGAGCGGCTCGAAGGCAAGTCGGCGCGAGACTCTCAATTCGCTGTTGATGGCCATGCCGCGGGAATGCCATGCGCTGGCCGAGATGCGCGCGCTGATCCGCAATGCGCAGACAATGGAGCAGCGAAGCGGCGAGGCGGCCGCGCCGCTCTCCGCGGCGGCGCGTGCGCGGCCGCCTAGTTGAAGAAGCTGCTGATCTGAGAGGAAGGGACCGCGCAGCCGTCCTGTATCGCCAGCCGGGTCTGGCGCTCATGATCCTGGCGGATCGCATCCGCGTCGGCGGCAATCGCGAGGCAGTTGGATTGACCGCTCGTCCAGATCGCCGCGCCGATGCACACCGTCGCGAGGCAGCCGCTGCGGTCGCCCTCGGCGGGCTGCCGCGCGCAGTTGCGAATCGCGTTCATCATCGTGCCGTGGGAATTCATCAGATCGGCGAACCGCGAATCGATGGCCGCCCGACTTGCCGCATGCTCGTTGCAAAGATTGGCAAGCTGCTGGGCAAGCAGCGCTTGCCGCTGCGCCTCCAGGTCGCTGCGCCGCCGTTCTTCGTCGGCGGCTCGTTCTTGCGCCAGCTTCTGCTGATATTCGGCGAGCCTCTGGTTTCCCGCCCGCGTGTCCTGCTGGCTCTTTTCGAGCTCATTGTTGAGAGAAAGCACGGCCGCTCCGAGTGCAATGACGGCGGACACCAATCCTATGATCGCGGCCCATTGTACCGCGCGCCTCCGGTCCACGATTCGCGATCCCCCTGCGAAGACGCCAGCCTAGCTTTGCCCTGCTTTTATTCAAGCCGTCGCGACCGGCAACCCCGACATTACCGGTAATTCGTTATCGCGTCAGCTTCTTGTAGCTCATCCGGTGGGGCCGATCGGCCTCGGGGCCCATGCGCCGCCTCTTGTCTTCCTCATAAGCCTCGAAATTGCCTTCGAACCATTCGACGTGGCTGTCGCCCTCGAAGGCGAGGATGTGGGTGGCGAGGCGGTCGAGGAAGAAGCGGTCGTGGCTGATGATCACCGCGCAGCCGGCGAAATTCTCCAGCGCCTCCTCCAGCGCCCGCAGTGTCTCGACGTCGAGGTCGTTGGTCGGCTCGTCGAGCAGGAGGACGTTGCCGCCCTCCTTCAGCATCTTGGCCATGTGGACGCGGTTGCGCTCGCCCCCCGACAGCTGGCCGACCTTCTTCTGCTGGTCGGGCCCGCGGAAGTTGAAGGCGCCGACATAGGCGCGGGTGGCGATCTCGTGCCTGCCGAAGCGGAAGATGTCGTGGCCGCCGGAAATCTCCTCCCAGACATTCTTGTTGGGCGCGAGCGCGTCGCGCGACTGGTCGACATAGCCCAAATGGACGGTCGGGCCGATCTTGATCTCGCCGGAATCGGGCTGCTCCTGGCCGGTGATCAGCCGGAACAAGGTGGTCTTGCCGGCGCCGTTGGGCCCGATCACGCCGACGATCCCGCCCGGCGGCAATGAGAAGCTCAGCTCCTCGAACAGCAAGGTGTCGCCATAGGCCTTCGACAGGCCGGCCACGTCGATGACGTTGCCGCCGAGCCGCTCGGGCACCTGGATCAGGATCTGCGCCTTGCCCGGGGTCCTGTTCTCCTGCGCCTCGACCAGCTCGTCGAACGCCTTGATCCGCGCCTTGGACTTGGTCTGGCGCGCCTTGGGCGAGCGGCGGATCCAGTCGAGCTCCTCCTGGATCGCCTTCTGCTTGCCCTGCTCCTCGCGCTCTTCCTGCTCCAGCCTCTTAGCTTTCTTCTCCAAATAGCCGGAATAATTAGATTCGTAGACGTAATAGCGGCCGCGATCGAGCTCGAGCACCCAGTTCACGACATTGTCGAGGAAGTAGCGATCGTGGGTGACCAGGATGACGTTGCCCGGATAGTCGATCAAATGCTTTTCGAGCCACTGGACGCTCTCGGCATCGAGATGGTTGGTCGGCTCGTCCAGAAGCAGGATGTCGGGCTTCTCCAGCAGCAGGCGGGTCAGCGCCACCCGCCGCTTCTCGCCGCCGGAAAGATTGTCGACCCGGGCGTCGCCGGGGGGGCAGCGCAAGGCGTCCATCGCGATTTCGAGCTGGTTGTCCAGGGTCCAGCCGTCGACCGCGTCGATCTTCTCCTGCAGCTCGCCCATCTCGGCCATCAGCGCGTCGAAATCGGCATCCTCTGGCGGGTCGGCCATCAGCGCGCTGATCGCGTTGAACCGGTCCATCATGTCGGCGACCGGGCGGACGCCGTCCATGACGTTCTCCTTGACCGTCTTGGTCGGATCGAGCTGCGGCTCCTGCTCGAGATAGCCGACGCGGATATATTCGCCGGGCCAGGCCTCGCCGACGAACTCCTTGTCGCGGCCGGCCATGATCTTCATCAACGTCGACTTGCCCGAGCCGTTGGGGCCGACGATGCCGATCTTGGCGTCGAGGTAGAATTGCAGGCTGATGTTCGAGAGGATCGGCTTGGGCGCGCCGGGAAAGGTCTTCGAAAGGCCCTTCATCACAAAGCTGTACTGGGCGGCCATGAGGCGCTGGTCTCCGGAAGAAGTGTGGCTGAAGTCGCGCCTACCTAGTGTCGAAGCCCTCCCTTGTCACCGTCATTCCGGCGAAAGCCGGAATCCCACTCCCCTTGAAGCCAAGGGGATTCCGGCTTTCGCCGGAATGACGATCTGGTAAGCCTCCTGCCCATGAAAAAGCTGATCCTGCTCGCGCTTGCGCTCGCCCTCCCCTCGCTCGCCGCCGCCCAGACCGGCGGCGATCCGGTCCGCTACATGGACCCGCCCCAGCCGATCGCCCAGATCCTCGACACGCCGCCGCCGCCGGCGGCCTCGGTCAACCCGACCCGCACCCATGTCGCCCTGCTCGGCCGCTTCAACCTGCCGCCCCTTGCCGAGCTGGCGGAGCCCGAATTGAGGCTCGGCGGCTACCGGATCAATCCGCGCAACAACGCGCCCGCCAACAGCCGGATCGGCTGGCTCAACGCGCTGTCGTTCCAGGACGTGTCGAACCGCACCATCCGCGAGGTGGCGCTTCCCGCCGGCTTCCGTTTCCTGGCGCCGAGCTGGTCGCCCGACGGCAGCCGGATCGCCATCCTGCGCGGCGCCGACGACGGGCTCGAATTGTGGGTCGCCGAGGTCGCCACCGGCCAGGCGCGGCGGCTGACCGGGCCGCGGGTCAACGCCGCGTTCGGCCCGGCGATGGACTGGCTGCCCGACAGCTCGGCGCTGCTGATCCGGATGGTGCCCGGGGACCGCGGCCCCGTGCCCGCGGCGGCGCGCACGCCAAGCGGGCCGATCGTCCAGGAAAATGCCGGGCGGACCGCGCCGGTGCGCACCTTCCAGGACCTGCTGCGCAACGCCGGCGACGAGGCGCTGTTCGACCATTATTTCACCGCCCAGCTCGCGCTCGTGCCGGTCGACGGCGGCCCTGTCCGCACCGTCGGCACGCCGGGCCTCATCCTCGGCGCCTCGATCTCCCCCGGCGGCCGCCACATCCTCCAGACCCGGCTGAAGCGCCCGTTCAGCTACAACGTCCCCGCCGCCTTGTTCCCGACCGACATCGTCGTCACCGACCTTGCCGGCCGGAGCATCCACCGCGTCGCCGATCTCCCCCTGCGCGACGACGTGCCCATCCAGTTCGATTCGGTCCCGCCGGGCCCGCGCGGCGTGCACTGGCGCGGCGACCGGCCCGACACCCTGGCCTGGGTCGAGGCGCAGGACGGCGGCGACATCCGCCGCGAGGCGGCGGTGCGCGACCGCCTGTTCACCCTCGACGCGCCGTTCAGCGCACCGCCGCGGCCGATGCTCGACCTCGCCGACCGCTTCGCCTTCGTCGCCTGGGGCCGGGACGATTTCGCGCTCGCCATCACCCGGCGGTTCAACGACCGCAACGAGACCCGGATCGCGATCGATCCTTCGCGGCCGGGCCTGCCCGGCCGGGTGCTGCTGTCCCGCAATTATCAGGACCGCTACAACGACCCCGGCTTCCCGATGCTGCGGCCGAACCGCCAGGGCTTCCCGGTGATCCACTTCACCGCCGACGGCCGCGGCCTGTTCATGGCCGGCCCGGGCGCGACCCGCGAGGGCGAGTTCCCGTTCCTCGCCCGGGCCGACATCGCCAGCGGCCAGGCCGAGCGGATCTGGCAGGGGGCCATGCCCTATTACGAATCGGTGGTCGCCTTGCTCGACGACAATGGCGACCGGCTGCTCACCCGGCGCGAGAGCCGCACCGATCCGCCCAACTTCTTCCTGCGCACCCGCGCCGGGGGCGAGCCGATCCGGCTGACCGACTTCCCCGATCCGGCGCCGCAGCTCGCCGACGTCCAGCGCGAGCTGATCACCTATCCCCGCGCCGACGGCGTCCAGTTGAGCGGCACGCTCTACCTTCCGGCCGGCTACCAGGCGGCGCGCGACGGTCCGCTGCCGCTCCTGATGTGGGCCTATCCGGCCGAGTTCACCGACGCGGCGGTCGCCGGCCAGGTGGTCGACACCGTCAACCGCTTCGTCCGCCCGGGCGGGATCAGCCACCTGTTCCTGCTCACCCAGGGCTATGCGATCCTCGACGATCCGACCATGCCGATCGTCGGCGCCAACGGCGCCGAGCCCAACGACACCTATGTCCAGCAGCTCGTCGCGTCCGCCCAGGCGGCGGCCGACGAAGTGGTGCGGCGCGGCGTCGCCAGCCGCGACCGGCTCGCCATCGGCGGCCACAGCTATGGCGCGTTCATGACCGCCAATCTGCTCGCCCATTCCGACATCTTCCGCACCGGCATCGCCCGCTCGGGCGCCTACAACCGCACCCTCACCCCGTTCGGGTTCCAGGCCGAGCAGCGCAGCTATTGGGAGGCGGTCGATACCTATACGCAGATGAGCCCGTTCACCCATGTCCGCCGGATCAACGAGCCGATCCTCCTCATCCACGGCGAGGCCGACGACAATCCCGGCACCTTCCCGGTCCAGACCGAGCGCTTCTACGCGGCGCTGAAGGGCAATGGCGCGACCGTGCGCTACGTCGTCCTGCCGCTGGAGGCGCACGGCTACCGCGCCCGCGAATTGGTCGGCCACACCTTGTGGGAGATGAGCCGATGGCTCGACGCCCACCTGCGCCAGCCGCCGGCGGCGCCGGCCGCGGCCCCCGCCCCGGGAGCCAATTGACGCCGTTGGTCGGAAGCCGATTGGCAAGGCGGGCGGAGGTCCGTAAGCGCGGGCCATGAAAAAGCTGCTCCTGCTCGCCCTCGCCCTCCCCTCCCTCGCCTTCGCCCAGCCGGCCGCCGACAATGCCGCCGCCTTGCGCGACGCCGCGCTCAGGGACGACAGGATCGCCTGGGACATATTGGAAGGCCTCACCACCGAGGTCGGCCAGCGCATGGCCGGGACCGCGGCCGAAGAACGGGCGCGGGTCTGGGCGGTGCGCAGGCTCACCGAATTGGGTTTCGCCAACGTCCATGTCGAGCCGTTCGACATGCCGGTCTGGATACGCGGCGAGGAGCGCGCCGAGATCGTCTCCCCCTTCCCCCAGTCGCTGGTGGTGACGGCGCTCGGCAATAGCGGCGCGACCCCGGCGCGCGGCATCGAGGCGGAGGTGATCGGCTTCGACAGCGTCGAGGCGCTGGAAGCGGCCAGCGCCGAAAGCGTGCGCGGCCGCATCGTCTTCATCACCCACAACATGCAGGCGAACCAGGACGGCTCCGGCTACGGCCCGTTCGGCGCGCCGCGGCGGCGCGGCCCCACCGTCGCCAGCCGCAAGGGCGCGGTGGGCATCGTCGTCCGCTCGATCGGCACCGACCATCATCGCAACCCGCATACCGGCGTGCAGGCCTTCGGCGAGGGCGCGCGGCCGATCCCGGCGGGCGCGCTGTCGATCCCCGACGCCGAGCAGCTTCAGCGCATCCTCGCCCGCGCCGAGGTGCAGGGGCGCCCGGTGCGGATGCGGCTCACCCTCACCCCGCGCAACATCGGCACCCGCCGCTCGGGCAACGTCGTCGCCGACGTGCCGGGGACCGATCCGGGCGCCGGCACGATCGTGATCGGCGGCCATCTCGACAGCTGGGACCTCGGCACCGGCGCGGTCGACAATGCGGCGGGCGTGGCGATCACCGCCGCCGCCGCGCACCGGATCATGCAGGCGGGCCGGCCGCGGCGCACCATCCGCGTCGTCCTGTTCGGCGCCGAGGAGGTCGGCGGCCTCGGCGGCACCGCCTTCCTCGAGCGGCACCGCGCGGCGGGCAATGTCGTCCTCGTCGGCGAATCCGATTTCGGCGCCGACCGGGTGTGGCGGATCCATTTCAACATGGCGCCGGCCAATGCCGCGCTCGCCGACCGGATCGCGGCCCTGCTCGCCCCGCTCGGCATCGTCCGCGGGGCCCACCGCGCCAATGCCGGCGCCGACCTCGGCGCCTGGGCGACGGCGGGCACCGCCGCCATCGACCTCAACCAGGACGGCACCCGCTATTTCGACTATCACCACACCCCCGACGACACGCTCGACAAGGTCGATCCGGCCCAGCTCCGGCAGAACGTCGCCGCCTGGACGGCGATGCTCGCGGCCGCGGCCAACGCGCCCGAGCGGATCGAGGCGGCGCCGCCGCCTCGTTGACCTGCCGCCGTCTTGACCTTTACCGCTTCGCACTCGACAAGCCTCTGACGCCGGGGGGCGATCCGTGAGGCTTTTGGTCGTGAAAAACAGCCGGTTTGCGACACTTCTCCTCAGCCCCGCCGCCATCGCCTTCCCCGTGACAGGGGCCGCCGCCCAGGATCCCCAGGCGACGTCCGCCAGCCTGCAGATGGTCCAGGACCTGTCCCGACTGTCGATCGAGGAGCTGGCCCGGCTGCCGGTGCGCTCGGCCTCGAAGCGCGAGGAGCCGCTGAGCGCGGCGCCGACCGCGCTCTACGTGATCACCGGCGACGAGATCTCCCGTTCCGCCGCCAACGCGCTCACCGAAGTGCTCCGCCTCGCGCCCAACCTCCAGGTTCAGCAGATCAACGCGCGCGACCATGCGATCAGCGCGCGCGGGTTCAACGGCTACGAGCAGTCGAACAAGCTGCTGGTTCTGCTCGACGGCCGGAGCCTCTACAGCACGCTCCATTCCGGCGTATTCTGGGAATTGCGGCAGCCTCTCCTCGACGACATCGAGCAGATCGAGGTGATCAGCGGCCCCGGCGGCACGCTCTACGGCCCGAACGCGGTCAACGGCGTGATCAACATCACCACCCGCGACGCGCGCGAGACGGTCGGCGGCCTGGTGCGCGGCACGTTCGGCAGCAACGAGCATACGCTCGGCGCGCGCTACGGCTTCCGGATCGGCTCCGACGCCGCGCTTCGCTTCTACGGCCAGGCCTTCAGCCGCGACGGCCTGCGCGACGGGCTCGGCCCGGACATCGACGACGGCTATTCCGGCTACCGGCTCGGCTTCCGCCTCGATACGGGGTTGGGGAGGAGCACGGTCACGCTGCAGGGTGATTTGTTCGAAAACGATTCGGACGTCCTGCCCGGCGACGGCGACCGCGGCGGCAACGTCAACTTGCGATGGCGGCGCGAGCTTGACGACCGGTCCTCGCTGAATGCCCAATTCTATTACGACCATCTCCGCCGCCGCTTCCAGCTTGCCACCGACGCCCTCGAAACCGTCGATTTCGAGACCCAGTACAACCGGACCCAGGGCGCGCATGAGATCGTCGCCGGCTTCGGCGTCCGCACCATCCGCGACGAGTTCATCAACAACGCCAACATCTTCGGGCTCGACCCGACGAGCCGCCGGCTGTGGATCCTGAACGCCTTCGCGCAGGACCGTTTCTCGCTCGCGCCGGAGCTTTCGCTGACCGCCGGGATCAAACTGGAGCGCTCGTCGTTCAGCGGCGTGGAGCTGCTTCCCAACCTGCGCATCGCCTGGCATCCCAGGCCGACCCACCTCATCTGGGCGGCCGTGTCGCGCGCCGTGCGCACGCCATCGCGGATCGACCGCAACCTCGTCGCCCCGCCGATTCTCGTGGCCGCGACCCAATTCCGTTCCGAGAAGCTGATCGCGTTCGAGGCCGGCTATCGCGGCCAGCCGAGCGACACGACCTCGCTGTCCATCTCCCTTTTCTACAATCTCTACGACGACATCCGCACCGCCGAATTCATCGGCAACCCGCTTCCGGTCAGGCTCAGCAACAACCTCACCGGCCATACTTACGGGCTCGAAGCGTGGGGGAACTGGCAGGCGCTGCCCTGGTGGCGGCTGAGCGCCGGCGTCGCCCTGCTGGGCAAGGACTTCCGGCTCGAAACGGGCACCAGCGACACCACCGGGGCGGCGGCGCTCGGCGACGATCCCAATTACCAGCTCCTGCTCCGCTCTTCGATGAACCTCGGCGATTCGGTGATGCTCGACGTCGGGCTGCGCGCGGTGGATGGATTGGCGACGCCCGCGACCGACAGCTATGTCGAGGCCGACGCGCGGCTCGGTTGGACGGTCAGCGACACTCTCGAGCTCTTCGTCGCCGGCAACAACCTCCTCCACCGCACCCACGCCGAGAGCAACGACGGCAACCGTGCGCAGCTCGCCGAACGGTCCGTACATGCCGGGACGAGAATAAGGTTTTGAAGCGGGGGCGCACCTTCCCCGCCGGCGCGCAGCTGCTGCTCGCCCTGGCCTTCGCCGTCGCGGCGCCGGCGCGCGCGCAGCCGAGCGAGGAAGCGGTGAAGGCGGCCTTCCTGCCGCGATTCGTGCGCTACGTGGTCTGGCCGGGGCCGGCGCTGCCGCCGGCGGCGGCGCCGTTCCAGCTGTGCGTCGTCGGCCGCGACCCGTTCCGGCAGATGCTCGATCATGCCGCCGCCGGCGAGCTGATCGACGGCCGCCGCGTCGCCGTCCGCCGCGTCGCCTCGGCCGACGGCGTCCAGGGCTGCCACCTCGCCTTCGTCCAGGGCGCCGCGCCGCAGGAGACCGCGCGGCTGCTGCTCGCGCTCCGCCGCCAGCCGATCCTCACCGTCACCGACGGCGGCTCCGGGCCGCGCGGCATCATCCACTTCACCATCATCGGCCACCGCGTCCGTTTCTTCATCGACGAGGCGGCGGCGGCCGAGCGCGGCCTGTCGATCAGCTCCCGCCTGCTCGCTTTGGCCGTGAGCGTGAGGCAGCGGCGCTGATGCGGCTCCTGCAGCGCCTCCCCGAAACCTGGCGCAACGCTCCGGTGGCGATCGTCGCGACGGTGGCGCTGCTGCTGCTGGCCGGCATCGGCACCATCCTCCAGAACGAGGCCGCCTATCGCGACCTGCAGGCGCAGGAGAGCAGGGTCCAGGCCGAGATCCTTGCGGCCGCGGTCACCGCTGCGCTCGATTTCGGCGACGCCCAGGCGTCGCAGGAGGCGGTTGACGCGATCCGCGTCAACCGCCAGGTGCGGACCGTCGGCGTCTACGATGCCGCAGGGACGCTGATCGCCGGCTACGGGCGCGACGGCGCCGGCCCGGTGCGCCACTATGCCGAGCCCTTCCCCGTCCCCGGATATGCGGTGATCTCGGCGGTCCCGGTGACCAGCCGGGGCGAGCGGATCGGCACCGTCTTCCTCGCCGCGGACCCGGAGCCGCTGGCGCGGCGCGCGGCCCGCTACATCGTCATCGGCCTGTTGGTGGTGATGGCGGCGCTGGTGGTGATCGTGCTCGGCATCTCCCAGAACGCGCTCCGCCGGGTCAACCGCCAGCTCGAGGAGCGCGCGGCCGCTTTGGTGCGCGCCAATGCCGAGCTGAAGGTCCAGGTCAGCGAGCGCACCAAGGCCGAGGACCAGCTCCGCCAGGCCCACAAGATGCAGGCGCTGGGCCAGCTCACCGGCGGCATCGCCCACGATTTCAACAACCTGCTGACCGTGATCCAGGGCTCGGCCGACATGCTCCGCCGCCCCGGCCTCGCCGAGGACAAGCGCATCCGCTTCGCCGAGGCGGTCGTCCAGGCGTCGAGCCGGGCGGCGGCGCTGACCGGCCAGCTGCTCGCCTTCGCCCGCCGCCAGCCGCTGCAGCCCGAGGTGATCGAGGTCAACGACCTCATCCGAGACATGACCGACCTGCTCGACCGCACCCTGGGCGAGCGGATCGAGGTGAGGACGACGCTCTCGCATGGGGCGTGCACGGTCGAGGCCGACCGCGCCCAGCTCGAATCGGCCCTGCTCAACATCGCCGTCAACGCCCGCGACGCCATGCCCGACGGCGGCGTCCTGACGATCCGGACGGCCTCGTTCCGCGAGGCCGAGAAAGGCGCGATGGTCGCGCTGTCGGTCAGCGACAGCGGGGTCGGCATGGAGGAGGACACGCTGGCCCGCGCCTTCGAGCCCTTCTTCACCACCAAGGTGACCGGCAAGGGCACCGGCCTCGGCCTCAGCCAAGTCTACGGCTTCGCCAGCCAGTCGGGCGGCGACGTCCGCATCGCCAGCGCGCCCGGCGAGGGCACTGTTGTCACCATCCTCCTGCCCTGCAGCGGCAGGAGCGGCGGGGCGCGGGCCGAGGAGGACGAGCCGACCGGCCCCGACCGGCGCGGCACCGGCAGGATCCTCCTGGTCGAGGATAATGACGAGGTCGGCGAGTTTGCCGAGGATCTGCTCGGCGAGCTCGGCCACCAGGTGCGGCGCGTCCGCTCGGGCGAGGAAGCGCTCGCGCTCGCGCTCGGCGAGGGCTTCGACCTGGTGTTCACCGACGTGGTCATGCCCGGGATGAGCGGCCTCGAGCTGGCCGAGCAGCTGGCCACGCTGAAGCCGCTCCTCCCGGTCATCCTCACCACCGGCTATAGCGACGAGATCGCGCGCTCGGGCACCGGCGGCCGGCCGGTCATCCTCAAGCCCTACCGGCTGGAGACGCTGGCGGCGGCGATCGACCAGGTGCTGCGGCCGGAGCCGCCGTCGCCCTGACGGGCGTTGGCGGACAGGTCCGCCGCCCCGCCGCGACCGGCTCGCCAGCCGAAGCCCGGCCGGGCGGAGGCTGGTCGGGGAGACAGGATTCGAACCTGCGACCTGATGCTCCCAAAGCACCTGCGCTACCGGGCTGCGCTACTCCCCGACTTCGCCTTCGGCTTCGGCGGGCAAGCCCGCCCGGGCCCTGGCCGGCCTGCCAGCCGAAGCTCCCGGAAGGGAGCGGAGGCTGGTGGGCCCGGCAGGATTCGAACCTGCAACCTAGCCGTTATGAGCGGCCGGCTCTACCATTGAGCTACAGGCCCGGCCCGGAGATGGCACGGCGGCGGGCGGACGGCAATGGCGGACGTTCGCGGGCCTAGCCGGCGCCTTCGCCCTGCCCGGCGGTCCGCTCGGCCGGAACCAGCGCCGGCAAATAGAGCGCGAAGCCGGTCTCGCTTACCACCAGCGCGCCGCCAACCGCCTCGGCGAGATTGCGGACGAGGCGCAGCGCGAAGCCGAGGCCGAGCGCCGGCGCGCCGGGCCAGTCGCCGTCCGGGCTGTAGCCGGGATCGAGCAGGGCCGCTTCGTCGAGGCCGGCGATCGCCTGCGGACGGTCGACGGCAAGGCGCAGCATGGTGCGCTCGCCCAGCGGCGCCATCGTCATCGCCGCCGCGATCGTCTCGCCGCTCCGGGCGAGGCCGATCGTGCCGGCGAGGATGCGCGCGAACATCCGCTCGGCGGCGCCCGGCTCGACCCGCGCGGGCGG
The DNA here is from genome assembly GCA_963701615.1 of uncultured Alphaproteobacteria bacterium. GTDB lineage: Bacteria > Pseudomonadota > Alphaproteobacteria > Sphingomonadales > Sphingomonadaceae > Allosphingosinicella. Next base: position 366,074 of record OY969615.1, on the reverse strand, counting down.
CAGGCCCTCGGCGATGTCGAGCGCGATCCGCGACCCCCGCTGCTCCGCCACCCGCTCGTAGGAATCGTGCAGGCGGCACAACAGGGCGACGGCGTCGACCGAGCTGTCGTCCTGCTCGAAGCGGCGCGTCTCCAGCCGGGCCGCGGTATCGAGGTCGTCGACCGCGCCGAGCAGCCCGCGCGCCTGCGCCACGATCTCGGCCGCCTGGCCGCGATAGCCGGCGGCGGCCGGCCCCATATACTGGCCCTCGATCATCTCTGCGAAGCCGATGATCGCATTCAACGGCGTGCGCAGCTCGTGGATCAGCTGGCGCAGCGAATCGGCCGGAAATTCGGTGCCGAACATGCCCGCGGGCGGCGCCGCCGCGGCGATGCGCGCGACCTCGTCGGGGCGCGGCCGCCGCGCCGTGCCGCGATAGCCGAGGAAGCTGCCGCGCCGGGAATCGAAAAAGGGCACGCCGGAAATCCGCCAGTCGCCCGAGCCCGGGCCGCCGCCGGCGACGGTCATGCGGGCGTCGCGGAACGGCGCGCGCTTGTCGAACCCCCCGGCCGCCTGGCCGTCCACGCCATATTGGCCGGGGGCGGCGATCGCGGCGATGCTCTGGCCAACCAGCGGCCCGCGCGGCGCGCCCTCAACCCAGAGGAGGATGCCGTCGGTTCCGGTCTCCCAGCGGAAGCCCTCGGCGTGGCCGGCCTCGACGGCGGGCGCGGCCGGCAGGGCCGGGTGCAGGTCGCCCTTCTGGCGGCGATAGGCCTCGATCCGGGCGACCAGCTCGCGGATTTGCAATTCGCTCTGGTCGGGGCCGGCGGGCGGCGCCCGGGGCTGCTCCGGCGCCGCCGCCGCCGCACCGCTGTTCTCGAGCACGAAATCGCTCGGACCGAAGGCGCCGAGCGCCTGCTTCACGGCGACGTCGAGATCCTCGCGGTGGCGCAGCAGCGCCCGCGCCGCCGGCCCGAGCCGGGGCAGCAGGGCGAGCCAGGCCGCGCGGTCGAGCCGCGCCTCGGCGATCAGCGGCGCCGCGATCGACGGGCTGTCCTCGGCGAAGAAGGCGAGCAGATCGGGCGCGACGGCACGGCCGGCCAGCGCGCGGGCCGCCTGCCGGCGCAGCGTCGGGTCGATCGCGGCTCGGCCGTCGCGCAGCAGGGCGTAAGCGCGCGCGACCTCGGCGTCGTCGGGATCGGGCCGGCGCTGCGCGAGCAGGTCGACCAACTGCCGCCAGATTGCGGCCCGCCGGTCGGGCCGGTCGAATGGCTGCGCCAGCACGGTCGCGATCGTGTCGTCGAAGCGCATGGCTGTCCTTGGCGGCGCTGGTCCGGAATGGGCAGAGCGGCGGCGACCGGGTTACCCGGCGCCGGGGCGGCGCGGAAGCGCGATCTTCGCCGCGTCGCAAAGTGGGACGGGAATGGGGACAGTCACTGGGGACAGTCACCAGCGACTGCCCCCTTCAGCTTCAGCTGCGCGGGGTCGCCAGCCAGAGCAGCCAGAAGCGGGCGAGCTCGGCGCGCTCGCCGGTGACCGCGCGGAACGCCGCCTCGGCCTCCGCCCGCTGCCCGGCCATCGCCAGCGCCGCGCCCAGCCGGGTGTTGACCAGATTGGCGTCCTGGCCGCCCTTCTGCAGCGCGGCGCGGTAGAGCGCGGCCGCATCGCCATATTCGCCATAGCCGTAATAAGCGTCGCCGAGGCGCAAAACGGCGGTGCCGTCGCTGCCGGCGAGGGCCCGCGTCCGCTCGCCGGCCAGCGAGGCGCGGTCGTCGGCGATGCGGCCGTTGACGACGCCGAGCCGTTCGCGCGCATAGCCGGCATTGGTGGTGATCAGGTTGCGGCGCAGGCCGTCCTCGAGCACCGCCTTGACCTCGCCCCAGGCGCGGGCGGAATTGGCCGCCTCGCCAAGCTCGATGAAATCGCGCTCGCTGTTCATCGCGCCGGCGGCGCGCATCAGCCGGTAGATATCGAGCTTCAGCGCGCTGTTGGCATTGCCGAGCTCGCCGTAGATCGCCAGCGTGTCGTGCCACAGCGCCGGGCTCGGCGCGGCGACCAGCCACTCGCGCATATAGCCGACCGCCTGCGGCATGCGGGCCTGATAAGCGAGGCCGGCGACCTGCTGGCGCCATTCGACCGGGATGGCCTGCCCCGCCGCCTGCTGCGCCTGCATCGCCTGCTGGTAGAGCGCGATCGCGCCCGGCCGGTCGTTGGCGGCAACCCGCGCCCGGGCCTGGCGGACGAACCGCGCCGGATCGTTGGGATTGAGCGCGTCGAGCTGCGCCAGCGCGCGCTGGGCCTTGGCGGTGTCGCCGGCGGCGGTGGCGAATTCGAGCTGGTTCTCATAGAGGCCCTGCATTTCGGCGGGCTGGGCCGCGCCCGAGGCGATCAGCTCGTCGATCGCCTGCGACTGGATCCGGGTGTCGTTGGTGCCGATGCCGATCCGGAGCCGGACCTGGGCGACGATATATTTCGCGTCCGGGCTGCGCGCCGCTTCGACCGCGGCCGGCAGCGCCGCCTGCGCCGCCGCCCAGTCGCTGCGCTCCGCCGCCTGGATCGCCGGCGTCAGCGCGGTGCGCTCGGCGCGGCTGATATTGTACGCGCGCTGGGGCGCCTGCCCCAGCGTCGGCAAAGGCGCGTCCTGGGCCTGCTCCGCCTGCTTGGGTTGCGGCCGCTGGGTCCGCTGCCGCAGCGAATCGAGCACCTGCCCCTGGACGGACACGACGGGGAGCAAGGCGGCCGAGGCGCCGACGGCGAGCGCCGCGGCAAAGGCGGCCTTGTTGATCTTCATGGAACGTCTCCTGTTGCTCAATGTCGGTCAGGCCGGCCGGCGGGCGAGCCACGCCAGCCAGAAACCGGCAAGGTCGGATCGGGGACCGGTCACCGCCTGCAATGCGGCCTCGGCTTCCGGGCGGCGGCCGGCGAGCGCGAGCGACGCGCCGAGCCGGCTGTTGACGAGGTTGGGATCTTCGCCGCCCTTCTGCAGCGCCGCCCGGTAGAGGTCGGCCGCCTCGGCATATTGGCCGAAGCCGAAATGGGCGTCGCCCGCCGCCCGCGCCGCCTGGCCGGTGGCCGCGGCCAGCGCCTGGGTGCGCTGGCGCGCCAAAGCGGCGCGGTCGGCGGCGGCGCGGCGGGTGACCCCGGCCATCAGCCCGGCCGGGATGCGCGCCGCCTCCAGCATGCCGCGGGACAGGCCTTCGTCGAGCACCGCCTTGGCCTCGCCGGGCAGCTGGGCCTGGCTCAGCGCCTCGGCGGTTTCCACATAGTCGCGCTCGCCGCTCAGCGCCTGGCTGGCGCGCAGCAGCCGCCGGACGTCGAGGTCGAGCGTCGGATCGGCCGGCGCCAGCTCGCGATAGGCGAGCAAGGCGTCGCGCCAGTTGACCGGGCTGGGATAGGCGCCGGCGAGGCCGCGGGCGAGCGCGATCGCCTGCGGCGCCAGCCGGCCGTCATAGGCCAGGGCCAGCGCCCGCTGGTGCCACCCTTCCGGCGAGGGGCGGCCGGCGGCCTGGTTGAGCGCGATCGCGCGCTGGAGGAGCGCGACCGCCTCGGCGCGATAGCCCAGGCGGGCCTTGATCTGGCCGTGGTCGGCAAGGAAGAGCGGGTTGTTGGGCTGCAATTCCACCAGCCGGGTCAGGATCCGGTCGGTGAGCCGGATATCGTTGGCGGTGAAGGCGCGCGACGCCTGGTTGGCGAGCAGGGGCGCCAGCTCGTCGGGCGAAGCGAGGCCGCTGTCGACGAGGGCGTCGACCGCCTGCGTCTGGAGCTGCATGTCGCCGCGCGCGCGGCCGATCTCGAACTGGTAGTGGGCGAGCGCGTAGCGGGCCTCGGCGCCGCGGGCGGCGGCGCGGGCGGCGGCGAGGGCGCTGTCCTGGGCGGCGCGGTCGGGGCCGGCCGCCGCCACCTGCAGCGCGGTGATCGCGGTGCGCTCGTCGCCGCTGAGGTTGAGCGTGCGCGGCAGCTGCGCACCGGCCTGCGCGGCCAGGGCGATCGCCACAACTGCGGCCGTCGCGGCCCTCTTAACCTTCATGAACCGCGCCTCCTTGCAAGCGAATCCGTCCGACGGGGCGGCCGGGCCGTGGCTTCTAGCGCCAACGCAGGCCGCTTTCTAGGGTTGCGGATGAACCGCCCTTGAATCGCGGCCGCGCGGCCCCGGATCGCTTCCTCCTTGCGCGCGCGTACGCGGGCGCGCGGGGTGGCGCTGGCCGCAGCCATCGGCTAGAGTCGCCTCATTCGCCAGCGCCCCCGGCGCTCCACTCCGAAAGCAACATCAGGAAACCGCATTGGCCAGCGCCCCGCCGACCATCGAACCCAGCGACATCTCCCCGATCTCGATCGTCGACGAGATGAAGACCTCCTATCTCGACTATGCGATGTCGGTGATCGTCGCCCGGGCCCTGCCCGACGTCCGCGACGGCTTGAAGCCGGTCCACCGCCGCATCCTCTACGCCTGCCAGGAGGGCGGCTTCGTCCCCGGCCGCCCCTACCGCAAGTCGGCCAAGATCGTCGGCGACGTGATGGGCAATTACCACCCGCATGGCGACAGCGCGATCTACGACGCCCTCGCCCGCATGACCCAGGACTGGTCGATGCGGGTGCCGCTGATCGACGGCCAGGGCAATTTCGGCTCGATGGATCCCGATCCGCCGGCCTCGATGCGCTACACCGAGGCGCGGCTGGCCAGGGTGGCGATGACCCTGCTCGACGATCTCGACAAGGACACGGTAGACTTCATCCCCAATTATGACGGGTCGCGCGACGAGCCGCACGTCCTCCCCGCGCGCTTCCCCAACCTCCTGGTCAACGGCGCCGGCGGCATCGCCGTCGGCATGGCGACCAACATCCCGCCGCACAATCTGGGCGAGGTGATCGCCGCCTGCAAAGCCTATATGGACGACCCGGCGATCACCATCGAGCAGCTGATGGAGATCGTCCCCGCCCCCGATTTCCCGACCGCGCCCTTGATCCTCGGCCAGCACGGCGCGCGCAGCGCCTATTTGACCGGCCGCGGCTCGATCCTGATGCGCGCCCGCCACAGACTTGAGGAAGGCCGCGGCGACCGCCGCTCGATCGTCCTGACCTCGATCCCTTTCCAGGTCGGCAAGAACGGCCTGGTCGAGAAGATCGCCGAGGCGGCCAGGGAGAAGAGGATCGAGGGCGTTTCGGACATACGCGACGAATCGAACCGCGAGGGCGTCCGCGTCGTCATCGACCTCAAGCGCGACGCCACCCCCGACGTCGTTTTGAACCAGCTCTGGCGCCACACCCCGGCGCAGTCGAGCTTCCCGGCCAACATGCTCGCCATCCGCGGCGGCCGGCCCGAGACGCTGACCCTCAAGGACATCATCGAATCCTTCGTCCGCTTCCGCGAGGAGGTGATCACCCGGCGCGCCAAGTTCGAGCTGGCCAAGGCGCGCGACCGCGCCCACCTGCTGCTCGGCCTGGTCATCGCGGTCACCAACCTCGACGAGGTGGTGCGGATGATCCGCGCCTCCGCTTCGCCGGCCGAGGCCCGCGCCGCCTTGCTCGCCCGCCAGTGGCCGGTCGCCGAGATCGCCCCCTATATCGCCCTGGTCGAAGCGGTCGAGGCGAGCCAGGAGGGCGATGCCTACCGCCTGTCCGACGCCCAGGTCCGCGCCATCCTCGAATTGAGGCTCCACCGCCTGACCGCCCTCGGCCGCGACGAGATCGCCGGCGAGCTGCGGGAGCTCGCCGCGTCCATCGCCGGCCTGCTCGACATCCTCGCCGACCGGGTCAAGCTCTACGCCGTGATGCGCGCCGAGTTCGACGAGATCGCCGGGCAGTTCGCGACGCCGCGCGTCTCCGAGATCGCGCCCGCCTGGGACGGGATCGAGGACGAGGATCTGATCGAGCGCGAGGACATGGTCGTGACCGTGACCCTGGGCGGCTATATCAAGCGCACGCCGCTCGAGACCTTCCGCGCCCAGCGCCGCGGCGGCAAGGGCCGCGCCGGCATGGCCACCAAGGACGAGGATGCGGTCACCGAATTGTTCGTGACCTCGACCCATACGCCGGTGCTGTTCTTCTCGACCCACGGCAAGGTCTACCGCCTCAAGGTCTGGCGCCTGCCCGAGGGACAAGCGAACGCGCGCGGCCGGCCGATGGTCAACCTTTTGCCCCTCGCCGAGGGCGAGACCATCTCCACCGTGCTGCCGCTGCCCGAGGACGAGGCGGAATGGGCCAAGCTCCACGTCGTCTTCGCCACCGCGCTTGGCGGCGTCCGCCGCAACTCGATGGACGCCTTCACCAACATTCCCACCGCCGGCAAATATGCGATCCGCTTCGACGAGAGCGTGGCGCAGCATGGCGAGGGCGACAAGCTGATCGGGGTGTCGCTGCTGACCGAGGAGGACGACGTCCTGCTCGCCACCCGCAACGGCAAGGCGATCCGCTTCGAGGCGACCGCGGTCCGCGAGTTCCAGAGCCGGCAGTCCACCGGCGTGCGCGGCATCACCCTGAGGGGCGACGACGAAGTTATCTCCCTCTCCATCCTCAAGGGCTTCAAGGCGACCACCGAGGAGCGCGAAGTCCTATCTTCGCGCTGCGCCGTGGAAGGAAGGCGAGCGCGGGGCGACGCTGTCGCCCGAGCGCGTGGCGGAGTTCGCCGGGGCGGAGGAGTTCATCCTCACAGTCTGCGCCAACGGCTACGGCAAAAGGAGCTCCGCCTACGAATATCGCCGCACCAACCGCGGCGGCCAGGGCATCACCAACATCGACAATCTGGCGCGCAACGGGCCGGTCGTCGCCAGCTTCCCCGCCCATGACGGCGAGCAGTTGATGCTGGTCACCGACCAGGCCAAGATGATCCGGATGAACGTCGGCGACACCCGCGTCATCGGCCGCAACAGCGCCGGCGTCCGCCTGTTCGACGTCGCCGACGGCGAGCATGTCGTCTCCGCGGCGCGGATCGACGAGGAGGAAGAGCCGGAGAACGAGGCCGAAGAGCTGGTCGCGCGGGAGATGGCGGAAGGCGCAGCCCAGCCCGGCCAGGACGCCGCCGGGGGCGACGGAGAAAGCGCGGACTAGGTTCGTCATTCCAGCGCAAGCTGGAATCTCGCTTTTGCCTGCCACACGAGGGGCAAGAGAGATTCCGGCGTTCGCCGGAATGACGGGGTTGGGTCAGGCGTAGAGGTCGATCGTCTCCGCCTCCGGCATCACGCTTTCGCGCAGCAGCGTGCGATGGCATTGCGCCGGGTCGCGCTCGAAGCAGAGCAAGGCCGACGGCTTCTCCCCGGCGAGCGCGACCATCCGCGCGGCCTCGGCGCCGGCCTCGGGCGTATCGAGCTGGGCGGCGTAGATCCGGTTCATCACCGCCCACTGGCCCTTGCGCGCCGCCTCGCGCCCGTCGGGCGGCGTGCCGAGCGCCTTGAGGTGGACATAGTCGATCCCCGCTTCCCCGAGCCCGGCGGCGAGGACGTTCTTCGAGAAGCCGGGCTTGCGCGAATTGGGCACGGCGCGGACGTCGATCACCCGCTCGACGCCCGCCGCCTGCAGCGCCGCGACCAGCTCCGCCTGGGTCGCGCCCTCATAGCCGATGGTGAAGATGCGCATCGCTGTCCTCCGGCCGGTGGCAGACCGCCTCGACGTTGATCCCGTCGGGATCGTAGACGAAGGCGGCGTAATAATGCGCGCCATAAGGCGGCCTCAGGCCCGGCCCGCCATTGTCGCGCCCGCCCGCCGCCAGCGCCGCCCGGTGGAAGGCGCGGACCTGGGCGCGGCTGGCGGCGGTGAAGGCGACATGGGTGCCCTCGCCGACCCGCTCCTTGTCGGCGATCCAGAAGAAGGGATTGTCCGTCGTGCCGAAGCCGAGCGCGGTCCCGCCGCTCTGCGTCCGCTCGGGCCCGATTTCCATCACGCAGGTCCAGCCCAGCGGCGCCAGCGCGGCCTCATAGAAGGCGCGCGAGCGGGCGAGGTCCGAAACCGCGAATCCGGCATGGTCGATCATGGCCTTCCTCCTTCGCGCCGAAGAGACTAACGCACGGCGCGATGACTGGCCACGTTCCTGAGCTCCTCCCCATCGCAGATGGGGAGGAAATATGAGCCGGGTCCATATCGTCGGCGGCGGCCTTGCCGGGTCGGAAGCGGCGTGGCAGCTTGCCGAGGCCGGCGTGACGGTGCGCCTCAGCGAGATGCGCGGGTCGGGCGAGACGACGCCGGCGCACCACAGCGACGCGCTCGCCGAACTGGTCTGCTCGAACAGCTTCCGCTCCGACGATGCCGACCACAATGCCGTCGGCCTGCTCCACGCCGAGATGCGGGCATTGGGGTCTTTGATCATGGCCGCGGCCGACGCCCACCGCGTCCCGGCCGGCTCGGCGCTGGCGGTCGATCGCGACGGCTTTTCGGCGGCGGTCACCGCGCGGCTGGCCGCGCACCCCAATGTCGAGATCGTCCGCGAGCGGGTGGACGCCCTCCCCGCTTCCGGCCCGACCATCGTCGCCACGGGGCCGCTGACCGCCGCGCGGCTGGCGCAATCGATCGGCGCCGCCACCGGCGCCGACGCCCTCGCCTTCTTCGACGCGATCGCGCCGATCGTCCACCGCGACACGATCGACATGGACATATGCTGGATGGCGAGCCGCTGGGACAAGGGCGACACCAGCGACTACATCAACTGCCCGATGACGAAGGAGCAATATCTCGCCTTCCGACAGGGCCTGCTCGACGGCGACAAGATCGAGTATAAGGAGTGGGAGAAGGACACGCCCTATTTCGAGGGCTGCATGCCGATCGAGGTGGCGGCCGCGCGCGGCGAGGATACTTTGCGCTACGGCCCGATGAAGCCGGTCGGGCTCGACGATCCCAAAACCGGGCGCTGGCCCTATGCCGTGGTCCAGCTCCGCCAGGACAATGCGCTCGGCACGCTCTGGAACATGGTCGGCTTCCAGACCAAGCTGAAGCATGGCGAGCAGGTCCGGCTGTTCCGCACCATTCCCGGGCTTGAGAAAGCCGAGTTCGCCCGCCTGGGCGGCCTCCACCGCAACACCTTCATCAATTCGCCGCTCCTGCTCGATTCGACGCTCCGGCTGAAGGCGGCGCCGCACATCCGCTTCGCCGGCCAGATCACCGGCTGCGAAGGCTATGTCGAATCGGCCGCGATCGGCCTGCTCGCCGGCCGCTTCGCCGCCGCCGAGCTCGAGGGCGCCAGCCTGGCCGCGCCGCCCCCGACCACCGCTTTGGGCGCGCTGCTCGGCCATATCACCGGCGGCGCCGACGCCGGCACCTACCAGCCGATGAACGTCAATTTCGGCCTGTTCCCGCCGATCGAGGGCCGAGCGAAGAAAGCGGACCGCAAGAAGCTCTACACCGACCGGGCGCGAGAAGCTCTGGACAGGTGGATCGCCCTCGTTCCTCCCCGCGCCGAGGGCGTGGGAGGGGGACCAGGCGAAGCCTGGTGGAGGGGGTAGTCAGCGCGAAGCTTCGCGGAGAATCGCGGCAATCGCGGACTCCAAATCGTTCATCACCTCGGCGGCATTGAAGCGCAACACGCTCAGCCCCTGCCCCCGCAGCCACGCATCGCGCCGGGCGTCACGCGCCGGGCGATCGCCCAAATCGTGGGCCTCACCGTCCACCTCGACGACGAGCCGCGCCGCCGGGCAGTAGAAATCGACGACATAGGGACCCAGCGGATGCTGGCGTCGGAACTTAAGGCCCTCCGGCCGCTTGCGGAGGACCTGCCAGACGAGGCCCTCGGGCAGCGTCGGGGAACGCCGCAGCGCCCGCGCCCGCAGGATGACGGCGTTTCTGTCGATCCGCTGCATGATCTATCGCCTTCTACCCCTCCACCAGGCTCCGCCTGGTCCCCCTCCCCTGCAAACGCAGGGGAGGATTTTCAGCACGCGCAATTCCGGTTCCGGGCCGGCGCCCGGCGCCGCGGGGCGGTGGCGGCATATTCGGCGCGGTTGAGGGCGCGGTCGCGGTCGGCATCGGCTTCGCCGAACTTCGTCAGGGTGCGTACCGCCCATTCCTCGAAGGAAAGGCGGCCGTCGCGATCGGCGTCGAGACGGGCGAAGGCGCGGCGCCGCGGGGAAACCAGCTCCTCGAGCGTGATCCGGCCGTTCTTGTCGCGGTCGGCGCGGTCGAAGCGGCGCTGCTCCTTGGTGCGCTCGTCGGCCGAAGGCGGGCGGGCGGGCGCTCCCGGGCGGAGCGGGCCCGGCGCCGACTCGGCCGGCGGCGGCGGCGGGACCGGATCCTCCTCCTCCCGGGCGAGGCCGGTCCAGACGAAGAAGCCCGCCGCGACCAGCAGCAAGGCCGAACCGGCGCCGGCAAGGAATCGCTGCATCCCGCCCTCCCTGGAGTCGCCGGAAATGCTACATCAGGCGGAGGAAATCTCCAAATCGGATGAATCTTTCTCCGGAACGGATCAACCGCCGGTAAGGCGGTGGCGCAGCATCCGCAGCATCCGCGCCGGCGCGCCCTGCGCCTCCCGGGCGCCCGGCCCCCGCGCCACGTCGCGGCTGGCCAAGGCGGCGAGCATGCCGAGCGGGCGCAGCGGCGGCGGCCAGGACGCCGGCGCGGCGATGCGCGCGGCCGCATCGAGCGCCGCCCGCGCCTCGGCGTCGCTGGCGCTGCGCCGGGCGAGATCGGCCAGCGCCCACAGCGCTCCGGCCTGCTCGACCGGATGACCGGCAAGGCCGAGCAGCCGCGCCGAATAGCGGAAGAGGAGGCCGCCGCGGGCCGCGGCATAAGCGCCCAGCTCCTCCGGACCGAGCGTCCCGTCGGCGAGAAGCAGGCTCCACCCCTCCTCCATCGCCGCCAGCTCGGCGCCGCCGACCCCGCCCGGCACCACCCGTTCGGCGAGCACTTCGAGCAGCGGCTCGGGCGGCGGCCGCCCGCGGTCCAGCGCTTCGAGCGCCTCGCGCCACCAGGCGAGGCGGATCCGGCCGATCATCGGCTCGCGGCCGGTGGCGAGGATTGCGCCCAAAGTGACGTCAAGACGCCAGAGCGCTTCCACCGCCGGCCGCGCGGCGGCGGCCACATAGGCCAGCGCCAGCCGCCGGTCGGGATCGAGGTCGGCGTTGACGATCATGCAATCAACCCGTCATTCCGGCGAAGGCTGGAATCTCTCTTCTACCGAAAGGCAGGGAGATCCCGGCTTTCGCTGGGATGACGTGGGAGGGGGAGGACGCGAAAGCTCACCGGTACAGCACCTTCTTCGCCGCGGCGACGACGTCGCCGACCTTGATCAGGGCGAGCTTCTCGAGGTTGGCCGCATAAGGGAGCGGCACGTCCTCGTCGGTCACCCGCAGCACCGGGGCGTCGAGATCGTCGAACCCCTCCTCCATCGCCACCGCGATCAGCTCGGCCGAGATCGAGCAGACCGGCCAGCCCTCCTCGACGCAGACCATGCGGTTGGTCTTGGCCAGGCTGGCGAGCACCGTTTTCCTGTCGAGCGGCCGCAGGGTGCGAAGGTCGACCACCTCGGCTTCGATCCCCTCTTCGGCGAGCTTCGCCGCCGCGTCGAGGGCGACGCCGACGCCGATCGAATAGCTGACCAGGGTGACGTCGCGCCCTTCGCGGACGATCCGCGCCTTGCCGATCGGCAGGGTGTAGTCGTCGAGCTTCGGTACGTCGAAGCTCTGGCCATAAAGCAATTCATTCTCGAGGAATACGACAGGGTCCTCAGACTGAATCGCAGCCTTGAGCAGCCCCTTGGCGTCGGCCGCCGAATAAGGCGCGATCACCACCAGCCCGGGCACGTTGGCGTACCAGGGGCCGTAATTCTGGCTGTGCTGCGCGCCGACCCGGCTGGCGGCGCCGTTGGGGCCGCGGAAGACGATCGGGCAGCGCATCTGGCCGCCCGACATATAATTGGTTTTGGCCGCACTATTGATAATATGATCAATGGCTTGCATGGCGAAGTTGAAAGTCATGAACTCGACGATTGGCTTGAGGCCGCCCATCGCCGCGCCGGTGCCGACGCCGGCGAAGCCATATTCGGTGATCGGCGTGTCGATCACCCTCTTGTCGCCGAACTCCTCGAGCAGGCCCTGGGTGACCTTGTAGGCGCCCTGATATTCGGCGACCTCCTCGCCGATCACGAACACGCGCTCGTCCTTGCGCATCTCCTCGGCCATCGCGTCCCGGAGCGCCTCGCGGACGGTGGTGCGGACCATCTCGGTGCCGGCGGGCACGTCGGGCTCGACGGCGAGGCTGGCCGGCGCTTGTTCGGGCTTCGGCGCCGCGGCGACGGGCGCCGGCGCCTCTTCCTTCTCCTCGACCGCTTCGGCCTTGGGCGCCGGAGCGGCCGCCTCGCCCTCGCCGTCGAGCAGCGCGATCACCGTCCCCACCTTCACTTCATCGGTGCCCTCGGGGACCAGGATCTTCGTCACCGTCCCTTCGTCGACCGCCTCGAACTCCATGGTCGCCTTGTCGGTCTCGATCTCGGCGAGGATGTCGCCCGACCTTACGCTGTCGCCTTCCTTGACCAGCCATTTGGCCAGCGTCCCCTCCTCCATGGTCGGGCTGAGAGCCGGCATCTTGAGTTCAATAGCCATCGATAGATCCTCAGCGTGTCGCGGCGAAGGCCGGGACCCAGAGCGGCTTCAGCAACTGGACCCCGGCCTTCGCCGGGGAGCGAAACGGGATCGCCATCAATAGCTCCCCACCAGCACGTCGGTGTAGAGCTCCGAGGGATCCGGCTCGGGCGCCTGCTCGGCGAAGTCGGCGGCTTCGACGACGATCTTCTTGATCTCGCTGTCGATCGCCTTGAGGTCCTCCTCCCTCGCGCCCCCCTTCTCCAGCTCGCGCTTGACCGCCTCGATCGGGTCGGACTTGTCGCGGACCGCCTGCACCTCCTCGCGCGACCTGTATTTGGCGGGATCGGACATCGAATGGCCGCGATAGCGGTAGGTCTTCAGCTCGAGCAGGATCGGCCCCTTGCCGCCGCGCACCCATTGAAGCGCGGTCTCGGCCGCGCCGCGCACGGCGAGCACGTCCATGCCGTCGACCTGGAGGCCGCCGATCCGGAACGATTCGCCGCGCTTGTAGAGCTGGTCCTCGGCCGACGAGCGGTTGACGCTCGTGCCCATCGCATATTGGTTGTTCTCGATCACGAAGATGATCGGCAGCTTCCACAATTCGGCCATGTTGAACGATTCGTAGACCTGGCCCTGATTGGCGGCGCCGTCGCCGAAATAAGCGAGGCAGACGCCGCCGTCGCCCGCATATTTGTGCTTGAAGGCGAGGCCGGTGCCGAGGCTGACCTGGGCGCCGACGATGCCGTGGCCGCCATAGAAACGGTGCTCGACGCTGAACATGTGCATCGACCCGCCCTTGCCGTGGCTGATGCCGGCGTAGCGGCCGGTCAGCTCGGCCATGATCACCTTGGGGTCGATGCCGTAGGCGAGCATGTGGCCATGGTCGCGATAGCCGGTGATGACGCTGTCCTTGCCAATCTCGAGCGCCGACTGCAGCCCGACCGCGACCGCCTCCTGGCCGATATAGAGGTGGCAGAAGCCGCCGATCAGGCCGAGCCCGTAAAGCTGGCCGGCGCGCTCCTCGAAGCGGCGGATCAAGAGCATCTGGCGATAGAATTCGAGCAGCTCGTCCTTGCTCGCCCGGTAGCGGACCGGCTCGGGCGGGCGCTCGCGATTGGCGCCGGCGGGCCGCGCGGGCACGGCCTTTCCGTTGCCCCCGGCGCGTCGCGGCGATGCTGCCTTGGCCACTCTTTCGGCCCCTTCCTCTGTCGCTTGGCTGGCGGTTCTATGGCGGCAAACGCGGAAGCGCGCAACATGGCCGCGACCGAGGGGCTGCCCGCCAGCTTTCCGGGTCAAAGTGGACGAAGTGGACGCCAAGAGGGGGTGTTTGGCCCTTAACGAATGGATGGAATGGCAGCGCGGAAATGCCGCGCGACCGCTCGAAAAAGGGCGCACGTCTCCCTTGCCTCGGGAAGAGGGGAAGCGAGCGACCGGCGCGTCCTTGCCACGAGCATCCGGGGCTGGACGACTTTGTTGCCTTCGATGGTGTTTCGAAAGCGTCCAGACTTTTCAGGGATGCCGGCCGGTTCCAGGCCCCCTTACCGGTGGGTGGGGGTTCTGCGTGGCTACGCCGCCTTGCCGCTTGCCCCCGCGAAACATGGGTTCCGCCGGGAAGCGGCAGGCACCGCCGGAGGACGACTCAGATCACTGGACGCCCGCAGGCGACTCAAGTCGTTTGTCGCGACCCTCCACTGGACCCTTAAGGTCCGGCACTCCCGTTTCTTTTGACGCAGAGCTCCGACTTGACCCGGATGGCTTCGCGCCGGTCGCTGGCCTTGCAAGCTCGCACCTGCCAAGCCGTTCCCGCCGAGCCGCTTCCTGGCCAGGAAAGCGAATCGACCCTCATTCTGTTCTCTTTCTGTTCCAACATGTCAAGCGCTTTTTGGCCGGGTGGCCGGCCCGCCGGGCGCCGGGCCCGGATGTCGCAGCAACGGACGGGGGAATCGCCCTCAGGGACGGGCGGCGGCGGCGGGCCGGGCGACGGGCCGGCCGTCGAGCTCGATGATCACCTCGTCGGGCCGGACCAGCCCGAGCTCGCGCCGGACCAGCTCCTCGGCCAAATCGGGATCGGCCCGCTGCGGATCGAGCAGTTGCGAGCGGTGGGCGAGCCGCGCCCGCTCCGCCTCGAGCCGGGCGAGCTGGTCGCCGCGCTCGGCCTTGACCCGGCGATAGTCGCCCCAGGCGAGCACGCCATTCTCGCCGACGATGGCGGCGCCGAGGAAATAAGCGATGATCAGCAGGCCGAGCGCCGGCAGCGCCGCCCGGCGGATCAGGACCATGGGGTTGTGGATCGCCGTCATCGCAACGTCACAGAATCAGTAAAGTCGACCGGAATCAAGCGTTTTGAGGCGAGAGTGGCAAAAATACGCTAGATTGCGGCAGTCGCGCGGCTCGCCGAACAGGGCCAGCCGCTAACGGAAAACGGCGCGCCCCGGATAGACGGCGGCGGCGCCCAGCTCCTCCTCGATCCTGAGCAGCTGGTTGTACTTGGCGGTGCGGTCGGAGCGGGCGAGGCTGCCGGTCTTGATCTGGCCGCAGTCGGCGGCGACGGCGAGGTCGGCGATGGTGGTGTCCTCGGTCTCGCCCGAGCGGTGCGACATCACCGCGCTGTAGCCGGCGCGGTGCGCCTCGGACACTGCCTCCAGCGTCTCGCTGAGCGTGCCGATCTGATTGACCTTGATCAGGATCGAATTGGCGAGCCCGCGCTCGATGCCCATGGCGAGCCGCCTGGGATTGGTGACGAACAAATCGTCCCCGACCAGCTGGATCCGCCGCCCCAGCAGATCGGTCAGCGCCTTCCAGCCGTCGAGATCGTCCTCGGCCATGCCGTCCTCGATCGAGGCGATCGGGTAGGCGTCGCACAGCTCGGCGAGCCAGGCGGCCATCTCCGGCGGCGACAGCGTCCGCCCCTCCCCTTCCATCCGGTAGGCGCCGTCGCGGAAGAATTCGGTCGCCGCGCAGTCGAGCGCGAGGACGACGTCGTCGCCCGGCCTGTAGCCGGCCTTCTCGACCGAGCGCATGATGAAGTCGAGGGCGTCGCGCGCCGACGCGAGATCGGGCGCGAACCCGCCTTCGTCGCCGACCGCGGTCGACAGGCCGGCATCGGAGAGGCCCTTCTTCAGAATATGGAAGATCTCGGCGCCGCAGCGCAGGCCCTCGGCGAAGGTCGGCGCGCCGACCGGCATGACCATGAATTCCTGGAAGTCGATCCGGTTGTCGGCATGGACGCCGCCGTTGACGATGTTCATCATCGGCACCGGCAGGGTGCAGGCCGAGACGCCGCCGACGGAGCGGTAGAGCGGCAGCCCGCGCGCCGCGGCGGCCGCCTTTGCCACGGCGAGGCTGACGCCGAGGATGGCATTGGCGCCGAGCCGCGACTTGTTGGCGGTGCCGTCGAGCGCGATCATCGCGGCGTCGATCCCGGCCTGGTCCTCGGCCGCCATGCCCGACACCGCCCCGGCGATCTCGCCGTTCACCGCGGCCACCGCCTGGCGCACGCCCCTGCCGAGCCAGCGGGCCGGATCGCCGTCGCGCTTCTCGACCGCCTCGTGCGCGCCGGTCGAGGCGCCGGAGGGGACCGCCGCGCGGCCGAAGCTGCCGTCTGCCAGCAGGACTTCCGCCTCCACCGTGGGATTGCCGCGGCTGTCGAGAATCTGGCGGCCGTGGACGCGGGCGATGGCGGTCATTTTGTTGCGGCCTCGTTATGAGTTATGAAGGGAGTACGGGCGAATATCGGCCCGTCGCGGCTCATGCAACTTTCCTCTCGGACCCGGGAACGCAAGCCGCGCGGCGGGTGTTCTGGGCTTCAGGGTTCAGCCAGCAAGTGGAGAATATCATGCCCCCTCGCGATCCAGAATTGCCCGAAGGCACCGATCATATCATTCCCGGCGCCTCCCGAACGGAGGGCGGCTTCGTCGCGACCGGCGGCAACGCGGGCACCGACAAGCTGGTCAGCCAGGTCCGCGACCAGGTTTCCAACCTGCGCGGCCAGGCCGGCGACCGGCTGCGCAACTTCGCCGACGACGGCAAGAGCCGCGCCACCGGCCTGCTCGACGATTTCAGCGGCGTGATCGGCGATGCCGCCAAGTCGGTCGACGAGCGGCTCGGCCAGGATTACGGCCACTATGCCCATCGCGCCGCCGACGCGGTTTCCTCCTTTGCCGGAAAGATGCGCGAGAAGAGCGTCGACGATCTGGTCGACGACACCCGCGCCTTCGTCCGCAAGAGCCCGGCGGTCGCGATCGGGATCGCGGCGGTCGCCGGCTTCGCGCTGATGCGGGTGATCAAGACCGGCCTCGACGACGTCGCCGGCCGCAGTGGCAGCGGCGCGCGGCGCCGGACCGCCAATGCCGACGGCAATGCGGGCGGCGGGGCCTGAATCCTTGGACGCGCCGGCCGACGACCCGCGCGAGGAATCGATCGGCGACCTGTTCGGCCGCCTGGTCGACGACGGGCGCAGCTATGCCAAAGCGGAGATCGACCTCTACCGGCAGATCGCGCTCCACCGGGCGGGACGGGCGCGCAACGGCCTGATCGCGCTCGCCGCCGGCGCCGTCCTGCTGGCGACCTCGCTGACCGCTTTGGTGCTGGGACTGGTGCTCGGCCTCGCCGCGCTCATCGGGCCGGTGCCGGCGGGGCTCGCGGTCGCCGCCGCGCTGGCGCTGATCGGCTATGGGCTGGTCCGCTACGGGCTTTCCGGCCTGCGTGCGCTGTCGGGCGATGAAGAGGAGCGCGAGGCGCTGATCCGCGGCGAGACCCGGCCATGAGCGCGGAGCGGGTCGAGCAGGCGAAGCGCAACCTGGTGCTGGCCAAGGCGCGGCTCGACGGCACGCTCGGCGCCCTCCAGCTGCGGATGCGCCCGGCGAATCTCGCCGGCGAGGCCTGGGACGGAGTCAAGGACAGGAGCGCGGACCTCGCCGACGGCGCGCTGCAGGCGGTGAAGAAGCGGCCGGCGGCGGTTTCGGTGGCGATCGGGGCGTTCGCCCTGTTCCTCGCCCGCGAGCCGCTGAAGCGCGCGGTGACCCGGCTCCTGTCGGACGGAAACGAAGAATCGGACGACGGCGTCGTCACCACCCGGATCGAAACCTCCGGTGACAAGTTCAGCGTGTCGGTACCCGTCGTCGACGCGTCGGTGAAAGAAGGAGTGAGTTGATGGTGACCAGGACGGACAAGGACGGCACGGACGGCGCGGCGGCGCCCCGCAGCCGCGCAGCGGAGGCTTATCAGGTCGCGCGCGAGCGCACCGCTTCGGCCTATGAGGCCGCCCGCAGCCGCGCCACCGACGTGACGCGCCAGGCGACCGACCAGCTCGCCATCTATCCGGTCGGCGCGGTGATCGGCGGCTTCGCGGTCGGCGCCCTGCTCGCGGCGCTGCTGCCGCGGACCGAGCGCGAGAGCGAATTGCTCGGCAAGACCGGCCGGCGCCTGACCGGCGCCGCGCGCGAGGCCGCCCAGAAGGGCCTCGACGCCGGCCGCGAGCAGATCGAGGAGATCAGGACCAAGGCGGCGCAGAAGGTCGGCGAGGCGGTCGGCGGCGCGGTCGCGGACGCGGTCGGCGGCAAGCAATAAGCCGGCATCGCCCGATGTTGCGCGCCGCGGCGATCCCGCCTGGCCGGCCCGGCCCATGAGCAAGCTGCATCTCGTCTTCGGCGGCCGGGTCAAGGATCCGCGCGGCGTGGATTTCGACCTCGCCACCACCCATGTCGTCGGCCTCTACCCCGATTATGCCAGCGCGCTCGAAGCCTGGCGCGGCGACGCCCAGCGCACCGTCGACGACGCCGAGATGAAATATGTCGTCGTCCACCTCCACCGGTTGCTCGAGCCGGAGATGAGCGGGAAGTAACGCTCCGGATCGTCCTTCCGGCGAAAGCCGGAATCCGTTTGCCTTTGGAAGAAGCGAGATTCCAGCCTTCGCTGGAATGACGGTTGCCTACGCCTTGCGGTAGCGGAGCAGCAGCAGCGGGTTGGCGAGCAGGAGCCCGACCAGGAAGCCGCCGATATGGGCGGCGATGGCGACCTGGATGCCGCCGGTCGCGAAGGTGAAGCCGACGATCAGCTGCAGCGCGATCCAGGCCGCCATCAGCCACAAGGCGTTGAGCCACAAAGCGAGCGTCGGGCTGGCGACCTTCACCTTGTTGCGCCCGAACAGCATCGCATAGGCCCCGAGCACCGCCGAGATGGCGCCGCTGGCGCCGACCATCGGCGTCAAATCGTGCGGCTGGACGAGATAATGGGCGGCCGCGGCGGCGATAGGCGCCGAGGACATAGAGGACCAGCGAGGCTGGCCGCGCCCAGCACCGATTCGGTCGGCCGGCCGCAGAACACCAGGATGAGCAGGTTGAAGCCCAGATGGATGACGTTGGCGTGGACGAAGGTCGCGGTCAGCGGCGTCAGCCAGAACGGCGCCAGCAGGCCGTCGTCGGAAAGCCCGAAGCGGCCCGGGATGAACCCGCCCCAGACCGCCGCTTCGAGGTCGAGGCCGAGCGCCGCGACGACCGCCCACGCCGCCGCGGTGGCCAGCGTGAGCGCGAGCGTGACCCGCGCGGTCCTCCAGCTGTCGGGGAGGCGCATCTCAGTCGGCCGTGGCACGCGGCTGCATCACCGGCGCACCCCTCAAACGAACTCGATCTTCTTGATCTCGTAATATTTGTCGCCGGACGGCGCGGAGAATTCGACCTCCTCGCCGACCATGCCGCCCGATCAGCGCCCGGCCGAGCGGCGAGGCGTAGCTGATCCGGCCCGATCTTGGCGTCCGCCTCGGTCTCGCCGACGATCTGATATTTGATCGGCTTGTTGTTCTCGTCGATCAGCTGGACGGTGGCGCCGAACACCACCTTGTCGCCCGACAGGCTGGCCGGGTCGATCACCATCGCCCGGCTCAGCCGGTCCTCGATGTCGGCGATCTGCGCCTCGACCTGGCCCTGGCGCTCCTTGGCGGCATGATATTCGGCATTTTCGGAAAGGTCGCCATGGGCGCGCGCTTCCTCGATCGCGTCGATGATCGAGGGCCGCTCGACGGTCTTCAGGTGACGAACGTCGCTCTGCAGCTTCTCATAGCCCTCGGCCAGCATCGGCATCTTGTCGACCGTCGCCATTCACTCGTGCCTTTCGTCAAAAACTCGTTGGAGCGACGCTGCAAGAGCATCGCCTGATCTCGGCTCGATTGTTCGGGATCATGCTCTGGAAGCGGAATAATAGTCCTGGAGCGAGCGTACTTCAAGGCCATGCGCCCGAAGCACCGCGATCGCCCGCGCCACCGCCGCGCTCGAGGCGGCGGTGGTGAAATAGGGAATCCTGCTGCATCAGCGCCGAAGCGCGGATCGAGGCCGAATCCTTGTGGCTCTGCCAGCCCTCGGTGGTGTTGAAGATGATGTCGACGCCGCCGTCCTTGATCCGGTCGACGATGTGCGGCCGGCCCTGCGCCACCTTGTTGACCCGCTCCGACCTCGAGGCCCTCGCCCTGCAGATAATCGGCGGTGCCGCCGGTCGCGACGGCCTTGAAGCCGAGCCCGATCAGCGCCCGGACCGGCGGCAGGATCGATCGGCTTGTCGCTGTCCTTGACCGAGACGAACAAGGTCCCGCCGGTCGGCAGGTCGAGCCCGGCGCCCTGCTGCGACTTGAGGAAAGCCGTGGCGAAATCATCCGCGATTCCCATGACTTCTCCGGTAGACTTCATTTCCGGAGAGAGGACCGGATCGATCCCGGGGAAGCGCGCGAACGGGAATACCGCCTCCTTGACGGCGATATGGGCGACGTCGCGGCGGATCGGCAGGAAGTGCATCAGCGGCTCGCCGGCCATCACCCGCGCCGCGATCTTGGCGATCGGCGCGCCGATCGCCTTGGCGACGAACGGCACGGTGCGGCTGGCGCGCGGATTGACCTCGATCAGATAGACGACGCCGTCCTTGACCGCGAACTGGACGTTCATCAGGCCGACGACGCCGAGCGCCCGGGCCAGCGCGCGCGCCTGCCGTCTCGATCTCGGCGACGATGGCGGGATCGAGGCTGTAGGGCGGCAGCGAGCAGGCGCTGTCGCCGGAATGGACGCCGGCCTCCTCGATATGCTGCATGACGCCGGCGATGACGACGTCCTTGCCGTCGCGAAATGGCGTCGACGTCGACCTCGATCGCGTCGCGCAGATATTGGTCGATCAGCACCGGGCTGTCGCCGGAGACCTGGACCGCGGTGTGGATATAATCGTCGAGCTGGGCGGGCCCGTCGACGATCTCCATCGCCCGGCCGCCGAGCACGTAGGAGGGCCGGGTCAGCACCGGATAGCCGATCCGCTCGGCGACCGCGATCGCCTCGTCGCGGCTGCGGGCGATGCCGTTGGCGGGCTGCCTGAGGCCGAGCGCGTCGACCAGGCGCGCGAACCGCTCGCGGTCCTCGGCGAGGTCGATCGCGTCGGGCGAGGTGCCGAGGATCGGGAATCCCCTCCTTCTCGAGCGCGGCGGCGAGCTTGAGCGGCGTCTGGCCGCCGAACTGGACGATGACGCCATGAAGCGTGCCGCGCGACGCCTCGACATGGAGGATCTCGAGCACGTCCTCGACCGTCAGCGGCTCGAAATAGAGCCGGTCCGACGTGTCATAGTCGGTCGAGACCGTCTCCGGGTTGCAGTTGACCATGATCGTCTCGTAGCCGGCCTCGGCGAGCGCGTAGGCGGCGTGGACGCAGCAATAATCGAACTCGATCCCCTGCCCGATCCGGTTCGGCCCGCCGCCGAGGATGACGACCTTGCGGCGGTCGCTGGGCTGGCTCTCGTCCTCGGGCGCGCCGAAGCTCGGCGCCTCGTAGGTCGAGTACATGTAGGGCGTCTTCGCCTCGAACTCGGCGGCGCAGGTGTCGATCCGCTTGAACACCGGCCGGACGCCGAGCTTGTGGCGGAGCCGCCGCACCTCCTCCTCGGTGGTCGCGCCGATCATCGCCTTGACCGCGTCGTGGATCAGGCCGTGCGAGCGGGTGCGGGTCTTCACCGCCTCGCCGCGCAGGTTGGCGGACTTGAGGTTCAGCTCGGCCAGCCGGCGGTCGGAAAAGCCCATCGCCTTCAGCCGCCGCAGGCCCGCGGCGTCGCCGGGCAGGCCGTCGCGGCAAATCCGCTCCTCCTCCTCGACGATCTCTTCGATCCGCTCGAGGAACCAGGGATCGTAGCGGGTGATGGCGTGGATTTCGGCGACGCTCAGGCCCTCGCGCAACGCCTGGGCCGCGACCAGCAGCCGGTCCGGGCTCGGCAGGGCGAGCGCCGCCTCGATCTCCGCTCTGGGGGCGCCGTAGAGCGCGCGGACGCCGTCGAGGCCGATCAGCCCGGTCTCCAGCCCCCGCAGCGCCTTCTGCAGGCTTTCGTGGAAGCTGCGGCCGATCGCCATCACCTCGCCGACCGACTTCATCGACGTGCTGAGCAGGGCCTCGGCCCCCTTGAACTTCTCGAAGGCGAAGCGCGGGATCTTGGTGACGACATAGTCGATCGTCGGCTCGAAGCTGGCCGGGGTGACGCCGGTGATGTCGTTGCGGATCTCGTCCAGAGTGTAGCCGACCGCCAATTTGGCCGCGACCTTGGCGATCGGAAAGCCGGTCGCCTTCGACGCCAGCGCCGAGGAGCGGCTGACGCGCGGGTTCATCTCGATCACCACGAGCCGCCCGTCCTTCGGATTGACTGCGAACTGGACGTTGGAACCGCCTGTTTCGACGCCGATTTCGCGCAAGACAGCGATGCTGGCATTGCGCATGATCTGATATTCCTTGTCGGTCAGGGTCAGCGCCGGCGCGACCGTGATCGAATCGCCGGTATGCATGCCCATCGGATCGACATTCTCGATGGAGCAGATGATGATGGCGTTGTCGGCGCGGTCGCGCACGACCTCCATCTCATATTCCTTCCAGCCCAGCACCGATTCCTCGATCAGCACCTCGCTGGTCGGGCTGGCCTCGAGCCCGCCGCGGACGATCTCGGCGAACTCGTCGCGATTATAGGCGATGCCGCCGCCGGTGCCGCCCAAAGTGAAGCTCGGCCGGATGATCGCCGGCAGCCCGACCGTCTCCAGTGCCGCCATGGCGTCGTCGACATTGTGGGCGATCGCCGAGCGCGGGCTTTCGAGCCCGATCCACTCCATCGCCTGGCGGAACTTCAGCCGGTCCTCGGCCTTCTCGATCGCCGCGGCGTCGGCGCCGATCATCGTCACGCCATATTTTTCGAGGGTGCCGTCCTTGAAGAGCGCCAGCGCGGTGTTCAGCGCGGTCTGCCCGCCCATCGTCGGCAGCACCGCGTCGGGCCGCTCCCTGGCGATGATCGCGGCGACATAGGCGGGCGTGATCGGCTCGACATAGGTGGCGTCGGCGAGCTCCGGATCGGTCATGATCGTCGCCGGGTTGGAATTGACGACGATGACCCGATACCCCTCTTCCTTCAGAGCCTTCACCGCCTGCGACCCCGAATAATCGAACTCCGCCGCCTGGCCGATGACGATCGGGCCGGCGCCGATGATGAGGATGGAGGAGATGTCGGTGCGGCGGGGCATTGATTATCCTGCTTTCATTGCATACAATGATTGCACTGCAATCACAGGAGGCATGCCGTGGCCAGCATGACGATCCGCAACATTCCCGAAGACGCCAAGCGGCGCTTTCGGCAACTTGCCGCCGCGAACGGGCGATCGATGGAGGAGCATATGCGCCGGCTCCTGCTCGAGGCGGTCGCCGACGAACCGGGGCCGTCCACCGGGGTCGCGGAGGAGCATTCCGGCTATGTGCCCCCACCCAAGTCGGCGCGGCCCGCGCCCGCCCCGGACGGTGACTGGGTTCACGAGTTGATCCGGATCGCCAATGGCGCCGGGGAAGGCGTGTTCGACCGCGAGCCCCAGCCGCTCCGCGAGTTCGACCTTTGATCGTTCTGGACACCAATGTCCCGAGCGAGACCAGCAAGGCCCGCCCCGACCCGATCGCCTCGGAATGGCTCGCCAGCCATGCGCGCCGCTTATGGCTGCCGACCATCGCTTTGGCCGAGTTGCGCTACGGCGTGGAGAAGCTGCCGCCTTCGCGCCAGCGCACCCACCTCGACCATTGGCTGGCGGCGCTGATCCAGCGCTTCGCGAGCCGCATGTTGCCGTTCGACACGAAAGCGGCCGAAGCGCATGGCCGGTTGCGCGCCAGGCTGAAGCAGATCGGAAAGCCGATGGACGCGCCCGACAGTTACATAGCCGCGATCGCGCTTTCGTTGGGTGCGCCGGTCGCAACCCGCAATCTGAAACACTTTGCCCACGCCGACGTCGAGCTGATCGACCCATGGCGGGCCTGACAGCGCGCGTCCCCGAACAATCGAACGCCGCCGCCTGGCCGATGGCGATCGGGCCGGCGCCGATGATGAGGATCGAGGAGATGTCGGTGCGGCGGGGCATGGGGGAGCGATCTGCTAAAACCCCCTCTCCCCGGCGGGGAGAGGGCTGGGGCGAGGGGGTCCGGCGTTGGCGAAGAAGCAACTGACGCCGGTGGCGCGCAAATTGCGGCAAGCCTCCACCGATGCCGAAACGCGCCTCTGGTCCCGCCTCCGCGCCCGCCAACTGGAAAATGCCAAATTCGTCCGCCAATTCCAGATCGGTCCCCATATCGCCGACTTCACCTGCCGCGACGCGCATCTGGCGATCGAACTGGACGGCGGGCAGCATGACGCGGCCATCGATGCGCCCCGCACTCAGATTATCGAGGCCTTCGGATACCGCATCATCCGCTTCTGGAACCATGACGTGCTGGCGAACACAGACGGCGTCCTCGAAGCGATCCGGCAAGAACTCCTGACCGCGCGAAACCGCAGCGACTGATTGCAGCCGCCGAGCCCCCTCACCCCAACCCTCTCCCCGCCGGGGAGAGGGAGTCGGGCCGGCGCCGATGATGAGGATCGAGGAGATGTCGGTGCGGCGAGGCATCCTAAGACCCGATGAAATGCGAAAGCAGGAAATCGATGATCGCCAGCCCAACAACCGAGGCGGTGATAGCGGGGTGAGTTCCAAGCGCTTTCAATAGATTGATGACAATCGCCCACTCAGGTTCGGGCGATGCCACCAAAGCCGTTATCGCCTTGACAAGCGCCAACACACTAGCGCGCTCTGAATTCGATACCCTTATCGTTTGAAGTTCGCTTTCGATCTTGCGCATGCCATCCAGGATCGAGGCCACGAGTTCCTCAACCGCCGGAACGGGCTGCGGCGGCTTGGGCGTGTCGACGTGTTTCGTGTGACCCACTCGGACGTCAGCAAAAGCTTGAGATGCTTTGTAATAGCCAAGTTGGGTTAGAGTGATGGTCTGATTTTCAAGCACATCGAAGCGCGCGCGTGGCTCGATCAGGTCCTTGTCTTCGAGAGCATTCAAAGCGGCACTGTACTGATCATCGGTCCATCTGGAAGCCTTCCCCTCGCTGGATGTCAGGAACAGACCAAACTCATGACCGCTGAAAAATAGGAGCGATTGGAGGATCCTGTGCTCGATCCAGGTCAACTGCATCGAATCTGCTCCACAAACTTCCCGAACAGATAGGCGCTGTCCTGCGGCCCGGGGCTTGCCTCGGGATGGTATTGCACGCTGAACGCCGGGCGGTCGGTCAGCTCGAGGCCGCAGAGGCTGCCGTCGAAGAGGCTGATGTGGGTGGGGCGGGCGTTGGCCGGGAGGCTTTCCGCCTCGACCGCGAAGCCGTGGTTCATGCTGGTGATCTCGACGCGGCCGTCGGCGAGGCGCTTGACCGGGTGGTTGGCGCCGCGGTGGCCCTGGTGCATCTTCACCGTCCTCGCGCCCACCGCCAGGCCGAGCAGCTGGTGGCCGAGGCAGATGCCGAACAGGGGCTTGCCCGTCGCCAGCAGCCTTTGGATCACGGGCACCGCATAGTCGCCGGTCGCGGCGGGGTCGCCGGGGCCGTTGGAGAGGAAGAAGCCGTCGGGCGCGTGCGCCATCACCTCGTCAAACGTGGCGGTGGCGGGAAGCACCGTCACCCGCGCGCCGGCATCGGCGAGGCTGCGGAAGATGTTGCGCTTGGAGCCGTAGTCGATCGCCACCACGTGGGGCAGCGCCTCGTCGTGCGGGCGCTCGGCATAGCCGGCACCCGCTGCCCAGCGCCCGCCGCTCCACCGGTACATCTGCCGGCACGACACCTCTCTGGCGAGGTCCATCCCCTCCAGCCCCGGCCAGGCCCGCGCTTTCGCCAGCAGCGCCGCGACGTCGAATTCCCCCTTCGCGTTATGGGCGATCACCGCGTTGGGCGCGCCCTCGGTGCGGATCTTGCGGGTCAGCGCCCGGGTGTCGACGCCGCTGAGGCCGATCCGGCCGTTCGACCGCATCCATTCGGCGAAGCCCTGCACGGCGCGGAAGTTGCTGGGCGCGGTGACGTCCTGGCGCACGACGCAGCCCAGGGCGAACGGGTTGTCCGCCTCCAGATCCTCATAATTGGCGCCGACATTGCCGATATGGGGGAAGGTGAAGGTGACGATCTGCGCCGCGTAGGACGGATCGGTCATGATCTCCTGATAGCCGGTCATCGCGGTGTTGAAGCAGACTTCGCCGGCCGCCTCGCCTTCGGCGCCGAAGCCGCGGCCCCAGATCAGGGTCCCGTCCGCCAGGACCAATAGGCCCGTGGCCCCTTCGGGCGCAGGCATGGTCTTGGCGTCAGCCATCGTGGCGGGCATCCTTTTGAAAGCTCTGGCGATGTCGCTAAGGCCCGACCGCTAGAGAGCGCTCCCGGCACCGTCAATCTATTAAAAGCCGGGCCGGGCGTTTATGCTGACGGTTTCCCGCAAAGCCGCCCGAGAAGCCCGATGATTCGCGACTCCATCAAAGCGGCGCTGGTCGGCGCCATGAAGGCCGGCGACAAGCCGCGCACCGGCGCGCTGCGCCTCGTCCAGGCGGCGCTGAAGAATCGCGACATCGAGCTGCGCGGCGCCGCCGACCCGCCCGAGGACGACGCGCTGGTCACCGAGGTCCTCCAGAAGATGATCAAGCAGCGCCGCGAATCGATCGACATGTACCGCAAGGGCGGCCGCGGCGAGCTGGCCGATGCCGAGGCGGCCGAGGTCGCGGTGATCGAGGCCTTCCTGCCCCGCCAGATGGACGATGCCGAGCTCGGCGCGGCGATCGGCGCGATCGTGACGGAGACGGGCGCGTCGTCGCTCAGGGACATGGGCCGGGTGATGGCGGCGCTGAAGGAGCGGCACGCCGGCACGCTCGACATGGCCAAGGCCGGCGCGATGGTGCGGGCGGCGCTGGGCTGAGCGGCCGGCGCGATTGACCCCCAGACGGCACGAGCCTAGTCGTTACGGCGCAGTAACCGGCGAAAGGGCACGGCGACGAGACGACAGATCCGCCGGTTGCTGTTTTTCAAGACCAACGGGAGGGCGAAGTCATGTTTGAAGGAATGATGATAACTTTTGTCGTGGGCTGGTTTGGCGGCCATTGGTGGCCTGGCATGGAACGCGGTGCCCCCAACCCGAAGGACCCCCAGCCCTGGCTCCTTACCTGGGGCTACGGTGTGATAAGCGGGGCTGCGGCCGTCGTCCTGGCCTATCTGGTTCCGACCGAGGAGCCGATGGTCAACCTGGCTATGGCGCTCGCAGCCGGCAGGGTAGCCAGGGATATTGCCGCCCCGGTCCTTGCCCGATAGCTGACCGGGTGCTCGGTCCGGCCGCCCTGGCGGCGGCCGGACCCGGAATGCCGCGCACGAGAGTTGAGGAAGCGCCGCGATCCGGTTAGCAACCGGATGTGACGCTCTCCCCCCAATGGCTCGACGAGCTTCGTGCCCGCACGACGCTGTCGGCGCTCGTCGGCCGCACGGTCAGGCTGCAGCGCGCCGGGCGCGAGTTCAAGGCCTGCTGCCCGTTCCACAACGAGAAGACGCCGAGCTTCACGGTCAACGACGAGAAGGGCTTCTACCATTGTTTCGGCTGCTCGGCGCACGGCGACGCCATCCGCTGGCTGACCGACGCCCGCGGGCTCGGCTTCATGGACGCGGTCAAGGAGCTGGCGGATGCGGCCGGGATGGAAGTGCCCGCCCCGGACCCGCGCGCGCAGGCCAAAGCCGAGCGCGCGGCCGGCCTCTACGAGGTGATGGAGGCGGCGGCGCGCTGGTTCGCCGAGCAGCTCGGCGGCATCGAGGGCGCGGCCGCCCGCGCCTATCTCGACGAGCGGGGCATCTCGGCCGCGACCCAGCGCAAGTTCGATTTCGGCTTCGCGCCCGATTCGCGGGGCAAGCTCAGGGCCGCGCTGAAGCAGTTCGGCAACGACAAGCTCGTCGAAACCGGCCTCCTGATCCAGCCGGACGAAGACGAGCGCGAGCCCTATGACCGCTTCCGCGGGCGGCTGATGTTTCCGATCCGCGACCCGCGCGGACGGGTGATCGCCTTCAGCGGCCGCATCCTCGGCGCCGGCGAGCCCAAATATCTCAATTCGCCGGACACGCCCCTGTTCGACAAGGGCCGCACCCTGTTCAACTTCGACAAGGCCGCCCCGGCGAGCCGGGAGGCGAAGCGGGTCATCGTCGTCGAAGGCCAGATGGACGTGATCGCGCTCGACCAGGCGGGGATCGGCGAGGCGGTCGCGCCGCTCGGCACCGCGCTCACCGAGGGGCAGCTCGGCCTGCTCTGGAAGCTGTCGCCGGCCCCGCTCCTCTGCTTCGACGGCGACGCGCCCGGGCAGAAGGCGGCGGTGCGGGCGGCGCTGAGGGCGCTTCCCCATGTCGGGCCGGGCCGCTCGCTCGCCTTCGTCACCCTCCCCGCCGGCCAGGACCCCGACGACCTCCTCCGCGCCGGCGGCCGCGGCGCGCTCGACGCCTTGCTCGAGCGGCCCGAATCGCTGGTCGAACGGCTCTGGCGGCACGAGCTCGACGCCGAGCCGATGGCCACGCCGGAGCAGAAAGCGGGGCTGCGGCGCCGGCTGGCCGACCATGCGTCGGCGATCTCCGATCCGGACGTTCGCGAGCAATATCGGTTCGAGCTGCTCAGGCGGTTCAACGCGCTGACCCTGCCGCCGCGGCAGTGGACGAACCGCACGGGCCAGAATCGCGGCGGCCGCTTCACGCCGCCGCCGCGGGGGCTTTTCCCATCGACGCGGGTGTCGGCGGCGCAGCAGCAGATCGCCAAGTTCGCGGTCGGCGTCCTGCGCGGGCTGATGAAATATCCGCGCGTCCTGGCCACCCATGCGGAGCCCGTCGCAAGCCTTCCCATGTCGGATATGCGGGCGGCGCGGCTGCGCGACGCCATGCTGGTGGCGGCGATGGCGCAGGGCGAGCTTGATCCCGAACGCCTAAATACCATATTGGCCGAGCAGGATGTCGCGCCTCTGCCGGAGGTGCTGCGTCCTCAAAGAGGGCAATCATTTTCGTTCACCAGGCGGGATGCCGATCCGGAACGTGCCGAACGCGATCTCGTTCTGGTCATTGAGACTTTGGCGACACGGCTCGGACTGGACGCCGCCATTGACGCGGCAACAGACCGGCTGAAGGACGACGGCGACGAAGCGGCCTTCCAGGAGCAGCAAAGGCTGCGGGCGGCGCGCGACGAAGCGGACAGGCAGCTTGCGACATTGTTCGAGGCCGAAGGGGACTAAGGCCCCGAAACACGATAAGGCGTACGAATGGCGAAGACGAACACGGCGGAACCCGAGGAGAAGAACGAGACCGGCGATGCGCCGCTCATCGACCTCAACGAAGCCTCCATCAAGAAGCTGATCGGCCGTGCCAAGAAGCGCGGCTACATCACCTATGACGAATTGAACGACGCGCTGCCGCAGGACCAGATGTCCTCGGAGCAGATCGAGGACGTGATGTCGGCGCTGTCGGAGATGGGCGTCAACATCGTCGAGAACGAGGAGGCCGACGAGGACGAGCAGCCCGAGGCCGACGGCGGCCTCGACGAGCCCGACGGCGGCGTCGAGACCTTCGTCCTCGAGAAGAAGAAGGAGACGGTCGACCGCACCGACGATCCGGTGCGCATGTATTTGCGCGAGATGGGCGCGGTCGAATTGCTCTCCCGCGAGGGCGAGATCGCCATCGCCAAGAGGATCGAGGCCGGCCGCGACACGATGATCTGGGGATTGTGCGAGAGCCCGATCACCTTCAACGCGATCATCGAATGGTCGAACGCGCTGAACCTCGGCCACATGCAATTGAGGGAGATACTCGACCTCGAGGCGATGCTGTCCAAGGGCCCGACCCCCGAGCAGGTCGCCGGCGCCGAATCGGACGACGCGATCATCTCCGAGACCACCGCCGGCCCCTCGTTCAAGGAGGAGGAGGAGGTCGAGGAGGCCCCGGCCGAGGAGGATGACGAGGATAGCATGGTCGAGCGCCGGGCGCCGCGCCCGGTCGAGGAGGAGGACGAGGACAACACCCTCTCGCTGGCCCAGATGGAGGAGACGCTGAAGCCGGCGGCGCTCGAGAAGTTCGCCAAGATCACCGACCTCTACAAGAAATTCTCCCGCCTTCAGTCGCACCGCATGGAATCGATGAGCGGCGGCCAGGCGTTCGCCGCCAATGACGAGAAGAAATATCAGAAGCTGCGCGAGCAGCTCACCGCCGAGGTCGAGAGCGTCCAGTTCCACGGCGCCAAGATCGAATATCTGGTCGACCAGCTCTACAGCTACAACCGCCGGCTGACGACATTGGGCGGGCAGATGCTGCGCCTCGCCGAGCGCCACAAGGTGCCGCGCCGCGGCTTCCTTGAAGCCTATATGGGCCACGAGCTCGACGAGGGCTGGGCCGAGCGGGTCTGCGACATCGACAAGAAGTGGGCCGCCTTCTGCCTCAACGAGGCCGAGGCGATCGAGCGCATCCGCACCGAGATCAGCGAGATCAGCCAGGCCACCGGCATGAGCCTGGGCGAGTTCCGCCGGATCGTGAACCAGGTCCAGAAAGGCGAGCGCGAGGCGCGGATCGCCAAGAAGGAGATGGTCGAGGCCAACCTGCGCCTGGTCATCTCGATCGCCAAGAAATACACCAATCGCGGCCTGCAGTTCCTCGATCTCATCCAGGAAGGCAATATCGGCCTGATGAAGGCGGTCGATAAGTTCGAATATCGCCGCGGCTACAAATTCTCGACCTATGCGACCTGGTGGATCCGCCAGGCGATCACGCGGAGCATCGCCGACCAGGCGCGCACCATCCGCATCCCGGTGCACATGATCGAGACGATCAACAAATTGGTCCGCACCAGCCGCCAGATCCTCCACGAGATCGGCCGCGAGCCGACCCCGGAGGAGCTGGCCGAGCGCCTCTCCATGCCGCTGGAGAAGGTGCGCAAGGTGATGAAGATCGCCAAGGAGCCGATCTCCCTGGAGACGCCGATCGGCGACGAGGAGGACAGCCACCTCGGCGACTTCATCGAGGACAAGAATGCGGTGATCCCGGTGGATGCCGCGATCCAGTCGAACTTGAAGGAGACGGTGACCCGCGTGCTGGCGAGCCTGACGCCCCGCGAGGAGCGCGTTTTGCGCATGCGCTTCGGGATCGGCATGAACACCGACCACACGCTGGAGGAGGTGGGGCAGCAGTTCTCGGTGACCAGGGAGCGCATCCGGCAGATCGAGGCGAAGGCGTTGCGGAAGCTGAAGCATCCGTCGCGCAGCCGGAAAATGCGGTCTTTTCTCGACCAGTAGGTATAGTTTCTATACCAAAACCATGATATGAAGCGACGTGGCCTTCGAGTTCGACCCGGAGAAGAGCGCAGCAAATCTTGCCAAGCACGGGATCGACTTCGAGGCTGCGCAGGCCCTGTGGCTGGACGATGACAGGATCGAGGTTGACGCGCGCAGCGAAACCGAACCGCGCAGCGCCGTCATCGGAGTGATCGAAGGCAAGCCGTGGACTGCCTTCGTCACGCTCCGAGACGAGGCGATCCGCATCATTTCGGTCCGCAGGGCGCGCGATGACGAGGTTGAGGCTTATGACCGGCAAAAAAGCAGCTAGCGCGGAAGAGCTCGACCGGATGTTCGATGCCGGCGAGGATATGACGGACTATTTCGACTGGTCCTCCGCGCGCCGTCCCGCATCGGAGATCAAGCGCGTCAATGTCGATTTCCCGCAGTGGATGGTGGCGAAGCTCGACGCCGAGGCGAAGCGCCGGGGCGTGACCCGGCAGGCGCTGATCAAGATGTGGCTGAGCGACCGGCTGGACCGCGCGGCCTAAGCCGCGTGCTGCGCTCGCGCTTCGGCATCGGCATGAACACCGACCATAAGCTGGAGGAGGTCGGGCAGCCGCCCCGACGACGATGGGGGTATGTCGATCCTACCCTGCATTTGCAGGGGAGGTGGCGGCCCGCAGGGCCGACGGAGGGGCGGCCCCTCCACCAGCCTCCGGCTGGTCCCCCTCCCCTCGAAATCGAGGGGAGGATTTTGCCCGGCATTTTCTCCAGCAATTCGGCCTGACCGGCGAGCGAAAAGCCGGTCCGCCTTGTAAACCTCCTCTTTACGGCAATGGGTGTAGGCCGATGCCGACAGCGCGCTGGCGCGCGCCCGGAGGACGGCATGGCTTCACAATCGGTTGAAACCGCAGGCGGCGCCCGCACGGGATTGCTGCTGCTCGCCTGCGTCGCCGAGCACGGCACCGCCGGCCATCCCTATTTCGCCAGCGAAGGGCTGAAGAGCGGCCATGAAACGAGCCGCAACCTCGCCGACCTGATCCATTTCCTGTGCGCGCTGCACGGCCGCCATCCCGGCATCGTCGACTTCGCCGCCGGCCGCACCGTCGAGCCCGCCGCCCGCGCCTGGCTCGCCGCGGCCGCCGAGGCGATGGCCGCCGAGCGCCTCCACCTCACCCGGCTCGCCGTCGCCGCCGGGCCGATTCCAAGCACCCCCGGCGCCACCGGCAGCGAAACCGCCATTCTCGCCCAGCGCGGCGCGCTCGCCACCCTCGCCCAGTCCGACCGCCGCGGCTGCGCGCTCGGCGCGGCCCTGGCCTTCGCCGCCGACTGGGCCTCGATCCGGACCGTGCTCGACGCCGCCGCCAGGCGGCTCGGCGTCGAGCTGCCGCCGTCGCGCCTGGGCAGCCGGGAGGATCTGCGCATTGTCGCCGAGGAAGCCGGCGAAGCGCCGGCGACCGAGCGGGCGCTGCTGTTCGGCGCCCAGCAGCTCGCGCTCCAGCATCGCGGCCTGTGGGACCTGCTCGAAGCCCGCCAGCAGGCGCGACGCGAGTATTGACGAGCGGAGCGTCCCGGCGAAGGCCGGGACCCAGCTTCAAGGCCCGTGCGGCTGGACCCCGGCCTTCGCCGGGGAACGCTTGCACCTTCTCCAAGCCGCACTTATGCCCGCCCGATGCGCTTCGAAGGCACCAGCAATTATGTCGCCACCGACGACCTCAAGGTCGCGGTCAACGCCGCGGTCACGCTGCGCCGGCCGCTGCTGGTCAAGGGCGAGCCCGGCACCGGCAAGACCATCCTCGCCCACGAGATCGCGGCGGCGATCGGCGCGCCGCTGATCGAATGGCACGTCAAGTCGACCACCAAGGCGCATCAGGGCCTCTACGAATATGACGCGGTCGCCCGGCTGCGCGACGGCCAATTGGGCGACGAGCGGGTCCACGACATCGCCAATTACATCCGCAAGGGCAAATTGTGGGAGGCGTTCACCTCGCCCGAGCTTCCCGTCCTCCTGATCGACGAGATCGACAAGGCCGACATCGAATTCCCCAACGACCTCCTCCAGGAACTGGACCGGATGGAGTTCCACGTCTACGAGACCAAGGAGACGATCCGCGCGGCCGAGCGGCCGATCGTCGTCATCACCTCGAACAACGAGAAGGAGCTGCCCGACGCCTTCCTGCGCCGCTGCTTCTTCCACTATATCAAATTCCCCGACCGCGAGACGATGCAGGCGATCATCGACGTCCATTTCCCCGGCATCCAGAAGCTGCTGGTCGCCAAGGCGATGGACATTTTCTACCAGGTCCGCGACGTGCCCGGGCTCAAGAAGAAGCCCTCGACCAGCGAGCTGATCGACTGGCTGAAGCTGCTGCTCCACGAGGACCTGCCGCTCGAAATCCTCCAGTCGCGCGACCCCGCCAAGGCGATCCCGCCGCTCCACGGCGCCTTGCTCAAGAACGAGCAGGACGTGATGCTGTTCGAGCGGCTGGCCTTCATGAGCCGGCGACCGGCATAGGGTCTAGCCGGCCTGCAATTCCCGGCGGCAGACAGTGGCAAGACCGTCCAGGGGCTCCCCGATCACATTCCAGACGCGCTCCGGTATCACCGCGCCATATTCATGGGCGATGATGTTGCGCATGCCGTAAATCGCCTCCCACGGAATATGTGGGTGACGCTGCTTCAATCCGCCGGAAAGCCTGTTTGTCGCCTCGCCGATCGCGGCCAGGCGAAAAGCCGTGAGGTCGACCTCGTCGCGATCCAGCGCGAACCGGGCGAGCGTCATCCCCTTCAGCCGGCGTTCGATGTGGTCGATCAATTCAAGGATGAGGTCGAGGCGAGCGGCGTCGCGCGGGTCGGCGCCTGCCATCAGAAGATGCGCAGCATGTCGGACTCCGCCATGCGCCGAACGGCCGGGCGCAACGCCGACCGTTCGAGCAAGTCGACCTGCGTTCCGAGGACTTCGCTCAGTTCCCGCTGAAGCCGTGCCT
This sequence comes from uncultured Alphaproteobacteria bacterium, assembly GCA_963701615.1. Lineage (GTDB taxonomy): Bacteria > Pseudomonadota > Alphaproteobacteria > Sphingomonadales > Sphingomonadaceae > Allosphingosinicella. The sequence goes on along the minus strand of OY969615.1, from coordinate 332,011 downwards.
GGTCAATGAGGCTCAAGCCCCGATCCCCTTCCGCCTCGAAAAGCAGATCCACGTCCGACGCAGCCCGGCCGGCATCGCGCGCGCGAGATCCGAACAGGTAAAGAGCAGTCAGGCCAGCCGAACGCAGCTCCGGTTCCAAGGCCTGCAATCTGTCGATGGCGATGACGCTGTGCATGCTATGCACATAGCATGACTTCGCCGACCGGTCCCACCCCCGGCCATACCCGCTTCGAGCGCGTCCGGACCGCGCTCGAGCAGGCGGTGGTGGCCGGCGGCTGGCCGAGCCGGGTCTACGAATTCCTGTTGTTCGGCTTCAAGCAGGCCTGGGCGTGCCTGTTCGGCGCCCTGCTCCTCTTCCTTCTCGTCGCCACCCACCTTTTCTACCCGCGCGATTTCGCCCTTCCCCGCTACGATTTCCTCGTCCTCGCCGCGGTCGCGATCCAGGCGGCGCTGCTGCGCTTGCGGATGGAGACCTGGGACGAGGCCAAGCTCATCCTCGTCTTCCACCTCGCCGGCACGGCGATGGAGCTGTTCAAGACCGCCTGGGGCTCGTGGATCTATCCGGAAGCCAGCTATTTGCGGATCGCCGGCGTGCCGCTCTTCTCGGGCTTCATGTATGCCGCGGTCGGGAGCTACATCGCCCGGATCTGGCGGATCTTCGAGTTCCGCTTCAGCCACTATCCGCGCCCCTGGGCGCCGGTCGTGCTGGCGGCCGCGATCTACGTCAATTTCTTCGCCCACCACTGGCTGCCCGACGCCCGCATCCCGCTGCTCGCGGCGACCGCCCTGATCTTCCGGCGGTGCAGGGTGTGGTTCCGGCCGTTCCGCGCCTACCGGGCGATGCCGCTGCTGGTCGGCTTCCTCCTGGTCGCCTTGTTCATCTGGTTCGCCGAGAATATCGGCACCCTGTCGCAGGCCTGGATCTACCCCAACCAGCGCCACGGCTGGGCGATGGTGCCGGCGGCCAAGCTCGTCTCCTGGTACTTGCTGATGATCATCTCGTTCGTGCTGGTGGCCATGGTTCACCGGCCGCGGGCGATGGCCGCGCCGGCCGCGGCCGGACCGGAAGGAGCCCGCGCCTAGCGGATCGCCTCGTCGCGGTAGGCGAGCTCGAAATTGCCCCAGCGGCGGCCGCACACGTAAAGCGGCACGAACACGTTCTTGACCGCCAGATAGCGGCCCTGGCCCAGGTCCATGGAATAGGTCGCCAGCATCGCTTCCTTGTCGCTGACGATCGCCCGGCGGGTGATGTCGTCGATGAAGTTGCGGCGGTTGCGGCAATGTTCGGCATTCCATTCCGGATCGTCCGACTGCGGCTGCGAGCGCGCCGAGATATGGGTCGGCAGATAGCCGTTTATGTCGGTGATCGCGGTGGCGATCAGCCGCCCTTCCTCGCTCATCAGCCGGTCGAGCACCGGCCGGACCTGGGCGTCGGCAAAATCGCAGAAGCGGGTTTCGTACTGGGTCGGGTTGGTGCCCGGCATCGGCACATAATGGGTGTCGAACACCGATTCGACGTCGACGTCGCCCCGCCCGACGCCCTTTTCGATGATCGCGTTGATCTCGCGCGCCGCCTTTTGCGCATATTCGATGAACGGCGTGTCGTCGATGCGGACGCCGCTCGAGGCCAGCCGGTCGAGCATCTCGTTCGACAGCAATTCGAGCTTGGTCAGCCGGTCCTGGGTCTCGCGCAGCTGGCCGCCATTGGCGCGGGCGTCGGCGGCGAAGGAGGAAAGGCCGCTTTTGACGCTGTCGACGCTCTGCTGGATGTGGCTGGTCGACTGGGCGATGCCGTCGGTCTGGCGGTCGACGAGGGCGACGATGTCGGCGACGTCGCGCACGGTGTCGTTGATCTTGGAGAAGCTCGACTGGGCGACGCGGCTCTTCTCGACGCCCGCTCTTGATCTCCGAGGTCACCGCTTCCGCCTCGCGGGTCAGCGAGGCGATGGTGCCGGCGATCTCGCTGGTCGCGGCGCGGGTGTCGTGGGCGAGCTTCTTGACTTCGGCGGCGACGACCGCGAACGAGCGGCCCGCCTCCCCCGCCCGCGCCGCCTCGATGGTGGCGTTCAAGGCCAGCATGTTGGTCTTGCTGGCGATCGTCTCGATGCTCGAGGAGACCTTCTGGACCTGGGTCATCGCCTCGGCGAAGCCGGCCATGCGGTCGCCGAGCTGGACGACGAGGTCGGTCAGTCCGGAGAAGATGGCGATCGTGTCCTCGATCGCGTTCCGGCCCTGGTCCAACTTGCCGCGCGCCTGCTCGGCGAGGACGCGCGCCTCGTCGGTCGAATCGGACACCTGCGCCTGGTCGGCGAGCAGCCGGGTGGTGACGTCCTCGAGCGAATCGAGCATCTTCAAATTGGCGGAAATCCGCTCGTTGACGCCGGCGACATAGCCGGCGACGTCGCTGCACTCGATCGCCAGCGACCCGCAATTGCGCGCGACCTGGTTGATCGCGTTGCCGTCCGTCCTCTCGCCCGCGCTGCTTGCCACCGTGATCCCGCTCCTTTTGTTCTAGGCGGCATGGCTAGGGGGAATAGGTTGAAAGGACGTTAACTATGTGGCGGCGGGACGAGCTGCGCTGCCTTCGCAAGTCATCCCGGCGAAGGGCACCCCGCAAAGTAGTACTTTGCGGGGACCCCGAAGGCCGGGACCCATGAACACCGTCGCGCCAGAGAAGTGGACGGGCTGAGCCAATTCTCCACCAACCATGTTCATAGGCCCCGGCCTTCGCCGGGGTGACTCTGACGGCGGGTCTCCACGAGACCCCCGCCTTCGGGGTGCCCCTTCGCCGGGGTGACGATGCGGGCTGAACGCGGTACAGCCGCAACGCCATGTTCTTCTCCTTCGTCGACGAATTGCGCGCCGCGGGCATTCCGGCCTCGATGAAGGAGCATCTGACGCTGCTGGAGGCGCTCGACGCGGACGTGATCGCGGCGAAGCCGGAGGATTTCTACTTCCTCGCCCGCGCCACCTTCGTGAAGGACGAGGGGCTGCTCGACCGTTTCGACCAGGTGTTCGCCAAGGTCTTCAAGGGGCTGGAGACCAGCTACGGGGCCGAGACGGTGCCGCTGCCCGAGGAATGGCTGAAGAAGGTCGCCGAGCTCTACCTCACCCCCGAGCAGATGGCCGAGATCAAGTCGCTGGGCTCGTGGGAGGAGATCATGGCGGCGCTGAAGGAGCGGCTCGCCGAGCAGCAGGGGCGCCACCAGGGCGGAGCCAAATGGATCGGCACCGGCGGCACCTCGCCGTTCGGCAATTCGGGCTACAATCCCGAAGGGGTCCGGATCGGCGGGGAAGGCCGGCAGGGCCGCGCGCTCAAGGTCTGGGACAAGCGCGAGTTCCGCAACCTCGACAACAAGGTCGAGCTGGGCACCCGCAACATCAAGGTCGCGCTCCGCCGCCTGCGCCGCTTCGCCCGCGAGGGCGCGGCCGAGGAGCTCGACCTCGACGAGACGATCGACGGCACCGCGCGCAAGGGCTGGCTCGACATCCGCATGCGGCCCGAGCGCCACAATGCGGTGAAATTGCTGCTCTTCCTCGACGTCGGCGGCTCGATGGACCCCCATATCAAGCTCACCGAGGAATTGTTCTCCGCCGCCACCTCGGAGTTCAAGAATCTCGAATTCTTCTACTTCCACAACTGCCCCTACGAGACGGTGTGGAAGGACAATCGCCGCCGGACCAGCGAGCGCACGCCGACCTGGGACGTGCTCCACAAATATGGCCACGACTACAAGCTCGTCTTCGTCGGCGACGCCTCGATGAGCCCCTATGAGATCACCCATGCCGGCGGCTCGGTCGAACATTATAACGAGGAAGCGGGCGCGACCTGGCTGCAGCGGATGACCACCACCTATCCCGCCGCGATCTGGCTCAACCCGGTGCCCGAGCAATATTGGAACTATACCAGCTCGATCCAGGTGATGCGCACGTTGATGCGGGACCGCATGTACCCGCTCACCCTCGAAGGCCTGGACGAGGCGATGCGGACGCTGAGCCGGAAGAACTAGAGCGCGGCCGATTATTACTTTTTCGTCGCGTTCCGCTCTGGTAACAGCCTGGCTGAATGAACCGGCCGGGTCTGTCCATGGGAAGTTCGCCATTCTCTCCGCCCTCGCCGCCTCCCCGCCTGGTCGGCGACGACCCCGAGGCCCAGGCGGGGACGATGTTCACCTGGTTCGCCTGGAATTTCGCGAAGATCGAGGCATTTCCTGCTTCGATCAGGTCAGCGGCCGAGACCCGGAAATCCATCCTTCACATCGCGGAGGTGCGCGAGGCGTTGCGGCGAACGTTTCCCGACGCGGTCGCAGGCGCAATCGACATCACGACAGCGCGCATCCAGCGGCAAGATTCGACCGCCTGGCTTCCCGCGCGTTCGAGTACCGAAGTCCCCGAATCCAAATTCAAGTCCGATATGGTCGCAGCGCTCGGGCGGGCGCGCTCCGGCGGGCCGGTACGACGCTCGGCGGCATCTTCGCCCGCGGCCCGGGCGGGAAAGGCCGTCGGCGTGCTTGTGCTGATATTGCTGGCAGCGGCGATGGTGATCGCCTTCGTCTGGGCCGTTCGCTGATGCGCCGGCTCATGCAGGACCGCATGCACCCGCCCACCCCCGAAGGCCTGGACGAGGCGATGCGGACTTTGAGCCGGAAGTGCGGTTCGTAGCAGCTCTCGCGGCGCTGGCCCTGGCTGCCGGCGCCTTCGCCCAAACCCCGCCGCCGCCCTCCCCCGAGGCGCGAACCGCCTGGGGGTTCGACCGCAGCGACCTCGCCCCCGATCCCCGCATCCGCTTCGGCGCGCTGGCCAACGGCATGCGCTATGCGATCCTGCGCAACGGCACGCCGCCGGGCGCGATGGCGATCCGGATGCGGGTCGCGGTCGGGGCGACCGACGGCGCGCCGGGCGAGGCGCATTATCTCGAACATATGGCGTTCATGGGCTCGCGCCGCGTGCCCGAGGGCGCGCTCATTCGGCTGACCCGTCGCGAAGGGCTGCGCGCCGGCCGCGACTTCAATGCCCAGACCGGCGACAGCGACACTTATTATCGCATCGATCTCGGACGGGCCGGCCGGGCGCGGGTCGAGCGGACGCTGATGCTGATGCGCGAGATCGCGAGCGAGCTCAGCCTGACGCCGGAGGAGGTCGAGCGGGCAAGGGCCGCGCTCCTCGACGAAGTGCGCCAGCGCTCGGGGCCGGAGGACTTGCGCGAGCGCGACCAGATCGCCTTCTTCGCGCCCGGCACCGCGATCGCGCGCGGCTCGCTGACCGGCGGCGAGGCCGACGTCGCCGCCGTCCGCGCGGACGGGCTGCGCACGCTCTACGAGCTTCATTATTCGCCCGAGAGGACCATTCTGATCGTCGTCGGCGACGCCGACCCGGCCTGGCTCGAGGCGCGGATCGTGGCGCATTTCGGCGGCTGGCGCGCGCGCGATGCCGTCGCCGATCCCCCGCCCGGGCGGATCGATCCGGCCCGCGCCACCGCCTTTCGCCTGTTCCGCGCGCCGTCCGTATCGACCTGGGTCACGATCGCCTCGGTGACGGTGCTGGCGCGCGGCGACGGCGCGGCGCCGCGCGACCGGGGCTTCCTGGAGGCGCTGGGCGCGGACATGCTGGCGGCGCGGATCCTGGGCTATCGCGGCGACGACCGGCCGTTCATGGACGCCGAAGCCGCGGTGGAGGATTATTATCGCACGGCCCGGATCGCGCGCTTCGATGTGCGCGCCATCGACCATGACTGGCGGACCGCGCTCGAAGCGGCCGAGCAGGAATTGCGGCGCGCGCTCCTTCATGGCTTCGGCCAGGCCGAGCTCGACATCGCGCTGAGCCGCGAGGGGGAGCGGCTCGCCCGCCTCGCCGCGCCGCGGACCAGCGCCGAGCTGGCGGACTGGATCATCGCCCTGGTCGGGGCCGGGATCGTCGTCACCGCGCCCGGCCGGCCCGCCGACAGCGCCGCCTATCTCGCCCGCATCCGGCTGGACGACGTCAATGCCGCCTTCCGCGCGGCCTGGGCGGCGCCCGGGCGGCTGGTCCATGTCTCGCATCCCCGCGCGATCGAGGGCGGCGAAGCGCGGCTCGCCCAGGCCTGGGCGGCAAGCCAGCAGCGCCCGGTCGCGCCTCATTAGTGCCGGCCGCAGCGCGGACGCTGAGCCGGAAGAGCCGAATGCGCCCTGCCGAATGACCCTTCGGTCAAAATCCGCTGATCAGCATGTCGAGCGCATTGATGATGACGATGTCCTGATCGCTCAGCGACAGGATCTTTTCGCCGAGCTCCGTGACCAGGACCGCAGCGGCGAATTGGGTCATCATGACGCAGGATTCGCCTTCCAGCTCGAACAGCGGATTCAGCCTGGCCGCCGGCTTCGGCGCCTCCCGCGCCGGCAATAAGGGCACCACGAAGCGGGTGTTGAGCTGGCTCAGCAGGTCCGCCTGGCAATCGAGCAGATATCCAGTGCCCGACCGGCGCCGGAAGACGTCGAACTTTGCCATCAGAATTGGCGAAGGCCGGCCAGCGGAAGCCCGCTGGCCTCGGCGTAGGCATTGGAAGATTCCAGCGCCTGCCTGTTTTCCGCGAGCCAGGATTCGCGGCGAACGCGGGCGATCTGCGCCTCCAGGCCTCCTTCACAGGCACGCGAGATGTTGACCCCCAACTCCCTTGCCTCGGCGAGCATCCGGGCGTTCAGGGATAGATTGACCGCCCGTCGCACCGGCTTGGCCTCGGCCGCGAATTTTCGGTTCACAGACACGGACTTCTCCACGAATTATGCGCATTAAATATGCGCATCGATGATGGGAGAAGTCAAGGAGCCGCTGACGGGCCTCCTGCTCTTGCGACATGGCGTCAGTAGCGCAGGAAAGGCCGGCGCTCGTCGAGCCACGCCTGCTCGTCCGGCACCGCCAGCGCGTCGAGGTCGCCCGGCGCCGCTTCCGGATCGTCGACCCATTCGCGCAGCAGCGGCGAGCCGGTGATGACGTCGATGGCGAGCTTGCCCTGCTCATATTCGTAGGGGAAGTCGCGCCACAGGCCGTAGCCGGGATGAAGCCGGCGGATCGCCTTGAACGCCAGCGCCTGCAGGCGCCAGGGGCGGAAGGCGTCATGGTCGTAAAACGGGCCTTCCGCATGGACATGCACGCCGCTGCACAGCTTTCCGGCATGCTTGTGGAAGGTCGGCTCGAACGAAATCTGCCGGAGCGCGCAACCCCCCAGCCATTGCGGCGCGAGCCTGCGCATGTCCGCGATCACCGCGCGGGCGTCGATGTCGGGCGCGCCGAACAGCTCGAGCGGCCGGGTGGTGCCGCGCCCTTCCGACAGACTGGTGCCTTCGAGCATCACCGTCCCCGCATAAGCGCGCGCCATGTTGAGGTTGGGCGCGTTGGGGCTGGGATTGATCCACACCCGCTCGCCCAGCGGCCAGCCGTGGCCGGGCGCGGCATCGGGCTCGTAGCCCTCCATCCCGATCAGCCGATAGTCGACGTCGAGCTTCATCCTGTCCACGAACCACAGGCCGAGCTCGCCGAGCGTGAGGCCGTGGCGCATCGGCAGCGGCCCGGCGCCGACGAAGCTTTCCCAGCCGGGGCGCAGGGTCAGGCCCTCGACCGGCCGGCCGGCGGGGTTGGGGCGGTCCAGCACCCACACCTGCTTGCCGTGCGCCGCCGCCGCTTCGAGGACGTAAAGCAAGGTGGTGATGAAGGTGTAGATGCGGCAGCCGAGGTCCTGGAGATCGACGAGGATGGTGTCGAACGTGCCCATCGACTGGCCGGTGGGCCGGCGGACCTCGCCGTAGAGGCTGAACACCGGGACATGGTGGACCGGATCGGTGAAATCCGGCGATTCGACCATATTGTCCTGCTTGTCGCCCCTAAGGCCGTGCTGCGGGCCGAAGGCGGCGGTGAGGTTGAGGCCGAGGGCGGCGAGCGCGTCGAGCGAATGGGCGAGGTCCCCGGTGACCGAGGCGGGATGCGCCAGCAGCGCGACGCGCCGGCCTTCGAGCGGGGCGCGCAAGGCGGGGTCGGCGAGCAGGCGGTCGATGCCGAACTTCATGGGTCAGACTGCTGGCGGCAGATCGAGCACAAAGCAATCCGGATCGTGGAAATCCGGCTCGCCCGGCGGATGGGCGAGCGCCCAGTGCGACAGCGTCCCGTCATCGGCCTCGATGACGGCGGCGAGCCCGACCTGCCAGGCCTGCCGGGGCGCGAGCTCCGGCAAGGCGCCGAGCTCGATCCCCGCCGCCAGCCCCAGATTGGAGCCGGCGCGCAGGCTCCTGACGATCGGCGGCGGCACGTCGGCCGCGGTCATGCCGCTGCGATAATGGTCGAATCGATAGGCCGCCCAGTCGCCGGACGGCGCCAGGTTGAGCTCGAAATAGGATCGTCCCCGCGGCGGCCGGACAAAGGCTTCGAAGCAGGTGTGGCGCCACAAGCCGTCGGCGCGCCGCGGCTCCCCGGCCGGAGGCAGCCGCAGCCGGCCGATGTCCCCCGAGATATTGAACACCAGCGACAGCCTGCCGTCGGCGAGGTGCGCGGCCTGGACCTGGATCCTTTCGACCGGCGAAGGCGGCGAGCTCGGGTGGCGCTGCAATTCCATCGGGGCACTAAAGGGCAGAGGCCGGCGCCTGGCAATGGTGACGAAACGATCGCTTGCGGCTAAGCAGCCCCGCCATGAGCCCGTACGAATCCGATCTCCTGCGCCTGCTCGATGAGCGCCTCTATATCCACCAGGTCACCGACGCGGAGGGGCTGGACGCGCTTGCCCGGCAGCAGGTGATTCCCGGCTATATCGGCTTCGACGCGACCGCGCCGTCGCTCCATGTCGGCAGCCTGGTGCAGATCATGATGCTGCGGCGCCTGCAGCAGGCCGGCCACAAGCCGATCGTGGTGATGGGCGGCGGCACCACCAAGATCGGCGACCCGTCGGGCAAGGACGAGAGCCGCAAGCTGCTCACGCAGGACGACATCGCCGCCAACATCGCCTCGATCCGCCGCACCTTCGAGCGCTTCCTCACGTTCGGCGACGGCGCGACCGACGCGATCATGGTCGACAATGCCGACTGGCTGGACGCGCTCGACTACATCCCCTTCCTGCGCGACGTCGGCCCGCATTTCACCATCAACCGGATGCTGACCTTCGATTCCGTCCGCCTGCGCCTCGACCGCGAGCAGCCGCTGACCTTCCTCGAATTCAATTATATGATCCTCCAGGCCTATGACTTCCTCGAACTGTCGCGGCGGGTGAAATGCCGGCTGCAGCTCGGCGGCTCGGACCAGTGGGGCAATATCGTCAACGGCATCGAGCTCGGCCGGCGGATCGACGGCACCCAGCTCTACGGCCTCACCACGCCGCTCATCACCACCGCCGACGGCGGCAAGATGGGCAAGACCGCACAGGGCGCGGTGTGGCTCAATGCCGAGCAGCTTTCGCCTTACGATTACTGGCAGTTCTGGCGGAACACGGCCGACGCCGACCTCGGCCGCTTCCTCCGCCTGTTCACCGACCTTCCGGAGGGCGAGATCGCCCGGCTGGAGGCGCTGGGCGGCGCCGAGATCAACGCGGCGAAGAAGGCGCTCGCCGACGCCGCGACGGCAATGGCGCACGGCGCGGAGGCGGCGCGCGAGGCCGGCGAGACGGCGCGCAAGACGTTCGAGGAAGGGTCGGCCGGAGAGGCGCTGCCGACGCTGAAGGTCGACGGCGAGATCGGCCTCGTCGATGCCCTTGTCGGCCTCGGCCTCTGCGCGTCTAAGAACGAGGCGCGGCGGCTGATCGCCCAGGGCGGGGCGCGCGTGAACGGAGAGGCGGCGAGCGACGACGTGGCGCTCGCCGTGACCGCCGACATACGCATCTCCGCCGGCCGGAAGAAGCACGGCCTGCTCACGCCCTGAGCGGCAACTTACGGCCGGAGCAGGAAATGGCCGATCACCAGGAGAATCGCCGCGCCCGCGCCGGCGATGAGAAGCTCCCGGCGCAAATGCGTCGCGCTCAAATATTCTTCCTCGACCCACCATCCGCCGACGATGCCGAGAAGGATACCGACCGCCAGGATCAGGCCGATCCAGAGACCCGCGGGCGCGGGCAGCAGGAACAGGAAGATCGCGATGAAGCCGCCGACGCCGATCATTCCGCGGATCGTCGCGCCGACCGACGCTCTGATCGACGGCGCCGTCCTCCCTTTGTCCAGCGCGGTTAGATAGCTGGCTCTGCCCGCGACGCCGCCGAGCAGGAGGCCGATCACCAGAACATGGCTTTCCGCATCGTCGAGGCGAATCCATCGCCAGTCGATCCAGCCGAACAGGAAGGCGCCGAGCCTTTCGACCAGCCGGTCGTAGCCATCCAGCCCTTCCCGGACCAGGCCATGGATTTCGACGAAGGTCAGCTCCCTGACCAGGCTGAGGAGGCTGAGGCTGCCCAGGATCAAGCCGAGCATCCTTAGCGGAAGCGGCGTGCGCGAGACCGGAACCTCCTTTTGGACCATGCCGCGAACTCCTTCGGGCGCTCGAGGCCGGGACCTGAGCGCCCCGTTCTACGCCGGTCAGGCCCGATTTGCATCAGCATCGGGCGCCGGGCCTAGACCGAGAAGCCGGGCCCCAGCGCGTCGAGCACCGCCAGCATGACGATCGCCCCGGCGGCGAGCCAGAGCGGCCGGCGCGCCAAGGTGAACGGATGAAGGGCATCCGGTGCGCCCGGCCTGATCGCCAAGGGCAGCGCCAGCAGCGGCGCGGTGAGGCCGGCGGACGAGCCCAGGCCGACGAACAGCGCCCAGCGCCACGGCAGCGGACCGAGCAGGGCCGCGGCGGCCATCAGCGCGGAACCGGCGGCATAGCTGGTCCACAGCAGGGCCCGCGCCGCGGACCGGGGATGCGGATCGCCGTCGAGAAGCGCCTGCAGCGTCCGGCGGCAGGCTCGCCAGGACCACAGCCACAGGGCTGCCCCGATGCCGGCGATCGCGATCCGCCAGCCGGTCCCGGCCTGCCCGACGACGAGGAGGTTATGCCAGTCGCCGAAGCCGATCAGCGGCGACACCGCCATATAGCCCGCGCCAAGCAGCAGGTTCAGCGCGGCGACCAGCCAGAGGAGGAAGCGCGGCTCGGCCTGCCATTGCCTCGACCGCAGGAGGAGCAGGGCCGACGCACCGAGGACGAAATTGACCCCGGTGCCGGCGGCGGCCAGCAAAGCGAACCGGTCGAGCGGGACGCCAGGCGCGAGCCGGATGTCGGAGGTGGAGATGAGCACGCAGCGGCCGCCGAGAAGCAGGGCGGCGCCGCAATGGCCGACGATCTCGTGCGCCACGTTGGCGCTCGCATAAGCGAGGATCGCAAGCGCGAGCAAAGTCGGCCGGTGGATGCGCTCAGCCACCCCGCAGCAGCCCCACCGCGGCGTCGCGCTCCATCAGGTAAAGCAGCACCCGCGCCGCCCGGCCCCGCGCCCCTTCGAGGCCGCCGTCGCGGTCGACCAGCAGGCGGGCGTCGTCGGTCGCCATTTGCGCCAGCGCCTGGATCTGCTCGGGCGAGGCGAGCCGGAACTGCGCCTCGCCGGACTGGCGGGTGCCGAGGATCTCGCCGGCGCCCCGGAGCCGCAGATCCTCCTCGGCGATGCGGAAGCCGTCATTGGTCTCGCGCATCAGCAGCAGCCGCGCCCGCGCGGTCTCGGTCAGCGCCGGCCCGCGCAGCAGCATGCAGACGCTGTCCGCCTCGCCCCGTCCGACGCGGCCGCGCAACTGGTGGAGCTGCGCCAGCCCGAAGCGGTCGGCGCCCTCCACCACCATCAGCGAGGCGCTGGCGACGTCGACGCCGACCTCGATCACCGTCGTCGCCACCAGCACCGCGATTTCGCCCCGCTGGAACGCGGCCATCACCGCATCCTTGTCGGGCCCCTTCATCCGGCCGTGGACGAGGCCGACCTTGTCGCCGAACCGGAGGCGCAGGACCTGCGCCCGCTCCTCGGCGGCGGCGAGGTCGAGGCTCTCGCTCTCCTCGACCAGCGGGCAGACCCAATAAGCCTGGCCGCCGGCGGCGAGGTGGCGGCCCAGCGCGTCGATCATCTCGGGCAGCCGCTCGGCGCTCAGCACCCGCGTCTCGACCGGCCGGCGGCCCGGCGGCATCTCGTCCAGCCGGCTGACGTCCATCTCGCCATAATGGGTGAGGGTCAGCGTCCGCGGGATCGGCGTCGCGGTCATCACCAGCAGATGCGGCGGCCGGTCGGCCTTGGACGCCAGCATCATCCGCTGGGCGACGCCGAAGCGGTGCTGCTCGTCGACCACCGCCAGGCCGAGCCTCTTGTAGCCGACCGCCTGCTGGAAGATGGCGTGGGTGCCGATGAGGATGTGGATCGAGCCGTCGGCGAGGCCCATCAGGCAGGATTCCCGCGCCCGCCCCTTCTCGCGGCCGGTGAGGATGGCGACGCTGACCGGCAGGCCGGCGAGCTGGCGCGACAGGGTTTCGTAATGCTGGCGCGCGAGAATCTCGGTCGGGGCGAGCAGGGCCGCCTGCGCGCCCGCCTCGACCGCGGCCAGCATCGCCATCAGGGCGACCAGCGTCTTGCCCGAGCCGACGTCGCCCTGCAGCAGCCGCAGCATCGGCACCTCCTGTTGCAGGTCGGCCTCGATCTCGGCGACCGCCCGGCGCTGCGCCCCGGTCGGCGCGTAGGGCAGCTTCAATCGGTCGCGCAGGCTGCCGTCTCCCTTCAGCCTCACGCCCTTGCGCCGCCGCGACGAGGCGCGGACCAGCATCAGCGCGAGCTGGTTGGCGAACACCTCGTCATAAGCGAGCCGCTCGCGCGCTTTCGCCGCGGCGGGATCGCGGTGGGCGGTCTCCAGCGCCTCGGCCCAGCCCGGCCAGCCCTGCTGCGCCTTCAGGCTCGGCTCGATCCATTCGCCCAGGGCCGGCCGCCGTGCCAGCGCCTGCCCGGCGAGATCGCCGAGCCGGTGGTTGGTGACCCCCTCGGACAGGGGATAGACCGGCTCCCGCTCGGGGATCGAAGCGGCCTCCGCGGGCGGCAGCACATGGTCCGGATGGACCATCTGCAGCTCCTGGCCGTAACGGTCGAGCCTGCCCGACACGATCCGCGCCTCGCCGAGCGGAAGCTGCTTCTTCCCCCAGCCCGGATTGTTGAAATAGGTCAAGGTGACGTAATTGCCGGCCTGGTCCTCGGCGAAGATGCGGAACGGCCCGCGCCCGCCGCCCTGGCGGTAATCGCGGGCGGTGAGCGCCACGGTGATCATCCTGCCGACGTCGCCCTCGTCCAGCACCGCGACCCGCTTGCGGTCGATCCAGCTCACCGGCAAATGGAAGAGGACGTCGACGACGCGGTTCAGCCCGAGCCGGTGCAGCGGCTTGGCGAGCGCCGGCCCGACGCCCTTCAGCACCTCCACTTCGGCGAACAAAGGATTGAGGATGTCGGGGCGCATGGGTCGCCGGTGTCGCTCCAAAATTCCCTCTCCCATGGGGAGAGGGTCAGGGTGAGGGGTTACGGCTTCACCGGGTAATCGCCGACTCCGTACACCCCCACCCTACCCTCCCCCTGAGGGGGAGGGGATTTAAGCTTCAATCTGCGCGCCGATTGATTACATACGCGCAGATTCACCCGCCGACTGGCTTCGCAAGGCCCGCCGGCCATTTGCGCATGGGAAATATGGACAAGGAAGCCCGCCTCAAACGCCTGCGCTTCCGCGCCTGGCATCGCGGCACAAGGGAGGCCGACATGCTGATCGGCGGCTATTTCGACCGCTGGCACGAAGCGTGGACGGAGGCCGAGATGGACTGGTTCGAGGCGCTGCTCGAGGAGCAGGACATCGACATCCTCGCCTGGGCGATCGGAACCGCTTCGGTCCCCGCGCGCTGGCAAGGCGAGATGATGAACCGCCTCCAGGCCCTCAACTACGTCAAGCATCCGCACTAAGTGAGCGACCTCCAGACCATCCTGACGGCCGACAGGCCGATCACGCTGGCCGGTGTGCCCGGCGGCTTCACGCCCTGGCTCGCGGCGGACCTCGCCCGGGCCTCGAAGGGGCGCGCCGTGTTCATCGCGCCCGACGAGGCGGCGATGCGGGCGCTCGCCGACGCCGCCCATTATTTCGCGCCCGAGCTCGAGGTGCTGACCTTCCCGGCCTGGGACTGCCTTCCCTACGACCGCAGCTCGCCATCGCTGCGCGCCACCGCCGAGCGGCTGGCGACGCTCCACGCGCTCCAGCGCAAGACCAGCAAGCCCCAGCTCCTCGTCACCACCGTCAACGCGGCGACCCAGCGCACGCTGACGCCGTTCCGCATCCGCCAGCTCGTCGCCCGGCTCGCGCCCGGCGAGCGGATCGACCGCGACCGGCTCGGCCAGCTCCTCCAGGCCAACGGCTATGTCCGCACCGACACCGTCCACGATCCCGGCGACTTCGCCGTGCGCGGCGGCCTCGTCGACCTGTTCCCGTCGGGCGAGGAGGAGGCGCTGCGCCTCGACTTCTTCGGCGACGAGATCGAGAGCGTCCGCCGCTTCGATCCCGCCACCCAGCGCAGCATCGGCCGGGTCGACGGCTTCACCCTCCTGCCGGCCTCCGAGACCCTGCTCGACGAGGACAGCGTCAAGCGCTTCCGCTCGGGCTACCGCGAATTGTTCGGCGCCGCCGCGACCGGCGATCCGCTCTACCAGGCGGTCTCGGACGGCCGCCGCATCGCCGGCGTCGATCACTGGCTGCCCCTGTTCGAGGAGAGGCTGGGCAGCCTGTTCGACCATCTCGGCGACGACGACCTCGTCGTCCGCGATCCCGGCGACGCCGGCGCGGTCGACGCCCGCTTCGAGGCGGTCGCCGATTATTACGAGAACCGGAAGCGCGCCCTCACCAGGGATGCCGGCAGCTACCGGCCGCTCGCGCCCGACACCCTCTACCTCGCCCGCGACGAATGGGAGCGGCTGGTGGCGATGCGCCCGCTCCACCTGGTCACTCCGTTCCGCGAGCCCGAGAGCGGTTCGGTGGTGGATTTCGGGATGGAGCCGCCGCGCGACTTCGCGCCGGAGCGGGCGCAGGGGGCCAACGTCTACCAGGCGGTGGTCGACCATATCGCCGCGCTCCGCCGGGGCAGGCGCAAGGTGGTGCTGGCGAGCTATTCGCAAGGGGCGCGCGAGCGGCTGAAGGGCCTGCTCGAGGAGCACGGCCTCAACAACATGGTCGAAGTCGACACCTGGCAGCAGGCGCTGGGCGCCGCTTCCGTCGCGCTCGCCGTCATCCAGCTCGACCACGGCTTCACCGGCGCCGATCTCGCCCTCTTGACCGAGCAGGACATGCTCGGCGACCGGCTGGTGCGCCGCCGCAAGCGGAGGAAGAGCGCCGAGGCGTTCCTGAGCGAGCTCGCCACGCTCACTCCGGGAGACCTCGTCGTCCATGCCGACCACGGCATCGGCCGCTATGAGGGCCTGACCCAGATCCCGGTCCAGAAGGCGCCGCACGACTGCGTCGCGCTGGAATATGCCGGCGGCGACAAGCTCTACGTGCCGGTCGAGAATATCGACATATTGTCGCGCTACGGCAGCGACAGCGACGGCGTCGCGCTCGACCGGCTGGGCGGCGAGGCGTGGCAGCGGCGCAAGTCGCGGATGAAGGAGCGCATCCGGGCGATCGCCGGCGACCTCATCAAGGTCGCCGCCGAGCGCGCGCTCCGCCCCGGCGCGGTCGCCGAGCCCGACACCGGCTATGCCGCCTTCGCCGACCGCTTCCCCTACGAGGAGACCGAGGACCAGGACCGCGCCATCGCCGACGTCATCGCCGATCTGGGCGCCGGCAAGCCGATGGACCGGCTGGTCTGCGGCGACGTCGGCTTCGGCAAGACCGAGGTCGCGCTGCGCGCCGCCTTCATCGCCGCCATGTCCGGGCTCCAGGTCGCGCTGATCGCGCCGACCACCCTCCTCGCCCGCCAGCATTTCACCACCTTCCGCGACCGCTTCCAGGGCTTCCCGATCGAGATCGGCCGGCTCTCCCGCCTGGTCCCGCCCAAGGAGGCGAAGGCGACCCGCGAGGGCCTCAAGGCCGGCAGGATCGACATCGTCATCGGCACCCACGCCACGCTGGCCAAGAGCGTCGAGTTCCGCAATCTCGGCCTCGTCATCGTCGACGAGGAGCAGCGCTTCGGCGTCACCCACAAGGAAAGGCTGAAGGCGCTCAGGGCCGACGTCCACGTCCTCACCCTCACCGCGACGCCGATCCCGCGCACGCTGCAAATGGCGATGTCGGGCCTGCGCGAGCTTTCGGTCATCCAGACCCCGCCGGTGGACCGGCTCGCGGTCAGGACCTACGTCATGCCCTGGGACCCGGTGGTGGTCCGCGAGGCGCTGCTTCGGGAACATTATCGCGGCGGCCAGAGCTTCTTCGTGGCGCCGCGCATCGCCGACCTCCCCGACATCGAGCGCTTCCTCAGGGAAGAGGTGCCCGAGGTCCGCGCCGTGGTCGCCCACGGCCAGTTGGCGCCGACCGAGATCGAGGAAAGGATGTCGGCCTTCTACGACCGCAAATATGAGGTGCTGCTGTCGACGACGATCGTCGAGAGCGGGCTCGACATCCCCAGCGCCAACACCCTGATCGTCCACCGCGCCGACCGCTTCGGCCTTGCCCAGCTCTACCAGCTGCGCGGCCGGGTCGGCCGGGCGAAGACCCGGGCCTATTCCTATTTCACCACCCCCGCCGACCGGCTGATCACCGGGACCGCGGACAAGCGCCTGCAGGTGCTGGCCAGCCTCGACAGCCTCGGCGCCGGCTTCCAGCTCGCCACCCACGACCTCGACATACGCGGCGCCGGCAATTTGCTCGGCGACGAGCAATCGGGCCATATCAAGGAGGTTGGCTTCGAGCTCTACCAGTCGATGCTCGAGGAGGCGATCCTCGAGGCCAAAGCGGGCGGCCTCGAAATGCGGGTCGAGCCCTTCTCGCCGCAGATCAGCGTCGACGCGCCGATCCTGCTGCCCGAGCGCTACGTGCCCGACCTCGACCTGCGCATGGGCCTCTACCGCCGGATGAACGAGTTCGAGACGGTCGAGGAGATCGACCCCTTCGCCGCCGAGATGATCGACCGCTTCGGCCCGCTCCCCGACGAGACGGCGAACCTGTTGAGGGTGATCGAGATCAAGCTGAACTGCCGCACCGCCGGCATCGCCAGGCTCGACGTCGGGCCCAAGGGCGCCCTCATCCATTTCCACAATGACAGCTTCGCCGACCTGCAGGGCCTGCTCGCCTATGTCGAGCATCTGAAGGGCACGGCCCGGCTGCGCCCGGACAGCAAGCTCGTCATCGCCCGCGCCTGGCCCGATCCCCAGGCCCGCCTCAACGCCGCGCTGCAGCTCAGCAAGGGCCTCGCCCGGATCGTCGCCTGATCAGCCGCCGCGGATTTCCGCCTTCACGTCCCGCCGTGATAGGAATATTTCTCGGCGCGCGGCAGCAGCGCCAGGGCGCGAAGGGGCGTGGAGATGCGGAATGCTTTGCTGATCGGCGTCGCGCTCGCCGTCTCGGGCTGCGCGCGCCAGCCGTCGGCCCCGGCGGAGGAGGCGCCTTCGCCGGCCGCGGCCGAAGGCGTCGCGCCCGCCGTCGAACGGCGCGAGGCGCAGCGCGTGGCGGTCGAGGATCCGGCGCTGCGCGACATTCGCCGGAGGCTCGATGCGATACCGCCGCAGCGCTGGACGGAGGAAGCGCCGTTCCGCCTGGCAGGGGACGCCTATGGCGAACATGACGCAGCCACGCTCAGGCAGGTCAATCGCGTCGGGCCGCGCCATGCCGGCGCCCTCAGAAGGCTCGCCGATCTCGGCCACGTCCGCGCCCAGGAGCTGGTCGGCATGGCGTTCGCCTACGGCCATTATGGGTTTCCCGGCGACAAGGCGCTGGCCTGGGAATATTATCGGCGCGCCATCGCCGGCGGCAGCCGCGACGCGCCGGGGCGCGCCGCCCGCCTGTTCATCTATCGCCGCATCGGCCTCAGGGACGACGTCGCCCAGGCCGCGCGCCTTTGGCAGATCGGCGCCGAACGCGGCAATCCTTACGCGATGGTCCAGCTGGCCGACCTCTATCTTCATGGCTGCGCGGGTCTCGCGGTGAACCCCGCCAGAGCGGTGGAACTGTATCGGCGCGCCTCGTCGATGGGCAATAGCGGCGCCGACCTCCAGCTCGGACTCCTCTATCTTCACGGGCGGGCGGGCGTGCCTCAGGACGATGCCGAGGCGCTTCGCCTGCTCCTTCGGCATGACGGCAGCAAATCCTCGATCGGCATCATCGATTATGAGGATGTGATGAGGGCGCGACGGACAGGCAGCACGCCCCGCGAGGCGTTCTGGCCCCCGTCCTGGTGCCACAGCGGCGCGTGAGCGGTCCTCCGCGCCGCGCGGCGCACCCGGTCAGAGGATGAAGTCGGCGGCCTGGAGGATCGGGCTGGAGGTCGTGATCTGGAGGTCGGCGGCGCCGTTGCCGTCGAGATCGGCGAAGATGTAGGTGCGGCCGCCCCGCTCCTCGTATCTGAGCTCGCCGGCGCTGTGGCTGAACGCGGCCGATCCGACGAAGGCGAAGGCGTCGTCCCCCGCCGTGCCGGGGATAGCGTCGATCGCCGACAGGTCGATCCGGTCGCTGCCGGAGACGAAGTCGCCGAGCAGGTCGGGCATGGTCTTCCTGCCGTCCGAGCGCAGCGCATAGGCCTGCGCGTCCACCGCCGCCTGGAAGACGAAGAGGTCGGCGCCGGGCCCGCCGGCGACGTGGTTGGTGGCCGGATTGACGAGAATGACGTCGTTCCCGGCGCCGCCCGACGCGCTCTCGATCCGGGCGCCGTAGGCGATCGAGATATTGTCGGTGAGGCCGCCGGCGTCGGTGAACGTCCCGCCGTGGAGGTCGATCCGCGACGGCGTCGCATAGCCCGACAGATCGAGCCGGTCCCAGCCGCCGGCGTCCCAGATGGTGAACACCGCCTGCGGATGCGCGGCGAGGTCGTAAACCTCGCGCCCGGCGGTGGAATGGAAGCCGTAGACGGTGTCGCCGGTCCGCGTCGCCATGTTGGCGCCGTAGAGCTGCTGGAGCGAGGCGACGTCGTAGAGCAACGGGGTCGAGGCGAAATAGGAGGTGCCGTTCGCGTCGTGGTCGGCGCCGGTCACGCCGGCCAGCCAATAGGACATCACCGTATATTGCTGGCTGTCCTGGTGGAACAGGGCCTGGCTGTCATAGTCCGCGCTGTCGCCATTATAGGGGCCGGGATGGTCGAGCCCCAAAGTGTGGAGCAGCTCGTGCATCAGCTTGCGCGGGTTGGATTCGCCGATCGTCCAGCCGCCCTGGGCGTTGGCGCGGCTGAGGTTCACCGCCGAGTTGACGCCGAACATCTGGCCGTAAGGCGGGAAATTGCCGGCGGTGACGAAGTCCTTCGCCACGCCCCAATAGGGCACGTCGGGATGGTTGACGTTGTAGAAGCCGATGCGGCGGTTGAGCACGCCCGGCGCGACGCCGTTGTCGGCGACGTTTTCGAAGGTGACGTTGGCGACGTCGGCAACGAGCGCCATGTGCCGCTCCAGGGCGGCGCGCTGGAGGGCGCTGAACGGGCTGAAATTGGGCGTCGCGCCGAGGAAGCCATGGCCCTGGGTGTAGAAGGCGTAGGCGATCGGGACGTGGACGTCCCAGCGTGCCTGCCAGTTGGTGAGTTGCGCGACGATCTGGTCGAGCGTCCAAACGGGCTTCATCGCCGCCCCTTCGCCTCAGTTCCGAGCCCGGGCGCAGCATCGGCCCGAACCGCATGCCGAGTCAATGGCTTAACCGGGCCGGGAGGGAATCGTCGCGCCGGTTCCTCCCCCGCGATTTCGCGGGGAGGAACTCAACCGCCGACCAGTTCCGCCAGCTCCTCGCCGGTCACCGGCGGCGCGCACAGGAAGCCCTGGTAGAGCGTGCAGCCCTCCTCGGCGAGCAGGCTCAATTGCTCTTCGGTCTCCACCCCCTCGGCGATCACGCCGAGGCCGAGCGAGCGGGCCATGTCGATCACGCTCCGCACCACGATCCGGTCGCGGACCGAGCCGGCAATGTCCTGGCACAGGCGCTTGTCGATCTTGAGATAGTCGAGCGGCAGCGCCTTCAGGTAGGCGAGGCTGGAATAGCCGGTGCCGAAATCGTCGATCGCCACCCTGAGGCCGCCGCCGCGCAGCTCGGCGAGCAGGCCGGCGGCGGCGGCGAGGTCCTCGATCAGGCCGCCCTCGGTGACCTCGACGGTGAGCCGCCCGGGATCGAACCCGCTTTCGCCGACCAGATCGAGGAACTGGACGGCGAAGCCCGGGCGGACGATGTCGGCGGCGGTGATGTTGACCGACAGCCGCAGGTGGCCGAGCCGCGGCGGCCAGGCGGCGGCGGCGGTGATCGCCTTGCGCTGGACATGGTCGGAAAGCTGGACGAGATAGTCCGATCCTTCGGCGACGCTGAACAGGGTGAGCGCGCCCAGCTCGCCATATTGGGGATGGTTCCAGCGGGCGAGCGCCTCGGCGCCGACGATCTCGCCGCTGGTCACCGACACTTGCGGCTGGAAGCGGATCTCGATCTCGTCCTGGTCGAGCGCGCGGCGCAAATCGACCTCGAGCCGGTCGCCGCGCGCGGTGGCGCTTTCCGCCCCCTCCTCGAGCACCCCCACCGGCGTGCCGTCGCCGTTCTTCGCCTCGGCCAAAGCGGCGCTGGCGCGGCGGAGCAGGCCGGCCGGATCGTCGCCGGCCTGGGCGGCCGCCACCCCCGCCCGGCTGCCCAGGGTGATGACATGGTCGCCCGACACGAACGGCCGCCCGATCGCTTCGATCAGGGCGCCGGCGAGGAAGCGGCCGTCGTCGATCGTCGCCGGCGCGGCGAGCAGGATGGCGAACTCCGCCCCGGCCATGCGCGCCACCAGCTTGGGCCGGGCGTCGGCCGCCGCCTGGCGCTCGATCCGCCGCGCCACCGCCTGCAGCACCGCATCGCCGGTGGTGCGGCCGAAGGCGGCGTTGATCGCGTCGTAGCGGCTGACCGAGAGCAGGAGCGCGACCAAAGCGGGCTCCTCCTCCGCCGGCGCGGCGAGCCGATCCGCCATCCAGGCGCGCGCCGCCCGCCCGTCGCGCAGGCCGGTGAGCGGGTCGCGGCCGCCGCCGGCGCCGCCGGCCATGCTCTCCGCCCGCCCGACCACCTCGCCCTCGCTCCGGCGGACATGGTGGGCGAGCCGCTCGCCGCCCTCGCCATGGGCGAAGGCGGTGGCCTCGCCGGTCGTCAGCAGCCGGTCGATCGCCCCGCGGGCGGCGCGGCGGCCTTCGGGATCGAGCTTGCGGAACAGGTCCATCAGGCTGATCCGCCTGCCCTCTTCCTCGCCCAGGCCGGCCCGGCGGGCGAGCGCCGGGCTCAATTCGACCGTGCGCGAGCCGGGCTGCCACCGCCACGAGGCGGAATCGCCTTGCTCCTCGCCGCTCCGGCGGGTCGGGCGCCCGCCGCCGCCGACCCGCTCGGCGTGGCGCCGGGCGAATTGCAGCGCGTGGAGCAGCTGCGGCTCGGTGAACGGGCTGACCAGGAAATGGGTCGCGCCATGCTGATGGAAGGCCTCGAGCGCGGCGGCGTCGGTGCGCGACAGGAGGACGAGCAGGGCGGCGGCATTGGCTTCGGCGGCGTCGGCGATCGCCCGCACCGCCTCCTCCCCCTCGGCGAGCGCGCCGCGCGCGTCGACCACCGCGACCGCCGCCCCCGAGGCGACGAACCGCGCCTCGGCATTGGCGCCGCGCCGGGCCGCGATCGGCTGCCAGCCGGCGCCCTCGGCGAGCCGCGACAGCTCGTCGCGATGGCGAAAGGAAAGGATGAAGAGCGGCGCGGGCATCTGGCCTCCCGGTCTAGCCGCCCGCCGGCAAAGCGCCAATCGCTTGTCGCGCGAGCTTCCCGTTCAGGGACAGGCGGAAGCCGGGCACGCGCGTCGCCGCTCCGGTTGAGGGGCCGCGCGCACAAGAAAGAAAACTTGATCGATATCCCGCGGTCAGCAGGACTGAACGGAAAGCGAGAAAAAGACTATTGCATTAGACGCTTTTGCATGATTTTCCTGTTGCGGCCGGCGACTCGGTTCGCGACAGCAAAAGGGGGGCCAAGATGAAGCGCAGTGAAACGGTCGCGCTCGCCGCTACAGCATTGGCCGTGGCCGCCGCTGCAGCAGCCAGCGAAACGATCATCTACACTTATGATGCACGCGGCCGGCTCGTGAAGGTCGAGCGGAAGGGTAGCGTGAACAACGACGTCAAGGCCGAGTACAAGTATGACAAGGCCGACAACCGCACCGAGGTCAACGTCACCTCGCCCAATTCGGCGCCGCCCTGAGGATTGGGCGTCGTCGGCGGGGATGAATGCAAGATGGGCAAGTCGGGCAGGGTTCGGATCGAAGGACCGAGGATGAAGACGTCCGCCATTCGTGCAACGGCGCAATGCGTTCTGTTCGCCGTCTTCTGCGCCGCCGCCCCGGCGCTGGCGCAGGGCGCCAACAACGCGCCGCCGGCGGAGCGGTTCGCGGTCGCCCCGGGCGGCGTCGACATGCGCTCGGGCCGCTATGTCTACAACGAGACTGACCTGGCGATCGGCGGCGTCGGCGGCCTCATTTTGGCGCGGACGCTCGCCCAGCCGGTCGCGGGCCACGCGAACCCGTTCGCCAATTTTTCGCACAATTGGGACGTGCTCGTCAGTGAGAAGCGCATTGACATCTTCGGCAACCGCTTCACCCACCAGCCGGGTTCCGGCGACTATCAGATCGAGGTCGCGTTCGGCGGCCTTTCGCAGACTTTCCGGGCGCGCTCCAACCAGCCCGACTTCGAACAAACGTCGCGGGCCGGCCTCGCTTACCTTACCTATAGCGGCGATCGGGCGAACGGCAGCGCCGTCTACACCTTCACCGCCGGCGACGGGACGCGGGCGGTGTTCCACGCGATCGGCAGCGCCGACTGCTCGACGGTGCTGCGCTGTGCCTATGTCTCCGAGATCACCGAGCCCGACGGCACGCGGCTGACGTTCGACTATGACGATCAGGGTTCGCCCAACACGACCCGGTTGCGGAGCGTCACGAGCAGCGCCGGCTATGCCCTGCTGCTCGAATATAATGGCGCCTTCGTCACGCGCGCCTGCGCGCTCAACCTCGCGCTTGCGCCGAAGCCGGCGAACAATATCTGCCCGGCCAACGCGCAGGCGAGTGCGACCTATGCCTACGATACCCTGTGGGGCGCGGTCCGGCTCACCGCCGCCACCGGTCCCGACGGCGCGACCTCGGCCTTCACCTACGGCAATGGGACGATCGGCTTCGTTCGGCCCGGCGAAGCCGCGCCCTGGCTGACGAACTCGGTCTACCCGATCACCGACGACGAAGGCCTGGTCACCGAGATCGTGGGCGCCCAGGCGTTCGCCGACGGCTCGTCTTATTCCTACGCCTTCGAGGCCACTCCGCCCGTGCCGATGCAGAGGCAACAGCTCGCCGGCGGCTCGTTCACCGACCACCAGGGCAATGTCACGACCTTGCGCTACGACTTTCCGGTTCTCCCGAATCCGGGCGCCGGCGGCGGCCACATCCCCGCGAACCCGGAGGCCCCGCAGCCCCAGATATACCAGGTGACGCCCGGGCCGGTGGAGATCGTCGATCCGCTCGGCCGGACGACGAGGATCGACTATTGCGACGCCCAGGCGATGGCGAACCTGCCGGGGCTCAACCGCTGCATGGTGATGCCGATGCCGGTTTCGGTCACCGACCCCGAAGGAATCCGCACCGCGCTCGTTTCCGACATGTTCTCCCGCAACGTGCTGCGCAGCACCCGGATCGCGCGGCCGGGCCCGCCTTTGCCCGACATCGTCACCTCGGCGACCTTTCATTGCTCCCCGGCCACCGTGCACATCTGCAACAAGCCGCTGACCACGACCGACGCGCGCGGCGCCGTCACCGACTACAGCTACAGCCCCGACCATGGCGGCCTCCTCACCGAGACCGGTCCGGCGCCCATCGCCGGCGCGCCGCGGCCGCAGACCCGGCATGACTATGGCCAGCGCCACGCCTGGGTGTCGAACGGGGCGGGCGGCTTCGTCCAGGCGGCGACGCCGATCTGGGTGCGGACCGCGACCGGCCTCTGCCGGACCAGCGCCGCGACCGGCAACCCGGCCGCGCCCTGCGCGCTCGCCGGCGACGAGGTCCGCACCACCTACGATTACGGACCCGATTCCGGGCCGAACAACCTGCTGCTGCGCGGCATTCTCACCACCGGCGCCGGTGTCGGTGCCCGGACCTGCTACGGCTACGACGCGCAAGGCCGTCGGATCAGCGAAACCGGCCCCCGTGCGGGGCTGGGGAGCTGCCCTGGCGCCGCGCCCGCCGGCGCCGCGCCGTTCACCTCATCGACCCGCTTCGACGCGGCCGGGCGGGTGACGGGGACGATCTCGCCCGATCCCGACGGCACCGGGGCGCTGCCGCACCGGGCGGTCAGGAACGGCTACGACCCCGCCGGCCGGCTCACCCGGGTCGAGACCGGCACGCTCGCCGCCTGGCAGTCGGAGGCAGTGGCGCCTTCGGCCTGGACCGGCTTCACGGTGCTGCGCACGGCCGAGACCCAATATGATGCGATGAGCCGCAAGACCCGCGAGTGGATGCGCGAAGGCGCCGCCGGCACGATCCGGACCCTGACCCAGTACAGCTATGACGCGCTCGGCCGGCTCGAATGCACGGCGGTGCGGATGAACCCGGCCCTGTTCGCCTCGCCGCCGGCCTCGGCCTGCACTTTGGGGACGCCGGGCAGCGGCGGTCCCGACCGGATCACGCGGAACGTCTACGACGCGGCCGGCCAGCGCCTGCAGCTGCGCGAGGGCGTCGGCACAAGCGACGAGGCGGCCGAGACGACCTCGGCCTATAATCTGAACGGCCAGGTGACCAATGTCGTCGACGCCAACGGCAACCGGGCCGAGCTTCGCTATGACGGCCACGGCCGGCAGGACCGCTGGACCTTCCCCTCGCCGACCCGGTCGGGCGCCTACAACGACGCCACCCCGGCGACCGCGCTCGCCACCGCCGGCCACGTCAACGCCGCCGACTATGAGGAATATAGCTACGACGCCCACGGCAACCGGACCAACCTGCGAAGGCGCGACGGGCGCAACATCGCCTACGCGTACGATGCGCTCAACCGGGTGACGGCGAAGACCTATCCTCAGGGCGGGGCGACACCGGTCCATTACAGCTACAACCTCCAGGGCCTGCAGCTTTCGGCGCGGTTCGGCAGCCAGTCGGGCGAGGGCGTCACCAACGCCTTCGACGCCTTGGGCCGGCTCAGCTCCAGCAGCATCGACCTCGGCGGCACGACGCGCACGCTCTCCCACCAGTACGACCTCAATGGCAACCGCACCCGGCTCACCTTCCCCGATTCGGTGGCGATGGACTACGGTTATGACGGGACGGATCGGATGACCTACATGGCCGAGGCGGGGGGGAGCTGGAGCCACATCCTGTTCTACGACGTCCACGGCCGGGCGGCCGCCTTGCTGCGCGCCAACGGGCCGACGACGGGCTACAGCTACCATCCCGCCTTCGGCCTCGAAAGCCTCGCCCACGACATGGCCGGCACCTCGACCGACGTGGTGTTCGGCTACGGCTACAATCCGGCGCGCCAGATCGGCGCCCAGGTCCGCAACAACGACCATTACGCCTGGACCGGCCATTATAGCGTCAACCGCCCGTACACGGCCAACGGGCTCAACCAATATGCCGCGGCCGGCAGCGCGGCGTTCGCCTACGACGCCAACGGCAACCTCGTCTCCGACGGCAGCCGCACTTATACCTACGACGTCGAGAACCGGCTGGTCGGCGGCCCGAACGGGCTGGTCCTGACCTATGACCCGCTCGGCCGGCTCTACCAGACGTCGGGCGGTCCCCACGCCACCACCCGCTACCTCTACGACGGGGATGCGCTGGTCGCCGAATATGACGGCGCCAGCGCGATGACCCGCCGCCACGCCCACTGGGCCGGCGCCGACGTGCCGATGGTGAGCTATGCGGGCGCGGGCTTAAACCAGCGCTCGTTCCTCCACGCCGACCACCAGGGCTCGATCATCGCCCTGAGCAACGCGTCGGGCCACGCCATCGTCAACGCCTATGACGAATACGGCATCCCGGCGGCCGCCAATGCGGGAAGGTTCCAGTATACCGGCCAGATCTGGCTGCCCGAGCTGGGGATGTATTACTACAAGGCCAGGATCTATTCGCCCACGCTCGGAAGGTTCATGCAGACCGATCCCGTCGGCTATGAGGACCAGGTCAACCTCTATGCCTATGTCGGGAACGATCCGGTCAACGCAACTGATCCTGACGGAAGATACAAGTGCTCGGGAAGCGAAAGCGAATGCGCCGAAATCGCGGCGTATGCAGCTGAGATACGGCAAGCCGCTAGAGCTGCCGCGCAACAGAGCGGGACTCGCATACGGTCTGAGTATGCGGGAGCGCTCAACACCCTTGTTCGATTACTCGGCCGTGAGGGTCACGATAATGGAGTGAATATAGCTAGTGCCGATATGCCTCTCGGAGTGTTAGGAAATACCGGCAGGGGAGGAGGCGGATCTGTTGAAATACAGCTGGATTTGCAGCAGATTAGCTCGAGTCGCGGTTCTACAGGAGCAGGTGTTTTAGCTCACGAGGCCACTCACGGGGTTCAACAGCGCAATCGTGGGCTGCCTACTACCGCTTCGGACATATTTCACCGGGAGTTGGTGGCCAACTATATGGAGTCCCTCACGAATCAATTTCTAGGCCAGCCCACGTCCGTGTGGTCTCCCGACATGTCCCCCGCCGAGCGTCGGCAAAGGGTCAGAGCTTCCGCTTATCAGAGTTGTGATTACGCGCGCCGGTCTTTCCCATCCCGCTTCAGAGGGCAACGATGTTCAGATTGATTTCAAGGGTGTTTATGGCGACGGTGGCCATTGGTTGTCTCGGGGTCTGTTCGCAAGCGCGAGACATCCATGTCGACGATGACGCGTTTCTGACATGCTGGGGCGCCCGCACCGCTGGAAATTCGTTGCGCGAGATTTGTTTCGAGGCGATTGTCTTTCCTCGTGAAGGGGTACTATCGGCGAATAGGGCGTGTCCCGGCCTCCGATTGCGTCTGGATTTTGAGCGCGGCTCAACGCCCCCTGGATTTGATGTATTTGAACGCGCGGATCTGAACCGTACCGAGTTGATTGGGATACGAGGGATCGCACGTGTTTCGAGCAAGAGAAGGGTCGATCAACATATGTTAATCGTGAGCGTTCATCAGCTCAGCGAAGGAGTACAGCTATCGCGCTCTGAGACTGCGAGAGTATTGGGGGAAATGGAGTAGCAAGGGGGAAACGCAGGAATGCATGTCGTCGAGGTGGCAGAGAACGTGCGTCGGTATGAATGCAGCAATGGGCAGGGGCCGATTTCCCTGAACGATCTGGTCTTCGAACTTGGTTGGGAGCCGCTCGCGGCGAAGGAACAGATGCCACCGACCAACTGATTGTACGGCTCCCGAATTACGCTGACAGTGTGACTATTTACCCGACCCTCGGAGTTGGGCCGGTCTGCAACCTCTTCCAAGGCGCTCTCGCTTCGTCTCCGGCACATCGACCGACGTGGTGTTCGGCTACGGCTACAATCCGGCGCGCCAGATCGGCGTCCAGACCCGCAACAACGACAGCTATGCCTGGACCGGCCATTACGCCGTCAGCCGCGCCTACACCGCCAACGGGCTCAACCAGTACAGCGCCGCCGGCAGCGCGGCGTTCGCCTACGACCCGAACGGCAACCTCGTCTCCGACGGCAGCCGCACTTATACCTACGACGCCGAGAACCGGCTGGTCGGCGGCCCGAACGGGCTGGTCCTGACCTATGACCCGCTCGGCCGGCTGTTCCAGACCTCGGGCCCTTCGCCGGGCTCAGGAGGGTCCGGAAGCCATCCGACCACCCGCTACCTCTACGACGGCGACGCTTTGGTGGCGGAATATGACGGCGCCGGCGTGATGACCCGCCGCCACGCCCACTGGGCCGGCGCCGACGTGCCGATGGTGAGCTATGCGGGCGCGGGCTTAAACCAGCGCTCGTTCCTCCACGCCGACCACCAGGGCTCGATAATCGCCCTGAGCAACGCGTCGGGCCACGCCACCGTCAATAGCTACGACGAATACGGCATCCCGGCGGCCGCCAATGCGGGAAGGTTCCAGTATACCGGCCAGATCTGGCTGCCCGAGCTCGGCATGTATCACTACAAGGCCCGGGTCTACTCGCCCACGCTCGGCAGGTTCATGCAGACCGATCCGGTGGGGTATGACGACAATATCAACCTCTACGCCTATGTGGGGAACGATCCGGTCAACCGTGTCGATCCGGACGGCATGGAATCGGGTTCCATCGCCTATCACAGCGCGCTCTCGCTCGCGGAGGGCGCGAGAGAGAATCCGCCGCCAGATTGGGCTGTGGAAGCGGCCCACTATGTCCCGGTGGTGGGTCCGGCCATGCGGATTCTCGAAGGCGTGGCCAGCCTCGTCAGCGGCGCTCCGCCCCCAAGCAGCGGACCTGCTACTGGTCGCGCTTCGACCCTGAGGCCGGGACCAAATGCGCGAGAATCTGTTCCAGCAAGCTCAAGCCGAGCGACGACTGCCGAGCGACGTGCTGTAGACAGGATTGGCAATGCTCAAGGCTGTCACACATGTGGCGCCAGGCAATCGGGGAATAGAGGCGGCCGATGGACACCGGATCACCAACCGCCAAATGCCCGAAATCCGGGTGGCCAAACTCAGCGGCTCTACCCGCAGTGTAGAGGTTGTAGCAATCAGCAAGGCGGACAGGTTACACAGGCCAATCGACGGGAGCGCCCACGACCTGCGCGGCCTCGCGATGAAGATCGATAGAGACCTCTTAAAATGAAAATACAGATCGAAGTTTCGCTAGAATATGGAATAATGTTCCTGCACGACCCATATAACGACGTAGAATTCCCGGGAGATACAGGCGCAGCCCCGATAACATTTACGGAATCGTGCATTTGTTTTCAAGTTGCTCCCTATATTGATGGTAATGCAAATGTAGTTATAAGTGATGAACCATATAGCACTACGCTAAATCCGTCGTTTTCAAAGAGAATATTATCTACGAGCCAATTTATTTCTTTGACAGATGTCCCTGTAAATTATTATGCGATAATAGCCTTGAAAAACGAATTTGCGGACATAGACATCTGGAACTACGAAATTAACGAGCGAGAATTTTCTTGGATTCAGATAAAAAATCTAGACGTTTTCTGACAAATTAATTGCTGGTCGGCGGCCCGAACGGGCTGGTGCTGACCTACGACCCCCTCGGCCGGCTGTTCCAGACCGCGGGCGGCAGCCATGCCACCACCCGCTACCTCTACGACGGCGACGCGCTCGTCGCCGAATATGACGGCGCCGGCGCGATGACCCGCCGCCACGCCCACTGGGCCGGCGCCGACGTGCCGATGGTGAGCTATGCGGGCGCGGGCTTAAACCAGCGCTCGTTCCTCCACGCCGACCACCAGGGCTCGATCATCGCCTCGAGCAACGCGTCGGGCGCCGCCACGATCAACAGCTATGACGAATACGGCATCCCGGCGGCCGCCAATGCGGGAAGGTTCCAGTATACCGGCCAGATCTGGATCCCCGAGCTCGGCATGTATCACTACAAGGCCCGCATCTACTCACCGACCTTGGGGCGGTTCGCCCAGACCGATCCGGTGGGGTATGACGACCAGTTCAACCTCTATGCCTATGTCGGGAACGATCCCATGAACGGTGTCGATCCATACGGAATGTATGTTTGCAGATCCCGGCCCGAGCATTGCGAGGCGATCAAGAGCTATGCTGAAGCGTTGCGCCATGCATCACGGAGCGCCAATCCAGGGACAGGCACCAGAATCCGATCGCCGGCCGCGCAGGCCCTGAACAGGCTTGTGCAGTTTCTGGGGAGGGAGAATGAGCGAAATGGCGTCACGATTGAAACTGACGATTTGGGCGCGACGACCGACCGACCTTCGCGGTATGGCAGTACTGAAGGAGGGCCGAATGACGTCGCGATCACACTGGACATAGGCCGAATCGAGGCGAGCAGTGATGTGACCGGTGCAGGCATCCTGGCACACGAGCTCACCCATGGGATTTACCGGGGCGGCGGCACCGGCACGACCGCGGGAAGCTGGAGAGATGAAGAGCATACGGCGTTGAGCATGGAGTCAATAACCTACGAGCTCCAGGGGCACTCGTCACCGTTATGGCGGCCGGGTATGTCACCTGCCGAGAGAAGGCGGATACTCCGACGTCAGGCGTTTCGGAGTTGCGTGTCAGCCTCGAATCGGCGGCCTCCGCCATTTCTCGGAAATTGTCCGCGCTATGACGATTAGAAACAAAGCCGCGCTGGTCTTCGCGATTATCCTGGGAGGCTGTCAGTCTTCGCATCTGACCGACGAGGAGATCTTGCGGCGCTGCTGGAATGGTCGGGAAGTCAGTCCCGGAGGTCGTTTTGCAGCGTCGGTGCGCGCAGTCATGGTTCGTGGAGAGTGGCTTACTTCTTCCAGCCGTATCTGCTCGAATTATCGATTGCGATTGGAGCCGGGAAATCGATCGACAGGTGACGCGCTTCGGGATATTTTTAATCCCGACCCGCTTAGCGACCAAGGTGTATTCGGGGTGAATATCGAGGGGGTGTTAAGACCCGTGCACAGGATCAACGAATATACGCTGTTTGTGCATATCGAGAGCTTGAGTACGCGCCAGAACTTGTCGGAGGATGAAGCTGAGCAGCGATTAATGTCTGGAGGATACTAGAGGCTGACCTGGGATCCGCTCGGCCGGCTGTTCCAGACCTCGGGCGGCAGCCATGCCACCACCCGCTACCTCTACGACGGCGACGCTTTGGTGGCGGAATATGACGGCGCCGGCGTGATGACCCGCCGCCACGCCCACTGGGCCGGCGCCGACGTGCCGATGCTGAGCTATGCGGGCGCGGGCTTAAACCAGCGCTCGTTCCTCCACGCCGACCACCAGGGCTCGATCGTCGCCTCGAGCAACGCGTCGGGCCACGCCACCGTCAACGCCTATGACGAATACGGCATCCCCGCGACGGCGAACAGCGGCCGGTTCCAATATACCGGGCAGATCTGGCTGCCCGAGCTCGGCATGTACCATTACAAAGCGCGCATTTATTCCCCGACGCTGGGGCGGTTCCTGCAGACCGATCCGGTGGGCTATGACGACAATATCAACCTCTACGCCTATGTGGGGAACGATCCGGTCAATATGGCCGATCCGAGCGGCCTGTGCGGAACGCGTATCCCAGGCGCCATTTCCGCTTCCTGTTCAGGTGATTTACCGACTCCACGGACTCGGATCGGTTTGCAGTCTCGCCTCGGCCGTTCGCGCCTCGCCAAGAGGGCCCTTGCCGAACATGGCGTCGACCCGGGCCTCCCGGGCCTCGTAAATCTCGCCGAGCGCGTCGAAGGCCGGCTTCATCTCCTCGGCGGAAAGGCCGAGCTTCGCCCGCATTTGCTCCAGCGACTTCGCCATCTCCGCCTCGTCGGGCAATCCGCCGGCCATTTCGCGCCTCCCGCTTGCCGGCCATGATGCACCCGGCGACACGCCCCGGCAACGGCGCCGTCCGAATGAGGGTGAGTGCACCGAATTCGACGGCGCATCCGCCTTCCTCGCGCCGCGCACGCCCGGGCAGCCCTCACGGAAATTCCGGGGACGCAATATCGGATTGAACCGCTTCGGATTCGGCCCTCGGCCTGCGCGCCCGGCGCGTCGCGGCCGGCCCTGCGAACTGGGCGCGCAGCGCGCGGACCAGCGCCTCGAGCGCCTGCTGCAGCTCGGGCGGCAGCGACAGATAGGCCGACAGCAACTCTCTCGGCCCCGGCCCGAGCCAGGCGCCCTCGCTGCGCCGGCCGGTCAGGATGTAGAGGATATCGACGTCGGCCTCCGTGAGCCGGGCGAGATAATCCGCCCTCAGCTCGCGCCGGCCGTTCTCGTAAAGGCTCTGCTTGGGAACGTCGGTGCCGACGAGATCGCCGAACCCGGCCTGCTTCAGGCCCAGCCTCTTGCGTTCCTCAGCGAGTTGGGTGCCATAACTCATGTCTTCCAGTCTCAATTCCGGGACACAATAGAGGATTGGGCCGCCTTCGGGAATTGCTGCGACGGCACCCCAATCCGAAGGCGCAGCCACCTTACTCGCACCGCATGGCCTGAGCAGCCGAGCCCTTTCCCGGCACCAACGGCAACCTCATGTTCGACGGCCTCGCGGCTGTTTACCGCGGCGGCACCGCGGCGCCGGCATAGGGGTCGGGGTTTGCAGGCGGAGGGGGCGGGAGGACAAGCGGCGGCGCGGGCGGCGGCGCTTCCGGCGCGGCGGCGAGGTCGGCGCCGGCCAGGGACGCCTGGAGGCCGGCGACGATGCTCGTCGCCCCGAACAGGATGAAGCAGCCGGCGATGACGGTCAGGCCATGGCGGAGGTTGGCGCGCCCGGCCAGCATCATCAGCCCCACCCAGGCGATGGCGATGATGGCGACGGTCGTGGCGAGCGTGCCGAGCAAGGTCGCCTGGAGCCAGGAAACCGCCGCGACGACGACGCTCGAACCGGCCGGGTCGGCGAGCGAGCCTGAAGTCGACGAATAGCCGGCAAGGACCATGGTGAAAGCCTGCTCGGGCCGCGCGCGAAGGCGCGACGACGCGGTTGACGGTCGATGGGCGGGCGATCGATCCGCGGCGAATCTTCTAGGCCAGCGCCGTCGCGCCGCCAATCGCCTTCCTCGCCGTTCCGGCCTGGCACATTGACGGCGGCATAGGCTGCCCCGTAGCTACGCTTATGGCGGAGCAGGCAGGCATGAAGATGGCGCTCCTCGCCTCCAGCGCCGAGGCGGCGCAGGCGGCCGAGGCGATGCTGCGCGCGCGCTACGATTTCGTCCCCGCCGACGAGGCGGAGCTGATCGTCGCGCTGGGCGGCGACGGCTTCATGCTCCATACCCTCCACGAGATGCTCGCCCGCGGCCATGTCTGCCCGGTGTTCGGGATGAACCGCGGCACGGTCGGCTTCCTGATGAACGAATGGCGGATCGACGCCCTGGCCGAGCGCGTCGGCCGCGCCAAGGCCTTCGCCGTCGCGCCGCTCGAGATGAAGGCGGCGACGGTCGGCGGGGCGGTCGTCGTCAACCACGCGATCAACGAGGTCTCGCTGCTGCGCGAGACCCGCGAGACGGCGTGGATCGAAGTGTCGGTCAACGGCCGCGTCGTCCTGCCCGAGCTGACCTGCGACGGCGTGCTGGTGGCGACGCCGGCCGGCTCGACCGCCTACAACCTCTCCGCCAACGGGCCGATCCTGCCGCTGGGCTCCCGGCTGGTGGCGCTGACTCCGATCAGCCCGTTCCGGCCGCGGCGCTGGCGCGGCGCGCTGATCGCCGACGACCTCAAAATCTCGTTCCGCGTCCTCGATCCGGTCAAGCGGCCGGTGTCCGCGGTGGCCGACCAGGTCGAGGTCCGCGACGTCTCGACGGTCGAGGTCTCGATCGATCGGGAGACGGTGCTGACCCTGCTGTTCGACCCCGAGCACGCTTTGGACGAGCGCATCGCCATGGAGCAGTTCGCGGTCTGAGCGATCCCGCCTGCGCCGAGGCGACGAGCGGGCTCGGAAACACCGCCCAACCTGCTTGCCAGCGGCGAAAACCCCCTGCTATAGGCCCGCCTGCCTGCAAAAGGCTGCTCCCCGGTAGCTCAGCGGTAGAGCAACCGGCTGTTAACCGGTTGGCCGATGGTTCGAATCCGTCCCGGGGAGCCATTCATTCGCCCGGCCCCGGTCCGCCGGCTCAGCGCTCCTGCTCCTCCTCCCAGATCAGGTGCACGTTGGCGGCCTCGACGGCGCTCAGCCGAATCTCGCCGGGCCGGGGGCGATACCAGGGGAATTGCGCGAAATGCCGCCGCAGCGCCGGGCTGCGGAACGGCCGCCCGTGGCGGGCGAAAACCTCGTTGCGGGCCAGGAACAGCTCCCGCTTCGACAAATCCTCCAGATCCTCCTCGGTCAGCAGCACCGCGTCCGAATTGGGCAGGATTTCCCCCTGGCGCGCCGGACCGTCGCCTCCGGCCGGCACGCGCGCCTGCCCGCCCACGGCGTCCGAGGGCGCCGCGGCATCGCCGGCCGCCCCGGCGGCCACCGGCCCGGCTTGCCGGCCGCTCAGCCAGATGAAGGTGCCGGCGGCGATCGCCGCGAGCACGACCAGGGCCACCAGCACGGGCACCAGCACGTTGCTGGTCCTGGCCGGCGCCGGCGCGCCGGCAACGGGCTGGGCCGGATGGGGCGGCGGCGGCGGGGACGGGACAGGGTCCGGCGGCGGGGTGGAGGGCACGGGATGGCTGGGCGCGTTCGCCCGGGCGCCGCACAGAGCGGCGAGGCTCGCCTTGACCTTGCGCCAGCCCGGATGGTCCGCCTCGCCGTGCCAGTCGCCGATCGAGGCGAACTGGATCTGGTTGAACGGCATCGGCGGCATGCGGTCGTCGATCGACGTCTGGATCAGCTTCTTCTGGCCGCGCGCCACGTCGGCCTCGGCCCGCACCCATTCGGAGGCGGAGGCGCTCTCCGACCAGACCACGATCGCCGCTTTCGCCGCGCCGATCTTCTCGGTGATGACGTCGCCATAAGACAGGTGCGGCGGCAGCTCGTCGTCCCACCAGACGCTGTAGCCCTCGCCCTTCACCGCCTCGGCAAGCTGCCGGACCATCGCCTGGTTCGCGCGGGAATAGGAAATGAAGACGTCGATCATCCAGGGCTCCCCCGGCCGCGCTCATGTTAGCACGGCTGCGGGCGCCCGGAATAGCCGGCTGATGGGCGGTCGCGAGCGCGCGTTCCTCGCGCGGATCGCCGATCGTGGCGCGCATGTCGCCGGGCGGCTCGCTGGCTCCTCGCCGCGCGGGAGCGAAGCTGCTCCGTTTCCGGCAAGATTTGTCTTCGTGCGCCAACTGCGGACGGTTCGGGAAATCGCCCGCGGGCCGGCCCGCACGCTGACATTCGGCGCGAGGAAGGCGATCGAGCCTTCAACCGGGAAAGAAGCTGCCGGAATCGGGAAGGAAGTCCCTGTTCGGCCAGCTGATCGTGCAGTTAAATTCACGATACGCGCCGAACGGACGAATGCCTTCATAGCTCGCGACGCTCGGCGAGAAGGGCAGGCTCTCGATCTCTACGGTGCCGTCGGAGAATATCGTTCTCATCACGAACTGCGAAATGACAAGCCAAGGCTGGCCGGGTTCCAAATAACAGGCGACAATCTGCAATTCCTCATTGGCGCAGTTGCTGCCTTCCTCGACGCCTCTCACGTAGAGAGGGCCCCAGACGGGGGGAATGCCAACGCAGCGGATCCCCATCACGCCGCGCGCCAATCGGCCGGACGACCGGAGCCGGGTGTTCCCCTCGAGGAAGTAATCCGTCACCCGCATCGTGTCGAGAATCCAGTCGCGGTGATGAAAGACGTCGGTGAAATCGGCGCGCGTGTTGGCGGCCGTCTGGCACGAACTGATCGTGCCAAGACTTCGCAATGCCTCTCACGATCGCGCGTCCCCGCTCGACGGTTATGAAGCCCGATCCGCTGTCGCCCGGACACAAACCTCCCGAACTTGCAGTGGCCACCACCTCGAATGAGGGCGGCCAGTCCAGGGCCGGTGTCGGCGCGCGCATCACGGAAAGGTATCCGGGCGGCGGCTGGCCCGTGTGCGCGATGGACGCGACGGTTCCGACGATGCCGGGGCGTCTCGGCTCCGGCGGCAATCCGACCGTTTGGGCAGCGGGCAATAGGGCGAAAGGCGACCTCAGCCTGATCAGGGCGATATCGTTGGCCGCCTCGCCGTTAACATAGTCGGGATGGATCCGGATGTCGGTATGGTCGAAATTGCGCGACTGAGAGTGGGTGCCGCCCCACGGCGCGGTGCGACTAATGAACACGTATCCGCCGCTGACCCGGATGCAATGCGCGGCCGTCAGAACCCATTTGGGGCTCAGCAGCACACCCCCGCATCCGTTCAGGCGCACGACCCAGGGGTAGCGGTAATCCGGCTCGAAACTGCCCTGCACGACCGCCTGGGCACGGGCTTCAGTGACAGGAAAAAAGGTGAATGCCGTCGCAACCGCGCAAAGCCTGAACAATCCCAGGCTAATGGCTGCCAGGCGGGCAATCGACATGACGATCGTGCTCCCCCAGGAAAGGTTCAGGCCCGGCAGCGAGACCCCAGCAACTTGTCGAATAGGTCGCCGTCGCGAGCGCTTATCTTACGACGACCGGAGTGAAACTCAAAATCGGCGAAAGAAGATCGGATCGAACGGTCGCGTCGCCAGATGCCGGCACGGTCTCTTTCGGGAGCCGGACCGACGCCCGGCACGGCCCGAGGCAAGCCGCAGCCTCGATTCGATAACGTCATGAAATTCCGGGGCTAATCCGATAAATCTGGATCAGCGCGGGAGGTGCCGGTGCCGGGAACCTTGGCGGCCAAGATCGGTTGGCACGAACAGCAAATGCAGGAGGCAGAAATGGCGACCAGGTCCCGCTCGAAATCGACCCGCAACGACGCCGGCAATGGTGGCCGGAACCACTCGACCTTCGGCCTTGGCAGCGGCCAGACCGGCATGCTCGCCGCCGCCGCCATGGCCGGCGCCGCGCTCGGCCTCGCCGCCAATTACGGGCGCAAGTTCGTCGTCCAGGGCATGGCCGGCGCCGCGGGCGACTGGGCCGACGCGCTCGCCGCCGAGCACCGGCTGGTCCTGGCCCTGTTCGACAAGATCGAGGCGACCGGCGACAATCAGAGCTCCGCCCGCACCCATCTGCTCGCCAAGCTCAAGAACGCCCTCGGCAAGCATGCGCTCGAGGAGGAGAATGTCGTCTACCCCGCGCTCCGCCAGGCCAATGCCGCCCACGACGCCGACGCGCTCAACGCCGAGCACGGCTATGTGAAGACCTATCTTTACGAGCTGGAGACGATGCCGAGGAGCGGCGCCGACTGGCTGGCCCGCGTCCGCGATTTCCGCGCCATGCTCGAAAAGCATATGAAGATGGAGGAGGAGGAGGTCTTCCCCGCCTTCAAGGGCCAGCTGACCGACGACCAGAACGCGAAGCTGACCGCGGCCGTCCTGCGCGAGGGCATGAAGCTCGCCTGAGCTTCCGCCCCGCCCCTCCCGCGTGTGGGAGGGAGTGAAGCTAGGCCACCGCCCCGTGGCAATGCTTGTACTTGCGGCCCGAGCCGCACGGGCAGGGCGCGTTGCGGCTGGCCGGCGGGACCACCTCGCCGCTGATCGCCGGCATGTCCGTCATCGGCACCTGCAGCGGCGGCAGCCGTGACAGGATGGTGCCGGTGTCGGCGTCGATGTCGTAAGTGTCGTCGTCGCCGGTGAACGGGTCGATATGGTGGGTGACGAAATCCGGCATTTCCGGAAGGTCGTCGGGCCGCATCACCAGCCGCGCCTGGGCAAGCCGGCCGGTGACGTCCTCGCGGATCGCGGCGAGCATGCGCTCGAACATCGCGAACGCCTCGTGCTTATATTCGTCGATCGGCTTCTTCTGGGCGTAGGCGCGCAGGTGCACGACCTGGCGGAGCGCGTCGAGCATCGACAGATGCTCCTTCCAATGATGGTCGAGCGACTCGATGAGGACGCCCTTCTCGTAGTGAATCCAGGCATCCTCGGCGATTTCGCGGGTCTTCTCGGCGATCTGCGCGTCGGCCAGCGCCTGGACGCGCTCGACGAACATTTCCGGCTCGACCGCTTCCTCCCTGACCCACTCGTCGACCGGCGGGGTCAGGCCGAACACGGCCCCGAGACGCTCCTTCAGCAGCTCCATGTCCCATTGCTCGGGATAGGAATTGGGCGGGATCGCCTCGCCGATCAGCGAGTTGACCGTCTCGGTGCGCATGTCCTCGACGACGTCGCCGACGGTCTCGGCGTCCATGATGTCGGCGCGCTGCTCGTAGATCACCTTGCGCTGGTCGTTCATCACGTCGTCATATTCGACGACCTGCTTGCGGATGTCGTAATTGCGCGCCTCGACCTTCTTCTGCGCGGTCTCGATCGCCTTGGAGATCCAGGGGGAGATGATCGCCTCGCCGTCGGCCAGGTTCTTGTTCATCAGCCGCGAGAACATCGTCTGCGGGCCGAAGATGCGCAGCAGGTCGTCGTCGAGGCTGAGATAGAAGCGGCTCAAGCCGGGATCGCCCTGCCGGCCCGAGCGGCCGCGCAGCTGGTTGTCGATGCGGCGGCTCTCGTGCCGCTCGGTGCCGAGCACGAACAGGCCGCCGGCGGCGATCACCCTTTCCTTCTCCTCGGCGACCTCCTGGCGGATCTTCTCCTCGGCCTGGTCGCGCTCGGGCCCCGGCTCCGCCCCGCCCAGCTCGTCGGCGATCCGGAAGTCGACATTGCCGCCCAGCTGGATGTCGGTGCCGCGGCCGGCCATGTTGGTGGCGATGGTGACCGCCCGGAGGCGCCCCGCCTGGGCGACGATATGGGCTTCCTGCTCGTGATAGCGGGCGTTCAGCACCTCGTGCTTGACCTTCTTCTTCTTCAGATATTCGGACAGGAGCTCGGACTTCTCGATCGAGACGGTGCCGACCAGCACCGGCTGGCCGATGTCCTGCTTCTCCTTGATCCCCTCGACGATCGCCTGGAACTTGTCTTCCTGGTTCTTGTAGAATTCGTCGTCCTCGTCGAGCCGCTTGACCGGCATGTGGGTCGGGATGGAGACGACGTTCATCTTGTAGATGTCGTAGAATTCCGCCGCCTCGGTCGCCGCGGTGCCGGTCATGCCGCCGAGCTTGGGGTACATGCGGAAATAATTCTGGAAGGTGATCGAGGCGAGCGTCTGGTTCTCGGGCTCGATCTGGACGCCCTCCTTGGCCTCGACCGCCTGGTGGAGCCCTTCCGACCAGCGCCGGCCGTCCATCATCCGGCCGGTGAACGGGTCGATGATGATGACCTTGTCGTCCTTGACGATATAATCGATGTCGCGCCTGTAGGCGACGTTGGCGCGCAGCGCCTGGGTGAGGTGGTGCACCACCTGGGTGTTCTCGTAATCGTAGAGGTTGGAGCCGACCAGGAGCCCCTGCTCCTCCAGCAGGCGCTCCATCCGCTCGGTGCCTTCCTCGGTCAAAAGGACGCGCTTGTCCTTCTCGTCATATTCGTAATCCTCGGGCGCGGTCTCCTTCACGATCCGGTCGAGCGAGATGTAGAGCTCCGACTTGTCGTCGGTCGGCCCGGAGATGATCAGCGGGGTGCGCGCCTCGTCGATCAGGATCGAATCGACCTCGTCGACGATGCCGAAGTTGAAGGGGCGCTGGACCATCTGCGCGCGCTCATATTTCATGTTGTCGCGCAGATAGTCGAAGCCGAACTCGTTGTTGGTGCCGTAGGTGATGTCGCAATGATAGGCGGCGCGGCGCTGCTGATCGATGATGTTGGGGACGATCACGCCGACGCTGAGGCCGAGGAAGCGGTAGATCTGCCCCATCCAGTCGGCGTCGCGGCGGGCGAGATAGTCGTTGACGGTGACGACGTGGACGCCCTTGCCCTCGAGCGCGTTGAGATAGACCGGCGAGCGTCGCCACCAGGGTCTTGCCTTCGCCGGTGCGCATCTCGGCGATCTCGCCGCGGTGGAGGACGATGCCGCCGATCAGCTGGACGTCGTAATGGCGCTGGCCGAGCGTCCGCATGGCGGTCTCGCGGACGGTGGCGAACGCTTCGGGCAGGATGTCGTCCAGCGCCGCGCCGTTTTCGAGCCGGCCCTTCAGGATCGCGGTCTGGCCCTTCAGCTCGTCGTCGGTCATCGCCGAGATGGTCGGCTCCAGCGCGTTGACCTGGTCGACGATCTTGCGGAGCGAGCGGACGTAGCGGTCGTTGGACGACCCGAAAATGGCTTTGGCAAATCCACCGAACATGATGAGATCCTGATCAGAACATAGGTGCGCCGGCCGGGGGCCGGGCGTGAGAATGCGGGCGGGAAAGCGGGCCGCGGCCCGGCCGCGTCACTCGATCAGGCGGTCCGCATAAAGGGGAATCGCCGCCGCGATCGCCACCGCGGGCGGCGCGGGGATGTCCGCGGCGGGCGCCGCCGCTTGCGGAACGGCCGCCTCGATCCTGGGCGCCGCCTGCCTGACGGCCGGGGCGGCGGCGACCGTGCCCAGCGACGCCTCGGCCTGGTGCACCCGCGCCTCCGGCGCGCGCGCGCCGGAGATCGCCCCGGTCACGGCGCTCAGCAAGGCGGAGAGGATCAGCAGGAATTCCATCGCCGAGCGACATAGTGACGCCGGGCGCCAAGGTCCATGCCCTGCGCGCGGGCGCGTTGAATTCTTCGGCCGTCCGGCCTAGCCGGCGGCGATGGAGAAAGCGACCATTGGCGGCTGCGCCTGCGGCGCGCTGCGCTACCGGCTCGCCAGCGCGCCGTTCGACGCGGGCTGGTGCCATTGCCGCATCTGCCAGCTTGTGTCGGGCGCCCCGGCCATGGCCTTCGCCAGCGTGCCCGCAGGCGACCTGGTGTTCGTCGAAGGGCGTGAGCAGGTACGGCGGTTCAAATCGAGCTCGTTCGGCCATCGCCTGTTCTGCGGTTCATGCGGGACGCCGATCGCGATGCAGGTCGACCATCAGCCCGAGACGATCGATTTCAGCGTGACCACGCTCGACGATCCGGACGCCGTGGCGCCCGGCTTCCACATCTTCTACGCCAGCAAGATTGCCTGGTTCGACACCGCCGACGACCTCCCCCGGCACGACCGCTTCCGGCCGGATACGCGCGGGCTGGAGGGAGTCGAGCCTCCGGGCTAATCCTCCCCGCGATTTCGCGGGGAGGATTAGCTAGAGCGCGCCCTCGAGCCAGGCCTGGATGCGGCTCTTCGGCTCGGCGCCGACCTTGGTCGCGGCCGGCGCGCCGTCCTTGAACAGGATCATGGTCGGGATGCCGCGCACGCCGTATCGGCCGGGCGCCTCGGGATTGTCGTCGATGTTGAGCTTGGCGATCGTCACCCGGTCGCCGAGCTCGTCGCTCAATTCCTCGAGCGCCGGGCGCGATCATCTTGCACGGCCCGCACCATTCCGCCCAGAAATCGACGAGCACCGGCTTCGATGCGCTGAGCACGTCCTGGTCGAACGAGGAATCGGTGACAATGGTGGTGGCCATGGGAATCTCCTGGTGGTTTCCGGGCATGTAGGATGCGCGAAGCGGCGGCTCAACCACCGGCCGGCATGTGCGCGTCGAGCAGGGCTCGGGCAGCGGATGGAGCACCGGCGCGGCGGTGTAGAGCAGGGCCGCCTCGACCGGCAGATCGGGGAAGATGATCCGCAGCGCGGCGCGATAGGCGGCCATCTGGCGGAGATGGGCGGCGGGAATCTCGGCCGCCGAGCCCGGCGGGCGCCGGCCGGTCTTGAAGTCGGCGACCAGGATGCGGTCGTCGCCGACCAGCAGCCGGTCGACCGTGCCCGAGACCACCGTGCCCCCGGCCAGCACCGCGGCGATCGGCGCTTCGGCAAGCGCGCCGGGGCCGAACAATTCCGCGAAGCCGGGATCGGCGATGATCCGGCAGGCATCGTCCGCCAGCGCCCGGCGCTGCGACGCATCCTCGATCCCCGCCGATTGTTCGAGCCAGCGCTCGGCCAGCTCCCGGCGCTGCGCCGGCGCGACGCCGGGCAGCCGCTCGAACAGCCGATGGAGGAGCCGGCCGCGCTGCGGCCGCCTCCCGCTGCTCGGGACCGGGCGGCGGATCGGCGGCATCGTCCTCGCCGAGCGCGGATGGCGCAAGCGGACGCGGCGGGCGTTCCTCGGCGGGGGCCGCCCGTCGCAGCCATTCCGGTAGGACGCTTTCTCTTTCAACGGCTTTTTTGACGTTCTTCCCAGGGATTTCGAATGATCCGAAGCGCATTTCACGGCCCCAGAGCGGCGCATCCGCCCAGTCGGAACCGAGGCCGGCGACGGCATTCTCGACGGCGCGGTACCAGCTCGCCTGGGGCGGCCCGTCGCGGTCGCGGGCGCCAAGCGCGCCGCCGATATAGAGCCGCTCCTCGGCCCGGGTCAGCGCGACGTAGAGGAGGCGCCAATGCTCCTCGCGGTCGAGCCGGTCCTGCCGCTCGACCTGCGCCTTCAAGGGATCGGTCAGCTCATCCTTGCGCGGCCGGAAGGCGGGAACGACGGGGCCGCCGTCGGCCAGTTCGAGCGCGGCGAGCCTGCTCCCGGGCCCCGCGCGCTCCGGATCGGCGCAGGCGTCGGCGAGGATGAGCACCGGCGACTGCAGCCCCTTGGAGCCGTGGACCGTCATCACCCGCACCGCTTCCGCGCGGCGCCGACGGATCGCGGACGATCTCGACGTCGCCGCGCGCGAACCAGTCGAGGAAGGCCTGCAGCGAGGCGGAGGCATTGCTCTCGAACTCGAGCGCGCTCGACAGCAGCTCCTCGATCGGGTCGCGCGCCTCGGCGCCGAGCCGTTCGGTGAGCTTGCGGCGGCCGTCGAGCGGCCCGGACAGGATCGTCTCGAAGAAATCGTGGGGCGTGGCATAATCGGCCATGGCGAGGATGGCATGAAGGCCGTCCAGCGAACCGGGCGCCGCCACCGTCCGCAGATGCGGCCACAGCGCGCCCTTGCGGCCATGCGCCGCTGCGAACAGATCGTCCTGGCTCCAGCCGAACAGGGGCGAGACGAGCAGGCTCGCCAGGTTGAGATCGTCGAGCGGCTGGGCCGCGAACCGCGCCGCGGCGAGCAGGTCCTGCACCGCCAGCGGCGCCGACAGGAGCAGCCGGTCCACCCCCGCCACCGGCACCCCCTCGGCATGGAGCCGGGCGACCAGCAGGGCGGCGAGATCGCCGCGCCGGCGAACGAGGATCAAAATGTCCTCCGGGCGCAGCGGCCGGCCGCGGCTCTCGACCTGGAATGGACGATCGAGCCAGGCGCGGACCTGCCGCGCGAGCCGCGCCGCATAGCGCCGCGTCGCATCGCTGATCCAGCCCTCCTCCCCCGCTTCCTCCTCGACGCCGGTCTCGTCGGTGAACGGAAACCACAGCGTGACCGAGCCCGGCCGGCCGGCATGGCCGCTCTCGTGCGGGTTGGGACGGCGCGGCAGCCCGAGCGCGTCATGGCCGAGATCGTCGATCAGCCGGTCGACCACCGCCAGGATCTGGCGGCGGCGAGCGGAAGCTCAAATCCATCGACAGATCGAGGAAATCGCGCTCGATCGCCCGCGCCTCGCGGCTGAACCAGGCGCGGGCGAGATCGAAGCTGGCGGGATCGGTGCCCTGGAAGCCGAAGATCGCCTGCTTGTAGTCGCCGACGGTGAAGATCGTCCGGTGCCGCGCCGACGCGCCCTCGCCGGCGAAATATTCCCCCGCCAAGGCGCGCACGATGTTCCACTGCCGCTCATTGGTGTCCTGGGCCTCGTCGACCAGGATATGGTCGGTCTGCTGGTCGAGCTTGTAGCGGACCCATTCGCCCATGCCCGGAGTCAGCAGCAGCGCCTCGGCCCAGCGGATCAGGTCGTCGAAATCGACCGCGCCCGCCGCCCGCTTCGCCTCGGCATAAGCGCGCGCGAAGGTCTGGCCGGCGCGCAGGCCCGCGGCGAGCGCCGCCACCAGCCCGGCGAGCCGGCGCAGGGTGAGCAGGCGCTGGCAGCACAGGGCGAGACGGGCGGCATGCGCTTCGTAATCGGGATCGGCCCTGAGCAGCCCGGCCGGGGCCTTGCGCGGATCGCCGGCCTTGGTCAGCACGATGCCGGCCAGATCGGACAAGGTCGCCGCGCGCGCCGCGCCGTCCCGCGCCAGCCAGCCGGCGATCGCCTCGCAGCATTGGCGGCCGGTGGCGCTGTCCCAGGCGCGGTTGGCGCCGGCGATCGCGGCGAGCAGATCGAGATCGAACCGCGC
The DNA here is from genome assembly GCA_963701615.1 of uncultured Alphaproteobacteria bacterium. Lineage (GTDB taxonomy): Bacteria > Pseudomonadota > Alphaproteobacteria > Sphingomonadales > Sphingomonadaceae > Allosphingosinicella. The sequence goes on along the minus strand of OY969615.1, from coordinate 288,168 downwards.
ATCGTCGCATTCGCCGGCGAGCGCCGCCTCGACGTCGCCCAGCGGCAGGCCGAAGCTGTGGCGCAGCCGCGCCTCGACCCCCTCGCGCGGCCCCAGCGCGATCATCGCCTCCGGCACCCGGGCGCAGGCCTTGAGGAAGCGCTCCGCTCCGCCCTCGCCGAGCCGCAGGCTCAGCGACTGGACGTCGCGGATCAGCGCCTGGTCGCCCTCCCGCTCGGCGCGGACCAGCATGTCGGCGAGCGTCGCGCGCGCCAGCATCTGCTCCTCCCGCCCGTCCAGCGGCCGGAAGCCCGGGACCAGCCCGGCTTCCGAGGGAAAGGCGGCGAGCAGGCCCTGGGCGAAGGCGTGGATGGTCTGGATGCGCAGCCCGCCGCCGGCGGATTCGAGGACGCGCGCGAACAGGGTGCGGGCGCGGGCGCGCATCTCCGGGCCCGGATCCTCGCCCAGCGCGATGAGCTCATGGCCGAGATCGGCATCCTTGAGCCGCACCCAATGCGCGAGCCGTCCGTGCAGCCGCCCCGCCATCTCCGCCGCCCCGGCCTTGGTGAAGGTCAGGCACAGGATCGAGGCCGGGTCGACCCCGGAAAGGAGCAGGCGGAGCACGCGGGCGGTGAGGACATGGGTCTTGCCGGTGCCGGCCGAGGCGGACAAAGCGGCATGGTCGCGGGGCGCCGAGGCGCGGAGCTGGGCGCCTTCGAGGATGGCGAGGGGGCGGAGGCGATTGGCCATTCCCCGCCGAAGCTAGCGGGGAATGCGGGAGGCGTCGACTTTGGCGGGAGAACTGCCGCGATCAACCGGCGCCCGAGACCGGCCAAGTCCTGAGAACCGCAGTCAGGGCCTGGAGCAGCTGGTTGAATTGGGCTGATGTCCTTACGGCGAGTGTCAGTTGGCCCGTCGCGACCTGGAGCGCGGCAATCGCCTCCGGGCTAGGGAAGGGAAGCGGCTCGTCCTCGAGCAAATGGCGCATGTCTGCCGTCAATTGCTCCTTTTCGGATTGAACGCTGCGCAGCAGCCCTTCGAAATTGGGCCTCTCGTCGATCGGGACCCTGGAATTGAACTCGCGCTCCCAATCATTCAGGGCGGCCTTCTTGTCCCACAATTTGCCCCAGAGATCGGTTCTCTCTTCCAGTGTCGGCATCTCAATTCTCCCTGACGGGTGGTGTCGAAGCATTGGCCCGTTCGGCGGCGCCCTCCGTGTTGCCCGCCGTGTCGGTCGTGGCGGCGGCGGTCTGGCCCGAGGCAGCGGTTACGGCGCTGTCGTAGGCGCTGCGAAGGCTGCCCAGGAAACCGACCACACCGACTACCTGCTCGGCCGGTGTCCTCGGTTGCTGAAGCTCCACGAGCTGCTTGATCACCGAATCGACCGGCGCGGCATCGAAACGCAGCGATTTGCCTGCGCTCGCGGACGGCGCGGGGTTGAGCGAGGCGATGATCGCCTCGGCATTGGTCGCCGCTAGGGTCGAAAAGCCCGAAAGGGCGCGTTCATTGCCGGCGACCCGCCACGACCGGATGCGCGACTGGATCTCTGTCGTCCTTTCGTCCCGCAGCTCGCTCAATCGATTGATTCGCGATGCGTTGGCCGCGTTGCTTTCCGTTTGCCGGGCCGCGAATTCCTGAAAGACGCTCCGATACTGGTTCAGGATGCCCGCGCTCCGGCTGGACACCGAACGCATCGCCATCTCGCCCGCGCAGGCCGGGAGCGTGACGATGATCGCCAGAACTGACAAGGTCCGCATTTCTACCTCCCGATGATCGCGCCGGTGACCGGCAGGCTTGCAAGGAATGGCGCCAGCGCATCCGGCCGAATGCCGCCCGCGCCGTAAGCGGCGAGTTGGTCGATCGCCGGCTGCAGAAGGGCGCGATAATCGGCCTCCGTCGCCCGGGCGGCTCGGATCGCGGCCAGGCGGCGAACCTGGAGCTCGCGCGAGCGGAGCGTCTCATAAGGGATGAGGCCGGTATCGAACGCGCTCACATAGTGGCTCAGCGCTTCCGCGAATTTCTGGCGATCCGGCGACCGCATGGCGCGTCGCGCGGGATCGTAGAGGATGCCCTGCGCGCGGACGAGATAGTGGACCTGCAGGCGCAACGCGTCGATCTCCGCGCGCTTGAGGGAAATGAGCCGCTGAATCCGGTCGATATCGACCTCGAGAACGTTGAGATCGTGACGGATCTTCGCCAACCCGATCAGAAGAGCGCTGGGCTGGTCGAGCGCCGCTCTCGGCGGGTCGGTGAGGGCGCTGAGTGCCTCCAGCGCAACCAGCGCCCTATAGGTGCTGTCGATGACGGGATGATTGAGGAGTCGGTCCTGCGTTTGCGCGAGTTGGTTGAGCGAAACGGTGAGTTCGGAGCCGAAGACGGCGTCGAGGGCCTGAAGGACCTCCCGATAGTCTTCGAGCGTCGGGTCTTCCTTGGCCTCGTTCACCAGGCGAAGGAACCGTGCGCTCGCGGCCGCCGGAATCCGGTTGCTGGCGTCGATGGCTTCGCGCAGGGCCGCGATCGCCCGTCGATATTCGGCCTTGTGGGCGGTCGAGCGGGTCAGCTCGGCGCGAAACTCGGCGAGCTCGTTGCACGCGCGGCGCAGGTTGCCCCCGGTGAAATCTAGGGCGCATTGCTCCGCCGGTTCCTCCGCGACGGCCTGCGTTGTGCAGACCTCTACCAATTGCCGGTAAATCGTCTTGGCGAGTTGCGGATCGCCATCGGGAGGGGTTCTAGCGGCGAGAAGTTGGGCGCAGCTAAGCCGCGTCGACGTGCCTTGCGCGATGCGATAATTGCGGCGCAGGGGCGCTAGAAAGCCGCTGTTCGCGTCGGCCTCCCTCGCCGCCGCGCTTCGCATGAAGCGTTGGGCGATCAGGCGCGACGCGTCGGGCGGATGTGCCGTCCCCGCAGCGTCAGTCAACAGGGATTCGACGGCCCCTTCTAGAATCGACGCCCTCGACGGATCGTCCAGTAGCGAATCCAGAATGTTCAGCAACGAATAGTCGCGTGACGCCACGTTGAATTCCGCGACGGCGCGATCTTCCTGCGTCGCGAACTGTTCCAGCCGCTGCTGCTGCTGCTCGAGATAAGCCGGCGCCGAAAGCGCGCCGAACGACGTCTTTACCGCGGCTGTGGAGGCCTCGAGCTCGGGCCGGTGCAGATACACCCCGCAACCCGCCACGAACGGGAGCGTGGCCGCCAGGATCAGCATTCTCGAGCGCAAGATCATCGCATCCCTCCCTTGGCGCCGATCCGTTTCACCCGGGACCGGCGCTCGCTGTCGGTCCGCTGCTACCCGATCCGACGCAGGGCGCGCGTGACGGCCGTCACGCGTGGATGGATGCGATGGTGAAAGGCCTCAGAAGATGAATGCCCCCGCGATGAACGCGCCGATCGCGATCATCCAGTCGCGCGGCTGTACGCTTCTCATGAAGTCCATCATGCGTCTCCCGCGGCCGTCATGGCCGGTGTATTATATACATAATACACACGGGCCGATTCCGCAAGGGTGCCGCGCTAGAACGGCAGTCGCGGCCCGCCCAGCAATGCCGCCCAGGCGACCACCACCAGCCAGTTCAGCGCCACCGCCGGCCAGATCGAGCGGGTGGCAAGGACGACGCGGGCGCAGGCGAAGCCCAAGGCGGCGGTCGCCGCCAGGAACCACCAGTTCCAGGTGAAAGGCTCCCACGGCGGATCGTAGAGCCAGGCCTGGAGCGGGTGCCACAAGGCGAAGAGCAGCGCCGACAGCGCCGCCGGGCCGAGCCCCGAGACGCCGTCGGACGGCGGGCGCAGCAGGACGCCGCGGAACAGGGTTTCCTCGCCCAAGGCGACGGCCAGCGCGACGGCGGCGAGCAGCGGCAGGCCGGGCCCGAAATCGGGATGCCAGCCGACGAAGCCGCCGAGCCAGCCCAAAAGGAGGAGCAGCGGCGCCAGCCAGGCGGCTTCCTTGGCCAGGTTCAGCCAGCCTTTGCCCCCCGGCCAGGTGGCGAACAGGGCGCGCAACCGGGCGAGCAGGCCCGGCGGCCGGTAAGGCGGCGTCGGGATCGGCGGCGGCGGCGGCCCGGCGGCGGTCTCGACCTCGAAATGCGCCGGCAGGTTCACCGGCCGGTATCCGGGAAGGTCGGCGATGCGCGCGACCGCCGAGCTGTGCACCAGGAACGGGTCGGGCGAGGGCTTGCCGTCCCACGGGCGGTTGGGGATCGGCCGCGGCTCGGCCCAGGGGAAATAGAGGCCGAGAAAGGCGATGCGGCGGGGCCATTCCTTCAGCCGGGCGAGCTTGGGGAACGCCTCGAACAGCCACCACGGGCCGGTCAGCGACTTGTGAAGCTGCGCCGTCGGGCTCGGCGGCACATAGTCGAAGCGGTGTTCGGGCCCGGGCGGCGGCGCTCCCTCGCCGAGATGGGCGAGCAGCGGCAGGTCGAGTACGAGCCCGGCCTTGGCCGCCTCGCCGGCCATCCACAAAAGCGGATATTTGGAAAGCCCGCTGTCGACCTCGGGATAGCCGCCGCCGACATCGGAATGGACGCCGGCAAACCAGACCTGGCGGATATCCTGGTCGCCGTCCTTCGACGGATCGTCGGGGTCCGGCTTGTAGGGCTGGGGGTCCTGCCAGTGGTTGAGCCGGAACATCCGCCGCCGCTCGTCGATCGAGATGGCGTGGCGGAAGATCTCGACGCGGCTGTTCTTGCGGGTGAAGGGCAAGGTCAGCGGCCAGGGAAGGAACAGGAGCTTGGCGTTGGGCGTCAGCACCGAGGAGACGGTGTCCCAGACGCCGACGAAGCGGATGGTGGCGAGCCGGCTCTTGGCGACGCGGGCGAAGTCGCCGCCGATCTTGAAGTTGCCGGTGTCGCCGGACTGCTTGTAGGCGACGAGCGCATAGCCGCACAGGTTGAGCTGCTCCGGATTGAGCAGGCCGATGAGGCGGATGAAGCCGGCGAGGACGCGCGCCGTATAGGCGCCGCGGCTGAAGCCGAACAAATAGATTTCGTCGTCCTCGCGCCACGTGCGGCACAGCCAGGAATAGGCACCCAGAACGTTGTCGTCGAGGCCCAGGCCCAGCGCGAGGCCGAGCACGCCCCTGATGTCCAGCCCCAGCTGACGCCACCAGCCCGGCTGGCCGATCGTGCCGACGCCGGGATCGTAATAAATGAGCTGGTCGTCGCTCTTCTCGATCACCCGATAGAGCTTGAGCACGTTCGACAGGTTGCTGCCGATCTGGTTGCCGGTGCCGTCAAGGCAGATGACCAGCTTTCGTCCCATCTCCCGCCTCCCCCTCGCCGCCCCCGCGGCCCGTCGTCGTCGCGGTTGCGGCCCGGCTTCCACAGTACGGGAAGATTACGGTCTTTCCAATCCGCGCCTTTTGGCGAAAGACGGCGGAAAGCAGAGGGCGTGCGCACATCAGCCGAAATATGAAGCTCCCCGGTCGGGCCGGTGAATTGCTGCAGCATGTCGGCGAGGCCTTCGTCTTCGCCGACACGGACTTCCGCGTCCGCGAGATCCATGTCCGGGGGGAGCGGATCGGGGACGCGCCGGCGCCGGCGTCGGCGCTGATCGGCACATCCCTGTGGGACTTCTGGCCCGATCTTGAGGACAGCGATCTCGGCCGGCTGTGGACCGCGGCGATGCGGGAGCGCAGGCCGGTCTCGCTGGAGCATCTTCATCGCTGGCCGGACGGGCGGCAGGCCTGGCTGGAGATGCGCGCCTATCCGGCCGGCGACGGCCTCGCCATCTTCTACCGCGACATCGGCGACCGGAAGACGTCGGAGGAGGAGCTGAAGCGCGCCCAGGCCGAGCTGATCCATGCCTCGCGGATCAGCGCGATGGGAGCGATGGCCTCCACCCTCGCCCACGAGCTGAGCCAGCCGCTGACCGCGATCGGCAATTATGTCGAGGCGACCCAGACGATCCTGCGCGCCGTGCCCGCGGCCGAGGTCCGGCAGGCGCGGCAGGCGCTGCGCCTGGCCGGCGCCGCGACCGAGCGCGCCAGCGAGATATTGCGGCGGCTGCGCGCCTTCGTGTCGAAGGGGCAGATCGAGGCCGACGTCCACGATGTCCAGATGATCATCGCCGACGCCTGCGTGCTGCTGGTCCCGCACGCGCAGCGCGAGGGCGTGGAGATCCGCTTCGAGCTCGACCGTTACGGGAAGTGGGTGAAGGCCGACGCCGTCCAGATCCAGCAGGTGCTGATCAACCTGGTCCGCAACGCGATCGAGGCGATGCGCGCGTCCGAGCGGAAGCTGATCACCATCGCCACCGCCCTGCTGCCGGACGGGACGGTCGAAGTCACGGTCGAGGACAGCGGGCCAGGTCTCGGCGAGGAGGCCGCGGGCACGCTTTTCTCGCCGTTCCAGAGCGGCAAGGCCGACGGCATGGGCGTCGGCCTTTCGATCAGCAGGTCGATCGTCGAGGCGCATGGCGGGACGATCGGGGCGGGGCAGGCATCGGGCGGCGGCGCGGTCTTCCGGTTCACGCTGCCGCGCGGGCAGGAGCCGGATTCGGCCGGATCCTGAGCGGCTAGACGGGCGCGCCGCCGCCGAACAGCGGCAGCGATTCCGCCGCCAGCGCGCCCTCGATCTCGAGCAGGCGCAGCTTCGTCGCCCGGCCGCCGGGCGCCGAAAATCCGCCCATCCTGCCGTCGGCGGCGGTGACCCGGTGGCACGGCACGACGATCGGCCAGGGATTGCGCCCCAGCGCCTGGCCGACCGCCCGCGCCTGCCCCGGATCGCCCAGCCGGGCGGCCAGCGCGCCGTAGGTCAGCGTCGCCCCGGCCGGGATCGTCCGGGTTTCGCGATAGACCGACCGGTCCCAGGCTCCGACGGCGCTGAAATCGAGCGGGAAATCGGAGAAATCCTCGTTGGCGCCGCTCAGAAATGCCGCAATCCGGCCGATCGCGGCGCTTGCCGCCGCCGAGGGCCCGGCGAGCTCGAGGTCCGGGAATCGCCTGCCGAGCCGGGCGAGCGCCGTCGCGTCGCCCGCCTCGGGAAGCTGCACGCCGACGATCCCCGCCCCGCGCCAGGCAATGCCGCAGGAACCGATCGCCGTCTGGAAAAGCGCGAATCCGGAGCTGGCCATCCGCCCACCTTAGCCCAGGGATCGGGGGCGCACGCGTTAATTCCGATCATATCGGCGTCGCAACTTCTTGACAGCGCGCCTCCCTCCTTTAGTCTGCCTCTCGTCCGAAGCGCACCGTCACCCATTGGTAGGCTGCCTGGGTGGGGATGGGCCTGGATATGGGGAGAGTAGAACATGAAACCCACGCGTAAGTTGAGCCGGCGCTCGTTCCTCGGACGGGTCGCGGGCGGTGCGATTGTCGGCGGCGGCGCGCTGATGATGATGAGCGAGAATGCCGAAGCCCTTCAGGTCAGCGATTCGGACAGCGGACCCAATTCCGATCCGCCGGGCCGCGGGCGCGGACGCCGCAGCGGCGTCACCGACAGCGACAGCGGGGCCAATTCCGATCCGCCCGGCAACGGCCGCGGCCGGCGCAGCGGCATCACCGATTCCGACAGCGGCGCCAGTTCCGATCCTCCCGGCAACGGCCGCGGGCGCCGGAACTCCGGCCTGACCGACCGGGATACGGGCCGTTACGCCGATCCTCCCGGCAACGGCCGCGGCCGGCGCCGCACCGGGCTCACCGACAGCGACACCGGCGGCAATGCCGATCCGGCGGGCAATGGCCGCGGCCGGCGCGGACGCTGCACCGGCCTGACCGACAGCGACAGCGGCCGCATGGCCGATCCCGCCCGCTGCGGACGCGGCCGCCACAACTAGCCGCCGCGGCGGCCGGAACGATCTCGAGCGGGACGGCGGCGCAGGCCGCCGTCCTTCTCGCGCCGGCCGGACCGGCCGGATTCGCTTCACATCCGCGGCGGAGCGGCTAAGGACGGGGCATAAGATTCCGAGCCGAGTGAGGAACGATGCCCCGCACCCCATCCTATCCCGAAGACGCCCCGGTCGACCCGCCGGCCGGCGCCGCGACCGGCGATGCCGGAACAAGCGAGAGCAAGCCGGCCGGTTCGGGCAGGACCAAGCATCTCGTCACCGGCGCGGCGATCGGCATCGGCTCGGCCGCCCTGGTCGCGGCCTTGCTCTACGCCAACCGCGCCCGCAAGCCGGACAAGGCCTAGGCCGGCGGCTCCTTCGCCAAGGCGAGGATCCGCTCCAGCACGGCCGGGTGGAGCGGCTGGGTGAATTCGCAGGTGAAGCGATAGCCCTCGACGCCGACGATCCGCGCCGGCCAGCCTTCGAGCCCGGGCAGCACGATCCACAGCAGCGAGCCGAGCCGGAGCGCGGCGAAGCTGTCGAACGCCACCGACCGCGTCGTGATCGACGCCACCTCGATCGTCCAGCGCCGGGTGCCGTCGCGCACCCGCGCCGGCAGGTTCAGTGAGACGTCGCCCTCCGCCGCGGGCTGGAACTGGGCCGGCTCCGGCGCGGCCGGCGCCGGCGCCGGCGCCGGCGCCGCGAACGGAGCGTCGAACGGGCGCGTCCGCGCGCGCCGTTCCTTGAGCCACAGCATCAGCTCCTGCCACCTCAGCTCGGGCAAGAAGGCGATGCCGGCGACATTGTCGCGCGACCAGCGCACCACCCCCTCGACCGGCCGAAAGCCTTCGAGCGTGACCACCACCGGCTGCTCCGCCGCCAGCGGGAACGGCACGTCGATCTTGGCGCCGCCCTGCGACACGTCGCGCGCCGTGACCAGCTCGGTCCGCCCGACCGCCTCCAGCAGCGCCGGGCAGGTCACCTCGACGCGCGGCATGCGGCGGCGCTCGCCGGGCTGGCTGACGATGTCCTGGGCGATGATGGCGAAGACGTCGACCTGGCTGTCGAAGCGCAGCCCCACTTCGGAGCCGCGGCACCAGGCGACCGTCCCGACCAGCTGCTCGCCGCTCATCAGCTCGAGCTCGAGCCGCTCGCCCGGTTCGGCCGGCTGGTCGACGTGGAGGATCGCGCCGCCGGCGCTGATCTTGCGCACCGAGCAGACCTGGCGGATGCTGCCCGAGGTGAGCGCGCCGGGCCACAGGGAGTCCGGCCCGGACTCCTCGATCGCGCCGTCGACCGGCGGCACTTCGCCCGACAGGGAATAAACTGTATCCACGCGCACGCACTCTCCATCGCGCCGGCCCGTCGTCGGGTCGACCCTGCGCATTTTCCGCTCCGGAGGTTTACGAATTCCTAACCGAGCGAAGCCGCGGCGGCGAAACCATTCCGCCCAGCCAGCATTTGCACCGGGCCGACGCATCGTTATGGGCGGATCGGGGTTGATCCTTTCCACCTCGCCGGGGAGCTTTTCGTTGTTCGATATCTTTAGCGTCAGCTTCGTCGACCTGCTGCCCTTCATCCTGGTCGGTTTCGGGGCCCAGCTCGTCGACGGCGCGCTCGGCATGGCGTTCGGCGTCATCTCCAGCACCTTGCTGGTCAGCCTCGGCGTGCCGCCCGCCGCCGCCTCGGCCAGCGTCCACGCGGTGGAGGTGTTCACCACCGGCGCCTCGGGCATCAGCCACGTCCTCCACAAGAACGTGAACTGGCGGCTGTTCCGGCGGATCGTCATTCCCGGCATCATCGGCGGGATTCTCGGCGCCTACGTCCTCACCCGGATTCCGGTCGGCTATGCGCGGCCGCTCGTCCTTGCCTATCTCGCCGCCATCGGCCTCTATCTGCTGTGGCGCGGGCTGCGCCACGCCCACAAGGAGAGGAAGCCCAGGATCGTCGAGCCGCTCGGCCTGGTCGGCGGCTTCCTCGACGCGGCCGGCGGCGGCGGCTGGGGCCCGGTGGTGACCAGCAATCTGCTCGTCCAGGGCGCGCATCCCCGCAAGGTGATCGGCACCGTCAACACGGCCGAATTCTTCCTCGCCGTGACCATCTCGGCCACCTTCCTGGCGTCGCTGGGGTGGGAGGCGTTCACCACGGCGATGGCGGGCCTGCTGATCGGCGGGATCGCCGCCGCGCCGCTGGGGGGCCTGGTGGCCAAGAGGGTGCCGGCGCGCGGCCTGCTGGTCATGGTCGGGATCGTGCTGACCCTCACCAGCGGCTACGGCATCTGGCGCGCGCTGGCCTGATCCCTAGCCTTCGCGCCCGTACCATTCGTCGAGCCGCATCAGCTGGTCATAGTCGCCATAAGGCGCATATTCGGGATGGAGCCTGGCGGTGAACGGCTCCGCGCCGGTCAGCCATTTCTCGGCCGCGCCGATGAAGTTGCGCGCGGCCAGATCGGCGAAATCGCCGGGATCCAGCCCGCTGCGCCCCCCGACCGGGCTCTTCACATAGCCAAGCGTCCCGGCGCGGTCGCGCGCCAGCGACCAATATTCGAAGCAGGCGGCGACGCCCTCGATGCCCTCGAAGCCTTGATGCTCGGCGATCAGGCCGAGAAGGCCGAGCTGCAGCGAATAGCCCTCGCGCACCGCTTTGGCGCTCGGCGGGCCGCCGGTCTTGTAGTCGACGATGGCGAGGCTGCCGTCGGCCAGCCGGTCGATCCGGTCGGCGACGCCGTGCAGCTTCACGTTCGCGAGCGTGCACGCGCCGCGCACTTCGGCCGCCAGCGGCCGCCGGCCGCCGGCGCGATTGCGCTCCACCTCGGCGGCGATGAAATCGATCGCCTCGGTCAGCCGCGGCTGCCACAGCGCCCGCATCAGCGGGTGGGCGGCCTGGGAGCGGAGCAGCGCCTCGGCGCGGGCGGCGAGCTTGGCCGGATCGCAATCGTCCTCGTTCATCCACGCCTCGAGCACGGCATGGACGGCGCTGCCGCGCCAGGCGGCGGTCGGGTCGGCGTCGACCGGATCGAGCGCCGCAAGGCCGAGCATCCGGCGCGCATAGAAGGCATAGGGATCGGCCTTCAGCCGGTCGACCTCGGTCACCGAGATGGCCTTCGGCCTCAGCTTGGGATCGGGCGCCGGCGCCGGGCGCCGGGCCGGATCGTGCGCGCCGGTGCGGTCGATCGCCGCCGCCCATTTGCGCAGGCCGGGCGCGCGCGTCAGGCCGCCGGTCATCGCCTCCAGCCTGAGCCAGAAGCGCGACGCGATGGCGGGCGACCGGGCGTCGCGGCGGGCGCGGGTGACCAAAACCTGGCGCGCGCCCAGCCCCGCCGCGAAATCGTGGGCGGCAAGGCCGATGCGCCGCTCCAGCGACGGCAGGCCAAGCTCGGACCGGATCCGCGGCGCCAGCCACGGATCGGGCGCCGGCAGCGCCGGCCAGACGCCCTCGTTGAGGCCCGCCAGCACCAGCAGGTCGGCATGCTGCAGCCGCGCCTCGATAAGGCCCCAGATGTTGAGGCGCGGATGCTGCCCGTAAGGCGGGCGGACGGCGACGGCGGCCATCAGCCGCTCGATCACCGCCGGCAGGTGCGCCGCGCTCATCCGGCCCGGCCCCTCCCCCGCCGCCGCCTCCAGATCGGCGAGCAGGTCGGCGGCGGAACGGCCCGCCGGCCCCGACCAGACCGAATCGCCGGCGAGCGCCGAGACCGCTTCCCGAAGCGCTCCCAAAAGGTCGGCAAGGCCGGCTTCGCCGTCGAACGCCCGTTCGAGCGGCGCGAGGAGCGTCGCCGCGCCCGGCCACCACGACGACGCCTGCTCGCGAAGGGCGGCGTCGCGGCCGCTCCGGTCGACAAGATGGGCGGCGATGCCGTCGAGCCCGGCCGGCGGCCGCGGGCCGCGCAGCGTGAGGTCGAGCAGGCGCGCGCCGTCCAGCCAGGCCAGCCGGCCGTCCCCCGCCATCGTCAGCGGATGCTTGAGCAAGGCGAGGAGCGGCACCGGCGCGAACCGCTCGGCGGCGGCGGTGGCGGCGGCGAGCAGCAAGGTGCCCGGCGGCGTCTGGGAAAGCGGCCGCCCGGCGCTGTCGTCGGCTTCGACGCCCCAGCGCTTCAGGTGCGCCGAGACGCGGCGGGCGAGCGCCCGGTCCGGGGTCACCAAGGCGGCGGTTCGGCCCGGCTCCTCCAGCGCCTCGCGCAAAGCGATCGCGATCGCCTGCGCCTCCTCGGCCGGATCGGCCAGCTCGAGCGCGCGGACGCCGGTGAGGCAGCGCTCGGCCGGCCGCAGAAGCTGCCACTTCGCGCTGTGGTGGGCCGGCGCCATGGCGTTGGCGATGGCGCGGCTGCGCGCCGCCGGCGCGTCCCGGCCGCCGCCCCAGCGCCACCGCGCGACCTCGCCCCGGCCGACGCTCATCCGGTCGAGGAGCAGCTTCAGATGGAATTGCGGATGGGTTTCGACGGACGGCCGGCGGCGCCCGCTCTCGTCCGGCTCGTGCGGGCCGAGCGCGTCCCATTCCTCGCCGGGCATCTCCAGGTCGAGGGCGGGAAGCACCACCATGCCCTCCGGCAGCCGCGCGACGACGCCGAGCAGGTTGGCCACCGCCGGCGCCATCATGGTGATTCCGGCCGCGCAGACGAAGCCGGCGGGCGGCCGCTGCCGCCAGCGCTTCGCTGCGGCGGCGAGGAGGCGGTTGCGCCGGTCGGCGAGGTCGATCCGGCGCTTCTCGCCGAGCAATGCCGGCCAGTCCGACAGGATCAGCCGCAGCTGGTCGAGCGATTTCTGCCAGTGCAGCGACAGGTCCGGCAGGTCCGCGGCGAAATCGGCGAGACGCGCAGGAGGGACTTCCTCGATCAGCAATTGATCGAGCGTGCGGGCAAGGTCCTCGGCGAGGCGGAGCGCCTCGGCGGCGTCGGCGTCCTGGTGCCGCTGGACCAGCCGCGCCAGCAGCATCAGCCGGGGCACCGGCTCGATCGCGGGCGGAATCGGCGTTTCGACCTCGCCGAGCGGCTCCAGCATGCCGCCGATCCGGTCATCGAGCTCCGGATCGCCGACCGGCACCAGCCGCGGCAGCAGCAGGCCGCCGCCCGAGCGGCGCACGAACGCGTCCTGGATGGCCCGCGCGGCGCGCTTGTTCGGAACCAGCACGATTCCGTGGGCGAGCCCCGTCCTGCCCCGGCCGAAACGCGCGATCAGCCCGGCCGCGAGCGCGTCGGCAAAGGCGCGGTGCGGCGGAATGGTGAAGACGGCGGGACTGGGAGCGGAACTCACCGGCCCAGCGTAGAGCCAGCCAAATCGTCATTCCAGCGAAAGCTCTCGTCATTCCAGCGAAAGCTCTCGTCATTCCAGCGAAAGCTGGAATCTCACTTCTTCAAGGCAAAGGATTCCAGCTTTCGCTGGAATGACGGGACGGCGCTACGAATCGCCCATCAGCGCTTCCGCCCTGGCGATGCTCTCGGGCCGGCCGATGTCGAACCACAGGCCCTGGTGGACGGTGCCGAAACAGCGCCCCGCCGCGATCGCCCGGTCCCACAGGATGTTGGTCGAAAAGGCGCCCTCGGGCAGGTCCTCCGCCTCGAACAATCGCTTCGACAGCATCTGGATGCCGGTATAGACGAACGGCGCCACGCCGCGCGGCTTGCGCCGGCGCAGCTCGCCGGTCGCGCGCATGTGGAAATCGCCGCGGCCGCTGTGGCAATTGGCCCGCGCCAGCGGCACCAGCAGCAGCAGCGCGTCCATCCTGTCGCCGTCCCAGCTGGAGGCGAGCAGCCGCAGCGTGTCGACCGGCCCGTCGATCCAGAAATTGTCGGCATTGACGACGAGGAACGGATCGGCCTCGATCAGCGGCATCGCCTTGCGCAGCCCGCCGCCGGTTTCCAGCAACAATTTGCGCTCGTCCGACACAGTGATCTCAATGCCTTCGATCTGGTTCTTGAGATGCGCCTCGAGCGCGCCGGCGAGATAGTGGACGTTGACCACCGCCCGGCCGACGCCGGCGGCGCGCAGGCGGTCGAGCGTATGGTCGATCAGCGCCCGGCCGGCGACCTCGATCAGCGGCTTGGGCCGCGTCGCGGTCAGCGGCCGCATCCTTTTGCCCAGCCCCGCCGCCATCACCATCGCCGTCCCCGGCACCGCCGCGGCCGGATCGGGACGCAGCGCCAGCGGCCGCCGGTAGCGGCTCATGCCGCCGCCTCCCGGTCCCAGGCCGCCGCGCGGCTGGCGGCGGGCACGTAGGCGTCGAACCAGCGCCGCACCGGGGCGAGCGCGGGGTGGGCGAGGTCGCGTTCGAGCAGGCCCCACATGCGCGGCTGGAAGGCCTTGTACTGGGGCTTGCGGTCGCGCTTCCACAGGCGGGTGAATACGCCCAGGATCCGGCTGTTGCGCTGCGCGGCCAGCGCCCAATAGGCGGTTTCGAAGCCGGCGCCCCGGCCGGTCATGCTCTGGTAGCGTTCGATCATCTCGCGCTCCACCGCGGGGCTGACGTCGCGGCGCGCGTCCTCGAGCACCGAAACGAGGTCGTAGGCGGGATGGCCGGCGACGGCGTCCTGGAAATCGAGCAGCCCGAACCGGCCGATGCCGTCGCGGCCCGCGACCAGCATGATGTTCTCGGCATGATAGTCGCGCAGGACGGTGACCGGGCCGAGGCCGTCCGCGGCGACGGGGGCGAGGACCGACCGCCAGGCGTCGCGCCAGGCCTCGGCATCGACCTCCAGGCCGACCGCCGGGCAATACCAGGCGGGGAAAAGCTCCAGCTCCTCGAGCCATTGGTCGAGCCCGTGCGGCCTCAGGCCGGGCATCGGCGGCAGGCCATGGAGATGAACGAGCAGGTCGACCGCCAGCGCGTAAAGCTCGCGCTCCCGGTCGGGCGCGGAATCGAGGGTTTCGCGCAGGCGGTCGTCGCCGAAATCGTCGATCAGCAGCAGCCCGCGGCCCAGATCGCGCGCGAGGATGCGCGGCGCCGACAGGCCGGCCGCCAGCAGCCATTCGGCGACCGCGACGAACGGCGCCGGATCCTCGTGCGGCGGCGGCGCGTCCATCAGCACCGCCTTCCTCGCGCCGTCGACCAGGCGGAAATAGCGGCGGAAGCTGGCATCGCCGGCCAGCGGCCTGATCTCGCATCCTCCCCAGCCGCAAGCGGCAAGGAACGCCGGCGCGTGGGAGGGCGGAATCATCGGGGCGGCCATCGCTCCCCCCAAGCGGGCGGCACCGAGGCTGTCAAGGCGCGGGCGCCGTCCGCCTCCACCTCGATGACCAGCCGCAGCGCGTCGGCCCACAGCCGGGGCAGCCGCTCCGGCCATTCGATCAGCAGGGCCGCATCCTCCCGCGCCTCGTCGAGCCCGATCTCGTCGAGCTCCGACGGATCCTCGATCCGGTAGAGGTCGACATGCCAGAGAGCGATCCGCGTGTCGGGCGGCGCATAGGCCTGGACGATCGGGAAGGTCGGGCTGGCGATCTCGCCGGCATGGCCGAGCCCGCGCAACAGCCCCCGGCTCAGCGTCGTCTTGCCGGCGCCGAGCGCGCCGAACAGGGCGACGACATCGCCCACGCGCAGGTGCGGCGCCAGCGCCGCGCCGAGCGTCTCGGTCGCCTCGGCATCGGGAAGCCGTATCGCCATGCCTTATTCGGCCACCTCGGCCGGCGAATAATCGGCCCGCTGCTCGGCGGTCCGCGGCAGCCGGATGGTGACGGTGGTCCCCTCGCCGAGCTGCGACTGCAGCTGGATGGTACCGCCATGGGCCTCGACGAACTGCCGGGCGAGCGGAAGGCCGAGGCCGATGGCGGCTTCCTCGCCGCTGCGCCCGTCGACGGTCCGCTGAAAGCGGTCGAAGACGCGGGCCCGGTCGGCGGGGGCGATGCCCCGCCCGTTGTCGGAGACGATGATCCGCGCGGCGTCGCGGCCGCCCTCGGCGCGGAGCAGCACCCGGCCGCCTTCGTCGGTGTAGAGCAGCGCGTTCCGGACGATGTTGGCGATCGCCTGGCTGAGCCGCCGCCGGTCGCCGGTGACGATGCCGACGGAAGCGTCCACTTCGGCCGCGAGCCCGATCCGCTTGCGGCCGGCCAGCGCGCCCGCTTCCTCGGCGACCTCGCCGCACAGCAAGGCGAGGTCGACCTCGTCCTCGGCGAGCAGCAGGCTGCCGGTGTCGCTCTGGGTGAGGTCGAGCACATTGTCGATCAGCGCGCCGAGCCGGCCGACGCTTTCGAGGATCGCGCCGACATAGTCGGCCGCGGTCGGCGGCAGCGCGCCGGCATAGCCGCCGGACAGCATCTCGGCGAAGCCGGCGATCGAGGTCAGCGGGGTCCTCAGCTCATAGCTCATGTTGGAGACGAAGGCGGTCTTGAGCCGGTCGGCCTCCTCGAGCGCCTCGTTGCGGTCGCGGAGCGCCGATTCGACCTTCCGGCTGTCGGAGATGTCGAGCATCGTGAACAAGGCGTTGCCGTCGGGCAGGGGCACCGCGGCGAACTCGAACTCGCGGCCGTCGAGCAGCGACACCCGGCCCGAGCGCTGCTTGCGCTCCACCGTCGCGCTGCGCACCAGCTCGCGCACCAGCCCGGCATGGCTCGGCCGCTTCAGCTTCGCCGCCAGCAGCGGCGTCAGCGCGTCGACGCGCGGATGGCCGGCGAGCTGCGCCTCGTCGAAGCCCCACAATTCCCGGAACCGGTTGTTCCACAAGGTCAGCCGCCCGTCCGAGGCGAACACGCCGACCGCCTCGAACAGGTTGTCGAACGTCGCGGTGCGGACCCGCAGCAGGGTGTCGCGCGCCGAGGCGAGCTGGATCTGCTCGGTCCGGTCCTCGAAGATGATCAGGAGGCCGCCGTCGGGCAGCGGCTGGGCGACGACCCGCAGATGCTTGCCGCCCGGGAGCAGCCAGTCCTCCTCGTCGGCGGCCAGGCCGCTGGTGAACCAGGCCCGGTGGTCCTCCTTCCAGTCCGGAAAGTCGCGCACTTCGGGCAGGTTGCCCGCCTCGCGCATGGCATCGATGACGCGATCGAACTCCGGACGGTCGGCAAGGAAGTCCGCGGTCAGCGAGAACAGCCTGGCGAAGGGCTGGTTGAAGAATATCAGCCCTCTGTCCCGCCCGAACTGCGCCACGCCGGCCGACAGCCGGTCGAGCATGTCGCGCTGGGCGCGGACGAAGCGCGAGAGGTCGGCATGCGCCTGCTCCTGGTCCTCGACGTCGATCGCATAGCCGGCGACGCCGCCCGGCCCGAGCGGCACTTCGACGACCTGCATCATCCGCCGCTCGCCGGCGACGGTGGCGGGAACGGTCCGGCGCGACGCCTGCTGCTGCTCGATCACCGCGGCGGCGTCGCGGAGCGGGCTGCGCCCATCCGCCTCGTCGATCAGCTCCGTCCCCTGCTCCACCACCGACGACGCATCCCCGCCCTCGACCGCCGCCACATAGGCGCCGTTCACCATCGCCAGCCTGAGGTCCGGCCCGCGGTGCCACATCGGGAACGGCGCCGCCTCGATCAGGCTGGACAGCGCCTCGAGCGCGGCCGAGCGGCGCTCGAGCCGCGCGGCCAGCGCGGCGGCCTGCTCCTCCGCCTCGGTGACGTCGAGAAACCAGAGCAGGGCCGAGCGTTCGGCGAAGCCGGCCGGCGCCGGGCCGCCGTCGATCCGGAAGATGCGGGCCGAGCCGGCGGGCCTCAGCGTCAGGCTGAAAGCGCTGCCGGACGCCGCCTCGGCGACATGCCGTCCCAGGTCCGCCGCCTCGGCGGGCCGGAACGGCGCCTCCTCGCCGAACAGGCCCATCCAGCGCGGCGGCAGCGCCTCCAGGCCGAGCGCGCCGGCGAGCCGGTCGGAGCCGCTGATCGCACCGTCCGGGGCGATCAGCAGCGGCATGGCGGGG
Organism: uncultured Alphaproteobacteria bacterium; assembly: GCA_963701615.1. Classification (GTDB taxonomy): domain Bacteria; phylum Pseudomonadota; class Alphaproteobacteria; order Sphingomonadales; family Sphingomonadaceae; genus Allosphingosinicella. Next base: position 270,602 of record OY969615.1, on the reverse strand, counting down.
CCGGCCCCGAGCAGCGCCGAGAAGCGCACATTGTCGTCGATCACGGCTCTGGCGGCGCCGGCGAGTCGCCGTCCGCGCAGCGTCGCCCACAAAGCCGCCGCCAGCCACATGCCGGCGAGCAAGGCGGCGACGGCGGTCACGGAGATGGGCAAGGCCGACATGGCGCCATGTCTAGACGGCGTCTCCGGGTTGCGGAAGCCACCTGCTCCCGGCCGCCGTCCGGCGCCTCGGGGCGCCCCGCCGGAAGATGTTGCAAAACGGCTACAGTTGCTGAACTTTCGATGAATGCCCTCACGATCCTCTTGAATGATCGAGATAAGTGGGCTGTGGCTGGCATCCATGTCGCGCCTGTGGGCGGCATTCTCTGTTTGGGGGAGAATTGAAAATGAAGAAGTTTGGACTGCTCAGCACGAGCGCGATCAGCTCCGCTGCGCTCTTTGGCATGTCGCTGGCCTTCGCCGCGCCGGCCTATGCGCAAGATACCGACGACGATCAGTGCACCGCGGAAGAACAGGCCGCCGGCACCTGCACCCCCGATGATGCCTCATCGGGCGACCCCGCCATCCTCGTCACCGGCTCGCGTATCCGCAGGCCGAACATCGAATCCAACGTGCCGATCACCTCGGTGAGTGCCGAGGACCTGACCAGCCAGGGCGACGTCAGCATCGGCGACGCGCTCAACGACCTCCCCTCGCTCCGTTCGACCTTCAGCCAGGCGAACTCCAACCGCTTCATCGGCACGACCGGCGTCAACCTGCTCGACTTGCGCGGTCTCGGCATCTCCCGCACCCTGGTGCTGGTCAACGGCCGGCGCCACATCACCGCTCTCCCCGGCGACTATCTGGTCGACGTCAACACCATCCCCTCCGATCTGATCGACCGGGTCGACGTGATCACCGGCGGCAGTTCGGCCGTTTACGGCTCGGACGCGGTCGCCGGCGTGGTCAACTTCGTCCTCCGCCGCGATTTCGACGGCGTCCGCCTGCGCGGCCAGGGCGCGATCTCCCAGCAGGGCGATCGCGGCATCCAGTTCGTGTCGCTGACCGCCGGACGGAATTTCATGGACGACCGCGCTAACGTCGCGATCAACCTCGAATATGCCCATGCCGAGCCGCTCTACTTCACCGATCGGCCGCGGCTGACCGGCGCCTATGACGGCCGCTGCCAGTTCGAGCCGGTCGAATTCGCGGTCGGCGAGCCCGCCGCCGGCGACGGCGTCGCCGACAGAGAGTTCATGTGCAACATTCGCAACGGCACCATCTCCAATGGCGGCACGATCGCTCCCGCGGGCGTGAACGCGGCGATCTGCCAAAGCACGAACCCGGCCGTCCTCACGCCGACGCTGGCCGCGCGCTGCCTCAATCCGGGGACGCCGCTGGGCCAGCCGCGCATCTATCGCTTCGATCCGAACGGCACGATCCTGCAGGACGTTCCGACGTTCGATGACCGCCCGTTCGGCGGCGGCAACATCGTCTCCGGCAACCCGCTCGTTCCGGGCGCGACGCTGCGCGACACCGGCCAGATCGCGCCGGGCCTCGACCGCTACACCGCCAACCTTCTGGCGCACATCGACATCTCCGACGCGTTCCGGCCGTTCGTGGAGGCCAAGTACGTCCACATCCGGGCGCTTCAGGAGGGCCAGCCGAGCTTCTTCCAGGGCGGCCTTCTCGGCACGTTCAACTGCTCCAACCCGTTCCTGACGCCGGGTGCGTTGCTGCAGCTGCAGTCGATCGGCCGCTGCGGCGCTCCGGGCTCGATCCCGGCGGCGGCCGCGACCTTCCCGCTGAGCCGCTTCAACGTCGACTTCGGGGGCCGCTCGGAGATCGTCGAGCGCGACACCTGGCGCGTCGTCGCCGGCATCCAGGGCGACTTCAACGACGACTGGAACTACGAAGTCTCGTTCAACTACGGTCATGTCGACGTCCGCCAGACCGAGCTGAACGACCTTGTCCTGACCGACGTCGCCGGTAATTTCGACGGCTTCCTGCTGGCGATCGACGCGGTCCGCAACGGCGCGGGCCAGATCGTCTGCCGCGTCAACCAGGTCACCGTGACCCGGCCGGACTGCGTGCCGATCAACGTCTTCGGCGCGGGCAACCCGAGCCAGGCCGCGCTGGACTTCGTCAACACGACCTCGTTCGTCGATTCGTGGGCGACCGAATTGGACGCCCTCGCCTACGTCAACGGCGATCTCTCGCAGCTGTTCGAGTTCCCGGGCGGCCCGATCCGGTTCGTGCTCGGCGCCGAGTGGCGGCGTGAGACGGCCTTCCAGGTCGCCGACCCGCTGTCGGCTGCCTTCGGCACCTTCTTCAACGCCTTCCAGCTGTTCGATCCGCCGGCGCTCGAGGTGATGGAGGGCTTCGGCGAAATCGAGCTGCCGCTGCTGCGCGATCTTCCGTTCGCGCACGAGCTGACGCTCACCGCCGCGGCGCGCTACTCCGACTATAATACCGACGTCGGCGGCACCTGGTCCTACAACATCAACGGGACCTGGGCTCCGGTGCGCGACATCCGCTTCCGCGCCAATTATTCGCGGTCGGTGCGCGTGCCGACGCAAAGCGACCTGTTCTTCCCGGCGACCCAGAACTTCGCCCAGGTCGGGGATCCCTGCGATATCTCCCGCATCGGTCCGACGGGCGGAACCCGCGAGCAGAACTGCCGCGCGCTCGGCGTGCCGGTCGGTTTCGTCTCGACGTTCGCCAATACGCAGACGATCGAGATCATCTCGTCGGGCAACCCGTTCCTCACCGAGGAAACCGGCAAGAGCCTGACGATCGGCACGGTCATCACGCCGCGCTGGGTCCCGGGGCTGAGCATCACCGTCGACTATTACCGGATCAGGGTCGAGAACCTGATCGCGGTCCTGTCGGCGCAGACGATCCTCAACCAGTGCGTCGATCTGACCACCATCAACAACCAGTTCTGCCAGCTGGTCTTCCCGCGTCAGACCGTCGACAACCCGGCGACGATCGAGAACGATATCGGCGCGCTGCAGAATCCCGCGCTGATTTCGGCGGGCGTCAACTTCGCCCGACAGGAGGCCGACGGCGTCGACATCGAGGTCGCCTACCGCCGGACCTTCTCCAACGGTCACCGCCTCAACATCCGCGGCATCGCGACCTACGTCATCAAGCGCAACAACTTCATCGATCCGGTCGTGCCGACCTTCACCGATCGGCAGCTCAGCGAGCTCGGCGATCCGCAGTGGACCGCCAACCTCAACATCACCTACGGCATCGGCAATTTCGATCTGCGCTACTCGATGAACTATATCGGCCCGCAGACGATCGGCGTCTACGAGCTCTATTTCCCGGTTCCGGGGAACCCTGGCGCGCCGACCAACGCCGACTCGACCGGGGAGGTCTTCTATCCGGACGTTCTCTACCATGCGGCCCGCCTCAACATGCGGGTGAACGAGCGGTTCAACTTCTACCTGGGCATCGACAACATCTTCGATACCCCGCCGCCGCTGGGCCTGCTCAGCACCGGCGCCGGCGACCCGTTCGATCCGATCGGCCGCTACTTCTACGCGGGCGCGACCGTCGACTTCTAGGAACGGTCCCTCGAATCACTCCGGGCCGCCTTCGGGCGGCCCTTTTTTTTGGGTGGCGACCGGTCCGGGCGCCGGATGGCCCGCCTCGCGAGCCGTCAGGGGGAGGTCCGGCGTGGCGCATGGCGGCCGGCCGCGCCGGCATCGCCGTCACCATGCCGCGCGCGCGTCAGGGCCGGCGCAGGCCGTGCCCTGGATGCCAGCGGAGGCCGCCCCGCCCCTTTCCGGGGCGGATGCGGCCGCCGGTCAGTAGCGGTAATGGTCGGGCTTGAACGGCCCCTCGACGGGCACGCCGATATAATCGGCCTGGCGCTGGCTCAGCTGGGTCAGCTTGACGCCGAGCTTGCCGAGGTGGAGCGCGGCGACCTTCTCGTCGAGATGCTTGGGCAGGACGTAGACGTCGTTGCCGTATTTGTCGCCGCCGGTCCACAGCTCGATCTGGGCGAGCACCTGGTTGGTGAAGCTGGAGCTCATCACGAAGCTCGGATGGCCGGTGGCGTTGCCGAGATTGACCAGCCGGCCCTTCGACAGGACGATGATCTTCTTGCCGTCCGGGAACTCGACCTCGTCGACCTGCGGCTTGATCTCGGTCCACTTCATGTTGTTCAGCGCCGAAATCTGGATCTCGCTGTCGAAATGGCCGATGTTGCAGACGATCGCCATGTTCTTCATCGCCCGCATGTGATCGAGGGTGATCACGTCCATGTTGCCGGTCGCGGTGACGAAGATGTCGGCGCGCTGGGTCGCCTCCTCCATGGTGATGACCTCGAAGCCCTCCATCGCCGCCTGCAGCGCGCAGATCGGGTCGACCTCGGTGACGAGGACGCGGGCGCCGCCGTTGCGCAGCGACTGGGCGCTGCCCTTGCCGACGTCGCCGAAGCCGGCGACGCAGGCGACCTTGCCGGCCAGCATCACGTCGGTGGCGCGGCGGATGGCGTCGACCAGCGACTCCTTGCAGCCGTAGAGATTGTCGAACTTCGACTTGGTGACCGAATCGTTGACGTTGATCGCCGGGAACGGCAGCTTGCCCTTCTTGGCGAGGTCGTAGAGGCGGTGGACGCCGGTGGTGGTCTCTTCCGAGACGCCCTTGATCGCCTGCACCGTCCGGGTGAGGTAGCCGGGGCGCTCGGCGAGGAAACGCTTCAGCGTGACCGCGAAAATCTCTTCCTCTTCGTTGGTCGGCTCGAACAGCGCCTCGCCGGCCTCGACCCGGGCGCCCCACAAGGCGAACATGGTCGCGTCGCCGCCGTCGTCGAGGATCATGTTGCAGGTCTGGTCCTGGCCCCAATCGAAGATGCGGGCCGCATAGTCCCAATATTCCTCGAGCGTCTCGCCCTTGATGGCGAAGACGGGCACGCCGGTCACGGCGATGGCGGCGGCGGCATGGTCCTGGGTCGAGAAGATGTTGCACGACGCCCAGCGGACCTGCGCGCCCAGCGCGATCAGCGTCTCGATCAGCACCGCCGTCTGGATCGTCATGTGGAGCGAGCCGGTGACCCGCGCGCCCTTCAGCGGCTTCGACGCGCCATAATCCGCGCGCAGCGCCATCAGGCCCGGCATCTCGGTCTCGGCGATCTCGATCTCCTTGCGGCCGAAGGCGGCAAGGCCGATGTCGGCGACGATATAATCACTGGCGGTGGATTGGGGCTGGGTCGCCACGGGCGGTCTCCTGAAAAGCGAAAGACCGCCGGCAGGTCAGGCGGTCGCGTGCCAGTCCCCTAGCCGCGGCCGCCCGCAAATGCAAATATAAAGATATCTTTATATGTGGATCAGTTCCCGCCCGCCGACGCGAAGCTGATCCCGCATTCCCCGCCCGGCAATGGCGACGCGAAGCCGAGCCGGTCCTCGATCGCCACCAGCTGGCCGATGTCGCCATTGGCCGCCGCCGCCTCTTCGGCGAGCGCGGCGGTGTCGGCGCACACGTTCTCGTCGGTGGCGTCGGCGCCGTAAATGTTGGCCAGCGACGTCGTGAAGCGATCGTAATGGGTCTGCGCCTGGCTGCCATGGCCGGCGCGGAATTGCCCCATCAGCACCGTATTGGCGCCCTGGATCGTCGTCATGTTGGCGCGCACGAACCGGTTATAGGCTTCCGACACGTCGACATGCATCGCCTGGCAGCGCAGGGTCGCCACCATCAGCCGGGATTGCAGGTCCCTGACCTTGGCGGCGGCGACCTGGGTCTGGTCCCAGCAGCCCATCGCCGCTTGTGCCGGCATGCTCGCGCACAGCATCGTCGCGGCCGCTGCGCACAGGCCGCCTTTCTTCATCGGTCCACTCATGATGTCCACTCCCCACTCGACCCGGCGCATTGGGCGCCGCGGTCGAGTCGGAGGCTGTCACGCGCTGGTGTGCGGGAGGTGAATCCCTGTGGTTAAGGCTTTGGAGACAATGGTTTAGGCGGTGCCATATTCGGCCGTCAGCAGCCGGGAATCGATCCCCGCGGCCTGGAATGCCGTCGCCCAGCGCGCGTCGACGTCGCAGTCGTAGAGCAGGGCCGCGTCGCCCCGGGTGGCGAACCAGCCATGGCGCGCCAGCTCGTTCTCGAGCTGCCCCGATTGCCAGCCGGCATAGCCCAGGGCCGCGACCCAGCGCGACGGGCCCTTGCCGTCGGCGATCGCCTTCAGCATGTCGATCGTCGCCGACAGCACCCAGCGGTCGCTGACCAGGACGCTCTCCGTTCCGCCCCAGTCGGGGGTGTGGAGGATGAAGCCGCGCTGCGGCTCGACCGGCCCGCCATGGTGGATCGGCACGTTCGGCGCCCTGCCCGGATCGATATCGAGCTGCTTCAGGAGATCGTGGAAGCCGAGTCGCGGGATCACCCGGCCCAGCCCGATGCCGAGCGCCCCTTCCTCGTCATGGACGCACATCGCGATCACCGCCTTCTCGAAGCGCGGATCGCCGATGCCCGGCATGGCGAGCAGGAACTGGCCGGAAAGGAAGCGGGGCGCGTCCATCCATCCGCTATAGTCGTTTGGCGGCGGCGGCGACAATTGCTAAGGGCCGGGCCGACGCGATTCCAAGGAGAGTGACATGACGATCAAGGTCGGCGACCGCATTCCCAACATGACCCTTACCCAGGTGACCGCGGACGGGCCGCAGCCGATCCAGACCGACGATTATTTCGCCGGCCGCAAGATCGCCCTGTTCGCGGTCCCGGGCGCGTTCACGCCGACCTGCTCGGCCCGTCATTTGCCCGGCTATATCGAGAAGGCCCGCGAGCTTTTGGACAAGGGCGTCGACGCGATCGCCTGCGTCGCGGTCAACGACGCCTTCGTCATGCAGGCCTGGGGCGCGCAGGCGGGCGCCGAGCGCAAGGTGACCATGCTCGCCGACGGCAATGGCGATTTCGCCGAGGCGCTCGGCCTCGCCGCGGATTTCTCCAAGTTCGGCATGGGCAAGCGCAGCCAGCGCTGGTCGGCGATCGTCGAGGACGGCGTCGTCAAGGCGCTGAACGTCGAGGAGCCGGGGGCGTTCAGCGTCTCCAGCGCCGAGTTCATGCTCGGCCAGCTCTAGGCGGCCGCCTGCCCCGCTTCCCGGCCGTCCGGCCCGATTCACGAAACATACACCCTCTTTGGCGCATTGAGTTGTTCCGATTCAGTGCGTTGAGGAGAGTGTTCATGCTCGGCACCGCAAACAAGGATTCGCGGCGCGACACCAGCGCGCGGGCGATCGCCCGCCGCAACGCGGAAGCCGGCGGCAAGCCGCTCAACACCGTGATGAAGACCGCCGCGACCGCCCGCGAGCTCGCCCATGGCGAGGCCGCCGAGGCGCGCAGGCGCTCCCACTAGCGCGCCGCCGGCGCCCGCACCACTTCGACCGCGAACCGCTCGGCCTGGTTGGCGAAGACGAGCAGATTGACCGCCAGATTGCCGCGGATGAAGCCGTAATCCGCCGTCAAATAGCGCTGCAGCGCCGGCCTGCCGTCGGCGGTCAGGAAGGCGCGCGAAAAGGCGTAGCGCCGGTTGAAGCCCTGAATGGTGGTCGCCATGCGCTCGGCGGTCACGCCGGCGGGGCGGCTCCACACCGATTGGATGCTGATCGCCTTGCACGCCGCGCCCTGCCGCTCGCAGCTGCCGAACAGGATCGCCGCGCGGCGGCTGTTGGCGAAGGTCACGCCGAGCGCCGGCCGCTCCGCCGTCCCGCGCCGCTCGAACCGCGCACCGATCGCGGCGAGCACGCTCTCCACCGTCGCATAGCTGAAGGCCGGCACGACCTGGCGGTTCTCCGGCGCCGCCGGGTTCCAGCGCGGCGGCGCCTGGGCGGCGGCGGCCGCCGCCCAGGCCAGGGCCGCGGTCGCGCCTAGGACTGCCAGCCGCACCGCCGTCCCTGATTCTGCTCGCGGAGCCAGCCGAGCAGCGGCCGGAAATATTCGACCATCGGCTCGGCCGATATCTCGCGGCTGCCGGTAAAGGCCTCGAGCGCGTCCGGCCAGGGCCGCGACGCGCCCATCGCCAGCATCTCGTTCAGGCGCCGCCCGACCTCGCGATTGCCGTAGAAGGAGCAGCGGTGGAGCGGCCCCCGCCAGCCGGAAATGTCGCACGCCGCCTTGTAGAACTGGAACTGGAGGATGCGGGCGAGGAAGTAGCGGGTATAGGGCACGCTGGCCGGCACGTGATATTTGGCGCCGGCGTCGAAATTGGTTTCCGTGCGCGCGGTCGGCGGGACGATGCCCTGATATTGCAGCCGCATCCGGTCCCACGCCGACTGGAGCTCGCCGGGCTGGATCTGGCCCGAGAAGATGCCCCAGCGGTAGCGGTCGACGAGCAGGCCGAACGGCAGGAAGGCGATCTTGTCGAGCGCCTGGCGGAGCAGCAGCGCCCGGTCCTGTTCCTCGCTCGGCAGCTGGTTCTCCCTGAGCAGCCCGATCTGGACCAGATATTCGGGCGTCACCGAGAGCGCGATCATGTCGCCGATCGCCTCGTGGAAGCCGTCATTGGCGCTGTTGAGGTAGAGAAAGGGCAGCCGGTTATAGGCGCGCTGGTAATAATTGTGGCCGAGCTCGTGGTGGACGGTGATGAAGTCGTCGGCATTGACGCGGGTGCACATCTTGATGCGCAGATCCTCGACATTGTCGACGTCCCAGGCCGAGGCGTGGCAGATCACCTCGCGGTCCCTCGGCTGGGTGATCATCGACCGCTCCCAGAAGCTCGCCGGCAGCGGCGCGAAGCCCAGCGAGCTGAAGAAGCCCTCGCCCTGGCGGACGATCCGCTCCGGCGTGTAATTGGCGCGCTCGAGCAATTGCGTCAGGTCGTAGGGCGCGGCCCCGCGCGTGCGCGGCGCGACCACGTCGTAGATATTGCCCCATTCCTGCGCCCACAAATTGCCGAGCAGGTCGGCGCGGATCGGCCCGGTGGCGGGCTGGACGCGGTCGCCATAGGTGCGGTTGAGGCCGGCGCGGGCGAAGCAGTGGATCTCCTCGTAGAGCGGGCGGACCTCGTTCCACAGCCGCTCGGTCAGGGCGGCGAACTCGTCCGGGCTCATGTCGTAATTGGACCGCCACATCGCCCCGGTGTCGGCGAAGCCGAGCTCGCGGGCGCCTTCATTGGCGATCTGGTTCATGCGCACATAGGGCGCCCGCATCGGCGAGCCGACATTGTTGTTCCAGCTCGTCCACATCTCCTGGAGCTGGGCGGGGTTGCGGACGGTGCCCATCCGCGCCTCGATCTCGTTGCCGGTCAGCGTCTCGCCGTTCATCGTGCCGCGGCCGCGGCCATATTGCGACTGGAGGTCGGTCGAGATGCGGTTGAGCTCCGCCGCCGCGCCCGGGGTGGTCGGCGCCGGCAGGGTCAGGCTGCTGCGCAATATGTCGAGCTTGCGCCGGGTGTCGGAGCTGAGGCCGGGCACGTCGGCATAGCGCGCCGCCTCGTTGGCGAGCCGCACCTGCATCTCGGTGCCGATCGTGCCGAAATGGGCGGCGAGCGCATCGGTGTCCTGGGTGATGTAGGTGGAATTGACCCATTGGGCGCGGGCGTTGATCACCGCGAACTCGCCCAGCTCGCGCTCGGCCCGGGCGATGAAGGCGTCGGCCTCGGCCGCGGTCGCGGCCGGCCCTGCGGCCTGCGCCTCGGCGGCGGCGGGCGTCGGCGCTTCTCCCTGCTCGGTCGCGGCGGCGGTCGTGCAGCCCGCGGCAAGGCAGGCGGACAGGGCGATGGCGATGAGGGAAACGCTGCTTTTCATGGGGACATCCTCACTGGGTCGTTTGGTGGGCCGCTAATGAACCCGCCGTTTCGGAGGGTCAACGGTCGAGAAAATCCGCGAGCGCCCGCCCGAGTTCCGGTCTGGTGACGGCGCTCATGTGATTTCCCGGCACTTCGACGAACTCGCCCCGCGGCAGCAGGCGCGGCAAGCGCTTCGCCCGAGCCGTTGTCATGGTCGTCGGCGCCGGACAGGACGAGCGTCGGCATGGAAATGCTGCGCAGCATCTTCTTCGCTGGTGTCGACGAAGCTGTCGAGCAAAGGCAGCAGCGCCTCGGGGTCGCCGCCGGTGGTCTTCAGGAACGCCTCGGCCATCCATTCCGGCGAGCCGCGCGCGTGCGTGCCGAGCCCCTTCAGGATCGCCTTGAAATGCGCCCCGCGCCGGCCGGTGCCGATGCAGGCCGTCCAGCCCCATGCCGCTGATGACCAGCCGCTTCGGCCGCGCCCCCTTCGCCACCATCCGCACCGCCGTCCGCGCGCCCAGCGAATAGCCGCCGAGATCATAGTCGGTGAGGCCGAGATGCCCGATCAAGGCGAGCCCGTCGTCGGCGAGCACGTCCGGCGGATAGGAAGCGGCGTCGTGCGGCCTGGCGCTGGTCCCGTGGGCGCGCAGGTCCGGCATGATCACCCGGTGCCCGCGCGACGCGATCTCGGCGGCATGGCCGAACCTGATCCAGTTGGTGTCGGCGTCGGAGAAGAGGCCGTGGAGCAGCACCACCGGCCGCCCTTCGCCGAGCTCGTGCCAGGCCAGCCCGGCGCCGTCCGCGGCGGTGAACGTAAATCTGCGTGGCCTTGCCATCCCGCTCATTAATCGGGGAGCTTGCCGGTGGCCTCGATCCAGCGCTCGACCAGCGGCCTGTACTCATCGGTCCGATATTCGGGCAGGCCCTCGGTGTTGATCCAGGCGCGGTGCAGGCTCTCGACTCCGAAATGATGCTTGGGCCTGAAACGCGCCGGATCGTCGAACGAGCCGATGGTGAGGTCCATATTCTCGCTGTCCGGGAATTCGAAGCCCAATGAGGTCCCGCACGAAGCGCAATAAGGCCGCCGCGCGATCGGCGAGCTTGCGTACCAGTCGGGCCCGCTCTCCCAGCTCACGTTCGCCTTCTTCATGTTCTTGAACGCGATCGAGACGCTGCCGGTCGCCCGCTGGCACATCCGGCAATGGCACAGATAGGCCTCGTCATTCTCGATCCTGGCGGTGTAGCGGACCTTCCCGCACGCGCAGCCGCCGGTCATCGTCTCCGTCATTCGTTCTGTTCCTTCTCGCCGAGCAGGCGGATTTGCGAGGCAAAGCCTCCTCGCCGGGCCGCCTTTCCGAATGTCATGTCCGCCGTGATCAGCATCGCCTCCTCGCGCAATGCCAAAGCGAGATAAAGGCAATCGTAAACGGCATGGCCGAGCCGAAATGACAGGTCGAGCGACGAACCGAGCAGCTCGACAGTCGAGTGCAACCGCGAAAAGAACTCCGGCAAAGCGGCAAAGCTCGCTTCAGCCTGTGCCTGTGGAAGGCGGCTCGTGAGAACTTTTTTCGCAAGGGCGCTTGCGCATTCGGCCAGCACCCAATCCGGGGCGATCAGCGGATCGGGACTGGCAAGCAGCGCTCCGGCCGCGTCACTGCCCGGCTCTTGCGTGACGAATTTAAGCGCGACGCTTGCGTCAACGACCAGCATCGTCAGGGGCGCCGCCCAAATAGCGGCCGGCATCCGTGTCGCGCGCCCAGCGTATATATTCGGTGCTGTCGACGCGCGCCGCGCCGGCGGGCGTGTTGGCCCGCAACCGCTCGGAGAGAGCGAGGAGCGCGGCACTGTCCTTTTTCCGGAGGGGACGGTTGCTTTCGATCAGGTCGCGCAATTCGGCCTCGAGCGAACGACCCCGGGCCGCCGCCGCAGAACGGTAATCCGCCAAGGTTTCATCCTTGAGCTTTCGGATAAGGGCTTGGGCCATGCAGCTATGATAGCATTATGCTATCATTCTTTCAAGGCAATCGCCTCCAGCTTCTCCCGCCACGCTGCCGGCAGCTCGGCCGGCCGCCGGCTTTCGCGGCCGACATAGACGTGGGTGAAATGCCCTTCCGCCGCCGGCTCGTCGCTGCCCTTGGCGAACACGCCGATCCGGTAAGTGACGCTGGAGCCGCCCAGACGCTCCACCCCCAGGCCGATCTCGACCGGCTCGGGATAGGTCAGCGGCGCGGCGTAGCGGCAGCCGGTCTCGACGACGAGGCCGATCGGGTCGCCTTTCCCGATGTCGAGCAGCCCGGCCTCGATCAGCCAGCCGTTCACCGCGGTGTCGAACCAGGCGTAATGGACAATGTTGTTGACGTGGCCGTAGGCGTCGTTGTCGGCCCAGCGCGTCGGGATGTCGCGCCAGACCGGATAGGCCGCCCTCCCCTTCATCGGCGCGCGGCTCACAGGCGCCGCCTCGTAGAGCCGCCGCGCGTCGGCCTCGCTGATCGGGCAGGGATTGTTGACCAGCAGCCGCTCCTGCTTCATCGCCTCGAAGGCGAGCATGTCGAGATGCTCGGGCCCGATGCCGACCTCGGACAGGCGCTGCGGCAGGCCGGTCCGCCGCGACAGCTCGGCGAGCCGCTCGACGAAGGCCTGCGCCTGCGCCTGCGTGCCGAGGCGCGCCAGCGCCGGCTCGAGCACGCATCCGAGCTCGGCATAATGGCCCATCGCCGCGGGCATGTTGTGGCCGAGCACCTGGGTCAGCACCAGCGCGTTGGACAGGCCGTGGGGGACATGGAAATGGCCGCCGAGCGGATAAGCGAGCGCATGGACCCCGGCCACGGGCGCATTGTTGAACGCGATGCCGGCAAGGTGGGCGCCGAGCAGCATCCTGGCGCGGGCGTCGCGGTCGTCCGGATGGTCGCAGGCGCGCAGCAGATTTTCGGACAGCAGGCGCAGCGCCTCGCGCGCCAGCATGTCCGACAGCGGGTTCTTGCGGTGGGCCGACGTATAGGCCTCGATCGCATGAACCATCGCGTCGATGCCGGTGGCGGCGGTGACGTGCCGGGGCAGGCCGACGGTCAGCTCCGGGTCGAGCACCGCCCAGTCGGCATTGAGCGGCGGCGCTGTTGACCGCCTTCTTGACGCCCCCGCCGACGGTGATCACCGACACCGCGGTCGCTTCCGAGCCGGTGCCGGCGGTGGTCGGGACGAGCGCGAGCGGGAGCCGCGGCCCGGTCGCCTTGCCGACGCCCCAGATGCCGTCGAGCAGCGTCGCCGCTGCCGAGCAGATAGGCGGCGAGCTTGGCGACGTCCATCGGGCTGCCGCCGCCGAAGCCGACCACCGCGGTCGCCCCCTCCCCCGCCGCCACCGCCGCAACCAGCGTGTCGAGCGACGGATCCTGTTCGACGGCGTCGAAGATTGCGACCTCCAGCCCCGCCGCCGCCAGCGACTTGAGCGCGCCGTCGGCAAGGCCGAGCGCGCGCACGTTGGCGTCGGTGACGAACAGGCAGCGCCCGGCCGGGAGCAGGCCGGCCAGCCGCCCCGCCGCGCCGGGTCCGGCGATCAGCTTCGGGCCGCAGGTGAATTCGAAGGGCTGCACGGTCATAGCTTAGAACGCCGGGCCACTTCCGTCACCCCGGCGAAGGGACCCCATCAAAGTACTACTTTGATGGGACCCAAGGCCGGGGCCTCGTTGGGAAGGGCCGCGTCCGCCGGTCCCCGGATCCCGGCCTTTGCCGGGATGACGTCGGATCAAAGCGAGCGCTGCAGCCGGTTGAGCAGGCTCCGCGCCGGGCTGCCGGCCGCCCCTTCCGCGAAATTCCCGCCGTCGAGGCGGCTCACCCGCTCGTACAATTCCTCGGTCGACCGGACCAGCTCCGCCGCCGCCTCGGGCAGGCGCGGGAAGAGGTCGGCGTCGGTCGCCGGCGCGTCGCCCAGCCGCCGCTCGGCCGCGCCGGCCTGGGTCCGGCTCAGCTCGCCCGCGGCGACCGCGCGCTGGGTCAGCAGCCAGGCGATGACGTGCATCAGCCGGGTGGTCACCTTCAGCGACTCGCAGGAGAAGCCGACCCGGTCGATCGGGTCGAGCGCCAGCCGGTCGTCGCGGCCGGCCGTGTCGAAATAGGAGCGCGCCTCGTCGGCGAGCACCATCGCCTCGACGTAGAGCGCGTCGACCAGCTTGGGCGTCAGCTGCCCGCCTCCGTCATGGTCCGCCATATTGCCTAGGTGCCACAGCGCGGCCGGGGCGCAAATGACAAAAGAAGGTAAAGGCTGTCCCGATCCGGGCCTGCCGCGACCGGTCAGGCGATGATGTCGGGGACCGCCTGATCCTCGAGCACGGCGATCTCGTCCTTCAGCCTCAGCTTTCGTTTCTTGAGGCGGGCGAGCTGGAGCTGGTCGCGTCCCGCCATGCTCCTGAGCGCGTCGATCGCGCTGTCGAGATCCCGATGCTCGGTGCGCAGGGCCGCGAGTCGCGACCCCGGATCCTGAGCGGCTGAGTTGTGGCCTTCCATAAGCACCCCTCGCTCCTCCTCCGGTTCGTGGCGCCCTTGATAAACCTTCGACGGACCGTCGTACATATCCGTTGGACCGCCGTCCCCGGGGGAGACAAGCCGGCCGCCGCGTGATTAGATGCGGCCATCGGAAACGAGAGGAGATGCGAATGCACCAGGCGCACGTTTCGGCCCTTCAGGCCAAGCATGCCGGCCTCGAAGCCAGGATCGTCGAGGAAAGCCAGCGGCCCCTGCCCGACATGGCGACCCTCGCCCGGCTCAAGAAAGAGAAGCTCAAGATCAAGGAGGAAATGAGCGGATTGAACGGCGACGCGCCGCACTAGGCCGCGACTCGACTCGATCCGCAGGCTGAAACGCCGCCCCGGCCTGGGGGCGGCGTTTTTGCCTCAGTCGTCGCGGGAGATCCGCTCGTTGCGCTCGTGGCGCTCCTGCGCCTCGACCGTCATCGTCGCGATCGGCCGCGCTTCCAGCCGGGCCAGCGAGATCGGCTCGCCGGTCACTTCGCAAAAGCCGTAATCGCCGGTGTCGATCCGCCTCAGCGCGGCGTCGATCTTGGAGATGAGCTTGCGCTGGCGGTCGCGGGTGCGCAGGTGGATCCCCCAGTCGGTCTCGCTCGATGCCCGGTCGGTCAGATCGGCCTCCTGCATCGGGCCGTTGGCGAGCTGGGTCATCGTCTCGCGCGATTCCTTGACGATTCCGTCCTTCCAGGCGAGCAGCTTCAGGCGGAAATAAGCGAGCTGCCCCGGGTTCATGAATTCTTCGTTGGCGCTGGGACGGTAGCTGCCGGCGAAATGCGGATTCAAAGCGTCACTATGAAGCGTAGCCATTACCCCTCCACTCCTCGTCTCCCGGCACACCGGGGATCCTGGGGGTGAGGGCCCATTTATGCCCCGAATCTAAACCTCCCACCCCAAGCGGGCCTATAGCCATGGCGCGAACCCAGCACAAGTCACTCTGAAGCTGCGGAAAAAGGCGGGCGATTTCGCCTTTCCGCCGTGACATTTTTACACAGGCGCGCCGGCGGCGGAGCGGCGCAAGGCGCATCGCGAATCGGGCGAATCGGCCTCGTTCCAGGCGAATCGGCGCGCCTGTTAACTCCGTTTCCCGAAAATGCGGCGGGGCGGCGCGTTCACCCTCCGGACGAAGCTGTTCAACAATGGGACGAAAGGTCCCTAACAGCCCCGAATCCGGCCGTTTTTCGGGCACAAGATGGTTAACGCCCTTGCGTCTAAAGAGATCGTTTGCATCTGCTCATTACGGCCACGGCAGCGGATGGAAATCGGTCCAGGCCTTTCCCCATCCGCTGAACGGCCAGGAACGGGGATGCTGTTATGTCGGTAAGAATGGCTTTGGCGAAACTCTGCGCCTGCACCTGCGGCGGCGCGATCATCGGCGGCGGCGCCGTCCATGTTGCGGAAAATCCGCCGGCCCGGCCGGCGATCGTCAAGCAGGCGAAGGCGCGGACCGCCCACGTCCGCCGCGCCACCCACCGGCGCGTTGTCCGGCGCACGGTGCGGCGCACCGCCTGCGCGGTCACCCCCGCCCAGACGGTCACCACCCGCACCATCGTCCCGCCGATGTTCGCGCCGCCTCCCCCGCCCCCGGTCGCGGTCGCCAGCAGCAGCGGCAGCAGCGGCCTGGTCGTCGTCGGCGGCTCGGGCGGCAGCGGCTTCGGCTTCGGCGGCGGCTTCTTCAGCGGCAGCTTCAGCAGCGCCAGCGGCGGCGCCGCCGTGGTCACGGTCCAGAACAACAACAGCAACAGCCAGAACCAGAATCAGAACCAAAACCAGAATCAGAACCAGAATCAAAACCAGAATCAGAATCAGAACGAGAATCAGAACCAGAATCAGAACGGCTCCTCCAGCGGCGGATCGTCGAGCCACGGCTCCTCGAGCCACGGCAGCTCGAGCCACGGTTCGTCCAGCCACGGTTCGTCCAGCCACGGGTCGTCGAGCCACGGGTCGTCGAGCCACGGGTCGTCGAGTCAGGGGTCGTCGAGCCATGGCAGTTCGAGCTCCAGCTCGAACGGCGCCTCGACCTCGACCAGCTCGACCAGCTCCGGCGCGTCGACCAGCACGTCGTCGACCAGCTCCGGCGCGTCGACCTCGACCAGCTCGGGCGCGACCGGCGGATCGAGCAGCTTCGGCTCCTCGGGCAGCACCAGCGGCTCGTCGTCGGGCTCCTCGTCGACCAGCAGCAGCTCGTCCAGCTCGACCAGCGCGTCGAGCTCGGGCAGCTCGTCGGGCGGGTCCTCGTCCAGCTCGAGCGGCGGCACGCCGGTGCCGGCGCCGCCGATGATCCTGCTGTTCGGCGCCGCCGCGGCGACCCTGGTCGCCCGCAAGCGCCTCGGCAGGCGCGCCTGACCAGTCCCATGTGAGTGCCCCGCCCGGAACCTTCCGGGCGGGGTCTTTTTTATTCCTTCATTCCTCCCCTCGATTTCCAGGGGAGGACTTCATTGCGCCTGCAGGATCTTCTCGATCTCCGGCACCGGCAGGTTGACGAGGTCCTTGGGCACCTCCCCGACCAGCCTTTTCTCGACCTCCTTGTGGTAATGCTTCCTCAGTTCGCCCAGCGTCCTCGGCGGCGCCACCACGACCAGCGCGTCATACTCGTTCCGCAGCGCCCGCGCCTTCAGCATCTCGGCCGTATCGGCGGCGAAGCGGTCCTCCCCCTGCTGGTGGAAGTCGGTCTCCTCATAGGCCGAGCGGCCGCCGCCGGCGCTGGCGAAGGCGCGGCCCGGCGCGTCGCTCTTGATCTCCCGGTCCTTGGGGTCGGCATGGCCGTCCTTGCGCTCGACGATGAGGTTGGGGAAATCGCCGTCGCCCTGGTTGCGGAAGAAAAGCGACTTCTTGCCGTCGGCGACAAGGACGAAGCTGTTGTGGGGGACCTGCATCGCGCGCTCCTTGATGATCCGGCCGACCAACGCGACAGCCGTCGCGAAGGTTGCCGCGCGCCGCGCGCATCGGCATAGCGGCACGCGATGCGCATCCTCCTCACCAACGACGACGGCGTGAACGCCACCGGCCTCAGGGTGCTGGAAAAGATCGCGCGGACATTCTCCGACGACATCTGGATCGTCGCCCCGACCGAGGAGCAATCGGGCGCCGGCCATTCGCTGACGCTGACCGTCCCGGTTCGCCTGCGCAAGCTCGGCGATCGCCGCTTCTGCGTCACCGGCACGCCGACCGACGCGGTGATGATGGGCCTCGCCCATATCATGAAGGATGCGCAGCCCGACCTCATCCTCTCGGGCGTCAACCGCGGCGCCAATCTCGGCGAGGACGTCACCTATTCGGGCACCGTCTCGGCGGCGATGGAGGGCGCGCTCGCCGGCATCCCGTCGATCGCGGTCAGCCAGAGCTATGCGCGCGAAGGCATGGGCGACACCGTCCCGTTCGCCGCCGCCGAGGCCTGGGCGGAGCAGGTGCTGCGCCCGCTCATCGCCACGCCGATGGCGCCGCGCACTTTGGTCAACGTCAACTTCCCCGCGCTGCCGCCCGATGAGGTGAAGGGCGTCCGCGTCGTCCGCCAGGGCCTGCGCGATTATGGCCGCCTCAAGATCGACCGGCGCACCGACACCCGCGGCTATGATTATTACTGGTTCGGCCTCGGGCCGATGATCCACACGCCCGGCCACGCCACCGACCTCGAAGCGATCGCCGACGGCTATGTCGCGGTGACCCCGCTCCACCTCGATCTCACCCATGAGGCTTCGCTCGAAAGGTTGACGAGCCTCTATTGAACCGTTTCGTTGTTCCCCTGGGAGCGCGCCGATGACCTATCTCGACGAAGCCACGGCGATCTGGCGGGAGTTCGTTCCGCCGAGCGGACAGGCGGAGACGGTGCAGGGCGAGCTGCTGCGGGCGGTGGAAAAGCTGAGGGACGAGGCGCTCCGCAACGGCAATTGCAACTGGGACGACGGCTTCGAGATCCTGCTCGCCTATCTTCACCGGCATCTTCTCGATGAGGCGGTCTATCCGCCGGAGGCGATCGCGGGGACGCGCGCCATTCTGGCGGGGCTGAGAACCGACGACGCGCTTTGGCTGGAGGACGAGCCCTACGACTATCTGGGCGACCGCGTGGTCGATTATTTCCGGCATTACGGCTCGCGGCCGCACGCCTGTGATCCGGGGCTGCTTCGCTGATGCGCTCGCTGCCGCGCCTGCAGATACCGCCGCGCGGGCCCGACCAGGTCACGCTGCGGCGCAAGAGCCCGCTGCCGATCTGGGTGCAGATCGGCTGGCGCGTGGCGATGGTGCTCGGCCTCCTCGCCTTCGCCATCGCCGTCCACTGGTTCGAGCGCGACGGCCTCCGCGACAATCTCGACGATCATGTCAGCTTCGTCGACGTCGTCTATTTCACCATGATCAGCATCACCACGACGGGCTATGGCGACGTCGTGCCGGTCGCCGACCACACCAGGATGTTCGACGCGCTGGTGGTGACGCCGATCCGCATCTTCTTCGTCCTGATCTTCATCGGCACGGCCTATACGTTCGTATTTCGCCGGACATGGGACAAATGGCGCATGGCTAGGCTTCAGAAAACCTTGAGCAACCACATCATCGTCGCCGGCTTCGGGGCGAGCGGCTCGGAAGCGGTCGACGAGCTGATCGCGCGCGGCACCGCGGCGTCGCGCCTCGTCGTCATCGACTGCGAGTCCGATGCGCTCGAACGCGCCGAATCCCTCGGCTGCGCGGTGCTCGCCGCCGACGCCACCCGCGACAAGACGCTGATGGCGGTCCATGTCGACCGGGCGCGGGCGATGATCGTCTCGGCCGGCAGCGACGACTCCTCGATCCTGATCACCTTGACCGCGCGCCACCTCGCCCCGGACCTCACCATCAGCATCGCGGTGCGCAACGAGGATAACGAGCTTCCCGCCCGCCA
Organism: uncultured Alphaproteobacteria bacterium; assembly: GCA_963701615.1. Taxonomy (GTDB): domain Bacteria; phylum Pseudomonadota; class Alphaproteobacteria; order Sphingomonadales; family Sphingomonadaceae; genus Allosphingosinicella. Next base: position 251,507 of record OY969615.1, on the reverse strand, counting down.
GGCCGGCGCCACCACCGTGATCAACCCGGTGAGCTTCGCCGGCCTGCTTCTCGCCGGCTCGACCCATGGCGCCCATATCGCCGATTATATCGCCGACCTCGCCTCCTCGAGCGGCCGGGTCCGGCTCCACGAGCGCGAGGTCACGCCCGAGGAATGCGGCAAGCCGCTGTCCGCCATCGCCAGGGGCCTCGGCGTCCGCGTCTACCGCGAGGGCAGGCCCTACGGCTTCTGGGAGCGCGAGGCGCAATCGCTGCGCCCGGGCGACTGCATCGTCGAGATATTGCCGACCGCGAAGACCGAGGCCGAGCTCGGCCCGACCTGAGCGGGGGGACAGTCACTTTCACGCGCGGGGCACCTGAAAGGGACAGTCACTTTCACGCGCGGCGGTTCGGGACTTCGCGCTTCGGCGGGTGAAAGTGACTGTCCCCTCGGCTCATCGGCGCGTGAAAGTAACTGTCCCCTTCAGGTGATCGCCGAGAAGGTTTCGACCAGGTCCGTGCGGCCCGAAACGATCAGCAGGTCGCCCTCCTCGACCAGGGTTTCAGGCCGGGCATAGGTGAAATCCTCTTTCGGCCGCTTGATGCCGACGATCGTCACCCCGAACTTGCTGCGCACGCCGAAGCCGGCGAGCGTCTGGCCGACCATCTGCGCCGGCGCCCGCGTCTTCACGATCGCGTAATTGTCGTCGAACTCGATATAATCGATCATCTTGCCGGTCACCATGTGCGCGACCCGCTCGCCCATCCGGGCTTCCGGATAGACGACGTGGCGGGCGCCGGTGCTTTCCAGGATTCGTCCGTGCCGCTCGTTGGTCGCCTTCGCCCAGATTACCGGAACGCCGAGCTCGGCCAGCGCCAGCACGGTCAGCACGCTCGCCTCGATGTCGCTGCCGATGCCGACCACCGCCCGCTCGAAATCGCCGACGCCGAGCTGCTTCAGCACGTCGACGTCCGTCGTATCGGCCTGGACGACGTGCGTGAGCCGATCCGACATGCGCTGGACGAGGGCGGGATTGGCGTCGATGCCGAGCACTTCGTGGCCCATGCGGGTCAGCGAGTTGGCGACGGCGCTGCCGAAGCGGCCGAGGCCGATGACGAGCACGGTGCTGCTGCGGGTGGTGGGTCTAGCCAACGATCGGGCGCTCCTCTGGATAGCGGTAGGACCGGTGTCCGCCGCTCAGCGCGAGCGCGGTGGCGACGGTGATGGTGCCCACCCGGCCGACGAACATCAGGACGATTATAACCATCTGCGCGCTCGGCGGCAGGCTCGCCGTGATGCCGGTCGACAAGCCGACCGTGGCGAAGGCGGAGATGGTCTCGAACAGCACGTCGCTGAACGGGAAATCGGTGAGGCTGAGGACGATGAGCGTCGCCACCCCGACCAGCCCGATGGCGAGCAGCACGATGGTCAGCGCCTGCCGCTCGACCCGCGTGCCGACCCGGCGGCGGAAGATGGCGACGTCGCGCTCCCCGCGTATCTCGGACCAGACGACGAGGCCGAGCAGGAAGAAGGTCGTCACCTTGATGCCGCCCGCGGTGCCGGCGCTGCCGCCGCCGATGAACATCAGCACATAGTTGATGGCGAGCGTCTCCGTGCGCAGGGCCCCGGTGTCGAGCGTGTTGAAACCCGCCGATCGGGGGGTGACCGAGTGGAACGCGGCGTTGAGCAGCTTGTCGCCGATGCCCATCGGGCCGAGCGTCTCCGGATTGCTCCATTCCGCGGCGAGTATGGCGACGAAGCCCGCCGCCAGCAGGATCGCCGTACCAACCAACGTCACCTTGCTGTGCAGCGACCAGGCCGAGGCCTTCAGCGGCGCGCGGCGCAGCTCGTAGAGGACCGGAAAGCCGAGCGCCCCGGCGAACACCCCGACCATGACCGGAAACAGGAACAGGAAATCCGACCGGAAGCCGACCAGGCTGTCCGAATAGGTCGAGAAGCCGGCATTGGTGAACGCCGACACGCCATGGAACAGGCCGCTCCACAGCGATGATTCCCACGGCTCGCCATGGCCGAAGTGGAGGACAAGGGTGAGCCAGGTGGTGGCGAACAGCTCGACGGCGACCGTGACGATCAGGATCAGCCGGAGCACGTCGAGCACATCGCTCATGTCGAGCGTGCCCCGCTCCTCCCGCGCGACGAGCCGCGCGCTGAGCTGCAACCGCCGGCCGGCGAGCAGGCCGAGCAGCGTGGCGCCGCTCATGATCCCGAACCCCCCGACCTGGAACAGGACCAGGATCACGACGAGGCCGAAGGACGACCAGTAGGTCGGCGTGTCGACGGTGAACAGACCGGTCACGCACACCGCCGAGGTGGCGTGGAACAAGGCGGTGAGGAAAGGCGCGCCGCCGGGCCCGGCCCGCGCCATCGGCAGCATCAGCAGCGCCGTCCCGATCGCGATGACGACGAGAAAGGCGATCGGAACCAGCCGCGCCGGATGGCGAATTCCCTGCGCTCGCAAGTCCCCTCCGCTTCGATCTTATGCCGCCGCCACTATCGTCCTGTGCACGCCGACGCGCAAGCGAAGGTCCCTGGAGGGGACCCTGGAGGGGACATGTACTTTTTCGCGAAAAAGTACGTGTCCCCATTCCCCCCAGCCGATCGGGAAAGAGTAGCGCCGGAACTATCCCGGGGCAGGATCGTCGGGTGTGTCGGGTGCCTCCATGGTTGCCGATACCGCTCGATCTTCCGATCTGCCGCGCGCGTTGCTCCGGCCGCGCGTCCGCCTAGTCGGCGTCGTGGATTATCCGCTCGTTCGCGATTTCTTGCGGCAAATGGACGAATTGCGGGACGACGAGCCCGAGATAGCGGTCGAGGTGACGACCCCGGGCGGCGATGCCGATCTTGCTCGTCGCCTTTCCCAGGCGATTCTACAGGCGCGGGAGCGGCTGAATGCGCGGTTTCTCTTTCTCGGCGTCAGCCAGGTTCATTCCGCCGGGGTCAGCTTCATGGCCGCGTTTCCGCAGGAAGACCGCTATCTCACGCGCGACGCCATCTTGCTCATTCATGGCCGGCGGCTCGAGCGGACGGTCGAGCTTTCGGGGGCTGTGCGCGGGACCCTGGCGCACCTGCGGTCGCTCACCAGTCAGGTCGAGCTCGGGATCGAGCTCGAAGAGGAAGGCTTCAAGCAGCTCATCCAGGGAAGCGACATCGCCTTCGACGAAATCGTCCATCACTCCCGGTTCAACTGGTATCTGCGTGCCGAGGAGGCACTGGAGCGCGGATTGGTGGCGGGCCTGGTTTGATATCGTTCCCCTTTTCGGGAAAATATGACCGTTCGCCAATTGCCCGATTGCCTCCGTCCGCAAACGATTCATGCGGAACAAAAAGAAAACATTTTCCTACAGGCACCCGAATCGGTCATAGACTGGGGATGGACGATTCGGACCCTGTCGATTTCACGCCCGTCCCGCTGCGGGCCCGGCGCGACGGCTGGACGCCGGAGCGGCAGCGCGCCTTCATCGCCGCTCTCGCCCGCTGCGGCAGCGTCTCGGCAGCGGCGCGCCAGGTCGGCAAGGCGGTGCGCGGCGCCTATCGCCTGCTCGACAGGCCCGGCGCCGGGAGCTTCGCCGAGGCCTGGGATCTCGCCGCCGAGATGGGCAGGGACGCGACCCGCGACTGCGTCATCGACCGGGCGATGCACGGCGCCTGGGTGCCGGTGGTGCGGCGCGGGCGGATCGTGCGGCTGGAGTTTCGCACCTTCGACAAGCTCGCCATCGCCGTCCTTTCCGGCCGCGACCGCCATCTTGCCGAGGCCCGCCGCGCCGGACCGGGGCCGCGCGCCGAGCGGGCCGCGGACGCCGCCCGGCGGCAAGAGCTGAAAGCGGAGGACGCGCGGCGCGCCGCGATCGCCCGGGAGAATGAAGATCTGTGGCAGGCGGCCGGCCACCGCCTCGCCGAAAAAGCCCGCGCGCCCCGCGCGACGACGCCGCCCCGGATCCGCAGGCTTTGACGATGGGCCGGCCGCACCCCGTCTCGCGCCTTGCGATTCAATGGTCAAGTTTATGGAATCGCTGTCGTTTCCGTCGGAAGGTCACGAAAAAGGCCGCTTACCCTGGGCATTTCGTGACCTTCCGCCGCGCCGGTATCGGCCCGGCGGCGCGTCCGCCTGTCCCGATATTTCTTCACGGCTGGAAAAATCGGCGCTTCTGCACTATGTCGCCCGCTCCCATGCTTCTCGAACTCCCCTCCCCGCCCAAGGTCGGCATGGTTTCGCTCGGCTGCCCGAAGGCGCTGGTCGATTCCGAGCGCATCCTCACCAAGCTGCGCGCCGACGGCTATGCCATGTCGCCCGATTATGCCGGCGCCGACGTGGTGCTGGTCAACACCTGCGGCTTCCTCGATTCGGCCAAGGAGGAGAGCCTCTCCGCGATCGGCGAGGCGATCGCCGAGAACGGCCGGGTCATCGTCACCGGCTGCATGGGCAAGGAAGCGGAGATGATCCGCGCCCGCTTCCCCGAGGTGCTCGCGATCACCGGCGCGGCGCAATATGAGGACGTCGTCGGCGCGGTCCACGTCGCCGCCCCGATCCCGCCCTCGGCCTATTTGAACCTGGTGCCGGACGCGGGCCTCAAGCTCACGCCGCGCCATTATTCCTATCTGAAGATTTCCGAGGGCTGCAACCATCGCTGCGCCTTCTGCATCATCCCCTCGCTGCGCGGCGACCTGGTCAGCCGCCGCCCCGACGCGATCCTGCGGGAGGCCGAGAAACTGGTCGCCGCGGGGACCAGGGAGCTGCTGGTGATCAGCCAGGACACCTCGGCCTACGGCGTCGACCTCAGGCACGCCTCGTGGCCGTGGAGGCGAGCCGGCGCCCCCGGCGAGCCCGGCGAGGTCAGGGCGCACATGACCGACCTCGCCCGCGAGCTCGGCCGGCTCGGCGCCTGGGTGCGGCTCCATTACGTCTATCCCTATCCGCACGTCGACAAGGTCGTGCCGCTGATGGCCGAGGGGCTGGTCCTCCCCTATCTCGACATCCCCTTCCAGCATGCCAGCCCGAAGATCCTGAAGGCGATGAAGCGGCCGGCCAACGAGGCGAAGGTGCTGGAGCGGATCCGCGGTTGGCGGGAAATCTGCCCCGACATCGCCATCCGCTCGACCTTCATCCTCGGCTTCCCCGGCGAGACCGAGGAGGATTTCGACTATCTGCTCCAGTGGCTCGACGAGGCGCAGCTGGACCGCGTCGGCGCCTTCCGCTTCGAGCCGGTCAGGGGCGCGGCGGCCAACGGCCTTCCCGGCATCGTCCCCGAAGCGGTCAAGGAAGAGCGCTACGCCCGCTTCATGGAGAAGACCGCCGCCATTTCGGCGGCGAAGCTTCAGGCCAAGGTCGGCCGCACGCTCGAGGTGATCATCGACGCGGTCGGCGAGGAAGGCGGCGCCACCGGCCGCTCCAAGGCCGACGCGCCCGACATCGACGGCGAGGTCCACCTCCGCGACGCCGGCCACCTCACCCAGGGTGACATCGTGCCCGTGCGCGTCGAGGAGGCCGACGAACATGACCTGTTCGGGGTTCCGGCGGATGCCGGCGCGACCACCACAAGCTGAGCAGCGCGCGCACCGCGCTCCGCGTCTATCCGTGGCAGGCGCGGACGGCTTGCGCCAAGGCGCGCTCATGACCGACCTGAAAGCCCTGCCGAGGCCCGATCAGCGCCGGCCCGCGACCTCGCCGCACCTCGTCGACCGGGCCTGGTTCGAGGCTGGCCTGAGTACGTCGACTCGGGAGCCGCACGCGGTGAAGGCGCGAGACGGGGGAAGCGGCGGCCCGATCGGCCCTCCGCTCCCCTTCCGTTCAGGTCGAGGAGGTCGGCCGAGCCCGACGACGGATAACGCGGACCACCGTCGAGCTGACGGCGAGCGCGCCGACCGCGGCCACGGCGATAAGCGGCGCCAGGTTGCCGTCCGGTGCCAGGCTGCGGCCAAGCCCCGCCCAGGCGGCGACGCCGCCCACCGCGCCGGCAAGCTGGGCAACCCAGCCGACTCGCCGTTCCAACACGTATGGCCCGGGATCCCCTGGCGGCCCCTCGGGCCCCCACGGCCAAAAATATATCCATTCCAGCATTAACGGCGCGATATAGCCAACCAGAAAACTGAATGTGAAAAATTCGATTTCCATGAGCGCTCTCCTCTTCATGAAATCGGGAACGCCGGAAAATACCCCCTCCGACAACACGATAGTAAAGATTTATCTGCTCTTCGTAAAGGCGGCACATCTTTTGCCATTATTTCGGCTAACTCGCTCCTACTTGGCCGAATCTCAGCGGCTACAGTCCAGACTGCGCCTAGACTTTCGATCCGGGCAGCGCCATGGCTTCCGGCATGAGTGATCTCGCGCCTCTCCTCCAGCCCGACAAGGGTCAGCCCGCCACCCTGCTCCGTCTCGTCGACAAGCCGGGCTTCGAAGCCTGGCTCAAGGCGCAGCCGCCGCGCATCCGGCAGGCGGCCGAGGCGCAGGGGTTCAAGGGCGAGGGCTACCAGCTCGCCATCCTGCCCGCCGAGCGCGACGGCTGGTCGGCCGCCCTGGGCGTCGCCGACGTCGAGGAGCTGAGCCCCTGGTGCCTGGCGAAAGCGGCGGAAACCCTGCCCGAGGGCACTTACCGCGTGGCCGGGCGCGGGCCCGGACCGGCGATGCTCGGCTGGCTGCTCGGCCAGTACCGGTTCGACCGCTACCGCAGCGAGAAGAAGGCGAGCGGCCCGCGCATCCTCCTCACCGACGAGCCCGCGCGCATCGACGAGACGCTGCTGGTCGCCGAATCGACCGCGCTCGTCCGCGACCTCGTCAACACGCCCGCCGGCGATCTCGGCCCGGCCGAGCTCCAGGCGGCGGTCGAGGCCGTCGCCCAGGAATGCGGGGCGAAGGTCGCCACCGCCGCGGGCAAGGCGCTGGCCCAGGGCTATCCGATGGTCGCCGCCGTCGGCCGCGCCGCCGCCGAGGGCCGCGCCCCGCGGCTGATCGAGCTGGAATGGGGCGACCAGCGCCACCCGCGCCTCGCGCTGATCGGCAAGGGTGTGTGCTTCGATTCCGGCGGGCTCGACATCAAGCCGTCGGCCGGAATGCGGCTGATGAAGAAGGACATGGGCGGCGCCGCCCACGCCCTCGCCCTCGCCCGCATCGTCATGAAGAGCCGGCTGCCGGTCCGCCTCCAGCTGCTCATTCCCGCGGTCGAGAATGCGATTTCGGGCGACGCCTTCCGCCCCGGCGACATCCTGACCAGCCGCAAGGGCCTCACCGTCGAGGTCGGCGACACCGACGCGGAAGGGCGCCTGGTCCTCGCCGACGCGCTGACCCGGGCGGCGGAAGCCGGGCCGGAGCTGATCCTCGACTTCGCCACCCTGACCGGCGCCGCCCGCATCGCCCTCGGCCCCGATCTGCCGGCCCTGTTCGCCAATGACGACGCGCTGGCGGACGCCCTGCTGGAAAGCGGCACCCGCGTCGCCGACCCGTTGTGGCGGATGCCGCTGTGGAAGCATTATGAGGACATGCTCGCCTCCGATGTCGCCGATCTCGGCAACGTCTCCGAGGCGCCGCTGGCCGGGGCGGTGACGGCCGCGCTCTTCCTTCAGAAATTCGTGCCCGAAGACACGCTCTGGGCGCATCTCGACACCTTCGCCTGGCGCGCCTCGGCCAGGCCCGGGCGGCCCAAGGGCGGCGACGCCTTGGGGCTCCGCGCCGCCTGGGACCTGCTCAGCAGCCGCTATGGCCAGTGACGGTTCGGGGCGTTTTTGCGTCCAATTCTCAACAATTGGGGAAACGAAACGGTCGCTGACTGGTTATAGCCGCTTAATACACCCCGCAGCGATTTGGAGCAGGACCCTTGGCGGACCAAGCCCTCAGGAGCTGGATGCAAACCCTGATCAGCTATGTGCGGTCGGGCCAGCCAGACCTCACCAACCGGCAGATGGCGCTCATGCTGCTGGTCTATCTCACCCCCGGGCCCCACACCGTCCGCGGCCTGGCCCATATCCTCGGCGTATCGAAGCCGGTGATCACGCGCGCCTTGAACACGCTCGGCTCGCTCGGCTATCTGCGGCGCGTTCGCGATGAAAGCGACCGGCGCAACGTCTTCGTCGCCCGGACCAGCACGGGACAGGATTTCCTTGAAGGCTTCGAACGGAACCTCGAGCAGACCGGCTCCACCCGGAGGGCGCCCAGCGAGAACGGGTTTCTCCTCCAGAACGGATGACCGCTTCCACCTCACCGGCCCTTCGCTGACCCTCGATCCCCGTATCCACGCCTATCGCGACGACATCGCCGATATCGGCCTCGCCGGCCAGATTTTCGCGCCCCATTATGCCCGCCCGCTGGCCCGCGCCTGCGGATCGCGCGCGTTCTTCCTGTGGCGCTGCTCCGACCTCGAGGGCGAGGCGGTCTCCGAGCTGTTGCCGGGCGAGGAGTTCGCCGTGCTCGAATATGCCGGCGGCCGCGCCTGGGGCTATAGCCGCGGCGACCATGTCGTCGGCTATGTCGAGGCGATCGCGCTCGCCGAGCCGGTCAGGCCCACCCACATCGTCTGCGAGCGGTTCGCGCCGGTCGCGCCGGACAGCCGGATCACCTCCTCCGTCATCGCCATGCTGCCGATGGGCTCGCGCCTCCACGGGACGGAGAACGGCGCCTGCCTGTCGACCGAATATGGCTGCGTGGCGCTGAGCCATTTGCGCGCGGCCGGCGACCATGAGCCCGATCCGGTGGTGGTCGCCGAGCGCCTGATCGGCGCGCCCTACCGCGCCGGCGGCCGCACCGGGCACGGCATCGACGGCGCCGCCCTGGTCCAGCTCGCGCTCGCCTTGTGCGGCCTCCCGGCGCCGCGCCTCGCCGATCAGCTCGCCGGCCTCGGCGCGCCGGTGCCGGACGGAGCGCGCTCGCGGCGGGGCGACCTCGTCCTCTACGCGGGCGGCGCCGGGCTGATGGTCGACGATCTGATGATGATCCACGCCAGCGCCGCCGCCGGCAAGGTGGTGGTGGCGCCGCTCGCCGCCCTTTCCCCGCCCGCCGTCGAGCGCCGCCGCCTGCCGCTCTGAGATTGCATTCCGGCGGCGAAACGAGCAGTGTCCGGCCCGACAAGGGAGGGAGGCCGGGATGAACGGTGTGATTGGCGCAAGGCCGCCGGCCTGGTTCCGGCTGCTGTCGGTCCTGGGGCTGCTCTGGAGCCTGATCGGCGTCGCCATGTACCTGCAGAAGGTGGGCATGTTCGGCGATCCGCTGGCCGGCATGCCGGACGCGGAGCGGGCGCTTGCCGAAAGCGTGCCCGGCTGGGTGACGGGCGCCTTCGCCATCGCCGTCTTCGCCGGCGCGCTCGGCAGCCTCGGGCTGGTCGTGCTGAAGCGCTGGGCCAGGCCGCTGCTCATCCTGTCGCTGCTCGCCATCCTGGTCCAGGAGGCGTGGATCATCTTCATGAGCGGCGCGCGCGAGGTCCATGGCATAATGGCGATCGCCATGCCGGCGCTGATCACGCTCATCGCCATCCTGCTCGTCTGGCTCGCCGGCACCGGCGTCCGCCGGGGCTGGCTGACCTAGCGCAGGAGCATCGAGGGAGGGAGATATGAACGACGCGATCGTGGCCAGGCCGCCGGTCTGGTTCTGGATATTGGCGGCCCTCGGGCTGTTGTGGGAGCTGTTCGGCGTCGCCACCTATCTGATGCATGTCGGCGTCCTTGCCGCCGGCGATTCCGGGATGAGCGAGGCGGAGCGGGCGCTGTCGGACTCCATGCCCACCTGGGCGACGGCCGCTTATGCGGTCGCGGTGTTCGCCGGCGCGCTCGGCGCGCTCGGCCTCCTCCTCCGCAAGGCCTCGTCGCGCCCGCTCCTGATCCTGTCGCTCATCGCGCTCCTCGTCCAGTTCGGCTGGTGGCTGTTGCTGAGCGGCGCCATGGCGGTCATCGGCCCGTCGGCCGCGACGATGCCCGTCATCATCGTCTTGGTCGGCGGCCTGCTCGTCTGGCTCGCCGGGATCGGCGTCCGACGCGGCTGGCTGCACTAGCGTCCGTAGTCAATGAGCGGCTGGCTTATTTCGGCTTCCCCGAGTCACCCCAGCGAAAGCTGGGGTCCATGAACCGAAGAGATGGAGAATGAGACGAGGGCGCTTTCGTGCGTCCTCAAACGGCGGTGTTCATGGATCCCGGCTTCCGCCGGGATGACTCCATTCTCCTGGGACGAATGTAATTGACTCCGGACCGCGGCGCTACATCTCGCCCCGCGCGCGGCGGATGGCGTACCAGCGGGCGACATTGGCCTGGTGCTGCTGCAGCGTGTCGGCGAAGACGTGCCCGCCGCGACCGTCGGCGACGAAGTACAGCGCCTGGGTCGGCGCCGGGTTGAGCACGGCGGCGATCGACGCCCGCCCGGGATTGGCGATCGGCCCGATCGGCAGGCCGGCGAGGGCGTAGGTGTTGTAGCCGTTATTGGCGTTGAGCTCGGAGCGCAGGATGCGCCGGCCGAGCGGACGTCCGCGGGTGATCGGGTAGATGACCGTCGGATCGGCCTGGAGCGGCATGCCGCGCCTCAGCCGGTTGGTGTAGACGCCCGCCACCATCCGCCGCTCGGAAGGCTTGCCGGTCTCCTTCTCGACGATCGAGGCGAGGATCACCGCGGCCGCGGGGCTGGCCGCGACCGTGCTGGTGCTGCGCTCGGCCCACAGTCGCGCCAGCTCCCGCCGCATCGCCTTCTGCATGCGGCCGAGCACCGCCGCCCGGCTCTCGCCGCGGCGGTAGCTGTAGGTGTCGGGCAGCACCGTCCCTTCGACCGGCACCGCGATCGCGCCGGTGAGATAGGGCACGCGCATCAGCCGTTCGTGGACCAGCACCGAGGGCGTTCCTTCCGGGATGGTCACCAGCCGCTGGACCGGCCGCCCATATTGGAGGTGGGTGAGGATCGCCCAGGCGCTCATCCCGGGCCTGAGCGCGAACTCGCCGGCCTGGACCGGCGCGTGGCTGCCGAACAGGCGGGCGAAGCCGCGGAAAATGGTGGCGTTGCCGCGGATCGCGCCGGCCTGCTCGAGCTGGCTCGCGACTCCGGCGACGCTCGATCCCTGCTCGACGATGATCGTCTTCGGCTCGGAATAGGGGCCGGGGCCGGCCCAGAACAGCCAGATACCGGCAAAGGCGGCGAGGATCGCGAGCGCCGGCAGGACGATCAGCAATACCAGGGTACGCTTCATGATCGCGGCGGCTTAAACCGCTTTCATGACCAGGCTGGCGTTGGTGCCGCCGAAGCCGAAGCTGTTGTTGAGCACCGCCTTGACCTGACGCTGCTTGGCGACGTGGGGGACGAGGTCGACGCCGGCCGTGCCTTCGCTCGGATTGTCGAGGTTGAGCGTCGGCGGGACGATCTGGTCGCGCATGGCGAGGATGCAGAAGATCGCCTCGACCGCGCCGGCGCCGCCGAGCAGATGGCCGATCGCCGACTTGGTCGAGCTCATCGACAGATGGCCGACATTGTTGCCGAACAGGCGGCGGACCGCGCCCAGCTCGAGCTCGTCGCCGAGCGGCGTCGAGGTGCCGTGGGCGTTGATATAGTCGATGTCGCCGAGGTCGAGGCCGGAGCGCTTCATCGCCACCTCCATCGCCCGGTAGCCGCCGGAGCCTTCCGGGTGCGGCGCGGTGACGTGATAGGCGTCGCCCGACATGCCGTAGCCGACCAGCTCGGCGTAGATCTTGGCGCCGCGCGCCTTGGCCCGCTCATATTCCTCGAGCACGACCACGCCGGCGCCCTCGCCCATGACGAAGCCGTCGCGATCCTTGTCATAGGGACGGCTGGCGCGCTCGGGCTGGTCGTTGAAGTTGGTCGACAGCGCCCGCGCCTGGGCGAAGCCGGCGATGCCGAGCGGGCAGAGCGCGTCCTCGCTGCCGCCGGCGAGCATGACGTCGGCATCGTCCATCGCGATCATCCGGCCGGCGTCGCCGATCGAATGGGCGCCGGTCGAGCAGGCGGTGACGACCGCGTGATTGGGCCCCATCAGGCCGTATTTGATCGAGACCTGGCCGGAGATGAGGTTGATCAGCCGGCCGTGGACGAAATGCGGCGAGACGCGGCGCGGCCCCTTTTCGTGGAGGACGAGCGCCTCCTTCTCGATGCCGGGCAGGCCGCCGATGCCGGAGCCGATCGAGACGCCGGCGCGGAACCGCTCCTCCTCGCTCATGTCGGTGAGGCCGGCATCCTCGATCGCCTGGCCGGCGGCGTCGAGGCCGTAGATGATGAACGGATCGACCTGGCGCTGGACCTTGTGGTCGACCCGCTTGTTGGGATCGAAGCCATATTCATGCTCCGGCGGCTTCACCTCGCAGGCGATCTGGCAGGCATAATCGGTCGGATCGAAGCGGGTGATGCGGGTCGCGCCGCTCTTCGAGGCGAGGATGTTCTTCCAGCTCGTCTCCACGTCGCCGCCGAGCGGCGTGACGAGCCCGAGACCAGTGACGACGACGCGGCGCATGATTCACTCTCCGAACAACAAACAGGCCCAGACCCGTTCGGGCTGAGCCTGTCTTCGATATGATGAACAGGCCCGCCATGCCCCCCGGCATGGCTGCGGATGCCGGGGGCAATCCGCACCTGTTCATTTCGACAAGCTCAGCCGCTACTCAGGATGAGCGGTTTCCAATTATTCCGCTCATGCTGAGTAGGCATTGAGCGAAGTCGAAATGCCGTATCGAAGCACAAGCTCATGCGAACGGAAGGAAGATCGTCTCCGTTTAAGCCTTGTTCTGGTCGATATAGTCGATCGCGTCCTTGACGGTGGTGATCTTCTCGGCGGCGTCGTCCGGGATCTCGACCCCGAACTCCTCCTCGAAGGCCATGACCAGCTCGACGATGTCGAGGCTGTCCGCGCCGAGATCGTCGATGAAGCTCGCTTCCTCGGTGACCTTGTCGGCTTCGACGCCCAGATGCTCGACGACGATCTTCTTAACGCGGTCGGAAGTCTCGCTCATAGTCCACCTTTCCCTAGAGGCGTTATTATTGGTTTCCGCCCTAGCCGCTCGCACCCGCCGCTGGCAAGTGCCGCGGCGCGGACGCTTGCTTTGGGCCCGCTACAGCATCGCCATCCCGCCGTTCACGTGCAGCGTCTGGCCGGTCACGTAGCCGGCCTCGCGGCTCGCGAGGTAGACGGCGGCGGCGGCGATGTCGCTCGCCGTCGCCGAGATCGCCGACCGGGATGCGGCCGAGCAGCGCCTGCCTTCTGCGCCTCGGGCAGCACGTCGGTCATCGCCGAGCGGATGAAGCCGGGGGCGATGCAATTGACGGTGATGCCGCGGCTGGCGACTTCCTGCGCCAGCGCCTTGGACATGCCGACCAGCCCCGCCTTGGAGGCGGCATAATTGGCCTGGCCGGGATTGCCGGTCGCGCCGACCACCGAGGTGATCGAGATGATCCGCCCGAACCGCGCCCGCATCATCGGCTTCAGCGCCGCGCGGGCGAGGCGGAAGGCGGCCTCGAGGTTGATCCGGATGACGTCGGACCATTCCTCGTCCTTCATCCGCATCGCGAGATTGTCGCGGGTGACGCCGGCATTGTTGACGAGGATGTCGAGCCGGCCGAGCGCCTCGACCGCCTGCGGCACCAGCGCGTCGACCGCGGCGCCGTCGGAGAGGTTGCAGGCGAGCGCGACATGATCGCCGCCGAGCTCCTCGCGGAAGGCCTCGAGCTTCTCGGCGTTGGAGCCGGAAACCGCCAGCCGCGCGCCCTGCCCCGCCAGCCCCTGGGCGATCGCCGAGCCGATCCCGCCCGAAGCGCCGGTCACCAGCGCGGTCATTCCGCTGAGGTCGAACATCCTCGCGTCAAATCTCCTTCACCAGCGCGTCGATGTCGTCCATCGAGACGACGCTCGTCACCGCCGCATCCGGGGCGATGCGCTTGACCATCGGCCCGAGCACCTTGCCGCCGAACTCGACGAAATGGTCGACGCCCGCCGCCGCCATGGCGGCGACGCTCTCGCGCCAGCGGACCATGCCGGTCACCTGCTCGACGAGCAGCTCGCGGATCGTGTCGGGGCTGTCGACCGGCGCGGCGGTGACGTTGGCATAGAGCGAGACCGCCGGCGGCTCCATCGGCGCGGCGGCCAGCGCCTCGGCCATCGCGTCGGCGGCGGGCTGCATCAGCGGGCAGTGGAAGGGCGCGGAGACCGGCAGCAGGATCGCGCGTTTGGCGCCTTTCTCCTTGGCGATCTCGAGCGCCCGCTCGACCGCGCCGCGATGGCCCGAAATCACGACCTGGCCCGGGTCGTTGTCGTTGGCGACGGTGCAGACCTCGCCCTGCGCCGCGGCGTCCGCCACCGCCTGGGCGATGGCGAGATCGGCGCCGAGCAGGGCCGCCATCGCCCCCGCGCCCACCGGCACCGCCGCCTGCATCGCCTGGCCGCGCAGCTTCAGCAGCCGGCCGTGGTGGCGAGATCGAACGCGCCCGCCGCGCACAGGGCCGAATATTCGCCGAGGCTAGTGGCCGGCGACGAAATCGGCCTTGTCGGCGAGGTCGATGCCGGAGGCCCGCAGCGTCGCGAGCGCATTGGCCATGATCGCCGGCTGGGCGTTCTCGGTCAGCGTCAGCTCCTCCGCCGGCCCTTCCGCCATCAGCCGGGACAGATTCTGGCTCAGCGCCTCGTCCACCTCCTCGAACACCGCGCGGGCGGCGCGGCTCGCCTCGGCCAGCGCCTTGCCCATGCCGACCGACTGGCTCCCCTGCCCCGGGAAGATGAATGCGCGCATATTTGTCCTCCTGTCGCGCGGGCTGGTAGGCCAGCAGCCGCACCGAAGCGCAAGACGGGGCTTGATTTTCGCCGCTTTCTCGGCCATGTGCGCGCCAGTCCGGGGCGGAGGCCATGCCTTCAGCCCCGGTCTTAATTTCGAGACGACAGCCGGAGGGGCGTCCGCATTGGGCGGCGTCAGCGATCGGCCAAAGACAAGGAAGCGCTACCATGCCGCTCTACGAGCATGTGTTTCTCGCGCGTCAGGACCTGGCCCAGGCCCAGGTGGACGCGCTGGCGGAGAACGCCACCAAGATCATCGAGGACAATGGCGGCAAGGTCGTCAAGACCGAGACCTGGGGCCTTCGCAACCTCGCCTACCGGATCGCCAAGAACCGCAAGGCCCATTATGTGGCGCTCGATTTCGACGCGCCGCGCCCCGGTCGTCGCCGAGCTGGAGCGCCAGACCCAGATCAACGAGGACGTGATCCGCTACATGACCGTCAGGGTCGACGCGCACGAGCAGGGCCCGTCGGCGATGATGCGCCGCGGCGAGCGCGACAAGCGCGCGGCGACGACGACCGCGGCGATCGCGGCGACCGCGGCGACCGCAACGGCCGCGGCCGCGACGATTACGAAGCCTGAGCGAGGGAGACAGCAACATGGGCACGCCCATTTTTCCGCCGCCGCAAGTCCTGCCCCTTCTCCGGCAAGGATGCGCCCCGGATCGACTATAAGGACGTCCGCCTGCTCCAGGGCTTCGTCTCCGAGCGCGGCAAGATCGTCCCCAGCCGCATCACCGCGGTCTCCACCAAGAAGCAGCGCGAGCTGGCCCAGGCGATCAAGCGCGCCCGCCATCTCGGCCTTCTCCCCTACGTCGTGAAATAAGGAGCGACGAGCGATGGACGTCATTCTGCTCGAGCGGATCGAGAAGCTCGGTTCGATCGGCGACGTGGTGAAGGTGAAGAACGGCTATGCCCGCAACTTCCTCCTGCCCAGCGGCAAGGCGCTGCGCGCCAACGAATTCGAACCGCAAGGTGTTCGAGGCCAATCGCGAGAAGATCGAGGCGCAGAACGCCGAGCGCCGCGGCGCGGCCGAGAAGGACGCGAAGAAGGTCGACGGCGCCAAGATCCAGCTGATCCGCCAGGCCTCGAACACCGGCCAGCTCTACGGCTCGGTCTGCGCCCGCGACCTCGCCGAGGCGCTGGAGGCCGCCGGGCCACAAGATCGCCAAGAACCAGATCGTCCTCGACCGCCCGATCAAGGCGATCGGCGTCCAGGAGGTGAAGATCGCGCTCCACCCGGAGGTTTCGGTCACCATCTCGGTCAACGTCGCCCGCTCGCCCGAAGAGGCCGAGCTGCAGGCGGCAGGGCAAGGACGTGATGGCCGAGATGTTCGAGAAGGACGTGTCGGGCTTCATCGAGGAGCGCGACGCGACGCTGGAGCCGGGCGAGATCGCGCCCGAAGCAGCGGCCGAGGAAGCGCCGGCGGAGGCCGCCGACGAGACGGAGGCAGCCGAGGCTCCCGAAGCCGAAACGAGCGACGAAAGCGAGACGAGCGAGGAAGGCGAGACGGCCGACAAGGCCTGAACCGGCCCCCAGCATGAGAAAGGCCCGCCTGCTCGCTATGAGCCGGCGGCCTTTTCTTTTGCGCCCGCCCGAGGCAGGACAGGCGCATGTTCAAGTTCATCCCCGATCTCCTGACGCATGCGCAGGTCGCGGAGCTCAGCCGGATCGCCGCCGGCGCGCGCTTCGTCGACGGCCGCATCTCCAACCCCCATTCGACGGTGAAGAACAACCTCCAGCTCAACGACGAGGCCGCCTACCAAAGCTCCTCGCAGCTGCTGATGCAGGCGCTGATGATCCATGAGGACTTCCGCAACTTCGCCTTCCCGGTCGCGATCCTGCCCCCTTTGATGACCCGCTATGCACCCGATATGCGCTATGGCGCCCACGCCGATGCGGCCTATCTCCAGCTCGGCAGCGCGCCGCTCCGCTCGGACCTCAGCTGCACCATCTTCCTCAGCGATCCCGCCGCCTATGACGGCGGCGCGCTCCGCATCCAGCTCGGCAGCGGCGAGGTCCGCTTCCGCGGCGCCCCGGGCTCGGCCATCGTCTACCCTTCCGACAAGCTGCACGAGGTCGAGCGGGTCACGCGCGGCGAGCGCTTCGTCGCCATCACCTTCATCCAGAGCCGCGTCGCCGACCCGTTCCACCGCGAAATGCTCTACGAACTGAACGAGATCGCCGCCCTCGAGGGCCTCAAGATGGACCCGGACAATTATACCCGGATGCAGCTCATCCAGGCCAATCTGCTGCGCCGCTGGGGCGATACGCCCTAGCGGATCTCCGAAAGCTCCACGCCCTTCGTCTCGCGCGCGAGCAGGGCGCTGAGGGCGCTGATCGCGCAGGCGGCGCCGACATAGATCGCCACCGGCAGCGCCGAGCCATATTCGTCGTACAGCCAGATGGCGATGATCGGCGCCAGCGATCCGGCGACGATCGAGGTGAGCTGATAGGCGATCGACGCGCCCGAATAGCGGATCCGGGTGGGGAACAGCTCGGCGATCATCGCCGCCTGCGGCCCGTACATCGCGCCGTGGAGCACCAGCCCGACGACCAGCGCCAGGATGATCGCCATATTGTCGCCGCTGCCCAGCAGCTGGAACAGCACGAAGCTCCACGCCGCCAGCCCGAGCGCGCCGAAGGCGTAGACCGGCCGGCGTCCGATCCGGTCGGAGAGCGCCGCGAACAGCGGAATGGCGAAGAACTGGACCGCCGCGCCGATCAGCAGCGCGTTCAATGCGAAGCTGCGGCTCTCGGTGCCGACATCGACCAGATAGACCAGGGTGAAGGCGGTGAGGATGTAATAGGAGATGTTCTCGCCGACCCTGAGCCCCGCGCCGAGCAGCACCCCCATGGGCCGCTCGCGAAGGACGTCGATGGCCGGCAATCTGGGCGGCACTTCGGCCTCCGCCAGCGCATCCTCGAAGGTGCGGCTCTCGGCGATCCGGCTGCGAATGTACCAGCCGACCGCGACCAGCACGACCGAAAGGATGAACGGCACGCGCCAGCCCCAGGCGAGGAAATCGGCCTCGCTCTGCAGGCCCGCCATCAGCGCCAGCACGCCGGTGGCGAGCAGGCTGCCCGCGGGCACGCCGGCCTGCGGCCAGCTCGCCCAGAAGCCGCGCCGCGCGGCGTCGCCATGCTCGGCCGCCATCAGCACCGCCCCGCCCCATTCGCCGCCGACCGCGAAGCCCTGGACGAGACGCAGGAAGACGAGGGCGGCCGGCGCCCAGATGCCGATCTGCGCGTAGGTCGGCAGCAGCCCGATCAGCGTCGTCGCGACGCCCATCAGGACGAGGCTCAGCATCAGCAGGCGCTTGCGCCCGATCCGGTCGCCGAAATGGCCGAACACGATCCCGCCGATCGGCCGGGCGGCGAAGCCCAGCGCGAAGGTCGCGAACGCGAGGATGGTTCCCGTGGCGTCGTCGTAATCCGGGAAAAACAGCCGGTTGAAGACCAGGGCCGCCGCCGAATTGTAAAGGAAGAAATCGTACCATTCGATGGTGGTGCCGATGAGGCTTGCCATCACCACGCGCCGCAGCGGCGTCTTTTCGCCGCCCTTCGCTGCCTGAGCCTGATCCACCCCTTCCCTCCCGTCAGGCGCCGCAGCGCCAGATGCCTTCCAGGTCGATCTGCGCCTCGGTGCGCCGGTTGGTCGCCGTGATCCGCGCCGGCCATCCCGCCGCCGCGCCGACGGCATCCGCCGCCGCCGCGTCCGTCCGCCCGACGCTGATGCTCAATTGCCGGTCCTCGAAGAAGCCGCCGCTCGGCCCGACCGGGCCCGAATGGGTGAGATGGAGGATCGCGCCGCCGATCTTCGCGACCGCGTCGTCCGACGTCACCGCCAGCAGCATCCGGCCGTTGCGGCTGAAGTCGCAGGCCGGGTCGCGAAGCCCCGCTTGGTCGAGGTCGTCGAGCCCGATCGGCTGCAGCCGGGCCGTGGCCTGCGGGTCGACCACCTCCTCGCCGGGCGTCGACAGCCGCTCGATCTGGTTGGCGGTGACGCCCCCATCCTCGCCGACCAGCCCGGAATCGCCGCAGCCCGCGCCCGCGAGCATCAGAAGCGCCAGGCCGAGCGTGCGCATCAATAGCCCATCAGCGCCAGCACTTCGCGGCGGCTGCGCTCGTCGTCGCGGAACACGCCCATCATCCGGCTGGTGGTCATCATCACCCCGGGCGTGCTGACGCCGCGCGCGGTCATGCAGGCATGGCTGGCCTCGATCACCACCGCCACCCCCAGCGGCTGGAGATGCTCGCAGATGCAGTCGGCGACCTGGGCGGTCAGCCGCTCCTGGACCTGCAGCCGCCGGGCGAAGCCGTGGAGCACGCGGGCGAGCTTGGAGATGCCGACCACCCGATTCCCCGGGAGATAGGCGATCGCCGCCTTGCCGATGATCGGCGCCAGATGATGCTCGCAATGCGACTGGAACGGGATGTCCTTCAAGAGCACGATCTCGTCATAGCCGCCGACCTCGTCGAAGGTGCGGCTCAAATGATAAGCGGGGTCCTCGGCATAGCCGCGCGCATATTCGCGCCAGGCGCGCGCGACGCGCCGGGGCGTGTCGCGCAGCCCTTCCCGGTCGGGGTCGTCGCCGGCCCAGCGGATCAGGGTGCGGACCGCCTCCTGGACGTCGTCCGGCACCCGCACCGCCCGCGGCTCGCGCACCAGGTCGCCGTCTTCCGGCTCGATTTGACTGGCTTCCATGCTTCGATCCTCCACCGGCCGAATAGACGAGGCGGACGGGGAGGGAAACCAGGGTCTGCACTCCCAGGCTGTATCGACATTCAGTTCGTGGGAGCGGAAAAAGCCCTCTCCATGGAGGGAGAGGGTTGGGTGAGGGTGTTCGGCGGGTGAGATCATTCGCGGATTCACGACGCTCGCTGTCGCTCGCTCCCCCTCACCCCGCCCTCTCCCCGCTGGGGAGAGGGGGTTCTGGCTCACGCCTCGTTCGCCGGACGAAAAAGCCCTCTCCCTGGAGGGAGAGGGTTGGGTGAGGGTGTTCGGCGGGTGAGATCGTTCGCGGACGCACGACGCTCGCTGTCGCTCGCTCCCCCTCACCCCATCCCTCTCCCCCCCGGGGAGAGGGGGTTGTGGCCGGCGCCTCGTTCGCCGGGCGGGAAAAGCCCTCTCCCTCAGGGAGAGGGGGTTGTGGTGCGGCGCACTGCGTACCTGATCATGGTGACCCCGACAGGATTCGAACCTGTGGCCTACTGATTAGGAATCAGTCGCTCTATCCTGCTGAGCTACGGGGCCGTTTCTTCGCCGTCGTTTGGCGGAAGCGCCCGGCGGGGTCAATTCTCCTCGCCGGGATCGGGCACCGGGAACGGCAGCGGCGCGACCGGGATGCCCTCGTCGGCGAGGCTTTGCGCGTCGGCGCGGCTGGCGCGGCCGTGGATCGAGCGCGCCTCGGCGTCGCCGAGATGAATGGCCCGCGCCTCCTCGGGGAAGCGATCGCCGACGAAGTCGCTGCTCTCCAGCATCTTCTTCTGCGCCGCCGCCATGTCCGAGAGCATCGCCTTCACCGCCTGGGGCGGCATCTCCGTGCCCTGATTGCCCTTCGCCCCGCGCCGCGGCGCCATCGGCGCCTTGTCGACCTCGGCGGCGCCGCAGATCGGACAGGCGACCAGGCCGCGCAAGCGCTGCGCCTCATAATCCTCGCCCGAGCCGAACCAGGCTTCGAAAACATGGCCCCGAGGCGCGCATTTGAGATCGAAGACAATCATGTCGTCGCGCGCTCCGGCGGCGGGATCGGGCGGCGGTGCCAGATCGCCGGCAGCCGCCGGCGCACCTCCTCGACCGCGCCCGGATCGATGTCGGCGAAGCCCAGTCCCACCTCCTCGCCGCCCATGTCGAGCAGCACCCGTCCCCACGGGTCGACGACGAGGGAATGGCCGTAGGTGGTCCGCCCGTCCTCGTGCAGCCCGGCCTGGGCGGCGGCGACGACGAACGCCCCGGCCTCGATCGCCCGGGCGCGGAGCAGGATGTGCCAGTGCGCCTCGCCGGTCGGCACGGTGAAGGCGGCGGGGATGCTGAACAGGGTCGCGCCGTAATTGCTCAGCGCGGCGTAAAGATCGGCGAAGCGAAGATCGTAGCAGATCGACAGGCCGAGCGGGCCGAGCGGCGTCTCGACCAGGACGGCCCGGTCGCCGCCCCGATAGGCCGCCGATTCCCGCCAGCTCTCGCCGGTCGGCAGATCGACGTCGAACAGATGGATCTTGTCGTAGCGGGCGCGGATCGCCCCCGCATCGTCGATCACGAAGCCGCGGTTGACCAGCTTGTCGCCCTTGCCGGCGAGCAGGGCAAGCGAGCCGAGATGGACCCAGATGCCGGCCCGCGCCGCCGCCTCGCGCACCGCGGCGAGCACCGGATCGTCCTCCTCGCCGCGCAGATGCGCCCCGGCGCGCTCGCGGTCGCGGTCGAGCAGCCCGCTCATCTCCGGCGTGAACAGCATCGCCGCGCCGCCCGCCGCCGCTTCGCCGACGCGCCCGACCAGCTCGTCGGCATTGGCGGCGGGATCGATCCCGGTCCGCGCCTGGAACAGCGCGATCCTCATGTCCCCAGCATCGGATCGAGCCGGCCGTCGCGGTCGAGCGCGTGGAGGTCGTCCGAGCCGCCGACATGGCGGCCGGCGATGAAGATCTGCGGCACCGTCGTGCGGCCGTTGGCGCGCTCGATCATTTCCGCGCGCTTCGGCCCGCCCATGGTGATGTCATATTCCTGATAGGCGGCGCCCTTCTCGTCGAGCAGCCTCTTGGCGCGGGCGCAGAAGCCGCAGAACGCCTTGGTGTAGATTTCCACGCGCACCATTTCCTGCCTCCCGCGACGGGCGTGCGAGCCCATCGACACCATGTCAATGATCGCCGCTGCGGACAACGCGCGCCCAGCAGAGGATGTTCACCCTGGCCGCGCCGGCCCGCTTCAGGATGCGCGCGCAGGCATTGGCGGTGGCGCCGCTGGTATAGACGTCGTCGACCAGGACGACGGCGCGGCCGCGCAGGTCCGCCTTGTGCCGGGCATTCACCCGGAAGGCGCCGCGCACCGCTTCCCGGCGCTCGCGCGCGCCCATCCCCCTCAGCGGCGGCGTCGCCCTGACCCGCTCGATGAGATCGAGCCGCGCCTCCAGCCCGCTTTGCCGGGCGAGCGCGCCGGCGATCAGGGCCGCCTGGTTGTAGCCGCGCCGCCAGATCCGCCAGCGGTGCAGCGGCACCGGCGCCAGCATCGCGGCGTCCTCGGCATCGAGATGCCGCTGCATGAAGCGCGCGATCGTCTCGGCCACGCCGGGACGGCCGCCATATTTCAGCCTGAGCGCCACCTGGCGCGAAATCTCGCCATAAGCGACGGCGGCGCGCAGCCGGTCATAGGCCGGGGGCTCGGCCATGCAGCGCCCGCACAGCGCCCCTGCGCCGGCGCCATGGTCGAACGGCAGCGCGCAGCGGGCGCAGCAGGGCTCGCCGAGGAAGGTCAGCGCCGACCAGCAATGGAGGCAGAAACGATGGGGCGCGCCGGTCACCGCCCGGCATCCCGGGCAGCGCGGCGGCAGCGCGAAATCGAGGATCGGCGTCAGGGCCGCCCGGGCCAAAGCTGCGGCGTGCATGCCGGCAGTCTGGCGCGCAGCCGCGCGGGCCGCAAGCGAAAGCGCGGCCGGGCGGCGGTTGACAGCCAGGCCAAAGCCGCCCATTTCGCCGGCGGCGGCCCGATGGCGGAGTGGTTACGCAGAGGACTGCAAATCCTTGCACGCCGGTTCGATTCCGGCTCGGGCCTCCACCCAGCACGGCGCCTCATCCCGAGCGGCGAAGACGCCCGTTCGGCCCGCCTCGGGCCGGTTCCAGGCTGTATCGACATTCATCCGAGGGCGCCGGCAAGAACCCCTCTCCCCGGCGGGGAGAGGGCCGGGGTGAGGGGGAGCGAGCGACAGCGAGCGTCGTGAGTCTGCGAACGATCTCGCGCGCCGAACACCCTCACCCAACCCTCTCCCTCCAGGGAGAGGGCTTCTCATCGGGTCCGGACCCTAGTTGCTCTTCCCCGCCGCCGCTTCGATCGCTTCGCGGAGCTTCGCGCCGGCGTCGGCCTCGACCGTCCGCACGATGCGCGCTCCGGTATTCGGGTCGGTCTGGTGGAACTTGAATGCCTGGTTCGCCAGCGGGCCCGAGATCAGGTCGGCGAGCATGATCTCGCGGTGCTTGTTGGTTTCATCGGCGAACGGCGCGACCAGGTCGACCAGCCAGATCGCGTCGCCCGACTGCCATTCCTCGGTGGTCAGGCGATTCTCGGGCTCGATCATCCCGCGGTCGAGCTTGGCCTCGGCTTCGGCGTTGCACTTGGCCCACAGCGCCAGCCCGATCGGCCGGTCGCCGTCGCGGAAGATGTACATCTGCCGGTAGACGATCGCCGGCATGACCAGCCATTCCAGATCGCCGATCTGCAGCGCGCGGTGCAGCGGCGACTGGGTCAGCAGCCAGGCGATCTCGCCAAGGAGATGGCTGACGGTGATCGGCGAAACCGGGGCCGCCGCGTCGCCCGGGGGGAGTCGCTGATATTCTGCAAATTTCCAATCCTTAGCTTGCGAAATAGTCGTAATGCGGGGGATTGGTCGCGCGCTGATCCCACGCATTCTCGCCCGACCGGGCTCCGAAGCTCGCCATTTGCTGGACGAGATAGGCCAGGCGATGCCGGTCGACGGTCGCCGGCGCGTCGCCGTCCATGGTAAGCGGCAAATCCGGATTGGCAAGCGGCAGCGGCAGGTTGCCCGACCGGCCCGCTTTCGCCGCCAGCTCGGACGGCGCCTGGCCGGCCAGATCGGATGCGCCGTCCTCGCCCGGCAATTCGGTGCTCCGTCCGACGAGCTTGGCGTCGGCGGCATCGGCCGCGCCGGCCCGGTCCATGAAGCCCATGTCGAAGCCCTGCTCGGGGACGTCCCACCGCGTCGTCGGGCCCCAGCGGTCGAGGCCGGCGCGCAGCGCGGTCAGCCGGTCGCGAAGGTCGGACGGCAGGTCGCCGCCGGCCAGAGGCGAGCCCGCCGCGGAGGGCTTGTAGGCGAACGCGACGTCGCCGACCGTGCCGCTGCTGCCGTCGGCGCGGGTGAAGGTCGCGGTGCTGAGGATGACGTTCTGGCCACGCTTCCACGTCCGGTCGTTTGCGCTGCCCCTCAATCCGACCAACTCGATGCCGGCCTCCTCGAGCGTCATCATCTCGCCGGCCTCGGACCGCCCGTTGCCGTTGCGGTCCTGCCAGATCCGGAATTCGCCGAACTTCTCGTCGTCCTTGTCGAGCAGGCCGTCGCGGTTGCTGTCGAAGGCGGTCAGCCCCTCCAGCGCCGACCGCGCGCCGGGCGCATCGCCGAGGAACGACATCTCGCCGGTGCCGTCGACCGCGCCGTTGCCGTTGCGGTCGAGGACGAGGATGCCGTCCTGCTTGTTGACCCAGCCGGTATCGTCGGCGGTGCCGTCGGCGTTCATGTCGAAATGCGCCTTGGACTTCTTGCGCTTCTTGAGCTCGATCCCGTCGCCGTCGAGATCGAGGACGATCGCCGAGCCGAAGCCGAGCGTGCGGTCGTTGAACAGCAGGGACGCCGAGCTGGCGATCCCGCCGACCGCGCCGTCGATCATGCCGTTGGCGCCGCGCGGCTGGACGAAGATCTGCCCGCCCCGGGTTTCGATCGAATAGCGCTTGCTCTTGCGCTCGAACGCATGCTGCCGGGGCGCGGCCTGGTTGTCCCCGGTGGTTTCCGGCGCGCCGGTCGCCGAGCCGATGAACGAAAGGCCGACGTCGCCGACGATGCCGGACGTGCCGTCGCCGCGCAGGAAGCTCGTCTCGCTGTAGATCACATTCTGCCCGGGGAGGGTCGGATTGCCGGTCGGGTTGGCGTCGAGGTCGATCGACACCAGCCCCATTTCCGGCAGGCGCTTCAGCTCGCCGTCGTCGGTGACGCCGTCATGATTGGCGTCGACCCAGACCCGGAAATCGGCGAACCGGATGTCGGCCGCCGACAACAGGCCGTCGCGGTTGCTGTCGAACGCGCGCAGGCCCTCGAGGTCGGTCCGCGCCCCCTCCAGATCGCCGACGAAGGAGATTTCGGAGATGTCGTTGACGATTCCGTCCTTGTTGCGGTCGAGCACGAGCAGGGCGTCGCCGCCGCCGACCCAGCCGGTCCGGTCGAGCACGCCGTCGCCGTCCATGTCGAAGCGGACGGAAGCGTCGCCCAGGCTGGTCATCGTCACCCCGTCGCCGTCGAGGTCGAAGATGACCGGCGGCGCGGTCTCGGTCTCGGCCGGCGCCCAGCTCAGCATGACGTCGCCGAGCATGGCCAGCGAGCCGTCGGTGCGCCGGTACGAGCCGACCGCGTAGAGCACGTTGTCGTCGGTGGTTTCCGGGGTCTGCCCGGTCCGGTCCGCGTTGAGGTTGATCGCCGCGACCCCGGCCTGCTGCAGCGAGCGCATCTCGTTGACGGTGCTGACGCCGTCCTGGTTGAGGTCCTGCCAGACCATGAAGCTGCCGAAGGCGTCGTCGCCGGCATCGAGCCAGCCGTCGCTGTTGCTGTCATAGGCCCTGAGGCCGTCCAGGTCGGACAGCGCGCCGTCAAGGTCGTCGGCGAAGCTGATCTCGCCGACATTGGTGACGATGCCGTCGCCGTTGCGGTCGAGGGCGAGGAAGCCGTCGTCGGCCGCGACCCAGCCGGTGCGGTCGGCGACGCCGTCCTGGTCGATGTCGACATAGACGTTGCTCGTCGCCCGCGACACCAGCTCGAGCCCGTCATTGTC
The DNA here is from genome assembly GCA_963701615.1 of uncultured Alphaproteobacteria bacterium. GTDB lineage: Bacteria > Pseudomonadota > Alphaproteobacteria > Sphingomonadales > Sphingomonadaceae > Allosphingosinicella. The sequence continues at coordinate 226,019 of OY969615.1, read as the reverse complement.
GAGGTCGAGCACGACCGGCGGGAACGGCGCGTTCTTGTAGTAGGTGACGGTGAACTGGGTGCTCGAGGACAGGCCGTAGCTGTCGGTGACCTGGACGGTGATGCGGACGCGATTCTTGTAGCCGCCGAAGCCCATGGCGGAGTTGGTGTAGACGTTGGCGACACCGCCATTCACCTGGACCCGGTATTCGCTGACGGAGCCTCCCCCGTAATCGATGTTCCAGACGTCCGTGATCGTATAGGTCATCACGTCGCCGACGTCCGGATCGTTGGGGTTGACCTGGCCGACATTGGCGTTCGCCGGCGCATAGGTCGTCCACATCGAGCCGATCGAGGTCGCCGCCGGCGCCGAATTCTCGACGACGTTGTTGATGCCGATGGTGACCGTCGAGGCGGCCTGGGTGTAGCCGCCGCCGCCCGCATTATCGAGCGCGTAGATCGTGTAGGCGACGCTGGTATTGCCCGCCTCGTAATCGAGCGCCGCCGCGGTGGTGATCGCGCCGGTGGTGGCGTTGAGCGAATAGCGGCCGTCGGACGAGGTCGAGACGAAGGCCGAGCCGTTCCAGAAATAATAACGCTGCTCGCCGTAGACGCCGCCGTCCGGGTCGCTCGCCGTCACCGTCCCCACGGCGGTGCCGAGAGCGACATTCTCGTTGACGCCGAAGCTGTAGCTGCCGGGGATGCTGTTCTGCTCGTTGAGATCGGCGATGCCGACATAAACGGTGGTGGCCGCCTGGGTGTAGCCGCCGCCCGCCGCATTATCGAGCGCGTAGACCGTATAGGCCGTGCTGGTATTGCCCGCCTCGAAGTTGAGCGCGGTGTTGGTGGTGAGCAGGCCGGTGGTGGCGTTGAGCGCGTAACGGCCGTCCGACGAGGTCGAGACGAAGGCCGACCCGTTCCAGAAATAATAACGCTGCACGCCGAAGGTGCCGCCGTCCGGGTCGCTCGCGGTCACGGTGCCGACCGCGGTGCCCACGCCGACATTCTCGTAGACGCCGAAGCTGTAGCTGCCGGGGATGCTGTTCTGCTCGTTGACGTCGGCGATGCCGACATAAACGGTGGTGGCCGCCTGGGTGTAGCCGCCGCCCGCCGCATTATCGAGCGCGTAGACCGTATAGGCCGTGCTGGTGTTGCCGGCCTCGAAGTTGAGCGCGGTGTTGGTGGTGAGCAGGCCGGTGGTGGCGTTGAGCGCATAGCGGCCGTCCGACGAGGTCGAGACGAAGGCCGACCCGTTCCAGAAATAATAACGCTGCACGCCGAACGCGCCGCCGTCCGGGTCGCTCGCGGTCACCGTGCCGACCGCGGTGCCCACGCCGACATTCTCGTTGACGCCGAAGCTGTAGCTGCCGGGGAGGCTGTTCTGCTCGTTGAGGTCGGCGATGCTGATGGTGAAGGAGGTGGCCGCCTGGGTATAGCCGCCGGCCCCCGCATTATCGAGCGCGTAGATCGAGTAGGCGACGCTGGTATTGCCCGCTTCGAAGTTGAGCGCGGCGGCGGTGGTGATCGCGCCCGTCGTGGCGTTGATCGCGTAGCGGCCGTCCGACGAGGTCGAGACGAAGGCCGACCCGTTCCAGAAATAATAACGCTGCTGGCCGAAGGCGACGGCGGCGCTGTCCGGATCGCTTGCGGTCACGGTGCCGACGAGGGTGCCCACGCCGACATTCTCGTGGATGCCGACGCTGTAGCTTCCCGGCAGGCTGTTCTGCTCGTTGACGTTGTTGACGCCGATGGTCACCGTCGAGGCGACCTGGTTGTAGCCCGCGGCCCCCGCATTGTCGCGCGCGATCACGGTGTAGCTTGCGCCGGTGAAGGCCTCGAAATCGAGCGCCGCGTTGGTGGTGATCGCCCCGGTGGTGGCGTTGATCGCATAGCGGCCGTCCGAGGACGTCGCGGTCGCCGCCGAGCCGTTCCAGAAATAGTAACGCTGCTGGCCGAAGGCGACGCCGGAGCTGTCCGCGTCGGTCGCCGCGACCGTGCCGACCGCCGTGCCGATGCCGACATTCTCGTTGACGGCGAAGCTGTAGCTCGCCGGGATGGCGTTCGCTTCGTTGAGGTTGTTGACGCCGATCGTGACCGTCGAGGAGGCCTGGTTGTAGCCGGCGGCACCGGCATTGTCGCGCGCGATCACGGTGTAGCTCGCGCCGGTGAAGGCCTCGAAATTGAGCGCCGCGGCGGTGGTGATCACGCCGGTGGTGGCGTTGATCGAGTAGCGGCCGTCGGACGAGGTCGCGGTCGCCGCCGAGCCGTTCCAGAAATAATAACGCTGCTGGCCGAAGGCGCCGGCCGCGCTGTCGGCATCGGTCGCCGCGACCGTGCCGACGACCGTCCCGGTGCCCACATTCTCGTTGACGCCGAAGCTGTAGGTCGCCGGGATGGCGTTCGCTTCGTTGAGGTTGTTGACGCCGATCGTGACCGTCGTCTGCACCTGGTTGTAGCCGGCGGCGCCCGCATTGTCGCGCGCGATCACGGTGTAGCTCGCGCCGGTGAAGGCCTCGAAGTCGAGCGCCGCGTTGGTGGTGATCGCCCCGGTGGTGGCGTTGATCGCATAGCGGCCGTCCGAGGACGTCGCGGTCGCCGCCGAGCCGTTCCAGAAATAGTAACGCTGCTGGCCGAAGGCGACGCCCGAGCTGTCGAGATCGGTCGCCGCCACCGTGCCGACCGCGGTGCCGTTGGCGACATTCTCGTTGACGTTGAAATTGTAGGTCGCCGGGATGGCGTTCGCTTCATTGAGGTTGTTGACGCCGATGGTGACGGTCGTCTGCACCTGGTTGTAGCCGGCGCCGCCGGCATTGTCGCGGGCGACCACATTATAGTTCACGCTGGTTGCGCCCGCCTCGAAGTTGAGCGCGGAATTGACCGTGATCACGCCGGTGGTGGCGTTGATCGCATAGCGGCCGTCGGACGAGGTCGCGCTCGTCGCCGAGCCGTTCCAGAAATAGTAACGCTGCTGGCCGAAGGCGACGCCGGAGCTGTCGAGGTCGGTCGCCGCGACCGTGCCGACCGCGGTGCCGGTGGCGACATTCTCGTTGACGTTGAAGCTGTAGGTCGCCGCGATGGCGTTCGCCTCATTGAGGTTGTTGATGCCGATGGTGACGGTCGACTGCACCTGATTGTAGCCGGCCGCGCCCGCATTATCGCGCGCGATGACCGTGTAGTTCACGCTCGGATTCGCGGCCTCGAAGTTGAGGGCGGAATTGACGGTGATCGCGCCGGTGGTGGCGTTGATCGCATAGCGGCCGTCCGACGAGGTCGCGGTCGCGGTGGAGCCGTTCCAGAAATAATAACGCTGCTGCCCGAAAGCGACGCCGGCGCTGTCGAGGTCGGTCGCGGCGACCGTGCCGACCGCGGTGCCGGTGCCGACATTCTCGTTGACGTTGAAGCTGTAGGTCGCCGCGATGGCGTTCGCTTCGTTCAAATTGTTGACGCCGATGGTGACCGCCGTCTGCACCTGGTTGTAGCCGGCGCCCCCCGCCATGTCGCGCGCGATCACATTGTAGGTCGCCCCGGTGAACGCCTCATAGTTGAGCCCGGCGGCGGTGGTGGTGATGACGCCGGTCGTGGCGTTGATCGTGAAGCGGCCGTCGGTCGAAGTCGCGGTCGCCGTCGAACCGTCCCAGAAATAATAACGCTGGGTGTTGTAGGGCGAAATGGTGTCGATGTCGGTCGCCGCGACCGTGCCGACCGCGGTGCCGGTGGCCACATTCTCATTGACGTTGAAGCTGTAGGTCGCCGCGATGGCGTTCGCTTCGTTGAGATTGTAGACGCCGATGGTGACGGACGACTGAACCTGATTATAGCCGACGCCGCCCGCATTATCGCGCGCGATCACATTATAGGTCGCGCCGGTGAACGCCTCGTAATTGAGCCCGGCGGCGGCGGTGGTGGTGATCAAGCCGGTGGTGGCGTCGATCGCGAAGCGACCGTCGGTCGAAGTCGCGGTCGCCGCCGAACCGTTCCAGAAATAGTAACGCTGCTGGCCGAAGGCGACGCCCGCACTGTCGATGTCGGTCGCCGTGACGGTGCCGACCGCGGTGCCGGTGGCCACATTCTCGTTGACGTTGAAGTTGTAGGTCGCCGCGATGGCGTTGGCTTCGTTCACGTTGATAACGGTCATGGTGAGCGAGGATTGCGCCTGGAAATAGCCCGCGCCGCCGGCATTGTCGCGAGCGATCACGGTATAGTTCAGGCTCGGCGTCGCTTCGTAGTTGATCGCGCCGGCGACGGTGATCATTCCGCTGACCGCGTCGATCGCGTAGCGGCCGTCGGACGAGGTCGCGGTCGCCGTTGAGCCGTTCCAGAAATAGTAACGCTGGGTGTTGAAGGGCGAGGCGGTGTCGATGTCGGTCGCCGCGATCTGCCCGATCGCCGTGCCCACGGCGGCATTCTCCGCCGAGCCGAAATTGTAGGTCGCGGGCAGCGCGTTCGCTTCGTTGACGTTCACCGTGGCGATGCTGAGCGAGACGTCATGGTAGCTGTTGTCCGGGTCGGTGACCCGAACAATGATGTTATGGGAGGTCCACTGCTCGTAGTTGAGCAGCGAGCCGTTGGCGACGGTGAGCACCCCGTTGGCGTCGAGCGCGAAACGCCCGCCGGCATTGTCGAGGAGCGTGACGATGGTCGAATCGCCGTCCGGATCGATGCCGGTGACGGTGGCGACCACCGAGTTGTTCGCCGCATTTTCCAGCACGTTATAAGCGGTCATCTGCGCGCCCGTGGGCGGGGCGTTGATGACCACGTTGGCCGACATCGACGACGAGAAGGCGGTCGCGCCATTCTCGGCCGCCTGCGCCGTCGCGATGATCTCCAGATCCTGGTACCAGCCGGCCGGCACGTTGGTGAGCTGGAGCCCCTCCAGGTCGGCCGCGGCGACCGTCCAGATCCCGGTGAACGGGTCGCGGGTTCCGCTGCTCAGGCCGAAGTTCGCCGGCACGCCTTCGAACAGGACGTGATGGACCTCGGAATCGTCGTCGTCGGGGAAGGTGACGACGATGTTGAGCGCGATGTTGCTGCCCGCATTGCCTTCCACGTCGCCGAACAGGTCGATGGTCGGCGCGGTGGCGACGCCCTCGACCGCGACCGCGAAGATCCGGGTCACCGAGGCGCCGTTGGCGTCCAGCACGGTCAGCGAGACGTTCGCGCTGCCCGACTGGTGGCCGACGGGGGTGACGGTGACCATGCGGTTGCCGTTCTCGTCCGGATTGCCGACCTCGACATTGGCGATCAGCTCCGGATTGTCGCTCTCCCACTCGAACACCAGGCCGGCGTTCGGCGTGGTCACGTCGGTGGCGGTGATCTGGAAGACGATGTCGCTGGCTTCCGTGCCCTCCTGGGGGTCGATGACGCTCATCTCGGGAAGCTCGTTGAGCCGCCAGTTGAGCTCCCAGGCGACGCGATAGTCGCTGTCGCCGGCCATCATCGCCTCGTGGGCCGCGGTGCTGGCGGGCATCGTCTGGGTGGCCATCAGCACGGCAAGGCTCTCGACGTCGACCGGCGTGGCGTTGTGGCCCGCGGTGCCGATGAACTCGATCTTGAACGACGCGCGCTGCTCCGGCGTGGTTTCGTCATACCATTGCAGGACGCGCACCATCGTGTCGGTGCCGAGCACCCGGATCAGGAGGTCGTTGGCATGCGCCGGATCGGTGTCGCGCAGGAACCAGAGCTCCTGGCGATCGACCCCCTGGAAAGCGAGAATATCATTGCCGCTTTCATCGAAATTGTAGATCATGTCGGAGCCGGAATCGTGGGAGACGACATAGGTGTCGTCATCCTCGCCGCCCCACATCTCGTCGTCGCCGGCGCCGCCGTCCAGATAGTCGTCGCCGTTGGCCGCGAACAGGCGGTCATCGCCGTCGCCGCCATAGAGGTCGTCGTCGCCTTCGTCGCCGAAGATGAGGTCGTCGCCGGTCCCGCCCTCGATCACGTCCGCGCCGGCGCCGCCCTGGAGGACGTCGTGGCCGGTCCCGCCGCGCAGAATATCGTCACCCTCGCGGCCCTCGATCGAATCGTTGCTGTCGCCGCCCTCGATGACGTTGGCGCCGGTATCGCCCCACAGATAGTCGCTGCCCGACGTCCCGGTCAGATTCTCGATCCCGGAATAGGTGTCGCCGATGGCGAGGCCCTGGTTGGCGAACGTCCCCATCAGGTCGACCGAGAACTCCCGCCGTCGCCGCCACGCCTTCGTCGGTCAGGGCATAGCTCGCGGTGTCGCTGCCGAACCCGCCGGTCAGGTCGTCGGCGCCGGCGCCGCCGGTGAGGATGTCGTCGCCGGAACCGCCGAACAGATCGTCGTCGCCGCTGCCGCCGAGAAGCTGGTCGCCGCCCTCCCCGCCGAACAGGGTATCCACGCCCGATCCGCCGACCAGGAGGTCGTCGCCGCTGCCGCCGTCGAGAAGGTCGTCGCCGGCCATGCCGCGCAGCGTGTCGTTGCCGGCGAGCCCGTAGAGAAGGTCGCGATTCTGCTGGCCGACCAGGGTATCGGCACCCTCGCCGCCCTCCTGGACGTCGTCGAGATTGCGGATGGTCACCGTCACCTCGCGGGGGATGGTGATCGACGGATCGGACTGCGAGGTCGCGACCACCGTCAGGACGATCTGGTCGCCGGTTTCCTCATAGTTGACGATGGCGTCGGCCTTCAGCCGCAGGACGCCGCCCAGCACCTCGAAGCGCGCGTCGTCGACCGAGAAGCTGTAGTCGTTCCAGTCGGAGCCGAACACGTCCTGGTCGGCGACGAGCAGCGTGCCGATGGTGATGGCGGCCCGGCCGGCCTGGTCATATTCGTCGATCTCGTCGGCCGGCGACAAAGAGGGAGTCCAACCGATCGCGGTGGGCAGATCGTTGCGGTCGTTGATGGCGATGGTGACGGTGCTGACGTCCTCGAGGCCGGTCGCGGCCCCGGCATCGTCGCGGACCACGACCTGGTAGCCGGCGGTGGGCGCGGGGCCCTCATGGTCGAGCGCGCCGGCGACGGTGATCTCGCCGGTCATCGCGTCGATCGCATAGCGGCCGTCGGCCGAGATCGCGCTGTCGGTCGTGCCGTCGCGGAAATAATAGCGCACCAGCCCCCAGGTGGAGGCGGGCGCATCCTCGTCGGTCGCCGCGACCGTGCCGACCACCTCGCCGACCGCGACATTCTCGTCGACGTCGAAGCTGTAGGCAGCGGGGATGACCGGCGCGTCGTTCAAATCGTTGATGGCGATGGCGACCCAGGTCTGGACCTGGTTGAAGCCCGGATCGCCCGCATTGTCGCGCACGACCACCTTGTAGTTCTGGCTCGGGGCCTGGCCCGCCTCATAGTTCAGCGCGCCGTTGGAGCTGATCACGCCGGTGACCGCGTCGATGACGTAGAGGCCGTCGGCCGAGGTCGCGCTCGCGGTCTGGTTTTGGATATTGCCGATCAGGAAGAAGTAGCGCAGCTGGCCGAAGGCCGAGCCGCCATCGTCCTGGTCGGTCGCCGCGACGGTGCCCACCGTGGTTCCGGTCGGTACGTTCTCGTCGACCGAGAAGCTGAAGGTGCCGCCGAACACGGGGATGTCGTTGGCGTTGGTGATGGCGATGGTGACGGTGGACACGTCCTCGAGGCCGCCGGCGGCGCCGGCATTGTCGCGCGCCACCACCTGATAGCCGACGGTCGGCGTCGGCGCCTCGTAATCGATCGCGCCGCTGACCGTGATCTGGCCGGTAAGGGCGTCGATCGCATAGCGGCCGTCGGCCGAGATCCCGCTGTCGGTCGCGCCGTCGCGGAAATAATAACGCAGCTGGCCGTCGGGCGAAAGGACGCTGTCCTGGTCGGTCGCCGCGACGACGCCGACCACGGCCCCGAGCCCGGCATGTTCGGAGATGTCGAAGCTGTAGCCCGGAAGGACCGGCGCGTCGTTGCGGTCGTTGACGGCGATGGTGACGGTCGACAGGTCCTCGAGCCCGGCGCCGGCATTGTCGCGCACCACGATCTGGTAATCGTCCGAGGCGCCGGCCTCATAGTCGATCGCGCCGGCGACGGTGATGACGCCGGTGCTGGCGTTGATCGCATAGCGGCCGTCGGCCGAGGTTCCGCTGTCGCCCCCGCCGTTGCGGAAATAATAGCGCAGCTGGCCGTTGGCCGTGCCGGCGGAATCCTGGTCGGTCGCCGCCACGGTCCCGACGACGGTTCCAGCCGCGACATTCTCGTCGACGTCGAAGCCGTAGGCGGCGGGAATCACCGGCGCGTCGTTCAAATTGGCGATGGCGATGGTGACGGTCGACAAATCCTCGAGCCCGCCGGCCGCGCCGGCATTGTCCCGCACCACGATCTGGTAGTCGGCAGTCGGCGCCGGACCCTCATAGTCGAGCGCGCCATTGACCGTGATCACGCCGGTGGTGGCGTTGATCGCGTAGCGGCCGTCGGCCGAGGTGCCGCCGTCCACGCCGCCGCTGCGGAAATAATAGCGCAGCTGGCCGTTGGCCGTGCCGGCGCCATCCTGGTCGGTCCCGGCGACGCCGCCGACCACGGTCCCGGCCGCGACATTCTCGCCGACGCCGAAGCTGTAGGTCTCGGCGATGTGCGGCGCGTCGTTGGCGTTGCCAATGGTGATGTTGACGACGGTGCTGTCCTCGAGGCCGCCGGCGGCGCCGGCATTGTCGCGCACCACGACCTCATAGTCGGCGGTCGGCGCGGGGCCCTCATAATCGAGCGGGCCATTGACCGTGATCACGCCGGTCGTGGCGTTGATCGCATAGCGGCCGTCGACCGAAATCCCGCTCTCCGACCCGGCGTTGCGGAAATAATAGCGCAGCTGGCCGTCGGGCGTGCCGGCGGAATCCTGGTCGGTCGCGGCGACGCTGCCGACGACGGTTCCGACGGCGACGTTCTCGGTCACGTCGTAGCTGTAGTTGGACTGGATGACCGGCGCGTCGTTACGATTGGCGATGGCGATGGTAACGGTCGACAGATCCTCGAGGCCGCCGACGGCGCCGGCATTGTCGCGCACCACGATTTGGTAGTCGGCGGTCGGCGACGGGGCTTCATAATCGAGGGGGCCGTTGACGGTTATCACGCCGGTGGTGGCGTTGATCGCGTAGCGGCCGTCGGCCGAGATCGCGCCATCCACGCCGCCGCTGCGGAAATAATAGCGCAGCTGGCCGTCGGGCGTGCCGGCGCCGTCCTGGTCGGTCGCCGCGACGTTGCCGACGACGGTCCCGGCGGCGACATTCTCGTTGACGCCGAAGCTGTAGCTCGCCGGAATGACCGGCGCGTCGTTCAGATTGTTGACCGCAATGGTGACGGTCGACAGGTCCTCGAGGCCGTCGACGGCGCCGACATTGTCCCGCACCACGATTTGGTAATTGCCCCCGCTGCTGACCTCATAATCGATCGCGCCGCTGACGGTGATCGCGCCGGAGGTGGTGTTGATCGCATAGCGGCCGTCGGCCGAAACCGCGCTGTCCACGCCGCCGCTGCGGAAATAATAGCGCAGCTGGCCGTTGGCGGTGCCGGCGCTGTCCTGGTCGGTCGCCGCGACCGTGCCGACGACGGTGCCGGCGCCGACATTCTCGTTGACGGCGAAGCTGTAGCCCGCGGGAATGACGGGCGCCTCGTTCACATTGTTGATGGCGATGGTGACGGTGCTGACGTCTTCGAGGCCGGCGCCGCCGGCATTGTCGCGCACCACGATCTGGTAGTCGTCGGTTGGCGACGGACCTTCATGGTTGAGCGCGCCCTGGACGGTGATCACGCCGGTGGTGGCATTGATCACATAGCGGCCGTCGGCGGAGACCCCACCGTCCACGCCACCGCTCCGGAAATAATAGCGCAGCTGGCCGTTGGGCGTGCCCGCGGCGTCCTCGTCGGTCGCCGCGACGGTGCCGACCACGGTGCCGGGGCCGACATTCTCGTTGATGCCGAAGCTGTAGCTCGCCGGAATGACCGGCGCGTCGTTGCCGTCGGCGACGGCGATTTCGAAGTCGCTCTCGCTGATCCCGCCATGGCCGTCGTCGGCGCGCACGCGGACGGTGTGGGAGGGGTCGCCCTCATGGTCGAAGGCGCCGACCTGCTGGGAGGAATGGACGGTCAGCACGCCGGAGCTGCTGATCTGGAAGAGGCCGCCCGGATTCTGGACGAGGCTGTAGGTCAGCGTGTCGCCGTCGATATCGGTCGCGACGAGCTGCCCGATCGCGGCGCCGCCCGAGGCATGTTCGGAGACCTGGAGCGCGCCGCCGCCGACGACGCCGAGCTCGCCGGGGTCGTCGTTCGCCGGGTCGACGGTCACCGTGACGGCGACGGTCACCGCCTGCCCGATCGAGTCGGTGGCGACGATCGAGAAGGAATCCTCGCCGTTGAAATTGCCGACGGGCGTATAGACGAACTCGCCGGTCAGCGCGTCGACGGTCACCGCGCCGTGCTGCGCGGCCGTCCCGATCTCGTAGGAGCTGATGTCGTCGTCGCGGTCGACCACCCCGAGGGCGGTGAGCGCGCTCGGCGTGTCCTCGTTGATGGTGAGCGCGATCGGCGCCGCGGTGGGCGCCTCGTTGCCGCCCTCGTACCAATAGGCGGCGAGCATGTCGGCGATCGCGGGAGGAAGGGCGTCCGGCGCCGCTATCTGGGCGTCGGTCATTTCCTCGATCAGGTCGACCGCATAAGCGAGATAGAGGACGTGGGTCGTGGTCGCGATCGAATGGATGGTCGATCCGGCCGTGAAATAATTCTCGACGGTGACCTTGTCGGTGCTGCCGAGGATGCCGACGATCAGGTCGGAGCCCGAGCGCGAAAGCCAGATCTCGTCGTAGGAAACGTCGGAATCGAACAGGATCTGGTTCTTGCCGCTGCCGTCGACGATCCGGTCCTGGCCCATCGCCGAGTCGAAGATGTAGGCATCGTCGCCGGCGCCGCCTTCGAGCTGGTCGTTGCCCGCGCCGCCGGTGAGCTGATCGGCGCCGTCGCCGCCGGTGAGGCTGTCGGTGCCGTCGCCGCCGCCGAGAATGTCGTCGCCCGCGCCGGCGACCAGCGAATCGTTGCCGGCGCCGCCGTCGAGCGTGTCGTTGCCCGTGCCGCCGTCCAGCGTGTCGGCCCCGCCGCTGCCGTGCAGCAGGTCGTTGTCGTCGCCGCCCGTGAGGCTGTCGGCGCCCTCGCCGCCGGTGAGATTGTCCTGGCCGGCGCCGCCGTCCAGCGTGTCGTCGCCCGCGCCGCCGTCCATCACGTCCATGCCGCCAAGGCCGGTGAGCGTGTCGTTGCCGCCGAGGCCGGCAATGCGATTGTCGCCGTCGGTGCCGATGATCTGGTCGACGCCTGTCAGGCTGCCGACCACGTTCTCGATGCCGGTCAAGACGTCGCCGGCCGCGTCGCCGCCGAACTGGCCGGTGGTCCTGCGCAGGTCGATGTCGACCGCGGTGGAATTGACGTAGCGGACGGTGTCGCCGATCGAGGCCTCGTCCTCGGGCGGGGTGCTGAGGCCGCCGTCGATCTGGTCGGCGCCGGCGCCGCCCTCGAACGTGTCGGCGCCTTCGCCGCCCGACAAGATGTCGTTGCCGCCGAGGCCGGAGATGACGTCGTCGCCGTCGCCGCCGTTGATCGTGTCCGCGGCGCCGCCGAGGCCGATGAGGAAGTCGTTTCCGCCGGTGCCGCCCAGGGTGACACCGCTCTGCGCGACCGCGAGGTGGGCGAGCGCGATGCCGAGGCCGTCATTGAGCTGCAGCCACTCCACGGCAGCAGCCGCATTGTTCTGGTTCCTGATGCGGATGAAGCTGTTGGGGTTGTTCTGGTAGCGGACGATCAGGTCCGCGCCATCCTGCTCGAAGGTGAGGTCGGTGAGCGAGATGCCCTCGCCGAGCTCGAGCGTATCCTCGCCCGCATTGGTGGCGCTGTCGAACAATTGCCGGGCCACCAGCGCCGAGAAGGGCGCGCTCGTGCCGTTGAGGGACCTGGTATAGCCCTGCTGCCAGCCGCCCGCATCCCAGGCGCCCGGCGCCGGCATGTTGACGTTATAGCCGTTGTAGAGCTTGCTGTAGAGCTTGTCCTCATGGTTATCGATGCGCCGGATTTCCAGCCGGAAATGCGAGTGGACGTCGTCATAATAGTCTTCGGTATTCTCCCAGCTCACCTCGTAGCCGGGCGGAAGCAGCAATTGGCCGCCGGCCGTGACGATCTCGTCGAACCCGAAGCTGCGATCGTCGATCGTGTCGCCGAAATCGTCGATGTTCCAGACGTAGGTGTCGTCTCCCCCGCCGCCGTAGAGATTGTCGTTGCCGGCGCCGCCCGCGATGATGTTGTCGCCGTCGTCGCCGCCCAGGGCATAATCGTTGGACGAGGAGCCGGTCAGGTTCTCGATGCTGGCATATTGGTCGCCGGTGGCGATGCCGGTGTTGAGGTCGGCGCGGCCCAGATAGACGCGCAGGCCGGTGCCGTTGGCGGCGTAGGAGGCGGTATCCTCGCCGTCGCCGCCGAGCATGGTGTCCTTGCCGTCGCCGCCCTGGAGCACGTCGTTGCCGGCACCGCCGAACAGGACGTCGTCGCCCGCGCCGCCGTTCAGCGTGTCGCTGCCGGAATTGCCGTTGAGGATGTCGTTGCCGTCATTGCCGTTGATCGTGTCGTCGCCGCCATTGCCGGTGATCCAGTCGGCGCCGTTGCCGCCATTCAGCGTATCGTCGCCGTCGCCGCCGCCGATGAGCGCGGTGGTCTGGGTGTCGACGACGCCGGTGGCCGCGAACACGAAGCGCTCGATCGGCGCGTTGCCGTCGTTGTACCAGCCGGCGAGGTTGATCCAGTCGGACAGGGTGCCGAAGTTCGACACCTCGGCATTCTCCTGCGAGACGGCGACGTAGAGGTCGTTGCCGTCGCGGCCGAACATGATGTCCTGGATGTTGATGCCGAGGCCGAACTCGATCGTGTCGCCGGTCTCGCCGGTGAGGGTCACGTCCGCGGATCCGCCGCCCGTCCCGGGCACGAACCGCCTGAGCGAGGCGGTCACTTCGTCCCACTGGACAAGGCCCAGCCAGCTGGTGCCGTCGTAGAGGATCTCCGAAGGGTTGGAGGCGCTGTAAATGGCCAGGTTCGCGCCCTGGATGAAGCCGCCGGCGGCGAACTGGTCCTCGATCGTCCAGATCGTCTCCCAAATGCCGTCGACCGAATCGATCGCGGTGTCGCGGCCGTCGCCGCGGCTGAACCGGAAGGTGTCGTCGCCGAGGCCGCCGGTGAGGAGGTCGCCGTCGCCGAGGCCGCCGGCGAGCACGTCGTTGCCGTCACCGCCGTCCACCACGTCGGTGCCGGCGTCGCCGGACAGGACGTCGTTGCCCAGGCCGCCGAGCACATGGTCGTCGTCATTGCCGCCGACGAGCAGATCGTTGTCCTCGTCGCCCGACACCCAGTCCGCGCCGCGGCCGCCGATGCCGACGTCGTCGCCGGTGAGCAGCGACATGGTGTCGTTGCCGTCGCCGCCGACGGCGAAGTCGCGGCCCGCCGTGCCGATGATGTTGTCGTCGCCGGAGGTGCCGACGATGAAGGTCTGGAAATCGCCGATGCGGATCGACTGGCCGTCGGCGAGGTCGAGCCATTCGACCCGCTTGTAGCTGTTGTACCAGTCCTTCATCACCAGCCGGTCGCCCGACCAGACGCGCTCGTCATTCTCGTCGATGGTCCAGAGCTCGAGGACGAGGTCGTTGGCGGTGGTGCCCGCCAGCGCGCCGCCGCGGACCAAAACGATGTCGTCGAGATTGATGCCGGTGCCGAGCGTCAGCCGGTCCTCGCCGCCGTTGACCAGCGACGCGGCGCCGCCGCCGGACCCGTCGATCGGCGTCCCGGGGGTGTAGTCGCCCTCGCCGATCCAGTCTTCGAGGCTGAGGAGATGGCCGGGCTGCGACAGCGCGGTCAGCCGCGCGCGCAGCGGATCGACGCTGCCCGAGGCGCCGGTACCGATTTCCGCCTCGTCCTCGGCGAGGTCGTCGCCGTCGCCGAGGCGGAACAGGTAGATGTCGTTGCCATGGCCGCCGCGGAGCGTGTCGGCATTGCCGGCGCCGCCGGTCAGGATGTCGTCGCCGCCGCCGCCGTCGAGGCTGTCGACGCCCGCGGCCCCGTCCAGCCAGTCCGAGCCCTCGCGGCCGGTCAGCGTGTCGTTGCCCGACCCGCCGTCGAGATAATTGCCGTTGCCGCCGACCGTACCGTTCTGCGCGCGCGCATCGAGCGTGTCGTTGCCGGCGCCGCCGATCAGCCAGTCGTCGAGCCGGCCGCCGTAGAGCGTGTCGTTGCCTTCGCCGCCGAACACGGTATTGCCCATATCGCCGCCATGGACGATGTCGTCGCCCGCGCCGGCATCGATCACCGCCGACACGTCGATCGACAGCGCGGCGCCGTCGGAATCGCCGCCGTTGATGCGGTAGCCGAACGTGCTCGCCAGGCGGTCGGCGCCGCCGACCACGGCGCTTTCGATGACTTCGCGCACTTCGGGCCGATGGAAGAAGATCGACGCATCCTCGCCCGTGCCCGCGCCGTCGCCGTGGAATCGCGCGAAGACGCTGTCATTGGGCCGCGACTCGTTCCAGCGGAAGGTGTTGGTGTCGGCGACCTTGTCGCCGGTGACGGTATCGAACACGCCGCCGAGCGACCCGGCGGTGATCGCCGCATTGCCCTCGGGCAGAACATAGCCGACGACCTTGTACCAGCGCCCGGTCTCGAACGCGCCGGCTTCGGCCGCGTCGTCCGCGAAGAACCAGGGGTCGGCCGCGGCCGCGCCGGTGACGGCGTCGCGGACATAGGCGGTCGCGCCGTCGCTGAGGCCGAACTTGACCACGCCCTCGCCCGCCGCGCCATATTGGAAGTAGAAGGTGAACTCGTAGGCCCGGCCCTCCTGGATGGTGAAGGCATTGGTCGAATTGCCGCCGTCGGCGCCGTCCGGCGCCTCGATCACGACGTCCTGGTCGCCGTCGGGGCCGATGATCGTCGCCCAGCCGGTATCGTCGGAAACATTGGCCGGGTTCTGCCAGCCCGTGATGGTCGCCGGGCCGCCGGGAGGCACCCCGTCGGCCTCGTCCGGCCACTCGTCGGCCCGGACCAGATTGGCGCCGCGCCCGATCGCGGCCGTGCTGTGGGTGAGGGTAATGGTCTCGGACGCGGCGGTGCCCTCGATGATCGTCTGCGCGGCGGCGTCGACCGAATCGCCGATCAGATATTCTCCGATCTGCATCATCCGGCTCGGCTTGTCGGCGAGCACGTCATAGTCGAAGCCGAAGGTGACGTTGGCGGCGTTGTTCTGGATCTCGTCGAGCAGCCAGGTGAAGCCGCCGTACCAGTCGCTCTCGTGCCGCTTGGTGATCCCCAGCTCGACCGCCTGGGTCAGGACCAGCGCCCATTCGGCGGTGAACACGCTGTCCGACTGCGTGCCGATGATCGCGCTGATCGCCCCGTAATTGGTCAGATAGTCCTGGTAGCGCTGCGCGGTCGCGATGTTGCCGATCACCACCGACGCGTCGAAATTGAGCGCGTTGACGCCGGGCATGTCGAAGGTGTTGTAGAGCGCCCGCTTGACGAACACGTTGCCGCCCTTGATCCGGAAGTCGGCATCGCTGAGCCCCTGGAAGATGCCGTAGCCGACCAGCCGCTGCATGCCGTCCTTGCCGGAGAAGCGCTGGGTGATCGCCGCCTTGTCGCGGGTGGCATAGGGCCGGTAGACGAAGTCGGACTTGCGCATCCCGTAATTGCCGGACTGCACCAAAGCGGGATTTTCGAGCACGCCGCCGGTCGCCGCGATGACGGCGTTGAAGGTGCTGGCGACGTTGGTCGCCATGCTCTGCGCGGCCTCCTTCGACCCGCCCTTGCGGGCATAGACGTTGGCGACGACGAACTCGTTCTTGTTCCCGTCCCAGGCGACGTCGGCGCCCGAGCGCGGCGTGCCGCCGAAGACCGAGCCGATCAGGCCGCCGATGATCGTGCCGAGGAAGGCGCCGACCAGCGCGCCGACCGGCCCCGCCCACGCGCCGAGCGCCGCGCCGAGCTTGGTGCCCGCCAGCAGCGAGGTCACCGCGATCACGCCGACCGCGCTGCCCAGCGAGGCGCCGAGCTGGCCGCCGATCGTGTCGAAGTGGACGATCTCGTTGGCGAGCTTGGTGCCGATGAACGAGGCGATCGCGGTCGGGATCGACGCCATCGAGGTCAGGTTGGCGAACGGATTGGAGGCGCCGTTGAGGATGTTGGTGAGGATCGTGTTGATCACCTTGCCGGCGACGGTGCTGGTCAGCTCGGCGGCGAAGCCCTGGACGCCGATGGCGTTGACCAGCTCGGCGGTGAGGAAGGACGACAGCGCGCCGATCCCCGCCGTCTTCAAATTGTTGAACAGCTCCGGCCCGAAGGTCTTGAACGCGTCCTTCACCGCGGCGTCGGCCGACATCCGGCCGACCAGGCCGTCGAGGACGTCGCCCAGATTGTCGCCGAGCGTCTTCAGCGCCGCCGAAGTGACGATGGCGACCAGCTTGTTGTCGCCGGCGAGGAGCTTGCCGAGCTGGCTGCCGATGATCCCGCCCGCCTGCGAGAACTCGATGCCGAACGGATTGTCGTTGATCTTGATGTTGGTGGCGATCGCGTGGCCGCCGGCGTCGTAGGTGGTGACGACGGTGACGCCATAGGTCACCGTCCCGTTGGAGTTGACCTGCCTGCCGTCCCTGGCCTTGGTTTCGGTGATCTTGCCGCTGCGGTCGCGGGTCAGCTCCAGCTCGCGGCCGCGGGTGTCGATATTGGTCCAGCCGCGGCCGTTCCAATGCGCCAGCACCCCGGAAGGAAGCGGCGCGCCGGTGATCGGATCGTAGGTGCGGTCGCTGATCTCGAAGCCGCCCTGCTCGTTCAGCAGGATGGCCGGCGTGGCCCCCGGAGGAGGGGGCGCGTCGCCCGCCGCCGCCGGTGGCGCGACCACGTGGCTGGTGATCGTCGTCCCGCTGGCGGTGCTGACGATGGTTCGCGTTTCTCCGGTCGCGCTGTTGGTCACGCGGCACTGCGCGGTGGTCGCGCTCGATCCGGTCGAGAAGACCGAGCCGCGCGCCACGTTGAGCGCGTCGGTCAGGGTGAAGTTGCCGGACGCCGACGTGAAGGTGAGGCCGAGGCTGTCGGTGTTGATCAGCATGGTGGCGTTGGCCGGCTGCGAGCAGAGCATGCCGATGACGTGCGCCGAATAGGAGACGTTGTGGGTCGTCGGGCTCGGATTATTGAACTGCCAGTCGAAATTGGCTTGGCCCGCCGCCTGGATGTTGGCGGCATTGATGTTGATATATCCCTGAGCGTTGGTGGTCAGGCCGCTAACGAGCGCGCCGGTCCCGGTGATGAGATATTGCTCGAATCCGCTTCCCTGCAAAAGGGTCAGCCGCTCCGCGTCCGTGAGCGGCGGCAGGTTGAGCCTGTTCAGCCTCTGGACCATGTCGTTATAGGCGTTGATGGTGGCGCGCCCCTCCCCGCGCATCATCGTGTCGACCACCGCCCGGACCTGGGCGGTCATGTCGATCTGGTTCGCCATCCCGGGGTGGGCGACGATGTTCGCCTGCTGCTGCTTCAGATAGTCGAAGGCGGTGTTCATCGCGGTGCGATATTCGCGCTCCGCAATCACCGCATATTGCGCGTGCGCCGCCTCGTGCGCCGTGACGAAGAGCTGGCTGGAGAGCGCGGGAGCGTCGATCGTCGCCCGGTCGATGCGGAGGATGCCGCTGGTGGCGGTCTTGGGCATCAGACGATAATTGTTGGAAAGCCACCTGATCTCGCTGAAGCGCCCCTCGTAGTGGGCGCGATCCGATCCGGTCGCCAGCTCGATCCCGTTCATGGTCGCCGGGGTCGCGGCCGTCACGATCGCCGAATCGTTCAGCCGCCCGGACAGCGTCTGGCTCTTGTCGACATTGTCGAAGAAGGTCTGGAAGCGAGTCACCGCGGCCTGATAGTCCGGGGTCCCGGGCGTATAGGTGCTGAGATAGCTGTTCTGCAGGTTGGTGAAATAGGTCCGCACCGTCGTGCTCAGGAAGCGGTCGATCCCGGGGGCCGGAAGCGGGGGATGAACCGGAGTTGGTGGCAGCATCGCGCTATTTCCTATCTATTGAGCGGACGGACATAAAAAAGCGAAAGAATCACGCTGATGGAACAATGACGAAAAAGTTGGAGAGGCACGATCCCGGCGCGTAATAGTCGACGTATATTAGGTTGCCCGAGCCGGACACGTAGACGATCTTGGGCTCGGCAGTGGGATTGCTTGTGAATGCGCCGGGGGAACTGGAAGAGGGAGCGACCGGAGGCCGCGCGAAATAGAAATGCGGCTGCCAGCCGCGGAGCGTCGCCAGCGCGTCCCGCGCGGTCAGGCAGCCGGCCCGCACCGGGGTCAGCCGGGTGGCGCCGCCGGGGGCCATGGCCTCGTCCCAGAAATGGCTGAGTTGGAAGCGCTGCCGCCCGGTCTCGCACGCGGCGCGGGCCAGCGGAAAGACGGCCGCGGATGAGCCTTCGGGGCAGGTCAGCGTGCCGTGGTCGGCCCGCCACGCTCCCGCGCCCCGGGCGGCCACGCTGCCGCGCAGCGCCTCGCCGAGGCCGCCGTCGCGGTTGGTCCCCGCCAGCAGGCCCGTCACCGAGCCCCAGAGCGCCCGGGCATGCGCGTTGGCCGAGGCCGGGCCATCGGCCGGGCTTGCGCCGCCCACGCCGCTTTGGCCGTCGCGGGCGCGCAGCCGGGCCAGGCGCGCCTCCGCCTCGGGCAGCCCGCGCTCGAGCGAGCCGCGCTCGACGGTGACCACCTCGCCCTCGCCATGCGGGCCGACCGGCGGCGAATAGATGGCGATCGGGCCGCCGCTGTCGGTCGCCGCCAGCCGATAGAGGCGCTCCGCCCGCTGCCGGTCGGCGCGGACCCCCCGCCCCTCCTCGTAGCGGATGCCAAGCTCGAGCTGCGCCCGTTTATCGCCGGACTGGGCCCGGCGGGCGAGGGTCTGGAGCTCGGGATCGGAGGCGCCGGGGGCGAAGGGGACGCCGGCATAAGCGTGGCTCGCGCAGCCGCCTGCCAGGAGCGGCGCGCAAAACAGCATAAGCAAAGCTGCGGCGGCGCGCAGGCGCCGTCCAGAACTGCGAAACTTCCCCACCCCAAACTTTCGCTGCCGCTTCCGAGGACTCGAAAGCGCGTTAAATCGTGGCAGGTGCTGGCCCGGCAACCGTCGGCAAGTCAAGCATAATAAAGTGCTTGGACTCTAGTTTTCCACAGCTTTTACAGTTGCGAATCAAAACCCCATCGTCTTGGCCGCACCATTGTTCCGGGACTGTCGCACCCCAAGGCTGGACTCCATTTCCCTAAGGAAGCCCCCATAGAAACCGCATTGGCAAGTTCCGGGCCCGTGCAGGCCCCGCGAAGCAAGGCTTCGTTCGGCGGCGCGACTGTCACGCCATTGTCATGCAGCGGAGCCCGACTTCGCGGGCGTCGCGCAATCCGGCAAATCATCGATTCTCGTGAATCCCGGCGGGTGCTTTCATCGTTTCCATTGAAACGCCGTCAGTATCGGTGCGGTCGGCACCAATGCTGTTCTTGCCCGGCATTGGAAATGCCCGGCCGCTAACGCTCCCGCCCCGCCTCGGTCACCGTCTGCGAGATCGGCGACAGCAGATACTGGATGATGCGGCGGCGCCCGGTCTTGATCTCGGCCTGCACCGCCATGCCCGGGCCGATCCGCTGGCGGCGCGCGCCCAGCATGATGAAGTTGCGCTCGAGCCGGATCCGGGCGGTATAGACGAGGCCGAGCTGCTCGTCCTGGATCGCGTCGCGGCTGATCGTCTCGACGACGCCCTCGATCCAGCCATAATCGGTGAACGGAAAGGCCTCCAGCTTGACCCGGACCGCCTGGCCTTCGCGGACGAAGCCGATATCCTTGTTGAGGACCTGCGCCTCGACCTCGATCTCGGTCGCCGCCGGCACGATCACCATCAGCGGCTGGGCGGGCTGGACGACGCCGCCGACGGTATGGACGACGAGCTGCTGCACGGTGCCGTCGACCGGCGCGCGCAGCTGCTGCAGCTCGCGCCGCCGCGCCGACTTTCGCAGCTCTTCCTCGCGAAGGCCCGAATCGCTCTCCGCACCGGAAAGCTCGGTCGAGGCTTCCGCCGCGAAATGCTCGCGCAGCCTGGCGATTTCCGCCTCGATATTGCCGATCAGCGCGCGCGCCTGGTCGGCGGCGCTCTGCTGGACGTCGATATTCTGGATATGCTCGATCCGGAGCTGCTCATATTCGAGCAGCCGCAGCCGCGAGAAATGGCCCTGGTCGGCGAGCTGGCGGCGGGCGGCGAGCTGCTGCTCGATCAGCGGCAGCGTCTGGCGCAGGGTCTCGACCTGGGTCATCGCGCCGCGCAGCTCGGCGACGCGCTGCGCGCGGCTCTGGACGAGCGCCGCACGCTGCGCCTCATATTCGGCGACCTTGCTGCGGATCAGCTCGGTCTGGGTGGCGACGATCGCGGGCGGGGTTCCGGGCGGCGCGTGGAACGTCGCCGGCCGGCCCTGCAGATGGGCCAGCAGGGCGTCGTTGCGCGCCTCGGCGATGCGCGAGGACTGGAGCCCCTGCGCCGCCTGGGCTTCGTCGGCGGTCGCCGCGGTCGGATCGAGCTCGATCAGCAGCTGGCCGCGGCGCACGCGCTGGCCGTTGCGGACGTGGATGGCGCGGACGACCGCGATCTCGATCGACTGGATCAGCTTGACGTTCGCCGCCGGCAGGGTCCGGCCGTTGGCCACCGCGACCACGTCGACCCGCCCGAAGATCGACCACAAAAGGGCGATCGCGAAGAACGCGCAGAGCAGCAGCAGCATGATCCGCAGCCCCGGGCTTGCCGGCTTTTCCTGGATCTCCAGGGCGGCGGGCAGGAATTCGTGCTCGGCGATCGGCTTGCGGTTGCGGTCGGCGACGTCCTGCCGGCGCCAGGCTTCGCGGAAGACGGCGAGCTGGCGGCTGAGCGTCGGAAAACGCCGTTCGAGCACGCTCATGCCGTCATCCCCATCTGCTTGTTGTAAAGGTTCGCATAGCGCCCGCCCGCCTTCAGCAGCGTTTCATGGCTGCCTTCCTCGGTGAGCTCGCCCTGCTCGACGGTGATGATGCGGTGGCACTGGCGGACGGCCGACAGGCGGTGGGCGATGATGATCACGGTCCGGCCGTGGGCGATCATGCGAAGGTTCTTCTGGATGATCTCCTCGCTTTCCGCGTCGAGCGCCGAAGTCGCCTCGTCGAGGATGAGGATCCTGGGATCGGTGATCATCGCGCGGGCGATCGCGATCCGCTGGCGCTGGCCGCCGGAAAGGTTGCCGCCGCGCTCCTCGATCAGGGTGTCGTAGCCGTGGGGAAGCTGGATGATGAACTCGTGCGCCCCGGCCAGGTCCGACGCGGCCAGCACCGCTTCCATCGGCCGGGTCGGATCGGCCAGCGAGATGTTGTCGCGCACGGTGCGGTTGAACAGGATGTTCTCCTGGAGGACGACGCCGATCTGGCGGCGGAGCCAGGCCGGATCGACGAGCGCGAGGTCGACGCCGTCGACCAGCACCCGTCCCTGCTCGGGCACGTACAGGCGCTGGACGAGCTTGGTCAGCGTCGATTTCCCCGATCCCGACGGACCGACGATGCCGAGCATCTCGCCGGCGGCGATCTCGAGGCCGACTCCGCGCAAGGCCTCGGGCTCGTCGGGCCGATAGCGGAAGCGGACCTTGTCGAACTCGATATGGCCCTTGATCGCCGGCAGGCTCGCGCGGTTCGGATTGTGCTCGGGCTCGGCGGGCGCGTTGAGCACGTCGCCGAGCCGGTCCACCGAGATCCGGACCTGCTGAAAGTCCTGCCAAAGCTGCGACAGCCGCAGGATCGGGGACGCCACCCTTCCGGCGAGCATGTTGAAGGCGACCAGCGAGCCCACCGACAGATCGCCCGCGATCACCGCCTTGGCGCCGAAATAGAGGATCGCGACGGTGGTCAGCTTCGACACGATCTGGATGAGGTGGTTGCCCCAATTGGCGAGCTTCGTCACCGCAAAGCCGGTCTGGATGTAGCCGGCGAACTGCTTCTCCCATTTCTCCCGCATCTGCGGTTCGACGGCCATCGCCTTCAGCGTGCCGATGCCGGTCACCGTCTCGACCAGGAAGGCCTGGCTTTCCGCGCCGCGCCGGAACTTCTCGTCCAGGCGCGCGCGCAGCGGCGGGGTGATGAACACCGAGATGACGACGTAGAGCGGGATCGAGCCCAGAACGATGAAGGTGAGCAGCGCGCTGTACATGAACATCAGCGCGAAGAAGACGATGGTGAAGAAGAGATCGATCACCACCGTCACCGCGTTGGAGGTGAGGAACTCGCGGATCCGCTCCAGCTCGCGGACCCGCGCGACGCTGTCGCCGACCCGGCGGCTCTCGAAATAGGAAAGCGGCAGCGCCAGCAGGTGCTTGAACATGCCGGCGCTCAGCTCGGCGTCGACGCGGTTGGTGGTATGGGCGAACAGCCAGGTCCTGAGGCCGGACAGCGCCGTCTCCCAGATCAGCACCACGGCGAGGCCGATCGCGATCACGTCGAGCGTGCCCAGCGGTCTGGTGGACCAGCACCTTGTCGATCACCAGCTGGAAGAAGATCGGCGTGACCAGCGCCATCAGCTGGATGAAGAAGGAGGCGATCAGGACGTCGCGGAGCGCGCTGCGATATTTGACCAGCGCGGGGATGAACCAGCTGATGTCGAACGGCCGCGAATCGCCGGCCATCCGTTCGCGCGAGGTCATCAGCAGCAACCGCCCGGCGAAGCGCTCCTTGAGCTCGTCCGGACTCCAGATTTCCGGCCGGTCGCGGTCGCCATGCTGGACGAGCACGCGCGGGTTGTCGGGATCGTCGTCGACCTTCAGGAAGACCGCGAAATCGCCGCCGATCAGCTCGGCAATGGCGGGCAGCGGCATCTTCTGCAGCTCGCCGGCCTCGCAGCGCCGGATCCGGCCGACCAGCCCGAGCTTCTTGGCGATTCGGGACAGATCCTCGAGCGAAAAAGGCTGCTCGCCCTTGCCGCGGTCGTGGGCGATCTGCCGCGGATCGGCGGGCACGCCGAGGAAGCGCGACAGAAGCACGAAGCAAGCCAGCGCGGGATCGAGCCGACCGCTTAAATCAGGTTCGGATTCCACTTCTGACTCCCAAATGAGATATTCGCCGCAGCTGCAGCGCTGCGGCCGGGCGCCCGACCCACGACTGTCTATTGGTACAGTGGCTGCAGCGGACCTTGGGACTCGCTGCCGGCGGCGCCGATAACAGGAAAACAATTCCGCGGATAGATCAGAAATGTGCTGTATTAGTAACGACATCGCAACGAGCGGCGGCGGGCAAGACGGCAGGCACGTGCATCAGGTCCGGGAGTCCGTCATCGCCGGCCCAATTCTCCGGACGCGCAGGTATCGACGACAAGGGAGGCGCGCCCGGGCATCGCGGCGGCGCGAGACGGGACGGCTTTCGCGATCCCGTCATGCGCGACCGATCGGCGCGCCCGGTCCGGCTGCGGCAGCACAAGGGGCGGGCCGGCCGGCCTGTGGACCGCCCGGCCCTGACCACCCGGCCAAGGGCGGCTGCTTCATTAGTCCGCCGTGCCGCGCATCGATGTCGCAAAAGCGCGGACCGCGCGCTATGAAAGTGGCGCGAAGGGGGCGGCCATGCATCATAACGACGTTCAATATTGGCGGCACCTCCAGGGCCTCGCGCCGGGCGATCCGGACCTTCCCTCGCCGCGGGTCTGCCGCCTGCTCCTGCGGATGTTCGAGCGCTGGAAGGGCCGCCCGGGCTGGCTGGCCGAGGAACAGGTCGGGCACCTCTTCCGCGGCCGCGACGACCTGCCGGAGGCCGAGCGGCAGGCGCTGGCGGCAAAGCCGATCGTGATCCGCAAGGCGCTGGCCGCCCGGCGGATGCTCGAGCTGATCATGGAGCCGGAGATCGCCGCCCGCGCGGGCAGCAGCGGCCTCTCCGCCGACGAGGCGATCGTCGGCGCGCTGCCGCCCTTCGCGGTCGGCCAGGGCAAGGAGTTCGTCCGCTATCTGACCGAGGCGGAGGAGCTGGCCGGCGCGCTCGACTTCCTCAACGAGCTGTCGCCGATGGGCCATATCGTCCCCAACCATCGCATCGTTATCGAGCGCGGCCTGGAGGCGGTGGCCGACGAAGCGCGCGCCCGCGCCGCGGCTGCCGGCGCCGACGCGCGCGGCGCGGCCTTCCTCGAAGCGGTGGCGATCTCGCTCGACGCGGTCATCGCTTATGCCGAGCGGCACGCGGCGCTGGCCCGCGCCGCGGCGGCGGCGTTGCCGGAGGGCGATCCCAACCGCGCCAACATGGAAGCGGCGGCGGCCTGCCTCGAGGTCGCGCCGCGCAGGCCGGCCGAGACCTTCCGCCAGGCGCTGCAGGCGATCTACATCGTCCATTGCGCGCTCCACTGGACGGTGGAGATCGTTCCGATCGGCCGGCTCGACCAACTGCTCATCCCTTATTACCGCCGCGACCTTGCCGCCGGCGTGCTGACCGAGGCCGAGGCGCAGGAGCTGATCGACTGCTTCTGGATCAAGCTCGACGAGCGGGTGATCCTCAACTTCCGCCACGCCGAGAACCGCTTCACCGCCGCCGACGGGGTGATGACCGGCTATATGGGTGCGTCCAATTTCGACCAGGGCGGGCTCCTGAACCAGTGGATGCAGCAGATCACCATCGGCGGCGTCCTGCCGAACGACGCCGCCGAGCCCGAGGATGCCTGCAACGAAGTGACGCGGCTGTGCCTCCATGCCGCGCGGCGGCTGCCGCTCAACAGCCCCACGCTCGACCTGCGCGTCCACCCCGGCACGCCCGCGGACGTGCTCGATCTCGCCGCCGCGGCCCTGATCAGCGGCGGCGCCCACCCGGTGCTGCTCAACGACGCGGTGATCGTGCCGGCGCTGGCCGAGCACAGCCTCGCGCCGATCGCGCTCGCCGACGCCCGCGATTATGCCTGCGACGGCTGCTACGAGACGATGGTCGCCGGGCAGAGCGAGTTCAGCTTCGGCTTCGCCTCGGCCCCGGAGATGATCGAAAAGGCGCTGAACCGCGGCGCCGGCCTGAGCGGCAGCGGCGCCGTCAACCTGCGCGGCAACAAGGACAGCTGGCGCAGCAAGCTCGCGGCCGACATCGCCGATTTCGGTGAGTTCCGGCAGATCCTGAGGTCGCATCTGCTGCTGCAATGCCACCGCTACATCAAGAATTTGTTCGCCCTTTACGGCAACAAGGCCGCCATCTGCCCCTCGCCCATGCTGTCGGCGCTGATTTCGGGCTGCGTCGAGCGCGGCCGCGACCTCACCGAGGGCGGCGCCAATTACCACATCTTCTCGCCTCTGCTGATCGGGGTCAGCACCGCCGCGGATTCGCTCCACGTGATCGAGAAACTGGTCTTCCGCGAAGGCCGGTTCACGCTCACCGAGCTCACCGCCTGCCTTGCCACCGACTGGGGCAACCGGCTGCTCGACGTCGCCGGCGGCAAGGTCCCGGCCTTCGGCCCTTATGCGGCGGCCGATCGGATCGCGGCGATCCGCGCGCTCTGCCTCGCCGAGCCCAAGTTCGGCAACGGCATCGAGGAGGTGGACCGCTGGGCCTGGTGGCTGCTCGACGCCTTCGCCGACAGCCTCGCCGAGGCCGTCGCCGATCCGCTGCACGCGCCCGCTTTCGACCGCCTGCGCGCGCGCTTCGGCGTGGACGGCGCGTTCGACTTCCATATCGCCCCGGGGGTCGGCACTTTCGAGCAATATGTCGGAATGGGCGCCTTTTACGGCGCCTCGGCCGACGGCCGGCGGGCGAGCGGCGCATTGGGCTCGGACCTGTCGCCGGCGCCGGTTCCGGGCGACCTGCCGCCATTGGGGCCCGACGGCCGCCACGCCCGCGCCTACGATCTCGGCGCGTCGCTGAGGAGCTACCACAACGAAGTGATGCGGCGTTTCGGCGACGGCGCGCCGGTCGACTATAATCTGCGCGAGGATTTCCCCGAGGCCGATCTCGCCCGGATGCTCCGCGATTTCGCCGACGGCAAGGGCGGGTCGATCTGCACCTTCACCGTCGCCGATCCCGAGACCCTGGCCGCCGCCCAGCGCGCACCCGAGGCCTACAACCTCGTCCGCGTGCGGATGGGCGGCTGGACCGAATTCTTTATCACCCTGTTCCCCGATCACCAGGAGCAGCACAAGAGGCGCCCGCTTTATGCCTGAACCCGCCTTGAGCCCGCCGCTGCCGGTCCGCGACGGCCCGCACCAGCCCGGTATCTCCAGCCCCGCGTGGCCGCCCGGCGCGCCCCCAGGCGTGGATCCCGACTCCTACGCCCGCCAATATGCCGGCCAGATCGACCGCCAGCGCCACCTCCACATGGTCTTCGCCGACGTGACCGTCGACACCAGGGACGAATTGCGCGCGCTGCTCGGCAAGCTGACCGCCTTCGCCCGGCACCAGATGATGAAGGCGCCGATCCAGTCCGAGCGCGGCCTCGACGGCGCCGTCCCCAACCGCCGGGTCAGCATCGCCATCGGCTTCGGCGCGCCGCTCTTCACCACCCGCCATGGCGACGACCGTTTCGGGCTGGCGGCGCTGAAGCCGCGCCACCTCAAGATCCTGCCGCGGATCGACGGCGACGAGGGTTTCGACCCCGCCGCCGACGCCACCGACCTCGTCATCGTCATCGCCAGCGACGACATGTACGTGAACGAATATATTTTCGGCCGGATCTATTATGGCGGCGTCCATCCCGGCATTGCGGTGCGCCGGGTGGAGCGCGGCTATGCCCGGCCGGACAGCCGCGAGCCTTCGGGCTTCGAGGACGGACTCTCCAACCCGCATGGCGGCCCGCCGGCCTTCGAGATGGAGAAGCTCGTCTACGTCCGCCCCGAGGACGACGAGCCGGCCTGGTGCCTCGACGGCACCTATCTCGCCTATCGCAAGATCAGGCGGCGGCTCGCCGATTTCTTCAAGCTCGCGGACGCGCAGCGGGCCGCGGTGTTCGGCGTCGATGCGAAGACCGGCAACCGGCTGCCCAACGCCGCGGCCCACGCCCATGCGCCGAAGATCAATCCGCGGCGCAATCATCCCGACCTGTTCGGCACGATGGACAATGAGCGCCGTTTCCTGCGCCGGCCCTATTTCTTCAACGACGGCCTCGACGCCGAGGGCGAGGAGGTGCGCGGCCTCCACCATATGAGCTTCGTGCGCCGGCTCACCGACCAATATGAATGGCCGGTGCTGATGTGGCAGACCAACCCGGACTTCCCGGCGCCCGGCGCGGGCGGCGACAAATTGTACGAGATAGGCGGCGCGGCCAATATCGGCGGCGGCTATTATTTCATGCCCCCCGCGCCGCCGGCCAATGCGCCGATCGGCGCGGGGTTGCTCGACTAGAAGGCCGCGCTCAGGGCCGGCTCATCACCTCGGCCTGGAAGACGCGATAGTAGAAGAAGGCGATGATCGCCGCGAAGCTGATGTCGAACAGGCCGAACCAGAAGAAGCCGCCGCCGACGACGAACCAGACCGTCGCCATCCACACCCGCCCGATGATGCCGCAGATATTGGGGTAGCGCGACCGCACCGGATGCAACAGGCCGGGAATATAGAGCGCGGTGACCAGGATCAGGGTGGCGCCCCAGCCGCGGATCCAGCCGGTCGGGACCGGCGGCGGCAGGCCGAACGACTTCGACACGAAATAAGGCAGGAACATGCACCCCAGGCCGATGCCGAGATGGAGCAGCATGTTGAAGCCGAGAATCCACTGATAGGTGGTCCGCCGCCTGGCAGCGAGGTCCCGCGTCTGCTTGATGGAGAGCCCGTCGCTCATGATCCCGTCTCCTAGAAGGTGAGCAGATAGGCGAGCAGGTCCGCCTTGGACGCCGCCGGCAGGGCGGTCCCGTAGACATGCCCGCCATTGCCGTTGCCGCGCGCCCGCGTGTCGAAGCAGATCGGCCGCAGCCCCCGCGCGGTCCTCCGCAGCGGCGGTCCGGCCGGGTCGCAGGCCGGGGAGAGGAAGCCGCCTCGGGCGCTGTCGACGATGTCGAGCCCGCGGACGAAGGCGGCCGGCCGCCGCTCCGGCGGCTCCAGCAGGGCGGCGAGCGTCGGCACCGAGCCGTTGTGCAGATAGGGTCCGCGCAGCCACAGCCCGTCGAGCGGCTGGTTCGAATAGCCGTTGGTCTTGGTGAAATGGCGGAAATCGTACGGCGTCCCCTCGAAAATCTCGTCCAGCTGCCGGCGGCGGAATTCCGCCGTGTAGGAATCGAGCCGGTTGCGGTCGGTGCCGATCGCCTCGATCGGCGTGACCGTGCCGAGCCATTGCCCGCGGAACACATAGTCCCCGCCCTGCTGGTGCCCGTGGCAGGCGGCGCAGGCCTGGAGGTAGATCCCGCGCCCGCGAGCCACCGCCGCGAGGTCGGGGCGGTGCGGGCTCGGCGGCGGCCTGAGGTCGAGCAGCCAGTCGGACACCCGCCGGATCGCCGGGATGTCGGCCGATTCGGGAGTGACGCCGGCGCCGATCGCCGCCGAGAGGTTGCGCTCCATCAGCGACGTGTTGTTGCCGTCCCAGTGGAGCTGCATGCCTTCGCGCGGACGCTGGTTGAACACCGCGGGGAAGTCGGACGCGCCGACGCGCTCGGCCTGGCTGAGCTGGTGGAGCGCGAGCCTGAGCTCGAGCATCTTGTAGGGGTTGAAGGTGTCGACGCGCCCTGGTCCCCAAGGAGACTGCGCCTCGATCAGCGGCGCCAGCCGGCCACTGCGGTCGATCAGGCCTTCCCTGAGCTGCGGGGAGATGCCGTAGGTCCAGAACAGCCGCTGGAGCGGCCCCAACCTGGCGCCGCTTTCCCGCACGCCCGCGACCAGGCTCGCTGGCGCGAGCCGCGGGTCGACCGCCGCCTTGGTCAGCAGGAAACGGATGAAGCCGCCGAAATCGAGATTGTTCGAAGGCATGGCCGCAACGATCTGCGGGGTCGACCCGGCGTCCGCACGCCACGTGCCGGCATGGCAGACGGCACAGTTGAACCAGACCATGTCGATGCCGCGGTAGCTGCGCCGCGAAAGGCCGATCGGAAGGTCGCGCTGCCGCCCTTGCGCGTCGCGCTCGTAGAGGAAACCGAACGCCGCATAATCGGCGCGGCCGGCAAACTCCTCCGGGAACAGCCGCGGCAAGGCCTGCCACGCCCAATAAGGGATTCCGCCCGGGACCTCGGACCCGATCGAGCCATATTTGAAATGGTCCGCGTCGTCGCGGTAGGTGATCGGGATGCCGTACTTCCACGGCGTGCGCAGGACGGCGAAAGCGAGCAAGGCGAGCAGCAGCAGGAAGCCGGCGACGATCAGCGCCCGGCGCCTGCGCCAGCCCTTGTCAGCAGACCGTTCTTCTCTCCGGGCCATCGATCCCCCGATCCGTCCTTCGACCTATGGGCGGCTCATCACCAAAGCCGCGAAGAAGCGATAGTATAAGCGCGCCAGGATCCCCGCGATGACGATCTCGAACAGGCCGACCCACAGGAGGCTGCCGCCGATTCCAATCAGCACGAGCGCGATCCCGACGAGGAGGCGGCCGACGATGGCGATCATGTTGATCCGCTTGGCGCGGTTGGGATGGTCGCGGCCGGCCCACAAGAAAGCGACGACCGCCAGCATCAGCACGCCGGCGACGCGCGCCCACGTCCAGTCGGTCGTCTCCGGACCGCCGACATAGAGCAGCCGGGACACGCCCGACGGGCAGACCAGCAGCAGCAGGCCCATCGCCGCGTCGACCAGCATCGCCAGCCCGAGCGCCAGCCGGTAATCCCGGCGCGCTTTCTCGGCTTCGCCCGCGCTGTGGGAGAGGGAAAGCCCGTCGCTCATCGCGTGACCAGCCCCGCCGTCGAGGGAATCTTGAGATCGGCGCGGGTCGAATAGATCGACATGATGGTCTCGACCATCTCGTCATAGCTTTCATAGCGTATCTCTTCGTAGCAGCCGAGCGGGTTCTTGGGCGCGTTGACCAGGCAGCGGTTGCAATAGGTGCAGGGCCGGTCGGGAAGGTCCTTGCCCGATTCCCAGATCTTGACGAGGTCGTTATTGGCGATCAGCGAGCGCGCGATCGCGACGCCGTCGCACGCGCCGCTGTTTATCGCGTCGGCGATGACGGAGGCCCGCTGGAAGCCGCCGGTGACGATCACCGGGATCGACACCGCGGCCTTGATCGCCCGCGCATGCTCGGTGCTGACGCCCTCGATCGGATGGCCCTTCGACAGCCGGAACCAGATCCAGCGGAAGATCGGCCGCAGCAGGCGGTAGCGGAACATCAGGAAGTTGCGCATGCCGTGCCCGGACGACGAGATCATCGTGTCGTAGGTGGTCGCCAGCATGTCGAGCGGGAAACCACCAGGCGGATTGAACGGATGCGGGAAGCTCGAGCCGCTGGAGACGTGGAGCGCGTCCACCCCTTCGGCCTCGCACCATTTGGCGATCTGGATCGCATCCTCGAGCGTGTTGCCCCTTTTCTCCCAGGGAATGACATGGTTGTTGTCGACGGCGCCGAGCTTGGCCTGGAGATGGAAGCCGGGACCGACGCGGTCGCGGATCGCCCGGATCACCTCCATCAGGAAGCGCGCCCGGTTCTCCAGCGGGCCGCCATATTCGTCGGTGCGGTCGTTGATGCCGCTGCTCAGGAACTGGCTGAACAGATAGCCGTTCGCCGAATGGAGCTCGACCCCGTCGAGCCCCGCCTCGCGGGCGCGCCAGGCGGCGTCGGCGAAGGCCTGGACGATGCCGGCGATCTCGGCCTTGGTCATCGCCTTGCAATAGATGCCGTTGATCGGCTCCTTCTTGCCGGTGGCGCTCAGCGGCAGGCGCCGCAAATTGTGGATGCCCGGCAGATCCAGCTGCCGGCCGGAATGGCTGAGCTGGACGATGAACTTGGCGCCGAAGCCGTGCACCGCTTCGCCGATCTTCGCCCAGAGAGGGATGAAGTCGTCGCGGTGGATCGTCGCGTAGCCGGCGATGATCCGCCCATCCATCCGCACCGGCACGTAGGAGGTGATGATCGCGCCGACGCCGCCGGCGGCGAACTTCGATTCCCAGTTGAGGCGGGTCTGGGTGGGCGATCCGTCCTCATTGTCGAAGCGGCCGGAGATGCTCGAGCGGAAGATGCGGTTCTTCACCGTCAGGTTGCGGAAGTGAAGCGGCGTGAACAGGACGTCGCTGGTCATGGCCGGTCCTCCGTCGCCTTTTGCCAGACATTGGCGAACAGCGCCGGCACCCAGCGGCGGGCCGGGCAGGCGCTCCAGCTCCCGTCCATGAACGCGGTGTCGTAGCCGGGCGCGGCGGCATTCGCCCGGTTGAGGCGGAGCAGGATCAAGGTATCGGCGGTGAAGCTGCCCGCCTGGGCGCTGCCCGCCTCGGTCGGCTGCCGCACCACCTGCTCGGGCGGGATGATGCAGCGCGCGACGACGGCGGCGGTCGACAGGCGCTTCTTCATGCCAGCCGTCGCGTAGATCCGGCGCATCTCGCGCAGCCCGCCGACGATGTTGTGGATCGCCACGCCGGTCGCGTGGAGCCCGACCGGGTCGCGGCCGACCTTGTCGGCGAGCAAAGCGCGGGCGCGCTCGACGCGGTGGGTGATGCGCCAGAAGAGGAGGCGGAACGGGTTGAGGTTGCTGGGCGCCGCGCCGAGCGTCCTGGCCGCCGACCAGCTGTCGCCATCGGCGACATAGGCGTCGTGGAACAGGTTGCCCACCGCCTGCTGGGCGATCGGCCCGACATCGCCGGCGCCGCCGCGCACCCAGGCGACGAGCGCCTCCATCGCCGCCGGCCCCACGCCGAGCGCCGGGTCGGCCTCCGCCAGGTCGTCGAGCCGCTTTTCCAGCGCCGCCTGCGCCGCAGTCGGACGGGTGGGGCCGCGCGGCGCCACCGGCGGCAGCGGCGCGCCATCGAGCTGGAGCGCGTCGCGGATGCGGCCGAGCACGACGCGGTTCAGCAGCGG
The DNA here is from genome assembly GCA_963701615.1 of uncultured Alphaproteobacteria bacterium. Classification (GTDB taxonomy): domain Bacteria; phylum Pseudomonadota; class Alphaproteobacteria; order Sphingomonadales; family Sphingomonadaceae; genus Allosphingosinicella. The sequence goes on along the minus strand of OY969615.1, from coordinate 194,117 downwards.
GCCGCGCTTCTCGTAGCGGCGGTCGATCCGCGAATCCGCCGCCAGCGCCTCGATCGCCGCGGCGCCGTCGACGCGCAGCAGGTCGACGAGACCGGGAATCGCGATGCGGCTCACGCCGCCGGACCCTTCGCCCAGGGGAAGAAGACGTTGCGGACGTCGGCGAGGTGGGGCTTCAGTTGCGGGGCGTGGCGTTCCAGCACCGTGCGCAGGCTGTTGTTGGCGATCCAGTCCCAGCCCGCCCTTGTGTAGACTTCAGGCGTGAAATCGGTGGTGAAGAAGCGATCGCTCTTCAGCCGCCGCGACGCCATCAGGATGAAGATGCGGAACACGGTATCGGAAAAGCCGAAGCCGAGCGGCGTGCCATGGTCGCTCTCGACGAGGGTGCCGATCAGCAGGTCGACATCCTCGACCCGCTCGTAGATCGCCTTCAGCTCGTCGCGCCAGACCGGGTTCCTGGTGAGCTGGGCGAAGCTCCTCGGCACCTTCATCCCCATCATCCGGCGGAACGCGCAATAGCGGGGCACGCCGCGCTCGCGGTCGCGGACGATGTCGATCACGGCAAGGTCGTTGAAGATGCCCTTTGCGGGGTTCACCGGCAGCTTGCGCAGGGTGTTGGGGAAGTTGTGCAGGACCAGGGCGCCGGGATGGCTGGTGCCCAGCGAGTAGAGAATGTCGGTGAACGACGCCTTCTTGTAGAGCCCCGACGTCTCGCCATGGGCGACGTCGATCATCGTCGCCTGGAACAGCTCGCCGTCGTCGGAGGCGCGGCGGAACGAATAATCGTCCGGCATCAGGCTGTGCATCCGGTAGCAGGCGGCGAATTCCTCGGTCATCGCATAAGGCGCGGCATGATGGTCGGTGGGCGAGCCCATGATGCCGGAAAAGGTCTCGCTGGGATCGAGCCGGCCGTAGCCGCGGGTGAACTGCTCGCCGGTGACGCCCCACCAATTGACCCGCATGACGAAGCGGCCGCTCGGCGAGTTCATCAGCGCCGGCGTCCATTCGGTGGTGTGGATCTTGGCCATCAAGGCGGCATTGATCATGCGCGCCTTCTGGAACAGCCATTCGCCGTCCTGGTCGGGATGGTCGAGCCGCAGCCGGTCGACGATCGCATTATGCTCGTGGACGAACAAGCGGTGGAAGACGGAAAGCGCGATCCACCAATTGCCGTTCACCCCGGCCAGCTCCTGGTTGGCGAACTTGCCGCCCGAAGCGTCGCCCCTGTCCTTGTCGGGATCGCAGATCGGCAAATTGCCGTCGGCCTGGAGGCCGAGCTTGCCGTCGGCGCGCACCTGGCCGGTGGCGGGGTCGGTGCGGACCAGCCTCTGCCGTTCGAGCGAGGAGCCGTACACCTGGGACCCGTCCCACCAGTGCGTTTCCTCGTTGGTGAAGGCGGCGGGATTGCCCTGATCGCCCGGGGAAACCGCGTCGGGCCGGGTCCTGAGGACGGTCATCGGCCGCCGCGGCCAATCGTCGTCCTCGTCGAGCTCCACCTCGTGCGGATTCTCCTTCATGCTCGAACCGTGGCTCAGCCAGTCGTGCACCATGAACTGCAGCCAGCCCGCGACCAGCACGTTGAGGTGGGGGACCGGCACGAACTCCTTGCGGGCGAGAAGCTCGTGGCTGATTCGCCGGGGATTGGGCACCAGCAGGCCCGCGCCCTCCTCGCCGAAGCATTCGTTGATCGGAAAGTTGCGGCCGAACCGGACGCCGGCCATGCCCATCCAGGGCTTTTCGAGATCGTTGTACGAGCCGTCGGCGGTACGCTGGGTGCGGACGTCCTGCGACGTCGGCGGCACCGTCCGCGCCGACGTTTCGGTGTCGTAGAGATTGCGCCACCGCATGTTGGCGCGGATGCCGGCCAGGGTCGGTATGGCGAAGGCGAAAGGCAGCTTGTGCCAGGGGGCGTATTTGGCGGTGCGGCGGGCAAAGAAGCCCAGCGCACGATCGAAGAAGCTAGGCCGCATCTCGTCCCTCCCCGCTTCGCGCAGCCCCTCGACCCCAATCGAAAGCACTGTTCGTAACGGGGTGCCCAACTCGCCGCGAAAGTGCAAGCCGTCGGCCTCGGCTTACTCCATTCCGGTGCATTCTTTGCCGGCGGGGCGGGGCGGCCGGGCCGCCGCCTTCAGGCGCCGGCCGCGGCCATGCGCTCCCGCTCGGCCTGGCGGCGCGGCGCGGGGAGGGTGAAGCTGACCCGCGCGCCCGGCCCCTGCCGGTCCTCGAACCAGATCCGCCCGCCGTGCGATTCGATGATCGTGCGCGAGATGGAGAGGCCGAGGCCAAGCCCCGATTCCTTGGTCGTCGCGAACGGCGAGAAACGCTCCCCGTCGGGCTGGCTGAAGCCCGAGCCGTTGTCCGACACCGACACGGTCACGCTCGCCGGATCGTTGCGCCGGCTCGAAATGACGATCTCCGCCCCGGCCTGCCCCCGGGTCGCGTCGCAGGCGTTGCGAACGAGGTTGATCATCACCTGCTGGATCTGGATCCGGTCGCCGCGCGCCGTCTTGGCGTCGGGCGCCAGGTCCTTCTTCACGCTCAGCCCCGGATAGGCGCTCGCCACCGAGATCAAGGCGAGGGCATCGTCGACCACCCGCGACAGCGAGACCGAGACGACGACCTTGGGCTGGTTGGCGACCATCTCGCGCACGCGGCGGATGATGTTGGCGGCGAGATGGACCTGATGCTCGGCCGCGATCATGCCCTGCTCGACCTCGTCCGGCGTACCCGATTTCAGCCGCCGCCGGCTGCCGACCAGATAGTTGGAGGCGGCGGTCAGCGGCTGGTTGAGCTCATGGGCGAGGGTCGCGGCCATCGCGTTCATCGCCTCGATCCGCGACAGATGGGCGACGTGGGTCTGCAGCCGGTCGAGCAGCTTCCTCGCGCTGACATTCTGGTCCGTGCCATGGAGGCGGACGACGTTCCCGGCCGCGTCGAAGGTCGGGATGATCACGCCCTGATGGCGGGATTCGGTGCCGCTCGGCAGGTGGACCTCATATTCGATCTCCTGGCTCTCGCCGGTGCGGATCGCTTCGGCATGGGCGCGGTCGACGGCCGTCCGGCCCTGCTCGTCGAGATAGGATTTGAACTCGTCGAAGGTCGGGCTGCCCTGCGCGGGCTCGCGCTCGAACTGGGCGCAGAGCTGCGGCGACCAATAGACCGCGCCGGTGCGCAGATCATATTCCCAGTCGCCGATCTGGCCGATCCGCTGCGCCTCGCGCAGCCGCTCGTTGGCGCGGGCCATCTCGGCCTCGCGGCGCTCGCGCCGGATCAGGTAGGAGGTCAGCAGGAACGCGAAGGCAACGATCAAGAGGCTGACGAAGGCCGCACCGGCGATGAACAGGCGGGCGCGATGGCGCGGCGGCGCGAGCACCTCGGATTGCCGCACCCCGTAGGTGACGAACAGGCCGTAATCGGCGAGCCGCCGGTGGCTGAAATAGCGTATTTTCCCGTCGAGCACGCTGGGGCCGAGATGGGTTCCGTTCGGGCTCTGCATCTGCCGCCGCATGACGGCAGTGCCGCGCAGGTCCTGACCGGAGGTTTCGGCCGCACCCGCCCGGCGCGCCCGGGCGATGCCGTCGAGGCCGATCACCGCCATGATGTCGTCCGCATCGACCTGCGCATCGCGGTAAAAGGCGGTGAACTGGGCGGGCAGGATGTTGATCGCGATCACCCCGGCGAACGAGCCGTCCGGATTGGTCAGCCGCCGGCTCAGCCAGATCAGGTTCTGGCCGAGGAAGCGCGAGCGCAGCGGCGGGCTGACGAACAGACCGCCGCTGTCGCGCGCGACATGGACCCGGAAGGCGGGATGGCCGGCGACGTTGATCCTCGGCGCCTGCGGCAGCGATGTCGCAACGACGTCGCCGCGCCTGTCGGCGATGGTCACGCCGACGAAGGTGCCGCCGCGCGCGACGCTGCCGGCAATCAGTGCCGGCCGGTCGGGCGTGCCGATGAATTCGGGGCCGGCGTCGCCCCGGGTGAAGCGGCCGGCGGCGTAGCGGGTGACGAGATCCGCCGCCTCCAGCGTGCGGCGGACGAACTGCTCGAACGCGATCGAGCGATTGACGTTCTGGCGGACGGCGTCGTCCACGGCCTGCTGCCGCTCGAAGCCGATCTGCTGGACCACGACCCACCAGATGCCGGCGACGAGCAGCAGGCAAAAGCCCCAGATGACCCCCTTGAGCAGGCGGGCCATGTTCGGATGGGCGGTTTCGGCGAGCGGCTGGGCGATTGCGGAGGACATTCGGGCCGCTTATGGCGGGGCGCCGCGTCGGGCGCAATCGCGACAGGAGTGAAATGACCGCCACCATATCTGGACCCGCGATGATGTCCGGCTTCGGCAGCCATTTCGCCACCGAGGCGGTGCCGGGCGCGCTGCCGCACGGGCGCAACGCGCCGCAGCGCCCAGCCTTCGGCCTCTACGCCGAGCAGCTCTCGGGCACCGCCTTCACCGCGCCCCGCGCCGAGAACCGCCGGTCCTGGCTCTACCGGATGCGGCCGAGCGCCGCCCACCCGCCTTATCGGCGCTACGAAGGCGCGCCGCTGTTCGCGCCGGGCACGCCCGACGCGCCGCTGCCGCCCAACCGGCTGCGCTGGGACCCGCTGGCGATGCCGGACGAGCCCGCCGACTTCGTCGACGGCCTCGTCACCATGGTCGCCAGCCGCGATCCGGCCAGCCTGGAGGGCGTCGCGGTCCATATCTACCGCGCCGGCCGCGACATGGCGGACCGCTATTTCTTCGACGCCGACGGCGAGCTGCTGCTCATCCCCGAGCAGGGCCGGCTCGACCTCAGGACCGAGATGGGCCGGATCGAGGTCGCGCCGGGCGAGATCGCGCTCATCCCCCGCGGCGTACGCTTCCGCGTGCTGCTTCCCGACGGCCGCCCCGTGCGCGGCTATGTGGCGGAGAATCACGGCGCCCTGTTCCGCCTGCCGGACCTCGGCCCGATCGGCGCCAACGGCCTCGCCAACCCGCGCGACTTCCTGACCCCGGCGGCGGCTTTCGAGGACCGGGAGGGACGCTTCGAGCTGGTCCAGAAGCATCTCGGGTCGCTGTGGGCGACCGAGCTCGACCATTCGCCGCTCGACGTCGTCGCCTGGCACGGCAATTTCGCGCCGTTCAAATACGACCTCAGGCTGTTCAACACGCTGGGGACGATCAGCTACGACCATCCCGACCCGTCGATCTTCACCGTCCTCACTTCGCCGAGCGACGTGCCCGGCCGCGCCAATGCCGATTTCGTCATCTTCCCGCCGCGGTGGCTGGTCGCCGAGGACACGTTCCGGCCGCCCTGGTTCCACCGCAACGTGATGAGCGAGTGCATGGGCCTTATCTACGGCGACTATGACGCCAAGGCGGAGGGCTTCGGGCCCGGCGGCCTGTCGCTGCACAATCTGATGGCCGGCCACGGGCCCGACGCGGCCAGCTGGAAGGCGGCGAGCGAGGCGGCGCTGAAGCCGGTGAAGATCGAGGGCACGATGGCGTTCATGGTCGAAAGCTGCTGGCCCTACCGCCCCACCCGCTTCGCGCTCGACCACGCCCAGGGCGATTATGACGAAGCGTGGGAGGGGTTCCCGAAGGCGGAATTGCCCTGACCCGGCCCGTCACCCCGGCGAAGGGCGGGGTCCCGGCGCGAGAAGGCTCGGCGGGTCTCCGCGAGATCCCGGCCTTCGCCGGGACGACGACTTAGCCCTTCGCCAAAAACGCCTTCACGCCGCGGGCGGCCTGGCGGATGCGGTGCTCGTTCTCGACCAGGGCGATGCGCACGAAGCCCTCGCCTTCCTCGCCGAAGCCGACGCCGGGGCTGACCGCCACCCTCGCCTCGGCCAGCAGCCGCTTGGCGAAGTGCATCGAGCCCAGCGGCCGGAACGCCTCGGGGATCGGCGCCCAGGCGAACATGCTGGCCGCGGGCGGCGGGATCTCCCAGCCGGCGCGGCCGAAGCAGTCGACCAGGCAGTCGCGGCGGCCGCGGTACAAGGTGCGGTTGGCCTCGACGATGTCCTGCGGACCATTCAAGGCCGCCACCGCCGCCGCCTGGATCGGGGTGAAGGCGCCATAGTCCAGGTAGGATTTCACCCGCGCCAGCGCGCCGACCAGGGCGGAATTGCCGACGGCGAAGCCGATCCGCCAGCCCGGCATGGTGTAGGTCTTGGACATCGAGGTGAACTCGACCGCCACCTCCTTCGCCCCCGGCACCTGGAGGATCGACGGCGTCGGCATGTCACCGAAATAGATCTCGGCATAAGCGAGGTCGCTGATCACCCACAATCCGTGCTCGCGGGCGAAGGCGACGACCTCGCGCGTAGAAGGCGAGATCGGCGACATAGGCGGTCGGGTTGGACGGATAGCCGATCACCAGCACGGTCGGCTTGGGCACGGTGTAGCGCATCGCCCGGTCGAGGATCTCGAAGAAGCCGGGCCCGGGGGCGGCGGGAATCGAGCGGATCGCGGCGCCGGCGATGATGAAGCCGAACTGGTGGATCGGATAGGAGGGATTGGGCGCGAGCACGACGTCGCCGGGCGCGGTGATCGCCTGGGCGAGGTTGGCGAGGCCCTCCTTCGAGCCCAGGGTGACGATCACCTCGCTGTCGGGATCGAGATCGACGCCGAAGCGGCGGGCATAATAGCCGGCCTGGGCCTTGCGGAGGCCGGCTATGCCCTTCGACGCCGAATAGCGGTGGGCGCGCGGGTCGCGGGCGACCTCGGCCAGCTTGTCGATGACATGGGCGGGCGGCGCGCCGTCGGGATTGCCCATGCCGAGGTCGATAATGTCCTCGCCCCGGGCGCGGGCGGCGGCCTTCATCGCATTGACTTCGGCGAAGACGTAGGGCGGCAGCCGGCGGATGCGGTAGAAATCGGAGGTCATGCGCGGCGCCATGCCGGAGCGGTGGCCCTTCGACAAGGCCCGTACAGGAAAGGCGCGGGTTTCCTGAATAAGTCTACTCACTAGGCCGGCATGAGCCCCGGGCAGCGGCCGGCGCAACCGGGCCCGCGGCGGGCTGACACAATCGACACAAATGACACCTTATCGACACCAAGATCCTGGTGCATTCGCGCCTTTCCATGCTTATGGATTCCGGCCTTCGAGACTGTTGCAAGGGCGCGCGGGAGCGCCCGGGAGGCCGATGATGAAGCTGTTGAAGATGCTGCAGAGCCCGCTCGCTTTGGTGGTCCAGGGCTTCGTCGCCGGCGGCTTCCTGTTCTTCGCGGTCCAGCCGCTGTCGGGCGGCGACGCCTCGCCGCCGCGCGCCACCGGCTCGGTCCTCTCCACCCTCCAGGTCTGATTCGCGCCGGCCCCTCCACCATGCTGCGCATGGTCCCCCCTGCAAAAGCAGGGCGGGATTTAAGTGCCCTGCAGCTCGTGGCGGCGCATGGCGTGGCGGAGCTGGTCGTAGGTGAGGCTCAGCGCGGCCGCCGCGGCGCGCTGGTTCCAGCGGCATTTTTCGAGCGCGGCGGCGAGGATCGCTTTCTCATATTCGGCGACGGCGAGGCGGAAATCGGCGCAGCCGCCCGGATCATAGGCTGACGTCGCCGACGCGGGCGCCGCTATTTCGGCGATGTCGTTGGCGGGCGGCGCCGCCAGGCGTACCGCCGCAGCGGCGGTGGGGAGCGCGCGCCAGGGCGATTCGAACGGGTCGAACTGGATGTCCTCGATCGGCCCCTCCTGCCCCGCCCAGCGATAGACGGCGCGCTCGACGACGTTGCGCAGTTCGCGGACGTTGCCGGGCCAGGGATAGGCCAGCAGCTCCGCCATCGCGCCCTCGCTGAAGCCGGGCCAGACCTCCCATTCCAGCTCGAGCGCCATGCGCCGGCCGAAATGGTCGGTGAGGACCGGAATGTCGCTCTCGCGGTTGCGCAACGGCGGCAGAGTGACGACCTCGAACGACAGCCGGTCGAGCAGGTCGGCGCGGAAGCGGCCCTCGTCGACCAGTCTCGGCAGATGCTCGTTGGTGGCGGCGACGATGCGGACGTCGACCTGCACCGGCCGGCTCGAGCCGATCCGTGTGACCTCGCCATATTCGACCGCGCGCAGCAGCCGGTCCTGCGCCGGGCTCGACAGAGTGGCGAGCTCGTCGAGGAAGAGCGTGCCGCCATTGGCCTCCTCGAACCGGCCCTGGCGGGTCTTGGTCGCGCCGGTGAAGGAGCCGGCCTCGTGGCCGAACAATTCCGCCTCGATCAGCGTCTCGGGCAAGGCCGCGCAGTTCATCACGATCAGCGGCCCGTCCCAGCGCGAGGAGAGATGGTGGAGGCGCTCGGCGATCAGCTCCTTGCCGGTGCCGCGCTCGCCGATCACCAGCACCGGCCGGTCGAGCGGCGCGGCGCGGCTGGCGCGCTCGACCGCGTCGAGGAAGGAGGAGGATTGGCCGACGAGATGGGTGTTGCGCTCCATTCCCACTTATTGGGACTATTCGCCACCTGTTGGCAAGCACTTAAGTCCGTTTTCGCACGCGGAAAAGATGCGTTTTCGGCGGATTCCCGCCGTTTCCGCCATCTGGCACGCGCCATGCTTGGAATTGGGGGTCACCGTCGAATGGTCGGCGGGGCAGGAACGAAGACCAGGTTCAGGAGACCGACAATGTTCAGCTTCGATCGCTTCGCCCGGGTCGCCACCGCCGCGGTCGGCGCGCTCGTCCTTTCCACCCTTTCGATCGCCGCCGCGGTCGGCCCGGTCCGTGCGGTCGAAGCCGACCGGACGATCGTCGCCTCGGTCCAGATCGAGAACCAGGCGCATGGCTGAGGTGAAGCCGGTGCGGATCAAGGTTGAACGCGGCGAGCTCATGCGCATGAATGCTCCCCGCAGCGACCGTGCCGCCCGGCCCGCCCGGCCCTATGTTGCAACCAAGGAGTATTTTCCCATGGGCATCTTTTCGCGGACGCGCGATATCATTGCCGCCAACGTCACCGACCTGCTCGACAAGGCCGAAGACCCCGCCAAGATGATCCGGATGATCATCATGGAGATGGAGGAGACCCTGGTCGAGGTCCGCGCCTCGGCCGCGCGCACCATCGCCGACCAGAAGGAGATGCGGCGCCAGATCGGCAAGCTGGACCGGCTGCAGGACAGCTGGGTCGAGAAGGCCGAGCTCGCGCTTTCCAAGGACCGCGACGACCTCGCCAAGGCGGCCCTGTTCGAGAAGCAGAAGGCCGCCGACATGGCCGACCAGCTGAAGGCCGAGATCGAGGTGCTCGACGACGCGCTGCGCGCGTCGGAGGCCGACATCGCCAAGCTCCAGAACAAGCTGCGCGAGGCCCGCGCCCGCCAGAACGCGATCATGACCCGGATGGAGAGCGCCCAGAACCGCACCCGGCTGCGCGAGCTCTATGCCGGGCCCAAGGTCGACGACGCCTTCTCGCGCTTCGACGTGCTCGAGCGCCACGCCGACCTCGCCGAGGGCCAGGCCGACGCGCTTGAGCCTCGGCGCGCCGCCCAAGACGCTCGACGAGGAGATTGCCGAGCTGCGCAACGCCGACAAGGTCGACGCCGAGCTGGAGGCGCTGAAGGCGTCGCTGGCCAAGCGCACCAATGGCGGCGAAGCCAAGAAGCAGGAGGGCTGATCCGATGGCAGACCTTGTCGGCCCGATCCTGATCTGCGCCATCCTGTTCATCGGCTTTCCGTGGGTGATCTTCCACTACATCACCAAGTGGAAGACCGCCGCGACGCTGACCACCGACGACGAGAATCTGCTCGACGAGCTGCACGATCTCGCCCGCCGGCTCGACGACCGGATGTGCACGATCGAGCGCATCGTCCAGGCCGAGAATCCGAACTGGCGCGCGCTCGGCAGCGACCCGGTCGAGACCGCGCTCGAGGACCGCTCGGAGCGGATCCTCGAAGCCGCCGGCCGCTCCAACCGCCCCAACCGGAGGCCGCTATGAGCTCGCCCCGCACCCACTTCTACCTCGACAAGCAGAACGCCAAATGGTCCGGGCGTCTGCGCCGGCATCGCCGACTATACCGGGATCGACGTCACCCTGGTCCGCATCGGCTTCTTCCTGTCGCTGTTCATCATGGGCCCGGTCACCTTCCTCATCTATTTCCTGATGGCGTGGATGGCGCCGAAGAAGCCGATCGAGCTCTACGAGCAGGACATCGACGAGAAGAAGTTCTGGCAGGGCGTGCGGCGCAACCCGCACCGCACCGCGCGCGACGTCCGCTCCCGCTTCCGCGAGATCGACCGCCGGCTCGCCGACGTCGAGACCTATGTGACCAGCTCGGACAACCGGCTCGCCCGCGAGATCGAGCAGCTGCGCTAAGACCGCCGCGCCAAGGGGGATAACATGTTCAATATCGGCGTACTCGTCCCGATCGTCTCCATCCTGGCCACGGCCTGGGTCATCGTCGCCATCTTGCGCTACCGTTCGCGTCCGATGCCGACCGCCGACGCCGAGCAATCGCGCCACATCGAAGCGCTCGCCGGCGAGAACGAGCGGCTGAAAGGCCAGGCCGTGCGGCTCGAGGAGCGGATCGCGGTGCTCGAGCGGATCGCCACCGATCCCGCCGAGCGCACCGCCCGCGAGATCGAGCGGCTGCGCTGACCGAAGAATGGAAGGGGAAAAGAAATGGATTGGGGTGGACCTGGATTCGTCATCGCGATCATCGCGATCTCGACCTTCGGCTGGGTGGCGACGAGCTGGATCAGGGCCAGGCACGGCTATCCGCTCGAGAACGAATGGTCGGGCATGGCGCACAAGGACGATCATCCCAAGGCGGCCCGGCAGGTGGAGCTGTTGACCAGCGAGAACGACCGGCTGAAGGGCCAGGTCGGCCGGCTGGAGGAACGGATCGCGGTGCTCGAGCGGATCGCCACCGATCCGGCCGAGCGCACCGCGCGCGAGATCGAACAACTTCGCTAGGAAGGACGAATAGTGGAAAATCTGATTGAGAATTACGGAATTATGATCGCGGTGATGGCGATGGTGATCGGCATGGCCGGGGTGCTCGGCTGGGTGTTCACCACCTGGCTCCGGATCAAGCACGGCTATCCGCTCGACGGCGCCTGGGGCCAGGCGGTCTATCCGAAGAACGACGAGGAGGCGATGGAGCGGATCAAGCTGCTCAGCCAGGAAAATGCCCAGCTCAAGGCCGAGCTGGGCGCGGTCAAGGACCGGCTCGCCAATGTCGAGCGCATCGTCACCGACGACAGCCACCGCCTGACGCAGGAGATCGAATCCCTGCGCATCCCGAGGAACTGACATGGGCTTCCCCGAGGCCGTCATCGCGTTCATCGTCATCGGCCTGCCGACGATCGCCATTTTCGGGCTCATCAGCCGCGTGCTCAGGCACCGCGAGAAACGGATGGAGCTCGAGGCGCAGATCGCCGCCGCGAAAGCGGGCCAGAACAGCGTTCACGACGCGCGGCTCGAGAAGCGCGTGCGCGTGCTCGAGCGAATCGTGACGGAGAAGGGCCACAGCCTCGCCGACGAGATCGAGCGGCTGCGGATCGAGAACTGAAAGGGATATCATGCCGAGCTGGATCCTGTTCTTCGTGGTGGTGGTGGGCATTCCGGTCGTCGCCGGGGTCGGCGCCGACATCTTCAAGCGCTGGCTCAAATACAAGGAGCGCCAGCTCGAGCTGACCAGCCGCGAGACCGCCGAGAAGGCGGCGCAATATGCCGCCCATAGCGAGCGGCTGGAGCAGCGCGTGCGCGTGCTCGAGCGGATCGTTACCGACAAGGGCCTGGAGGTTGCCGACGAGATCGAGCGGCTGCGCAACGAACGCCCGCTGAACTGAACGCCGCCGGGCGAGAGAAGGAAAGAGCAATGCAAAGCAACCACATCATGGTGATCTTCATCGTCCTGATCGTGATGATCGCCAGCGTCTTTCGCGCCAAATATGGTGGCGGCCGGCGCCGGGACCGGGACCAGCACGCCGTCGACGACGTCGAGACCCAGCGGCTGCGCGAGGAGGTGAAGCAGCTGAAGGAGCGCCTCCACGTGCTCGAGCGGATCACCGTCGAGAAGGAAAACAGCCTCGAGCGCGAGATCGAGCAGCTCCGGGACCGGTAGGAGGAGAAGATGGGTGATCCCGGCACGCTCGTGGCGATCCTGGCGGCGGCGGTCATCGCCCTCGCCATGCTGAGCCTCGCCGCCCTCAAGGGCTGGGACGGCTGGCTCGAGTTGCGCCGGCTCGAGCTGACGCAGAGCGGGCGCGGCCCCGGCCCCACCCCCGCCGCCGCCCGCCTCGAACTGGCCGACCTCAAGGAGCGCGTTCGCCGCCTGGAGGCGATCGCCGACGGTACCGACGAGCGGCGCGCCGCTTAAGGGTGACGAACGCCGCCGGCGCGGATCTCCAGGTCGATTCCCGCGAGCCGTTCGGGCTGCGCCCCGTCGAAGCCCTCCCCTTCCCCGATTGCGGGGCGAAGAAAGATAAAGAAGCCCTTCGACAAGCTCAGGGCGAACGGATTATGGGCGCTCCATGTCCTTCCACTCCCTCGACGACGTCTACGCCGATTACGAGCTGCTCGACGCCGACGACCGCTACCGGCTGCTGATCGACCTCGGCCGCGCGCTGGAGCCGATGCCGGACGCGCTCAAGACCGATTCGACCCTGGTCCGGGGCTGCTCGGCGGCGGTCTGGGTCTATCCGGTGCCGCGGCCCGACCGCCGGCTCCATTTCCTCGCCGATTCGAACGCCGCGATCACCAAGGGGATCGTCGCCCTGATCCTGCTCGCCGTCCAGGAGCTGAGGCCGGAGGAGATACTGGCGCTCGACATCGAGGGCGCCCTCGCCCGCTTCGACCTCGGGAACCAGCTGAGCTCGAACCGGACCCAGGGCATTCCCAACATGATCGCCCTCATTCGCGACACCGCCGGGCGGCTCGCCGCATGAGCGGCGGCGGCGCCGAGGCCGCCGGGGGCTTCGACCCCGAGCGGTTCATGTCCTACGTCCGCGCGGTCGGCCATGGCGGGGCGATCGGCATCGCCTATCACGACCATGGCGACGACTGGGTCGAATTGAGCCTGCCCTATGACGAGCGGCTGGTCGGCATGCCGGAGAGCGGCATCATCGCCTCGGGGCCGATCATCAGCCTGATGGACATGGCGACCAGCCTCGCCATCTGGATCCGGCTCGGCCGCTTCCGCCACCAGGCGACGCTCGACCTGAGGGTCGACTATCTGCGCCCGGCGACGCCGGGACGCACGATCATCGGCCGCGGCATCTGCTACGGCGCGACCCGGAGCGTCGGCTTCGTGCGCGGGCTGGCGCATGACGGCGATCCGGAAGATCCGGTAGCGAACGTGACCGGGACGTTCATGTTCACGGACTGAATAATCCTCCCCGGTACTGGGAGGATCTTAGCTCGCCCGTCTTTCCTCGGCGCGCCTCAGGACGTCGTAGGCGGCCTGGATCATCTGGAAGCGCGCCGCGGCCTCCTTGTCGCCGGGCGTCACGTCGGGGTGGTTGGCCTTGGCGAGGCGGCGATAGGCGGCCTTGATCTCCTCGAAATCGGCGTCGACCTCGACCTCGAGCAGGTCGAGCGCGCGCATCTCGTCGCGGCTGCGGCTGCCGTCGCCGGGGCCGCCCCAGCCATAATGGCCGGCCTGCCGGAAGGCGTTGGCGTCGCGCTGCTCGTCGCTTTCGCGCGCCGCCGCGTCCTCGGCGCTCAGCCCCTCGAAATAGTTCCAGCTGCGGTTGTACTCGGCGGCGTGGCGCTCGCAGAAATACCAGCGCTCGCGGCTGTTCGGCGATTTGGGCGCCGGCCGATCGCCCGGCTCCTCGCAGCCGTGCCGGTCGCAGTGGCGCACCGGCTCGGCGTGGCGCGCGGAGCCGTAGCCGCGCCAGCGCGGGAATCCCCAGTCGTTCGATCGCTTCGATTTGGCCATAGATACGGCCCCTCTAGTCGCCCTGGCGGCCGAGCGCACGTCCGGGGACGAAAAAATTTCGGGCCCGGCTCATCCAGCGACGTTCGCGGCGGCGTCTATGGGCCGTAAGTTCAAACCGGAAGGGGAATCGAAATGGGTGAAGACGTTCTTATTTTCGCGGTGCTGACCACGGGAGTCGTGCTCGGCCTGACGCAAGTCGCCCGCCTGTGGCGCGCCGCCATGCAGCACAAGACGATCCGCGAGGCGATCAGCCGAGACAGCGCCGCCGTCCCCGCCCTGCTCGAAGGCGTGGAGCTGGAACAGAAGCCGAGCGGCGCCAATGACGACCGCACGGCAATGGTGCTGATCGCGCTCGGCGCCGCCCTGTTCCTGTTCGGGCTGATCCAGGGCGACCCCGAGGATCTGCGCAACATAGGCGGCGCCGCCTTGTTCCCCACCTTCGTCGGCATCGCGCTGCTGGTCCGGCACTTTCTCGCGAAAAAGCGCGGTTAGGCGGCCTCGACCGCGAAGAGGCTGGAGGCATGGACCAGGACCGAGAGCTGGCCCGGCGGGCGGCGGCAGGCGATGCCGCCGCCTTCACCGCGCTTGTCCGCATTCACGAGGGCGCGGTGCGGCGCTTCCTGGCGCGCCTGACCCGCGGCGACGGCGCCGACGATATCGCCCAGGAGGTGTTCCTCAAGGCCTGGCGGCGCGCCGGCGACTGGCGCGGCGAAGGCAGCTATCGCGGCTGGCTGATTCGAATCGCCTGGACGAGCTTTCTCGCCGCCCACCGGGCCAAAGGCCGGCAGGACGTGCGCGACCAGGCGGCGTTCGAGACAGAAGCGCCCGCCCGGCACGATCCCGAATCGGCGATCGACCTTTCCCGCGCGCTGGCCGCCCTCGGTGAGCGCGAGCGCGCCGCCGCTTTGCTCTGCTTCGGCGAAGGCTGCTCGCACGGCGAGGCGGCCGGGATCATGGGGCTTCCGCTCGGCACTCTGAAGTCTATCGTGGCGCGGGCTCGCGCCACACTCGTCCGGCAATTGGAGGTAAGCGCATGACCGAGGACGAAAAGATCGCCGCCCTGTTCGCGGGGACGGAACGGGCGCCGGACGAGGCGTTCGTCGCCCGGATCGAACGCGCGGTGCTCGCCGAGCAGCGCATGGCGGCGGCCCGCAGAGCCTTGTGGCGGCGCTTCGCGGTGGAGAGCGTGGCGAGCGGGGCGATCATCGCCGCCTTCTACCTGCTCTGGCGGCTGAGCCCCGAACTGACCCTGGATCAGATGCCGATCGCGCCGACGGCGGCCGCGATCCTGGTCCTGTTCCTGTGGTTCGGGATTGAGCTCCGCCCGGCCGCGACGGGGCGGTAAAATGCCAGAGGGTCTGTAAGCCGGGTTCTGTCCTCCCGCCGAAGCGGAATGTGCGGCCATTCCTCTAGGAGGCGGATCGCTCCGCCCCTCAAGCAACCAACCCGGGCGACGAGCGGGAACACGCCCATATGCCGCCCCTATTCGGTCTTGCTCCCGGTGGGGTTTGCCGTGCCGCCGCCGTTACCGGCGCCGCGGTGCGCTCTTACCGCACCCTTTCACTGTCACGCTGCCGAAGCATTGGGCCGAAGCCTGCGCGACCTGCTTTCTGTGGCACTTTCCCTGGGGTCGCCCCCGCCGGCCGTTAACCGGCACCGTCGTTCCATGGAGCCCGGACTTTCCTCGCCCTGCTTGCGCAGGCCGCAGCCGCCCGACCCTCTGGCGGGGCTCATATAATATGTCCGCGCTCGCGGTCCAAGAGGAGTTGCAGCAGGATCGCCCGGCACTCGCCGTCGATGACCCCGTCGAGCAGCTCGGGCCGGAAGCGGCGCTGGAAGCCGGTCACCGCCGCGCCGCCGTCCCGCACGTCATAGCCGTAGCGCTCCAGCGCCAGCAGGAAGCCGCCGTCGGTCCAGTGCGGGTCGACGAGGTTGCGGGTCGGGCGGGCGACGGCGAGGCCGTGCCGCGCCAGCCGCCCCCAGTCGAACAATTCGCCGGGATCCTGCTTGCGCGCCGGCGCCACGTCCGAATGGCCGACGACGTTGGCGCGCGGAATCTCGTGGCGGTCGACGATGCCGGCGAGCAGCGGGATGAGCGCGTCCATCTGCTGCTCGGTGAACGGCCGATAGCCATGCTCGTGGCCGGGATTGACGATCTCGATGCCGATGCTGGCGCCGTTCACTCCGTGCACGCCGCGCCAATAGGACTGGCCGGCATGCCAGGCGCGCTTGTCCTCGGCCACCATGCGCAGGATCTGGCCGTCCTCGGCGATCAGATAGTGGCAGGAGACCCGCGCCTCGGGATCGCGCAGCCGGGCGACCGCCGACGCCGCGTCCTCCATCCCGGTATAGTGCAGCACGACCATCGAGATCGCCTGGTCGCGCTCGTCGAAATTGGGCGAGAGGCAGTCGATGATCGGGTCCATGCCCCCTTAGCGCGCGAAAAGGGCCGCGCCGTCAACCCATAGGGTCCGTACTCAGTACTGGAGGCGGCCGTGACAGCCCGCCGCTTCGCGGTCGGCCGGGCCCAGTACTGAGTACGGACCCTTAGGCGACGCGCGACCGGGCGAGGCCGACATCGGCCTGGGTCGCCGACGAGCGGTAGAGGCCGCGATATTCGGGGTCGGAGACGAAGCGCTCGGTCTGGCCGATCACGGTCTCGCCGGCGCCGAGCATCAGCGTGCCGTCCGGCGCGATCGCCTCGGCCAGCCGGGTGAAGGCCAGCCGCCGCATGTCGGGCGAGAAATAGAGAAGCACGTTGCGGCACAGGATGATGTCGAACCGGCCCGGGTGCGGCGGCGGCTCGATCATGTTGCGGACGTCGAAGCGGACGCTGTCGCGAAGCTGCGAAGATATCTGCCAGTCGCCGCCGCCGAGCTCGCCGAACCAGCGGATCATCTGCACCACCGGAAGGCCGCGCTGGACCTCGAACTGCGAATAGGTTCCGGCCCGCGCGCGCTCGATCGCGGTCCGCGACAGGTCGCTGCCGACGATGTCGATCGTCCAGCCCTGCCAGCGCGCCTTGTCGTCGGCGAAGCTCATCGCCAGCGAATAGGCTTCCTGGCCGGTCGAGCAGCCCGCGCACCAGATCGACAGCTTTTTCGCCTTCGCCCGCGCCTCCTGGAGCCGCTTGACCGGCCCGCCGAGCAGCAGGTCGAAGGGCAGCTTGTCGCGGAAGAAATAGGTTTCGTTGTTGAGCAAGGCCTCGATCACCTGCTCCGACAATGTGCCGTCGCGGCCCGAAACCAGGCGGGCGACCAGCTGGTCGACGGTGTCGAAGCCGCGCCCGCGGACGATCGCGGCGAGCGCGGTGTCGATCCGCCAGCGGCGGTTCATGCTGAGCTGCTGTCCGGTGCGCGCCTCGAGGAGGCTCGACAGGATGCGGCGGGACGAGTCGCTTATCTCCACGCGGCCATCTCCCTGGGAAGAGGAGAGAACCCGGCCCGGGCGGCGATCCGCCGCGCCAGCTCCGCCGGCGGCAGCACCGCCGAGGCCAGCCCCGCTTCGGCGACGCCGCGCGGCATGCCCCAGATCGCGGCGCTGTGGCGGTCCTGCGCCAGCATCGCGCCGCCGCTTTCGACCAGGCGCCGGCTGCCGATCAGGCCGTCGCGCCCCATCCCGCTCAGCATCACGCCGACGCCGCCGCTGCCATAGGCCTCGGCGACCGAAGTCAGCATCGGATCGGCCGAGGGCAGGCAGCCCGAGGGCGCCCGCTTGCGCTCGAGCGCCACCCGCACCGCCGCGCCGCTGCGGACGACGCACAAATGGGCATCGCCCGGCGCGACATGGATGAGGTCGGGCGCCAGCGTCTCGCCCGCCGCCACGACCCGCGCCGCGCGCCCGGACACGCTTTCGAGCTGGCGCGCGAAATAGGGCATGAAGATCGCCGGCAGATGCTGGGTGACGAGGATCGGCGCCCCGATTGGCCCCGGAAGCGCGCGCAGGAACTCGAACAAAGCGTGCAGGCCGCCGGTCGACGCGCCCAGGGCGACGCAGCCGAGCGGCCCCTCCGGCATGTCGCGAAGCCGGATCGGCACCGCGTCCGCCCCGGTCGGCGCGGCATCGGACTCGCGCTCGGCGCGGCCGATGCGGCGCAGCCGGTCGGCGAGGACCTGGCTGAAGCGGCCGGCGAAATTGCCGATGCCGGGCTTGGGAAGCGTGTCGGCGGCGCCGTCGGCCAGCGCCCGCACGGTGGTTTCCGCGCCGCCTTCGGCCATCGACGAGACGATCAGCACGCGGGCGCCCTTGCCCATGCGCAGGATGTCGGGAAGCGCTTCGAGGCCGCTCGCGCCCGGCATTTCGACGTCGAGCAGGATGACGTCGGCGCGCACCGTCTGGAGCGCGTCCAGCGCTTCGCCGGCGCTGCCGGCGAGAGCGACGATCTCGAAATCGGCATGGGCGGCGATCATCCGCGACAGCACCGCCCGCGCGACCGATGAATCGTCGACGATCATCACGCGAAGCGGCGGTTCGGCAGGCTTGTCGGCCCGCCGTCGCGCGATGGCACTGAGCACGGTCACGCGACGCCGACGATCTGCAGCTTGGAATGGAGCGTGTCGCGGTCGAACGGCTTCATCACATATTCGTCCGCGCCCGCCTCGATCGCGGCGCGGATATGGGCGATGTCGTTTTCGGTGGTGCAGAACACCACCTTGGGCTGGGCGGAGAGGGCGGACTGGCGCAGCGCGCGCAGGAACTCCATCCCGCTCATCACCGGCATGTTCCAGTCGAGCAGGATCACGTCGGGCATCGCCGCCTCGCAGCGCGACAGCGCCTCGCGGCCGTCCTCGGCCTCGTCGACCGAGAAATTGAGCGTTTCAAGGATGTGCCGGGCGACCTTGCGGATCACCTTGCTATCGTCGACGACAAGACAGCTTCTCATTTCATCCGCTCCGTTCGGCCGTTCCCGACAGGGTAAAGGCAAGAAGTAAGCACAACTTTAATTGCTAAGCCGCATGGGCCGCGGGCCCGGCGATCAGGAGGTGGGGATCGATCAGCAGGAACAGCTCGCCCTGCGCCTCGACGGTGCCGATCGCGACCCGGTCCCAGCCGGCGCCGAGCGGCGCCGTCACCGGCCGCGGGCGGTCCCGCCGCTTCGACGACGTCCTCGACCTCCTCGACCATCAGCGCATAAGTATGGCCGTCGGACGGCACGACGATCGCCTCGCGCAGGCCGCCGTCGCCCGAGCGGGCGAATTCCAGCGAGGCGAGGCCGTCGATCACGGTCAGGACGCGGCTGCGCAGCGCCGACAGGCCGGCGACATGGGCGGAAGCGCAGGGCGCCGGGGTGATTCCTTCCAGCTCGACCACCGCCTCGACCGCGGAGGCGGGAAAGGCGACGCGCCGGCCGGCGAGGCGGGCGATGAGGAGAAGCTCAGCCATGGGCCGGTCCCTTCGCCGCGCTCCGGCTCAGCGCGCTGAGCAGGGCGGCGCGGTCGTAGCGGTAGATGCTGTCGCCGTCGCCGCCGTCCTGCTCCGGCCGCGACCGGATGCGGAGGACCTGGCCGGCCGAGGCCGCGGCGTCGCTCTCGCCGTCCGATTCCGCGGACAGGATGAGGATGTCGGCCGCGACCCCTTCGCGGGCGGGGACGACGCGATAGCCGAGGCTTTCGATCAGCGGGCGGAGCATGTTGTCGATCCAGGGATCGCCTTCGGGCAGCGCGCAGACCGGCGCGCCGGCGCCGTTCCCGGCGGCATCGGCATGCGCCGCGAACAGCCAATAGGGGTCGAGCGTCTCGACCTGGACGCCGTCGATCAGGGCGACGCCCGCCACCTCGCCCGGCGCGCTGGCCGGCTGGATCTCGAGCACGACCGCGCGGATGTCGATCACCTCGGCGAAGCCGTAGGCGAGCTCGGACACGCCGTCGGTGAGCCGGAGGATGCGCAGCTTGCCGCCGGACGGCGCCGCCTCGCAGCCGGCCAGCGGCAGGATATGCTCGCCGACGGCGACGCGCAGCCGTCCCGGCGCTCATCTGGATCGCCTCGGCCGCCACGTCCTCGATCCGCTCGACCACGGCGACCGGAACCGCGCGGCAGCTGCCGGCGAGGGTGCGGAACAGCAGCAGCGTCGTTTCGCGGGCGGCCTCGGCTTCCGCCGCCGGCGCCAGCAAGGCGCGGTCGATCTCGCCCTCGTCGAAGCGGATGCCGGCCCGGTTCGCCATGCCCGACGGATCGAGCAGCAGGATCGGCGAGCCGTCGTCGGCCAGCGTGGTGCCGGCATAGAGGCCGGCGGCCATCACCGCCGGCGCGGCGGGCTTCACCACCAGCTCCTCATGGTCGTGGACCGCATCGACGGCGAGCGCGTAGACGTCGCCGCCGGCGGGCTTCAGCAGGATGATCTTCTGCTCGTCGCGCGGCGTCGCGCTGTCGACGCCGAGCAAAGCCGCCAGGCCGACCAGCGGCACGCGGCGGTCGCGGATCGTCGCCACCTCCGATTCGCCGACCGCATCGATGCGGACGGCGGCGCCGCGAGGCGCGCAATATCTCGTCGATCGCCGAGCGCGGGATGGCGAACACCTGGCCGCCGACGCTGACCGTCAGCGCCGGTATGATGGTAAGCGTCAAGCGGCACGCGGATGCAGAGCCTGACGCCCTGGTTGGGCCTGCTGTCGACGTCGACGACGCCGCCGATCCGCTCGATATTGGCGCGCACCACGTCCATCCCGACGCCGCGCCCCGAGATCGCGGTCACCTCCTCGGCGGTGGAAAGGCTGGGGGTGAACACCAGCGCCGTCTTCTGCGACGACGTCAGCCGCTCGGCCTGCTCGGCCGAGATCAGGCCCGCCGCGCGCGCCTTGCGGACCAGCGCCTCGCCGTCGATGCCGCGGCCGTCGTCGGCGACCTCGATCAAAATCTGGTTGCCGGCCTGCCGCGCCGAGACCTTGAGGCAGCCGGCGGCCTTCTTGCCGGCGGCGGCGCGGTCGTCGGGGGTTTCGATGCCATGGTCGATGGCGTTGCGGACGATATGGGTCAGCGGATCGCGGATCATCTCGATCATCTCGCGGTCCAGCTCGACGTCGCCGCCGTCCGCCTCCAGCCGCACCTGCTTGCCGAGCTCGGCGGCGAGGTCGCGCACCAGCCGCGGCAGGCCGGAGAACAGGCTGTCGATCCGCTGCATGCGCGTCCGGGTGATGCCGTCGCGAATCTCGGCGATGCAGGCGGAGACGCGCTCGAACGCCGCTTCCACCGCGACGTCGCGCGGCGCGTCGCGCAGCCGGCGGGCGAGCTCGTTGCGCGCCAGCACCGCATCGGACACGCCGTTCATCATCCGGTCGAGCAGATCGACGGAAAGGCGGATGCTGCGCACCGACTTGCGCATTTCCGGCTCCGGCGCCGCGGCGGCGGCCGTTTCGGGCGCGTCGGCCGCCGATTCCTCGGCCAGCGCGGCGATCAGCTGCTCGTCATCCTCGCTGGCCAGCGATTCCCCGGTTTCCAGCGCCTGGACGAGCTCGCCGATCCGGTCGATCACCGCGAGCACGGCGTTGACCAGCCTGGTGTCGGCGACGCGCCTGCCGGCCCGGACCTCGGCCAGGGCGCCTTCGGCGGCATGGCTCAATTGCGCGAGCCGCGGCAGCTCGAAGAAGCCGCAATTGCCCTTGACGGTGTGGACGAAGCGGAAAATCTCGTCGAGCCGGGCGCGGTCGTCGGGCGCCGCCTCCCACGCCACGATCGCGCCGGACAGGGCCTGCAGCATGTCGCGCGTCTCGGCGATGAAGTCGTTGATCAGTTCGTCCATGGCTCCGTCCGCGGGTGGCGTGAGCGGCCTTATGGGGAGCCGATGGTAAAGAAGCAGTTTACCCTGGACCGCGGAAAGCCGCTCTCGCGCGCCACCACCGGGCGGCGATCAGCGCTGGACAGGCGGCGGAAGATCCCTTACTGACTGACCGGTCATTTATTAGGAGATTGTCTTGTCCCCTCCCGCTCCCCCGAAATGGCGGCGCCGCAAGGAGGCCAGGCCCAGCGACATCGTCGCGGCGGCGCTGCAGGTGTTCGGCGAGAAGGGCTTTGCCGGGGCGCGGATCGAGGAGATCGCGGCCGCGCGCCGGCGTCTCCAAGGGCACGCTCTATCTCTATTTCGAGACCAAGAGCGACATCTTCCGCGCCGTCGTCCGTGAGGCCGTCATTCCCAATATCGAAGCGGTCGAGCGGGCGGTTCTCGCGCTCGACCTCCCCTTCGCGGCACTGATCCGGATGCTGCTGCCGCGCTTCGCCGAGATCGTGACCGTCGTCCCGGTCGGCACCGTGGTGAAGATGGTGGTCGGGGAATCGCGCAACTTCCCCGAGCTCGCCAAGGTCTGGCACGACGACGTCGTCCTCAAGGGCGTGACCCTGATCGCCGGGCTGATCGCGCGCGCCCAGGAGAAGGGCGAGGTGCGACCCGGCGACCCGCGCGTCCACGCCTTCTCGATCATGGGCCCGATGCTGCTTGGGCTGCTCTGGCGCGAGACCTTCACGCCGGTCGGCGGCGCCGCAATCGACCTCCGCGCCGTGGCCCGCCAGCATGCCGAGACCGTCCTCGGCGGCCTTCTCGTTCAGAGGGACGCGCCATGAAGCCCCAGCGCATCGTCATCCTCGTCCTGGCCGGGCTTGCCGTCCTGTTCCTCGGCTGGCGGCTGCTGGCGCCGCAATTCCGGGCCGCGCCGACCCTGTCGGGCTATATCGAAGGGGAGACGCTCTATCTCGTCGGCGGCGGTCGCCGGCCGGGTCCAGGGCCTCGCGGTCCGCCGCGGCCAGCGCGTCCCCGCCGGCATGCGATTGTTCCTGATCGAGCCCGACCAGCAGGTCGCGCAGGGCGAGCAGGCAATGGCCGAGCTCGCCGCCGCCCGCGCCCAGGCCGAGGACGCGCGCAAGGGCCAGCGCCCGGCCGAGCTCGGCATCCTCGAAGCCGATCGCGACGCGGCCGAGGCGGCGGCGCGCGAGGCGCGGATCGACCTCAACCGCGCCGATGCGCTGGTCCGGCGCGGCGTCTACGCCCGCGTCCGCCTCGACGAGGCCCGCGCCGCCTACCAGAATGCCGCCGCCCGCCTCAGGGCGGCGCAGCAGCGGATCGAAGCCGCGACGCTCGGCGCGCGCGCCGACCAGGTCCGGGCCGCCGACGCGCGGGTGATGCAGGCCGCGGCGCGCGTCGCCGAGACCGGCGCGCGGCTGCAGACGCTGTCGCCGATCGCGCCCTCGGCCGGGCGCGTCGAGGAGGTTTTCTACCAGCGCGGCGAATGGGCGGCCGCCAACCAGCCGGTGGTCGCCCTCATCCCCGACGACCGCGTGTTCGTGCGCTTCTTCGTGCCCGAGCGGGCGGTCGCCGCCTATCGCCCGGGCACGCGGGTCCGCTTCGCCTGCGACGGCTGCGCGGACGGCCTCGCCGCCACGATCACCTATGTCAGCCCGCGCCCCGAATTCACCCCGCCGATCCTCTACAGCCGCGCGGCGCGCGACCGGCTGGTGTTCATGGTCGAGGCGAGGCCGGAAAATAGCGGCCGGCTCGTCCCGGGCCTTCCGGTCGACGTCTATCCGATCGGCACCCGGCCGTGACCGTCGCGATCGACGTCGCCGGGCTCAACAAGTCGTTCGGCGGCCGCCGCGTCGTCAAGGATTTCTCGATCCAGGTCGAGCGAGGGCCGGATCACCGGCTTCCTCGGCCCCAACGGCTCGGGCAAGACGACGACCCTGCGCATGCTGTGCGGCCTGCTGACGCCCGACAGCGGCCACGGCACCGCCCTCGGTTTCGACATCATCTCGGAGAGTTGGGAGATCAAGCGGCGTACCGGCTACATGACCCAGCGCTTCTCGCTCTACGAGGATTTGACGGTCGAGGAGAATCTCCAGTTCAGCGCGCGGATCCGCGGCCTCGACCGGCGCCGGGGACGGGTCGACGGATGCGCTCGAGCAGCTCGGCCTGGCCGAGCGGCGGCGCCAGCTCGCCGGGACGCTTTCGGGCGGCTGGAAGCAGCGGCTCGCGCTCGCCACCGCCACCTTGCACGAGCCGCAATTGCTGCTGCTCGACGAGCCCACCGCCGGCGTCGACCCGCAGGCGCGGCGGACCTTCTGGGACGAAATCCACGCTCTCGCCGGGAAGGGCCTCACCGTCCTCGTCTCGACCCATTATATGGACGAGGCCGAGCGCTGCCACGACATCGCCTATATCGCTTATGGCGAGCTGCTCGCGCGCGGCACCGCCGAGGAGGTGATCGACGGCGCCAGGCTCATCACCTGGCGCGGCGAAGGCCCGGGCGTCGACCGCCTGGCCGACGAATTGCTGAAGGACCCGGCGGTGGAGATGGCGGCGCCGTTCGGCCTCGCCCTTCACGTCAGCGGCAGCGACAAGGACGCGCTCGAACGCGCGCTCGCGCCCTTTCGCCGCGCGCCCTTCCGCTGGGCGCGCACCGAGCCGACGCTCGAAGACGTGTTCATCCACCTGATGGGCGGCGTCGAGGACAATTTCCGGTGAGCGCCCCAATCTACGTCATCCCGGCGGAGGCCGGGGTCCCGGCTCGAATAGAGTGCAGCCAATGAGACGCGCGCAAACTCGCCCCGAGACCCCGGCCTTCGCCGGGGCGACGAAGAAAGGCGGCGGCACCGCCTTCTCGCTCGACCGGACGATGGCGGTGCTGGCCAAGGAGTTCATCCAGCTTACCCGCGACCGGCTGACCTATGCGCTGATCCTCGCCGTGCCGGTCGTGCAGATGCTGCTGTTCGGCTATGCGATCAACACCGACCCCCGCCATCTGCCGACCGCCCTCCTCGTCCAGGAGAACAGCGTCTTCGCCCGCTCGATCGTCTCGGGCATCGCCCATTCCTCCTATTTCGACATCACCCACCAGGCGCGCACGCCGGCCGAGCTCGACGCCCTGGTCCGCACCGGCACGGTCCAGTTCGCGATCACCATCCCGGGCGATTTCACCCGGCGGGTGGTCCGCGGCGACCGCGCCCAGATCCTGGTCGAGGCCGACGCCACCGATCCGACCGCGACCGGGAGCGCGCTGGCGGCACTCGCCCGCCTGCCCCAGGAGGCGCTGCGCCACGACCTCGCCGGCGCCGCGGCGCAGCCCGCCGATCCGGGGCAGCCGTTCGAGGTCGTCATCCATCGCCGCTACAATCCGGAGAACATCACCGCCTATAACATCGTCCCGGGCCTGCTCGGCGTCGTGCTGACGCTGACGCTGGTGATGATGACCGCGATCGGCGTCACCCGCGAGCAGGAGCGCGGGACGATGGAGAGCCTGCTGGCGACGCCGGTCCAGCCGCTCGAGGTGATGATCGGCAAGCTCGCCCCGTTCGTGATCGTCGGCATGATCCAGACGGCGCTGATCCTCGGCGTCGCGCGCTTTCTGTTCGGCGTGCCGATGGCCGGCGGCTGGCCGGGGCTTATTGTCGGCACCGCGCTGTTCATCATCGGCTCGCTCGGGCTCGGTTTCCTCATCTCCACCTTGACCCGCACCCAGCTCCAGGCGATGCAGCTTTCGGTCTTCTACCTCCTGCCCTCGATCCTCCTGTCGGGCTTCATGTTCCCGTTCCGCGGCATGCCCGATTGGGCGCAATGGCTGGGGACGATCATCCCGGTCACCCATTTCCTCAGGATCGTGCGCGGCGCCCTCCTCAAGGGCCAGGGCTTCGCCGACATGCTCCCCAGCCTGCTCGCGCTCGCCGTGTTCGTCTGCGCGGTCGCGGCGCTGGCGCTGGCGCGCTACCGGACGACGCTCGATTAGGCGCACTTTCTTCTGGAATTCCTCGATCCGTTCGGGCTGGGCCTGTCGAAGCCCTTTCCTTACTTCCTGAACCAACGAAGGAAGGCCCTTCGACAAGCTCAGGGCGAATGGTTTTTTTAAAGGGGGCTAACCGTCGTGGGACGCTAGTGGCATTGCGATTCCGGAGCGTCCGGATCGGAGGCGTAATGGCCGTCCACCACCCTGCCGGCGGCGGCCGGCAGCCGCTCGTGGATCATCCGCTTCCAGCCGCCGCCGAGCAGCCGGCTGATCATGAACCCCTTGAGCCCGGTGAAGCCGCTCTGCTCCATCACCAGCCTGGTGCTCGCGCCCTCCGCGGCGAGGACGTAGCGGACCACCGTGTCGATCCCCCCGCCCTTCCAGCTGTAGGCGAGCCGGGTCGGCGGATCGACCTCGAGCACCTCGCACCGGACGATGCCGTCGAAGCCGGGCGCGGGTTTGGTGGCGAAGGTGAAGCAATGCCCGACCGCGGGCACGAAATCGTTCGGCATCAGCCAGTCGGCGATCGCCGCCGGATCGGTGAGCGCCGTCCACACCTGCTCCGGCCGGTAGGGGTAGAGCGCCTCGAACCTAAGCGTCCTTGCCATGTCTTTCCCTCAAATGACGGCCGAGATCGTCGAGCCGGGTTGCCCAGAAGTCGGTGTGCCGCTCCAGCCACGCGGCGGCGAGGCGGAGCGGCTCCGGATTGAGCGCGTAGATCCGGTTGCGCCCGGCCCTGCGCTCGGTCACCAGGTGCGCGTCGCGGAGCACCCGCAAATGCTGGGAGACCGCCGGCTGGCTGATCTCGAAGCGGCGGGTCAGCGCGGAAACCGGCTGCGCCTCCTCCCCCAGGAGCGACAGCAGGGCCCGCCGGGTCGGGTCGGCCAGCGCCCGGAACACCTCGTTCTCCGCTGCTTCGTCCATGCCCAATCCCATAAGAAGACGCTTATGCTTGACGTGCGCGACTCATAAGCTATTGCTTATTCGTTGTCCATGCAAGGGAGAATGAACATGCGGATTCGCGGCTCTTCGATCGCGGCGGCGCTGCTTGCCGCCTCGGCGCCGGCCGGCGCGAACGACGCGCTGCTCGGGCCGATGGCCGACGACCTCAGGGGCCGGGTCGGCCGCTGGTGCGTGGCGGCGCGGCTGCAGCTCACCCCGCAGGCGCGGCCGCTGACCATCCAGGCCGTCGCCGAGAGCCGCCTCGTCGGCGGCCGCTGGCTGCTGACCGAGATGCGGGGCATGGGCTTCCACGGCGTCGGCCTCAACGGCTTCGACCCCGCCACCGTCCGTTATGCCGGCTATTGGGCCGACGGCAGCCGCGGCTTCGCCGTGCCGGTCGAGGGCGAGTATGACGCCGGGGCGCGGGTCTTCCGGACCCGCTCGACCGAGCGCCGCGCCGGCGGCGAGACCATCGTCGTGCGCTCGGAGACCCGCCGCGACGGCCCCGACGGTGAAGTGACCATTTTCACCGCGCCCGACGCGCAAGGACGGCCCTACCAGCGCATGGTGCTACACTACCGCCGCGCCCGCGACGGGAGGGAATGCGAGGCGCGCTAGGCAGGGATTCGGGTTGATCGACCGTCGATTCGCCTTCATCTTTCCGGCGTGCCAATCATTTCCGTCTTTTTCGGAATCGTCATCCGGATGTATCACGACGATCATCCGCCGCCGCATTTCCACGCCAGCTATCAGGGTTTCGAGGCCTTTGTGGCGATCAAGACCGGGGAGATCCTCGCCGGAAGCCTTCCAAAGAAGGCCGCGCGGATCGTTCGACAATGGGCGCTGGACCATGACCAGGAACTCATGGCAAACTGGACACGCGGCGAAGCGTTGTTGCCGATGGAGATGATAGCCGGAGCGGATGTCGATGATTAAGCTGACCGACATCAGGGTGACTGGAGCAGCTGGGCTCGAACTCGGCTTCAGCGACGGATCGAGTGGTCGCTGGTCGGCCGCATCGCTGATCGCGCGCGATACGGAGCTGACCCGGCCGCTTGCCAATCCCGCCTATCTGCGGCGCGCTTTCATCGAGGCCGGGGCGCTGGCCTGGCCCAACGGGCTCGAGCTCTCGGCCACGAGTCTCCACCGTCGCCTGGAGGAAGCGGGCGTGCTGGTCCGCCGCGCCGCCTGACGACGGCGCGCGTGTTGCACGGCCCGCTCGCGGGCGATTGCTAGGCCGGGAGGCTGGTGCCGATGATGAGGATGCCCTCCTCGTTGTCGGCGACCTGGATCCGGCCGCCGCCTTCCTCGACCAGGCTGTGGGCCAGCCAGGCGGCGGCGGCGCGCGGGGCGACCTCGTCCTCCGACATCTCGCCGATGAGGACGCGGCGGAGCTCCGGGTCGAGCACGATCCGCGTCCCTTCGGCGCGGACGACGATGTCGAGGCCGCGCTCGTGCCGCTCCGCGCCGACGTCGAGGCTGCCGCCGCGCACCAAGGCGTCGCCGGCGATGAGGACGAGGTTCAAAAGCACTTTGAGCGCCGCCTTGCTCATCGTCGGCTCGTCGACCATCCAGCCCAGCTGGATTCGCCCGTCGCCGCCGAACAGGCCCTCGATCGCCGCCCGCGCCTCGCGGGTGTCGACGACGTCGGCGAAGCCGCCGGCGGCGCCGAAGGCGAGGCGGAAGAATTTGAGCTTGTTGGCGCTCGCCCGCGCGCTCTCGGCGAGCAGATCGAGGCAGCGGGCGCGCATCTCCGGGTCGTGCTCGTCGGCGAGCAATTCGATGCCGTTGTTCAACGCGCCGACCGGCGACAGCAGGTCGTGGCACAGGCGCGAGCAGAGCAGGCTGGCGAATTCGTGGGATTTCATACGCGCGTGCCCCTGTGACGATAACCGGTCGCGGTCCCTATTGGCCCCTCGGATTCAAGGTTGCAAGGGAGGGCTTGGACAGGCTCAGGCCGAACGGAGGATGAAAGCTATTCCGGAGCCTCCCGGCACCTTGAATTTTCGCGCCGAAACCCCACATCCGGCCAGGATGTCCGGGGGGAATTCGATCATTCAGGCAAGGGTGGCGGAGGACGCGGCGGGCTGGCGGCTCGACCGCGCATTGGCCGCCGCCGTGCCCACGCTGTCGCGCGAGCGGCTGAAGGCGCTGATCGGCAGCGGAGCGGTGATCGGCCCTGAGGGCGCGCCGGTGCGCGATCCGGCGATGAAGGCGGTTCCCGGCGGCACCTATGCGGTGGCCGTTCCGACTCCCCGCCCCGCCCATAACGAAGCGCAGGACATCGCGCTGACCATCGTCTTCGAGGACGAGCACCTGCTCGTCGTCGACAAGCCGGCGGGGATGGTCGTCCACCCCGCCGCCGGCAATTTCGACGGCACCCTGGTCAACGCCTTGCTCCACCATTGCGCCGGACGGCTCAGCGGCATTGGCGGGGTGGCGCGGCCGGGGATCGTTCACCGCATCGACAAGGACACGTCCGGGCTGCTGGTGGTCGCCAAGACCGACGTCGCCCATGAGGGCCTCGCCGCCCAGTTCGCCCGGCACAGCATCGAGCGGCGCTACCTGGCCATCGTCGCCGGCCGGCCGACACCGCCGAGCGGCACCGTCGATGCGCCGCTCGCGCGCTCGTCGGCGAACCGGAAGAAGATGGCGATCGTCCGGGAAAATCGGGGCAAAAGGGCCGTCACCCATTATCGAATCGTCCGGCCGCTGAGCGACGCCGCGCTGACGGAATGCCGCCTCGAAACCGGGCGCACCCACCAGGTGCGCGTCCATATGGCCTCGATCGGCCATCCTTTGCTCGGCGACCCGGTTTACGGCCGGGCCGGGCCGGCGCATCGCGAGCTGTTGAAAAGACTGAACTTTCATCGCCAGGCCCTGCACGCCGCCGGGCTCGGCTTCGTCCATCCAGTTTCGAAACAAAACTTATCCTTTGAAAGCGCCCTTCCGTCTGATATTCAGGAACTGTTTGGAGCGCTTACCGTATAACGTTTGTGTGCCGACGCGGTGTATTATAAGGGCACGGCACCAGGGAGTATGTGAAGACCATGGCAGGAAGGAATGTCCCGGCGACGATCCCGGCAGGCGGCGGTGAGGCCGGCCTCAACCGCTATCTGACCGAGATCAAGAAGTTTCCGATTCTGACGCCGGAAGAGGAATATATGCTGGCGAAGCGCTGGACCGAGCATCAGGACACCGATGCCGCGGCCCGGCTGGTCAACTCGCACCTGCGGCTCGTCGCCAAGATCGCCATGGGCTATCGCGGCTACGGCCTGCCGATCGCCGAGCTCATCTCCGAGGGCAATATCGGCCTGATGCAGGGGGTGAAGAAGTTCGAGCCGGAGCGCGGCTTCCGCCTCGCCACCTACGCGATGTGGTGGATCCGCGCCTCGATCCAGGAATTCATCCTGCGCAGCTGGAGCCTGGTCAAGATGGGCACCACGGCGGCGCAGAAGAAGCTGTTCTTCAACCTCAGGCGGATGAAGAACCGCATCGAGGCGTTCGAGGACGGCGACATGAAGCCCGAGGACGTCACCAAGATCGCCACCGATCTCGGCGTGTCCGAGGAAGACGTGATCTCGATGAACCGCCGCATGGCGATGGGCGGCGACACCTCGCTGAACGTCCCCCTGCGCGACGATTCCGAGGGCTCGTGGCAGGACTTCCTGGTCGATTCCGAGCCGCTCCAGGACGAACGGGTCGCCGACGCGGAGGAGACGAAGATCCGCCACGATCTGCTCGTCGAGGCGATGGAGGCGCTGAACGACCGCGAGAAGCACATTCTCACCGAGCGGCGGCTCACCGACGAGCCGAAGACGCTGGAGGAGCTGTCGCAGGTCTACGACGTCAGCCGCGAGCGCATCCGCCAGATCGAGGTGCGCGCGTTCGAGAAGCTGCAAAAGGCGCTGATGAACCTCGCCGGCGAGCGGAGATTGCTCTCCGCCGCCTGAGGCTCGCCGTCCGGTTGGTGCCGTCGTTCCAGCGAAAGCTGGAATCTCCCTTCTTGTTGCTCGGCGGTAGTCGAAGGAAACGGGATTCCAGCTTTCGCTGGAATGACGGACAAGGGCGTGCGCGGCCCCTGGCCTAGCGCGTCGGCTCCGCCGGCGCGGGCGCCCAGCGGGCGACCGGCGGGGCTTCCACGACCGGCGCCGGGGCGGCGTTGCGGTACCGCACGCCCTGGAGATCGCGCGGCTGCTCGGCCGCCTCCTGGCGCCGCCCCAGCGGCGCCTGGGTCGATTCCTCATTATTGCCGGTCAGCGCCCAGCGCTGGCTGGTCGACAGGCTCGTATTGGCGCGGGTCCGCTCGGCGATCATCGCATTGGCGGTGTCGCGCCGCAGCGGCTCGTAGCGCCGGAGCACCGCGCGGTGGAAGCTGTCGACGCTGCCGCTCGGCGCCGCTTCGGCCGCCGCCTGCGCCGCCGCGGCGTCGCGCGCGTCGGCATTCTGGACCGCCGACGGCAAGGGCTGGCCGAAGCCGCCGCGCCAGGCGATCGCGGGCTCCACCCCCGCATAGCGCTTGCCGAACGCCGGCGGGCGGCCCCAGCCGCCGGTCCAGCGGTAGAAGATGTGGGTGCCGACATTGGCCGACTTGACCAGGCTCGAGGCCCAATAGGGCACCACCCAGTTGGTGTGATAATGGGTCGCCCAGCCGACCGGCGCATAGACAGAGCCGGAGAGCGCCGCCTGCGCGACCTGGCGCGCGCGCTCCCAATAGGAGGCCATCGGCGGCCGGCGCAGCGATCCGTCGCAGGTGAAGGAGAATTGGCAGCCGGTCGAGCGCCGCGACCCTTCGAACACGACGCCGCACACGGTGGCGGGGTAGGCCGGGTGCCTGACCCGGTTCAGCACCACCTGGGCGACCGCGCGCTGGCCGGCGACCGGCTCGGTCGCTGCTTCGTAATAGATGGCGGCAGCGAGGCAGTCGATCGAGCGCAGCCGGTCGGCCGCGCTCGCCGAGCTCAAAGTGAACGGCCGCGCCGCCGGATTGGCGAGGTTCGACAGCGGGATCGCGGCGTTGAAGGCGAGCGCGTTGTTCGGCGCGATCTGCCGCAATTGCGTCGCCGCGGTGGCCGGCACCGCCGCGCGCAGGCGGGCGATGGCGGGCGGAACCGAATCGGCGCGGACCAGCTCGGGCCGGGCGATGCCGCTCTGCATCGCCACGCTGAGCCCGGCGACCACCCACAGCACCGCCATCGTCGCCAGCACGACCCAGGCGCGCCAGTGGCGCCGCACGGTTTCGGGCAGGCGAAGGCCAGTCTGCTTGAAGGCAAGCGCCGTCATCGAATCTCCGTCTTTACCAACGCTGGTGCATTATATATATAACACACCTAGTCCGCAACCGGGACTTATGTCCCCTCCACCCCGTCGTCAACGCCGACCGGCCCGGAACGGGTCCGTCACGAGCGCGTAAAATCCTGTTTTCCCAACCCTTGCAAGTTGATATCCTGCGCCTTTCACATGGGGGCTCATACAATGAAAACAAGCCTGTTCACCGGCATCGCCGCTCTTGCCACGCTCGCCGCCGCGGCGGCGGCGATCGCGCAGCCCGGCCGAAGCGGCACCGCAACCTACTGGATGTCGGCCGAAACGACCAGCGGCTTTGCGGCAAGCGCTGCCGGCGGGCAGCCCAGCCGAGGCTCGATCATCGGTGCGCTGATGTCGGGCCGCGCCGGCCCCGGTGCGAACAATCCCGCCTATGTCCGCAGCCTCGTCCTCCAGCTCGGCAGCCCGGGCCGCCCGTCCGGCCCGCCGGCGGCCGAGCACCTCCCGCCCGGCGGCCTCGGCGCCGGCCCGTCCCTCCCTTTGCTCAGCCCGGAGCCGACCCGGGCCCCGGCGCCCCAGCCTTACCCGACGCCGGGCCAGGGGGACGGCGGCATGCAGGGCCGGATCCTGATCTACTGGGGCTGCGGCGAGCGCGCCCGGCCGGGCCAGCCGTTCGAGATCGACCTGTCGCGGATGGCGCGCGGCCAGATGCCGCCGGCCATGGCGCAGCTCCCCTACCGGCCGATGACGCCGCCCTCCGCCGGGACTTCCGGCACCTATGGCGAATGGCCGAACCAGCGCTCGCGGACGCCAATTCCGGCGCAGGGCTCGCTGGTCGGCGACCATGTCGTCCGCGGCAATTACAGCCCCGAAATCCGCTTCGCGCTCGCCCCGGGCCAGGATTTCCTGCCGCCGGTCCTGCTCACCTCGAACAGCCCCGGTCCCTCGGGCGCGGTGCCGGTCGCGTGGCAGCCGGTCGCGGGCGCCCGCGCCTATTTCGCGATGGCGACCGGCGCCACCAGCGACAACACCATCATCCTGTGGAGCTCCAGCGAAATCCAGTTCAGCCAGATGGGCGCGTTCGACTATCTTTCCCCCGAGGAGATCGTCCGCCTGCTCCAGCAGCGCGTCCTGCTTGGTCCCCAGACCAATCAATGCACCGTCCCCGCCGAGGTCGCGAGCCGGGTCCAGGCGGCGTCGCTGATGGTCGCCGCCTTCGGCCCCGAGGCCAATTTCAGCCACCCGGCCCGGCCCGCCCGCGCGCCGCGGGGCTGGGCGCCCGACTGGACGGTCAAGCTCCGGACCCGCTCGGCCTATACCGGCCTGCTCGGCCAGGACCTGGAGGCGATGATGCGCGGCCAGGGCCGGGAGCAGCAGGAAGAGCGCCCGCGTCGGCGGCGCTCGCTGCGCGACCGCATCCTCGGCCAGTAGCGCCGGCGCGGCGGAGGGGCTAGGAGCGGCAGCATCATGGCCGACCGCATTCCGCCCCCCGCCGACGCCGCCCGGGACACGCACTGCACGGCGGCGCAATATGACGCGCTCTACCGCCGCTCGCTGGACGATCCGGACGGCTTCTGGGCGGAGCAGGCGCGGCGGATCGACTGGGTCCGCGCGCCTTCCGTCATCGCCAACTGGTCCTACGATCCGGTCGACATCAAATGGTTCGAGGACGGCATCCTCAACCTCTGCCACAATTGCGTCGACCGCCACCTCGCGGCGCGCTCCGCCCAGGTCGCGATCCTTTGGGAAGGCGACGAGCCGGGCGTCACCCGCACCCTGACCTATGGCGCGCTTCACGCCGAGGTGGTGCGGATGGCGAACAGCCTGAAGGCGCTCGGCGCCGGCAAGGGCGACCGGGTCACCCTCTACATGCCGATGATCCCCGAGGCGGCGGTGGCGATGCTCGCCTGCGCCCGGATCGGCGCGGTCCATTCGGTCGTGTTCGGCGGCTTCTCGCCCGAGGCGCTCGGCGGCCGGATCGAGGATTGCGCCAGCCGCTTCGTCGTCACCGCCGACGGCGGCAGGCGCGGCGGCAAGCTGGTGCCGCTCAAGGCCAATGTCGACGCGGCGCTGGCGCGCGGCGCGGATGTCGCAGGCGTGATCGTCGTCCGCCATCTCGGCAACGATATCGCGATGAAGGACGGCCGCGACCATTGGTACGACGAACTGGCACAGGCGGTGCCCGACGACTGCCCGTGCGAGCCGATGAATGCCGAGGACCCTTTGTTCATCCTCTACACGTCGGGCTCGACCGGCAAGCCCAAGGGCGTCCTCCACACCACCGGCGGCTATGCGGTGTGGACCGCGGCCACCTTCCACTACGTATTCGACTATCGGCCCGGCGAGATCTTCTGGTGCACCGCCGATATCGGCTGGGTCACCGGCCATTCCTACGTCGTCTACGGCCCGCTCGCCAACGGCGCGACCAGCCTGATGTTCGAGGGCGTGCCGAACTACCCGGATTTCTCCCGCTTCTGGGATGTGGTCGAGCGCCACAGGGTCGACATCTTCTACACCGCGCCGACCGCCATCCGCGCGCTGATGCGCGAGGGCGAGGCGCCGGTGACGCGGCACGACCGCTCGTCCCTTCGCCTGCTCGGCACGGTCGGCGAGCCGATCAACCCCGAGGCCTGGCTGTGGTACCACCGCGTGGTCGGCGAGGGCCGCTGCGCGATCGTCGACACCTGGTGGCAGACCGAGACCGGCGGCATCATGATCACCACCCTGCCCGGCGCCCACGACATGAAGCCGGGCTCGGCCGGCCGCCCCTTCTTCGGCATCGTCCCCGAACTGGTCGATTCCGACGGCGCGGTGCTCGAAGGCGCCGCTTCCGGCAATTTGTGCATCGCCCGCTCCTGGCCCGGCCAGATGCGCACCGTCTACGGCGACCACGACCGCTTCGTGCAGACTTATTTCAGCGCCTATAAAGGCAGATATTTCACCGGCGACGGCTGCCGCCGCGACGAAGACGATTATTACTGGATCACCGGACGGGTGGACGACGTCCTCAACGTCTCCGGCCACCGCCTCGGCACCGCCGAGATCGAATCGGCCCTGGTCAGCCACGCCCTCGTCGCCGAGGCGGCGGTGGTCGGCTACCCGCACGACATCAAGGGCCAGGGCATCTATTGCTACGTCACCCTCAACGCCGGCGAGGAGGGCTCGGCCGCGCTCGAGACGGAGTTGCGGGCGCATGTCAGGGCGGAAATCAGCGCGATCGCGACGCCCGACCTCATCCACTTCACGCCGGCTCTGCCCAAGACCCGCAGCGGCAAGATCATGCGCCGCATCCTGAGAAAGATCGCGGAGAACGATTATGGCGCGCTCGGCGACACCTCGACGCTCGCCGACCCGAGCCTGGTCGGCGACCTGATCGAGGGGCGCCGCAACCGGGCATGAAGATCGTCGCGGCCGATATCGGCGGCACGCACGCCCGCTTCGCGCTCGCCGAGCTGGAGGGCGCGCGGCCGCGGCTCGGCGCGATGAAGCGCTACCGCACCCGCGAGCATGACGGCCTCCTTTCCGCCTGGGCCGCCTTCGCCCGCGACTGCGGCGCGCCTTTGCCGAGGGACGGCGCGATCGCCGTCGCCGCGCCGATCGAGGGCGAAACCCTCACCTTCATGAACAGCGACTGGCGGATCGACCGCCGCACCCTGGCCGCCGATCTCGGCCTCGAGCGCCTCACCCTGCTCAACGATTTCGGCGCCGTCGCCCATGCCGTTTCGGTCCTCGCGCCGGACGAGCTGGCGGCCGTCGCCGGCCCCGGCGCGCTCCCGGCCGAAGGGGTGATCACCGTGCTCGGCCCCGGCACCGGCCTCGGCGTGTCGATGCTGGTCCGGCGCCGCGGCCATGTCGTGGTGATCGAGACCGAAGCCGCCCACATCGCCTTCGCCCCGCTCGACGCCGGGGAGGAGGCGCTGCGCGACGCCGTCCGCGCCCGCTACGGCCGCGCCTCGGTCGAGCGGATCGTCTCCGGGCCCGGCCTCATCGAAATCTACCGCCATCTGGGCGGCGGCGACTGGGATCCCAACGACGCCGGCACCTTGTGGACCGCCGCGGTCGACGGCAGCGACGCGCTTGCGGCGCGCGCGCTCCTCCTCCTCGTCCGCTGCTTCGGCGCGGTCGCCGGCGACCTCAGCCTTGCCCATGGCGCGATGGGCGTCGCAATCACCGGCGGCCTCGCCAACCGCGTCGCGCCCCTGCTCCGCTCGCCCGCCTTCCTCGATCGCTTCCTCGACAAGGGCCGCTACCGCGAGCGGATGAAGCGCGTCCCGGTCAGGCTCGTCACCTATGCCGAGCCCGGCCTGCTCGGCGCCGCCATCGCCTTCCAGCGGGAATGGGCCCCCTAGCCGTCTCTCGCCTAGCGCGGCGCCATCCGGATCGCGCCGTCGAGCCGCACATATTCGCCGTTCAGATAGGGGCTCTCCGCCATGAACAGCGCCAGGCGCGCATATTCGTCGGGCTGGCCGAGGCGCTTGGGGAAGGGCACCTGGGCGGCGAGCGCGTCCTTCACCTGCTGGGGCATCATCGCCACCATCGGCGTTTCGAACACGCCCGGCAGGATGGTGTTGACCCTGATCCCCTCCCCCATCAGGTCGCGCGCGATCGGCAGCGCCATGCCGAGCACGCCGGCCTTGGACGCCGAATAGGCCGCCTGGCCGATCTGCCCGTCCTGGGCGGCGACCGAGGCGGTGTTGACGATCAGCCCCTTCTCGCCGTCCTCGAGCGGATCGAGCGTCACCATCCCCGCCGCCGACGCAGCAAGCACGCGGAAGGTGCCGATCAGGTTGATCTGGATGACCATCTCGAACTGGTGGATGGGATAGCGCTTGATGTCGCCGGTCGTCTTGTCGCGGCCGACCGTCTTCATGGCATTGGCGACGCCCGCGCAATTGACGCAGATCCGCTCCTGCCCGTGCGCCGCCCGGGCCTTGGCGAAGGCGGCGTCGACGGCTTCGTCGGAGGTGACGTCGACCTGGCAGAACACACCGCCGATCTCGGAGGCGACCTTCTCGCCCCGCTCGGCGTCGCGATCGAACACCGCGACCTTGACGCCCCGCGCCGCCAGCGCCCGCGCCGTCGCCTCGCCAAGCCCCGATGCGCCGCCCGTGACGACGGCGGAAATGCTGCTGTCGAGTTTCATGATGCCTCTGCTCCCATGGCTTTGCATCGCTCCCTAGAGGGAAGCGCGGCGGTTCGACAAGGTCGAGCAGGAGCGCCGACGAACCGGTGCTTCGTTCGGCAGGCGCTACTTCGAGCGGTTCGCAGGGGGCGCGACCGGGACATCGCCCTCGATCACGACAGGCTCGCCGCGCCGCTCGTCATTGTCGGGCCGGATCGCGCTCAAGTCGCCGCGGCTGAGCTCCGACAGAATCGCCCTCCCCCAATCGCTGGTCACCCAATAATTGTTGGAGAAGCGGATATAGGTTTCCACCCCGTTCCACGACATCGGCGCGCCCTCCACCAGGCCGAGGACGAGATTGGCCATCGACGGCACGGCGCCGTCGACGAGCGCCATGTGCCGCACCGGCTCAGCGGACGCGGCCGCCGCATGCTCGATCGCCCATTGGTCGGGAACGACCTCGCGAAACCCGTTGCGTTCCAGGACGGCTCTCGACTTCTCCGACCCCAGGTAGATTTCGCTGACGCAACGCGAGCCCGGATCCGCCTGCATCGCGTAAAGGCAACGAAACGCCACCGATGCGTCGGCAATGCCGCGACCCCGGAATTTCTTCACGAGCACGCTCGTTCCCAGCTCGTTGCGCTGCTGGCCGTCCGCATCATAGGGGTAGACCGCCCCGAAACCGACGACCTCGTCGCTTTCGAGATCGACAAAGATGTGGAATTGGCCCTCGACAATGGCCTCGATCAGCGCGTCCATCCGGCGGATGTCGACATTCCCCTCGCCATATTCTCTGATCAGTTCGAGGATGATCGGGATATCTTCAAAAAGGGCATATTGGACAACGATCGTGACCGATCGCTTTCTCTTCCTTCTCATGGTCCGCTCCTGTCCCGGCTGACGGAGCCGGACTCTCACCGATATCCGATTCGTTACGGGCGAACAATGGGAATCTTCGCATCTTGCGAGAAAATCACGTTCCGCGACCTGCACGCGACCGACACGAATTCACATGATGCGAATGATTTGCATTGTGCGGATTTTGCGGATATAACATATCGCCACGTTGCACGACACAGGGAGGCATGCCGTGGCAGACGCGGGAACATTGAGGAAGAACGACGAGCGCCGTCTCGACGCCGTCATCGCCGATCTTGAGAAAATGGCGCCAACGCTCGGCCCCCGCGCCAGCCGCAGCGCCAGCGCCCGCCTCGATGCGGTCCAGCGAATCCTCGTCTATCGGGCGATTGAAACCTACGATCCCGCCGACAAGGAGGGCTTCGCGCTGGTCATGACGGAGCTGGCGGCGAAGGTGCCCGATCTCTCGGCGCTTGCCGGCCTGTTCGGCATTTCCGTCAGCACGCTTTATCGATGGAAGTCCGGCGACTCGGTTCCGCACCGCATGGTCCGCGCGGCGATCCGCGAGCACCTGTTGAACCTTGTCGCCGTCACCTCCGCCGGCGACGTTTCCGACAGCGGCTTGCGATTACCCTCTTCGAACTGACGCGGCATTCACGCCGGTCCCGGCCGCCGTCGTGAAATGCGTTGCCGATCGCCGGGCGGGCGCGAATCGCGTCGTGCCGCGATCGACCGCGATTAGAAATCGCCAGTCGCCGCCGAAACTGCTATCCTTGCGCGATCACCTGCATTGTCCCGCAAGCGCCCGTGACGGAGAGACCTGGTGCTCTCGCTTGCACAGCCGAGGTGAACGCTCGTGAGCCTGCACGACTGGTTCGGCCGGCACGTCGCCGATCACGCCTACAGCCATTGGGAGGACGGCCACTTCGTCACCCGCTGCACCCTGTGCGGCCGGGCGATGATCAAGCTGCCGGGCCTCGGCTGGCGGCTGAAGCAAGGCCGCGCCTGATCCGATTGCCCCGATCGGCCCTCGGGTCCGGCCCCGGCTGGAACGCGAGCGCGTGACGCGCTATTGCGGGCCGGAAACGAGGCAGGATCTATGGCTGGAAATCCCTTCACGCGGCACCCCAAGGAGGTTGGCGAAACCTATGGCGCGCATTTGGTCAACGCCTCGGCCTTCGGATTTCGGATGCTGGCGGGCGGGCTGGCGGCGCTGGTCCACGCGGTCTTCCCCTTCCTGTTCGTCAACACCGGCAGCCGCACCATGGACAAGCTCCACCGCCGGATGACCGGCCGCGCCGGCAAGGCCGACTGGGAACGCCACCCGATCATCTGAGCGTCAGAACCGGACGCTTACCCCCATGGCGGCGATGCCGCGGTCGCGCCGGCGGATGTCGGCCGCCCGATGCTGCGGCTCGGTGTGGCTGCGCGGCCGGGCGAGCTCGGGGACGGCGAAGCGGCCGACGCCGAGATGGACCCTGCGGCCCAGCGGCACCGCCGCGATCAGGCCGCTGCGCGGCGGCCGGCCGGCCTCGCGCAGGTCTCCCTCCGAGATGCGAAAGTCGGGGAGGACCGGCGCCCGCGCCGCGCCATAGAGGCTCGGCCCGTCGCGGGCGACCAGCGAGGTCGGCAGCGATTGCGCCTCGGCCCCGGTCGCCAGCGCCGGAAGCAAGATCAAGCAGCAGCGCGCCAGTCTCGGCATGCTCTATCCCTGTCGTTCCGCCCTTGTGGATTAAGCGCTTCGGGGGCCGCGCGGGTTCCCATTGTTGCGGAGGCGGAACGCGGCTAGGCTGGCGGCAAGTGGGCGAAGGAGGACGAATGAAACCGCGACTGTTGCTTGCCGCGGCGCTCGCCGCCATCCCCCTCGCCGCCGCGGCGGCGCAGACCGGGGCGCCAGCCGCCGGCCTCACGCCGGAGCAGATCGTCGCGGCGCGGCAGTCGGTCATGTTTCTCTCGGGCGGCAGCCTCGCGGCGATGAAGGCCGCGGCCGAGGCCGGCGGCGACGTCAAGCAGCTCGTCATTCCGGCCCGGAGCCTGGCGCGCTGGGCGCGGGCCCTGCCGACCCTGTTCCCTGCCGGCAGCGAGGTCGCGCCGACCAGGGCGAAGCCGGAGGTCTGGTCCGACCGCGCCGGCTTCGAGGCGCGCGCCGCCGCTTATGCCGACGCGGCCCGCCTGCTCGCCGAGGCCGCCCAGGGCGGCGACCGGGAGGCGTTCATGGGGCGCTGGGCCGAAGTACGCGGCACCTGCGGCGCCTGCCACGACGGCTACAAGAACGACTAGAGCCTGAGCTTGCGCCGGTCGGCGAGGATCGCCCTGGCGGCATTGTGCCCCGGCGCGCCGGTGACGCCGCCGCCCGGATGCGCGCCGGCGCCGCACAGATAGAGGCCCGGCAGCGGCATCCGATAGTCGGCATGGCCGAGCATCGGGCGGTTCGAGAATAATTGGTCGAGCCCCATCTTGCCGTGGAAGATGTCGCCGCCGATCAGGCCGAAGCGGCGCTCGAGATCGAGCGGCGACAGCGCCAGCCGCCCGATCACCGACGCCGCGAAGCCGGGCGCGTAGCGGTCGACATGGGCGATCACCGCGTCCGCCGCCTCGTCGCGGCGCGCGTCCCAGCCGCCCGGCACGTCGCAGGGGAAATGCTGGCAGAACAGGCTGGCGACGTGGGCGCCCGCCGGGGCGAGGCTGTCGTCGAGGGTGGAGGGGATCAGCATCTCGACGATCGGCTCCTTCGACCAGCCGTCGGTGCGCGCGCTGAGATAGGCGCGGTCCATATAGGCCAGCGACGGCGCGACGATGATGCCGGCGGTGAGGTGATCGCCGGGCTCGGGCAAGGCGGTGAAGCGCGGCAGCTCGGAGAGCGCGACGTTCATCCGGAACGTCGCCGACTCGCTCGCCCAGTGGGCCATCCGCCGCGCCGGCTCGGCCGCCACCGCGCCCTCGGGCAGCAATTGGGTGAACAGCCGCTTGGGATGGACGCCCGCCGCGACCGCCTTGGCGCGCCAGGCCTTGCCGCCGGCGACGACGCCCGCCGCCCTGCCCTGCTCGACGATGATTTCGTCGACCGGCGTGTCGAGCCGGATCTCCACGCCCTGCTCGCGGGCCGCCCTGGCCATCGCCTCGGTGATCGCGCCCATCCCGCCGATCGCGTGGCCCCAGGCGCCCTCGACCCCCGCCGCCTCGCCGAACACGTGGTGGAGGAGGACGTAGGCCGATCCCGGCGACCATGGGCTGGCATAATGGCCGACGACGGAATCGAAGCCGAACAGGGCCTGGACGAGTTCGTGGCTGAAATAGCGTTCGAGGATGTCGGCGGCGGACTTGGTGAAGAAGTCGACGATGTGCCTCTGCGCTTCGATGCCCAGCCGGCCGACGCCGCCGCCCAGCTTCAGCAGCGCGAGCAGGTCGCCGAGCCCGCCTCCGGCATTGGGCGGCGCGCGCAGCAGCCACTGGCGCAGCACGCCGACCACCGCGTTCAGCGCCGCGGAATAAGCCTCGTAATTCTCGGCGTCGGCCGGCGAATGGCGGGCGATCTCGCGCCGGGTCAGGCCGCCGCCGCCGGAAAGGAGATAGTCGCCGCTTGTGGTCGGCAGGAAATTGTCGATCTTCCTCAGCACCACCGTGAGGCCGTGCTGGTAGAGCCGCATGTCGCGGATCACCTTCGGGTTCAGGAGGCTGACCGTATAGGCCGCGGTCGAGTTGCGGAAGCCGGGATGGAATTCCTCGGTCACCGCCGCGCCGCCGGCCACGGACCGGCTTTCGAGCATCGTCACCTTGAGGCCGCGCTCGGCGAGATAGAAGGCGCAGACGAGGGCGTTGTGCCCCGCGCCGATGATGAGGATGTCGGAATTCTGGCCGGCCACACTTTCCCCCGTCACCCCAGCGGAGGCTGGGGTCCAGACGGCCTCCGTGTCATCAAAGCGGCCTCGATGCCAGCCTTCGCTGGCATGACGAGGAAGAAGTCAGGCGACGTCGCGCTCGCCGGGATTGGCGGCGGCGAGCGCTTCGAGAACCGCGGCGGCCTTGACCGGGCGGCTGAACAAATAGCCCTGGACCGAGGAGCAGCCCTGGAGGCGAAGCTCGGCGAGCTGCTCGGGACTCTCCACCCCCTCGGCGGTGGTCTCCATGCCGAGCGCGCGGGCGAGGTCGGTGATCGCACGGACGATGGCGGTCGATCCGGAGCGGCTCAGCAATTGCTGGATGAACGACCGGTCGATCTTGATCTTGTCGAACGGAAAGCTCTGCAGATAGGAGAGGCTCGAATAGCCGGTGCCGAAATCGTCGAGCGCGATCCGGATCCCCAGCGCGCGCAGCGAATGGAGGACCGAGATCAAGGCCTCCGAGCTTTCCAGGAAGACCGATTCGGTGATCTCGACCTCGAGCCGCCGCGGATCGAGGCCGCTCGCCGCCAGCGCCTGCATCAGCACGTTGGCGAGGCCGGGCTTGCGGAACTGGACCGACGAGACGTTGACGGCGACGCGGACGTCGTCGGGCCATCGCATCGCCTGGCGGCAGGCCTCCTGGATCACCCAGGTGCCGATCGGCAGGATCAGGCCGGTATCCTCGGCGATCGGGATGAACTCGTCGGGCATGACCAGGCCGCGCGCCGGGTGGTTCCAGCGGATCAGGGCCTCGAACGAGCCGATCCTGTTGGTCTCCAGATCGAACAGCGGCTGGTAGTAGAGCTCGAACTCGCCATGGGCGATGGCGTGCCTCAGGTCGGCCTCCAGCGAGTGGCGCGCCTGCGCGCGGGCGTTCATCTCCGCTTCGAAGAAGCGGGACGTGCCGCCGCCCTCGCCTTTGGCCTGGTAGAGCGCGAGGTCGGCATGCTTCAGGAGGGTGTCGGCGTCGCCGCCGTCGCCGGGCGCCATGGCGATGCCGACGCTGGCGCCGACCGTGAGCTCGTGGCCGCGGATGGCGAGCGGCTCGGCCAGCGCGGCGATCAGCCGGCCGGCGACCGCGCCGGCGGCCTCGTGCGCGTCGCGGTGCGAGAGGATGACGGTGAACTCGTCGCCGCCCAGCCGGGCGACCATCGCATCGCCGACATTGGCGCTCAGCCGGCCGGCGACCGCGCGCAGCAGCTCGTCGCCGACCGGATGGCCGAGCGTGTCGTTGACCGCCTTGAAATTGTCGAGGTCGACGCAGAACAGGGCCAGGCCGCCGCCGCGCCGCTCCGCCTGCTTGAGCTCGAGCTCGAGATGCTGGCGGAAGAAGGCGCGGTTGGGCAGAGCGGTGAGGCTGTCGTTGAACGCCAGCTCGGTGATCCGCCGCTCGCGCTCGGCGATGCCGGCCGCCATCCGGTTGAAGCTTTGCGCCAGCCGGCCGATCTCGTCGCGCGTTTCCACTTTGACTTCGACCGTTTCGCCCTGCTCCATGCGCTGCGCGGCCAGATCGAGCGCCGAGATCGGCCGGGTCAGCGTCAGCGACAGCCGCCAGGTCGCGAAGACGAGGAGGATCAGCCCCAGGAGGCCGGTAAGCCCCATGGCCAGCTGCAGCGGCTGATAGGGCGCCATGGCGAGCGACAGCGGATAGCGCAGCAGCAGCGCCGCGGATTCGCCTTCGCGCATGCCCTCGAGCGGCTTGACCAGGGCGATGGCGGTGCCGCCGTCGCCGTCGAGCCGCCCCGGGGCGCCGTCGCCGATCCGGGCGTCGATGAAGCGGGCGATCGCGGCGGCGTTGCCCGGCGCGGCGGCGCCGGCGCCGCCGGCCCAGCCGGCGGACCGCTCGCGGGTCAGCACCCGCGCGCTGATCGGGATTGCGGAGAGCTGCTCGAGCCGGGCCATTTGCGGCGGGCCCAATTCGGTCGCGAACACCACCCAGCCGACCAGGCTCGGCGCCATGATCGGCGCCGCGACGACGTGATGGGGAA
This sequence comes from uncultured Alphaproteobacteria bacterium, assembly GCA_963701615.1. GTDB lineage: Bacteria > Pseudomonadota > Alphaproteobacteria > Sphingomonadales > Sphingomonadaceae > Allosphingosinicella. The sequence continues at coordinate 150,538 of OY969615.1, read as the reverse complement.
TCCCGCTCAATCGGGTGACGCCGCCGGTCTGGCCGCTGTCGAGGGCGGTCCACAGCGCCCGGGCGTCGGCATCGAGGCGCGGGTCGGCAAGGCCGGCGACGCTGCCGTCCATGTTGACGATGAAGGCGATGCGAAGGCCGAGCCGCGCCTTGAGGTTGTCCAGCGCCGACATGGCGGTGCCGGGATCGCCGGTCGCGACCGCGGCGCGGAAGCCGAAGTCGCGCGACAGCAAGGCGGCGGCGTTGCGAAGCTCGCGGCTGCGCATCTCCCAGAGACGATCGAAGACGGTGCTGCTGGCGACGAGCTCGCCGCGCACCTGCCGCTCGGCGGTGGCGGCGATGACGGCGTAGAGCGTTCCGGCGACCAGGCTCAGCGCGAGCGCGAACAGGCCCGCGTAAAGGACGGTCAGCCGGGTCCGGATCCGTCCGAACATGGCGCCGTCAGTAGTTGCGGCCGGGACGCGGCGGCGCCCGAAGGTTGACCGGGACGACCTGCGTCTGCCGCCCGGCCGCGGCGACCGCGAGGCGCAGCTGGACCTGGTTGGCGGGCGCCCGCAAATAGGGGTGCCAGACCCGGGCGACCACCGCTCCGGCCGGGACGTTGTGGAAGCTCGCCCGCCCGGCCGCGTCGGTCTTCGCCGCAAAGGCGGTGTCGGCGACGTGGATGAACGCGATCATCCCGTCATGGATGTTGCACCCCAGGGGCACGATCCCGGGCCGGTCGAAGCGGACGCTGCGCGCCTGCTCGCGCGCATAGAGGCGCAGCTCGAACCGCCTGACCGGCGAGAAGGAATAAACGTGGTGGCGGACGTTGTCGAAATTGGGAAAGGACACGCTCGCGCCGACCGGGACGACCAGCACGAACGGCGAGAATTGCAGGTCGCGCTGGGCGATCTGGAAGGCCTGCCGCCCAATTCCGGCCGCGGCCGGGTGCCCGCCCGGATAGAGCGTCACCACCGCATTGGGCACGGCCGCGCCATTCGGCAGCCGGACCTGGACGGTGACGTCGCCGGCCGCCGCGGGCGCAGCCGCGAGCAGCAGCAGCAAAGGCAGGAGAGCGCGCATCCCGCCTTCATACAGGCCGGATGGTGAAGAACCGGTAAGCACCGGTAATCAAAGGGTGACGCGCATCGCCGCCTGGATGATTTCCTGGTTCTGGCCAGGCGCGATGCCGAGCCGGGCGCGCGCGCCGCGCTCGCTGTCGACGTGGAGGCCCTCGAGGATCAGCTCGGCCTGGTCCGACAGGTGCCAGGCCACAGCCGCAGTCAGCGCCATGCCGTCCTCGCTGTCGTCGGCGCCGACCTGCGAGCCGCTCTGGCGGGTGTCGAACAGGTCGACGCGGCCGCTCAGGGCGGCCCGGCCGATCCGGTGCGTCACCCGCAAGTAAGCGGCGCGAAAGCGGGTCTCGACCCAATAGCCGCCGGGCTCAGGAATCCCCATCTCGGTCGTCCCGGTAAGGGCCTGGGCGAGGATGCGGGTGCGCTCGCCAAGGTCGACGCGCGCGCCGAGGTTGAGGAAGCGCGTGTCCCATCCCCATTGCAGGTCCGGCGTGATCGCCTCCGGGTCGCCGCGGTTGCTGTAGTAAAAGGCTTCGAGCGCCACCGGCGCGGCCATCTGCCAGGCGAGGCGACCGTAATAGCCGGGCCGGTCGTCCAGCTCGAGCGTCGGTGTCGTCCAGGGCGGCTGCGAGGACAGCATGAAGGCGTTGAGCGGCGGCAGCGCCTGGCGGCTGAACGCCCCGGTCTTCTGGTCGTGCAGCGCCCAGCCGCGGAAGGCCAGCAGCGCGCCCGCGGTGTCGTTGAAGCCGAACAGGCCCAATGCGGCGCTGATCCGGCCGGCGCCCAGCGGATGCGAGGCCGTGCCCTCGATCCCGACCGTCTTCACCTCCTCGCCGATCCAGCTGTTGATCGCCGACGGCGTGATCATGTCGGTCACGCTCCAGGCCGGCCCCTCATGTTCGAGCGACACCTGGGGCCAGAACATGCCCGCCCGCGCCGAGAAGCGGGTGGCGCTGCGCGGTACCGGCCGCCAGGCGAGATAGGCTTCGATGAGGTCGACCGGCTGGTCCTGCTCGTCCTGCGCGGCGATGGCGACCGTGCCTTCGAGGTTCCAGGCGAGCGGGCCGTGCCAGACCAGCTCGGCATTGGCCGGTACGGCGTGGACGGCGAGATCGCCGTCGCCGCCGCCGAAGCGCGAACGGCCGAAGCCGCCGTCGGTCCACGATCGCTCGCCGTCGGTGAGGACGATGCGGAAATCGATCACCGCGGTGAGATCGGCAGGCAGTTCGAGGCGCGGCGGATCGGCCCACGCGGGCGCCCCCGAGGCGAGCGCCGCCGTCGCCGCGATGAAGGCGGCCGCAACCCTGGTTCGACACCGGCACGCGGACATGCCGACTTTATGCGACCGCCTTGGTTAATTTGGCGTTTTCCGACGCGCGGCGAGCGCTTCAATCCGCGATCAGGATCAGCGCCATCTCGGACAATGTCTTGAGGAGGACCAGCGCCAGGGCCAGCGCGCCGTAAAGCCGGCCCGGCATGTGCGCCAGGATCCACAACGTGCCCCGCACCAGGTGCAGCGGGTTGGCCGCGCTCTTCTGCAGCTTGAACATGGTCGACAGGCAGTCGCGCCATTCCTTCGACGAGAGCCGGCCCTGCGAGGTGAACTTGGCCAAATAGGCGGTCATCCGGCTGCCATTGTCGGTCGCCTCGGCGATCGCCCGGTTGAGCGCCTCGATATTGCCGTCGGCGACGCTGCCGAGCGTGGCCGCGATCCTTTTGGCGAGCGCGTCGACGAAGATGAAGCCGCCGAAGAAGAGGATCAGCAGGACCTCGGAGAGATAGGCCAGATATTCGATCCCTTCCCTCCAGGCCGAGAGCGACCCGATCGCCGCCGGCGAGAAGACCAGGTCGCGCGCCAGCGGCGAGGGCCCGATCAGGAGCAGCAGCAGGAGGGCGAGGAGGAGAAGGGCTCCGGTCGCTTTGACGGCGTTGGTCATCGGCACATTCTCCCAGGCGGTTTCGGCCCGCGCTCAGGAGCCGGGCGCGGCGAGCGGCACGGCCAGCGTGGCCTTGACCCGCTTCTTGACGAAGCTGGTCTCGAACCGCCGCACCGCCGGCTGCTCCTCCAGCATCGTCGCGGTGAACGCATTATAGGCCTCCATGTCGGCGGCCACGACCAGCAGCAGGATGTCGAACGCGCCCGAAATGTCGAGGCACAGCTGGACGTTGGCGCTGGCGACCAGGCGGCGGCGCAGCCGGTCGCCTTCCTGCGGCGCGTGGCGCTCGAGCTGGATCTGGACGATCGCCGAGAGCGGATAGCCGGCGGCTTCTTCCGAAACCAGCGAGACGTCGGCGGCGACCGCGCCCCCGGCCCGCAGCCGGCGAAGCCGCCGCGCCACCGCCGAGGGCGAGCGCCCGACCTGCTCGGCCAGGCGGTCGGCGGTCTGGAGATTGTCGTGCTGGAGGCAGGCGAGCAGCCTCCTGTCGAGCTGGTCGAGCCTTTCCGCCATCGGTCGTCAACGCTCCGCAATTTGCCAGAATCTGGCACGCCTTGCCCGGTCTTTGCCCGAAATCGCAGCCGATCCCAAGGGATAAGGCGAGGACGGCCTGACAGCGGGAGCAGCAAGATGCGGCGTTCGATCCTGGTGATTGCGGCGGGGCTCATTCTGGCCCCGGCCGCGCCCTCCCCGGCGCAGCAGCCGGCGCCGCCGGCGGCGGCGGCCCGGGCGGACGGCCGCGCGGTCGTCGCCGAGGTCCGGCGCATCATCGCCGAGCGCTACGTGCTGCCCGAGCGCCGCCCCGCGCTCGACGCGATCCTCGCCCGGGGGCTGGCGTCCGGCCGCTACGACGTCGCCGGGCCGGCGGCGCTGGCCGAGCGGATCAACGCCGATCTCGAAACCGCCGGCCACGACCGCCACCTCAATTTCAGCTACAACCCGCGCCAGGCGGAGCTGCTGAGCGCGGCGAGGCGCGAGCGCGAGCCCGACAATAGCGGCTATGAGCGCCAGGTCCGCGCCGCCAATCACGGCGTCGGCGAGCTGCGCGTCCTGCCCGGCAACGTCCGCTACATGGCCTATGACGGCTTCCACTGGATCGGCGCGGAGAGCGCGGCGGCGCTCGAAAATGCGATGCGTTTCCTCGCCGGCGGCGAAGCGGTGATCATCGACCTGCGGCGCAACGGCGGCGGCAGCCCGGAGGCCGTCCAGTATCTGGTGAGCCATTTCCTGCCGGCGGACCGGCCGCTGGTGACCTTCTACATGAACGGGCAGCCCTCTCCCGACCGGCTGTCGACGCTCGCCGAGCTGCCGGCCGGGCGCGCGGTCGGCAAGCCGCTCTACGTGCTGACCAGCGGCGGCACCGCCTCGGCGGCGGAGGAGTTTACCGGCCATGTCGGCGGCTACCGGATCGGCGAGCTGGTCGGCGAGACCACGGCCGGGGCGGGCTTTCGCAACGACCTGGTGGCGATCCCCGGCGGCTATGTGCTCAGCGTCTCGGTCGGGCGCGCGGTGCTCGCCTCGACCGGGCGCGACTGGGAAGCGGTCGGCCACGCCCCCACCATCCCGGCCGAGGTCGGCGCCGCGCTCGACGTCGCCCACGCCCACGCCCTGCGCCGGCTCGCGGCTTCGGCTTCGGCGCAGGACCGCCCGCGGCTCGAGGCGATCGCCGACGGCGTCGCCGCCCGGGGCGAGCGGCGGACGGCGGCGCTGCCGCTCGCCGCTTATGCGGGAAGCTATGGCGAGCGCGCGATCCTCGCCGACGGCGACCGGCTTTACTATCGGCGGGGCACGCGGCCGCGGATCGCGCTGATCGCGCTCGGCGGCAACCTTTTCGCCTTCGACAACGATCCCGCGCTCCGGCTGGACTTCCAGGTGACCGGCACCGGCGCGACGGCGTTCGAGATCGGCGGCGCGGGCGGGCCGAGCCAGGGCCGTTACGAGCGGACGCCATAAGGCGGTTGCCACCGCCTCCCGACCCGCTACACGATCCTCTCCACAAGGGGGACCACGAACATGAAGAGACTATGGGCGGCCGCGGCGTTGCTGGCATCGATGATCGCGACCGCGGCTTATGCGGCGCAGCAGGACTTCACCATCACCAATCATACCGGCCAGGCGATTCTGACCCTCAACATCTCGCCCTCCGAGGAAGCGGCCTGGGGCCCCGACCTGCTCGGCGACAACATCCTCGCCGACGACGCGCAGGCGGAAATCAGCTTCGACAACGAGGACGAGCGCTGCGAGTGGGACATCCGCGTCACCTACGAGAATGGCGGCACCGGCGACTGGCGCGGCATCAACCTTTGCGAGACCAGCGACGTCGAGCTGAGCTAGGGCGCCTCAAAGAGTCATCCCGGCGAAAGCCGGGACCCATGAACCGAAGCGGGCGAGGATGAGTGCGCGGTCTTCGCCTTTTCCGGAAGTTCCGCCGTTCATGGGCCCCGGCCTTTGCCGGGGTGACTCGGGTTCGGGATAATCAGCGCATCGGCACCAGCTCGAAGTCATCCCGGCGAAAGGGTTCCCATCAAAGTAATACTTTGACGGGGCCCGAAGGCCGGGACCCGTGAATACCGGGATTAGCGGAGGGGTGAAAAACCTCGCCGCCCATCCTAACCCTTTCCGGTTCATGGGCCCCGGCCTTCGCCGGGGTGACTCTGGTTGGGACGTCAGCGCATCAGCACCAGCTCCTCCGCCATGGTCGGGTGCAGCGCCACCGTCTCGTCGAACTGGGCCTTGGTGAGGCCGGCCTTGACCGCGATCGCGGCGGCCTGGAGGATTTCGGGCGCGTCGGGGCCGATCATGTGGATGCCGACCACCTGGTCGGTCTCCTCGTCGACGACGAGCTTGTAGAGCGAGCGCTCGTTGCGGCCGGCGAGCACGTTCTTCATCGGCCGGAAGTCGGAGACGTAGGTCTTGTAGACGCCGAGCTTGTCGCGCGCCTGGCTCTCGGTCATGCCGACGCCGGCGATCGGCGGGTGGCTGAACACCGCCGACGGGATGTTGGCATAGTCGACCCGGGTCGGCTTGCCGCCGAACACGGTGTCGGCGAAGGCCTGGCCCTCGCGGATCGCGACCGGGGTGAGCTGGACCCGGTCGGTGACGTCGCCGACCGCGTAGATGCTCGGCACCGACGACTGGTTGTCCTCGTCGACCAGCACGGCGCCGTTCTTGCCGAGCTCGACGCCGGCCTGCTCGAGCCCGAGCCCCTTGGTGTTGGGCGCGCGGCCGACCGCCCAGAGCAGGAGGTCCGCCTCGATCGGGCTCGTGCCCGGCGAGGTGGATTTTGAGCGTCCCGTCCTTGCGCTTGACGATCTTCTCGAACGGCGCGTTGAACTTGAAGTCGATCCCCTTGGTCAGCGAGATCTGGAGCAGGCGGTCGCGGATCTGCTCGTCATAGCCGCGCAGGATGAGGTCGCCGCGGTTGACCAGGGTCACCTCGCAGGCGAACTGGTGGAAGATGCCGGCGAATTCGTTGGCGATATAGCCGCCGCCGGCGATCACCGCCCGCTTCGGCATCGCATCGAGGTGGAAGACCTCGTTCGAGGTGATGCCGTGCTCGGCGCCGGGCACGTCCGGGACCACCGGCGAGGCGCCGGTGGCGATCAGGATGGTGCCGGCGGTGAGCTTGCGTGCCGTCGGCGAGCCTGACCTCGTTGGGCCCGGTGACCGTCGCGCGCTGCGCGAGGATCTCGACCTCGTGGCGGTCGAGGATGTCGGTGTAGATGCCTTCGAGCCGCTCGACCTCGGCGAGCACGTTGTCGCGCAGCGTCGGCCAGTCGAACGCTGCAGCTGCCGACCTTCCAGCCGAAGCGGCGGGCGTCCTGCAGATCCTCGGCGAAATGGGCGCCGTAGACGAGCAGCTTCTTGGGCACGCAGCCGCGGATCACGCAGGTGCCGCCGACCCGATGCTCCTCGGCGACCGCGACCCGGGCGCCGTGGGCGGCCGAGACCCGCGCCGCGCGCACCCCGCCCGATCCGGCGCCGATCACGAACAGGTCGTAGTCGTAGGTCTGGGCCATCTTGCTTCCTCAAATCGTCATGCGCGGGAGGGAAAAATCATTCCTCGTCGTCTCCGAAGGCGCGCGCGATCAGCGCCTCGGTCGAGGGGTCGAAGTCCGTCTCGCCGTCGCCGTCGAGCGCCTTCGCCATCTCCTTGCCGAGCTCGACCCCGAACTGGTCGAACGGGTTGATGCCGAGCAAGGCGGCGTTGGCGAAGGCGCGGTGCTCGTAGAAGGCGATCAGCGCGCCGAGCGTCGCCGGATCGAGCCGGTCGAGCAGGATCGTCGTCGACGGCCGGTCGCCCGGATAGGTCGCGGTGCGGGTCGTCCGATCGCCTGCCCGGCCATCAGCGCCGCGCCCTGGGCGAAGCAGTTGATCGAGCAGCTGGCGGTGATGCTCGTAGGCGAGGCTGTGGCCGGGCTCGATCGCGGCGACGAACTCGACGGGGACGAGATGGGTGCCCTGGTGGAGCAGCTGGAAGACGGCGTGCTGGGCGTCGGTGCCGACGCCGCCCCAGACGATCGGCGCGGTCGCCCGGCCGGCCGGCGCGCCGTCGAGCCGGACGCTCTTGCCGTTCGATTCCATCTCCAGCTGCTGGAGATAGGATGGGCAGCAGGCGCAGCCGCTCGTCATAGGCGAAGACGGCGCGGGTCTCGGCGCCGCGGACATTGGCGTAATAGCGGTCGACGAAGGCGGCGAGGACCGGCGCGTTGCGCGCCAGCGGCGCGAAGCGGAAATGGCGGTCCATCGCCGCCGCGCCTTCGAGCAGGGTCTCGAACGCGTCCCAGCCGAGCGCCAGCGCCGCCGGAAAGCCGATCGACGACCAGAGCGAGTAGCGGCCGCCGACGCGTCTCGGCGAAGGGCAGGATGCGGGTCTCGTCGACGCCGAATTCGATCGCCTTTTCGGGCGCGGCGGTGAGCGCGATCACCCGGCCATAGGGGTCGTCGACGCCGCCCTCCTCCATCCAGACCGAGCGCGGAGCGGGCGTTGAGCATCGTCTCGGTGGTGGTGAAGGTCTTGGACGCGATCACCAGCAGGGTGGCGTGCGGATCGAAGCCGGCGATCGCCTCCTCGAGCGCGGCGCCGTCGACGTTGGAGACGATGGCCGCCTCGTAGCGGCCGGCCGTCGCGGCCGAGCGCGTCGATCAGGAGGTCGCGGCCCCAGCGCCGAGCCGCCGATGCCGATATGGAGGATGTGGCGCACCGGCCCGAACGCCTCCGCCTCGATCGCGTCGATCAGGGCGCGCATCCGGACGTGGAGGCCGGCGGCGCGGGCGACGCTGTCGGGCGCGCCCTGCCCGCGCTCGGCGCTATGCTCGGCGGCGCGGCCCTCGGTCGGGTTGACGAGCTCGCCGGCGAACATCGCGTCGCGGCGCGCGGCCAGGCCGGTCTCGGCGGCGAGCGACAGGAACGCGTCGATCAGCTTCTTGCTCAAATGGGTCTTGGAGAAATCGAAGCGGATGCCGCTCTCCTCGACGACCAGCCGGGAGAGCCGGTCGGGCTCGGCGGCGAACAGGCTCCGAAGCGATTCGGTCGGCGTATTTTCCAGCGCGGTCCAGGCGTCTTCGCTCATCTCGCGGCCTCTCTAGAGTCGGACGAGAGCGATTCATAGCGCCGCTTGACCGCGCTTCTCCCCCAAGCGAAAGCGGCGCGATGAGTGACGCGCAAACCGATCCGGCCGCCGGCCCCCCCGCCGAGCCCGCCCCCGAGCCGGCACCCGAGAAAAAGAAGAAGGAAAGCTGGTGGGAGACCCTGCGCTTCCTCCTCATCCTGTTCGTCGTCGCCGTCGGCCTGCGCAGCTTCGTCGTCGCGCCGTTCAGCATCCCTTCGGGGTCGATGCTGCCGAAGCTGATGATCGGCGATTATCTGTTCGTCTCCAAATGGTCCTACGGCTATTCGCGCTATTCGCTCCCGTTCGGGATTGTTCAGCTTCGACGGGCGCATCCTCGACGGCCTGCCCGAACGCGGCGACGTCGTCGTGTTCCGCTACCCGGGCGGGGCGGACGAGGATTTCGTCAAGCGGGTGATCGGCCTTCCGGGCGACACGATCGAGGTGCGCGAGGGGCATCGTGGTCCTCAACGGCGAGCCGCTGCCAGCGCCGCCGGATCGCCGATTATGCGATGCCGGTCAGCCCCAACAGCCCGTGCCGCGGCGTCGCGCCGGGCGCGGCGCGCCGGGTCGCCGGCGCGGACGGCCGGGCCTTGTGCGCGCTACCCGCGCTTCCGCGAGACCCTGCCCGACGGCCGCAGCTACGACGTGCTCGACCAGATAACCGACGGCGAAGGCGACGATTTCGGGCCGATCATTGTGCCCCAGGGCCATGTGTTCGTGATGGGCGACAATCGCGACGACAGCCTCGACAGCCGCTTCACCGTCGCCGAGGGCGGGGTCGGCCTGCTGCCGATCGACAATCTGCTCGGCGAGGTGCTGGTCACCTTCTGGTCGACCGACGGCTCGGCCGAATGGCTGAAGCCCTGGACCTGGTTCTCGGCGGCGCGCTGGGACCGGATCGGGCGGAGCGGCGGATGACCGACCTGGCCGGCTGGCTCGAGGAGAAGGCCGGCCACCGGCCGGCCGACCTCGCCTTGTTCGAGCGCGCCCTGACCCACAGCAGCCGCGGCGAGGAGAATTACGAGCGGCTCGAATTCCTCGGCGACCGCGTGCTCGGCCTCGTCATCGCCGATTGGCTGTACGGCCTGTTTCCCGACGAGCCGGAAGGCAAATTGTCGAAGCGGCTCAACGTCCTCGTCTCGCGCGACACCTGCGCCGAGGTCGCGCGCGAGCTCGGCTCGCCGGCCACGATGCGGCTCGGCAAGCAGGCGCGCGACGACGGCGCCTTCGACAGCGACAATGTCCTCGGCGACATGGTCGAGGCGCTGATCGGCGCGCTCTGGCTCGACGGCGGGTTCGACGCCGCCAGGGCCTTCGTCCGCCGCGCCTGGGCCGACCGGGTCGACCGCCGCGACAGCGCGCCCCAGCATCCCAAGTCGGCGCTGCAGGAATGGGCGGCCGCCAACGACAGGAAGCCGCCGGTCTACGAGCTGATCGGCCGCTCCGGCCCGCAGCATGCGCCGACCTTCGTCGTCGAGGTGTCGATCAAGGGCGTCGGCGAGGCGACCGCCGAGGGGCTCGCCAAGCAGGAGGCCGAAACCGAGGCCGCGCAGGCGCTGCTGGACAAATTGACATGAGCCGGCGCTGCGGCTTCGTCGCGGTGGTCGGCGCGCCCAATGCCGGCAAGTCGACCCTGGTCAACGCGCTGGTCGGCCAGAAGGTGGCGATCGTCACCCCCAAGGCGCAGACCACCCGCACCCGGCTGATGGGCATCGCCATCCAAGGCGAGGCGCAGATCCTGCTGGTCGACACGCCCGGCATCTTCGCGCCGAAGCGCCGGCTCGACCGGGCGATGGTCGCCGCCGCCTGGGGCAGCGCCCACGACGCCGACCTGATCGCCCTGGTGGTGGATGCGAGCACCGGCATCAACCGCAATGTCGGCGAGCTGGTCGACCGCCTCCGCGACCGGCGCGAGCCCAAGATCCTGGTCCTCAACAAGGTCGACCTGGTGAGGAAGGAGGCGCTGCTGGCGCTGATCGCCCGGTTCGACGGCCGGGCGGCGTTCGAGGACATCTACATGATCTCGGCGACGAGCGGCGACGGCGTCGCCGAGCTGAAGGCGGCGCTGGCGGCGCGCGTGCCCGAAGGCCCGTGGCACTTTCCCGAGGACCAGGTCTCCGACGCCACCGACCGGATGATGGCGGCCGAAGTGACCCGCGAGCAGCTCTACCTCCAGCTCCACGCCGAGCTGCCCTATGCGAGCGCGGTCGAGACCGAGAAATATGAGGAGCGCAAGGACGGCTCGGTCGCCATCCACCAGCAGATCCTGGTCGGCCGCGACAGCCAGAAGGCGATCGTGCTCGGCAAGGGCGGATCGCGGATCAGGGAGATCGGCGACGCGGCGCGGGCCGAGCTTGCCCAGATGCTCGGCCGCAAGGTCCACCTCTTCCTCCACGTCAAGGTCAACCCGAAATGGGAAGAGGACCGCGGCCTCTATCGGGATATCGGGCTTGACTGGGTGGAATAGCTTTCCCTATCGACGACAATGACTTAGGAACGGGGCCGAGGGGGAGGATCATGGCATTTTTCGCGATGGCGCTGGCCGCGGCGCTGGCGACGCAGGCAACGCAGGCGGCCGACGACGGACCGCCCGTCCTCGTCCTCGGCGCGCGCTTTCTTGCCGAGGGCCGAGAGTCGCCGGCGACGGCGATCCTGCATGTTCCCACCGCCAGCTGCTATCGATGGGAGATCGATGTCGTACCGCAGGACCGTCGGATCCAGTTGAGCGAGGTCTTCGAGCTGCCCGCGCCGGCGCCGCGCTGGGGCGCCGATCCCGCCGTGACGACCGTCGCCCCGGACCGCGCCAGCGCGGTGACCCGGATCGAGGAATTGCTGGCCGACGGCAGGCTGACCTACGGCTGGTGCGTTGCGGAAGGCGACCCGCTCGGGCCGCATCGGATCATCGTCTATGCGGGCGAACGGCCGCTGTACGAATTCCGCTTCAACGTGGTGCCGGCAGCGGAGTGAGGCCCGCCGCTTGCAGCACCTCATCCACCCAAGCCGGGACCAGCATGCCCGCCAGCCCGGTCCGGCTCTCGTGGAAATGATAGGAGCCGAGGCTGGGATCGAGGTTCATCTCCAGCGTATGGGCGCCGACGTAGCGGGCGGTCTGGACGAAGCCGGCGGCGGGATAGACGGCGCCCGAGGTGCCGATCGAGACGAACAGGTCCGCCTGCATCAGCGCGCGGTCGATCCGCGCCATCTCGTAGGGCATCTCGCCGAACCAGACGATGTCGGGACGGAGCAGGCCCGCGACGCCGCAGAAGGGGCAGGCCGGGCCGTCGCCCATCGCCTTTTCCCAGCGCATCCGCGCGTCGCAGGCGCGGCACCAGGCCGATTGGAGCTCGCCGTGCATGTGGAGCAGCCGCTTCGCCCCGGCGCGCCCGTGCAGGTCGTCGACATTCTGGGTGACGATCAGCAGGTCGCCGGGCCATGCGGCGTCGAGCCGCGCCAGCGCCCGGTGCGCGGCGTTGGGCTCGACCCTCCCCAGATTGGCGCGGCGCGCATCGTAGAAGGCGTGGACCAGATCGGGGTCGCGCGCGAACGCCTCGGGCGTGGCGACGTCCTCGACGCGATGGCCTTCCCACAGGCCGTCGGGCCCGCGGAAGGTGGCAAGGCCGCTTTCGGCGGAGATGCCGGCGCCGGTGAGGATGACGATGTTGCGAACCTCGCGCATGCGGCGTCCTTAGCCGAATGCGCGAACGTCCGAGAAGGGCCGAAAAATGAGGCTCGGTGAACCGCCGGGCCCCGCGAAGTCAGGATCGACCGAAGTCCAGCCGAACCATGTGACGCGCCGCTCGCCGTACAGCCGGACAAGTGGGTGCCGGTGCGGAATAAAGAGAAAAGTCATCGCCTCAATTGAACTCGACTCCGTTCGGACCGAGGCGTAATCTTGGCAAGGAAAGTCCGCATAGCAGCGCGGTGTCTGGCAAGGCTCGTTCTCAGGGAGGCTGGCAATGACTGTGCGCCCACATACATCCGATGGTGCAAGGGCCCCTCGCTACCGCGCGCGTGCCTGGGCGTCGCTGGCGAGCGTGCTGGCGATCATGCTGGCCGCGCCGGTCGTCGCCTACGCGCAGCATGACGAACGGCTGAGCCGGTTTCACGACGAGCGGCAGAGCCTGGGCCACGACCGCCGGCTCAGCGAAGGCCATGACTGGCGCTTCAGCGCCGGCCACGATCTGCGCCGCAGCGAGGGCCACGACCGGCGCGGCAGCGTCGCCCACGATCTGCGCCGCAGCGTCACCCACGACGCCCGCGGCAGCCAGGGTCATGACCGGCGCCTCAGCCCGTTCCACGATCTGCGCCGCAGCGAAGGCCACGACCAGCGGCTGAGCCTCGGCCATGATGCCCGCCGCAGCGACCGCCATGACGATCGGTTCAGCCGGTATCACGAGCAGCGGCTCAGCCTCGGCCACGACCGCCGGCGCAGCGAGAGCCACGACGTGCGCATGAGCCCCGGCCACGATCTGCGCCGCAGCGAGAGCCACGACCGGCGCGGCAGCGTCACCCACGATCTGCGGCGCAGCGTCACCCACGACCTTCGCACCAGCGAAAGCCACGACCGGCGGCTCAGCCCGTTCCATGACATTCGCCGCAGCGAAGGCCACGACCCGCGGCTGAGCGTCGGCCACGATCCGCGCCGCAGCGAGAGCCATGACGATCGGCTGAGCCGGTATCACGACGAGCGGCTGAGCCTGGGTCACGACCGCCGGCGCAGCGAAGGCCACGACTGGCGCTTCAGCGCCGGCCACGATTTGCGCCGCAGCGAAGGCCACGACCGCCGCGAGAGCCTCAGCCACGATCTGCGCCGCAGCGTCACCCACGATATGCGGCGCAGCGAAGGCCATGACCGTCGCCTCAGCCCGTTCCACGATCTGCGCCGCAGCGAAGGCCATGAGCAGGGGCTGAGCCGCGGCCACGACGTGCGCGGCAGCACCGGCCATGATCGCCGGCTGAGCCCGGTGCACGACCAGCGCCGAAGCTTCGGCCACGACCAGCGCCGAAGCGAGGCCCACGACCTGAGGCGCAGCACCGGCCACGATGCGCGCCGCAGCGAGGCGCACGACGAGCGCCTTAGCCCGCGCCATGACATCAGGCGCAGCGCGGAAGGCAACGACCAGCCCTGATGACGCCGGCAAGGTCGACTGAGGAGGCGCCCGCGCGAAGGCCCGCGGCGCGGGCCGTCAATCCGTGGTCCGCTGCGCTGCTGCTGGCGTTCCTCGCTTCTCCCGCAACGGGCCGCGCCGAACAATCGCGCAATCCCGTCCTCTTCGTCGAGACCGACATCGCCTCCCAGGCGCGTGCCCCCGTGGACGCCGCGCGGCCGCTGGATGTCCTCCGCTACGTGCTGGCGGCCGCGGGCGACGAGATCGTCGTCTATCCATCCGAGGGCTATTATTACTTTCAGTTTCAGAACGGGCCGCAGAGGATTTTCGGCAACATCCGGTTCGACCTGGTCGACGCCGCCCAGGGCAAGCTCAATTTCGGCTATGCCTCGCCGCGGGCCTTCGGTTCGGAGCTGGTCAATCATTTCAGCGTGCTGACCGCCGCGGACGGGGTCAGCCTCATCGCCGTCTCGCCGTTCGAATATCGCCTCGGGTTCGAGGGGCGGACGATTCGGGTGCGGATCCACGACGCCCGGCAGGAGCTCGCCGCCCCGAGGCCGCTGGCCGCCGGCGAGACTTATGTGGGGCCGGTGTTCGACGAATCCGGGGTTCGCCTCCATCTGCTGTTCGACGAGGTCGAAAACGCCTTCTTCTTCGTCCTGAACGGCGACGTGCCGCCGGCCGAAACCTATTCCGCCTTTCCCGGGTCGGAGCGCGTCGAAGTCGGCGACAGGACGGCCTACGCTTTCTATCGGGACACCGCCCGCAACCGGCGGATCCTGGTCGGCGTGAGCTACGCCAACGTTCGCTCCAACAGCTATTATGACGGACCGTTCGACCAGCTCCCCGACCGCTTCGTCGCCCCCGAGGCGATGCAGGCGCTGCTCGAGCGGGCCTATCCGCATCTCCGCGGCCGGATCGGCCCGCGCGGCCTTTATCTCGACTCCGAATATATGCGTGCGATGGTGGCTCCCTACCGGCTGTACGATTCTCCCGCGCAGCTCGACGAACTGTCCGATTGCGACGCCGCCGCGGCCGACAACCACGCCTTGGCCCGATGCCTGCGGACCTTCGCCGACCGCTAAAACGCATTTCTGGCCAGTGCGGGGGCGGCAGGTCGTGGGTTGGGGACGGCGATTGAATTGCATTTTAAGGTCTCGCCGTTAGGAGCCGCGTCCATGTCGGCCGAGCTTGCTGCCTTGCCGGAACGGACGAAGCCGCGGTTCAGTTGGGCTGGCGCGGCGCGGTTCACCTTGCCCGCGGTGATCCTCGTTGCGCTCGCCGCCGAATTCCTGCTGGCGGAGCGCAAATATGCGATTTTCGGCGGCGGCTTCGGCCAGTCGCAGGTGCTCGACGCGCCGCTCGAGATCGCCGCCTTCGCGGCCGGCGTGCTGCTGTGCCAGTCGCTGATCTTCTATCTCCTCTACCGGCTGGTGCGCAGGCTCCACCGGCGCAAGGCCGACACCCCCCTCTTCCACTTCAACTTCGCCTTCTTCGCCGGCGGCGGCGCCATCGCCCTGCTGGTCGCCAAATATCAGGCGCTGGCCTTTTTCAGCGACGCGATGAGCTTCCAGATCGTCCGCAACCTCGGCGGCGGCAGCCTGGTCGACGCCCTGCTCTACAGCCTCAGCGAAGCCGGGCTGATGCTGATCGCGCTGGCCGGCGCGGCCGCCGTCTATGTCGTCGCCCTGCTCTTCCTCCGGCGCCGGTGGCGGGACGCCCCTGCCCTGCCCGATTTCCATCGGCTCGGCGGCCGCCGGCTGGCGCTGGCGCTGGCGGCGACGCCGCTGCTCCTGTTCGCGGTGAACCGGGTCGACGACGCGCGGGCGGCGGCGAGCCGGTTCAACGGCGTGGTCGTCGTCGGCACTATCCTCCACCAGGCGACCGACTTCGACCGCGACGGCTGGAGCTGGTTCACCTATCCGATCGACCGGCAGCCCTTCGACGGCGGCCGTCATCCCTATGCGCTCGACGTGCCCGGCAACGGCGTCGACGAGGACGGCTTCGGCGGCGATCTCGCTTTCTCGGGCTCGGCGGCAACCGGGCGGCCGCCCGTCATCGCCGGCCGCAGGCGCCACGTCATCCTGATCGTGCTCGAAAGCACGCGCGCCGATGCCGTCGGCCGGCGGGTGGACGGATGGGCGCTGACGCCCAACCTCGATGCGCTCGCCGCCCGCGGCAGCGCGGCGCCTGCGGCCTACAGCCATGTCGGCTTCACCACCCAGTCGCTGCAGTCGCTGTTCACCGGCGAGCTCGCGCCGGTCGACGACCGCCAGTCGCTGGTTCGCGACTTCCTCGCCAACGGTTACGAGGTCGGCGTCTTTTCCGGCCAGGCCGAGGATTTCGGCGATACCGCCAACCTCGTCGGCATGCGGCGCGGCGCGATCTTCGTCGACGGCGCGATGCTCAAGGAAGAGCGCGCGTTCAGCTTCGCGGCCCAGGGTTCGATCAATATCGACGGCAGGATATTGCTGCGCGAGTTCGACCGGCGGCTCGGCCGGCCCGAAGCCTGGCGGCGGCCGCATTTCCTCTATTTCAACCTCCAGTCGGCCCACTTCCCCTATTTCAACCCCGGCATGGACCGCGTCCTGCCGGGCGAGCCGATCCCGCGCGGCGAGATCGGCGCCGCCAACCGCGATTGGGTGGCGCGCACCTACTGGAACGCAATCGCCTATAACGACCGCCTGATCGGCGCGCTGATCGAGCGGCTGCGGCGGCTGAACGTGCTCGACGACAGCCTGATCGTGGTCACCGCCGACCATGGCGAGTCGCTGTTCGACGACGGCTTCCTCGGCCACGGCCACATGCTGAACGAGCAGCAGACCCGGATCCCGTTCATCCTCAGCGACGCCGGCGTGGCGATGCCCGGGGCGATCGGCCTCGCCGACATGCGCGGCATCATCCTGCGCGCCGCCGGCGCGCCGGTCGAGGCCGCGCCGCCGCGCGGCGTCTTCCAATATCTGGGGACGCTCGACCGGCCGGGATCGATCGGCATGGTCGACGCCGCCGGCCGGCGGACGATCTTCAACCTGTTCGAGGAATCGGTGTGGACCAGCGCCACCGGCCGCTGGACCCGCTACGCGGCGCTGCGCGCCGGCGGCGCCGAACGGCGCGCCGCCGACGCCCTGATCGAGGAATGGGCGCGCCAGCGCTGGCTTCGCTACCGGCGCGAGCGGCCCTAGCGGCGATCAGTTGTTGGTCGCCGGCGTGTCGATCTTCACGTCCGCCTTGATGTCGGAGGTGTCGCCGCCGTTCATCAAATTGCTGCCGAACAGCAGGAACAGCACGACCAGCACCGCAATCAGCAGCACCACCGCGACGATCGCGGTTCCGCCGCCACCGCCGCCCTCGGTCACGATCACTTCTTTTTCACGCTCGGCCATTTGGACGCTCCTTTGACAGTACAGGCTCGAAACGCGGCGCGGGTGCGGCTGTTCCCTTGCGGCGCGGCTTGCGATGGCCGCGCGGCTCGCCCATGAAGCGGAGCGGAAGGGAGCCGGGCGAGCCATGACAGCGATTGGGATCCTGGGTGCGTCGGGCCGGATGGGCCGGGCGGTCGCCGAAATCCTCGACGGCCAAGCCGGCGCCGCCCTCGCCGGCGGAGCCGACCTTGGCGACGATCCGGCGGCGCTCGCCGGCGGCTGCGACGTCCTCATCGACTTTTCGGCGCCGGAGGCGCTCGCCGCCAATCTCGGCGCCGCCGTCGGCGCCGGAATCCCGATCGTGATCGGTACGACCGGGCTCGGCGCGGACGAGGAAATGGCGATCGACCAAGCGGCCGCGCGCATCCCCGTGCTGCAGGCGGCCAACATGTCGCTGGGCGTGAACCTGCTCGCTTATCTGGTGCGGGAGGCGGCGGCGCGGCTCGGCGAGGATTGGGACGTCGAGATCGTCGAGATGCACCATCGCCACAAGGTCGACGCGCCGTCGGGGACCGCGCTGCTGCTCGGCCGGGCGGCGGCGGAAGGACGCGGCGTCAGCCTCGAGGCGGTCAGCGACCGCGGCCGCGACGGCATCACCGGCCCGCGCCGGGCCGGCCATGTCGGCTTCGCCTCGCTGCGCGGCGGATCCGCGGCGGGCGACCACCAGGTGGTGCTCGCCGGCGAGGGCGAGCGGCTCGAGCTCGGCCACCGCGCCGAAAGCCGCGCCATCTTCGCCCACGGCGCGGTCAAGGCCGCGCTGTGGCTGAAGGGCAAGCCCGCCGGCCGCTACACGATGGCGGACGTGCTCGGGCTGTGAGCCCGTCGGCGCCGGAGAGTCAGCCGAAGCTGGTCCGGCGCCTCGGCCTGTTCGACGCGACCATGCTGGTGATGGGCGGGATCGTCGGCGCCGGCATCTTCGTCAATCCGGCCGAGGTCGCGCGGCATGTCGGAACGCCCGGGCTGATCGTCGGCGTCTGGCTGATCGGCGGGGCGATCGCGATCGCGGGCGCGTTCGTCTATGCCGAGCTCGCCGCGCGGCGGCCCGACGTCGGCGGGCAATATGCCTATCTGCGCGACGCCTGGGGGCCGATGCCGGCCTTCCTCTACGGCTGGTCGCTGCTGCTGGTGATCCAGTCGGGCGGCATGGCCGCGGTCGCGATCACCTTCGCGCGCTATTTCCACGACCTCACCCATTTGCCGGTGGCCGACGGCGCCGTCGCCGCGGCGGCGCTGATCCTGCTGACCGCGATCAACTGCCTCGGCGTGCGCGCGGGGAGCAACGTCCAGAGCGGGCTGATGGTGCTGAAGATCCTCGCCATCTTCTTCCTGGTCCTGTGCGGCGTGCTGCTGGCCGGGCCCTTCCCCGGCCCGGAGCGCGCCGCGGCGCCGGCGCCGCCGCTCGACATGCTCGGCGCGATCGGAGCGGCGCTGACGCCGGTGATGTTCGCTTATGGCGGCTGGCAGACCGCGAGCTTCGTCGCCGCCGAGATGCGCAACCCGCGGCGCGACCTCGCGCGCGGGCTGCTGTTCGGCGTGATCGGCGTGATCCTGCTCTATGCCGGCGTCGCCTTCACCTGCGTCTACGTGCTGGGGCCGGAGGGGCTGGCGGAAACCCGCACGCCGGCCACGGCCGTCATGCGGCTCGCTTTGGGCGAGACCGGCGCGACCCTGATCGCGCTCGGCGTCGCCGTCTCGGCTCTGGGCTTCCTCAGCCAGGGCATGCTGACCGCGCCGCGCGTCTATTTCGCCATGGCCGAGGACCGCCTGTTCTTCCGCCGCGTCGCCGAGGTGAACGCCCGAACCCACGTGCCGGTATTCGCGATCCTGCTGCAGGGCGCCGCGGCGATCGCCATCGCCGCTGTCGGGCACGTACGGGCAGATATTGAGCTATGTCGTGTCGGTCGACTTCATCTGGTTCGGCCTGACCGGCGCCGCTTTGTTCGTGTTCCGGCGGCGGGAGCCTGAGGCGGCCTCGTTCCGCGTGCCCGGCCATCCCTGGACGACCCTGCTGTTCGTCGCGGCCTGCGCCGGCATCGTCGCGGCGACGCTCTACAACAATCCGGTCAACAGCGCGGTCGGCTTCCTGATCCTGATCGCCGGCATTCCGGCCTTCCTCTACTGGCAGCGCAGGAAGGCGGCCGCATGAGGGCGATGGCGTCCGACTACATGCACTGGGCGAAGACCCGAAAGCCGGTGCGGTACAATTTGGCATCGAGCGAAGTGCCCCATTTCCGCATGGACCGCTGGGCGATCGACCCGGCCGAGCTGGAGCTCGACGGGGCGAGCCATTACCGCTACCCGCCCCTTCGCGAAGCAATCGCCGCCAGGGAAGGCGTGACGCCGGACCGGGTGGTGATGGCGGACGGCACGTCGATGGCGAACATGCTCGCCATGGCCGCCTTGATCGCGCCCGGCGACACCGTCCTGGTCGAGCATCCGGCCTACGAACCGATGGTGGCGGTGGCAGCCCATCTGGGGGCGAGCATCCGCCGCTTCACCCGCCGGGGCCCGGATTTCTCCATCGATCCCGATGCGCTCGCCGGGCCGTGCCGCCTGATCCTCCTCACCAACCTGCACAACCCGACCGGCAATCTGGCCGGCGAGGCGACGTTGCGGGCGATCGGCGAAACTGCGGCGAAAGCGGGTGCCCACGTCCTGATCGACGAGGTCTATCGCGACTCGGCCATCCCGGCGCAGGGGACCGCCGCCTTGCTCGGCGAGCGCTTCGTCTGCACGTCGAGCCTCACCAAGGTCCATGGCCTCAGCGGCCTGCGCTGCGGCTGGATCCTCGCCGCGCCCGACCTTGCCGAAAGGATGTGGCGGCTGAACGAGCTGTTCGGCGTGTCCCAGGCGCATCAGGCCGAGCGCCTCGCCTGCATCGCGCTGGCGCGGCTCGACGAGGTGGACGCCGAAACCCCTGCCCTGCTGGCGCGCAACCGCGCGCTCGCCAACGCCTTCTTCGCCGGTCGCTCCGACCTCGAGGTCGCGCCCATGGCGGGCGGCATCACCTGCTTTCCGCGCCTGCTGGGCGGCGACGTCGACGCGCTCGAGCGTCGGTTGCGGGCGGACTACGACACGTCGATCGTGCCGGGCCGCTTCTTCGGGCTGGCCGACCATTTCCGCATCGGCGTCGGCTCGCCGACCGGCATCGTCGAGGCCGGGCTGGAGCGGCTCGGCGCGGCGCTGGACGTTTTGTCGTGAACAAGGCCGCTATCGCCGAGTTCTACCGGCGGCTGGCGGACCGCATCCCCGAGCCCGAGACCGAGCTCAAGTCGGTCAACGACTATACCCTGCTCGTCGCCGTCGTCCTCTCCGCCCAGGCGACCGACGCCGGCGTCAACCTCGCCACCCGCGACCTGTTCGCCAGGGTCCGAACCCCGCAGCAAATGCTCGACCTCGGCGAGGAGGGCCTGAAGCGGCACATCAGGACGATCGGCCTGTTCAACACCAAGGCGAAGAACGTCATCGCCCTGTCGCGCGCGCTGGTCGATCGGCATGGCGGCAGGGTCCCCGCCGACCGCGATGCGCTCCAGAAGCTGCCCGGCGTCGGGCGCAAGACCGCCAACGTGGTGATGAACGTCGCGTTCGGCGCCGAGACCTTCGCCGTCGACACCCACGTCTTCCGCGTCGCCAACCGCACCGGGCTGGCGCCCGGCAACAGGGTGGACAAGGTCGAGGCGATCCTCGACCGCGAGACGCCGCCGCCCTGGCGCCGCATCGCCCACCATCTGCTGATCCTCCACGGCCGTTACGTCTGCAAGGCGCGCCGGCCCGAATGCTGGCGCTGCGTGGTGCGGGACTTGTGCGCCTTCGAGCCGAAGACGCCACCCCCGGGCGAGGAAAATCGTTAAATCCCACATCCTTTATTCGCGACATTATGGATCTCACCAAGGAAATGGACCAAAATGCCGAGAAGTCGCTATGTCAGGCTCCCTTTCTGTTGTTGACTCAATTCCGACCTTGTCATTTAATCATTCTCCCGTGGTGAGGAGGATGTCATGAAAAGAATAATCCTGTTTCTGTCCGCGCTCTCGCTGGTTTCATCGCATAGCGCCGCTCTTGCACAATGTTGTGTTTCCCACCCCAGCATCAGGCATGAGGAGTGGCATTATAGCGATTATATCGGTGGAAACCTGACCGGTCATTTCATCGAACTTTGCAACGGAAACCATCAGAATTGGGGCTACCCGGACATTCACAGCGTCATCGCCAATGGCGATTGCGGAGAATGAGCTCGGCCCCGAAAAGCTGAGGAGCCTCGACCCGTCTTCCGGCGCTTCCGTGACGTTATGGCGGACAGCCCAGGCTAAAACCCTGCGCTGACCGGCCAAAGTTTTTTGCTTTTTTTCTTGTCAAACATAGTTCTAGATCAGCAGCTTTCGTCAGGCCTGCTACGATCTGGACGCACCCGGCCATTGCCGGTACGAATCGCGTCAATAGACTTGGGCGGCAAAGGGGGATCTCCATGGACAAACCGGATCCGATCACGCGCCTGACTCCGGCCGAGGAAAAGCTGGTCGAGCAGATCAATGCAACAAGCGACCGCAAGACGGTCCTCGCCGAGCTCAAGGCCAACCTCCAGACCGCGATCGAGATCGAGCTCGCGACCATCCCGATCTATCTCTACACCTATTATTCGCTCGTCCGGAACGCGACCAGCGGCGAGGGCATCGACCGCGCCCAGGCCTATGCCAACAAGGCCGGCGGCGTGATCATGAGCGTCGCGGTCGAAGAGATGCTGCACATGTCGCTGTCGGCCAACGTGCTGTTCTCGATGGGGGTCGCGCCGCAGCTCTACCGCCACGCGCCGAAGAAATATCCGACGCCGCTCCCCTATCACAATCCGGTCGGCCCGAAGGGACCGGACGGGCAGACCGCGGTGCTGATCCCGCTGGCCAAGCTCAGCTTCGAGCAGCTCTGGCACTTCCTCCAGATCGAATATCCCGAGCAATGGGACGCCCTGCCGCAAGACCGCGACTGGCAGACGATCGGACAATTCTATTCCTACATACGCTGCCAGATCCACACCAGGTTCCTGACCGACGCCGATTTCCAGCAGGGCGCCGCGGCGCAGGCGATCCAGCCGTACAATTATTCGCCCAACAACGTCGACACGGTCTATCCGACCGGCAAGTTCGACCCCTGGAAGCCGGCGCCGCCGGCGGCGACGCCCGACTGGGCCGGGACCGACGGCTATCCGAGCGCGGCCGAGGCGGCACGCTTTGCCGACCGCGGCGACAGCCATGCCGGCGAGTCCCAGCTCCTGTGCATCCAGTCGCGCCGGGATGCGGCGTGCGCGATCGACACGATCTGCGACCAGGGCGAGGGCTATCCGGTGCCCTATCTGGGGCCCGCCGCCGACGATGATCCGTCCAAGGACGAGGAATCGCACTATGTGAAGTTCCTGACGCTCCAGGCCCAATATGCGGACTATGCGACCACCACCGAGTCGCTGCCGAACGAGCCGCCGCCGCCGGCGCTGCAATTGCCGGCCGTCACCGATGCCGAGCTGGCGGCGGCGGGGCTGGTCGTCGACATGCCCGACAACCCCACGACCAAGGGCTATCCGGCCGAATATCGCCCGATCGCCGATTTCTGCAGCGCCTGCTTCCAGTATATGCTGATCATGACCGAGACGATCTACCGGGTCCCGCCCGAATCGCAGAAATTGTTCTTCAACGAAGGCTTGCACCGGTCGATGATCTGGGTGCTCGACAAATATATCCAGACGATCCGGCAAATCCCGGTCGGCCGGCGGCAAGCTGATGGGCCCGGTGTTCGAGAATCTCGATCTCGGGCCGCGCAAGACCTCGTTCGCCGCTTTGACCAGGGTCGGCGCCCGTGCGATCGACGCGGCCGACAAAATGCTCAAGAAGCTCAAGCCCGACGATCCGCTGGTTCGGGTCATGAACAACGTCAAATATTATGTCGGAGTGGCGACGCCGCAGCAGCCCAAAGGCGCCGCCGACAAAGGCGGGCATTTGCCCGACGTCGCCCCTTATTGGCAAGCCTGACCCGAGCCCGCCCGACCCGCGAAGAGGAAGCGAAGATGCCCCATCCAGCCAAGCCCGCGGCGAACCCCGGAATCCCGTTCCCCAGCCCTTATCCCTATGCCGATGCGCCGGCCTTTCCCAAGGCGGTCGGCCCGGGGCCCGCGGGGCATGCCGCTGCACGCGTGCATGGGCCTCAACGCCTGCCAGGGCTCGGATCGCTTCGGCGCCGGCGGCCCGCCCGGCGGCGAGCCCAATGCCTGCGCCGGCCAGGGCTATTGCTCGACTGCGGCGGACCATACCTGCCACGTCCAGAACCAGTGCCGCAACCAGGGCGGCTGCGGGCTCTACGGCACCGGCGAGGAAATGGACAATCCGGGCTATAACGACTGCCGCGCGCTTGGATCGTGCGCGACGCCGATCAACGCCGAGCGCTTCAGCACCAACGGCCCCAACCAGGGCAAGAGCGTCTGGGCTGCGGGCGCGCGAGGTGTTCGAGGAGAAGTCTGGCCGGACCTCCGCAACGAGCTGCTCGAGGACCAGGCGGACGGCAAGCTCCCCGCCGACCAGCCGCTGCCCGAGACGCTCGGCCATCCGCCGGCGGACTTCGCCGACACCGGCCCGACCTATTTGTGGATCAGCGACGACAATCTTTCGCGCGGCAACATGACCGCCTGCGGCGCCAGCGGGATGAGCGGCGCGGGGGGCTGCAGCTAGGGTGGAGGGGCTTCGCTGACTCAGAAGGCCCCTCCACCGCACTTCGTGCGGTCCCCCTCCCCATCTCTGATGGGGAGGCATAGGTGATCGCTGACCTGCCCCGGCTGGGCCTCGGCCTCGGGCTGCGCAACGTCCATTTCGAAACGATCCTGGCCGAGCGGCCCGCGGTCGACTGGTTCGAGGCGATCTCCGAGAATTTCATGGATTCGGGCGGGCGGCCGCGCGCCGTGATCCGCGCGGTCGCCGAACATTATCCGCTGGTGCTGCACGGCGTCTCGCTGTCGATCGGCAGCGCCGACCCGCTCGATTTCGACTATCTGGCGCGGCTGAAGCGGCTCGCCGACGAGGTGAAGCCGGCCTGGATCAGCGATCATCTGTGCTGGACGGGCGTGCTGGGCCTCAATTCGCACGACCTGCTGCCGATGCCGCTGACCGAGGAGAGCCTGGCGCATGTCGCGGCGCGGGTGCGGCAGGTGCAGGACTTTCTCGAGCGCCCGCTGATCCTGGAGAATCCGAGCAGCTATGTGCGGTTCGCGCACTCGACCATGGACGAGCCCGAATATCTGCGCCGGCTGGCCGACGAGACCGGCTGCGGCCTGCTGCTCGACGTCAACAACGTCTACGTGACCTGCTTCAACGCGGGCACGGACCCGGTCGCCTATATCGACGCCTTTCCCTGCGATCGCGTCGTCCAGATGCACCTGGCCGGGCACCAGCATCGCGGCACCCATATCATCGACACCCACGACCGGCCGGTGCGGCCCGAAGTGTGGGAATTGTACCGGCTGGCCTGGGCCCGCACCGGCGGCGCCGCCACGCTGCTGGAATGGGACGGCGACATCCCCTCCTTCGCCGAATGCCATGCCGAGCTGATGAAGGCGGAGCGCTACATGGGCGGGCGGTTCGAGCTCGGCGCCCGCCGGCGCCGGCCGACGGCGGCGGCGCGGACGGCGTCTCCAACCCGGTCGGCTTCCTGGTGCCGAGGGTGATGGACAGCGCCGTGCTGGAGGAGGCGTGAGCGGCGAAGCCGGCGGCACTGGGGTCGGTCCAGCGCTGGATGCAGGACGCGCTCGTCTTTCCGCGCCGGGTGGAGCGCGACGAGATCGAGCGCCGGCTCGCCTCGTCGGCGGGGCTGACCGGCGCCGAGGGGCTGGCCATCTACCAGCGCGGCTATTTCCTCCGGATCGCGAGCTGCATGCGCGAGCAATTCCCGGCCCTGTGCCATGCGCTGGGCGAAGCGCTGTTCAACGATTTCGTCGCCGACTATATCCGCGAGCGGCCGCCGGAGAGCCATACGCTCTACGATCTCGGCCGGCGGTTCCCGGCCTGGCTGGAGGAGAGCCGGCCGGATCGCGACCTGCCGCCGGCCGAGCGCGAGACCTGGATCGACTTCATGGTCGACCTGGCCCGGTTCGAACGCCAGGTCTTCGCGATGTTCGACGCGCCCGGGCACGAGGGCGAGGCCGTTCGCCGGTCCGGCCACGCCCGATGCGCGGCTGCGCCTGCAGCCCTGCTTCGCGCTGGGCGCCTATCGCTTCCCCGTGCCCGCTTATTATCATGCGGTCCGCCTCGCCCAGCCGACGCCGCTGCCGCCCGCCCGGGAGAGCTTCGTCGCGCTGGTGCGAACCGACTATGTGACCCGCACCATCCCATTCGAGCGAACCGCACTACCTCTTCCTGAAGGCGATGGCCGACGGCGGCGGCGTCGAGGACGGGATCGAGGCGGCGGCGCGGCACCTCAAGACGACGCCGGACGAGGTCCGGCGAGCCTGGCGGGCGGCGGACGGCCACCGCCGGCGCTGGCTCGACTGGGGCTTCTTCATCGCCGGCGAATGACGGTCAATCCGACCGCGCCGATGTCCAGAGGAAGCGGCATTGGTAGCCGCCGAGGAAGGTCGCGACGCTGCTGCCGCCGTCGGTCTGCAGCGAGTCGAGAATCAACGGCACCCCGTCGAGCATCGCCACCGGCAGCCAGACCCCCTCGTGGATTTCGCGGCTCGCCGAGGGCGCACCGCCCTGCTCCAGGAGGATGGTGACCGCGCCGTCGTCGAGCGACTGGAGGCCGAAGTCGACCTCCCCTCCGAGCCCGTCGACGCGCGCCGCCGACACCGAAGTCGGCCACAGGAAGGCCAGCACGTCGTCGACGGCGACGCCGGGACAGGGCGGGTCCAGCCCGCCGATCCTGATGTTCGACTGCAATTCCAGGTTGGTCGGATAGGGCGCGCCGGGAAGCGGGTAGATATCCTGGCCCGGATCGCTTTGGGTGCCGCGGCCGCCGGGATCGTAGTAGAGCGGATTGTCCGGGAAATCGGTCGGGTTCACCGGGAAAAAGGGATTCTCGGACCACCAGCTTTCCCACCGATTCCCCTTGTACACGATGTCGCCGAACGTGTTGCACCCCCCGATGTCGCTGCCATAGGGCAGCGAATTGCTCAGGGGCAGGAAGGCCAGGGGGTTGTCGGCATTGAGCGCGTCGCCGGCATTAAAGGGCGGCCCGAAGTTGAAACAGCCGGTCGGGTTGCCGAAGGCGATGTTGCCGGACAGCTCGAGCGAGCGGCTGCCGCCGTCGGTGTAGAAGACGTTGCTGCCCGAGCCCGGCGTCTTGGCATAGGCATAGTTGCGCGCGATCAGCGTCCCGCGCGAATCCGGATCGGCGGGATCGCCGTCCTGGAAGCCGGTCGTATAGACCGCGCCGCCGTCCCACGCCTTTTGGAGGAAGCGGGTGATCCTGTTTCCCACCACTTGGTTGCCGCCCATGATGGTGGGGGTGTCGTTGCGGCCCCACAGGCCCGGCCAGGCGCCGGGAACGCCGGGGAAGCTGCCCATGTCCACCGGTTCACCGGTTTCGGGATCGGCGGCGATCCAGCGGTCGCGCAGCCCCCAGCCCCAGCCCACCGAGATCGCCGCCCAGGGGGTGCCCGAGATGAAATTGCCGTCGATGCTGCCGTCCCGGGAATAGCCGAGCAGGATGGCGGGCGTATCGATATATTCCACGCCGACATTCTCGATGAAGTTTCCATCCACGCAATTGCCCCGGGTCACCCCGGAATCCGAGCCCGGCCGGGCATCCTCGGCATTGACGCCGCCGATCTGCACCGCCGTCGACGAGATGTCGTAAAAGCGGTTGCGCGAGATGCGGTTGTTTTGCGCGCCGCCGGAGAAATCCAGCGCGACGCCGCCCATGTGGCGGACGACGTTGTCGGCGAAAATGATGCCGGCGGCGTCCCCGAACGAGATGTTGCCGGGCGTGCGGGTGACCGTCTGGAAATGGCCGATCAAATTGGTCTCATGGCCGGTGCCGACGATGTGGAAGCCGGCCTGGTCGCTGACATAGCCGTCGGCGGAGAGGCCGCACTCGGCATCGCCGGTGACGCGGCTGGGGCCGAACCAGCCCGCATATTCGAAGCACAGGCCCTCGAAGGCGAGGTTGGAGGCGCCGGCGCCCTGGATCAGCGCGTCGAGCACCGGACGCTGGATGTCGTGCCGGTTCGGATCGTCGCCGCCGTCCGCGACCAAATAGAGCTTGCCGGCCGCCCGATCGAGATACCAGTCGTTCGGATTGGAGAGGAACTGGTAGGCGTTGACGAACTTGGTGACCCGCCAGAAGCTCCACATATTGGGCTGGCCCAGCACCTGCTCGCGGCTTTCCCCTTCCCGGATGCTCAGCGTCGCCGAAATTCCCGGCAGCCAAGATTGGTAGGTGACCCTGATCTGGTTCAAGTCCCGATCGACCTGGATGACCTCCCCCGGGAACAGGTCGCCCAACGCGCTGAGCGGCGTCACGGTCATGCCGGTCCGGACCTGCTGCGCGGCCAGGGCTCCGTGCAGGGCGATGACGCCGGGTTCCGACGTGGCGGTTCCCGACGGCAGGCCGCGGATGAGGTTGGCGTTGGTCCACGCCGGATCGAGCAGCTCGATCAGCCCCACCAGAGGCGCGCCGGCAGGGTTGAGCGAGGGTATCTCCGCCGAAGGGGCCCGCACCGCCTTGAGCGGCACCGAGATCATCTTCCACTGGGTATAGACCACCGCCTCGATGTCGTTGACGTTGGTCCATCTGCTCGGGTCCCGCCAATTGGCCCCGTTGCGCGGATCGACGACATATTCGATGCCCGAGATGCCGGGCAGGTCGTAATAGGTCGGGCGAAAGCCGAGCGGATAGACATCCTCGTAGTTGGTCTCGGCGCGGGTCGCACGCACGCCGTCGACATAGAGTTGCCGGCTGCCAGAGGCCGGATCGACGCGCGCCTCCCACAGAGCCGCGCCCGGCGCGAGCGCGATGCCGGGATCGTCGACGCGCGACCAACCGGTGACCGGCGAGCCGCCGGAGACGATCGGCAGCGCGCCGTCCAGCCCGCGATAGCGGACGACATGCCCGTCGCGCCCGGAATCCTCGGCAGCGAAGAAGAGCGGCCGGCTGAGCCGGTGGGTGCCGCCGACATGGACCAGGATGTCCCCCGTGAGCGGCGCGGCGGACCGAAGGACGGCCCGAACGGCCGCCTGCGCGCCTTCGATCGTGTCGAAGGGCGTCTGCCGGCTGCCGTCCCCGGACGGGCCGGCATCGGCCGAGACCCAGAACTCGATGTTCCCGCTCCCAGCTGCCGCCATGACGATCCCCCTCGCGACCGGTGCCTTCGCTTCCGCTCAAGCGGAAAAGCGTAGGGGACGGGCCAATGGCGATCAACATTCAATGGCTGGCGCACCCGACAGGATTCGAACCTGTGGCCTCTGCCTTCGGAGGGCAGCGCTCTATCCAGCTGAGCTACGGGTGCCGGCCGCGCGAGGCGCTTAGCAAAGGCGGATGGAGGGAACCAGCCCCATCTTGCCGGAGGCGGGGCGATGGCGGGTGGCGAACGTCCGGTCAGCCCGCGCCGTCGTCGGCCATTCCCGCGGCGATGGCGAGGCGGACCGCTTCGGCGGTGCCGCGGACGCCGAGCTTGTCTAGCATCTGCGCGCGATAAGCCTCGACGGTGCGGATGCTGAGGCCGAGCTGCCAGGCGATGATCTTGTTGGGCTGGCCGTTGAGGATGCCGCGCAGGACGTCGCGCTGACGCATCGACAAGGCCTCGACCTTCTCCTGCGCCTCCCGGCTGACCGGCTGGCCGTCCCCCGCCTGCCCCACCCGCGAGCAGGCGAGCCCGATAGCCTCCATCAGCGCGGCGGGAAGATAGGGCTTTTCGAGGAAGTCGACGGCGCCGAGCTTCATCGCCTCGACCGCCAGCGCGATGTCGCCATGCCCGGTCAGCACCAGCACCGGCGGCGGTTGCTCGCGCTCCTGAAGCGCGCGCATGACGGCCAGGCCGTCCATGCCCGGCATGCGCATGTCGAGCAGCACGCAGCAAAGGTCAGGCGGCAGCAGCGCGGCAAGAAATTCACTGCCACTCGCATATGCCGCCACCGAATGGCCCGCGCGTTTCAGAAGTCCCGCGGTGGAAAGCCGCACGGCCTCATCGTCGTCGACAATCGCAACCACATAAGAGTCGGACATCGCTCCATGCCTCTTGCTCCGATGTTATTACACGGCCGTAAAAGGTTAACAATCCGATCGCTGCCTCACCCTTGGTCCGACGGGGATCGCGGCAAATGGAACTTGAAGGCGGCGCCGGCGCCGGGCCTGCTCTCAACATCGATCGCGCCGCCATGCGCCTCGATCAGCCGGCGGCAGACCGACAGGCCCATGCCCAGGCCCTTCGACTTCGAGGTCACGAACGGCTCGAACAGCCGGTCGCGAAGCTGGGGCGCGATCCCCGGCCCGCTGTCCGCGACGAGGAACTCGATCGCGCCGTCCGTCCGCGCGCGCGTGGCGATGGTCAGGCATCTTTCCTCGGCCGGCTCGGCGGCGCCCATCGCCTCGACGGCGTTGCGGAGCAGGTTGACCAGCACCTGCTGAATCTGGACGGCGTCGACCTCGACGGTGGCGTCGGCGGCGTCGGCGAAGCGCTCGATGGCGATCCCGCTCGACCCGGCGCCGATCAGCGCCAGCGCCATCGCCGAATCGACCAGATGCTCCACGCGCTCGACGGTGCGGACGCCGTTGCCCTGGCAGACGAACTCGCGCAGGCGGCGGACGATGTCGCCGGCGCGCATCGCCTGCCCCGATGCATAGCGCATCATCTGCTCGGCCTCCGAGAAGCCGTCCTCGCTATAGCCGGTCTCGGCCACGAACAGCCCAGTGTTGAGATAGTTGACGATGGCGGTCAGCGGCTGATTGATCTCGTGGGCGATGGCGGCCGCCATCTCGCCGAGATCGTTGACCCGGGCGAGGTGGGCGAACTGGTTCTGCAGCAGGTGGAGCTGCTCCTCGCTGGCGCGCAGCGCCAGCTCGGCGTCCTTGCGGGCGCTGAGATCGCGCATGATGCCGGTGAAGAAGGTTTCGCCGCCGCGCGTCCATTCCGCGACCGACAGGTCGAGCGGAAAGACCATGCCGTCGCGGCGCTGGCCGATCACCTCGCGGCCGATGCCGATGATCGCCCGCCGCCCCGTTTCCCGATAGCGCCGGAGATAGTCGTCATGCTGCGCGCCGACCGGCACCGGCATCAGCATGTCGATATTGTTGCCGATCAGTGCGTCGGGCGGATAGCCGAAGATCCGCTCGACCGCCGGATTGACCGAGTGGATCGCGCCGCGGGCGTCGATCACCGCCATCGCCTCGACCGCGCTGTCGAAGATGGCGCGATATTGCGCCTCGCTGGTGACCAGCTGCGCTTCGGCATCCTTGCGCGCGCTGATGTCCTCGATCACCGACACGACGAAGTCCGCGCGGCCCGCGGCGTCGCGGACGATCGAGCGGGTCGCGTTGATCCAGACGATGCGGCCGTCCTTGTGGAGGTAGCGCTTCTCCACCGAAGTCTGGCTGCTCCGCCCGGACAGCAATGCCTCCTGCGAGGCGAGGTCGCGCGCCCGGTCCTCGGAATGGGTGATGTCCTGGAACGACTTCGTCAGCAGGTCGTCGCGGTCGTAGCCGGTGATCTCGCAGAAGCGGTCGTTGAGGCGCAGCCACCGCCCGCGCGCGTCGATATGCGCGATCCCGACCGCGGCCTGCTCGAAGGTCGATTCGAAGCGGCGGTCGGCCGCGGCGATCCGGGCCGACTGGTCGGCGAGGCGGCGCCTGACCGCGGCGAAGACGAAAAGCGCGACCGCGCCGGCGATCGTCAGGCCGAGGCCGAAGAGAAAGGCATTGGTCATGAATCGGCGCGGCTTCGGCGGCCGCTTTGGGCCAAATCTCGGGCAAACCCAATGGGGTATTCCCACGAGTCGTAGAAATACGGCAGTCGGCGCGTCAATAGGCCGGCAGCCGGAACACCGGCTGGCGCACCATGCGTGGCCCGAGCAAGGCGCTGCGCCAGGCCCGCAGGCGCGCCGCGCCGGCCCAGGCCAGATAGCGCAAGGCGGCGGCGAGGAGATCGAGGATCGCCGACACATGCCCGCGCCGCGGGTCGGGCGCGGCGCGAAGGGCCAGGGCCCGGCCCGCGGCGGGAAGGTCGAGAAGGAGCTGGGCGGCGCTGATCTCGGTCTGCCGCGCGGCCGGCCGCTTCCACACTACCCGAAACCCCCTGGGCACGGTCCGCCATTCGCGGCTCGACCGGACCATGTCGCGGCCGCAGCAGCGGCAGCGGCTGAACGCGAAGCCCTGGTTGCGGACCTCGCCCGGCGCGACCTCATGTCTTCCGACGGCACAGGCTATACGCATCACTCTTACTCCTACGCTGCTTGTTGAAATTCGAGGCTCAATGCGGCGAGCTCGCGCAGATCGGGGTCGCCGCTCTCGAGCGCGACCTGCGGGTTCCAGACCTCGAAGGTCCCGCCGGCGCCGATCACCAGCGCGCGCTCCCCGATCCCCGCCCGGCGGAGCATCATCCGCGGCAGCGTGACCCTCCCCGATCCGTCGACGCGGGCCTCCTCGACGAAGCCGAAGAGCAGGCGGGCCCGGGCGTGGTGCGCGTGCGGCGCCGACGCCTCCTCGGCGAGGCGGCGGCGGCGGCAATCGGCCGCCAGCTCGCGCGCGAAGGCGGGATCGTAGCCGACCAGGCAGGGGTCGGTTTCGTGGACGGCGGCGAGGATCACACCTGCATCGGACCGGCGCGACAGGGTGGTGCGGATGAAGCCGGGGAGGGCCAGTTTCCCGCCCTTGCCGATCGCGCACAACGCGTTCCCGATGAAAAGATGCTCAATCAAACTCGTACACCCCAGTCGCCGGGCGAGCGGCCCGACCTGATAACCATCTTCTTAATGCCGAACCCGAGTCGCAGGCGACGAAGTAAAAGTACGACCCAGTGTTTTCACGGTCCCCGCCGAGGCCGTTCTTCGCGGCCCGCAGTATTTCCACGCCATGGCCGGCCCCGCCGCTTCCGCAATAAGGTTAACGGCACGGAGTCGTTGTCCAATGGCGATTGGACGAGCGTAATCGGGAGGACGTCAAATGATCGAGCTGGCCCTGGACCATGAGGAGCTTCGACCGCGGATCACCGTGATCGGAGTCGGGGGCGCCGGCGGCAATGCCGTCGCCAACATGGTGCGGAGCGACGTCAAGGGCGTGGACTTCGTCGCCGCCAATACCGACGCCCAGGCGCTGCAGGCCTCGCCGGCGGGCCGGATCGTCCAGCTCGGCCGCAAGACCACCCAGGGCCTCGGCGCCGGATCGCGCGCAGACCTGGGCAAGGCGGCGGCCGAAGAGTTGCTCGCCGACATCGAGAAGATGCTCGACGGCGCCCATATGTGCTTCATCGCGGCCGGCCTCGGCGGCGGCACCGGCACCGGCGCGGCGCCGGTGATCGCCAAAGCGGCGCGCGCCCGGGGGATTCTCACCGTCGGCGTGGTGACCAAGCCGTTCGCCTTCGAAGGCGCGCGCCGCGCCCGCACCGCCGAGCTCGGGCTCGACGAGCTGCAGCAGCATGTCGACACGCTGATCGTCATCCCCAACCAGAATCTGTTCCGGGTCGCCAATCCCGACACCACTTTCAAGGCGGCGTTCGACCTCGCCGACGAGGTGCTCCAGCAGGGGGTGCGCGGCATCACCGACCTGATGCTGATGCCGGGCATGATCAACCTCGATTTCGCCGACGTCCGCACGATCATGGCCAATATGGGCAAGGCGATGATGGGCACCGGCGAAGCGTCGGGCGACGACCGGGCGATCCGGGCGGCCGAGCAGGCGATCTCCAACCCGCTGCTCGACGATGCGATGAAGGGCGCGCGCGGCCTCATCATCTCGATCACCGGCGGCGAGGACATGCGGCTGATGGAGGTCGACCAGGTCGCCAGCCACATCCGCGACATGGTCGATCCCGAAGCCGACATCATCTGGGGCTCGGCGTTCAACGCGGCGCTCGACGGCCGGATGCGGGTGTCGGTGGTCGCCACCGGGATCGATGCCGCGGTCCCCGTCGCGGCGGTCGCGCGCGAAGCGGCGGTGCCGGCAATCATCGCCCCGGCGGCTGCGCCCGTGCCTGCCCTGCCCGTCCAGGCAGTGCTGCCGCTCGAGGCCGTCGACGAAGCGGCCGGCGACGAGCTGCTGCTGACGGCGGAGCGGATCCTGGTCCTGGAGCCGCCCCAGGCCGCACCCGAATTCTCCCTGGTCGACCCGTTCGCGTCCGAGCCTTTCGTGCCCGAACCTGTCGTCCGCGAAGCCGCGGCGCCGGCGCGCGGGCCGAGCCTGTTCGAGCGGATGGCGACGGCGGCGCGCAGCACGGTCACCCAGTTGCGCGAGGCCGACGGCCCGCCCGTGCCACACCTCTATCGCGGCCGCGACCTTCCCGACCGGCGCATCGCCCGCGCCGCCTGACCGGCGCCGACGCGCGCCGCCGCCTTTCCTCGGCTGCTTCCCCGCCGAAGAACCTGCCGCTCCGCCCAGTCGGGCCGGAGCGGCTTTTTTTGGAAGCGAAGCGAGACATTTTGCCGCACAAATCGGGCCGCGGGAATTGTTCTTCATCGACGCGATGGGATAGGCCGGGCGCCCGAGGAGAAGCCCATGATCAAAGTCAGCGCGTTCCAAGCCGTGCCGCCCTTCGCGCAGGGCCTGGTGCGGGACCTCAGGGTGCGTTGGGCGCTGGAGGAAGCCGGGCTCGATTACGAGCCGGTGTTGCTCGCGGACGGCGAGAAGGAAACGGCGGCCTATCGCGCCTGGCAGCCGTTCGGCCAGGTGCCGGCCTATGAGGAGGATGGATTGCGCCTGTTCGAATCGGGCGCGATCGTGCTCCACATCGCCCAGCGCCGCGAGGCGGGCGACGCGCTGCTTCCCGCCGACCCGGCGGCCCGGGCGCGCGCGATCGAGTGGATGTTCGCGGCGCTGAACTCGATCGAGCCGCACATCCAGAACCTCGCCGCGATCGACCTGTTCTACGCCAATGAGGATTGGGCCAAGCAACGCCGCCCCGGCGCCGAGGAGATGGTGGAGAAGCGCCTTGCCGAGCTCGCCGCTGCATTGGGCGCCAAGGACTGGCTGGACGGCGGCCGCTTCACCGCCGGCGACCTCCTGATGGCGACGGTGCTGCGCATCCTGCGCCACACCGACCTCGTCGCCGGCGCGGGCCTCGCCCCCTATCTGGCGCGCTGCGAAGCGCGGCCGGCGTTCCAGCGGGCGCTCGACGCGCAGATGGCGGCGTTTGCGGCATGACGCGCGGCTAGTCGCTCCCTCCGCCTCCGCCGTCGCCTCCGCCTCCGCCGCCGTCGCCGCCGCCTCCCCCGCCATCGCCGCCGCTGTCGCCGCCGCCCCAGTCGCCGGACGCGCCGCCGCCGCCGAAATCCCCGCCGCCGCCGCTGAAGTCGCCGCCGGTGCCGGTGCCGGAATCGGTCGAGCTCCACAGGACGCCGCCGTCGGAGCCGCTGCTCGAACCGTCGCCGCCGATCCACCCATCCCCGCCGCGACCCCGGCGGCCGAGCGTTGCGCGGAACGCGACCAGGGCGACGCCGCCGATCACGACGACGAGCGCGGCGGTCAGGATCCAGACGGGCATGGCGTCACTCTTCATGAGGGCTCTGGGTCGGGCCGGGCACGACGGCATCGTGCCGGGGCCGGTGGGGAGGCGCAAGAGGGCAATGCGCGAATGCCGGGCGCGCCAGCCCGCGCTCGCGGGTCGTGACGTTGGCACATGAGATCCTGAATCTCCCGACGATCGACCAGCGCGGGTCGGAAACCGGCGAGCGGTGGTTGCCCTATGCCCGGGCCGCGGCAGAGCCGACGGAAATTCACGGCCACTTCCTATTGGGAGGCTTTTTCGTTGAAACCGGTTCGATGAATCCCGGGAGCGTGAACAGCTTATTTCTCCGCGAGTGCCGCGCGACTCGAAGAATTGCCTTGACCCCGGGGCAGCTAAGAGAAAAACGTCGCCGTCTCGGGGGATTGGCTTCATGACCGGACGATTACTGGATGCCGCGTGGACGGTCGCTGCGTTTATTCTTCTGTCGCTTGTGGTTATCGTCGCATGGCTAGTCATTTCGGTACCCGCTTATGCGATTAAGCTCGCTGCCCTCGCGCTGCGCTACGACCGCATGCTGGAATGGGTTCGCACGCGCCTGCTGGGCATCCGCCCGCTCGACGCGTGGCGCGCCGGCTACGGTCTGATGAGCGGCGCGAAGGTCGGTTCCGAGCAAAGCGTCCGCCTCATCGTCGACGAGCGACTCAAGATCCTGAACCGCACCCTGCGGCAAACCGTGCAGAGCGTGTCGAAAGCGTCGCTGGACATGGTCGGGCTCGGCGGCACGACGGGACCCAATGCGTTCGCGACCGACCTGCGGACGCTGCAGGAGAAGATCGAGGAGGTCTCCGCCCTCGGTGGAGAGATAGAGGAGGACATGATCCGCCACTATCAGGGCCGATCCACCGCGACCTTCATGTTCTATACCTGTCTCGTGCTGGCGGTGGCCTTCGGTGCCGTGAACGGGACGCTGCTCAATCTCTTTTTCCAGGGTGTCATTGAAGCCAGGGTCTTCGGCATTCCGGCATCCTATCCGGTTTCGGTCATTTTCATTTTTGCCGAGCTCGGGCTCGGCCTGGCAACCGCCTGGTTCGTTCAGCGGCAATCGACGGTGATGCAGTACGTCCTCATCACGCTCATCGTCGCCGCCGCCCTGTTCGAGGCGATCATTTTCGGAATCGTCAGCAACGGCTTCGACCTCGAGATCGCCCTGTTCGACGATCATCCGTGGATGAAGTCCTGGATGGCGATTCTTGGCGTCCTGCTGGTCTCGGCCACCGCCACCACCGGCTACATGCTGCACCAGACCCGGCATCAGATCGACGAGCACAAGGGCGCGCTGCGGCTGCGCCGCGACGTCATCATGACCAACAGCTTCGTGAGGAGCTTGCCGACAATCTGGGATTCGATCCGCCACAAGGCCCAGTCCGCGGAAGCGTCGATCAACTCATATCTGATGGCGATCGGCAACAAGGCGGGCGCGCTCAAGGGCGCCGTCGACCAGATCGCCACCGAGCGGGAAACCATCGTCCAGGCGCTGGCCGCCGCCAATGTCGACGACTGGCGCAATTGGCTCGACGGCGAGGCGGGCGACCGCCGCCACCACGGCTACATCCAGATCGGGCTGGCGTTGCTGTCGGTGATGCTGATCGCCATGTTCGTCTGGGGATTTCGAATCGTGCTGGCGATGTCCTATCCGGCGACGCCGCCTTTGGCCGGCTGGACCGGCGCGGTGCTCACCGCGGCCGCGTTCTGCGCCGTCGGGTTGCTCTCGCTCGGCCGCGTCCAGGTCTCGGAAACGGGCAAGTACCGCGTCTACGCACTCCGCTCGGAGCCGTGGGAATATGTCGTCGGCGGCGTCGCCGGCCTGTGCGCGATCCTTGCGGTGCTGTGGGCCTCCGCCGCGACCGCGACCGCGCCCGGCATCGCCTTCGGCCTGCTGCTGGTCGCGGGCGGCGGCGGCCTGGCGATGTGCGGCTATTATCTCGACCAGGTGGCAGCCGGGCTGGTGACGACGATACGAGCCTTCTTCTCGTTCGTGTTGGGCACTTTGGCGGCCGTCCTGCTCCTCTTGCTGATCGTCCTCGGCTGGCCGTTCTGGGCCTTGGCGTGGCTGCTCTTCTTTCTGCTTTCGATTCTTGCCTGGCCCGCCGAAAAGCTGGTCGAATATTATCAGGCACGGCGCGCGGCGCGCGCGTCCGGCGGGCGTCCGGTGTCGCGCGAGTCACCCGCTTGAGGCGCCCGGTCCTGATGCTGGCGACGGCCACGGCCTTGTTCG
Source organism: uncultured Alphaproteobacteria bacterium (assembly GCA_963701615.1). Taxonomy (GTDB): domain Bacteria; phylum Pseudomonadota; class Alphaproteobacteria; order Sphingomonadales; family Sphingomonadaceae; genus Allosphingosinicella. The sequence continues at coordinate 113,507 of OY969615.1, read as the reverse complement.
CTCAGGCGCTTGGCGGCTGCTCGGAGGTCGCCGGCGTTCCCAAGACACAAATCTATGTGCTGGTCGACCTTTCCGGGACATGGACGAACGACCAGCAGGCCAGCCGCAACCAAGAGGTGCTCCGGGAGACCGGTTACGGCATCGCCCTCGCCACGGACAGTCTCGAGGCGCCGATCGCGGTGCAGACGCGGGCGATCGGAGTCAGGACGCTCGAGCGCGAACCGATCTGCGACGTCGTCTATCAGCCGCGGCTGGCGCCCGTCCGCAGCAAGGCCAGCTATGAAATCAACCAGAGGTCGCGGCTCGACCGCTATCTCGGCGTCGACTGCCCCGCCGCCATCATAGCGCGGCCGGCCGAGCCGCTCACCGAAATCACCGCGGCGCTGGCCTCGGTGGCGAACCAGCCGGCCGCGAACGCATCCGTGCGCGAGATCATCATTCTCAGCGACTTCCTCGAGGAAACCACAACGCAGGTGAATCTGGACATCGACCTCACCGGCTTCAACGTTCTTCTTCTCTACCGACCGATCACTGAGGACTTCGCCCGGCCCGCGGGTATGCGCGCGCGCGTCGCGGATTGGGAGGAAGCCATCAGGCAGAGGGGGGGACGCGTGACCGTGATTCCGGACACGGCGCTGAAAAGGCGGACAATAGCCAGTTACCTGCTTGGGGAGTTCGCGCGTGGACGAAACTGATTCGGCGCCCGCGGGCCCTTCCAAGCGGGCCCTGCGCGGCAAGCCGCCGGCCGGCGAACGAACCGGAGCCCCAAATGTGCCGGCGGCCGCGGCAGCACGTCTGGAAAGCGCGCATCGCACGATGATCCAGCTCTTCATGGGCTGCTTTTTCGTCGGCTTCTTTGTCGCCGCGCTTGGTCTGTTGCCGTCCCCGTTCCTGAAGAACGTCGGGCTGTTCGGCCCAATCGGAGCGACGATCGCCTATCCCCTGATCGGGATGGCGTTGGGCATCCACAAGAAGCCGTCGTTGGTCGAGAAGTTCGCCGACAATTGCTATTATCTCGGCTTCATCTTCACCCAGGCGGCGCTGCTGTTCGCATTCCTGCCGCTGGCGGTGTCCGACCGCGTGGTCGAAAGCACCGACCTCCTGCGTTTCTTCGGCATGGCGATCGGCGCCGCCCTCGCCGGCCTGATCGCACGCACCTGGTTCATCCAGACCTCGCTGAACGCGCCGGAGGTCGACGACATCCTGCATCATGAGATCGAAAGCCTGGCGCGGGACGTCGGACGAGCGGCGCGCAAGATCCTGAACGAGTTTGACGGCCTCGCCGCGAAGGTCGCCGAGATTCCGGTCGCGCTCGGCGCGAAGCTCGAAGCCCAGGTCGATTCGATCGCCGGCAATCTCAGCCAATATGATCGCGCGCTGGAGGAAGGCATACGCGGGATGCGTAACGCCGGACGGTCCGTCGAGGGCAATGCCGAGGCCGCGGCCCAGGCGATGGCCAGCCGCAACGACGCGCTGGCCGGAGAGGTTCACAAGGTCGCCCAGATCCTGAACCAGCTCCAGCAGGCCATGACTGCACGGGTGACGGAAAGCGTCGAACTGATCCGCGCCAGCACGGAATCGATCGCGACCGGCGTCGGGGCGCTGCAAGGCTTCACGGCGCTCGAATCCGGGATCGACAAGCTGAAGACCGAGGTCGCCGACATCGCCGAGGTGGCCGCCCGCGTGCGGACGATTTCCGCCGACGTCACCGCCAGCCTCGAGGTCGCGGCCGGCGAAGCGGCGCAACGGCTCGACGCAACCTCGGCCGAGGCCTCCACCCGTATCTCGGCGGCGGCCAGCCAAGCGGCGCAGCGACTGGAGACGACATCGATCGGCGCCTCCTCGCAAATCTCCGAGGCGGCGGGCGGCGCGATTCAGCGGCTTGAAACGACAACGGCGGGCGCCTCATCCCAAATCTCCGCCGCGGTGAGCGGGGCGGCACAGCGGCTCGAATCGACCTCGACCGACGCCTCCTCCAAAATCGCCGGGGCGGCCGGCCAGGCGGCGAGCAGCGTCGCCGCCGCCGCCGATGAGACGCGGTCGCTGCTGGTCGAAAAATCCGATCGCTTCAGCGCGGACGTCACCGAGGCGGCGACCGCCTTTTCCGAAGTGCTGGCCGCGTTCGAAACCCAGCTGGCGAGGTTGCGCGGGCAGCACGGGTCCGGGACGTGAGCGATTCGCGGTCGACGGCCGCCGCGGACGCCCTCATCCGCGTCCGCAAGGAGCGCGTTCATACGACGATGCTCATCGAGCTGCTCGCGCTTCTCATCTTCCTCGCAATGGGCTTCGCCTTCCTGAGCCGGGAGGAAAAAAGCGTGGACCGGCTGACGCTGCGCAACGAGGAACTCAAGGCGGAGCTGGCGGCGAAAGACGCGCAGATTGCCGCCATCGAGCGAGAGGCGCGCGACCTGCGCACTCAGAATGAGTTGCTGGCGGAATCCCTGAGACGCTTCCAAAGCGAGCATGGCGGAACACTCGTTGCCAATGACCGCGTCATACTTTCCCGGCGTCATTTTCAGGAAATGGCGGCCGACATCCGGAACAAGGATGCGATCATCAGGGCGACTCAGGCGAACAATGCGGCTCTGCTCCGCCGGATTGGCCGGGGTGGATCCGACCTTCCACCTTGTCCGGTTACTGACCGTTTCATCGTTGCCGTCGAGCTGATGGGGGACGGGGGCTTCGTCGTTCGGCCGGCCTGGGGCGCCGACGCCGCTATGGCGGTGGCGGCCGTACCTGGCGCGACCGCGCTTGCCTCGTCACGCGCGATCAATCGGGCGGAATTCCAGCGGCTGGCCGGCCAAATGAAGCAATGGGGCAGCGCCCAGCGGCCGCCTTGCGGATTTCGGGCCTCGATTCGACGCCGGCACCAGAACGCCGATCTGAACGACCGGCAGCGCAACTTCGTCGCACAATATTTCTATATTCCCCATTAAGTCAGATGGCTTCCTTCAATCCATGGACCGTCATCGCGCGCGGCATAAGGCGCCTGGGAAGCATGCTGCCGTTCGGCTCTCGCCGGCAAGGACCGCCAAATCCCCGAGCCGACGCCGGCTGGGACGGGAGCACCGGGGACTATTTGGCGCCGGATGAAGAGGAGGAGCAGTCTGGTGCGAGCGGCCCGTGGTGGGCGACCCGGCAGCCACAGCCCCGAACCGGGCAAATTGCGGCCCCGTGGCAACGCCGCGACGCGCGCGACGGCCGCGCTGGAACCGCTGCGCCAGCCGTGCCGGAGCGCGCGTCGCCGAGCGAGATCGCTGACGCCCCGTCGTGGCAGGAAAGTCGGCAGGGGACTGAACATGACGCTGACAGCCCCACGACGGCTGCCTCACCGCCTCCCGATGCCATGGCCCGCGGCCACCCCGAGCGGCGGGAAGGACCGTCAATACCGGCGGACCACGGAATCGGGCCGACGCCCGTCGATCCATGGCCAGCCAGCATCCTGCGGATCGAACAGATCCTGGATCGTGCCCTCCCAAGCGGACCCTGGATCGCGCTGGACATTCCGGCGGCCTTTCATGACCGACTTGAACGCCTGCAGTATCAGGCGAATGCCGTTCTCGACGGCGAAGCCATTCTCGCCTTCCAGGCCGCAGGCGGCGTCGCCATCCCCGAACTCCAAATTCCGGCGTCGGTCCGGGCGGTTGGCCTGATGCAGGCGGTTGAGCTTAGCCGGGAACTCGTCACCAGCCGAGTCGTGGAAAGTCCGCACGTCCCGGCCTCGGCGCAAATCCTTGTCCGCATGAAAGGTCTGGAATTGCTGGTCGCGGGCCGGAACCGTACCTGACGCCGCATTCTGCCTGTCGGAACGACGAGAATCGACGCCGCCGGCGCGGTCACTCCACCGTGACGCTCTTGGCGAGGTTGCGGGGCTGGTCGACGTCCGTGCCCCTCGCCACCGCGACGTGATAGGCCAGCAGCTGGACCGGGACCGCGTAGACGAGCGGCGCGATCAGGGGGTGGACCTTGGGCATCTCGATCGTCGCGATGGTGTTGTCGCCGGCCGCGGCAATGCCCTCGGCGTCGGAAATCAGGACCACCTTGCCGCCGCGCGCCTGCACCTCCTGCATGTTCGAGACGGTCTTGTCGAACAAGGGCCCGGAAGGGGCGAGGACGATCACCGGCACGTCGTCGTCGATCAGCGCGATCGGGCCGTGCTTCATCTCGCCGGCGGCATAGCCTTCGGCGTGGATGTAGCTGATCTCCTTCAGCTTCAGCGCGCCCTCCAGCGCCAGCGGATAATCCTGGCCCCGGCCGAGATAGAGGACGTCGCGCGCCCCCGCGATCAGCGGCGCCATCGCCGCAATGTCCTCGTCATGGGCGAGCGCGGCGTTCATCGCGGCGGGCGCCTCGGCGAGATGGAGGACGATCTCGCGCTCCTCGGCTTCGGTCATCCTATTCTTGTCGCGGGCAACCTTGGCGGCGAGTGCCGCAAGGACGGCGAGCTGGCAGGTGAAGGCCTTGGTCGAGGCAACGCCGATCTCCGGGCCGGCATGGGTGGGCAGCAGGAGGTCGGCCTCGCGCGCCATCGAGCTGGTGGGGACGTTGACGACGACGGCGATCTTCTGGCCCTGGGCGCGGGCGTGGCGGAGCGCGGCGAGGGTGTCGGCGGTCTCGCCCGACTGCGAGATGAAGAGGGCGAGGCCGCCCGGCTCCAGCACCGGCTCGCGGTAGCGGAACTCCGAGGCGATATCGAGCTCGACCGGCACGCGGGCGAAACGCTCCAGCCAATATTTGGCGACCATGCCGGCGTAGAAGCTGGTGCCGCAGGCGACGACGGCGATCCGCGGCACGTCGGCGAAGGAGAAGTCCATGTCCGGCAGCGCGACCTTCTGCTCGAGCGGGCGCAAATAGGAGCCGAGCGTCTGGGCGACGACGATCGGCTGCTCGAATATCTCCTTCTGCATGAAATGGGCGTGGTTGCCCTTCTCGATCCGCGCGGCGCTGGCGCCCGAGTTGATGATCGGGCGGTCGACCGGCCGGTCGTGGCGGTCGTAGACCTGCGCGCCGGTGCGGGTGATGACGACCCAGTCGCCCTCGTCGAGATAGGAGATGCGCTGGGTCAGCGGCGCGAGGGCGAGGGCGTCGGAGCCGAGATAGGTCTCGCCTTCGCCATAGCCGACGACGAGAGGCGAGCCCAGGCGGGCGCCGACCAGGAGATCGGGAAAGCTCCTGAACAGGATGGCGAGGCTGAAGGCGCCGTGGATCCGCCGCAGCGTGCGCGAAACCGCGGTTTCGGGGGTGGCCCCGCGCTCGATCTCGCGGCTGACGAGGTGGGCGACGACCTCGGTGTCGGTCTGGCTGGCGAAGGTGCGGCCGTCGGCGATCAGCTCGTCGCGCAGGGGGCGGAAATTCTCGATGATGCCGTTGTGGACCAGGGCGACCTCGCCGGTGGCGTGGGGATGGGCGTTGTCGCGGGTCGGCGCGCCATGGGTGGCCCAGCGGGTATGGGCGATGCCCACCTGGCCGCGCAGGGGATGGGCGGCCAGCTCTACGGCGAGGTTGTCGAGCTTGCCCTCGGCGCGCCGGCGCTCGATCGCGCCGTCCTGGAGCGTGGCGATGCCGGCGCTGTCATAGCCGCGATATTCGAGCCGGCGAAGGCCGTCCATCAGGCGGGCGGAGACCTCTTCGCGGCCGACGATTCCGATGATCCCGCACATATTTAGGGCTGTTTCTTCTTTCTGGCGGTCATGGTCTCGCGGAAGCGCGCGGCGCGGCCGGGCTTGTCGACCTGGGCGCCGCGGGCGAGGGCGACGGCGTCGGCGGGGACATCGCGGACGATGACCGAGCCGGCGCCCACGAGCGCGCCCGCGCCGATCGCGACCGGAGCGACCAAAGCGGTGTTGGAGCCGATGAAGGCGCCCGCGCCGATGTTCGTACGATATTTGAAGAAGCCGTCATAATTGCAGGTAATCGTTCCCGCGCCAATATTGGCGCCGGCGCCGACATCGGCGTCGCCGAGATAGGAAAGATGGTTGGCCTTGGCGCCCTTGCCGAGCGTCGCGTTCTTGACCTCGACGAAATTGCCGACCCTGGCGCCCTCGCCGATCTCCGCGCCGGGGCGGAGCCGCGCATAGGGGCCGACGACGGCGCCGGCGGCGATGGCGGCCCCCTCGATATGGCAGAAGGCGCGGATCCTCGCACCCTCGCCGATCGTCACGCCCGGGCCGAAGACGACGTTCGGCTCGACCACGGTGTCGCGGCCGATCTCGGTGTCGTGGCTGAACCAGATTGTCTCGGGCGCGACCAGGCTGACCCCGTCCGCCATCGCCCGCTCGCGCCGGCGGGCCTGCCAGGCCGCCTCCTGCTCGGCGAGCTCGGCACGGCTGTTGATGCCTTCGACCTCGTCGGCCGGGACCTCGATGACGGCGGAGCGGCGGCCGTCGCCGGCGGCGAGCATGACGATGTCGGGAAGATAATATTCCCCCGCTTTGTTGTCCCGGCCGACCCGGGCGAGCAGCGGCCAGAGGTCGGCGGCGCGGACCGCCATCAGCCCGGAATTGCACAAATCGGCGGCGCGCTCGGCCGGGCTGGCATCCTTATATTCGACCATCTTGACGATCGTCCCGTCGGCGGCGGCGAGGATGCGGCCATAATGTCTGGGATCGGCCGGGCGGGACGCGACCACGACGGCCGCCGGCGCGTCGGCTTCGGCGAGGCGGGCGAGCATCCGGCGCATCGTCTCGGCGCGGACGAACGGCGTGTCGGCGTAGAGGATGAGGACGTCGCCGTCGAAGCCGGCCAGCGCTGCCTCGGCCTGGCGGACGGCGTGGGCGGTGCCCTGCTGCTGCTCCTGGACGACCACCGTCCCGCCGTGCCCGGCGACCAGCGGCTCGACCTGCTCGCGGCCGCTGCCGACCACGACGACGGTCTTGTGCGGGCCGATCTCGTCGACGCTGGCGAGCAGATGGCCGAGCATCGGCCGGCCCGCAATCGGGTGCATCACCTTGTGCAGATCGGACTTCATCCGCGTGCCCTTGCCGGCGGCGAGGATCACGGCGGCGAATGTTCGTGCGCGGCTCATGGCGCCCAATCGCACGGAAATCTTGCCATTTCCATAGCGGCGCGGGAAAGGCCGGGGGATGACCGGCTTCCCCTTCGACGTCGTCGCGTTCGACCTGGACGGCACGCTGGCCGACACCGCGCCGGACCTGGCGGCGGCGCTCAATCATGCGCTGGGCCGGTTGGGGCGACCGGGGGTTGCGCCGGAATCGGTGCGGCATCTGGTCGGCCACGGCGCGAAGGCGCTGCTCAGGAAGGGGCTGGCGGCGAGCGGCGAGGCGCCGGAAGAGCTGGTCGAGCGGGGCTTTCCGATCTTCCTCGATTTCTACGCCGACAATATCTGCGTCGGCACCTCCTGCTATCCGGCGCTCGAACCGGCGATGGACGATTTGGCGGCGCGCGGGGTGAAGCTCGCGATCTGCACCAACAAGCCGGAGCGGACGACCCATTTGCTGGTCGACGCGCTGGGCTGGAACGGGCGGTTCGCGGCCATCGTCGGGGCGGACACGCTGGCGGTGAAGAAGCCCGACCCGCTGCCGCTGCTCGAGGCGATCGCCCGCGCCGGCGGCGGGCGGGCGGCGTTCGTCGGCGATTCGATCACCGACGCCGATACGGCGCGGGCCGCGGGCGTGCCGTTCGTCGCGGTCAGCTTCGGCTTCTCCGACCGGCCGGCGGCCGAGCTCGGCGCGGACGCGGTGATCGACGATTATGCCGAGTTGATCGAGGCCCTGGAGCGAATATAGCCGGCCTGGTGAAGGAAGAGGATCGAGCGCATGGCCTGGGCGGCGCTGATCACGCAGTGAGTCGCCCCTATCGGATGGATGCTATGGATGTCGAGATCGAGATCGTCCGCCGCGACAAGGGTGAGTTCGCTTTGCACGACGGCGAGGAATATAAGATATTTCGGCCAGCGGTTCCCGGCGAAGATAATACCGGCGCGATACTTGAGGGTATCGTTCACGGCTTCAAGCAATCTCTCACGACCTATGGCGCGAAATTCGACGAGGGGAAGAAAATCGCGGGGGAGTTTGTGCTCGCAACCCGCTTTTCGGCGATCACCAGCTTCGGTTTCAAGGGATATGATTGCGTGAGCGCGAAGGTGAGGGATCGCACTTTGGGCCTCGGAGTCACGCTGGCCTTTCGTGAAGGAGATCTCGCCCACGTCATCGCCGCCCTGCGGGACGTCGACGGCTATAGCGAAGGGGTCCTCGGAGCGCGCGGCAGCGTGTTCATCTTCGGCACGATGAAGACGATCGGCGCCTGGCCGATGCGCAGCGCCTGCCTGGTCGTGGATCGCTGGATCGTCATCGGACGGCAGAATGATTTCGATATCATGTTGCGGCAGGCGATCGCCTCGGCGGAATTGGGGCTCCGCTTCGCGCTCAAGCTGAAGGGCTGGTCCAGATAGGCCGGTAATCCGGCGGAGCGCGTTCAGCGCGTCGCCTTCACCCAGAGATGCCGGGCCAGCATCAGCGGCGGCATCCTCAGCCAGTGGGAGCGGATGTAGAAGGCGAAGCGCAGGGCCTTGCGCTTCTCCTGGCCCCAGCCGTTGCGGGCGAGCAGGCGGGCTTCGAACAGGCGGTCGGAGAGGCGGGCGCGGCCGGCGACCCCTTTGTCCACCGGGGTTCCGTAGAGGCGGTGCGAGAGCCTGAGCGCGCGGCCGACATGCGCGCCGAGTTGGTGGAGGCGGGCGCGTTCCTGGAGAGACCGCCAGAAATCCGGGTTGTCATATTCGCGCAGCAGGCGGTCGATGTCCCAGAGGTTCCTGAGCCCCCCGGCGAGGTCGCCGTCGGCGAACAAATGGGCGGCGGCGTGGACGATGATGTCGGCGGGCGAAAGGATGCGCAGGCCGTTCGCCAGCACGACGCTGTCGGCGATCAAAGCGGCGGCATCGGGGCGCGGGCGCGCGGTCATCGGCAATATGGTGTGGTGGACGTCGATCATCCGGTCGCGGGTGCGGTGGATCAGCGGCGGCAGCTCGTGCATCCAGCGGCGGTAATAATCGTCGTCATAGCCGTCGGCGGCTTTGACATGCTCCCAGCCCGCCGCGAGCAGCGCCGTCTCGACCGCGCGCAGGGCCGCGTGCGGCACCAGGATGTCGAGGTCGCCGACCGAGCGGCCGATGCTCGCCTCCATGCGCGCGGCGTGGAAGGCGGTGCCCTTCAGGAGGATGACCGGCACGCCGAGCGGAGCGAGCGCCCGGCGCGCCATCTCCGCTTCCCACAAGGCCTGCGTCCCCGCCTGGCCGGCGTCGTGGCGGGCGGCGTCGAGCAGGCGCGCGACCCGCAGCGGCACCGGGCGGCCTTCGAGGCGGAAGGCCAGGCTGCCGATCAGTTGCTCGGCGCGGGCGGCGCTGATCAGCGCATCCCAGTCGCACCCGCGCACGCCGTCCGGGTCGCGCAGCGCGCGGACGAGGAGCTTGGCGCCGGTCATGCCGACAGTCATGCCGCCAGCTCGCGCCAGAAGTCCTCGACCAGGCCGAGAGCGGTGCCGGTATCGGGATAGTCGATCGCCAGCGCGGGGTTGGTTGCGATCAGGCCGGTGAGCGCGTCGAAGCCGCGGCGGCCGAGATTGACATAGTTGGTCGAGGCCTGGGTCAGGCGCATGAAGATCTCGGCGGCGCCGACGGCACGGACCGCTTCGGCTTGGCCGAAGCGCGGGAACAGGATCAGCGCGGGCCTTGCGCCCTCCCCCATCCGCTCGAGCGCGGCGGCGTTGGGACGCATGTGGCGGATGTCGCCCTTGGGCGTGCCGGCGAGGCGCGGGCCGAAGCGGTCGGCGTCGACCTCCGCCTCCATCACCCGGATCGCGCCGTTCTTCAGGCTGACCGCGCGCGGGAACGGCAAGAGGTCGCCGCTCGCCATGTCGAGCAGGGCGAATTCGTCGCCCATCAGCCGCCAGCCGCGCTCGCCGAGCAGGGCGGCAAGGGTCGATTTCCCGGCGCCCGATTCGCCGGTCATGATCAGCGCGCGGCCGTCCTTCTCGACGGTGGCGGCGTGGAGCAGCAGATAGCGCTTCTGGCCCAGCGCCATCTGCAGGTTCATGCCCATTTCGGCCGCGAGCAGCCCGTGGGCGAGCGACAGCGGCGCGGCGTCGGGCAGGATATAGTCGCCGCGGATCGCCACCGACGGCCGCAGCCAGCGGCGCCACGGCTTTTCCGGCTCCAGCCGGACGGTGAAGTCGCAAATGCCGTCCTCGGGCGCGGGATAGGCCGGCATAGAGGCGGGCGAGCGCGTCCAGCGGCGCCTTCCACGCGCTGCCGATGCGGAAGGCGACCGGGCCGATCTGGATGGCTGAGGCTGTGCCTCATGCCCGGCGCACCAGGCCGGCGGCTTCGAGCTCGTCGAGGCGGGCGTCGATGGCTGCGGCGGCTTCGTCGCCCTCGAAATCGTACCAGGCGCGAAGCCGGCGCGAGCAGCTCGCCGGCGTCGGCGGGGCCGACGCGCAGCGCGGCGAGGATCTGCGGCGCCGGCGGCGCGACGATGTGGGTCATGCCCGAGGGCGCGTGGAAAAGCACCGAGAGGCCGTCCAGCTCGACGCTGCGGATCGCGGCTTCGGGATCGGCGATGTAGCGGGAGCCGGCCATCGGCCGGCGCCTCGGTCAGCGCGGCATCTGCAGCGAGGCGTAGCAGGTGAAACCGCTCATCCCCGCCTGCAGACGCCGTATGTAATTGGCATAGGCCTGAGCGGATTGCGGATCGACGCCGGCGGGGCGTGGAGCCGCTCCTCAGCAGCGACTTCACTTCCTCGCCGCGCAGCGGGCGCGCCAGCGGCGGCGCCGCGCCGGGCGTGCCGGGCGCGACCAGATTGCCGTCGGGCGCGATGAAGTTGCCGCCGGCATGGGGCCCGGGAACCGGAATCTCGCAATTGAGCACCGATCCCGCGGTCTGGGCGAGCGCGGGACGGATCGTGACCACCGTCGACGCCGCCGCGGCGCCCATGACGAGCACCGTGCGCCGGCTCGGGACGAAGGCCCTGGCGCCAGCCGCTTCGTCGTCAGTGCCGCCGGCCTGATTGTGGTCGCTGCCGCTCATGGGAAATTCCGATACACGCGCGGCCTTTAATAAGGGTAAAGCGCAGGCGAGGCGAGCGGGCGGCACCGGCCTGTCCCGCTTCGGGACGGAGTATCGATGGCGCAGCGATCGGCGATGAAGACGCTCCTGGCGGCCGCGGTCGCGGCGGCGGGCGTTGGCGCCGCCTGGTGGGCCGGCGCGCCCCCGGTCGCGGCCCTGATCGCCCTGCTCGCCGGAGCCGCCGCGCTGGCGCTGGCGCCGGCGGCGCGAGCCGGCGGCCGCCGCGCCGCCGGCCGAGGCGGAGGAAGGCGTTGCCGCCTTCCCGGAAACCCCCGACCTGTTCGACGCCGTTCGAAGAGCCGCTGCTGGTGGTGCGCGACCGGCGCGTATTGCTCGCCAACCAGGCGGCGAAATCGCTGCTCGGCGCGCATATCGAGGGATCCGACGTCCGCCTCGCCATCCGTCATCCGGCGGCGGCGGAGCGGCTGGCCGGCGGAGGCGGAGGCGAAGGCGAGGACGGACCGGTGCGCACCGAGCTGGTCGGGCTCGGCGACCTCGGGCGCCAGTGGGAGATGGTCGTCGCGCCGCTGCCCGACGGCAGCCGGCTGGTGCGGCTGGCCGACCAGAGCCAGGCGCGCGCCGCCGAGCAGATGCGGGTCGATTTCGTCGCCAATGCCAGCCACGAATTGCGGACCCCGCTCGCCACCCTGCTCGGCTTCCTCGAGACGCTCCAGGACGAGGAGGCGGCGAGCGACGCCGAGACGCGCGACGCGCTTCCTCAGCGATCATGTTCGGCGAAGCGACGCGGATGCGCGACCTGCTCGAGGATCTGATGTCGCTGTCGCGGATCGAGGCCGAACGGTTCACCGTTGCCGCGCGACACGGTCGATCTGCTGCCGCTGATCGAGGAGGTGCGGTCGGCGCTCCAGCCGCTGATCGCGGACCGGGCGCGTCGTCGTCGAGAACGAGGCCGGCGCGGCCCTGGTCACCGGCGACCGCGGCCAGCTCGCGCAGATGCTCAACAACCTCGTCGTCAACGCGCTCAAATATGGCCGGGCCGGCACGCCGGTCCGGATCCGGCTCGAAGCGGCCGACGCCGACCTGCTGCGGGTCGGCGTCGTCGACCAGGGCGACGGCATCGCGGCCGAGCATATTCCGCGGCTGACCGAGCGTTTCTACCGCGTCGATCCGGGCCGCAGCCGGCAGGTCGGCGGCACCGGCCTCGGCCTCGCCATCGTCAAGCATATCGTGCTTCGGCACCGCGGCCGGCTCGATATCGCCAGCCGGCCCGGCGAAGGCACCGAGGTCAGCGTCTACCTGCCGCGGGCCGAAGCCTTGTCATGAAAGAGTCACGCAAGCGTCACAGAAGACTCGCCGACCGGACCTAGGCCCGGCTCCGAACCCGCTTATGGGTCTGGATGGAGGCTCACTTGAAAAAAACGATCTTGACCTTCGTGGCGGCGGCGCTGGCGCTCGCCGCCTGCGGCCAGGGCGCGACCGGCGGCAGCGCGACCGGCGACGGCGCGGCGCGCCAGGAGATCAGGATCGTCGGCTCCTCGACCGTCTATCCGTTCACCCAGGCGGTGGCCGAGCGCTTCGCCCAGGGCAATCCGGCCTTCCGCCCGGCGATCGTCGAATCGACCGGCACCGGCGCGGGCCTGAACCTGTTCTGCAACGGCGTCGGCGCCCAGCATCCCGACATCGCCAACGCCTCGCGCCGGATCAAGGCGACCGAGCTCGCCCAGTGCACCCGCAACGGCGTCAGCCGGGTCATCGAGGTGCCGGTCGGCATCGACGGCCTGGCGCTGATCGAATCGGCGCAGCGTTCGACCGGCTTCCGGCTCACCGCGCGCGACGTCTACGCCGCGCTCGCCGCCAACCCGTTCGGCCGGCCGCAGACCGCGCGCACCTGGCGCGACGTCAATCCCGCGCTGCCCGACGTCGCGATCCGCGTTTACGGCCCGCCGCCGACCTCGGGGACGCGCGACAGCTTCGCCGAGCTGATCCTCGACAAGGGCTGCAACACCGATCCGGCGATGGTGGCGCTGAAGGAAAGCGATTCCGACCGCCACAAGACGGTCTGCACCCAGATCCGCGAGGACGGCGCCTATATCGAGGCCGGCGAAAACGACAATCTGCTAATGCAGCGGGTGGCCGAGAATGAAGGCTCGATCGGCGTGCTCGGCTACTCGTTCCTGGAAGAGAATCAGGACCGGGTGCGCGGCATCCCGATCGGCGGCATCGCGCCGACCGCCGAGACCATCCAGAACTTCACCTATCCCGGCGCGCGCCGGCTCTACATCTACGTCAAGGGCGAGCATCTCGGCGCGATCCCCGGCCTTGCCGAGTTCCTCGCCGAATATGCGCGCGGCTGGTCGCCGGGCGGCTATCTGGCGCAGCGCGGGCTGATCCCGCTGCCCGACGCCGAGCGGGCGGCGGCGCTCGCCACGGTCCAGAATCCGCGGCCGGTCACCGCCGCCGACCTCGACTAGCAGCGCGCGGCTTGGGCAACCGGGAGTGACGACGACAACCATCGCCTTGCTGCTTCTCGGCCTCGGCCTGATCGCCTGGCTGGCCGCGCGCGCCAAGGCGACGGCGTTCGTCGGGGGCGGCAAGGCACGGCCGCATTCGCTGCCCAATTATCACGGCTGGTACGTCGCCTTGTGGGCGATCGTCCCGGCTTTGATCGTCCTCGCGATCTGGACCAACTTTTCGGGCGGCCTCGTCTACCAATGGGTGCTGGCCAGCCCCGAGGCGGCGGCGCTGCCGAGCTTCGGCATGCTGCGCTCGGCGGTGCTGAGCGAAGCCTATGCGCTCGCCACCGGCGAGGCCGGGGCCGCGTTCAACCCGCAGGCCCGCGCCCTCGCCCCGGTCTACGCCGAGGCGATCGGCTTCTATTTCCGGATCGGGCTGGCGGTGACCCTCGTCACCGCCTTTGCCGGCGGCGCCTGGGCCTATAGCCGGGTGTCGCCGCACTTCCGCGCCCGCACCCGGGTCGAGCGGATGGTGATGGCGGTGCTGCTCGTCGCCTCGCTGATCGCGGTGCTGACCACGCTCGGCATCTTCCTCTCGCTGCTGTTCGAGAGCCTGCGCTTCTTCGCACAGGTGTCGCCGGTCGAGTTCCTGTTCGGCCTGAACTGGAGCCCGCAAATGGCGATCCGCGCCGACCAGGCCGGATCGTCGGGCGCGTTCGGCGCGATCCCCCTGTTCTGGGGAACGATCTTCATCGGCGCGATCATCGCCATGATCGTCGCCATCCCGCTCGGGCTGATGAGCGCGATCTTCCTCACCCAATATGCGAGCCCCAGGCTGCGCGCATGGATGAAGCCCCTGCTCGAGATCCTCGCCGGCGTGCCGACCGTGGTCTACGGCTATTTCGCGGCGCTGACGGTGGCGCCCGCGGTCCGCGACTTCGGCCTGTCGCTGGGCATTCCCGCGTCGAGCGAATTGGCGCTCGCCGCCGGCCTCGTCATGGGGATCATGATCATCCCGTTCGTCTCGTCGATGGCCGACGATTCGATCGCGGCGGTGCCGCAGGCGATGCGCGACGGATCGCTGGCGATGGGCGCGACCAAATCGGAGACGATCAAGAAGGTGCTCGTCCCCGCCGCTCTGCCCGGCGTGGTCGGCGGCGTGCTGCTCGCCGTCAGCCGGGCGATCGGCGAGACGATGATCGTGGTGATGGCCGCCGGCCTTGCCGCCAACCTCACCGCCAATCCGTTCGCCAGCGTCACCACGGTGACCACCCAGATCGTGCAATTGCTGACCGGCGACCAGGAGTTCGACAGCCCCAAGACGCTCGCCGCCTTCGCCCTGGGGCTGGTGCTGTTCATGGTGACACTGGCGCTCAACATCGTGGCGCTGCGCGTCGTCAAGAAATATCGCGAAGCCTATGAGTGACGCTCTGGCCTTCGACCGGGTGGACCCGACGCCGACCGACTGGAACGGCGCGGCGATCCAGCGGCGCATCCGCAAGCGCTACGCGGCCGAACGGCGCTTCCGCCTGGTCGGCCTCGCCGCGATCCTCATCTCGGCCGGCTTCCTCGCCTTCCTGCTGGTGACGATGATGGCCAACGGCATCCGGGGCTTCGTCCAGACCGAGGTGCGGCTCGACATCGGGCCGGCCGAAGCGGCGATGATCGCGTCGGGCAATCTCGAGGGCGCGCTCGGCCGGGGCACCTATTCCGAAGGCGCCTGGCTGCGGCTGCGCCAATCGGGGATACGGCAGGGCACCGCGTGGCTGCCGGCCTCGGCCGAGATCGACGTCGCCGCCAAGAGCGACGGCACGCCCGAGGCGGAGCGGGCCCACCGGCGGCTGGCCGACCAGGGCCGGGTGCGGACCCGGCTCAACTGGAATTTCCTGACCGGCGCCGACGCCACCGACCCGACCCTGGTCGGCATCTGGGGCGCGTTCAAGGGGTCGCTGCTGACCATGATCGTGACCCTGCTGCTCGCCTTCCCGATCGGCGTGCTGTCGGCCGTCTACCTCGAGGAATATGCGCCCCGGAACCGCTGGACCGACATGATCGAGGTCAGCATCAACAATCTCGCGGCGGTGCCGTCGATCATCTTCGGCCTGCTCGGCCTCGCCATCTTCCTCAACGTCATGCACCTGCCGCGCTCGGCGCCGCTCGTCGGCGGCCTGACGCTGGCGCTGATGACCATGCCGGTGATCGTCATCGCGGGCAGGAACGCGATCAAGTCGGTGCCGCCCTCGATCCGCGACGCGGCGCTCGGCATCGGCGCGAGCCGGATCCAGGTCGTCTTCCACCATGTCCTGCCGCTCGCGCTTCCCGGCATCCTCACCGGCACGATCATCGGCATGGCCCGCGCATTGGGCGAGACCGCGCCCCTCCTCATGATCGGCATGCGCGCCTTCATCGCCGCGCCGCCGGGCGGCTTTGCCGAGCCCGCCACGGTGCTGCCGGTCCAGATCTTCCTCTGGTCCGACGAGGTCAGCCGCGGCTTCGTCGAGAAGACGTCGGCGGCGATCATCGTCCTCCTGGTCTTCCTGCTCGCGATGAACGGGCTGGCGATCTATCTACGCAACAGATTCGAGAAACGCTGGTAATGGAAACCGACCTCCCCGACCCCAAGATGACGGCGCGCGACGTCAGCGTCTATTACGGCGACAAGAAGGCGATCGACGCAGTGTCGATCGACGTCAGCCAGGAGAACGTCACCGCGTTCATCGGCCCTTCCGGCTGCGGCAAATCGACCTTCCTGAGGACGCTGAACCGGATGAACGACACCATCCCGAGCGCGCGGGTCGAAGGCCGGATCGCGCTCGACGGCGAGGACATCTACGCCTCGGCGATGGACGTCGTGCAGCTGCGCGCGCGGGTCGGCATGGTGTTCCAGAAGCCCAACCCCTTCCCCAAGTCGATCTACGAGAACGTCGCCTACGGCCCGCGCATCCACGGCCTCGCCGCCGGCAAGGCCGAGCTGGACACGATCGTCGAGCGCTCGCTGAGGCGCGCCGGCCTGTGGGAGGAAGCGAAGGACCGGCTGCAGGAGAGCGGCACCGCCTTGTCCGGCGGCCAGCAGCAAAGGCTGTGCATCGCCCGCGCGATCGCCGTCGACCCCGAGGTGATATTGATGGACGAGCCCTGCTCGGCGCTCGATCCGATCGCGACGGCGAAGATCGAGGAGCTGATCCACGAGCTGCGCGGCCGCTACGCCATCGTCATCGTCACCCACAACATGCAGCAGGCGGCACGGGTCTCGCAGCGTACCGCCTTCTTCCACCTCGGCAGCCTCGTCGAATATGGCGAGACCTCCGAGATCTTCACCAATCCCAAGGCGACCCGCACCAAGGATTACATCACCGGCCGCTACGGCTGAGGAGAAGAAGCATGATAGGAAAAGTGGGTACCATGAATTGGCCGTCATGCCCCCGGCATGACTATGGATTGCCGGGGGCAATCCCTACCAATTCATTTCCGGCCATCATGCGGCAACAAGGAAACTAACATGGCGACCACCGGCCACACCATCAAAGCGTTCGACGAGGAGCTCGACCAGCTCCGGGCCACCATCTGCGAGATGGGCGGTCTCGCCGAGGCGGCGATTCGCGAATCGATGGAGGCGCTGGTCCGCCGCGATGCCGACGCCGCGGCCGACGTCGTCCGGCGCGACAAGAAGATCGACGCGCTGGAGGCCGAGATAGAGCGCCAGGCGGTGCAGATCATCGCGCTGCGCGCGCCGATGGCGGACGATCTGCGCGACGTCGTCGCGGCGCTGAAGATCGCCGGCGTGGTCGAGCGGATCGGCGACTATGCCAAGAATATCGCCAAGCGCGTCGCCAGCGTCGAGGACAGCAAGATCCGGCCGCTGTCGCTGCTTCCCGAAATGGCGCGGATCGCCGGCGAGATGGTGCACAACGTGCTCGACGCCTTCGCCCAGCGCGACGCGAAAAAGGCGGCCGAGGTGTGCGAGCGCGACGCCGCGGTCGACGACTTCTACAACAGCATCTTCCGCGCGCTGCTGACCCACATGATGGAAAATCCCCACAACATCACGCCGGCCACCCACCTGCTGTTCGTCGCCAAGAATCTGGAGCGGATCGGCGACCATGCCACCAACGTCGCCGAGATGGTCTATTTCGCCGCCACCGGCGAGCATCTCGCCGACCGCATCAAGGGCGCGGACACGGCCAGCATCGGCCTCGACGATCTCGGAGCCGCCGGTGCCGACTAAGGGCCGGATCCTCCTCGTCGAGGACGACCGCGCGCTGGTCGAACTGCTCGTCTATCATTTCGAGCGCGAGGAGTTCGAGGTCCGCACCACGCCCGACGGCGAGGACGCCCTCATCATGGCGCGCGAGACGGTGCCGGACCTGGTCATCCTCGACTGGATGGTCGAGGGCCTGTCCGGGCTCGAAGTCTGCCGGCGCCTGCGGCGCCTGCCCGAAACCGCCAACGTGCCGATCATCATGCTGACCGCGCGCGGCGAGGAGGCCGACCGCATCCGCGGCCTCGAGACCGGCGCCGACGACTATGTCACCAAGCCTTTCTCCCCGCGCGAGCTGGTCGCCCGCGTGCTCGCGGTGCTGCGCCGGGTGCGGCCCGCTCTGGCCGGCGAGCGGCTGGCTTATGCCGACCTCGAAATGGACGTGGTCGGCCACAAGGTGAAGCGGGGCGGCGCGGGGGTCGCGCTGGGGCCGACCGAATTCCGCCTGCTGCGCCATTTCCTCGAACATCCCGGCCGCGTCTTCTCGCGCGAGCGGCTGCTCGATTCGGTCTGGGGCCATGACAGCGAGATCGAGCTCAGGACGGTGGACGTCCACATCCGGCGGCTGAGGAAGGCGATCAACGCCGACGGCCAGCTCGACATCATCCGCACCGTCCGCTCCGCCGGCTATGCGCTCGATGCGGACGGCCACGCCTGAACGTTTCGGGACGCACGGAGAAAAACCGCCTCCTCCTCGTTTAGTCGCCGTGAACCGCGGCACGATCCGCGGCTCGACCTGTGCGGACGCCTGCGCTCAAGGCGCTGCAAACAAGGAGGAAGCCAATGAAATCGCTGCTTTTTGCTGCCGCCCTGATGGCCGGCGGCGCCGCTCTCGCCCAAACCCCGGTGGCCCCCGGCAACACCGCCCCCGAGCGTGACGCCCGCGGCATTCCGGTGATCTCGGATCCCGCCACCGCGCCGCCGGGCACCAACCAGCCCTTCACCGTGCCGCCGGGCGCGCAGGTGGTGCTGTCGCCCAACCAGCGGGAGGCTTTCACCCCCCAACCGTCGACCGGGGAGAAGCCGCCCTGCTCGCGGACCATCACCGACAATTGCACCCAGACCTACGAGCGCGGCTCGCGCCGCCCAAGTTGATCGGGTCATCCGCGATTTGATCCTGCCGGCCCCGCAACCGGGGCCGGCACGGAGAAAAGCCGCTCCTCGCTCGTTTGATCGCCGTCGCCCGCGGTACACCCCCACCGCGGCGGCGTGTAGCTGGCGTCGCTTTCCTGGCGCCGAAGCAAGGAGACAGGTCATGAAATCAGTAATCTTCGCAGTCGCCCTGATGGCCGGCGGCAGCGCCCTCGCGCAAACCTACCCCACGGCTACCCACAGCGATCCGACGATGGCCGAGCCGGTCGTCGCCACCGCCACGGCCGAGGGTCAGATCGTGCAGCCGAGCAATGCCGATCCGGAGCTCGACGCGCGCGGCATCGCCGTCATCTCCGATCCGGCGGTTGCGCCTGCGGGCTTCAACCAGGGCCCGATCATGGTTCCGGCCGTGGGCGGCCCGTTCGTCGACACCTCGGCGGCGCTGACCACGCAGCCGGCCACCGAGGCCTATCCGGCCTGCTCGAGCACGGTGACCGACAATTGCGTGCAGACCTACGAGCGGGGCCGCAGCCCGCAATAAATCCGCGGGCTTTTCGCCCATCGCCTAATCCCCTACTCCGCGCCGATGACAGGGGTGGCGTAGGGGATAGCGGGGCATGAGGATTTCCTTCGAGGGCCGGGTCGCGATCGTCACCGGCGCCGGCGGCGGCCTGGGCCGCGCTTATGCGCTCGAGCTCGCCCGGCGCGGCGCGAAGGTCGTCGTCAACGATCTCGGCGCCGCGCGCGACGGCACCGGCCATGGCGACGCCGCCGCCCGGGTGGTCGACGAGATCCGCGCCGCCGGCGGCACCGCCATCGGCAACGGCGCCAGCGTCACCGATTTCCCGCAGGTCGAGGCGATGGTGGCCGAGGCGAAGGCCGAGCTCGGGCGGCGTCCATATCCTGATCAACAATGCCGGCATCCTCCGCGACAAGAGCTTCGCCAAGATGGCGATCGAGGATTTCCGCGCGGTGGTCGACGTCCACCTGGTCGGTTCGGCCAACTGCACCAAGGCGGTGTGGGAGACGATGCGCGAGCCAGGCCTATGGCCGGATCCTGATGACCAGCAGCTCGACCGGCCTCTACGGCAATTTCGGCCAGGCCAATTACGGCGCCGCCAAGATGGGCCTTGCCGGCTTCGCCAGGACGCTGGCGCTCGAAGGCGCGCGACACAACATCAAGGTCAACACGATCGCGCCGACCGCGGCGACGCGGATGACCGAGGAGCTGTTCCCGCCCGAGCTGCTGGCGCGCTTCCAGCCCGAGCTGGTCGCGCCGGCCGCCCTGTTCCTGGTTTCCGAGGACGCGCCGACCGGCGCCATCCTCGGCGCCGGCGCGGGCGTGGTCCAGGCGGCCTATGTGACGCTGACGCGGGGCGTCGCGCTGGACGAGGCCGACGCCGGAGGCGGTGGCGGCGAACTGGGAGAAGATCGCCGACCGCGACGGCGAGATCGTGCCCCAGTCCGGCGCCGAGCAGGCGATGACGATCCTGCAGAGGCTGCAGGGCGCCTAAATCCTCCCCGTACCGGGAGGAATAGGTGTATTGCATCACTAATACACCCTGTGCTATAGCCGGCCCATTCAGGGAGGAGAATATCCATGTATAGCGAGAGCGATCTCGAAGCGGCGGTGGCGGCGGGGCGCTGACCCCCGACCAGGCCGCGAGCTTCCGCAATTTCGTCGCGGCGTCGCACGCACACGCCCGTCGTCGACGAGGAGCATTTCCGGCTGCTGACCGGCTTCAACGACATCTTCGTCGCCATCGCCGCGGCGATCCTGCTCGTTCGCGGTCGGCTGGATCGGCCATTACGATCCGCCCCAATATCGACAGCGACGGCCCGTCGCCGTTCATGGGGCTGTTCGTCGCGGCGACGGCCTGGGGCCTGGCCGAATTCTTCACCCGCAAGCGGCGCATGGCGCTGCCCAGCATCCTCCTGCTGCTCGCCTTCGTCGGTCGGCGTGTTCGGCGCCTCGGTGTTCACGATGGTGACAATCGATCGGCGAGGACAATCTCAACAATGACGGCCGCGGCGGCGCCCTGATCCTCGCCGCCGGTGCAGCGATTGCGGCCGGCGGGGCCTGGCTGCACTGGCGGCGCTTCCGCGTGCCGATCACGGTCGCCGCCGGCGCCGCGGCGACGGTCGCGCTGGCGCTCGGCCTGATCGCCTCGAGCCTCGTCGGCAATCCCGAGACCATGACCGACGAGAGCCTGTGGAGGGTCAAGACGGTGATGGAGAGCGCCGCCCTGGTGCTCGGCGTCGGCGTGTTCCTGTTCGCCATGTGGTGGGACGCGTCCGACCCGCGGCGCGAGACGCGGCGCTCCGACGTCGCCTTCTGGCTGCACCTGCTGGCGGCGCCGCTGATCGTCCACCCGGTCTTCTCGCTGCTCGGCCTCACCGACGGCGCCGCCTCGACCCTCGACGCCGCGGTGGTGATCCTGCTCTACGTGGTGCTCGGCCTGGTGGCGCTGGCGATCGACCGGCGCGCCCTGCTGGTCTCGGCGCTGGCCTATGTGCTCTACGCGCTGAACAGCCTGTTCCAGACCTATGGCGCGTCGAGCTGAGCTTCGCGCTGACCGCCTTCGTGATCGGCTCGGCGCTGCTGCTGCTCTCGGCCTTCTGGACGACGGCGCGGCGCGCGGTGGTGAGGCCGCTGCCCGACGGCCTCCGCGGCAAGCTGCCGGTGGTCGACCGGGCGCCGGTCATGGCGGTCGTGGCCTGAGGAAAATGAGGAAAAGGGGACACGTACGAGTACGTGTCCCCTAGTCAGCGCCTTCGCCCCCTCCCCGGCAGCGGGAGGGGCTTTTTCAGCCCACGACCCTGAGCAGGCGGCGCTCGATCGGGGCAAGGACCGGCCCCAGCGCGTGGCCGCGGCGCAGCACCTGGCCGGCCTCGCCGATCAGCGCCCACATGCCCTGGCGGCCGTTCAGCGACGGGCGCTTCTCGATCCGGTATTCGGGCCGCTCGGCGGCGCGGCGGAAGGCCTGGAACGCGGCCGCGCCGCGGCGCGAAGTCGATCGCATAATCCTTCCACAGGCCGGCGGCGACCATGCGGCCGTAAAGATCGACGATCCGCTTCAGCTCGCCGCGCTCGAAACCCACCTGACCTCCCGATACCTGTCCTCCTGTTGCCGTCGCCGGAAATGGGAGGACGGTGCCCATCAGGCCCGGTTCCGATCATTGGCGTTGCGCGCCTTCGAGGCCCGCCCCTGGTTAGGATCCCGCTGCTCGATCAATTCGGCGACCCGGGCGCGGAGCTGCTCGACCTCGCACTGGAGGTGCTCGATCTTCTGCGCGGCGGGGTCGCCATTCTCGGTGCAGGGCGTGCCGTAGGGGAGGAAGCCCTTGGAGCTCTGCTCCGCCGCGACCAGGGTGGAGCGGGCCGGGATGCCGACCATGGTAGCGCCGATCGGGACGTCCTTGGTCACCACCGCATTGGCGCCGATCCGCGCCCGGTCGCCGACCTTGATCGGCCCCAGCACCTGCGCGCCCGAGCCGATGATGACGCCGTCGCCGATCGTCGGGTGGCGGTTGCCGGTTTCGCCGCTGGTCGGGTTGGTGCCGCCCAGGGTGACGTGCTGGTAGATGGTGACGTCGTCGCCGATCACCGCCGTCTCGCCGATCACGACGAAGCCGTGGTCGATGAAGAAGTTGCGGCCGATCTCGGCGCCGGGATGAATGTCGATCGCGGTGATCATCCGCGAGAAATGGTTGACCAGCCGGGCGAGGAAGTAAAGGTCGCCCTTGAACAGCCAGTGGGCGATGCGGTGATAGCCCAGCGCCCAGACGCCCGGATAGGTTAGGACCTCCCACCGCGACCGCGCCGCGGGATCGCGCGCCTTCACCGAATCCAGATAGGCCAGGAAGGCCGACGCCATAAGGGACACTCTTGCCGCTTCCGGACAGAGATAGTCGGGTTGTGAGCGGATTTCCAGATGGCGCGGTCGAAGCAGGGAATGGCGGTCAGATGCCCGCGCCGAGATGGCTGTCGTCGTCGCCGCCGCCGCGCCCGTCGAAGATCGCGCGCAGGGCGCGGCCGAGGTCGGCCTTGCGGTAGGGCTTGCTGAGCAACGGTCCGGTCGCGGCGGCCCGGGCGCTGCTGACGGCGAGCTCGGTATAGCCGGAGGTGAACAGCACCTCGAGGCCGGGGCGCAGCGCCCGGATCTGCCGGGCGAGCTCGTAGCCGGTCATGCCGCCGGGCATGACCACGTCGGTCAGCAGCAGGTCGAAGGCGGCCCCCTTGCGCACCATGTCGAGCGCGGTCTCGCCGTCGCCGGCCTCGAGCACTTCATAGCCCAGATCCTTAAGCTGGCGCAGGACGATGCCGCGGACGTTGGGATTGTCCTCGACCACGAAGATCGTCTCGTGGCCGGCGCCGACCGGCTGGGCGGATTCGGCGCCGGCGGGCGCCGCCTCGCGCGGGGCGTCGGCGCGCGGCAGATAGAGCTTGACCGTGGTGCCGTGGCCGAGCTCGCTGTAGATCTTGATGTGGCCGCCCGATTGCTTGATCCAGCCATAGACCTGGCTCAATCCGAGGCCGGTCCCCCGCCCCTCCGCCTTGGTGGTGAAGAAAGGCTCGAAGGCGCGGGCGATGACCTCCGGCCGCATGCCGCTGCCGGTGTCGCTGACGGCGAGCATGACATAGTCGCCAGCGGCCACCTCGGCATGGTGGGCGGCATAATCCTCGTCGAGGATCTCGTTGCCGGTTTCGATGGTGAGCGCGCCGCCCTCCGGCATGGCGTCGCGGGCGTTGATCGCGAGGTTGACCAGGGCGTCGTCGACCTGGCCTGGGTCGACCAGCGCGCGCCACAGGCCCTCGGCCGGCTTCATCTGGACCTGGATGTTCTGGCCCAGCGTCCGGCGCAGCAACGCCGTGATCGCCGCCAACCGCTCGCCGAGATCCAGCGCCGTCGGCTCGAGATGCTGCATCCGCGCGAAAGCGAGCAGCCGCCGGACGAGCTCGGCGCCGTGCGAGGCGGCGGTCATCGCCTCCTCCGCCATTTCCGCCGCTTCGGAGCCGTCGGCGAGCAGTTCACGCTGCAAATCGATATTGCCCAGGATGATGGCGAGGATGTTGTTGAAATCGTGGGCGATGCCGCCGGTCAGGCGGCCGACCGCGTCCATCCGCTGGGCCTGGCGGAGCTGGTTTTCGAGCGCCCTCTGTTCGGTCAGGTCGCGCACGATGCCGAGCACGAAGCGATGGCCGCCGCTCGAACTCGAAGATCGGCACCTTGCGGTTCTCAACCAGCCGGATGCCTTTCATGGTGGCGAGCGGCCGCGCCGGGCAGAAGCGCGGCTGGCCCGACGCGGCCACCTCTTGGTCCTCCGCGAGGAACAGGGCGGCCTGTTCGTAGGGGAAGAGCTCATGATCGACATGGCCGATGATCTCGGCGCGGTCCATGCCCATCAGCTGCTCGCCCGCGCGGTTGACGAGGACATAGCGGAAGCCGCCGCCGGCGTCCTTGAGGATCACCGGGTCGGGCATGTTCTCGACGATGGCGTTGAGCAGCTCGCGCGACCGCACGATCTCGGCGGTGCGCGACTCGACCCGGTCCTCGAGCTCGGCGTTGAGGGCCTTGAGCGCGTCCTCGGCCTGCCGCCGACGCGCCACCTCGCGGCCGCGCTGCGCGAACAGCCAGACGATCGCGGCCAGGCTGAGCGCCACGCCGGCCGCCATCGCGACGTTGGTCAGCACGACCTGCCGGTCGACGGCCAGCTCGCGCCGGCGCTGGATCGCCTGCTCGGCGGCGAGCGCGGAGTCGAGCTGGCGGCGGATCTCGTCCATGCTCGCCTTGCCGGCCTCCACGACCGGGATCAGCGACGCGGTCTCGCGCCCGTCGGCGCGCCGCGCCACCAGCTCCCGCGCCAGCACGACCCGGCGCCGGCTCAGCGCCTCCATAGAATCGAGGCGCCGCTGCAGCGCGGCGTCGCCCGCGGCGAGCCGGCGCAGGCGGCGGAGCGAACCGCCGACCTCGGCGAGAGCGGCGTTCTGGGGGGCGAGGAACCGCGCGTTGCCGGTGATCACGTAACCGCGGGCGCCGGCTTCGACGCCCTGCAGCTCGGACATGAACCTGTTGAGGTTGGCGAGGATGGCCTGGCTCCGCTCCGCCCGTCCGGACAAGGCGTTCAGCCGGCTGGTGGTGTAATAGGAAAACAGGCAGACCGCGACGATGAGCAGAAGCGACGTCCAGAGGATCAGCTTCTGGCGGGAGAGCGACGGGGATTGAGCCACGCTTACATCCTCCGGGCCGGACGCATGCTCAGGGCCCGCGCGCGCCATATTTGCGGCATTCGAGCTTGGCGGCGACCGCCATCCGCACCGCCGCCGCCGTGCTGCGCACGCCCAGCTTGTCGAGCAGCTGGGCGCGATAGGCCTCGACCGTGCGGATGCTGAGGCCGAGGTGGAAGGCGATGATCTTGTTCGGATCACCCTGGAGGATGCCGCACAGCACCTGCTGCTGCCGGTGGGAGAGCGCCTTCACCGCGTTCGCGGCGGCAGCGGCGCTGGCCCGGCGCGTGCTGGCGTCCGAATGCCTGGCGATGGCTGCGCGGATGGCCGCCAGCAGGTCCTTCGGGTCGTGGGGCTTTTCCAGGAAATCCATCGCGCCGAGCTTCATCGCCTCGACCGCCAGCTGGATGTCGCCATGGCCGGTGAGGACCAGGATCGGCGGCACGTTCCCCCGGGCCCCGAGGACCTTGAGAACGGAAATCCCGTCGGTTCCGGGCATGCGAACGTCGAGCAGGACGCAGGCGAACCGGCCGGGCGCCGGATCGGCGAGGAACTGGTCGCCGCTCGCGAACGGCTCCACTTCCCACCCGTCGCGCCGGAGAAGCCGCGCAGTCAGCAGACGCATCGAATCATTGTCGTCGACGATCGCTACGGTGGCCGCCTCGGGCATCTTTCTTCCTCGGCCCGTTGTCGCACAGAAACGACAAACAGGATACCGTATTCGCCCGGTAGTGGACCGTGAGAAGACCAGTCCGGATTGGACGAAACTTTGGAGAAATCGCGCTGCGACAGTAAAGATGACGAACGCCCGTCATGGACGACAGCTCTGCGACTGTGATCGACAGGGTGCGGCGAAAGAGCTGTGCTGCAGGAGCGCTGAATGACGGAAGTGATCGACTTTGCGCGTATAGGACGGGGCGGCGGAAAATGGCCGACTTCGAGGCTCCCGGCAGGTCCCGCTGGCGGTTGGCGATCCCCGCCGCTTCGGTTATGGCTGAGCACGTTCTGGTTGCCCGGAGACCGGCCGAGGCCGGCGCCCGGGCATGCTATGTGAGGAACGTGACCCTGGCGCCGCGCAACTGGGCCCATGTCGTCTTTCTGTGGCTGTCGCTGGCCACGGTGCTTGCGCCTGCGCTGATTCCGTTCGGATCGCCGCTGATCGTGCGGTCGGGCTCGGCGTTCAGCGCCTTCACCAGCGACGTCTCGCTCGGCCCCAAGCGCGCCGCCGAGCCGGAACGCGACAGGAAATATCAGAAAGCCGGCGGCGGCCCCGACGGGCTGCACGCTTATGCCGGTGCCGCGCTCCTCACGCCGTCCCGGCTTTGGCAGCCCCCGCGCCTTGCCGCGGGCGCACCCTTCCCCGCGGTCCCGGACCGCGGCCCGGCGCGCCTCGTCGCACGCGGCTTCCAGGCGCGCGCCCCGCCCCTCGCCCGGGCCTGAAGCGGGCACGGGTCCGACCGATCCGCCTTCATCGGAAGGTGCGTGCCCTGGGGACCAAGCGCGGCCGCAGCGCCGCGCGGCGTCGCAAGACCAAGGGGAATGACCATGAAGACCAACAGAAAGCTGACCCGGCGCTCCTTCCTGGGCCGGGTCGCCGGCGGCGCCATCGCCGGCGGCGCCGCGCTGACCGTGCTTGGCGGCCCGGCCGAAGCGCTCCAGATCACCGACTCCGACAGCGGGCCCAATTCCGACCCGGCCGGCCGCGGACGGGGACGGGGACGAAGCGGCATCACCGACAGCGACCGTGGGCCCAATTCCGACCCGGCCGGCGACGGGCGCGGCGGCCGACGGTCCGGGATCACCGACAGCGACACCGGCCGCTACGCCGATCCCGCCGGCGACGGCCGCGGGCGCGGGCGCAGCGGCGTCACCAATTCGGATACCGGACGCTATGCCGACCCGGCGGGCAACGGCCGCGGCCGCGGGCGGAGCGGCGTCACCGACTCCGACACCGGCCGCTATGCCGACCCGGCCGGCAACGGCCGCGGACGGCGCGGCCGCTGCACCGGCCTCACCGACAGCGACAGCGGCCGCTACGCCGATCCGGCACGCTGCGGACGCGGACGGCGCACCTAGGAACAGCCGGGGGCGGAGGGAGGTCGTTCGCCTTCCTCCGCCTCCGGCGGAATGCTGCGCCGCAATAACATCGTCCCTGTCGATCACACTCACCGCTTTTAATCGTTTCCTTCGCTGATGCGCCCGGCGTAGCGTGGCGCGCGCATAGGCACCGGATTGGAGAGAAGACATGGACGCAAAGACGAGTGGCAGCCCCCTGAGCGACCCGGCCAAGGAGCCTGCGGCGCTGCGGTCGCTGCTGGGACGGACCAACCGCGACTGGTGGCCGAACCAGCTGTCGCTCGAGATCCTCCAGCAGAACGGCCTCTCCGGCGATCCGATGGGCGAGGATTTCGATTATGCCAAGCAATTCAAGTCGCTCGATTATGCGGCGGTGAAGCGCGACCTCACCGCCCTGATGACCGACAGCCAGCCCTGGTGGCCGGCCGATTACGGCCATTACGGCCCCTTCTTCATCCGCATGGCCTGGCACAGCGCCGGCACCTACCGCACCGGCGACGGCCGCGGCGGCGCCTCGTCGGGCTCGCAGCGCTTCGCCCCGCTCAACTCCTGGCCGGACAATGCCAATCTCGACAAGGCGCGCCGCCTGCTCTGGCCGATCAAGCAGAAATACGGCCGCAAGCTCTCCTGGGCGGACCTGATGATCCTCGCCGGCAACGTCGCCATCGAATCGATGGGCGGCCCGGTGTTCGGCTTCGGCGGCGGCCGCGCCGACGTCTGGGAGCCCGAGAAGGACATCTACTGGGGCACCGAGGAATTCTGGGTCGGCCACGAGCAAAACCGGACGCGGATCCGGCCCGAGGAGCAGATGGCGCTGGAGGAACCGCTCGCGGCGGTCCAGATGGGCCTGATCTACGTCAATCCGACGGGCCCGGGCGGCAATTCCGATCCGCTGGCCTCGGCCCACGACATCCGCGAGACCTTCGCGCGGATGGCGATGAACGACGAGGAGACCGTCGCGCTCACCGCCGGCGGCCACACGTTCGGCAAGTGCCACGGCGCGGGCGACGCCGCCAAGGTCGGCGCCGAGCCGGAGGGCGCGGACATCGCCCAGCAGGGCCTCGGCTGGCAGAGCGGCCATGAAAGCGGCATCGGGCGACCATACGATCACCAGCGGTCTCGAGGGCGCGTGGACGCCGACCCCGATCCAGTGGTCGCACAATTATTTCCGGATGCTGCTCGACTATGAGTACGAGCTGGTGAAGAGCCCGGCCGGCGCGCCGCAGTGGCAGCCGGTGAACCAGAAGCCCGAGGACCTGGCGCCGGGCGCGCACAGCCCCGACCGCCGCCTGCCGACGATGATGACCACCGCCGACATGGCGTTCAAGATGGACCCGAAATACCGGGAGATCTCCGAGCGCTTCCGCGCCAATCCGGACCAGTTCGCCGACGCCTTCGCGCGGGCCTGGTTCAAGCTCACCCATCGCGACATGGGGCCGAAGGTCCGCTATCTCGGGCCGGAGGTGCCGGCCGAGGACCTGATCTGGCAGGATCCAATTCCCGCCGGGCCGACCCTCAGCGACGCCGACGTCGCGAGCCTCAAGAGCAAGATCGCCGATTCGGGCCTCACCGTCGGCCATCTGGTGAAGACCGCCTGGGCCTCGGCCTCGACCTTCCGCGGTTCGGACAAGCGCGGCGGCGCCAACGGCGCGCGCATCCGCCTCGCGCCGCAGAAGGACTGGGAGGTCAACGAGCCCGCCGAGCTCGCCACGGTGCTCAGGGTCTATGAGCGCATTCAGGCCGAATTCGGCGGCGAAGGTCAGCCTCGCCGACCTCATCGTGCTCGGCGGCGCGGTCGGCATCGAGAAGGCGGCGAGGGATGCCGGCCACGACGTGACCGTGCCCTTCGCGTCCGGCCGCGGCGACGCCACCGACGAGCAGACCGACGCCCACAGCTTCGAGCCGCTCGAGCCCAAGGCGGACGGCTTCCGCAACTACCTCTCGGTCCGCTTCAGCGTGCCGACCGAGGAGCTGCTGGTCGACCGCGCCCAGCTCCTGGGCCTCAGCGCGCCGGAGATGACGGTGCTGGTCGGCGGCCTGCGCGTCCTCGGCGCCAACCATGGCGGCTCCAGGCACGGCGTGCTCACCGACCGGCCAGGGCAGCTCACCAACGACTATTTCGTCAACCTGCTCGACATGGGCACGGCCTGGAAGGAGGTCGACGACCGCGGCGACGAGGTCTTCCTCGGCACCTGCCGCAGGACCGACGAGGAGAAGTGGACGGCGACGCGCACCGACCTGGTCTTCGGCGCGAACTCCCAGCTGCGCGCCCTCGCGGAAGTCTATGCATCCGACGACTCGCGGGAGAAGTTCGTGCACGACTTCGTGGCGGCGTGGACCAAGGTGATGAACGCCGATCGCTTCGATCTCGCCCGCTCGTCCGGCGAGGCGGGCGCGAATTAAGAAGTCCTCGCCCGTAAAAGCCGCGGAGGAATTGGAGAGGCGATGAACCACGCGCACGTAGAAACGCTCGACGCCTCGAAGACCTGGTGGGTGCCGTCCGTGACGGCGCCCGCCCGGAACTGGCCCGGCGCCCCCGGCTGCCGCCGCGGCGCGCGTTTCCTGATAGACCAGGCTTCCCTCCGCCCGGCGCGCAACAACTATCCCTGCTTCGCCAACCGCGCCTTATGCCTCGAATGGATCATGGCGCACCGCGCGCATCTCAGCCGGACGCTGCCCGGAGTCAGGATTCGCGCGGTTCCGCTGGCCCGCTGGCTCCTGGGCTTGGAATGAGCAGCCCGTTACCGGCTTCTAAAATGCGGGAGGGGACGGCGAAGCGCGCGGCCTCTTAGCGGCTGAGCACTTCCGAATGATGCACTGTCTGGAACCGCATCTCATAGTCGCAAAAGGTCACCGAATCTTCGTTCTCCAGGGGCACGC
Organism: uncultured Alphaproteobacteria bacterium; assembly: GCA_963701615.1. Lineage (GTDB taxonomy): Bacteria > Pseudomonadota > Alphaproteobacteria > Sphingomonadales > Sphingomonadaceae > Allosphingosinicella. Next base: position 83,483 of record OY969615.1, on the reverse strand, counting down.
TGGTGCCGCCGGGAACGGTCGCGCCGTTCAGTTGCACGCCGTTGGTGGAACAATAGTCTTCCAGATAGACGCTCTGTCCATCGGAAACGATCCCGCAATGGAATCTCGAAACGTACCCATCGGACAATACCACATCATTTGACTCGTCCCGTCCTATGGTCACCCGGGAGTTATACGGGATGAACATCACGAGCCCCTTCTGATCGCCTTCCGGGCCTTTGATGATCTTCATGACGGCAACGGCAAAGCGCCTCGACGCAGCGCGGGCCTTGGTAGGCTCGAGCAGCAGCTTGCTTATGTCCAAGGACATGTCGCTCTGACGATCGTGCATCTCTCGAATGGCAGTGCTGCGCGCCTGGTGGCGTGCCACGAAGTAGGCCACCAGGGCACTGACGGCGGCCGCGACAATCGTGGCGAGAGCAGCCGGAGGCCAGGATTCGAGGTGGGAGACAATCGCCTGATAGAGATGCATCTTACCCCCCTTTGGCGCTCCCCGGGACGATAGCTCCGCGTTGCTGCCGCTGCTGTCTGCCCGGCGCCGCCTGCCCGCCTAGCGCCGCGGCACCGCGATGTTGAGCCGCGCGATTTCGCGGATGCGGCCGCCCCAGATCCGGCCCTCGACCAGCTCGGTGCCGGTCAGGCCGAAGATGCGGCCGTCGGTGAAGATCGGGCGCGAATTGCCGTACCAGTCGATGCAGGAAACCTCGCATTCATAGCCCGCAATGCCGTCGCGGTCGTTGCGGGTATCATAGACGATCTCGCTGGTCAGCTCGCCGATCGGGATCAGCCGGCCGGCCGCATTGACCCGCAAATAGCTGAGATCCGAGGCGCGGCTGCGCCACCAAAAGCGCTGGCTGTCGTCGTCGCGGACGACGGTCGGCAGGCCCATCAGGCCGCTGCCGTCGGCCTCGATCAGGCTGTTGAAGGCGTGGCTGCGGCCCTCGCTCTCATAACGTCCGCGCAGCCGGACCGTCGAGGCGACGCGCGGCGCGGCCCTGAGGTCGACGAGGCTGATGTCGAGGCCCGATCGGCCGCGATAGCCGGTCAGCACGATATTGTCGCCGGCGCGCTCGGCGCGGATCACCGAATGGGAGAGCGGCATGACGACGGCGCCCTGAGGGCGATCGACCGGCACCGCGACGATGCGGGCGGGCTTGACCGGCCCGTCATCCTCGTCGGGCGCGCCGGTGCCCCAGCTCGAGCGGCCGCCATAGACGAGATAATGGTCGGTGAAGCGGTTCTCGATCTGGGTCGCGCCGACCAGGGGGACCGGCGTGTAGGCGGCCGGCGGGGCCTCGGCCAGCGCGCGGCCGAAGCGGGCGAGCGAGGCGTTGAAATAAGCGAGGCGCGGCTCGCTGCGAAGGTCGCGGCAGCGGGCGGCGGGCCAGCGCACCAGGGCGCGGAAGCGGGCGTTGATCGCCGCCAGCGAGAATTGGTCGATCGGCACGCCCGCCGTGCCGATCACGCCCGGCGCGGCCCCGGACAAGGGCAGGCGATAGAGCAAGGCAGGCATGGTGCCGGCGGCTCCGACCTCGGTGCCGGCCGGGCAGTCCTGGTTCCCGCGGCGCTCCATCTGCTCGTAATAACCCGGGCTGATCCACAGATAGGCGTCGGTCGGCGAGACATAATATTCGCGCTGGGGCGGGCCGATGAAGGCGGTGGTGCGGCAGGCGAGGTCGCCGCCCGACCCCGCCGGGCCGAGCGGGCAGACCGAGACGGTGTGGACGACCGGCTCATAGGTGGTGCGGACCGGCCGGTAGATGGTCCGCGCGTCGAACAGGCGGACGCCGCGCGCCAGCGCCGCCTGCCGCTCCTCGCCCTCGGTCCAGCGGCGCACCAGCGGCCAGGGAATCGGGCTGTCGGGGCTGAGGCCGCGCAGCCCCATCGGCGAGTAGACGACCAGCCGGTCGCCGACCAGGCGGGTGGCATAATTGTCGGTGTCGTAATAGTCGTTGGACGACATGTAGAAGACGCCCAGCGACGAGAGCCGGCCGCGCGCGTCGAGCCGGAAGACGCTGATCTCGGTGGCGCGCTCGCTATAGGAATAAGCGGTGACGACGACCCGGTCGTCCTGGACCAGCATCTCGTCATACCAGGCGCCGGTATTGCGGTTGCGGTAGACGTTGACCCGGTCGGTCAGCGCCAGGCTCCGGCCGTTGCCGGCGCGGGTGTCGACGACGAAGATGCGGCCGTCCTGCAGGATCAGCAGGAACTGGCCGATCTGCTTGACGATATCGCCCTCGTCGACGCCGGCTTCCTGGGTGTTGGTGATCGACGGATTGCCGGACGTGCTGGCGCGCGCATTGGCCGAACGAACCCGCGAACCGGTGACGGCGATGCTGCCTTCGTCCGCCGCCGCGCAGGCCGGGTCGTCGGGCGGGCAGAGCGGCTCCTGGGTGTCGGGCTGGCCGGCTTCGGCCTGGCCGGCCGCGGCCTGGGCGAATTGGATGCGGCGCCCGTCCGCCCACCACATGCGCCGCGCCCGTGCCGCGGCGCGGGCGTCGGCGAGATAGCGCCGGAATTCGGCCTCGCTCTGGAAGGTGGTCAGCGCGGGGCTGGTCCAGCGGGCGAGCGCCCGGTCTTCGGCCTCGTGGGATGCCTGCCGGGCGGGCTGCGCGACGGCGGAGGCCGCCGCCAGCGCCGCGGCGGCCAGCATCGCCGACTTTGCAAAGCGCGGCATAGGCCCTCCCCTCTTCCGCACGAAGGCTATGAGAAATCGGGAAGAAAGCAAGCGGTTCGCAACGATCGCCGGCACGCGCCGCCGCGCCGCTCTTGCGTTCCATGACGCTGGCGTTACGCCTTTGCGTCATGACCGATCTCGACGCCTTCATCCATGGCCTGCCCAAGGCCGAGCTGCACATGCATATCGAGGGCAGCCTCGAGCCCGAGCTGATGTTCGCGCTGGCGAAGCGGAACCGCGTCGCCATACCGTTCGGGTCGGTCGAGGAGGTGCGCGCCGCCTATAATTTCTCCAACCTGCAGGACTTCCTCGACATCTATTATCGCGGCGCCGACGTCCTCCGCACCGAGGAGGATTTCCGCGACCTCGCCGCCGCCTATTTCGACCGCGCGGCGGCGGACAGCGTCGTCCATGCCGAGATCTTCTTCGACCCGCAGACGCATACCGCGCGCGGCATAAGGTTCGACGTGGTGATGCGCGGGCTGCTGGCAGGGATGGAGGAGGCCGAGGCGCGGCACGGCATCACCTCGAAGCTGATCCTCTGCTTCCTCCGCCATCTCGACGAGACGGACGCCTTCGACACATTGAACCAGGCCGAGCCGTGGCTCGACCGGATCGCGGCCGTCGGGCTCGATTCCTCGGAGCTCGGCCACCCGCCGGAGAAGTTCGCGCGGGTGTTCGCGGCCGCCGGCGCGCTCGGCCTGAAGCGGGTCGCCCATGCCGGCGAGGAAGGACCGCCCGATTATGTGCGCCAGGCGCTCGACCTGCTCGCCATCGACCGGCTCGACCATGGCAACCGGTCGCTGGAGGACGCGGCGCTGGTCGAACGGCTGGCGCGGGAGCAGATGACGCTGACCGTCTGCCCGCTCTCCAACCTCAAATTGTGCGTGGTCGGCGACATGGCGGCCCACCCGATCGACGCCATGCTGCGCGCCGGTCTCAGGGCGACGATCAACTCCGACGACCCGGCCTATTTCGGCGGCTATGTGAACGACAATTACCGGGCCGCGGCCCGCGGGCGCAGCCTCACCCGCGACGACCTGGCGACGCTGGCGCGCAACTCCTTCCTCGGCTCGTTCCTCGGGGAGGACGAGATCGCCGCCCACCTCGCCCGGCTCGACGCCTATGTCGCGGCGGCCTGAACCGGCCCTGCCGCGCTAGAGCGTCGCGTGCACCGTCGCCACGGCCTTCATCACCGCGGCGATGCGGGCGGCGGCCTGGATGGTCTCGGCCTTGACGCCGTGCTGGGTGAGGACGCGCTCGTGGCTGTCGATGCACATGCCGCAGCCGTTCTGGGCGCTGACCGCGAGGCTGAACAATTCGAAGTCGGCCTTGTCGATGCCGGGATTGCCGATGACGTTCATCCTGAGCTTCGCCGGCAGCGTCTGGTAGACCGGGTTCGAGGCGAGGTGGATGAAGCGGTAATAGACGTTGTTCATCGCCATCACCGCGGCGGCGGCACGGGCGGCCTCGGCATAAGCCGCGTCGAGCTTGCCCGCCGCTTCCGCTTCGGTCGCGGCGACGATCGGCTTGTAGCCGGTGCCGTGGGCGCAGGCGAGGAGCAGGCCGTATTTGCGCGGGTCGCCGAGAACCTGGTCGGCGAGCAGCGAGCCGAGGTTGAGCCGCAGGTCCTTGGCGTAATCGGGCAGGGCTTCGGCGAGTTCCTTGAGAGACATTTTCCATCCTTTCGTCATCCCGGCGAAGGCCGGGATCTCGTGACAGGAAGTCCCGGCGGGTCTCCGGGAGACCCCGGCCTAGGCCGGGGTGACGAGATTGTAAAAAAGGGGCGCGGCAGCCTGGCCGCCGCGCCCCTCCGAGGTGTCAGGTGATTCGGGGCTTAGGGGGGATTAAGCCGCAGGCCTGAGCACCTCTTCGCCGGCCGACCAGTTGCAGGGGCACAACTCGTCGGTCTGCAGCGCATCGAGGATGCGGAGCGTCTCGGCGGGATTGCGGCCGACGTTGAGGCCGTTCACGGTGACGTGCTGGATGACATTGTCCGGATCGACGATGAAGGTGGCGCGGAACGCGACATGCTCGTCGCGGTCGAGGATGCCGAGCGCGCCGGCCAGCTTCGCGCCATTGTCGGCGATCCACGGGAAATCGGCATTGGCGAGCTGCGGGTCCGAGCGGCGCCAGGCGAAGTGGACGTGGGCGGTGTCGGTCGAGGCGCCGATCAGCACCGCGTCGCGATCGGCGAAATCGCGGGCGAGCTCGGCATAGCCGGCAATCTCGGTCGGGCAGACGAAGGTGAAGTCTTTCGGCCAGTAGAAAAGGATCTTCCACTTGCCGTTCGTCTCGGCGAGGTCGATCGCCTCGCCCGCGGGCAAGGCCTCGGTGCCCTGCTGGACGGGAAGAATGAGCTCGGGAAGCTTGTCGCCAACGGTCAGCATGCAGTTCGTCTCCTGTTTTGTGCACTGCGTCAAAAAGATTGTGCAGCGCATATAGGTGCTGGCTGCCATCGTTCAAATTGATTAGATTGGACGCATTGATCGAGTGAGGCGATGAGCACCTATCTACCCACCCTCAAGCAGCTCCAGTATCTGGTGGCGCTCAGGACCCACGGCCATTTCGGCCGGGCGGCGGACGCCTGCTTCGTCACCCAGTCGACCCTGTCGGCCGGGATCAAGGAGCTGGAATCGCTGATCGGCGTCACCCTGGTCGAGCGCACGCGCCGGGTGGTGCGGTTCACGCCTTTGGGCGTGCGGGTCGCGGAGAAGGCGCAGCGCATCCTGCGCGAGACCGAGGATCTCGCCGACATGGTGCGCGCCGCCGGCAAGCCGCTGGCGGGCGAGCTGCGCATGGGCGTGATCCCGACGATCGCGCCGTTCCTGCTGCCGACCCTGCTCCCCCGCCTGCGCGGGCAATGGCCCGATCTGAAGCTCTACCTGCGCGAGGAGACCAGCCAGGCGGCATGCGACGCGCTCGGCCGCGGCCAGCTCGATTGCGTGCTGCTGGCGCTGCCTTATGCCTGCGGCGAGGTCGAGAAGGCGGACCTGTTCGAGGACCGGTTCATGATCGCCTTCCCGCCCGGCGGCGCCGACGGCCTGCCGGCGACGGTGCCGGCGGCGGCGATCGACGAGACCAAGCTGCTTCTGCTCGAGGACGGCCATTGCCTCAAGGACCATGTCTTGTCGGCCTGCAACCGGCCGGAGCTGCGCGCCGAGGCGGCGATCCTCGGGACCTCGCTGCACACTTTGGTGCAGATGGTCGACAACGGGCTCGGCATGACGCTCATTCCCGAAATGGCGGTCGAGGCGGGCATCCTGGCCGGGACGCGGGTGGAGGCGCGGCGGCTCGATGCCGACCACCCCTCGCGCCGCATCGCCCTTGTCTGGCGCAAGGGCAGCCCGCGCGCCAAGGAGTTCCGCATGCTCGCCGACGCGTTGAAAGCCGCGGCCTGACCATTCCTCCCCGGCCTTTGCCAGGGAGGAAACCGGGCTAGTCCATGTGCTTGAGGCCGACCCTGAGATAGTCCCAGCCGGTGACCAGGGTGAGCGCGGCGGCGGCCCACAGGCTGAACAGGCCGACATCGTGCACCCAGCGCCATTGCGGCAGCGCGCCGGCGAGGATGAGCGCGCCGAGCGCGACCAGCTGGAAGGTCGTCTTCCACTTGGCGAGCTGGCTGACCGGGACCGACACGCGCAGGGTGGCGAGGAATTCGCGCAGGCCCGAGACGGTGATCTCGCGCAACAGGATCACCAGCGCGGGGACGATATGGATGCCGTGGATGATCGGCTCGGCCCCGGCCTGGCGGGTCGAGACCAGCATCGCGATCACCGCCACCACCATGATCTTGTCGGCGATCGGATCGAGGAACTGGCCGAGGCGCGACACCGTCCCCTGCGCGCGGGCCAGATAGCCGTCGAAATAATCGGTGATGCCGACCAGGCAGTAGAGGACGAAGGTGATGGCATAATCCCACCCGCTCGGCGTCCACAGCAGGAAGACCAGGATCGGCACCGCGAGGATGCGCGACAGCGTCAGCAGGTTCGGCAGGGTCAGCATGCGCGCCGACCCCTTAGCGCGTAACCGCGCCCGGGGGCAAACCTGCGGGCGCTGGGGCTTGTGCGCTCCCAAGCGCTCCGCTTATGACGGCGGCGCCCGACCGGCGGGCCAAGGATCAAGGATCAAGGATGCCGACCAGCCTATCCTATTTTCAGGCATCCGCTGCCGCGCGCCTTTACCGCCAAGATCGATGACCGGCGCCACCCGTCTCCTCGGCACGCGCCGGTTCCTGCCCTTGTTCGTCACCCAGCTCCTGGGCGCGTTCAACGACAATCTGTTCAAGAACGCGATGGTCCTGTTCGTCGTCTACCAGGTCTATAATGACGAAGCCTCGGAATCCTGGTTCAGCGCGGTCACCACCGGCGTCTTCATTCTTCCCTTCTTCCTGCTTTCGGCTTTGTCCGGCCAGCTCGCCGACGCCGTCGACAAGGCGCGGATCATCCGCATCGTCAAGGCGTGCGAGATCGCGATCATGCTGGTCGGCGCGGTCGGGCTGTGGATGGCCTGGCAGGGCGTCATGGTGCACGCCCTCGCCATCCCGCTGCTGCTGCTCGCCTTGTTCGCCATGGGGGTCCATTCGACCTTCTTCGGCCCGATCAAATATGCGATCCTGCCCCAGCATCTCGAGCGCGACGAGGTGCTCGGCGGCACCGGCCTGGTCGAGGCCGGCACCTATATCGCCATCCTCGGCGGCACCCTCATCGCCGGCCTCATCTCGGTCCAGGCGGCGGCCGTCGGCGTCATCCTGATCGCGGTCGTCGGCTATTTCGCCGGCCGCCGGGTCCCGCCCGCGCCGGCGCTCGAAGAGGGCCACCGGATCGACTTCAACGTATTCCGCTCCTCCTACCGGCTGATCGGCGCGACCCTCCACATCCCCCGCCTCTACCTCGCCATCGTCGCCATCAGCTTCTTCTGGACGATCGGCGCGGTGCTGTTCATCCAGTTCCCGCCTTTGGTGAAGAACGTGCTGACCGCCGACCGGGCGGTGGCGAGCCTGTTCCTCGCCATCTTCTCGGTCGGCGTCGCGATCGGATCGGTGGCGGTCAACCGGCTGCTGAACGGCGAGGTCTCGGCCCGCTACGCCGCGCCGTCGGTCATCGCCATGGGGCTGTTCGTGGTCGGCTTCCACCTCGTGTCGGTGAGCTGGATCGGCACCACCGACGGCTCCTATTACGACATCGCCGCATTCATGGACCATCCCGGCAACTGGCCTTTGCTCGGCTCGCTGCTCGGCATCGCCATTTCGGGCGGCATGTTCGTGGTGCCGCTCTACGCCTTCCTCACCACCACCGTCGCCAAGTCGCAGGCGGCCCGGACCGTCGCCGCCAACAACATCGTCAATTCCGGCGCGATGGTGGTCGGCTCGCTGATCACGATCGGCCTGTCCATGGGCGGAGTGGCGGTCGAGGACCAGCTGCTGCTCGCCGCCGCCATGTGCCTCGTCTCGGCCTGGCTCGCCTGGACGCTGCACAAGGCCTGCGACGATGGCGTCGGCACCGACATGGAAGGCCTGCCGCCGACGGTGTGACGGCGCGTTAGCTCAGGAACGTCCCGAAGAAGACGAGGCCGCCGATCCAGCCGGTGGCGAACAGCCTGAGGTCGTCGAGCCGGGCGGCGGCGTCGGTGCCGGCGAAGGGCTCGGCCCGGTCGGCCGGCAGCGCCGCGGCCCAGGGCCCGGTGCGGCGGACGATCAGCGGCGAAAGACGGCTCATGGCGCATCATTAAGAATCGATTCACCATGTCCGCAAGCCGGGGCGGAGGGTTAATTTTCGTGCCGCCGTCCCAGCGCGGGACGGCGACCCGAAACAGGCTGGCGCCCGCCGGCGCGCGGGGCCGGAAGGAGAAGCTCGGTGCGCGTCACCGGGCGCCCGGAGAAGAAGTCGACCAGGAGGCCGGGCACGTCGGGATGCGCCTCGAACAGATCGTGGTCGCCGTTGCGGACCGTCACCCGGTGGAGGGCGACATCCTCTCGATCCGCGCGGCGGACGATTATTGCGACGTGGCGCTGGCCGACGGGCGGACCCTGCTGGTGACGATGAGCCTGGCGCGCCTGCTCGAGACGCTGCCCGCGCGGTTCGCGCGGGTCCACAAAAGCTATGCCGTCAACCGCCCCCATGTCGCCAGCCTCGCCCCCAGGCCGGGCGGCGGCAGGATGCTGACCTTGAGCGACGGATCGAGGATCCCGGTCGGCCGCAGCTACGGCGCCGCGGTCGCGAAGTGGGTGGGGTGAAACGCTAGGCCGTCCTCAGTTGGGGCGGGCTATTTCGCTTCCCCGAGTCACCCCGGCGAAAGCCGGGGCCCATGAACCGAAGAGATGGAGAATGAGACGCGGGCGTCTTCGTGTATCTTCAAACGGAAGTGTTCATGGGTCCCGGCTTTCGCCGGGATGACTCGTTTCCCCTAGACCATCGCCCTGGGATGGCTGAAGACGCGGGTCACTTCGGGCTCGAAGCTCGCCAGCGGGTCGACGTCGAAACCGGGGTCGAAGGCGGGCGCGTCCCACTCGTCGACCAGCTTCTCGGCGAAGGCGTACCAGCTCTCCTGCCTGAACCGCTCGCGCCCTTCCGGGTCCTTGCCGAGATGCTCGAAATAATAGCGGCCCTGGAACTCCTGGTGCCAGTAGACGGCGTGGTAGATGTCCTCGGACACGTAGGGCTTGAGCATCTCGGCCGCGATCGCGCCGTGATTGGGGATCGAGAATAATTTGCCGAGATCGTGGCAGAGCGCGGCGACCACCTCCTCGTCGGGCGCGCCGGCGCGGCGGGCGAGCGTGCCCGCCATCAGCGAGTGGGTGAGCTGGTTGGCGGCGAAGCCGACCTCGATCTCGGCGAGCCGGGCGAGGTTCGCCATGATCTGCTTCGGCGCGGCGCCCGCCTGATGCTTGTAATGCTCGGCGGCGATATGGGCCCAGTCGGAGGCGGTGCCCTGCCTCATGTCGGTGAACATGGCCGCCCTGTACCACAGCCGAAAGACGCGGCATAGATTTGGCGATGGGCGGGAGCGAAGCGAGCGGCACCATAGCAGAGGCGCTGCGGCAGGCCGGGCGGCTGCTGCGCGACGATCCGCGGCGCGCGATCGTCGAGGCGCGCGCGATCCTCCAGGCCTCGCCGCGCAATGCCGACGCCTGGCGGCTGCTCGGCGCGGCGCTGCGGCGCAGCGGCGACGAGGAGGAGGCGGCGCAGGCCGAGCTCGCCGCCATCTCCGCTTCGGTCGGCGATCCCCAGCTGATGCGCGCCGCCGAGGCGCTGGTCGGCAACGACCTCGCCGCGGCCGAGCACATCCTGCGCCCGCGCCTCAAGGCCAAGCCGACCGACGTCGCCGCGATCCGGATGATGGCGGAGCTGGCCGGGCGGCTCGGCCGCTATGCCGACGCCGAGAATCTGCTGCGCCGCGCGCTCGAGCTGGCGCCGGCCTTCGCGCCCGCGCGCGCCAACCTCGCCACCGTGCTCTACCGGCAGAACCGCCCCGCCGAGGCGATCGCCGAGCTCGACCGCCTGCAGGACGATGGCGGCGACGATCCGGGCCGCCAGAACCTGAAAGCCGCTGCCCTCGGCCGGATCGGCAGCTACGAGGAGGCGATCGCCATTTACGAGCAGGTGCTGGCGCGCGCGCCCGGCCAGCCCAAGGCGTGGATGAGCTACGGCCATATGCTGAAGACGGTCGGCCGGCAGGGCGACAGCATCGCCGCCTATCGCCGCGCCATCGGCATCGCGCCGGCCCTGGGCGAGGCGTGGTGGAGCCTCGCCAATTTGAAGACCGTCGCCTTCACCGACGAGGACATCGCCACGATGACGCGGGCGCTGGCGGCGCCCGGCCTCGCCGACGACGACCGCCTCCACCTCGATTTCGCGCTCGGCAAGGCGCTCGAGGACCGCGGGCAGGCGGCGCGGGCGTTCGGCCATTATGCCGACGGCAACCGGCTGCGGCGGACGATGGTCGATTACGATCCGGCCGAGACCGAGGCCCATGTCCGCCGCAGCATCGCCCTGTTCACGCCGGACTTCTTCGCCGGCCGCCGCGGCCAGGGCTGCGCCGCGCCCGACCCGATCTTCATCCTCGGCATGCCGCGCGCCGGCTCGACCCTGATCGAGCAGATCCTCGCCAGCCACCCCGAGGTGGAAGGAACGATGGAGCTGCCCGACATCCCCGCTCTGGCCAAGCGCCTCGGCGGGCGCCGGCTGAGGTCGGACGCGTCGGCCTATCCCGATTGCCTCGCCGACCTCGCGGCCGACGATCTGCGCGGGCTCGGCGAGGAATATCTCGAGCGCACCCGCATCCAGCGCAAGACCGGCCGGCCCCGTTTCATCGACAAGATGCCCAACAACTGGGCCCATGTCGGCCTCATCCGCCTGATCCTCCCCGAGGCCAGGATCGTCGACGCGCGGCGCCATCCGCTCGCCTGCTGCTTCTCCAACTTCAAGCAGCATTTCGCCCGCGGCCAGGGCTTTTCCTACGACCAGCAGGGTCTCGGCCATTATTATCGCGACTATGTGATGCTGATGGCCCGTGCCGACGCAGTCCTGCCCGGCCATGTCCACCGCGTCCTCCACGAAGCGCTGGTCGCCGATCCGGAAGCCGAGATACGCCGGCTGCTCGCCTTTCTCGGCCTGCCCTTCGATCCGGCCTGCCTCCGGTTCCACGAGAACGAGCGGGCGGTGCGGACGGCGAGCTCGGAGCAGGTGCGGCGCCCGATCAACCGCGAGGGCCTCGACCAGTGGCGGCCGTTCGAGCCCTGGCTCGGGCCGCTGAAGCGGGCGCTCGGCCCGGTCCTCGACGCCTATCCGGAGGCGCCGGCGGCCTGGGCGCAAGCGTGACAAATCGACCACAGTCGCGCACGCAATCGTTCCGGACGCAAAATCAATTGACGCCCGCGGCAAAGCGGAAGAATTCTGCGAAGAACAGAGGGTCCGTCGGGGAGGGAATGATGCGCCTGCCGTCAGCGACAAGGAACAGCGACCGGATCAGGCTCGCCACGCTCGGCCTGCTCGCCTCGACCATGCTCTCCGCCGCCGGCGCCGCGCGCGCGCAGGACCCGCCGGCCCAGCCCGCCCCCGGGCCCGCCGCCGGCAGCCAGGAGGATGCCGACATCATCGTCACCGCCCAGCGGCGGGCGGAGAATCTGCAGGACGTGCCGATCGCGATCACGGCGATGGCGACGGAGACGCTCGACGAGCTGCAGATCGACGATTTCGACGATTATGCCCGCTTCGTGCCCAGCATCTCGTTCCGCTCGCTCGGCCCCGGCTTTTCCAACGTCTATTTCCGCGGCGTCACCTCGGGCGAGAACGCCAACCACTCGGCCTCGCTGCCATCGGTCGGCACCTATCTCGACGAGCAGCCGATCACCACCATTTCCGGCGCATTGGACCTCCACGTCTTCGACATCGCCCGGATCGAGGCGCTGGCCGGGCCGCAGGGCACGCTCTACGGGGCGTCCAGCCAGGCCGGCACCGTCCGAATCATCACCAACCGGCCCGATACGTCGAGCTTCTACGGCGCCGCCAACCTCGAGTTGAACAGCGTCAGCCACGGCGATTTCGGCTATACCGGCGAGGCGTTCGTCAACGCGCCCTTGTCCGACACGATCGCGCTGCGCGTGGTCGGCTGGTACCGCCACGACGCCGGCTATATCGACAATATCGCCGGCACCCTGGTCTTCCCGATCAACCAGTTCGACATCAACGGCGACCTCATCGACCTGCCCGGCGACGACATCGCCTTCTCCAACGCCGGCCTGGTCGAGGAGGATTATAACGACGTCGACACCTACGGCGCCCGCGCCGCGCTGCGCATCGAGCTCGACGAGCATTGGACGATCACGCCGCAGGTCATGGCCCAGCGCCAGGTCGCCCACGGCTCGTTCGCGCAGGAGCGCGGGCTCGGCGACCTCCAGACGATGCAGTTCAACCCGGAGCGGTCGAACGACCGCTGGCTGCAGGCGGCGCTCACCATCGAGGGCCGGATCGGCAATTTCGACCTCACTTATGCCGGCTCCTATATGCGGCGCGAGATCGACGGCAGCTTCGACTATGTCGACTATGCCTATTTCTACGACGCGCTGGCCGGCTACGCGCAATATTTCTACGACAATGCCGGCAACCAGGTGAACCCCAACCAGTACGTCATCTTCGAGGACCGGTTCAGCCGGCAGAGCCACGAGCTCAGGTTCGCCTCGCCGGCCGAGGAACGGGTGCGGCTCATCGCCGGCCTGTTCTACCAGCGCCAGGTCCACCATATCGAGCAGAACTACATCATCGACAACATCGCCGACGCGATCACCGTGCCGGGGACCGAGAGCAACATCTGGCTCACCCAGCAGCGCCGCACCGACCGCGATTATGCCATTTTCGGCGAGGTCGCCTTCGACATCTTCCCGCAGCTGACGCTGACCGGCGGCGGCCGGCTCTACCGCTACGACAACAGCCTGATCGGCTTCTTCGGCTTCTCCGACGGCTATAGCGGCTCGACCGGCGTCGCCGCCTGCTTCGGCCCGCCGATGGAGCCCGGCTCGCCCTGCACCAACCTCCAGAAATCGACCGCCGACACCGGCTTCATCCACCGGCTGAACCTCACCTACCGGTTCACCGACGACCATCTCGTCTACGCGACCTGGTCGCGCGGATTCCGGCCGGGCGGCATCAACCGCCGGGGCACGCTGCCGCCCTACGGGGCCGACTTCATCAGCAATTACGAGCTCGGCTTCAAGACCAGCTGGATGAACAACCGCCTGAGGTTCAACGGCGCCATCTACCAGCTCGACTGGGACAATATCCAGCTCTCCTTCCTCGGCGCCAACGGCCTCACCGAGATCAGGAACGCCGGCAACGCCCGCATCCGCGGCGCCGAGTTCGACTTCTTCGCGCGGCCCATGGACGGCCTCACCCTCAGCCTAGGCGCGGCCTATAACGACGCCGAGATCACCGAGGATTTCTGCCTGATCGCCAACCCGCAGTTCGACTGCACCATCTCGCCGCCCGGCTTCACCAACGAATTGCTCGCCCCGGCCGGGACCCGGCTGCCGATCACCGCCCGGTTCAAGGGCAATGCCCGCATACGCTACGAATTCCCGCTCGGCGGGATGACCGGCCACGCCCAGCTCAGCGCCTCGCACGAGGGCCGCCGGACGCGCGATTTGAGGCTGTTCCAGCGCGACATTTACGGCCCTCTTCGCGCCTACAGCACGGTCGACGTCAATTTCGGCGTCGAGAACGACCGCTGGTCGGCGGAGATTTTCGCCCGCAACCTGTTCGACGAACGCGGCGCGCTTGGCAGCTCGATCCAGTGCAACGAAGCGGTGTGCGGCGACGCGCCCGGCCTCACCGCGATCGGGCCCAAAATCTATACGTTCGTCACCCAGCCGCGGACGCTTGGCCTGAGGGTCGGCGTTCGGTTCTAGCCCGGCATCTTAAAGCGCCGGCTATTGCGGCGGCGGCGGCGGAACCGGCGGCGGCGGGGGCGGCGGCGGCGTCGGCCGGCAGCGTTCCGGGGCGAGCTTGCACGGATCGATCGTGCAGTTCGGCTCGCATGGAAGCGGCACCGGAGTCTGCGCGAGCGCCTCGACCGTGAAGGCCAAGGCGAGGATCGAGGAGCTGAGCCGGTAGTGCATCTTCATGTGACGTCCCCCTGTGAGCACGCAACAGCTACGCCGGCCGCACCCTACGCTCTTCCGAGCCGCTTGCAAGCGTCCGGCGCCGCCCCGCTTGAGCGCGGCGGCCGTTTCTGCTCACCTCGCGCGATGACGCGGTCCCCCGACACGCTATCCCTGCCGGCGGCGCGCCGGATCGCGCTTGCCGCCCAGGGGTTCGGCGCGCCGCCGCCGCCCGCCGAAGCCGCGGCCGCCATCACCTGGCGCCACCTCGCCCGGACGCTCGACCGGCTCGGGCTCCACCAGATCGACAGCGTCAACGTCCTCGCCCGCGCCCATTACCTGCCCGCTTTCTCCCGCCTCGGACCCTACGACCGCGCCCTCCTCGACCGCGCCGCCTGGGGCAAAAGAAGCGAGCGGCGATTGTTCGAATATTGGGCGCACGAGGCCTCGCTGCTGCCGCTCGCGCTCCATCCCCTGCTGCGCTGGCGCACGGCCCGCGCCGACCGCGGCGAGGCGGGGTGGAAGGGGCTGCGCGCCTTCGCCCGCGAGCGCCGCCCCGAGGCCGAGGCATTGCTCGCCCGCATTCGCGAAGAGGGGCCGATGGCGGCCTCGGATTTCGAGCATGGCCGCAGCCGCTCCGGCTGGTGGGAATGGGGCGAGACCAAGCATGCGCTCGAATGGCTGTTCTGGGCCGGCCACATTTCCACCGCGACCCGGCGCGGCAGCTTCGAGCGGGTCTACGACCTCGCCGAGCGGGTGATCCCCAAGGCGATCCTCGCTTTGCCGACGCCGAGCGAAGCGGACGCCCAGCGGCAGCTCGTCGCCCTTTCCGCCCGCGCCCTCGGCGTGGCGAGCGCGGGCGACCTGCGCGACTATTTCCGGCTGGGGGTCGAGGAGACGCGGGCGGCCATCTCGATGCTGGTCGAGGACGGCATTCTGCTGCCGGTCACGGTCGAAAGCTGGCGCCAGCCCGCTTTCCTCCACGCCGAGGCGCGCCGCCCCCGACGGATCGAGGGCCAGGCCCTGCTCGCCCCGTTCGACCCCCTGATCTGGGAACGCGCCCGCGCCGAGCGCCTGTTCGGCTTCCGCTACCGGATCGAAATCTACACCCCCGCCGAGAAGAGGGTGCACGGCTATTACGTCCTCCCCTTCCTGATGGACGGGCGGCTGGTCGCCCGGGTCGACCTCAAGGCCGACCGCCAGCGCGGGCGGCTGGTGGCGCGCAGCATCCATCTCGAGCCCGGCGCGCCGGCGGAGACGCGCGGGCGGCTGGCGGCGGAGCTGGCGGCGATGGCCGCGTGGCTGGAACTGGAGCGGGTGGAGGTTTGCGGCTAGTCTCTTGCCCGCATCGCAAACGCGGAGGACAAGATGGCGCGCTCCAGGACATGCCCGAAATGCCAGGGAACGATGGCGGAAGGCTTCGTCATCGACCAAAAGGAAGGCGGCCGCGCGGTCAGCTCGTGGCTCGAAGGCACGCCCGCCAGGAGCATCTGGGTCGGCGTCAAGCTCAAGGGCAAGACCCCGATCGAGATCGCCACCTGGCGCTGCGGCACCTGCGGCTTCCTCGAAAGCTACGCCAACCCGCATTGATCCGCGGCGTGCCCGCCCTCCTGCGCTCCTTTCGGAGCTGCGGCGGGCAGCCTTCACTCCTTCCGGACCTTAGGCTGGCTTGCCAGCCTAAGCTTTAGCTGAGGCTGGTGGAGCCGAGGGGGATCGAACCCCTGACCTCTGCAATGCCATTGCAGCGCTCTCCCAGCTGAGCTACGGCCCCGAACCTTTTTCCCGCCCGGTCTGGTCCGGGCGAGCGCCGCATTTAGGCAAGGCGGCGGCGCCACGCAAGGGAGTTGAAACCGGACCCGCTCCACCGAGTCATCCCGGCGAAGGGGCACCCCTCAAAGTAGTACTTTGCGGGGACCCGAAGGCCGGGACCCATGAACTCGGAGAAAGCCGCTATGTCGCGAACGTTCGTTACAATCCTCGCACGGCGGTGTTCATGGGTCCCGGCCTTCGCCGGGATGACTCAGGTTATCCGCCCGCTCCATGTTTTCCCGCTCGCTCGGGCCTAGACCTCTTCCTCGTCGCCGGCCGCGCCGGGGACGCCGATATCGTCGTCGCCGCCGAGATCGACCTCGTCGTCGGGATTCTCCTCGGCTTCCTCGTCGACGTCGATCTCGAGATCGTCGGCGGCGAGGTCGGTGTCGGCCTTCTCGACCTCGACCTCGGGCTTGGCCGCCTCGAACGGCAAGGGCTGCTTCGACTTCAGCACCGGCTCGGGCTGCCAGGCGATGCCGCAGGCGATGCAGGTGGATCGGGTCGTCCTTGCCGAGATCGTAGAAGCGGGTCGCGCATTTGGGGCAGGTCCGCTTGGTGCCCCATTCCGGTTTCACCATGGGTGAAAAGTCTCCAGCTGAAAGTGAGAAAGCCGGCATCGCGGCCGGTTCGGCGGGCGCCTTGCCACATGGGCGGGGCGCTGTCAAAGCCGGCCCGCATGATGGCTTTCGTCCCTCGCGGGCCGCTCAGGGGCAGTGCGCCCATCCCCGGCGACAAGAGCATCTCCCACCGGGCGCTGATGCTGTCCGCGCTGGCGGTGGGGCGGAGCCGGATCGAGGGGCTGTGCGACGGCGGCGACATGGTTGCGACGATCGCGGCGCTGCGGGCGATGGGGGCGCGGATCGAGGCCGGGGCGGACGGCGCCTGGAACGTATACGGGGTCGGCGTCGGCGGCCTGCTCCAGCCCGAACGGCCGTTCGCGCTCGGCAATTCGGGGACCTCGGCGCGGCTGTTGATGGGGCTGGTCGCGAGCCACCCGATCCGCGCCCTCTTCGCCGGCGACGCGTCGCTCGGCCGGCGGCCGATGGCGCGGGTGGCGGCGCCGCTCCGGCGGATCGGCGCGCGGATCGAGGCCGCGCCCGGCGACCGGCTGCCGCTGGCGGTGACGGGGATCTACCCGGCGCTGGCGCGCGTCCACCGGCTGGAGATCGCCTCGGCCCAGGTCAAGTCGGCTTTGCTCCTCGCCGGGCTGAACACGCCCGGCGTCACCGAGGTGATCGAGGCGGCGCCGACCCGCGACCATCTGGTGCGCATGCTGAAGCGGTTCGGCGCGGACATCGAAACCGACGGCCTCAGGATCGCGCTCCGCGGCGAGGCCGAGCTCGCGCCGCAGCGCCTCGCCATCCCCGGCGACGCCTCGGCCGCCGCCTTCCTCGCCGTCGCCGCCCTGGTCGTCCCCGGATCGGAAGTCCGCATCGAGGGCGTCGGCGTCAACCCGGCGCGCACCGGCCTGTTCGACGTGCTGGCGGCGATGGGCGGCGACATCGCCTTTTGCAACCGGCGCGAGGCTTCGGGCGAGCCGGTGGCCGACATGGTCGTCCGCCACAGCGCGCTCGCCGGCTGCGACGTGCCGCCCGAGATCGCGCCGCGGATGATCGACGAATATCCGGCGCTGTTCGTCGCCGCCGCCTTCGCGCGGGGGACGACCCGCGCCGCCGGCCTCGCCGAGCTCCGGGTCAAGGAATCGGACCGGATCGCGGCGATGGCGGCCGGCCTCGCGGCGATCGGCGTCCGTGTCGAGGAGCAGGCCGACGGCCTCGTCGTCCACGGCGGCGGCGGCAAACCGCTGCCCGGGGGCGGCGCCGTCGACCCCCGGCTCGACCACCGGGTGGCGATGAGCTTCGCGCTGGCTGGCCTCCACGCGCGCGAAGCCGTAGGGATCGCCGACATGGCCGCCTGCGACACCAGCTTTCCCGGCTTCCTCGCCGCGCTCGACGTGTTGGCCCCCTCATGAGGCGGAGCCCGGCATGATCGTCGCCGTCGACGGCCCCGCGGCGAGCGGCAAGGGCACGATCGCCCGCGCGCTCGCCCGCCATTTCGCCCTGCCGCACATGGACACCGGCCTGCTCTACCGGGCGGTGGCATTGAACCTCCTGCGCATGGGCGGCGATCCGGAAAGCGAGTTCGCCGCCGCACGCGCCTCCGACCTGTCGCAGATCGGCTTCGACGATCCCGAGCTGAAGAGCGAGACGGTGGGCGGCATCGCCTCGCGCATCTCCACCTACCCGCTGGTCCGCGAGGCCCTGTTCGAGCGCCAGCGCGGCTTCGCGGCGCAGCCCGGCGGCGCGGTGCTCGACGGCCGCGACATCGGCACGGTGATCGCCCCCGAGGCGGAGGTGAAATTGTTCGTGACCGCGCGGCCCGAGGTGCGGGCGCAGCGCCGCTACGCCGAATTGAAGGCGGCCGGGATGGAGGTCCATTTCGCCGACGTCCTCGCCGACATCCGCGCCCGCGACGAGCGCGACACCGGCCGCGCCGCCGCGCCCCTGGCGATGGCCGAAGACGCCATCCTCATCGACACCAGCGACCTGAGCGCGGACCAAGCGGTCGCCGCGGCGATCGCGGCGGTCGAGCGCCGCGTCCGCCCCTAGAGCCGCCGCACGGCCGGCTCGGCGCCCGGACCCCGCCCGCCTGACCCAACCGGCGCCCAAGCCCCCTTGGCGACGTCCCGGCTCGCGTCCGCCGAAGCGCTTGCGCGTAGGAGGTTGCCCCCTCCCCCACTCTCCCCTATATCCCCCGCCGTCCGGCGGGCGGTGGCTCGCGGGAAGCGAGGATGAGGCATGGTGCGTAGGGGGCCGGCGACAAGCCCGCCTTCTGACGCGCCTTTTTGCTTCCCCGGCTCCCGCGCCCTCCTCCCAAGGACGCCGCATCGGCATTCGGCCGCTGCGGCAAATCACTCTGGCCCGGCCCGCGCGCCTCAAGTCCCGCGGTGCGGACCGGTACGTAAGGAATATCCACTTGGCCACCACGGCAAACCCCACCCGCGACGATTTCGCCGCCATGCTCAACGAATCCTTGGGCGGCGAGGACCAGGGCTTCGAAGGCCGCGTCGTCACCGGCATCGTCACCGGCGATCGAGAACGATCTCGCCGTCATCGACGTCGGCCTGAAATCGGAAGGCCGCGTGCCGCTGCGCGAGTTCGCCGCGCCCGGCCAGAAGGCCGAGATCGCGATCGGCGACAAGGTCGAAGTCTATGTCGACCGGATCGAGAATATCAACGGCGAGGCGATGCTGAGCCGCGACCGCGCCCGCCGCGAGGCCGCCTGGGACAAGCTCGAGACCGAGCATACCGCCGGGAACCGCGTCGAGGGCGTGATCTTCGGCCGCGTCAAGGGCGGCTTCACCGTCGATCTCGGCGGCGCCGTCGCCTTCCTGCCGGGGAGCCAGGTCGACATCCGCCCGGTCCGCGACGTCGGCCCGCTGATGGACCTCCCCCAGCCCTTCCAGATCCTGAAGATGGACCGCCGCCGCGGCAACATCGTCGTCTCCCGCCGCGCCATCTTGGAAGAGACCCGCGCCGAGCAGCGCTCGGGCCTGATCCAGTCGCTCGCGGAAGGGCAGGTGGTCGACGGCGTGGTCAAGAACATCACCGATTACGGCGCCTTCGTCGATCTGGGCGGGATCGACGGCCTGCTCCACGTCACCGACATTTCCTACAAGCGCGTCGGCCACCCGAGCGAGGTGATCAACATCGGCGACACGGTGAAGGTGCAGATCATCCGCATCAACCGCGACACCCAGCGCATCTCCTTGGGCATGAAGCAGCTCGAAAGCGATCCGTGGGACGGCGCGGCGGCCAAATATCCGGTCGGCGGCGTGTTCCAGGGCCGGGTCACCAACATCACCGAATATGGCGCCTTCGTCGAGCTCGAGCCCGGCATCGAGGGCCTGGTCCACGTCTCCGAGATGAGCTGGACCAAGAAGAACGTCCATCCCGGCAAGATCGTCTCGACCAGCGCAGGAGGTCGACGTGGCGGTGATCGAGGTCGACGAGGAGAAGCGCCGCATCTCCCTCGGCCTCAAGCAGGCGCAGGCCAATCCCTGGGCCGACTTCGCCGGGAAGCACCCGGTCGGCACCGAGGTCGAGGGCGAGGTCAAGAATTCGACCGAGTTCGGCCTGTTCGTCGGCCTGGACGGCGACGTCGACGGCATGGTCCACATGTCGGACATCGCCTGGGGCGTGACCGGCGAGGAGGCCTTGAACCTCCACCGCAAGGGCGAGACGGTGAAGGCGGTGGTGCTCGACGTCGACGTCGAGAAGGAGCGGATCTCGCTCGGCATGAAGCAGCTCGAGCGCGGCGGCGTCGCCAAAAGCGGCGCGGCGGCGCGGCGCCGGGGTCAACAAGAACGAGACCGTCACCGTCACCGTCCTGGAGGTCCGCGACGGCGGGCTCGACGTCCAGGTCGGCGACGACGGGCCGACCGGCTTCATCAAGCGCACCGACCTCGGCCGCGACCGCGACGAGCAGCGCCCCGAGCGCTTCCAGGTCGGCCAGAAGTTCGACGCGATGGTGATCGGGCTTCGACCGCTCGAAGAAGCCCAATTTCTCGATCAAGGCGCTGCAGATCGCCGAGGAGAAGCAGGCGGTCGCCCAATATGGCTCCTCCGATTCGGGCGCGTCGCTGGGCGACATCCTCGGCGAGGCGCTGAAGCAGAAGAACAACTGACCGCGAGGCGGCGGGCGCCGGCACGGCCGCCCGCCGCCGCGCTTCCGCAAGCGCTGCTTACCCCTTTTATATTGCTCGGATTTTTGCGCGATTCCGCATATTGATTTTTGCGTGGTTCAATGCGACTGTCCGCCCGGGCGTGTCGCTTTGGGGGGCCTGGGACGACCGACCCGGTGGAATCCCGGTCGACTTTTATCCTGAGGAGGGGGAAGCCTGTGATCCGATCCGAATTGGTCCAGAAGCTGTGCGACGACCATCCCGATCTGACCCTCAAGGAGGTCGAGCGGGTGGTTTCGGCCTTCTTCGATTCGATCATCGAGCAGCTCCAGAATGGCGGGCGGGTCGAATTGCGGGGCTTCGGCGCCTTCTCCACCCGCGGCCGCGACGCCCGCAAGGGCCGCAACCCGCGCACCGGCGACCCGGTCGACGTCTCGGCCAAGCACGTCCCCTATTTCAAGCCCGGCAAGGAAATGCGCGAGCGCCTCAACGTCTGACGGCGCGCCGCTCCCCGCCTTCGCGCCGCTCCGGCCCGATCGTGCGCTGCGTCGCCGGGCCGCGCGCCGCAACGTGGACGAAGTGGACGCGTGAACGCCGTTTCGGGCAGGCAAAGTGGACGAAGTGGACGCCTGAACGGTCTTTTCGCCGGGGCCAAAGTGGACGAAGTGGACGCCCGGCCTTCCCGGGGTGCGCACCGGAAAAAGGGCGCACGTCTCCCGCGCCTCGGCAAAGAGGAGAAACGGTCGGCGCGTCCTGCCACGGGCACCCGGGGCTGGACGACTTTGCTGCTTTCGCTGGTATCGAAAGCGTCCAGACTTCATGTGAAGAGCCGTACGGGTCCCCGCCTCCCGCTGCGGGGAGGCTCGTGGCCATCGTCGCCCTCCCCTTGCGGATCGGGCGCCGCCGTTTGGCGCCGTGTCGGCGCATCCCGGCAGGACCTACTAATGAAACCGGCTCTTCGGTGTGACGCGCGCGTTCATTCGTTCCCGGATGATTGCTTCGCGCCGACCGCCGGCCTTCCGGGCGAACCCGTCCGGCCCCTCCCGCCGAACCCCTTCTTAGCCTCGGAAAGCGAATCGGCGCGATCTATGTTCGCTATCTGTTCCGCTTTGTCAAGCAATATTTGCTAGCCGGCCGGGTGAAGCGACCAAGATCCCCCGGCGCGCTCAAGCCATGCCCCTCGGCAGGCTCAGGCCGTGCTTTCGCGGAAGCGGCGATCATGGCATGGCCTGTCGGTGCGGACGTGGCGGAACCGGTAGACGCTGGAGACTTAAAATCTCTTTCCCCTCGGGGAGTGCGGGTTCGACTCCCGCCGTCCGCACCAGCGATGAGCGCCCGCCCCGGGAGACCGACCTCGGCCGTTCAGGCCGCCTTCGCCTTCTCCGCGGTCCGTTCGCGGGGGCGAAGACATGGGCGGGCGCCTGAACGCCTGACCGCGCGCTTGGCCGGGATCGCACCGGGTCCAAAACCGAGCAGACGATGCTTGGCGGCGGCGGCTCGTCCGCTTATGCTGCTGGCCTGCCCGCGGCGCGACCGGCGTGATGGGATCGGGGCGGCGGGTCTGTTTTCAGTCCATTGCGACAGCCGCGGATTCGGCGCCGGGGGACGATCGGATCCGCGTCTCGCGGGAGGATCCGATGACGGAAACGGCGCCTGGCCGCGACGGCCTCAAGCTCGACATCGAGCCGTTCGGCCCGACCACGGACGACATGGACGGGATCGCGGCGACCGTGCTTGCCAGCGCGGAGCTGCGCCGGGCGGTCGGCGACGGCCTGCACCGGCTCCTCTCGGTCGCCGCGATCGATCCCGATCCGGAGGAGGAGAAGGTCGGCCAGCCAAGGCCGCCCGAGCGCTTCCGGGCCACAATCTACGACTATGCCGGCTCGCGCACGCTGATCGCGGAAGGAGCGCTCAATTCGCCGGAGCAGCTGCAGCTTCGCGAGAGCGACCGGCAGCCGCCGGTCGCCAGCGACGAGTTCCGCGCCGCGGTCGAACGGGTGCGGGAAGATGCAGGCTTCGCCCCCGAGCTGGACGACCTCGTCTTCTATCGCCCGATGCCGCCGCTCATCATGCACCCCGAGCCCAAGATGCATGCGCGGCGCCTTATCGGCGTCGGCCTGTTCTCGCGCCATTCACGGCGGCCGGTCGAGATCGTCGGAGTCGACCTCGCCGACGGCGCCCTGCTCCGTTTCGCCGAACATGCGCCGCCGGAAACGCATCCGCACAACGACACGATCTGCGGAGCGCCCGTCGATGCCGACCAGCCGACGGCCTCCCAGGGCACGGCCGGGCAGGTCTGGGTGACGGTGAGCCAGAGCGGCAAGACGCTGTGGCGCTTCCTCGCGGTCCGGCCCGCCGCCTCGTCCGGGCTGCGGGGCTCCGGCGTGGAGCTGCGCTTCGTCGACTATAAGGGCAGCCGGGTGCTCTATCGCGGCCACGTGCCGATCCTCAACGTCAAATATGATGGCGATGCCTGCGGCCCGTATCGCGACTGGCAGTATGAGGAAGGCCAGATCGAGGCCGATGGCGTGGATGCCGGCCCGGGCTTCCGCCTCTGCTCCTCCCCCGCGCGGACGATCATGGACACCGGCTCGGACAGCGGCAGCTTCCTCGGCGTCGGTATCTATGTCGACGGACCGGAGGTCGTGCTGGTGAGCGAGATGGAAGCCGGCTGGTACCGCTACGTGAGCGAATGGCGGCTGCACGCCAACGGCACCATCCGGCCCCGGTTCGGCTTCGCCGCCACCGAGAGCCCATGCGTGTGCAACATCCACCATCACCACGCTTACTGGCGGCTCGACTTCGACATCCTGAGCGCGGGCGGCAACCGCATTCGCGAGTTCAATCGCTTCCTTTGCTTCCGCAAGTGGCGCGAGATCGAGCGCGAAGCGGCGCGGCCGCGCAGCCTCGCCCGCGGCCGGAAATGGCGGGTGGAGCATGTGGCGACCGGGGCTGGATACGAAATCCGGCCCGGATCCGGGGACGGTATTGCGGCCAGCGCTCCGGACGCGCCCTATGGCCGCGGCGATCTGTGGTTTCTAAGCTATCGCGGCTCCGAAATCGACGATGGGATGAACGCGACCACCGGGCCGGATACCGAGGCGAACATCGCCAAATGGCTGAACGGCGAGCAACTCAGCGGGCGCGACGTCGTCATCTGGTACGGCGCCCATTTCTCGCACGACGTCTCGCACCAGGATTCGGCGCGGCACGGGCACATCCTCGGCCCGACCCTCGTTCCGGTGGGCTGGCCGGCCTGACCTTGAGGCTTTTGCCAATCGTCGCACGCGGGCACGGCGGAGAATCGATCGGGATCGCGGCGTTCAGGCCGCGGCCTTCTCCGCGGTCCATTCGCAGCGCGCCAGGCTGATCGGGTCGAGGAACATGCCGCCCATCCGCGCCCCGATCTGCCAGCGCACCTGGGCGTCGACCGGGCCGATGCCGGGAATGTCGAGCGAGACGTAGCTGCCGATCCGGACCGGCGCGGCGCATTCGGCCATGAAGCCGGCGGTCGACATGTCCCTGACCCGGACCTCGACCTTGTAGAGATCCTGCGGGCTCATGCTGGCCCGGCCGTCGGCGATGGCGACGCGCGGGGTGCGGCGCGGCTTGAAGCCGAGGCCCTGCTCCTGCTTGGCCAAGGGGTCGGCGGATTTCCTGGTCATCGCCGCGCGATAGCGCAAAGTCGTGAAAGAGCGGTAAAGGCGGGCCGCGAACAAGCCGCGGCGCCTGTTCATTCCGGCGGCGGCGGCTAAAAGGGCGGCGCGCAACGGCGAGAACGGGACGGCGATCGCACGGCAATGACGGTTCGGGCATCTTCATGGGCGATCCTGGCCGGGGGCGCGCTGCTTTCCGGCGGCTGCGGCGGCGCCGAGACCGGGCCGGTCGCGGTCAGCGCGATCGGGGGGCCGCCGCAGCTGGTCAATCCCAACCTCCAGCCGCCGGACCCGCCCTCGGCCTTCCTCGTCGAGGCGGTCGCCCAGGGCCTGGTCCGGTTCGACGCCGCCGGCGAGATCGAGCCGGCGCTGGCACAGAGCTGGATCGTCTCCGACGACGGCCTGCGCTACACCTTCCGGCTGCGCCGCACTTCATGGGCCGGCGGCGGGCCGGTCACCGCCCAGCAGGTGGCGGAACGGCTGAAGGCGGCCGCCAGCCGGGCGAGCCGCAACCGGCTGAAGCCCGTGCTCGGCGCGATCGCCGACGTCGTCGCGATGACCGACGGGGTGCTGGAAATCACCCTCAGGGGACCCAGGCCCAACCTCCTCCAGCTGCTCGCCCATCCGGAGATGGCGATCGTCCGCGCCGGCCAGGGGACCGGCCCCTACCGGCTGGCGGAGAACCGCCCGGCGGGCACGCTCCTGTCGCTGCCGCGCGGCGAGGAGGAGGCCGGCCCGGACCGGCCGGCCGCGCCCGACATCCTGCTCAGGGGCGAGCGGGCCGCCCGGGCGGTCGCCCGCTTCGCCGACCGCCGCGCCGACCTCGTCACCGGCGGGACCGCCGGCGACCTGCCGATCGCGCGCGCCGCCGACCTTCCCGCCAGCCGCCTCGCCTTCGATCCGGTGGCCGGGCTGTTCGGCCTCGCCTTCACCGGCGGCGAGGGGCCGCTCGCCGACCCCGCGATCCGCCGCGCGCTGGCGATGGCGATCGACCGGCAGGCGCTGGCGGCCGCGCTCGACGTCCCCCGCCTCGCCCCCCATACCGGCCTGGTCTCGCCCGGCGTGCAGGAGCTGCCGCAGCCGGCACAGCCGGACTGGGCCGCCGCGCCGCTGCCGATGCGCCGCGAGCTCGCCGCCCGCGCCGTCGCCGAAGCGGCGGCCGAAACCAAGATCCGCGTCCGCGTCGCCATGCCCGAGGGGCCGGGCTACAGGCTCGTCTTCGCCCACCTGCGCCGCGACTGGCGGCTGATCGGGGTCGACGCCGAGCGCGTGGACCCGGCCGCGCCGGCCGATCTGCGCCTGATCGACGAGGTCGCGCCGGCCAATCTCGCCAGCTGGTATTTGCGCCATTTCACCTGCGAGGCCAGCCGGCTGTGCGATCCGGCGGCGGACCAGGCGCTGCTCGAGGCGCGGCTGGCGGCGCGGCCCCAGGACCGGCAGGCGCAATTCGCGATCGCCGACCGGATCCTCACCGAGCTTGTGCCGTTCATCCCGCTGACGGCGCCGGTCCGCTGGTCGCTGGTGTCGCAGCGGCTGACCGGCTTCCGGCCCAACATGTTCGCGCGGCACCCCGCCGTCGAGCTGATCGCGGAGCGCCCCTGAATATGGCGATCGACCCCGACCGCTTCGAACGCGCCGCCGCCCCGCGCGCCATCGGCCGGGACCCGGCGTCGGTCCGGCGCCGGATCGAGGCGATGGAGGCGCTGCTCGAGCGCGCCGTCGCCGTGCCGGGGACGCGGATGCGCGTCGGCCTCGATTCGATCCTCGGCCTCATTCCGGTGCTCGGCGACGTGATCGCCGCGTCGATGGGCGCCTGGCTGATCTGGGAGGCGAAGAATCTGGGCATGTCGCAATTCCACCTGGTGCGGATGGCCGGCAATCTCGGCTTCGACACGCTGATCGGCGCGATCCCGCTGGCCGGCGACCTGTTCGACTTCGCCTTCAGGTCGAACACCCGCAACCTGCGGATCGTCAAGCGCTGGCTCGACAAGCATCATCCCGAGACCGGGATCATCGAAGGCGAGGTGATCGCGCGGCGGGAGCTGTGACGCGCCTCCGGGCCCGTCATTCCTTATCGACGCCCGTTGGGGATGACGGGACGGGCCAGCTAAAGCGCTGAGAAATCGAGGCCGATGTCGGCGGCGGGGGCGGACTGGGTGATGCGGCCGACCGAGACGTAGGTGACGCCGGTCTCCGCTTTGGCGCGGATCGTCTCCAGCGTGATGCCGCCGCTGGCTTCGGTCGGGACGCGGCCGGCGACCAGGGCGACCGCGGCGCGCAAGGCGGCGACGTCCATATTGTCGAGGAGGAGGTGGGTGGCGCCGGCGCCGATCGCCGGCTCGATCTGGCCGATCCGGTCGACCTCGACGATGATGCGCCCGATGCCGGCGGCGGCGGCGCGGCGCACCGCCTCCTCGACCGACCCGGCGACCGCAACATGGTTGTCCTTGATCATCGCCGCGTCCCACAGGCCCATGCGGTGGTTCTGCGCGCCGCCCATCCTGGCGGCATATTTTTCGAGCGCGCGCAGGCCGGGGACGGTCTTGCGGGTGTCGAGCAGGACCGCGCCGGTGCCGGCGATCGCGTCGGCGTAGCGGCGGGCGAGGGTGGCGATGCCCGAAAGGTGCTGCAGCAGGTTGAGCGCCGACCGCTCGGCGGCGAGCAAGGCGCGGGCATCGCCGCCGAGCCGGAGGAGGACGTCGCCGGCCCCGGCGCGGGCGCCGTCCTGGGCGAGACGCTCGACCGCGACGCCCGGATCGAGCGCGCGGAAGAAGGCTTCGGCGACCGGCAGGCCGGCGACGACGATCGGCTCGCGGGTGCGCATGACGCCCTCGAACCGCGCGCCGGCGGGGATCACCGCCGCCGAGGTGACGTCGCCGCGCTCGCCGAGATCCTCGGCGAGCGTGTCGGCGACGAAGCGGTCCAGGTCGAAGCGGTCGAGGCGGAAAGTCACGGCGGGGTCTTAGGCGAAAGCGCCGGCGCCTGCCACCCGCCGGAAGGCCGCCCTGACCCATGTTGTCGCGCAGGAGCGCATCGAAAAAAAAGCGGCGACTCCAACCTGGTTTATTTCCGCGCCGGACCGTCGGGATAAAATAACCTTCTGACGCGCTTGGGGTTTTAGCCGATGGGGTCCTACCGTCTTTATTTGCTCCGCGCCGCCGAGCTGGCGGGGTCGGACGAGATCGAAGCGAAGAGCGATGCCGAGGCGGCCCGTCTCGCCCACGCCCGCGCCCTCGATCATCGGGTGGAAGTCTGGCGCGGCGACCGCCGGATCCGGACAATGGGCCCGCTGAGGCAGCCGATGTCCTGACCAGCCAGGGTCGGACGCGGCTCAGGGAGGGAGTCATCCGGCGAAGGGGCACCCCGCAAAGTATTACTTTGCGGGGACCCGGAGGCCGGGATCCATGAACATTGCCGTTGGAGGATGCACGAAGCGGTCGCGTCTCATTCTCCATCTCTTCGGTTCATGGGCCCCGGCCTTCGGGCCCCATCAAAGTAATACTTTGATGGGAACCCTGCGCCGGGGTGACTTGGGTGGGGAAGCGGCGCGGCTCAGGGGAAGGAGTCATCCCGGCGAAGGCCGGGATCCATGAACATTGCCGTTCGAGGATGCACGAAAGCGGTTGTGCTTCATTTCCACCTCTTCGGTTCATGGGCCCCGGCCTTCGCCGGGGTGACTAAGGTGGGGACGGTTCATGGGCCCCGGCCTTCGGGCCCCTGCGCCGGGGTGACTCGGGTGGGGGCGGTTCATGGGCCCCGGCCTTCGGGCCCCATCAAAGTAGTACTTTGATGGGAACCCTTCGCCGGGGTGACTCAGTGGGGAAGCGGCCCCGGCCCGGCCCTTGCTTGCTTCCTTCCGCCCGCGGCCCGCGCCGGGCTTGTTGCCGCCGCCCTATTCCCCGTTGGGGTTTCCATCCTAAGACGCTGTTCAACTTAGATAAACGGCCCTTGTTCGGGATGTGAAACCAGTTGCGCGGATGGACGTTGCGTGGCTGCAACGGCACCTTGGGAGAGGATCATGAAGCGCTACGCTTATGGCTGGATCACCCTCATCTTCTTTCTCGTCTCGATCGGCCTGCACTGGCTGTTCGGCTGGTACACCTATGTCGAGGACGCGGCCGAGCACGGTCAGCAGGTGCAGATGTCGAGCTATCTGATGATCATGGGCCGCGACACGTTCGAGAATTGGCAGTCGGAGTTCCTGCAGCTGATCTGGCAGGTCGTCGGCCTCGCTTACTTTCTCTATGTCGGCTCGCCGGCGTCGAAGGAGAATGACGACCGGCTCGAGGCCAAGGTCGACGCGCTCCTGAGGATGAACGGCGGCGAGGAGGCGGAGAAGCTGATCGCCGAGCTCGACGACCATTATCTGCGCACCCACGGCCACGCCCAGCCGCATGGCCACGAGGCCGAGCTGGCCAAGTCGGTCGGGCGCGGAATCTCGCACGCGGCGGCGCCGGCCTGAGGCGCACCGGAACCGCCGGGGGGCGCCGAAGGTTTCGGCAAGGATGCGGCGTTGAACAGGGGAATGTGATGGACGCGGCCGAGAGAGACTATTTTCTGGAACGCGCCGAGGCGGAGATCGACCTCGCCAACGCGGCGCGGCACGAAAGGGCGGCCCACGCCCACTACCACATGGCGAGCTTCTACCTCGACCGCGCCCGCGGCGGCGTCGCCAACGAGAATTGACGGCCGCGACGGGGCGCTAGTCTCCCGAAATCTGCGGGCGGCCGACGTCGCCCTTGCCGACGGTGTGGGCGGCCATTTCCAGCATGCGGTCGAGCGACTTCTTGGCGGCGAGGCGCAGCGGCTCGGCCATCTCGATGCGGGGCTGAAGGTCGCGCAGGGCGACGTAGAGCTTCTCCAGCGTATTGAGGGCCATGTACGGGCACATGTTGCAGTTGCAATTGCCGTCGGCCCCGGGCGCGCCGATGAAGATCTTGCCCGGCGCCGATTTCTCCATCTGGTGGATGATGTGCGGCTCGGTCGCGACGATCATCACCGGCGAGGGCGATTCGAGCGCATATTTGAGGATGCCCGAGGTCGCGCCGACATAATCGGCATGGTCGATGATGTGGGGCGGGCATTCGGGATGGGCGAGCACCGGCGCGCCCGGATGCTGCGCCTTCAGCTTGATCAGCTCGGTTTCCGAAAAGGCCTCGTGGACGATGCAGACGCCCGGCCAGAGCAGCATGTCGCGGCCGGTCTTGCGGGCGAGATAGCCGCCGAGATGCTTGTCGGGGCCGAAGATGATCTTCTGCTCGAGCGGGATCTGCTTGAGGATCGTCTCGGCCGACGAGGAGGTGACGATGATGTCGGAGAGCGCCTTCACCTCGGCCGAGCTGTTGATGTAGGTCAAGGCGATATGGTCGGGATGGGCCTCGCGGAAGGCGCGGAACTGGTCGGGCGGACAGCTGTCCTCGAGGCTGCAGCCGGCGTTCATGTCGGGGAGGACGACGATCTTGTCGGGCGACAGGATCTTGGCGGTCTCGGCCATGAAGCGGACGCCGCAAAAGGCGATCACGTCGGCGTCGGTCGCCTGCGCCTTGCGGGACAGGTCGAGGCTGTCGCCGACGAAATCGGCGAGGTCCTGGATGTCGGGCGTCTGGTAATAATGGGCGAGGATGACGGCGTTGCGCTCCTTGCGCAGCCGGTCGAGCTCGGCGCGCAGGTCGAGGCCCCTGAGGCTCGGATTGGGTGCGTTCATGGGTTCTTCGCCCTTATCCTGTCCTCGATCCGATGCGGCCGGTCGAGGAAGCTCGCCTGCTCGGCACCCGACGGATCCACGAACCTTGCCGCGACGCTGGCGTCTATCCCAGCCGCCCGCAGCGGCAAAGCGAAACTCCGCGCGACGTCGCGCATCGCCGCCGCGCGCGCCTGGCCCATCGGCAACGGCCCCCGCGCCTGGCGCATCAGCTCATCCTGGCCGGCGCGGCGATTGGCCTCGTCGAGCGTGGCTTCGGCGTCGGTCAGCGCCATCAGGATTCCGCCTTCGGCATATTCCTGCACCTGGTTGAGGTCGATCTGCGGACCCGAGATTTCAAGGGGCGGCAGCGTAACGGTGAGCGTCCGCGTCGCCGCGTCCCAGCCGAGGCTGCGGCGGCGGAGGCGGGAGAGGTCGACGCTGTAGCGGACCTGGCCCGGCATGATCAGGGTCTTGCGCGCGGTGAGGCCGAGCCGGCGCTCGCTTGCGGTCGCGATGGCGACGAAGCGGGCGGCGAAGACGGTCTGCCGGCCCTGCTCGCGCACCGACAGCAAGGTCGCGTCGGCGATCGTCCGCGGGTCCGGGCCGGCGGGCGTCGGCGGCCGGCCGGAGCACCAGGCCGAGCCCCGCGCCGACCAGCAAGGCCAGCAGCAGGGGCGCAAGAAAGACGAGCTTTTTCAAGCGTCCAGCGTCCATCTTTCGCCTTCGTTTCGAACCAGCCCGCGCCGCTCCAGATCGACGAGATGGGCGAGCACCGAGCGCCCCGCCGCGCCGTGGAGGCGCGGGTCGATGTCGCGGTACATGGTCTCGACCATCGCCGGAATCCGCCCCTCCCCCTCGCCCAGCCTGGCCAGGATCTGCTCCTCGCGCATGCGCCGGTGCGCGATCAGGGCGCGGACATGGGCGTGCGGCTGTGCCACCGCCGGCCCGTGGGCGGGATAATAGACGCCATCGTCGCGCGCGAGCAGCAGCCTCGAGGCTCTCCATATAATCGGTCATGTCGCCGTCGGGCGGCGAGACCACGGTGGTCGACCAGCCCATGACATGGTCGCCGGTGAACAGGGCGCGCGCCGGCCCGCCCTCTCCCGTCCCTTCGAGCGCGAAGCAGAGATGGTTTGAGGTGTGGCCCGGCGTCGCCACCGCGCGCAGCCGCCAGCCCTCGCCGTCGAGCGCCTCGCCGTCGGCCAGCACCCGGTCCGGCCGGTAGTCGAAGTCGAACGCGGCGTCGGCGCGCGGACCGTCATCCTCCAGCGCCAGCGGCGCGCAGCCGACGATCGGCGCGCCGGTGGCTTCGGCGAGCGGCCGGCTGGCCGGGCTGTGGTCGCGATGGGTGTGGGTGCACATGATCGCCGCGATCCGCTCGCCGCGGGTGGCGGCGAGGATCGCGTCGACATGGTCGGGCAGATCGGGGCCGGGATCGATCACCGCGACCTCGCCCGCGCCGACGATATAGGTCTGGGTGCCGGTATAGGTGAACGGCGAGGGATTGGCGGCCAGCAGCCGCCGAATCAGCGGGTCGACCTGCTCGACTTTGCCGGTGGGCCAGTCTTCCATCCCCGGCATGTGGCATTGCCGGGGAGGGAAGTGAAGGGCGAGCCACTTCCCCTCCCGCATGCGGGAGGGGCGATCGAGCTACTGCCCCCGGAGCTGGGCGATCTGGCGGTCGAGCGCGGCGGTGACGCGGGCGCGCTGCGCCTCGCTCAGCTCGGTGTCGGCGGCGAGCCGGTCGCGGGCGCGCTGCAGCCGCTCGGCGCGCTGGGCCGGATTCGCCTCGCCGCGGCTGCACAGCACCACGCGGACGCGCTCGCCGTCCTCGTTCTCGTCGACGTCGGTCCGCTGGCCGCCCTCGCAATCGGGGATGACGACCTCGCCATTGGCGCCATGAGGCACGCGGACGCGATGCCTGGCATGCTCGCCATCGCCAGCTTTGTGGTTCATGATGATCACGCGCTCGGTACGCTCGACGCGGTCGCCGCTCTTGCTGTCGCCCTCGGGATGGGGATGGGCGAGGCCGGGTGCCCCGAAGGTCATGCTGACTCCCGCCAGCAGAGCGACGGCGGCGGCGCCGCCCAGCATGCGCACGCGGCTTACCTTATGGTCCTTCATCATCTTCAGTCTCCGTTTCAGTTGGTCGGCATGGTTCAGCGGGCAGGCGGCGATCAGGCCGGGCCGGCTCGCGGACTTGATCAAGGCGCGGGCATAATCGAGGCGCGCCTCGGCCGACGCCGAGCCGGCGACCGCGGCGTCGCAGGCCAGCTCCTGGTCGGCGCGGAAGGCGCGGAAGGCGACCCAGGCGATCGGGTTGAACCAGTTGAGGGCGAGAATGACGAGCCCGGCATGGTTCCACCAGATGTCGCCGCGGCGGTGGTGGACGCATTCATGGTCGAGCGCGAGGCGGCGCTCCTCCGGCGAATAGCGGGTGTCGAAATCGGCGGGGACGACGATCCGCCGGTCGAGCAGGCCGAGCGCGAGCGGCCCCGGCACCGCCGCGCTCTCGACCAAAGGCAGGCCGCGATGGGCGCCGAGGCTGCGCGAGGTCAGGCTCAACTCGGTAAGGAAGCGGCGGTAGGCGAGAAGCTGCCAGGCGAGGAAGGCGGCCGCGCCCATCGCCCAGGCGCGAGCAGCAGAGGCACCCACTGCCCGGTCCCGCCGTCGCTCGGCAAGGGTGCGGCCGTCCGCCCAGACGACCAGGGTTTGCGGCGGCAGCAGCGCGGCGATGTCGGCGCCCCAGGCCGGCAAAGGCGGCATGACCAGCCGCAGCGCGGGCAGCAGCCACAAGGCATAAGCCGGCCCGGCGCCGAACAGGCGCGCGAAGGGGCGGCGGACGGCGAGCACGACCAGCATCAGCAGGCTCGCCCAGGCGAGGTTGGAGAAGAACCAGCCGGTCACGATTTCAGCGCCTTGAGCAGCGCCTCGATCTCGGCGATGTCGGCGGGCGTGAGGCGGTCGCGCTCGGCGAGGTGGGCGACCAGCGGCGTCACCCGCCCGCCGAACATGCGGTCGATCAGGCGGCCCGATTCCTGGGCGACATAATCCTCGCGGGCCACGGCCGGGCGGTAGAGGTAGCGCCGGCCCTCCTCCTCATGGGCGAGGACGCCCTTGGCGAGCAGGCGCGACAGCATCGTCTTGACGGTGCGGATGCTCCAGCCGCGGTCGGCGGGAACACGCCCGGCGACCTCGGCCGCGGTCAACGGCGCGTCCTTCCAGAGCACCTCCATCACCGCATATTCGGCTTCCCCGATCCGCTCCATCGCGGCCCTCCCTTGTCGACTACAGAAGTAGTCACCGGTGGGCTGAACCGAACATGAATGGATGAGGCCGCGCCGGGGCCTTCCCTGTCGGCGGGCTTTACAGCCGGTGCCGAAGGTTAAAATCCGTTCACCCTGAAAAGCGCGGATTTCCGCCGTTCGCGCGGACTGGCACGCTGTGTGAATGATGTTCGCACGTCCACACGGTTCCACTCACGGGGCGGGCAGGCGCACTTTTCCGGTCGCGCCGCCCGCCCTGAACTTTTTCCAGCCTCAGCCCCTCAGCAATTCGGCCGTGCGCGCGTCCGCGGGCAGGAAGGCTTCGATCGCCAGCTCGGCCAGGGTGATGTCGATCGGCGTCCCGAACATCGTCGTCGTGCTGAGGAAGGAAAGCCGGGCGTCGCCGGCGATGAGGACCAGCGGCACCGCCACCCCGCCATAAGCGTCGGCGGCGCGGCTCGTCCCGCCCGGATAGGCGCGAAGCTCGGCCAGCAGGTCGGCCAGGACCTGGTCGGCGCTGGCCTCGATCTGGTCCTCCAGCCGATGGAAGATGTGGGCACGCCATTCCGGCAGGTTGGCGATCCGCGGCGCCACGCCTTCCGGGTGGAGGCTGAGTCGCAGCACGTTGACCGGCGGCGCGAGCAGGTGCGCGGCAACGCCGGCGAGCAAAGGCGCGACCCCGGCATTGGCGGCGACCATCTGCCAGTGGCGGTCGACGGCGAGCGCCGGGAAAGGCTCATGCGCCTTGAGCACGAGATCGACCGCGCGGCGGGCGGCGGCAAGCGCGGGATCGTCGAGCGGCCGCTCGGGCAGAGCGGGCGCGAAGCCGGCGGCGACGAGCAGCAGATTGCGGTCACGCGCCGGGATTTTCAGCCGCTCGGCGAGCCTGAGCAGCATCGCCCGGCTTGGCCGCGAGCGCCCGGTTTCGAGGAAGCTCAAATGCCGCGCCGAGATTTCGGCGTCGAGCGCGAGGTCGAGCTGGCTGAGGCGGCGGCGGCTCCGCCAGGCGCGGAGCTGCGCGCCGACCGGGAGAATCTGGGTTTCCATGGATGCGAGCCTAGCCGACGCCGCAGCGCAATCCCATTACCTGCGAGGTAATCGACACCATGACCCCGAGCGGCGATGATTCGGGCTTCGGCAATGAAAGGAAAAGCCCATGCCACAGACTCTGTTCCTCCGCCGCGTCCTCGCGCTCGATTCGCTCAGCTGCCTGTCCATCGGCCTGCTGATGGCGCTGGCCGCCGCGTCGCTCGCACCCCTGTTCGGCCTGCCCGAGCCGCTGGTGCGGATCGCCGGCCTGCTGCTGCTGCCGCTGGCGGCGTTCATCTTGTGGCTGGCCTCGCGGCCGGCGCCGCCGCGCCTCCTCGTCTGGGCGGTGATCGCCGGCAATATCGGCTGGACCGCCGAGAGCTTCGCGGTGATCGCGCAGCACCAGCCGACCCCGCTCGGCACCGCCTTCGTCTCGGTGCAGGCGCTGGCCGTCCTCGGCCTCGCCGCCCTCGAATATGCGGGCCTCAGGAGGGCGCGCGTCGCGGCGTGACGGGCGGAAATGGGGACAGTTACTTTTTCGCGCCGCGGTTCCCGGTCCTGGCCTGCCGCGGGTGAAAAGTAACTGTCCCCTTTCGGCAGCCCCTTCAGACCTTCGCGACCTTTTTCTCTTCGATCAGCTGCTGGAGCTCGCCGGCCTCGAACATCTCCATCATGATGTCGGAG
Organism: uncultured Alphaproteobacteria bacterium; assembly: GCA_963701615.1. Classification (GTDB taxonomy): domain Bacteria; phylum Pseudomonadota; class Alphaproteobacteria; order Sphingomonadales; family Sphingomonadaceae; genus Allosphingosinicella. Next base: position 48,396 of record OY969615.1, on the reverse strand, counting down.
CCGCCAAGGAACTCGCCCTTGACGTAGAGCTGGGGGACGGTCGGCCAGTCGGAATAGTCCTTGATGCCCTGGCGGATCTCGGCGTCCTGGAGGACGTCGACCGTCTCGTACCTGACGCCGAGATGGTCGAGGATGGCGACCGCCCGGCTGGAGAAGCCGCATTGCGGAAACAGCGCCGTCCCCTTCATGAACAGGACGATGTCGTTATTCTTTACAAGCTCGTCGATGCGGGTGCGGGCGTCGCTCATGATCGGATCCTCTAGTCGGGCAAGGCGGTGGTGAGCTTCAGCGCGTGGAGCTCGGTGCCCATCCGCCCGCCCAGTGCCTCGTAGACGCGCTGGTGCTGCTTCACCCGCGGCTGGCCGCGGAAGCTCTCCGAGACGACCCGCGCCTCATAATGGTCGCCGTCGCCGGCCAGGTCGACGATCTCGACGCGGGCGTCGGGAATGCCGTCCCGGATCAGCGTCTCGATCGCTTCGGCGGCCATCGCCATCGGCTCAGCCCTGCGCCTCGATGAACTGGCGGCGCGCCTCGACCGTCTTGTGCTCGAGCGTCTGGCGAATGGTCGCGTCGTCGATCTCGACGCCGGCGGAAATGAGGTCGCCCAGCACCTTGCGGATCACGTCCTCGTCGCCGGCTTCCTCGAAATCGGCGCGGATCACGTCCTTGGCATAGGCGTCCGCCTCGGCCTCGGTCAGGCCCATCTTCTTGGCCGCCCACATGCCGAGCAGCCGGTTGCGGCGGGCAATGATCTTGAACTGCATTTCCTGATCGCGGGCGTAGATGCTCTCGAATGCCTTTTCGCGGTCGTCGAACTGGGTCATGGCGATCCTTGCTGCTGAAAGCGATATCGGGACTGAGATAGGCCGCGCCGGGGGCGGGCGCAACGCCCTCGCCTGCTGACATGGCTCGCGCGGCATGGCAAGGACCGAGGCAAAGGGAGGAAGCATGATCGCGTATCTTCTCGCCGCCGGCCTCGCCGCCGCCCAGGCAGAAGCCGCGCCGGCGCCGGTCAGCGAGATGCAGCGCACCTATTCCGCCTGGGGCGACTGCCTGAACGAGCGGCTCGCCGTCGACCGCTATGCCAGCGCGTCGCGGATCGCGGACCGGGCGATGGGCGCCTGCCTCAGCTTCGAAAACGCCTACAGCCGGGCGCAGCAGCAATGGCTGGCATCGGCCAATCCCAACGAGGCCCAGAGGCGCGAGGCGGAGCGCAACTTCCAGCGAAGCGTGAGGCGCATGCGCCGGATGATCGAAGCGACCGCCCAGGAAATGCAGGACCAGAGCGGCAACCGCTGAAGGGGACAGTTGCTTTTTCGCGCCGCAATGTCCGATCCGGACCTGCCGCAGATGAAAGGTAACTGTCCCTAATCCATCGTCACCACCAGCTTGCCCACCGCCTGGCGGGCGGCCATGTGGGCGATCGCCTCGCCGCCCTCGGACAGCGGCCAGGTCCGGCTGACCCGGGGCGCGATCCTGCCCTCGTCCCACAAGCGGAACAGGGTGCGGACATGGTCGGCATTGGCCTTGGGGTCGCGGGCGGCGAAGGCGCCCCAGAAGACGCCGCAGACGTCGCAGCTCTTCAGCAAGGTGAGGTTGAGCGGGAGCCGGGGGATGCCGGCGGGGAAGCCGACGACGAGGAAGCGGCCGGCCCAGGCGATCGCCCGCAGCGCCGCCTCGCTATAGTCGCCGCCGACCGGGTCGTAGATCAGGTCCGCGCCGTTGGCGCCGACGGCGGCCTTGAATTGCTGCGCCAGCGCTTTCGCGCCGTCCTTGTCGAACGGGCCGCGCGGATAGACGATCACCTCGTCCGCCCCGGCAGCCCGCGCCGCTTCGGCCTTTTCCTCCGACGAGACGGCGGCGACGACGCGGGCGCAATAGGCCTTGCCAAGCTCGACCGCCGCCAGCCCGACGCCGCCGGCGGCGCCGAGGACGAGCAGGGTCTCGCCCGCCTTCAGCCGGCCGCGGTCGACGAGGGCGTGGATCGAGGTCGCATAAGTGAGGATCAGGGCGGAGCCGTCCTCGAAGCTGCGCTCGGGCGGCAGCGGCAGCGCCATCGCGGCCGGGACCAGCACCTTCTCGGCCAGCCCGCCATGGCCGAGCATGGCGATGACGCGGTCGCCCTCGGACCAGCCGGCGACGCCCTCCCCGATCGCCTCGACCGTGCCGGCGATCTCGCCGCCCGGGGCGAACGGCCGCTCGGGCCTGAACTGATATTTGTCCTCGATCATCAAGACGTCGGGATAGTTGATCGCGCAGGCCTTCACCGCGACCAGCAGCTGGCCCGGCCCGGGCACGGGATCGGGCAGCTCGGCGAGCTCGAGCGTGGCGGGGCCGCCCGGAGCGCGGGAGAGCAGGGCCTTCAACGCGCCGACTCGGGGAAGGCGGGCAGCTTGGCGACGTCGGCCGGCTCGTGCTGGATGATGACGCGCGCGCCCAGGTTGCGGCCGAGCCGGTCGAACCGGTCCATCGAGGCCAGCGTCTCGGCCCGGCTGGTGTTGAACGGCGGCACGCCGCGCCGCGCGACCTGCTCGGTGAAATGATAGATGTCGCCCGACAGCAGCACCGGCCCCGAGGCGAGCCGCACGAGCAGGCCGCGATGGCCGGGAGTGTGGCCGGGCAGGTTCATCATCCTCACGCTGCCGTCGCCGAAGACGTCGTGGTCGCCGCGCGCCTCGGTGACCTGGCCGCCGCCGGTCAGCCAGCGGGCCAGCGGCTCGCGCTCCACGCCGGGATCGCTGCCGCGCAGGGCGGCGAGATCGCCCGGCCCCATGATCAGCCGCGCGCCCGGGAAGTCGGCCGCCTGGCCAATATGGTCGAAATGATAATGGCTGATGCCGACGATTCCGACCTGGTCGGGCCGCACGCCGATCCGGGCGAGCTGGTCGACGATCCGGCTGCGCAAGGTCGCGGTCAGCTGGGGCGTGCGCGCCGGATTGCCGACCAGCGCGCCGGGAAGGCCCGTGTCCCAGAGCATATAGTCGGTGCCGTGGCGGATCAGGTAGCAGCTTCCCACCAGCCGCTTCGGCCCTGCCGGATATTCGGACGTGTCGGAGAAGAAGGCGTTGAAATCGGTGAAGTCGATCTCCCCGCAGTCGAGCCGCCACATTTCGAGCTGCGGCGGCGCGGCGGCGGGCGCCGGCGCCGGCGCCTGCATGGCCGTCAGCGCGGCCCAACCCAGCGCGATCCCCAGAGCCCGCTTCAGCATGTCCGCCTCCTCAGCCTGCCTGTTCCTTGGGCGAGACATAGGAGGGATCGTGGGCGAAGGGCAATTCCCCGCCGCGCTCGAGCGCGTCGAGAACGGCGGCGAAATCGGTGCGGCAGCGAAAGCCCATCCGGCGCTCGGCGCGGCCGGGATCGTAGATGCGGTCGATATGCGCGGGCAGCGTCCAGCCCGCCCGGGCGTAGAGCGCGGCCGCCTGCGGGAAATAGCGGGCGATCACCGCCGGCGCGTCGCCGATGAGCGCCTCGCGATCGGCCTCGACGAACGGCGTCGGCGCGGAGAGGATGAAGGTTTCGAAGCCAAGCGCCGGCGCCTGCTCGAGCGCGACGACATGCGCGTCGGCGGCGTCCTCGACGGTGAGGCGGCGGCCCAGGAACTCGTTGGCCTTGGTGTTGGGGCCGGAGAGGTCGCGATGGGTGTCGTCCTCCTCGGGGAAGAAGCGGCCGGTGCGCAGGACGAGGATGGCGAGGCCGCGCGCGTCGTGGAAATGCCGGCAGATGCGCTCGGCCTCGAGCTTGGTCGCGCCGTAGACGTTGCGCGGCTCCAGCGGGCCGAAATCCTCGTCGAGCCAGGCCGCGCGGGTCGCGCCTCCCGCCTTGCCGGCGCGGATCGATTCGGAGATCATCAGCGAGGTGGTCGAGGTGAAGAGGAAGCGGTCGTTGCCGGCCGCGGCGGCCGCTTCGAGCAGGTTCCGCGTGCCGGCGACGTTGACCTCGACGAATGCCTGCCCGGAATAGCGGGCGATGTCCGGCTTGTGCAGGGCCCCGGCATGGATGACCGCCTCGATGCCGCGCTCGCCGAACAGGCGCTCGACCAGCACCCGGTCCGCGACCGACCCGACCAGGTCGGTGTTCGCGCCCGGCGCGACGTCGAGGCCGACGACCTCGTGCCCCTGCCTTCGCAGCCGCGGCGCCAGGAACCGGCCCAGCCAGCCGGAAGAGCCGGTGAGCAGGACGCGCATCAGGCGGCGGCGGGCCGATCGTGCACGTCGGCCCAATCGCCGCGGCGCCTGAGCCACGGATTGAAGAACAGCACCGGCAGCTTGAGGAACAGCAGCTCCGAATGAATCAGGCCGTCGATGGCGCGCTCCCACCAGGCGGGCCGGCGCTTGCCGTGCCGCGCCAGCCACGTCTCGTACGGGGCCCAATGGCTCGGCTCGTCGCGCTCGATGACCCGGAAGATCTTCACCAGCGCCTTGTCGGTGAGCACGATCGGGTGGCGCAGCAGGATTTCGACCTGTCGGTAGCCGCGCTGCTCGGTCAGCGAGATCACCCGGCACAGCCGCTCGAACAGCTCGTCCCGCGCCATGACCGCGTTGGCGTCGAGATCGTCGATCCGCTTGCGGAACATGATCTCGACGAAGCGGTCGATATGGCCGCAGGCGCGGTCGATCGCATAGGGCATGCGGCCGCTGAGCTCGAACCAGCGCTTGAACATCATATAATGCTTGCGCTCATCGGCCCGGTGCTTCTCGACCGCCGCGATCATCTCCTCGTCGTCGGGGGTCTGGGCGCGCACCGCCGCCAGCACCCGGTCGATGCTCGTATAGCCGCGATGCTCGTTATAGATGTAGATCGATCCGAGCAGGTCGAGATAACGGCGGCGCGCGCGGTGCAACATGGCCGAAGAATTGGCGCCCGGCCGATGAACGTCAAGTGAATGCGGAGGCCTAAGGCGCTTCGTAATGCGCGGTCGTCTTCGCCGCCACTTCCTCCGCGGTCACGTCGGGCGCCAGCTCGATCAGCCGGAACGGGCTCTTATGGTCGGGCCGGTGGAAGACGCACAAATCGGTGATGATCATGTCGACCACGTTCTTGCCGGTCAGCGGCAGCGTGCAGGCGGGGATGAACTTGGGATCGCCGTTCTTCGAGACATGCTCCATCACGACGATGATCTTCTTGACCCCGGCGACGAGGTCCATCGCGCCGCCCATGCCCTTGATCATCTTGCCCGGGATCATCCAGTTGGCGATGTCGCCATTCTCCGCCACCTCCATCGCCCCGAGGACGGTGAGGTCGATATGGCCGCCGCGGATCATCGCGAAGCTGTCGGAGCTGCTGAAATAGGAGGAAGAGGGCAATTCGCTGATCGTCTGCTTGCCGGCGTTGATCAGGTCGGGATCGATCTCGTCCTCATAGGGGAAGGGCCCGATGCCGAGCATGCCGTTCTCGGACTGGAGCGTGACCTCCATGCCGTCGGGAATGTTGTTGGCGACGAGCGTCGGGATGCCGATGCCGAGATTGACGTAATAGCCGTCGCGCAGCTCGTTGGCGGCGCGGGCGGCCATCCGGTTCCTGTCCCAGGCCATTATTCGCTTCCTCCTTCCGGATCGGACCATCTCTTGTCCGCCGGGATGATCTCGTCGAGCGTGCCGGCGAGCGAGGGCCCGTAGACCGGGTTCGACAGCATGAACCAGCCATTGCCCCACAAGGCCGCGAACGGGCCGGAGGCGGCGGCGCGGCGGCGCTCGGCCACCGGCAGCGAGGCTGCGTTGAACAGGTCGGAGAAGTCGCCGAGCTGGTCGCCGGCCATGGCGATCACGCAGTAGCGCGCCGAGATGGCGGCGCGGCGGGGATCCTTGGCCGACCCGCCCGGCGCGTCGCCGCGCAGCCAGAGGGTCTCGCCGTGCCGGACGGGGCCGAGCCCGGCGCCGTTGAGCGCGCGCGCATTGGCTTCGGCATGGACGGCCAGCCGGTTGGAGTTGAAGATGACGGCGACGCCGGCGTCGCGGACGGCGCGCAGCGCGGTCACCGCGCCGGGCATCGGCGCGACCGCATCGGCGCCGGTCGCCTCCCACCGGCCCCAGCTCGCGCTGTCATAGCCGCGGCGGCGGACCTCCCGGTCATATTCGTAGCCGAGATTCTGGATCGCGGTCTCGTCGGCGTCGAGCACCACCGCCAGCGGCCTCTCGCCGCAGGGGATGAAGCGCGGGCTGTCCAGCGTCGCGCCCTCGGCCAGCACGACGCTGTCGCGCGGCCGCGCGCGGGCGGCGGCGAGGACGTGGTCGCGGAAGGCGTGATAGGCCTGGATGCTCGCGGCCGCGCCCTCGCCCGAGCCGTAGAGCCACTGCATGGTCTCGAACGGCGCCGGCCGCGACGGCGCGGGCGCCGGCTGGGGCGCGGGCGTCTGCGCCGTCGCGCAGGCAGGGAGGACCAGCAATGCGAGTGCCCCGGCGAAGGCCGGGGCCCAGTTGATGCGCCGGACTGGACCCCGGCCTTCGCCGGGGAGCAGGTTGTCCATCATGCCACCTCTCTCGACCGGGTCATGCGGAACTCGATCTTCTTGTCGTAGGGGGCGCCGAGGACCATGCGCTTCACATAGATGCTGGGGAGATGGACGCAGTCCGGATCGAGGCTGCCCACCGGCACGATCTCCTCGACCTCGGCGACGCAGATCCGCCCCGCCGTGGCCATCGGCTGGTTGAAGTTGCGCGCGGTCTTGCGGAAGACGAGGTTGCCCGCCTCGTCGGCCTTCCAGCCCTTGACGATGGCAAGATCGGCGCGGATGCCGCGCTCGAGGACATATTCCTCGCCGTCGAACTCCTTGACCTCCTTGCCCTCGGCGACCTGGGTGCCGACGCCGGTCCTGGTGTAGAAGCCCGGAATGCCCGCGCCGCCGGCGCGGCAGCGTTCGGCGAGCGTCCCCTGCGGGCAGAATTCGACCTCGAGCTCGCCGGACAGATATTGCCGCTCGAACTCCTTGTTCTCGCCGACGTAAGAAGAGATCATCTTCCTCACCTGGCGGGTGCGCAGCAGCTTGCCGAGGCCCTCATTGTCGATGCCGGCATTGTTGGAGGCGATGGTGAGGTCGCGGACGCCCGACGCCTGGATGGCGTCGATCAGCCGTTCGGGAATGCCGCACAGGCCGAAGCCGCCGGCGCAGATCGTCATGCCGTCGAACAGCAGGCCTTCGAGCGCGGCCGCCGCGTCGGGATAGATTTTCTTCATCGCGCGCTCCCTTGGTCGCCGATGCGATAGGCATGGCCCGCGAGCGAGGTCAACCGGGCGCGCGACGCGGCCTGAGGCCCGCCGCCTCGATCCCCGCCTCGGCGCAGGCGGCGTCGTCGGCCGGCGCCTCGCCCGACACCCCGACCGCGCCCAGCCGTTCCCGCCCGTCCGCGGAAAAGACCGGCACGCCGCCGGCGACGGTGACGACGCGCGGCGCATCGGCGAAGCCCGGCGTCTCGCCCGCGTTCGTCGCCATCTGGGCGGTGGCGAAGCCCCAGGCGGCGGCCGCCTCGGCCTTGGCCAGCGCGAAGTCCATGATGCCGAAGCCGTTGCCGTCCATCCGCAACGACGCGACCAGCCGCCCGCCGGTGTCGACGACGGCGATGGCGTGGCTCTGGTTGCGGGCGCTCGAATGCGCCGCGCAACCGGCGACGATCGCCTGCGCCGCCCGCGCGTCGAGCCGCGGCGGCTGCGCCTGCACCGCCATCCCCAGGGTTAGAAGAAATGCTGCCGCCGTCCACCGCATAGCCATCGCTCAGATCCTCGCGTCTGGCCCACCAGGTCCAGCGGATAGGCCCGCCGCTTCGCCAGGGTCAAGCGGCGCCGCGCCGCGCTTGACAGGCAGCGCCGGATCGCATACTTTGTAATTCAAAGTTATTTGGAGGACGAGATGACCCAGGCCGCCGGCCCGCCCACGGACGACATCGCCTATGTTCGCCAGCTCGCCGAAAGCGGCGCCCGAGCGCCGCTGATCGGCGGCCGCTTCATGGCCTGGTGGGGCCTGTGCCTGACCCTCGCCTACACCCTCCATTATTTCGCGCTGAAGGGCGCGATCGGCGACGGCGGCGCGATCTTCGGGATCATCTGGATCGGCTTTTCGGTCGTCGGCACGCTCGGCCAGTTCCTGCTCGCGCGCGGCATGCCGGCCAAGGCCGGGGCCGGCTCGGCGGGCAACCGGGCCTCGCACACCGCGTGGATGACGGCGGCGTGCGCGATCGGCTCGATGGTGATCGGCTGCGTGATCGCGGCGCAAACCGGCGCCGGCCCCGCGACCTTCGACTGGATCGTGCCGGTCGCCTTCGCGGTCTATGCCTGCGCCCTGATCGTCACCGGCTCGCTGGCCGGCGACAGGATCTCGGTCACCGCCGGCGCCGGAGCGGTGGTCATGGTCGGCCTGTTCACCGCCCTGATCCTGCACCCGGACCGCTATCTCCTCGCCGCCGGCGGCGTGGCCGCGACCGTGCTGCTGCCCGGCCTGCTGCTGCTCGGCCGCGAACCCGGGGCGCAGGACTAGAAAGGATGGGCGAGGACAGCCCCTTCGACCACAAGGCGATCGACGACGTCATCCACGGCCGCATCCGGCTGGGCGTGGTCGCCTACCTCTCGGCGGTCGAATTGGCCTTGTTCTCCGAGCTGCGCGACAAGGTCGGCGCGACCGACGGCAACCTTTCGGCCCATTTGCGCAAGCTCGAGGACGCCGGCTACGTCCGGGCCGACAAGAGCTTCGTCAACAGGAAGCCGCAGACCCGGCTCGCGCTGACCGACGCCGGGCGCAAGGCCTGGGGGGCGTGGCTCAATCAGATGGAAACGCTGCGCGGCGCGGCCGGCCGGTAAGCTTCCTCGACCGTCAGCAGCACGAAAGAAGAGGGGGGAACCCGGCTTCCCCCGGGATGACGGTTCGGTCCGCTCAGGTGCGAAGCTTGGCCAGCACGCCCTGCAATTGCATGGCGTTGGACATGTCGCCCTCGACCTTCAGCTTGCCCTGCATGAAGGCGGTCATGCCGTCCAACTTGCCGCTCGCCATGTCCTGCCAGTCGGACCATGCCACCTTGATCGTCGTGTCGGCGGGGCCGTCGTCCTCGGTGACCGCATTGGCGGCGCCGTCGAGCATGACCACGCCCTCGTCGCCGAAGTCGATCTTGACGCGCTTGCCGGGCAGGAAGGCCTGGGCGTCGTTGAGGCGGGCGGCCATTTCGCTCTTGGTCATGTCGGGTCTCCCTGAAGCGGTGGTTTCGGCCTCCCTAGTTTCCGCGAACGTCACGTCAAGCCTACATCGCTGTCAATAGGCGGCCGCAGCCCCCTTCGCCATGCTCAGGACAGGCCTCGACGGCGCCCGGGACGGACGGTAGACGCGCGCGATGGACGCAGCCGAAGCCATTCACGAAAAATTCGTCGCCAAGGTCGGGCGGGGAAGCCTGCCCAGGCGGCCCAGCGACGTGCAGCCGGGCGAGGTCGGCCTGGGTCGCGAGGCGATGGTGGAGCTGTTCTACAGCCAGTGCGTCAGCCGGCAGATGGACCGTATCTCCCGCCGGCTGCAGGCGCGCGGCGAAGGCTTCTACACGATCGGCAGCTCGGGCCACGAGAACAACGCCGCCGTAGCCGAGGCCTTCCGGATCGACGACATGGCGTTCCTCCACTACCGGTCGAACGCCTTCCAGATCCACCGCGCCAAGAAGCTGCCCGGCCAGACGCCGTGCTGGGACATGCTGCTGAGCTTCACCGCCTCGGCCGAGGACCCGATCTCCGGCGGCCGCCACAAGGTGATCGGCTCGAAGCCGCTCTCCATCCCGCCGCAGACCAGCACCATCGCCTCCCACCTCCCCAAGGCGGTGGGCGCGGCGTTCAGCATCGGCATCGCCAAGATGCTGAAGCTGGAGGAGACGCCGCTGCCGCGCGATTCGATCGTGCTCGCCAGCTTCGGCGACGCCTCGGCCAACCATTCGACGGCGCAGGGCGCGTTCAACACCGCCGCCTGGGCGGCCTATCAGGGCACGCCGATGCCGATCGTCTTCCTCTGCGAGGACAATGGCATCGGCATCTCGACGAGGACGCCGCGGGGCTGGATCGAGGCGTCGTTCCGCGACCGGGCGGGACTAGAATATATAAGGTGCAGCGGGCTCGACATGGTCGACGCCTATCGCGGCGCGCTGGAGGCGAGCCGTTTTGCCCGCAGGGAGCGCAAGCCGGTCTTCCTCCACATGGATTGCGTGCGGCTCTACGGCCATGCCGGCTCCGACCTTCAGGCCACCTACCTCACCAAGTCGCAGATCGAGGAGGATGAGGAGCGCGATCCGCTGCTGTTCAGCGCCGCCCTGCTGGTCGAGCAGGACATCCTCTCCGGCAACGAGATCCTCGACATCTACAACCAGACCGAGGCCGCGCTCACCCGCATCGGCGAGCAGGCGATCACCCGGCCCAAGCTCACCAGCAGCCGCGAGGTGATGGCCAGCCTGGTGCCGCCGGCGCGCGGCCGGGCGATGGCGAACACGCCGACATCGGACGAACGCCAGGCGCTGTTCGCCCGCGACGGCGGCATGATGGAAAAGCCCCAGCACATGGCCCGGCTGCTGAGCTGGACGCTCGCCGATCTCATGCTGGCGCACCCCAACATCATCGTCGCCGGCGAGGATGTCGGGCCGAAGGGCGGCGTCTATAACGTCACCGCCAAGCTCCACGACCGCTTCGGGCCGAGCCGGGTGATCAACACCCTGCTCGACGAGCAGAGCATATTGGGCCTCGGCATCGGCGCCGCCCATAACGACCTGCTCGCGATCACCGAAATCCAGTTCCTCGCCTATGTCCACAATGCCGAGGACCAGATCCGCGGCGAGGCGGCGACGTTGAGCTTCTTCTCCAACGGCCAGTACACCAACCCGACGATCATCCGCATTCCCGGCCTGGGCTACCAGAAGGGCTTCGGCGGCCATTTCCACAACGACAACAGCCTCGCCGTCTTCCGCGACATACCGGGCCTCGTCCTCGCCTGCCCGAGCAGCGGCGCCGATGCGGTCGAAATGCTGCGCGAATGCGTCCGCCTGGCGCTCGAGGAGCAAAGGGTGGTCGTCTTCCTCGAGCCGATCGCGCTCTACATGACCCGCGACCTGCATGAGGAAGGCGACGGGCTGTGGACGTCGCCCTATGCCGCTCCGGGCGAGGCGAAGCCGATCAGGCTCGGCGAAGCCGGCCGCCATGGCGAGGGTACCGACCTCGCCATCGTCAGCTACGGCAACGGCTATTATCTCTCCCGCCAGGCCGAAAAAATCCTCCGCGACCAGCATGGCCTCGACCTCAGGGTGATCGATCTCAGATGGCTCGCCCCGCTGAACGAGGAAGGCGTCCTTGAGGCCGTGGCGGGCTGCGACCGCATCCTGATCGTCGATGAGTGCCGCAGAACGGGCTCCCAGAGCGAGGCGCTGATGGCCTTGTTCGCCGAACGCGCGCCGAGCGCCGACGTCCGACGGATCACGGCCGAGGATTCGTTCATCCCGCTCGGCAAGGCGGCGACCCTGACCCTGCCGAGCCGCGATTCGATCGTCGCGGCGGCGCTGGAAACGGTCCGTGGCTGACAAGCTCGCGGCGCTCGTCGTCTGCCCGGGTCGGGGCACCTACGGCAAGGCCGAGCTCGGCTATCTGAAGCGCCTGCACGGCGACAAGGCCGATCTGCTCGGCACATTCGACCGGCTCCGCGCCGAGCGGGGCCAGCCGACCATGAGGGAGATCGACGGCGCCGACCGGTTCAGCCCCGCCCTGCACACGCGCGGCGACATCGCCTCGCCGCTCATCTTCGCCGCTTCCTATGCCGATTTCCTCGCCATCGACCGCGCGCGCTTCGACGTCGCCGCGGTCACCGGCAATTCGATGGGCTGGTATACGGCGCTCGCCGTCGCCGGCGCGGTCGGCGCGGAGCACGGCTTCCAGATCGTCGACGCGATGGGCGAGAACAGCCAGGCCGGCGCGCCCGGCGGCCAGGTCCTGCTCACCCTCGTCGACGAGGAATGGCGCGACATTCCGGGCCTGCGCGCGCGCGTTCTGGCGCTCCTCGAAGCGATCGGTTCGCGGCCAGGCCACGCGCTTCATCCGTCGATCGACCTTGGCGGCATGCTGGTCGTCGCCGGCGACGAGGCCGGGCTCGCCGCGCTGCTCGCCGAAGCGCCGCCGACCCCCGCGCGCGAGCCCCTGCGCCTCGTAAATCACGGCCCGTTCCACACGCCGCTGATGCAGGGCTCCTCGGACCGCGCCTTCAGCCTTCCCGCCGCGTGGATCCGCGGCCCCGCAACGCCGATGATCGACGGCCGCGGCCATATCTGGCGCCCGCATGCGAGCCGGCCCGAGGCGCTGCGCCATTACACCTTCGCCACCCAGATCCTCGAAACCTACGACTTTACCCGCGCCGTCCAGGTCGCCACGCTCGAATATGCGCCCGACCGGATCATCCTGCTCGGCCCGGGCGACACGCTCGGCGGCGCCATCGCCCAGGCGCTGATCGCGATCGAATGGCGCGGCCTCAGGTCGAAGCGCGATTTCCAGGAGATGCAGGCGGCAGCGCCATTCCTCCTGGCCATGGGCCGCGAGGACCAGCGCGCCTCGGTCACCGGCTGACGTGCGCGCGAAAAGGCCGCCGCCGGCATGTCCGGCAGCGGCCTTCCTCGCGTCGCCTTACGTCTAGAGCTTGTTGATCGCGCCCTTGACCGCGCCCTTGACCTGCTGGAACTCGCCCTTCGCTTCCTGGGCGGCGCCTTCGTCGCGGGTGGCGGGATCGCTGCTGGACTGCTTGGTCCTGCCGACGGCTTCGTTGACATTGCCTTTGATCTTGTCGGTGAGCTCGCCCATCCTCTCTCTCCTAAATGTTGAGTTGGATGGAGAACGAACCCTCGGCCCCGGCGTTCCGTTTGCCCTCCACGATTAGCCCTCGTTCCATCCCTGCGCGCCGATCAAGGGGACGAAGCGAACCGCGCCGAGATTCTCCTCGGCGAACAAGTCCTCGCCGTGGCGCGTCACCTTGACGAGGCTCTGTATGTCGCCCGGCGCGCCGACGGGCATGACCAGCACGCCGCCGACCGCGAGCTGGCGGGTCAGCGCCTCCGGGACGTGGCTGCCGCTGGCCGCGACCAGGATCGCGTCGAACGGTGCCTCTTGCGGCAGCCCGGCCGAGCCGTCGGCATGGACGATGCGGACATTGTCGCCGCCGAGCCGCGCCATGCGCAGCGCGGCAAGCCGCGCGAGCTCGGCATGGCGCTCGATCGCGATCACCTCGCGGGCGATCCGGCCCATCACCGCCGCGGCATAGCCCGAGCCGGCGCCGATCTCGAGCACCTTGTCCCCCGGCTCGACGTCGGCGGCCGCGATCATCAGGGCGACGATATAAGGCTGGGAGATGGTCTGGTCCGCCTCGATCGGCAGCGGCGAATCCTCATAGGCATGGCCGGCCAGATGGTCGGGAACGAACGCCTCGCGCGGCACGTCGCGCATCGCCTGGAGGAGGCGCGGATCGCGGATGCCGCGGCCGGCGATCTGCCGCTCGACCATCGCCTCGCGAAGGGCGGCGAAATCTGGCATGCCCGCTAAACCAGCACGATACGAGAGCGTTCCCGTGACCAGCCACGAGAGGATCATCGGCCTTTACGAGGAGAATGCGGCCGCCTGGGACCGGCAGCGCGGCCGCGACCTGCACGAGCGGCCCTGGCTCGATCGTTTCGCCGCCTTGCTGCCGGCCGGCGGATCGATCCTCGACATCGGCTGCGGCATGGGCGAGCCGGTGGCGCGCTGGTTCATCGCCCGCGGCTTTGCCGTGACCGGCGTCGATTCCTCGCCGTCGCTGATCGCGATGGCGCGGGAGCGCTTCCCGGGTCAGGCCTGGGTCACCGCCGACATGCGCGCGCTCGCCCTCGGCCGCCGCTTCGACGGGTTGATCGCCTGGCACAGCTTCTTCCATCTGTCGCCCGACGACCAGAGGCCCATGTTCGCCCGCTTCGCCGCCCATGCCCGACCGAGCGGGGCGCTGATGTTCACCAGCGGCGCGGAGCAGGGCGAGGCGATCGGCCCATGGCAGGAAGAGCCGCTTTATCACGGCAGCCTCGACCCGGCGGAATATGAGGATCTGTTGCGCCGCAACGGATTTGTCGACATGACCCGCCGGATTCGCGACCCGGACTGCGGATCTTCGAGCGTGTGGCTTGCCCGCTTCGGCTAGACCTCCAGCGCCGCCCGCGTTTCCCTGAGCGACACCAGCTCCCACACCGCGACCGCGATCAGCACGCCCGTCGCCGCCACCGAAAGGACGAGCGGCGACAGGCTCGGGGCCGGCCAGGCCAGCAATGCAAGCAGGCCGAGCCCGACCATGTGCGAGAGGGGAAAATAGCGGGCGCTGGTGCGCTTGAAGAGGAGGTTGCCGAACAGATAGAGCGCCGGCCCGCCGAGCAGAGCGGCGGCCGCCGCCGGCGCGGCCTGGCCGGTGGGGTGGGCGACCGCCATCTCGTCCGAGGCCGCGGTGACGATGATGCCGGCGACGATCGGGACGTGGAAATAGGTGTAGGCGAGCCGCGCCATCCTCCCGGGATCCTTGTCCTGGGCGAGCTGCCGCGCCGCGCGCTCGGCGCCGATGTCGAAATAGAGCCACCACATCGCGATCGTGCCGGCGAAGGCGCTGGCGAAGGCGGCGGCGGCGGACGGTGTCCAGGTCGTCTTACCGAAGGCGGCGCCGGTGACGAGGATCGATTCGCCCAGAGCGATGATGATGAACAGGCCGCAGCGCTCGGAGAAATGATGGCCCTCCACGTCCCAGGTGCGCGTCTCGCTGCAGCCCAGCCTCGGCACCCAGAAGGCGGCAACCGGGCCGGTCGAGACGATGGCGAGCGCGACACCCCACAAGGCCATCCGCGTCGGCACGTCTTCGGCGAGCGCGCCGGCGATCCAGAACGGCGCCTCGACGAGCGTCCAGAGCGAGATGCGGACGAAGTTGAGGAAGTTGTCGCGGTTGTGGCGCATCAGCGCCAGCAGCATGAAGGCGTGCCGGCCGAGCTGGATGCCGACATAGGCGAGCGCGAAGGGCAGCGCCCGTCCGCCGAACGCGTCGGGCAGGCTGATCGACATCAGCATCGCCGCGCCCATCAGCACGAACAGAAGCAGGCGCACCGGCATGTGCCTGACGTCGAGCCAGTTGGTCACCCAGGCGGTGTCGACCCACACCCACCAGATCGCGACGAACAGCATTCCCGCCTGGAGGAAGCCGAGCGGGTCCGGGTGGACGATCAGGCTGTGGGAAACCTGGGTGACCGCGAACACGAACACCAGGTCGAAGAACAATTCGATGAAGCCGACCCGCTCGCCGTCGTGGGAATTCCGGCTTCGGAGGAGGTTGCGCTTCATCGGCCCAGGATTGCCCGGCGGCGGGAAAAGGTAAAGCCCGGCGGGCGCAAGGAAAAGGCCGCGCCCGGATCGCGGGCGCGGCCTTCGTCCTGTTATCGGCTATGGCGCGTCAGCGGTTCTGGTCGCCCTGGCCGCCCTGGCCGCCCTGGCCCTTCTCGTTCTGCGGCAGGCCAGTCTCGGCGAGCTCGTCCTGCTCCTGGCCCTGCTCCTGCTGCTGGCCCGAATCGATCTCTTCGCCCTTCTGGCCGGTGTCCTGCTGCTGGCCCTGCTGGCCCTGCTGGCCCTTCTCTTCCTCGAATTGACCGAAAGCGGGTTTGTCGCCCTGCTGGCCGGTTTGGTTGCCCTTGTCCTGGTTCTTTTCGAACTCGTTCATGACGACATCCTTCACAAGCGGCGTCGGCGGCACCGTGCCGCCGCTCACCTGGATTAATAACTCGAATCAGGGACTTCGGGTTCCAGCCCGCGCAGTCGCTCCGGCGCTCAAATCAGTCCGGCGAGCGGGCTCGACGGATCGGCGTAGCGGCGCTGGCCCATCCGGCCGGCGAGGTAGGCGAGCCGCCCCGATTCGACCGCGAGCTTCATCGCCCGCGCCATCGTCACCGGGTCCTTCGCTTCGGCGATGGCGGTGTTCATGAGCACGCCGTCGCAGCCAAGCTCCATCGCCACGCTCGCGTCCGACGCGGTGCCGACGCCGGCGTCGACCAGCACCGGCACGCCGGCGCCCTCGACGATCAGCCGGATCGTCACCCGGTTCTGGATGCCGAGCCCGGAGCCGATCGGCGCGCCCAGCGGCATGATCGCGACCGCGCCGGCCTCCTCCAATTGCTTCGCCGCGATCGGATCGTCGACGCAATAGACCATCGGCTTGAAGCCCTCCTTGACCAGCGTCTCGGTGGCCTTCAGCGTCTCGCGCATGTCGGGATAGAGGGTCTTGGCCTCGCCCAGCACCTCCAGCTTGACCAGCTCCCAGCCGCCCGCCTCGCGCGCCAGGCGCAAGGTGCGGATCGCCTCCTCGGCGGTGAAGCAGCCGGCGGTGTTGGGAAGGTAGGTGATCTTCTTCGGGTCGATGAAATCGGTCAGCATCGGCTGGCCCGGATCGGAGATATTGACCCGCCGCACCGCGACGGTGACGATCTCGGCGCCCGACGCCGCCACCGCCGCCGCATTCTGCTCGAAGCTCTTATACTTGCCGGTGCCGACGATCAGGCGCGAGGTGAAGCTCCGCCCGGCGACCTGCCATTGGTCGGCGATCTGCGCCGCCATGCTCAACCGCCCCCGACGAAGGTGACGATCTCATAATCGTCGCCGTCCTCGACCGCGACCTCGGCCAGCGTCGAGCGCGGCACGATCTCGAGGTTGCGCTCGACCGCGACCTTGGCGGGCTCCAGCCCCAGCTCGAGCGCGAGATCGGCGACGCTGATCCCCTGCGGCACCCGCCGGTGCGCGCCGTTGACCCTGATCGAGACGGTGCCGTCGTGAACCATGAGATGCCTTGCCTTTGCGCCTGCGCGTCGAACGTCCATATAGGGTCGCGGCATGGCGACGCCACCGGTCATCTACGTCCTGAACGGCCCCAATCTCAACCTGCTCGGCCTGCGCGAGCCGGAAATCTACGGCGCCGACACGCTCGACGACATTGCCGGGCGGCTCGAGGACAGGGCGAAGGCGCTCGGCGTCGCGATCGACATGCGCCAGTCCAACCATGAGGGCCATCTGATCGACTGGCTGCACGAGGCGCAGGCGCAAGGCGCCAAGGCGGTGCTGCTCAACGCCGGCGGCTTCAGCCATGTTTCGGTCGCGCTCCACGACGCGGTCAAGGCGGTCGACGTGCCGGTGATCGAGGTCCACCTTTCCAATCCGCAGGCGCGCGAGAGCTTCCGCCGCCGCTCGCTGATCGCGTCCGCGGCCAGGGGCACCATCGCCGGCTTCGGCGCGCTCGGCTACGAGCTTGCTCTGGACGCGGCCGCCCGTCTCTGACAGGAAACGCCTCTTCAAAAGGGGTTCCCCCGCGTGAACAGGGGTGAGAGGTTTCGATGAGCGAAGAGAACGGTTCCGAAGGGCCGATGCGGGTCGACACCGACCTGGTGAAGAAGCTGGCCAAGATGCTCGACGAAAACGACCTCAGCGAGATCGAGGTCGAGGACAATGGCCGCCGCATCGTCGTCAAGCGCCAGCTCGGGCTTCGCGCCCGCCGCGGCGCCGGCGCCCGCGCCCGTGACGGCCGCCACGGCGCCGGCGCCCGCCGCGCCCGCCGCCGAGCAAAGCCCTGCCAGCCATCCCGGCGCGGTCAAATCGCCGATGGTCGGGACCGTCTTCCTGTCGGGCGAGCCGGGCGCGCCGCCGTTCGTCACCGCCGGCGCCCAAGTGAGCGAGGGCGACACGCTCCTCATCATCGAGGCGATGAAGGTGATGAACCCGATCACCGCGCCCCGATCGGGCACGATCACCCAAATCCTTGTCCTGGATGCCCAGCCGGTCGAGTTCGAGCAGCCGCTCGCGATCATCGAATGATGGACGACGTTCTCGGCGTCATCCCGGTGACGAGACTGTAGATGGCGATCCAGAAGGTCCTCATCGCCAATCGCGGCGAGATCGCGCTCCGCATCCACCGCGCCTGCCACGAAATGGGCATCAAGACCGTCGCCGTCCATTCGACCGCCGACACCGAGGCGATGCACGTCCGCCTCGCCGACGAGGCGATCTGCATCGGCCCGCCGCCGGCCGGCGAATCCTATCTCAACATCCCGAGCATCATCTCGGCCGCCGAGATCAGCCACGCCGACGCCATCCACCCCGGCTACGGCTTCCTGAGCGAGAATGCCCGCTTCGCCGAGATCGTCGAGCTCCACAACATCATCTGGATCGGTCCCAAGCCCGAGCATATCCGGACGATGGGGGACAAGATCGAGGCCAAGCTGACCGCCGCCAAATTGGGGCTGCCCCTGGTCCCCGGCTCCGACGGGCCGGTGGAGGGGATCGAGGAGGCGCGCGCGGTGGCCGCGCGGCTCGGCTATCCGCTGATCGTCAAGGCCGCGTCGGGCGGCGGCGGGCGCGGCATGAAGGTGGTCCAGTCCGCCGACCAGCTCGAGGCCCAGATCATGCAGGCGCGCTCGGAAGCGAAGAACGCGTTCGGCGACGACACCGTCTATATCGAGAAATATCTGGGCGATCCGAGGCATATCGAGTTCCAGATCTTCGGCGACGGCAAGGGTCAGGCCATCCATCTCGGCGAGCGCGACTGCTCGCTCCAGCGCCGCCACCAGAAGGTGCTGGAGGAAGCCCCCTCCCCGGTCGTCACGCCCGAGCAGCGCGACCATATGGGGACCCTGGTCGCCAAGGCGATGGCCGAGATGGGCTATCGCGGCGCCGGCACGATCGAGTTCCTCTACGAGGACGGCGAATTCTACTTCATCGAGATGAACACCCGGCTCCAGGTCGAGCATCCGGTGACCGAGGCGATCACCGGCCTCGACCTCGTCCGCGAGCAGATCCGCATCGCCGACGGCCATCCGCTCACCCTGCGCCAGCAGGACGTCATGTTCCGCGGCCACGCCATCGAATGCCGGATCAACGCCGAGGACCCGAAAACCTTCGCCCCCTCTCCCGGCCTGGTGAAACATTATCATGCGCCGGGCGGCATGAACGTCCGCGTCGATTCAGGCCTCTACGCCGGCTACCGCGTGCCGCCTTATTACGACTCGATGATCGCCAAGCTGATCGTCCACGGCACGACCCGCCAGGGCGCGATGCGCCGGCTGCGGCGGGCGCTCGAGGAGTTCGTGATCGAGGGCATGAAGACGACGATCCCCTTGCACCAGAAGCTGATCGAGGACCCGGAATTCCAGGCCGGGGAATATACGATCAAATGGCTGGAAGAATGGCTGAGCCGCGACAGCGGCTAGAGCCGTCCTGGGGACGGCTCTAAAGCCAGTCTTTCCGCCATCTGGAGGAATGGCTTGCCCGGGAGGCCGATTAGCTCAGCCGGCCGACCGGCCCGATGCCGAGCAATTCGGGAGGGCCACGGCCTTCGACGCGGGCCGCGCCATCGCCCCCAGGCTCTCGCAAGAACCGTCGGAACTTACTCCGTATCGGCAGAGAATGCAGTTTGAAACCAGGGCGAGCAGGTATATGCTCGCTTAGTTAAGCGTGCTTTGTTCTCTGAAATGGAGGGGCTGTCGATGCAACGCAAGACGAAGAACGAAACGCAGATCACCATGGGCCAAGGCGACGCGGCGAAGACCCTGGTCATTTCCGGCAATGTTCCAAATCTCCATGACGATCCCAAGCGTGTTCAGCAGTTGCTCGATGTTCTCGGCGCACCCAAGGGCACTCACGTCCAAGTCATGACCACGGCTGCATCGGTCATCGTTCGCTGATCGAGGTCACGGCGTCGCAGGTCAGGCCCGGGTCGCGGCGTGGACGCTGATAGCGCCCCCGCCATTGCCCGGCGGCTGCGGCCCGAGGTGGCGCTCAGGCGCGAGGGCGCCGCCGCCCGTATTTCATTCGCGCATTGGGAAACGAGCTTTCCCCTCGACACCGCCAATGCCGCGGATTTCGACGAACTTTTCAGGCACCGGACGCTGACGAGGGCGGCGCAGGGCGGATCGGGCCCGGCCATCGCCCGGCTGCTGGAAGCGCAGGGCTGCTTCCTGTCGCTTGCGGCGGACGAGGTTCCGCTTCGTGACGTCGTCCTGCTGATCCAGCCGATCCGGTCGCTCTTATACGCGCAATATTATGCCCATCCCCTGTGGGCTCGAATCGGCAGTGGCAAAGCGTCGATGGCCGAGGTCGCGGGCTGGGCGATTCACAACTATCATATTTCGAGGTCGGCGGGGGTGATCGCGGCGCGGATGGCGAGCCGCTCCGAAGATGCCGCCGCGAGGGAGTTCTTCAGGACGGATGCCCTGGAAGAATATTGGCATTGCGACGCATTCTACTTCGTCGACGGCGGCAACCTGGCGCTCGATCGCGAGTCACTCAAACAATATGTACCTCTCCCTGCCTCCACGGCCTTTGAAGACGTCGCGCTGCGGGCTGCCGACGAGAATTGGCTGGGCCATCTCCTTATCGCCTATTTTCAGGAATCGAGCATCGTCTTTTATAAAGACAGCGAAACATTCTACGACACGGTGGAAAAGCAATATGGGCTGGACGGCTTCTTCGCCGGCTGGCGCCGGCACATGAAGCTCGATCTCGATCACGGACATGCCGAGGGGCTGGCGAGCCGCTTCGCCAGCGATCTGCGGGTGTCCCGCCGGTCGATCGATTGCGCAATCCGATACTTGCAGCTGGCGCATTTCTTCCTGTTGAGGGCGCTCGATCAGGTCGGCGCCGAGACGGGCTCCGCGCCGGATGCCGTCGCTCGGCGCCAGCCGCGGGCCTTCACGGTGGCGGCGGGCCAGTACGGCCCGAGCTCGAACGGCACTGGCTGGCAAGGCCGGCTGCTTGCCGGCCTGAAGGACGCGGCAATCCGAGGTCTTGGCTTTGCCCGATCGCACGACGAGATCATCGCCGCGGGGCGGCTTGCGGCGAGTCTCGAGCGCGTCGCCATTCTCCCCGCCCCGGACCGACTCCACCCCTGGCACTGCGCCGTTCGCAATTTCCTCGTGGAACGGGCGTCCAATCCGCTCCTGCTCTTCGCGATGGCCGGCGAGATCTACGACGTCCTGGAAATGTCCGATGGCGAGGACAAGAGGGAAATCGCGCGGCTGCGCCGGGAGCTCGAAACAGGCATTTCCGCGCCGGCCGCGGACATGGCGAAAGTCGAGTGCGGCCGGCTGCGGGAGCTGGTGGCGCTGGCGGCTGCCGAAGAAGCAATTGCGCCGCTTCTCGTGTTCGATGGCGGGCAAGCCGTCCCGGCGGCCGGCGAGCCATGAACCTGGGCGAGGCGTTCGCCTTTGACGGCGATTATCGGGCGCAAAGCAAAAGCCACGCCTCCGACGCCCGGCTCTCCGGGCATTGGATCGTGCCCGGCCCGGGCGACGCAAATTCCGATCTCGTCAATCAGGCGGTTCGTTCGCATTTGCTTTGGTGCTTCGCCGAGGATGTCGCCCTGCGGCCGGCGCTCGTCGCGCGCCGACACGGCGCGTTCGCGGCCGAACCGGACATCCTCTACAAGAGGAGCCACTTCAGTCCCCGCGCCGGCTCGCCTGCCATGCCGGTGGACATCGTCGACATCGCCAAGGCGAGGTCGACCTGGCAGGGCCGCAGGCCGTTCATGGCGGCATTGTTCGGTTCGCGCTCCTTTGGCGAGATGGAGAGGTTGGTCGGCGACGTTTCGACCGCGGCCGCCAACGAATATTTTTCGCATGAAGGAGGCCATCGCCTGGGCATCGGCACGGCGCGAAAATATGCCCAGGGCTATTTCCGGCCGGGCGGGGCGACCTGCTGGCCGCTCGTCTATGTCGAGGAGTTTCGAGCCGACATGCTCTCCTTCGGGATCGCGGCCGACGTGCTCGACCAGGAGCGCGCCGTCGCCGTCTTCCTCTATAACCTGCTGGTTCGGTTCGCCGGCCATGTCGAGGCCGTCGTCGGCGACAGCAACCCGCCCCACGGCTCCATTCCCTTCATGCTGTTCTGGCTGCTGACGCGCCAGGGCCTGCTGGCCTGCGATCTGCAAGCGGGCGAACTGCGCCTGGTGGCTTGCCACCTCGAAGATCTGGTTCGCGGGATGCGCGCCTGTTCCGAATTCGTTGCGGAGGCGCTGGTGACTCCGGAACTCCTGTCGGAGCATCCCACCGACGCAGCCCAGGAACATGCGCGTTTCCATCAGAGGGTGTTCGGCGACGACAGCGCAATGGCGGCCTTTTCGTCGATTTGCCGCGCGGCGGCCGGGAAGGCGCTCGCCGACGCTTCGGCCGAAGCGCGCCCGGAGGCGCTACAAGGAGGCCAGATGTGACCAAATCCTTCCAATTCGCGCTCGCACCCGAACAACTGTGGCAGGCGATCAACCCCTGGTCCTTCTACAACCAGGGCGCGCAGCTCGGCCTGGTCAACATCAACCTCGGCCAGACGGCGCATCCGGAGATCGAGCAGAAGGTGCTGGAGGAGGTCGGCAGCTACGGCCGCCAGCTCGGCCGGATCGGCGATGCGCTCGAGGTCCTCATCGACCATGTCGCGCTCAAGGATCTGAGCCAGGCCGAGACCGACGCCCTCGCCATCCTCAAGGGCCAGCTCGCCGAAGTCCGCAAGGTGAAGTCGCGCGAGCGCCCGGGGGCCGGCGGCGGCTGAGCCGATCGGTCCCGGGCTCAGGTGGCGAGCTTGACGACCCTGTCGACCAAGGTGAGGAATTGCGAGATGGTGCCCAGGAAGCGATTGAGATTCTCGATCTCGCCGATCGCCTTTTCCACGTCCGCCTGGGCCGCCTGGACGTCGGCGACCGCCGCCTGGATCGCCGCCGTCTGCTGCGCGAACAGGGCCCGTTGAACGCCGGTCACGCGGAACAGGGTCTCGCGAATCTGGTCGGCGAGCGCCTTGATCGCCGCCGGGTCGGTTGACGCTTCCTGCTTGGCGACCAGTGCGTCGACGACATCGCCGAGCGACTGGTGCAGGGCGACGAGGTCGGGATTCTTGTCGCTCATCGGTTGGTCTCCCCGTCGCGGTTCGCCGGCGGGCTGCGCTGGATCTGGTCGAGCCAGCCGCCGATCCGGCCGATCCAGAATTGCGCGTCGCCATGGCTGCCGCGGGCGGCCGCGCTATGCGCCTCGCCGAGCGCGAGGACCGACGCCCGGAGCTGGGCCAGGCCCTGGAGCTGGGCGTCGCGCCCGTCCATCGCCTGGAGGAAGGAAGCCATGACCTGGCGGCGCTGGCTCAGCGTCGCGGCGCCGCCGCCGATCGCGGCATAGCTGGCCCGCAAATCGGCCAGCTTGCCGGCCCAATAGAGCCGGGTGGTCTGGCGCAGGCCGCTCCGGTCGTTCTCGCCGATCGCCTCGGCGAGGCCCGCCATGACCGCCGAAAAGGCCGGATCGACCCGGCGCATCACCTCGGTCGCGCTCCGTTCCGCCCGCGCCTGGACCAGCGCGCCGGCGAACGCCGCGAAGGCGCTGGTCGCCTCCTGCGGCAGCGACAGCCGCGCCGGCCCCTCGCGGAGCTGCGCCGCCAGGCCGTTCAGCTCGTCGGACGTGGTCGCCGCCCGCTGGGGATCGACGAGCTTCTGCAGCGACGCGAGATAGGTGTCGAGCGCGGTGAAGGCGTTCGACCATTGGGCGATGTCGTCCGGCGCGAGGGCGAGCGGAAAATCCTCCTCGCGCAGATTCGGTTCGGGCCGCGCCAGCGCCCGCGCCACGTCGATCTCGCGCGCCGTCTGGTTGGTCGCCGCGAACGCCGCCTGCGACTGGTCGCGGGTGAGGCTGACCCCGGTCCGCAGCGTGCCGACGCTCTCGGTCAGGATCGGTCCCGGCGTGCCGCAGGCTGCGAGCTGCGGCGCCGACAGGCCGAGGAGCAAGGTAACGACGGTCCTGATCAAGTGCATCCCCCGCTCCCCCGGCTCCCGGACGTCGCCATGGCATCGCCGCCCTCGAGCGATGATTCGCATGGCGGCTGAACGACGCCGGAGTTGATCGCATCGACCGGAGCGGAGTCAATCGCTAAGGCGGATATCGCGCCATTGAGGCGGATCGGACGGCGGAGCCCGCCGAGTCCGCCGGCGAGGAAAGGGAGGCGAGGTTTGAAGGCCGTCATCTATCACAACCCCAATTGCGGAACGTCGCGCAAGACGCTGGAAATCCTTCGCGACCACGGCGCCGACGTCACCGTGATCGACTATCTCACGGACCCGCCGGCGAAGGCGGAGCTGAAGCGGCTCTACGACCGCGCCGGTCTTACCCCCCGCGCCGGGCTGCGCGCGAAGGAGACGCTCGCCCACGATCTCGACCTCGTCGACGGCGCGGTCAGCGACGACGCGATCCTCGAGGCGATGGCCGAGAATCCGATCCTGATCGAGCGGCCGCTGGTCGAGACCGAGAAAGGCGTGCGCCTGTGCCGCCCGCAGGAGGTGGTGCGCGAGATCCTTTGAACGAGACTGGGAAGGTTCAGGTCGGAGGCGTAAGGTGAAGCGATGAAGGCGCTCGACCCCGACCTGCTGCTTCGGGCTTATGCGATCGGCGTGTTCCCGATGGCGGACAGCCGCGACGCCACGGACCTTTACTGGGTCGAGCCGCGGCGGCGGGCGATCATCCCGCTCGACCGATTCCATCTTTCAAAATCGCTTCGCAAGACCCTCAAGTCGGACCGGTTCGAAGTGACGCGCGATCGCGCCTTCGCCGAGATCGTGCGGCTCTGCGCGGAGCGCGAGGACACCTGGATCAACGGCGAGATCGAGGCGAGCTATATCCGCCTCCACGAGGCCGGACGCGCCCATTCGATCGAGGTGTGGCGGGACGGCGCGCTCGCCGGCGGCCTTTACGGCGTCCGGCTCGGCGCGGCCTTCTTCGGCGAGTTGATGGTCTCGCTCCGGCCCGACGCGTCGAAAGTGGCCCTTGCCTGGATGGTGGCGCGGCTGATCGTCGGCGGCTTCCGGCTGCTCGACTGCCAGTTCATGACCGACCATCTGCGCAGCCTCGGCGCGGTCGAGATCGACCAGAAGGACTATCTCTCGCTATTGGCCTCGGCGCTCGGCGGGGCCGCGGAATCGCCCGCCGGCGCCGCCGGTGCTTCCCCGGCCGCCGGCGCGGTCGAGTTCGAGGCGCTCGACCGCCTGCTCGCGGGGCGCGCCGACGGCGCCGGCTCGCCGCCTTCCGGATGGGTCATCGCGCAGCTCTTGGGCCAGACGTCGTAGATCGGATGCTCGACGACGTTGAGGGACGGCGTCTCCTTGTAGAGCCAGCCTGAGAACACCCGCTGGAACTGGCCCCGGGGGTTGCGGACGTCGACCTGGACGAACGCGCCGGTCAGCCGCTGGACCTCCCACGGCGCGCTGGTCTCGCAGGCCCGCAGCCGCACGATGACGTCGCCGACCCGGATCGCCTGGCCGGGCCGGAGGGTCAGGTCGCGCGACAGGCCGTTGCGCTTGTTGAGGAGACCGAGCACCGCGACCCGTTGCGCCATCGGCGTGGTTCCGGCGGGGAGCCGGGTCACCGTCTGGGGGATGTCGACCGTATCGGCCTCCGCGCCCGCCTCGTTCTGCTGGTTCTGCTGCTGCGCGCCCTGCGGGCCGCAGCCGCCCAGGGCAAGCAGGACGGCCGCGGCAAGCAGGCTGGGAGCGTGGCGGCGCATGCTTCAGTCGGGAGTCCAGGCCTGGTAGTCGCCGCTCGCCGCCTGGCGCCGGCCGCCGCGCTCAAGCGCGCCCGAAGGCCGATAGGCTTGCGCCGTGCCGGTGAGGTTCGCCGTCGCCGCCTTGAGGAATTTCGGCGCCGGCGGCAGCGCCTTGTCGGGCACGTCGTCGATCTGGCGGGTCAACCAGGCATACCAGTCGGGCGGCACCCGGCTGACGTCGTTGGAGCCGTTGTACATCACCCAGCGGCGGCGGCCCTTCCGGGCCTCGAAATAGAGGTTGCCGGTGTCGTCGGCGCCGACCTTGCGGCCCTGCCGCCAGCTGTAGAGGGCCGTGCCGAGCGTGGCGCCCTCCCACCAGGTGAACAAATTCTTGAACCAGCCCATGGCCGATGCGCCTAGCGCCGATGCGCGGCGCGGCGCAAGCCTTGTGGTCGCGCCGGCTCAGGCCGGCTCCACCTCCACGGCGAGCGGGCCCTTGCGGCCCGAGGCGATCCGCGCGCGGAGCGGCTGATCGGGGAGAAGGTCGGTGAGGCCGCCGCGCCGGACGGTCTCCATATGCACGAAAATGTCCTGGGTCGGCTCCTCCTCGCGGACCAGGAAGCCGTAGCCGCGCAGGCGGTTGAACCATTTGACCCGAACCGGCTCGAATCCGCCGGCCTCGTCGAGCAGGCTCGACGGGTCGATCCGGTCGGCATGCGCGTTCTGGCCGTGCCCGAGCTCGGGCACCACCGCCGAGCTCAGGTCGATGGCGAGCACCTTGCGCGCCTGCAGGCCGCGCTCCTGCTCGACCACCAGGCATTCGATCACCGCGCCCTCGGGAAGGCTGCGGCGGTCATGCTCCTTGAGGACGCTGAAATGGATGAGGATGTCGCCGTCGGCTTCGTCGCTGACGATGAAGCCGAAGCCGCGGGTGGCGTCGAACCATTTGACCGTGCCGGTGACCCGGATCAGGGCTTCGTCGTCCGGCTCGCGGCGCACGGCTTCGCTGCTCTCGGCGATCGAGGCAGGTCCCCCGGCAAGCGCTTCGCGACGCGACGTCATTTACGGCCGATCCACCATAGACCAGACGATAGAACTACCATGTATTCGACAATTGTGAACCGTTGGCGTTCAACCGGTGTCTGCTTCCGGGATTTCGCCGGGCCGCGCACCGACGAGCCGCCGCGCCAGCCGGGCCGGATGGCCGGCGCGCAGCATCGCCGCCAGCGCCTTGTCGCGCTCCGAACGGTCCGGCTCGGCGGCCGCGAACGGACCGATTCGCCGCCGCTCGGCGAAGCGCAGGGCTGCCGCCCAGGCGTCGAGATTCGCCTCCTCGCGGGCGCCGGCCGCGTCCTCCTCCGCGATGCCGGCGGCGCGCAGCGCATCGCGGACCCGCCGCTCGCCATAGCCGCGCCGGGAGAGCGCGGCCGCGCGCGCCGACGCGAAGGCGCGGTCGTCGACATAGCCGGAACCGGCCATCCGCTCGACCAGGGCCTCGAGCGGCGGCTCCGCCGCGCCCGCCCAGCCGCGCTCGCGCACCTTGCGGAGGAGATAGGCGCGCAGCCGGGCGCGGGTGGTCGCATAGCGGCCGGCATAGCCCAAAGCCAGTTGCCGGAGCGCCGCCTCGTCGAGCGGCGAGCGGTTGCTTCTGCTGCGATCCCGTGCCACCGCCATGATTGTGCCACAGTCGGGCCGGATTATGAACGCGCCTCGTCACCTGAGGCGGGGGCAATACTGGGTTCGGGACCATGAGGCCCGTGGAAGAGGATTCGGCCGGACGTGCTTGACCAACAAGGCAAGGGGAAGCCGCGCACCGGCACCGCGGGCGGGAAGCTCGTCCCCACGCCGACCGACGACGACCTGCCCCGGCGCTTCGCCGATTTCGCGACGATGCCCGAAGCGCTCGATTATGCGGCGCGGGGCGTGCGCGGGCTCAATTTCCACGATCCGCGCGGGCAGCTCGCGCGCGTCTACCCGTTCCGGGTGCTGCGCGAGGACGCGCTGGCCGACGCCAACCGCCTGATTGCGCGCGGCGTCAAGCCCGGCGACCGGGTCGCCCTGATCGCCGAGACGGTGCCCGAATTCGCCGCTTTGTTCTTCGCCTCGCTCTATGCCGGCGCCTGGCCGGTGCCGCTCCCCCTCCCGACCTCGTTCGGCGGCCGCGAATCCTATATCGACCAGCTCGCCACCCAGCTGAAAAGCTCGGATCCGCTGATCCTCCTCTACCCGCCCGACCTTTCGACCATGGCCGCGGCCGCGGCGGCCGCCGAGGGCGTGGAAGGCATGGACTGGGAGCGCTTCCGGCGTCTCGACGCGCCGCAGGCGGCGCTGCCCAGGCTGCAGCCGGACGACGTCGCCTATCTCCAATATTCGAGCGGCTCGACCCGCTTTCCCCACGGCGTCGCGGTCACCCACCGGGCGCTGCTCAGCAACCTGGCGGCGCACAGCCACGGCATGGAGGTGCGCGACGGCGACCGCTGCATCTCCTGGCTGCCTTTCTACCACGACATGGGGCTGGTCGGCTGCCTGCTGTCGCTGATCGCCAACCAGCTGTCGGGCGATTATCTGAAGACCGAGGATTTCGCCCGCCGTCCGCTCGCCTGGCTCGATCTCATCAGCCGGCACGAAGGCACCGCGATGAGCTATTCGCCGACCTTCGGCTACGACATTTGCGCGCGCCGCGTGTCGAGCCAGATGGATGTGGCGGAGCGGTTCGACCTGTCGCGCTGGCGGGTCGCGGGCAACGGCGCCGACATGATCCGTCCGGACGTGATGCAGGCCTTCGTCGACGCCTTCGGGCCGGCCGGCTTCGACGCCAAATGCTTCCTGCCAAGCTACGGCCTTGCCGAAGCGACCCTCGCCGTGTCGATCATGCCGCCCGGCGAGGGCATCGTCGTCGAATTGGTCGAGGAGACCTTGCTCGCCGGCGGCGGGCCCGGGGAGCGCGACCGGCCGCAACGCTACCGCTCGATCGTCAATTGCGGCCGGCCGGTGCGCGAGATGGAGGTCGCGATCCGCAGCGACGACGGCGCCATCCTGTCGGAGCGCGAGATCGGCAAGGTCTTCTGCCGCGGCACCTCGGTCATGGCCGGCTATTTCCGCGACGAGGAGGCGACCAGGGCCTGCCTCGACGCCGATCATTGGCTCGACACCGGCGACATGGGCTATCTGTCCGACGGCTATCTCTACATCGTCGGCCGCGCCAAGGACATGATCATCATCAACGGCAAGAACCACTGGCCGCAGGACATCGAATGGGCGGTCGAGCAGCTGCCGGGGTTCAAGGCCGGCGACATCGCCGCTTTCTCGATCACCACTCCGGGCGGCGAGGAGACGCCGGCGGTGCTGGTCCAGTGCCGGACCTCCGACGACGGCGAGCGCGGGCGGCTGCGCGACGTCATCCGCGAGCGCGTCCGGGCGATCACCGGCATCAACTGCGTGATCGAGCTCGTGCCGCCGCGCTCGCTGCCGCGCACCAGCTCGGGCAAGCTGTCCCGCGCCAAGGCCCGCAACCTCTATCTTTCGGGCGAAATCCCGACCTACGACATCGCCGCCTGAGCGGTCAGAGATAACGCTTCCCTAACGCTTCTCGGCTATGGCCCCACCCGGGAGTGCCATGACCGACAAGTCCCTGCCCAAGCTCGACTGGCGCGTCGTCTTCAACCGCGCCGCACCCCCTGGAAGCAGGGGCTGGGGACGGGTGCGCGCGGCCCAGCTCAAGGAAATGGGCCGGGCGCTTGAGATCGCCGCCTGGGGCCAGACGGTCAACGCGCTGCTGATCATCTACATGCTCGGCGACCAGGCGCCGCGCACGACGGCGGCGGCCTGGCTGCTGAGCCTGGCGCTGCTGCTGTCCTTCGTCTCGCGCCACAAGGCCCGGCTGCGCGACCGCGAAATCCACTCGCTGCCGCGGATAACGATCAACCGCGCCGCCTATCACAGCGTCTTCTTCGCCCTCGTCTGGTGCTTCCCGGCGCGGGTCTTCTTCGAATATGCCAATCATGGCCAGCAGCTGGCGCTGTGCGTCATCGCCGCGACGATGATGGCCGGCGCCGCCTTCATCCTTTCGGCCATTCCCGCCGCGGCGGCCGCCTATGTGGTCATCATGGGGGTCGCCGCGACCCGCATGCTGGCGACCGCCGATTCCTGGATCATCACCGCGATCGGCCCGATCTACACCTTCGCCATGCTCGCCATGGTGGTGTCGAACGGCCGCGCCTTCATGCAGCGCAAATGCCTCGATATCGCGCTGTCGGAGCGCGAGGAGACGGTCAGCCTGCTGCTGCGCGAATATGAAAGCTCGGATGCCGACTGGCTGTGGCAGACCAACGCGCAGCTGTCGTTCAACAACGTCTCGGCGCGGTTCGCCCGGGCGATCGGCCGCAACATGGACGAGCTCGAAGGCATGTCCTTCCTCGACCTCCTCCGGGCGGTGCCGCGCACCGACCAGGGCGGCCGGCGAACGCTCGCCGCGGCCGAGGCCAAGGTGGCGCGACGGGAGGCCTTCACCGAGCTGGTGATCGCCTTCCCGGTCGGCGACGCCGTCAAGTCGATCGAATTGTCGGCGCGTCCCACGTTCAACAAGCAGGGGCGCTTCGTCGGCTATCACGGGGTCGGCTCCGACGTCACCGGCGCCCGCCAGGCGGCCGACCGGATCGCGCACATGGCCCGGCACGACGCCCTGACCGGGCTTCCCAACCGGCTCCAGCTGCTCGACAATCTCGGCGCCGCGCTCGACGCGGTGCGGGCGCGCGGCGAGGAATGCGCGATCCTGCTGGTCGATCTCGACCGGTTCAAGACGATCAACGACTCGCTCGGCCACGTCGCCGGCGACCATTTGCTCCAGCAGGTCTCACGCTGCTTCGAGACGGTGATTTCCGACGAGATGACCGCCGGCCGGCTGGGCGGCGACGAATTCGCCATCGTCGTGCCCTCGGTCGAAAGCCGCGAGGAGCTGGAGCAGCTCTGCCTGGCGCTGGTCGGCGCGCTGCAGGGACCGTTCCTCTATCGCGAGCAGCGGCTGTTCGTCGGCGCCAGCATCGGCGTCGCCATCGGCCCGCGCGACGGCGATACGGTCGAGGAGATGATCCGCAACGCCGACCTCGCGCTCTATCGCGCCAAGGAAGGCAGCGGCAACGACATCCGCTTCTACGAGCCGGCGCTGCACGCCCGGGCGGAGGAGCGCAGGAAGATCGAGCTGGCGCTCCACGGCGCGATGGACGGCGGCGAGTTCACCCTCGCCTACCAGCCGCTGGTCGACGCCAAGACGTCGCAGATCCAGAGCTTCGAGGCGCTGCTGCGCTGGAACAATCCCGAGCTCGGGCAGATCCCGCCGACCAAGTTCATCCCGATCGCCGAGGAGACCGGCATGCTCGGCCGGATCGGCGAATGGGTGCTGAGGACCGCCTGCCGCGAGGCGGCGACCTGGCCGAGCGACATTTCGATCGCGGTCAACGTGTCGCCGCGCCAGCTCCGCGACCCGGGCTTCATCGTCACCCTGGTCTCGGCGCTGACCCAGGCCGGGCTGGAGCCGGAGCGGCTCGAGCTCGAAGTGACCGAGACGGTGTTCCTGGAGCTGACCAACGCGACCCAGAAGATCCTCCACCAGATCCAGAGCCTGGGCGTGAAGCTCGCCATGGACGATTTCGGCACCGGCTATTCGTCGCTGGGCTATTTGCGGCGCGCCGACTTCGACACGCTCAAGATCGACCGCAGCTTCGTCCAGTCGATCTGCGCACAGGACCCGGAGAGCACCGCCATCATTCGCGCGGTGGTGGCGCTGGCCGGCAGCCTCGGCATGAAGACGGTCGCCGAAGGCGTCTCGACCGAGGAGCAGCTGCGGCTGGTCCGCGCGCTCGGCTGCGACAAGATCCAGGGCTATATCTTCTCCCGGCCGGTCACCGGGACCACGGTCAAGTCGATGCTCGGCCAGAATCGCAAGCTCGCCGCCGCCTGAGCGCCCCGGCTGCAATGCAGGCCCGGGCCGCAGCGCAAGCAAAGCCTTGCACTCCCAAATACCCCCGGCTAAGGACCCGGCTCTCCGGCTCTAGGAGTGTAGCTCAGTCCGGTTAGAGCATCGGTCTCCAAAACCGAGGGTCGTGGGTTCGAATCCCTCCACTCCTGCCATCCTCCGGTGCGTCCGCCGAAAGAAGGTTGCGCCGGGGCGGGATTTGTCGGGGCGGGCGAGTTGAATTCCGGCGCCGGAGGCGCATGTTGGACAAGGCGGCCCCGCCCGGCGCGGACCGGACCGGGCCCCGCGACGATGTAGGATTTTGGAAGAAGGCAAGCGAACGTGGCGAGAGTCAATCCCGGCGAATTCCTGCGGCAGGTCCGCGCCGAATCGGCCAAGATCGTGTGGCCGAGCCGGCGCGAGACGCTGATGACCGGCCTGATGGTGGTGATCATGACGAGCCTGCTCGCCTTGTTCTTCTTCGGGGTCGATTCGGCGTTCAGCTCGATCGTCCAGGCCCTGCTCGGCCTGTTGAGCTAAAGCTGCTATGAGCGACACGAGAGAGCTTCAGAGGCAAACGCAAAGCATGTCCCGCTGGTACATCATCCACGCTTATTCGGGCTTCGAGAACAAGGTCCGCGACGCGATCATGGCCGAGGCGACGCGCCTTGGCCTCCTCCCTTTGGTCGAATCGGTTGACGTCCCGACCGAGAAGGTGACCGAGGTCCGCCGCGGCAAGAAGGTCACCTCCGACCGCAAGTTCTTCCCCGGCTATGTGCTGGCCAAGCTGCAGATGAACGACGACGTCTACCACCTCGTCAAGAACACGCCGAAGGTCACCGGCTTCCTCGGGTCGTCGGGCAAGCCGCAGCCGATCTCCGACGCCGAGGCCGCCCGCATCCTCAACACCAAGGACGAGGCGGCGGCGGCCGCGCCCAAGACCAAGATCAGCGTCGACTATGAGATCGGCGACAACGTCAAGGTCCTCGACGGCCCGTTCGCGAGCTTCAACGGCATCGTCGAGGAGCTCGATTTCGACCGCGGCCGGGTCAAGGTCGGCGTTTCGATCTTCGGCCGGGCGACGCCGGTGGAGCTCGAGTTCGAGCAGGTCGAGCGGGTCAAATGAAGGCCCCACGGGCCGTCATCCCGGCCCTTCGACACCGCCTGCGACGTCGCTCAGGATAAACTTCCCTCTGGTGAAGCCGGGATCCAGGATAAGAGTCAGTCTCGACCCGGGCCTCCGCCGGGATGATGGATTGGGTTTCCAGCGCGGGCCGGACCGAGCAGGGGCCGGGGGCGGGAGCTCCGGTCTTCTTGCTCAGCATCGACATTCGCATCATTTGATGCTACATCTCGTGCCTATCAATCCGGAGGAACGACCATGCGCACGACCCTCGCCCTCGACGACGATCTCGTCGCGACCGCCCAGGCCTATACCGGCCTCAAGGAGAAATCGGCGCTCGTCCGCGAGGCGCTCAAGGCGCTGATCGAGCGCGAGGCGGCGGTCCGCCTCGCCCGCCTCGGCGGCAGCGATCCGGACGCCTCGGCCGGACGGAGGCGCCGGGCCGCGTGACCGACTTGCTCGTCGACAGCGGCATCTGGATCGATCATCTGCGCCGCGGCGATCCGGACCTGGAGCGGGCGCTGATCGTCGGAAGCATCCTAGGCCACCCCTTCGTGACCGGCGAGGTCGCCATGGGCAGTCTCGGGAATCGCGCCACGGTGTTGGGCTTACTCACGCGCCTGCCGCAAGCCGAGAAGGCCGATGATGAGGAGGTGTTCGATTTGGTCGAACGGCGGGCGCTGTTCAGCCTCGGTCTCGGCTGGGTCGACGCCCACCTCCTTGCCTCCACCCTGTTGACGCCGGACGCGCGACTGTGGACGCGGGACCGGAGACTGAGGGAAGTTGCCGAGGCGCTCGGCGTTGCCGGTGAGCCGGGCCGCTGATCCATTATTGTCATCAGGCCGCCGCTGCGCTGAAAATCGCTTGTCTATTCTTGCCTCCAGGTTATTTTCCGCCTGTTCGATTTGTCGGAAAAGGGAGCCGATCCATGACTCTGCTTAGCTCGGATTTGACGATGTCGGACGCCGAGGCGGAATCCCGGCCCGCGCCGTGCCTTTCGACCACCCGGGACGAACGGGCGGGCTATGGCAATTGCATCGTCTGCGGTTGCGGCGGCTATTCGGACGACGGCACGGGCGACTGCCGTTGCGGACATTCGTTCGGGCAGCATTACAGCTAGCCAAAAGGCCGCCAGGCCCCTCCACCAGCCTTCGCCAAAGCTGCGGCTGGTTTCCCTCCCCTGCGAACGCAGGGGAGGATTGGCGCGTTTTCCCAACACTTGGGGGAAAGTCGTCGCCGCGCCGGCGCGGATTGCGGTGGCTTTCCGCCCAACACGCTGGAAAAGCGCGATCTTCTTCTTTTGGCATGGTTCGTGCTGAGGTTCGTGCATCAGGCGGGCCCGGCGGCCCGTTCGCCAGAAGGAACCATTCGATGCACGATTCCGCGATGCAAGAGCCCCGGCCCTCCGCCCTCGGCCGCGACGATACGCTGTTCGGCGTCTGCCAGGCGCTGGGCGAGGATCTCGGGTTCAACCCGACCTGGCTCAGGATCGCCCTGTCCGTGGCCTTGCTGTGGAACCCGGTCGCGGTGATCGGCGGCTATTTCGCCGCCGGCGTGGCGGTCGCGCTGCTGCGCTGGATCGTTCCCAACCCGGCCTTCGCCCCGGCTTCCGCTGAAGCCGCGGCGGACAGGAAGGCCATGGCGGGCGACAATGACGCCGAGGCGGAGATGCTGGCCGCCGCCTAGCCCCTCCACCATGCTGCGCATGGTCGCCCTCCCCTGCAAATGCAGGGGAGGATTATTCGGGGGCGAACGAGGAAATGGGGCAGTCACGTGCTGTCCCCGGCCCCAGCCGCTCTGTTCCCAGCGAATTCCGACATTGCAGGGGCCGAAACCGTCATTCCAGCGGAAGCTGGAATCTCCTGCCTTCCCAGCGGTCGAGCAGGGAGGAAGCGGGATTCCAGCTTTCGCTGGAATGACGGGATTATCGTCTTCGCCATGCGATTTGCCTTGGGCGGCCGGTTGCGCTAAAGGCCCGCGCTTCCAGCGCTACAGCCTTGGAATTTAGCGGGAGACACGCCTTGCGCGGGTCGTCTGGACCGCTCGACTTGAAAGAGAGTGACACATGGCAAAGAAGATCACGGGCTATATCAAGCTCCAGGTGCCCGCGGGCGCCGCCAATCCGTCGCCGCCGATCGGGCCCGCTTTGGGCCAGCGCGGCGTCAACATCATGGACTTCTGCAAATCGTTCAACGCCGCCACGGCCGAGATGGAGAAGGGCATGCCCATCCCCACCGTCATCACCGTCTATGCCGACCGCAGCTTCAGCTTCGAGACCAAGACGCCGCCGGCGAGCTACTTCCTGAAGAAGGCGGCCAGGCTGCAGAAAGGCGCGACCGAGCCCGGCAAGCAGACCGCCGGCCGCGTCACCCGCGCCCAGCTGCGCGAGATCGCCGAAGCCAAGATGAAGGACTTGAACGCCAACGACATCGAGGCCGCGGCGCGGATCATCGAAGGCAGCGCCCGCGCGATGGGCCTCGAAGTGGTGGGGAACTGATCATGGCCAGGCAGACCAAGAAGGCGAAGAAGCTCAGCGAGGCGCTCGACCGGACCAAGCTCTACGGCGTCGACGAGGCGATCAGGACGGCCAAGGCCCACGCCACCGCCAAGTTCGACGAGACGATCGAAATCGCGCTGAACCTGGGCGTCGACCCGAGGCATGCCGACCAGATGGTGCGCGGCGTGGTGACCCTGCCCGCCGGCACCGGCAAGGACGTGCGCGTCGCCGTCTTCGCCAAGGGCGACAAGGCCGAGGAAGCGAAGAAGGCCGGCGCCGACGTGGTCGGGGCCGAGGATTTGATGGAGACCATCCAGGGCGGCACGATCGACTTCGACCGGGTGATCGCCACCCCCGACATGATGGGCATCGTCGGCCGGCTGGGCAAGGTATTGGGCCCCAAGGGGCTGATGCCCAACCCCAAATTGGGCACGGTCACGCCCAACGTCGCCGAGGCGGTCAAGGCGGCCAAGGGCGGCCAGGTCGAGTTCCGCGTCGAGAAAGCCGGCATCATCCATTCCGGCATCGGCAAGGCGAGCTTCACCGAGGCCGACCTCCGGCGCAATTTCGACGCCTTCGTCGAGGCGATCGTCAAGGCCAAGCCGTCGGGCGCGAAGGGCAAATATGTCAAGAAGGCCGCCTTGAGCTCGTCGATGGGGCCGGGGCTGAAGCTCGACGTCGCGGAAGTCGCTTCGGTCTGAGCGCACGGCGACGGGCTGGACAAGAGGGCCGGGGCGAAAGCTTCCGGCCCTTTTCCTGTCCGGCCGCCGCTCAGGGCCGCGCCGCCCGCGCGGCGGCGGCAACATGGTCGCGGACGATGGCGCAGACCGTGTCGATGACGTCGGGATAATCCGGGAAGACCGCATGAGCCCGGCGGCTGAACGGGCGACGGGATCGGACCACGGCGTCTTCGGCGCTGCCGCTCCGCGCCGGCACCGTGCCGTCGCCGTCATTGCCGGTGGCGACGCGGACATGCAGTTGCGAAGATCCGGGCACCGGGGCGAGGACCGGCTCGCGGCCGGGTCTGGGCGGCGCCATCGTCGGGGGCGCGGTCCTGCGCTGGGGCGGGAAGAAATAATTGCATTCGGTCGTTTCATCCACGCCGTAGAGGACGTCGGTATTGGGCGGCATGAACGTGCCGAGCCCGGCGTCGAAGGCGTTGCGAAGGTCGAGGTTGCGCGCGACGACGCCGGCCGGCAGGTCGGGAAAACCGAGGAAGGGATGACGGTACAGGGCGATCGGATCGCCGGCGTCGGCCAGCGGACTGCCGTCCGCTGCGGCGAAGCGGAGCCAGTCGGGATGGTTGCGGCAAAAGGCGGCGGTCGGGAGCAGCTGATAGACGGACGGAAACCGCCGCAGCATGGCGACCCGGTCGGCCGGGGGACTCCGCTGAACAGGATGTCGAGAATGCGCTCCCTCGGAACGTTCGGAAGCGAGGTCGCGAACCCCAGCTTGAGCTGCCGATAGGCTTGCGGCGCGCCGTGGTTCGGGCTGGCCAGCAGGATCAGGCCGCGGACCTTGCTGGGATTGGCCTGCGCGAACCACCGGCTCACCAGCCCCCCCATGCTGTGCCCGACGAGGATGACCTGCTGCGCGCCCGACTCGCGCAGCGCTTCGTCCACGACCACGGTGAGAGGGCCTTCGGCGGAGCGACGATTGCATTGCCGCCAGTCATAGCCCGCCGCCCAGACGGGATGGCCGTCGCGGACGAGCGCCCGGGCCAGATGGCCGCCATATCCGAACGCGAAAGTGGCGCCGTAACGGACGTCGCTGACGTCGACCGGGGCGATTGCGGGAGCGAGGTGGCGGACGATCGGGACGAGCGGGTGACGGGCCGCCAGCCAACGCGCCAGATCCACTATCACGCCCGCGGTGGGCGCGGCGTATAGCGGACGGCTCATATCGGCCAGCAGCGTCTGCTCGGGGAGCATCGGGGGATCCCACACCGCCCGGACGCGGCCGGCCGGATCGATGCCGAGCAGCCGCGTACCCATGATCCCCGGCACGATCACCACCGGGAAGCGCGGGCGCAGCGGCCCGGCCGGCGCCCGCGGTGGCGCCTGCGCGCCGCGCAGCGCCTGGTCGCGCGGCCGATCGACGAAGCGCTCCCGCGCGCCGTCGGTAAAGGGAGCGCGCGCCTCGGCGGCGCTCGCGGTCATGGCCGCGGCGGCTGTTCGACGACCACCCTTACCGGGTCGAGGCGAAGCCTGACGCCCTCGTCGGACGTACGGGGATCGTCGAGCCGCGGCTCGGTGCCGTCGAGGCGGGCCGCGTAGCGCCGCGCCTCGAGCTGCTGGAGGTCTGTCGCCGCCTCGGCTGCGCGCACCTGCTCGCGCCGTTGCGCGAGATCGATCTCGCGCGACCGGGCGATGAACGGCTCGCAGGCGTCGCAGCTCCCGAGCCGCGTTTCCAGCGCGATGCCGGGCGTGGGCAGGTCGATGCGCCGCTCGCCGACTTCGGTCGCGCTGAGATCGTCCAGGATATCGTCCGCGAAGCGCTTCAGCTCGCGCCACTCCTGCCGCAATTCGCCCGCCTCGAGCAGCGACAGGTTGAGCGGCACCGCGAGCCGGTCGGGCGCGCCGGGTGAACCGGGAATCATGCCGATCACGCGCGGCTCGCACAGCTCCAGCGGCGCATTCTCGGACGCCAGCATCTGCATCTGGTCGCCCAGCGGCATCGCCTGCAGGATCGCATAACGGTAATAGCTGTGGTGCCTGTCGAGATGGCCGGTCAACGCGTTCAGCCGCTCCTGGGCTTCGGCCGTTTCCTTCAGCGGAAAGGCATATTCCAGCCGGTCGTTGTCCATGTCCATGCGCTGCTGCTGGAGCTGCTGCTGCGTCACCGGCGGCTCGCCTGCCGGCTCGAGCGAGCCCGCCTGCCGCTCCGCCTGCCAGCTCAGCCAAGCCTTCGCGAAATCCTCCAGCGCTGCCGGCAAGCCCAGGTCATGCGGAAAAAGCGCGCCGGCCTCCCGGAGCCTGCCCCACCACCAATTGCCCGCTGTCCAGGGCGTATCCCGCAGGGCTACCCTGACGATCACATCGAAGTCTTCCCTGTGCGGCGGGTCTTCGTTGAGGTTTCGCGGATGGTGCAGCGCCCCCGCCGCCGGCAGGCTGCGCGCGATGGGGGCGGCTCCATCCTGGAGTGGCGCGGCGAGCGCGCTCTCCAGCGCGTCCGACAGGCTGGGCAGCAGGCGGGTGAACAGCGACCAGTAAAGCCAGCTGCGAAACTCGTTGAGGGACGGCCGAGGCGCGGACGAAGGAGGACCGTTCTTCAGGG
Source organism: uncultured Alphaproteobacteria bacterium (assembly GCA_963701615.1). GTDB lineage: Bacteria > Pseudomonadota > Alphaproteobacteria > Sphingomonadales > Sphingomonadaceae > Allosphingosinicella. Next base: position 10,044 of record OY969615.1, on the reverse strand, counting down.
CAAACATCAGGCTCCCCGGCCGGGCATCGCGCAACCGCCCGACGATGCGCCGAAGCTCGGCGTAACCGGCGCTCACCTCCGCCGGCACCACCGGCGGCGCGGGGGGAGCGGTCGAGACCGTGCCCGGAACGGGGGCCGACGGGGCCGGCTCGACCGGGCAACGCACCTTGTCGCAGAGGAGCTTCTTCGCCTCGTCGCGCGCGGCGAGGAAGCGCGCGGCGTCGAAGCCGGCGGCGAGGTTGCGGTCGAGCAGCGCCGCCCGCAGCGCCTGCTCGTGGATGCGGCAGGTCAGCGGCGCATCCAGGGGAATCCTGACGATGTCGCCCGGCATGTCGACCAGCACGCAGAGCGCGGCGTCCTCTTCCGCGAACTGGACGGTGATGGTGTAGTTGGCGACGATCTCGAAATAATCGAGGTTCAGCGCGTGGCACATGTTCGGGTTCCTGACCTTGCGGGTGACCCGCTCCTCGCGCCCGAACTCGGCGGATTCGGTGATCCTGGTCTTGCGCCGCGTCTTCACCCGCGTGGCGGCCTTGGTGGTGCTTTCGGCGAGATGCTGCGACGTCTGCTTCGAGATGCGGGCGACCTTCTGCATGTTGCTCAGCTGCCCGCCGATCTCGGCATTGACCACCGGATAGGTGATGCGGACGCGCGCATCCGCCTGGATCTGGAACTCGTTCGAGTTGGTCAGCTCCTGCACGACATCCGCGCTATCCTTGGTGATGTCCGCGCGCTCGAACGTCTCCTCGGTCTCGGCTTCGCTTTCCTGCTCGAGGCTTCGCTTGCGGCGGTCCCAGGTGAACAGCTCGATCGTGGTCTCCTCCTGCGGCGCCAGCGACAGGCTGTGCAGCAGCAGGCCGCGCGAATAGCCCAGCAGCTCCCACCTCTGCTTCCACGGCAGGAACAGCGCGACGCGCGGCCCGTAATCGCCGTACGCGCCCAGCCCGGGGCCGGCATAGCCGCCGCCGGGCTGGCCCGTCTCCCAGGCGCTCGGCCTGGCGTCGGACACGACAAGCTCGATGCTGGTTTCGCCGACGCCGAAGCGCGAGGTGCCCCAATTGCGAAGGTCGGCCACCATTTGCGGCGAGAGCTCGACCCGGTAGGGAAGGCCGCCAATGCCCGGAATCACCGGGTTCACGAGGAAGTCGGCGAGGTCGATCTCGTTCCGGCTGGTGGCGGGAAGCTCGGCGGCGCGAGGGGGCGGCTCCACCGTCACCGTGCGGATGCCCTCGTCGGTTTCGGCGAGCACCGGCGCGGCTTGCCCGTTGAGCAAGGCGGCGACCTGGGCCGGCCCGATCCGGATCTGCCACATTCCCTGCGACGTCTTGAGCTCGCGCTCGACCAGCAGCCGGTTCAGCTCGGCCTCGTCGAGTGCCGCGACCAGATTGACGACGTGCTTCTCCGGTTCGGGCTGCACCATCGTGTAGAGGGAAACCTGATCGCTCCCCAGGCGAACCACAGCCGGATTGGCGTCGTTGCCCGGCGCGTCGCGAAGGCTGAGGAAGCGGGTCGCGCCGCCCAGGCTCGCCGCCAGGGTGATGAACTGGCCGAAGGTCTGCTCCTCCGTCACCAGGCTGGTCGGCAGGACCGCATCGCATCTTGTCGCGCCGAACAGTTCGTATTCGCTGCTCATTTGCATTCCCCCCTACGCTCAAAACAAACGTCGAACGCGACTACCTACACGTCGGACTGAACACTTGGGGTGCGGACAATCTGATCTTAGACGAAACCTTATTATTTTCAAGGGTGGCAGTAATCGGTAACTCGTTACGGATTTTCTCTGTTTTTTATTCAGAAGGTCGATCGACAGGCCACGTGCCGGGCGGGCAACGCGCACGCGGCGTCCGGCCGCCGCCGGACAAAGCAACCGAAGCGCCGGCCGGAGGCGCTTTCCCCGATGCCGCGGGATTTACGGGCTCTTAAGCCGCGGCGGCTAGGAACGGGGCCGGGCCCGGCTTTGGTGGCGGGCGGCCTGCAGGCGTAGAGAGGGAAATATGACAGAATCGATCTTCGTACGGGTCCAGCGCGTGCTTTCGACCGGCGTCGAGAGCGCCGCCGAGGCGCTGGAGCGCGTGAGCGGCACCAGCCTGATGCGCGAGGCGATCCGCCAAGTCGACCGCGCGGCCGACGACATCCTCGCCGAGCGCGAGGCCGCCAAGACCCGCCGCCTTCACGCCGCGCGCCAGCACCAGATCACGCGCGAGCGGCTGGCGACCTTGAGCGAGCAGGCACGCTTCGCGATGAGCAAGGGCCGCGAGGACCTCGCCCAGACCGCGGTCGCCCGGCAGATCGACTATGAGGCGCAGGCCGACCAGCTGAAGAAGGTGCAGGCCGAGGCCGCCGAGGAGGAAGGCCGGCTGGCCGAGTGCCTGGCCGCGCTCAAGATCCGCAAGGCGCAGATGGAAAAGGAGCTCGCCGCCTTCCAGGCCGCGCAGCGCGGGACGTCGTGCACCGGCGCCGCCACCCGGCCGACCCCAATCGACCGCACCGAGCACAAGGTGGCGCGCGCCGAGGCGGCGTTCGAGCGGGCGATGAATGCCGCGGGCGCGGCCGTCGGGCTGATGGACGCCGGGGAGGCGGCCAAGCTCAGCGAGGTCGACGCGCTGCGCAAGGACGACCAGGTCGCCGAGCGCCTCGCCGCCCTGCGCGCCGCCCAGGCGGCCGGCGGCGGCGCCAGGAAACGCCCGCCCAAGGCCGCGAAGGCGCGCTGACCGGCGCCCTCCGCGACCATGCCGGACCGGCCCGGCCAGGTTTCGCTTGCCGCCGATTCGCGATTCTGCCAGATTCTTCCGCAGCTTGATTGGAAGGGGAGGCAATCATGACACCGACAAAATTGCTCGCGCTGGCCACCGCCGCCGGTCTCGCCGCGGCGCCGCTCGGCGCGGCAACGCCCGCGGCAGCGGCGCCGACCCATTATGACGTTCAGCTGGTCATGCGCGACGGCGACGCGGCGCCGACCCGGCCGCGGCTGACGGTCGAGGCCGGCCGGGCGGCGACCTTCATGGTCGCTAACCCGCGCTACAGCATGCGGATGGTCGCCACGCCCGAGGCCGGCGGACGCGTCAGCCTCGCCTCCGAAATCGCGTCCTGGACGCCCGAGGGCCTCCATGTCGACGCCTCGACCGTCACCCTCGACGCCGATGGCGCGCCGAGCACGATCGTCTTCCCCCACGCCGACCCGGCCACCGGCGTCACCCGCCGGATGCGGGTCGACGTCAGCGTCCGGCCGGTCGACCAGGCGCCCTCCCCCTAAGCACCGCCCGCCGATGGATCGAAGCGGTCTGCCGTAAAGGCTGGAACAAAGCGGCGGCAGGTGCCTTCCCCTTCCGACCGCGCCGCGCCTTCGCCCGGCGCGAGCTTCGCGTCGAGGAAAGGAAATAGTCATGCTGAAGAACCAATCCGGCCGCCGCGTGCTTGCGGCGCTTAGCGGCGTGCTGATCCTCGCCGGCGCCGGGACGACCGGCACGGCCTACGCCTCCCAGTTCCGCGCGGCGCTCACCGGCGCCGCCGAAGTCCCGCCCGGCGATCCCGACGGCGCGGGCACCGCCACGGTGCGGGTCGACGGCACGCTGAACGAGGTCTGCGTCGACCTCGAGGTGAGCGGCATCACGCCGGCCACCGCCGCCCATATCCACCGCGGCGCCGCCGGCGAGAACGGCCCGCCGGTGGTCAATCTCGACGTGCCCGACGGCGAGGACCAGGACGAGGACGATTGCGACCATGTCGGCGATACGCTCGCCGACGACATCCAGGCCAATCCCGGCAATTTCTACATCAACGTCCACACCGCCGAACATCCCGACGGCGCGATCCGCGGCCAGCTCACGCCGAGCGCCGACTGAATTGCTTCGCCGCCGCTCGCGATGACGGGGTGCGGAAGGGTCCCGGCATGGCTTGACTTTGGCGGCCAAGGCTCTAGATGCGCGCCTTCGCTCCCGGCTTCGGCCGGCGGGCGTTCCGTCCGAGACAGTTGGTGCCCTGGATCGTCCAGGGCTTAATTTCCAGCCTAGACGGGGAAGAGCTTCAACGCGCCGGCGTGCAACGCGGCGCGGATCGTCGGACTTTCGGCGCGAACCCCTCCCCTTCGGACACAGGCACCGCCCGGCGGATGGTCCGCCGTGCGGCACGTGAAGTGAAGGAACAAGCATGGATCGCGCTCAGAAGAGAGAGACGGTCGCGGGCCTGAAGCGGACGTTCACCGACACCAATGTGGTGGTCGTCACCCGCAATCTCGGCCTCAGCGTGGCGCAGTCGACCGACCTGCGCAACCGGATGCGCGCGGCCGGGGCGGCCTATAAGGTCACCAAGAACACGCTCACCCTGATCGCGCTCGAGGGCACGCGCTATGCGCCGTTGAGCGACCTGATGACCGGGCCGACCGCGCTCGCCACCTCGTCCGATCCGGTGGCGGCGGCCAAGGCCGCGGTCGACTTCGCCAAGACCAACGATCGCCTCGAGATCGTCGGCGGGGCGATGGGCGCGACCTTGCTCGACGCCGAAGGGGTGAAGGCGCTGGCCGCCCTGCCGTCGCTGGACGAGCTGCGCGCCCGCATCGTCGGCCTGATCCAGGCCCCGGCGACCAAGATCGCGCGGACGATCAGCGAGCCCGGCGCCAGCCTCGCCCGCGTCATCGGCGCCTATGCGGCGAAGGAAGCCGCCTGACTTACCCTTTTGCGCTCCTGCGAAGGCAGGAGCCCAGAAACTGGGTCCCCGCCTTCGCGGGGACACGAAACAACCGAACGGAGAGTTAAAATGGCAGACATCAACACCCTCGTCGAGAAGCTCAGCGAGCTGACCGTCCTCGAAGCCGCCGACCTCGCCAAGGCGCTGGAAGAAAAATGGGGCGTCTCGGCCGCCGCCGCGGTCGCCGCCGGCCCCGCCGCCGCCGCCCCCGCCGAAGCCGTCGAGGAGCAGACCGAGTTCGACGTCATCCTGACCTCGGACGGCGGCAAGAAGATCAACGTGATCAAGGAAGTCCGCGCCATCACCCAGCTCGGCCTCGGCGAGGCCAAGGCGCTGGTCGAGGGCGCGCCCAAGGCGATCAAGGAAGGCGTCAACAAGGCCGAGGCCGAGGAGATCAAGAAGAAGATCGAGGAAGCCGGCGGCACCGTCGAGCTGAAGTGACCCGCAGCGCCGCACGGCGCGCGCGGACGTCTTCCTGAACTCGTTTCAGGATCCATGAACCGAAAAGTCCGCGGATAGCCGCCGACTCCCGTGTTCATGGATCCCGGCCTTGGCCGGGATGACGGGTTGCCCGAGGCTACATAAAAAAGGGCGGCCCCCGCGCGGGGCCGCCCTTTCCTTGGGCCCTGTTGCCCTAGACCCGTTCGGGCTCGCCGTGGAGGCGGGCCTCGACATTCTCGATCAGGCCCGAGGCGCGGTCGAGCTGGAACGGCACGAGATCGTCGCCGTCGGGCAGCCCGATCGCGAACGAGGCGTGGGTGCGGCCCTCGCTGCCGTCGGGCAGGCGATAGCGGGCGTCGGCCACGACCACCGGCAGCACCGTCTCGTCGCCGAGGCCGGCCTTGGACAGGGCGATCTCGCCTTCGACCCGGGCGCCGTCGCCGGCGGCGATGTCGACTTCGGAGACGCTGGCGTCGGCCGGCGGCTCGATCAGCATCCGCTCCGTGTCGCTGCCTTGGCCGGCGGCGACCATCCAGGTCGAGATCCTGACGTCCCTCGCCTCGACCGAGCCGGTATTGCCGACGGTGAGCTCGAACTGGACGATGGCGTCGTCGCGGCTGGTACCGGCGCGGACCGGCCGCATCAGGAATTCGAGCCATGGCCGGCCGGCGACCGGCTCGGAGGTGGCGGCCAGCGCGTCGACATCGGCCTGGGCGGGCTCGCCGACCTCGACCTCGTCGGCATGGAGCGCGGCGGCCGCGGCGGGCGCGGCGGCGGGCACGACCGGGTCGGGCCGGGCGAAGCTCGGCTCGGCCGCGGCGACGGCGACCGGCTCCTCGTAATCGACCTCCTCCTCATAATATTCGTCGGCCGTGGCGCGGCGGCGGCGCCAGGCGAGGAGGCCGAACGCGGCGATCAGCAGGGCGGCGCCGGCGAGAATCCACGGCAGGATCGAGCCGCCGGCCGTCCCGGTTTCGACTGGAGCGGGCTCGACCGGGACGAGCGCGGGCGGCGGCGCAGCCGGGGCCGCGGCGATCGGCGCGGGAGCGACGGCGGCCGGAGCCGGGGCGGCCTCAACCACCGGCGCGGGGGCGGGGGCGGGCGCGGCGCGGCGCACCGGCGCCTGGACGCGCGGCCTGGCGGCGGCGCGCGGCGGAGTCGCGCGGGCGGTGCGCGCGGCGGGCCGCTCCGCAGCGGCCGGCGGCGGCGCGGTGCGGACGATGACCGGGGCCGGGCGGAGGACCGGCGGCGGTGCGGCGGTGACCGGCGCCGGCGGCGGGGTGGTCACGATCGGTGGCGGGGTGACGTCGACGATCGGCGGCGGCGGCGCGGCGGCCGGCGCGTCCTGCGCGAATACGGGCGCGGTGGAGAAAGCGACGGCCGCGAACAGCGCGGCAATCGCGGGGCGATGCGTGAGGTTCCGTTTCATATCAGGGGAGCAACGAATTTCGCGGCACTATGGGCTCGGCCCGGCGCAGACTCTGCGTCGGGCTGGTGGCGGACAGCGGCGAGGCGAGCCGCGGCCGCCGCCAGGAGAGACGTTGACTCGGCCCCTCGCGGCGCGCAACTTCCGCAATCGGGGGGACAAGATCATGGACCTGAAGCCCGATTTCTCATTCCGGCCGCTGTCGAACCTCGTCGAGATCGACGCGCCGAAGCGCCTGGCTGCCCAGGGCTCGCTCGGCCCGCTGTCGCAGCTTCCCGGCAAGTGGGAGGGGACCGGCTTCAACACCATCTGGCGGCCGTTCCACGACCCCAGCACCAGGCAGGATCATTTCCTCGAATTGAACCTGACGGTGGAGACGCTCGAATTCACCGCCATCGGCGGCCAGATCCCCAATCGCGGGCTGCTGCAGGAGGACCTGATCATGTTCGGCCTCCATTACCTGCAGCAGGTCAGCGACAATCACGGCAACGGCCTCCACATCGAGCCGGGGGTGTGGCTGACGGTGCCCGCGACGACCAACCCGCAGGTGCCGGAGACGGTGGTGCGGATGGGCTCGATCCCGCACGGCACGACCGTGGTTGCCCAGGGCACGGCTTCGTCGGAGCCGCGCGCGCCCGAATTCGCCGACATCAACATCAAGCCCTTCCCGATCGGCGAGCCCGACCAGCCGATCGACTTCCCCGAAGCCGATCTGTCGATCCCGACCACGTTCCGCTCGCCCCCGGAGCTGATCCAGGGCATCACCCAGGAGATGGTCGACGCCCCCCATAAGGTGCTCGAGGCGGCGATCCAGGGCCAGAACATCGTCAACACGGTGAACCTCATCATCACCACCGAGCCGGTGCCGGTGCTGGGCGGCGGCACCGCCAACACCGCCTTCCTCAAGGGCGGGACGGACGGCCCCAATGCCGACGCCGCGGCGATGACCTCGATCTTCTGGATCGAGGAGGTCGAGGAGGCCGACGGCGGCACCTTCCTGCAGCTCCAATATACCCAGATGGTGCTGCTCAACTTCGCCGGCCTCTCCTGGCCCCACGTCTCGCTGGCGACCCTGCGCCGGCTGCCGGGCGGCGACGGCGGCGGCAAGCGCGGCCCGGGCTACAGCCGGGCGGGAGGCGGCACGCCGCAGCCGCGGCGCAGATAGAGGAAAAGGTCCTCACCCCCGCGGCGATCTGCCGAAAGCGAAATCGCTCGCAAGGCTCCAGGTATCCATAACGGACAAGTCTCGCCGGCGGCTCGATTGCAAAAGGCATAGATTGTCCTTCGGCCGGAGTTGAAATCATAAGACCTGCCGGGCCCAAGACCTGTTTTCGACGGTCTTTCCACTGTCTTTCTTTAACGACAGGAGGTTCGGGTGGTCACCTACACGCTCCATGAGTGGGTAACGCGTCCATTCCCCAAGACCTGGACCCATATCGTCGCGGGACATTTTGCCGACCCGCAACTGGCGACCCAGGCCGCGACCGATCTTTTCTGTTTCGATGCGGACGCTCGCGTAGGAGGCGTATTCGCCAATGTCAGAGAGGGGCATCTGGACGATGGAACCGTCGTTCCGAGGGGGCCCCGGCGGGTCGGCGGGCTGTTCAGGGCCGACCGCCGCTGGACTCATGTCGTTCACGGCCCTTTCAACAACGAAGGCGCGGCATTTTTTTCTATGACATCAACGCCGGCGTAGGCGCGTTTTACGGGCATGATTCGCGCGGTAACCTTCGGCTGATCAGGACGCATACGGAATTGCCGAAGAGCTGGGTGAGGATATTGTCCGTAAAATTCATGGATGAGCCGGGGCGCCAATTGCTGTGCTGCGAGCAGGTGAACGCGCGCGCGGAGCTATTTTCGATCGACGGATCCGCCGCGCTTAATCGCGAGCTTCGTTATTTGGCCATGCCGCGGAACCTGCACTCCATGGTGCGCGGCCACTTCAAGGGCAGAAAGTTTGACGATCTGCTCTATTACCACAGTGGGCGGGGCGAGGGCGACTTCCAAAGGACGCTGGACGGGCACGGGTCGCTCCAGAGTTTCAGGCTGCACACGAACTGGCGCAACACCTGGCGTTTTATCGTGGCGGGATCGTTCGAGCTTAACGGGCGACATGACGGCCTGTTGTTCGTCCAGCGAGGCAATGGATTTTCCGAAATGTACGGCACGGACGGCACGGGCGGCATGCGGCGGCTCGATGTCCAGTTCGGAAGTGCGTGGCTGTCCCGGGCGTCGCGCTGGCGCGCGGTCCTGGCCGGCGATTTCATCGGCACGTCCTTTGGCTCGGACCTTTGCGCCTACAGCGCCGAGGACGGGACGATTTCGTTCTTCCAGCTCGCGGGACACGGCTAAGACGGCCCGCTTCCCGAGGGCTTTGCCAAATGACGAAAAGAGAGTGGCGCGCCCAGAGTGGACCCCTTCAATTCCAGATGGCTGTCGACTTGACCTTCCCCCTCCCCCACCCTATATCGCGCCCCTCACCACAGCCTTTCGGAACAGGTCTCGCCGTCGCGCAGCGGGGTCCACGCATTGATCGGCTGCGGTTTCATAGACGCTGAAGCTGCGATTCCCGAGGCGGGAATCCGCGGCTTTTTGCGTTTGAGCGCTCCATCGACTGTTCCCCGGCGCAGGCCGGGGTCCAGTGCGGCAGAAGAATCTGGGCCCCGGCCTTCGCCGGGGAACAAGAGACAAGGCGAAAACATCTCCATGGCGACCAAAGCAGCTCCGGCCCCCGACAACCGGCTCACCGCGTCCAAGCGCATCCGCAAGATCTTCGGCAACATCCACGAAGTCTCGGAAATGCCCAATCTGATCGAGGTCCAGCGCGAGAGCTACGAGCAGTTCCTGCGCTCGCGCCCGCAGGACGGCTATGTCTCCGGCCTCGAAAAGACCCTGCGCTCGGTCTTCCCGATCCGCGACTTCGCCGGCACCGCCGAGCTCGATTTCGTCCATTACGAGCTCGAGGATCCCAAATACGACACCGACGAATGCCGCCAGCGCGGCATGACCTATGCGGCGCCGATGCGCGTCACCTTGCGGCTGATCGTGTTCGAGGTCGATCCCGATACCGAAACCCGCTCCGTCCTCGATATCAAGGAGCAGGACGTCTATATGGGCGACATGCCGCTGATGACGAAGAACGGCACGTTCATCGTCAACGGCACCGAGCGCGTGATCGTCAGCCAGATGCACCGCAGCCCGGGCGTGCTCTTCGACCATGACCGCGGCAAGACCCATGCCTCGGGCAAGTACCTCTTCGCCGCCCGCGTCATCCCCTATCGCGGCTCGTGGCTCGACTTCGAGTTCGACGCCAAGGACATCGTCAACGTCCGCATCGACCGCAAGCGCAAGCTCCCGGTCACCGCCCTGCTCCACGCCCTCGACATGTCGAGCGAGGAGATATTGAACACCTTCTACGACCGCGTCACCTATGTCCGCGGCGCCAATGGCTGGCAGGTGCCGTTCGTCGCCGAGCAATGGCGCGGCCAGAAGCC